>NZ_POTB01000001.1:0-2516937 GCF_002940745.1 Hanstruepera ponticola
TAATCACAACAGATGATGAGAGTGGTGATTTAGGCTGTAACCCAGAAGTAATGGCACCAATGTTCGAAGCAACAGACAACTGTGGTGTAGGTGAGCCAATAGTAACAACAGCAGGACCAACAAATGACGGATGTGCATACAGCCAGACTTGGACAGCAAATGTTACAGATAACTGTGGTAACCAAGCACAGGCTGTAAGTGTGACATACACATGGACAGTAGATACAGAAGCACCAGTAATTACTACTAATGGCACCAGTGGCGATTTAGGATGTAATCCAGAGATTGTACCACCAATGTTTAAGGCAGATGATAACTGTGCAGGCGAGATAGATTTAGAAGCCGAGACATCAGGTCCAACAAATGACGGATGTGCATACAGCCAGACTTGGACAGCGAACTATACAGACCCATGTGGAAATGTAGCAGAAACAGTTTCTGTAACATACACATGGACAGTAGATACAGAAGCACCTGTTATTACAACTAATGGAACAAGTGGTGATTTAGGATGTAATCCAAAAATTGATCCTCCATTATTTAAAGTAGATGATAACTGTGCAGAAAGTGAAATGGATTTAGAGGCTGAGACATCAGGTCCAACAAATGACGGATGTGCATACAGCCAGACTTGGACAGCGAACTATACAGACCCATGTGGAAATGTAGCAGAAACAGTTTCTGTAACATACACTTGGACAGTAGATACGGAAGCACCAGAAATAGAGATTCCAGATATGGATCCAATATGTAATGGTATATTCCCTAAAAATGTTACTGTTAATTGGACAGATAACTGTTCAGATGGTGGAGAATTATCAGCTGGTCCAACTAACATAATAGTTTCTGAATGTCAAGAGACTGCAGACTATGTGTTTACTGTTACTGATGAATGTGGTAATACAGCCACTGAAACATTGACATTAATTCGTGAGTTTGATATTATAGGGGAATGCGAAACAGCATTTGGTCGATCTGAAGATAATAGTATTTGTTTTATTCCAGACTTTAGTCGTTGGGGTTGGACAAACTATTTTGAAGGCGAAGGAGAGTATACATTACAAATGTATGCAGGTGCAGCTCATTGTGATATTAGTAGAGGATCTTATGCAGGTGATGTTATTGTAACTTATGAAAATGGTCAAGTAACATTGATGTTTAATATTGATTCTGGCTACACAATGAGAGAGGCTCATGTTTATGTTGGTTGCGATATGTATCCAACTGGAAATAGTGGTAGACCAACAGTAGCACCAGGTCAGTATAACTTTAATCCTAGTGGATTGAGTGCTGGTGTATCTAATTACACGGTTGGACCAATAGATGCAAGTGGTCCTATATATGTCATTGCTCATGCAGTGGTATGTGAGGTAACTTGTAAATGTTCAGTGTCTGAAAATGAAGGAGGTCAATTTATACCATCTAATTATGATGCTATTAATTGTGGAGCTGATCTGACAAATCATGAAGTTCCTTCAGATGAAATTACATTTACTGCTTATCCTGTACCATTTGAAAGAGAAGTATTCATTAATTACGAATATGACTTCGAAACAGATGTAACAGTTGAAGTATTTGATGTAAGAGGCGTGGTTGTACGAAAAGTTTCTAATACAAATTATGTAAAAGGAACTGAAGGTACTACAAGAATTGACTTGTCTGATGCCAATAATCAATTCTATTTTGTAAGACTGACAACCAGCAAAGGTACAGTTACCAAGAAGATTGTTTCTTCCAGTCCTCAAAGAAGAGATTAGAGCAAATAATCATGAATAAAAAAAAGGAGCAATTTAATTGCTCCTTTTTGATTTTATATCATATACAATCTTAAGTTTTAAGAAATGGAATGTACTAATATTATTTGCACAATGCATTAGCCCAAATGATAGCATCATCAAGTTTTGAGAATGCTTTAAAGGGTTTGGTGAGAAAAACACTTTCTAATTCTGTATTATCAATAACAATTTTTTTTCCAGTAACTACAGCAAAGCCCACAAGATTTTGGATTTTAGAGGTTCTGAAATAAATATTAGGATCAACAGCATACGAATTTATTCTATGTGTGATATAAACAAAGTTCTTGTTTGTAAAAAATTGCTCTGAAATATCTTCTAAAACATCATTAAGTTCTGGTGTAACAGTAATACCTTCATTCATTACGGCAATTACGTAATTATCATGTATTGTTACTTTTCCAAACGGATATTTTAACTTATGTGACATATTTAAAGATAAGGATTTAAAACTAAAACATAAAAAACTCCGTCACACGACGGAGTTTTTACTTGTTATAAGAAAGGGTTATTAAGATTCTGTTTTCTTTTTTGGTGTTTCAATTTTGATTT
Organism: Hanstruepera ponticola; assembly: GCF_002940745.1. Classification (NCBI taxonomy): domain Bacteria; kingdom Pseudomonadati; phylum Bacteroidota; class Flavobacteriia; order Flavobacteriales; family Flavobacteriaceae; genus Hanstruepera; species Hanstruepera ponticola. Next base: position 2,346 of record NZ_POTB01000001.1, read on the forward strand.
TTAATTCATTACTTTTTGAATCTAAATCCATAGTTATTTTGTCACCTTCAGATATTTTAGAATTAATAATTTCTTCAGCCAAGGCGTCTTCAATATATTTTTGAATAGCACGTTTTAGTGGTCTCGCTCCATATTGTTTATCAAAACCTTTATCGGCAATATAATCTTTAGCTGCTTTACTTAATTTTAATGTATAACCTATGTCCTTTATTCTAGAAATTAATTTTTCTAACTCGATATCAATAATTTTATTAATATCCTCTCTTTCAAGGGCATTAAAGACTACTACATCATCAATTCTATTTAGAAATTCTGGTGCAAATGCTTTCTTTAAGGCGTTTTCAATGACACTTCTTGCATTAGCATCTTCTTGTGCTTTTTGGGAAGCAGTTCCAAAGCCCACTCCAGTTCCAAAATCTTTTAATTTTCTGGAACCAATATTAGAAGTCATAATAATTATTGTATTTCTAAAATCAATTTTTCGACCGAGACTATCTGTTAAATAACCATCATCAAGAACCTGTAACAACATATTAAATACATCTGGATGGGCTTTTTCAATCTCATCTAAAAGGACAACAGCATAAGGTTTGCGTCTCACTTTTTCAGTAAGCTGACCACCTTCTTCGTATCCTACATATCCAGGAGGCGCTCCAACTAGTCTTGAAATAGCAAACTTTTCCATGTATTCGCTCATGTCAATTCTAACAAGTGAATCTTCACTGTCAAATAATTCTTTTGATAACACTTTTGCTAACTGTGTTTTACCAACACCAGTTTGACCTAAAAATATAAATGAACCAATGGGCTTGTTTGGGTCTTTAAGTCCTGCTCTGTTTCTCTGGATGGCTTTTACAACTTTGGCAACGGCATCATCCTGACCAATAACTTTACCTTTTATCAATTCAGGTAATTGGGCTAGTTTATTACTTTCTGTTTGGGCGATTCTATTAACAGGAATTCCAGTCATCATGGAAACAACATCAGCAACATTATCTTCAGATACTATTTCACGATGTAATTTGGTTTCTTCTTCCCATTTTTCTTGCGCAATTGCCAATTCTTTTTCTAGACGTTTTTCATCATCACGTAATTTAGCAGCCTCTTCATATTTCTGTTTTTTAACAACAGAAGACTTCGTTTCTTTTACAGCCTCTAATTGTTTTTCCAATTCAATTATTTGATCTGGCACATTAATATTGGTAATATGAACACGTGATCCAGCTTCATCCAAAGCATCAATAGCTTTGTCTGGTAAAAAACGGTCTGTCATATACCTATTTGTTAATTTCACACAAGCCTCAATGGCTTCAGGTGTATAATCAACATTGTGATGACTTTCATATTTTTCTTTTATGTTATTGAGTATTTCAATTGTTTCTTCAACGGTAGTAGGCTCAATAATTACTTTTTGGAAACGACGCTCTAAAGCACCATCTTTTTCAATATACTGTCTGTACTCATCTAAAGTTGTTGCTCCAACACATTGAATTTCACCACGTGCTAGAGCCGGTTTAAACATATTAGAAGCATCCAAACTTCCTGTTGCGCCTCCTGCACCAACAATAGTATGAATCTCATCGATAAAAAGAATAATGTCATCATTCTTCTCTAATTCATTCATAACAGCTTTCATGCGTTCTTCAAATTGTCCACGATATTTTGTTCCAGCAACTAAACTGGCTAAATCTAAAGTAACAACGCGTTTGTTGAATAAAATTCTTGATACTTTTCGCTTTACAATTCTGTTTGCTAATCCTTCCGCTATGGCTGATTTACCAACGCCTGGTTCACCAATAAGTAATGGGTTGTTTTTCTTTCTACGGCTTAAAATCTGTGAGACACGTTCTATTTCCTTTTCTCTACCAACAACAGGGTCTAACTTGCCTTCTTCGGCTTGAGCCGTTAAATCGCGTCCAAAATTATCTAAAACAGGTGTTTTAGATTTTTTGTTCGACTTGCCGGTAGGCGAGTTGAATAAATTTTCCTTAGACGTATCGTCATCAGCCGAATCGTCATCTTGAAAAGATTCTGCTTTTGGCTCTATATAATTTTCATCGTTTGTTATCATAAACTTAAATTGCTCTTTTACATTATCGTAATCCACTTTTAATTTATTTAAAAGCTTAGTAGTAGGATCATTTTCATTTCTCAAAATACATAACAACAAGTGTGCTGTATTAATAGAATTGCTTTGGAATAATTTTGCTTCTAAAAATGTTGTCTTAAGTGCACGTTCGGCTTGACGCGTTAAATGCAGATTCTTTTTTTCATTTGAGGCTACAGCAACATTGGGGTTGGCTGGGCTTAAAATCTCAACTTTTCGGCGTAAATGATTTAAATCAATATCCAAAGCATTGAGAATATTTATAGCTTTACCATTGCCATCTCTCAATAAACCTAGCATTAAATGCTCGGTACCTATAAAGTCATGACCTAAACGTAAAGCTTCTTCTTTACTGTATGCTATAACATCTTTTACTCTTGGTGAAAAATTATCGTCCATATATAAATCCTTTCTGCATTAAATGTACTAAACATATTTTTAAGGTCAAAAACTGTACCTAAAATCTATGCTATGCTAATAGACAAAAAAAAGTTTATAAAATCAAAATAATTAACAGCATACTTATTAACTATAATAAGGTGTTAAATTGTTAATAAAAAAACCGAAAAAACAAAAAGCTAGGTCTTGCTATCACTGATGAAATGGTTATATTAGCACGTTTTGAAAACCTACACAAAATCTAATTAATTTATATATGGCAGAAGGAGAAAAATTGATCCCAATTAACATTGAAGATGAAATGAAATCAGCCTACATTGATTATTCAATGTCGGTCATTGTGTCACGTGCATTACCAGATGTAAGAGATGGTTTAAAACCAGTTCACAGACGAGTACTTTACGGTATGCATGAATTGGGTGTTAGATCTAATACAGCCCACAAGAAGTCAGCTAGAATAGTTGGAGAGGTATTGGGTAAGTATCATCCTCATGGTGATACGTCTGTTTATGATACCATGGTTCGTATGGCGCAAGAATGGAGTTTACGTTATATGTTAGTTGATGGTCAAGGAAACTTTGGTTCAATTGATGGTGATAGTCCTGCAGCAATGCGTTATACCGAGGCACGTATGCGTAAAATATCAGAAGACATGCTTGCTGATATTGATAAGGAAACGGTAGATCACAAATTAAATTTTGACGATACTTTACAAGAACCTACAGTATTACCAACGCGTATTCCAGGTTTATTGGTAAATGGTGCATCTGGAATAGCAGTAGGTATGGCAACAAATATGCCACCTCATAATTTATCTGAAGTTGTAGATGGTATTGTAGCTTACATAGAGAATAATGATATTGAAATTGATGAGTTAATCACACATGTAAAAGCTCCAGATTTTCCAACAGGTGGAACAATTTATGGCTATGATGGTGTAATAGAAGCTTTTAAAACCGGTCGTGGACGTATTGTGATGCGAGGTAAAGCTAACATCGAGGAAGTTCAAGGTCGTGAATCTATAGTTGTTACAGAAATACCATATCAGGTTAATAAAGCTGATATGATTAAAAAGACTGCTGATTTAGTCAATGATAAAAAGTTAGAAGGTATTTCAACTATTCGTGACGAGTCAGATAGAAACGGCATGCGTATTGTTTATGTGTTAAAGCGTGATGCTATTCCTAATATTGTATTAAATAAGCTTTTCAAATATACAGCACTACAGTCTTCATTTAGTGTAAACAATATTGCACTTGTAAATGGAAGACCACAGATGTTGAATCTAAAAGATTTAATTTATCATTTTGTTGAACACAGGCATGACGTTGTTGTAAGACGTACAACATATGAATTGCGTAAAGCTGAAGAGCGCGCTCATATTTTAGAAGGACTAATCATAGCCTCAGATAATATTGATGAAGTTATTGCACTTATTCGTGCGTCATCAAATGCAGATGAAGCTCGTGAAAAGTTAATTGAACGATTTGAGCTTTCTGAAATTCAAGCAAAAGCAATCGTAGAAATGCGATTACGTCAGTTAACAGGTCTGGAGCAAGATAAACTGCGTTCAGAATACGAAGACTTAATGAAGACCATTGAAGATTTAAAAGACATTCTTGATAAAAAGGAACGTCGTATGGAAATCATTAAAGATGAGCTTCTAGAAGTTAAAAATAAGTATGGTGATGAGCGTCGCTCTCAAATAGAATATGCTGGAGGTGATTTAAGCATTGAAGATATGATTCCGGATGAGCAAGTAGTTATTACTATTTCTCATGCAGGATATATTAAGCGTACGTCATTGACAGAATATAAAACTCAAAATAGAGGAGGAGTAGGACAAAAAGCATCAACAACAAGAAATGAAGACTTTTTAGAACATTTATTTGTTGGTACCAACCATCAATATATGCTATTCTTTACCCAAAAAGGAAAATGTTTCTGGATGCGTGTTTATGAAATTCCAGAAGGTAGTAAAACCTCTAAAGGAAGAGCCATTCAAAACCTTATTAATATTGAGCAGGACGATAAAGTAATGGCATTTATTTGTACTCAAGATTTAAAAGATGAAGATTACATAAATAGTCATTATGTAATTATGGCGACCAAAAATGGTCAGGTTAAAAAAACATCACTTGAGCAATACTCTCGTCCTAGAACAAATGGTATTAATGCTATAACAATTAAAGATGGTGATGAATTGTTAGAGGCTAAACTAACAACTGGTAATAGTCAAGTTATGTTGGCTTTAAAATCAGGAAAAGCTATTCGTTTTGAAGAAGCAAAAACAAGACCTATGGGTCGTAACGCTTCTGGTGTTAGAGGTATTACTTTAGCCAATGATAAAGATGAAGTAATCGGCATGATAGCTATTGAAAATCCACAAGAAGAGTCTGTTTTAGTAGTTTCTGAAAAAGGTTATGGCAAGCGTACTTATATCGACGATCCTGAAGATGGAGAAGCAGTATATCGTATTACCAATCGTGGTGGTAAAGGTGTGAAAACTATTTCAATTACTGATAAAACGGGACATTTAGTTGCTATTAAGTCGGTTACCGATGATGATGATTTAATGATTATTAATAAATCAGGAATTGCAATTCGTATGGCCGTTAATGATTTGCGTGTTATGGGTCGTGCAACTCAAGGTGTAAAATTGATTAATTTAAAAGGAAGTGATTCCATTGCCGCTGTAGCAAAAGTCATGAAAGATGAAGATGAAGAAATAATTGACGAATCTTCAGAAATAGTCAATGAAAACGAAAATGGCACAGCTATTGATAATGATGCAGAAAATGAAACTAATAACGATAATTAAAAATTTTAAACATGAATAAATCAGTATTATTTGTTTTAGCAATATTGGTTAGTACATTGTCTTTTGCCCAAAAAAAAGAATTACGTGCAGCTGAAAAAGCTATTAATAAAAGTAACTATGCCGAAGCAAAAGCGGCTTTAGCACAAGCAGAATCCATGAAGTCTTCAATGGATGAAAAAGAGGAAGCTCAATATAATTTATTGATGACTCAAACTTTATATGCTAATGGATCAGGAAGCGAAAAGGATATTAATAATGCGATAGAATATCTGAAAGCTATTAATGAAAAGTATAGTTCAGAATCTGTAGACTTAAAGAAAAGTATGGAAAATGATTTATTGGTTAAGGCTAATAATTATTACACTCAAAAAGATTTTAGTAATGCGGCTGTAAAATTTGAGCAACTTTACCAAGTAGTTCCTTCAGATACAACCTATCTTTATTATGCAGCTGTAAGTGCAATAACTGACCAAAATTACGAGTCTGCATTGGAATACTATTTAGAATTAAATGAATTGGGCTACACTGGTCAAGGTAAAGAATACTATGCAACCAATAAAGAAACAGGAGAGGAAGAAGTGATGGATAAGCAAACTCGTGATATTTTGATGAAATCTGGAGACTACATTAAGCCAGGGGAGAGAAATACGGAGTCTTTATCTGGTGAAATCACAAAAAATATTGCTTTGATTTATGTTCAATTAGACCAAAAAGAAAAGGCTATAGCTGCTATACAAAAAGCCAGACAGGATGAACCAAATAATTCTGCTCTTATTCTTACTGAAGCTAATTTGCACTATAAACTGGGTAATACTGAAGCATACAAGACTTTAATGCAAGAAGCAATAAAGCTAGACCCAAATAATGTAGATCTCATATATAATTTAGGTGTACTTTCTGCTGAAGCTAAAGATAAAGAAGCAGCAAAAGGGTATTACAGACAAGTAATTGAGATGGAGCCAACTTACGTTAATGCTTTGACAAATCTTTCAGCTTTAATATTAGAAGAAGAGCAGACCATCATTGAGGAAATGAACGGACTTGGAAATTCGGCTGCGGACAATAAGCGATATGATGAATTGAAAGAAAAGCGCAAAGGGGTCTATCAAGAAGCCATTCCGTACTTAAGTAAAGTTTTAGAGGTTGAGCCAGATAATGTTCAGGTAGCTCGAACTTTAATGAATATTTATAGTGCTATTGGTGATGCAACAAATCAAAAGAAAATGAAGGCTCTTGTTGATGAGCTTGGCGGATAAAAGTCAAGTGCATTGATATCATAAAAAAGAGCTACATATTTTGTAGCTCTTTTTTATGATATAATTTTTTTGATAACCCTTAATTTATGGGTGTGAGTTCGCTTTTCTACATTGTATATTCCAGAATGGTCTAGTCTATCAATGCGCACTTTACCATGTGCATGAATGATAAAGTTATCTTTCATTATGATACCGACATGAATAATTTGGCCTTCATTATTATCAAAAAAAGCTAAATCGCCAGGATCACTTTCCTCAATAAAACTCAATGCTTCACCTTGAGTAGCTTGTTGGGATGCATCACGAAACAACTTATGGCCATTTAGTTTATAAACCATTTGTGTGAATCCTGAACAATCTATTCCAAAAGGTGTTTTTCCTCCCCAAAGATATGGTGAGTTTAAATATAAGAAAGCCGTTTTAATTATATGATCTTTAGGAAATTTATCTTGAACAAAATTACCATCGTGAAAATGGTTAAACAGACTTAATCCATTTAGACAGGATCCAATGGGTATAGGGTATAATTGATTTGAAGCATCTTTAACAAACTCCACCAAATCAGTTGATAATTTAGGTGTTTCAGCATGTAAAGCTTGATATTGCTCTTTTAATATTTCTAAATACTGCTTATTGTCAATCCACCCCTCATATTTGTCAAAACCCAATCGGATTTTGCTCCATGATTTTCTTTGTTCTAGAATTTTAAAGTAATCACCATAAAGTACTTGTGAAACCAATTCACTAACGTCTGATGGCTCTAATCTCAAAGGAACAATGCTCAAATTGCAAATGCCGTATTGCATGTATACTTATAAAGTTAATTTCTTTCAATAACAATTGCAGAAGCACCTCCACCACCATTGCAAATGGCTGCAGCACCAATTTTTGCATTATTTTGCTCTAATACATTAAGCAAGGTAATTAAAATTCTTACTCCAGAACAACCAAGCGGGTGTCCTAATGAAACGGCTCCACCATTAACATTAACATTGGAGTCGTTTAGTCCTAAAAGTTTCATGTTTGCTAATCCAACTACTGAAAAAGCTTCGTTAAACTCAAAATAATCGACATCTTCCAATGTAATACCAGCTTTATTCAAAGCTTTTGGTAATGCCTTGGCTGGAGCTGTAGTAAACCATTCAGGTTCTTGAGCCGCATCAGCATAACTTTTAATTGTCGCTAGTATTTTTAATCCAAGTTCATCGGCTTTATCCTTACTCATTAAAATTACAGCACCAGCACCATCGTTGATTGTTGAAGCATTGGCAGCCGTCACAGTGCCATCTTTTGTAAAAGCAGGTCTTAAGGCTGGGATTTTTTCCATTTTGACATTGGTATATTCCTCATCTTTTGAGACAACAACAGCATCTCCACGTCTTTGAGGCACCTCAACTGGTACAATCTCATTATCAAACTTTCCAGCTTTCCAAGCTTCAGCTGAACGCTTATATGATTGTATTGCAAAGTTGTCCTGATCTTCTCTAGAAAAATTATATTCCACAGCACAAGCATCAGCACATACTCCCATTGCGTTTTGGTCGTAGGCATCAACAAGACCATCCTTTTGCATACCATCAACCAGAGTAGTAGGACCAAATTTTGTTCCAGTTCTCGCGTGAAGGTAATGAGGTATTAAACTCATATTTTCCATACCACCAGCAACAACAATGTTTGCATCACCTAAAGCAATGGCTTGAGCCCCTTGCATAACGGCTTTCATACCTGACGCACAAACTTTATTAACTGTTGTACAAGGAACGGTGTTTGGAATCCCTGCATAAATAGCTGCTTGTCTTGCTGGTGCTTGACCAGTTCCTGCCTGAACAACATTACCCATTAAAACTTCATCAACCATTTCTGGTTTTAAATTAATTTTATTAAGTGCTCCTTTTATGGCAATGGATCCCAATTTTGGTGCAGGTACCGTAGATAAAGAACCTAAAAAACTTCCTATTGGTGTTCTAGCAGCAGAGACAATTACAACTTCTTTACTCATTTTTTTATTCGTTTAATTTTTATAGCTGCAAAATTAATCATTTTTTCACAGAATGCGGAATGATTAGCGTTTTATGCAAGCTTATAATCGATATTATTTTTATTACATTTGACTCTACAAACTTGTTACATGAAAGACTTCATTAATTTATTGTACAGAAACCATTCTTTGGGATATAAATTACTCTTGTTTGTATGTACGACTTTTTTAATAGTTTACTTGTTTCCTAAAAGCGGAAAGTTTAAATATAATTTTGAAAAAGGAAAGCCTTGGCAATCTGAAAGCCTGCAGGCTCCTTTTGATTTTGCAATAAAAAAATCTGATGCCGAAATAGCCAATGAGAAACAGGAAATCATTGATAATGCACAATTGTATTTTGATTTGGATAATTCTGTTTTGCCAGCCGTAAAAAATCAATATCAATCTGAATTTAAAATTACATTTCCCGATTCGATTTATGCTGAAAATATTGATGAGATGTATGATTTGGGAGAACAAATTTTAAATACTATTTATCAATATGGTGTGTTAAGTACAGACCATAATTATAAGGATAGCCGGAATGTGATTATTCTTGATGATAGAATTGAAAAAGAGAAAACACAATATGATTTTCTAACTAAACAGAGTGAGTTAACTTCTATTATCCAAAAAAGTTTATCTGAAAATGAATTTGGAGAATTAAGTAAGGACATGTTGTCATTGTTTTATGATATTATAGAGCCTAACTTAATATTAAATAAAACCTTTACTGAAAAAGCAATACAAAGTGAGTTAGATAAGATTTCTTATACAAGAGGAAGTATAGAACGTGAAACTCTGATTATTTCTAAAGGAGAGGTTGTTGAGGGTGATAAATATGAAATACTTAAATCGCTTGAATCAGAATATGAATCACAAGTGTGGACAGACTCAAATTATTACTGGGTAATAGGAGCCTACACGTTATTAGTATCATTAGCACTCCTAATGTTGTTGCTATTTATTAAAAAATATAGACCCGTTGTATTTGAGAACAATACAAAAGTGACTTTTATATTTTTTAATGTTCTATTAATGATTTTTATAACCACTTTGGTTGTTAATTATAATTCACAATATGTTTATGTAGTACCTATATGCATCCTTCCTTTGGTTCTAAAAGCATTCTTTGATGCTAGGCTCGGATTGTTTGCACATGTCATAACGGTATTGCTATTAGGCTTTATTGTATCTAACAGTTATGAATACATGTTCTTGCAAATTATTGCCGGAATTGTAACAATTTTAACTGTTTCAGAGCTTTATAAAAGGGCTAATCTATTCATTTCAGTTGGTCAAATCACGCTAATTTATATCATAGCGTATTTTGCATTTTTCGTTATTCATGAAGGTAGCATTGACACATTGAAATGGGAAACATTTGGACTCTTTGTATTATGTGGATTAGCAACATTATTTGTTCAACCTTTAATTTATGCTTATGAAAAGCTGTTTGGATTGGTTTCTGATGTTTCATTATTGGAATTGTCAGACACTAATACAAAATTGTTAAAAGAACTTTCAAATAAAGCTCCAGGAACATTTCATCATTCTTTAAACGTTGCCAATTTGGCTGAAGCTGCTGCAAATGAAATTAGTGCCAACGCTATGTTGGTTAGGGTGGGAGCACTCTATCATGATATTGGCAAGATGAAGAATCCTACTTACTTTACTGAAAACCAATCAACTGGAATAAATCCTCATGACGAACTTTCGTCAAAGGAAAGTGCAGCAATAATAATTGATCATGTAATAAATGGCATTGAAATTGCCAGAAAAAACAATCTGCCCGATAGAATCATTGACTTCATTCGTACGCATCATGGCACCAGTGTTGTGTATTATTTTTACAAGAAGGAAAAGGAAATAGATGCTAATTTAGACATGACTGAATTTCAATATCCTGGACCTAAACCTTTTAGTAAAGAAACAGCCATTTTAATGATGTGTGATAGTGTTGAGGCTGCTTCAAAGAGTTTAAAGGAGCCAACATCATCTAAAATTGATGTGTTTGTTGAAAATATAATAAATAAGCAAATGAATGATGACCAATTCTTGAACGCCAATATAACGTTTAAAGAAATTCAATCTATTAAAAAGGTTCTAAAGCATAAACTCGCAAACATATATCATCTGCGAATAGAATATCCAGAATAAATTTAAGAGAAACAAAAAAGCCTCACTAGTTTTAGTGAAGCTTTTTGTGAGCCCTGAAGGATTCGAACCTTCGACCGCCTCCTTAGAAGGGAGGTGCTCTATCCAGCTGAGCTAAGAGCCCTAAAATGTAAATACAAAATTATAAAAAAAAATTGTATTTAGTCGGGGTGGCAGGATTCGAACCTGCGACCTCCGCGTCCCAAACGCGGCGCGATAACCGGGCTACGCTACACCCCGAAATTGTGATTATCTAAAAATGCGGAGAGACGGGGATTCGAACCCCGGCGACACTTACGCGTCGACAGATTAGCAATCTGCTCCATTACCACTCTGGCACCTCTCCAAAAATTATAAAGAACGTTCTTTAAATGCGGATGCAAATGTAACTTTTCATTACAAAGAACGCAACTATTTTTTGAATTTTTTGTAATGTTTATTGATTTTTTGAACCTAGTACTTGATACTTTTTACCTAAGTCATTCAATCTAAACCGTTAATAGTTTCTTTGCTCTTGGATATGCAATTTCATCAAAACTTGAAATTACCAAATTGGCTTTAGAATAATCTTGATTCTTGGAATGTGGGCTTTTAAAACCTACACAGTAAATCCCAGCTGATTTGGCTGCTTTAATGCCGTTTGTTGAATCTTCAATAACTATGCAATTTTGCTTATCATAACCAGCAATTTCAGATGCTTTTATGAAAATTTCAGGGTGAGGCTTTGATGCTTTTAAATCAGCACCGCTTAATTTTCCTTTAAAATATTTATTAAGATCAAATCTATTAAATACACTTTCAATGGTTTGCATTGAGGCAGATGATGCTAATACCAATGTCAAATCATTACTGTAATAATCTTGTATTAAGTCTAGTACACCATCTAGCAATTTAAGACTAGAGTCATTAACAAATAAGTCTTTAAAAATATTGCGTTTAGTCTGAACCAATTCTTCAGGTTGTTGTTGTAAACTAAAGTGCTCGCATAAATGTCTGCAAACGTTTATAGTAGATTGCCCAGTAAATGTTTGATAATGCGATTCAGTAACATCAATATTCATAGCATCAAACATTCCAAAATAGGCTTTATGGTGTAAGGGCTCGGTGTCTACAATAACACCATCCATGTCAAACAATACAGCTTTTAACATCATTTAATTAACTTTTATTTTTTTACAAATAATTACTATTTGTTCAAGGTTCATGTTAGTAGTGAAAAATAGGTATTGGTCACCACCATCTTTTATCTTCAATTTTTTTCTAATAGTTTGAACGGATTCTTTGAAATTTCTTGTCGTTATATTGGCTTTTGAAATATCAAGTTTTTTTAGAGATTTTTTATTATAAGGAATAATTTCAACGATATAAAAAACTCTACCGGGAAATACTATTAATTTATCACTTGTGTATAAATGAGTATGTTGATGGATTTTTTTTAAATCTAATTTTTCACCAATACTATTAAAAGCACCAGCTTTTAGTATGCCTGCATTAGGCTCGTAAAGATATTTTAATGGTAAACTATAATTAGAAATTGTATTCATCTCATCCTTTAAGAAAAACTCAAACTTATTTGGACTAGTATCAATGATATTTACTGTTGTAATTTTAATTGGTTGTTTCTTTACTTTTTTTAAGACCCACAGTAATTCTTTCACATCATTATTTACCGCCAAAACGTGAATGCTATTAACATGTTTAAGTTCATTTATACCTGAAGAAATATCTAATAAAGGTGATGTTTTTATTAAAATATGGTCAGAATATCTAAATAAATCATCAAGGATATCTGGAACATTAGGAAGGCAATCTTTTAAAAAGAATACTTTTCCTTTTTGATCATGTCGTCTTGAAGGGTCTAAATATATCCAGGAATATCGGTTAGATGATTGTTTTAAATAAGCAACACCATCATATGGAATGCATTGGACATTATTAATCTCTAGCTGTTTAAAATTATGCGCAACAATATTTGATAACTCTTTATTAATTTCACAATGTATTACCGATTCAAATTGTTTTGAAAAATAAAAGCTATCGACACCAAAACCGCCTGTAAGATCTATTAAATTATTACCATTAATTAACTGGGCTTTATAAGCAGCAGTTGTTTCAGAAGAAGTTTGTTCAATATTGAGTTTATTAGGATAATATATTTTTGGTGCTTGATACCAAGTTGGAAGTTTTTTTTTACAACGTTTTTTTGCTTCAATCTGTTCAGCAAGTAGCTTGATGTCAATTTTTATGTCTGAATTTGTTTGTAATAGTAATTCTGACACATCTTTATCTAGATTTTTATTAATAAAGTCCTGATTTTCGTTATTTAAAATGAGAGTATTCAAGACAGGTTATAAATCTTTTGTAAGTCTTTGTACTATTTTGTTTTCTGATAAAAACTCTTTTAAAATCACTTTTGTTGCCGTATAGGTGGGTACAGCTATTATCATACCAACAATACCAAAGAGTAATCCACCAATAATGATTATTAAAAAAATTTCCAACGGATGAGACTTGACACTTTTAGAAAAAATAAGAGGTTGACTTAAAAAATTATCTATTAATTGACCAATAGTTATTACGAGAATAACCTTTAGTGTTACTGGTAAAATAACTTCATTAAAGCCAGCTCCTAAATTACTTGTCATAGTTAGAAAAATCATAATTGCACCTCCAATCATTGGACCTAGGTATGGGATTAAATTAATTAAGGCACATAAAAAGGCAATAACTACTGCATTTTGAACACCTATAATTAGTAATCCAATTGTGTAAATGAGGAACAGCACTGAAATTTGTAAAACTAAACCTATAAAATATCTAGATAACAAATCTTTAATTTTTTCAATTGATCTCTTTAAGCGTTCTTCCTTATCATCTGGAATCAAAGCCATTAAGCTGTTTTCAAATAACTTACTGTCCTTTAAAAAGAAAAACGAAATAAACAAAACAGAAAATAGTCCTATGCTAAAACTACCCAAGCCACTCATTAAAGCATTTAAAAAATTTGGAATAATGGAATAGTCTATTCTTGATAATAAATGACTTTCTTTAAGAGACTCTTCAACTTCAAGCGGATTTATTCCAAAATACGACGTGGTTTGATTATAGAGGTCTTTTACATTGAGTTCAAGCTTTTCGATATCAAGCAATGACAGGTTATGACCTTGTTCAGCCAAAAGAGGTATAAATAGCCCAATCAGCCCTATCATAAGTCCAATAAGCAAAACCATTGTAACAGCTACAGCAATGGTGTTTTTGAATTTTAATCGGTGTCTTAAAAACCGAACAATTGGTCTGCCAGTTAGCGACACAACTACAGAAATTAAAATGTAAACAATAACCGATTGTACCTTGTACAAGAAAAATAATAAAACGGCAATACCTATAACTACTGAAAGTGCTTTTAGAATGCCGTTAGCTATTTCATTGGAATTATTCATTTAGTAAATATACATATTGGAGTTTAAATGATAAATAGTTTATTGGCCTTTAATTTGTTTGGTTATTTCATATAAAGCAATTGATGTGGCTTGTACAACATTCATGCTACTGTTTTGGCCATACATTTCAATGTGTAGGGAATCATCACAAAGCGATAAAACATCTTCAGATAAACCAAAATTCTCACTACCAACTATAACGGCTAATGGTTTATTATTTGGGAATTTAAAATGATGGATACGCTTACTATTTGTTGTAATCTCAATAGCTAAAATCTGATAACCTTTATTTTTATAGTTATCAACTACTTGATAAATATCTTGGTTAAGTAAGAAATTGACAGCTTTTTCGGTAGCTCTTGAAGTTTTTGTTACTTTCCTACTGAATTCAATACTTTCTCCACAGAAAATTAATTTTTCAACTCCAAAAGCGTCAGCAGTTCTAAATAGACTTCCAATGTTGGGCGCATTGATAATATTGTCGCAAATAAGTACAACAGGAAAGGTTTCTTTATTAAAATTTGTATTGTAGTGATTACGTTGCAAACTTTTGATATGGCGTTATAAGTTAATTAATTTTCAAAAGCATATTTAATAATATTGGCTCCCATTTTTAATGCTTTTTCTCTAACGTCTTCAGTGTCATTATGTACTACTTGATCCTCCCAGCCATCACCCAAATCACTTTCAAACGTAAAAAGAAGTACTAATCGTGTTTCAAAAAATATACCTATGGCTTGAGGGCGTTTGCCATCATGCTCATGAATTTTTGGTAGTCCGTCTGGAAAAGAATAAGCCGTATTGAAAATTTTATGGTTTGCAGGAATTTCAACCAATTCCGTATTTGGAAACACTTTTTTTAATTCCTCAGTTATATAAGGTTTCATGCCATAATTATCATCAATATGTAAAAAACCACCAGAAACCAAATAGTTTCGTAAGTTAGTGGCATCATCTTCATTAAAAAACACGTTGCCATGACCAGTCATGTGAATAAATGGATATTGGAAAATATCAGGACTTCCAGCTTCAACAGTTTCTGGTTTTAAGTTTATCTTGGTTTTAATATTGTTATTGCAAAATTTTATGAGATTGGGTAATGCAGTTGGATTTCCATACCAATCACCACCTCCTTGGTATTTTAATACCGCAATGTTTTGAGAAAACAAAACGGAAGAAAGCATACATAATGAAATAAATGCAAGGTGTTTCATAGTTTATTCATTTTTAAAAACCACGCTGTGACAAGCAACCACGGCAGCTGTTTCAGTTCGTAAACGGGTTTCTCCCAAAGTTACGGGAATAAAATTACTATTTAATGCCATTTCAATTTCTTTAACACTAAAATCACCTTCTGGACCAATGAGTATGGTAACATCCTGTTTTGCTCTCAATTCATTCTTAAGCGATAGCTTTTTACCGTTATCACAATGAGCAATAAACTTTTGTCCATTGTGACTGGTGTTTATGAACTCATTAATAGGGGTTAGCTGGTTTAGTATAGGCAGATAGCACTGCAAGGATTGCTTCATAGCCGATTGGATAATCTTGCTATAACGTTCATGTTTAATAACCTTACGCTCACTGTGGTCACAAACTATAGGTGTGATTTCGTTGATACCCAATTCGGTACTTTTTTCTAAAAACCACTCATAGCGATCGTTTAATTTTGTAGGAGCAACAGCTAAATGAATATGAAAATCACGCTTACTTTTTTTTTCTTTTTCAATTATTGATGCTTGACAATTTTTAATGTTTGCTAGTGTAATAGAGGCTTTAAATAACCAACCATTTCCGTTGGTGATTTCAAGAACGTCTCCAACTGACTTTCGCAACACTTTTATTATGTGTTTACTTTCTTCCTTGTCAAAAACTACTAATTCAGTATCTTCAAGAATATTTGGATTATAGAATAATTGCATTAGCTTTTTTGCTCAACAATTTTTAGAGCCTGTATTTCTTTGATGTATTTGATATCATGTGTTTTTAAAATAACATAATACATTTGTTTGTCACCAATATTCAATGTTACTAAATCACCTATGTTTAAAGGGCTGTTAATTGCTGTATCTTCAAACTTTGGGTCAAATGAATCTTGTTTAACCCAGCCGGTATCTCCGCCGCGTCTCGCATTGATGTCCATAGAATATTGTTTTGCTAATTTATTAAAGGGAACGCCATTGGCATGCTTGCTCATAATCAGACTTGAAATGCTTTGAATTTCTGATTTTGATAATTTTTTTCCATCTAAAAAAATATAACTTACTCTGTAATGTAATACCGTGTTGCTTTCCACAACTTTGTAATGTGTAATCTTAAAATCACTTTCAATAGTAGAGCGTCCACGATCAAAAAGGTCTTTGGCTAAAGTTGTTTTATGCTTTTCCTCATTAAAACTGATGAGTTTACTGCCTTTTGAAGGATTGTTTGCCAAATACATTTCGGCTTGATCAATATTTAGAATAGAATCGAGGTCTCTGGTTAAACTTTCTTGACTATAAGTTGAATATGTAAATAATATTGTGAAAAATAAAAGTCTGTACATGGTATAGGTTTATCTGTAAACAAAAAAACAAAAATTATTCTTTTGTAATCAAAAATCCTAAAACATTATTAACAGAAGTTTTAACAATAGAATTTTAAGCAGAGTAACTATATTTTTAGTCTAGCTGAAGCAGTTACTTCGTTTTTTGCAAAGTCATTATTTAAATATTTTAAATAACCAACAATGGCAATCATGGCAGCATTATCAGTGGTATATTCAAATTTAGGTATGTAAGTTGTCCAGCCAAATTTTTGTTCGCCATCCTTTAAAGCTTGCCTGATGCCTGAATTTGCCGATACACCACCACCTATTGCAATATGGTTAATTCCTGTCTGTTTTGAGGCTAACTTCAATTTATCTATTAAAATACCAATAATAGTGTATTGTATAGAAGCGCATATGTCATTTAAGTTTTCTTCTATAAAATTGGGATTACGCTTGGTTTCATTTTGAATAAAATAAAGTATCGCTGTTTTTAAGCCTGAAAAGCTAAAATCCAATCCATCAACCTTTGGTTTAGTAAACTTATAAGCTTTTGGGTTACCAAGTTTTGCTCGTTTATCAATTTCTGGTCCAGCTGGATACCCTAAACCTAAGATCTTACCGCTTTTGTCATAAGCTTCACCAACTGCATCATCAATAGTCTCACCAATAACATCCATTTTAAAATAGTCTGAAACCTTAACTATTTGTGTGTGACCTCCAGAAATAGTCATGGCCAAAAACGGAAATGGTGGTTTATTATAATCTGCTTCATTTATAAAATGCGCCAATATATGTGCTTGCATGTGATTCACTTCAATCAAAGGGATGTCTAAGCCATAAGCAAGTGACTTGGCAAAAGACGTACCTACAAGTAGAGATCCCATGAGTCCTGGTCCGCGTGTAAAGGCTACGGCATGTAAATCTTTTTTATTAATATTTGCAATTTTTATAGCTTGATCTACAACAGGAACAATGTTTTGCTGATGTGCTCTTGAAGCTAATTCAGGGACAACACCACCATAGGCTTCATGTATTTTTTGGTTAGCTATAACATTACTTAAAACGTTACCATTGTGTATAACAGAAGCCGCAGTATCATCGCATGAAGATTCAATCCCGAGAATATAAATATTTTCTAAAGCCATTACTGAATATTAGGCATAATTATTGTTAATTTTGACTTCAAAGTTATAACTTTCAGAACGTATCAAAAAATTTTTTAAAATACTTGGTAGATTAATAGCAACCCTCTTGTTGCTGTTTATTATTTTGGTATTGATACTATCCATCCCAGCGGTTCAAACTAGTATAGGGAAATATGCAACTAAACGAATTAATAACGATTTTAAAACCAATATCAATATTGAAAAGGTGGGTTTGCAAATTAATGGTGATGTAGAGTTAAAAGGCGTTTTAATTCGTGATTACAAGTTAGATACATTAATCAGTGCTACTGAAATTAATACATCAATCTTAAATTTTAAAAATCTTTATAATGGAAATCTAGTTTTTGGGGATATTGACCTGGACGGATTAATTTTTAACATTGTAACCTATAAAGGAGAAACTGATACTAATTTAGATGTTTTCGTTGCTAGGTTTGATGAAGACACACCAACTACAGACCCTAGTGACTTCTTGCTTTCATCAAGTGATGTAACAATCACTAATGGCACATTTAGGCTTATTGATTATAATAAGGAAACTCCAAAAATATTAGAGTTTACTGATATTTTCACCAATGCTACCAATTTATTGGTTAATGGTCCTAATGTAAGTACCCGGATAAATACTTTGGCATTTAATGATAGTAGAGGTTTGAAAATGAAAAATCTAGTAACAAATTTTTCATATACCAAAGAGCAAATTTTTCTTGACGATTTGGATTTAAGAACAGCAAATTCTGATTTAAAAGGAAGTGTGAAGTTTTTGTACAAGCGTGAAGATTTAAAGTATTTTACTGAAAAGGTACAAATTGATGCTAATTTTAAGGAAGCCAATATAGCTCTTGATGAATTAAATACTTTTTATGATGAATTTGGTGTTAATCAGCGTGCGTCGTTAAGTGCCAGCATTACGGGAACCTTAAATGATATGCGTATAAATAATCTGGAATTAAATACAAGTTCCAGAAGTAAAATTTATGGAGATATCCATTTTTTAAACCTATTCAATGCTGATGAGGATAATTTTTATATGAATGGAAAGTTTACAAACTTAACTTCAAATTACAGAGATTTAAAAGCGCTACTTCCCAATATTTTGGGAGAATCTATACCAACTGCTTTTGATAAACTAGGAAACTTTACCATTGTTGGTCAATCAGAGATAACAAGTACTAACATAAAAGCAGATATAGGAATCAATACGGAATTAGGTTTTATTCATTCCAATTTAGAGTTAAAAACCATCAATGATATTGACAATGCATCATACAATGGTAATATTATTTTTGATGATTTTGATATTGGCAAATTTATTGAAAACCCTAAATGGGGTTTAACATCATTAAATTTAGATGTTGATGGAAAAGGATTTATGGTTGAAAGTTTAAAAACGGAACTTTTAGGAGATGTTTATTCTGTGGTTTATAATAATTATGAATACAATGATATTGAGCTTCTAGGTGATTTAGGGAATAATATTTATAACGGAAAATTAATATCTCACGATGAAAACTTTAGAGTGACATTTAATGGTTTGGCTGATTTTTCAAAAAAAATAAACGAATTTGATTTTATTGCTGATGTCTCTTATGCTAATTTAAACGCAATGAATTTAGTCAAGCGTGATAATACCTCTATTTTTAAAGGCTTTGTTGAAATGAAAATGGTAGGTACTACATTAGATGATGCTGTAGGTAGTATAGAATTTGATAATACTTATTACAAAAATGAACATGATGAGTATTTTTTCGATGATTTTCAGATAACATCATCTTTTGTTGATAAAGAGCGTTATATTAACGTCAACTCACCAGATATTATTAACGGTCAGTTAAGCGGTGTATTTTATTTTAAAGATATTGGGTATTTGTTTGAGAATGCCGTAGGAAGTGTTTATACTAATTACAGGCCTCATAAGGTTGATGCAGATCAATACATCGATTTTAATTTTAAAATTTACAACAAAATAGTCGAGGTCTTTGTACCTGATATAGAACTAGGTTCTAATACTTATATTAAAGGACGTGTTGAGAGTGATGAAAAAGAATTTAAACTCACGTTCAAATCTCCTAAAATTAAACTTTTTGATTATTTCGCAGATCAAATTTCACTACAAGTTGACAGTAAAAATCCACTTTACAATACTTATGTTGAAATTGATAGTATTAATACCACTTATTATAATTTGTCAAAATTTAATTTGATTAACGTAACATTAAATGATACGCTTTACATGCGATCAGAATTCCATGGCGGTAAAAACAATGTTGATTCCTATAATTTGAGTTTTTATCATACCATAAATGAAGAAAACAAATCAGTAATTGGTTTTAAAAGATCAGATGTTACTTTTAAAGGGAATGAATGGGTAATTAATGAACGACGCAATAACAACAACAAAATCATTTTAGAAAAAGATTTATCATCTATTAACATAGATTCTTTTAGAATGAGTCATCGCAATGAAGAAATTAAGTTATGGGGTGTTTTAAGGGATTCTACATATAAAGACATCAAGTTGAATTTTAAAGATGTGGATTTAGCCAAAATAACACCATCAGTTGATAGTTTGAGGCTTAAAGGCAATGTCAATGGAAAACTAGATATCCTACAACAAAAAGGACGTTATTTACCAAATTCAACAATAACTATCGATGATTTAGAAGTAAATGATTTAGTTTTAGGTTCGTTTGATGCAAAAATTATAGGCGATGAATCTCTAACCAACTACGAAGTAAATGCTAAAATAAAAGATGATACTACAGAATCATTTTCTGCAATAGGTAATATAGACGTAGCAGCAAACACATCATCAATAAATGTAGATTTAAACTTTAATAAGTTCAATTTATCACCTTTAAACCCGTTTTTATCAGATATATTGACAAATATAAGAGGAGAAGTAACTGGTGTAGCCAAAGTACATGGTAGTTTGCAGCTACCAGAAATTGATGGGCAATTGGAGCTAAATAAAGCTGGTTTAACGGTACCATATCTTAATGTTGATTATGATTTTGCTGATAAGTCATCTGTTACGTTAGATAATCAAAGTTTTGTGTTCAACACTATCAATTTAACCGATACAAAATATAATTCCAAGGGCGTGCTGAATGGCTCCATAAACCATGTTAATTTTTCTGAATGGAGTTTGGATATCGATGTAAATACATCCAGGCTTTTAGTGTTGGATACTGAAGAAGAAACTGAAGATGCGCCTTATTATGGAACAAGCTATATTGGTGGTACTGCTAGTATTTTTGGACCTACAAATGATTTAGTTATAAAAGTTATTGCTGAAACTAAACCAGGAACTATTTTTATAATTCCATTGAGTGACACAGAGTCATTTGGTGATAATTCGTACATACATTTCTTGACTCCAGAAGAAAAACGCGCCAAAAAAGAAGGAAAGGAAATAAAAACAAAAGATATTTCTGGTCTCGAGCTAGATTTTGAATTAGATATCACTCAAGATGCTGAAATTGAAATCGTTATTGATAAAGTGTCCGGAAGTACAATTAAAGGGCGAGGTGTAGGTGGATTGTTGATAGATATTAATACTAATGGGAAATTTAATATATGGGGTGATTTTTCAGTGTTTGAAGGTATTTACAATTTCAAATACGGTGGTATTGTTCAGAAAAAGTTTGAAGTAGAACCTGGTGGAACCATAGCTTGGGAAGGCGATCCTTTTAATGCTAAATTGGCAATCAATGCTATTTATAAAACTCAAACAAATCCATCACCTCTATTGGATAACCCTATCAATCGGACTATCCCTGTTCACTTAAAAACTAGCTTAACGGGACAACTTATAAAACCAGAAATCGATTTTAGCTTTGAGTTTCCAACCGTAAATTCTACTGTTAAATCTGAATTACAGTATCGTTTAGATTCAAAAGAAGATAGAGACAATCAAGCACTTTATCTGTTAGCTACTGGTGCTTTTTCTGGACGCCTAAACAGTTTAAATGTTACAGGAACCATTGCCGAAAGACTTAATGGTATTATTAATGGATTTTTTAGTGCAGGTGATAATAAGGTAAACATTGGTTTTAATTATGAGGCAGGTGAGAACACACCAGATTATCAGACTGATGATAGGTTAGGCGTGATTCTACAAACCAATATTAGTGACAGAATTTTACTCAATGGAAAGGTTGGTGTACCTGTAGGAGGTGTTAGTGAAACAGTAGTGGCAGGTGATGTGCAAATAGATTTTCTTTTAAATGAAGAAGGAACGTTGCGAGCCAAAGTTTTTAATCGTGAAAACAGTATAAGAAATTTTGGTGAGGAAATCGGTTACACTCAAGGTGTAGGTATTGCTTGGAGTGTTGATTTTGATAGGTTTGGTGAACTCATTGACATTATTTTAAAAGGGAAAAAGAAAGTCGAAGCCGAAAAGGCCAAAGAAGCTGAAGCAGCAGCAGAAGAAAATGATAAAGATCTTCCAGGTTTCGTAGGATTTAAAAAGGAAAAAGAAGAAGATTAGTCCTTTTATTCACAAAATATTTCACATTATTCAATGTTTTTATTAACGAAAACGTTTGAGTTTTTATTCTTCTCTTAAATTATCTCTAATAGCTTGTTTTATATGCTATTTCTTTATTAGATTTACTAAATCAAGTATCATTTTATGTCAAAAAATATAAAAAAAATAGGTGTTTTAACTTCGGGAGGAGATGCTCCTGGAATGAATGCTGCCATAAGATCTGTTGTTAGAACATGTGCATATCACCAAATAGAATGTGTAGGTATTTATAGAGGTTATGAAGGATTAATTGAAGGTGACTTTAAAATACTATCAGCACGTAGTGTCAATAATATTATTCATACTGGAGGCACTATTTTAAAATCAGCTCGTTCCAATGAATTTAGAACCAAGGAAGGAAGGCAAAAAGCATATTTACAGTTAAAAAGCGTAGGTATTGATGCTATGGTGTTAATTGGTGGTGATGGTACGTTTACTGGAGGTATGTTTTTTAACGAAGAATTTAACTTTCCAGTAATTGGTATTCCAGGAACCATTGATAACGATATTTATGGTACTAATTTCACTTTAGGCTATGATACTGCATTGAATACAGTAGTAGATTGTATTGATAAAATTCGGGATACTGCTAGTTCGCATAAACGCCTGTTTTTTGTTGAGGTAATGGGAAGAGATGTTGGACATATTGCCTTGAATGCTGGTGTTGGAGCAGGTGCTGAAGAAATACTGATTCCTGAAGAAGATTTAGGATTAGATAGGTTACTTGAGTCCTTAAGAAGAAGCAAGCAATCAGGTAAATCATCTAGTATAGTTGTTGTAGCTGAAGGAGATAAAATTGGCAAGAATGTTTTTGAACTCAAGGATTATGTTGAAGAAAACATGGAGGAATATGAGGTTCGTGTTTCAGTATTAGGTCACATGCAACGAGGAGGTTCACCCTCTTGTTTTGATCGTGTTTTGGCTAGCAGAATGGGAGTGAAAGCAGTGGAGTCTTTACTAGAAGGGAAATCAAATTATATGGTAGGAATTCTAGATAATAAAATTGAACTAACGCCTCTAGAAAAAGCTGTCAAGGGTAAAACAGAAATTAACAAAGAATTATTACGTGTGTCAGATATCATGACGACTTAAACAAATTATTAATAAAAATACAAGAAAAATAATATGTCAAATTTAAGATTAGGAATCAATGGTTTTGGTAGAATTGGAAGAATAGTTTTTAGAGCTACTGTAAATAGACCAGATGTAGATGTGGTAGCAATTAATGATTTGTTGGATGTTGATCATCTAGCTTACTTATTAAAATATGATTCTGTTCATGGTCGCTTTAATGGCACAATAGAGGTAGTAGATGGACATTTAGTTGTTGATGGTAAAAAAATACGCGTAACTGCTGAAAGAGATCCAAGAAATTTAAAATGGGATGCGGTTAAAGCAGATGTTGTGGCAGACTGTACAGGGATTTTTACAACTCTAGAATCTGCTCATTATCACATAGAAGCTGGTGCTAAAAAAGTTGTGATTTCAGCGCCAAGTAAGGATGCCCCTATGTTTGTTATGGGTGTTAATCACAATGATGCTAAACCATCAGATACTGTAGTTTCAAATGCTTCTTGCACAACCAATTGTCTAGCGCCATTGGCTAAAGTATTAGATGATAATTTTGGAATTGAAGAAGCATTAATGACAACTGTTCATGCTACAACAGCTTCACAACTTACTGTAGATGGTCCTGCAAAAAAGGATTATAGAGGCGGAAGAAGCGCACTTGTGAATATCATTCCTGCTTCAACGGGAGCTGCAAAGGCAGTAGGGAAAGTTATTCCGAAACTAAATGGTAAATTAACAGGTATGGCATTTCGTGTTCCAACCGCTGATGTATCTGTTGTGGATTTAACCGTAAGAACAAAAAAAGAAACATCGCTAGAAGAAATCAAGGCTGCTTTTAAGAAGGCTTCAGAAACTTCTATGAAAGGGGTTTTGGGTTACACAGAAGATTTGGTAGTGTCACAAGATTTTGTAAGTGATGTTCGAACTTCAATTTTTGATGCAGATGCAGCCATTGAGCTAAATTCTAGATTCTTTAAGTTGGTTGCATGGTATGACAATGAATTTGCGTATTCCAACAAGCTTGTGGATTTGGCTTTACATGTTAATTCACTATAATTAAAACAAACAAAAATTAAAGCTGTTAAACTTTCTAACAGCTTTTTTTTATTTTTAGCCTATGATTTTAATAGTTGACAGTGGTTCTACAAAATGTGATTGGGTTTCGGTTGATAAAAACGGCAACCAATTACTTGAGAAAATAAGGACGAAAGGATTAAATCCTGCTATTTTAAAAGAGAAAAAGCTTTTTAAAATAATCAATAAACAAACCGAGTTAAAGAAACACAAGGATGAGGTAACACATGTTTATTTTTATGGGGCAGGTTGTGGTACTGAAAAACCACGATTACAATTAAAAATGGTTTTAGAATCCATTTTTTCAAAAGCTACAGTTGAAGTGAAGGAAGATACATTTGCCGCAGTTAGGGCAACTATTTCAGAACCTAATGAAGCTGCTGTTGTCTGTATCTTGGGTACAGGATCCAATTGCAGCTATTATGACGGAAAAGAGCTGCATCAACGCGTTAGTTCCCTGGGTTATACTTTAATGGATGATGCTTCAGGTAATTATTACGGTAAGCAACTTATTAGAGATTATTATTTTAATCATATGCCAGAGAATATAAAGGTATCATTTGCTGAAAAATATAATTTGGATGCTGATTTCATAAAATATAATCTATATAAACAACCAAATCCCAATGCTTATTTAGCATCATTTGCCGAGTTTATGTTTTTGAACAAAGAGTCAGATTACATAAAAACACTCATTAAAAAAGGACTAAAACTTTTTTCTGAAAATATGATATTTCAATTCAAGGATGAATTAAAATCTGTGCCTGTTCATTTCGCGGGATCAATAGCATTTTTCTCTGAAAATGAAATACGTGAAGTAGCTAATGAACTAGGGTATAAAGTAGGAAATATTGTTAGAAGACCAATTGAAGGTTTGGTGAGTTATCACACAAGTATGTAAATATGGAAATAGCTATTATTGCCCACGATGGAAAAAAAGCTGAAATGGTTCAGTTTCTTAATCAGCATCGTGACATTTTGCATGACAAAAATATTTCATTGGTTTCAACTGGTACCACTGGAAAAAAAGTAGAAAAAGCTGGATTTGAAGTATTACGCTTGTTATCTGGTCCCATGGGTGGTGATGCTCAAATTGCTGCTAGGGTTGCAGAAGGAAAATGTAACATGGTCCTATTTTTTCGAGACCCACTTGAAAAACACCCGCATGAACCAGATGTTTTAATGCTTATGCGATTATGTGATGTGCATGACGTACCTTTAGCAACAAATCCTGCAACAGCAGAACTACTTATTACAGCCATTTAATAACATATAAATGTTAAAAACCGATACATCAAATTCCATAAAAGAAAATAGTTACGACACAATTATTATTGGTTCTGGAGTTGGTGGTTTATCTGCTGCAATATGTTTGTCAAGAGCAGGACAACGCGTATTAGTTTTAGAGCAACATGATGTTCCTGGTGGATGGTGTCATAGTTTTTATCTCAATGGTTACCGTTTTACGCCTGGAGTACATTATGTTGGTTTATTGGGTGAAGGACAATCAACTAGAGAACTTTACGAAGGTTTAGGTATTGCTAATGAATTGGCATTTTACAGAATGAATCCAGATGCTTTTGAGCATTGTTGGATTGGTGATGAACGCTTTCATTATCCTGCCAATTTTGATGAGTTCCAAAATAGGTTAATAGACAGATTTCCACATGAAAAAAAAGGAATAATCAAGTATTTGAAATTAATAAAGAATGTAAGTATACAACTGCAGTTAATCCCTAAAATCCGAACGGTTTGGCAGCAAATTACTATTCCTTTTAGAACCAAGCATATGGGGAAATATGCACCATTCACTTTAAAGCGAGTCATAAACTGGCATGTTAAAGATCCCTTATTACAACGCATCCTAAATATTCAATATGGTGATCACGGATTACCACCAGCAAAAGCTAGCTTCTTAATGCATGCTGCTATAATGGATCATTATTCAGAAGGTGGATTTTATCCTGTAGGTGGAGGAGGAGCATTGGTAAAAGCCATGACCAATTGTATTAAGAATTTTGGAAGTCAGGTACGAACACAAAGTGGCGTTTCTAAAATAATAGTTAATAAGACAAAAAAAAGAAACAAAGCAATAGGTGTTGTATTGGAAAATGGTGAATCCATTTTTGCTCATCGGATTATTTCTAATGCTGATCCTGAAACCACTTACTTAAAAATGATAGGATCAGAATATTTAAGTAATAGTTTAAAGAAGAAGCTTGAAAGAACCAAATACTCATGTACTTCCCTCATGCTTTTTCTTACAGTTGATATGGATGTGAAAAAAGCTGGTTTAGATTCTGGAAATATTTGGATGATGCCCAATAAGGATATGGATGAGCTTTTTGAAGATATGCAGAAAACAGATATACTTGAAGGAGAAGAATTCTCTGGCCTGTTTATTAGTTGTACCTCCTTAAAAGATCCCATTAGTTTTGATGGACGTTATCACACTCTAGAGGTTATAACCTATATTAATTATGATGCTTTTGCAGCTTTTGAAAACGAAACAGAAGAACGTTCTCAAGCATATTTGGAATTTAAGGACAAACTAATTCAAAAGTTTTTAAATAGTTTAGAAAAGGTTGTTCCAGGAATATCAAAAAATATTGTTCATAAAGATTTAGGAACACCCTTAACTAATGAGTTTTATTTGAACACAACACGAGGAAATGTTTATGGAACTGAAAAAAGTTTAAGACACATAGGTCCTTTTGCTTACAAATCTAAAAGTGAAATTGAGAATTTATATATGTGTGGTGCTAGTATAGTTTCTCATGGTGTTGCTGGAGCTGGATATTCAGGTGTACAAACTGCAGCAGCTATTTTAGGATGTAAACAAGATGATTTGCTTAAACCTGATCCAAATCAAAATCTTCGTATTTATGAAGCTGAAGATGATACGAACTACCCTGACTGGATGTTAAAAAAGATGGCTGTAAAGAGAGCGCGATTAGAAAAAAGTGCCCAAACTTAATAACAAGACTAATTAGTGTAAACTTGATTTTCTTGTTCAGCAACTCGAATAAAAGTGGTGCGTTTAGTTAATTCCTTTAATCTTTGAGCACCAACATACGTGCAAGCACTTCTTAAACCACCTAAAATATCTTGTAGTGTGTTTTCAATTGGTCCTCTATAAGGTACAGTTACTGTTTTACCTTCACTAGCACGATACTCGGCAACACCACCAGCGTATTTTTCCATAGCAGTTGTTGAGCTCATACCATAGAATTTTTTAAAGGTTTTTCCACCTTGTTCTATGATTTCACCACCGCTCTCATCATGACCAGCTAGCATACCACCAAGCATAACAAAATCGGCTCCAGCACCAAAAGCTTTAGCAATATCACCAGGTGTAGCACAACCACCATCACTAATTATTTGACCACCTAAACCATGTGCAGCATCTGCACATTCGATAATAGCAGAAAGTTGAGGATAGCCAACACCAGTTTTTACGCGAGTAGTACAAACAGATCCAGGACCTATACCTACTTTAATGATATCGGCTCCTGCCAATAATAGTTCTTCTACCATTTCGCCAGTTACCACATTTCCTGCAATTATAACCTTGTCAGGGTATTCATTTCTCGTGCGTTTAACAAAATCAACAAAATGTTCCGAATAACCATTTGCCACATCAATGCATATAAACTTTAACTGCGGAATCTCTTTAAAGATAACTGCTAATTTTTCAGCTTCATTTTTACTGGTACCTGTACTTACAGCAACATAGTCTTCAATTCCGTTAGGTGCTTCTGTAAAAAAAGAGATCCATTCTGATATTGAATAGTGCTTATGAATAGCAGTGAATAATTTTTTATTGGCCAATGCCAGTGCTGTTTCAAAAGTCCCAACAGTATCCATATTTGCAGCCATTATGGGTATACCTTTCCAATTTATTTTACTATTTAAAAAAGTGAAATCACGCTCAAGGTTTACTTGTGACCGACTCTTAAGAGTTGATCTTTTTGGTCTGATCATTACATCTTTAAATCCAAGTTTAATATCTTGTTCTATACGCACGGAACTTTTATTTTGAGATTGGTTATCAAATATACAAGTTCCTTTAGTAATATTAAATACGAAGTATTACAAATTACATATGTTTTCTTTCTTAAATAACTTAAGTAGAATAGTTATGGTCAAAATGATTATTTTGCAAAAAAATAACTGATTAAATGGGAATTTATAAGTCAAAAAATGTAAAGATAACGTCTGTTTTTATTATTTGTTTTTTTAATCTAACCTTATTGTTTGCACAAGATATAGAGCCTAGGCGCTGGACACCGTTGCCCATTGGAACTCATGTAATTGGTGGTGGGTATGTTCATACATTTGGAGACATAATTTTTGATCCTGTCTTGCAAGCTGAAGATGTGACACTTCATTTGGACGCTGTTGCACTATCTTACGTGCAGCCATTAAAAATTGGAAATAAATTGGGTAGATTAGATGTATTACTACCTTATGTAAATGCTAAATGGGATGGATTATTAAGAGGTACACCTACTAGTATTAGAAGAACTGGTTTTTCTGATCCACGTGTTAGGTTTTCAATGAATATAATTGGTCCTAAGGCACTTAATGCTCAAGAAATGATGACTTATTATGCTGAAAATCCATCATCTACAATGCTTGGTGCTTCCATTGCAGTCACTTTTCCTCTTGGGCAATATGCAGGTGATAGATTGTTGAATTTAGGACAAAATAGATTTGTTATCAGGCCACAGATTGGATTTGTACACAATTGGGGTTTATGGTCTTATGAATTTACAGCTTCTGTTTTTTTATATACAAACAACAAGGATTTTTTTAACAACCAAGTGAGAAAGCAAGACCCGACTTTTGCAGCTCAAACGCATCTCATTCGTAGGTTTAAAAATAGAATGTGGGCTTCAGTTAGTGCAGGTTATGGATTAGGCGGACAGTCTATAGTTAATAGTCAACCAAATAATGATGAGCGAGGTGATTTTTTAACCTCATTGGCTTTTGGTATTCCAGTAACAAAAAAACAGAGTGTAAAATTATTTTATTTACATTCAGAATCTGTTAAATCTGTAGGGTCAGATACTGACTCAATCGGTTTGGGTTACTCCGTTTTATTTTAAATAGCAATTATTTAATTGCGATCATACTAATTTCAACATTTACAAATTTTGGTAAGTTTGCAACTTCTACGGTTTCTCTAGCTGGAGCAGTTTCAGCATTAAAATAATTTGCGTAAACAGCATTAATTTTTGAAAAATTATTCATGTCACTTATGAATATAGACGTTTTCACAACGTTTTCAAAAGTCATATCTGCTGCTGCCAAAACAGCTTTCATGTTTTGCATAACCTGTTCAGATTCAGCTGTTATATTCTCAATAACTAAATCGCCAGTTGTGGGATTAATAGCTATTTGTCCTGAAGTGTATAGTGTATTTCCAACCAAAACCGCTTGATTATATGGACCAATTGGAGCAGGTGCATTTGTAGTGTTAATTATTTTTTTCATAGTGCATGTATTCTATTATAATTGCTGATCAGGCTGTCTACGTTTGTCATACTTAATGTCTTTAAGTATGTTTGACTTTATACCAATAAAGAAATACCAAGAACTTCTTGTGCTGAAGGGTACCCAGCTAAAACTCATACGCCAACTCAATAAATCCCTTTCAAAGCGGAGTTGGGTGTAGGTAAAGCCTTTATTTTTAAAGTCATAGCCCGAAGAAGCACCAACAGTCCATCGAGGAGAGAACTCAACATCTCCAGAGAACATTAATGAATGTGAAGATATCTCATTTTCACGCCTTACATTAGTATAATTAACGGCATAGGCTAGCTTTAAATTCCATGGAATTTTTGTCTTATATAAGGCACTGGGTGTTTTTTCTTCCTCATCATCATCTTCACCATAGCGTTGATCTGAAAAATCTTGAGCACGACCAAATAAATCATCAGCACGACCACCACTTCTTAAATTTTCTTGAGTGCTTCTTTCATTTTCAGTACCATCAAAATCACTGCTGGATATAGAATAACTTGTGTTGATATTGGCACTTGTCAGTCTAAATAAGCTACCACCATTATCTATGTTGAATTTATCAATTTTGGTATTGTTATTATCCAGTGCATAGGGATCCATAGTTGCGCCAAAATTTATAATCATTTTGTTTTTCAATATTTGCGTGCTACCTGTCATTCTCAAAGGGCTCCAATTTAGAGAATCACCAGCTAAATTATAAGCAGTAGAAAAATTTAAATTATCAAGTAACTTTATTTTTTTAGCTTCAGTAGCGGTTGAATCCTTGTCTCTCACTTTGGCTTCAATATTATTAGATAATGACATACCAATGGAACTGGAGTAGCGATTATTTGGTGCGCCGTAAATACCACCCTCAAAACGGGTATATTCAATCTCATCAGTCGTTGTTCCATTTGCATCGATTACTTCAAAAGTTTCGTAATAATTACTGAATGACGGATTTATGTTATAACTTATAGATGGTCGCATGACATGTCGAATAGCCTGAATTTTTGGATCTTTACCTTCTTTTCTGAAATCAAACATACCATAGAGAGTTGTACCTAAACTTGTACTAAAATTATATGTTCTAAAGGCATCAAATCCTTTTACAGGTTCCGTTACAATTTCATTTTCCTCAAAGTCATAATATTTTCTTACGGTTTCAAAAACCCAAGTTTCATCATACGAGGTGCTAGCGCTCAAACTGAAATATTTAAACACTTTAAAATTTGTAGTTAATGGAATACTGTGTTTAATACCATTTACAGCACTATCCCACATTTCCTTTTTAAAGAATAAGGAATCGGTAGTTTGTATGCGGTTTTCAGCTCTAATATTATATTGAAAGTTGACATTTTGAATAATACCTTTTTTTACACCAGTTTTAGGTGCAAAAGGAAATATACGACTTACACTAGCTTGAACGGTTGGTAAGGTCATATTAATAACTTCCGTATTGGTGTTTTGGGAGTGTGTTGCGGCAACACTCATATTTACTTGGGGTTCACCTTCAAAAGTTTTAGAATAGGATATGGAAGAAGCCAAAGTGTTATTCAAAAAACTCGGTGCATTAACCTGATTGATAGAAGTTTGATAATACCTACTACTACCTAAATTTACCGATGCAGAGAACCGTGAACTAGGGTTAGCTTTGGCGTCTTGAGAATGAGACCATCTAATATTGTAAATAGATGACTTACTGTAGTCTGGAAAACCACGTTCACTATTTATTAAATTTTCATATCTAAAACTTACATTACCATTATAGCGATATCTATTGGCATAGGCACTTTCAAAACGCAATCCATAACTTCCATTGGTATAATAATCCCCTAAAACTGCTAAATCAACAAAATCACTAATTGCAAAATAGTAACCACCATTTTGTAAAAAATAGCCTCTATTGTTTTCTTCACCAAAAGTTGGAATTATAACTCCAGAAGTTTGTTTATCAGTTAAAGGGAAAAATCCAAAAGGTAAACCAATTATTGTTGGAACATCAGCAATTACCATATTGGTTGGGCCAACTACAATTTTTTTACCAGGAACAACCTTTATTTTATTGGCTTGAAAGTAATATTCAGGGTTTTCAATGTCTTTTGCTGTAGTAAACCGACCTTTATATAAAAAGATAACAGAATCATTAACTTTTTTAGTTACGGGAGCAAGAATATTCATGCCGCCTTGCTCTGTTTTTGAGTTATAAATAAGTGCCTTTTCGGTTTTCGTATTAAATTTTATGGAGTCAGGTTCAACTACATTATTGGCTTGTTTAAAAACAGGGGCTTGATTGTAATTCCCAAGTGAATCTGTAATTCCTGCTGCAAAAACTTCATTGGTGTTATAATCAATGACAATTAAACCAGCCTTGAGTTCCATATCTTCATAATAAACTTCGGCTTCGTTATATAAATACAGTTTTTGCTCTTTATTATTAAAGGAAGCGTAATCAGTCGCTTTGTATTTAACTGGTCCAGTAAGTAGTTCTGGTTTTGGTTTTACGGAATCCTGTAAAGTAGAATCTTGTTCTTTTTCAGTCTCTATGGGTTTTAAAGTATTTCCAATAGATAAATTTTGCGTGTCATTCTTTTCACTTGGTTCAACTTTTCCACCTTCTTTTGGGATATCTTGAGCAAAGCCAGAAGTGTTGATAAACACTGTAAAACTTAAGGCAAAAAGTATGTGGAAGATGTTTGTACGCAATGCTTTTAAATGTATTTTTGTAAAAGTATGGCTCGGTTTTTGAATTGCCAAAATTACATATATTTTTTGTGATTAATTTAATATACGTGAAAATTCGAAGATTAAAATAAACCTGCCTAAAAGTTGTTATAGATACTATGAACACAATAATTAATACACGTTTTTTTCTACTAGCTATTTTATTAATAGTTTTTAATTCGCAAGTCCTTCATGCTCAAAGCTCATCAGAGAAGTTTGTGGTGGTTTTAGATGCAGGACATGGTGGTAAAGACCCTGGAAATCTTGGTAATGGTTACAAGGAAAAAAGTATAGCTTTAAATATTGTTTTAGAGGTAGGGAAGGAACTCGAGAAAAATTCAGACATAAAGGTTATATATACGAGAAAAACGGATGTGTTTATAGAACTTCGTGAACGTGCCGCAATAGCTAACAAGGCAGATGCAGACCTGTTTGTGTCAGTACATTGTGATGCTTTTACAAATAATGCTTATGGAGCAGGAACCTTTGTTTTAGGGTTGCATAAGTCTCAAGCAAATTTTGAAATAGCTAAAAAAGAGAATGAAGTTATTTTTTTAGAAGATAATTATAAAGAAACGTATGCTGGTTTTGATCCAAGCTCACCTGAATCATTAATTGGAATGACTTTAATGCAAGAAGAATATTTAGACCAAAGTATTTTGTTAGCTACTTTAGTTCAAAATAATTTTACAAATAAATTAAAAAGAAAAAATAGAAGTGTAAAGCAAGCTGGATTTTGGGTGTTGCATAATACCTATATGCCAAGTGTACTTATTGAGACAGGCTTTTTAACAAATAAAGCTGAAGGCGCCTATTTAAATTCCA
The DNA here is from genome assembly GCF_002940745.1 of Hanstruepera ponticola. NCBI lineage: Bacteria > Pseudomonadati > Bacteroidota > Flavobacteriia > Flavobacteriales > Flavobacteriaceae > Hanstruepera > Hanstruepera ponticola. The sequence continues at coordinate 35,972 of NZ_POTB01000001.1, forward strand.
AAAAAGGTCAAAGTCAAATGGCTTCAGCTATAAAAGATGCTATTTTAGATTATAAACACAGTTTAGACCTAAATGTTGGCGGTAATATTTCTACTTCCGAAATAGATAATTCAACAGTTTCAATTGATGAATCAAAGCTGATATATGAAGGAATAATTTTTAAAGTACAAATAGCAGCTAGCTCAAGAAAAATAGAACCCAAAGGTTATAATTTTAAGGGACTTGATGCTATTTCAAGAGAAGATCATGAAACTCTTTATAAATATTATTATGGTAGTACTTCGGATTATAATGAAGTGAAACGCCTTCAAAAAGAAGCCAAGGATAAAGGATATAATTCCTGTTTTATTGTTGCTTATAAAAACGGAAAACAAGTTTCATTGGCCGATGTCTTAAATTCATCAGCTAATTAGAGTCATTCTTTATAAATTTATCTTTAATTTTGTTTAATAACCAAACAACTTTACTTTGAAAATAACAAAAGAAGTTAAAACTGCCATATTAGTTATTTTAGGAATTGCCTTTTTAATTTTTGGAATAAACTATCTCAAGGGTCGAAACCTACTAGATGCATCAAACACTTATTATACTGTATTTGAGTACAATGCATTAACCGAATCTTCTCCCGTGACCATAAAAGGAAACAATGTTGGGAAAATAAAAAACATCAAATATGACTTTGAAACAGGTAAAACACGTGTTTCTTTTACTGTTGATAAAGGGCTGAAGTTTTCCAAAAATAGTATAATTAGACTCTATGAAATGGGACTCATGGGTGGAAACGCAATGGCAATAATTCCGGCTGAAGATGGTGTTTTTGCTGAAGATGGTGATGTCATTAAGTCTGAAGTAGAAAAAGGCCTGTTAGATGGTTTGGCAGGGAATTTCTCCAATTTAAGTTCAGGTTTAGATACCACACTTAAATCAGCCGATTCGTTACTAATAGGTTTAAATGCCTTGGTTGAAGATGATTCTGATAAAGGCCTCAAAAGTGCTATTGCAGAATTGAATGCGACTATTAAATCTTTTAAAAACCTGTCCTATTCATTCAATTCCTTAATTTCAAAAAACGAAGAAGGATTAATGTCAGTTATTAGTAATTTTGATTCTATTAGTCAAGATTTAGCTAGTCTCTCTGAAGATCTTAAAAAAGCTGAAATCTCAAAGACTATTAATGATTTAGACCAGACTTTGTTGAGTGTAAATGGTCTCATAAGTGATTTGGAAAATGGAGAAGGCACTTTAGGATTATTGCTTAAAGATGAAAAGTTATATAATAACCTCGAAGTTGCTACATATCAGTTAAAGGAATTGCTTCAGGATTTTAAATTGAATCCAAAACGATATGTACAAGTATCAGTTTTTGGTGGAAAAAACAAGGATGAATACCAAAAGCCTGAAGACGAACGAAAATAAAACTAGCCAGAAATGAATTTTATTCCAAACATACTTTTTGCTTTAGCCTTAATCGTTGGTATTGGTTATTTTGCGAAGAATGTCAGAAAATTAATGCGTAACATTAAATTGGGTCAAGATGTTGATGTTAGTGATAACAAACCTGAACGTTGGCGTAATATGACAAGGATTGCTTTGGGTCAAAGCAAAATGGTAAAAAGACCTATTGCAGGTTTCCTGCATTTAATTGTCTATGTTGGCTTCATTGTAATCAACATTGAAGTGCTAGAAATCATGATAGATGGTCTCTTTGGAACCCACCGTATTTTCTCCTCAATTGGAAGTTTGTATGGTATATTAATTGGTTCATTTGAGATTTTGGCAGTTTTAGTATTAGTGTCGGTCATAGTATTCTGGATTCGTAGGAATATCATTAAAATTAGACGGTTTTGGAATTCTGAAATGACAGCTTGGCCAAAAAATGATGCAAATTATATCTTGTATTTTGAAATGGTATTAATGACGCTGTTTTTGGTTATGAATGCCACAGATATAACTTTTCAGAATATGAATTCTGGAAATGTTATTAGTCAATACATAGCACCATGGTTTAGTAATTTGCCTGAGTCAACTATCCATATTATTGAACGTGTAGCTTGGTGGTTGCATATTTTAGGGATTTTAGTATTTCTCAATTATTTATACTTTTCAAAGCATTTGCATATCCTCTTGGCATTTCCAAATACCTATTATGGTCGTGTAAAGCCAAAAGGACAGTTTGATAACCTAGAAGCTGTTACCAAAGAAGTAAAAATGATGATGGATCCAAACGTCGATCCATTTGCAGCACCTCCTGAAGGAGCTGACAATGCGGTACCTGCCAAGTTTGGGGCTAGTGACGTGCAAGATTTAAATTGGGTTCAACTATTAAATGCTTATACATGTACGGAATGTGGTCGTTGTACCAGTGAATGTCCGGCTAACTTAACAGGTAAAAAATTGTCTCCTCGAAAAATCATGATGGATACGCGTGATAGACTGGAAGAAGTTGGTAAAAATATCGATGCCAATAATGGTGAATTTAAAGAGGATGGTAAACAACTTCTAGATGATTATATCACTAGGGAAGAGCTTTGGGCCTGTACCTCATGTAATGCCTGTGTTGAAGCTTGTCCCGTGAGTATAGACCCGTTGTCCATTATTATGGATATGCGTCGCTATCTAGTTATGGAGCAAAGTGCTGCGCCAGTAGAGTTGAATAATATGATGACTAATATTGAAAACAATGGAGCGCCTTGGCCTTATAACCAAATGGATCGTTTAAACTGGAAGAATGAATAGTGGGAGTAATTTTTATGACAAACCTAAAAAATTGATTATTTGGGGAATAGTATTTATCATTTTAGGTTTTGTTTTATGTTTTATTACTGACTATGGTGTTCCTTGTGGAATAGCAATAGGTTTAGGAGGTGCTTATTTTTCAATGGGATTGCACAAAAAGTATATTAAATAAAAGTTTTGAGGTTAAGCATAATCACAGCAATATTTTGTCTGGGAAATTTATTAGGTTTCTCACAAGGTTATGCTAAAGACTCATTACAAATAAAGGTATATACCGAAATTGAATACAAGAATAGAGAAGCAAAAGACATTAAACTGTTAAAAGTATTTTGCGATTATTGTACTTCGGCACAAACAAGTAAAATTGGTTATGCTGCTTTATTACGAGCACATGACGAAAGGTATTTGCCAGAGAATGTATTAGTAAACGGGAAAAAGAAATTAGCTATTATCATAAGAATATCAAAAGTTGATTTTGCAGCTATTTCTGATGAGAAAGAAACAGAAACACTAGAAAAAGAATAAAATAGGTTTATGAAACGAGAAGACGCAGATAAATTATTGCATGAAAAAGTAGAATCTGGAGAAAAAGTAAGTCCCATATTGCCAAAAGGCGTTAAAAACTATTTGATTGATATTGATGGAACCATTACTGAAGATGTGCCTAATGAGGAACCAGAACGTATGGCTACCTGTGATCCTTATCCTGATGCTTTAGTAACCTGTAACAAGTGGTATGACGAAGGTCATCTAATATGTTTTTTTACTTCGCGTACTGAAGATCATCGGGAAGTAACCGAAAATTGGTTAAACAAGCATGGGTTTAAATTTCATAGCTTATTAATGGGTAAGCCTAGAGGTGGTAATTATCATTGGATTGATAATCATTTGGTAAAAGCAACTAGATACAAAGGGAAATTTACAGATTTAGTAGATAAAAAAGTGACCATACAAGTATTTGATGATGGTCATCATGAATAAATTATTATGAGCGAGCAACTTAAAGTACCAACAATGCAAGAAGCAATGGCAGAAGGAAAACAGCCTGAATATTTATTTTGGGTAGGTTCTGCTGGAGCCTTTGATGATAGGGCAAAAAAAATTACCAAAGCATTTGTGAAATTGCTTAATAAAGCCAACGTTGATTTTGCTGTTTTAGGAACAGAAGAATCAGATTCTGGTGATGCTGCTAAGCGAGCTGGAAATGAGTTTTTATTTCAGATGCAAGCTATGACTAATATTGAAGTCATGAATATGTATCAAGTAAAAAAAATCATTACTACTGATCCGCATGACTACAATACATTAAAAAATGAATATCCAGGATTGGGAGGAAATTACGAAGTGTTGCATCACACGCAATTCTTACAAAAATTAATTTCCGAAGGAAAAATAAAAGTTAAAGAATCAGAATTTAAAGGAAAAAACGTCACGTTTCATGATCCCTGTTATTTAGGTCGTGCTAATGATGTTTTTGAAGCGCCAAGAGCATTAATAGAAACTTTGGGCGTAAATTTTAAAGAGATGAAACGTAGCCAGCGTACATCCTTATGTTGTGGAGCAGGAGGTGCTCAAATGTTTAAAGAACCTGAAAAAGGCGATAAAGACATAAACGTTTTAAGAACTGAAGATGCTTTAGAAACTAACCCAGAAGTTATTATTACTGCTTGTCCGTTTTGTAACACCATGATGACCGATGGAGTGAAAGCTAAAGAAAAAGAGGCCAGTATTCAGGTAATGGATATAGCAGAGTTAATTGCGAATGCCGAAGATTTATGATGATAAAACATAAAAATAATGCTAGTAGAATTTAATAATTTACCTGAAGAATCTCGTATTTGGATATACCAAGCCAATCGTTCTTTTACAGATGAGGAGATTATAGAAATACAAAATAAGCTAGATATATTTATAGAGAATTGGACAGCACATGGTAGTGATTTACAATCAGGCTATTTAATTAAATATAAGAGATTTATAGTTATTGGATTAAATCAAAACTTGAATAAAGCTACAGGCTGTTCTATTGATGCTTCAGTTCATTTTATTCAGCAGCTTGAAAAGGAATATAATGTTGACCTTATGGATAAAATGAATGTATCCTATAAGCAAGGTGATTATATTGCTTACAAACCATTATCAGATTTCAGAAAAATGGCAAAGGATAGAGCTGTTTCAAAAAACACTATCGTATTCAATAATTTAGTAGCTAACAAAGCGGAGTTTGAGGAGCATTGGGAAGTGCCAGCAAGTGAAAGTTGGCATGCACGTTTTGTAAAGTAAGTGACACGGAAGTACACATAAGATCTTTGTGCTTAAGTATTTAAAGTTCCAGAAATTTCTTCTTATAATTTAAATCTAGATAATCACATAAATTGTTAATTACCTTCTTTATAAATCTATCTTAAAATTTAGTATTGTATCTTCAAAATACTGTAATTTGGTATCGTTATTGATAATCTTGTAAAAAGCCCTTGATTGTATGCGAATAGTAACGTTTTTAACGCTATGTTTTTTTGTTTTTAACACATCATTTTCCCAAAATAAAAACCCTTTATTAGCTGATAACCCAGAACATCAAAAAAAATGGGTTGATAGTGTTTATAATAGTTTGGATATTGACCAAAAAATTGGTCAGCTATTTATGGTTCGTGCTTTTTCTAATCAAGGACTGAAGCACGAAAACATTATCAGTCAACTTATAATGGATCAGCATATTGGTGGTATTATCTATTCTACCGGAGGACCAGTTGCACAGGCCAAATTAAATAACAGGTTGCAAGGACTTTCCAAAACACCACTTTTGATTGGTATGGATGCCGAATGGGGTTTGAATATGCGTTTAGATTCTACTTTTGCTTTTCCTTGGAATATGACACTAGGAGCTATTAAGGATAATAAAATAGTTGAGCAAGTAGGATATCAAGTTGGTGAGCACTGTAAGCGTATTGGAGTGCATTTTAATTTTGCGCCAGTTGTTGATATCAATACCAACCCAAAAAACCCTATAATTGGAAATCGTTCATTTGGTGAAGATCGTGATAACGTCACTGAAAAGGCATTAGTATTTATGAAAGGTATGCAAGATGCAGGTGTTTTAGCAAATGCCAAACACTTTCCTGGTCATGGTGATACTGAAACTGACTCTCATAAAACTTTACCTACTATAAGCTTTGATGAAAAACGCATTGATTCAGTTGAATTATATCCGTATAGAAAGTTGATTGAAAACGGTTTATCTAGCGTAATGGTTGCCCATTTGAACGTACCAGCTTTAGAAACACAAACGGGATTTCCATCTTCCTTATCAAAGCATATTGTGACTGATATTTTAAAAGACTCATTAGGTTTTAAAGGGCTAATTTATACGGATGCGTTAGAAATGAAAGGTGTAGCTGATTTTAGTGAGCCAGGAGATATTGATTTGGCAGCTTTTCTTGCAGGAAATGATGTGATGTTGATTTCAGAAGATGTTCCTAAAGCCATGATTAAAATGCGTGAGGCCTATGATAGTGGTGTCATTACTGAAGAACGTTTGGCACATTCGGTTAAAAAAATCCTTCAGGCGAAATATAAAGTGGGCTTAAATAATTTTAAGCCTATTGTAATTGAAAATTTAGTTAACGAACTCAACAGACCAAAGGATCAAATCCTTAATGAATTAGCCTTTGAAAAGGCCATAACGGTAGTTAAAAACAAAAGTAATTTGCTGCCTATAAGAGACCTTAAAAACAAACGTGTTGCTTATGTGCAATTAGGAGACGACTCTGGTTCTGTTTTTTTTAAAGAATTACAAAAATACACCAAGGTTCATGAGGTGAAAGCTGACAATCTAGATGAACTCATTACAAAACTAAAAGCTTACAACACTGTTGTTGTTGGATTTCATCGTTCAAATGATCATCCATGGAAAGATTATCAATTTAGTGATAAAGAATTGGTTTGGCTCTATGAAATTGCTAGAACCAATACTGTTATTCTGGATGTTTTTGTAAAACCATATGCGCTTTTAGACATAGCTACTTTTGAAAATATTGAAGCTTTAGTTGTGAGTTATCAGAATAGTGATACGTCTCAAAAAATATCGGCTCAAATGATTTTTGGTGCCATTGAAGCCAAAGGTAAATTGCCAGTTTCAATAGGAACGTTTTATAATGAAGGCGATGGAGTTGATTATAATTCAATGTCTTTGTTAGGTTATACGATTCCGGAACGGGTTGGTGTGAATTCTAAAAAATTGAGTAAATTAGATTCGGTAGCTCAATATGCCGTTGATAATGAAATGACACCAGGAATTCAATTATTGGTAGCTAGAAAAGGAAAAGTTATTTACAATAAAAATTTTGGAAAACATACATATGAAGCTGATGCTGAAACTGTAAAATTTAATGACATTTATGATGTAGCTTCATTGACAAAAATTCTAGCAACGCTTCCCTTGATAATGGAGCTTGAAGAACAAGGCGTGGTATCACTAGATTCTAAACTCTCTCAACTCTTACCAGAGTATGCTAATTCTAACAAAAAGGATGTAACAATCAAAAAAATGCTTTCGCATTATGCCAGATTAAAACCATGGATTCCGTTTTATTACGCGACTTTAGATTCAGTGACTAAAAAACCAGACGCCAGGTATTACAGAAATGAAAAAAGCTCTGAATTTAGTGTAAAAGTAGCAAATGACTTATTTATGCGACGGGATTATCAGGACTCAATTCAAAAGATTATAAAGGATTCTGATTTATTAAATAGGTTGAGATATCGTTATAGCGATTTGCCTTACTACATTCTAAAGAAATTTATTGAAAAGCATTACGACAAACCAATGGATGAATTGGTTCAGGAGCATTTTTATGAATCTTTAGGCGCAAATTACACAACTTATAATCCATACAATAAGTTTAGCAATAAATCCATTGTGCCAACAGAATTAGACGATTATTATCGTTATCAAGAAATAAAAGGATATGTGCATGATATGGGAGCTGCCATGCAAGGAGGTGTTGGTGGTCACGCAGGAATTTTTAGTAATGCCAATGATGTTGCCAAAATTATGCAGATGTATTTACAAAAGGGCTATTATGGAGGAAAACGCTATTTTAAGTCTGAAACATTGGATAAATTTAATACCTGTTATTTCTGTGAAAGTGATAACAGAAGAGGGATAGGGTTTGATAAACCACAACTAGGTGAAGAAGGTCCAACATGCGGTTGTATATCAATGACTAGTTTTGGACATTCAGGATTTACAGGTACCTATGCTTGGGCAGACCCAGAAGAAGAAATTGTTTATGTGTTTTTGGCTAATAGAACATATCCTATAGCAGGATCAAATAGATTATTAAAAGAAAATATAAGAACAGAGATTCAGCGTTTAATTTATGAATCTATAGAAGATTAATTATGAAAATAGGTATTGTTTGTTATCCAACATTTGGAGGAAGCGGTGTGGTTGCTACGGAGCTTGGAATTGAATTGTCAAAACGTGGTCATGAAGTACATTTTATAACATACAAACAACCAGTTCGTTTAGAATTATTAGGTAACAACGTCCATTTTCATGAAGTAAATGTACCAGAATACCCCTTGTTTCATTATCAGCCATATGAACTAGCACTTTCTAGTAAACTGGTTGATATGGTTAAATTACATCAAATTGAAATTGTACACGTACATTATGCTATTCCTCATGCATATGCTGCCTATATGGCGAAAAAAATGTTACATGAAGAAGGTGTTTATTTGCCAATTGTAACAACCTTACATGGTACTGATATTACCTTGGTTGGTAGTCATCCGTTTTACAAAGCAGCTGTTGAGTTCAGTATTAATAAATCTGATGCTGTTACATCGGTTTCTGAAAGCTTGAAAAAAGATACCTTAAGGCTTTTCAATATTACTAATGATATTGATGTTGTTACTAATTTTATAGACATTGATAAGCACACCCATGGTTTTACAGATTGTCAACGTTCTATGATGGCGAATGAAAATGAAAAAATTATAACCCACATTAGTAATTTTAGACCTGTAAAACGCATCCAAGATGTTATTCAAGTTTTTTACAATATTCAGAAAGAAATCCCTGCTAAACTTATGATGGTCGGTGAAGGACCAGAAAAGGAGCCAGCGGAAGAGTTGTGCAAAAGTTTAGGGATCGAGGATAAAGTTGTTTTCTTTGGAAACAGTAATGAAATAGATAGAATACTATGTTTTTCAGATTTATTTATGTTGCCATCAGAAACTGAAAGTTTTGGTTTAGCCGCCTTGGAGGCTATGGCATCTGGTGTTCCGGTAATTTCAAGTAACTCTGGTGGAATTCCAGAAGTAAATATTCACGGTCTATCAGGTTATTTAAGTGAGGTTGGAGATATAGATGATATGAGTAAAAATGCGCTTTCAATTTTAAAAGACGAAGTGGTGTTAAAAACTTTCAAGACGCAGGCTAAAGACCAAGCTGATAAATTTAATATCCATAATATTGTTCCTCAATACGAGGCTGTTTACGAGAAAACACTCTCAAAATCTATGCAGTTATAGAATTGAAACTATTCTAGGTTTCGATTTTCTAAAACAAATATTAGGTTCTTTGAGTTTTCGTCATCAATACGTTCTGATTGGTGCTTAAAGCCAAATTTCTTTAGAAGATATACTGAACTTAAATTATCATATTGTGTATAAGCATCAATTTGATTTAGGTTTAACGATTGAAAACCAAACTCCAATACAGCACGCAAAGCTTCGCTCATTATGCCTTTCCCGTGAAAATCAGGATGTAAGTCGTAACCAACTTCAGCCTTGTTTAATTCTTTTGAGAAATTCCATAAACAGATTGTTCCTATAAGCTTGGAATTGGTTTTTAAGCAAATACTCCAATAACAAACTTCTTCATTTGATACTGATAATTGAATACGCTTTATAAATTCTAGAGCTTCATCTTTTGTTTTTGTTTTTTGGCGCTCAACAAATTGGTTAACTACTAGATCTGATCTTAAAAACAAAATTTGATTTACGTCATGATTCTCTAAAGCTCTTAATAAAAGGCGTTCAGTTTTTAATTCTATAAACATATAACAGTGCTTGAGATTGAAGAAATACTTAAATATAGAAAAAAAACCACCATGCAATTGGTGGTTTACTTATTCTAATAAAGTTTTTTTTAGAATTGATATCTTACACCTAATCCCACGTCAAAATCTAAATCATTATTGTCATATAAATCATCTCCAAAACCTAATTCAGGTCTAAAGTCTAGAGATAATAATAGCGGAAAATCAAAGGTATATTCAATACCAATTGTCCCAGTCACTATAGGAAAAGCATCTCTATTTTCTTCATAATAATAATCGTTCTGTCCAGGAACATATCTTTCATATTTATGTCTAAACGCTGCAAAACCAACACCTGGACCAGCATACCAATTAAAGCCACCATCTATGTTCCAAACCCACTGATAAAGCCCTATAAGTTTAATGCCATCATAGTTTTTGCCATCTCGCCAGCCAAAGTCAAACTCCAACCGATTGTTGTTTTGTCCAATTGCACGTTGATACGATATTTCAGCTCCAAATCCGTCGCTATCTCCCAAGCGAAGACCAATAGCATTTTTACTTATTTCTTGAGCATGTGCCATAGTAATAAAGCCGAACAAGGTAATTACAGATAAGATTATTTTCTTCATAGTTCTATAGTTTTTTGATTTCATGTTATATACGTAATTTGGGTTATTGTTAGATTTTTATAAAGGCAAATTAATTGAATATACTTGAAGGTTAATAACTTTAATAATATTATTTTTAGCTTTATCTATTCCTAGGCATCTATCAACCAAATATGGAAATAAAACACTTAAAGAAACTTAATCAATTGTTGGAAGGTGAACTTCATTATGATGATTTGATGAAAACTCTCTATGCGACAGATGCATCAGTTTATAGAATGTTGCCTTTGGCAGTAGCTATTCCAAAGAATGATAATGATTTGAAAGTGCTTATTGATTTTGCTAATAGTCATAAAACATCTTTAATACCTCGGGCAGCAGGAACTTCTTTAGCAGGGCAATGTGTGGGTAAAGGTATTGTGGTAGATGTTTCTAAATACTTTAATGCGATTGTAGATTTTAATGAAAAGGATAGGACCATTACTGTTCAGCCAGGTGTAATTCGAGATGAACTTAATATTTTTTTAGAGCCTTACGGCTTGTTTTTTGGTCCTAATACATCTACTTCAAACCGCTGTATGATTGGCGGTATGGTAGGAAATAACTCGTCAGGAACCACATCCATCAAATATGGTGTGACACGTGATAAGGTATTGGCCTTGAAAACATTATTGTCTGACGGGAGTGAAGTAATTTTTTCTGACATTTCTAAATTAGAGTTTGAGAAAAAAATAAATTCAGATAGTCTGGAAGGAAGGATATATCGTGTTTTGAATCAAGAATTAAAAAGTAGAAGTGTTCAGGATGAGATTAGAAGTCAATTTCCAAAAAAAGAAATCCATAGACGCAATACAGGTTATGCTATTGATGAAGTAATAAAAACTGAACCATTTTCTAATTCAGACATACCGCTAAACTTATGTAAGTTGTTGTCAGGTAGCGAAGGTACTCTGGCATTTACAACAGAGATAACCTTAAAATTAGATGTATTACCACCAGCAAACACTGTCATGATTGCGGCTCATTTCAATAATATTGAAAACTGTTTAAATGCAGTTCAGAGTGTTATGAAGCATGACTTATACACATGTGAAATGATGGATAAGACCATTTTAGATCTAACCAAGCACAATAAAACACAAGAGGTTAATAGACAATTTGTAACTGGTGATCCTAAAGCGATTTTAATGTGTGAAGTGCGTGATAATAGCATAGAAGTTGTAAACAGAAAAGCCTATAGCCTGTTAGAGACATTAAAATCTAGTGGTTTGAGTTATGCCAATCCCTTACTAGTAGGCGAAGACATCAATAAGGCTATAGAATTAAGGAAGGCTGGTTTGGGCTTATTAGGCAATATAGTTGGTGACAAAAAAACGGCACCATGTATTGAAGATACAGCTGTCTTAATTTCAGATTTAAGCGATTATATCAGGGATTTTACAGCTATTATGAATGGTTATAAACAAAAAGCAGTGTATTATGCGCATGCTGGAGCTGGAGAGTTGCATTTACGTCCTATTTTAAATTTAAAAAAGAAAGAAGATGTTGTGCTATTTCGCAAAATAACCAGTGATGTAGCGCATTTAGTCAAAAAGTATGGAGGCTCAATGAGTGGTGAACATGGAGATGGTATTGTGCGTGCGGAGTTTATTCCGATGATGATTGGAGAAAACAATTACAAAATAGTTAAGCAAATAAAGCGAGCTTTCGATCCAAATAATATTTTTAATCCTGGGAAAATTGTTGATGCATTTTCAATGGATAAATCCTTACGTTATCAACCGGATAGGGTAGAACCTGAAATAAACACGTTGTTAGACTTTTCAGATTCATTGGGTATTTTACGTGAAGCTGAAAAATGCAACGGATCAGGTGATTGCAGAAAACTTCCAGAATTTGGTGGCACTATGTGTCCGAGTTATCGTGCCACTCGAAATGAAAAAGATACTACTCGCGCTAGAGCTAATGCTTTAAGGGAGTTTTTAACCCAATCTGATAAGGTTAATAAGTTTAATCACGAAGAACTCAAAGATGTATTTGACCTTTGTTTAAGTTGTAAGGCGTGTTCTAGTGAATGCCCTAGTAGTGTTAACGTATCCGCTTTAAAGGCAGAGTTTGAATATCAATACCAAAGTATAAATGGTTCAAGTTTGCGTACAAAAGTATTTGCCTACAATAATAAATTTAACAACATTGGAAGTCGATTTTCTGGCATCAGCAACTTGATGTTTTCGAACGTATTTTTTTCATCTCTCATTAAAAAAGGATTAGGCATAGCGCCAAAAAGAAGCTTGCCTAATATTTCAAGTGTTAGTTTATTTAAATGGATTAAAAACAATAACAAACAGATGGTTAAGTCTAAATATACTAAAGAGATATATTTCTTTATTGATGAGTTTACTAATTATTTGGACACTAAAATAGGTAAGGATGCAGTTATGCTGTTGGAAGGTTTAAATTACAAGGTTAACATATTGCCAAACAAAGAGTCTGGTAGGGCATTTTTATCAAAAGGATTTTTAAAACAGGCACAACAAGTTGCTAATGAAAACGTAGCGCTTTATAAAGATTTAATATCAAAAGAAACACCATTAATTGGTATTGAACCTTCAGCAATTTTGACATTTAAAGACGAATATTTAAAAATGGCAAATGACATAGGTGCTGCAAAATCAATAGCCAGTCATACTTATTTAATTGAAGAGTTCCTTCAAAGTGAAATTGCGATAGGGAATATTAATCCTGAACAATTTACTTCTGAATCAAAAACCATTAAATTTCATAGTCATTGTCATCAAAAAGCCCTGGGTAATCAAAAGTCAAGTTTTGATGTTTTAAATTTCCCAAAGAATTATAAAGTCACTATTATACAAAGCGGATGTTGTGGTATGGCAGGTAGTTTTGGGTACGAAAAAGAGCATTACGATGTTAGCATGACAATTGGTAATCAGACTTTGTTTCCAGCAATTAGAAAAGCTGACTCCGAAGTAGTTATTGCGGCTAATGGTACTAGTTGTAGGCATCAAATAAAAGATGGGACACAACGCCAAGCGTTACATCCCATCGAAATATTATATGATGCTTTGATTAAATGATTATTCTTCAGCAACCATGTAATCTGTCATTTCTTGAACGTTAGTAGCCGAACCAGAAGTTGGAAATGGAATATCAATTCCAAATGTTGTTAATAACTCTATTGTATTTTGATTTACTTGATAATTTATTGCCGTTTCTGATTTAACTAAACCTATATTTTCTACAAAATAATTTGTACCAACTGTTACATCTTGATTGTTCAATATTGATAAATTAATAGTTTGCGAGCCAAAAGTTACAGTAGTTGAAACATTTAGGTTTAGTTTGAAATTAGTTTTAGATACAGAAGTGTAGTTTTCTCCATTTACTGTTATAGAACTATTGTTGTTTATTTGAGTTGTGGAAACAATATAATTTATCGTAACTGGAACTATGTCTCCTCCTAAATCTATGTCTTGATTTATTGTACCCGAGGTGCTTGCCAACTGACTATTGTTTGCTGCATTTAAATCGTATAAAACCATATCGGTGAAATCAATGCTTGATGTTTCAAAACCAGGAAACGGAATTGAGATAGAACCGTCTAAAATTAGTGTTGATTCCGTACGTTCTAGTGTACCATTCACTAAAATACCATTCATGGCACCATTAGCAATATCATTGGTATTAACACCTAAATCAAAGCTACCATTTGTTTCAGATGCTACATAAAGAAAATCTGAAGAACTAGAATTATTATTAGAATCATTGTTGTCAGTGTATTCAACGTCATAATTCCAATAATCATCAACAGTCAAAGGAAAGTAGTTTCCAGTATTATCGGTTGGTGGATTTGTTGGTGGATTAGTACCACCATCATCATCTGATGAGCAGGATGCCACAAAAAGGGCAACTGTTAGCATTAGAAATAATTGCTTCATTGTTTTCATTGTTGTTGTTTTAAGTTTTGTCAGTCTCAAAAATAACAATTTAATACAACTAACAATAATTAAAACAACAAAGTAGTTATTACTGTTTTTGATCAATAATGGTAATAGCAGCAATTAAATCTTTCATTTCCATTTCCTTTATATCTTCGTCGGCGTAAAAAGCTGAAAGTTTGTCGTTATTGTAATTGTAGATTTTCCAACGTTTAAATTGATATTCTAATGCAGTAAAGTTTTCAACCCAATCACCAGAGTTCAAATAGGTGGTTTCACCCATTTTATTTTTTTTAAGAAGCATTTTAGGTTGATGAATGTGACCACAAATCACATAGTCATAACCATTCTCAATGGCTAAATCAGATACAACTTCTTCAAAATCACTTATGTATTTCACAGCTTTCTTAACACTATTTTTTATGCGAAGCGATAGCGAATATTTTTCACGCCCCATACGTTCTAAACACCAATTTATAAAACGATTAATAAGAATGAGCATATCATAACCATAGCCACCTAGTTTAGCTAACCACCTAGCGTTTTGTATAGATGCGTCAAACACGTCACCATGGAAAAACCATGCTTTCTTTCCGTCTAAATTTAGTACTAGTTTATCATCAATTTTTATATTGCCTATAGCCGTTCCACTAAACTTACGTAACATATCATCATGGTTTCCAGTAATGTAAATAACTTCAACACCTTCTGATGCCATATCTATAATTTTTTTAATGACCTTTAGGTGAGATTTTGGAAAATACCGTTTACTAAACTGCCAAATATCTATGATGTCACCATTTAGAATGAGCTTTTTTGGGTTAATACTGTTTAGATAAGTGAGAAGCTGTTTTGCTTGACACCCATAAGTTCCTAAATGTACATCTGAAATAACCGAGATTTCAATTTTCCTTTTTTGCTTCAAGTTTATTGGATATTTAATGCAAATATCTACATTAAATATTACCCTAATATTACGCTGTAATTAATTGTTTGTGAGTAATTTGTTAAGTAATTGTTACTAGATTTATTTATAAATCAGAACCGATGACAGCATTCTATTTTTGTTTCTCTAATATTACAATTACTTTAGCAGTAAAATATTGAATATGGCGGGAAATAGCTTTGGTAACATTTTTAAATTAACCACTTTTGGAGAATCACATGGTAAAGCAATTGGAGGGATTATTGATGGTTGCCCTTCAGGTGTAAAAGTTGATTTAGAAGCTATTCAACAGGAATTAAACAGGCGTAAACCTGGCCAGTCTGAAATAGTAACACAGCGAAAAGAACCTGATACAGTTGAGTTTTTATCTGGTATCTTTGAAGGAACTACTACAGGAACATCCATTGGATTTATAATAAAAAACACCAATCAAAAGTCAAAAGATTACTCACATATAAAAGATGTTTATAGACCAAGCCATGCCGATTTTACTTACGAAAAGAAATATGGAATTCGTGATTATAGAGGAGGAGGTCGAAGTTCGGCTCGTGAGACAGCGTGTCGTGTGGTTGCTGGAGCATTAGCAAAACAAATAATTCCAGAAATAAAAATTAATGCTTACACCTCTTCTGTAGGTGATATTTTTTTAGAAAAACCTTATCAATCGTTAAACTTTGCTGACATAGAAAGTAATGCAGTGCGTTGCCCTCATAAAGAGACAGCTCATGCTATGATTGAAAAAATAAAAGCTATCAGAAAGGAAGGTGATACCATAGGTGGAACAGTAACCTGTGTACTTAAAAATGTTCCGATTGGACTTGGTGAACCTGTTTTTGATAAATTACACGCGGAATTAGGAAAGGCCATGTTGTCAATAAACGCAGTAAAAGGTTTTGAATATGGTAGTGGATTTTGTGGTGCTAGAATGAAAGGTAGTGAACATAATGATTTGTTCAACAACGACGGAACAACAACTACAAACTTGTCAGGTGGCATCCAGGGTGGTATTAGTAATGGTATGGATATTTACTTTCGTGTAGCTTTTAAGCCTGTTGCCACTATTATTCAAAAGCAAAACACACTGGATAATTCAGGAAGTATAGTTGAAATGCAAGGAAAAGGTCGTCATGATCCTTGTGTGGTTCCAAGAGCTGTGCCTATTGTTGAAGCAATGGCAGCATTAGTTTTGGCGGACTTTTATCTGATTAATAAAATTTATTGAGATACCAGCATGTTATTATTCAGAGTTAGAGCTTAAAATTTCATTTCCCATATTCATTTTCAGTGATTGAGCACAAATAATTTATGAAGTGCCATTAAATTTAGCATGCATTTCAAAATAGTTTTGTATTATGTTCGAACTTCTAATAACATTTGTCAAAAAATTAAGGGATTCTTTAAGAGATAAATTACGGGTTTACAATGTGACATTGCCTTATTTTATTATCGTTTTATTGGCACTGATGTTCATTGTTTTTGGTATAAACTTTTTTATAGAATTCACTGAAACATTAATTGATGACGAGTTAGTGGGCTTTGATAATTCCGTGACTGATTTTGTTTTATCTTATCGCTCACCAGCATTTACCAGTTATTTTAAATTTGTTACTGACCTTGGTGATGTGGAGGGTTATATAGCTGTTACGGTTATAGGAGCTATCATTTCTAAAGTTGTTTTAAAAAAATGGAAATACATTTTGCAAATAGGAATTGTTATGGTTATTTCTGCGCTGTCAAACCTAGCCCTTAAGCGTGTTTTTAACAGAGCACGTCCAACTATTGAGCAGTTGGTAACTGCAGAAAGCTTAAGTTACCCAAGTGGTCATGCTATGGCTGCTATGTCCTTTTATGGCTTTGTAATCTATCTTTTTTATAAAATGAAAATGAACAAGTTCCTGAAATATACAGGTATGATTATTTTTGCTTTTTTGATATTAAGTATTGGTGTTAGCAGAATCTATTTAGGAGTGCATTACCCATCAGATATTGTCGCCGGATTTATTGCAGGTGCTGTATGGGTGGTTTTCTGTATTATTGTTTTTAATTTAATTGAGGTATTCAGAAGGGATCCCAATACGGAAGCAATTGATGATCATGACGATATTTATGATGAGGAATAGTTGTTTCTAAATTTTAATTATATAATTCCATTTAATCTGAAATTTCATAATAATATTAAACATCCAAAAAATTATGTTTCTGATTAATTGTACGAGGTCAAAAAAACTTATATTGACAACTGAATATTTTTGTAAAATTTTAATTATAAAATTTCTCTCTAGGAAATTGGCAGACGTTATATGAAAAAAATAGCACTACACTGGAAAATAATCATAGGTATGGTTTTAGGTGTCATCTTTGGATTTATCATGAATTCGGTTGATGGCGGTAAAGGATTCGTTACTGATTGGATTGCACCTTTTGGAACCATATTCATTAATTTATTAAAGCTTATAGCAGTACCATTAATACTAGCCTCACTAATCAAAGGTATTTCGGACTTAAAGGATATTTCCAAAATTAAATCTATGGGATTGAGAACCATCTTGATATATGTTGGGACTACTCTTGTTGCAATAGTCATTGGATTGTCAATTGTGAATACCTTAAAGCCTGGAACAGGTATGTCTCAAGATACCATTGAGAAAATAAAACTAAAGTATGAAAATGATGCTGGCGTAACCGATAAACTAACAAAGGCATCAGCACAACATGATGCAGGTCCGTTACAAGCATTAGTTGATATATTTCCTAGTAACATTTTTACAGCTTTAGGTGAAGCGCAAATGCTTCAGGTTATCTTTTTTGCTCTGTTTGTTGGTATTTGTTTGTTATTGATACCAGAAAAAGATGCAAAACCATTGGTTAAGTTTTTTAATTCCTTAAATGAGGTAGTTATGAAAATGGTAGATTTAATAATGTTATTTGCTCCTTATGCGGTTTTTGCATTGATGGCAAATGTGATTATTGCTTTTGATGATACTGAAATTTTACTTAAATTATTGAATTATGCTATGTGCGTCGTTGCAGGTTTAGCACTAATGATTGTTTTCTATCTGATTTTAATAAAATCATTTACTGGAAAATCACCTCTTTGGTTTTTAAATAAAATATCACCTGCACAATTATTGGCTTTTTCAACGAGTTCCAGTGCCGCAACGTTACCAGTAACTATGGAACGTGTTGAAGAACATATTGGAGTAGATAAGGAGGTTTCTGGTTTTGTATTACCAGTTGGAGCGACTGTAAACATGGATGGTACTAGTTTATATCAGGGTATTGCTGCTGTTTTTATTATGCAAGTAATTTGGCCAGAAGGTTTAACTTTTACTAATCAGTTGGTTATTATTGCAACAGCCTTGTTAGCTTCAATAGGTAGTGCAGCTGTGCCAAGTGCGGGAATGGTTATGTTGGTAATTGTTTTAGAATCCATTGGATTTCCTGCTGAATTATTACCTATTGGCTTGGCTCTAATTTTTGCTGTTGATAGGCCATTGGATATGTGTAGAACCGTTGTAAATGTAACTGGAGATGCGACAGTCTCTATGTTAGTAGCCAAATCACTGGATAAATTACATGAGCCAAAACCAAAAAACTGGGATGACAATTATGATAAAGTTAAATAATATTATTAACTTAATTTTTAAGAATAATTAGCCAAAAATAAGAAAAATGAATATTTGCTTTTTAATGTATCCTTGGGAACAAATTGATCCCGAAAATGATACAAGTCTAGCTTTAATAAGAGAGTGTGTCAAGAGAAAACATGGTGTCGCTTTATGCTCTCCTGCAAACCTAACTATTCGAGATAGTGTTACCAATGCATTTTGTACTGTTGTAGGCAGAATGGATAAAGTTCCTAGTACGTTAAAAGCATTTTATAATAAAGCCAATTTACGAGAAGAAATGCTTCCTTTGGCTGGTTTTGATGCCATATTTTTTAGAGCAAATCCACCATTAGATCCTTTAATGCTGAATTTTTTGGATTCTGTCAAAGATGATGTCTTTATAATTAATTCATTACAGGGAATGCGTGAGGCCAATAATAAATTATATACGGCTGCTTTTGGTGATGCGCATAGCAACATTATTCCAAACACGCATGTTTCTAAAAACAAGAATTATCTTATTAGGCAAATTAAAGAATCTAAAGCCGATAAAATGATACTAAAACCTTTGAATGGATTTGGAGGATCGGGTGTTATATTAATTGAAAAATCGGCAATGAGTAATATTAATTCGCTATTGGATTTTTATATCAATAGTGGAGATGGTACATCAAACTATGTTATTCTTCAAGATTACATTGAAGGAGCCGATCAAGGCGATGTTCGTATTTTAATGTTAAATGGCGAGCCAGTTGGTGCTATGAAGCGTGTGCCTGGAAACGATGATCATCGTTCTAATGTTTCAGCTGGAGGTAGCGTTCAAAAACACGCACTAACCAAGGCAGAAAAGGCTTTGTGTAAACAAATTGGTCCTAAATTGGTCAAAGATGGATTGTATTTTGTTGGTATTGACGTCATTGGTGGGAAATTGGTTGAGGTAAATGTTATGTCACCAGGTGGAATTACATATATCAATAAAGTATATAAAAATAAATTTAAGGTAGAAGAGAAGGTTATTGATTTTCTAGAAAGTAAAGTGCTCGATAATCTTGAAGCATTTAATAGACGTTCTCGTTTGCGAAAAACAGTTGAAGATGCCTAACTCATTAAAGTATGGTAATTACAAAATTCCATAAGCCCATTGTTTCGGTAGAATGGTTACATAAAAATAAAGATGCTACCAATTTAGTGATACTCGACGCATCTATTCCAAAAGTTACCGAAAATACAAATAGCACTAATGATTTATGCATTCCAAAAGCACGTTTTTTTGATTTAAAGAATAAGTTTAGCGATACAGCTGCACCATTTCCAACAACATATCCAACGCAAGATCAATTTGAAAGCGAAGCCAGGAATTTAGGTATTAACAATAATAGCTTCCTTGTGGTTTATGATGATAAGGATATTTATTCAAGCCCAAGAGCTTGGTGGTTGTTTAAATCTTTTGGTTTTGAAAATGTGGCAGTTTTAGATGGAGGTTTACCTGCATGGATTGAAGCATTTTATCCATTAAGTAAAAAAGAAGTATATCAAGGAGCAATTGGAAATTTCACAGCTAAAAAAAATCAAGATTGTATGTGTTTTTTTGATGATGTTCAGAAAATAGTAAAAAACAGAACACACCAAGTTATTGATGCACGCTCTCAAGCAAGATTTATGGGTCAGGAACCAGAACCACGAGAAGGTTTGCGTAGTGGAACCATTCCAAATTCAAAAAACATACCGTTTCAAAATTTATTAGTCAATGGCCGTTTGAAATCTGAAAATGAGATTCGTGATATTTTTCAAGAAGTTTTAGAAGATGATAAACCCATGGTCTTTTCATGTGGTTCAGGTATTACGGCTTGTGTGTTGGCTTTAGGGGCAGAATTAACTGGATATAAAAACATGTCTGTTTATGATGGTTCATGGACTGAATATGGAAGTTTAATTAATAATAATGATATGGATGCTGTTCAAAATTGGTCAAAAAAAGAATTAGTAGCTTATATTTTGTTTTATGCGGCAAATTCAAATTTGTCTGAAACAAATAAAGAGCGCAACGTTATTTTATCTAAAGTTGATATGAATACGTTTCAAATGGTTTATGATGAGTTTAAAGCGGATAATGATTATCAATGTATCCAAAAAATTATTCAAGGTATGGAAACTCATAAATATTCAAAATCAGATTTAAATCAACTGTTTGTAGATATTAAAGTGTTATTTTTTGCAGATGGCGAATTTGATCAAGTGGAACATGTGGTGTTTAACTGGTTAAAACGCATTATAAATGAAGCAGCATGATAAAATTGTCAGTTGACCAAATAATTAAAAAAATAGAAGCTGAAGAGACTTTTCATGCAGTTTCAGATGATTATAGTTTTACCATAAAAATTGATAGTTATGTGCATTACGTTTGTGGTGCAGTTCATGACGGTCATCAGTTTCGAAAAGAATTATGGGATAATTGTTTACATACCGAATACGAAAGATGGTATGAAGAAGACCCTGAAACAAAAAACATGATACAATCGCATCCAATAGTGATAGCTGGTTGTGATTCTCGATTTGAATATGACTTAAATCGTTTCCCAGAAGACGCGGTATTTGATACAGCATGGGGAAAGCAATTGTGGAAAAAGCCTTTAGATTTAGATAAGAAACAAAGAAGTTTAAACAAGCATAATAATTTTTATAAAGTAGTTCATGCTTTAATTTCTAAAATTGAAGAAAAGCACAGTGTATGTATAGTTTATGACATGCACAGTTATAATTGGCAACGTTGGGATAGGAAAGTACCCACATGGAATTTAGGAACTAGCAATGTAGATAACGATCGATTTGGAAGCATTATTGAATCTTGGAGGCAGAGCCTTGAGCATATAATTTTGCCCAATGGTATTGAGTCAACAGCGAAAATTAACGATACATTTTACGGTAATGGATATTTCTTAAGATATATAACTAATACTTTTAAAAATACGTTAGTTTTGGCAACTGAAATTGCAAAAGTGTATTGTGATGAGTATAAGCAGATTATTTATCCAGAGGTTGTCACTGCAGTAGAAGATGCTCTGAAAAGCGAATTACCACAACATGCACATGAATTCTATATAACATTTTCAAAATAAATGGTTTCTGAAAAGCTAATTAATAAATACCAAGACTTATTTGATATAGATTCTAACCTTAATCGGTTGGTAAAAAAAATAGAATTACTCAATTATATCAACCCGCTTAATATTGAGAATGAAAAGAAACAGTTTTATGCTTCAAAGTTTAATTATGAACCAAATTTTAATTATCCGAAGTTAAAATTTAATGGCTATAAACTTCATAGATTATTCTTTTCACAGCGATTAGAACGTATTGAAGACAATGATATTCGTAATCTATATGAAGACATTATTTATGAATACTCAGGGCTTATTGAATGCATTGAAACTATTAATCAAAGCAGGAAGTTTTATTACAATAGTTTAAAGAGCTTTGGAACACCAACAGAGAGAGATCTTGACAACGCCAAATTTATTTTACGCTTTGATGATGGTGATTTTGATCAAGATATGTTACCACTTTATAATGTTCAAGATGCTAAAGCCTATTTTGAAGAGTTTTCAAAACGTTATGATTTTGAATACCATATTAAATTTTCAACAAATATTTCAGCTGCAGCTATGGTTCAGAATCATGCTAAAACTTTAGTGTTAAGGAGAAATCATAAGTTTAGTAAAAACCAGTTACAGGTTCTAGCCAATCATGAGATTGGTGTGCATTTGGTTACAACTTTCAATGCGATTAATCAGCCATTACATATTTTCTCAAATGGATTCCCTAATAATGTTGAAACACAAGAAGGTTTAGCAGTATATTCTGAATATATGTCTGGTTGTTTGACACTAACACGATTGAAAGAGTTGTCATATCGTGTTATAGCAGTAGATAGTTTGATAAAAGGCTATAGTTTTTCAGACACTTTTGATTTGCTGTATAGTCAATATAAGTTAGATCGCGACAAAGCCTTTGCAATCACTTTGCGTGTGCATAGAGGTGGTGGCTTTACAAAAGATCATTTATATCTGTCAGGTTTGAAGAAAGTTTATAATTATGCTAAAAAGGGAAAAGACTTAAATCCATTACTAACTGGTAAAGTATCTTTAGAATATTTGCATACCATTAACAAATTGCAAAAAATAGGCTTGGCATCCACCTCGAAGTATTATACTGATTCTTATATCAATAAAGAGCATATCAACAAGAATTTAGACTTTATTTTAAAGAGTTTAAAATAAAAACCTCGAAGTGAATTGGGTTTTTAGTTTACACACTAAACTCATAGTGTGGGTAGACATTGCACAACTACAAGAACTTGATTCATTCCTGATTAACTGAAATCAGGGTCAAATTAACTATTACACTTCAAGGCTTTCATCATTAGAATAAAATTACCTTGACAATACCTAAAATGAAAGAATAATTGAGTGAATGGCTAGTTTGAATAAGTCAAGCGTGGATATCAGAAAGTTAATTAATCTGATACTTTTTAATTGAGATGATGTAACTAGTTAAAAATGAAATAATTAGTATTTCATGGATGTTTTTTGCAAAAAAAAATGACTAAACAATTAATTTCATCATTTCATCGAGAATTTATGAGGTTTTTGATAAGTATTTGTAGATTTAAATATCAAAATAAGAGTGCTAAATACCTAAATATCAGCACTATTTTTTGTTTGTTTAATTTTTTTGGTTAGTTAAGTTATGAAAAAGGTCTTGAAATATTTCAAGACCTTTTTCTATTTTATTATGAGTGTGTCAGACTATTTTCTTAATGCTTCAGTTATTTTTTTTGTGTATTCTACTGCATTTTTATGTACATCTTGAGGATCCTCAATTTGAGTGGTAACAACTACTGCTAATTGTTTACCGTCATCTTGATTTAAATCATAAGCTACTGTTTCCAAAATATATGTCTTTACAGTATAGGTAGTTGATGATCTTGGGACATATGAACCGTAAGTGGAATAAGATAAAGGGTTATAATAATAACCGTAGAAACCACCATAATAAGATGGGTAATATGAAGGAAAATAGGTAGCACCAGCGTAATAACCACCATCTTCAGTAGTTCGTGTGCTTTCTTGATAATCTTTTATTACTGTTAAAACGATACCGTCATACCCTTCATTGTCCAAAAATTGTTGAAAATTTTTCTTTTGTTCTTCTGTTAATTCTTGATCATGACTCATGTTTGGTAACTCCCTAAAACTTTCAGTAGCTTTCATGCCACTTTCTCTTAATTGATTTGAAATTTCTTGTTCAAATGCAATTCTAGCTTGTTTATTATCTGTTCTTGCAATTACCAAGAAGTTGTTGTCTTTTATTTCATCAACTGAATCTGACTTCCAGGAGGTTAATACTTTTACTCCAGAGCAGCTGGAGAAGGTGATTATTACCAATAAAATTGAAATTGAATTTAGTACTTTTTTCATTTGTATTTTTTATGATTAATATTTGTTAAAATGTATAGCCTAATGCGATTCCATAACGAAATGAAAACGCAGAAAATTTTGATCTAGAATCAACTTTAGAAAATCTAAAGTCGGAATTAATAAAGTCTAACACACTATATTCTTCAAGTGCTTCATTTAAATTATTATAAAATTCGTCAGGTAAATCTTTTTTGTTAATTATTCTAAAGTTATAGTCACCAGCCCCAGGGCCAGCAATAATGAAATCAATATTAAAACGCTTTGTGATAGGTAGCTTGTAGCCAATCATAAGTCCTGTTGATGCGATATTTAACTTTGCCTCAAATTCAACCTGGTATGGCGTATTATCAGTTGCGGTATACTTGCCTGTTAAATCAGATGTATATTGAGAAAATTTAAAATAAAGACCTAAATAAAACCCATTTAAGTTGCCCTTTGATGTGTTTTTTAAATAATAACGAATTTCAGGAATAATTTGATAGCCAGTATAAAATAAATCATTTGTTTCAAGTCTTCCACCATTAGGACCAGTATAATCTAGGCCAGAGAAATTAACAAGACCTTCTTTACCCTTATAACCAACGGCCAAAGCAGCTGAAAAATTGTTCCAAATGTAACGTTCGTAAGAAATTTGATAAACACCGTTTATCAATTGTAATGCCTCAAAAGAAATTTCATTTTTAACAACTCTTTTTTCTTTTTCTTCATTTTCTAATTCTTGAGAAAAAGCCGTATTGGTAATAAAAACCAACAATACAATAAAGGAGAGTAGATTTTTCATAATTATTTTGATTGGTGAGGTAAAATTACGAATATAATTGAAGCTAATTTAAAAATTTTGATTTTAATTCAGGCGTTGGAATCATGCATTCACTTTTTTTTCCAAACCATTTATATCTGTTGCGTGCAATAAGGTCATAAAACCAATTTCTTATAATTGGCGGAACAATTAAAAAGATGCTTACTAAATTTATGGGAAACCCTAAATAATAGGCTGTTTTAAGAGCTGCGGTAGATTTGTAATCTATTCCTGTTTTTTCAGTATATAATATAATAGAATCTGTTTTGGTCGTATCTATTTTAAAATGAGAAATTATTTGTTGGCCTATATTACTTTGTAATGGAGCAAATAAAAAGATGTCTTTCTTGTCATGGTTTATTACAAACTGAATGCTTGAATTGCATAAATTGCAAACGCCATCAAATAATATCAATTTCTTTTCCCTTGGAATTAACTCTAACATACTACAAAAATAAGCTATCTCATACTATTGAATAAATAAAAGAGATTAAAATAATCTATGGTAGTATAATAATTAATTGAACGCAATTTTGAATGTTATTATTTCTTGGATTCTACTAATTCTAGTTGCTCAATACTGACATTAGTAGTAAATAAGCCATAGTTTACAATAGCTTTATTTTTTTCAATTTTATCAATACTTCCAACTGCTCGACCATCTTCTAGTCGAACGCGATCACCAACTTTTAAAGTAGGTTTTGGTTTAGGAGGTTTTAGAGCTTCTTTTTTCTTGGCTTCCTTTTTTTTCTTTCTAATAACGTTAACTTTCTTTTCTGCTTCTTGTTTAACCTTTTGAGCTTTGACTTTCTCTACTTTTTGTTGTTTGGCAGAAACTTTTTTACGCTTAGAATTTTCTATTTGTACCAATTTGAAAAGTTCATTCATCAACTCACGTTTTTGTTTGTTGTTGAAATAATTTTCTGCCAAATCATTAACCTTTTGTCCTAAGTAGATAAGGCGTTGATTACTGTCGTAAAGTTCTTGATAGCTTTCGAGTTTTTTTTGAATTTTTAAATTGATTTCCTCTAGTTTTTCAGCTTCATCTAGTTTTTTACGTTCATTGAGTTTAAGGGATTGCTCGGTTTTTTCGAGTTTTGAGCGTTCCTTTTGAAGTTTAGCAATAGTTTGGTCAAAACGTACCTTGCCACGTTCAATTTTCTTTTTAGCACGATTGATTAAGCTATAAGGAATACCGTTTTTTTGTGCCACTTCAAAAGTAAAAGAACTTCCCGCTTGACCCAAAGCAAGTTTAAAAATGGGTTCCAGCGTTTTTTCGTCAAACATCATATTGGCATTTTGCATATCTGGTAGCTCAGTTGCCAACATTTTTAAATTAGCATAATGCGTGGTGATAATTCCAAAAGCTTCACGGTTATAAAATTCTTCTAAAAATGTTTCAGCCAAAGCACCTCCTAATTCAGGATCACTACCAGTTCCAAACTCATCAATTAGAAACAAGGTATTTTTGTTGCACTTTTTTAAAAAGTAGTTCATTTGTTTTAAGCGATAGCTATAAGTGCTCAAATGGTTTTCAATAGATTGATTATCGCCAATGTCAGAAATTACCCGATCAAATAAAAATACTTCACTGCGTTCATGAACAGGAATTAATAATCCCGATTGCAACATAACCTGTAATAAACCCACAGTTTTTAAAGTGATGCTTTTTCCACCAGCATTTGGGCCAGAAATAACAATGATTCTATTGTTTTCTTTAAGCTCAATAGATTGCGGATAGGTTTTTTCCTTTTTCTTTTTGTTGCTTAAAAATAATAAGGGATGATAGGCATCACGAAGATGAAGTATCCTGTTTTCTGTAATTTCTGGTAAAATGGCATTTATGGATTTGGCATATTTTGCTTTTGCCGAAATGACATCTAATTCAGTTAGGTAATCTTGATAACTAGCTAATAAAACTCTGTGTGGGCGAATAAAGTCAGTAAGTTGTTTCAAAATACGAATGACTTCTTCATTTTCTTCGTATTCTAAATTATTGAGTTCTCGCGTGTGTTGGAGCGTTGTTTCTGGTTCTATATATACAATACTTCCGGTTTTACTCCCTCCCATTATGGCGCCTTTTACCTTGCGCCTGTACATAGCTCTCACTGCCAAAACCCTTTTGTTATCTACGACCGATTCGCGAATATCGTCTAGATATTCTAGATTGTGATAGGTGTTTAATGCAGAGGTAAAACTTTGGTTTATTTTACCTTTCAGCTTATTTATTTGCTGTCTTAAATCATTAAGATGCGGAGAAGCACTGTCCTTGACATCACCAAACCGATCTACAACGTTGTCTATTTCTTCAATGATAACTTTAGTCAATTCAATATTGGAAGCGTAATCATTAAGTTTAGGATAGTACTCGTGAAATTTTTTGAGAAAGCGTAAAATATCATTCGTAGTCAACGATATGGAAACTATTTTTTTTAAGGCATGTGTCTCTAGGTAAGTGTTCTCAATTTTCAGTAATTGTAATTCCTTGGTTATTGGCTCAAAACCATGGTTTGGTATTCTGTTCTCATTGTAAAATGATGATAAGTATTCATTGGTTAGGCCTAGTGCAAGAACAACTTGATCCTTATTCTTGTAAGGTGTTAAGTTTAAGCTCATTTCATGGCCTAATGCAGTAATGCATAATTCGCTTACTTGCTCTAAAACAGCAGCAAATTCTAAATCCTGAAGTGTTTTCTTATGAATGTTTATCATAGCAATTTTCAGTTAAATACCGCCAAGTATTTAATAGTTATCGCAAATTTAGCATAAGTTAAAAGAATGTGTTAATGATTAAAAAGAAACTTTTTTATTTGTGTAGATTTGATGAAAATTTTTATAATGACTAGAAACAGTGTTTTATTGTTATTTGCAGCGCTATTGGTTTTTATAGGTTGTAACGATGATTATTCAAAGTATAAAAAGGAGCCAGATTATATATCTAATCCTGACTTTGAGCAAAAAGCATATTTTGAGGCATATAATGAATCCTTGAAATTATGGAAAACACCATTTGAGGAACTTTATGTGCCTACAAACTATGGCACTGCTCATGTTGTGGTTTCAGGCCCAGAAGACGGTATGCCAGTTGTCTTGTTGCATGGTATGAATGCTAGCTCTACCATGTGGTATGCAAATATTGAAGCTTTGGCTCAAGATTATCGTATTTACGCCATTGATTTTATTTTGGAGCCTGGTAAATCATTTATTGAAAAAGAAATGAAGTCAACCGACGATATTGCATTATGGTACCATGAGGTTTTCGCAAAGTTGAAACTTAAAAAATATAATCTTATTGGTGCTTCGAGAGGTGGTTGGTTGGCAACAAAAATTGCTCTTCAAGACCAAAGCCAAATAAATAGTATGATTTTGTTGAGTCCTGCTCAAACGTTTATTTGGGTGAGACCGAGCACTGATTTATTGAAAAATATCATCTATGCTTTTTCATCAAAGGAAAAACAAATGCAAGAAACACTAAAAACCATGTCTGTTAATCCAGGGAATGTCAATAAAACATATTTGGATCAATATAGAATTGCAGTTGATAAGGACTCAATAAATAAATTTACTATTGACATGATGCCTTTTTCAAAGCGGGAATTACAAAGTCTTAAAATGCCAGTTTATGTTTTAATAGGTGATGATGATATGATTAACAATGAAAAAACTGTTCGAATGACCAAAGAAATATTGCCTTACGGAAGGGCAGAGGTTATTAATAATGCAGGGCATTTTTTATCTATTGATCAATCAGAAATCGTGAACAAGAAAATGATACAGTTCTTGGATGAAATGGATGCATTGTATGATTAGGTAATCAATTTTTCTTTCTAACAAGTTTGTAATTAAGAAACTCAACAAATAAAGAAAAAGCGATTGCAAAGTAGAGGTATCCTTTAGGAATGGCTCCAACTGTTTTGTCGAAAAACTTGGTTTCTGACAAGTGAGCAGCTTCTGTTATTAGCATAAAACCAATAAGTATTAAAAATGCTAAACCTAACATTTGAATACTTGGGTGTGTCTCGATAAATTTTCTAATGGGGTTTGCAAAAGCTATCATAATGATTATTGAAATAACTACTGCAATAATCATAAGTACCAAATTGTAATTATGGTTTTCGTGTAACCCATTTGTCATACCTACTGCAGATAGTATTGAATCAATTGAAAAAATAAAATCTATTAACAAAATTTGGGTAATGGCGTTTGATAATGATGTGATTTTGGATTGTTTTATTCTACTTTCATCATGGTCTGGCATTTCTACTTTTTCACGTATTTCAGATGTACTCTTGTAAATTAAAAACAGCCCTCCAGCAAATAATATGATAGCTTGCCAACTTATAGCAATTTCCAACCAAGATAGTTCAATCTTATAAAAAGGTTCCTTTAAACCAATTAGAAAAGAGACAAAAAATAGCAGAACTATACGTTGTACCATGGCCAAAACCAGTCCTATATTAGTGGCTTTTGCGCGTTGGTTTTCAGGTAATTTATTAGCAGCTATTGAGATAAAAACAATATTGTCAATTCCCAATATGATTTCTAAAAAAGTTAAAGTTAATAATGCTATAATGGCATCACTTGTCAACAGAAAGTCCAGCATATTAGTTCAATTTTATTGCGACACCTTTTTGTTTTATTTTATCACCCACATATGAATATTCAAAGGTATAGCTTGAATCAGTGGTTGTTAATATTTTTAAATGGATATCTTTTTTTTCAACTCTATTTTTTGGGTTGATTGTTTTAAAAATAGCCTCACAGTCATTAATCCAACGTACTTGAGAAGAATCGACTTTATTGTTATACGTTTCTATTTGGAGTGTTTTGGTTCTGGTAAATGACGATACATAAAGTGAGTCGTTAATATTGACTTCACTTTTAAAAGTTCCTAATTGATAATCTTGACAATTGCGTTCTATCTGATAACAGCCAGTTAAACTCAATAATAATAAAAAGTAATAAAGGGGTTTCATTCAAAATATTTTCACAAAATTACAAAACTATCAATTGGAATAACTAATAAGAAATCATTTAATAATTAAATATAGAATCAAAAGTTAGTGAAATTTTTAAAAGTACCATCTTTAAAAAAAATGACAATGCGTTCAATATCTTGGTCGCTTGTAATTTGTTTTTGAAAAGAATTTTGATGTTCACTACTTTCATTTTTTGAAATAGTAGGTTCTACCATTTTAGGAAAATTTCCTTTTCCGTTTAAAAGCCAATACAATTCTACTTCAGGATAGGAGGATAATACTTTCATAACAAAATCTAAACTTGGTTTATTTCTACCAGAAAGAATATGTGAAATGCTTGATCGTTGTACTCCAATTTTTTCTGCAAAAGACGATGCAGTTTCACCATAAAAATCAATTACTTTTTCTAGTCTTTTTGAAAAATCTTTACTGTTTATCATTGTAAACTTAAATTTGTGACTTGAGGTGTTACAAATGTAATGAAATATTATTTTTAGTAGCTATAATTAACAATAATATGTGTTTTATATATAATTATTAACTTTATATAATGTTTAATAAAAAATTGAATAACAATTAGTTATAAACATTATAATTTTGTCATTGCATTTTCTTTAATTTAATAAGATGCTTGTTTGGTTATTTGTTTAACATTGTATCAATTTTAAAGAAACAACATGTTTACAATTGTAAAATATCAAATGTTTACCTTTGTGAATATTAAATTTTAATATGCAAGTTAAAAACCTAAAATCACTATTTGATAATTACAAGGAAACGCGTTTGTTTCATAGATATATTTGTAATGATCATGTCTTAACTTTAATAAAAGAATTGTCTAATAAGTTTGAAGTTTCATCTATTGGTCATTCAGTAAAAGGAGAAGAAATACATGCTATAAAATTTGGAACCGGGAGTAAACGAATTCTTCTTTGGTCGCAAATGCATGGAAACGAATCAACAACAACTAAAGTGCTTTTTGATTTATTGAACACGTTGAGTGCTAATGACGGTTTATTTAATTCTATAGGCGCTTCTTGTTCCATTACTATAATTCCTATACTAAATCCAGATGGTGCAAGAGCTTACACGCGAGTAAATGCTAACGAAGTTGATTTGAACAGGGATGCTCAAGATTTAACGCAACCAGAGTCTCGTATCTTGAAGTCCGTTTATGATGATTTCATGCCGCATTATTGTTTTAATTTGCACGGGCAACGTACTATTTTTGGGGTAGGTGCAACCAATAAATCAGCAACCGTTTCTTTTTTGGCACCTTCAGAAGATGAAGAACGTTCTATTACAGATACGAGAAAGAAAGCCATGGAGATTATTTCAGTTTTGAATACTAATTTGCAAAATCAGATTCCAGGTCAGGTTGGTATTTATGACGATTCCTTTAACATTAACTGTGTGGGCGATACTTTTCAGAGTTTAGGATCTGTAACCGTATTGTTTGAAGCTGGTCATTTTAAAGATGATTATTCAAGAGAAACAACAAGATTCTTTATCTATCAATCGTTGTTATTAGCTATTGATTACATTTCCAATAACACTATATCAGGCAAGGTTTTTGAGTCATATTTAAACATTCCAAATAACGAAAAATCGTTTTTTGATATAATCATTAGAAATGCTTCTGTATTAAAAGAAGAAAAATTTGAAATAGTAGATATCGGAATACAATATCAGGAAATTTTGTCTGAAGGAAATGTGTTGTTTGTACCGAAAATTGAAAAAATTGAAACGCTAAATGGATTTTATGGACATCGGGAACTAGATGCCAAAGAACATAAGGTGTTAACAAACGATTTTCAGCCTATTTATTTGAATTACGAAAACGATTTCGTTTTTATAAACAATGAAAAATATTCATTAAAATTAATAAATACTTGATTTTTGATGGAGAATATCTAACAATAATGTATTATTTTTGATTTTTATTTAATTAAATTGTAAAAATGGCTAAATTCAAGTTAGATGATGTTGATCATCAAATTCTAGATATGTTAATTGATAATACGCGTGTTCCGTTTACAGATATTGCTAAAAAATTAGTGATTTCTGCTGGTACTGTTCATGTGCGCGTTAAGAAAATGGAAGAAGCAGGAATAATCAAAGGATCTTCACTTACTTTGGATTATAAAAAACTTGGTTATTCTTTTATTGCATACGTTGGTGTGTTTCTTCAAAAAACATCTCAAACCAAATTTGTTTTAGAGCGTATTAATGAAATTCCTTACGTTACTGTAGCACATATTACAACAGGCAAATTCAATGTATTTTGTAAAATAAGGGCTCGGAATACAGAGCATGCAAAAGAAGTGATTTTCATGATAGATGACATTGAAGGCGTTTACAGAACGGAAACTATGATTTCATTGGAAGAGAGCATTAATGACAAAAAACGTTTGATGCATTCTATTTTCAAGCATATGTAATTTCAATACATGATAGTTTTAGATTTAAATACAAACGAGTATCACCCATATTACAAAAACTACATTGATTTAGCGATAGGCAATGAGCTTATTGGTGGATTGCAAGCTAGTTTAAATAAAACGGTTACTTTTTTGGAGTCCATTCCAGATAACAAGCTTGAATATCGATATGCTGATGGTAAATGGACTATTAAAGAAATTATACAGCACCTAATAGATGCTGAAGTTGTATTTGCTTATCGTGCCTTGCGATTTGCTCGTAATGACAAAACAGAATTACCAGGATTTGATGAGAATTTTTATGCCGAAATGAGTTCAGCTAATAAGAAAACTAAAGCCGATTTATTAAGCAGTTATAGAGCGTTGCGTTTATTTACAATAAATTTATTCAATAGCTTTGATAGTCAAACATTACAGAATATAGGGACTGCAAGCAACTCTAAAATGTCAGTGAGAGCTTTGGGCTTTGTAATTATTGGTCACGAAACGCATCATTGTAAAGTGATAAAAGAGCGCTACTTGGATAATTAGATTTATTCTTCTTCGTCATCTTCTATTTTAATGTCTTCATTGACCACGATGATATGTCCTAAATCGTTTAACTCCAAATCATCACCAATTTCAAAATTAGTCATGGTGTAGTGTAGTTTGCTGCTAACTTTTACTAGATAAATACAGTCTTCGGTTTTTACTTCAACCGCTTCAATGGTTTCATTTTTGTGATTGTCAAAAGTAATGATGTCGTCATCATCATAACCATCGGGAAACTTCTCTGTTAAGAGATTCAAAATTTCAGGAGTAAGCTTTTTGTAATCAACAATAACTCTTTTCATTGTTAAAATAATTAGGTCTTAAGAAATTCCAACAATCTGTTTAATAGCATTTTCTTAAAGTTACAAATTATTTTTTAATAATTAGGCACTGTAATATTCAAAGGCTCTGAAAATTAAATCATTACTTACTTTACAGTTTACTTGAGTTTTTCCGATGTCATGAAGAAGGACAAAGTTAATGTTACCATGTTCATTTTTTTTGTCAAATTTCAAAAGGTCAATAATTGGTAGTATATCTGTGTCTTTAAAATCAATATTCCCGTAAATAGAAATAATCTTATCTTTTATTAAATCACACTTTGTTTTATCAAAATCTAACAATTCATAGGAAAGATAAGTTGCTAGTATCATACCAATAGCAACAGCTTCACCATGAAGTAAATCCTCTTTTTCTGGATGGCTCAAAAAATACGTTTCAATTGCATGACCTAATGTGTGTCCATAATTAAGTGTTTTCCTTAAATTATCTTCTTTTGGGTCTTTTTCTACAATTTCTTTTTTAATAAGAACAGATTCATATATCAATTTATCAAGACTGTCAGTTTTTAATGAAAATGACTTGTCAAAATTATCCCAGTAAGCTTGGTTATGAATAAGTCCGTGTTTTAGCATTTCAGCTAAACCAGATCGTAGTTGATTATTTGGTAGCGTATTAAGAAAAGAAGTGTCAATCAATACCATTTCACCAACATTTATAACACCAATCTGATTTTTTAAATGCCCTAAATCAACACCAGTTTTACCGCCAACCGATGCATCGACCATTGCTAATAATGATGTCGGGACATTAATATAAGAGATACCACGTTTGAAAGTAGAGGCAATAAAGCCGCCAATATCAGTAATCACACCACCACCTAAATTGATAATTAAACTCTTTCTGTCAGCCTCAAGTTCTGAAAGCACATTCCAAACGCCCAAACAGGTGTCAATAGTCTTGTTTTTTTCACCAGATTCGATTTCAATGATTTCAAGAGTAACTGTCGTTTCTAATTTTGATAAAAACTGGGGTAAACAATAATTGTGTGTGTTTTCATCTACCAAAATAAAAATTTTGGAGTAACTACAGTTTTTTAAATGTAAATTAACTTGATTGTAACATTCTGAATTAAAATGTATTGCGTAGTCTGTGGTTGTTATGGATTTCATGAAAACTTTACAAATTTTACCAAGTGAAAATAAGGAGTTTTTTTTATAAAAAAGTAGCTGAATGATAATTATATTTGTGAATATTTTTCAACTAGCATGGAGCGCCAAAAAATATTTGATAATACGGAAGTTGCCTTTCAATTAAAAAGTGACACCGAACTGGAACGAGCTCATTTTTTATTTAAAATGATATCAATTGAACCATTGGTAAAAATTGGAACAGCAGTTACCAATTTTGCAATCAAAGCCAATTTACCAGTAGAAGGATTAATACGCTCAACAGTTTTTGATCACTTTTGTGGAGGTGTAAATGAAGATGATTGCCTAGATATTATTGAAAGGATGTATGAACTTGGTGTAAGTTCAGTTTTGGATTATTCTGTTGAAGGTAAAGAGTCAGAAGCGCATTTTGATGCTGCTATGGAAAAAACATTGAAAATTATTCGATTTTCAGAAGAAAAGGATTCCATGCCTATTGCTGTTTTTAAGCCAACAGGATTTGGAAGATTTCATCTTTATCAAAAAAAAGGCGAAGGAAAGCCATTTACAGCCGATGAGCAGGCAGAGTGGGATAGAGTAGTAGATAGATTTGATAAGGTTTGCAAGTTAGGCAAGGAAAGAGATGTTGAAATATTGATTGATGCGGAAGAAAGTTGGATGCAAGATGCCGCTGACCAATTGGTTACTGAAATGATGCGAAAGTATAATACAGAATCAACAATTGTTTACAACACACTTCAAATGTATAGGCATGATCGCATGGATTTTTTAAAAGCCGAACATGAGGTTGCTAAAAAAGAGGGATTCTTACTAGGTTATAAGATAGTAAGAGGTGCTTATATGGAAAAAGAAAATGATAGAGCGCTTGAAAAGGGTTATCTATCTCCCATTTGTGAAAGCAAACAAGCTACAGATATTAATTTTAATGATGCCGTAAAATATATTTTGGACAATTTAGATACCATTTCACTATTTGCAGGTACGCACAATGAGGAAAGTAGTTATTTGGTAATGGATTTGATGCAGAAAAAAAATATAGAAAACGCTGATAATCGTGTATGGTTTGGTCAGTTGTTTGGTATGAGTGATAACATTAGTTTCAATCTAGCAAATTTGGGTTATAACGTTGCAAAATATGTGCCTTTTGGACCTGTAAAAGATGTCATGCCTTATTTGATAAGAAGAGCTGAAGAAAACACTTCGGTTGCTGGTCAAACAGGTAGAGAATTGATGCTTATTAAAAAGGAGAAGGCAAGACGCAAGTTGAAATAACTTATTTATTGAATTTCCACCATTTCTTTTTGTTTGGGTTTTTACCGTAACCATATCCATAACCATTACCTTTTTTGTGATTAACACCATTTAGTAAAATGGCCATATTTGGTAAACGCTTTTCTTGATACATAGTTTCTGCCAATTTTAGCTGTCTGGTGTCAAGGTAGTTAGCTCTCATAACGTAAATAAACAAATCAGCATGGCTACTTATAAGCATGGTGTCAGTTACAAGCCCAACAGCAGCTGTGTCAACTATAATATAATCATATTTCTTTTCAACCAAACTGAATAAATCGTTCATGCGTTTACTCATTAGTAACTCTGCAGGATTAGGAGGTATCACACCCGATGGTATAATGTCTAAAAAGTCATTGTCTTCCAAATTAGCTAT
Organism: Hanstruepera ponticola; assembly: GCF_002940745.1. Classification (NCBI taxonomy): domain Bacteria; kingdom Pseudomonadati; phylum Bacteroidota; class Flavobacteriia; order Flavobacteriales; family Flavobacteriaceae; genus Hanstruepera; species Hanstruepera ponticola. The sequence goes on from NZ_POTB01000001.1 coordinate 72,222, forward strand.
GATATCTTTTAGTGATAGGTCAGGATCACTTATATAATTCGTTAATCCCACTTCGTTTTTTACGTTTAAATAATTGGTTGCTTTTGGAACACGAATATCTGTTTCAATTAAAAGGGTTTTCTTCTCTGAGTAGGAAAATGAAAGTGCTAAATTTATGGAAGTGTGAGATTTACCTTCTTTACTAGTAGTGGATGTTACAAAAATAGTTTTCGCTTTTTTATCAATACTTTTAAGCATGAAATCAATATTAGTTCTCACCATCCTAAAGGCTTCTGCTTTTGGTGAGTAGTCCACCTTTGAAATTAATTGTTTCTTTTTGCTAGATCGAGGAATATCACCTATAAACGGTACATCTATTGCTTTTTTAACGTCATTGACATTATGCACTTTAGTATCCAGTAGATTTAATAAATATATAAGTGCAATTGGGAAGCTAAAGCCTAAAATTAAAGCAGCTAAAAGGATGATTGTTTTTTTAGGAGCAACTGGTATTGATGATGCGTAAGCCTTGTCAACTATTTTAGCATTAGGAGATGAAACGCCATGCGTTATAGCAGATTCTTCCCGTTTTTCTAATAGATATAAGTATAGTGATTCCTTAATATCTTGTTGACGTTTTATGTCTCTGAATTGACGTTCTTTTATAGGAGCCGAAAAAATGCGTGAATTTATACGTGCATTTTCTGAAAGCAAACTGTTATAGGTTATTTCATTAGAAGATTTAACACTATTTAAGCTTTGAGTCAGATTGTTTTTTAATTGATTTATTTGATTTGTTAGGTTAACAACTGTTGGGTTTTTTTCACTAGAATTTTTTAGTATTCTATTTCTTTCCAGTACCAATTCATTGTGTTTCTGTGTAACTTGTGCTATGCTATTATCACTAATACCAATATTCGTTGGTAGTAAGTCATTGGCTGAATCATTTGCATCTAGATGATCCCTCATGTAATCAATCAATTGAATTTGATTGGCAGCGGCAAGAAGTTTAGCTTCATTATCACGCTCATTTTGCAAGACAAGGGTTGATTGGGTTTGTAAATCTGTTAGCTTGTTTGTTTGCTGAAGGTCTTCGGCAGTTAAATCTACTTGGCCTAATTCTTTTGATACAACTTCCAGTCTATTATTTATGAATTCTGATGTAGCTTCAACAACTAGGTTCTTGTCATTTATAACATCTTCATTATATTTTTCAATAAGCTTGTCTAAAAAGAGTTTCGCTTTCTCCTTAACATTATCTCTAGCTGATATTTTAATAATACTGGAAAGTTCATTACTTTCTATCTGTAATTTTGTTTTATAATTACTCGTGACACCATTAATTGGAGAGATTTTTATCTTTATGTTTGAACCAATTTTTGTGGCATATTGCCCGATATTTGGCGTAATAATAATATCGCCAAAACTAGTTGGAACACTTTTACCAAAGTCATATAAATCGCCTTTAACCTCATCATTGCCTTTTAGCTCTTTTAGTAATTTGTTTTCTTCAACTATTCCTTGAATATAAAAGTCTTTGGAAGAATTGATTCTAATGTTAAAGGATGTGTCAATTTTCTGTATAATCGAATCTGACGCACTAAAATTAATGTTTAAAGGAGGGTTTTTATATACTTCGTGATCTTGAATGCGTCCTTCAACAAAATATTGAATATTGAACTTTAAATCTTTTACCACACTTTCAATGAGGTTTCTTGATTTTATGATTTCAATTTCGTCAAGAACATTGTTTTGGTCTTGACTAAATAGACCATAGTTTTGGAGTGAGGATATTTCAGGAAGTTTGTTTTTTGATTTATCATCTTTGATTTTAATGGTAGCTTTAGCTTCATATTCATAATCTGCATATCGCAAATAAACGAAAGCACAACCAATAGCAATAATGACACATAAAAGAATAAATTTCCATTTGTGTAAATAGGGCTGAATTAAATCTCTAAAGTCTTCCTTCTGTTTCATTTAAAGAATCTTAATTTGCTATAAATATGGCAGCTATAGTTGCAAGTGTAGCAATTGCTGAAATTATAATACCGTTATTCTCATTATATGAAGCCGAACGGACTTTTGCTTTGTTTGGTTCTATATAAAGAACGTCATTTTGTTGCAAGTAGTAAGATGGAGAGTTTAATGAATTTACGGAAGTGAGATCAATTTTGGTGTATTGCTTTTTGCCGTCTAACTCACGAATTAAAAATACATTTTCTCGTTTACCGTGAATGGTTAAGTCGCCAGCTAACCCCAAGGCTTCTGTTAGTGAAATGCGTTCATCTTCAATAGTAAATGTTCCTGGGTTTTTAACTTCACCTAAAACAGTAACTGTAAAATTGATTAACCTTATATTAATGATTGGGTCTTTAACATACTCTGAAATTTTATTTTTTAAGTACATAGTGGCTTGTTCTCTGGTTAAACCTCCAAGCGTTATCGTGCCAAGGACTGGGTATTCAATGTTACCATTATTATCAACTAAATAGGTTGGCATTTTTAGGTCGCCATTAGCAGCTACTGATGATGTACTATAAGAAATAGCGGGTAAATTGAACGGAGCGACTGCATCTTTATCACCACCAACGCTTATAAAAAGTAAATCGTTAGGTTTGTAAATGATGGCCGAATTTAGACTAACCTGATTGTCTCTTGAAATGGCTTCGTCCTGAAAATATATAATTTCTTTACTTGTAACACAGGATAATGATGTTAATGCAAGAAGAATAACAAGAGTCTTAACTAATTGTTTTTTTAAAAAATTTATGACAATCATGTTTAGTGGTTTTAGTTTAATACGTCGTAAGTAGAGTTATTAGGGTTGTATTCTTTTACTATTTCTTTAATTTTTGATACAATTTCGATATTTTGAGAATTAGAACCAAGTAAACACAGTTCTTTTATTAATTTTTCAACATTTTCAGTATCAAGAATTTTACACTTTGCAATCATTATCTTTTCGTTGTAAGTTGGCTTAGTGTTTTCACCATCAATTAGCAATTCTTCAAATATTTTTTCTCCTGGTCGTAAGCCAACAATTTTAATGTCAATATCCTCTGGATAATTAAGTCCTGAAAGTGTAATCATATTTACAGCCAAATCAAAAATCTTGATGGGTTTACCCATATCAAAAACAAAAATCTCATGACCAAGTCCCATGGCTGCTGCTTCAAGTACTAATAAACTTGCTTCTGGTATGGTCATGAAGTATCTAATGATGTCTTCATGAGTAACAGTAACAGGACCTCCAGATTCAATTTGTTTTTTAAACAAAGGAATGACAGACCCATTAGAGCCTAATACGTTACCAAAACGTGTTATGATAAATTTCGTCTTACTATTAACTAGATTTTTCTGACAGCAAATTATCATTTCGGCAATGCGTTTAGTGGCTCCCATAACATTGGTTGGGTTTACGGCTTTGTCTGTAGAAATAAGTATGAATTTATCAACACCATGTTTTAAAGATAGGTTTACCATATTATTGGTGCCTCTAACATTAACACTAACGGCTTCAAAGGGATTTTGTTCCATTAATGGTACATGTTTATAGGCGGCAGCATGAAAAATAATTTCTGGTTTATATTGGTTGAACAAATTGTCCATTCTTACCATGTTTCTGATATCTGCCACAATAGGAAAAACGTTCTTTATTTTTTTCTGCTCTAGTTCTTGCTGAAGATTATAAAGAGGTGATTCGGCGTTGTCAACAAGTATGAGTTTCTTGAATTCAAAATGACATAACTTTCTTACCAACTCACTTCCAATTGAACCAGCCGCACCTGTAATAAGTATTACTTTATTGCTATATTCGTTATTGAGCAAAGGGTTGTCAATATTAATAGGCTCTCTGCCTAATAAGTCTTCAATTTTTATTTCTTTTATCTGACCAATACTTAAATCACCATCAATCCATGTTTGAACAGCAGGGACAATTTTGACTTTAAGATTTAATGCAAAAAGTGCACTTGTTATTTGAAGTAAACGGTTTGAATTAATATTTTGGATGGATATGATAACCTCATCAATATCATACTTTTTAATAAATTCTTTTGTAACTTTTTTTGGATGATAAACATTAAGTAGATTTATTTTCTTTCCAACCTTGCTAATATTATCATCAATAAACCCTAATACTTCCGTGCTGTTTTTAGCGTCATTAGTAATAGCATTATAGGTAATCATTCCTGAATCACCGGCTCCGTAAATAAGAACTTTACTTAGTTTATCATAATCAGTAATTAGACTTCGGTAAATTGATTTTATAAAAAATTTGGCTCCAATGAGAAAGAATATATTGAGTAGGAGGTGAATATATATTATGGATCCTGGAATGTCAAAAACATTATTAAACTCATATTTTCGACTCATAAAAGTCGAAATTATAAGAATAGTGGCAAGAATGTTGACTCCAATGATAATGTTTACTACATCCTTAAAGCCAGTGAATCTGACAACACCTTTATGCGAACTAACCAATAAAAAGCTGATAATTGCACCAAATACTACAAACGGTATTTGTTTTAAGAACATTGAGAAATCAAAGTCAATTTTAAAATTATAGCGAATTAAATAAGCTAAAAAGAAGGTAAATGCAACCACACAAGAATCAAACAGCAAAACAAGCCATTTGGATGCATATCGGTTAGATAACTTTCTTAATAGGTAATAAATCTTATTCAAAATAGCTTTTAATTAGTGTTGTTATTTTTAATAAATCGTCTTTAGTTAAACTAGAACCACTAGGTAAGCAAAGACCTCTTTCATAAAGCTTATCTGCTTGACCATTTAAGTATTTTGGAAATGATTTAAATAATTCTTGTTGATGCATTGGTTTCCATGATGGTCTTGCTTCAATATTATTGTCAGATAATAATTTTAATAAATCATCTCTCATTTTATTTGTTTCCAATAAGACACAAGTTAACCAGCGATTAGAATAATAATTGATTGGTTCTTTTAAAAATATAATTTCATTGATATCCTTAAGTGCGTCAAAATAATAGTCAAAATTTCTTCTTCTTAACTCAACATAGTCCTCCAGCACTTTCATTTGACCTCTACCAATTCCAGCAAGAATGTTAGACATCCTATAATTGTAGCCAGTTTCGGAATGCGAATATTCCACTCCAGGATTTTTGGCTTGTGTGGCTAAAAAAATAGCCTTGTCTTTTATTTGCTCACTTTTTGATATTAGAGCACCACCTCCAGATGTTGTGATAATTTTATTGCCATTGAACGATAGAATAGAGAGGTCTCCAAAAGTACCACAAGGCTTACCTTTATATTTACTACCCAAAGCTTCAGCACTATCTTCAATTACAGGAATCTGATATTGCTCTGATAATTCTTGTATGCGATCCACGTGATATGGCATGCCGTATAGGTTGATTATTATTATTGCTTTAGGTTTCTTTCCTTTTTTTAAACGATCTTTTATTGCTTTTTCAAGTAATTCTGGACTCATGTTCCATGTCTCACTTTCGCTATCTACAAAAACTGGTGTGGCACCAACATATGTGACTGGATTAACTGATGCTACAAATGTTTTTGTTTGACAAATAACCTCGTCTCCTTTGCCAATATTTAGTAAAACCAATGCTAAATGAATGGCTGCTGTTCCAGAGTTTAATGCTACAACTTGCGATTGGTGACCTAAAAAAGTTTCAATATCTTTTTCAAAACCTTCTAAATTAGGACCCAAAGGTGCAATCCAATTAGATTCAAATGCTTTTTTTATAAATTCATCTTCATAACCACTCATATGTGGTGCAGATAGCCATATTCTAGAATTCAATTTTTCAGCATTTTTAATCATAGTAAATATCTAGGTTTAAATAAGATTCATCAAATAAATACGATAAATAACTAATTTCTACGATTTTTGATTTTTCATTGATAGTCATATCATACTTAATCCTTTGTTTTCAACACTTTGTCGCACAAAAATTAAGATTTGAAATAAAAACTAAAAGTAATCAATTTTATGTTTCATTTAGATTTAAAGCGATTTTTAGAATCTAATCGCTTCAAGTTTTGCTTCAGCATTTTTAAATGGTCAAAGTGCCTTTCGTATTGTATTTTTTTTGTTACGTCTAAAAAAGTGTAATCATTTCTAAATTCTGAATTTAAAATGCTAATTTTATTTTAAATTAAAACCAATAATGTCTAAAAACCCATTTGCTTCTCAAACTTTTGTGAAAATATGGAACAAGCATTTTAACGGTTCATTACCTGTATTCACTTTCCGTTTCATAAATAAAATCAGCTTTGTTAAACATCAGTTTTTTCCTTATTACATCAATGTTGGTAGAAATTTAACTAACGGTATAACTTATGAACTGACTGACGGTGATTTTGATGATTTTAAGGGGAAAACATTTTTAATAAGAGATTTACCCACTTATCATCATATTGAGAAGCCAAAAGGAACCAGGCTTAAATTAAAAAAGGTATTTCAATACGAGGGGTATACTACAAACGTTGAAAAATATGAGTCGCTTGATGACTATCTAAAAACCATTTACAAATCAAATTCACGCTCCAAGTTTAGACGAAATATTAATAGATTGGAATCATGTTTTCAGGTTGAATACAAAATGTATTATGGTAACATTCAAAAAACTGATTTCGATAATATATTTAAAGTATTTTACAGCCTTCTAGAAAAACGCTATAATGAAAAAGGTGAGCCCTGTGGTGAATTACAGCCCGAATTGTGGCGTTATTATTGTGAGTTGGCTTACAATATGATAAATGAAAAAACAGCATCTCTCTTTGTAATCTATTGTGATGAAAAGCCTATTGGGATTACGTTTAGTTATCATTTTAATAAGATTTTGATTGAAGCCCTAACTGTTTTTGATATTGATTTTTATAGATTTAATATAGGTCATACTACTATCTTAAAAATGTTGGAATGGAGTTTTGAAAATAAGTTGCAATTATTTGATTATACGCAAGGGGACTTTGACTATAAAAAAAGATGGAGTGATAGTACTTATGATACCAACTTTCACATTCTCTATGACTCAAAATCAATAAAAAGTAATTGGACTGCCAAACTAATGCAGCATTATTTTTACTTGAAGCGTATCTTTCGAGAAAGAAAGCTTAATGAGAAATATCACAATTATAAGCATAAGATATTTCCAAACTACAAATCAAAAAGCATTGAATTTAAGCCATTTAACGTAGAAATAGTAAATGAAGTAGTTCCAGATTTTGGAAAATTGGAATTAGTTAATTTGCAATCTGATGCAATGATGTCACTGCGTAAAGCACTTTATGATTTTTTATATATGAACCCTAAAAAAGTTAGTGAACTACAATTATTTAAGTGTGACGAAACCTTATATTACGTCAAAGGAAAGGACCAAATTTTAAAAATTTTCATTGATGAGTAATCCCTTTATTAGTGATACTTACCAGGATGTATGGAAAAAGCATTTTATTAATAATAAAATCGTTACAAGTTTTAACTGTATTACTAAATTAAAGTTTTTTAAAAATAATTGGTTTCCCTTGTTTATCAATTTCGGAAGAAACATGACCAATGGTATCACATATCAACTAGCAAATGATGTGGATGTCCTTAAAAATAAGGTTTTATTGATATATGATGTGCCAAGTTATCATCAAATTAAGATAGATGACCCAAGAATTAGGCTAAAAAAAATTAAGCAATACAAAGGTTATTCGTTAGATATTGAGGCATATGAGGATATAGACTTCTTTTTAAAGCAAAAATTCAATTCAAAAAGCAGAGGTAAGTTTAGGAATTACTTCAATAAATTGGAGAAGAATCATTCGGTTTCCTATAACGTTTATGACGAGAGGGTTTCCTATGAAACGTATCTGGACATTATGCTGCAGTTTAAATTACTTCTAGAAAACCGTTTTGATGATTTAGGTTTAGAAAATGATATTTTAATGAAATGGTCATTTTATCATGATTTGACTTTTCAAATGCTCAAAGAAAAAAGAGCTATTTTAAATACAATTTGTATTGATGATAAAATAGGAGCTATTTCTTTGGCGTTTATTTCGGAATCCTCAATTATTGGTGCAGTAAAAGCATTTGATATCAATTATAAAAGCTATAGTCTGGGCGTTTTGGAGTTATTGAAATTGTTGGAATGGAGCATAAAATCCAATTACACGGTTTTTGATTTTTCTAAAGGAAATCAGGCTTACAAAAAAAGGTTTATTGATCAATCATACCTGTTTGATGTGCATATAGTTTATGACTCTAAATCTATGAGAGCTAAATCAATGGCCTATATACTCTCTAATTATTTTAAGTTCAAACAATTTTTAAGAGAGAAAAACTTAAATACTTGGTACTGGAAATTAAGACATAAACTAGCTTAAGAATAGCGAATTTTTGTTGCTAGACCTTTCATGGTTTCTGATTTGAAATTAAATTCAGAATTAAGAGTTTTATAATACTTAAAAATTTCTTCTAAATTATTGAAATTCTCTTCAATATTACTGCCAAAATTGTGTGGATGCCACCAGATATGATATACTTCTTTCTTGGTTGCTGCATAGGCTAATCCTTTTTTTATTCTTGAAATACGCATGGGCTCCATAAAACCTAATGTTTTGTTATAAGGTCTGAAAAACTTACTTGATGGAATGTTGATGATACCTGAATCATTTTTAACTTCAGGTATTTTATAGGTATTGTAGCCAGATAGATTAAAATAGGCATCCAAAAGCCTAAAAGCTTTATGAGCAGGACTACTGAGTGTTTTAGTATTTTGAGTATTAAACATCCAATGTTTTTCGGTACCTCTGTAACAAGTAATACCATATTTTTTGCATATTTCTAAATAATCAGTATTAATTTGATTTCTAGGAAAAACAATACTGGAAAGAGAAATATTATTCTTGTTAGCAATAGAAACAGCAGCTTTTAAATCAGCGTCAAATTGTTCTAAAGTTTGGCCAGATTCATTTACGTAATAATGACTAAACGTATGACTGGCAATTTCATGGGATTCTCGAGCTTGTATTAGTTTGATTAATGAATTTGCATAATGAAATGGATCATCTTCTTCGTTTTTTCCAACATTATCAATAAGCTTGTAAGGATTGAAGGTAGAGTTTTCATAAGTTGGTTTTAAATCAGGGAATGAATCTAACAACTCCTCTTTATTTTTTGCAAATAAGAAACCTATAGCAGCAAAACTTAATTTAACATCATAACTATCTGCCAGATCAAGCAGTCTTGGAATAACTTTGCGAACATTGAGTAGGTTTTTCTCGTAATCACTTATCTTTTTAACATCAAAAAGTCCCCAAAATAATTCGAAGTCAAGTGAAACAATAAAATAACCATTGGTTGGACTCATTATGAAATGATGGTTAAAATAGTTTTTAAAATAATTTTTATATCTGTAAACAGGCTGTTGTTTTCAATATATTGTTTATTCAAAGCAATTTTTTTTGGTAATATTTGCTCTATGTAAAGTTTTTCTGGGTTATCAGATGCTTTTAAAATTTCAACTTCATTTCTAAAGTATATAGATGCATAATCAGTAATACCTGGTTTAACAGTTAATATGATTAAATCATCTTTAGAATAAAAATTTACATAATGCCTAACTTCAGGTCTTGGACCAACAAAGCTCATATTACCAAGTAATACATTAATTAATTGAGGGAGTTCGTCTAGCTTATATTTCCTCAAGAAATATCCAGTTTTGGTAACTCTAGGGTCTTTGTTACCAACTGTTAGCAGACCTTTTTTATCAGAGCCAATAAACATGGTTCTGAATTTAAAAATCTTAAAATTCGTATTGTCTTTACCAACTCTAACTTGTTTGTAAAAAACAGAACCTTTAGATTCTACTTTTATTATAAGTGCTATTATTAATAGTAAAGGTAATAATAAAATTAAACCTATTAAAGAAAACACGATATCAAATAAACGTTTTATCATAGATGTGACTCAACCGAATATATAACTGATTTGATGATGTATGATAATTCCTTTTCTGATAGTTGTGGGTAAATAGGGAGTGATATTTCAGATTTGTAATTATTGTAAGAAATGGGATAATCAGAAATTTTATATCCCATGTTTTTAAATACTGTAAGCAGCGGTAACGGCTGAAAATGTACGTTTACTGCAACTCCTGTTTCAGTTATACTTTCAATAATTTTATCACGTGTTTCTTCAGAAATATTTTTTATCCTTAAAGCATATAAATGACAAGAGGAAACTTTCGTGTCACTTTTAAAAGGTGGCAGTATTGCCCACGCTTTATTTTTAAAAGCGTCATGATAAAACTGATAAATATTTTCTCGCTCTTTTAAAATGTTTGAAAAGTAACTAGGTAATTGCGCAACGCCAATGGCAGCTAAAACATCTGGCATATTTATCTTTAAACCTGGATAAATAATATCATACTTCCATCCGCCAGCTTTTGATTTTGTGAAAGCATCTTTAGTTTGACCGTTTAATGCATAGCAGCGTAAATAATTATATTCATCTTTATTTTCAAAAGGTTTAGGTAAATTTATACAAATCACTCCACCTTCGGCAGTTGTCACATTTTTTACTGCATGAAATGAAAATACTGTCAGGTCAGCTGTAAGCCCAATATAATTTCCAAAATATTTTGCTCCTATGGCATGCGCAGAATCCGAGACAAGTAATATTCTGTTCAGTTTTTCTTGGTTGTCATTTTGCGGCTTAAAAATATTCTTTTTGTTATTTATCAATTTATGTAACTCTTCATAGTCACATGGCCAACCAGCAAAATCAACAGGTATTATGGCTTTGGTTTTTGGCGAGATAACCTGTTCAATTTTTTTAACTGAAATATTAAAATCTTCATTGACATCCACCATAATTGGAGTAGCTCCAACATGAATTACAGCTAATGCCGTAGCTGCATAGGTGTAAGCCGGAATAATGACTTCATCGCCTTTACCAATACCATACCACTTAAGTGTCAATATTAGTCCTGAAGTTGCTGAATTGACACATAGAGCATTAGATACGCCAATATGTGAACACACTAAATCTTCTAACTTTTTAACTTTAGGTCCTGTAGTAATCCAACCTGAGTTTAAGGCATCGGTTACTTCATCAATAACTGTTGAATTTATAAATGGTGGTGAAAACGGAATCTTCATTTTAATTATCGTTAATAGCTTTATCAAAGATAGTTATATATTGCTTGGAAACATTTGCTAAACCAAACAATTCAACCCTTTTTAAAGCATTTTCAACTAATTTATCTGCTAGTTTTTTGTCACTTGCAAGTGTTATCATGGCTTGAGTTAATGCCGATGAATTTCTGGGTTCAATCAAGATAGCTTCTTCATTGTGCCTTGCGAACTCCCTGACACCAGTAACATTTGTTGAGATTATAGGTAATCCAATTGCAGCAGCTTCCAAAAGCACTCTTGAAAAACCCTCTCTAAAAGTTGGTAGGATGAATGCATTAGAATTTAATAGCAACTCTTTGACGTCATGTCTTTCTCCCAAAACAGTCACGGTATCTTTATATGCATCAAGAATTTTACTGTTCAACCTTTTTGAGTTTTCTTCAAGTGGACCTACTAATAACACTTTAAAATCATAGCCTAAATCTCTACAGTTTTTTGCAGCTTCAAGTAAATTGATAATACCTTTTTCATACACCAATCGCGCAACACAAATAAAGGTAAATGGTTTGCTGTTTCTTTGAGATATTTGATTAAACTCTTTAAGCTCAATTCCACTGCTGTATATTAGTTCATAACCAGATTTAGAAATCAAATTATTTTTTAAATAAACATCGCGATCATCTAAATTTTGAAAAACAGTATTACTGACTCTATCCTTGACTCTCAAATGCATCTTTTTGTAAATAACGCGTAAGGCTTTACTTAAAATTGATTTGGACATGAAAATAGTCCCTAAACCTGTAATAGTTCGGGTTATAGGTATTTTACTATCCATGAGCGCCAATGGCACCAAAAATGCTGGTTTAGTGTCAAAGGTGTGGATTAAATCAAATTCATTGCTTTTAAAAAAGTTTTTATACCATAAAACAGTTTTATAATCGGCAATTGGTGATAAATTTCGTTTTAAATTATATGAGTAATATGTGATGTCGCTAGGAAATTCTTGTTTGCTAGTTCCAATAATAGTAACATTAAAACCAGCATCAATGAGATATTTTGAAAGCTGAATTCTTTTGTGGACATCTTCACCACCTACAAGGCAAATTTTCTTTTCCATGGCTTATAGGTTTAAATATATTTTAGAATACCACTTTTGAAACGTGTAAAATGTCCAAACTTTGTAGCTATTATCAACCTTACCAGACAAATGATTGTTTACTATTTGTTGTATATATGATTTTTGAAATATTTGTTGCGCTTCAAGGAAAGCATCATCAGTATAGCTAACTAATTCTGTTTTTAAGCTATTGCGAAGCCAGTCACCAACAGGAACAACAAACCCTTTTTTGGACTTATCTAAAAAGCCATCGGGAAATTCACTTTTAAACGTTTCCTTTAAGATGTGCTTTTTATCCCAATTCTTCATTAAATAATTTTCTGGTAAGCCATTTGAAAATTCCCAAAGTGCTTTGTTTAAAAAGGGAGATCTACATTCAAGTGAGTTTAACATGCTCGTTCTGTCCACTTTAACAAGCATATCACCTTCTAAACTGACTAAGCGATCAATTTCTCTATAGTCATTTAGATTTTTTGGTTTGGTTACAAATTGTGAATAATGACTAAATGTATTGCTGTGAGAATAGGAGGTGGTCAATAATTTCTCTGGATTGCTAAAACCTAATGAAATGATATTCCAATAATTATTTCCAGAGTAATCAATGGCATGCAATAGTTTTTTTAACTTGAACCGTTTTCCTCTACTATCATGTTTGGTGTTGAGTAGTTTGGTTAAAATAGGTTTACTCTTGCTGTGAATTAATTCTGGAACAAATCGGGTGTAGTTTCTACTCAACTTTCCCATGTAATATTTATTGTAACCTCCAAAAACTTCATCACCACCATCACCAGTTAGAGCAACTTTAACATACTTGCTAGTTTCTTTGGACACAAGGTAGGTGGGAAGTGCCGATGAATCAGCAAAAGGCTCATCAAAATTCAATAATACCTTATCAATATCACCAACAATATCATCTTCTTTTAGAATAAATTCATGATGAATACTACCAATTAATTTTGCAACTAATCTAGACTTATCAGTTTCATCAAAACTAGATTTATCAAAACCAATGGAGAAAGTATCAATCTTTGAATCTGTAATTTTTGACAAGCCTAAACTAACTATTGAAGAATCGACACCACCTGATAAAAATGTGCCAATAGGAACATCACTAACGGATCTACTCTCTATGCTTTGCATAAGCAAATCGTGAAGTTTTAACTTGGCTTCGGTAAATGATAGGTCTATTTTATCAGTTGATATATCATTAATCCTATTAATTTGATAAGATTGACTTTTTAGATCAAATTCGATAAAATGATTGGCTTCCAATTTATAAATATCATTGTAAATGGTATATGGTGCCGGAATATATGTTAGTTTGAAAAATAGGTTTAGCCCTTCTTTGGATATGTCTGGCTTTTTATGAAGTAAGCTTACTAAAGATTTTAATTCAGATGACCATGAAAAGAAATCTGAATTTTTGGTAAAATAAAGTGGCTTTTCGCCAAAAAAATCCCGAGCAATAAAAACTTTGTTTTTGGTTTTATCATAGATACTAAAAGCAAACATGCCATCAAGCATTTTAAAACTTGATGTGCCAAATGTTTCATAGAGTCTCAAAATGACTTCAGTATCACTGTTCGTTTTAAACATAACGCCCTTATTTTCAAGGGATGTCTTTAGTTTTTTATAATTATAGATTTCTCCATTAAAAACAATAACAATATTGTTTGACGCATTGGAAATAGGTTGTTTGCCTGTTTTTAAATCTATTATGGATAATCTTCTCATAGCCATGTAGACCTCATCATCATGGTAAAAACCATCATCATCAGGACCACGATGCTCAATTAAAGCATTCATGCGCTGTAATTTGGGAGACCAATTACCTTTTGGGTTATTTAAAGATGCTATGATACCGTTAATTCCACACATACGTATTAAAGACTGTCAATTAAATTTTTTACATGAATTCCAATATTGGAAACATCATATGTCTTGGCTCTTTCATAACTTAAGCGACTATACATTTCTCTTTGCTCAATATTATTTTGTAAAAACTTTATGGCTTGTGATAGTCCAACAGCATCATCAACATTTACAAGTAGTCCGTACTTTGCCTTTACAAATGAACCAGATAGAATAGTTACTTTTTCGTTGTCATTTAAAAGTTCTAAAGGACCAGACATACAGTTTGTGCTAATTACTGGAAGGCCTACTGACATGGCTTCTAAAACGACATTTGGGAAACCTTCAGTTAAAGAACTTAACACAAAACAATGGTTTTCAATGATATGTTTTTTTACCTGATTAACATTTCCATGGAATTGAACTCTTTCTCCAACATTTAATTCTTTAGCTTGTGTTTGCAACGTTTCTAATAACTCGCCATCACCATATAAGTCTAAGTAGAAATTACTAGGCAGCATGCTAATACTTTCAACAATACTCTTTTGATTTTTTACTGGAATTAATCTACCGACTGTAACCACTTTAAAGATTTTTTCCAAGTCATGATACGATTTCAATCTTGGTTTTCTGTTCTCTGTTAAAATTGGGTTGTAAATAACCGAGGTGTCAATTTTTATATTATAATTTGAAACCAAATCATTATTGATGTAAATTGAGTTAGAGAAAAGTTTGTCATTTTTATTATAAAAAAATGGAATAAGCATTTTAGTTAAAAATGAGGTAGTTCGATCATGACTATACATGATGGAAGGGAAGCACCTTTCGCTTATGATTGTTTTTAGTTTTGGATTGCGCATTTTGGCAATGCCATTGAAAATATTTTGGCGAACTAAAAAAGAAACTGAAACTTCAATATTCTCCTTCTTTAACACTTTCTGATATTTGAAAATAAACTTAATATTATCAATCGCTCTGGCTATTTTTGAACTTTTAAAAGTTTCACCAGGTTTTGATAACACAATTACTTTAGCATTCTTGGCAATTGGTAGCTTTATTTCGTCATAAAGAAGAATAAGTGTAACATCAAAATATTTGGTTAGTTCATCAAGTAATAAACTAACAACTTTTTCTGCGCCACCAAAACCAATTGCAGAAACAAACAATGCTATTTTTCTTTTTCTTTCCACTGATTATGCTACTAAACGTTTAAATAAATTTTCATATTGGGATACAATAAAGTGGCTTTCAAATCGACCTTTTACTATTTGACTCACCGTTTTAGGGTTGAAAATAAAATCAGAATGTAATGCTTTTAAATACATAACATATTCTTCAATATTTTTTGCAACAAGTCCATTCTTTTTTTGTTCAATAATTTCATCTAAACCGCCAGGAGCATCAAACGCTAAAATGGGTGTGCCTACAACACAACTTTCCAATAATACGTTTGGAAACCCCTCAACATATGAGCCTTGTAGAAATAAATCATTTTCAGATAAATATGTATGAACTTCATTTGTAAAGCTAATATATTCAATTGCATTTTCTAATTGATATGATTTTATTTTATTGAAAATAGCCTCTTTTTCTGGACCATTCCCTATAATGGTATATTTGAAATCGAAGTCTAATTTTGATAATGCTTCTAAAATTCTATCGTGCCCTTTTTCCTTACTCAACCTAGCAACTGTAATAAATTTAAAGACGTTCTTTTTAATATTTTTTTCAGGTTTTAGTGGATATACTTTAGTGATTGGGTTGTTTATTAAAACTGTCTTGCTCTTATCTACTTGGTAGTTATCAATCATATCTTTTTGCATGTCTTTTGATTGACAGATTATACAGTCAACTAATCTATATGCTATTTTAACCATGTACTTTGGAAAGAAGGATTTGGTATATGGGTTGTGTTTGTTAAGTGTTGTCAATACATTAGCTTCTCTAGCAACAAATTTTATTTTAGGAAAAGCAATAGAAATAAATGCCGTTAATGTATTTAAGTGCACAATGGAGCTGACTACAATATCAGGTTTATTTTTCCTAAAGTATTTCGCTAAACTAAATACAGATTTTAAAACACGAGATTTATTCAGGTAAATAATGTTTAGTTCTTTTAACTGGTAAACAGTTTCTTTTTCATAACCTGTAATTAAAAGTGTTGGTTCAAAATCATCTTTATTTAGTTCTTGTGCAATAAAAGACAATATACGCTCGGCACCTCCTGCAGCAAGAGACGGTAAAATAAACGTTATTTTAATTTTTTTTTGTTTCATCAAACAATTGGGTAGCCTTTACCATTATTATTCATCCACTGTTTAAGTACCAATAATTTCCAAATTAAGGGGTATCTATTCCAACTACCATCCATGTGTTGATTAATACGAAGTTTGACTTCATCAATATCTATATTTGGGATTTGTCTTAATCCTTGATCATTTAGTTCGCTTAAAACCATATCTTTCAATTCATTTCTAAACCAATCAGAAAAGGGCATGGTAAAACCTGACTTTGGTCGGTTAAAATATGATTTAGGCACATAATCATATAGTATGTTTTTTAATATAATTTTCTGATTACTGTTTTTGTATTTAAACTGTGTTGGTAATGATTGTGCAAAATTCACAACACGATAATCCATTAATGGAGACCTAGCTTCAAGCGAGTAAGCCATTGTTGCACGATCAACTTTTGTATTTATATCCCAGTTTAAATAGGCCTTAATGTCAAAATCAGACATACGTTCGTAAATATTCTTTTTACTATTTTCTAAATAAGCCTTTTCTTCTATATCAAGATAGTCAAAATCAGATTGTATCCAACTAGCATCAATACCTGTCACTGAAGCAAGGTATAGACTGTTTAGGTCATTAAATCGAAGTCCTTTAGATATTGTTTTTAATTTATAATTGGGAGCAGCGTTCAATAAAAAAGCTGTAAAGTCACGAAATTGTTTTGGTGTTTTGTACAAAGTGCTGACTTGTTTCATCCAATGATATCGTTGATAACCAATAAACATTTCGTCTCCACCATCACCAGATAATGCAACGGTTACCTTTTTTCGAGTATGTTTTGATAGTAGCATGGACGGAATGGCAGACGAATCGGCAAAAGGTTCATCGTAATAATGATTGAAGCTGTCAATTAAATCAAGACCTTCATTGTAATTACAGGAAATTATGTAATGATCCGTTTTTAGGTGATTAGCTACTTTTTGCGCATAGATACTTTCATCAAAACCTTTCTCATTAAATTTTACAGAAAATGTTTTTACCTGACTATTTGTGACATTTTGAGCCATTGCAGAAACCAAGGACGAATCAACACCACCAGACAAAAATACACCAACTGGGACATCGGCATAAAGCCTTATTTTGACCGCATCTTTTATAAGATGACTCAATGTTGACTTGGCTTCATAAAAGCTTCCAGTAAAAGGTTTGGTGTTTGCATTATCAATATCCCAATATTTTGAAATACTAAATTTTTTACTTGAAATATGGTAAGTAAATCTATGCCCAGCAGGAAGTTTGTTTACTTCATTGAAGATGGTATATGGATCTGGAACAACACCCCAAGCAAAATACTGAGTAATTGATTTACTTGAAATACTTAAGTTTTTGTTATGTAATTGTATTGCCGAAAGCTGACTGGCAAATTCAAAGCCATCATTATTTAACAAGTAATAAAAAGGTTTTTGCCCCAATCTGTCTCTAGCACCAAATAGTTTATTATTTATTTCATCATAAATAACAAAGGCAAACATGCCGTTTAGCATATTTGGTAGTTCGGTTCCATATTCTAAATAAGCTGCACAGATAACTTCGGTATCACTTTCAGTTCGGAAATTGTAACCTTTTTTAACAAGTTCAGACTTTATATCTTTAAAATTGTAAATTTCACCATTAAACACGATATGGACTTTGTTTTCATATGAAAACGGTTGATTTGATCTTGGGTCTAAATCTATTATGGATAACCTATTATGAGCTAAAACAACGCGGTTTTCAAATGGTTTTTGAGCACTTAAATCTGGTCCTCTAAAATTAATACGTTTTAATTTTTCAGAAATTTGATCAGCGTTATATCGATTGTATGTTATGCCATATATACCGCACATACTATTGAGTGTTTAGGGTTAAGGTTTCGTGTGATTTTAATTTATCATAAAGCCAAACAGTCATAAATAGCAACAAGAAATTATCAAAATAATTATGACTTACCATTAAATACGAAAATAATAGAATGGATACTATGATATAAAGGGGTTCTTCATGAAAGATTTTAAAACTCCTGATGAGCATTGATAAATATAAAACTATCACAAGAATAAAAGGTAAAATACCCGCTTCGCCAATAATCATTAAAAATGTATTATGTACGCCTACGTCATCATTATTATAAGTACCTTTTGGCTTACCGTGTAGTTTTTTATACCCTTGACCAAAAAGAGGGTTAGTTAGAATACCATCAACATATTTAGCCCAGGTTTCATCTCTGGATTCTTTGGTTATGGTTGTTGTGTCAACATCATCAGAAAATATACTCTTTAGGGCATTAAATCTATCAGTATTTAATTTTATGGATGACAAACTCAAAATAAGAATAAGAGCAATAGATCCAGAAATTAGGGTTATAATGTTTTTTTTATCAATAAATATGGCAATAACATTTACCATTAAAAAGAGTAGTATGAATGACCTTGAAAGTGTCATAAGCCCAGCGATTGCAAACAAAAATTGTGCTGCCAATTTTATACTTTTTCTCTGTAAACTATAGGTAAGTGCAAAACCAATAATACATATAAAGCCAGCTTTATTCGGGTTTATATAAAACCCGCTATATCTTCCATAAGCATTGCTAAACAAAAAAGCATTAATTATAATACTTATGGCGCCAAACAATAAAATGATACATATTTCTTGTTTAGAAGTCAGGGCAGCTAGCTTTCTAATACCTAAAATAAAAATAAAATAGCGAATAACATCCTTAAGAAATTCAGTGGTATCTTCAGTATAACTCAAACTAGAAATCATGTAATAACTTAATCCCAATAGCACAAGAGGAATAATTGGTTTTAGTTTTTCTTCAAAAAAATAAAAAATGATTACACATAATAATAGTAACATACTGGTAATACTACCAAGACCTGGACTAATGTTGGCTATACTAAATGTTGGTATATTTAGCAGTATTAGTACGAGCAGTATGTATTTTAATATTTGCATATTAAGTAACTTTCAGAGTTTGTTGTTTTTTGGCATATTGAATAAAAATAAGAACTTTTATTATTTGCACGACTGTAGTACACAAAGCAATTCCAATGACACCATATAGTTTCATGAAAATATAATCCAGTATTAGATTAAGCATCATAGTTCCAAATGATACATAGGCTAAAAAAGCATTTTTATTAATACTGGTTAAAAACCTCACAATTGCATCACCACAAATAGTGAAAGGAATACTAATAAGAAAAATCATTTGGATATTGGCAACCAGAGCAGTATCGTCTGCTTTAAATTCATTTCTTTCAAATAATAATGATATAATTGGTGTTGAAAAAATAATAAGCGGAATAACAATAATGACCAAGGAAATAAATAATATCTTCAAAATGGTTGTTAGTCTCTTAAAAGCAAGCGCTCTATTATCAAAATTGAGGTTTGAAAAGTAGGGTAGAAGAACACTTCCCAATGCCATGATAATTATTGACGAAAAAAAAGCTGGAATCTTCATACCGTAATTCAAAGCTGCTATTGAACCAATTGCCAAGGTCGCAGCAAAATACTGATCGGTTACAGGTATAAGTCCAGTTAAAAATCCAGATGATATTCTAGCTGGTAATTGATTGAACATCATTTTTACATTTTTATTCTTAAAGTCAACCTTTTTTAGTTTAATAATTTTTTTATAAGAGCATACAGTAACCAAGAGTAGTAATTCTAATGAACAACCTATTAGCATGCCTACAGCCAAAACCTTGTCTTGTAATTCGTCTTTAAAGAATATGAGACAAACCAACATGGAGATACTTGTTAATATAGGATGGATTGACGCATATTTAAACTCGTTGTAAATATTGAGTAATCCGCCTAATAAAGCGCAAAAACCCCATATTACTATGCATGGTGCCAGATAATAAAATTGTGTTTTAATGAGTTGATAGTAAGTTTCTGAATGTCCTGCAAAAAAAGTATCTAAAAAAACATCAGTAAATAAAAAAGCAATACCGGTTAATACAATTCCTGTTATGAAGGTTATAAAAAAACTAGTTGATTGTATTGTGCCAACATTATTACCACCTTTTAATTCAGCTACATAGTTGGGTATAAAGACAGATTTGAATGCAATTAAAAAAACTTGATTAATAAATCCAGGTAATAACAAGGCAATAAAAAATGTATCTAATAATTCCGAAAGACCAATATTGGAAGCTATTACAACCTCTTTGTAGAACCCAAAACCCTTAACAAGAACAGTTATTAATGCTACGGTAGTAATATTTACAACCAAAGAACTTTTGTAAGTCTTGCGAATTATGGCTTTTATGTCCTTAAGTTTTATCAATTATGATATTGGTTTAGCTGTGATTAGTCTTCTGAATGGCCAACATATGTTAAATATCATTTTCAAAAATTTACTATCAATAGCATTTGTGTATTCAGTTCTTTTAAAATTTAAATATTTAGATGCTAGTAAGAGTAAGTATACTTGTTTCAAAAATAACGTTGGATTTTTGAGAAGGTATTGTTTATAAAACCAATTGGCATTTGCCAGTGAGTAAATTGCTAGTCCGAGCGCATTATTTTTAATTTGCCCGGAAGAAATATTGTTTTCAGTATCTATATAATATATGCGAAGGATATCATTAAAATAAAGGGTTTTGTAATTTTCTTTAGAGAATAAATTCCATATAATGCCTTCTGGTATATAACCTTTGGCGAACATAAATTCATTGATAAATACACCTTTTAAAATGTCGGTCTTTGTGAATCCCCATTTTTCAGATTTGTATCTATCTATAACCATATTCCCAAATGTTGAACTGTAATATAAATCAGTATCAAATTTTTCACCAACCAAATTACCAAATTGATCCTTACAAAGACAGGTAAGGCTGCAAACGGAATCTTTACGTTCATCCGGAATAGCATCATAAGTTTTTTTGAAGATTTCTAGAGCATCTTCGGTACACTCATCATCTGAATCAAAAGTTAGGAAAAATTCACCTTTAGCTAAACTCACACCTTGTAATAAGCAAGCCATCTTGTGTTTGTTTTCTAAATTGTTTATGTATCGAACAGGAAAATTACAAGTGCTTATTAACTCTTCAATGACATTATTTGAATTATCAGATGAGCCATCGTTAATAATTAATAATTCAAAATCTCTAAAAGTTTGTTTTTCTAAAGAATCAAAAACTCTTTTTATGGTGTCAGCTCGATTATATACAGGAGTAAAAACCGTAAAAGTATAATCATACGTTCCTGGTTTTTGTTTTGAATATGTGGGTAAAAGTGATTTTAAATCCATTTTAATTAAGTAGGTTATTAATTAATTGTTCCCATTGTAGTGAGATGTTTTCAATTTTAAATTTATCAGTGTCATTCATAGCTGCCTTACCAATTTTTTCTCTTAATGAAGAATTCGACATCAACAAACGTAACTTCTCTTCTAATGCTTTTTGATTTTCAGATGGGATTAAAAAACCATTTTCTCCATTTGTTATTAAATCGGAAGGACCTGAAGGACAATCGGTAGCTATTGAAGCTAGCCCAAAATACATGGCTTCTGTCAACGCATTTGGAAATCCTTCATATCGTGATGTAAAAGCAAATATTTTAGACTTATTATAGTAATCTGATACATCTTCGACATTACCAGTTAATATGACTTTGTCTGTTATGTCTAATTCGCTTATTAAACGCTTATAGTTTGCCAATTCTTTTCCATCACCTACTATAATCAATTGCCAATCTATTGGGTTTATATTTGAGAAAGCCCTAATTAACATGTCTTGATTTTTTTGATAATCCAATCTGCCAACGTTGAGAATAATATTTTCTTTATAGGTGATATCACGCTTACTGATTAATTCAGGATTTAATGGGTTCAGAATAATTTGCATGTTTTTTTCTTTGATAAACCTAGAGAAATAATCAGCAATATCTTGCGTTTGAATAACAAGTTTATCAGCAAAGGGATAGAGGTGTTTTCTTACTGAAAACCAAATTTTAGAAGCTTCGGTATATTTAGGATGAACGCGTTCACTGATTATGCTTCGAACACCAGAATATTTAGCTGCAATAACGGCATAGATATTTGGTGTCGTCATAAAGCCTATTAAAAGGCTAATGTTATTTGATTTAATAATTTTAATGATTGTTCTTATAAATTTTAAATGCGATGTAATAGAATGCTTTAGGCTATATACTGCCTGGTATTCATCACCGCAGTATATTATGTTAATATCTGGATTTAGTTTAAAGAAAATGGGGCTTTTATAAAGTACAATTATTGTAACATCATAAGTAATCACTAGGCTATTGGCTAAAGTAGCTACTACGCGTTCAGCACCACCAGCTTCAAGGCTCGGAATTAAAAAAGCGATTTTACTTTTTTTCAAAAGAAACAAATTTTATTAAAATCTTATTACAATCAGTTCTATGCATTAAAAGTAGATATTTTTTATTTCTGTACCTGATTCTATTTCTGTTATTAGACTAAATACCATATTTAATATATTAAAGGTATTTGTAGTACTTTTCTATTAAATTTTAAGTGATAACTATTTTGTTTATAAGGTGTTGATATCTTATTATGTTAAAATCTTTCTAAAGGACATCCAAAACTAAATAGTGACCGTATATTTGGCATCTCTCGTATTTCCGAGAACAGCTATTAATTCAATTTTTATCGATAAAGTGTAATAAAATGACTTCAAAACGCATGTTTTGTAGTAATTATTTTACAAAAAATATGCATTTCATCGAAAACAAACCATTTATTTAACAGAACAAAAACTGATATATATAGTTTAGCCTGAGTTAATAGCAAATAGCCCCAAATGAAGAATTTTTATCCCAACGGGAAATTCCTGGCTTTCAGGAATTTCATAATTATCACATGTATTTTTTGTGGTATTTTATCGACGAACGGTCAGAATTATCCGACACAAGAACAATTGCCAAATGTAGATTATCAAAATTATCAGGCACCTGCTACAGCGATGCCCGATTATTTAGAGCCTTTTACTGAAGGTTTATCTGGTAGTATTGTGAGGAGAATTGGTGACAGAAATGTTTTTGGAACCAGTTCTAATAGAATACGTCATAACTATTCAAAAGACCAAACATGGAATTCAGACGAAACATTAATAAAGTTGTCTGGACATCCTGCTGCTATTTTAGATGCAGAAACCTATGAGTTTTTGTATTGGGCAAATATTCCTGGTTATGGACGTTGGAGTCATACAGAACCTCATATTATGTATGGTTCTAGTAGTAATAGTTTTCAATCATTTGATGTTACAACCAATCAAAGAACAACCTTAAGGACTTTTACTGAATACTCAAATATTGATTTTGGATATGGTGAAGGTAACCAGTCAAATGACGATAGATATGTAGGACTTATTGGCACTAGCGGAAGTACTAAAACAGTTTTTGTATATGATATTCAAAATGACGTGGTTACTGGTTCTATGGTTATTCCTGGTGGTGACTTGGATTGGTTTTCAGTTTCACAATCTGGACAATATGCTGTCTTATGCTGGCGTACAGATGGTTCAGGTCCAAATCAGGGATTAAAAACTTATGATATTAACATGCAAAACGAAATACACATTGCCGATACAACACCTCATGGTGATTTAGGTTATGATGTTTATGGTAATGAAGTATTTGTTGGTTATGGTGACCAAGCTCAATGGGATGCAGGTTACAGTATGTACATGGCTAGATTAGATGGTGGAGGAATAACCAATTTATTTCCATACATAAATGGTCGTGGCATTTGGGGTGGTCATGTGAGCTGTAGAAACATTGATAGACCAGGTTGGGCTTATGTAAGTGAACAATGCTGTTCTTCAAATCCAGTAGCTCCGAGAGAAATTTTTGCTATAAAACTAGATAATTCAGGAACTATAGAGCGCTATGCTAAACACCATTCGGCACCAACAGGTTATCTACATGAAACACAAGTAGTGCCAAATAGAAATGGTACCAAAATGATATTTGCTAGTAACTGGAATGATCCAACACAGACTAACCAAACTAGCGCACCAGCTTTTGTTTTAGAATTTCCACAGGGAAACGTTGGAATGACTGTTAATGCAGGAAATGACATTACTATTTGCGAAGGTGAATCCACTAACCTTACTGCCTATGGTACAGGAGGGAATAATTTTTCTTGGGATACTGGTGAAAGTTCACAAAATATTGAAGTTAGTCCAAACGAAACAACAACTTACACGGTAACATTATCTGATGACACTGGAAATAGTGTTTCTGATACGGTGACAGTTACTGTCAACCCACTACCAACTGCCAATGCAGGTGAAGATGTAACAATAAATGAAGGTGAAAGCACAACTTTAACAGCTTCTGGAGGAACTAATTATTCTTGGAGCACAAATGATAATACTCAAAGCATTGTTGTAAGCCCGACAGAAACGACTACTTATACTGTCTCGGTTATTCAAAATGGTTGTAGTACCGAAGATACCGTTACGGTAACTGTGATACCGACTCCCATAGATGCTGATGCAGGCCAAGACGTTACTATTTGTGATAATGATAGCGTGGTATTAACTGCATCAGGAGGATCAGATTATGTGTGGAGTACAGGTGAAACTTCACAAAGCATAACGGTCAGTCCAAGCGAAACGACAATTTATACAGTTACAGTTACTGAAGGTGAACAATCAGATAGTGACTCTGTTACGGTAACGGTCAATCCATTACCAACTGCCAATGCTGGAAATGATATAACTATAAATGAAGGTGAGAGTACCACTTTAACAGCATCAGGAGGAGATTCTTATGAATGGAGTACAGGTGCAACGTCTCAAAGCATTACGGTCAACCCAAGTGAAACAACTACGTACACTGTAACAGTTAGTTCTAACAATTGTTCTACTAGTGATTCTGTTACTGTAACAGTAGAGCCAAGTGTAACTGTTGTTGCCAATGCAGGTCAAGATGTTTCCATATGTGAAAATGAAAGTATAGTTTTAACGGCATCAGGAGGAGGCTCTTATGAATGGAGTACAGGAGAAACCACTCAAAGCATTACAGTTAGCCCAATTAGTACAACCACTTATTCGGTAACGGTAAGTGAGGGTACAGTTTCAGACAGTGATTCTGTTACAGTAACAGTAAATTCAATACCAACTGCCAATGCTGGAAATGATATAACTATAAATGAAGGTGAGAGCACCACCTTAACAGCATCAGGAGGAAATTCTTATGAATGGAGTACAGGTGCAACGTCTCAAAGCATTACGGTCAACCCAAGTGATACAACTACGTACACTGTAACGGTTAGTTCTAACAACTGTTCTAGTAGTGATTCTGTTACGGTAACAGTAGAGCCAAGTGTAACTGTTGTTGCCAATGCAGGTCAAGATGTTTCCATATGTGAAAATGAAAGTACAGTTTTAACGGCATCAGGAGGAGGTTCTTATGAATGGAGTACAGGAGAAACCACTCAAAGCATTACAGTTAGCCCAAATAGTACGACTACTTATTCGGTAACGGTAAGTGAGGGTATAGTTTCAGACAGTGATTCTGTTACAGTAACAGTAAACCCAATACCAACTGCCAACGCTGGTAGTGATGTGACTATTGAAAATGGAGCATCCGTAACTCTAACGGCATCAGGAGGTTCTGGATATGTTTGGAGTAATGGCAGTACAAATCAAAGTATTGTAGTTAGTCCTAACCAAACATCGAGTTATTCTGTAACAGTACATTCAAATGGATGTTCTTCTACTGATGAGGTTTGGGTAAATGTTGTTGAACCAGTAAATGCCTCTGCCGGATCCAATGCTGAAATTTGTATGGGTGAAACGGTTACCTTAACGGCTTCAGGTGGTTTAAGTTATGAATGGAACACAGGTGATATGACCGAAAGTATTACTGTTTCACCTGAAGAAACTTCAATTTATACTGTAACTGTTTCAAATGGAATATCATCTGAAATTGCAACTGTTGAAGTCATGGTGAATAACTGTGAAACTAATGAAGACGTAATTGAAGAAGAAAGCAATTTGAATACAGGAATTAATGTATATCCTAATCCTGCGCAAAGTCAAGTAAATGTTAAAATGACAGATTTTACTGGTGTCGCTAGTTTGCAATTATTTGATATGGCAGGTAGAATGCTTATTAATAAAGCTATACAGCCAAGCTCACAGCCAATCATTAATAATTTAAATGTTAGTAATTTACCAAGAGGTATTTATATAGTATCAGTAACTCAAAGTGGCAAAAGTTTCACTAAACGCTTAATACTAAATTAATTTTCCCACTTTTAGTTGTGAAAAAGACCTGAATTTCAGGTCTTTTTTATTTATTAGTGTGTACAGAAATCATTTCCAGACTATTTCTTTAATAGTAACAATACTATCGCAGTTTTCAATTTTTAGATCCATTTTGGATTCTGACAAGGTGTTCTCTAAATAATAAATACCACAAGGTTCTTTTCTTGTATCACTTTCCGAAAAACGAATATTTGCATGCTTAAGAATGTTGATGATATTCAGCGAATCCATTTTTTTAGCCATAAGGGTATTGTAAATATCTTCGGGTATTTTTAGTTCTTTGGAATTGATATTTTTTAGCACACGAGCTTCAGGGCCATAATCACAAGATACTTTTTTGCCATTTAAAAAAAATGCTAAAATGATAAGCCCTATAGAGAAGCCTCCTAGGTAATAACCAACACGATGTAATAATTTCACGTATTTAAATTTGAAGTTTTACTTTATTTAAAATATCAGCAAATTAATATCGCTGTGTTTTAAATCAAACCATTCACCAACAGATTTGTTGGTTAGAATGCCGTGGTAAAAGTACAACCCATTTTTCAAACCTCTATCAAAACGTAAGGAATTTTCTAAACCACCTTCTTCACCAATTTTTAAAAGATAGGGTGTGAAAATATTACTGATTGATATAGATGCAGAACGTGAATAACGTGCAGGAATATTTGGCACACAATAATGCGTAACCCCATGCTTAATAAAAGTTGGGTTTTTATGTGTTGTTACCTCACTGGTTTCAAAGCAACCTCCCATATCAATACTAACGTCAATAATAACTGCACCAGATTTCATGTTTTCAACCATAGTTTCAGCAACAAGAACTGGTGCTCTGTTTTTTCCGCGAACAGCACCTATAGCAACATCACAGCGTTTAAGAGCTTTAGATAAATTCTTGGGTTGTAAGGTTGATGTAAAAATGGTTCTGCCCAAGTTTGTCTGGATACATCGAAGTTTGGTAATAGAATTATCAAAGACTTTTACATTAGCTCCTAAACCAATAGCGCCTCTAGCTGCAAATTCTCCAACTGTTCCTGCTCCTAAAATAACAACTTCAATAGGCGGAACACCACTAATGTTTCCAAACATGAGACCGTTACCATTATTAACATTGCTTAATAATTCAGAAGCAATTAGAACGGAGGCTGTTCCTGCAATTTCACTTAAGGATCTGACTGCTGGATAGGCGCCATCTTCATCACGAATAAATTCAAATGCTAAAGCCGTTACGCGTTTGGATGCGAGTGCTTCAAAATATTTTTTTGTTTGGGTTTTTAATTGAAGAGCAGAAATTAAAATAGTCTGCGGATTAATCAGTTTTATTTGCTCTAGAGTAGGTGGTTCAACTTTCAAAATAATAGGACAACTGTAAACTTTTGCAGCATCTTTTGTGATTTCAGCACCTGCCTCACTATAGTCCTTATCACTAAAATTGGCGCCTTTACCAGCACCTGATTCCATGAGTATTCTGTGTCCATTGGTTACTAAAGCAGAAACAGCGTCTGGCGTTAAACACACACGCTTTTCTTGAAAAGCTGTTTCTTTGGGAATACCAATGAACAGATCTCCTTTTTGCTTTAAAATTTCAAGTGTTTCCTCTTGTGGCAGTAATTGCTGCTTGGTAAAAGGTGATAAGGATTTAGACATACTTTGACTAGTTGTTGGTAACAGTAAGTCAAATTACGAATTAATTTTTTAAAGATTAAGTTGTTTTTAAAAATACTGCTTAATTCTTCCCCAAAGGGTTGTGGGTTTAATTTTAAATTCTTCTTCAAGCTCTTCCATAGATTTATTTACAGTATTTAATTTATCAAACATTTTAGCTCTTATTAAATAAATAGAAGGCACCATAATCGCCATAATAGGAACTAAATAGATTAATTGAAACTCATCTACTATACCCGTGTCAGAAGTAATGAAAGATATAATTTGATAAGAATACATAATTATCGGAACCAACAGCACATGGTACCACCAATGACGACAAGTAAAGAACCAAATGAATAATAGTAATAAAGGAATTAGTTTGCCTGAAAGTGTCCATGCAACAACATAGGCACTTTCATATACTTTACTATCATATGTAAACAAAAAAGTGTCCCAAACTTGTGTGTCTGGAACACCTTCGTATAAATAAAATAAATAAGGTATCAAAGCTATTATAGTAGCAATTATACTACCACTTAAGATAACTTTATTTATTTTCTTATCCGTTCGCAGGAACTTTAATTCTTTTTCCTTCGATTTTTGTTGTTTGTTGTCCATCTAAATCAATGATGTTAGTTGCTTGAACTGTAAACAACATACCGCCAAAAATTGCGATTGCTAATACATACTTTTTTGCTTTCATTATATTAAGGGATTAATTAATTAATAACCCAAATGTATATATGAAGTATGTATGAAAGTAGGTTGAAATGTTAAAAAAATGTTAAAATCAACATTTTTTGATTTTTTCGTTACGGTAAAACCGTAAAACGCGACAATCTAGGGCAATTTGTTGTTTTCAATCTTATAATAAATCACTATTTAAGCGTTAATATTCGTTTGTTTTGTTCTGATATTGATAACTCAATAATATTATATTCAACATCTAAATGATTCTTTATCAATTCAGGCCATTCAATAAATAACCAGCCTTCAGTTTGCAAATAATCTTCAATTCCAAAATCATATGCCTCTTCAATAGACTTTAAGCGATATAAATCAAAATGATAAATCACATTATCACTCAAACTATATTCGTTGACAATAGAATAGGTTGGGCTACTTACATCATCATCACTTCCTAGAGCCTCAATTAAAGCTTTAATTAATGTTGTTTTACCAGTTCCCATGTTTCCGTAAAATAAAATGGTTTTTGATTTTACAGATTTAAGAACTTGATTAGCAACAGCATTTAACTCATTTAAACTATATGCTATAGTCAAATCACATCTTGTTTGCATGCAATATTAAGTATAAAAATTGAAAAAAACTAATAAAAAGTGTATTTCGTCGGATTTTTTTGCATTACACGGAGTTATTTAGGGCTTAAAACAGCAAATGGAATGATCATTTCTTCCAACGAAACGCCACCATGTTGGTATGTGTTTCTGTAATAACTTACGTAATGATTATAGTTATTTGGATAAGCAAAAAACAAATCATTTTTAGCAAAAATAAATGAACTACTCATGGTAATTGATGGCAGATGTATGGTTTTTGGGTCTTTTGCTACTAAAACCTCTTTGTCTTCATAAGTTAAAGAACGACCAGTTTTATATCGTAAGTTTAAACTAGTGTCTTTATCACCAATTACTTTTGATGGGTTCTTCACATTGATAGTACCATGATCTGTAGTCAAAATAAGTTTAAACCCTAATTGCTGTGCTTGTTGAATCATTTCAAGTAATGGTGAGTTTTTAAACCAACTCTGTGTAAGTGAGCGATACGCCTTATCATTAGATGCTAATTCTTTAACCACGTCCATTTCAGTTTTGGAATGAGAAAGCATATCTACAAAATTATAAACCACAACAGTCAGGTCATTATCTTTTAGTCCTTTAAAATTATCAACTAATTTTTTACCGTTTTTTAAATTGGTTATTTTGTAGTATTCATGTTTTAAATGATTTAGTCCTAAACGTTTCATTTGAGCATCTAAAAATTCAGCTTCATGTAGGTTCTTGCCGCCTTCGTCAGTGTCATTTTTCCATAAATCAGGATGCATTTTTTCCATATCAGCAGGCATTAATCCAGAAAATATGGCGTTTCTGGCATATTGGGTTGCTGTTGGTAGTATGCTGTAAAATGGCGCTTCTTTATCTTTCTTATAATAATTGTTTACAATAGGCTCAAAAGCTTTCCATTGGTCATAACGTAAATTATCAATTACAACCAGGAAAGTAGGTTGTTCTTTACTTAATTCTGGAACTATTTTATTTTTAAATAATGTATGTGACATGGTAGGTGCATCAACATGTGGTTCAAACCAGCTTGGATAGTGCTTATCTATAAACTTACCAAATTGTGTATTGGCTTCGTTTTTCTGCGATTCAAGAATTTCAAACATGCCAGTATCTTCAATGTCTTCTAATTGCATTTCCCAGTAAATAAGCCTTTGGTAAAGATTGGCCCACTCTTCAAAACTATTAACCATAGTTAAGTCCATAGCAATTTTTCTAAATTCCTGTTGGTAGTTTGACGTCGTTTTTTCAGAAACCAATCTAGAATGGTCTAAATTCTTTTTGAGGCTTAATAAAATCTGGTTTGGATTGACAGGTTTTATCAAATAGTCTGCTATTTTATTCCCAATAGCTTCCTCCATGATATATTCTTCCTCACTTTTAGTAATCATTACAACTGGAAGCGTATCACGTTTTTCTTTAATCTCATTTAGAGTTTCAAGACCTGTTAATCCAGGCATGTTTTCATCTAAAAAAACAATATCAAAGTTTTTATCGTCTAAAATCTCAATGGCTTCTGTACCACTTTTACAAGTGGTTACTTGATAGTTTTTTTGTTCTAAAAAAAGGATATGGGGTTTTAATAAATCAATTTCATCGTCAACCCAAAGAATATTTATATTGTTCATGTATATTTGTTTATATAATTAAAGTAATTAAGCAGCTTGATTTCAAAAAACAAACTTAAAATATTTAACGACCCAATTTACGGTTTTATTACTATACCAAATTCTACAATTTTTAATTTAATTGAGCATAAATATTTCCAACGTCTCCGTCGCATTTCGCAAATGGGTATGTCATATTTAGTATATTCTGGCGCACATCATACGCGGTTTCACCATGCTTTAGGGTGCATGCATTTAATGCAAAAAGCTGTGCAAACACTTCGTTTTAAGGGAGTTGATATTTCAAAAGCCGAAGAGGAGGCTTTATTTATTGCAATTTTACTTCATGATATTGGGCACGGTCCTTTTTCACATGCCATGGAACATAGTATTGTAAATGGTATTAGTCATGAGGAAATTTCATTGCTTTTTATGGAAAACCTGAATGCTGAATTTAACGGAACTTTAACGCTAGCCATAGAAATTTTTAAGGGTAATTATAAGAGAAAGTTCCTTTGTCAATTAATTTCCAGTCAATTGGATATGGATCGGGCAGATTACCTAAAACGTGATAGTTTTTATACAGGTGTATCAGAAGGTAACATAAATACAGAGCGATTGATCACCATGCTAAACGTTGTGGATGACTCATTGGTTGTAGAGGAAAAAGGCATTTATAGTGTTGAGAAGTTTTTGATTGCTAGACGTTTTATGTATTGGCAAGTCTATCTTCACAAAACAGGTTTGGTTGCGGAGCAATTACTTATTAGAATGTTGCAACGCGCTAAAGAACTTGTTTCAAATGGCGTTAAACTGCAATCGAGCAAAGCCTTGGATTATTTTCTTGAGAATGATGTGACACTAAAAGCATTTAATAATGAAGCCATACAGTTATTTGCGCAATTGGATGATTATGACATTATTTCTGCTATGAAATCATGGCAATTTCATGATGATTTTGTGTTGCGTAATCTCTGTGAAATGATTATAAACAGGGATTTATTAAAGATAAAAATTAAGAAGAAACCCATAAAAAAAGATCGTAAGCATAGCCATGTTAAAGCGTTAGTGGAAAAGTATGATATATCAGAAATTGAAGCTAATTATTTTGTTTTTACAGGTGAGATATCAAATCAGGCTTACGAACAAAATTCACAAAATATAAACATATTATACAAGACTGGAAAAATTCAGGATATTGTTAAAGCTTCAGACCAACTTAACCTAAAAGCATTAACAAAACCAGTCACTAAATATTTTATATGCTATCCCAAAGATAAAATGTGACACATTTTTTCTATTTTTGCGCTTTATGAAATTCACAGCAGAACAAATAGCCGGTATTTTAGAAGGAGACATTGTAGGTAATTCTCAAGTTGAAGTTTCTAAACTATCTAAAATTGAGGAAGGTACAGAAGGTTCTTTAACCTTTTTAGCCAATCCAAAATACACACCATATATATATACCACCAAAGCATCTATTGCAATTGTAAATAAAAGCTTTGTGCCAGAACATGATATCAATTCTACTTTAATTAAAGTGGATGACGCCTATAAGTCTTTTTCTAAATTATTAGAATATTACAACCAGATAAAACTAAATAAATCTGGAATTGATCAACAGACTGTTGTTTCAGATTCTGCAAAGCTTGGAGAAAATATTTATTTAGGAGCTTTTACCTTTGTTGGTGATAATGTGAAAATAGGTGATAACGTAAAGATATTCCCAAATTGTTATATAGGCGACAACGTTACAATAAAGGATAATACTATCGTTTTTTCAGGCGCCAAGATTTATTCTGAATGTATTGTGGGTAGTAATTGTGTGATAAATTCTGGAGCCATAATTGGCGCTGATGGTTTTGGTTTCACACCAAATGAAGTAGGTGAGTATAGCAAGGTACCTCAAATAGGTAATGTTATCATCGAAGATTTTGTTGATATTGGAGCCGCAACAACAATTGATAGAGCCACATTAGGATCAACAATAATAAGAAGAGGCGTTAAATTGGATAATCA
The DNA here is from genome assembly GCF_002940745.1 of Hanstruepera ponticola. Taxonomy (NCBI): domain Bacteria; kingdom Pseudomonadati; phylum Bacteroidota; class Flavobacteriia; order Flavobacteriales; family Flavobacteriaceae; genus Hanstruepera; species Hanstruepera ponticola. The sequence continues at coordinate 105,423 of NZ_POTB01000001.1, forward strand.
AATTCAAATAGCTCATAATGTTGAGATTGGAAAAAATACAGTTATTGCCGCTCAAACAGGAATTGCTGGATCTACTAAAATTGGTGAAAATTGTCAAATAGGTGGTCAAGTTGGTATTGTTGGTCACATAACAATTGGAAATAACGTAAAAATTCAAGCGCAATCAGGAATAGGTAGAAATGTAGCCGATAATGAAATTTTACAAGGGTCGCCTGCATTGGGCTATGGAGACTATAACAAATCTTATGTTTATTTTAAAAATCTTCCGAAAATTGTGAAGTCCATAAACGAAATAGAAAAGAAAGTAAATGGGAATAGTTAACACGAATATTAAGCAAAAAACCATAAAGAATGAGGTGTCCCTTAAAGGTGTTGGGTTGCATACAGGAAAGAATGTAACATTAACATTTAAGTCAGCACCAGAAAATTCTGGTTTTGCTTTTAAAAGAATAGATCTTGAAGGATCACCATTAATAGAAGCAGATGCCAATTATGTAACTAATACACAACGTGGCACGTGTTTAGAAAAAAATGGTGTAACTATACAAACTTGTGAGCATGTTTTAGCAGCTTTAGTAGGTCTGGATATTGATAATGCTATTTTAGAAATTGATGCTTCCGAGCCACCAATTATGGATGGATCTTCAAAGTTTTTTGTTGAAGCTTTAGAGAAAGCAGGAGTAGTTGAACAAGAGGCAACTAGAGAGGTTTATGAGGTTACTGATGTTATTTCTTATACCGATGAGGAATCAGGAAGTGAAATCTTGGTTATGCCTTCCAATGAGTATCAAATTACTACTATGGTCGATTTCGGAACTAAAGTATTAGGTACCCAAAATGCTTCTATAAAGCACATTTCAGAATTTAAAGATGAAATTTCGGACTCAAGAACGTTTAGCTTTCTACACGAAATTGAAATGCTTTTAGAACACGGCTTAATTAAAGGAGGTGATTTAAATAATGCTATTGTTTATGTTGACAAGGAATTGTCACCAGAGACCATGGACAAGTTGCGTGTTGCATTTAAAAAAGATAATATAGCCGTCAAGCCTAACGGAATTCTAGATAATTTAACCTTGCATCATCCAAATGAGGCTGCAAGGCATAAATTGCTGGATGTTCTAGGTGATCTTGCGTTAATAAGAACACATTTAAAAGGTAAGATTATTGCCAACAAACCAGGACATTTTGTAAACACACAATTTGCAAAAAAAATGTCCAAAATCATCAAGAATGAAAGACGTAACAATGTTCCTAATATTGATTTAAATCAGGATCCATTAATGGATGTCAATCAAATTATGAATATGCTTCCGCATCGTCAACCATTTTTATTGATTGATAAAATTTTCGAATTAAGCGAGTCTCATGTCATAGGTATGAAAAACGTGACTATGAACGAACCTTTTTTTGCTGGTCACTTCCCAGGAGCACCAGTTATGCCTGGTGTTTTAATTGTTGAGGCTATGGCACAAACAGGTGGCATTTTAGTATTAAGTACTGTTCCTGATCCAGAAAACTATTTAACATTCTTCATGAAAATAGACAATGTTAAATTCAAACAAAAAGTAACTCCCGGTGACACTCTAATCTTTAAATGTGATTTAATTTCACCAATTCGTCGTGGTATTTGCCACATGCAAGGTTATGCTTATGCCAATGGAAAGCTTTGCGCTGAAGCCGAATTAATGGCACAAATTTCAAAAGTAAAATAATATGAACCGAGCCAATCCTTATATATTGAGTTATTCGGTTAATCTAATAGGCGAGCACATTTTCTCCTATTTATCAAAAACAAAATTACGAAAATGAACCAACCATTAGCATACGTACATCCTGGAGCAAAAATCGCAAAAAATGTTGTGATTGAGCCTTTTACTACGATACATAATAATGTCGTGATAGGTGAAGGAACATGGATTGGAAGTAATGTCACTATTATGGAAGGTGCCAGAATTGGTAAAAATTGTAATATTTTTCCTGGTGCCGTAATTTCTGCTGTTCCTCAAGATTTGAAATACAATGATGAAGACACTACAGTTGAAATTGGAGATAATGTAACCATTAGAGAATGTGTTACAATCAATAGAGGGACTACAGATAAAATGAAAACTGTAATTGGAAACAATTGTTTGATTATGGCGTATTGTCATATTGCCCATGATTGTATTGTTGGTAATAATTGTATTTTCTCAAATAACAGTACGTTGGCAGGACATATTAATGTAGGTGACTATGTGGTTTTGGCAGGAATGACAGCTGTACACCAGTTTTGTTCAATTGGAAATCATGCTTTTGTAACAGGTGGTTCATTGGTGCGTAAAGATGTTCCTCCATTTGTAAAAGCTGCACGAGAACCATTATCATATGTTGGTATCAATTCAGTAGGATTGAGACGTCGTGGTTTTTCGACAGAAAAAATTAGAGAAATTCAGGATATATTTAGAATCTTATATCAAAAAAATTATAATAATACCCAAGCAGCTGAAATTATAGAAGCGGAAATGGAAGCAACTCCAGAGCGTGATGAAATTCTTCAGTTTATTAAAGATTCACAACGTGGTATTATGAAAGGATATTTTAAATCAAATTAATTTATGGCTAGTACTTCAGATATTAGAAACGGATTGTGCATTAGATACAACCATGATATTTTTAAAATAATTGAGTTTTTGCACGTAAAACCTGGGAAGGGTCCAGCATTTGTAAGAACAAAACTTAAAAGTGTTACTACAGGAAAAGTTATCGATAACACCTTTTCTGCTGGTCACAAAATAGATGATGTTCGTGTTGAAACACATAAATTTCAATTTCTGTATCATGATGGTGAGTTTTATCATTTTATGAATCAGGAAGATTATACACAAATAAGATTGCTAGAAGCAGCTTTAGACAGACCTGATTTAATGAAAGAGGGTGAAGTTGTAACTATTCTTATTAATTCAGAAGACAACATGCCTCTTTCAGTAGAAATGCCAGCAAGTGTTATTCTTGAGGTCACTCATACAGAGCCTGGTGTTAAAGGGAACACAGCTACCAATGCAACAAAACCTGCAACAGTAGAAACAGGTGCTGAAGTAAACGTGCCACTTTTCATTAATGAAGGTGACAAGATTAAGGTAGAAACCGAAAAAGGTACGTACAAAGAACGTATTAAAGAATAAGGTGAAATTCCCAAGAAAACATACTTTAAAGGAAATAGCGAGTCTAATTAACGTGGATTATGTTGGTTCTGATGATTTTCCTGTGTTAGGTATGAATGAGATTCATGTGGTGGAGTCAGGAGATATTGTATTTGTAGATCATCCTAAATATTATGACAAAGCTTTAAATTCAGCAGCTACCATAGTTCTAATCAATAAAAAAGTTGAGTGTCCTGAAGGTAAAGCCTTATTAATCAGTGACGATCCTTTTCGTGATTTTAATAAATTAACTAATCACTTCAAACCTTTTCATTCTGCTAATGCTGCAATATCTGATACAGCAACTATTGGTGAGGGTACTATCATTCAACCTAACTGTTTTATTGGTAACAATGTCACTATAGGTAAGAACTGCATTATACATGCTAATACGAGTATTTATGATGACACTGTCATTGGTAATAATGTGGTTATTCATGCTGGTACGGTATTAGGTGCTAGTGCTTTTTATTACAAAAAGCGACCTGAAGGTTTTGATCAATTATTGTCTGGTGGTCGTGTGGTTATTAAAGACGACGTTCATATTGGTGCTTTGTGTACTATTGATAGAGGTGTAACTGCTGATACAACTATTGGAGAAGGCTCTAAACTTGACAATCAAATTCAAATAGGTCACGATACCATAATAGGCAAAAAATGCTTGATTGCATCACAAACAGGAATTGCTGGTTGTGTGGTAGTCGAAGATGAAGTAACGCTTTGGGGGCAAGTGGGTGTGAAAAGCGGTATAACCATTGCTAAAGGAACAGTTTTATATGCTCAATCTGGTTTAGGCCATACTACAGAGGCTGGTAAAACCTATTTTGGTTCACCTGCAATGGATGCAAGAGAAAAATTCAAGGAAATGGCTTACATCAAACAAATCCCCGAAATTCTAAAAAAACTAAAAAAATAAACACATGTCTGCAAAAGATATCGTAAAAAGATTTTACAATTCTGATTTAGCAAATGATGAATCAATTATATCGCAATTTTTTCACAAGGAATGTGAGTTGCATTGGAATAGTAGTCGTGGTTTTACGGTTTTAAGATATGATGACATCGTCTCATTCTTTGAAGGAACTAGACAGGCTTATGAAAGCCTCCGGTTTGTTTTCAGTCATTTACTAGAAGATGGCCCATTTGTTACAAGCAGACACACTTTATTTGCTAACACAATTGAGAATCCTGATGAAGAAGTTGCTTTGGCGCATTTTATATCTATTTGGGAAGTGAAAGATAACCAACTATTTAAATGCCATGAGATTAGCCAATTGGCAGATGAATCAACTATGCATTCAAATTCCTTCAAAGAAATAAAAATTTAAAAATACTTTACTAATCCTATTCAAAAGATTACTTTTGTAATCGTTTTAAAACATTAAAAATTTAAACTTCAATGAGCGTTTTAGTTAATAGAAATTCAAAAATAATAGTACAAGGTTTTACTGGTAGCGAAGGGACATTTCACGCTGGTCAAATGATTGAATATGGTACAAATGTAGTTGGTGGTGTAACACCTGGTAAAGGTGGCCAAACTCATTTAGAAAAACCAGTTTTTAATACAGTTGAAGAGGCTGTAAAACAAGTTGGTGCAGATACCAGTATTATTTTTGTACCGCCAGCTTTTGCTGCTGACGCTATTATGGAAGCTGCTGATGCTGGTATAAAAGTGATTATCACGATTACTGAAGGAATTCCTGTTGCTGATATGATAAAAGCTTCAGATTACATAAAAGGTAAGGACTGTAGGTTGATAGGTCCTAATTGTCCTGGCGTTATTACTCCAGAAGAAGCAAAGGTTGGTATCATGCCAGGTTTTGTTTTCAAAAAAGGAAAAGTAGGTATCGTTTCTAAATCTGGAACATTGACTTACGAAGCAGCTGATCAAGTGGTAAAATTGGGATTGGGAATCACTACTGCCATTGGTATTGGTGGTGACCCAATAATTGGAACAACAACAAAAGAAGCTGTTGAACTTTTAATTAACGATCCTGAAACTGAAGCAGTTGTAATGATTGGTGAAATAGGTGGACAACTAGAAGCAGATGCGGCTAATTGGTATAAAGAAAGTGGTAGTAAAAAACCAGTTGTAGGTTTTATTGCTGGTGAAACAGCACCTGCAGGCCGTACTATGGGACATGCTGGAGCTATTGTAGGAGGTAGTGATGATACAGCACAAGCTAAAAAGAAAATTATGAGAGCTTGTGGTATTCATGTAGTTGATTCTCCTGCTGAAATAGGTAAAAAAGTAGCTGAAGTTTTAGCTTAATAAACAAATACTGAACTGTTAAAAACCTTACAAAATCTTGTAAGGTTTTTTTATTTGATGCAACTTGTATTTATTATATTTGACAAACAACTAATCTCAACAACAAAAATGAAATTATTAGAAGGAAAAACCGCTATTATAACAGGGGCGAGTAGAGGAATTGGTCGTGGAATTGCTCAAGTATTTGCCCAGCAAGGTGCTCATGTCGCTTTTACGTATAGTTCATCAGTTGAAGCAGCTAAAGAACTTGAAGACGAATTAAAGGCTTTAGGAGTAAAAGCTAAAGGATATAAAAGTAATGCTGCTAGTTTTCAAGAATCTCAAGATTTAGCTGAAGCTGTTGTTGGTGAGTTTGGAAGTATCGATATTCTTGTAAATAACGCAGGAATTACAAAAGATAATCTCTTAATGCGAATTAGTGAAGAGGATTTTGATAAAGTTATTGAAGTTAATTTGAAGTCTGTTTTCAATATGACAAAAGCTGTACAGCGTACTATGCTCAAACAGCGTAAAGGCTCTATAATTAATATGAGTTCGGTGGTAGGTGTAAAAGGTAATGCAGGACAAACTAATTACGCAGCATCAAAAGCAGGGATTATTGGATTTTCAAAATCGGTGGCTTTAGAATTGGGTTCAAGAAATATACGAAGCAATGTTATTGCTCCAGGATTTATTGAAACTGAAATGACAGCAAAATTAGATGAAGACACTGTTAAAGGATGGCGTGAAGCTATTCCTTTAAAACGGGGAGGAACACCTGAAGACATTGCAAATGCCTGTGTGTTTTTAGCGAGTGATATGTCAGATTATATAACAGGTCAAACATTGAATGTAGATGGTGGCATGTTAACTTAATTGCTTAAAAATTAATGGGTTCGATTACTCTTTTATTTATAATATTATCTGGAATTATAGCGCTATCACTAGCGCTTTTTCAATATTGGCATAGATTAAAAAAGAAATCAATATTTAATTTATTAGCCTTTTTAAGGTTTCTTACAATTTTTGCAGTCTTAATTTTATTGGTGAATCCAAAAATTGAGAAAGAAACATTTTATAAAGAAAAGCCAAAGTTGGTAATTGCTACAGATAATTCAAGTTCTCTTTCTTTCCTTGAACAAGAGGAGAATATAAAACGAGTTATAAGTAATTTAAAAGAAAATCAAGAACTTAATGATAAGTTTGACTTAAACTTTTTCAGCTTTGATGAAGATTTAAAAATGACTGATTCATTAAGTTTTCAGGGCAGACAGACAAATGTTGCTAATGCCTTTGATAAACTGCAAGATATTTATAAAAGTGATATTGCACCTACCATATTGCTTTCTGATGGTAATCAAACCTATGGTAGTGACTATGGTTATACGTCATTAAAGTTCAAACAACCTGTTTATCCAATAGTTTTAGGCGATACTACTCAACATGTAGATATTAAGTTGCAACAACTTAACGTCAATAAATACGCTTTTTATAAGAACAAGTTTCCAATAGAAGCTATCATAAGTTATAATGGTGAAGAAAAGGTAAGTACATCTTTCAAAATATTAAATGGAAACACAGTTGTATGGTCACAAACAGTAGATTTTGACCAAATTAACAATTCAAAAATCTTAAATTTATCATTGCCAGCTAATCAAATAGGCCTTTTTACATACAAAGCGATTATTGAACCGTTGAGTAATGAAAAAAACACTAACAATAACGCAAAGAATTTTGCCATAGAAGTTGTTAATGAAAAATCTAATATAGCCATTGTAAGTGATTTTGTCCACCCAGATTTAGGTGCCTTAAAAAAGAGTATTGAAAGTAATGAACAGCGATCAGTAAGTATATTGAGTATTAATGAATTTGTTTCTAAAATAACAGATTATCAAATGGTTATATTGTATCAACCAAATAGTAGATTTAAGCCTGCTTTTGATGCTCTGAATGTAACACCTTTAAACAGTTTGATTGTTTCTGGATCAAAAACAGATTGGAATTTTATTAATAATACCAAAAATAATTATAAGCATGATATAAGTAATCAAACAGAAAATTATCAAGCTGTCATTAACACCAATTATTCTGAATTTATAATTCCTGATCTTGATTTTGAATCATTTCCTCCCTTAATAGGCAAATTTGGAAACATAAATTTTTCTGTTCCTAGCAAAGTCATTCTAACAAAAAAAATAGGAAACGTCATTACAGATGATGTATTGTTGGCAACTTTGGAATACAATTCACGACGAGAAGCTTTATTATTGGGCGAAAACATTTGGCAGTGGCGTGCGCAAAGTTTTTTGAATCAAGGGTCTTTTGATCAGTTCGATGATTTTATTGGAAAGCTCGTACAATATCTGGCTTCAAAAAAGCGCAGAGAACGATTAAATGTTGAATTTGAATCTTTTTACAATGGTAGCTCTAATGTAGTTATAAGCGCACAGTATTTTAATACAACTTATGAGTTTGATAATAGAGAGAACCTAATCATTAATGTTACAGATGATATTTCGGGAGAAAAAAAATCATATCCTTTCATTTTGAAAAACAACAGTTATCAAGTTGATTTGAGCAGTTTACCTGCTTCTGATTATCGTTTTACTGTAACAGCGACCAATAGTAATATTTCAAAATCTGGATCTTTTAAAATTATTGCCTATAATATTGAAGAACAGTTTTTAAATGCTAATATGTCAAAATTGCAAACAGTTGCATCAAATACTAACGGCAATACCTATTTTCCAGATAAAACCGACGATTTGATTGATGATCTACTTAATGATTCTAGGTTTGCTATAATTGAGAAAAGTACTAAAAATACTGTACCTTTGATAGATTGGAAGTATTTACTTGCCTTAATAGCCATATGTTTAACTTCAGAATGGTTTATTAGAAAATATAACGGACTTATTTAACTAAAAAAATAAAAAATGGAAAGATTACCAAAAATTGGATTACCAATAATTATTACAATAATCGTATTAATTGTTGTCATTGCAAAATCTGCAGTAACTATTGGGTCTGGTGAAGCAGGCGTATTATTTAAAACATTTGGAGATGGTGTTGTTATAGATGAACCGCCAATGAGCGAAGGATTTCATATTGTTGCACCATGGAACAAGGTATTTGTTTATGAAGTAAGACAACAAGAAGTACTTGAAAAAATGAACGTTTTGTCTTCAAACGGATTGGATATCAAGTTGGAAGCTTCAGTTTGGTTTCAACCAAAATACACTGATTTAGGAAAATTACACCAAGAAAAAAGTGAAATGTACAAAGAGCGTGTATTACTTCCTGCCATTCGTTCAGCAGCTCGTAGTGTAGTTGGACGTTATACACCTGAACAATTGTACTCTACAAAACGTGACGCCATTCAGCAAGAAATATTTGAAGAAACTAAAAAAATTGTCGAAGATCAATACATTCAATTAAACGAAGTACTGGTTCGTGATGTGACGTTACCGCCAACCATTAAAGATGCCATTGAGCGTAAATTAAAGCAAGAACAGGAATCTCTTGAATACGAGTTTAGATTGGTTACTGCTGCAAAAGAAGCTGAAAAGGTAATTATTGAAGCAGAAGGTAAGGCTGAATCAAACAGAATTTTAAGTGCATCATTAACGGATAAAATTTTACAAGATAAAGGTATTGATGCCACCATTAAATTATCAGAATCTCCAAATACTAAGGTAATTGTTATAGGTTCTGGTGATAGCGGATTACCTCTTATACTTGGAAATCAGTAGGATATAAAATAATGTAAAAAACATTTGGATTTATAAATTAATTTTCTGAAACTTTGTTCAGTTAACAAAACGACATGACTTTTATTCAATTACATCATCATCATTTTCATATTTGCACTCAAGCGAACTGAAAATGTATTGAATAAAACCAAAATATTTTAAAACCGTTTGAGTAAATCAAGCGGTTTTGTTTTTTAAACACTTCTCGGAAAGATTTACTCAAACATCAAAAAAAGAAAAATGAGTAAATTAAAAATTGCAATTCAAAAATCAGGTAGATTACATGATGATTCCATGAAAATCCTTAAAGAAATAGGGATTTCTATTGACAATGGTAAAGACCAACTAAAAGCATCAGCTAGAAATTTTCCGTTAGAAGTATTCTATTTGCGTAATGGAGACATTCCACAATATTTAAAAGATGGCATTGTAGATGCTGCTATAATTGGTGAAAATGTTTTAATTGAAAAAGGAAATGGAATTTCAATAATTGAAAAATTAGGTTTCTCTAAATGCAAAGTTTCAGTGGCTATTCCCAAAGCGCAGCCATATACTTCTCTAAATGATTTAAACGGAAAGCGTATTGCAACATCGTATCCCAAGACGGTTAATCAATTTCTAGAAAAAGAAGGTATTGATGCACAACTTCACATTATAAACGGTTCGGTAGAAATCGCACCTAATATTGGGTTGGCAGATGCTATTGTAGATATTGTATCTAGTGGTAGTACTTTATTTAAAAATGGTTTAAAAGAAGCCGAAGTGCTTTTGAAATCGGAAGCAGTTTTAGCAGTATCTCCAAAGATTTCTGATGAGAATCAATCAACATTAAGGAAACTTCAGTTTAGATTACAATCTGTCCTCAAAGGAAGACAAAACAAATATGTTTTACTCAATGCACCTAATGATAAATTAGAGAACATAGTTAAAATTTTGCCTGGCATGAATAGTCCAACAATTTTGCCATTAGCAAAAGAGGGTTGGAGTTCATTGCACTCTGTGATTAATAAAAATGAGTTCTGGGATGTTATTGACGAACTCAAAGAAAATGGTGCTGAAGGTATTTTAGTATGTTCAATTGAAAACATGGTAATATGAGAATAATAGAAAACCCAAAAATAGAAGATTGGTCAAAATTGTTATTAAGACCTACGCAAACTGTTGATGATATTGAAAATACCGTAGAACTCATATTTGATGATGTTAAGCGTAATGGTGACCGAGCAATTTCAAAGTACACAGCAATGTTTGATGGTGTCAATTTAGATGAATTTATTGTTGCGAATTCGGAAATAGAAGCTGCTTCTATTCGTGTTTCAAACGAACTAAAAGATGCCATTCAATTAGCAAAATCCAATATCACCAAATTCCATTCTGCCCAAAAAACTTCTCAAGTTAAATTGGATACAATGCCCGGAGTTACTTGTTGGCAAGAAAAAAGACCAATTAATAAGATAGGATTATACATACCTGGAGGAACTGCACCTTTGTTTTCTACTGTATTGATGTTAACAATTCCAGCGAATATTGCTGGTTGCAAGGATATTGTTTTATGTACGCCACCGAATAAAGAAGGGAAGGTTGCTGATGAAATATTGTTTACAGCTAGTATATGTGGTGTGACAAAATTAATTAAAGTTGGTGGTATTCAGGCAATAGCAGGACTCACATTTGGTACTCAAAGTATTCCGCAAGTGTATAAAATATTTGGGCCAGGAAATCAATTTGTAACCGTAGCAAAACAATTAGCTACAAAATATGGCATAGCAATCGATATGCCTGCTGGACCAAGTGAATTATTAGTGTTTGCCGACGATTCTGCAACACCAAGTTTTGTGGCTTCAGATTTATTAAGTCAAGCAGAGCATGGTTCGGATAGTCAAGTTATTTTGGTTTCAACATCGAAATCACTTTTAGCAAAAGTAAATATAGAACTAGAAAGCCAATTATCTCAACTGCCCAGAAATGAAATAGCCGAAGCTGCAATTGTGAATTCAAAAGCTATATATATAGATACTAATGAAAAGGCCATTCAGTTAATTAATGAATATGGACCTGAACATTTTATTGTTTGCTCAAAAGATGAAGACTATTTTGTAAATAATATTCAAAATGCTGGTTCAGTGTTTGTTGGTAATTATACACCAGAAAGTGCTGGGGACTATGCTTCTGGAACGAATCATACCTTACCAACAAACGGGTTTTGTAAAGCCTATTCTGGTGTTAATCTAGATAGTTTTACTAAAAGCATCACTTTCCAAAAAATTTCAAAGTCAGGAATCCAGAATATAGGAAATGCCATCGAACTTATGGCTGAAGCAGAAGGACTGCAAGCTCACAAAAATGCGGTATCACTACGATTAAAAGATTTACAATAATGGACATAAATAATTTAATACGAGACAATATCAAAACGCTTAAACCATATGTGTCTGCACGTGATGAGTTTAAGGAATTCTCTAGTGATCTTATATTTCTTGATGCAAACGAAAATCCTTTTGATAATGGCGTTAATCGTTATCCTGATCCGTTTCAGATAACGTTAAAGTCAAAACTATCTGAAATTAAGAATATTTCAATCGATAATATTCTTTTAGGAAATGGAAGTGACGAAATTTTAGATTTAATTATTAGAGTTTTTTGTGAACCAAATGCTGACAATATTATCACGTTACCGCCAACCTATGGTATGTATGAGGTATTGGCCAATACGAATGCTGTGGAAATTAAATCTGTAATGCTAAATGATAATTTTCAACCAGATATTAGTGCCATTTTAGACAAAGCTGATACGAATTCAAAAATTTTATTCTTATGCTCACCAAATAATCCAACAGCAAATAGCTTAAAGGCTGGCATTGTTGAAGAACTATTAAAATCATTTCAAGGAATTGTTGTGATAGATGAAGCATATATTGATTTTTCAAATGAGGCAAGCTGGTTAGGTCGGCTTAATGAATTTCCAAACTTAATTGTGACTCAAACATTATCAAAAGCCTTTGGTATGGCTGGTATTAGACTTGGTGTTTGTTATGCATCAAAAAAAATTATCTCCACACTAAATAGAATAAAGCCACCATATAATATTAATGCCTTAACACAGCAAAAAGCTTTAGATCGGTTGCTAGATATAGGAATAGTAAAAACTGAAATTGCTACTATTTTAAATGAAAGAGATAAGTTAATTCAGGAGTTATCCGAAGTTAATTTTATTAACAAGGTATATCCTTCCGATGCAAATTTTATATTGATAAAAGTGGATGATGCTTATAAAAGATATAATCAGCTACTGGAAAATGGCATTGTGGTCCGAAATAGAACACACCAACCTAATTGTAAAAATTGTTTACGCTTTACCGTTGGCACAGCAATAGAAAATAACACACTAATTAAAACATTAAAAAACATTCAGTAATGGGAAAGAGAGTATTATTTATAGATAGAGACGGAACACTGATTAAAGAACCGGCAGATGAGCAAATAGATGCTTTTGAAAAACTTGAATTTTACCCGAAGGTATTTCAATATTTAAGTAAAATTGCCAATGAGTTAGACTTTGAAACTGTCATGATTACTAATCAAGATGGTTTAGGAACATCTATTTTTCCTGAAGAATCCTTTTGGCCTGTTCACAATTTTATAATTGAAACGTTCAAAAATGAAGGCATTAGGTTTGATGAGCAATTTATTGACCGAACCTTTGCCAAAGACAATGCACCTACAAGAAAACCAAATACAGGTTTACTAACTAAATATTTATCAAAAGAATACGATTTACAAAACTCCTTTGTAATTGGCGATCGCTTAACAGATATGGAATTGGCTAAAAATTTAGGTTCTAAAGGTATTTTTATAAATGATCATACAAATCTTGGAACCGATGAAATAACAGTAAAACGTGAAGAATTGAATCCATTTATTGCTTTAGAAAGTAACGATTGGGAGTCTATTTATACCTACTTAAAAGTAGATGCTAGAACTGGTTTTATTGAAAGAAACACAAACGAAACAAAGGTAAAAATCAAATTAAACCTTGATGGTACAGGACAAAGTTCAATTGATACTGGTATAGCATTTTTTGATCATATGCTTGACCAAATTGCAAGACATGGTCAAATAGATTTAGACATCAAGGTTATTGGTGACCTGAAAGTTGATGAACATCACACCATTGAAGACACGGCAATAGCATTGGGAGAAGTATTTGCTGATACTTTAGGAAAGAAACTAGGCATAGAGCGTTATGGTTTTGCCTTACCAATGGATGATTGTTTAGCTCAAGTAGCCATAGATTTTGGTGGAAGAAATTGGTTGGTTTGGGAAGCCGATTTTAAACGCGAAATGATTGGTAAAATGCCAACAGAAATGTTTATGCACTTTTTTAAGTCATTTACTGATGGTGCTAAATGTAATCTAAATATTAAGGCAGAGGGTATTAATGAACACCATAAAATAGAAGCCATTTTTAAGGCTTTTGCTAAAGCCATAAAAATGGCAGTGAAACGAGATATAGAAAAAATGATTTTACCCTCAACTAAAGGTGTTTTATAATGAAAGTAGTAATAATTGATTACGGAGCAGGTAATATCAAGAGCATTCAATTTGCCTTTCAGCAACTTGGTTTAGAAGCCATAGCTTCAAATGATTATAACCGAATAAAAACTGCAGATAGAATCATATTTCCTGGAGTTGGAGAAGCCAGTTCAGCTATGACAGAGCTTAAAAAAAGTGGGCTTGATAAATTAATTCCAATTTTAAAACAACCCGTATTAGGTATCTGTCTGGGTATGCAATTAATGTGTTTGGAAACAGAAGAAGGAAATACCAATGGACTTGGTGTTTTTAATACGAGAGTTAAACGATTTACAAATTCAGTGAAAGTACCTCAAATGGGTTGGAATACAATTCAAAATTTAAAAACAAATCTGTTTAACAACATTAAAGAAGAAGAATACATGTACCTTGTTCATAGTTATTATGCTATTAACTGCCAACAAACGATTGCCACAACAAATTATGAATTAAGTTATGCAACTGCACTTCACAAAAATAATTTTTACGGTGTTCAGTTTCACCCAGAGAAAAGTAGCTTAGCAGGTCAACAACTATTACAAAATTTTATAAATATTAGAGAATGAGAATAATACCAGCAATAGATATCATTGAAGGCAAATGTGTACGATTGACCCAAGGTGATTATAATTCAAAAAAGATTTATAATGAAAACCCACTTGAAATTGCGCGTACATTTGAAGATTCAGGTGTCAAGTATTTACATGTTGTGGATTTAGATGGTGCAAAGGCTAAACATATTGTTAATTATAAAATATTAGAACAAATTGCCTCAAAAACGAACCTTAAGGTAGATTTTGGAGGTGGTTTAAAAAGTACTGAAGATTTGCATATTGCCTTTAATTCAGGTGCTAAACAAATAACTGGAGGTAGTATTGCAGTTTCAGATCCTCATATTTTTGAAGAATGGATTTCTAAATATGGTCGCGAGAAAATAATTCTGGGCGCAGATTGTTTAGATAAAAAAATAGCTATTCATGGTTGGCAAAAAACTAGCGATCGATCAATTATTCCATTTATAAAATCATATCAAAAGAAAGGAATACAATACGTTATTTGTACGGATATTAATAAAGACGGTATGTTAAGTGGTCCTTCTTTTGAATTATATAATGAGATTCTAGAGAGCTTTATGAACGAAAGTAAAGGTCAAACCTTAAAACTAATAGCTTCGGGTGGTATTTCTGGTATTGAAGATATTGATAAACTAAACGAAATAGGCTGTGAAGCTGTAATTGTAGGAAAAGCTCTTTATGAGAACAAGATTAATTTAAAAGAACTTCAACGCTATTTTTAATCAATGCTAGCAAAACGAATTATACCGTGTTTAGATGTCAAAAACGGAAGGACAGTAAAAGGAATCAACTTTATTGATTTAAGAGATGCTGGCGATCCTGTTGAATTAGCCAAACAGTATGCAGAACTGGGTGCCGATGAATTGGTGTTTTTAGATATATCTGCTACTATCGAAGGTCGCAAAACCATGCGAAATATGGTTTTGAGAGTAGCTGAGCAAATCAATATACCTTTTACGGTTGGTGGTGGAATATCTTCTGTTGAAGATGTTGCCATACTATTGAAATCGGGTGCAGATAAGGTTTCTGTGAACTCGTCGGCTGTCAAAAATCCTCATTTAATAAATGAATTATCTAATAAGTTTGGAAGTCAATGTATTGTGGTAGCCATTGACGCTAAAAAAGTAAACAATGAGTGGGTTGTTCATTTAGCTGGAGGCACAGTTCCAACAAAATTAAACCTGTTTGAATGGGCAAAAGAAGTAGAGCAAAGAGGTGCTGGAGAAATCCTATTTACATCTATGAATCATGATGGCACTAAATCCGGATTTGCTAATGATGCCTTGTCTAAATTATCGCAATTGGTTAATATCCCAATAATTGCTTCAGGAGGTGCAGGAACAAAACAACATTTTGTTGAAACATTTAAAGATGGGAATGCAGATGCTGCCTTGGCGGCTAGTGTGTTTCATTTTGGCGAAATAGATATTATAGATTTAAAAAAAGAATTGAAAAAGAATAAAATAGCAGTTAGACTATGAATATAAATTTTAATAAAAATAATGACGGACTTGTTCCGGCAATTGTTCAAGATAATATAACCAACAAGGTTCTCATGCTTGGCTACATGAATGAAGAAGCTGTAGAAAAAACAATGGATTCAAAATTAGTAACTTTTTTTAGCAGAAGTAAACAACGCTTGTGGACTAAAGGTGAAGAAAGTGGTAATCTGTTAAATCTAGTCAGCATAAAAACAGATTGTGATAGCGATACCTTATTGATAAAAGTAAAACCAGAAGGACCAACGTGTCATAAAGGAAGTGATACCTGTTGGAATGAAGACAACAATTCAAATTATGGCTTTTTTACAGAATTAGAAACAATAATAGAAAACAGAAAGAATAATGCTTCTGAAAAATCTTCATATGTAGCATCCTTATTTGCTGCCGGAATTAATAAAATCGCACAAAAAGTAGGAGAGGAGGCTGTAGAAACAGTAATTGAGGCTAAAGATAGAAACGATGACTTATTTTTAAATGAAAGTGCCGATTTACTATTTCACTATTTAATTCTACTTCAGGCAAAAGGTTTTAAGCTGTCCGATGTGGAAAATGTATTAAAAAAAAGGCACTAGTTTTTAAATCTAGTGCCTTTTTAATTGTTTATATGAAAGATTTATGAAATCCAACCTTTGGCCGCTGATGTTCTTGAAAACCACACTAGTAGAGCACAAACAACAATAATCATTATTGGCATAATCGTACCAGAAAACTGATCCATTAAAGATGGACCATCTGAAGTAAACCACCATATTTGTTGAATTGTCGCTGTTAAAAATGATAAAATTAATACTGAAGTAGCGAGTTTTTTACGTAACAAAAGCAATAAACATCCTAAAGCTCCAGCAAAAACAGCAATTGCAAATAAGGCAGTGACCCAAGCAGGTCTGGCATCTAGAAGTGCTATTTGTTCAGTTGTCAATTGAGACATAACAGCCTCTGTTCTGTAGGCTTGTTGGATATAGGCATTTACACCCATTAAATTCCATAAAAGAGCAACGATACTAACAATCCAAAACCAGATTGCGGGTTTGTTTGATTCAGTCATTTTAGAAGTATTTAGTTAGTTAATATATTACAATGTATAAAAAATTTGCCATATTCTTAAAATGCTGTAATTTCGACCAGTTTTTAAATTCATACTACTTGTTCGAGCAAAAACGCTATTATTATCTGATAAAGTGCCAGTATTTAGGGTATCGATTTCATGGTTGGCAAAAACAACCTAATCTTAAAACACTTCACTTAATGATAGATCGTACCTTTAATTATATTTTAGAGGGCAAAAGTTTTAAAACGCTTACTTCTGGCAGAACAGATGCTATGGTTTCGGCCAATGAGGCTGCCTTCGAATTGTTTTTATATCATGAAATAGACAATCTAGATGATTTTTTAGAGCTTTTCAATTTTAACCTACCTCAAGATATTCGTGCTTTGAGTATTGTTCAAGTAACTAAAGATTTTAATATTATTCAGGACTCTAAAATCAAGGAGTACTTATATGTTTTCGCATTTGGTAATAAATTTCATCCTTTTTGCGCACCTATTATGACAACTATTCTTGACGAGTTGGATATTGAAAAAATGAAAGTAGCGGCAAAGCTTTTTGAGGGTGAGCACTATTTAAAATCATATTGTTATAAAGCTACTGATAACGGTATCTATAACAGAGAGATAATCGTCTGTGAGATTGTTGAAAACAATCTTTTTACTGCCAATTTTTTTCCAAAGCAATCTTTTGTTTTACGTGTTAAAGGTAAAGGGTTTATGCGCAATCAAATACGGTTGATGATGGGCACACTTATTCAAGTAGGTAAAGGTGAATTGGATCTTCAGGATGTGGCAGAAAGCTTAAAACCAAACCATAATATTCCTATAAATTTTATTGCGCCAGCTTCTGGTTTAATACTCAATAAAGTGGAGTTTTTATAACAAAAACAGTAGTGTTTCCTGTTAAATTGATTAACAGTTGGATATTTTCTTTAACATAATTTAAGTTAAATAAATCTAAATATCGTTAAAGGCTGTTAAACCACTTGACATTCTTCATTTAGCTCCTAGTTTATAAGTGTAATTATTTATAAACCAAAAAAACAAAAACATGAGTTATTTAAATATGAAAGACGAAAAATTAGTACCTGTAGTAGTAGAGTTAAATACACTACTAGCAGACTATCATATCTATTATCAAAAGTTAAGAAGTAATCACTGGAATATATTAGGACAAAACTTCTTTGACTTACACAATAAATTTGAAGAGATGTATAATGATGCCAAAGTCAAAATTGACGAAATAGCAGAACGTATTCTTACCTTAAGATTTCACCCTATGAGCACATTTAAAGATTATTTTAAAGCATCAGCTATTACGGAAAAAGATGATTTAAAAACCGATGTTGATATGGTTAAAGAGACTTTAAATGATCATAAAATTTTACTCAAGCAAATGAGTGCAGTTATTGAAAAAGCTGAAGCCGTTTCAGATGAAGGTACTATAGATTTAATTGGTGCTTACATTAGAGAGTTAGAAAAAACAAGCTGGATGTTAAACGCTTGGACAAAAGATACTAAAGACTCCTTAAACAAAACACCAGTAGAAGCCTAAACCAAATTGTAAAAGAATAATTAACCACTTAAAAACGAAATAATGAAAGAGCAATTAGCAGAAGCATTTAACAATTTAGTACTTAAATTAGAAGGTTGGTTTAATACCATCATTGAATATTTACCAAACTTTGTTTTAGCTATCATTGTCTTGGTTACGGCTTATTTTATTGCCAAATATGTCAACAAATTGACAAAACGATTGGTAGATAAGAGAGTTGAAGAAGAATCTGTAAGTAGTATGATTTCTAGAATAACGGCTGTTATTGTAGTACTTGCAGGATTATTTCTAGCCCTCGGAATTATGAATCTAAATAAAGCACTTACATCATTATTAGCTGGTGCAGGTGTGGCAGGTTTAGCAATAGGTTTGGCGCTTCAAGGTACACTTTCCAATACAATCTCTGGAATCATCTTATCATTTAGAAAAAAGATTCAAATAGGAAATTGGGTTGAAACCAATGGTTATTCTGGAGAAGTTATGGACATTAATATGAAGGATTTCACCTTAAAAGAAGCGGATAATAATATAGTTGTCATTCCAAATAAAATGATTTTAGAAAACCCATTAAAAAACTATTCATTAACAACCAGAATGCGTGTGTTTTTAGAATGTGGCGTAGGTTATGAATCTGATTTGGAAAAAGTAGAATCTCTAACCAAAGAAGTTATTGCTAAATCTTTTGATCAAGTAGAAAGCCCAGATGATGTTGAGTTTTATTACACTGAATTTGGTGACAGCTCCATTAACTACTTATGCCGTTTTTGGATTGATGCCGAGAGTATGCTCGAAAAGCTACGTGCCAAAACACGAGCAATTATTGAAATTAAAAAAGCATATGATAAAGAAGGTATTAATATTCCATTCCCAATTAGAACTCTTGAGTTTAACAATAAGTTAGCGTTTGAAAATCCAGCAAAATTTCAAGAGCAATTCTCTGACAATTAATCTATTGAGTCAGTAATCAAACGAATACAGCAAACAATATCATTCAAATGACATTAAGTTTGTAATAACAAATTGGATAACCATAATAAAAGATAAACATGAAAAAAATAATAGTAGCATTTGCTTTTCTTTTTACATTATCTACTGTATTTACAGGATGTAGAGATGAAAAAAAAGCAGATGAGCAAGTAGAAGAAACTATGGATAGTGTTGGTGAAGACATCGAAGAATCAGCAGAAACTGTTGAGGAAGCAGTCGAAGAAACTGCTGAAGATGTTGAAGAAGCCGCTGAAGAAGCTGCAGAAGATGTTGAGGACGCAGTTGATGATGCTACCGACGATAACCAATAGTATTTAAAAGAATTATTAACCTTTAAAATTTAAAACAATGAAAAATTTAATTTATATCAGTATATTTTTAATTTCAGCTAATTTCTATGCACAAGATAAGCCTAGAAGCATGTCTGAAACAACAGAAGTAAAAACTGTAAAAGTCAATAACGGTGAAGAAGTTGTTGAAAACAAAATCAAAGTAACTACCAGAGAGGAAAAGAAAGTTAAGCTCGATAAAGCTGATGCTGATAAAGTAAACCAAGCCAGAGTGATGAACAGTGATAAAATGGTTACCAAAACCATTGAAATTGATAATGATAATGATCCGTTTTATGATTCTGAAATTGAATTGGTTTCCTACATTCAAAATGGTAAAGAATACAATTTTGTGAAAAATGCAAATGGATTTACCGTAACTAAAAAGAACGCTAAAGGTGAATATGCCAATGCCATGAGATCAACTCTTGACGGCAGATATTATATCTTTAACAATAAGGAATATTCCGGAATTGGTTATTTTGATGGTGATGGAAGTTTTGTAGTTGAATATTATGACAATGATTCAAATTCATTGTTGACTACCAAATTTATGTCAATTAAAACACCTAAATAATTAGCAATTTATCACAAAAAAAAGTCTCAATTTTATTGAGGCTTTTTTTTATAACTTTATCTAAATTAAAATGGTATATGAAAACAATATCAAAACAAACTTTAGATTTTCTTAAAGAACTGGAAAAAAACAATAATCGTGATTGGTTTAATGACAACAAAAAAGAATTCAAAGCAATAGAGGCAGAAGTCAAGGCTTTTTACAAAGAGTTGTTCAATGCATTAAGTATTCATGATGATGTTGATGGATTTAAAATGTTTCGTATTTATCGTGATGTGCGTTTTTCAAAAAACAAACAGCCTTACAAAACACATTTTGGAGGCTCGTTCAATAGAAGGAAACCAGAACTTCGAGGTGGCTATTACTTACATATCCAGCCAAATAATGAATCGTTTATAGCTACAGGATTTTGGGAGCCGAATAAAGATGATTTACTACGACTGCGTAAAGAATTTGAAATGGATGCTTCAGAAATGCGAGCAATTCTTTCTAATAAGACCTTTGCAAACGTTTGGGGCGAATTAGTTGGAGATGAACTTAAATCGGCACCAAGAGATTTTGACAAAAACCACCCAGATATTGATTTAATTAGGAAAAAACAATTCATTTTTACAAAAAAATACAAGGATACTGAAGTATTATCTGCTAGCTTTTTGGAAGATGTGAATAATTCTTTTCAAACAGTTAGACCGTTTTTTGACTACATGAGCGATGTACTTACTACCAATCTAAATGGAGAATCTATTATTTAATATCAATTATGGTTTGTGAATCACCGTTAAATTCAATGGTATCGCCTACAACTTTACTTTTCAATAATTGACCTATAGGAGATAGCAGAGAAATGCCAAAATAGGTATTGCCTTCAATTTCAATGGCACCAATGCTTGTTGCTATAAAGAATGTTTTAGAATTTGTTTTCACAATACTTCCCAAAACCGCATGTGAATGAGATGCCTTGGAATTTATTAATTTTAATGTGTCCAGCATTTTGTTTGCTTCGCTCAAGTAGTTGGCATTTTTTTCTAAATCATTAAAAAGTTTGCCGTTACCTGAATCGTCATCATCATCACTACTTTTATCATTGTTTTCTATAGACTCCTTAATGGTTTCTATTTCATCTCTATAACTTGCTATGCGTTTATTTGCATGATTATAGCAAACTGCCAATAATTGTTCTTTGAGTGTCATTTATGCAACCAATGAATGGAAAGCCTGAATATTACTTATTAATCGTTCCTTAACAATATTCATCATCCTTTTGTTTAATGCTGAAGAATTGGTAACGTAAAATTGGTATTCTTCAACTGTAAACTGTCCAATGACCATTCCTTTTAATGAATTTCTAAATTTCATATCCTTATGTATGGCATTCTCAACATAGTCAATTTGTTTTTGGACAGACAAGTCATAAAAAACATTTTTATGCTTTGTTACATAATTTTTGAAAACTTCAATAAACAAATCATTTTGAAGCTTAATAATTGGTCGTAAGGTTTCGTTTTGAAAACGCTCATCAGGACTCATAGAATCAAAAAATAATGCCGAAGCAATTTCTGGACGGCATTTTAATAGGTTTGCAGATCGGTTCATGGTATAAGTTTTAATAAAAATATAAATTCAAATAGCTTAATAACGCCATGTGGAATTAGAATATTAACAGCGTTATCAACAATAAATTTTACAAATTCAAAAATCAAGCTTAATTATTTGAAGTATTTCATAGAATGACAAGTAACAACTATCTTTGATTAAAACCTGAAAAATGAAGTTTGGAAGCGTCGATAATCCAGGAGATATAGATTTTACCCTTAAACCTGATCATAATGATACGGCAAGTGTGCTCAATAAGGTTAAGGATGATAATGTTCCTGATATATACGTAGGCTGTGCCAAATGGAATAGAGCCGACTTGAAGGGATTTTATCCGCGTGGAACCAAAGATGAACTAGCGTACTATTCAAATCAATTTAATGCTATTGAGCTAAATGCAACGTTTTATCGCATATTTCCGGCTGAACAATTTGCTACGTGGTATAAAAAAACGCCTGATGGTTTTAAATTTTTCCCAAAACTCAATCAAGAAATTAGTCACTGGAAACGTTTGAATGATGTACATGCTGTTGTAGAAAATTATCTATATAATGCTTCAAACCTCAAAGAAAAATTAGGTACTATCTTTCTTCAGATGCATAATAATTTTGCGCCAAAAGATTTTGACAGGGTTGTGAATTTTGTGGAAAACTGGCCTAAAGAAGTTGCTTTAGCCATAGAGTTCAGACATACAGATTGGTATAATGATGAAGTGGTTTCAAATCAATTGTATGACTTATTGGAAACCAATAATATTTCAAACGTAATTGTTGATACTTCAGGAAGACGTGATTTAATGCACATGCGTTTAACTAATGCAACAACATTTGTTCGCTTTGTAGGAACCAATCATTCTAGTGATTATACCAGATTGGATGATTGGGTTTTCAGACTGAAAGAGTGGCAAGAACAGGGAATCAAAGAAATTGATTTCTTCATACATCAAAATATTGAAAAGGCTTCACCATTACTCGCGACTCATTTCATTAAAAAATTAAATACTGAATTAAGACATAAATTGAAAATACCTGATAATAAAATTCACAACAAACATTGTTATAGCTTATGAGATTTCACACTAGAAAATGGGTAAAACCAGAAGACCTAAACCCTAACGGCACACTGTTTGGCGGTAGATTGCTAGCTTGGATAGATGAAGAAGCCGCATTGTACACCTTAATTCAATTAGAAAACAAGCATATTGTTACCAAATTTGTATCCGAAATAAACTTTATGAGTTCAGCAAAGCAAGGCGATATAGTTGAGTTGGGTATGGAAGTGGTAAATTTTGGAAAATCTTCAATTACATTGCGTTGTGAAGCCAGAAATAAAATGACTCGTGAAACTATATTGACCATTGATAGAATCATCATGGTAAATTTAGGTGAAGATGGTAAGCCAAAACCTCATGGAAAAACTAAAGTAGAATTTGTGAAAGATAGACTAGAAAACTAATTTTAGTTTTCAGGTGAATCAATTGTAGTTGATAGTTCAAAAACTTCTAAATCAAAATATGGTACAGCAGATAAAGCATGATCAAAAATATCTGACATTATGTACTCGTAATTTTCCCAACGTTTATCACTACTAAAAGCGTAAATTTCCAAGGGTAGGCCATGAGCAGTTGGAGCAAGCTGTCTGACCATTATAAACATATCTTTATTTATTGCTGAATGATTTTCTACATAGCTTTGAAGATATTTTCTAAAAACGCCAATGTTGGTCAGATTTCTACCATTTATTAGAGTCGATTTATCAATTTCATTAGATTCATTAAAATTATTAATGTCCTTTTGTCTGTGATCTAAATAATCTTTTATTAAATGTATTTTTTTAAGGTTCTCTATTTTTTCATTAGTCAGGTAATGAACACTTTTTGCTTTAAGTATAATGGCACGTTTTATGCGTCTACCGCCAGATGACTGCATACCACGCCAATTTTTAAAGGAGTCAGTTATGAGCGCAAATGTTGGGATATGAGTAATAGTCATATCAAAATTCTGAACCTGAACGGTTGATAAATTAATT
This sequence comes from Hanstruepera ponticola, assembly GCF_002940745.1. Lineage (NCBI taxonomy): Bacteria > Pseudomonadati > Bacteroidota > Flavobacteriia > Flavobacteriales > Flavobacteriaceae > Hanstruepera > Hanstruepera ponticola. The sequence goes on from NZ_POTB01000001.1 coordinate 129,373, forward strand.
TCAATAACATCACCATCTGCACCATACTTTTCCATTGTAATCCAGTCGCCAATTCTAACACTATCATTTACAGCCACTTGAATACTTGCCACAAAACCCAAAATAGTGTCTTTAAATATCAATAATAGTATGGCCGAAGCTGCGCCTAACGTAGTAAAAAACTTAATAAAAGATAAATTAATTAATACTGCAAGACAGGAAGCAATAGCGATAATCCATACAAACAACATGACTACTTGAATGTAGCTATCAATAGGTTTATCCCTTAAGCGTGGAAGGGTTTTAAAATAGGATTCAAAAGTTTTTAAAATACTTCTTATAATCCAAACCGTAAGAATAATACCGTACACTTTTAGGATCATTACGATATAACTTTCAAAATGCGGAAAGTCATAAAAAACAAAAGGGAACAGTTTGATGGTTAAAATTAAAGGAACAATATGAGCTATATTTCTAGGAGCTTTGTGATTAACCAATAAATCATCAAAATGTGTCTTGGATTGTTCAGAAAACTTACTAAAAGCATTTATTAATAGTTTTCTAGTAACAAAATCAGTTATAAAAATTATAACAAATAAAGCCACAAGCAGCACAAGCATATTCAAATATTTGGCTGTATCTGGGCTTACATCTACTGAAACTAAATAATCATAAAACAAACATTGAATGTCTTTCATAGTCTATTGTTTCAAGAATTTTTTGTCAACATAAAAAGTACCAAATGGAATAATTGAAGCTAATAAAACAGTACGCATGGTTTTATTGTTCCATTTTAGATTAGAGCCAACAATTACGGCCAAAATGATATACATAATAAATAAGATGCCATGTGGCATACCCAGTAATTTAACATATTTAGGCTCATTTAAAAAATATTTGACTGGAGTAGCTATAAATAATAGAAGAATGTATGATACGCCTTCTAAAAGGGCAATAACTCTAAAAAATGGAAGCATTTGTTATTCTTTAATTTGATTGCTGCAAAAGTACAATTCAATATATTATTATTTAACATTTTAACAAATAACTATTATAAAAAACAAATTCAATTTTTGTTGAATTAAGTCGCTCAACGATAAAAAGTTACGCATAACGAATATTATCTTTATGAAAACTATTTAATAATACTTTTAATGCTCTATATACATTAAATTATAGTCTTGGCCTCAATAATACCTATTATAAAACCTAACCTATTAACTACCTTTAGTGTAGCTATTTTGCTGTGTTTTAATGTTGTGGCACAAACTACACCCATTCCAGATGTGAGTTTTGAGCAAGCGCTTATTGATTATAATATTGACACGAATGGTCTAAATGGTAATATTCTCAATACTGATGCAGAAAGTGTTATTACATTAAATATTTTTAGTAAAAACATTACTGATTTATCAGGAATTGAAGCCTTTGTAAACCTGAAATACTTATACAGTTATTATAATAATATTGCAAATTTGGATTTGCAATATAATCTAGAGTTAGAAGTTTTAGATATTGAAAATAATAGCCTTACAGATTTAAATGTTTCTCAAAACCTGAATCTCAAGGAACTTTATGTAAGTAACAATCAATTAGACGTTCTTGATGTTTCGAATAATTTAGATTTAGTGGTATTATCTTGTAACCTTAATAATATTTGTGAATTAGATGTTACCAATAATATAGATTTAGCTGTATTATGGTGCTATTCAAATATTCTAACTGATCTTAATTTGGAAGAAAACATCCTTTTGGAGTCTTTGTTTTGTGGTGACAATGATTTGGATTCACTTGATATTTCAAATAACACTTTACTTGAAACTATTTCCTGTGGTCAAAACAACATAACCAGCTTTACAGTTGACAATTGTTTAGACTTGACATATTTGGATGTAAGCGGAAACATGCTTAATGAATTAGATATTACCTCCAATACATCAATGCGTCGTTTACTTTGTAACAATAATAGTATTCAGGAACTAGATCTTTCTCACGCTCCAGAATTATTATTGTTTTATGCTAGTTTTAATAATTTAAGAGATATTGACTTAACGAATAACAATGAATTAAAATATGTAAGGCTAGCGTCTAATGAACTGGAAAGTATTGATTTTAGAAACGGGAACAACAGTGATATTTCAGATTTTAATACCTTAAATAATCCAGCTTTAACTTGTATTTATGTTGATGATAGTAGTGCCAGTTTCCTATCTGATTGGGATATTGACAGTTCATCAAATTTTGTCACGGACGAAAGTGCTTGCAATGCTTTATCTGTTACTGATACTTTAGAAGAGATAATGACCTTTGAAATATACCCGAATCCTGTTGTTGATTATTTGAATATTAAAACCATAGAGTCAAAATCAAAACTTGTAGTTTACGACACTAATGGCAAAACATTACTAAATAAAGAATTAATTACTGGATTAAATAGTATTGATTTGTCTAATTACAGTTCCGGGATGTATTTATTTAAGATTTCTTCAGTTAATCAGACCATTTCCAAAAAAATTATAATTCAATAATTTTAGCGTTTTACTATTTTTCTAATAGCTACAGTATCGTCTTTAGAATCAATTAGTCTTAAAATATAAATACCATCTTGTAAATGTCCTAAATCCAATTGGCTAACGTTATTATTAGAACTACTTTTATAGACAAGCTTTCCATCTAGGCTATGAATTTGATAGGTTGTTTCTTCGTTTAATTCATGCTTTATATGTAATTCACTTTCAAAAGGAATAGGATAAACGGCAATATTGTTTTGTGCCTCTAAAGATTCAACACTTAAAGTACCAGAAAAAAATTGAGAGGCCAAAGTAAAAGCTTCAATGCCAATTTCTTCACCAATAATACGGCCGCGAATATCATCAATAGGAGGGTGAATACCACCCCAAATGCGTGATAAACTGCATTGATCAGAAGCATCTCTGTATGTTGCCCATTGTAAAGTTAAGGATTCAGAAGGACCTTCTTCAAAAACTAAAAACTCATTCTGTGGTGCTTCAAAAGTTCCCATACCACCTGGAAAATAAGCATCACCTGTCAATAAAGTCAAAACTTCAGCACCAGCTCTAGAAAATGTTGAATGCCCTGATACATATCCTGCAAAAGGAGGCGTTACAAATGTTGGTCTTTGATATGGCCACCAATGTGTTCCTAAAATCCAATCGACGTGAGCAACATCAGTATCTGGGTCAGCAATAAAATCTGGTCCTTTCCAAGCAAAAATCTTTATCTGCCCTACATTCTCATCACCAGAACCTGCAAGCGGGTCACCAGATTCTATAAGTTCTATTCTATCTGGCACCAATGGTAAGCCATGAGGATCATAATTGGGTAATGATTCATCAGTGCTCTGACCTTTTCCTGCCATATAGCGAATAGCTGATATAGGTCTAATGTAATCATAGTATCCCTTAACACCCCAAGTGGACACAGCACAATCATGCATAGCGCCACCTAAAGTCAAGTAACATTTCACATCCCATTCTAAATCACTTAAAACAGGACCTTGACCATTGAATTTTTTTTCAATTAAAGGATGATCACTCACGTAATTCATAATAGTAAACCAATGCCCAGGAGGTGTTTCAGAGTCAGGTCCGTCTGCCCAAAATTCTGCAAGTACACGAGCATAATCTCCTCTTTTAACCATTTGAGGCGCATATGGTGCATTGGTATAGGGATTTAGATTATGGCCTGCACCTGGGTCACCACCTTCCATATAATCATAAAAAGCACGATATTCCTCAAAAGTTTGTGGGAAATTATTAATATCTACATTTCCAATACCGTTTGGAGAAATATTAATCATGGTTGTGTCATCTGGGTCTAAATGTGAAGACCAAGAAGCAACAAGCGAAAAGTACCATTTGTAAGGATCGTCAAAACCATCCTCACTTGAATTTTGAATAAATGGAGGGGTACCCGGATTATGATATATATAACTATCAAAACCATTATTTAAAATTTCTAAATCTTCCGGTGATAAGCTAAAGGGAACGACCTCTCCCCATTCTGGGCTAACAAAATCTGGCGTGTTTAAAGGATAGACATTTCCGCTTTGGTCAATAAATACGTCAAAGGCTAGTGGTTGCCATCTGTCAGGATCAATTTCAGTAATATCCTCATAGAGTTCCAAAACCAAAGGTGGGTTTTGAGGGGAATAAAATAAGTTGTTATAGCCACTTTCTTCGTGGGCACCATCTTGAAGTCCAAAAGCAATAATTTCACTGGCTAAATAATTTCCTAAAGCGGCATATGAACCAGAACTATAATCGGTTGAAGCGAATGTGTCATCATAGCCATAGGATGCAAAATGATCACTAAAAGCTGCAAGCGATTCTGCAGAACCTGGGGAGTCCTGAAATCTATGATTCAACAATCTAAACATGGCATAACTCATAACTTCGTGTCTTGCAGATGCCACATCGCTTGGTGAATCAATACCGTTAAAATCACAGATATATCCGCCAAAATTTTTGCCTAGAAAAATGGTTTCAGCTTGTGAATCAAATACAGCCCAAGAATCATACATAACCATCGATGTATGAAATAAATTTCGAGCATGGACGGTTGGCCTGGCAAAATCATTTCTAATAGCATCTAACAATTGTTCATTCCATTCTCTAGCTACTGATTGTTGAGCTTGCGTTTGGAAACTCAAAATCATTAAGAAAAAACCTATAATTTGGGTAATTTTTCGCATATTTTAACTTTGTCTAAATGTATAAAAAAATGTTAATTATACTATATTTTTAGGTGTTCTATCGATAAAAGTTTGACATTTATAGATTAAGTTAAATTTTCAATCAAACATATTAAACCATGCGTATTTTAAAATTAAGTCTCTTAGCCGTTTTTTTAATTGTTGTTTCCTGTAAAGAGGACAATAAATTAGCACACGCAGAAGACGCTGAAAACGAATTTACTATAGACTATGAAAAATTCACTTTAGATAATGGACTGGAAGTTATTATGCATCAGGACAAAAGTGATCCTATTGTGGCGGTTGCTACGATTATGCATGTAGGTTCTAATCGTGAAAAACCAGGAAAAACAGGTTTTGCGCACTTCTTTGAACATATGAGTTTTAACGATTCTGAAAATGTTCCCGTTGGTGCCAACAGAAAAATGATTCCGGAATGGGGAGGAAGCCGCAATGGTGGTACTTCTAATGACTATACGGTATATTATGAAGTCGTGCCTAAAGATGCTTTTGAAAAAATCATGTGGATTGATTCTGATCGTTTCGGATACATGATTAATACAGTTACAGAAGCTGCATTAGAACGCGAAAAGCAAGTTGTAAAAAACGAAAAACGCCAACGTGTTGATAATGCACCATATGGCTATACCGACGAAATTATTCGTTCAAATTTATATCCAGAAGGGCATCCATATAATTGGACGGTTATCGGATCTTTGCCGGATTTACAGGCTGCTACTATTGATGATGTCAAAGAGTTTTATAATAAATATTATGGTGCAGCCAATGCAACTCTGGTTGTTGCTGGTGATATAGATTTTGATGAAACTAAAAAACAAGTCGAAAAATGGTTTGGTGAAATTCCTAGTGGACCAGAGGTTGAAAAACAAGACCCAATGCCGGTGACTTTAGAAGAAACGAAATCACTATACTTTGAAGATAACTTTGCCAAGCTACCTGAATTACGAATGGTTTTCCCTACGGTTGAGGAATATCATAAAGATTCATATGCTCTACAAATATTGGGTCAATTATTAAGTGGTAGTAAAAAATCACCTTTATATCAAACGGTTGTAGAAGAACAAAAATTAGCACCAAATATTGGAACCTATCAATACAGTAGCGAGTTAGCTGGTGAATTTATTTTCCGTGTTAGAGCAAATGCAGGTATAGATTTAGATTCTGTAAAGGCTGCTATTAATAATGGATTTGAAAAATTTGAAAAAGAGGGCGTCAATGATCGTGACCTCAAACGCATTAAAGCAGAATTGGAGACCAACCTCTACCAAGGAATTAGTACAGTTTTAAATAAAGCATTTCAACTAGGTCAAGATAATGAGTTTGGTGGTGATCCAAGCTATATCACAAAAACCGCTAAACTTACCAATGCTGTAACTGCAGGAGATGTGATGCGTGTTTATAACCAATATATTAAAGATAAGAACTTTGTGATGACTAGTGTTGTTCCAAAAGGACAATTAGATTTAGCTGTTGAAGGTTCAAACCAAGCAACCGTTTGGATTGAAGAAGTTAAGCAAAATGTAGCCAATGAAGAAGTCAGCCAAGGTGAGGAAGCAGAATATGAAAAAACGCCAAGTAAGTACGATAGAAGCGAACCACCTTTTGGTGACTTACCAAAATTCAAAATGCCAGAAATCTGGACTGCTGAATTAGACAATGGTATGAATTTATATGGTATAGAAAATAATGAAATACCATTGGTACAATTCGATATTACCATTCCTGGAGGTCATTTGTTAGACCCAGAAGGTAAAGCTGGAGTCGCTAGTCTTTTGAGCGATTTAATGATGGAAGGTACAGCTACTAAAACACCTGCTGAATTAGAGGAAGCAATAGGTTTATTGGGTGCTAGTATTGGAATGTATAGCGCCAATGAAGATTTTCATATTACAGGGTCTTGTTTAACTAAAAACTTTGAAGAAACCATTGCGTTAGTTAAAGAAATTATTTTAGAACCACGTTGGGACGAAAAGGAGTTCACAAGATTGAAACAAGCTTTAGAAACTGGATTGAAAGGTCGTGAAGCCAATCCTAATGCAATAGCTGGTTTAGCCTATAATAAGTTATTATATGGTGATAGTCATCCGTTTGCGGTTCCAGGAAGTGGTACATTAAACACGGCAAAGAACATTTCTATGGATGATTTAAAAGCGTACTATAATAATTTAGTACCATCAAATGCATCTTTTCATATTGCAGGAGCTATCACATCTGACAAAACAAAAACTGTTTTAGCAACTTTAAACGATTGGACAGGCACTGCTCCAGAAATCAGCGATTACGCCATTTCTGGAAACGACAAAAAAGATTTGCTGTTCTTTATAGATGTTCCAGATTCTAAGCAATCGGTATTATATATTGGTAAATTGGCATTATCTGCTAAAAACCCAGAAGCCAATAATTTGGATTTTGCCAATGAAATTATAGGAGGTGGTTCAAGTGGTCGCTTGTTTCAGACCTTGCGAATTCAAAAAGGATATACCTATGGTGCATATTCAGGAGTTGGAAATAGTTTAGAAATTGCACCTTATACAGTTCGTTCTAGTGTTCGTGCTAATGCCACTTTAAAATCTTTAGAAATAATTGAAGAGATGCTAGCAACTTACGCGGAAAGTTTTGGCGAAGAAGAAGTAGAGTTAACCAAAAACAAGTTATTAAAAGCCAATACCAGAGCCTACGAAAGTTTAGGAGCCAAGTTGGCCATTTTACGAAATATCAGTAAATATGGTTATGCCTTGAACTATATTGAAAAAGACCAAGAGGAATTGATCGCTATGACAGTTGACGATTATAAAAACATTATCAATAAATATTTAGTTGAAGATGATATGATATATGTAGTGGTTGGTGATAAAGCTACTCAATGGGACGAAGTTCAAAGACTAGGTAAAACAGTTATTGAATTGGATATTTTTGGAAATCCTATAGTTTCAGAATAATTAATTTTAAATAATATAAAATGCACAGTAGGCTATTGTTTGCTGTGCATTTTCTATTTTTGATCTTATTAAAAACAGACTCTTGAATCAATTAAGAAGTATTCCGGAATATAAGAATAATATATCACGACTCGCTATTAAACTCAATAGCAATGGTGAACGTAGCGTACTACAAGGCCATCCGTGGGTTTTTGAAAATAGTATTGTTAAGCAAAACAAGGAAGGAGAATCTGGTGATATTTGTATTGTTTTCAGAAAACGTGATGATTCTGTTATTGGTATTGGTTTGTATGATGCCGATTCACCAATACGAATAAAAATGTTGCATCATGGTGGTTCTCAAAAAATTGATGCTGTTTTTTTTAGTACTTCAATTGAAAAAGCTTTTAAGAAACGTCAATCCCTTTTAAAAACAAATACCAATAGTTATCGTCTTATTTTTGGTGAAAATGATGGCTTTCCTGGACTTATAGCTGATGTTTATGCTGAAGTATTAGTAGTCAAACTCTATTCTGAAATTTGGTTTCCGTATTTAAGAACGATTATTGATAGCTTAATAACGATTTCAAAAGTAGAGACAGTAGTGTTACGATTGAGTAGAAATCTTCAACAATCGAATTCAGATTTTTTTGATGGTCAAGTCATTTATGGCGAACTGAAAAACGATGTTGTTGAGTTTGTTGAACATGGCATTCACTTTTCGGCTAATGTCATTAAAGGTCATAAAACAGGCTATTTTTTAGACCATCGTGATAATCGCAGACGTGTTGGTGAATTAAGCAAAGGAAAAACTGTTCTAGATGTCTTTTCGTATGCAGGTGGGTTTTCAATTCATGCTTTAGCTAATCAAGCTAAAGAAGTTACGAGTTTGGATATTAGTAAACAGGCTTTAGAAATTGCTGTTACAAACGGTAAACTAAATAACTATTCTGGAAAACATAAAACCATTGTTGGAGATGCTTTTCATGAAATGACAAAACTTATTGATTCCGGAAAAACCTATGATGTAGTAGTGATTGATCCACCAAGTTTTGCCAAGCAACAATCTGAAATTCAACTGGCCAAAAAGAAATATACACAGCTTGCTAGACTAGGAGAGAAGCTCACTGCAAAAAAAGGATTATTGGTTTTAGCATCATGTTCATCACGTATTTTAGCCGATTCGTTTTTTGATATTAATCAACAAGTATTAAAAGCTTCAAAACGGTCATTTAAAGTTGTTTTAAAAACACAACACGATACTGACCATCCAATTGGTTTTCCAGAAGGGGCTTATTTAAAATGTGGTTATTATGAATTTCTTCAGTAGAACAATTAAAAAACTATAAATCGTCGGTTAGAGTGATTTTGAGGCACGAAAAATTGTATCGAGAACTTATTTAGATTTTATAAAACCTTATTCTCGATACAAATTTACTGCTATAAAATCAGTAAATTCACTCGAATTGACACAAGTTTAATTAGTCATTAAATCGCCAAGCCAAAATTCGGGATTGTTTTTGACCTTGAGCCATATTTATAATCTGATGTTCAGTCTTTAATTTGTCAAGTTGCTTTTGAAGTTTTGGTAAATGAGAACCTTTGGCAACTAGTGCTGTAAACCATCCTACTTGCGTTCTAAATTGCACACTCTCTTTTATCATACGTTTGATAAAAAGGGCTTCACCACCATTACACCATAACTCATGGGCTTGTCCACCAAAATTTAATTCTGAAGCCGTATTACCTTTTAAATTTTTCCACTTACGTTTTGTGGCTTTTAAAGCTTCAGATTCAGAACTATGAAACGGCGGGTTGCACATGGTAAAATGATAGTATTCATTGGGTTTTATGATATTTGTAAAAAGAAAAGCCGGATTTTCTTGATGACGGAGTTCAATCTTATCTAATAAGCTTTTTGTTAGACTTACGTTATGGCTTGCTATGTTTACAGCTTCAAGATTGATATCCGTACCAACCATTTTCCAATCATAAATTTGAGAGGCTAGAATAGGATAAATACAGTTTGCTCCAACACCAACGTCTAAACCCATTATAGTTGCGTTTTCAACATTTAATAAATCATGTAAATGATGAATATAATCGGCACGTCCAGGTATAGGTGGACACAAATAGCCTTTGGGAAGTTGATAATCCGTTAGATTATAGTCTAAAATCAGAATAGCTTTGTTAAGTTCATAAACTGCCTGAGAATCAGCGAAATCAATCGTTTGATTATTATAGTCGTTACTAAAAACATAAGGTTTTAAAGCAGGATTTGCTTTAGATAAAGCCAAGAAATTATAAGGCTCATGATGTTTATTGTTTTTATGCATGCTAATTTCACCAGTATAAAGCAAATATAATTGAAATACCATAGAGCAATGCTTAATAATAACTATACCTTTGCATTTCAATTTTTAGATTATGAGTTCATTCGCAGATTTAGGTGTTAGAAAAGAGTTTGTTAAAGCATTAAAAGAGCTTAATATTAAAACACCAACAGAAATACAAAAGGAAACAATTCCAGTTTTATTAGAAAATGAAACCGACTTTATTGGTTTGGCTCAAACTGGTACTGGAAAAACAGCTGCTTATGGTTTACCAGTATTGCATCAAATTAATCCTGATAATTCAGAAATACAAGCGTTGATTTTGGCACCAACAAGAGAGTTAGTTCAGCAGATACAAAAGCAGTTATTTAAATTCACGAAATATTGTGATTCAAAAATATTTGCTGAAGGTGTTTATGGTGGTGAGAAAATAGACAAACAAATAAAAAGGCTCCAACGTACAACACACATTGTTGTGGCAACACCTGGCAGATTGCTAGATTTTATTGAACGTGGCGAAATTGATATAAAAAACATTAAAACTTTGGTGCTAGATGAAGCCGATGAGATGTTAAGCATGGGCTTCAAACAAGATTTAAATAAAATATTAAAATACACAACTGGTAAACGGTTTACTTGGTTGTTTTCGGCGACAATGCCTGAAGAAATTCAGCGTATTGTAAAAACCTATATGTCACCAAAAGCTGTTAAAATTGAAGTCAATAAAAATAGTTTGGTGAATGCCAATATTACACATCAATTTATAACAACAAGCTTAAAAGAAAAGAAGAATGTATTAACGGGATTGTTGGATCATTTTAATGAGCAACGTGGCATTATTTTTTGTAGAACCAAAGCAGGTGCCAAGAACTTGACTCAAATATTGCGTGATGAAGGTTTTGCAGTAGATGTTTTAGAAGGTGATATGCAACAAAAAGAACGCGACAAAGTTATGCGAGCCTTTAAAAACGAATCGTTAAAAGTATTGGTTTCTACAGATGTTTCTGCTCGAGGTATCGATGTCAATAATCTAGCTTTTGTAATCCACCATCAATTGCCAGAACAATTAGAATATTACACACATAGAAGTGGACGTACCGCCAGAGCTGGTAAAACGGGGCGGTCTATTGCATTAATTTTACCTAATGAGCTACAACGTGTTCATGAAATTCAAAAAGCATTAGGTATCCAGTTTAAAGAATTATCGGTTTAAATTTTTATAGGACTAATTATTCTCGTATTTTGAACAAATGATAGAAACACTTAAGTTTCGTCAATAAATAAAAACAACTTATACAATAAATGGCTAAATCACAGCAGACTTTTAACAAAAATGAAAGAGAAAAAAAACGTTTAAAAAAGCGTGAAGATAAACGTAAAAAAATGGAAGCTAGAAAGCTTGAAAAAGAAACTGGAGAAAGTGATGGTATTCAATTTGCTTATGTTGACTATAATGGTAATTTAACTGATACACCACCAGATCCTTCAATGAAAGTAAAAGTTGATGCCGAAAGTATAGAAGTTAGTATCCCTAAACGTGATGATAGCGACATTGAAGAAGTAGATCCAGTTAGAAAAGGGAAAGTTTCATTTTTTGATAATTCAAAAGGTTTTGGATTTATCATTGATTCTGAAAATTCAGAAAAATATTTTTGTCACGTAAGTGGTTTGATAGATGAAATTGCCGAAAACGATAAGGTGTCTTTTGAACTTGAGAAAGGCATGAAGGGTTTGAACGCTGTTAAAGTAACACTAATCTAGTTTGTAGTTATAATTTTATAAACCAACTCTTTAGTAAGTTTTTTACCAGTTGTCTTTTTTTTGATAGCATCAAAAGAAAAAATAAAATCACAACCAGATTTATATTCAGAGCAGCCATAGGCTGTTTTTCCTTTAAGTACAGTCCCAGATTTACATTTTGGACATACTATTTTATCAGGAATTGACGGTTTATTATGTTTAGGTTCTAATTTTAAATTGAAATTATCATCAAACCTTAATAAACCTTCTGTCGTTCCGGAATCAGTTTTAAATCCCTTTAAATTAACAGTAGAGCCTTTATCTAATAACCTAATAAATTGTTTTTCTGATATGCGCTTGTCTTTATATTTAAAGGGAAGTAAAAACTTGCAGCCATCTTTATATGATGAACAACCGTAAGCTGATTTTCCTTTTAAAATCTTTCCTTGATTACATTTTGGACAAGTACGATTAACTAATTTCTTGGAAGTTTTTTTTGCTGATTTGGATACTGTTTTATTTGTCTTGTTATTCATATGGGTAATATTTGCACGTATGGTTTCACTACGCACTTCATAAACCAAATCATCAACCATTTGCTTCATGTTTTTAATAAAATCATTGGCACTAAAGGTTCCTTTTTCAATATCCTTTAATTGCTTTTCCCAAGTGCCCGTTAATTCAGCAGATTTTAAAAGATCATTTTGAATAGTATCAATCAGCTGAATACCTGTTACTGTTGGTAATATTTGTTTTTTATTACGCTTTATGTATTTTCTTCTAAAGAGCGTTTCAATAATGTTGGCTCGTGTAGATGGTCTACCAATTCCATTCTCTTTCATTAAATCGCGTAACTCGTCATCATCAACTTGTTTTCCCGCAGTTTCCATAGCACGTAGGAGTGAGGCTTCAGTAAATTGATTGGGAGGTTTGGTTTGTTTTTCCAAAAAAGAGGGTTCATGAGGTCCTTTTTCTCCTTTGCTAAAAGCAGGTAGCAATTCGGTTTCTTTTTTAGGCGAATTTTCAGATTCAAAAACAATGCGCCAACCTTTTTTTAGGATTTCTTTACCAGTTGTTTTAAAATTAACGTCAGCCGCTTTTCCTATTACTGTTGTATTTGCTACAGTACAGTCTTCATAAAACACTGCGATAAATCGTTTAACTATGATATCATAAACCTGTAGCTGATTATATTGCAAACTGGTTTGCATACCAGTTGGAATAATAGCATGATGATCGGTAACTTTTTTATCATTAAAAACTTTTGATGATTTTTTTATCTTTTTCCCTAGCAGTGGCTGTGTGAGCTCTTTGTAATCTGTAAGTTTCTGTAATATTCCAGATACTTTTGGGTAAACATCATTAGGAAGAAAAGTCGTGTCAACTCTAGGATAGGTAACGACTTTCATCTCATATAAACGTTGAACAATTTTTAAAGTTTCATCAGCTGAAAAACCAAACTTCGTATTGCAATAGACTTGTAATCCTGTTAAGTCGAATAATTTTGGAGCGTATTCCTTACCTTTCTTTTTGGTTATTGATAAGATTTCAAAATCATCATCTTTGACTTTGCTAGCTAAAACTTCACCATCTTCCATGTTTGTAAAACGTCCTTCTTCATAGGAAAATAGCGTATCACGATATAAGGTTTGTAATTCCCAATAGGGTTGTGGCTTAAAATTTTCAATTTCTTTAAACCGATTTACAACCATAGCTAACGTAGGTGTTTGTACACGGCCAATAGATAAAACTTGCTTGTAGCCACCATGTTTTAGGGTGTACAAACGTGTTGCGTTCATACCCAAAAGCCAATCGCCAATAGCACGTGAAAATCCAGCATAGTACAAGTTGTTGTAGTCTTCAGAAGGCTTAAGGTTGTCAAAACCTTCTTTTATAGCTTCAGTTGTTAACGACGAAATCCAAAGTCGTTGAACTTTGCCTTTATAATTAGCTTTGTTTAACACCCAACGCTGAATGAGTTCACCTTCTTGACCTGCATCACCACAGTTTATGACTACATCAGCTTTTTCGAATAGTGATTTTACAATATTAAATTGCTTTTTAATACCAGAGTCACCTGTAACTTTCGTTTCAAATTTTTCGGGTAACATGGGTAAGTTATTTAAATCCCAGCGTTTCCAATGTGGTTTATAATCATTAGGTTCTTTAAGCGTACATAAATGACCAAACGTGTAAGTTACGGCATAGCCATTGCCTTCAAAATAACCATCACGTTTGGTTTTAGCTCCCAAAACTGTGGCAATTTCTCTAGCGACACTAGGCTTTTCTGCAATACAAACTTTCATTAAAAAGATTCAAATCTGAATGCTGCAAAATACTAGTTTTTATTAAAATATGGCACGCAATAATTACACTTTTTTAAAAGGGTAAGGTAGATAACACATTGAATAATTTGGCTTTCGTTTCAAAGAATTTGTACTCCAAATTAATAGCCTTTAGTTTAGCATCAATTAATTTTGATTCTCGACTGTTAACCAGAAATATAGAGCTTTCACCTAAAAAGAATTTACGTTCTTCAGCAGATAATAGTTTTTCATAATCAGTTACAATATTCGCATTGTAATCGTTTTGAACTACATAGGAATCTAATTCCTGATCTATTGCTGAAATTTTATTTTTTAAAGTAACTTTTGTCGCTTCAATTTCAAACTCAGTGTCTTGTATTTTTAGCTTGGCCAGTTTTAAATCTGCGCGCTCTTTTCTTAAAAATAATGGCATACTTATGTTAACGCCACTTTTGTAGTTGGATGTGTTAAATGAATTAATAGCTTCAGGAGTGTCGGATAAAAAATTATATTCCAAATTAATAGTTGGCAATAAATTATTAGCTGTTAACCTTCTTTGAATATCTAGCCCTTCATATTTGTAATCCAATGATAGCATTTTTGGATGGGTATTAATATCAAAACTAGCCAAATCAAATTCCGATGTACTTAAAACGGAATCAATTTCTAATATGGTGTTTGTATTTGGTACAATATTATCTTGTAACTCAATTGGCACGTTATTTTCCAACCATAAATAATTTGATAAGTCCAAAGTAGCTTTCACATAATTAATACGTGCTTTTTCAAGGTTTAGTCGTCTATCATATAATGCAATTCTGGCTTCGGTTGTATCAATGGCAGCTCGTTCACCAACCTCGTAACTCTTTTTCACACCATTAAAGCGTAAACTGGCATTTTCAACAAAAGACTCATAAACCTTTTTTTCATTGTAAGCCTTGAGCCAGTTAAAGTAAGCTACAGATGCCTCGAATAAAATATCATTTACCAAAAGTTGTCTGTCCATTTCTGCTTGTTGTACAAACAATTTTGCTTGCTTAAGCATAGACATACGCTCATTCATGATTAATCCTCTGGCTATATCGATAGAAACCCCAACACTATACAAACCATCATTTGGAACGGTTGCTTCAGGATTTAAATACACACCTTCATTTTCTTCAAAATTCCCTTTAAATTCTAATCCATACCAAGTTGGTATTTTGAAGGTGGCATTTAATTTATCGTAATATTCAGTATTTTCAAATTTCTTACGATCATAATCCACTTCTATTTTAGGATCAAATGCTCCACGAGATTTTAAAAGCTTTAATTCACTTTCATTCACTATTAGATTGGCTTGTTTAACAATGGGATGAAATGCTTTTACATAACCCAAATATTCAGACAAGGTCATCGTTGTATCTATCAATTGTTGAGCGGATACATTTAAACTAAAGCATAGGAAAACACCTAATACAAATTGTTTCATGGTTTTATTTCTTTTTATCTTTAGCTTCACTAATTTCTGGCGTGTAATAGTCTGGAGGAAAACTATTTAACTGTCGCCATACTTCATACCAAATAGGTACATCATTAAGTAATGCTATTGTGCGCGCTCCTGAACCAACGCGTATGGCTTTAGGCCATTCGTAATCAGTTTCATCTGGAGCTAATAAAACGCGATAACGACCATTATCACTAATAAAATTTTCAATTGCTACAACTTTAGCACCATAAGTTCCGTAAGATACATTTGGCCAACCACTGAAAACGATAGCTGGCCAGCCATCGAATTGTACACGAACTTTTTCACCAATATGTAATAACGGTAAATCAATTGGTCTAACATAAGTTTCAACTGCCAATTCAAATTGTGAAGGCATAATTCCTACAATTTCTTCCCCTTCTTTAAACGTCACACCAATACCACCACGCAAGGCTTTGTTTATATAGCCGTTTTGAGGAGCTGTTACATAAAGTAAATCATTTCGTTTTTGATAATTAGTACGATCATTTTCAAGTTTTGTTACTTGTGCTTTAGCATCAAATTGGTTAGACTTGGCTGTAAACATATCACTTTGAGCTTTCGATATCTTATCAGCATATTCTGCACGAATTCGACCAATTTCAACTTCAGCATTAATAACTTCATTTATACTTGCCAATAATTTGTTTTCTTGCGACACTAATTTCGCTTGATTTTCTTGTAGTTTCAAACGTTTTTCTTCTACATCTTTAACAGCTTTTAGCCCCTCTTCTTGCAATGTTACCGTACGATTATATTGACGCTCTGCTATATCCATATTGGTTTTTGAAGCCTCAAAATCTATACTATCACTCTTAACTTTTAGCTTGGATTGCAGTAGTTTGTTTTCAGCCTGTTTAAGCTTGAGTTGTCGTTCTTGCTGCAAAGCCACAATTTGATTGTTAAGTGCTTCAACTTTACCATCATATGCAGTAACCGATGATGATTTAGCATTAATCTGCTCACTAGTTCTTTCAACTAAACGCTCATCAAAATACTCGCTTTTTACTTCTGAAATTCTTAAAATAGTATCTCCTTTATTTACAAAGTCACCTTCTTGAACAAACCATTCCTCTATACGACCAGGGATTTGAGATTGAATGGTTTGTGGTCTTTGATTAAGCTTTAAGGTTGTTACTTGACCTTGACCAGTTATATTTTGTGTCCACGGTAAAAACAATACTATTAATACAATGATAGCAAAGACCAACAAAAATTTATTAATCACCTTGTAATATTCCTTTTCAAATACCATTTTACCAGAATTGAAATTTGACAATGGTATTTTTTTATGCAATTCGTTATTTGAAATGTTTAACATATCTATTTGGTATTGCTTTTAATGTTTCCGTTTTCTAACTCAATAATTTGATCACAAACAGTTTCCCATTCTGTATTTCTACTAACCACTATTAATGACCATGGTTGATTTTTATTGGTTAAAAATGCTATGATTTTAGTTGTTTCTTGAGCACTGAATTGATCCAAAGGGTCTTCAAGAATCAATACTTTAGGCTTGTTTACAATGGCTCTTGCCAATATTATTTTCTTTGAAGTAGTATATGACATTTGCCTACCTTCTGGGTGTAAAATAGTTTGTAAGCCATCATCTTGATCTTTTATGAAATCTGACAGACCAACATTCTCTAGAGCCCAATAAATAGCTTCATCAGAAATGTTAGGGTTACCAAATGTAATATTTTCCCTAATGGTTCCAATGAATGGTGTTTCCTCTGAAAGTGACATGCCAAGATGTGATCTGTAATGATTTAAATTGATACTTTTTAAAGAATGTTTATTAACAATCACCTGACCTTTGGTTGGTTTTATTATTCCTGATATAAGTCGTAATAAACTCGATTTACCTGAACTACTTTCACCTCGAACCAAAATTCTGCTTTTTGGAAAAATATGCAAATTGATATTGTTTAAAATAGCCTTCTCTCTGTTTTCGACACTATATATAACATCATTAAGTTCAATTTCAAGAAGGTCACTATAGTTAGGTTTTTCTCCTTCTTGAGACTCTAATTTTTTGTCAACCACTTGCCCTAATTTTTCAATTGACGTTAAAATATCATAAAACGATTCAAGGCCAAGAATAAGTTTTTCAACTGATCCAATGACCAATAGAATAATAATTTCAGCTGCTACAAACTGACCAATATTCATTTCTTGATTCAGTACTAGTGCGCCACCAATTAGTAATAGACCTGCTGTTACAACAACTTTAAAACTTATCATTTGAATAAATTGAATAATCAATATTCTGAAATGACTTTCTCTTGCTTTTAAATAGTCTGATACATAAGCATCGTTTTTTGAAACAGCCAAACTGGTGTTGCCCGATAACTTAAAACTCACGATGGTTCTGGCAACTTCTTGAATCCAGTGAGCTACCATATATTTGTGTTTGGATTCCTCCAAACTAGTTTCAAGTCCTTTTTTAGCTGTGAATTTGAATACGATGTAAACCAACAATAATAAAAACATTCCAAACACAATAAAGAATGGATGATAAAAGGATAATAGAATTAGTGAAAAAATTATTTGTAAAAGAGCCGAAGGTACATCAATCAGTATTTTTGAGAGTCCTTTTTGAATTGTAAGTGTATCAAAGAATCTGTTAGCCAACTCTGGTGGATAATAATTACGTAGTTCACTCATTCTGATTTTTGGAAAACGGTAACTAAATTCAAATGAAGCCCGTGTAAAAATACGTTGTTGCATAGTTTCAATTATACGCAGTTGCATCACTTGTAAAGCACCTGAAAACATCACGCCAACAGTTACTAGTATAACTAAAACAATCCAAGAAGTTGATAGTTGTGCACCTTGAATAAGGTTAATGATAGCTTGAATACCTAAAGGTAGAGATAAGGCTACAATTCCTGAAAAAATGGCATAATAAAATATTTGGAAAATATCTCTTTTTTCAAGCTGTAATAAGCCTATAAAACGATTCCAAGGAGTTAAATTTTCTTTATTCATAATTTTTTGGTTATGGCGTCAATAGCAAGTCTTTTAAAGAACGATGTTGGTGTTTTTTGATCATTACAATTGGTTAACGATTTAAAATGATCATTCAAAAAATGCTGATGTAAAGATCCTTCTGTAATAGTGCTCGCCAGACTTAATGAATAGGCGTAATCTGTATTAACAGCTAGAATCATATCATTTAACCTACCAATGATACGTTTATATACAATAAAATAACCGTCTTTGTTTTCTAAATCGACTTCCTTGGTTAAAAATGATTTTGAATTTTCATTTACAATAATTCTATGCAATACAATCTCATTAACATGCGTATAATTAGAATCTTCTACTACGGGTCTTGTCACCACTTCAATTGCTTTTTCTAATCTGTTAACTGTATCTGAAATATTGTGCGTTTCAAACACCAATTGATACTCTATCCATGCCCAATACCAAGAAGACAAATAGAGTAGTAGCTTGTGCTTACTTTCAAAATAGCGATATATGGAACTTTCATTAGATTTTATTTTAATACCTAATTTTTTAAATGTAAAATTATCAAAACCAATCTCATCAATCAATTCAATACTATGCTCTATTATACGCTTGCCAAGATCTGATGTTTCAGGATCTTTTATAAATATTTTATCTGGAACAACAATTTTAATGTTTGATAATAAACTTTTCATAAAAATAATATTTACCGCAAATATAATAGTAATACTATTAAAAAAGAAATTTTAACTTTTATTTAATTGTTTTTTTTATCAATACGATTGATATGTCATTTAATAATCGTAATATTGCAATAAACAAATTAAGCAATATGGGAATTACTAAATCTGAAATATTTACTGAGCAGCAAAATAAAATAGCGCTGTTGGCTAAAGCTATTGGTCATCCAGCTAGAGTAGCTATTTTACAGCATTTATTTAGGACTAATAGCTGTGTATGTGGTGATTTAGTTGATGAAATTGGCTTGGCTCAACCAACCATCTCACAACATTTAAAAGAACTAAAGAACTTAAAAATAATTAAAGGAAATATTGAAGGCACCAGTATTTGTTATTGTATAGACCAAGAAACATGGTCTGAAATAGTTGAACTGTTTCAGGTCTTTTTTGGACAAAAAATAAATAAAGCAGGAGACTGCTGTTAATAATAAAAGTAAAATATTATGAAACTATCGGAAATTAAAAATCAGTTAAAGCATTTAAAAACCATTGGATTTCAATTGCCTAATGGCGAATTAGTGGCTAGTCATTTTCATGTGACAGAAGTTGGAAAAATTAATAAGCATTTTATTGACTGTGGTGGAACAGTTAGAAAGGAAGATGTTATAAGCTTTCAGCTTTGGGAAGCTAATGACTATAATCACCGATTACACCCTGAAAAACTCATTCACATCATTGAACTATCTGAACGTGTGTTAGAATTACCAGATTTAGATATAGAGGTGGAATATCAAGGTGAGACTATTGGGAAGTATGGATTAGATTTTGATGGCACTAACTTTTTGTTAACGACCAAACAAACAGATTGTTTAGCAAAAGACAATTGTGGTATACCAGTTGAAAAAGCAAAAGTCAAATTAGCTGAAATAGGAAATGAACCTTGTTGTTCGCCTGATGGTAATTGTTGTTAAATCTAATAAAATAAGTATGTTATATCCGAAGATTAAGCAAAATATTGATAGAATAGATTTATCAACTATTCGTCCAAATAGAGAAGAAATACATAATCAACTCATTACCTATATTCAATCAAAAGTTGATAAAGGTGATGATGTAAATTTAAATTTCATTTGTACGCATAATTCAAGACGAAGTCATTTATCTCAAATTTGGGCGCAAACCATGGCTTCCTATTTTAAAATACCAAATGTAACATGTTATTCTGGTGGAACAGAAGCCACTGCTATGTTTCCTATGACTGCTGAAACATTGCGTAATCAAGGTTTTGTATTTCAAACTTTAGTTGAAGGCTCTAATCCAGTTTATGCTATAAAATACAATTCCAGTAGACAACCCATTATAGGCTTTTCTAAAACGTACCATGATGATTTTAATCCTTCATCAAATTTTGCAGCTGTATTAACTTGCTCTGAAGCTGATGCAGATTGTCCGTTTATCCCAAATGCAGATGTGCGTATAGCATTAACATTTGATGACCCTAAATTGTTTGATAACACACCACAACAGCAAGAAAAATATAAAGAACGAAGTTTAGAAATAGCCACTGAACTTTACGCTGTTTTTTCTAAAATAAAGATATAATGACTCAAAAGAAGAAACTCGGTTTTCTAAACCAATATTTAACGCTTTGGATATTTGTCGCAATGGGGATTGGTGTAGGATTTGGTTATTTTTTCCCTTCTATTCCTAACAAAATTAATGCTTTAAGTAGTGCTACAACCAACATCCCAATTGCAATTGGTTTAATTCTAATGATGTACCCACCTTTGGCGAAAGTTAATTATGCCTTATTACCTAAAGTATTTTCAGATGTTAAGACCTTATCCATTTCTTTAATATTAAATTGGGTGATTGGTCCTGTTTTAATGTTTGTTTTAGCATTGATCTTTTTGCAAGACTACCCAGAATACATGGTTGGATTGATATTAATAGGTTTAGCTCGATGTATTGCCATGGTATTGGTTTGGAATGATTTGGCTGAAGGCAGTAGTGAATATGGAGCTGGATTAGTAGCCTTAAACAGTATCTTTCAGGTATTTGCCTATAGCTTTTATGCTTGGTTATTTATAACTGTATTACCACCTTATTTTGGATTTGAAGGTGCTATTGTAGATATTTCTATTGTAACTATCGCTGAAAGCGTGGCAATTTATTTGGGTATTCCGTTTTTAATGGGAATATTAAGCCGCTTAATATTAGTAAAATTGAAAGGAGAGAAGTGGTACACGGAAACATTTATACCAACAATCTCTCCATTGACATTGGTTGCTTTATTATTTACAATAGTCGTTATGTTTTCTTTGAAAGGAGAATTAATTGTAGAAATACCAATGGACATAGTTGTTATTGCAATTCCATTGCTTATTTATTTTGCTATTATGTTTTTAATCGGGTTTTTTATGAGTAAAGCTATGGGAGCTTCATATGATAAAAATGCAGCTATTTCTTTTACTGCAGCAGGTAATAATTTTGAATTAGCCATAGCAGTTGCCATAGCCGTATTCGGTTTAAATTCAGGCCAGGCTTTTGCTGGTGTTATTGGACCTTTAATAGAGGTTCCAGCTTTAATTTTGTTGGTTCGCGTTTCTTTTTGGTTACGTGAAAAATATTATAACAAGTAATTATAGGCTTATTAATATTGTAAATAAATTCTTATAATGTTGTATATTTGAGAAGCTAACTAATGTTTCCAATTACTTTGAGTTCGAATTCTATTTATTTAGGCTTATTGATTTTTATGATTTCTTTGGTTAGTTTCTCCCAAAGCAATTTAACAAGTGATGAAGCCTTCAAACAATATCAAGCCATTACCAAAAGTATGGAAGAATCTTTTCCTGAAGATGCTTTCAAAACATATAGAAGGGATTCGTTTTCTGAACAGCAATTACAAGCCTACTTATCGCAACATTTTCAACGATTAGATTTATTACCACTAATAAAAGATCAACATGCATTTAAAATGCATAGTTATTTGCATTCAGGTAACTGGTTCAGAGAAATTGGTTTTCCAAAAGAATCCATAAAATGGTATCGTGCTTTTTTTGACTATTATAACACTCATGAACAAGATTTAACACCTGAAGAAAAAGAGGAATTAATTGAAATGGTTACTTATGCATACAGTATCCAAGCTGACAACTATGCTAAAACTGGTGAATTAGAAAGTGCAGCAACCATGCATAAAAAAAATATTGCGTTTATAAAAGAGGTCAATATTATATTGAATCCTTCGGCATATAACAATTATGGGTTGTTTTTTTATTGGAATAAAAAAGAATTAGATTCGGCATTAATATATTTTAATAAAGCCTATTCCTTAACAAAAGCAAATTTTCCGAACCATACCTTGTTGGGAAGTATCCGCGATAATATTGCTGATATTTATATAGAACAAGGCCGACCAAAACTAGCAAGACCACTGTATAGAGAGAATTTTGATTTATATAGAAAAACTAAAAATGAAAAGTCAAATCAATTTGATTTACCGCGATTAATAAGCGCAGGATCACAGTTAGTAGAAACAGAATTAAAGCTCAATCTGCTAGATATTGCAGAACAATCGTTCCAAGAGCTAGAAAAAATAATGCATGACCCAAATTTTAAAAACATCATCTCAAGTAAGTCACAAATAGAGTTTTTAAATGCAAAGGAGACCTTATTAATCGCTCAAAATAATTATGAAGCTGCTTACAAGGTTGCAACAAATAAAAATCGCATTAAGGATAGTCTTAATGCCATATCTAAAATAGCAGATAGTAAATGGCAGGATGAGTTGAATACCATTTCACTTGATCGGGTGGCTCTAAATTTTAAAATTGATAGAATTGAGAAAGAAAATAAAATTCAAAATCAACGCTCAAAACTTTGGATTGTTAGTTTAACATCATCTTCCGTTCTTATCCTGATGGTATCATTATTTTTAAGGAGGCGTCAATATGTTATTAACGCTAAAAACAAACAATTATTAGCAGAGCAAAAACTTGAACTTACTGCTGTAAAAAACAAACAATTAAAATCCGAAATTGAATCAAAACAAAGAGACTTGTCAGATTTCGCTATCAATTTAACGCATAATCAGGAATGGGCTAGAGAACTGGCTGATAAAATAAAGGGTATTAAAGAAGCCAATACTAAGGAGCAAAAAAAATTGTTAGCACAACTGGAACAGGACATCATTAATAAAACTACTGTCGATGTAGATACCAAGGATTTTTACGAACGTCTAGATAAGTTAAGCGATTCTTTTTATAGTGAGTTAACGTCGCAATTTCCTAATTTGAGTAAAAATGAAGTACGACTTTGCTCTTTGATTAGGTTAAAAATGGATAGTCGTAGCATTGCAACTTTGCAAAATATCACATTAGCCTCATTAAATACAAGCCGATACCGTCTTCGTAAAAAGCTAAATCTTCAAGAGGATGTTGATTTGGATGATTTCATACAAAACTTATAAAATTCTGATAAACAGTGTGATAAATTCTAAAAATTTAAAAATTTAGTTGTTTGTCTATCAAAAGTCTATTGCTTGTTCATTAGCAGTCTATTCCAAAATTTAGGAAACAGACGATTTTCATAATACTTTGGTTTCATCAAAATTCAAAGAATCATTAATAGCATTAATCGTATAACTAATTAAAACCTATTATTATGAAAACGTTTGTACTTGGTATTATTTTTTTAGGCTTCACCAACCTAATGTGCGCACAAAATGATGTTGCTGTTTTAGACATGAATACTAACATGTATTCTTATGATAACATTAATAATGAACTAGCACTTAATCATGAATACATAAACAGTATTTCTGAAATAAGTATCTCAAAGAAAATATTAAAGCTTCAAAATGTAATTGCAAATTATAATATTAAAACTAGTAAAGTATATCGTACAAAAAGCAATACTACTTATACTGTGAAGTTTACCGAAGGTGAAAATAGATTAAACGCTATTTATGACAGAAACGGACTATTATTGAGTAGTCAAGAGCATTATCAATCTATTAAGTTGCCCTATGAATTAAGTTCCAGTCTAATAAAAGAAAATCCAGGCTGGTGTATAAGTGAGGTGTATTGTAATATCCAATACAACAAAGATGTTAATGCTGAAATTATTTATAAAGTCGTACTTGATAACGGTAAGAAAAAGAAAACCGTGAAAATAAACGCTTAATAGGCGCTTTTAGTTAATTATTTTGAAACGAAACCTAATATTTAGGTTTCGTTTCTCTTTATTATAGGGTTTTTTCTATAACTAACTTTTGGCCAATACGTAAGGTTGAATTCTTTCGAATGTGATTGGTTTTACACAAAGCGGTAATACTTATATTGTTTTTTGCTGATATTCGTGATAGCGTGTCACCTTTTCGAACAACATACACTTCGGTAGGTCTTTCAAGATAGGCTTCTAACTCTTCTTCTGTAGTTAATAACTCCAATTTACTTTGGCGTCTACTGCTATGAAGTTCTGGGCGTGTCCATTTTTTTGTAACCCATAATTCTGAAGCGTTTACATCATTGTTTTCATCAAACTTCAATAAGTACTCTGGATTTATGTGAACACCGTTATAGGTCATTTCTAAATGTAAGTGACTACCACGTGCATTACCTGAACGTCCACCTTTACCAAGAAAATCTCCTGCTTTTACAGAGTCATTAGCCTTTACGCCATAGCTTGATAAATGAGCGTAAAGTGTTTCAATACCATTATAGTGTCTTACAACTACAGTATGACCATGACCAGAACTGTAATTAGCAAATCTTACAATACCGTCAAACATAGCATAAAGACTATCACCAGTTATCAAATCTATATCAATACCTTTGTGCGCACGACCCCAACGCCATCCATAACGAGACGTAATTACTTTATCTTTAGAGATAGGAGATACATAACTAGAGTCATTAAAAGCTATTTGTAAAGGGAAACTAACTTTTTGGTCATAGTCAATTTTTACATGTTCTGTATCCCAGTTTTCAGCAGTAATGTCAAAAGCAGTATATTTTTCTTCTAAAGGCGATTCTTCTGAAAGGTCATGATACTCAATACCCTCAAAAAGTTCCAATAATTTATCAGCGTTTTTTAATTCTGGAGTACTTTGGGCAAAACCTGTTAGCACAGAACCAACAAGCAGTAGGCTAAAAAGTGATTTCATTTGCTATTAATCTTTTCAATGTGATTGATGACTGATTTTAATTTTTTTCGACCGACGAAAATAACAAAAAAAACGATTAAGTGTGTTAATTATTTGTTATTATGAAAAAAATTAACAAAATGATAGAATCGTTTTCAATAAGATGATAACTTTATAGTAAGTGATTAAATTGTACGATGGTAAAAATTATTTTGTATTTGTCTATTGCTTTACTTTATGGTATCAAAGGATTTTCTCAACAAAAAGAGAAACAAGATAAAGTAAAGGTCAGCCTAAAAGATACATTGGATGGAAAACTTGATATGAGCGAGTTTTTAATTAATGCAAATGGATTTATACCTGTACCTCAAATCATTACACAACCTGCACTGGGTGGTTTTGGTGGATTAATAGCTCCTGTTTTTATCAAACCTAATAAACATCAAATTGAAGGAGAATATACACCACCAAATATAACTGCTGCTTTTGGCGGATACACAGCAAATAATTCATGGTTTTTTGGTGGCATGCGTATGGCTTCGTTACCTAAATACGGACTAAAATATCGAGTGGGTATGGGCTACGCTCACATAAATATGGATTTTTATAGAACACTACCAATTGTTGGTGAAAAAGAGTTCTCTTTTACGTTTAATAGTGTTCCTGTGTTTATGTCGTTGATGAAGGAAGTAAAAAAAGGGTCTAAATTTTATATTGGTTTGGAATATTTATATTTAAGATCAAAGGTTTCACCTAACTTTGATTTTAACAATTTGCCATATTTTTTAAAGGAAAAGGATTTTAGAAGTCAATTGAGTCACATTGGTGTTGGCATTGATTATGACACGCGAGATAACATTTTTACTCCTGATACAGGTACTCAAATTGGAGCAAATTTCATGGTGAATGCTAATTGGACAGGTTCTGATTATCAATTTCAAAACTTTAATGTTTCTGCTTTTCAATTTTTTAAATTTTCCAACAATTGGATAAGTGGTTTCAGGTTAGATACAAAATTCATCTTTGGTGATGCACCATTTTATGCTGAACCAAGCGTGGAATTACGAGGAGTACCAATTTCTCGATATCAAGGAACAGAAGTTTATGTTTTTGAAACAGAGCAACGCTATGATTTTTCCTTGCGATGGAGTGCCTTACTTTTTGGTGGCTTGGCAAAAGCATCTTCTGAAAGAATTAAGTTTAATGATGCCACATTAGTTTATAGCTATGGTGCAGGCTTTCGGTATTTGTTAGCTCGTTTATTCAAGTTACGAGTTGGAATTGATGTAGCCAAATCAAATGATGATTGGGGTTATTATATAACTTTTGGCTCTGCATGGAATAACAGAAACTAGTTCATATTTAGCTTTTATTTAGGTGTTTCATCGAAGATTTTGGTATCACATTTCAATTCATCGTAAAAATCGATAGTTCATAAGTTTTTTTGTTATCTAACATTCTGTATGATATAGCTTTACGGTAATTAAAACCTGCTTATCATGAAAAAAATTATGCGTTTTTTAGTCTTTGTTTTTATTTCCCTAATCTTTCATTCTTTAAATGCACAAGATTCTTCAAATGTTTTAGAAGAGGTTCCGTTTGATTACATGTCAAGAAACCCTATCTATGATTATGATCCTAATACCATAAGTAATACAGATACTATACCTGATTTTGATATTCAAGTTAGTAAGTTAATGATTTCCGGAACTGTCTATAAAAGTGATGGTGTTACTCCTGCTGCAGATGTTATACTATATATATGGCATCAAGATGAAGATGGTTACTATGATATGAAAACGGCAAATGACAAACGTTATGTTTATCATAGAGGTTGGGTAAAAACAGATGCTGATGGAAAATACACTTTTTATACGTTCTTCCCAGGATCTTATCCTCACAGTAAAGAAGCGCGCCATATTCATGCAGCAGTGAAAGAACCTGGGAAAGTTGATTATACTTTAAATGGCTTCTTGTTTGATGACGATCCGTTTCTTACAAAGCTTTGTCGTAAAAGATTGGCTAAAAAAGGTGTCGATAATATTCTTTCAACTCCAAAGAAAGGAGATATACATGTTGCCAATCATGACATCGTCTTAAAAGCCGACATTCCTGTAAAATAATTTATTTATTTATTGTTTTTCTTAAATGCATTTATTTGATCTTCAACACGTTTAAGTTCATCATCCGTTGGAGGTGGTAGTTCTTGCTCAAGTTTATTTTGAGGTTCAAAAGACAGTGTTGTATATAACGGAAAATGATCAGAATGAATATCTTCACAGCGCTTTACAGATTGCAACCTAAATTCGTTTGAAATGAATATATGATCCAAAGGCCAGCGTAATAAAAAATTATTAGCGTCATAAGTATTATAAAGTCCTCTTCCTTTTCTTATATCTCCCAAACGACTCACATTTTGAAAGAGTTTAGAAGTAACTGACCAGGCAACATCATTAAAATCACCAATGACCAAAACAGGATATTGAGAATCTAAAGCCATTTTTGCTACCATCATCATTTCAGTGTCTCTATCTGTTGACAAAGGGTTTTCCTGCGGCATGGGTGGCGTAGGGTGGATGGCGTATATCTGGATGGTATCGCCCGCAATCATTTTGACCTTGGTATGTATGGATGGGATGCTGTCACTAACTAAATATTTTACTTTTGGATTAATTAATTCATTCTTTGAGTACAGTAACATACCATATGTATTGTCTTTTGGTACCTGAATTTTAAATGGATAGTTATTACCTATAGCCTGACTTATTTCATTTTCCCAAGGTTTATTAACTTCTGTTAGTAAAACTATATCTGGTTCATACTTTATTAATTGCTCTACTACAGTTTGCCTTTTCTCATTTTTCTGCAGCACATTGGCAGTGTATATTGTTATGCTGTCTTGTTGACTCTTACTGGCAGGTAATACTTCATATGCTGCAAAAGCCGTATAAGGATAAATTTTACCAAATTGAAAAACAAAACAAGAAATTAACAGGCCTATAAATAAATAATCTTTCCAAGATTTAAAATTAAATTTAAAGAAATAGACAAGTATGGCTATTAGAGTTAAAAAAGAGAGTTGCAAATGTGGGAAGTCAAACATACGTATCCACCAGTAATCAGTGGAAAAATAAGGAATAATAGTAAGTAAAATTGCAAGGATGCCAAACCCTGTTAAAAACGACTTTCCTGAAGGTGATTTCATGTGTAATTGTTTGATAGGTCTAAATTACATCGTTTATAGCTTAAAAATTAACTCATATACATAATCTTGTAGCGTTTAAAAAATGGAAAGACCTATAACTTTGATAGGCCTTGTTTTTTTATCATTTCTTGCTGTTGTTGTGCTTGCTTTCTTTTGGATACAAGATGAACTCACAATTAATAGGATCATGACTACAACCTTCTAGATAGTTTTATGCAATATATTATATGCTGCGTGGTAGCTTAAGTGATTAGCACCCAAAGAATTCAAAAGTCAACTTGTCACCATTATTTTTTATAATAAAAGGAACTTTCTCTAAAGTACAGGCTGGTTCAATGGTAAACTGGATATAGCCTTTCACTTCAAACTCTTCGGTGGTATTGAGTTCTATTTGCTGGGTATAGGTCGTGTTTTTCCTAACCCAATTAATAGGACCATTTACAAAAGGATGCAAATCGATTTCTTCTTCGGTTAAGGGGTTTTCAATAAGATCACCTTCAAAGTCAAAGGCATCGGTATCATCCATAATGACGGTAAACTTTCCAGAAAAATCTCTGGTCGCATTAGGGGAAACAAAATGACCGCCATTTTTTAAACGCATATCAATAATTAATTGGTGTACTGATTGGCTTTTTGGTATAGCATAGAATTTAACAGCAAACAGCTCTTTATTCATATCAGGTTCATTGAATACTGAATATTCAAGTGGACCTTTTTTGCAGGTCAATGTCGCTTCAGGTTGATGAGTAGCTAAAGCCAATTCTTGGGTTTGTGATTGATTGCTGTTGCAACTTAATAGTGCAAACAAGCAAAAGGTTAAAATAAATCTAGTCATAATGTTCGTTTTTTTAATTCATCATAAAACTAGTGGTATCAAGTGTTTAAAGTGTCAAAAAAATGTAAAAGAAGTGTCAACAGTTGTAAAAAGTCCTAAAATTGTCAGTAATTTACTGTCATTATGAGTAGAAAAGTTATTTATATCATCATTGGTTTGATTATCACCGTTTTATCAATTTACAATCTATCAAGTTCTAAAACGCAGCCAGTGACATTTACCGAAAAGGTGAAATTGGCCCTTCGTGATGCGGGCAATCAATTGTTATTAGCCAATCAGGATTCTACATCATTAATTCGTCCTATTAAAAAGCTAGAACCTTTAAAATATGAGCTTTCTTTTGAAAAGCCATTAACTATTGAACCCGATAGTTTGGTTGATATTTTAGAACGAAGTCTTAATAACGCTAATCTTCCTAATGAATACCTTACAGAAGTATTGCAATGTGTTGATCAGGAAGTAGCTTATAGTTTCGACATGAAAAAAAGCATAGATACTGATATTATTCCTTGTGGTGGTCGTGACTTACCCAAAAACTGTTACACAATAACGGTTCGTTTTACAAACGATTTACAAACTACTCAAAATAGTACCATTTGGTGGTATATATTACTAACAGGTGGTTTTTTGCTTATTGCATTGGGTTTTCTAAAAAAGAAATCATATGATTTAACCGCTTCAGAAGATGAAAACCACATGGTAATTGGTAGTTTTAATTTTTATCCAGAACAGAATAAATTGGTGAAGCAAGCTACTGAAATTAGCTTATCTAAAAAGGAATGCGAAATACTTGCCATCTTTGTAGCTCGGCCAAATGAAATAATAAAGCGCGATGAACTTACTAAAACAGTATGGGAAGATAATGGTGTAATAGTTGGGAGAAGTTTGGATACTTACATATCTAAATTACGTAAAAAATTACAATCTGATAATTCAATTAAATTAACTAACGTTCATGGAGTGGGCTATAAATTGGAGATTGAGCAATAATTAGATTTACTTATATTTATAAAAAACTTTAGCCTATGTCAAGATTCATTTTGCTTATGCTATTTGTAGCCATAATACCATTAAAGGCTCAAACGCTTCATTTCAAGGTTATTCATGATGGTAAACCGCTTGGAACATTAGATGCGACCAAAACTGTAACAGGAAATACCGTCATTTACACAAGCCATACAGAAATAGAGTATCACTTGCTAGTAGCTATAAAAGTGGTGTATGACTATCATGTAACTTATACCAATGGTCACTTGCAAGAAGCTAAAGCACACATTATAGTGCGAGGGAATGATAAAACCAAAGCCAAAACCGTAAAAGAGGGTAGTGCTTATGGTTATTATTCAGAGGGAGCGTTTGTCAAAAAAATACCAGCAGAATTTATAAAACACAGTATTGTACAATTGCTGTTTGAAGAGCCTGTGGGTGTAACCAAAATTTATGCTGAAGAGCATGGTGAATACCATAATATCCGCGCAATTGGCGACCATACGTATCTAAAAACAGCACCTAATGGCAATACAAACACCTACTATTACAAGAACGGATTACTTCAAAAATCCGATGTAAATGCAGGCGTTATTAAATTCTCTATAGTAAATGTCCCTCAATGATAATGGGTGTTCTTTACTACTAATCTACACGAACACCAGCATCAGCAATATTAGCAAGAGCGTCTGCAATGGTAGCAAGGTTGTTATTATTCAGAGTGCCTAAATTATGCCTATCTGATAAATAATAAGGATTGTTATACGCTACATTTACAGCACCCAAACTATTTTGATATACCAACATTTTTTGAGGTAAATCAACTGATATGGATGGTTTATCTTGCATTAAGGGTGTTCCTAGATTGGGATTACCAAATATGATAAGTTTGGCCGGAGGTAATTCAATACCAGTTTCTAAAGCATTGGCTTTTAAATCTATTTCAGCAAAAATAGTAACACCTGTCAATTGGTTTATGTTTTGAACAATGTTGTCATATGTAGTATCAAAATCATTTTCACTCAACACCAAAGAAATGCCATCTACCGGATCAGCGATAGCATTATTGTATCGAACGTTTGTTTCTCCTGCAATGGAAACTACACTGCTTTGTGTATCTTCTAGTAATTGTAAATTACTTGGGTCATTCAAGGCATATCTGTTTTCTAGGTAGGCCGAACTATTAAAGATGGCTGTACTTTTATTGCCATTTTCGTAAACTGAAATCCGTAAGGGCAAGTCCAATCCCAATTTCATGTTGTTCTCCATGAGCATAGCGGTAATACTTGAATTACTAAAGTAAATGGTTCTAGTATTATTTAAAGTCATTCCAGCTGTGCTGGCATTTTGGCTGTGATCAATTTCAGCAATAACATCAAGATTGGTGTTGGCATTAATTTCTGTCTTTAAAGCATCATATAGGCTGTTTGTTCCCATATCTGTTTGAATATAGCCTATACCACTGGCTTGTGGTGCTGTATCTGATTCAGGAATAAATACGGTATCATCATTACTGCTGCATGATACGCATATGAATAAAAATGGTATTAAGTAATATAATAAGGTTTTCATAATGTTTGTTTTTACCTAAAGTAATAGTTAAACAGACCTTGTTTTTGCTGGATTGCTAAAAGTATGAACGTTTTTAATATTTAAGGTTTTCGTAAAGTTTCTTACTAGGACAGTTCATTAGAAATACGTATCTTTTACAGATTGATATTAATTAAATTAAAACCAATTAAATATGAACACAAAAAGTATAAAAGCTTACGGTGCCGAGTCATCAGATGCCGATTTAAAACAAATGCAAATTGATAGACGTACGGTGTTACCTAAAGATGTAGAAATAGATATTTTATTCTGTGGTGTTTGCCATTCAGATCTACACTTTGCACGTAACGACTGGGGCATGACGGAATTTCCTGTTGTACCAGGACACGAAATCGTTGGGCGTGTATCTAATATAGGTTCAGAAGTTAGTAAATATAAAGAAGGTGATTTAGTTGCCGTTGGTTGTTTGGTAGATTCATGTAGAACTTGTAGTAATTGCCAAGCAGATTTAGAACAATACTGTACTAATGGCTGGGTAGGTACCTATGGTGGTTATGACAAGCATTTAGATACCAATACCCATGGTGGGTATTCTGAAACTATTGTGGTAGATGAAGACTTCGTACTTCGTGTTCCTGAAAATTTAGACAAGGCTGGAATAGCGCCTGTTCTATGTGCAGGTATTACGACATGGTCGCCATTACGACACTGGGAGGCTGGCAAAAACACCAAAGTAGCTGTAGTGGGTCTAGGAGGTCTTGGGCATATGGCTATTAAATTAGCGCATGCTCTAGGTAGTCATGTCACCTTATTTTCACGTTCAACCAATAAAATAGATGATGCCAAGCAATTAGGTGCTGATGAGGTAGTTATATCAACAGATGAAAGCGCCATGGAAGCAGCTGCGGGTCGTTTTGATTTAATACTAGATACCGTACCATATGCACACGATTTCAATCCATATATCAATACATTGAGCACAAATGGTACGTTAGTTGTTTTAGGTTATTTAGGTCCTTTAGATCCGGCATTGATAACAGTACCTATGATTATGGGACGTAAAGCTGTGGCAGGATCTTTAATTGGCGGTATAGCCGAAACACAAGAACTTCTGGACTTCTGCGGAAAGCATAATATTGTTTCTGATATCGAAGTAATAAAAATGCAGGATATTAATACAGCCTATGAGCGTATGCTCAAAAGTGATGTTAAGTATCGTTTTGTTATCGATATGAAGTCGTTGAAAAATTAATTTATTTAGGTATTTAAAATTTCTGATAAGGTGCAAGGTGTCAAAGCTTATGCACCTTTTCTATGTGAATTAGTGTCTTAAGCAAGCTGTTAAAAGTTCCTTTTTTAACACTTTAACACATAATTGGGCATTAACTATATTATTTAACCTACTTTAGCCACGATGCTAGTTAGTTGAACAGCTCAAATACTCATAATTTACAAGGTTTATTATGATTGTTTTTGATATTTCTTCAAGACTTTAAAAGTCACAGTCTTTTGACTTTAATACATAAAGGACACCTTATCCCACACTTAAAATACTGAATGTCATTTTGCTATTAAAAAATCAATAGTGCATTACGTAAATAAGCTCAATGAAGCAATTCAGTATAAATATTTACAATCAATATTATGATAAAAACATTAATAAATAAGTTAATAAAAACTAATAAAACAACAATTATGAAAGAAGGTACCGTAAAATTTTTTAACCATGCCAAAGGATTTGGGTTTATTACCGTTACAGACACCGAAGAAGAGGTATTTGTACATTCATCAAACCTTATTGACCAAATACAGGAAGCTGACCAAGTCAGATTTAATGTAGAAAAAGGTGATAAAGGCCTTATGGCAGTTCAAGTGCGTAAAGCATAAACAACTCATATATAATGTAAGTAAACCATCTGTGAAAACAGATGGTTTTTTTATTGATACGACAATATTAAAAATGAACGGCAGCCATCATTTGTAATAAATAAATAATTCTTTCAGGAGTTTTTGGCTTCAAGTTGTTATATAGCTATAAACCAAAAACACTAATATGAAAAAATTACTTTTACTACTTTTAGCAGTAGCAGTATGCAATTGTTCCAATGATGATTCGTTAATCGTAAACCAACAAGAACCTGAAGATCTTACCATATATAATCCGGACTTAACCATTGTAGAGAATCTAGACAATGGGGTAGCGGTATTGGATATTACGGGCGAGCTGGGCGTAGAAGCCTTATACGGTATTGAATATGGAGGTGGATATATTTTCCATGTCAACGAAACAGATGGCAAACTGATGGTAGCCACCGACTATTCTACTATAGGGCAAACTTCTTGGGGCGATCATTTTGATTTAACCAATAGTGTCGAAATAGGAGCTGGGCTTGACAATACACAGCAAATTGTTGATGGTAACCTAGCCGATAACAGTAATGTACCTAACGGTCTTGAGTTTGGTAACGACGATTATGCCTTTAAAATCGTCTGGGACTTGGAATACGCTGGATATGACGATTGGTTTGTACCTAGCAAGGATTCTATGGAAGCTATTTTTGATAACGTACACATGCAGGGTATGGGTAATTTTGATGAAACACAATTCTACTGGACTTCTACTAAAGAAGGGTATCAACCTTATGTGATGACCTTTAATCCTAACACCTTTAATGGTGATTGCTTTTTAGGTACTTGCTTTGCAAGTAATGCTGTGGTGATCGTAAGACAATTTTAAATAAGCTAATTAAATGAGTCGTTCTATTTTGGGGCGACTCAATTAATTACCGGTTCCAAAACGTCCCATACTGTCTGTGCTACAATTTTATGTCCTGCAACAGTAGGGTGAATACCATCACTTTGATTTAATTCCGCAATGCCGCCAACATCCTTGAGGATAAATGGTATGAATTCTAAACTGTTCTTTTGTGCTAAATCAGCATAAATAGACCTAAATTCAGACGTGTAATCTTGTCCCATATTTGGAGGCAACTCCATTCCAGCTAAAATAATAGTAGTTTCTGGGTTTTTAGCCTGCACGGCATTAATAATAGCTTGTAAATTGGCTCTAGTTTCTGATAGAGGTACACCACGTAAACCATCATTACCGCCTAATTCCAAAATAAATACAGCAATATCTTGATTGAGTACCCAATTAATGCGGCTTCTACCACTAGCTGTCGTTTCGCCACTTAATCCCGAATTGACCACATCATACGCTAAACCCAATGAATCAATTTTTGCTTGCAGTAAAGCAGGATAAGCATCTTGACTATCATCCAGTCCATATCCAGCTGTGATACTATCTCCAAAGCAAAGAATAGTCTTTTTTGAACGCTCAACTATATCGGTCGTATTGGTTTCTGTGGTTGCGTCTTGAGTATCCGTTTCTTTTGAATTGTTTGAGTTCCCACAAGAAATCAAAGTCAAGACTATCAGAAAATAACAAAACTTTATGAATTTCCATTCCATAATGCTAGGTGCTTTCAAAAAGGATTGTATATTTTTAGGGCTGTACATACGTTGTAGAATAAATTAAGATTTACATGTCAAAGATATTAAAGATTAATGGGTTAGAAAAGACATATGAAAGTGGCTCTAAAAAACTTACCGTTTTAAAAAATATATCATTTGAAGTAGCGAAAGGGCAAACCTTTTCCATTGTCGGACCATCGGGTAGTGGAAAAACAACTTTGTTGGGGCTATGCGCTGGTTTAGATAAGCCCGATGCTGGTACTGTTGAATTATGTGGCCATGATTTAAGTGCGTTGAATGAAGATGAACGTGCCCAATTACGTAACAAAGAAGTTGGCTTTATATTTCAAAACTTTCAATTACTACCAACGCTTACGGCTCTTGAAAATGTGAGTGTACCATTAGAACTTCAAGGCTCCAACAATGCAGCCGAAGTAGCCAAAACCTTATTAGAAAAAGTGGGTTTATCAGATCGTATGCATCATTACCCATCGCAATTATCGGGTGGCGAACAACAACGGGTTGCTCTAGCACGTGCCTTTTCAAACACGCCTTCTATTTTATTTGCTGATGAACCTACAGGTAATTTAGACGATGAAACAGGAGAAAAGGTCATTCAATTATTGTTTGAGCTTAATAAAGAAGCTGGTACGACATTAGTGATTATTTCGCACGATTTAGACCTTGCCAACAGAACCCAACAAATATTAAAGCTAAAAGGTGGGCAAATTGTCACCAACCAAACCACTGCAACATTTTGAGTAAAGCACAATTCCAATCTAAAAGCAAAACATCCTGGCTTTTTAAAATGGCATGGCGTGATGCCAAAGCCAGCAAAGTGAGGCTGCTATTATTTATGGCATCTATTATTTTAGGAATTGCTGCAGTTGTTTCGATTCAATTGTTTAGTGAGAATTTAAAGGATAATATCCAGAGACAATCCAAAGTTTTAATGGGAGCCGACTTTATCATTGATAGTCGCGATGAGCCAACAGAACGCGCTCAAGCTATCATTGATTCTTTAAATCCAGATGCACGCGAAGTGAACTTTGTGTCCATGATCGCCTTTCCAAAAAACGGCGGTACCAAATTAGTGCGTGTTCGGGGCTTGGATGGCGATTTCCCCTTTTATGGTAAGTTAACCACCATACCCAGTTCGGCTGCTGCTAGTTATCAAGAACTAGGAGGTGCTTTAGTAGATGCCACACTCATGTTGCAATATAATATTAAAGCGGGTGATTCTATTAAAGTAGGGGAGATTACATTACCCATTACAGGTGCATTAAAGTCTATTCCAGGCAGTAACGCCATGTCGTCTTCGGTAGCGCCTCCGGTAGTTATACCTTATCGGTATGTTGCTAAAACAGAACTCCTGCAATTTGGAAGCCGTAAGGAATACCAGTTTTTTTATAAGGCACCTACTGCCGATTTAGATGCCTTGGAAAACCGTATTGAACCCATGTTGGACTTGGAAAAGGCCGATTTAGACACTCACACCAGCACAAGCAGACGTTTAGGGCGTCGGTATGATAATGTGGGTAAGTTCTTAAATCTGGTGGCATTTATTGCCTTACTATTGGGCTGCGTGGGTATTGCCAGCTCTGTAAACATTTACATTAAGGAAAAACTAAAAGCGGTTGCCGTGTTAAAATGCATGGGCGCCACACGCCGACAAAGTTTCTTAATATTTCTGATACAAATATCGGGAATTGGTATCATTGGCGGACTTATCGGAACGCTTATAGGTGTTGGTTTGCAGGAGCTTTTTCCGTATATCTTAAAAGATTTTTTACCCTTCGATGTCGAAATACATATTAGCATGCAACCCCTAATTATGGGTGTTTTACTGGGACTTTTTATGTCGGTATTATTTGCCTTATTGCCACTGATGCGCACCTGGTATGTGTCGCCATTGGAAGTACTGCGAATAGGTGGTGCGCCTATGGAAAAACCTAAAAAAGCACGCCTAATTATCTTATTAATCATTATCACATCGCTATATGCCTTTTCATTTTGGTTGCTTAAGGACTGGCAGTATGCAGCTGCGTTTGTTATAGGTGTTTTGGTAACCTTTGCTATTTTGGCAGCTGTTGCGGTGCTATGTATGAAAATCGTAAAAGCCTTATTTCCTAAATGGGCAGATTTTACAGTGAGGCAAAGCTTGTTAAACTTATTCCGCCCCAATAATCAGACATTAGTTTTAATCGTTGCCATTGGATTAGGAACGTTTTTAATAAGCACCTTATACTTTACCAAGGACATCCTACTATCAAAAACCAGTGTTGGCGCCAGTACTGAAAATGCCAATCTCATAGCACTCGATGTGCAAAGCGCACAACTTACTGAAACCATGACAACCTTTACGGACAATGATTTACAGATATTAGATAATATCCCACTGGTAACCATGCGCATGCACAATATCAAAGGGCGTACCATTAATGCTATCCTGCAAGATAGTACCCGCAGTATAAGAGGATGGCTTTTAAATCATGAATTTAGAACCACCTATCGTGAAAATCTCATCGCATCAGAGGAACTAACACAAGGGAACTGGATATCTAATCACACCACTAAAGACCCTATACCAATATCCATTTCTGATAATCTGGCGCAAGACGGCAAATTGGCCATTGGTGACCGGGTTGTTTTTAATGTACAAGGTGTCCTTATGGAAACCGTTGTGGGCAGTATCAGGAAGGTTGATTGGGGACAAATGCAACTTAATTTCTCCATTGTATTTCCAAAAGGCGTGTTGGAACAGGCGCCACAGTTTAATGTTTTAACTACCTATGTGCCGGATGAAGCACGCTCGGCTAAATTACAAAGTGAATTGGTAGCCAAGTTTCCAAATGTATCTATTATCGATTTAAGGCAAGTGTATACCATTATTGAAGATATATTGCAAAAAGTAACATGGATTATCAATTTTATGGCCTTCTTCAGCATAATTACAGGTATAATTGTACTAATTGGTTCTGTGCGTAATAGCAAGTACCAGCGTGTTAAAGAAAGTGTATTGTTAAGAACACTTGGGGCTAAAAACAAGCAGATATTACGCATATCGGCATTAGAGTATTTGTTTTTAGGGCTTTTAGGGAGTTTGGT
This sequence comes from Hanstruepera ponticola, assembly GCF_002940745.1. NCBI lineage: Bacteria > Pseudomonadati > Bacteroidota > Flavobacteriia > Flavobacteriales > Flavobacteriaceae > Hanstruepera > Hanstruepera ponticola. Next base: position 167,855 of record NZ_POTB01000001.1, read on the forward strand.
AGGTGTACTTTTAGCGCTAGTCAGTAGTTTGCTATTAGCTATCCTGGTTTTTAAAGAACCCTTTGTACCATCAGCCGTGCCGTTTTTGGTGTTCTTACCGGGTATTTCACTATTGGTATTAGCTATTGGTTTAAGTAATATTCAAGGGGTGTTACGGAGTTCGCCTTTAGAGGTATTGCGTCGTGAGGTTTAAACAATAAGAGTTTATCAATCAATGGATTGTAGCATATCCTCTCAAAAATCAATTCATCCATAAAATACTACAGTTCGGTTAACTTCCATGTATAGGTATGGCTTTCTCCAATATATTTGTACCATAAACTAACACCAACCAATAGACGTATATTAAGAGATATGAAAAAGTCTACGCAAAAAACAAGTAAGGGCAAACAACTATTTAGAATCGTATTACTGGTAGGTACGGTTATATCCATATGGTTTGTGCCATGGATTATAGTCAAAGCCTGGATAGTACCACTGCCAGATACCGTTCAGGAGCAAGTGGACCAAACATTAACCTATGGTTTTGATGGCGTTATTGTTTATGTGGATCAAGCTGGTAAACCACCAGCCTTTTATACAGCAGGCTATCATAACCGCGAACAACAACTACCTGCCAAGCCTGATGCCTTATTCAAAATTGCCAGCATCAGCAAGTTATATACTGCCGTATCTATCACAAAATTAGTAGGCGATAAGCAATTGTCTTTAGATGAAACGTTAGCAGATTATTTTCCAGAGCTTGTAGGTAGAATTGAAAACGCAGAAACCATTACCTTAAAAATGATGGTTCAACACCGATCTGGCATACCCAATTTCACTGATAATCCTGCTTATTGGGAAGACGAACAAACCAATAGTAAAACAGCACTCGATTTTGCTCTCGATCTTCCAGCTAGTTTTGAACCCGATGAAGGTTATGAATATTCAAACACCAATTATTTATTGCTTCGGGAGATTATTAAAAAGGTAACAGGCCATAGTCACGAACAGTTTATAAAAGAGCGCATACTAATACCGCTTGAATTGCATAACACCTTCTTTTCGCTTAATGAAGTGAATTTAGATGATGTTATGAGTGGGTATTACGTTGGGTATGATGAAGATTTTAAGGGGAATGAATACGGCATGATAGCAACAGCTGAAGATGTGGCTATATTTTTACGAGCCTTAAACGACGGTTCTGTATTTGATGCCGGCGAACAGGAAATCTATCCTTACGAGTACAACCATGGTGGTCTGGTACCAGGCCATCAAAGTATGGCAGAATACCATAAAGATATTGATGCCGTGGTTATTCAGTTTATGAATACCACCGATTTTGAAGGTTACCAATATAATTTACTGGAAATAACCCATAACCGTGTTGTTAAAATCTTACGCAAAGCTACGAATCAGTCATTGTAACATTTGTTGTACTACGGCGTCTTTTAAGTATCACAATCAATCAAAATAATCATGACCGTTTTAGTAGTAGGTGCCAGTGGGGCAACCGGAAGTAAATTAGTTGAACAACTACTTGTTCAAAACCAAAATGTAAAAGTCATTGTAAGGTCTCCTGAAAAGGTGCCCGATGCTTGGAAAACTAATGACAATCTCCAAATAATTGCTGCAAGCGTATTAGAATTAACCGATACCGAAATGCGCAATATTGTTCACGATTGTCAGGCTGTAGCATCTTGCCTTGGGCATAACCTGACGTTTAAAGGCGTGTACGGTCATCCAAGGCGATTGGTTACAGATGCAACACGCAGATTATGCCAAGCAATAGTGTCTAATAACCCACAGCAACCTGTAAAGTATGTACTAATGAATACTACAGGGAATCGTAATCGGGATTTAAACGAACCCATTTCGTTTGCTCAAAAGTGTGTTATAGGATTGTTGCGTTTACTATTACCACCACATGTAGATAATGAAAAAGCAGCAGACTATTTAAGAACACAAATAGGGCAGGACCATCAAACAATTGAATGGGTTGCCGTAAGACCAGATGGTTTGATTAACGAAGACACTGTAACCGACTATGAGATTCACGCCTCACCAACACGAAGTGCTATTTTTAATGCGGGTAAAGTAAGCCGTATTAATGTGGGGCATTTTATGGCAAGTCTTATTACTAACGAAAACCTTTGGAGTAAATGGAAAGGGCAGATGCCTGTTATCTATAGTAAGTAATATTCAAATAGCGTGTCTGAATCAAGGTATAGCACTAAATAAACAAAGGGAATTAAAAGATTTTTTACACCTTCAATTCCCTTTGGTATCTTAATTCCTTCAGTTGGCATTATCCATCGAAGTTCAATGGGTTTGTTTTCAGCTGTATAATACTTTAGCACCCCAATTAAGATTCAACTAATATAGGAAATATAATTGACAATTCAAAGTCTTTAGGGCTCTTTTTTAGGTCTTTTACGCCCCATTTGTATTTTAAGAGAAATTTATGAGAAATCACTTTACTGATGATGTGTGGGATAGTATCTTTATGATTCATTCTAAAAAAAGAAAACATGAAAACATTATATGAAGCTACCACCGAAGCTGTTGGTGGCAGAGCAGGCTATGTAAAATCAGAGAACAGTCCTATAGACTTTAATTTATCAGTACCTAAATCTATGGGAGGTGCTGGTGGTGATGGTGCCAACCCGGAACAATTATTTGGTGCGGCCTATGCGGCCTGTTTTGGTGGTGCTATACAAGCTATTGCCAAGCAACAAGGTCTGGATATTGATGACAAGACTTTAAGCGTAACCGCTGTTATTGGCTTTTGTAAGGATGATGATGGGTTTTGCCTAGAAGCTACGCTAGATTGCTATATTCCAGGTGTTGATCTGGAGACTGGCGAGCAATTGGTTGAAAGCGCTCATGAAATCTGTCCGTTTAGTAAGGCTACACGCGATAATATTACGGTGACCTTAAACTTGTTGTTGGATGAGTAGGGTTTTTTAACACCTTTACAATATAATGGTGTCTAAATTTTAGGTTTGGGCACCTTTTTTTATGCTTTTTTGTTAGGGGTTTAATCAAATACTGAAACTGTATTATAACGTTCTACGTGATGATAGGAGAGTAGTGGAATGTGTGTGGAATGGAATTAAAAAGAATGCTATAAATTTGTATAAAAATTAGATTTATGAAAACAAAATATGGTGTTTTTATTATTGAGTCTTTATCTGAAAAAGATGGAGATTATTTTGATGGCGAATTACTTGAAGAAATTTTAGAGTTATCAAACATTCCTGTAATTTATTTAAGTATTGAAAACAAAGATGATTTAAAGATAGCAATAGATAAATTTGCTGAAAGTGAATTTAGATATTTGCACTTTTCATTTCATGCAAATATGGATGGAATTGAATTGACAAAAGAATTTATTCTTAATAACGAGTTTAATGAAATTATTGGTAAAACTATAAATAGGAAAAGAGTGTTTTTATCTGCATGCAAAGGAAGTAATCGCAATTTAGCTTCAAAATTAATAACTAGTGGAGCATTTTCATTAATCGGAACACCAATAAATATAAGTTTTGTTAAAGTTGCATTATTTTGGCCAGCTTTCTTTCATGCAATAAATGAATTAGATAAACATAGTATGAAAAGAACAGAAATTAATACTATTTTAAAAGCTTGCTCAAAATTATTTAATACTCCAATCAATTTCTATTCTTTTATTAAAAATGAAAAAAATTTTATGAAAAGAAGTAAAATAAGAGATGGTCTTATTAAATCAACACATAAATTAAAAATATATAATTGAAATTATTTAAATACTCCAGTTTTCACTATTGATTCACAAAGATTATCAATAACTGGAACAGAAACACTATTACCTACTAGCTTCATCCATTTAGTTCTTTTTTCAGGAAGAACAAATTCACTTTTAAAACCTTGAATAATTAGAGCCTCTTTTTTACTTATTTTTCTATAATTATTAGGTGCTATAACATTATTCATAAATGTATTTTTGAATTCCATAGGATTCGATGCAGAAATATTTATTGTAGAAATATAATCATTTGTATCACTTGCAACTAAGGTTGAGAAAATATCAGAATTAGGTAAGTATATTCTATTAATACCATTGATACCAGAACTAATTTTAGAATTAACAAAATCATATCTAACTTCAATTAGAGATAAATATTTTTTAGCTATTAATCTTTCAATTAGAGGTCTAAATTTAATTTTTTTCTTTTTTAATTCTTTACTTTTTTTGAGGTCGTTAAAAAATAATTTTTGTCCTTTAGAATGAGATAGTATTAGCTTTTCATTATTATCCAATTCTGAAAAATTTGAATTAATAATTTTATAAGCAAATCCAACTTCTTTAAGAATTTCTTTTGAGCATAATTTTTTTAATTCAGATTTTAATATTTTAGAATCTAATTTTTTGAAATGTGCTAATGATAAAGGGTTACCATCAAAAGGGCCATAAGTTTTTTTTCTTCGGTTTTTTAACAATAAATAACATATTTCTTTTTCGCGATTTGTGGTCTCTATTAAATCCCATGAATGTATAGTTGAGTGTCCATTTCTTATATCATTAAATAAAAAAAAATCATTTAGCTCATCATTCTTTTGGAACTTAGTTCTTGAAAAAGGGACATTATTGCCAAACAACACACTTGATTCAATCTTTTTCTTTTCGAAGTTCGGAATAGGTAAATCATTCAAATAATGAAATAACTTCTTCCCATTTAATATTTTTTCGGGCAACTGAAATTTATTTAAAAACTTTTTATTTCTAAAACCAACAATATAAACCCTAATTCGATTTTGAGGAACTCCATAGTCGTGAGAATTTATCAAAAAAGGTTTTGCATGATAACCAGCTTTTTTTATTCTCATTAAAATATATTCGAAAGCCAATTTATTTCTAGGGTCTTGTAAACCTTTTACATTTTCGAAAATAAAAGCTTTAGGCTTTGATTTGTTAAGTAAAAAAATTGTGTCATTCCAAAGTTGACCTCTATCATCTTCAAAGCCTAAATTATTACCAGCAATAGACCAACTTTGACAAGGAACACCAGCAGTTAAAAGGTCATGTTTTGGCAATTCATTTATTTCAGTTATATCGCCAAGATTATGATTTTTTTCTTTTCCAAAATTTTCATAGTAGTATTTAATCGCGTCAGAATCTATTTCACTAAAACCTAAACATTTTCCACCATGACGCTCAAGGCCGATTCTAAAACCACCTATTCCTGAAAATAAATCTATAAAAGTGAATTTTGACATTTTTTATTAATTCGACAAATATATATTTTAAAATATTGATATTTTAAAAATTGTGCAATAAAAGATATTGACTAAATTTGATTGAGTAAAAATATAAAATTATAATGATTGAAATTGGTGAAGTAGTAAGTTATGTAGAAGAAAATATTGGTACTTTTCATCAGAAAAGAATTGAAAGTTTGAATAAACTAAAGCTTAAAAATGTTCTTAAGCGAAAAAATCCATATCTATTTAAAGCCAAAAATGTTTTGACGTCAGGAGAAATAGTTTCTGGTATAGTTGATGCTCATGTATCTTCAAATGAAGAAACCATTTTTGGTGATTGGCTCGAAGGATTGGCAATATTTATAAATTCAAAAGTTTATGGTGGTTGGAAATCTGGGATTGAAGGAATTGATTTGGAATTTGATTTAGAAGGGAAAAGGTATTTAGTTGCAATAAAATCTGGTCCGAAGTGGTCAAATAGTACCTCTCTAAAAAAGTTAAAGGATTATTATAGGCAAGCATCAATGGCTTTACGCACAAGTAATAGTAATATTAATGTTGTTTCTATTAATGGATGCTGTTATGGAAAAGATAATAAACCTGATAAAGGAGAGTATTATAAATTTTGCGGACAAAGGTTTTGGGAGTTTATCTCAGGTAATGAAAATTTATATAAAGAAATTATTGAACCACTCGGTTATAAAGCGAAGGAACGAAATGATGAGTTTGTTGAATCTTATAATATTATGATTAATAAATTTACGAGAGAATTTAGCATTGAGTTTTGTAACGATGATGGCATTATCAATTGGGAAAAAATATTAGAATTAAATTCTAAAAAATAATTCTTATAAGAAGAAAGAGCCGTTATCCCTGTGTTTTTTACTTAATATTTCAATAATATCTTTTCTGATTTCTTCCTCCAAATCAAATTTATCTGGAAAAGGGTAGTACCAAACTGTCTTGCCTTTTATTTTATACTTTAACTGTATTTCGAACAGTAAATCTTTCCATGCTTGTTGCGTTTGGTCATTATCCTTAACATATAATCTTATGTTTTCTAATTTTTTCATTTTTAATGCTACTTGAATTTCTAATTCAGTTGCACTACTAAAATCTTCCGTAAGAATTCCAAAAAAGTATTCACAATCAACCATGCCATTCATTATTTCTAATTTTAATTCTTTTGGCGTTAGAACTTTACCTTTTTTATTCTTCTCTACAGCAAAAGGATAAATAGGCTGTTGATATTTCAAATTTATAACGTTCACTATTCTTTCCGCACTTTTTCGTTCATCAATTACTTGTTTTGATGATAGAAATACACTTAATTTTGGCATTATATATTTTACGTGCTTAACAACCGCAATAGGCAACTCTTCAACTTCAACAAACTTTAAAACGCCATTTTCTAGATAGCACACTTCAACTCTGTTTTTACTGCAATCTAATAATACGTTATGGTCTGGTATCTTAGGAAAAAATATGACGTTTTTTGCTGGCAGACTACGTATTTCCGTAGTTTGAGCTATTCTTTCGACTACTGAAGAATTTATTAATGCGGAGGTACGAGTATAAATTCCAATAAATTTTTCTTTACTCTTAAAAACAAAATTTGGTCGAAATTTAAAAAGGTATTCTAAGTCAATAACTTTCTCAAAACCCTTTGATTCATAAGTTTTTAGAAGCTTTTGTATTGAGTTTTCCATACTCATATTTCAAAACGCGACTTAATTAGTGTCTGTAACTTATCCAATCGCTTCGTAATTCTATTCCTTTCGGAACTTGTAATATTTGCTAAATTTAAGTTGTTTAATTCTTTAGTTAGGTTATCTGTTATTTTTGATAGTGATTCTACTTGAAAATACGTTTTGGCAGTTTTAAGATAAATTGATTCAGGTGTAGTATTTATGTTTTTTATGAATGTAATTATTTCTTCTTTTAACCGTTCAGAGTTAATCATGCCTTTATCTGAAGCTGATAGACTTTTGTTCAAAAATCTAAATTCTTTGTTATTAACAATAACGTTGTTAGCTTTTTTCTTAATACAAGAATCTATTATTTTTGCTATTGGATATTTGACTAATAATTCTGGCATTAACTTTTTTATTTGTCTAATAGGTCTATGCATTTCCAATAAAATATCTGGATCAGCACCTGGTTCCTGCTCATCTTCAATTTCTGATCTCAAAAACCTTTCAATAACATCTTGAGGATAATCTTGAAAAATTAAATAGCGATTAATTTTATAGTTTGATAGTGAGGTTTTCCTAATTAATTGTTCGCGATCTTCTTTACTTAAGCGCTTTGGATTCATTCCCATTTCGTTGATTATATCAATTAAAGTAATTGATATGGAAAACTGAGTCCAATCTTTTTGAACATGATGAATATGAAACATAAGTGATAAACTTTCTAATTTATCTGGTTCATTTAATAAAATTCTAGCAGGCAACTCTTTTAAATTAAGCTTATTACTAGCTCTAAACCTTCTTTCTCCATCTAGAATAACATACTCATCAGAATCTTTTTTTTTAAAAACAATTAGTGGATTTAAAATCCCTTTCTCAAGTATAGATGCTATTAGTTCATCTTCTTCTTCTTCAGAAAACCTTTGTCGAGGATTAAAGCGATTAGGCTCAATTTTAGAAATGGGTAAATATTGTATTTCTTCTTTATAATTAATTTTTTTTCCTTCTGTATCCATCTGATTTTGAATCTATTTTAAAGTAAAGTTAGTAATTCTTCTTACATAAATAAAAATTCTTTATATGTAGTTTATGACCTCATAAAATTTTGGCTAAAACAATAGGTGAGTGGAGCGTTAATATTTTAGGGATATAGCATTACATAATCTTAAGAGTTTCAATTTTAAATTGAATTTCAAAGCAGTCTTAAGCTGTTATAATGCTTCCTAAAATATAGTGTAACGAAACGTAATTGTTTCCAAAATTATATACTATTCTCAATATTGATTGAGTATCAATATTGAGAATACCTAACTTGAATTTTTGTTTCTTTTGTTTCAAGACAAAAGATAATGAAACTTTAAAAGAAACCTTCAATAAAAAGACTTCATATAACAAGTGTATAGAAAATTACTCACGAGTTTTTAAAATTGATTAAGTATCAATTTTAAGATCTGCGAGTTGATGAGGCTGCGAAAATTTTATACTCTTGTGACAGACTCACGAGAATCTCATTTTTCAATTTCCCTAAAAATCCCTATATTTACTCTATAACCTACTTATAATCAAATGCCTAAACAAACAGGGTTCATAAAATTAAAGGGTACATTAAACGGGGTATGTTACTACGTTCTCAAAGGCGAGTACATTAAGCGTAGAGCAGCAGGTCCTTCAAAAAACCGCATCTACAACGATCCCGCATTCAAATCCGTCAAGGCAAACCTCCAAGAATTTGGTGGTGGGTCTAAATTGGCTAAAGCTATTGGCACAGGTCTGCAACAAAATGTAGCCGCTTTTAAAGATAGCTATATGACAAGTAGGTTATCAGGCTGTTGCCGCAAAATCATTCAAAAGGGGAGTGGAGAGCGAGGACAACGGGAGGCAAACCTCTTCAATCAGCCAGAATTACTAATAGGCTTTCAACTCAACAAAACAAAAATTTTCAACCAAATATACACCGCAAAACCCATAATAACAGGTAATTCAGCACGTTCAGTGGTAAACATCAGCATCCAAAAAAGCAGCAAACACCATCTCAAACAAGTACCAAAAACAGCAACACATTTCAGGCTAACTGCTGCCTTAAGCATCGTATCCAATTACCAATGGTCAGAAGCCGCACAGTGTTATCAGCCGCAATACCCAAATAGTGATGGTTTAGGTACAACCAGTCAATCCAGTCCATTAGTATGTAATATGGAGCATCAAAATATCAATTTACAGCTCATCAACCCCATAAACACCGGCACACCAACAAATACAGCCATCACAGTCTGGTTGGGCATCAACTACGGTAATCTGGTCGAAAATGAGTTTATACCCCTCAAAACCGCACAGGCTATGGAATGCGTCGCCATAGTTTAGCCATTTCAAATAAATACGAGCTATATCGTTTAACCATACCTTAAGGTAGGTTCACCCGTGTTTAAGCCATAGGAAAGCCATAGGTACTTCGGGTCAGCTTCAGGTAAATCTCGAGTCAGATAGAGGTGATACAAATACCAACCCAAATAGACTAATATAATTTACAACTAACGCCTATACCTGATTACGCACGTTCCTGTATTTTTATTTTTACTATTAAAAAGTATTTTGTTGCTTTGTTTCATAATGGCTACTAGCAATACCACACATACCCGTAAGACCAAGCCTTCACTGTATTGGACCTGTCAGCTCCTGGGATGGAGTCTGGTGTCTATCTATTGGGCCTATACGGTGTATACACGTGATAACTATGGGGTGTTTTACACGTTTGTAAACTATGTGCTGGATATTGCCATTGGTATCTTTTTAACGCATGGTTACAGGCGCTTTGCTTTACATAGACAGTGGAACGCCTTGCCGCTTAAGAAATTGCTGTATAGGGTAGTGCCCAGCATCCTTGTTTTGGCGGTGTTATATGTGTTGCTAAACAATATAAAATGGTACATCTATTGGACGGCTATTGCCGGCGAGGTAGAAGATTTTGGGCAAGCCCTAGTGTATTGGGATCCTATATTACTTACAGGTTTACGCTTGATGTCTATCTGGATTCTGGCCTACCACTTATACCATTATTACCAAAAAGAGGTGGCTACGGCTCAAGAAAATGCCCAACTATCTATTTTAACCAAACAGATACAGCTGGATAATCTTTCGGCGCAATTGAATCCGCATTTCTTATTCAATTCGTTAAACTCTATTAAATCCTTAATAGAGGAGAACCCCAGTAAAGCCAGACGGGCTATAGATTTGTTATCAGATTTATTACGCTCGTCGCTCTATGAAACCAATACCGATTTAATAACCATTAAGGACGAGCTGGCACTGGTAAGCGATTATATAGAATTGGAGAAACTGCGCTTTGAAGAACGCTTATCTTTAGACATTTCATTAGACCCTAGTCTGGAGCTTGTTAAAATACCGACCTTAAGTATTCAATTATTGGTAGAGAATGCCATTAAACACGGTATTGATAAGTCGGTTAAAGGTGGGGTTGTGCGATTGGACATTAGTAAACAAAGCGATACGCTAGTCATTAGCGTACAAAACCCTGGAAAATTGACAGCATCAAACACGAAAGGCGTAGGGCTTAAGAATTTAAAAGAACGCTTGGCCTTACAATACAAAACAGCAGCAACCTGCACTTTAACAGCACGGGATACCCATACTGTAGAGGCGCAGCTTATTTTACCTTTAAAAACCCATGAAGACATTTAAAACTATTATTATAGACGATGAGCGTTTGGCCAGAGAAGAGGTAAAGCGTGCTTTAAAGCCACACCAAGAATTTCATGTAGTTGGGGAAGCTTCGCATGTAGATGAAGCTATTAAACTGATAGAAACCGAAGTGCCCGACATTATTTTTCTGGACATCCATATGCCTGAAAAGTCTGGTTTTGATTTATTAGAAGAGCTGGGTACGGTGCCAGAGGTAGTCTTTACCACGGCCTATGACCAGTATGCGGTTAAAGCCTTTGAGTTGAATGCCTTGGATTATTTAGTTAAACCGTTACGTGAAGAACGCTTTGCCAAAACCATTGCCAAGGTAAAACAGGAACTACTAAAGAAACGTGAGGCCAGTCCTGATGTGTTGCCCATGCACCGCAAGATATTTATTAAGGATGGCGAGGCCTGTTATTTTATTCCGTTATCTGACATTCAGTATATAGAATCGTTGGAGAATTATGCACGCTTGTATTTTGGTGAGCAGAAGGCTATGATTAAGCGTTCGTTAAATCTTTTGGAGGAAAAATTGGATCCTACGGTATTTTTTAGAGCGAATAGAAGTCAGATAATCAACATACACTATATACAAGAGATTCATCCGCATTTTAATAATAGGTTGCAGATTCAATTAACTTCAGGTGAAACGATAGATGTATCTAGCCGTCAGTCGGTTAAGTTTCGGAATTGGAATAGTCTGTAAGGGTAAAACACCCATTTATTGACGTTCAAAGCCATTATATTACGCTCCTGTACTTTTTGTTTTTTGAGACTGTTAATGGCCTTTACTTTGTGTCATTAATTATTAAAAACTAGAATTATGAAACCGTTTACCATTCAAAATTACTTTGTAACATTCATAGTGGCTTTAACACTATTGTTTTTGACATCTTGCAAGAGTCATCAGGCAGTAACCATGACGAAGCAACCCGTATTGTCTGATTATTCGCTAGGCGAGAAGTGGGTATGGAAATACAAAGGCGTTACTGATGAAGGCGAAGTTCGATCAGATGGAACCGACATGAGAAGGATTGTTGCTATTAATGGCTCATTAGGCATGACCGTAGGTCAGGATACCGTTTTGGTGTCTGACATTGTAAAGCCTGAAACGAGTGCCACACCACGCTATAAATGGCCTTTGGAAGTTGGTAAAACATGGACCTATGAAAAAGACTGGACCAGTCAAGATGGTACTACCGGAAAACAAAGTCAGGACGTAGTCGTCCTATCTTATAAAGAAGAAACCGTAGGAGCAGGGACATTTATGGCTTATACCATAGAATACAAGGGAACCGTTTCTAATTCAAGAGGTTATAGTGCCCAAACGGATGAAGTGTGGGTGTATGCACCGGAAGTCAAGAACTTTATAAGAATGACCCAAGTGCAAGACGGTTTTTCTTATACCGAGGAATTAATTGAGTATTCAAAATAAAACCAATCCATAACCATGACAGCATTTAAATTATTAAAGGTCGCATTTGTTCTACTGTTAGTCGGGTTGGTTTCTTGTAACTCGATACCAGACGTACAACAAGAGCCCAGAACTGTGAGTAGAGATGGTAAAGCGTATTTGGTACAAGATTCTGTGTTAATCACCACCAGAGATGGTGCGAAAGTATCTGCCATAATTGTTAGGAGCAAAGCAGAAATAAAACCACAGCCAGCCATACTGTTTCATACCATATATACGCGTACAGAAGACATTAACAGAGCTTATGAAGCAGCCGATAAAGGCTATATAGGCGTGGTGTCATATACCCGAGGGAAACACTTAAGTCCGAACGAGATAACACCTTATGTTCATGAAGGTCAGGATGTGTATGATGTTATAGATTGGATTGCCAAGCAGGCATGGAGCAATTCTAAAGTGGGGATGTATGGTGGTAGTTACGCTGGTTTTGTACAGTGGGCTTCCATGAAGGAAGCTGTGCATCCAGCCTTGAAAACGATTGTGCCATCGGTTGCTGCGGCTCCAGGTATTGCTGAACCTATGGAAAATGGAGTCTATTTTAACTTTCATTACCCGTGGTGGCATTATGTGACGAATAATAAAACGTTGGATACCGTTTCATATTATAATGGTAAACGCTGGAATGATTTATACTTTAATTGGTATACAGAAGGTGTGGCGTATAAGCGTTTAGATAGTTTAGATGGTGAACCCAATCCGGGATTCAATGAGACACTGGAACACCCCACATTTGATGCGTATTGGAAAAATATGACACTCTATAATCAAGCCGATTTTTCTAAAATTGATATCCCTATATTGAGTACTACAGGATATTATGATGGTGGGCAGTTTGGGACCATGCACTATTTAAAATCCCATTATCAATATAATCCTAATGCCGAGCATTACCTTTTGATTGGGCCTTATTCGCATTTTGGGGCGCAAGAATTACCCGAAAAGCACATTCTAGGGTATGATATTGATCCCGTAGCGCAGATAGATATTAAGAATTTAATCTTTGAATGGTTTGATTACATATTTAAAGATGCCCAGAAACCCGCATTGTTACAGGATAAAATAAATTATCAAGTGATGGGTGCCAATACCTGGAAACATGCAGCATCATTGGATAACATGGCTACGGACTCGTTACAGGTATATTTTAGTAATCACCGTTCTGGTGTGGCGTTTAAATCGACCTATGACACTGGAAATCTGGGCGTAAATGAACACTTTAGTTTATCCGAAAGTGCTGATGCCACCAATTATATTCAACAAATCATTGATTTGTCTGACCGCAGTCAATTCTCATGGAATTTAAGTGGCGATCGTAGCATTGTATCAGAAACCCTAACGGTTGGTCAAGGTTTCTCGTTTGCTACAGAACCCTTTGATGAAGATGTAGAAATAACTGGAGCAATACGAGGCGTTTTAAATGTATCTATCAATAAAAAGGATTTTGATTGTAATGTATTACTATACGAACAAACCGCAGAAGGCAAATTCTTTAGTTTGACATTACCATTTACAACCAGAGCCAGTATGTCTCAAGACAAGGAACACAGAAACTTGCTGACGCCAAATGAAAAGACCGCCATACCGATTAGTAATTTTAGAATGACCAGTAAGAAATTAAAAAAAGGAAGTCGTTTAGTTGTTGTTATTAATGGCATTAAGCATCCGTTTTCTCAAATAAATTATGGAACAGGAAAAGCTGTGAGTGATGAAACTATTCAAGATGCTGGAGAACCTTTAGAGATAAAATGGTATGCAGATAGTTTTTTGACTATACCGATTAACAGGTATTGATTATTTTGATTTGTGAAGAAACGCTGATGCTTGACAATCGCGTTAACGGTTTTTTGTGGATATTTTATCAAATTTTAGACCCTGAAACAAGTTCAGGGTGACAAGTCCAGTTTAATATAGTTTTGTCATGCTGAACTTGATTAACTTCGTTGAATCTGCGATTTCAGTTTATATTTTAGATAGCATATAATTAAATCTTAAATAGCCTGTTTACATTGCTTTTGTAGGTTTGACCAATGGGTATTTTATGCTCCTGTATGACAATACGATTCCCTTCAATAAATTTTATTTTATCAATGGCAACGATAAAGGATTTGTGAACGCGTAGGAAATGAGTAGAATTTAAATGATCTTCATAGTGCGATATTTTTTCATGACTTACAATCATGTCATCCTTTAGAAATAGCTTGGTATAATTGCCATAGGCTTCAATATATAACAGGTTGTCTAATTCTATTTGATGGTGTTTTTTATCACCTTTAACAAATAGGCTAGTAGGATTGGTATCGCTGTTTGAAACTTCTTTTATTACCGTTTTAGATGTCTGTAACTCTGAAACCTTATTGACTGCTTTTACTAATCTGTCAAAACTAAAGGGTTTTAAAAGGTAATCGACTACGTTTAATTCATAACCTTCTAAAGCATATTCCTTGTAAGCGGTAGTTATAATGGTCTTTGGTGGATGGCTTAAGGTTTTTAGAAAGTCGAGACCTTTTAATTTGGGCATATTAATATCTAAAAACATAAAATCCACCTTGTTTTCATTAAGAAACTGCATAGCTTCCATAGCACTATAACAGCTATGAACCTTTTTTATATGCGGAATCATGTTACATAATTCCGTTATGACTTCATGAGCTAGCGGTTCATCGTCAACAATTATAAACTTAAGCATGAGGTGGTATTTTTAAGGTTACTTTATAGGTGTTGTCCGATTTATTAATTAATAAGGCGTAGTTTTTTCCAAACAATAACTGTAAGCGCCTTTTTAGATTATCTAGCCCGATACCAACGTCGTTATTATGCGTTCCATCGAAATTATTTTCTATATCAAATTGTACAAAATCATCAGTATAAGCCAGATTCATGTGAATGTATGCGTTATTTTTAGGCCAGGATTCAACACCATGTTTAAAGGCATTTTCTAACAAGATAATGAATAGTAAGGGTTTTATTTTTAAATCGTTATCAACATCATGGTTAAATTGGATATCAACCTCTTTTTTATAGCGAATTTTATGTAATTCTATATAATTATTTAAATATTCAATCTCTTCTTGAATTGTTACAAAGTCCTTTTTACCTTCATAAATAGTATAGCGCATCATATCGGACAATTTCAAAATAACTTCAGGTGCTTTATCAGAATTCTTAATGGTTAATGCATATAAGTTATTTAAGGTATTAAAAAAGAAATGAGGATTCATTTGTGCTTGCAGCATGGCTAATTCGGCTTTTGACTTTTCACTTTTTAAATTTTGAAACCATTTCCATTGGTGGTAAGCCCACAATGAGGCAAAAATGGGGATTGGCAACAGAAAGAGAATAAACAATTCCTTGCTTTGCTGTCTGTACAATTCAAAGCTATCAGAAAACAGCCTAAAATACAGAAAAACCGAATATGCCAAAGTATATGTAGCGAGTATAGCTACTTTGTACTTTTTAAAAAATGTTGGTATTATTACGTAAACAATGGCCAAATAAAATACCATGAGTAACAGGATGGTAACCGGATTATCTGGCATATCAGCATTAGAGTCTATAACAAGTATGACTATTAAGAAGAGCATAAGACTTATGACCTTAATAATGGTTTTTATGTGTTCTTTGAGATAGGCGATTTTGTGAATAAGCATTGAAATTAAAAACCAATAAAACAGGAATCCCAATATATTAGTAAGATGTTCATCATCATCAATAATAATAACGCCCTTGTATTCTAAAAGTAATGCTAAAACCTTGGTAACTATTAAACCAATAATAAAGGCTTTATATTTTTTTAAAAACTTAATCATAAGGCGAAATTACAAATGTTACTATCTAAACACAATTATATTGATGTACAGTATAAAAATTTGCATGAACACCGTCTTTTTTGATTTAAACCAAGTCTTAACCTAAAAACAAAATTGTTTATAACCAAAACCTAGTTGTGTATCCTTTTTAATTTCTTGATGTTTTGTTTCCTATTTTATTTGTTTCACAATTAAGAAACTTATAAAAATGAACACATTAAAAATTAATAACATCAGTAAAACATACCCTAATGGTGTAGAAGCTATTAAAAATGTTTCGTTAGACATATCAAACGGTATGTTTGGATTACTTGGTTCTAATGGTGCAGGGAAATCATCATTAATGCGAACAATAGCCTCCTTGCAAGAACCCTCGAACGGAACCATAACATTCAATGATATTGATATTATATCAAAACCACAATATGTTCGCGAAAACTTGGGATATCTGCCTCAAGAATTTGGTGTGTATCCTAAATTATCAGCAGAAAAACTTCTAAATCACCTAGCCATTTTAAAAGGTATTATTGATACCAAGGAGCGAAAACAGCAAGTTGAAAGTTTACTCCAACAAACCAATTTATACCAACATAGAAAAAAAGCTGTTGCTACTTTTTCAGGCGGTATGCGCCAAAGATTTGGCATAGCCCAAGCACTTTTGGGTAATCCGCAATTAATAATTGTAGATGAACCTACTGCTGGATTAGACCCAGAAGAACGCAATAGATTCTTGAACTTATTAAGTGAAATAGGAGAGAGTGTTATTGTAATTTTATCAACTCATATTGTTGAAGATGTACATAATCTCTGTAAGAACATGGCTATACTTTCCAATGGTAAGATATTAGTAACTGGAAATCCTGCAGAACTGGTAAATGGTATTCAAGGTAAGATATGGTCTAAAATTATAGCTAAAACAGACGTAGAAGCTTACAAAAACGCTTTCTCTGTTATTTCATCGACGTTAGTGTCGGGTGAAACCCAAATAAAAGTATTGTCTGAAACCAAACCAGAAGACGGGTTTTCTCCTATGAGAGCTGATCTTGAAGACTTTTATTTTACCACGCTAGCGACTCATTAATCAATCAATCAAAAAACACAACATTATGTTTAAGAAACTCATTCAATTTGAAATAAGGTATCAGTTTAAACAAAGAGCTTTTCTTTTCCTTTCACTTTTGTTTTTAATAATTGGAATTCAAATTGGTAGGCAAGGTTATGGAAGGGGCACTTCTATTTACAATTCGCCACAATCTATTACTGAAATTACAGGAATTCTAACATTAGGTGCCGTTTTTATCATCATGTTTTTTGTTATTAGTGGTGTGCTAAAAGACAGTCGGTATAATATGCAACCCATAATATTTAGTACGCCTGTAAAAAAACAGCATTATTTCTGGAGTCAATTTTTAGGTGTATTTATGGCAAGTGTATTATCATTTTCCTCTTTTTTATTAGGATTTATAATAACAACGTTGTTTCCTAATTTAGATCCAGAATTAGTAAATGCTTTTCATATTGCAGATTACCTATGGACGTTACTCATTATTGTTTTACCCAATATTTTTATATGCACGGCCATTATTTTTTCGGTGAGTATTTTAACAAAAAGTAACGTCGCTACTTATGCCAGTGCCATTTTAATTTATGCGTTGTATTTTCTTTGTTCGTTATTTTTAAACTCGCCAATTATGGCAAGTTCAACGCAAATGTCCACTGATAGTTATGTTATGGCTGCGTTATTAGATCCGTTTGGATTATCTGCGCTTTTCGAACAAACGCAGTATTGGACCGTTTTTGAGAAGAATAGTAAATACATTGCGTTTGCTGGTAATTTTATGTGGAATAGACTATTATGGGTACTTGTTGGCGCAATCACTCTTTTAGTGACTTATCGTTTGTTTTCATTTAGAACCATTCAGAAAAAAATAAAGAAAAAAATAAGTCTAGATAACGGGCTTATAAATACAGTTCCGTATCATAAAGTAGCTGTAAATACGACTTACAAATCACAAATAAGCGCATTTATATCGCTGTTCAAGATTGAGATGACAAACAGTATGAAAAGCTTGCCGTTTATTGGTGTGGTTTTATTATGGATTACAATTGTAATTATAGAAGTTTTTTCAAGAATTGTAGAAGGTGGTCCTTACAATGACAGCTTATACCCAGCCATGTATAAGCTCATTGAGCTTTTTGTAGACCCGTTGTTATTTTTAAGTTATATACTAATCATATTTTATAGTGGTGAGATAGTTTGGAGAGAGCGCAGTTTACATTTTAATGGTATTATAGATAGTAGTCCAACAAGAAACCTGCCATTTTTCTTGTCAAAGTTTCTAGCTATACTGGGCTTACCAGTGGTGTTGATTGTTATGGGAGCTTTAATAGCCATGCTATTACAAGGTGTATTTGGTTATGATCACTTTGAAATAGACCTATATCTTTCACTTTTTTATAACCCAGGATTAACTTTTGTGTTTTATGCGCTTTTGGCTTTAGTTATTCAATCCTTAATACCTAATAAATATTTAGGCATGGGAATTACAGGTTTAATAATTGTATTTCTGGGAACCTCATTATCATCATCAATAGGCTTACAACACCCTATGCTTTTATTAGGAAACTTGCCAAATATTAATTTCTCTGGAATGAATGGTTTTAGTGGTATTGTAAAAGGCTATAATTATTTAGCGGTTTACTGGTTGTTATTCGCAAGTTTGCTCGCTTTTCTGTCATTTAAACTATGGAAAAGAGGTGTGTCAACAAGTTTAAAATTTAGATTTAAACTTATGGTATCCAATTGGGGTAAAAAATCTACTATGGTTTTAACATCCTTATTACTATTATTTGGAACATCGGCAGCAACCGTATATTACAATACAAATGTAGAAACGGACTATATCACAACTCAAGAGCATTTGGATTTGCGAGAGGACTATGAACGTTTATTTAAGAAATATGAAGATTTGAAAGGCCTATTTCCTGTAAAAATGGAAACCGAAGTCGATCTTTATCCATCAGACAGTCGCTATGTAGTTAGGGCAACATATATTCTAAAGAATAAAAGCTCAAAAACATTAAAGCAATACTTAATTACAGAAAAAGAACCACTACAGAGCATCAGTTTAGCCGGAGGCGAACTAGTGGAACATAATAAGGATCTAGGAACCTATTTATTTGATTTTAAGACGCCTATTAGACCTAATGACGATCTGCTGTTCACCTATATAGTTGATAAACAATTAAAAGGTTTTGAAACATCAAAAAACATTGTTAAAAATGGAACTTATATTCAGCACAGGGATTTTGAACCCGCTTTAGGTTACAGAACAGCATTGGAGATTTCTAATCCTTTAGAACGTAAAGAAAGAGGTTTGCCAGAACGCGAAGAAGAAACCATTTCTGAAGATCATATTGTAACGACACAAAGTAGTATAGGACGTGTGTATTATAAAACCGTAGTATCTACAGAGCATAACCAAATTGCTTTAGGATCTGGAGAACTTATTAAAAAATGGGGTGATACTAATAGAAATTATTATGAATATGCTTCCGAAGCTTTAATCATGCCAACCATGGGCTACTTTTCAGCAAATTATGACGTGCATAGCACAACACACAAGGGTATTAAAATTGAACAGTATTTTATGCCAGAAAGCGCTTATAACAATAATAGGATAGAGGAGAGTACTATAAATACTTTAAACTATTGTACCGAAAATTTTGGTCCTTATCCATTTAAACATATCCGTATTGCGCAAATACCATCGCATTGGAGTTTTGGAGGATTTGCACATCCTGGTACTATTAGTATGACAGAAGATATGTTGCATTTAGTTGATTTACGAGACTTCACAGATTTTGATTTAGTAGCCAAGCGTACCATTCATGAAGTGGCTCATCAGTGGTTTGGTCATATACTAGGACCAAAACCCGTAGAAGGCGGTTCGATGTTTGTTGAAGGTTTTGCAAAATATTCTGAAGCTGTTGTCATGGAAAACATGTATGGAAAATCGGCTATTTGGGAATTAAGCCGTAATGCCAATAAAAAATATTTTACCTGGCGAACTTATGACACCCAAGTCGAACCACCAATTTATCAAGTTAGTGGACAAGGATTTTTATCCTATGGGAAGAATTATACTGTTATGCTGGCCTTAAGGGATTTAATTGGAGAAGATGTTGTGAATAAAGTCATTAAAAGTTTAACAGAAAAATATAGAGATCAAGTTCAATTAGAAGTTACTTCAGTGGCATTTTTAAACGAAATTTATAAAGTAGCGCCTCAAGAATATCATGATTTAATTGATGATTGGTTTAAGCGTGTCATTACTTACGATTTAAAAATTGAGACTGCATCAGTAACTAAAAAGCAATCTAGCAATCAATTTGAGGTCGTTATTGATGTAAGTTCTGAAAGGTTTGAAACCAATAAAGATGGAAGTGAAACAAAAATTGACATTAACGAACCTATAAAAATAGGGTTGTTTTCCAAACACCCAAAAGAATATGGTTTAAATGAAAAGCCTATTTATACATCAAATTACATCTTTAATAAAGATAAGTCACAAATTATCATAACAGTAAATCAAGAACCTGTTTATGTAGCTATAGATGCCTATGGAACACGATCTGATGAAAACTATACTGATAATATTTTTAGAATTGAATAAAGTATTTAGTTAAAAATAAAGAAGGGCTATCCATAACACGAACCAATAAAATGAAGAAGATTATATTATTAATAACATGTTTATCTATACAACTCATTTATGCGCAACAATCGGGTTATTATATGAATTGGAATATAGATCATACCGAACGAAGTGTTAAACCAAGTATAAAAATTAGTGAAGATGAATTACAAAACATGTATGGATATTATGTTGAGTTTGACAATCACGATAGATTACAAAGCGTCAAATTCTTTTTTGAAGGAAAGAAAAGTAATCACGGAAATTATGGAACACATGAACTGGAACGATTCTACTTTGATGATCATTTTATTGAAAAATACAAGAACACAAAAGGCGAATATGTTAGTATTTCAGGAGGAATAGATGAAAGAAAATATTTATTAAACACTTATGGTTATTGGATTAAGAAAGAAAACTACAGCAAAGGTGATTTAGTGACTGAAGGCGTAGCATATTCAAAAGTTACCCGAAATATTAATAATGAACTAGCTACAGAAATTCAATTTTCAGTAACCAATGATACCATTCCTGATGGTAATGGCTTTCCAATAGTTAATTTCGCTTACGATCAAAATGGTTTAACCCTTTACAGGCAAAACCTTAATAAAAATGGTAAAGTAGTAAATGGTGGGCATGGTTATGCTGCAGTAATTTTTCAATTCAATCAAGATGGAATGTTCTTTGAAGAACAGTTTCTCGATGAAAAAGGGAATCTATTTTTGCACCCAAGATTTGATTTAGCAAAAATAAATTGGAGAGCGTTTAATAAATATGGGAAGCCAGCTCGTATTTACTATATGAATGTTTTAGGATATCCTCATGAGCAAAGAGCTTATGGAAAAATAACCTACAGACCTAATATGACCAGAGAAAGTATTACATATTACAATAGAATAGGAGAAAAGACTGTAGACAGAAATGGTATTGCTAAATCGGTTTATAACTACAATGCAGACGGTAAATTTTTAGGAAGAACAAATTATAATCTTAATGGGGAAAAAATAAAATAAGGTATATAAAACGTCTTTTTTGGGTTACTTGGATGAATTTGGGTCAAATCAACAAACTTATGATAATGATCACTGTCGTGAGAATTGCGTATTTAATAAAACTTGAACCATTGTATAGAATATTAAATTTATCGATTAATAAAAACACGTATGTTTAATGACCCAAGTACAAGTGTTTATTTTATTTCATAGTATAGAATTATAGCTTACGAATTAATGAGAGTTATATCGCAAATTAGTTTTTACATAATTGTTGACGATATAGACCTAAAGGCACTATATCAACAATTATGCTAAAATAGCACAGCTATACACCAATTTGCTATATAATCAATTTGTACTATAATTTATATTATGTAAAATAGACTTTTCTGTATAGCAGTGTTCACTTCCCCTTTTTGTATCTAGTAGCAAACATCCACTGGATGTTTGCTACTAGATAGTATGTAAAATAGAGTTTTTTGATTTAAGAGTTGTTAACTTCTTATCTTGTCTAGTTCGATACTTCCCTATAGTCAGTATTATTTCTAAAGGCAAACGTGTTAACATTAGTCGTAATCGAATTACTACCATTTACAGATTGTTCTTACTTTGTAATAAAACATAAAACATAAAACATAAAACATAAAACACAAAACATGAAAACCATATTTGAATACCATGATGTATCGCAAAGCGATGCACTAGAAACATTTACAAAAGAAAAATTGGAACCAATATTTAATCGCAACGAATTTATTATTCGTGCTGATATCTTTTTTAAGATCGAAAATACTAGCAGTGACGAAACTGGCAAAAAATGCGGTATTCGTTTGAGTGCTCCAGGTCCGCGTTTATTTGCTGAATCGTCTAAAGAAACGTTTAAAGATGCTGTAAGTGATACTATAAAAGAATTACAGAGCCAAATACGAAAACGTAAGGAACAGATAAAAACGTATTAACAACTGGGTTGTATTATGTACTTTAGTCAGCATTTATAACAGCTTAAGCATTGACAGATAACACAGTTTTACAATATCATGGTTTTAGACAAACACCCAACTTATGGTTGGGTGCTGCTGTTTCTGGTCTTGAAGCTTTTGACTACGAATCGGCAAACCCCTTACCTGTTTTGGATTTACAGTATTTACCCCAACGTTTAGGTAAGCGCGTGGAGCATTTTGTGAGTCGTGAATTACAACAATTAACAGGTATAGAGCTGCTAGCTGAAAGTTTGCAAATTCAAAACGATAAGCAAACCATTGGTGAGATTGATATGTTGTTACAATCTCCTGATCATGCAATTCATTTGGAAATAGTTTACAAGTTTTATTTGTATGATCCTACGGTTGGTACTAAATTCTTAGATCATTGGATTGGTCCTAACCGTAAGGATAGTTTCATTCAAAAACTAAACAAATTACAAACCAAGCAATTTCCTTTATTGTATCATGCTTGTACCAAACCGTATCTGGACAAACTAGAACTACATGCAGAAAATCTATCTCAACAGGTGTTGTTTAAAGCGCAATTATTTGTGCCCATTGATAAGACCTATAGACATGACGCTATTTTAAATGAGACCTGTATTGCAGGCTATTATTATAACAAGGAGCAGCTTCCCTCCTTGCGTTATTGTGAATGTTACTTGCCAGAAAAGATGGATTGGCTTACCATGGCGCACGACGATGTTAATTGGATGCCCTATACCCTCTTTATTTCCCGTTTGGAAGCACTACTGCAATCGCAACGCTCACCTTTGGTTTGGATACGCCATCCAGATGGTAGCATGGAACGGATTTTTGTAGTTTGGTGGTAAAACTTACAGTGCCGTTATAACCCGATTATCAATACGAATGGGCTGCAATCGTTGTTTCAGCTTGACATATGAATCTAACTGATTGACATTTAAGAATTGTTGCATTTCCATGATTTCCTGATTACGTATTTCATACAAAGCTTCTAACAATGTCCGACCGTTCATGGTTTCCTGCGTGTAGTTTCGTCGGTTCAAAAAGTTCTGAATCTTCATTTCGAATATTAAGTATTGATCAACAGATAAGGCTAATTCACTATTATACGCTTGAGCCAAATTTTTGGCTTCATGAGTTATAGGCACTTCCATAGGAATGAACATGAAACCACGCTCCTGTCCAAATGATTGAAATGATAAAATGGTAATGAGTGTTATGAATACTGTTTTCATGGCTAATAGGTTTTACTTAAATTTAACACAATTTAGCCAATTTCACAAGAAATTTAGATTATATTAACAGTATAAGATATTGAATAACAATATTTTATGATATGTATTAATATTTTTTATACAAATGTTTAAATGTTGACATAGTGTTTTTTTGATTATTACATTCATAACGGTTATAAAAACTATCGACGAACGGTAAATTGTTGTTTTTTAACGAAAAAAACGGTTTTATATCAAACATTTTTGAAGGTCCTTCACTCCAGATTGTATCTTGAATATAGAAACAAGGTCCCAAGCCTAATTAAACTTAACAATTATGGAAGCCAACTTATCACTTTTTAATCAGATAAACAGTTTATCTTATTGGTTCTTACTGGAGAGCAATTATAAAAGTTCTATTGTTCTAGATGCTGAAAAGGACACCTATTTTGTGACCATTAAAAAAGGCAGCAAACCTTTGTACACGCATTGCATCAATCATTTTAGTAAAAAGAATAAAAACTTTTTGAAATTTGAATTGGTTGCTGTAGTCAATAGTTTGCTACATATAAAAGAAACGGTTAAACAAAGACAGTTAAGCGCTTAAGTTATTTTTTCTCTTTCTTTACGACCTCTAGTGGTTGTATTTCTGGTCGTACTTTTTTGTAAACATCCATCTGTGGTTGTGTAAGAATGTTTTGCATTTCAATTGTTTCCTGTTCTTGTAAGGCATAGAGCGCTCTTAACTTTTCCTTACCTTGGAGTGTGTTTTCAATTTTCTCTCTTCGGATTAAGAACTCTTCTACCTTAATATCAAACAAGCCTATTTGATCACTTGTTAATCCCAATTGCTTATTGTATTCAACAGTTAAGGCTTTTGCCTTTTCATCTAAACTAATGTCTGGTTTTTGCAACATAGGATCTTGAGCAAAAGTGCTTATTGAAAAAAATAATAAAAATATATATAGTGTAGTTTTCATAATAAATATATGGATTTGATTTATTATAATATAATGCACTCACGGCTTGAAGTCAAGCAATTTAAGATGTTTTAACATTTTAAGGTAACTCCCCTACTATTTTTCTAAATAGGTTTTTAGAGTTTGGAGCACCTCTGGCCAAGCTTGTTTAACGGCCTCATAGTACCAGTCCCAATCAGGTCCTTTTTGATACCCTTCCTGGCATAAGTATAATATTGTTTGGTCGCCATTTTGTTTGGCAATAACCGTTAGAGTCATATTACCTAATATGGGCTTTTCAGGATTGAAATATGTGAAGTTATCAATCACTAATTGCATATTGGGATTATAGGTTTTGATGTTTCCAACTGACATATAACCAAAACCTTTATTGGTTACTTGCCAGGTTAAAGCATAAATACCATCAACTTCTGTATCAATAAAAGCGCGTTCCACCTGCCACCATTTTTCTAACAAACTAGGATTTACAAACGCTGCGATAATGCTTTCAGGCTTGGATTGAATGGAAATGGTTGCTTCTACTTTTCTCATAAACCATCTGTTGGTTGGGTTCTATAAATATATATAAAGTTGTGCTGCCATAATGCAATTGTTAAAAAAAATATAAAAAATGTATTTCAACGTCTAATATGTGTTTTTGAGCGTAGATATAATAAACCATAAAAACTAAATAAACAATTATGAAGAAAATTTCAATCCTTGTACTAACCGGACTGTTTGTAATGTCATGTGTATCAAAAAAGAAGTATGTTGCCTTACAACAAGAAAATGGTGAAATAAAAAGCGAACTGACCAAGACAAAAGTTGAGAAAGAAGATTTAGAAGCTAAATTTGCCGAAATTCAAGCTAGAATTGACACTTACAATTCAAAAATTAATTCCCTTACAGAAGAAAATGATGCTAAACTCGTAACTGTTGGTGATGACTTGGTGATCTCTAATGATGTGCGAAAGCAAATGAATGAAACCTTAAAGCATGTGGATCCAACTGCTTTAGCTGAAGCTAAAACTTTAAAGGATTCTATGAATTTGGCGGTTGGGTATAACTTGCGTAAATCTATGGACACTAGTGATATGAATGAAGATGAGGACATAGCTATTAATATTAATGAAACTGTAGTTATGATTTCAATTTCTGATAAAATGCTATTTAATTCAGGTAGTTACCGAGTGAGTAACAAAGCAGATGGTATTTTACAGAAGTTAGCTGATGTTATTAATTCAGAAGAAAGTCTTGAAGTAATGGTAGAAGGCCATACTGATAATAAAACCATGGTACCTGGTGCTGCTGTAAAGGATAACTGGGATTTGAGTGTGTTGCGTGCTACATCAGTAGTTAAGAAATTACAAGAAGATTTTGACGTAGCTCCAGAAAAGCTAATTGCAGCTGGTAGAAGTTTTTACCAACCATTGGTTGATAACGATACCAAAGAAAACCGTTCAAAAAACAGACGTACACGTATTGTAATCTTGCCAAACATCAATAAGTTTTTTGCGATGTTGGAGAGCAACAACCAATAACAAAAACATTATATATTATTAATTAATCCCTCAAAAAACGCTCTAACATGTAGTTGTTAGAGCGTTTTTTTATCAGAATCATAGGTGTTTTTAAATTGTAAAATTAAAATGACCTTTGGTCAAAAACCAATAATGGTACATCTAAATTGTGACTGATAGCTTTACTATGACTTCTAGTTGTTAGTTTTTCAAAAAAGCTTCGTTTTTTTGTTATGAGCGTTAGCATATCAATTTTTCTACTCTCGCTAAACACGTGAATACCCATTTCAATTGATACATCAGTTAGTGTATAATACTCCGGAATTATTGGCTTTAAAGCCTTTTCTAGAATGGCTCTTTTAGCTTCTAAATCTGATACAGGTCCTGAATTTTTATTAACCACATTAACCACTGCTAATTTCGCATTACTTGATAGCGCTATTTCCTTAAGTAAAGAAAGACCATCTCCATAATTTTCAATAGAATAGTCTGTAGTAAATCCTATTTCATTAATATTATTGGCATTAGCAGTTTCAGGAACTGCTATAATAGGACATGATAATTTTAGGATTAATTGCGCTGCGTTACTACCAAATGTTGCCTTTTGTATAGCACTAGCGCCTTTATTTCCAATTACAACCACATCAATATGGTTGTTTTCAGAATAGCCTTGAACTGAAGCTGTAAGAGAACCATAGGCTAATTTTGTTTCAAATGTATGCTTGGAATTATTAGAATAACCTTGTACTTGTTTTAAAACTTTATCTAAATCCTCTTGAGACGATTTAGATCTGGAATCATGAATAGCTTGATAAGCACGTTTTGAGGTGATTCCAGTTGATGGTGCTGAAGCTTGTGGTTCTAACGCATGTAAAATATAAAATTTGCACGTATCATTCTTAAACAATTCTAGGGCATATTGCATAGCTTTCCATGCATTTTCAGAAAAATCAGTTGGGAGTAGTATGGTTTTCATGAATCTAATTGTATTATTAATGTTTAAATATTCGTTTAATTATAGTTATTCAATGACCTTTAGTATGAGTTTACCTAATTTATCTCCTGTAAATAGGCGCTTAAAGGTTTCCTGAAAGTTTTCTATACCATTATAGATGCTTTCATTACTTTTTAATTGACCAGTCATCATCCATCCCCCCATTTCTTGCATGGCTTGTGGGTATTGAGGCGCATAATCCATGACCACCATGCCTTGCATAGTAGCCCGATTGACTAATAATGACATATAATTTCGTGGACCAGACATATCATCGATAGTATTGTATTGTGAAATAGCTCCACAAATAACTATGCGAGCTTTTTTTCGAAGTCTGGATAAAGCAGCTTCCAGTATCTCCCCTCCTACGTTATCAAAATACACATCAATCCCTTTAGGACAAGTTTCCTTTATAGCTTCAAAAACGTTTTGCGATTTGTAATCTATTGCAGCATCAAAACCTAATTGGTTTGTGATATAATCACACTTTTCCTTTCCGCCAGCTATACCAACAACATAACACCCTTTAATTTTAGCTATTTGGCCGACTACGCTACCCACTGCTCCTGCTCCACCTGAAACAACTACCACATCACCAGATTGGATTTTGCCAACTTCCAGAATACCGAAGTAAGCCGTCATGCCTGGCATACCCAAAACCCCTAGGAATTTGGTCATAGGAACTTGGCTATCATCTACTGGGTACAGATTTTCACCGTTAGAGATGGTATATTGCTGCACACCTCCCCAACCCGTAACGGTTTGACCGATGTTAAATTTGTTGTTTTTTGACTTAATTACCTTTCCTATGGTACCTGCTCGCATGACATCACCCAATGCAACTGGTTCTATGTAAGATTTTGAATCATTCATCCAGCCACGCATGGCAGGATCTAATGATATGTAATGGTTTTGAATAAGTAGTTCGCCATTTTCAATTTCAGGAATGGGTGCTTCTTGTAATGACCAGGTATCGCTATCTGGCATGCCTTTTGGTCTTTTGTTTAGGATAAGTTGTTTATTCATACCCTAAATTTACAATTATAAAATTAGAAAAACTATTCTGCCGGACGACCATGAATTTCTAAAAACACATCATCAAAATTTGTGCGCAGATAGGATCGTAGTTTTTTACGATAATCATCCTTTAACCATTCAACAAAATTGAATGTACTTTTGCTAATGCATTTGGTATAGCGCTGTATCCTATAATCAATATCATCACCTAATTGTTTAGCTAAATCTAAAGCATCATAAACATCTTCGCTGTTTTCAATGCAAATTTTAGCATGATGCGCTATGGAACGTTCTAGTACAACTTTTGAAGATTCACCTGCACGTACAGCATCAATATAGGTTTTTTTGATATCAAAATATACCTCTTCAGAATTAGCGAAAGATTCACGTAATTCTTCAGGCATTTCGTAACGAAAGTTTTCTTCAATTTCATCATCACCTAATATGCCATCTAGATAGAAGTTAGGCGTTCTGAAAATACGATGCCAATCCAGATCGGCTCCCCATGGTCCAAAACGATGTAAGTTATTACCTAGATCAATAACTGTGAAGGTATTTTTGTTTTTTAAAATACGCGAACCCCTACCAATCATTTGATAGTATAACGTTAATGATTTGGTTGCACGGTTTAAGATTATGGAATCAACAGTAGGCTCATCAAAACCAGTAGTTAAAATACTTACCGAGGTTAAAATGGCATCTGGTGTTTCTTTAAACCATTTGAGTATTTTTTTACGTTCTTTTTTAGAATTGGTATTATCCAAATGCGCTACCGGATAACCAGCACGCCTGAATGTATCATATACATGTAACGACGTATTGATACCATTGTTAAAGATTAACGTCTTTTTACCTTTTGAACGTTCCTCATAAGCTTGAATAAGCTTTGAAAGCATGTCGTTATTGGTATATAAGTCTTCAGACGACTTTACCGTATAGTCTCCATTAGCACCAACCACTAATGATGTTAGACCAACATTGTAGGAATAAATTTCGGCTTTTGCCAAAAACTCATTATTTATAAGAGACTCAATACTTTCACCAACAATCAATTCATCATAATTATCCTTCATAGGTAATTTGATGTTAGAGCTTAATGGTGTTGCTGTTACCCCAAGTATGAAAGACTTTTCAAAAAACTTAAACAATTTGGTAAATGAATTGTAATGCGCTTCGTCAATAATAACCAAGCCAATATCTGAAATATCTAATTTGTCTTCATTCAAACGGTTATTAAGCGTTTCAACCATGGCAACAAAGCAACTATATTGCGCTTGGTCATCAAGATTTGCTTTACTATTTACCACTTTATTCTCAACACCAAACTCGGTTAGCATCGACGATGTTTGTCGGCATAACTCAATACGATGTGTCATAACCAAAACTTTCTTTTGATGATGTTTTAGGTACTGACGAACGATTTCGGAGAAAATAACGGTTTTTCCGCCACCAGTTGGTAATTGATATAATAGATGATAATCTTCTGGAGCTTCTTCAAAGCTCTTGAAAATCTTGTTAATTGCACCTTTTTGATAACTATAGAGGTCCTTCCCTACCTTTCTATCTTCTAATTCTAATGTTGAAATAGTCTGACTCATAAAATTTTCCAATGTGCAAAAATAAGTTCTTTTCTAGGTTTTTACAGCCTATTTTTAAATTAAAATGGATACTTTTTCAACAGTTCATAGTTTAAAACTTAATTTTGTTAAGCTGAAGAATTTTCTTATTTTATGAAAGGTGCTCATTTTCAAAATCATAGACATTTTAAACTCTACAAACCCTATGGTTATATCAGCCAATTTATTATTAATGGAAAGCAGAAACGCAATAAAAAATTGCTAGGTGAACTTTATGATTTTCCAGAGGGCACAATGGCCATTGGTCGCCTGGATGAAAAATCGGAAGGGCTTTTATTACTGACTACTGATGGTAAAACAAGCACTTACATTACAAGTAATAATATAGAAAAAGAGTATTATGTTCAAGTGGATGGCACAATTACTAAAGATGCCATTAGATATTTAAGAGAAGGTGTTGTAATTGGGTTTGATGGTAAAAAATATAAGACAAAACCATGTATAGTCAATGAATTAAACATAAGCCCCAATTTGCCAGAACGTTCCAAAAAGATACGAGATGCCAGACATGGACCTACATCATGGATACGCATAACCATAACGGAAGGTAAGTTTAGACAAGTACGAAAAATGACATCGGCAGTTGGTTATCCAACCTTGCGTCTGGTGCGTGTACGCATTGGAAATATTCTTTTAGACAATATGGATGTTGGTGCTGTTGAAGAATTACAAATTATTCCTTGACGACTATGATAGTAGCTTTCACGCCTGTAGCTAAAGCCCAGTATTCTTGTGCAATTACGTTACCGCCTTCATCTAATACCAGTAGCTCTGCAGTATTTGGCCCTGCTTCACCTTGATTGAGTGCTTGAAAATCTAATTTATTGAAGCCTTCTTTTAGTTCCATTTCAAAACCACTAAATGATGATCCAAGTAAAGCTTCAGGTTTCATGATATCATTATCTGCAAAGACTCTTATACGATCACCATCTACATCGCCGTAATCCCGATATGCAATGGTTACTTTCTTACTTTTTGTTTTGAAATCTCCTAAATATTGATCGGTAGTTTTTCCAGTAACCCGTTCATCCGGTTTTTTTTCAATACCAGCTGTTCTTTTTTTAACTCGATCTTCATAAAGTTCTCCTGGATTTCCAAATTTCTCTTTAGGAAACATAGAGAATTGGCTTTTATTAGAGCTAGACGTATTTGGTATAGACATACCATTAATACGGTTACTATTTGGATTGCTTAAACCTTTATTATCCAAAGGCTTTATATCTAGGGAAGAGTCGCCATCAGATTGATTGGTTTCCGCTGGAATAATGGTAGTATTATTGCTACCGTCAACTTGAGCCTGTAGCACTGGTGCAGCCAAAAGCAGAAGACAAATTAACAAAACGATTCTTTCCATATAATTAATTAGAAATGATTTCATCAATAGATTTACAAAAACCATACCTATTCTATTTAAAATCAAATATAAATTAAAAAAAGAGAAACGGAATCCGCTTCTCTTTGTTTTAAGATAAGATTATAATTTCTATAACCTTAAGAAATGTCTATGCGTTTAGATGGCTTTCTTTTAGCCTCTTCACGTTTAGGAATATGTATGTTTAAAATACCATCCTCATATTTTGCCTTAATTTTATCAGTTTCTACAGTATCAGGCAAAGTGAACGTTCTCCTGAAAGAAGCATAGCCAAACTCACGTCTTGTATAGGTATCTTGTTTTGTTTCATTCTCTGATTTTGTTTCGGCTGAAATAGATAATATATCATTATCAATTTCTAAATCAAAATCATCCTTTTTCATACCAGGAACAGCAACTTCAAGAAAATAATTTTCATTATCCTCCTTAATATTCACTGCTGGTAATGTCATACCCGTATTGAAGTTTGATAATAATCCGGTTCCTAATTCTGTGTCAAAAAAATTGTCTATCCAAGATGAAAAACTTGGCAAACCGGTAACATTTCTTTTTTTTGATAAGTCGGTGCCATTTTTTGGCATTGTTACTAAATTACTCATGTTAATCAAATTTTTAGTTAAACATTGTTTACAATTGTGTTTGCAAAATAGATGCCAATCCTATTTTTCACTCACTTTCTGTCAAAATTTCGCTCCCACTCGTCAAATTGTCATTTTTATGCATTGCTTTAACACGCTTATAATTAGCACACTAAATGTTAAAAAATGTTAAATAACTACTTTGTAATACATAGTACTGTAACATTTCTATTTATTGGTCGTCTATATAGTACATCAATCAATTAAAATATATTAAATCATGAGAACTTTAGACAACAATCAAGTAACAGGAACATTAAGTAATACGAAAAGTAATACTTGGAACAGCAAAAGACGTTATAGATAATAGAAATCTTTAAAGTCAACAATCAATCAATCAATCAAAAAATGAATTATGGAGGCAGTTAATAAAATATCGAGAGATAACAGCGAATTCTTAAAAAAACCATTTAAACGTAGTTGTGAGTCCGTGTCATTCTCTAACTGTCACGATACACTTTGGAAAGGTATTAAACGATATTTACATTAGTTTGAATTAGTTAAAAATTAAAAGCCAGTAACAGTTTACTGGCTTTTTTTTTATACAGTATTTTCCTTGGTACTGTTTTTGAGATACTTGGTTCAACGCTCAATTATTAATTTTAACACCAAGTTCTCATGAAAAATTATCGCTCTTCAGAAAAAGTGAATGCTGGATCTATGGCAGATATTGCCTTTTTACTCCTTATTTTCTTTTTAGTAACAACCACTATTGCCACTGACAAGGGTATTAACAGAACATTACCTGAAAAATGCCCAGACCGTGTTGATTGTACTAAAACTATTCTTGAACAAAATGTTTTAAGAATTGTCTTAAATAATGATGATAAAATTTTAGTTGCTGATGAACAAGTTGAATTAAAAGACTTAAAAGCACTTTTAATAAGGCATATAGATAATAATGCTGATGGCACGTGTACATATTGTGGTGGTTCAGCAGATTCATCACTATCTAATAATCCAAAAGAAGCCGTATTAAGTTTACAACATCATAGAGAAACTAGCTATGAGCTATTTGTTTTAGTACACGATGAGATTTCAAAAGCCTACTGGTTTTTAAAAAACAACTATGCAAAAAAGATATATAATAAACCGTTATCAGACGTAACAACTGCAGAATTAAAGTCTATAAATACCTTATACCCTGTACAAATTTCTGAAGTAATGACTAAAAATTAATCTTCTATACCCTCCAGGTTAAATAGAAAGGCATAGTATAAAGCGGTTCTCTTATGTCGTTCAAAACGACCCGAGGCACCTCCATGACCAGTTTCCATATTACAATCCATGATAAGCATGTTGTTATCTGTTTTCATATCGCGTAATTTGGCAAGCCATTTGGCAGGCTCCCAATATTGCACTTGACTATCCCAATAACCCGTTGTGATGAGCATATTTGGGTAAGCTTTTGCTTCCACATTGTCATATGGTGAATAGGATAGCATATAGTCATAGTATGTTTTATCTTTAGGATTACCCCATTCATCAAATTCAAAAGTGGTAAGTGGAATAGACTCATCAAGCATTGTTGATACAATATCTACAAACGGTACTGCAGCAATAATACCGTTCCATAAGGAGGGTTCCATATTTACAATGGCTCCCATTAATAATCCTCCAGCACTGCCACCCATGGCATATAAATGTTCTGAACTGGTATAGCCTTTGTCTACCAAGTATTTACCAACATCAATAAAATCTGTAAAGGTGTTTTTCTTTTTAAGTAATTTACCGTTTTCATACCATTGCCTACCCATTTCCTGGCCACCTCTTACATGCGCTATAGCATAAATAAATCCGCGGTCTAGCAGGCTTAACCTATCTGATCTAAAAGTAGGTTCCGTACTATTACCATAAGAGCCGTAAGCATACAATAACAGCGGTGTTTCTGAACCTATGCTTATCCCTTTTTTATAAACCATAGAAACAGGGATTTTTGTACCGTCAGTTGCAGTTACTTCAAATCTTTCTGAAGTATAATCATCAGAAGAAAAT
Source organism: Hanstruepera ponticola (assembly GCF_002940745.1). Lineage (NCBI taxonomy): Bacteria > Pseudomonadati > Bacteroidota > Flavobacteriia > Flavobacteriales > Flavobacteriaceae > Hanstruepera > Hanstruepera ponticola. The sequence continues at coordinate 201,754 of NZ_POTB01000001.1, forward strand.
CCTCCTAAAACGTTTTCTTGTTTTAAAAGTGCTTGCTCTTTTGTATCCATGTTGTACTCAAAGGTACTATTCGATGTTGTTAGAGAGCTGTATGTGTAACGCAAGATATTTGTATCAAAATCTAAATTAGAGGTTGGGTATGCGGTGTAAGCTGGATCTTTAAATTCTATGTAATAATCTTTACCTTCCCATGGCAAAACTCTTATAGTTCTTAAGCCATTAAGGCGTTCTGCCGTTACTAAATGGTCTTTAAAAAGATCAAAGTTTTCCAAAAGCACATCTTCTCGATGACCAATTATGTCTGTCCAATTTTCTTTGGAAGGGTTTTTTATTGGAGTTTTTACTAATTTAAAATTGGTAGCATCTCTATTGGTTCTAATATAAAAATCATCTCCAAAGTGGTCTGCGTAATAAATTAAATCACTTTCTCGAGGTTGTATAACTTGCCAATTGCCATCAGGGTTGTCTGCTTTTAAAAAGCGGTATTCAGTGGAAAGTGTTTGAAAACTACCTATCATTAAATAATCTCGCGATTTAGTTTTAAAAACACCACAGCGATATGTGTCATCTTTTTCTTCATAGACTAAAACATCACTAGCTTGATCAGTACCCAAAACATGTTTATAAATTTTATTCTGACGCAGTGTTTGTGGGTCTTTAGTTGTGTAAAAAACAGTTTTATTATCATTTGCCCAAGTGGCACTACCACCAGTATTACTTAACTTATCATTTAATAACTCACCCGTTTCTAGATTTTTAAAAAAGATGGTGTATTGGCGTCTAGAAATCGTATCAATACCATAAGCCATCAATTTATTGTTGGGACTTACATCTTGACTTCCTATACCATAATATGAGTAGCCTCTTGCTAATTTAGGACCGTTTAATATGATTTCCTCTTCTGCGTTTTCTGTTATTTTTTTTCTGCAATACAGAGCGTATTCACTGCCTTCTTCATATCTCGTGTAATAAGAATATCCATTATCGGTTACAGGAACTGATTGATCATCCTTTTTTATGCGTCCCACAATTTCATTAAATAATCTATCCTGAAAAACTTCCGTATGTTGCATGACCTCATTGAGATAGTCATTTTCAGCATTTAAGTAGTTTAAAACATCTTGAGTTTGGGCGTCAGGATTATCAGCATTCTTTTGTTCATCACTTAAACGCATCCAGAAATAATCATCTATTCGGGTATCACCATGAGAGGTTAACTCTTTTGGAATCTTTTTGGCAATTGGCGGATTAATAACTTCCTTTTTTTCTTCCTTTTTTTCAGATTGACAAGCAATAATTAAAGCTGAAACAAATAGTAGGCGAAGTAATTTCATGTATAGTGATTTTTAAATTTCTTTTAAAAGTAACAAAATTAAATAATATAAAACTGTTTGGTTAGTTATCATTCAATCTCAACACCATAGGTTATAATAAGCTTTTTTATGCCCCATTCTCGTGCCGCTTTCACATCTTCTCCCATGTAAATATCTATGCGTTTTTTCCAGCGCCAATGCATTTTATCCTTTACCAAATAAAGACCTTCCATTCCCTCTACGGCAACTGGTGTATTGTGTTTAAGTCCCAGTGCCAATAGATCACGAGAAACAGCTATATACTTCATGCCAGGTTTTAGACTGTCTCCAAATGCTGTAATGTGAGGATTATCACTTGTTTGATAGGCCAATGAATTATAGGCTGTTGCAGTGACCTCAATAGTTTTCCAATCATATACAGGTTTGTTTTTAGATTTTTTACAAGCCAATATACAAGTGAATAGCAATATTAGTAAGCCGTATTTCATATTTAAATATACGCTTTCTACTTAATTATGGTAGAAAAATAACTTACTTTCTAAATAAAAGTTAATAGGCAATCAACTCCTTGAGTACTGTTTCAAATTTGCCTTTGGCTAAATACTGGTCTTCTAGTTGATTGATAAACGGTATAGGTGTTTCCATACTCGCTACACGTTTAACAGGTGCATCTAAATCTTCAAAACAGTTTTCCATGATTTGTGCTGAAATATCCGAAGCAATACCTCCAAACAAAGAGTCCTCTTGTAAAATAATTACTCGTCCTGTTTTTCTTACTGAATTATAAATAGCCTTCATATCAAGTGGTTGCAAAGTTCTTAAATCAATTAAGTCTGCTTGAATTTCAGGGTTAGCATTCAATGTTTCCAACGCCCAATGTACAGCAGCTCCGTAAGAAATAACAGTTACCTCACTACCTTCTCTTATAAGTGATGCCATACCAAAGGGTAGCGTGTAGTAATCAACAGGAACTTCTTGACGAATACTTCTATATAAAGCTTTATGCTCAAAGAAAAGCACTGGATTGGGGTCATTGATTGCTGTAGCTAATAAGCCTTTCGCATCAAATGGAAATGCTGGATAAACTACTTTTAAACCTGGTGTTTTAGTAAACCAAGCCTCATTAGTTTGTGAATGGAAGGGACCTGCTGCTACTCCTGCTCCACATGGCATTCTAACAACAACATCAGCGTGTTGGTTCCATCTGTAATGTGATTTGGCCAAATAATTGACAATAGGATTAAACCCTGAAGAAACAAAATCTGCAAATTGCATTTCAACTACTGCTTTCATACCAGCAATAGATAATCCCATTCCAGCTTCAACTATTGCCGATTCGCATATTGGTGTATTGCGTACACGGTTATTTCCAAATTGCTCCACAAAACCATCAGTAATCTTAAAAACACCACCATATTCTGCAATATCCTGCCCCATAATTACGAGATCTTCATGTTGCTCCATGGATTGTTTTAATCCTTGAGAAATGGCATCGATCAATCGAATTTCTACGGTTTTTGATTGTATTTTAAAATCTTGATATTCAAATGGTTTGTAAACATCATTTAATTCAACACTTTCGTTTGGTGAAATAATATCTTCATCAAAAGCCATTTGTAAATGTTCATTGATTTCATGAACTATAGTTTCTTTTATAGCAACCTCTTCCTGTTCTGAAAGGATGCCTTCATCTCTTAAAAACGCTTGAAAGTTTTCAACAGGATCTTTTTTTGCCCAAGCGTCCATCAAATCTTGTGGCACATATTTAGTACCACTAGCCTCTTCATGACCACGCATTCTAAAAGTTTTAAACTCTAGTAAAACTGGTCTGGGGTTTTTTCTTATACTTTTGGCTATTTCATTTACTTTTTGATAGACTTCGATAATGTTGTTCCCGTCTATAATATGTGACTCCATACCATAGCCTATACCACGATCAGCAATATGCTCACAATTATATTGTTCTCGAGTTGGTGTAGATAATCCGTAACCATTGTTTTCAACACAGAATATAACAGGTAATTGCCATACTGATGCAACATTTAATGCTTCGTGGAAATCACCTTCACTGGTGCCACCTTCTCCAGTAAAAACTGTTGTTACTTGATTTAGGTTTTTTAGTTTACTTGCTAAAGCAATACCATCAGCTACACCTAGTTGTGGTCCTAAATGAGAAATCATACCCACAATCTTGAATTCTTGTGTACCAAAATGAAATGAGCGATCTCTCCCTTTGGTAAATCCATTGGCCTTTCCTTGCCATTGACTAAATAATCGGTATAAAGGGATTTCTCTCGTAGTAAAAACACCCAAATTTCTGTGCATGGGTAAGATGTACTCCTCGGTCTGCATAGCCATGGTTACACCTACTGAAATAGCTTCTTGACCAATTCCTGAAAACCATTTTGATATTTTACCTTGACGTAATAGGATAAGCATCTTCTCCTCAATTAGTCTTGGTTTGAGCATATTCTTGTATAAAGTAATTAGCTCATTATGTTTTAAACCTGAAATATTGAATTGTAATTCGGCTGTTGAAGTCACCTTTGAACTCATAAATTTTGTTTGTCAAATATAGTATAATTTGATAATTACAAATGCGAATACAAAAAGAATTCTTGCTTAAAATTTTGTAATGTTTTTGTACATTTGTAAGCATTCACTTGAAATATTTATACCGATGAATAAAATACCTAGCGTTAATTTAAATGATTTTACTTCAGACGATCCTGAACGAAAACAAAAATTTGTTGATGAAATAGGAAAGGCCTACGAAGAGATTGGCTTTGTTGCCTTGAAGGGACATTTTTTAGATGACTCATTAGTAAATAACCTTTATGATGAAGTCAAAAAGTTTTTTGATCTTCCTGTGGAGACCAAGCAGAAATACGAAATTGAAGGCATAGGCGGTCAACGCGGTTACATTTCATTTGGTAAAGAAAGCGCCAAAGGTAAAAAGGAAGGTGATTTAAAGGAGTTTTGGCATTTTGGGCAGTTTGTTGAAAATGATCCGAAATTAGAAGCCGAATATCCTAAAAACGTTGTTGTTGATGAATTACCTAACTTCAACCGTATAGGTAAAGAAGCATACAGAAGTCTTGAAAAAACTGCTAAATATGTTTTGCGTGCCTTGGCTTTGCATTTGAATTTAGAAGAAACATATTTTGATCAATATATCTATAATGGAAATAGTATTTTAAGACCTATTCACTACCCTCCTATTTTAGAAGAACCAAAAAATGCTGTTCGTGCAGCAGCTCATGGTGATATTAACTTAATCACATTGTTAATGGGAGCTCAAGGAAGAGGACTACAAGTACAAAACCATAATGGTGAGTGGTTGGATGCTATTGCAGAGCCTGATGAATTGATGATTAATGTTGGTGATATGTTATCTAGGCACACTAATAACAAGCTAAAATCAACCATACATCGTGTTATAAATCCTCCAAGAGAGCTTTGGGGAACCTCACGTTATTCTATTCCATTTTTTATGCATCCCATAAGTGACATGAAACTAAATGTGCTTGATAGTTGTATTGATGAAGACAACCCGAAACAATTTGCTGATATAACTGCTGGAGAGTTCTTAAATGAACGTTTAATTGAATTAGGGTTAATTAAAAAATAATCATGGATTTACAAGATCAATTAAAAAACTTGTTTCCTGATTATATTCCAGAAGAATCATCTGAAACACAAGAAGAAGATTCAGTAATATGGCTTCAAGATAATCCAATCATCTGTAAATATGAAAAGCGTAAAGGCAAACCTATAACTATTTTAGAAGGTTATACAGGAGCTACAGAAGATTTTAAATTACTAGCTAAAGAACTTAAAACAACTTTGAGTGTTGGTGGTAGCTTTAAGGATGATAAAATTATTATTCAAGGTGATTATCGTGATAAAATCATGGATATTTTAAAAGATAAGGGATTTAATGTTAAACGCGTTGGCGGTTAATGAGCGAACGTATTTTACATATAACCAATGGCTCTAGTCTTACAAATTATCTTATAGAGTTAGATTTCAATGATGATATACTTACTTGGCATGAAATGCTTTGTGAAGGCAATACGACATCATTAGTAAGTTCTAAATCATTTTTAAATCAAAGAAAGGCCTTTTTAAGTACCTATTACGATATTGAAATTGATGAGGAAGAATTTAAAAATGAACTGGCAATTTTAGACAATGTTGAAGAGTATTCACAAATTGTTCTTTGGTTTGAGTATGATTTGTTCTGCCACATTAACCTACTTGCAATTATTAGCATATTAAAAGAAAAAAATATTTCTCTCCCACTCTACCTTGTTTGTAGTGGTCATGTTGAAGGTGATAGAAATTTAAAGGGATTAAGTGAATTGAACCATGAGCAGTTGTTGAGTCATTATGAAAACAAAATACAACTAACGGAATCTGATATTGACCTAGCAATAACCATATGGCGAATTTATTGCGGCAAGGACCACAATCTTTTAAAGCCATACATTACAAGAGAATCATCCTTTAAGTATTTAAATAATTGTATAAAGGCTCATTTTGGAAGGTTTCCTGATTTAAAAAGCGGTTTGTCAATATTAGAAAAAAATGTTTTGATTTTAATTCGTGATAACGACATTAATTCAAGGCATCATTTACTTGGTTATATTTTAAATTATCAAGGTTATTATGGGTATGGTGATACTCAACTAAATAGAATAATTGATAATTTAAAAGGATTATTTACAGAAGACGACAATGGTATTGTTTTAAACAGACAAGGTCATGAAGCTCTATTGAAAACTCATAATTTCGCTTTAGAAATCAATAATAACATTCCATATGGTGGAATTAACAGATTAGATTATTTCTTCAGTAGTGAAGAAAATGTATTAGTAAAAAACCCGATACCATGCCCATTAAAGAATCTGAACTTATACTAAATCCAGATGGTAGTGTTTATCACTTAAATCTAAAACCAGAGCACATAGCTCAAGATATTATTTTTGTAGGTGACCAAGATCGTGTAGAACGAATCACTCAACATTTTGATTCTATTGAATTCTCTATACAAAAACGTGAATTTAAAACTCAAACCGGAATTTATAAGAACAAACGAATAACTGTGTTATCAACAGGTATTGGACCAGATAATATAGACATTGTTTTAAACGAATTAGATGCGTTGGTGAATATTGATCTCAATACTCGTGAGCCAAAAACAAATCTAACAAGTTTAAATATTGTGAGGGTGGGTACATCTGGCTCCTTGCAAAAAGATATTCCTGTAGATTCTTTTTTAAGTAGTACTTATGGATTAGATCTTAATGGGATGCTACATGCTTACCAAATTAACCAGATTATTCATCCAGAAATTGAAAATTCTTTTATTGACTTTACCAACTGGCATCAAAACAAATCCAGACCCATTGTAATTGAAAATAGTAAATGGCTAGAAAAGAAGTTTACAGGCCCTAAAATGCATTCTGGTATAACTGCGACTGCAGGAGGTTTCTATGGTCCGCAAGGACGTGTTTTACGGTTACCATTGCAAGACAGTGAACTTAATAATAAGATAGATTCATTTAGTTATAATGGTTTACGTGTCACCAATTTGGAGATGGAAACTTCCGTTATTTTTGGTTTGTCAAAATTATTAGGTCATAATGCCGTTTCATTAAATGCTATAATAGCCAATAGAGCTACTGGTGAGTTTAGTAATGATCCTAAAAAAGTAGTTGATGATTTAATTGTTTATACCCTAGATAAAATTGTGAATTAATGAGAACAGTTAAAATTGGTGGTGTTCCAGAGCATTTTAATTTAGCTTGGTATTTAACGTTAAAGAATGGTGAGTACAAGTCTGAAGGTATAAACTTGAGATGGCATGATTATTATGGTGGCACAGGAGCTATGTGTAAAGCCCTTCGGAATGGTGACATTGATATGGCAGTTATCTTAACAGAAGGTATCATAAAAGATATTATTGAAGGCAACCCAAGTAAGATTGTACAAACATTTGTGCAATCGCCACTCATTTGGGGTATTCATGTAGCTCATCATTCAAATTATAACGAAATTAATGATTTAAAGGGAACCAAAGCAGCCATTAGCCGTTATGGTTCTGGCTCGCATCTTATGGCATATATCAATGCCGAAAACAATCATTGGAATTTGGATAAAGACCTTCATTTTGAAGTTATAAAAAATTTAAATGGTGCTGTTGAAGGTCTAACAAACGGTATCGCTGATTATTTTATGTGGGAAAAGTTTACCACAAAACCCTATGTTGATGACGAGATTTTTAGACGTATTGATGAATGCCCAACACCTTGGCCATGTTTTGTTATTGCTGTAAGTGATAATTTTATTGCTGAAAGCAAGAATGATCTGGATACTATTTTGAGAATAATTAATAACACCACAGATGAGTTTAAGAATATTCCGAGTATTGACAAAACAATAGCTAACAGATACGAACAAAAGTTAGAAGACGTACAAGAATGGCTATCATTGACCGAGTGGTCACAATCAGTTTTAGATAGAAATACTGTAGCAAAAATTCAAAAAGAGCTATTTACATTAAACATTATTAATGAAATTACAGATTACAAGAAATTGGTTTTTACACCTAGTTAATTAATACGTTACAAATGTTAAATCTTGGTTTTTTGAGACAGAAATATGTGTGAAGAATGCTCACAATCAAACCTTTGTATTTTAGTAAATAACTCACAAATGTTAAAAAATATTTAATTTTTAGCCCAAAAAGTTTATATTTGTTTTAAACAGAGTGTCTAACTAACCCAAATTGCTTATGCTATTAACAATAACTCTCGTGATTTCAGTTTTAATTGCTATCAATTTTTTATTGCTAATTTTTAGTTGTAATAAAACAACAAAGCGTGTTAAATCTGTTGAGAAAAAACCTACGTTTATTGTAACCAAAAACACTACCAACCCACAGCCTTCAAACCAACTTGCTCCAACAGGGAGTTAGTTTTACTAAAGTGTTTATTACCGAACCAATATCCTCTATTTGCACTTAATGGAGACGGGTGTCCGCTTTGTAAAATATAGTGTTTCTTTGAGTCTATCAATTTCGATTTCTTTTTTGCAAAACCACCCCAAAGTAAAAATATCACATTTTCTTTATTGTTATTTATTGTCTTTATAACGGCATCCGTAAAGGTTTCCCAACCTTCATTTTGATGGCTTCCTGCTTGATGTGCTCTAACTGTTAAGGTCGCATTGAGAAGTAAAACTCCTTGATCTGCCCAACGTTCCAGATTACCACTCGCTGGATAAGGGATATTCAAATCCTGCTCGATTTCTTTAAAAATATTTATTAACGAAGGTGGGTGTTTTATACCATCATTAACACTAAAACATAAACCGTTTGCTTGATTAGGACCATGGTAAGGATCTTGGCCTATAATAACCACTTTTAAATCATGAAAACTGCAATGCTCAAAAGCATTGAAAATTTGTTTACCTGGTGGATAACAAGTATGCTTTAAATACTCTGATTTAACAAATTCTACTAGATTATGAAAATAAGGCTTGTCAAATTCTGCATTTAAATAAGATTTCCAGCTATCATTTATGTTTACAGTCATTATTTTTGAGTATCACTTTAGGACATCTAAAATAATACTATCTTTAAATTATAAAAATCAAATACCTTGAAAAAACTCAAATTCCCTTCAGCTCAAACCATTTTACTCATTATAGCTGGTTTAGTAGCTATTTTAACCTTTATTGTTCCTGCTGGAAAATATGATACACTTGTTTATGATAACGCTTCAGATATGTTTATTAGGGCAAGTCAAGAAAATACCGAAACACTTGCTGCTACGCAGGAAACATTAGAATCATTGAATGTAATTATTCCTTTAGAAAAATTTACCAGTGGTGACATTTACAAAGCCATAAATATTCCAAATACTTACAAAGAACTTGATGCTAAACCGCAAGGTTTAGTCGCTTTTTTGAAATCACCAATTAAAGGTATTATTGATGCTGCTGATATTATTTTTTTAGTCCTTATTATTGGAGGTCTTATAGGTATCATGAATCATACAGGTGCTTTTGATGCCGGAATTGGCTGGTTGGCAAATGCTTTAAAGGGTCGTGAGTATATTTTAATAGTATTAGTAACTATTCTTGTAGCCGCTGGAGGTACTACGTTTGGTTTTGCCGAAGAAACTATAGCCTTCTTCCCTATTCTGATACCTGTTTTTTTAGCAGCCAAATATGATGCGCTTGTTGCTATTGCTTGTATCTTTTTAGGATCTTCTATTGGTACCATGTGTTCTACGGTTAATCCATTTAGTACTATTATCGCATCAGATGCTGCAGGGATAAATTGGACAACTGGGTTAACTGGTCGTGCCATTATGTTAGGCTTAACGCTCATTATTACTATTATCTTTATTATGCGCTATGCTAGTCGTGTAAAAAAAGATCCAACAAAATCCATAATTTACAGTCAAAAGGATCAAATAGAAGCGCTTTTCCATCAGGGAACAGTAACAGTCACTAAATTTAATTGGCGCTTACGATTGGCATTGTTAACGTTTTCGGCATGTTTTGTAATTATGATTATTGGTGTATCCTTATTAGATTGGTGGTTTTTAGAAATGACTACAACATTTTTAGTAGGAGCCATATTAATAGGTTTTATTACAAAAATAAAGGAAGGTGACTTTATTGAAGTTTTTGTTAAAGGTGCTGGCGATTTACTGGGTGTAGCATTAATTATAGGAATTGCAAGAGGCGTTACGGTTATTATGTCTGATGGATTAATAAGTGATACTATGTTGTACTATGCTAGTGACATTACAACAGGTATGAATAAAGGCTTTTTTGCAAGTGTGCTTACCCTTACCTATTCTGGATTGTCATTTTTCATTCCAAGTTCCTCCGGCATGGCCGTTTTAACTATGCCTATTATGGCACCTTTGGCTGATACTGTTGGTGTTGGTAGAGAGCTCATAGTTAACGCTTATCAATATGGAATGGGATTGTTGTATCTAATTAGTCCTACAGGATTGATATTGCCATCTCTAGCTATTGCAAAAGTTGGTTATGATAAATGGTTGAAATTTATTCTGCCTTTATTCATTATTCTAGTGCTATTTACGCTACTAGTTATGACTACTTCTGCTTATTTATATTAATAAACATATTTATGAAACGTTATGTTTTTCTTTGGATACCCATGATATTCATAGCCATTATTAATGGATCTGCTCGCGATTTATGGTACGTATCTTATTTAGGGGAGCAATCAGCACATCAATTATCCACTTTAACACTAATATTTTTATTTGGGCTTTACTTCTATTTTGTATTTAAGAAATATCCAATTTCTTCTAAAACGATGAGTTATAAAATTGGTATCACATGGATGCTTTTAACCTTGAGTTTTGAATTCGGTTTTGGGTATTATCGTGGCTTGACTTTAACAGATATATTGGCTGATTATAACATTCTAAATGGCAGAGTTTGGGTTTTAATCCCAATTTGTCTACTAGTGGCACCGCGCTTGTATTATGCTTGGCTCAATAAAAATTAGAATAAGGTTATTTGTCCTTGATCATCCAATTTATCTGAAGCGTCATCTTCTTTAGTTTTAGAATTTGAATCTGCGCTAGTATCTTCTTCTTTTTCACTGGTAACAGCCGTTTCATCTATAACTTCAATATCTTCAGCATGAACTTCTTCGGGTGCTTCATAAGGCAAAGGGTCCAATAAATTCACTTGATTTACTTTATCCTTTGTCAATTGATTTCCTAAAGCGTTAATACCCTTAATAGCTATGAATTCTTCTAAATTAACTTCAAGATTGTCTTTTCTATCTTTACCGCGTTCTTTAGTAAATTCAACTTCTGCCATAGGTTTCCAGTCTGTTGAAACTATTTCCAATTGCGAATTTGGATGATCTGAAATAAAGCTTTCTTCTTTTCCTTCGTTTTCAACTAAAAAACGTTTGACATAATAGCGTTCCTTTTCACCATCAAAATAAACGGCAGAAATAGGCTTTTTAGGAATCCATTTTTCCATGACTATCATATCATCATCAAAATGAGTTGTTACTTCTGGAATGATTGTTTTAATGGTTCCTGATTGCTTGATTATCAATATCCTGTCTTCGCCTCTAAATTCACCAACTAATTCGCCTCTTCCATCTACATTTAAACGCTGAACGGTATCATCAAACCAAATTTTTCTTGGCTTCAATGTAGAAACCCCTTTTTCTTTCAATTCAATTTTCTTGACAGCATATTTTGTTACAATATTTCCTTTAGATGCACGACCTTTAATGAGTACATCGGCAAAGTCCAAATCCCATTTTAACTTCTTAATACTTCCTACCTGACGTAAATAAACCGTGACCACTTCGGCTTCACCATTTGGATTTGCAGAAAAATACCAAACCACAGAGTTTTTATTTCTATTGGTCATATCATATTCACGATCTCTAGTTACAGAAGTCACTGCAAAACGTTTTACGTAGGTTGGACCACTTTTGCCATCGCGGTATATCATATTGTAAATTGTTCGCTTGTCTTTCTTCTTAAAGACTGCTACATGAATAATATCTTTGCCAACAAAGGTTTTAGAATCCACTTTGGTCACCATCATTGTACCTTCTTTGGTAAAAACTATGATGTCATCAATATCACTACAATCGCAAACATACTCGTCTTTTCGTAGTGACGTACCAATGAAACCTTCTGCCCTATTTACATATAGCTTTGTATTTCTAATAACAACTTTTGTAGCATCAACGTCATCAAAGGTTCTGATTTCTGTTTTGCGCTCTTTACCGCTTCCATATTCTTTTTTAAGACGTTCAAAATAAGCAATAGCATAATCAATTAAATTTGCCAGATGATGCTTTACTTCAGCTATTTGTTCTTCAAGAGCATCAATTTTTTGTTGAGCCTTATCAATATCAAACTTTGAAATACGCTTTATTCGAATTTCTGTCAATCGAACAATATCCTCTTCAGTAACCGCACGTTTTAAGTGTTTTATATGAGGTTGTAAGCCTTTGTCAATGGCTTGAATAACACCTTCCCATGTTTCTTCCTCTTCTATATCTCGATAGATTCTATTTTCTATAAAAATACGCTCTAAAGAAGCAAAATGCCATTGTTCTTCAAACTCGCCGAGTTTAATTTCCAACTCATTTTTAAGTAGCTGAACTGTATGATCGGTTGAACGACGTAACATTTCTGAAACACCAATAAACAAGGGTTTATTATCTTCAATCACACAGCCTAAAGGTGAGATTGATGTTTCACAATTGGTAAAGGCATATAATGCGTCAATGGTTTTATCTGGAGAAATACCACTTGGTAAATGCACCAATATTTCAACATCAGCTGCCGTATTATCTTCTATCTTCTTTATTTTAATTTTACCTTTATCATTGGCTTTTAGGATAGAATCAATTAGAGAAGATGTATTAGTTCCAAATGGAATTTCGGTAATAACTAAAGTATTTTTATCTAGCTGTGAAATTTTTGCTCTAATCCTAACTTTACCACCACGCAAACCATCTTTATAATCTGTAAAATCAGCTATTCCAGCAGTTGGAAAATCAGGAACAATTTTAAAACGCTTGCCTTGTAAGTGTTTTATGGAAGCATCAACCAATTCAAGAAAATTGTGTGGGAGTATTTTTGTAGATAAGCCTACAGCAATTCCTTCACCACCTTGAGCTAATAATAAGGGAAATTTTACGGGTAAATTAACAGGCTCTTTTCGTCTGCCATCATAACTTGCAGACCATTCGGTTACTTTTGGATTGTAAACAACATCTAAAGCAAATTTTGAAAGTCGTGCTTCAATATAACGCGATGCCGCTGCACTATCACCAGTTAGAATATTTCCCCAGTTTCCTTGAGTATCTATTAGTAAATCTTTCTGACCAATTTGCACCATAGCATCAGCAATACTAGCATCACCATGAGGATGGTATTGCATGGTATGACCTACAATATTTGCAACCTTGTTGTAACGACCATCATCCAAATCTTTCATGGAGTGCATAATACGTCGCTGTACAGGCTTAAAGCCGTCCTCAATTGCTGGTACGGCACGTTCTAATATAACATATGATGCATAATCTAGAAACCAATCTTTGTACATACCAGTTACTCTGGTAATGGTTTCGTTATTGTCTTCCTGTTCATTAATCAAATCGTCGTTCGCTTCGCTCATTAATTATTTGCTCTTTTATTTAATTTAACCGTTTTGCTCAAAGACTGTTTCATGTATTTACGCTTTTTTCTAGCGACCAAAGTAATATTAAATCTATATTTTTTGACACTCTCATGTCCATCCCATTTGATGAATACTACCAACTCTTTATAGAGAAAAAAATTATACATCTTAAAACCTACAAGTTCATGCTTACTGGTTTCAAGTTTATGTTCTCTGTAGTTGAATCTATCGGAAAGTAACAAGCCTTTATTTAATAAAATTAATTTTGCCCCATCACTATCATATTCAAAATATTTTGCAACACGATGCACCAAAAAGAATAATATTCCAAAAATACCTAGAACCACCAAAAATAGAATAAGTGGGTTGACTTCAAGACCTGTAACAGCATTAAACACAAAAATTGATGTGATAGCCAATACAATCATAATGAAATATACCCCAATGATGACACTTTTTACTTTTTCGTTATTGGTTCTCATGGTGTGTCTTCTACTAAATCTAATTCAACTTTAAGGTTATTGATTATAAACTCTTGTCTGTCTGGTGTGTTTTTACCCATGTAGAATTGCAGTAGTTCTTCAATTGACATATCGTCATCTAACATAACAGGATCTAAACGAATATCTTCACCAATGAAGTGTTTAAATTCATCTGGTGAAATTTCACCTAAACCTTTAAATCGGGTTATTTCTGGTTTTGGTTTTAATTCTTCAATAGCATTTTGACGCTCTTCTTCGGAATAGCAATAAATAGTTTTCTTTTTATTACGAACTCGAAACAAGGGTGTTTGCAAAATATACAAGTGACCTTCTTTTATGAGTTCAGGGAAAAACTGAAGGAAAAATGTTATTAATAATAAGCGAATGTGCATACCATCAACATCAGCATCTGTTGCAATTACAACATTATTGTAACGCAAATCCTCAAGTGATTCTTCTATATTTAAAGCTGCTTGCAATAAATTAAACTCTTCATTTTCATACACAATTTTTTTACTCAAACCGTAGCAGTTTAAAGGTTTTCCTTTTAAACTAAATACGGCTTGCGTATTTACATCACGTGACTTGGTAATACTACCCGATGCCGAATCACCCTCTGTAATAAATAAAGTAGTTTCTAAATTGCGTTCATTTTTAGTGTCACCAAAATGCACACGGCAATCGCGTAATTTCTTGTTGTGTAAACTGGCTTTTTTAGCACGATCTTTAGCTAGTTTTCTGATGCCTGATAATTCTTTGCGCTCACGTTCAGCCTGCAAGATTTTGCGTTGGATTTTTTCAGCTGTATCCGGGTTTTTATGCAGATAGTTATCTAAATACGTTTTAACAAAATCGTTGATATAGGTTCTTACCGTTGGTAAATCGCCACCCATATCGGTTGAACCTAATTTAGTTTTGGTTTGACTTTCAAAAACAGGCTCCATAACTTTTATAGACACAGCAGATACTACCGATTTTCTAACATCAGAGGCATCATAGTTTTTGCCATAAAATTCCCGTATGGTTTTTACCAGCGCTTCACGAAAAGCAGCTAGATGGGTTCCGCCTTGGGTGGTGTTTTGTCCATTTACAAAAGAATGATATTCTTCAGAGTATTGTGTTTTACTGTGTGTTAAGGCTACTTCTATGTCATCACCTTTTAAATGAATTATTGGATACAATAAGTCAGAATCCTTGATGTTTTCACTCAATAAATCCTTTAAACCATTTTCACTGTAATATTTTTCACCATTAAAAACAATGGTCAATCCAGGATTTAAATACACATAATTTTTGAGCATTTTAATGACATACTCATTACGGTATTTGTAGTTTTTAAATATGGTGTCATCTGGTACAAAGGATACCTTGGTACCTTTTCGTCTAGATGTATCATCTAACAGCTCCTCATTAGTCAGATTTCCTTGTTCAAATTCAGCCGAAGCTGATTTATTATCACGTGTTGATTCTACCCTAAAATAACTGGATAAGGCATTAACCGCTTTTGTTCCAACACCATTTAGTCCCACCGATTTTTTAAACGCCTTACTATCATACTTTCCACCGGTATTCATTTTAGAAACCACATCCACTACTTTACCTAGCGGAATACCACGACCATAATCGCGAACAGTTACTTTATTACCATGAACTGAAATTTCAATAGTTTTTCCAGCTCCCATCACGTATTCATCAATGGAATTGTCTAAAACCTCTTTAAGAAGAATATAAATACCATCATCACCCGAAGAACCATCACCCAATTTCCCGATATACATACCAGGTCGCATGCGGATGTGCTCTTTCCAGTCTAGTGAGCGTATGTTTTCTTCAGTATATTTGGTTTCTTGAGCCATTGTGAAAGTGAATTTTTTGAGACCTTGCTAATATACATTTTCATAGTAAAAAATGAAACCCGATTTTATTAAAGTAATTAACAAAAAAATTGCCTGATTTGTTGAGAACATTGGTGCTTTCATTTCATGAGGTAGGTATTTGAAAGCACTAAAAATCTAATTGCGCTAATTTTTTTAGTAATCGAATTAAAAGCGTTGTGACTATGCTTGTAATTTTAACCAAAAGTTTTATTTATGCGAATCACAATATTAGTATTAGTTCTATTTTTTTCATGTCAAACAACCTTTGCGCAACAGATTGATACCGGTGAAAATCCGCCTTATGAATGGAATTGGACTAGAGATGGTATATGGACAGGAACAGCTATGGCAGCTAATGGTTTAGGATTATATTTTATAATTAATAAAGATGGCATTAGTGATGCTGAATTACAATCTATAGTCGCTGATGAAGATAATATAAGTGGTATAAACCGTTGGGCAGCAGGAAACTCATCAGAAACTGCTGGAAAAATAAGTGATATCCCATTTTATTTATCATTTGCCGCTCCCCTAGCTTTGTTTTTTGATGATGAAGTGAATGATAATAGTGGTTTGGTTTTAGGAATATTCCTAGAAACCATGGCCACTTCTGGCGCCATGTACACCATTACTGCCGGACTGGTTGACAAGAGCCGACCTTACGTATATGCAGAGGATTATGACTATGATAGACGTGTTGGTGCCAGTGGTCAACGATCATTTTTTTCTGGGCATACCTTGATGACGGCTACGGCTACTTTTTTTGTAGCTAAAGTCTATCAGGATTTTAACCCTGGCTCATCTAAAATCCCTTATTTTTATGCTGGTGCCGCACTATTGCCAGCTGCGGTTGGATTCTTAAGAATTCAAGCTGGTCAGCATTTTTTAACTGATGTTTTAATTGGTTATGGCCTTGGAGCACTATCAGGCTATTTTATTCCACATTTACATAAAAAACGCAAACATAAAATGTCCGTGCTTCCTGTAAATGGTATTGACTTTCAAGGTAAAGAGTACACAGGCTTATCCTTGCGATACCGGTTTTAAGTAGCCTAACATATCATATAAAAACCATAAAGCTCTTGAAAATCAAGAGCTTTTATTTTTGACTATACCTGTTTCTATACGTTAAATAAGAAGTGCATAACGTCACCATCTTTAACAATGTAGTTTTTGCCTTCAACACGCATTTTACCAGCTTCTTTTACTTTGGCTTCGCTACCGTATTGTACGTAATCATCATAGGCAATTACTTCGGCACGAATAAAGCCTTTTTCAAAATCGGTGTGGATAACGCCTGCGGCTTGAGGCGCAGTAGCACCTATATCAATCGTCCAAGCGCGGACTTCCTTCACACCTGCTGTGAAATAGGTTTGCTGATTCAATAATTTGTAAGCACCACGAATGAGTTTTGCCGAACCTGGTTCATCTAGTCCAATATCCGATAAAAACATCTGGCGCTCTTCGTAATCGTCTAATTCATTAATATCGGCTTCGGTACCAACAGCCAAGACTAATACTTCTGCTTGCTCGTCTTTTACAGCTTCGCGAACGGTTTCAACATAGGCATTACCTGAAACTGCCGAACCTTCATCTACATTACACACGTACATAACGGGTTTATCAGTAATGAACTGCGCTGGTTTTACAAAGTCTTTATCATCATCTTCTGAAAACTCTAAAGCACGTACTGATTGCCCTGCTTCTAAACCGGCTTTTATTTTTAATAAAACGGCTTCTTCTTTTTGAGCATCTTTATTACCAGTTTTGGCAGCGCGTTTTACTTTGTCTAACTTTTTTTCAACAGTTTCTAAATCTTTTAGCTGCAATTCCATATCAATGGTTTCCTTGTCGCGAATAGGATTTACGTTACCATCAACGTGTACAATATTGTCATTATCAAAACAGCGTAACACGTGCAAAATAGCGTCTGTCTCACGGATGTTTGCCAAAAACTGGTTACCTAACCCCTCACCTTTACTGGCTCCTTTTACCAAACCAGCAATATCTACAATTTCAACAGTTGCTGGAACAACACGCTCTGGATTGACCAATTCTTCTAGTTTTTGAAGCCTAGGATCTGGTACGTTTACCACACCAATATTGGGTTCAATGGTACAAAACGGAAAGTTGGCACTTTGTGCTTTGGCATTGCTTAAACAATTAAAT
The DNA here is from genome assembly GCF_002940745.1 of Hanstruepera ponticola. Lineage (NCBI taxonomy): Bacteria > Pseudomonadati > Bacteroidota > Flavobacteriia > Flavobacteriales > Flavobacteriaceae > Hanstruepera > Hanstruepera ponticola. The sequence continues at coordinate 219,817 of NZ_POTB01000001.1, forward strand.
AAGGTTGATTTCCCTACGTTTGGTAATCCTACTATTCCTGCTTTCATTTTTTTTAGATCATTAGATTCAAGTAGCAAGAACCAAGACAGTGGTTTTTGCAGGCTGCAAATATAATTATAGTTGGCGTTAGTGGAAACAAAAAGTTTAGTTTTCTGTGGGCTGGTTAAGACCGAAGACAGATGACGGGAGACGGGAGTGTGTTGATTTGGTTATTTGTTGAAGACTGATGATAGGAGGTTCCCGATGTTAAGGGTTGGGACAGTATAACAAGTTTGTGGCGGGCAATTGCTTATAGCTTATTCCAGTTTTAATTTCATTCCGTAATAGGCATTGATTAGATAAAGCACATTAATTAAAGGTCCTATCATCATTGCTTGTCTCCAATCAATAATTCCGATAAATGTCATTAAGAAAGTCAAAAATGTAATTCCTGAAAGTGCTATTGCAGTCCATTTTAGCCATTTTTTTAAATTAATGTCAGATGAGTATAGCTTTAGAAGTCCACCTAAAAAAATCAAATTTCCAAATACAAAAACAACAGTTGCCATTTGATTTGCCATTTGGGACATTTCAAAGGATGTATTTTCATATCCACCTAGCATTATTGGATAAGTAGATAGTAGAATCAGTTGTCCAACGGAAATTATCGTCCAGCTTATTTTCTTAAGATTAAAAGCAAAGTATAATGCACCAATTGCTATAAATGTCATAAAAAGAAATTCCACTTTCCAATGCATACCATATACATCCCAATTTTCATTCACGTAATTATGTCTTTCCATTGGGTTTAATGGTGCTTTGCTCGATAAATAAATATAAATTCCGATTGTTATATTTATTAATATGGAACCTGATGTCCAAAATAGTTTTCCAAGATTCATATTTTTATGTTTTGAATGACTGTAGGATGTTTTATTTAATTTCCATTTAGTTGTTTTTCATAATCAACCGCATTGTATGTTCCGATTGATTTTTGAACGAGTCCTTGGTCATTCATTGTCCATTCCTCAAATCCGCTGAAGTCAACTTTATTTCCAGTTCCATTCGGTCCAGTATTGGTTCCTTTAAATGTCCAATAGTATCTGAAACTGTCATTTTCTATTGTTAGACTGTCCATTGTCAAAACCATATCAGGAAATGCCTCCATATATGAGTTAGCCGTTTCTGCTAATTGTTTTCTTCCGACTGCTGGTGTTCCGTTATTCACAGTTAAAGTTCCGCCCTCTGCATAAAATGAAGCCATTTTTTCTGGCACTTTACTGTTCCAAGCATCAGTATATTTTTGTCCGAATTCAACCATTTTATCCAATTCCGACTTATCAGATTTACATCCTGTCATTATGATTAATATTATTAAAAATGTTACTAAAAATGTGCGATTATTTTTCATAAAATGCTGTTGTTCAAATTGGCTACAACGGTCTAGTATAAGAATAGTAGCGGATTTTCACGCACTAACTTTTCGGTTAAATACATACCTTTATTATATTTACTTACTTTCGTTTTAGCGATTAAACCGCTATTATTTTTATACATTGTTGTACACTGGCTTTTTTTCGTCAACTTGTTTTTCAGCGTTGGCAAAGACATACTCTTTTTCAATTTTTGGTTTAGCGTTGGCTGTAGCGAATTGTAAATGTGTATGGCTTTTGAGCGTTGGCTTTTTTAAACTGTTTATTGATTCACTCAATGATTTCATCACGTGCCACATTAACACTGGTGGTATCGCATTTCCGATTTGTCTATAAGCTTGAGTATCACTAACAGGGAAAATGAAATTATCAGGAAAAGACTGAATACGTGCTGCTTCTCTTGGTGTAAATCTTCGATAAAGTTCTTTTTCAGGATTAACTAATAAAACTGGGTCTCTTGAGTTTAAACTCGTTTTTGCTAAATGAGAAGTAATTGTCAAGCAAGGTTTATTCAAATCTTGATAAAGACCTCTTTTCATATTTTTTTTCGCATTTTTCATACCTTGAACCGCTCTTTCAGAAAAATAAAATTTTTCATCTGTAGGAATCAAAGAATCTATTACAGAGTTTAAAGCAACCCAATTATTCTCATTATGAGTCTCTTTTGGATAACTATATTCCGTATCTATATTATTTTTAATTCCGATTATAAAAACTCTCTCTCTCTTTTGAGGTATTCCAAAGTTTGATGCAAGTAATATTTTATGTTTTACTTTATATCCTGAACCTTTAAAGTCTTTAATAACTTTTTTTAAAATAGCTCCTTTTTGTAAAGTTGTTAATCCTTTAACATTTTCCAAAACAAAAAAATCAGGTTTTTTGACGTTAACAATTTCTACTAATTCTTTGTACAAATTAGCTCTTTCATCATTAGTGTCTTTAGTTGGGTTGACTGTACTAAAAGATTGACAAGGAAATCCACCAATTAAGATATCAAAGTCTGGTAATGATTCTTTTTCAACATTTTTGATGTTATCCAAGATAGCTGGATGTTTAAAATTCTCATTATATGTTTCTACTGCATATTTATCATTATCAATCGCATAAGTGATTTCAAATGGTAATTTATCGTATGATTTATCTAAAAATTTAAATCCACCAACTATCCCTAAATCAGAACCACCACATCCGCTGAAAAATGAAGCTACTTTTAATTTTCTCATAATTTAATATTGTTTATCTATTGATTTAGAAAAGAAATCCATCCTATACATAGTTGGTAAAACTCTTATTATACCTGATTCATTCTTTTCAAACGGATTATTTATCTTTCTAATAACTGTTTCGTTTGGTGTAAAATATACACGATAAATATTAAAAGCATCTCTATATTGCTTTGCTGCTACCCATTCTTTTCTCGTTAAATTAATTGTGTCTACCCAAGTTTTGTCACTCATAGACGGAACAGTAGTTCGCTTGGTTGATTTGACTTCTATAAAGCGAGCAAATTCAGGGTCTTCAATATTTTCGTTTGCTTCTACAGAGGAAATATCATAACCAATTCCTCTTTGTTTACCAAGCATAATTACTTTATTAGTTAATCTTGGGTTATATGCATTAACTCTTTCTTTTTCTATTTGATAAACAAATTCTTCACCTGCATCACCTAATATTGTATGGTCAACACCTTTCTTTGGTTTGGGTTTTATTGGAATATCTTCTTTTTGTTGAAGAGCTTCTACTGAAGTTGTTAGTAAATTATAGTCAGATATATTTACGCTACCGAAATACTTTGACCAATCTTGATACATTCTTTTCTTCTCTGCACTATTTGATAAATCATATTTGTAAATATCAAAGTTTAGAGGTTCATCAACTGTTTTAATAAATAATTCAATAGCAACGTGTTCATAAGAATTAAGTAATACATTTTCACCTTCTACTCTTATTAAATTAGATAGTTCAAGTAGATTTATTTGCTCTCTTAAATGTTGCCTGTGTCTTGTCCCACGTTCGACCTTTTTAACTATTCCCTTTTTTCTTCTTTCTATTATGGTATTTAAAACATCTTCCGTATTTACTTCTCCTTGTAAGACGTCTTTTGAATTCAATACATAATATTCTATTTCATCATTTGTGATTATAATAGATTTAATTTTAGCCTTTTTTAAAAGAGAAAGTATAAAATGAAATGGTTTGAGTTTTATTTGATTATCAATTCTTTCTTGAATTGTTTGAATCTTTTGAGTTCCATTTGGAAATTGAAAATTCAAACAGAGATTTTTAAAGAAAGCTGGCTGGTCATTATCTTCAACTAATTTAGCACAAGATTCAGATTCATAAACTGTATCTTCTTTCATATAAAAAAGACCAAATAATTTACCTGCAATTTCAGTTATGTGATTCCTAATTGTTTTTTGGTAATTATTTGATAAATCGATGAAATCTGATTCATAAAATATATTAGATAAATAATCATTGAAGCTATTATCAAAATTAGTTTTGTCAGTTGGACAAACATCATTAATAAAGTTCGCATAAGCTGGTAATAGATTGTCTAAATCCTTTTGAGCTTTTCCTCTAATTATCGTACATCTATATTGGTTTTCTGGATTGTACATTTATAAATAGCTTATTAGTTTTTTTGCCAATTCTTTTGCTAATAATGGTGGGACTGCATTACCAATTTGTTTTAATTGACTAGTCTTTCCCTTACGAAAAATAAAATCATCGTGAAATGACTGTAATCTAGCACTTTCCCTTGCAGTAGGTACACGATTAAACTCATAATGAAAATGATGGTTATGACCTGTATCAATTGTAAAACTTGGTTTTTGACTATTGAGTCTTGTCCAAGCAATATTTACTTTTCTTGTTGTATGTAATTCTTTGGGTAAGTTTTTATAATTACCACCATCAGGAACCATTGCAATTATTTCTATTGTTTTTTCTTTATGTTCTGTGATTTGATGGTTAAAAACAACTTTATTACCGTTTCGCATTTGTTTCTGATATGAGCTTTCATATTTACTTAAATATGGTGACCCATCAGGTAATGTATGTTCGGTTAAATCAGATATTGCTTCTTTTGATGTAATTTTTTTATTTGGTGTTGTTGGAATCGGGAATTCAAATTCTACATTGTCTTTTAGTCCAACAAAAAATGCTCTTTTTCTATTTTGAGGCACTCCATAATCAGATGCTAATAGAATTTGATGTGAAACTTTATATCCTAATTTTTCAAAATCTTTGATTATTTGTTTTTTGATAGCTCCTTTTCCCATAGACATAATGTTAGGAACATTTTCCATTAGAAAGGCTTTTGGTTGAAAATATTCAACGAAATTTACAAAGGTTTTATAAAGTTGGTTTCTCTCATCTTCTATGATTCTTTTTCCTGCAATAGAAAAACCTTGACAAGGCGGACCTCCAATAATCACGTCAACTTTACCAATATTTTCATTTTTTGAAATATTCTTTGGATTAATTGCGAGTAAATCAGCAACAATTCCTTTAGAGCCTTTATGATTAAAGTTGAATGTTTCAATTGCATCTTCCCATTTGTCTATACCAAGTGATATTTCATATCCTGCATCAATAAATCCTTGTGATAATCCACCACAACCACAAAAAAGGTCTATTACAGTATTTTTTTTACTCATTTTCAAATTTTAATTTTCCTTGTTTGATATTGGTATTTCTTAAGTAGTTGGCTGTATCTTCTGCTACACTAAAAATTGATTCAGAGCATTTATATTTAAAAGCTTCTCGTGCAAATTTGTCAGCAAAAAATAAGTCTGTTACATTTTGCATATCGAGGTTGAATAATTTCGATAATGATTCGAGTTTTGTCTTACTGAATTTTTGCGTTCCATTCTCAATTCGACTAATTGCACTCGAATTAATTCCAATTTTCGCTCCAAATTCAGTTTGAGTCCACTCTCTTTTTTCCCTTTCGGTTTTTATGAAATGTCCAAAACTTGCCATTTTTTTGATTTTATCAATATTAGGTTTGACCTATTTTTAGCAAATATATATTTAATTTGCGATTTTTATATCAAGTCTCTAAATATTTTTTGGGTGAGCGTTGGGAAAAGGCAAGTTCTTTTTATTTTGTGAGGCACGAGCAAAATGAAATGTACTTGACTGTGCGGTTGGCTTTTCAGAGCTTGTGTACAACAAATGAATATAATCATTGATTATATCCAACCTATAGCACTAATATATCAAATTAAATGATAAGCTTGAGATATAAAAAACCACTAACTCTAGGTATTCGTGGTTTTTGTTTTGGTTGGGTTTTACCCAAAAACCAGCTTAATCTTTAATGCCTGAAAGGTAGCTATTGTTGGCACTTGTTTTTAATTTATTTTTAGCAATCAATATTCCTGTAAATATAAGCATACCAATACTGGACAATAAATGTACTTTTTTAAAATCTACACCCAATTCAGGGAAAAACAGCAATGCTATTCCTGCATTAATTGATAAGTGAAATAAGATTGCAACTAGAACGCTTCCTTTAGAATTAATTACCAACCAAGTGATTATTATTGATAAACAGATTAGCATTAGAAAATAAGCTGTTACAGTTAAAAAAGAAATTGATTCTCCACTAACTAACGTGCCAAATGGCGCCCACCAAAGTGGAATATGCCAAATAAACCATATAACTCCAATTATGATTGCGCTTTTTAAGTTAGAATGTTTTTTTTGTAATTCAGGTAATAAGAAACCCCTCCACCCTAGTTCTTCGCCTAAAGGTCCAGCATAAAAACCAGCCCATAATACACTGGGAATTGAAAGAAAAGCTGCTTTGTCAAAACTCCCAATGTCTCCAATAAATATGCTATATAATCCAATTGCAATAATGACAAAAATTATAGGTAATAGTATTATGTATAAATAGTTTTTAAAGGGAATATTCCAAATAAACACTTTCTTAAGTAAATTCAATACACCTTTAAGTCCATCAAAAAGTAGTGTCGTTACAATTGCGCTAATTGTAGGTCCATATAAACCCGTAAAAAAGAATATTAAAAATTTTCCGATTGATTCTTGATTGATTCCGTTGGTAAAATAATTTAGACCTAAAACCCAAAAAGTCCAAGACCAAATAAAGGTCATTAATAAAAATATATACGTCTTTTTATTATTCATATTTTTCTTAAATAAGTGCCAACATGTTTGTATTTGAGCTATGGCGTGTTTAAGCACCTAATTTAGCAAATATAAACCGAATAGAAAATCCGCTAGGGCTTTGGTAAATAGGCTAGAAACTAGCATTAAATTTTATCCGGTGTTTTGCTTTCATTATTTTTAATGAAGACTGATAACTCTTGTAACGGTCCAGTTATCATCTGTTTTTTTCCAAACTAGAATAAACCTGCTTGCTTTTGATTTAATTTCTGGTGTTTTTTTATCATTGAAAGTATGATACCCTATTTCGATAGCTCCGTAATCTTTTATAGGGTACACCTCTATACTACCTTTTATGAGTGTTCTGGTTGTTTTGTAGCAAATGTTATTTTTAAGGGCTAACAACAGTTTTTCTTTTGAGGTAGACAGGCCGCCTTTATCATGAAAGAATTCTATATCTTCTGAATATAGTGCAGCTTGCGTCTCCATATCGCAGGAATTGTAAGCATCAAATAGTTTTTTATCTAATGACACAATGGTTTCATACAATTCTTGGTCTGCCGGCTCATAGGTTCTTCCTAAAATATCTTGATATGTTTCTTGCGAATAGACTAAAGATGTTTGTAGTAGCACCATGAAAATCATAATGACTTTTATTTTTTGACAATTCATATCATTTTTAAATTTAGATTATTGGTTTTTTATCCTTGCAGATTAATTATTTGACTCTAGTTTAGTTGCAGACTGATGCTAGTAACTTTGCTTGGTTCTTAATTCAGTTCTTTGTTGTGCTTTCGTTATTTTTTTATTTAAGTTCTAATACAATTGCATCAATAAGTTCAGAAATCATTTTCTCTATATCTTTATATGTTATGATTATATAATTTCTCAAATCACAATTTAATTTAATAACGGACTTAAATTCATTATTCCGTGAGAGCTCTTCAAAATTAATTGGTTGATATAAATTTTCAGAAGTTAATCTTAAGTGCTTATTAATTTGAGGTATAATTTGTTCATATTGAAATTTCTCATCTCTTACTTGTTCTATATACCTTATGTATTCATATCGTGTAGAATATAAATTTGTGATTTTTATTCGTAGGCTGTCATTTTTTATAATATTGATTCCAAGGGATTCTAAATTTTTGTAGGCTGACGTATTGTTAACAAAGACAGTGTTTCCTTTTATCCATGTGTAATATAGATTTAAAGTATCATGATAAACGCCATTATTTAAACTATTAAGAACAATTTGGTTGGCTTTTAATAGTTTTTCATTTTTATTAATATCCCACTTTAATCCTTCTAAATCCGATTCTAAATTCGATTTCATTTCAATTAAAAGAGATGTTTCCTTACGTATAAGGTTTTTATCGTTATTCTAATTATTGATTCCTAATGCGATTAGTATTCCTATTACTACAAGAATAATTTCTCCTAAAGCGTATTTAAGATACTTTCCGGTTTTGTTTTGTTCCATAAGGTTGTAACGTATATGTCTAAAAAACTTAATCATATTTCACACATTTTAATTTTGTACTTTCCGCAAGCGGCTATCTCCACCATCCCCATTTTCATAAGGACTCTACTAGACCTTTGATTTTGCTTTGCAAAATTTTGTTGCGATAATCTAAAGAATTTTATCATTGTTGGTATTTTACTATTCTTTATCAATCTCGTTTTCAATTACTGCAAGCATATTTATTATTCTATCTCTTAATGTTTGCGATTGGAGATTGGTTATTTGATTAAATGTTATTACCTGTCCAATTATACCTTCTAATTCAACATCATTCAGGACTTTTAAAAAGTCTAAATCTTTTTTGGTTGGTTTTATGGTGAACTTGTGATTGTATTTTTTGTCTAGTGCTTCAGTAGGCGTATATCCATCCTTCCAGAGTGCATTATTAAGATTTCTTGAAACACCAAGCCTCATATAACAGGGAATAATTATTTCGGTGCGAAATTTTTTATATTCTAGTTCTAGCTCTTGAACTTGATAGACTTCGGAAGACCAATTTGATAAAATACTAGTTAACTCTTGATTTTGTATAAGACGTAATTTTTCTGAACCTACAATATCATTTTTAATAGGGTCAAATGTTGGGTCTCTCATTATTAACGAAAGCGATTTGTAAAGTTCACCTTCATTAATTGATTCTGGATGATCAATTTGATTGAGTAAATTGTTACAAGCCTCTAATCCTTGATTACGCATTAGAATTTTCTCTTCTAGTTGCACGAGATTGCTTTGATATTCACTTTTTAATTGTTTTAAAATTAATTGTTCCTGCTTTAAATCTTTTTGTTTTTCATTCCAATTATTAATACTCAAAGCAATCAAAATTCCTATTACAACAAGGATGATTTCGCCAATGGCATAAAGTAAATATTTACTTGCTCGATTTTCTTTAATCATATTTTGCCTAATTTTTCTAAAGAATTTTATCATGCCTATGATTTTAGATTATTATCAATTAAATCTAGTAAACGTTTTATTTCTTCAGTAGTAGTATCTAAAAGTTCATTTTGACCATCCATATTTGCAATCATAATAAAAAGATGCGCATAAACTTGTGTATCACTATGTATATTAGTCTCTGAAATATCAGGTAAATGAGAATCGTGTTTCATCAATTCTTTTACAAATTGTCTGCTGGTTAGTTTAGGCATAATGTAATCTACAAATTGCCGCGTTTGCTCTTTAATACGCTCTTGGGTACTATTCTCAAAATCTCTTTTATAGTATAGTGAAAGGTTTTTTCTTAACTCCATATTAGTAATAAGGTCAATATTTTCTGAAGCTATCATATTTTCAAAAGCAATATTGTTAGGTTCAAAAACATTAAATTCAGCTATTACATACATATAATCAGTAATTACAGGTATATATTTTTCAGGGTTTGAAGACTGTTCTAACACTACATAGGTTGTGTCTATGTAAGAAGCTTTATCAGCATTAAATTCTTTTACTTCTTTTATGCTTTCTAAATCATTGTTTAAGCTAATTCTAATTTGTTTTAAATAGACCTGCTCTTTGGATTTTAATAATCGCTTGGTATTCCAGTCATTTACCTGAAGTGCTAAAAGAATACCAATCATAACTAAAATGATTTCGCCAATGGCATATTTTAGATATTTACCTGCCCGCCCGACCGAGTCATTCGGGCTGGTTTTACCTTCTGACAGTAAATTTTGTCTAATCTTTCTAAAGAATTTTATCATGGGTTGGTTGGTGCTTTGATTATTTTATTTCTAATTCTTTTTTTATTGCTGACTTTATGCCAAATAAAATAGTTCTAATTTGTTCTAATCGAGATATGAATTGTTCGTATTTGTTTTTTTCTAAATGAAAAGCCAAAAGAAAATCTTGATTGTTTAGTATATCATCGACAATTAAGGTTTCAGCAAGGGTTTTTGTTCCATCTGCAAGATAAATAGGTTTGATTCCTATAAATTTATAGTACAACTCATCTATTTTGGGTTTGGTCTCATAGTATAACTCATTGGCAAATAATACCACATTAGGTAAATCACCTGTGTAGGTATTATTGATTTGTGATCTTAAGGCATCATTACTAATTAAATCCAAACCACTAGACTTAAGAGCTTCAAAAGGACCATTTCCATAACGAAAATGAACATCTTGTTGTATCTTGTTGAAAAATTTAAAGAAAAGGGAATCTTCGATTGCTTTGTTACCAAGAATATAAGCCTCAAGACTATCAATACCGCTTTTCTTTTTCTTTAGTCTTGGGTCTAGATATTTTTCATATTCACTTAAATCGTTGTTTATTGAATTTACTAGCTCTTTTAAAATTAATGTTTGTTTGTCATTGGCTTTTTGATCTTCGTTCCAGTTATTTATTTGCAAGGCTATCAGAATACCAATAACTACAAGAATAATTTCGCCAATGGCATAAAGAAGATATTTACTTGCTCGACTTTCTTTAATCATATTTAGCCTAATTTTTCTAAAGAATTTTATCATATTAACAGTGATTGTCAGGTCGAGCGGAGTCGAGACCTATTTTGTTATTTAAATTTAGAATGTGTTTCATTTCGGCATTGTGCTAATAATTGTAATAAATCGTACTCTTTATTTGCTAAAGCCAATTTCTTTTTTGCGCTCCATTTTTTAATTTTCTTTTCAAAAAAGATAGCATGCTCAACATCATTGAACTCCTGATTGAAAATGAGCTTTAAAGGCCTCCTTTTATATGTAAAACATGTTTTGTTTAAGCCCTTGTTATGTTCTTCCATTCGTCTTGATAAATTATTGGTGACTCCTGTGTATGTTAACCCATCAGAACAAAGCAATAAATAAACATAGTATAAGTTCATTGTATAGTTTTTTTATTGAGGTCTCGACTCCGCTCGACCTGACATTCCTCGACTCCGCTCGACCTGACATTCCTCGACTCCGCTCGACCTGACAGTTTTTGTGTTTCTAAAGAATTTTATCATGGGTTGGTTAGTCTTACGTTATTGACATTTTTTGGCTTGTAACAATTTTAAAGGTTCTTGCATTTCGATCTTTAAATTAGCTAAATGCTGTTTTTGCCTAACAAGCATGCCTACAAAAAAAACCAGATTGTCTTGAAACTTTAAAAATAACGGGTTATTAGGTTCGTTGTTCCAGTTGTTTTTTGGAAATAGGTCTAAATGTTCTTTGTCAAGCACATTATTCAGATAATCTAAATCTTGAAAGCCAAAATTAGTTACTGAATCAAAATCTCCCATTCTGCTAATAATTTCATTCCTGTTCTCTTGCAGCAAGTTTAAAATATTGTTTAAAAATGTACTGTGCTGAATCAATCTGTTTTTAAGTTCTAAATCTGTTAACAGCTTTAGCTGGCCAGAGGATGTAATCTCTTCAAAGGCAATATTGCTAGGCACAAAAACGTCTTGTCTCAAGGCCAATACAAATTTGTTCAGTATATCACTTCTTTTATTGGGTATGGTATTTAAATCTAAAATCAGCTCTTTACATAGCTTAATTTTGTGCGTTGTGAGTTCTGCAGTTTCATCAATTAATTTTTCATTGAGTTCAAAATCGTCTAAAATTCTACAGTAGTAGTCTGCTTCTGTTATCCTGTTTTTTCGGTTTTCATTCCAATTGTTTATTTGTAAGGCTATTAAAATACCGATAACTACTAGAATGATTTCACCAATGGCATATTTTAGATACTTACCGGTTTTACCTTCTGATAGTAACTGTTGGCGGATTTTACGAAAGAATTTTATCATATTAACATTGATTGTCAGGTCGAGCGGAGTCGAGACCTATTTTGTTATTTAAATTTAGAATGTGTTTCATTTCGGCATTGTGCTAATAATTGTAATAAATCGTACTCTTTATTTGCTAAAGCCAATTTCTTTTTTGCGCTCCATTTTTTAATTTTCTTTTCAAAAAAGATAGCTTGCTCAACATCTTTGAACTCCTGATTAAAAATGAGCTTTAAAGGCCTCCTTTTGTATGTAAAACATGTTTTGTTTAAGCCCTTGTCGTGTTCTTCCATTCGTCTTGATAAATTATTAATGACTCCTGTGCATGTTAACCCATCAGAACAAATCAATAAATAAACATAGTATAAGTTCATTGTATAGTTTTTTTATTGAGGTCTCGACTCCGCTCGACCTGACATTCCTCGACTCCGCTCGACCTGACAGTTTTTGTGTTTCTAAATATTTTTATCATAGATTGGTTAGTTATCTGTTGATGGTGTGGATTTGTTTATTTGCTCGTAATGAGTTTGTTGTCTAATTTAGAGAAAATATTTTATTAAATCCTCTAAACAAAAAAACCCAAGCTATTTGCTTGGGTCATTGTTAATTATTCATTCTTACTTATTCATTAAGAATCTGGATGCATAAAGCGTTGTTTACCTAATAAGGTTTCTTCGCTTTCTACATGGTCGTCGTCTGGTACACAACAGTCTACTGGACACACAGCAGCACATTGTGGTTCTTCGTGAAAGCCTTTACACTCCGTGCATTTATCTGGGACAATGTAGTAAATCTCATCGCTTATAGGCTCTTGGGCTTCATCAGCATCTACAGCTTTACCATCTGGCAATACCACACTACCTGTAAGGCTCGTACCATCTTTATAACGCCAGTCATCAGCTCCTTCATAAATAGCTGTGTTTGGGCATTCTGGTTCACATGCGCCACAGTTAATACATTCGTCTGTTATTATAATTGCCATAGTAATTTTTCGTTTAAGTTTCCGTACTTTTGCGTCTGCAAAAATAAAGCCAAAACCATTCATAACCAAATGAACTATGGATTTAGAAAAAAGAATTGATGCCTTTGTAAAATTAGGTGAATTTTTGAGTCAGTTTAGTACGCTTGAATTCACAAAAATAGATACTGTTTTACACAACAATCTTTTTTTTGATGGCTTTAAACACCAAATAAAACTGGCCGAAGAGCATAACGGTTGGTTTAATACAGATAATATTGTTTACGCCTTTAATAATTGGTCTAATGCGTTGACTAAAAACAATTTAAGCCAGTGGTTATCAAAGTATAACTTTAATACTCTGGAACCAAAAACAGTTGCCATTATTATGGCGGGAAATATTCCATTGGTAGGTTTTCACGATTTTTTATCAGTTTTAATTTCTGGGCATCAGGTTTTGGTGAAGCAATCGTCTAACGACAAGCAGCTCCTTCCCTATTTAGCCAAATATTTGGAATATGTGGAACCAGAATTTAAAGGTAGTATACGTTTTACTGAAGACAAGCTGTCTAATTTTGATGCAGTTATAGCTACAGGAAGCGATAATACAGCACGTTATTTTGAATATTACTTTAAAAATAAGCCTTCCATTATTCGTAAAAACAGGAATTCGGTTGCGGTATTAACTGGTAAGGAAACTGCTGAAGATTTTGAAAACCTCTCTGAAGATATCTTTAGATATTATGGTTTGGGTTGCCGAAACGTATCAAAACTATTTGTACCAAAGGACTATGATTTTGAAGGTTTCTTTAAGGGTATGTATAAATGGCGCCCAATTATAGAACAAACTAAATACGCTAACAATTATGATTATAATAAAGCCGTGTATTTAATGAGTGAGTTTGATATGCTAGAAAATGGCTTTTTAATGATTAAGGAAGATACTAGCTATGCCTCGCCTATTGCCACGGTTTTTTATGAATATTATGAAGACTACACGTCTCTTCAAATAAAATTAGATTACGACGAGGATTCTATCCAATGCATTGTTGCCAACGGATTTAGACCAAATGAAGAAGTACCTTTTGGAAAAACGCAACAGCCTGAACTATGGGACTATGCTGATAATGTAGATACCATTGCATTTTTGTTAAAAATATAGTTGATAAATTATCAATTTATTAACGCCTAATTTATTAGAATTTAGCACCTTTGCATTCAAAGAAATGCGCTTTATTTCTTACTTGGAATAAGCCAAAGTTTAATTAAATACTATTCCGAATTTCCGGAAACTTAAATATGAAAAGACATAATTTTAGTGCAGGCCCATGCATATTACCAAAAGAAGTGATGCTAAAAGCTTCTGAAGCTATTTTAGATTTTGATAACGGACTTTCCCTTATAGAAATATCACACAGAAGTAAACCTTTTGTTGATGTTATGGAGAATGCACGAGCACTAGTATTGGAATTATTAGGTTTGGAAGGGAAAGGCTACAAAGCCCTCTTTTTACAAGGTGGTGCTAGTACCCAATTTTTAATGGTGGCTTTAAACCTATTGGAAAAGCGTGCGGGCTATTTAAATACAGGGACTTGGAGTGATAAAGCCATAAAAGAAGCACGTATTTATGATGATATCTATGAAGTAGCGTCTTCTAAAGAAGCTAACTATAATTATATCCCAAAGGGTTATGACATTCCTACAGACTACGATTATTTCCATTGCACATCAAACAACACTATTTTTGGGACGCAAATGAAGCGTTTTCCAGAGTGCGAAATTCCGATGGTTTGTGATATGAGTAGTGATATTTTCTCACGTCAGTTAGATTTCACACAATTTGATTTAATTTATGCTGGTGCTCAAAAAAATATGGGTCCTGCAGGCACCACTTTGGTTGTTGTGAAAGAAGACATATTAGGAAAAGTATCGCGTAAAATACCATCTATGATGGATTATAAGGTACATATTAGTAAAAGCAGTATGTTTAATACACCTCCTGTTTTTGCTGTTTACGTATCCATGTTGACTTTGGAATGGCTAAAAAATTTAGGTGGTATTGAAACCATTGAGAAAGAGAACAATAAAAAAGCGCAATTAATCTATTCTGAAATTGACTTAAATCCGTTATTTAAAGGATTTGCTACCAAAGAAGATCGGTCAATTATGAATGCAACCTTTACTCTAGCCAATGAGGATTTAAAGGAAACCTTTGAAACCATGCTAAAAGAAGAAGGCATTAATGGTTTAAATGGACACCGCAGTGTTGGTGGCTATAGAGCATCTATGTATAATGCCCTGCCTTTAGAAAGTGTGGGTGTTTTGGTAGATGTTATGAGCGAATTAGAACGAAAAGCTTAACAAAGGTAAGCGGTTTACAGTGCCAGTCACAGTAAACAGTTGGGTAGGCTTAAAAAAATAACTATTGTAAAACTTAAAATTCAAAGTGTTATAACTATTGAATTTTGAAATTTAAATTTTGAAACAACACATGAAAGTATTAGCAAACGACGGCATTTCAAATAGTGGAATAGAAGCATTACAAGCTGGCGGGTTTGAAGTATTGACAACAACGGTTGCCCAAGAACAATTGGTGAAATTTATTAATGAGAATAAAATTTCGGTATTATTAGTACGAAGTGCAACGCAAGTTCGAAAAGATATTATTGATAATTGTGAATCCTTAAAAATCATTGGTCGTGGTGGTGTTGGTATGGATAATATTGATGTAGAATATGCACGCAGTAAAGGTATTCATGTAATCAATACACCTGCTGCTTCCTCACAATCGGTTGCTGAATTGGTGTTTGCCCATTTATTTGGTGGTGTTCGTTATCTCTATGATTCAAACAGAAATATGCCTTTAGATGGTGATACACAGTTTAAATCGTTAAAGAAAAACTATGCCAAAGGTGTTGAATTGCGTGGCAAGACGTTAGGAATTATTGGTTTTGGACGTATTGGTCGTGAAGTGGCAAAAATTGCTCTTGGTATTGGTATGAAAGTTATAGCCAGCGATAAATTTGTTGGTAAAGCTGATATTAAAGTGGAATTCTATAATGGTCAGTTTATTAATGTGGAAATTGAAACAGAACCAATGAAAGACATTATTAAACATTCTGATTTTATTACACTCCACGTACCTGCTCAAGAAGATTATGTTATTGGAGAAAAACATTTTGAAATGATGAAAGATGGTGTTGGGATTATTAATGCTGCACGTGGTGGTGTTATAGATGAAGTAGCCTTGATAAAAGCTATAGAATCAGGAAAAGTTTCTTTTGCAGGTTTAGATACCTTTGAAGAAGAACCAAAACCAGCTATTCAAGTTTTAATGAATGGCAGAATTTCGTTAACGCCACATATTGGTGCTGCAACCAATGAAGCACAAGATAGAATTGGAACAGAATTGGCATCACAAATCATTAGTTTATTAAAAGTTCAAGAAGCGTAATCGTTCAGAAGCCAAAAAAATTAGAAGTTAGTGACTTTTATCATTAACTTGTGTCTAATTGAATGGCTATCAAATTGTAGCATAATAACTTAAAAACAACTTAACATGTCAGGAATTTTAGATTTATTAAATAGTGATTTAGGACAAACAGTAATTAGTGGTGTTTCGCGTCAAACCAATCAACCAACAAATAAAACAGCAGATGTACTAACCATGGCGTTGCCTGTACTAATGGCAGCCATGAAACGTAATGCATCTACTCCTCAAGGTGCCGAAGGGTTAATGAGTGCTTTAAATAGCAAACATGATGGCAGTATTTTAGACAATTTAGGAGGATTGTTTAGTGGTGGTGTTGATGATGCGGTAATGACTGATGGCGATAAAATTCTAGGACATGTTTTAGGCTCTAAAAAACAAGGTGTTGAAAAAATTATTGGTGAAAAATCTGGTATGGATACCAATGCTGTCGCTGATATTTTAAAAGTTGCTGCACCAATTCTAATGGGAGTTTTAGGAAAGCAAACCAGGCAAAATAATGTAAGCTCTTCAAATGATTTAAGTGGCTTGCTTGGTGGTCTATTAGGAGGTAATGATGCTCACGAAGAGCAAAGTTTTTTAGAAAAAATATTAGACGCTGATGGTGATGGTAGTATTGTTGATGATGTTGCTGGTATGGTATTAGGAAGTGCCAAGAAAAAAGGTGGATTAGGTGGATTGCTTGGAGGCCTTTTTGGAAAGTAACATTCATTGATAAAATATATTGTAAAAGCCAAACTTATTTCGTTTGGCTTTTTTGTTAAAAAGTATTTTGAAACAAAAAATGAGTTAAAAATTTTGTAACTTTAGTAAAAGTTGTTTTATGAAACATCTCATTTATATCATACTGTTAATTGTTGTTATTACTAGTTGTAAAACTAGTAAGGGTGTAGTCTCGTCTAATGATGCCAACAACGATGTTACAGAAAAAAAGGATACTATACGTATTGTTAATGATGAAATCGAATATGAAGTAATTATATTTGAAGTTGGGTTCAATGCATGGATGGCCAGAAGAGCCCGACCAAAAGAGTTTTATTCATTAACTTATTTAGAGGCAAGAAATTTAGAATATGTAACCGAATGGAATAGACGCGCAACGTCTGGTAATTTCAATTCAAATCTCTATGAAATGCAAATCAACTATTTACACGGTATTGATTACGGACTTGATGTAAATTATATCTTATATCACTACTTTGTTTTTTTTGAAGAAAAGTATAATCAAAACTTAACAGTTCACAATCCTAGATTTTAGATTATCTTTGCATGCAAAATTGATTAATGGAGACATTTAAAAAGCAGTGGCAAATAACCAAAAATTGGCAGCTTGTATTTCCCTTACTTGGAATAATAATCCTTGTTTATAGTGCTTTTAAAATAGCTAATGCTATTGCTACAGATTGGCACTTTGGATTCCTAATAGCATTTACTATAATTTGTTATTTCATTTTATTAAAAATCACGCTCTTTTTATTTAAAAAACTGGAAAACAAGTGGGTAGTAAAGCAGCGATGGGAAATGATAAGTATATTTATTGTCTTTGCTTTTACGGGTACGTCGTCATTATATGTTGGCAGACCCATTATTAAGTTACTTGGAATAACTAAAGAAAACTTAAACCCCATTGTTTATTGGATATTATTCATTATTATTGGGCTCATTTTCTATCAAATACTGTTAGTGTTTTTTGGATGGGTATTTGGTCAGTTTAAATTTTTCTGGGAATTTGAAAAGAAGATGTTGCGTAGATTTGGTTTTAAAAGGTTTATCGATTAATGTTAAAGGATAAAAATCATATTATAGTTTTATTATCACTTATTTTAGTGGTTTGCCTGTTAATTCCTTCAGGTGTAAAATTAGCACACGTTTTTGAAAACCATAAACATGAGGTTTGTACCAACAAATCTACTGTTCACTTTCACTCACTTGATTTAGATTGTGAATTTTACAAGTTTAAAATTTCAAATCAATTACTACATACTTTTAAGAATATTGAATTAATAAACATTACGAATAATCATGGTATTATTGAATCTCAATACCAGTTTATTAGTCAATATCAACAGTTACAATTTAGCCTTCGTGGTCCTCCAGTTAATAGTTAATATCTAATTCAATTACATATTTAACTATTAAACATATTACATGAAAAACATTTTATTTTTATGTGTTTTGTCTTTAGCTAGTTTTGGTTATGGACAGAGCACCATACAAGGTATCGTAACCGATGCTGAAACAGGAAACAATTTATCTTACGTAAATATTTATTTACCACATTTGGAAAAAGGCACAACTACTAATGCGTCTGGAGAATTTGAATTACAAAACATTCCTCCAGGGTCTCATACACTAGTATGTTCTTTTATTGGTTATGAAACCAAGTCAATTAATTTAAAACTGCCTTTAACAGAAAATTTATCTATTTCATTAATCCCTTCTGCTATTGAAATGGAAGCCGTTATCATTTCAACACCATTTCACAAACTACAAAGTGATAATGTGATGAAAGTAGAACGAAAAACAGTCAGTGAGCTACGAGCCTCTGGTTCTGTAACTCTAGCCGATGGTATAACTAATATTGCTGGTGTAGAATCGGTAAGTACAGGTTTAAGTATAAACAAACCAGTAATACGAGGTTTGAGTTCTAATCGTGTTTTGGTTTATACACAAGGTGTACGTTTGGAAAACCAGCAATTTGGTAGTGAGCATGGTTTGGGATTAAGTGATGCAGGTGTTGAAAGTGTTGAAGTAATAAAAGGGCCTGCTTCTTTGCTTTATGGTAGTGATGCGCTTGGTGGCGTACTCTATATCAATCCCGAGCGTTTTGCGAATGCCAATGAGCAATCTGGTGACATCAATTTAAATTACTTTTCAAATACTGAAGGTTATAATACCAGTCTAGGATATAAATCATCTGGTGAAAACTTCAAATTTCTTTTTAGAGGGTCTTTAGCAGCGCATTCTGATTACGAAACAAGCGATTACAGAGTTACCAATACACGCTTTAAAGAGCAAGATTTTAAAGCTGGAATGGGTTATCAATCAACTAAATTCAAGACAGAATTTAGGTATAACGTTAATCACAGTAAATTAGGAATCCCAGAGGAAATAGGTATGCAAACTACCGATAAAAACCCACTACTACCCTATCAGGATATCACCAATCATGTATTTAGTTCAAAGTCAAAACTGTTTTTTAACAATTCAAAACTGGAGATTAATTTAGGATACATTTATAATGCTAGACAAGAATTTGAAGATGAACATCACCATGAAGAACACCATGATGATGAGGAGGATCATGAAGAAGATCATGATGAACATGTAGCTGAAGAGCCTGCGCTTAACATGAAACTTAAAACAGCTAATTATGATATTAAATATCACTTACCAAAAACCGGTAGGTTTGAAACTATAGTTGGCGTACAAGGTATGCACCAAACCAATACAAACTATGGAGAAGAAGAATTGATACCAAATGCAACAACTAATGATTTGGGTGTCTTTGCGATGTCTCACATTCATTTTGAAAATTTTGACCTACAATTGGGTGCGAGATATGACAACCGATGGCTGAATATTGAAAATTCTGAAAGCCTTACTTATAATAGTTTTAATGGTGCATTAGGTTTTAAAACCAATTTATTTGAAAAAATTACTTTTAGATTAAATGTAGCCTCTGGGTTCAGAGCTCCAAATTTAGCCGAACTTACTTCGGATGGTATTCATCATGGAACCAATCGTTATGAAATTGGAAATAGCAACTTGACTTATGAGCAAAACTTACAAACCGATTTAGCGCTTGAATACAAGAGTGAACATGTTGAGTTGTTTGCTAATGGTTTTTATAATTTGGTGAATGATTATATTTACTTGGAACCGGATGGTACTTTAATAGATGGTGAACCCGTTTTTAATTATGTGCAAAATGACGCATATTTATATGGCGGCGAAATAGGTTTCCATTTTCATCCTCACCCACTGGACTGGTTGCATTTTGAAAGTAGTTTTGAATCGGTAACTGGTAAGCTTAATTCTGGGTCTTATTTACCTTTAATACCTGCAAATAGTATTAATAACACCATACGCGTTGAATTTGACACCAAAAGTATGAAAAGTGGTTATGCATTTGTGAAGCTACAATCCACTTTCAGTCAAAACAATGTAAGTAACTTTGAAACACCTACAAGCAGCTATAACTTGTTGAGTGCTGGTATTGGAAGCACCATACAACTCTTTAAAAAAGATTTATTTATTTCAATAACGGGAACGAACTTGACTGATAAAAACTACATTAGCCATCTATCAAGATTAAAACCTGATGGTATTTTTAATATGGGTAGAAACTTTAGTGTTGGACTAACCTATAATTTATAATAATGATGAAGCTGTCTGAAAGATTTAATTTTTCAGACAGCTTTTTATTAATCGTTTATTTCAACAGTGATTACTTCTTTTTTCTTTTCTTCTTTGCTGAATACATAAGTGTATAGCCACATAATTGTAAACGTTGGAATAATATCAAGACCAGGTATGATTTCTTCAATAAATGAAATAGCACCTGCAGCCTTACCACTATTGCCTTTATACATCTTTGTCATTAAATAGGCTGATAATGGTGCCCAAATAATATCGACAAATGTCACAATGCCAATGGCATCAAATAAAATACTCAAGGCTAGTTTTTTGTTTTTACTTAAATTTTCTAGTTTCATAATTGTGATTTTATATAAAAAATAGCAATAAGCATACCATAATTAAATTATGACAGTTTCTCACTAATTAGCTTTAAAAACTCATTTCGTGTTTCAATTTTTTCAAACTGACCTCTAAAACCAGATGTGGTGGTAACTGAATTTTGTTTTTGAACACCACGCATCATCATACACATATGAGATGCTTCAATGACAACTGCTACACCTTGAGGTTTTAAGGTATCGTTTATACAGTCTAAAATTTGTTCAGTTAATCGTTCTTGTACTTGCAGTCGTCTTGCAAACACATCTACAATTCTAGGTATTTTACTTAACCCTACTATATGACCATTTGGTATGTAAGCAATATGAGCTTTTCCAAAAAATGGTAAAATATGGTGCTCACATAATGAATACAGCTCAATATCTTTTACAATGACCATTTCATTGTATGATTCCTTGAACATAGCACTTTTTAAAATTTCAGCTGCATCTTGATGATAACCCTGTGTGAGAAACTGCATGGCTTTTGAAGCACGTTCTGGCGTTTTGAGAAGACCATCTCTATTTGTGTCCTCACCTAAATCTTCAATGATTTTTTTATAACGGTCTTTAACATCATCAGTTACTTGCATATTATATTCTTCAAACTGTCTATAAGGCATAATTTGGTTTTTTATAAATGTAATAAAAATTTCAAAGTATTTTTTTAATAAAACCTTACCAAAATCTTAACACAATTATTCTGTTTTTAACGTTTAGTTAGGACTTTTAAAAGACAAACGGAATTAGATTTGCCAAGTATAGTGTAACAATTTGATTTTCATATTGTCTATATACCATCAATCAAAATTACGAGACTAATCACCTTTTATGCGAAATCAAGTTTTCCTATTACTTTTTACATTTTTTTGTTGCTCTTTATTTTCACAACAAAAGAAAAGCTTGAATATCAAGCGAACTGAAGTTGCTCCCAAAATAGATGGTATTCTAGATGATACAGTTTGGCAAGACGCTGAAGAAGCAAAAGATTTTATTCAATTTCGCCCAGAAATGGGAATAACAGAAACACCTGAAACACGAACCGTAGTTAAAATTTCTTATGACAATGATGCTATTTATGTTGGTGCTTATCTCTATGACGATCCTTCAAAAATAATGCGCCAGTTTACTAGCCGTGATAATTTTGGGCAATCCGATTTTTTTGGTTTTGTCTTAAACCCCAACAATGATGGTCAAAATAACACGGAATTTTTTGTTTTTAGTTCAGGAACGCAAGCTGACGCATTAGAGTCGCCAAGTATAGGTGAAGACTTCGGATGGAATGCCGTATGGGATAGCGCTGTAAAAATAGTTGATGATGGTTGGATTGTGGAAATGAAAATTCCCTACAGAACACTTCGTTTCTCAAATCAAGAAGTGCAGACTTGGGGTATGCAAATTCATAGACACTTTAGAAGAGATCGGTCCCAATACACTTGGAATCCAATTGATGTTACCAAAGGTAATGTAGGTATTTACAATGGTGAATTAAAAGGAATTGAAAATATTGAGCCTCCTACCCGATTAACATTTTACCCATTTGTTTCTGGTGTTGTTAATTCTTTTGACGGAGATACTGAAACTCAATTCAATGCGGGTATGGACGTTAAATATGGTATAACCGAAAATTTTACTTTAGATGCGACGCTCATTCCAGATTTTAGCCAAGCTGGTTTTGATAGAGTGGTATTGAATTTAGGTCCTTTTGAACAAACTTTTTCAGAGCAACGCCAATTCTTTACTGAAGGTGTTGATTTGTTCACTAAAGGTGGTTTGTTTTTTTCAAGACGTGTTGGTAATGGACCAACAGGCTCTGTTGAATTGGATGTTAATGAAGAGATAACAGATTTTCCTAACGCAGTAAAAGTTTTGAATGCCATTAAAGTTTCAGGACGAACTAAAAATGGTTTAGGTGCAGGTATTTTTAATTCAATTACAGAAAAGACCTATGCTACAATTGAAAATACGGAAACAGGAGAAAGACGTAAAGAGCTTGTTGAACCATTTACTAATTATAATATTTTAGTAGTCGATCAACAGTTTAATCAAAACTCATCTGTAAGCATAATAAACACCAACGTTATGCGTGAAGGTAGTTTTAGGGACGCAAATGTTACTGGTGTTTTGGCTGATCTAACTACAAAAAAGAACACCTATAATCTTGTGGTTGAAGCTAAAATGAGTAACATAAATAAAGAATCTGGTACTGAGACGGGTTATAGTTATGAGCTGGAATTTGCCAAGGTTTATGGAAATTGGCAATATTGGATAGGTCATGAATATGCCGATGACGATTATGACATTAACGACTTGGGTCTTCAGTTTAGAAATAACTTCAGCAATTTCGGTGTGGAAGGCTCATACAGGACTTTTGAACCTACTGGTAAGTTTAATAGGTATAACATAAATGCTTGGATAAATTATTCGAGATTAGCAAACCCTAGTACTTACACGGGTACAAATTTAGGTATAGCATTTTCAGGGCAATTAAAAATAATTGATGGCTTTGGTGGGAATTTAGGTTTTCAACCTGGCAAACAATATGACTATTTTGAGCCAAGAGTTGAAGGTCGTTATTTTATTTATGAAGATAGGCTTAACGGAAATTTCTGGTATTCTTCAAACTATAATAAAAAATTTGCATTTGATGCGAATGTTGGAGGCGCCACTTTTTTTGAAAAAGATAGAGAAACTACAAATATTTGGTATAGTGTAAGTCCAAGGTTTAGATTTAATGACAAAATGTTCATTGTTTATTCTTTCAGTATAGATGATTACAAAAAAGACAGAGGTTATGCTGATATGACAGATACTGAAATAGTATTTGGCCAAAGAGATCGATTCACCATGGTCAATAGCTTATCTGGAAACTATAGTTTCAACCCTTTTCATACATTAGGTTTAACATTCAGGAATTACTGGAGTACGGTAGATTATGAGGATAATATCTATTTACTGCAAGAAGATGGTCGTTTACAAAAAACCCAAACGTCATTTGAAGATGCAGGATTATCAGATCCAAACATTAATTTTAGCACTTGGAATTTAGATTTAAGTTATTCGTGGCAATTTGCGCCAGGTAGTTTTTTAACAGCTCTTTATAGAAATCAACTGTTTAATTATGATAGTGCCTCTAAAGCTAGTTACATTGATAGTTTAGATAGATTATTTGAACAACCAATATCAAATACATTTTCTTTGAAAATTCAATATTTTATTGACTATAACAATGTTAAAAAAATCTTCCGTAAGAAATCAGATTCCTAATTGTAAGACAGATTATATTGTATTACATTGCTAGTTCATTAGTAAAAGATGATAACAGCTAGAAATATTCATAAATACTACTCCGATTTACACGTTTTAAAAGGTGTTGATTTAGATATCAAAGAAGGTGAAATTGTATCAATTGTTGGAGCGTCTGGAGCAGGGAAAACAACGTTACTGCAAATTTTAGGAACACTTGATAAACCTGATAAAGATAATGAGACTCGTTTTTTGTTAAACAATACTGAAATTAGCAATCTTAATGAAAGAAATTTAGCCAAGTTTAGAAATGAGCAAATTGGTTTTATTTTTCAATTTCATCAGTTATTACCTGAATTTACGGCTTTAGAAAACGTCTGTATTCCTGCGTTTATAAAAAAAACTAAAAAACAGGAAGCAGAAAAACGCGCTTTGGAATTATTGGATTTTTTAGGATTGAAAGATAGACACAACCACAAGCCCAATGAACTTTCTGGTGGCGAGCAGCAACGTGTTGCCGTAGCCAGAGCGCTTATAAATAATCCTAAAATTATTTTTGCTGATGAACCTTCAGGAAATTTGGATAGTGAATCAGCTGAAAACCTGCACAACCTCTTCTTTAAACTTCGTGATGAGTTTGGTCAAACATTTGTGATTGTTACTCATAATGAAGAGTTGGCCAATATGGCTGATAGAAAACTAACCATGGTTGATGGTAAGATTGTAAATTAAATAGTACTTTTAGTACATGCTATTAATTTTAGTCTCCTGGATTTATATATTATTGATTTCGGCAGTTATTGGAGTCAGTACTCATAAAGCTTTTAAGATTGCTAAATCACATCCAGCAGTAACAATTATCATTGGTTTATTTGGTGTTACCTTATTAACTTCTATTTGGGCCATTGCTTGGGCTGTAAATTGGCAGTTTCATGTTTTATTGCTCTTTATTTCCTGTTTGTTATTTGTTGTAAACAAATCATTTGTAGTTAGTTATTTAAAATTATCTACAAATGAGTTTAAGTCTTTAAAGCTATTTTATAAAATCCTATTCATTGTTATTTCATTACTCATTTTAGCGCAATGTGCCTCACCTCCTTTTATTATTGACAATGAATCTTACTACATACAAACCATTAAATGGCTCAATGAATATGGCTTTGTAAAAGGCTTGGTAAATCTGCATTTATTTCTGGGGCAAACTTCGGGTTGGCATATCTTACAGAGCGCTTTTAATTTTAGTTTTATTTACGACAGATTCAATGATTTAAGTGGTTTTATGCTCTTATTGGGTAATTATTATGCTATTACGCATCTAAATAACTACTCTTTGAAAAGCCGTTCTGTTTTGTCACTAGGAATTGTTGCCTTATTCCCTGTATTAAATGTATTCTTTTTTCAATTTATAAGTGCGTCATCTCCTGACATGGCTATTTATGTGCTAACGTTGGTAGTAACCCATCAGTTTTTAAGCTGTTATGAGACATTTGACAAAAACATTTTTATAACATTAGTCTTGCTAACACTCTTTATGGTTATTATTAAACCAACAATAATTTTATTCAGCATTTTACCTTTAATACTTTTTAAACGTTATTTCATTTATACGCGAAGCATTGCAAAACTACTTTTAATAATTACTGGTGTTGTTGGCCTTATCCTGATAATAAAAAACACCATCATTACAGGCAATCCGTTATTTCCTCTAAATACTTTAAGTATCGCTGATTTCTCATGGCAGTTACCGAAAGAGATTGCATCGTACTTTTCATTATATGGAAAGGCGTATGGGTATCAAATGACACCTGATGCATACGAAGCATCTTCATGGTTAATTAGGTTTAAAACCTGGCTTTTTGCCTCGGGATTACATGGTGTTTTTAATAAAATCATGATTAGTTTACTGATTCTTATGCCATTTATTATTTTCAAATTTTATAATAAGCGATCTTACATGGTATTGTATGTTGTTGGATTAATGAATATCATATTGCTTTTTGCAGTCTCCCCACAGTATCGTTTCTTTTTCCCTTTCGTCATGATTTTTGGCTTAATGATTTTAAGGTTGCTTATTGTAAATACAAAAACTTTGAAAACCGTTTTAGTCATGACTACACTTATAGCTGCAATACCACTTATATTCTCTGTAAACAATCAGCAGTTTACTGCAAATAAGCATCATAGAATTACCAGTCAGTTTTCAACCGATTATATAATTAAACCGTATGGCATAAGTAAATACCCAAAAGATTATAAAGTGATAGCAGTTGGAAATATCAAATTCAATATACCTGAACAGGTTGACTTTTTTTGGGGAACGGGTAATATTCCACTACCAGCAATCAATAAGGAACAATTAGACTATTTTAAAACGTATTTTGAAGTCATACCACAACAAAACACAGAAAATTTAAAAGGTGGGTTTTATACGAAACATGTTTCTAAAAAATAGTCACTTTTTCTACGCAACCTTTTTGAGGTTTTAGCATCTTACTATAAAAATCAATCATGATTAAGAAAGTTGTTAAAGCATTTTCCTTTTTTGCCCTACTCCAAATACTAGTTTATTCGTGTTGTAATGAAACCTATAATGTTTATTATGAGCAGGTTTCGTTTTTGGCGATTGATATGAATGAATTTAGTGATGATACTATAGCTTCTGAAGATTTAGTATTGCATATTGATTTTTCATACAATTATATCAAAATTTCAGAACTCATTGATTTAAAAGATTTTTCGAATTCTGTTTATGCAACAAGCTGTGATGAGGATTACTTTTTTAAAGATTCAATTACTAGTATTATTGTTGTGGCTAGTGAAACCCTTTTTGATATAGAAGCTGGAAATTCATTAAATGATAAGTTAGTTTTTATTAACCCAGGTACTTTAGAAAATGAGAGTATTGATAATTTGATCACGTTTCTTAATAATGATAATCAAGGATTTGGTTACAACAAATTAGATATGGTTTTCAATGAAACTATTCCAAGTGATACGGTATTATCATTTAATATTCAAATACAGTTAGAAGGCGGCAGAAGCTTGGTAAATAGTACAGAAATGATTACTATTGAGTAGTCAAATCTTACATCGTATGAAAGAAACATTTTTCAAGAATCAATTATTCAAAGTATGTCTAATTATATTTTTAACGCTTCTGGTTCTCTTGAATATATACACATTTATATTTTCTGATTCAGTTCCTGCTATTGTTAGAGCTATTTGTCAATTCTTTGTGTTGCTGCTCATAGTGAATAAAAGTAAACACGCTAAACTAGCTATTTATGCTTTTGCCATTATTACCATAGTTGGGTCATCAATAGCACTTATTGGATCTCTAATTAAGTTATTTATAGCTGAAGAAACACTAGATTACGTGATGCTAGCCATGCGTATTATATTACTTGGTTTAAGTATAGCTGTTTTTCATTTTAATAGTACAACCGTAATTATTAAAACAATAATCAAAGAAAAGTATTTATAATTTACGTTTGATGACAAACTCTGAATTAAAAGAATTTCTCGACTCTAAAGTTATACAGTACAACAATACCAAGTTTATTGAATCTGATCCTATTCAAATTCCACATCAATTTTCCAAAAAAGAAGATATAGAAATTTCTGGATTTCTAACAGCTACTATAGCATGGGGCAATCGTAAGAGCATTATAAACAATGCTCATAGAATGATGTTGTTAATGGATAATTCACCTTATGATTTTATAATGAATCATCAAGAATCAGATTTAGAAAAACTAACAAGCTTTGTTCATCGCACGTTTAACGGAACGGATTTTATAACCTTCATTTCTGGCTTAAAACATATTTATACCAATTATAACGGATTGGAAGCTGTTTTTGCAAAGCATGCTGAATCCAATACGTTACAGACGTCAATACATCATTTTAAACATACCTTTTTTGAAATTGAGCATTTAAAACGAACAGAAAAACATATTTCAGATCCTTTTAAAAATTCTGCTGCCAAACGCTTGAATATGTTTTTACGATGGATGATACGGCAAGATAATGCTGGTGTGGATTTTGGCATTTGGAACACCCTCTCACCTAGCCAACTGTCTTGTCCGTTAGATGTTCATTCTGGGAATGTGGCAAGAAAACTAGGGTTACTTTCAAGGAAACAAAACGATGCTAAAGCACTAGCCAAATTAGATGCTAATTTACGCAACCTAGATGCAAAAGATCCTGTAAAATATGATTTTGCTTTATTTGGGCTTGGGGTTTTTGAAAAATTCTGAAAAAGTTGTGTAACTTTAAAATCTAATCAATTACCTAAATATGAAACAATTTCTATTTCTTACAATCTGTCTCTTTTCTTATTCTGTTTTTTCGCAAAACATTGAAATTCCACTAGATACTACTGTCATCACCAAGCACAATACCACAGTAAAAGGTGTTAGTTTTTCATATACCGCTGAAACAGGTACGCAACCCATATGGGATGTGGATGGCAACCCAATGGCTACGTTATATTATACATATTATACGCGTGATAATATAAAAAATAGAGCTAACAGACCTATCATTTTCTCATTTAATGGTGGTCCTGGTTCGGCATCTGTATGGATGCATATTGCCTATACAGGACCACAGATATTGAATATTGATGATGAAGGCTATCCTGTTCAGCCTTATGGTATAAAGCAAAATAATTACTCTATTCTGGATGTGGCTGATATAGTATTTGTAAATCCTGTAAATACAGGATATTCTAGACTAGTAAAAAACAAAGATGGCGACTATCCAGATAGAAAGCAGTTTTTTGGTATCAATGAAGATATTAGGTATTTAGCCGATTGGATGAACACATTTGTAAGCCGGCATAATCGTTGGGAATCACCTAAATACATTATTGGTGAAAGTTATGGTGGTACACGCGTTATGGGATTGGCTAAAGCCTTGCAAGAGAATCAATGGATGTATCTAAATGGTGTTATCATGGTTTCCCCTGCCGATTATAATGTTTACAGTACTGGTCAACCCATCTATTCAGCCTTAAATTTACCTTATTATACAGCGGCTGCATGGCATCACAATATGTTAAATTCCAATTTACAGAGTAAAGATTTAAACGCTATTTTGCCCGAAGCTGAAAATTTTGCAATTAATACTTTAATGCCCGCTATTGCTAAAGGAGGTAGCATATCTTCAAGCGAACGCGAGCAAGTAGCTACTAAAATGGCTGATTATTCAGGTTTAAGTAAAAAAGTTATTTTGCAACATAATTTAGATATTCCAACATCGTTTTTCTGGAAAGAATTGTTACGTGACAAAACTGGGCAAACTATTGGTAGGCTGGATTCACGTTATATTGGAATTGACAAAACCGAATCGGGTTCAAGCCCTGATTATAATGCTGAATTAAGCTCTTGGTTGCATTCGTTTACGCCAGCCATTAATTATTATATACGTGAACATCTAGATTTTAAAACCGATGTAAAGTATAACATGTTTGGTGATGTGCATCCTTGGAATAGGGAAAACAATAACGTTCGTGAAGATTTACGTCAAGCTATGGCAGAAAACCCTTATTTACATGTTATGGCGCAATCTGGTTATTACGATGGCGCCACGACCTATTTTGCTGCGAAATATACCTTATCACAAATAGATCCAAGTGGTAAAATGAAAGATAGGTTATCATTTAAAGGTTACAGAAGTGGCCATATGATGTATTTACGTAAAGAGGATTTAATAAAAGCCAATGAGGACTTGCGAGAGTTTATTGAACAGTCGTTACCCAAAGGAAAATCTGCAAAATATTAAACATAAAAAAGCCTGACTGTAATGTCAGGCTTTTATCTTTTATATCGTAACTATTTATCCTTTTAACCACGCCTTACGCAATGCAACCTGCTCTGCTGTTGCATCTTCTTGAGGCATTAAGCCTTTTCCAGTTGTGTAAGCCTGTGTTAATGTTGTTTTAATTGTTATTTCTTCACCCTCTCTATCTAAAACAACTTCAACGTCAGTTCCTGGTTGCCATCCAAAGACTTTTTGAAATACCTGATTAGCCGTTTGCATGGTTACTTCGGTACCATCAATAGACTTAATAACATCGTTTGGTTTAACACCTTGTTCATTCCAGAAACTGTTTTCGGTTACAGCATTATTAAAATATATAACACCACGACCTTGATCTGGTGCTACAATTAAACCACCGCCACCTTGGATGTAGTTGGTTGTCACTTTTCCTTCAGAAATTTCAAGACCTACTTTATTAAAAAATTCGTTATAATCTATAGGTGTATTTCCAATGACATGTGTATCAAAAAATCCTCTTAAAGATGGATATGTCATGGCAACAATTTCATCAATTAATTTATCATCTTCAAATGGTTTATTTTTTCCATATTTCATAGACAATTCTTTCATTAAAGATAAAATACCACGATTACCGTTACTCCCTTCTCTAATTAAGATATCAACACACATACCTATTAATGCACCTTTTTGATATACATTGTAATACTGACTAGCATATGGTTCTTCCAACACATTCTCACTCATTACAGTAAAGCTCATAGAATCATTCATACCGTTGGCAGTTCCAATTTTACCCATGATGGTTTTGTAGAATTCTTCTTCAGTCACTAATCCTTGATCTACTTGGAAAAGAGTTGCAAAATATTCGGTAACACCTTCATACATCCACAAGTGTTTTGAAAACGTTGGATTGTTATAATCAAAGTAATGAACATCTTCTGAATGAACACTTAACGGAGTAACTATATGAAAAAATTCATGAGATACAATATCAGTCATACTTTTATCTAATGAATTTGCTGGAATAGCTTCAGGCATAACCACAACAGTAGATGTATGATGCTCTAATGCACCAAAACCTTTTGGAGATTCAGCACCTCCTTCAGATAAATAAACATAAATATCATAACGTGGTGTACTGTTTATATCGCCCAAATAGCTTTTTTGAGCTTGCATCATTTTTTCAATGTTTGGTCGTAAACTTTTTGCCGTGTGCGTTCCATTTGGTGAAAAGACACTTAATACAATCTTGATGTCACCAACCTGAAATTCTTCAACGTCTAAATTTCCATACATCATTGGGTTATCTGTAATGTCAAAATAACGTGGTGCAAAATAACTAGTAGTCATTGACTTACCGTCTGCGCTAGTCGAAGAATTGACAGTTTCCAAAGCCGAAGTTCTTTTGAAAGTGGCATCAGCAGTAACGTCTAATTTATATTGGCTGTTTTTTAAAGAATCAAAGTATCCTATAAAGCCGTGTAAATTTAAAACATAATTATCTGGCTCAATATTGGTTCCAGCTGGCGAAAATGGTTGCTCACCACCTATACCTCCTGTTGACTCAATGTCAAATGTGTCATTTACATAATATGTTATATAAGATAGCTTTGTCGCATCACTTATTGTCCAGGTATTAGTATCTACTTTATTAACTGACAATTCATTACCATCATAATCTATAGCTTTAAAATCATCTACATACTTTCCAAAATCACTAACAGAATAAGTTCCTTGTACTACTTTAGGTAACCTGTATGTTACTGTTTCTGCCGTGAAACGGCCTGGATTGATTACTACTGGTGCTTTGTCATCAGTAACTTTTGTTAAATCAATAGAGGTTTCTATTGGATTACTAGTAGCTAAATCATTGTTTGAAGCTGTTTTTGATGACGATCCACAGGCAACAAGTAATGTACTAAAACCAATTATGGCTAATATTTTTTTCATTGTGATAATTATTAAGTTTTTATAGTTGACGCCCAAAAGTACAATGTGTTACAGATTTAAACCTTAACTTTTTGTTAAAATGAGTAATTACTATATTCGCTGAATGCAAGAAAACCTCATTAGCATATTAACGCCATTTAAAAATACAGCAGAATTCTTGCCTGAATGTTTAGACTCTGTCATAAACCAATCAATTGATAACTGGGAATTAATAATTATTGATGACCATTCCACAGATAATAGCCATAGCGTTGTTTCAAACTACGCCAATAAAGACTCTAGAATTAAATTGTTTACAAATGAAGGTAACGGTATTTTAGACGCGTTGCGTTTGGCTTTTAAAAAAAGTGAAGGAAATTTTATTACTAGAATGGATAGTGATGACATTATGATTCCAAACAAACTAGAGACTTTAGTTGAAAATCTAGAAAAGTTTGGTAAGGGTTATGTTGCAGTTGGAAAAGTTAAATACTTTAGTAACATTGGTATAAGCGATGGCTATTCTAAATATGAAAGATGGCTCAATAAACTCACTGAAACAGGCACAAACTATTCTGAAATTTATAAAGAATGCGTTATCCCGTCACCTTGCTGGATGATGCATCGTGAGGATTTAATTACATGTGATGCCTTTAATCCTGATCTATATCCTGAAGATTATGATTTAACGTTCCGTTTTTACAAACACAGTATGGCTTGTATTCCATGTGATGAGATATTACATCTCTGGCGTGATTATAGTACTAGAACATCTCGAACCCATGAACATTATGCTCAAAATTATTTTCTGGAAATTAAATTGAAGTATTTTTTGGAATTAGATTACGATTCAAACAGACCACTTGTCATTTGGGGAGCTGGGTTTAAAGGTAAAACCATCGCAAAACTGTTGCTTGACAATCAAGTTCCCTTTCATTGGATTTGTGATAATCCCAAAAAGATTGGAAAATCAATTTATGACCAACTCATGTTGCCTTTTTCATTTTTAGAGACTATTTCAAGTCCGCAAAGTATCATAACAGTTGCCAGTCCAAAAGCACAAAAAGAAATTAGGTTATATTTCAAAAACTTAAATATGTTTCCTGTTAAGGATTATTTCTTTTTCTGCTAATTTTTTAATTTGTTGTTAAAAGGTTTTCTATTTCAGTGTAAACACTATTTTTGTAATAAATAACTTAATCAGGAATGCAGTTTAAACATCCCGAAATTCTTTACGCACTATGTTTGCTTATCATTCCTATCATTATCCATTTATTCCAATTACGCCGTTTTCAAAAAGAAGCCTTTACTAATGTTGCTTTTTTAAAGCAGGTTGTCATTCAAACACGTAAAAGTTCACAACTAAAAAAATGGCTAACTTTACTTACCAGAATGCTATTGTTGGCTTGTGTAATCATTGCGTTTGCGCAACCTTTCACTTCAAAGAGTACTACTTTTAGTACAACACCCGAAACAGTTATTTATTTAGATAACTCTTTTAGTTTACAAGCAAAAGGAGAACAAGGCGAATTATTGAAGCGTGCCATTCAGGACATGATAGATGAAATTAATCCTGATGATAAAATTTCTATTTTAACTAATGATGTTGTTTTTAAGAATACAACCATAAAGACAATTCAAAATGATTTATTGCAATTAGAATATGCTTCAAATCAAATGCCTTATGATGCTGCACTACTAAAAAGCAAAAATTTATTTAGTCAAAACGCAACAAATAAAAATTTAATTTTTGTATCAGATTTTCAGCAGAAAGAAGCTGATTTTTCTTTAGAAAATGATTCGCTATACCAAGTCAATTTAGTAAAATTAGAACCCGTAAACACATCAAATATAAGTATTGACAGTGCGTATGTTGAGAAAACATCGGCTAATTCACTGCAATTACAAGTCATCTTAAAAAACAATGGAAATCCGGTTGATAATTTACCTATATCATTGTTTGATGACGATAAATTATTAGCTAAAACATCGACGGATATTGAAAATGAAACACAGATTACATTTACACTATCCAATCAGGAAATATCACATGGTAAAATAATAGTTGATGATAATAGCTTACAGTTTGACAACACGCTTTTTTTTAATTTAAATAAGCCACCAAAAACTAATGTGCTCAACATTAACAATGCTGAAGATATCTTTATTAAACGTCTTTATGCTTCTGATGAATTTGAATATTCTGCTACTACTCTATCAGAATTAAATTATAGTGTGATTGATAATCAAAACTTGATTATTTTAAATGAATTGGAACAGATACCGAGTTCTCTTTCAAATTCATTAAATTCATTTATTGCCAATGGCGGCTTTGTTATTGTTATTCCTTCAGGAAACAGCGACTTGAATTCATATAACAGTTTATTATCTCAATATGCCATTAAATTTGATGAAAAACTGAATACCGAAAAGCGCGTGACACAAATTAGCTATGCACATCCAATTTATGAGAATGTGTTTGATAAGCAGGTTTCAAATTTTCAATACCCTAAAATAAATGCTTATTTCCCAGTAGTGTCAGCTGGCAATCTGGAGCCTCTTAAATTTGAAGATGGTCGTGGGTTCCTGATTGAAAGTGATCAATTATATGTGTTTACCGCACCATTGAATCCTAAAAACTCTAGTTTTAGTAACTCGCCACTGATTGTTCCTACTTTTTATAACATAGCGAGACAAAGCTTGAAAACGCCACAGTTATATTACACAATTGGTGTTGAAAATCAATTTGACGTGACCACCACCATGCAACAGGATGATATTTTAAGTATTAAAAACGAAAATTTAAACATCATACCACAACAACAATACTTTAACAGTAAAGTAACCCTTATCACTAAAGATTTGCCCAATTTGGCTGGTGTATATAACATTACCAATAAGGCTGAACTAATCACAAAAATCAGTTATAATTATAACCGAGGAGAAAGTGTATTGCGCTACCAAGATATTACTAATATAACCCATGCTACAGTAAGTAATTCACTTGCGGATATGATAAAAACACTAAAAAGTGACTCCAAAATTAATGAGCTATGGAAATGGTTTATTATTTTTGCATTAGCTTTTTTAATTATTGAAATGCTCATCTTAAAATATTTTAAATGAACGTACTTCTGAAATCTGCCACAATAATTGATTCTAAAAGCGATTTCCACAATCAAACGGTTGATATTTTAATTGAAAAAGGTGTTATTTCCAAAATTTCGAATCGTATTAATAATTCTAATGATTACCGAGAAATTCATTTAGACAATTTACACGTTTCACAAGGATGGTTTGATAGTAGTGTGAGTTTTGGTGAGCCTGGTTTTGAAGAACGCGAAACTATTTCAAATGGTTTAAAAACAGCAGCATTATCGGGCTTCACAGCCGTTGCAATGAATGCCAATACTAATCCTGTTCTTGATAGTTATGCCGATATTTCATTTGTTATTTCAAAAGGGCAAAACAATGCTGTTTCACTTTATCCTATTGGAGCATTAACCAATGGATCAAAAGGTGAAAATTTGGCGGAATTGTTTGATATGAAAAATGCAGGTGCAGTTGCTTTTTATGATTATCAAAAACCCATTAAAGACCCTAATTTGATGAAAATTGCTTTGCAATATGCTGATAATTTTGGAGGGTTAATCTGTTCTTTTCCACAAGAATCAAAAATAACAGGTTTGGGAGTTGTGAATGAAAATTATACTAGTACCTCATTGGGACTTAAAGGAAATCCTAATTTAGCTGAAGAACTTCAAATTGTTCGTGATTTGTTCTTATTGGAATACACAGGAGGCAAACTTCATATCCCAACTATTTCAACTGCCAAATCAGTTAGCTTAATAAGGGAAGCTAAAAAGAAAAAACTAGATGTTTCCTGTAGTGTGGCCATTCATAATCTGTTTTTTAGTGATAGTGTTTTGGAAGGTTTTGATACACGATATAAAGTAACTCCACCATTACGAACTCAAGAAGATATTGATACTCTTATTGAAGGGTTAAAAGATGGTACTATTGATATGGTGACTTCAGATCACAATCCAATTGATATTGAGCATAAGAAGGTCGAGTTTG
This sequence comes from Hanstruepera ponticola, assembly GCF_002940745.1. Lineage (NCBI taxonomy): Bacteria > Pseudomonadati > Bacteroidota > Flavobacteriia > Flavobacteriales > Flavobacteriaceae > Hanstruepera > Hanstruepera ponticola. The sequence goes on from NZ_POTB01000001.1 coordinate 255,829, forward strand.
ATTACGCTGAATATGGCACAATTGGACTTGAGTCGGCATTTGGAGCACTGAATACCGTATTATCTACCAAAAAAGCCATAGATATACTTACCAAAGGAAAAAACAGGTTTGGAATAGCATCTAAACCCATTGCTTTAGGCGTAAAAGCAGAATTAACACTTTTTAATCCTAAAACCACCTATACCTTTACAAAAGCACAAATTCATTCTACATCCAAAAATGCCATTTTTAATAATATTGAATTAAAAGGAAGTGTTTTTGGTATTATAGCTAACAAAAAAGTTGTTTTAAAATAATGATGACTGAACATACAATACGAGAAGGCAGAACTATGGCAATAGTAGCCTATTTTACATTTGTGGGACTCATAATCGCCATTATCATGAATTTAGATAAAAAGAATCCTTTTACAGCTTTTCATATCAGGCAAATGCTAGGGTTAATAATCTTGCTTATTTTTTCTAATCTAACAGAAGCTTACGTAAATTCTTGGCTAGGTACTATTTTTTGGGTTATAACCTTTGTGTTTTGGTTGTTTGGTTTATACCATGCTATAAAATCGGAAGCCAAGCCTGTTCCAGTTTTAGGCGAAAAATTTCAAGAATGGTTTCAAAACATTAATTAATTTTTACTTTGGATTTACACTACATCACAAGACCTTCGACACTCAAAGAAAATGCACCATTATTAATCATGTGTCATGGGTATGGAAGTGATGAAAACGATTTGTTTTCTTTTGCTTCTGAATTGCCTGAAGAATTGTTTATTATTTCATTACGCGCTCCTTATACCTTACAACCTTTTGGCAATGCTTGGTATGCTATAAATTTTGATGCCAATCAGAATAAATGGAGTGATGACGAACAAGCAAAAGAATCACGTGAAAAAATAGCTGGTTTTATTGATTATGCTTGTGATCAATATCCAGTAAATAAAGAGTCAGTCACATTATTAGGATTTAGCCAAGGAACTATATTAAGTTATGCTGTGGCACTTACATACCCTGAAAAAGTTAAGAATGTTATTGCCTTGAGTGGTTATATAAACCCTAATATCATTCCTGAAAATTTTGAATCTATTGATTATTCAAAGCTTCATTTTTATTGTTCCCATGGTAGTGCAGACCAGGTTATACCTGTAGAATGGGCTAGAAAAGCTCCAAAATTTTTAGAGGCATTAAATATCGACTTTAAGTATTCTGAATTTCCTGTTGGGCATGGTGTAGCTCCACAAAATTTCTATGAATTTAAAAATTGGTTGCTAAATAAAATTCAATAAACAGGATATATAAAGGAGGCTTCACGATTAAAAATAACTTTTTGATCTTCGTTAATTTCATAGGTCAAGAATAATTCACCCCAATATTTGCCATCAGAAAAATTTGTAACAACCCACTTATGGTTTAAAATTCTAATAGCATCAATCTGCATTTTTCCACCACTTAATGATGGGTAAGGAATTAAAGGATGCTCCTCTCCTTTTACTGAATTTAACTCATATAATTCCTCTTTCACCAACGGAATAAGTTGATTAACACGATATCCTTGCTCTTCAAAATAAGACAAAGCAGGCTCACTATTTTCAATAGAAAATTCAGACAGAGTTAAAACTCTATCACGTAGATTGTTAATTGTATCCTGATACTTTTCAAATTTAGCTTCTTTTTTAGCCATCTTACTTTCATAATCCTCTAATATATTTTTTGAATTTACATATTGAAAAACAACAAGTAAAAGAGTAAAAATAAACAGATACATAAAAATTCTATTCTTCATTATATGGTAATTTTTAAAGTGTCATAAGCTAAAAAAACGTTTTCAGGCAATTTTTGTTGTACGTCATCATGAAATCCCAATAAATGACTAATGTGCGTGAGATAAGCTCTTTTAGGCTTTAAAATATTGATTATATCTAGCGCTTGCTCCAAATTCAAATGAGATGGATGCTCACTTTCTCGTAAAGCATTGATTACCAAAACATCCAAGTTTTTCAATTTTTCCATTTCCTCTTTCGCGATTGTTTTCATATCGGTTAGATACGCAAAATTATGAAATCTAAAACCAAAAACCTGTAGATTATAATGCATACCGTTAATTGGAATAACAGATATACCTCCAACATCAAAAGGCTCATTGGTAATTATATTTTTTTGAACACTTGGAGCTCCAGGATATTTGTTTTCAGTTTCAAAGATATAATCAAATCTGCGCTCTAACTCACCCAAAACTCGCTTATGTGCATAAATAGGAATGTCACCTTGCCTAAAAAAGAAAGGTCTTATATCATCTAATCCAGCTGTATGATCAGCGTGCTCATGTGTGAAAAGAATGCCATCAATACGGTTGCAATTGGCTCGTAGCATTTGTTGTCTAAAATCCGGACCACAGTCAATAACATAAGTATAATCATGCCATTCAATTAATACCGAAACGCGTAATCGTTTGTCTTTCGGATTTGTACTTAAACACACAGGATGCGTGCTTCCAATTACAGGAATACCTTGTGATGTACCAGTGCCTAAAAATGTTACTTTCAACGCTTAAAGTTTGAAAACAAAAATAGGGTTATTTTTTTGTTTGACATGGTAATTTAATACCTTTGTAATTAAGAATTAATCCCAATTTACAATGGAAATTAGCTTAAAAGGTGATAAAGAGTTTGATGAAGTTCCCTCATTAAAAACGAAAGCACTACGTATAAATCTCAACGAAAATATTTACGGTACTTTTGCTGAAATTGGTGCAGGTCAAGAAACTGTGAGACAGTTTTTTAGAGCTGGAGGTGCTTCAGGTACTATTGCCAAGGCTATGTCTGCTTATGATAAGGATTTTAGTGATGCTATCTATGGAATTGAAGATGATGGTCGTTATGTCACTGAAGCACGATTGCGTAAAATGCTGGATCATGAAATTGAACTTATCGAGCAACGATTAATTCGGGATAAACATCCACACAAATTGTTTTTCTCTTATGCAAATACGGTTGCAACTATTGATTTTGCAAAAAAATATAAAGGTCATGGTTGGGTAGGAATTCGATATCAGATTGATGCTGATGATGATTATAATGAAATTACCCTGCATTTGCGCTTCAAAGAAAACGATGCGCGCTTGCAACAAGAAACGTTAGGCATTCTCGGAACCAATCTTATATATGGTGCGTTTTATAAGTATAACGAACCTAAAAAATTATTGCGTTATCTATACGATCATTTGGATAAGGATCAGTTGGAAATTGATACAATCAATTTTTCAGGACCAGTATTTGAAAGTGTTGATAACCGACTTATGAGCTTACAGCTTGTTAAAAACGGTATGACGGATGCTGTAATGTTTGCTCCAGATGGTAATAATGTATTACCAGCTCGTGTACTTTACAAAAAAAATATTTTAGCGCTACGTGGAAGTTTTAGACCAGTTACCAAAGTAAACATGGATATGTTTCAAAAATCATACGACATGTTTATAAAGGAAAATAAGGTAGATGCTGATAAAACACAAGTAGTCTTTGAAATTACATTGTCCAATTTAAGAGCAGAAGGTGAAATTGATGAGCAGGATTTTATGGATCGTGCCAGACTGTTATGTTCTTTAGGTCAAACCGTTCTAATTTCAAATTTCCAAGAATATTATAAGCTCGTTGAATACTTTTCTCAATATACTAAAAGTCGTATGGGACTCGCAATGGGAGTCAACAACCTTGTAGATATTTTTGATGAGAAATATTATCGTCACTTAAGTGGTGGTATTCTCGAAGCTTTTGGTAAACTTTTCTTTAAAGATTTACGTGTTTACCTCTATCCTATGCAGAATGATGATGGTACACTCACTACCAGCGAAAACCTAAAGGTACATCCTAGAATGAAGGAATTATATAAATTCTTCAAGTATAATGGCAAAGTAGTAGATATTGCTGACTATGATGCGTCAAACCTAACTGTTTTCTCAAGAACCGTCTTAAAAATGATTAGCGAAGGTGAAGACGGTTGGGAGTCAATGTTACCTGAAGGTGTTGCCAAATTAATTAAAGAGAAAAGCCTTTTTGGTTTTGAAACCGAAGAGGTTATGCATCCAGACGATTTATAATTAAAAACATCATAAATAAAAAAAATGCGACCATATTTAGGTCGCTTTTTTATTTTAATCAAGGATCTGATTTGCATGATCCTTTGTCTTAACTTTTGTAATGACATCTTCAATTATGCCTTTCTCGTCAATAACAAATGTTATTCTATGAATACCATCATATTCTCGTCCCATAAACTTCTTTGGTCCCCAAACACCATAAGCTTCAATTACAGTTTTGTCTTCATCTGCCAACAATGGATATGGAAAATTATATTTATTTTTAAAATTAGACTGTCTTTTTTGGCTATCAGCACTTACACCTAAAATATCATAACCTTTTTCCTTAAACTGCTCATAATTATCGCTTAAGTTACAGGCTTCAGCTGTACAGCCTGGTGTGCTTGCTTTTGGGTAAAAGAATAATACCAACTTTTTCCCTTTATAGTCTGATAAAGAAATGTCATTTCCTTGTTCATCTTTTGCTGTAAAATCTGGAGCTTTATCTCCTGGTTTCAATTGTGTCATAATTCTTAACTTTGGTTTTTTCAAAAATACAACATATGACCAAGCAAGAAAAGGTAGATTTCGTTATAAAAACGTTAAACACGCTATATCCAACCATTCCTATTCCTTTAGAGCATAAAGACCCATATACCTTGTTAATTGCTGTTCTTATGTCAGCACAGAGTACAGATGTACGCGTCAATCAAATCACACCCTTATTGTTTGCAAAGGCAGATAATCCTTATGATATGATTAAGCTATCAGTTGAAGAAATCAGAGAAATTATTAAACCTGTCGGCTTGTCACCAATGAAAAGCAAAGGGATTTATGGTCTTTCTAAAATTTTAATTGATAAACATAATGGTGAAGTTCCACAAACCTATGAGGAATTAGAAGAATTACCAGCTGTTGGTCATAAAACAGCAGCTGTAGTTTTATCCCAAGCTTTTGGTATTCCTGCTTTTCCTGTTGATACGCACATACACAGGCTTATGTATCGTTGGGGTTTTACTAATGGGAAAAATGTTGTTCAAACAGAAAAAGACGCTAAACGCTTATTCCCAAGAGAACTTTGGAATGATTTACATTTACAAATTATCTGGTATGGTCGTGAATACTCACCTGCAAGGGGTTGGGATTTGGAAAAAGATGTGATTACCAAAACTATAGGAAGAAAGACAGTACTCAAAGACTATTATTCAAAAAAGAAATAAAAAAAAGTCCTGAGACTAATCAGGACTTTTTCAAAGTTTAGTTGAGAAGTGCTTCAAACTTCATCTTATTACAATTTATAACACTTAAAGCCTTCGAATAATTAAGAAGAAAATTAACCGTTTCTTCTTTTGGGTTTAGATTAAGTTGTTTTTGAGGATTTTGTTTAGAGTAAAGTTTTGCCATTTAATTGATTATTTGGTTCTTAATACTTTACTTAACGTTCATATTTTTTATTTATTGTATTAATTTGTTAAAACTATATTATGCTTGTCAATTATTTTACGCATGTTTATTAATGCATAACGCATTCTTCCTAGAGCTGTATTGATACTAACGCCTGTTTTCTCTGATATTTCCTTAAAGCTCATATCGTTATACATACGCATAATTAGCACCTCTTTTTGATCATCAGGTAACTCTTCAATAACACGACGAACATCTTTTTCTACCTGATTTTTTATAATACTCTTTTCAGCATCTAAAGATGAATCACTTAAAACTGAAAATATATTAAAGTCTCCCGTATTACTAAATTTAGGCATGCGGTTATTTTTTCTAAAGAAATCAATGACCAAATTATGAGAAATACGCATAACCCAAGGTAAAAACTTACCTTCCTCATTATACTTGCCGAGTTTGAGGGTTTTAATAACTTTAATAAAGGTATCTTGAAAAATATCTTCAGCAACATCTCTGTCAAAAACTTTTGAGTAGATAAAGCTGTAAACACGTTGTTTGTGCCTATTGATTAAAATTTCAATAGCACGCTCGTCTCCTTTTATGTAATTAGAAACTAAAGTAGCATCAGTGATAAGTTCGTGTTGCATAATCATTACTTTTTTTCCAGAATATAGCTTCTGGGTTGGGGTTAAAAAATTTTAAAAAGTAATGTTTTGCTTATAGGCTACTATCGTGATTTTTAGAATAATACAGTTCAAATATAACAACATTCATTCCAAAAAAGCAAAAAAAAATTAATTTTTTACACAAAATATTATAAAACAATCCATTTTTTAAGATGAATTACTTGTAGTATCTTTGCCAAATTATCTTGCGTAAAACCCTATGATTACTAATATTTCAGAAGTAAACCCAAAAGAAAACATCATAATAAAAGGTGCTAAACTGCATAACCTAAAAAATATTGATGTTGTCATTCCTAGAAATAAGTTAGTAGTTATTACGGGTTTATCGGGTTCTGGTAAGTCCAGTTTGGCTTTTGACACCTTATATGCTGAAGGTCAAAGACGTTATGTTGAAAGTCTTTCGAGTTACGCACGCCAATTTTTAGGTCGTTTGAATAAACCTAAAGTAGATTTCATAAAGGGTATTGCACCAGCTATTGCTATTGAGCAGAAAGTGAATTCAACCAACCCACGCTCAACAGTTGGAACGTCAACAGAAATATATGATTATCTAAAATTATTGTATGCGCGAATTGGCAAGACCTATTCACCAAAATCAGGTAATGAGGTAAAAAAAGATACCGTAACTGATGTTTTAAACTATTTAAAAACACTTGCTGAAGGCGACAAACTTTTGCTTCTTGCTCCAGTACTTTTGGAAGAAGGTCGAAAATTATCAGATAAACTAAAAGTACTAAATCAGCAAGGCTATGCAAGGATAAAAGCTAAAGATGATATCATTAGAATAGATGAAGCGAATATAGATGCAATCAATAAAAATGATTTATTTCTAGTTGTTGATAGGATTATTAAAAAAGATGACGAAGACTTTTACAACCGTCTAGCAGATGCTATTCAAACAGCGTTTTTTGAAGGTAAAGGTACATGCATTATTGAGCAACTATCAAACAATAAGCAAAAGTCATTTAGTAATGCTTTTGAATTAGATGGCATGACGTTTTTAGAACCAAACGTACATCTTTTTAGTTTTAACAATCCCTATGGTGCTTGTCCAAAATGTGAAGGATATGGTGATGTTATTGGCATTGATGAAGATCTGGTAATACCTAATACAGGGTTATCAGTTTATGAAAATGCACTTTTTCCTTGGCGTGGTGAAAGCATGAGCTGGTATCGCGATCAATTGGTCAATAACTCCCATAAATTCGATTTTCCAATACACAAACCTTATTTTGAGTTGAGTGATGAACACAAACAGTTAATTTGGGATGGTAATGCGTATTTTGAAGGCCTAAATAGCTTTTTCGCTGAATTAGAATCTAAAGCTTATAAAATTCAGAATCGGGTAATGTTATCACGTTATCGCGGTAAAACAAAATGCAAAACTTGCCACGGAAAGCGTTTAAGACCTGAAGCTAATTATGTTATGGTTGGCGGAAAAACAATTACTGATTTGGTTGATATGCCCATTGACGAATTAAGTCTGTTTTTTAATCAATTAGAGTTATCAGACAACGATTTAAACATCGCAAATAGGTTATTAAAAGAGATTAAAAATCGTCTCTCCTATTTAACCAACGTAGGCTTAAACTATTTAACCTTAAACCGGAAGTCAAACACTCTATCAGGTGGTGAGAGTCAACGTATAAATTTAGCCACTTCCCTTGGCAGTAGTTTAGTTGGGTCAATGTATATTCTTGACGAACCTAGTATTGGTTTGCATCCAAAGGATACAGAACGATTAATAGGTGTTTTAAAAGCTCTTCGTGATTTAGGAAATACCGTAATTGTGGTTGAGCATGATGAAGATATTATGCAAGCTGCAGATGAGATTATTGATATAGGCCCTGAAGCTGGAACTTATGGCGGAAATGTTGTAGCCACTGGCACTTATTCAGATATTTTAAATTCGGATTCACTTACAGCACAATACTTAAATGAAACTCTTAAAATTGAAGTTCCTGATAAGCGTCGTACATCAAAATATGCGGTTGAGATTGTTGGTGCCAAGGAGAATAACCTAAAAAATATTGATGTTACCTTACCTTTGGGTATGCTAACCGTTGTCACTGGTGTTTCTGGAAGCGGAAAAAGTACATTGATAAAAAAGATAGTATATCCTGCCATTCAAAAGAAACTAACTGATTTTAGTGATAAAGCAGGGCAATTTTCTGAACTGAAAGGTAATTTCAGTAATATTGAGCACATTGAATTTGTTGACCAAAATCCTATTGGTCGTTCATCACGCTCCAACCCTGTAACTTATATTAAAGCCTATGATGATATTCGTGCGCTTTATGCCAGTCAAAAATTGAGCAAAATTCGTAATTATCAAGCCAAGCACTTTTCGTTTAATGTAGATGGTGGTCGCTGCGAAACTTGTAAAGGTGAAGGTGAAGTGACTATTGAAATGCAATTTATGGCCGATGTGCATCTTACTTGTGAGACTTGTAATGGGAAACGCTTTAAAAAGGAAGTCCTAGAAGTAACGTTTGAGAGTAAAACCATTGATGACATTTTAAACCTAACTATTGATGATGCCATTGAATTTTTTTCAAATAATCAGCAATCCAAGATTCAAGGTAAATTACAACCACTTCAAGATGTTGGTTTAGGTTATGTAACATTAGGACAAAGCTCCTCTACCCTTTCGGGTGGTGAGGCACAACGTATAAAACTGGCTAGCTTTTTAGGAAAAGAGACGAAAGGTGCTAATACCCTATTTATTTTTGATGAACCAACTACAGGCTTGCATTTTCATGATATTCAAAAGCTATTAAAATCTTTCCAAGCACTTATTGGTAAAGGGCATTCTATTATTGTTATTGAGCACAACTTGGAATTGATAAAATGTGCCGATTATATAATTGATTTAGGTCCTGAAGGTGGTAAACGAGGTGGTAATCTCATAGCCGAAGGCACTCCAGAAGACATCGTAAAAAACAAAAACTCTATTACAGGGCAATATTTAAAGTCAAAACTTTAATACGACAAAAAGGCTACAAAAAGTACCGCCAATGACGCCGGGAACAAAAAGACAAAAAAGGTAAAGGTCACCAAACTACACTTGAAAAAACTTAAAAACCATCCTTGGTTATAAAATCGTTTTAAGGCTAGAAATAAATAAATAAACACAGATAAAATTATAAGTGTTGTAATCCAGCCAGGAAATGCTTCCCAAGCAAAATTTAAAAGCAACAGGATACTAAATACTGTAAATAAAAAGGAGAAAAAGTAAAAACTAAATACTAAATGATAAGCATAGCGTCCTTTTCTGTAATAAAAGAGTTTCAGTATTAAGGCAAAAATTGGTAGTAAAAAAAACATGGCAATTGGAATGGTGTCATAAAAGGCCTTAAGTATGGAGCCACCACTTTTGGTTTTATAAAATTTGAGCATTTGCGCATAGAATCGTTTAGAGAAGTAACCAGCATCATCATCCATTCCCATTTCTTTATATATAGCCTTATCTGAAGCACCAGCATCAATTAATGAATCGATTTTATTTTCATCAAAGCCAAAATTCATATTAGGTTTCGTATTACCTCCTTTTTTTATAATAGAATCCAACTCTTTTATTTCCTCTTCAGGTAATCCTAACTTATCTTTGTTTGCTTCATAAGGCGCCATTAATTTAGCTACTTGAGCAGAATCTAATCCTTTTTCCGAAAGTGTATCTGCTACCTTTTTTGCTTTTTCAAAACTGCCTTTCAAAGCCTTATCAATACTCTCCTCCTGCTCTCTGGCTACAAACGAAAACAAAAAGAAAAAAATAACAGAAATAAATAAATACATCTGGGCTGGATGTAAATACAATAGTCTTTTGCCTTCAAGAAACTTTTTGGCCAAATAGCCTGGTTTGATCATCAACGGAATAAAACTCTTAAAAAAGCGCGCATCAAAAGAAAAGTAATTACTAATAGTATTGTAAAACAATACGCCTATAGTTAATTCGTCATTTACTTTTTGTCCACAATGCGGACAAAATTCAAAGCCTTTTTCAAATTCGCTTTCACAATTTTTACAAGTTGATTGGTCGCTTGCCATAAACTAAATAGAAGTTTTTATAAAATTATAAAAAACAATCTACATTCAGCGCAACATTATGTTGCTGCATATCAGTTCTTTATAATTTTGGCATGACAATTGGTATTTCAAATAGGTATAGCGTAAGCCGAAAAGCTAATGAGTAGGCAAAATCTTAAATCCTAGTATTATGAAAAAACAAGTACTTTTATTTACAGTGTTGTTAATGGGATTAACAGCTGTAACCGCAACAGAAAACTATTCTGCAAGTTCAGGTGAAGATTTAATTACACGCTATCGTTATGCACAACCTATTTTGTTTGTAGAGCGTGGTGTGGAATTTATGATTTTTCCAGATGGTAGTTTTGATTTTAACACCAATGTGGTAAATAATGCACCTTATAGTGATAACTATTACTACAGAAGTTCAACCACCATTACAAGAAGAGGCTCGGTTAATTCAATATTTGGTGCACCAGGAACTGTAAGTCGTGTTCACTTTTCAACACCAAGAGATCGCGGTGTGATTATTCAGCATGATAGAGATGGTAAAGTAAGACGCATTGGCAATGTGTTTATTAATTATGACCGCTTTGGTAAAATTAAGCGTGCAGGCTCTGTCTATATGCAATACAACAGACGTTCTGGCTTACTCACGCGTGTTGGAGGCCTAACAGTACAATACAACCGCTTTGGAGAAATTATGAGCACGTTTGGTTTTGTAAATCCGTTTAGTAACATGTGTGGCGTTTGTGGTGCATTTGGTTGCACGACTAATCATAATAGTCATTTTGATACTCATGGTAATAATTGGGATGATGACTGGAATACCGATGAAGACTTTTATTATTATAAACAAAACGGAAAAGTGAAAAAACAGAAAAAGCTCAAGTAACTTAACCTATAGTTATCTACTAAAAAGCCGATTAGTCATTTGTGATTAATTGGCTTTTTTATGTTTATTAATCTGGATAATTGGGAATATTCAATCCTAGTATAATATCATGTTTAGCGACTAATAAATTGCCTCTTGCTGTTGTTTTCAAAACCCCATTTCCGCCACGATTACGCATGTTGTTCCGTTGTGATTGGGTTAGAAAGGGATCGTCTTCAAAAACCCATTCATCTATATAGTAAGGATTATCAACATCTGGCTCTTTTATGGTTGGATGAATATGAGCCATAATGTTGCTATTAGGATAACTAGCTGGTTTAACCGTATAAATGGCGTATTTACCGTAAGTATTGGTTTTTACCCAACCACGAATATAACCATGTCTAGATGCTTGTTTATTAAGATTATCTGTAGTTGCATAGTTACCATAAATATCAGTATGGTAATAATAAAGAATAACATCTGGTGCTGGTGTTTTAGCATCCTTTTTGTAGATAGTCCCAGAAATGAGTAGCTTCTGCCCTTCTTGATTCCAACCTGGACTGGTATCTGTTGCTTTTATATTTTTGGGTATCCCAATAAACATAAAGTCACGGTTTTCAAAAGGACCACCAACAATGGCGTTTGTGGTGTGCGTTGGTTTGGTTTGCCCTTGACAGGATAGTACCAAAAGGCTTAAACTAAACACGATACTTATTTTTATTGCTGTAGAACCCATAGCCTTGTAATTTAGTTTGTATGAAAATTACAAATAAGCACCATTGGATTGTGGTAAAATACTGTTAATTAACATCCTTTAAGCATGTTTTCATGGTTCTGACAGAACTTACAAACGACTTATATAGGACTTAACTACGGCCTAACTAGGGCTTATCTCAAAAAAGCCATGTGCTTACATTTTGTAAGAAAAATCGATGACTTCCATACACTAGCCATACACTAGCCATACTTTAACTATAGGGAAACAATATAGGTGGGTCATAAAGCACATTATGCAGTGATGCGTTATATGAAAAATGTTTTAAAATGATTAGATTTGGGTAGTGGCATGAACCCACTAGTAATCATATACTCCCGATTTGGGTGCAAAAGGACACCTTTTTGGTATACATATATAATAATAAACATACTGGTGTTTATACATACGTTGTGGGCAATTTAAACCAACAGATAGAAGTTGAATTCTGAATGAACAAAATTTTAAAAATATTACCTTTTTTTCTTCTTACTATTTTGAGTTGCAAAGGACAGGATAAAGAACCATCTGACTTTATTCCAGAAGGATATGTAGAATTTGAAAAATATTATGGAGACTTAAATAAAGATGGACTTAAAGACTGTGTACTAATAATCAAAAAGACTGATACAACTAACATTGTTACCAATCGCTTTGATAAAAAAGTTGACAGAAATAGACGTGGAATTGTTGTCTTATTCAAAAATGAGGAAGGTTATCAACTTGCAGACAAAAATTACAATTGCTTTTCTTCAGAAAATGAAGATGGTGGAGTTTATTTTCCACCTGATTTATGGATTGAGATTAAAAACGAAAAATTGTGCGTTCATTATGGATACGGAAGGTATGGATATTGGGAATACACATTCAGGTTTCAAAACTCAAACTTTGAATTAATTGGATACGATTCAAGCAGCAATCGTGGACCAGTAGCAAATACAGTAACAAGTATTAATTTCTTAACAAAAAAGAAATTAGTAAAAGAAAACACCAATGAAAATGCAGAAGGAGGAGATGAAACATTTAAAGAAACTTGGAATACAATTGAAATAGAAAATCTAATCAAACTGTCTGAAATAAAAGATTTTGATGAATTAGATATGTATAATTATTAAAAAAAATGCGCACAACAGTGGCTATAAGTAATTACTTTTATACACCTACTCGGAAAATTGCTTGCGCCAGTTCGCTACGCTCGAGTTTCGCGGATTTTCTATTTGTTTTGTATTTGCTATTAGTTACTGAAACACGCAACAAAATCACACACAAATCCTTAGTGTGCCATTTAAACCAAAAATTATGAAGATAAAATTATTAGTCGTTCTAATTTTAATTACGTTTTTCTCATTTGCTCAAAATAGTAATTATGAAAAATGGACTGCAATGGCAGATAACGATATAAGTTTACAACCTGAATATGGAAACGTTGAAAAAACTGAATCTCAAAAAGCAGATGATGAAAATTTCAAAAAAGACATTTTGGAATATTATAAAAGCGACACAATCTCTGCGAGTAAAAAAATGAGTGATTTAGGTTTTACTTATTTGTATGATAAAGGAGATTTCATTACTGCAATGCGTCGATTTAATCAAGCATTTATGTTAAATCCCAAAAATGCCGATGCCTATTATGGATTTGGAACAATTTTCTTCAACCTTGGTGCTATGAAAAAAGCTCGTGAACAGTATGACAAAGGATTGGAACTTAACCCAAAACACCCTAAAATATTAACGGATTATGGCACAACATATCTCGGTGACTATTATGAAAGTTTAGAAAATGGAAAAGAAAATTCTAATGAATTCCTTGTAAAAGCGAATGAATATTTAGAAAAATCACTTGATTTTGATAAAAAGGATTCAAATACAATTTATAAACTTTCAATTGTAAAAATGTACATTGGTGATTGTAATGAAGCCAAGGAATTGCTTGATAAAGCAAAAAAGATGAACAATCCAAATGTTACTGAATCTTATGAAATAGAACTGAATGAAAAATGTAACTAAAGACGGCTAAAACAACAACTATAATCCATTGCTCGCTTAATGCTAAACCAGAAAACTGTATATTTAACTTGGTTCGATTAATACTTCTAAAATCCTACGGATTTTCAGTTCGTATGTACTTGCTAAATTATGTGCAAAACCGTGCTAAAAATCAGACATAAACAGTTATGCTTCATTACTAGAAACCGCTAACCAATGATAAAATTCTTTAGAAAAATTAGACATAAGTTACTCTCTAGAAATAAATTCAGCAAGTATCTCATTTATGCTGTTGGTGAAATCATACTTGTAGTTATTGGTATTTTAATTGCATTACAAATCAATAATTGGAATGAGGCTAATAAACAACAACGTAAATCAGAAAACTTAACTATTCGTTTGCAAAACCAGATTAGTCAAAATATTCAACAGACAAAGAACAGAATAGATTACATTAAAATCCAGATGGATAATATGACTAGTCTTATGCACATGATTGGAAAACCATTTGAAGAATTTGACTTTGAACTACTAGACAAAAAAATGAGTATGTTGCTAATTGATTATCATCTTGGTCTTGATATGAATACATTATCAGAAGCCCAAGATAATGGCGAAATTGCATCCCTAAAAAACGATTCCTTAAGAGTTGCACTTTACAAACTTACTACCATAAATGAAACTTTAGAGCAACGTGAAACAGTAGCAAATGGTGATAACCTAAATTTTGTTGTCCCCTATTTTTATAAAAACTCAAATGGAAGAAATATTGCTTCTAATAACGATAGTAATTATAGAAAGAAAATAGGATATTCAAAATTACATAACCATAATTATAATGACATTTTAAACGACAGAGAATTTGAAAATTTATTAGATTACAGAATTTACTATTCTCAAGAAATACTAGACCGCTATAATTACTTACAAGAATATTTAGAATATATAAAGATACTGTTGGACAAATAAAATAATAAAAGCCCAAAGCCTTTGGAAACTATAAAAACCTTTTTCTTAAAATGAAACCAAGAATTATAAAAAATGATGCTGGTCACAAGTTAAATGTGATGGGTGATAATCAAATTATCAAACTGTCATCAAAAGATACCAATGGCCAATTTACCCTGATTGAGCAACATAACGAACCTGGAATGGGAATTCCACCTCATGTACATGAGAATGAAGATGAAGTATTTCACGTATTGACAGGTAAAGTAGAAATGATGATTGGTGCAGAATCAACAACTTTATCTGCTGGCGATATGATCTTTTGCCCAAGAGGGATTCCACACGCATGGCGAGTAGTTGGAGAAGAAAAAGCCAAAGCCATGTTGAGCATTTTTCCAGCTGGATTGGAAGGCATGTTTGAAGAATTATCAGAATTGCCTGCCGGACCACCTGACATGGAAAAGGTTACTGCTATTTGCGGAAAATATAATTTGAAATTCGTTTAAATAAACTACTGTTGCTAACAATGGTAATAGTTTATTGTTACTTCCTACTATACAAAAAAACTATTTTTTAATGCATGATTCCTAAAGCGAACAATTCCTGCAGAATTATAGCCTAAACACTGTAGCCAATTTAAGAAAATGAATCCTAATTTAATCTTTTGTGTATTTGCCCTAATGACAATATTTAGTTGTGGAAATGAAAAAAATGATTTTGACTCCAACTCGGAAAAGGTAAAAATTATAGCATATCAAGAGTCTCAAATCGGTGGTATTGAATTCGTATTATTAATCGACAATAGATTTAGAATAAACCGTCAAGGACTTTTTCGCCCTGAACACTATTTTGGTAATGCAAAAATAGAATCGGACTCAATTTTTCTAAAGTATTCTGACAAATCAATAAATTTTGACAGTATTCCGTTACCAAGAAAAATGAAAATTGAAAATTACCGACTGAAAACGGATTTAATAAATTGGAATTATTATTTGACTATAAATAAAAAATAAAAACCGACTAACGTCATTGAAAGTTCATTGTTTTTGTTTTTTTAGTGTTGCAATTCTAGTCGATTCGCTAAATTAGTTATGAAACTAAAAACCAATAATAAACAACATTATTCACTATAAATAAGAAACGATAACAAAATGAAACATTTATCCATTCTGACCTTAACCGTAATCTTGTCTTCAGTTACTATGCAATCATTTGCACAACAAAATGATTTTATAAACGACTATTTGGAGCGATTAGAAAATTCACGCAAATACTTAATTCTTGTTGCTGAAAACATGCCGGAAGAACAGTATAACTTTAAAGCATCACCAGAATCTATGAGCTTTGCAGAAAATTTAATGCATATTGCTTGGGCCATGGATTGGCATTGTCAAACCTTATTAGGTGACCGAAAGGCAAGAAATTGGGAAACAGATACTGAACTTAAAGTGGCAAATAAATCGAAACAAGAGATGCTAGCAGCTGTTAATAAGACTTTTGATGAAACTATAAAATTTATAAGGCGTTTTAATACCAATAAATTCAATGATAGATTAGACTATTTAGGTTTAAATAGAACGAAACGGCAAATCTTCTTGTTACTTGCTGACCATATAACACATCATAGAGGACAAATGCTAGTGTATATGCGATTAAATGGTATAAAGCCGCCTAGATACGTTTTATATCAGTAAGTAAACTGGGTAAAAAATCACAGATAGCTCATAAAGAAGCTTAATTAAGCTTTTTCTTTAGGCTTATACATAATTATAATTTGAATAACAATGGCGAGAAATATGAGCAAGTATATTTCTATTTGAGTAAAAAGTTCAACAGTGTCAATGGCTTTCTTGCTAATGAACATTTGCCTTTTACCCTCATCAATCTGAATATCAGATAGGTAATTTAAATCGCCTTTTACAACCTTAATTTGATTGAGATATTTGGACTTATTAATGCGTTTATCTTGCAAATAGTTGTCTTCTAGTCCTTTCAATACCAAAACATCTTCCTTGAGATTACTAAAAATCTGATTCTCTTCTTTTGTTAATTTAGTTTGCTCAAATTTTAATAGTAATTCCTGTAAACTATTATTAACTACCTTATTACTCGAATTAAAAAGTACACTATCAGTGCTTACAATGGCTACTTCTTTTTCATGTATCAATTTAGACATATCAAAAATAATATCTTTTGCTATAAGTCTATCTTCATAAATAGTTGTGACAGAATCTTTTACACGTATAAAATTATTTCTATCAATTAAATTGGTTGTGACAATCAACACAAATACTATCAAGATGCCTAATACCCATTTTGCTTTATTATAAAACGCCATATTTGGTTTATTTAATGATTAATGATACTTCTAAATATAATTAAAACTTAAAAAATATATGATAATAAATGGCTTTATTTAATTAATTCAATTCATAATAAAAGACACGGTTTCACTAACTACTTCCTGGAGTTCTTGTGGCAATTTATCATCCTCCCACGGATGTTTCGAATTGAAAACATGATCGGCATTTTTTACAGGAAAAAGAACACTATGAGTATGCCATTCATGTAAATTTTCGGCTTCTTTGTACAATACCGAAGTATCGCTAGTTCCATGGATAATTAATGTTGGAATTGTTATCTTTTTTATAGCTTTTTCAATGTTTAATCGGTCTTGATTGGCCTCAAAATCTTCATAGAATTGATAATTATGTGGCATTTGCTGTTTTGTTCTACCATTTAAAACATATTTAACGCCATCTTTTTTCCACTGTTCCAAATCTCCCACAGTAGCTGTACGTTTAGCAAAATCACAAACGCCTGCCCAAGTAATCAACTTGCCAATTCTATTATCTTCACTAGCCTTTATAACGGCTATGCCTCCACCTCTAGAATGCCCAATAATGACGATATTTGACTGATCTATCTCACCACTATAGTTGTTATTATTGGGTGTAAAATAATTAAGTACAGCATCAAGATCATCTAATTCTTTGGAATAATTGTTTTCAGCAAAAGCCTCTAAATCTGGAAAATCAATTGGGTTATCAATTGTTCCACCATTGTGAGAAAAATTAAACTTCACAAAAAACATATTAGCCTTTAAGAATTCTTGTGCCACAAAATGCCAGGCTCCCCAATCCTTAAAGCCTTTATAACCATGGCAAAAAATGACTAAAGGTTTTTTCTGACTATTCTTATGGAAATAGGCATCCCAAACAATGGACTTATTATCTTTTCGTTCTAGCACTTGGTTTTTAAGAATCATGACCGTGGTTTGTTTAGATTTCTATCATACATTACAATGCTGCCAGCGACGGATACATTTAAACTTAATTCAGATTTAAATTTCACTAGGTAATGACTTTTTTCAATGGCTTGTTTTGATAAGCCATGATCTTCAGCTCCTAGTAAATAAACACAACGCCTAGGATGTGAAAATGTTTCTAAATCTTGGGCTTCATCTGAAAACTCCAAACCTACTATTCTTGCACCTTTAGGAAGATTATTAAAAAATTCATCAAAAGTATCATAGTGAAAATAAGGCATTGCTTTTACAGCATTATGTGTATCACAAGCCTGCTTGGCATAGCGATTACCTATTGTAAAAATAAAACTAGCTCCTAAATTTTGAGCAGAACGCCAAAGAACACCTAGGTTTTCCGGTGTTTTCCCATTTTGAATACCAATTCCAAAGAATTCATTTGTGAAATTATCAACCATGTCACAAAAATAAATAATTAAAGGGGTTTACTATATTTGAAATGTGAAAAAATAGTCTCTTTTAGATAACTATAAAAAGTCTCTTGAAAGATTAAAAAATTGCTACATTTGTTTTTAATCATATCATAATTTCGCATAAAATATACGCATGCATAAAATTATCCTATTTCTTCTGCTATTAGTAATTCTTGCATGTAAAAATGATAAAACTGTAGATATCCCTAATCAAAATAAAACTGCTACTAACTTGATGGCAACAAATGGCTATATTGGTGATAAGCAGTGTGCTGCATGCCATTCAAAAGCCTATGATGACTGGAAAGGTTCACATCATGATCTAGCTATGCAAGTAGCGAACGATTCAACTGTTTTAGGTGATTTTAATAATATTGAAATAACACTTGATGCAGTGACTTACTATTTCACGCAAAAGGGTGATGATTATGTAGTTAAAACAAAAGAAATTAATGGTGATGAAAATACCTATATAATTGGTTATACGTTTGGTGTGGAACCACTCCAACAGTATTTGGTAGATTTTGAAGATGGAAAAAAGCAGGTGTTGCGTGTGAGCTGGGATACTAATAAAAAACGTTGGTATCATCAATATCCTGGAGATACTATTAGTCCACATGACTGGTTGCACTGGACTGGTGTTTCACAAAACTGGAATACTATGTGTGCCGAGTGCCATTCCACAAATCTGGAAAAAAATTATAATGTTGAAGGCGATAGTTATAATACAACCTACTCATCAATAAACGTGAGCTGTGAGTCTTGTCATGGTCCTGCACAAAAACATGTAAATTGGGCTAAATCGGCAAATGGTAATGCGAGTAAGGACACGTATCTCATTTCTCTTGATACCCAACTAAATCAAATGAATAGCTGTGCACCTTGCCACGCTAGGCGTACAAAATTGACAGAAACTTTAGAGCCAAATATTTCATTTGAGAACCAATACATACTGCAAAACTTATCAACCGATTTTTATCATGGTGATGGTCAAATTATGGAAGAGGATTATGTTTTTGGCTCCTTTTTACAATCAGAAATGTATCATCAAGATGTCACCTGTACTGATTGCCATAATGCACATACACTTGAAATAAAAATGAAAGGTAATAACCTTTGTTTGCAATGCCATGAGCCTAAATATAATACGCCAAGTCATCATTTTCATGAAAGTGATACCGAAGGATCTCAATGTATTAATTGTCATATGACTGGTAAAACATACATGGGAAATGATTTTAGACGTGATCATAGCTTTAGAGTGCCAAGACCTGACCAAAGTATCATGTTCAACACACCTAATGCCTGTAATAATTGCCATAGTGATAAAAGTCCTGCTTGGGCTTCCCAAAAGATAAAAAGCTGGTATGGTAACGAGCGAGCAGATCATTTTTCAAAATATTTATTAGTAAGTAGTAAAGCTTCATTGTCTTCTGAAGAGATAAGTCAGGTAAATGCTTTTATCAACAATCTGGATTATCCAGCTATTGCTAGAGCAACCGCTATAGATAATTTAGATATTGTTACCGAAGATCAGTATCAAACACTTTTAAGTCGTTTAGAAGATCCATCATCATTAGTACGATTTAACACCTTACAAAAGTTTGATGTGGCACCTCCAGAATTACGAGTTGAAGTTGCTTCAAAACGTCTTTCAGATACAACCAAAATGGTTCGTGTTGCTGCTGCACAATTATTAACTGGATTGGATTTGAATATGCTGACTACCTTGAATCAATCGGATTTAACCAAAGCTCAAGGAGAATTAGAGACTATGCTTCGTGTTAATGCTGATTTTTCTACTGGAAGATTACAATTGGGCGATTATTACAATAAGAAAAAACAGTATAATGAAGCTATTTATCATTATCAAATAGCCTTAAAAAAAGATAGTCTTTTGATTCCTGTTTACAGTAATTTGGCTACTACTTATAGCCAAATAGGAAACTCACAAAAGGCTCTAGAAACGCTCAACCTACTTATTGATAAAGTACCTGAAATGAGTCGTGCTTATTATTTACGTGGTTTGATATACTTTGAGCTGAATAAACCAGATAACGCCATCGCTGACCTCCAATATGCTGTTGAATTAAATCCTGATGATACACGATCACTTTATAATATTTCTACTTATTATTATCAAAATAAAAACTATAAGCTAGCAGAACAGTTTATTAAAAAAGCCATAGCCATTCAACCAGGAAATGGAGATTATCAATATCTATTAGCCTTAGTTTATAAAGAACAAGGTAAAACAGATTTAAGTAATCAAATTCTACAAGGGCTACAATAAAACATTGATGTTTAGTTATTTACAAACAAAAACACTTCTGAAAGGTAAGTCGACAATTTCTGTAAATTAATTTTTGGCACGTTGTTTGTTTTCTAATGTTTGAGTTTAATTAAAACCCCTAACATTATGAAGAAATTAATATATCTTTTTTCGGTTTTACTAGTTACTAGTACAGTCGTTACAGCAACCACAACCAATAACACCAGTGCTATTTTAGAAAACACTACCTACAGAGGTTATGGTCAAAACTTCATATTTGTTGAAGGTGGTATTGAATTTTCAGTGTTCCCTGATGGACAATTTGATTTTTATATGCCTCAATATGGACCTAATGTGAATGTAGCTGTTAATGCACCTGGAGTAAGCATCAGTTTTAATTCAGGATATGACTACAATCCTTATGTGCAATATGATGAGTTTGGAGCTATAATTCAAATTGAAAACATACCTGTATTTTATGATTTTTATGGACGTGTGAGACAAGTTGGTGATATTTTCATCAATTATAATGCATTTGGCTATGTTTCACGTGTTGGTGGACTATACGTGCACTACAATCGCTATAATAGATTTTCATACTGTACTGGATTTATAAATCCTTTTAATCGTGTTTATGTTTTTAGACCATGGCATACTTATTACAGGATTCCAGCTTATAATCACTGTGTAGTTTACAATAGACCTTACAGACAGTATTACACCCCTGTACGTTATACTTATACAACACCTTATAGAAATAATTATAGACGTACTACAGCAGTAGCCAGCAGACGTGGTAATACGGTTCAAAGAAGTCGTGATTTAGCCACTAGATATGATGGTAGAAGAAATCGTGTAGCCCAAAACACATCGCGCTCAACACGTGGAAATGTTAGTAACAGTTATGTACGTTCACAATCTAATAATCGTTCAACCAGCAGACGCCAAATTAATGAGTCTTCAAGAGCACAAAGAGATGTAAAAGCTATCACTAGAGTGAGAAGTCAAGTTACCAATAATGGTGGTAATAGAAAGCAAAACTCAAAAGCTTATAGAAACAACGATAGAACCAGTACTAAAAGATCTGTTACAAGTAATAATAGACAACAACAGCAATCGAAAGTCAGAAAATCTAGAAGTACGCCATCTCGATATGCTACAAATTCAGGTAGTACAGTACGTAAATCTACCGTTCAGAAAAAAAATAGGAATATTGGAAAACCAAATGCCTCAAAATCTCGTACATATAGTAAAGGAAACAAGACAACTACTAGAAATAGTTCAAGATCTAATTCTGGTAGAAAAAAATAAAAACTTTTTGGTTGGTTAGTTAGAAAGTCCTGCGAATAGTATGCGCCTCAAAGCACATTCGTGGGATTTTCTCATTTTAGCGTTTAAGCATTTTATTGAGTATAGCGGTGATTTCGTCAGAAAAATTTAATACATAAACTATGGCTCCATAAAAAACGCCAATGAGTATTGACTTTAAAGCTATATTAATAATAGGGTGAAAAGAAAAGTCCCAGAAATAAAACACTCCCAAACTTACAATAATCAACATAAGAACTTTAGACGTATTTACTGAAAATGGCAGCATTTTAAATTTATAATTTACAAACCAAATTTTAGCTGAATTATATAAAAACACAGCTATAAATGTTGCAAAAGCTGCTCCGTTGATACCATATATAGGAATAAAAATGATATTTAGTGTAATAGTTAATATAGCCAAAAGCACACCCAATAGTAAAACCATTCGGTAATAATCACTATTAAATAAAATGGCATTATTGTTTCCTAACAAACCATCAATTAATTTAGACACACTGATTACAAGCACAATCAATAAACCTTCAACATAATTTTCATTAATCAATTTGTACAGTTCATTGATATTTAGAACAATCAGCAAGAATATAAACCCACTAATAATAAAAAGGTTTAAGGAGCTTTTCTGGTATAAGACCTTTAATTCAAACTTATTATTATCATTTAGAAATTTAGCCGTCAATGGGCTCACAATTTGATGCATAGATCTGCTGGGAACACTTATAACAGAGGCAATGTAAATTGCTACACCATAATAGGCAACGTTTTCAATAGCGACATATCTGTTGAGCATAAACTTATCTATCTCTAGTATAATATTGGCTACTGATCCAGCTATAATGATTAGTGATGTATATTTTATTACGTCAGATAGGTTATTTAGTTTGGTTAATTTAAATGATGGAAAGCGTAAACTAAAAGCATATAGCTTCATGATTATCAATCTTAAAACATAAATACCTGTTATACCATATATTAACTGATTGACGCTAATGATGTTAGCATATAAACACAACAATAAAACAGCCGTACAAACCCTATGAAACACTTCTTTCATAAAATTGCCAAAAACACTTTGTAGTTGCACGCGAGCCCAAGCATAGAAAACTTCAAAATATGAAAATGAAACAGCAGTAATAAAAATAAGCCATACATAGTCTTCTACAATGTCATTATTACCAATAAACCATTGACTAATTGTATCAAAAGCTAATAAACCAATTATTCCCAATGGTATTATTATGGCTAATGGTAGAAATAACATTAAAACCAAAAAACTATTTTGAGTAAGCCTGGTTTTATAAGATGAATAAAACTTTATGATGGTATTGTGCACACCAAAAGCCAAAATAGGCATCATAACATTGGCCGTAGAAAGAATATATGTTATCAGTCCAAAATACTCATCACTCAAAAACTGGGTAAATAAAAACAGAACATTAATAGCACCAATACCAAAACCTAAATAGGTAATGATCGTGTTTTTAATTGATTGGTTTATAACAATTCCCATTTATAATAGTTCTGCCAATGCTTTGGTTAATTGTTTTCTACTAAACTTTTGCAAGCCAACACCCTGTACTTGTAAGTTACCTTTTTTATAATTCAAATAATGTTTTAAAATTATACGTTTTAAATCATTATAACTATCATAATAAAAATAAGTGCCAGTGTTAGTTTCTTGTAGAATGCGTTCTACATCAGAGCCTTTTGGGCCAATAGCAACGATTGGTCTTCCTGAAACCATATATTCAAAAATCTTGCCTGGAATTATAGATACTGTTTCCGGTGAATCAATTTCAATTAGCAATAATAATTGAGCGTTTCTTTGATTTTCAACTGCTTGTTTATGTGATACATATCCAATGTTTTCTAAATAATCAATTAAACCATTAGAATCTATTTCTTTAAGCACTTCTTCACTTACATAACCTACCAGTTTTAACTTAAAATCATGAGCGAAGCCAGGTTGATTCAGAATTAAATCATTTAAAACCTGCCAAAGAATAGTTGGATTTCTTTCAGACAGTAAAGAGCCAATATGTGCTATTGAAAATTTGGAATCCAGGTTGGTTTTTATAGAGGGTAATAAATCATACCCATTTGTTATCACACTAATGGGTTTATCAGTTATTTTGGAAAACTCTTTCTTTGTGACTTCACTTGTGACAATCACTTTGTCAGCAGCTTGTAAAACATTTTTTTCTAATTGCTTGTGTTTCTTTTGAGCGGCTTTGGTAAGTTTGAGTTGCTTATGATATCCAATGGTAGTCCATGGATCTCTGAAATCTGCCACCCACTGAATATTGTCACTTTTTTTTAGTTGCAGTCCTATCAAATGCAAGCTGTGTGGTGGGCCTGTTGTAATTATTGTTCCAATACTATAATCTTTTATGTAAGTGCTTAAATATTGAACAGATGGTCTTACCCAACTCTTTCTAGCATCAGGAATAAATAGGTTACCACGAATAAATAATAATAACTTATCTAAAACTGTTTGAGATTTTTTGTTTGGAATAATCCCTTTACTGATTGTTTTGGATTTCTTTTTAGATAATATACCTGCAAACTTATAGGGTTCACGGATTGGTTGCTTAATTATAGTAATATCATCAGAGACCTCATTAATTAAACTTTCATCAATAATGGGATAGTTTGGATTTGATGGTACATAAACAATAGGTTTTATACCATATTCAGGTAAATACTTAACAAACTTCAACCACCGTTGTACACCAGGTCCACCGGCTGGTGGCCAATAGTAAAGAATTATTAGTACGCTTTTAGGCACTTTTTTTTGATTTGTTACTGTATTCATAAAACAATCCAGCTATTAGCAAGATACCAAAAATAATACTACTTGCCAATGCAATTGTACTACCTGTTTTGATAACTTCTGGATCAAACATAAATTCAATAACATGCTCTCCTGAAGGTATTGGCATACCTCTCAAAACGTAATTAACTCTTAAATGAGATGCTTTTTCACCATCAATATAAGCTTGCCAACCATTTCCATAGTAAACTTCAGAAAATACAGCAAAACCATCGTTTGTATTACTGGATTGATACTTGATATAATTTGGTTTGTATTCAAGTACATTAATACGTGCCAAAGAATCTACTTGATAGTTAGGTTTTAAATTGTTTTGTTCATTTGTGAGCTTGGTATAAATAGCTTCTCTTTTGGTATCTAAACTATCCAAAGCCATGATTTCTTCGTTGGCTGATTCTTTTAACGTTAATTTTTCAACAAACCAAGCATTGCCATTAGCATCAGTATTGGTGTACGGAAACACCTGACCTTCATTATCTTGCGCAATAATATACTTGGTATTAAGCATATTGAGTACATTAATATTGTTTTGGCTAATGTAAAACTCATTAACTTCATTAAATCGCTTCAGTTTTGCAGCGTGATAACCACCAAGCGCATTATGGAAATACGATGATCTGGCACCTCCAGAAGTCACATCAAAAACTCTAAAATTAGATTCATCATTGAAGATTATTTTGTCAGCAGCATTAGGTTGAAATGGTTTGTTTATTTGTAAAGAGGATACAAAATCGTCATTGTTTACATAGCGTCTATCTACACCAACCAAATCAAACAAAATCAACACCGCGAATGAAATAGTTAACAAGGTTTCAGAAATCTTATTTTTTATAAACATCCAAACTAAACCTGCAGATAATAAAACCAGTATGAGTGTTCGTAAACTGTCTTGAGTAAAAATCATCTTCCGGTCGGCTTTAACTGCATCAATAAATGGCTGACCGTAGTTTTGACGCCATAAGCCATCATTGGCTCCAACAAAATTGAATAATGTTGATTTAAACAATAAAACAATTAAAGCAAAACCTCCAGTAATTAGTAGAGTATATTTTAATGCTTTTATTTTAGCTTCTTCATTTTCATAGCTATTAAACAAACGCACCAAACCAAAAATAGCGAGTATTGGAATACACAATTCTAGAATAACCTGAATAGAACTTACCGCCCGAAACTTGTTGTAAAGCGGAACATAATCAATAAAAATATCAGTCAAAAATCCTAAATTTTTACCGTATGATAACAGTAGAGACAATATAGTACCACCCACTAGCCACCATTTTAAACGACCTTTCACCAAAAACAAAGCCATTACAAACAAAAATATAACTACAGCTCCAATATAAGCTGGTGCCTCGACAATAGGTTGCTCTCCCCAATATGTTGGTATTTGCTGGGTTTGTTCCAAAGCTTGTAATGGTGTTGCTCCAAGGCTTAAAAAGTAATCATAAGAGGCTGAATCCTTGCCCACATCTTCATAGCTTCCTCCTCCTAAAAATCGTGGAATATATAGATTGAAGGTTTCTAAAAACCCATAACTGTATTCCGTAATATAATCTTTATCTAATCCTGATGTGATTTCTTTTGGTGAACCATCTGGGTTTATGGTTAATTCACTTTGACTACGTGTACTTTCTTTGGCATACTCTTGTGTAGCCATAAAACCTGTAGCGTTTAAACCAACTGACAAGAATACGGCAATAATTAAAATTCCAACCGACTTAAAAAAATGTGGTAAAAGCTGTTTCTTATAAGCGTCTATTAAATAAGCGATTCCTAATACGATGACAAGCAACATCAAATAGTAGGCCATCTGCGGATGATTGGCAACTAATTCTAGTGCTAAAGCAACCGTTGTGAGCAGAAAACCAAGAATGTATTTTTTCCTAAAAGTTAGAATAATACCACTTAAAACCAAAGGCATATAAGCTATGGCGTGGGCTTTACTATTATGTCCGACACCTAAAATGATTATGAGATAAGTTGAAAATCCAAATGCCAATGAGCCCAACGCTGCCAATTTATAATCTACTTTCAATACGAGGAGCAGAATATAAAAACCTATAAAATAAAGAAATAAATAGTCGGCAGGACGTGGTAAAAATCGCAATGCCAGATCCAACTTTTTAATATAATTATGCGGATATTTAGCTCCCAACTGATAGGTTGGCATGCCACCGAAGGCACTATTAGTCCAATAGGTTTCTTCGCCAGTATTAGCTTTAAAATCCTTTTGTTGTTTAGACATTCCTATGTAATGCTTTATATCATTCTGGAATATCTCCTTGCCTTTGAGAACTGGATTAAAATAAGCTAATGAAATACATATAAAGCCTAACAAAACAAGAATATGTGGCAGGCATTTTTTTATTGAAAATTGCATGAATGTGTATTAATCAATGATTGCGAAAATTAATCAATTTCTTCGTAATCTACATATTCACCCACATTTTTATTTGAAGTTTTAGATTGCGGCATCTTATCAATCACTGTTTCGCCCTCCTTTTTAGGTGACTCTGGCCTTTTGTTTTGATTGAATTGTTGTCCAAATTGTTTTTCAGCTTTTTTGGCTACATAGCGCATAAGTGCTGGAGCAAAAATTCTAGATAGAATTTTTATTCCGTAATACACTAACATAATAATCAATATAGTCTTCAGTAGGCCTGTAAATGATGCCGTTTGTAGCATAATTCAAATTTTTAGCAAAAATACAATTCCTAATGGTTAATTATGAGCATATATACTTAAAAAAAATATAAAATATATATATTTGATTCCAAACTGTGACATATGAAATCTATTAAAACCTATTTATTTGTATTTGTTTCACTAACAACCCTTTACTCTTATTCTCAATATACCGAAGTTATCAATTCAAACAGACCTGGAGTTTCCAGTAGTGCCTTTTCAGTAGGAACAAACGTTATTCAGTTGGAGGTTGGTCCGTATTTGTTAAATGAAAAGCATGTCCCTTTGAATAGAGATGATAAAAGTATCGGTGCTGATTTTGAAGCTCGCTATGGATTATTGTGGCCACAATTAGAACTTAATGTTAGAGGAACTTTCCAATCAACCAAAAGAGAATATACAGGTGCCATTTCTAGTGAAGAAACCTTTAGTAATTTTAAGACATTAACTATTGGAGCTAAATATTTGGTATATGACCCTTACAAAAATGCAGAAGAAGAAAAACCAAACTTATATAGTTGGAAAGCCAATCATAGTTTTAAATGGAAGTACTTAATACCTGCGGTAGCTGTTTATGCTGGTGCTAATTTTGACACAAAGGACAATCCATTTACGGCAGCCGGTGTTGAAGGCTTTAGCCCTAAAATTATGATTGCTACGCAGAATAATTTCTCTGGTGGTTGGGTGTTTGTAATGAACTTTATAAAAGATAGAATTGGTACCGATCAATCAGATTTCACTTATATTTTAACACTAACTAAATCTATCACAGATCAATGGGTTGTTTTTGGTGAAACACAAGGCATTAGTAGTGATTTTTATGCCGATAATCTCATCCGTTTTGGTGGTGCTTACCTGTGGAGCAGAAATTTCCAATTGGATACAGCATTAACATTTAACACCAAAGATACTCCATCAGTATTTGGAGTGACACTTGGTGCTTCATACCGATTGGATTTCCATAAAGATAAAGAAGAAAATGATGGTACATCGGCTGAAGATGAACTAGAGCGTCGTGTAAATAAAGAAGCTCCTAAAAAGGATAGAAAAGAACGAAAAAAGAACAAAAGAAAGAGCAATGATTTTGATGATGGTATTAATTTGTAGTGGAAAAGATTTATGATAGAAATTAAAGAAGTTAACAATAAAAAGGACTTAAAAGCCTTTGTCACTTTTCCGTTTAGTTTATACAAAGACTCCAAATATTGGGTACCTCCTATTATATCAGATGAAATGGCCACTTTGAGTGCTGGTAAAAACCCAGCTATTGAAAATGCCGATGTTCATTTATTTTTAGCCTATAAAGAGAATCGAATTGTGGGACGTGTGGCTGCTATAATCAATTGGATTGAAGTAAAAGAACAACAAATACCTAAAATGCGTTTTGGCTGGTTTGATACCATTGACGATCTCGAGGTATCAAAAATATTGCTAGATAGAGTAGCCGAAATTGGCAAGGCAAACAATTTAGAATATATTGAAGGTCCTGTGGGCTTCTCCAATCTAGATAAAAATGGAGCTTTAACTGAAGGCTTTGACCACATTGGAACTATGGCAACGTGGTATAATCACCCTTATTACATTGAACATTTTAAGAAATTAGGGCTGAAAGAGGAAAAACAATACCTAGAAAGCAAATTTTATTTTGATAATGCACCCGTTGAGCGCTTTAAGCGTGTTAATGAATTAATTGTAAAACGCTATAAATTAAGAGCAGGAAGCTACACTAAATCCAAAGAAATAATACCGCATCTTGATGACATGTTTGCGTTGTTTAATAGATCGTATTCTAAACTATCTACTTTTGTACCTATTTCTGGTAAACAGCAGGAATATTTAAAAAAGAAGTTTATAAATTTTATCAATCCTGAATACATTAAGTTCGTTTTTGACGAACACGATAATATGATCGCTTTTGCCATAGTACTCCCTTCATTTTCAAAAGCTTTACAAGAAGTAAAAGGAAAGCTTTTTCCGTTTGGATTTTTAAAACTATTAAAAGCGAAAAAACACAGCAAAACGGCCTTGTTCTATTTAATTGGTGTGGATCCACAATATCACAATAAAGGCGTAACGGCTATAATTTTTGAAGAATTCCATAAATCATTATCCAAAAGCGGCATTCAAACCTGTATAAGATTGCCCGAGTTGGCGGATAACCTAGCCTCTCAACAAATTTGGAAAGACTTTAATGCTGAAGTTATTAAGCGTCGGGCGACATTTAAGAAAATGCTATAAAAAAACCCATTCGTTTATGAATGGGTTTTATTTATATGAAATTTAGACTTTGTTAAGATTGCCCCATAGCTGCAGCTACAGAAGCCGATAACCTTTTATAAGTACCGTTTTTGAGTCTGTCTCTAATAGCATCAAAAGCATCTAACGTTTCTCTTACATCCTCTAATGTATGTGTAGCCGTTGGTATCATTCTCAACAATATCATACCTTTAGGAATTACAGGATAAACCACTATTGAGCAGAAAATACCATAATTCTCACGTAAATCCTTAACCAAAGCCATAGCTTCAGGAATACTTCCTTCTAGATATACTGGTGTTACACAACTTTGGGTTGTACCAATGTCAAATCCACGTTCTTTTAAACCTGATTGCAAGGCATCAACAATGGTCCATAGGTTCTTTTTAAGCTCTGGCATGGTGCGCAACATGTCTAAACGTTTTAATGCACCAACTACCAATTGCATTTGCAGTGATTTTGCAAACATTTGTGAACGTAAATTATACTTTAAATAATCAATAATTTCTTGATCAGCAGCAATAAAGGCTCCTGTGCTAGCCATAGACTTGGCAAACGTTGCAAAATAAACATCTATTCCGTCTTGAACACCTTGCTCCTCACCTGCTCCAGCACCTGTTTCTCCTAAAACTCCAAAACCATGAGCATCATCAACAAAGAAACGGAAGTTATATTTTTCTTTAAGAGCAACTATTTCTTTTAATCGTCCTTGTTCCCCGCGCATACCAAACACACCTTCGGAAATAACTAAAATACCACCACCTGTTTGTTCGGCCATTTTAGTGGCACGCTCTAGGTTTTTCTCTAAACTTTCTACATCATTGTGTTTGTATGTAAATCGTTTACCCATATGAAGGCGAACACCATCAATAATACAAGCATGCGCATCAACATCATAAACTATAATATCATCTTTTGATACTAAAGCATCAATAGTTGACACCATACCTTGATAACCAAAATTCAATAGATAGGCAGCTTCTTTTTTAACAAAAGCAGCCAATTCGTTTTGCAATTGCTCATGTAAATCAGTATGACCAGACATCATTCTTGCTCCCATTGGGTAAGCCGAACCATATTTAGCACCTGCTTCAGCATCTACTTTTCTAACTTCAGGGTGATTTGCCAATCCTAAATAATCATTTATACTCCAAGTAATTACTTCTTTTCCTTGAAATTTCATCCGATTGGATATTTCACCTTCTAATTTTGGGAAAACAAAATAACCTTCAGCTTGTGAAGCCCACTTTCCCAAAGGCCCTTTGTCTCTGTATATTTTATCAAATAAGTCTTTCATAAAGCTATTAATCTCGTTAGATGTTGCAAAATTAAATATTTATATAGTGACAACATAATTATTTATCATACTATTATTAACAAAAAAGATAGCTAACTTTTTAATAAAAGTCAGCTATCACAAATATTTTAAATGATTTATTTTATAAATTCTATACTTTCTAATGCTTCTTCATTGATACTATCAAAGAAACCTTGTTCATTCATCCATTTATCACTGTAAATTTTACTCATATATCGTGAGCCATGATCTGGAAATATAACCACAACTAGGTCATCTTTACCAAATTCTCCCTCTTCATTAAGTTGCTTTATAGCTTGCATAGCAGCTCCTGATGTGTACCCAACAAAAAGGCCTTCAGTTTTAGCGATTTGTCTTGCAGTATGAGCGCTTTCTTCATCAGTCACCTTTACAAACTCATCAATCACATCAAACTCAGTAGCAGTAGGAATCAAATTTTTACCAAGACCTTCAATACGGTAAGGATAAATTTCTTTTTCGTCAAACTCTCTAGTTTCATGATATTTTTTTATTACAGAACCAAAAGCATCAACTCCAATAACTTTTATATCAGGATTTTGCTCCTTGAGGTATTTAGCAGTACCAGAAATGGTTCCTCCAGTACCACTACAAGCAACTAGGTGTGTGATTTTTCCATCAGTTTGCTCCCATATTTCAGGACCTGTAGAAGTATAATGTGCATCAATATTCAATTGATTGAAATATTGGTTGATATAAACAGAACCTTTTATTTCTTCATGTAGGCGTTTAGCAACCTCATAATAAGATCTAGGATCATCTGCACTTACATGTGCTGGACAAACATAAACCTTTGCTCCCATGGTTTTTAGCATATCAATCTTGTCTAAAGATGATTTTGAACTTACTGCCAAAATACAATTATAGCCCTTGATAATACTGACCATTGCAATACTGAATCCTGTATTACCAGATGTGGTTTCTATAATAGTATCACCTGGTTTAATAATACCTTGTTTTTCAGCTTGCTCAATTATGTATAATGCTATTCTATCTTTAGAAGAATGACCAGGATTAAATGCTTCTACTTTAGCGAGATAATTCCCTTTAAACGGTTTTGTAATTGTATTTAACTTAATCAGTGGTGTATTCCCTACTAAATCCAATACGTTGTCAAAAACTTGCTTTTTTTGTCCCATAAATGCTTTTTAGTAAGCTGTAAAGTACTCATTGTAAAACACAGCCCAAAACCTCGCAAAAATACAATTTTTTTTTTTACTAATGGGAAATTCCTTCTAAATCTAATAAAAAGGCATACTCTAGAGCTACTTCCTTTAGGCTTTCAAAACGTCCTGAAGCACCACCATGACCCGTATCCATATCAACATGCAGTAGAAGTAAGTTGTTGTTAGTTTTTTTATCTCTCAATTTTGCCACCCACTTTGCAGGCTCCCAATACTGAACTTGGGAATCATGAATGCCAGTAGTCACCAATAAGTTAGGATAGTCTTGGGATTTTACATTGTCATATGGAGAATAAGATAACATATAATCATAATATGTCTTGTCATTGGGATTTCCCCACTCATCATATTCACCAGTAGTTAATGGAATAGAATCGTCGAGCATGGTAGTTACAACATCAACAAAAGGAACGGCTGCTATAACGCCTTTGTAGAGTTTAGGTTCTAAATTAATAACAGTTCCCATAAGTAAACCACCAGCTGATCCGCCGTAAGCAAATAACTTATTGTTTGACGTATAATTCTTGTCGATTAAAAACTTTGAGCAATCAATAAAATCAAAAAATGTATTTTTTTTATTTAATAATTTCCCACTTTCATACCATGATCTTCCAAGGTATTCACCGCCTCTAATGTGAGCAATGGCATAAACAAAACCTCTATTTAATAAACTTAATCTAATGGTTGAAAAATAAGGGTCTATTGTTGAGCCATAAGAACCGTATGCATATAGAAGCAATGGGCTTGAACCATCCTTTTTAATACCTTTTTTATAAACTAGTGAAACCGGGACTTTTACACCATCACGAACCGTAACCCAAACACGTTCAGATGTATAATCATTTTTATCAAACGTGCCTAAAACCTCTTGTTCTTTTTGAATAGTTAGTTCTTTAGTTTTAAAATTATAATCGATTACAGAACTAGGCGTGGTAAGTGAATTAAATGTATAACGCAATATATCACTATCAAATTCAGGATTGTTTCCTACATAAGCCGTATAGGTTTCACTATCAAATGGTAAATAATAGTCTTCATTACCATCCCAACTTATGATTCTTAATTTGTTTAAACCATTTTCTCTTTCATTGAGTACAAAATAATCCTTAAAAATTTCAATATCTTCAATAAGAACATGTTCACGATAAGGCAACACATCCTTCCAATGCTCAATTTCAGTAACGTTCTCACTTGTTTTTTGTAATTTAAAATTACTACAATTATCACGATTGGTAATAATATAAAAAGCATCATTATAATGTGAAATAGCATATTCTAAACCCCTTATGCGTTCTTGAAATACTTTAAAATCGGCATATGGTTTATCCGCATTTAAAAATCTATATTCAGACGTTAAGGTGCTTGAAGAACCAATAACTATATATTTTCGAGACTTTGTTTTATAAACATAGGTGTTGAAAGTCTCATCAGTTTCATGAAACACTACCACATCAGTATTAGGGTTAGTATCTAACTTATGCCTATAAATTTTATGAGCCCGAAGTGTCACAGCATCCTTACGAGAGTAAAATAAGGTTTCATTATCATTCGCCCAAGTGCTCCCTCCGGTTGTGTTTTTTATTTTATTGGCGTAAATCTCACCTGTTTCCAAGTTTTTTATTTGAATAGTATATTGACGCCTACTTATTTTATCAACTGAAAAAGCAGCCAACTTATTATTAGGGCTTATGGATATACCTCCCAACTTAAAATAAGCATGTCCTTTTGCCATTTGATTGCAATCGAACATAACTTCTTCTTGAGAATCTAAACTTCCTTTTTTTCGTGAGTAAATGGGATAATCTTTTCCTTTTTCATATCTGGTAATATACCAGTAACCATTGTAAAAATAAGGTACTGATGAATCATCTTCTTTGATTCGCGCTTTCATTTCCTCAAAAAGAGCTTCCTGAAGTGGTTTCGTATGCTGTAATACAGATTCAGTATAAGCATTTTCAGCTTCTAAATAAGATAAGACTTCTGGATTTTCTCTTTCATTGAGCCAGAAATAATCATCAATACGCACATCACCATGTTTCTCAAGTCTATGCGGTTTTTTTTTGGCAACAGGTAGTTTTAGTGATTTTTTCAAAAAAAGAAATTTACAAGGTGTCAAAAATATAAAAATTAAATAGCTTTGTACTGAATAAAAACAATATAATTATGTTTGGAGATTTAATGGGAATGATGGGTAAATTGAAAGAAACCCAGAAGAAAGTTGAAGAAACTAAAGAGCGTCTAAATTCTGTTTTAATTGATGAATCTAGTAGCGATAACAAACTACAAGTTACCATTACCGCGAATAGAACCATTAAGAATATTTCAATAAATGAAGAACTTCTTCAAGACAAAGAACAACTAGAAGACTATTTAATCCTCACAATTAACAAAGCCATTGAAAGAGCAACCGAAGTAAATGAAACTGAAATTGCAGCAGTAGCCAAAGACGGCATGCCAAATATTCCAGGAATGGATATGTTTAAGTAGTGGTTTCCTCATAAATTAGTTAATATTTGAATTGATTCCGTTAAAGAATTATTAATAGATTTAGTAGAATGTAGATTGAAAATTAACCTTAAATTTAATAAACTATGTTCGAATTATTTCAAAGTGAAAACAATCAAAAATTTTATTTCAATTTAAAAGCTAAAAACGGTCAAGTAATCTTATCTAGTCAAGGCTATACAGATAAATCTAGTGCCAAAAATGGTATTGAATCGATTAAATCTAATTGTGGTGACGACAGCAAATTTGAACGCAAAACTGCTTCAAATGGTAAATTTCATTTTAATTTGAAGGCTGGAAATGGTCAAATTATAGGAAGTAGTCAAATGTATGCTGGTGAATCTGGGATGGAGAATGGTATTCAATCCGTTAAAACTAATGCACCAAGTGCAGAACTTGTTGATAAAACGGCTTAATTAATAATTACTAATAATAAAGGAAAGCATCAGGAAATCTGATGCTTTTTTTACGTCAAAGCTTAAAATTTTTAAGAATGCTAATGAATTTATCATGCATAACATCTGTATAATCCATATGCGTAACTAACCGCAGCTTACCACTTCCCATACCAATTAATTTGATGTCTTTTTGTGATAATTTTAAAATGAATAGTGATTCGTCAACATCGGCTTGTAACTCAAATATAATGATGTTAGTCTCAATAGGCTCAACTGTTTTAATAAAGGTAAGTTTGCTTAAGACTTCTCCTATTTCTTTAGCGCGTTTATGATCCTCGGTTAAACGATTCAAATTATTATCTAATGCGTATAACCCAGCAGCTGCCAAATAACCAACTTGACGCATATTTCCTCCAAAAACTTTTCTAATTCGGACCGCATCTTTCATGATAGCGGTATTTCCTATCAATACAGAGCCAATTGGGCAGCCTAACCCTTTACTCAAACACACTGAAATACTATCAAACAATTCACCATACTGCTTGGGAGTTTCATTTTTCTCCACAAGCGCATTCCAAAGTCGTGCACCATCCAAATGATAACCTAATTCGTGAGCGTTACAAACGGTTTTAATTTTTTTTAGCTCTTCGAAATCCCAAAGTGAACCTCCTCCTCTATTCGCTGTGTTTTCAACTTCTACCAAAGTGGTTTTTGCATAATAAAAGGCATCAGGATTAATAGCTGCTTCAACTTGGTTAGCAGTAAACATACCTCGATTGCCATCAATTAACTTGCAGGATATACCACTATTAAACGAAGCACCTCCAGCTTCATAATTATAAATATGAGCAAACTTATCACATATAACTTGCTCACCTGGGTTTGTGTGTAATTTCAAAGCTGTTTGATTAGCCATACTACCGCTAGGAAAAAACAAAGCTTTCGATTTTCCAAACATATCAGCTAATCGTTCTTCCAACAATTTAACTGTTGGATCTTCATCAAACACATCGTCACCAACTTGGGCAGATAGCATAGCGTCCAACATGCCTTTAGAAGGTTTCGTGACTGTATCACTTCGTAAATCTATAATCATGACAATATTTTAGTTTATAAAACTATAAAATTAAATGATGTTATATTTTAAGAGACTAATAATAATTTTATTTTTGTTGAAAATTAATTCTATGATTACTTCAGATCACATTAAAGATCTTAATACACGCCTAGTCAAGCTACGGCACTATCTTTGACATAGATGCCAAATTGATAGAAATTCAAAACGAAGAAGAACAAACCTTTGATCCTAATTTTTGGAATGACTCTAAAGCTGCAGAAGCTGTCATGCAATCCTTACGAAGCAAAAAGAAATGGGTTGAAGATTACAATGAAGCGAAAATTTTAGTTGAAGATTTAGAAGTTATTTACGAATTCTTTAAAGAAGGTGAATCTACTGCTGAAGATGTTGAAAATCGTTATGAAAAAGCTGAAACACTAATTGAAGATTTAGAATTCAAAAACATGCTTTCAGAAGAAGGTGACAGTTTAAGTGCTGTTCTACAAATTACAGCTGGTGCTGGAGGTACTGAAAGTTGCGATTGGGCAAGCATGCTCATGCGTATGTATTTGATGTATGCTGAAAAAAGTGGTTTTAAAGTTAAAGAACTTAACCTCCAAGATGGTGATGTTGCTGGAATTAAAACCGTTACTTTAGAAATTGAAGGTGAGTTTGCATTCGGTTGGCTCAAAGGTGAAAATGGTGTACATCGCTTGGTTCGTATTTCACCTTTTGATAGTAATGCAAAGCGTCATACCAGTTTTGCTTCTGTATATGTATATCCTTTGGTTGATGACTCTATTGAGATTGAAATAAATCCAGCTGATATTGAAATTACCACAGCACGTTCTAGTGGTGCTGGTGGTCAGAATGTTAATAAAGTAGAAACCAAAGTACAATTATTACACAAGCCATCAGGTATTCAAATTCAATGTTCAGAAACACGTTCACAACACGATAATAGAGCACGTGCCTTACAAATGTTAAAATCACAGCTGTATGAGATTGAACTTCAAAAACAGATGTCACAACGTGATGATATTGAGGCAGAAAAAATGAAGATTGAATGGGGAAGTCAAATTAGAAACTATGTCATGCATCCCTATAAATTAGTTAAAGATGTTCGTTCAGGTCATGAAACAGGAAATGTTGATGCCGTCATGGATGGCAACATCCAACCTTTTTTAAAAGCATATCTTATGATGATGGGACAAAAAGAATCCGAATCAGAAAGCTTATAATTAAAAAACATGATTACAATTTATCACAACAGCCGCTGTAGGAAATCACGCGAAGGATTAGAAATATTAGAAAATTCTGGTAAACCATTTGAAATACGAAAATACCTTGAAGATGTTCCAACTGTAAATGAATTAGAAGAATTAATTGATAAACTAGATATTCAACCTATTGAACTCGTTAGAAAGAACGAAACTATCTGGAAAGACAATTTCAAAGGTAAAGAGTTATCAGACACACAAATTATTGAGGCCATGGTTGAAAACCCAAAGCTCATTGAACGACCAATAGTCATTAATGGTAACAAAGCCATTATTGGCAGACCTCCTGAAATGATTATAGAAATTATCTAAATTGCCAAGCTTCAACCTCTTATGATTGAAGCTTTTTTATTTAACATAGTTTTAACCAAAGCCCCTTAAACCATAGATTATTTTTGCTGTCTTAAAATGAAAAATAACATTTAAGATGCACAAATTTTTATTAGCCCTACTATTAGTTGGAACAACATTTTTATCATTTTCTCAAAATTCAAAAGAAATAACAATTACGGGTAACGTTTTTGACAAAACAACCAATCAGCCATTAGAATATGCAACAGTAGCTTTTGTAAATAAGGCTGAAAATCGTATTGAAACTGGTGGTATAACTGATATGGATGGTGCCTTTAGTATTCCAATCCCTTCTGGAACTTATGATATTACGGTTGAATTTATTGGTTTTGAAAAATTGACCATTCCAAATCAAGAATTATCAGCTGATAGAAATTTAGGTAAAATTGGTTTAGCTGAAGGTGCTGAAGCTCTAGAGGAAGTAGAAATTATTGCCGAAACAACAACCGTTGAAATAAAACTAGATAAAAAAATATACAATGTTGGTAAAGATTTAACTGTAAGAGGTGGAACCGTTAGTGACGTATTGGATAATGTCCCGTCAGTGGCTGTAGATGTTGAAGGGAATGTGTCGTTAAGAGGTAATGATAACGTTCGTATTTTAATAAATGGAAAACCCTCTGGATTAGTAGGTTTAAATTCTACAGATGCTTTACGCCAATTACCAGCTGAATCCATAGAACGTGTTGAAGTGATTACCTCACCTTCTGCTAGATACGATGCCGAAGGCACAGCAGGTATTTTAAATATTATTTTAAGAAGAAGTAAATTACAAGGTTTTAATGGTGCTGTAACTGCAAGTGCAGGTTATCCTAAAGCAGCAGGTATTTCAGGAAATGTTAATTATAGGACAGGTGATGTAAATATTTTCAATACCACTAGTTATAATTATCGCGAAGTACCGGGAAATTCATCGTCTTACACGCAATATTTTAACAACGATTTTGATGAAAATGGTAATGAAATAGCTGATGACCCAGATACTTACGCTAACGAAACTAATGATTATGATCGCGTTAGAAAAGGGTTAAGTACAAACTTTGGTGTAGAGTGGTATGTTACAGATTCAGCTTCGTTAACTGGTGCTATTTCATATCGTGATGGCAATAATGAAAGCAATACAACTAATGTCTTAACCCAATATGATTCAAACGGTAACTTCGAATCTGAAAGTAACCGATTTGATCCAGAATTGGAAGAAGATAAGGTTATTCAATACTCATTAAATTTCCAGAAGAATTTTGATGATGGTGGTCATACGCTCACCATGGATTTTCAGTATGAGGATAATTCTGAAGATGAGTTTTCTGAAGTTCTGCTTGAAGGTGTTAACACAGAAAGAGTTTCTACTCTAGATGACCAACAACGCATATTATTACAAGCAGATTATGTATTACCCATAGGAGAAAAAAGTCAGTTTGAAGCTGGATATCGTGGTAACTTTAATGATCAAGATACAGATTATAAAGTTTGGTTTTTAGATCAGAACAGTAATGAATTTGAATTGAGTACTGGCCTATCAAATTTTTTAAATTATAGAGAATACATTAATGCGGCATACACACAATTTGGAAGTAAAATAGGAGATAAATTTTCTTACTTGTTAGGATTGCGTCTTGAGGAAACAAGAATTACTATAGATCAACCTACAAGCGGAGATTTCAATCAAAATAACTATTTAGGGTTATTCCCAACTGTAAATTTAAGCTATGAAATTAGTGAAAATGAAAATATTACTTTGGGTTACAGTAGGAGAATTCGGAGACCACGTTCTTGGTTTATTAACCCATTTCCATCACGCTCAAGTGTAACCAGCATTTTTAGAGGAAACCCAGAATTAGCGCCTAGCTATTCAGGTTTGTTCGACGTTGGGTATTACAAGAAATTTGGCAAGGTGTCTTTAAATACTTCTGCTTATTACCAACGAGCAACTGATGCCTTTAGTTTTGTAAGTTATGATACCGGTCAAACTGTTATTGTAGGAGGTCAGGAGCTTCCAATTATTGAACGTTCGCCAATTAATCTTGCAGAGGAAGACCGTTTTGGATTTGAATTTACATTAACATACAACCAATCTCGTAAATGGAACGTAAACGCTAATTTTAACATATTCCAACAATCTACAACAGGTACAACACCAAATGGTTTATCATTAGATAATGACAATACCAGTTGGTTTGCAAGAATAAACAATAAATTAACGCTTCCTTGGAGTATAGAATGGCAAACAAGTTTGAATTACAGAGGCCCATCTGCCGATGCTCAAAATAAAAGAGAGGGTGTTTTCTCATCCAACATGGCTTTTAGCAAAGATTTCTTAAATGATAACGCGTCAATAGCTCTTAACATAAGTGACCTATTAAACAGTAGAAAGCGAATTTCAGAAACTAATACACCAACCTTCAGGAGTGATTCAGAATTTCAATGGCGTGAACGTAGCTTAATGCTATCATTAACTTACAGATTTAATCAGCAAAAACAAAGACAGGATAGAAATCGTGGCGAAAATGGTGGAGGCGATTTTGATTTTGAAGGATAATTAAAAATTAAGGACATAAAAAAAGGAAGCCATAAAGCTTCCTTTTTTTATATTTAAAACTAACAAAATTAGTTAGTATGTTTTGCTTTTCTTTCTTCGCGCATTTCTTTCATACGCTCAATTAATGCTCCACCAATCCAATAAGGGATTACAAATGTGATTAAAAATATCATTAACCAAAATCCAATGGTTAAAATGGTTAAAAACGCTAAAAATCCTAAATATTGGTCAAAATCAAACATAAGTTGGTTGCATTTACTATTAATTATGGCAAAGATATAATAAACAGTTTTGTTTTACAACAGTGAATTCTTTTTTATTAACAAGATATTAAAAATTTATTCTACTAAATTTTGTAGATAGGTTCTTTGTGCTTGTATATCATATAACTTATGTTTTATCAATCGTCTTTCTATTTTCTTTTTAGCAAAATAACTAGACCATTCTACAATAGGTATGAAATCTCGATGCCCTATGCCATCTACAATAATCATTTTCATACTTTCATCCTTAAATATCTTACAACATATATTTTTTGAGCGCAAGTCATTAGCTATAATTCTATGTTTTACCATCAAATTTATTAAATCATCAAATGCCTTACGCAAAATATCATCGGTTATTTTTGGATTTGGATTTAAAATATAATATTTCATGGTACGTGAAATTTGACTCGTTGTTTCGTCAGTAATTAAATCAAACACATATCCAATCCCAAGATTTGTATCTACTTGACCATGATATTTTGTGAAAAACATATAGTCGAACTTGTTATAGTTCCTTTTACTTATTTTTTTAAAATGTTTTAATTCGTTTAACAATCGAGATTTACTTAATTCTAGTTTACTGATTTTAATACATAATTTTTTGTTTTCTGGGTGACGATAACAAGCTTGATAAGTCCCATCCTGTATGAAATGTGTGTCTTTAATTTCTATCATTTAAACCTGTAATTATACTTCATTAAACGTAGATTGGTATTAATGATTTAGTGCAATGAGTTTTTTTAAATATAAGTAAAAAATTTAAAGTTAGAATAATTAAACAATTACTCTCAAAATCATAACTTTGTATTTCATTAAAATTATACAATTGATTATGACTTTTAGAATAGAAAAAGATACTATGGGCGAAGTTAAAGTCCCATCAAATAAGCTTTGGGGAGCACAAACTGAGCGTTCAAGAAATAATTTTAAAATTGGTGCACCAGCATCAATGCCATTAGAGATAGTATATGGTTTTGCATATCTAAAAAAAGCTGCAGCCTATACTAATTGTG
Organism: Hanstruepera ponticola; assembly: GCF_002940745.1. NCBI lineage: Bacteria > Pseudomonadati > Bacteroidota > Flavobacteriia > Flavobacteriales > Flavobacteriaceae > Hanstruepera > Hanstruepera ponticola. Next base: position 297,616 of record NZ_POTB01000001.1, read on the forward strand.
ACCTTGGTGTTCTTTCAGAAGATAAACGTGATTTAATTGCTCAAGTATGCGAGGAAATTTTAGAAGGAAAGCACGATGACCAGTTTCCTCTAGTAATTTGGCAAACTGGTTCTGGTACGCAAAGCAATATGAATGTTAATGAAGTTATTGCAAATAGAGCTCATCAATTAGCAGGAAAAGTTATTGGTGAAGGTGAAAAAACCATACAACCAAATGATGATGTTAATAAATCACAATCATCTAATGATACGTTTCCTACTGGTATGCACATTGCAGCTTATAAAAAGATAGTTGAGACTACTATTCCAGGAATTATTCAATTGCGCAATACGTTACATAATAAATCAATTGAATTTAAAGAGGTTGTAAAAATTGGAAGAACGCATTTAATGGATGCGACGCCATTAACGTTGGGTCAAGAATTTTCAGGTTATGTATCCCAATTAGATCATGGTTTGAAAGCACTTGAAAATACCTTACCACACCTATCGGAATTAGCATTAGGCGGAACTGCTGTTGGAACAGGATTAAATACACCAGAAGGTTATGCTGAATTAGTAGCTGAATTTATTGCTGAATTTACAGGTTTACCATTTATAACTGCTAAAAATAAATTTGAAGCTCTAGCGGCTCATGACGCTCTTGTTGAAACTCATGGTGCTCTTAAACAATTAGCCGTTTCATTAAACAAAATAGCCAATGATATTCGTATGATGGCTTCTGGACCACGCTCTGGTATTGGTGAAATCATTATTCCGGCAAATGAACCTGGAAGTTCTATAATGCCTGGTAAAGTAAATCCAACTCAATGTGAAGCATTAACCATGGTTTGTGCACAAGTAATGGGTAATGATGTAGCCGTAACTGTTGGAGGAACTCAAGGTCACTACGAGTTAAATGTTTTTAAACCTATGATGGCAGCAAACCTATTGCAGTCTGCTCAACTATTGGGCGATGCCTGTGTAAGTTTTGACGAGCATTGCGCATCTGGTATTGAACCAAATCACGACGTAATTAAACAACTTTTAAATAATTCATTAATGTTAGTAACAGCATTAAACACGAAAATTGGTTATTACAAAGCTGCAGAAATTGCCAACACAGCACATAAAAATGGCACTACTTTAAAAGAAGAAGCTATTAATCTAGGTTATGTTACGGCCGAAGAATATGATGAATGGGTAAGACCAGAAAATATGGTTGGCAGTCTAAAATAACGACGAAACGCACAAAAATATCGATATAATACGTTTTTTCATTTAAAAAGTATATATTTGATAATCAAACTTTAAGATTATGAAAAAAACATTACTCGCTTTATTTACAATTATTTCGTTTAGCCATATAGGCATCTCGCAAACAACATTTGTAACACCAATTCAAAATATTGATCCCAATACAGGGGAAGAACCTTACGAATTAGCGTCAGGTGATTTAGACAATGATGGTGATATTGACCTAGTTATGGCTACCTATTGGTTTACTGGTTTTGGTACACCAACTCAAGATTACATTAAATGGTACGAAAATGATGGTTCTGGAAATTTTTCTATTCCCACATCATCTGTGGTTTCTTCAACAATTCGTTATGTTGATGGACTGACAGTAGCAAACATTGACAAACAATTTGGTCTAGATATTGTTGCCACTTCGGCAGATCAAAGCAAATTGGTTTATTACTTAAGTGATGGTTCGGGGGGTTTTGGTTCTGAAGTTGTTGTAAGTAGCTCCATAACTGGTGCAGGTCAAGTTTTTGCAGCTGACATTAATAATGATGGTCATATAGATTTAGCAACAGTTGCTTATGATGATAACAAAGCTGTATGGTTTGCTGGTGATGGAACTGGTGGTTTTGGAACGGAACAAATTATTGAAAATGGAAATACCGATGGCCCTTTTACAATTGAATTGGATGATTTTGATGGAGATACCGATATGGATGTTGTTATTGGGTTTTATAATACTGGTACTATTGAAATATACTATAATCAATATATAGAAAGTGGTACTAGTACAGTTTCCTGGATTAAAGATGCCGTAACTGTTGATTCTGGTAATGTATATTTTTTAGCCACAAAATTTGCTGACGTCAATAATGATGGTACCATGGATGTTGTAAAAGTAGATAATAGTACTGGTGATGTAGAATGGTTTAATAAAATAAAGAATGGCGCCTCTACTGCTAATACTATTTCTAATTCTAGTATAATTGACAGACCGGGTGCTATTGCCATTGCTGACATTGATGGAGATACTTTTAATGATGTTATTTTAACGGATTCAGGAGTTGCAGATGATGCCATTATATGGTTTAAAGGTGCTAATAATGCAAGTCCAAGTGCTACACCAACATTAATTGAAGATCACAACTACCAAAATTTTGCGATAACTGTCGATGATTATGATGGCGATGGTGATTTAGATATTGCCTTCCTAGGAAACCAAAATGATACGTTAGGGTGGTATGAAAATGAATTGATCACTTTAGGAATAGAAGATAATGCTTTATCAAAAATTAGTGTATTCCCAAATCCAGCTAATGATGTACTAAACTTCAAAACTCCAAATTCAGAAAATATAAGTTTAAAAATTTATGATGTACTTGGAAAAGAAATAATTTCAGAATCAATCAATGGAACTAATGCGCAATTGAATGTTTCTGAATTAGCTAATGGTATTTATACCATAAGAATTGACAATAGTAATGAATCTATAAAGTTTATCAAACAGTAATTCTTATTTAAAACTTAATGAAACGTCTTCAAGTTCTTTTGTAGGCGTTTTTTTATTCCCAAAAAAATAAGCAACTTTGAAAAAATTACAGTTTTGACAACACTTATTACCAACATTAAAGAATTAATACAAGTAAGAGAAACCAATCATACTCTAGTTAGCGGACAAGACATGAAAGTTTTACCAACTATCAAAAATGCCTTTTTGTTAATTGACCATGATACCATTGTTGATTATGGTAAAATGTCAGATTCTGTTGGTTTAAAAGCTGATAATATCATTGATGCAAACAACAAATTGGTATTACCTACTTGGTGTGATTCTCATACCCATATTGTTTATGCAGGTAACCGAGAACAAGAATTTGTTGACAGAATAAACGGCTTAAGTTATGAAGATATTGCCAATCGCGGTGGTGGTATTTTGAATTCAGCTGAAAAACTACAGAATACGAGTGAAGATGATTTGTATGAACAATCTGCAGAACGATTACAAAGCGTTATAAATCTGGGTACTGGAGCTATTGAAATTAAATCTGGTTATGGATTAACCGTAGCAGCTGAACTAAAAATGCTACGTATAATTAAACGCCTAAAGAAAAATTTTCCAATTAAAGTCAAAGGCACTTTATTGGCAGCGCATGCAGTACCTAAAGATTTTAAGAATAATAAAGAAGCTTTTGTTGATTTAGTAATCAATGAATTGATACCTGAAGTTTCTAAATTACAATTAGCTAATTACATCGATGTATTTTGTGAAAAAGGTTATTTTGATTTAAAAGACACTGAACGTATTTTGGAATGTGCCTCTCAATTCGGGCTTGTTCCAAAAATTCATGTCAATCAATTTAATGCTTTTGGTGGTGTGGCCTTGGGAGTAAAATTCGGTGCGTTGTCTGTAGATCATCTTGAGGAACTTAATAATGAAGATATTGAGGCACTTAAAAACAGTAGAACCATACCGGTAGCGCTTCCCTCCTGTTCTTATTTTTTAAGTATTCCATACACACCAGCTAGAAGATTAATTGATGCTGGTTTACCTCTCGCATTAGCGACTGATTACAATCCAGGTTCAACACCGAGTGGTAATATGAATTTTGTAATTAGTACGGCATGTATAAAAATGAAAATGACTCCAGAAGAAGCAATAAATGCCGCCACAATAAATGGCGCCTATGCAATGGGTATCAGCAACATGTATGGAAGCATTACTAAAGGAAAAAAAGCTAATGTAATTATAACGAAGCCTGTACCTAGCTATAACTATTTACCTTATGCGTTTGGTGATAACCATATTGATTCTGTAATAATCAATGGACAGGTTCAATAGTGAAATAATTATTTAAACAGCTTACTATTATTAAAAGTTTTAAACAATAAAAACCCGAAAGTTATACTTTCGGGTTTTTCATTATGATAGTTCTATGGATATACTAAAATAATGTACTTATCTTAACGTGAATTCAGATGTAGATACTAAATCTTTTTCATTGTAAACATTAACAATGTAACGTCCCTTCTCAAAATCACTGTCACCTTTGGCCAATACAAATTCACAGATGTTTAAGTTAGCATTTTCATAATTAAACTTACTAACCAAGCTGTAATTAAGCACTTTATCACCAAACTCTACTTGCTCATTAACTCCCAATGTGTTGTTTTTTGGATCAATAACTTGAACATATAATTCATGATCTCCAGCTTGTACTAAACTGTTCTTTGCAACTGTAAAGCACACACGAATTTTATCAGTTCTACCAGCACGCTCCGTTGGAATTAATTTTCCTGAAGTTCTTTCAATAACGCCAAACCCTTTTAATCCAACAGTTGATAATACAGCAGCATTTTCAACTACTTCAGCCAAAGCTGTGTTTTGAACCAATAAAGAATCTGTAAACATGGTACGCTCTTCTAGTCGAACTTTGGTACTATCCAAAGAAGTAGCAAGTAATTCGTTTTCAACCTTTAATTTGTCATTTTCAGCCAATAATACATCCATTTCTTTTTGAAGTGCTGCATATTTTGACTTATAGCGCCATAGGCTTTTTACATTAGTTTCTGACACTTTTAATGAATCAATTAAACCTTGAATACGTTCTTTAGCTTCAACCAATTTCGCATTAGCTACTTCATTTTCACCAATGGCTAAATCATATTGTTTCGCCATATTACTTAAATCATTCATTACCAATTCCTTTTCTTTGGTAAGTTGCGCTTCTGTTTCATTCTTTTCTTTGTACAGCTGAGATGTATAAAAACCTGTTCCAATAAAAAGAACCAAGGCAATACCTAAAGCGACTTTCAATCCTATGCTACTTTTTTTATTTTCCATATTTACTTGTTTTAAGAATTAAATTAATACTATTTTTTGTTTTTTAATTAATAATGTTTTAATAATTAAAAGTATTTTTATATTCACAAATACTAAATACTTTTTAAATGGATAAACTAGTTTTATTTACTGAATCGCAGCTAAAATTGCTCTTAAATAAACGGACTGGTGAATCCAAGTTTGGTGAACATGTGAAACTATTGTCACCAATTACTGATATATACGAGCAACTTTTAAATTTGGATGTTGCCTATGTTATTTTTGGTATTCCGGAGGATGTTGGCGTGTTTGCAAACCATGGAAAAACAGGAACTTCACATGCATGGGACTCAACAATTAAAGTTTTGTTAAATATCCAAAGTAATGACTTCACAAAGGCTAACAAAGTTCTGGTTTTAGGTCATTTAGATTTTAGCTCGTATTCAGAAAAACTTTCAGACCTATCACAAACTAGCAAAAAGGACATCACTAAAGCTAGAAAATTAGTTTCCAAAATCGATAAACATGTAGCAGATTTGGTTTTTAAAATAGTAAAAGCTGGTAAAACACCTATCATTATTGGTGGCGGACATAACAATGCTTATGGCAATATTAAAGGTACTTCATTAGCCTTAAAAAAATCGATAAACGTTGTAAACTTTGATGCTCATACCGATTTCAGAAAAGAAGAAGGCAGACATAGTGGTAACGGCTTTAGTTATGCATATTCTGAAGGTTTTTTAAGTAAGTATTTTGTTTTTGGCTTACATGAAAATTACACCTCTCAATCTATTTTCAAGACTTTAGATTCTAATGAGGATTTACACTATAATACCTATGAGTCTATTGCCGTAAGAAAATCAACATCCTTTAAGTCAGCACTAAAACAAGCCTTATTACATGTTAATTCAAAACCCTATGGAATAGAAATTGATTGTGATGCAATACAAAACGTACCTAGTAGCGCTATGACGCCAAGCGGATTTCAAACGAACAAAGCTAGACGGTTTTTAAACTATTTTGCGCAACATAAAAATGCAACTTATTTGCACATTTGTGAAGCTTCACCAATCACGGAAAATCCTTATCTAATAGGGAAATTACTTACTTACTTTATCACCGACTTCATTCGTGCTCATGACAGTTGATATAATTCCATTTAATGTAAAATATGCGCAAGATTTTTACAATCTCAATGTTGAATGGTTGGAAACACATTTTTACGTCGAAGATTTTGATAGAGAAGTTTTAAGCAAACCAGAAAAGTATATCATTAGCAAAGGTGGTTATATATTTTTTGCTCAAAAAAATAATAGTATCGTTGGTACAGTAGCACTTATGCCAACTGCGAAGCAGAATGTCTTTGAACTTACTAAAATGGCTGTATTGCCAGAGTTAAGAGGTGAGAAAATAGGTCAACAGATTCTAGCATATTGTATAGATTTTGCAAAGACAAATAATTTTGAAGCCCTGATGCTTTATTCAAACACCAAATTAGAAAATGCCATCTATATCTATAAAAAGTTTGGATTCAAAGAACTTCAATTAGAAGAAAACTCACCATATAAGAGAAGTAATATCAAAATGCTTCTTAATTTTAATGTTAAATCTCAATAAATCATGAAAAATATATTTATTACAATAGCTATTACCTTATTACTATTCAACTGTAAGTCAGATAAAAAGCATGAAATTATAGAACCTGTTGAAGAAATTGTAGCCGATACTATTCTTGTTGAAGAAATAGATGAAAAGCCAATAATTGATACCATAATGAAAATTGAAGAGGTCACTGAAAAACCAAAAAAAGAAAATATAAAAGCAGCATCAAAACCAAAAGAACCCTTCAAAAATTATTTGATTGAATCTGATATAAAAATAACACCTATTAAACATGGTACTCTAGTTATTGATTATAATGGAACAACTATATATGTTGATCCCGTAGGTGGTTTAGATGCTTTTAATCAACACAAAGCACCAAATTTCATTCTTATTACCGATATTCATGGTGATCATTTAAGCGTTGAAACCTTAAATGCCGTTAATACTGGCAATACAATTATTATAGGACCAAAAGCTGTTAAAGAGAAACTGCCTCAATCACTTCAAAAAAACTTCACAACCCTTTTTAGCGGTCTGAGTCGTAGTTTTTCTACTTCAAAAATGGCTTTGGAAGTTGAAGGGATTCCCATGTATAACTTACGTGAAGAAGCCAAACAATATCATCCTAAAGGGCGTGGCTTGGGTTATGTAATAAGTATGAATAATAAAAGAATATATATTTCAGGCGATACAGAGGATATTTTTGAAATGCGCCAGCTTAAAAACATTGATATTGCGTTAGTTTGCATGAATTTACCCTACACTATGACTGTTGAAAGTGCAGCAAGTGCCGTACTTGATTTTAAACCCAAAAAAGTGTTACCATACCATTATAAAGGCACCAACGGATTCAGTAATGTAAGTCGCTTTAAAACACTAGTAAATAAGGGTAATAATCAAATAAAAGTGGTGCAGTTAAATTGGTATGAAGGCTCATAATATTTTCATTTTTAATTGATTAATAAAAAATTTAGTTATATTTGATTAGCTATTAACCCAGTCAAATTACCTACTATGTGCCATAAATTAAATATTCTATACCATAAATCATATTTTTTGATAGAGCAATCAAGCATAGTTAAAATGTTAGCAATTACGGTTGTTTTCTTTTTGGTGCTACTTATTCTTGGTATAAGGAAATCTTACAAACTTAAGAAAGAAAATGATCGGTTAAATGAATTAAGCACTTCGTTTGAAGATGACGAGAACAAGCCTTATACAGATTTTACCGAAGGACATTTATACGACAACAGCAACAAAAACAATAAATAAAAAAAGCCTGCAATAGCAGGCTTTTTCTTTATCGTACTAATTTTTTGTATTTAATCCGTTTTGGCATTAAATCGCCACCAAGTCGTTTCTTTTTATTTTCCTCATAATCACTAAAGCTACCCTCAAAGAAGTACACTTGTGAATCTCCTTCAAATGCCAATATATGTGTACATATTCTATCTAAAAACCATCTGTCGTGACTAATAACCACAGCACAACCTGCAAAATTCTCGAGCCCTTCTTCTAGAGCTCTTAATGTATTGACATCAAGATCATTAGTTGGCTCATCTAAAAGTAATACATTACCTTCTTCTTTTAAGGTCATGGCTAAATGCAAACGGTTTCGTTCACCACCAGAAAGCAAGTTTACCTTTTTGTTTTGTTCACTTCCAGAAAAATTAAATCGGCTCAAATACGCACGAGAATTCACTTGTCTTCCACCCATCATAATGAGCTCTTGTTCATCACTGAAGTTTTGCCAAATTGTTTTGTTTGAATCAATATTGGAATGCTTTTGGTCTACGTATGCAATCTTTGCAGTATCACCAACAATAAATTCGCCTTTATCTGGCTGCTCCTCTCCCATTATCATTCTGAAAATAGTGGTTTTTCCAGCACCATTTGGACCAATTACACCAACGATTCCAGCTTGAGGTAAGTTAAAATTTAAATCTTCATATAACAATTTATCACCATAAGCTTTACTCACGCCTTTTGCTTCTATAACATTGGTGCCTAATCGAGGGCCATTTGGAATATATATTTCAAGTTTTTCATCAAGTTGTTTTTGGTCTTGACTCATTAACTTATCATAATTCTTTAAACGCGCCTTTTGTTTGGTTTGACGACCTTTAGCACCTTGCCTAACCCACTCTAACTCACGTTCAAGGGTTTTTTGACGTTTAGAGGCTGTTTTACTTTCTTGTGCCAGACGTTTAGATTTTTGGTCTAACCACGAGGAATAATTTCCCTTCCAAGGTATACCTTCTCCTCTATCAAGCTCTAAAATCCATCCTGCAACATTATCTAAAAAGTATCTATCATGCGTTACTGCAATCACAGTCCCTTTATATTGTGCCAAATGGTGTTCCAACCAATGAACCGATTCAGCATCTAGGTGGTTTGTTGGTTCATCCAATAACAATACATCTGGTTCTTGTAATAATAAACGACATAATGCGACACGTCTTCGTTCTCCACCAGATAAGACACCAATTTTCTTATCACCCTCTGGGGTTCTTAAAGCGTCCATGGCAATTTCAAGTTTGGTGTCTAATTCCCAAGCATTTGCTGCATCTATTTGATCTTGAAGCTCGGCTTGACGATTCATAAGCTTTTCCATTTTGTCTGGATTGCTATATACTTCTTCTAGTCCAAACTGATCATTTATTTTATTGTACTCATCAAGTATAGCAACTGTTTCTGCGGCGCCTTCTCGTACAACTTCCATAACCGTTTTTTCATCATCCAATTGTGGTTCTTGCTCTAAATAACCAACCGTATAGCCAGGAGAGAAAACAACATCTCCTTGGTAGTTTTTATCTACACCTGCTATGATTTTAAGTAAAGTCGATTTACCCGAACCGTTTAGTCCTAAAATCCCAATTTTGGCTCCATAAAAGAAGCTTAAATAAATGTTTTTAAGTACTGGAGTGTTGGCGCTTTGAAATGTCTTGGTTACTCCAGACATTGAAAATATTATTTTTTTATCGTCACTCATTATACTCTACCTTTTAATGCATTAAACACCCAAGCGATACAGAAAAACCCAAAACCAACTGCTGCAAAACCCCAGCCAGCCACGTCATCATATCGAAATGCTCCTAATCCAATTAAACCTAATCCTACAAAAATCATTATCCATGTAGCCCATGCTAGCACAGTATTTTTATTCATCGCCATAATCTAATTTGTTTTATTTTTTTGATAGTTAGTCGAATTACAAATATCGCATATTTATATAAAAAAAGCATCCTGTTTAGGATGCTTTTTCGCTATTAATCAAATATGAGTTAAGACATTGGAACTTCAATTATTATTAACTCGGAATCTTGATGCGCTTGAATTGAAACTTGAGATGTGTCATAAATTCCCATAGCATCTCTACTCGATAATTTATTTTCAGCAATACCAATTTCTCCATCAATAACAAATACAAACAAACCGTTATCAGAAGATTTTAAATCAACGGAAATCTGTTTATCTGAATCTAAATGTGATCTATAGATATAAGCTTTTTGACTAATTGGCAAGGCATTATCTTCTAATTTATCTTTAGGAACCACAATGGTCTGTAATTTATTATGGCGCTCTTCCTTATCAAACTTGCGTTGCTCATAATTTGGTTCAACATTCATTTCTTCTGGGATTATCCATAGCTGAATAAAATTGACCTCATCGGTTTTGCTATCATTAAATTCTGAATGTGTTAAACCTGTTCCAGCACTCATAACTTGGACCTCACCAACTTCAATGGCACGTTTATTCCCCATACTATCTTTGTGCGAAAGCGCACCTTTTAAAGGGATTGAAATAATTTCCATGTTTTGATGCGGATGCGTGCCAAATCCCATTTTAGGCTGAACAACATCATCATTAAATACGCGAAGCATACCAAAATTCATGCGCTCCGGATTTTGATAACCTGCAAAGCTAAAGGTATGATGCGATTTTAACCAACCATGATTAGCAAATCCTCTACTTTCATTTTTATATACTATTGTTTTCATAATTTAAATTTTAACTTGCTGGAAGAAATCCCATTTTGCCCATTTGGTAATCACGCATAGCCTCCAACAATTCAGTTTGTGTATTCATAACATAAGGACCATAAGTAGCAACAGCTTCATTTATGGGCTCGCCTGATAGAAAGAGTAGTAAACTATCTTCTAATGCTTCTATATTAAAACCGTCACCATCTTGATCAAATTGAATAAGTTGGTTTTGATTTAATTCTAAAATATCAGAATAATTAATACTAACTTTTCCCTTTAATAGATATAGCATTCCCGAATGCGTTGAATCAAACTTCAAAGATTCAACTCCTTCTGCTTTCGCTTCAATTGTAAACGCATTAACAGGCGTTTGTGTCGCTATTTTGCCATACATATTTTGTAGCTCACCAGCAATAATTTTGGTTTTAACTTTTTTGTCTTTTGAAATAACCATATTAAACTCATCATGCTTAACATGTTGATAATTAGCTTGTATCATTTTCTTATCTGCTGGTAAATTAAGCCATAGCTGTATGCCTTCAATATAACCGCCTTTTTTAACAAAACTTTTCGTTGGACCTTCAGAATGCACGATGCCTCGACCTGCCGTAGTCCATTGTACATCACCAGCTTTAACAACGCTTTCGTTACCTAATGAATCCCGATGAAGTTGCTCACCTTGAAACAAAAACGTAACAGGCTCAAACCCACGATGTGGATGTGGCCCTAAATCAAACGGATTGTTTTTTTCGCTTATTTCATAAGGTCCATAGTGATGTAATAATATAAATGGATCAACCATTTCTATTGCATTTGTTGGTAATGGTTGACGTAATCTAATTGGTCCCATATTAACAAAATCACTTCGACCTATATGTTTTATTGTATTTAGTTTCATTGTAATTGTCCTTTCTTTTTTGAAACAGTAATTATCTTATTTTATCGAGTAAATCACTTAACTGTTTGGCCTCATCTTCTGTTAAGTTTTCTAGTAAATCGTTTTTTAAATTTTTTGAAATTTCATTAACTAACTCTAATCCATTATTTGTTATTGAAATATACACCACTCGCCTATCTTCAGGACAATGCTCACGATGTATTAAATGTTTAGCACAGAGCTTATCCATTAAACGCGTTGCATTTGGCGAACGTTCTATCATTCGTTCCTTTATAGTTTGAACTTTTAAGGCCTTCTTTGCACCTTTTAAAATTCGCAACACATTGTATTGCTGTGGTGAAATATCATAAGGTTTAAAAAATTGATTCTGAAGACTACTTATCCAGTTAGCTGTATAAATAATATTCAGCGTGGCTTTAACCTTATTATTTGGAAACTTTGAATTAATATCTTTTGAAAAATCACCCATAACTTGTCAATTAAAATAATACATCGTTATAAGCCTCACGCTTTTTAAACACTGTAGCTGCAAAAGGACAGAGCGGTAAAATTTTAACGTCCTTTTCTCGGGCATATTTGACCGCCTCTTCAAGCAGTTTGTAACCGACTCCTTGACCTTTTAATGATTCATCAACTTCCGTATGATCAATGATAATTTTGTCAGGACCTGCCTTTGAATAGGTCATTTCCGCAACATGTTTACCTTCTAAATTGATATAGAAAACACCTTTATTCCCATCAATACTATGTTCAATTTTCATACTATAAAGCGTTTTGAAATTTTTCAACTTTTAACTTCAAATCATTATCCAGCTCTTCATTAGTTATTTTCCCGTCAGAGAAATTACTGCCAAACGATGGGAATGAAAAATGATCTACTATTTCAGCATCATGTCGTGGGAATCTATCTAAAGCAATCTGTAAAACCGATGCGCCTCCTCTTCCTCCTGGTGATGCTGCCATAAGCAACATTGGCTTCCCGAAAAAAGTTTTACCTTCAATTCGTGACATCCAATCAAACATATTTTTAAATACGGTTGCATAAGCACCATTGTGTTCAGCTAGAGATAGTATAATTCCATCTGAATTTTTAATCAGGTTTAAAAACTTGTGCGTATTATCTGGAATACCCGTTTCATTCTCCAAGTCAATACTATAAATTGGTAAGTCAAAATTGTTTAAATCTAAAATTTTTATTTCAGTGTTTTCTACTAAACTAGCTGCATAGGTTACTAACTGTTTATTTATTGAATTTTTACTGTTACTGCCAGCAAAAGCTATAATATTCTTCATTTTATTTGTTTGATTTTTTATTAAATACATACGATACAACAAGTAGTATCAATGCTACCAAAGCTCCTGTTTGCTCACCATCTTCAATCATATAATGTGCGAAAAATGCTAAAATAAATGCAAAGAAAAATCCAGCATAAGCCCACTCTTTAATGGTTTTGAAGTTAGGATTCCAAATTGCAAACAATCCTAAAAGTTTGGCAACAGCATATGGATATATTATATAAGTTGGATACCCAAAATTGGTAAACATATTGGCTACTTCGTCATGATTAAATAAATACATACTAACAGAAAATAACATTAAAGCCGTTAGTAGTCCTGTTGAGATGTAAAAGATAATTTTATTACGTTTCATTATTATTTGTTTTAATTATAGCACAAATCTACAACAAATTATTTTATTTTCCTAGGCAACTATTTCCTTGTATTTTTATTTAACAAAACATTCACTTTTTAAAGACCTTACTCTTTCGTAAATTCGTAGCAAATAAAAATCTATGGACTTAAACTTCAATAAAAACGAAGATCATAATAAACTATTAGTTTCAGAACTTAAAAAGCGATTTGCGAAGGTTAAACTTGGTGGTGGTGAAAAAAGTATTGAAAAGCACAATGCCAAAGGTAAAATGACTGCTAGAGAGCGTATTGATTATTTATTAGATTCGAAAAAAGAATCTATTGAAATAGGTGCTTTTGCAGGTGAAGACATGTATGAAGAACATGGTGGTTGTCCATCTGGAGGCGTTGTCGTTAAAATAGGTTATGTAAAAGGTAAACAATGTATGGTAGTAGCCAATGATGCTACTGTCAAAGCTGGTGCTTGGTTTCCAATAACTGGCAAAAAGAATTTGCGTGCTCAAGAAATTGCAATAGAAAACAGATTACCAATAATATATTTAGTTGATTCCGCTGGCGTTTATTTACCAATGCAAGATGAAATATTCCCAGATAAAGAACATTTTGGTCGTATTTTTAGAAATAATGCCATTATGAGTAGTATGGGAATTACGCAAATTGCCGCTGTTATGGGTAGTTGTGTGGCAGGTGGTGCTTATTTACCAATAATGAGCGATGAAGCGTTAATTGTAGATAAAACTGGTAGTATATTTTTAGCTGGAAGTTATTTGGTGAAAGCGGCCATAGGCGAAACTATTGATAATGAAACATTAGGTGGTGCTTCTACGCATTGTGAAATTTCTGGTGTAACAGATTATAAGGCTAAGGATGACAAAGATGCACTAGATACCATTAAAAATCTTATTGACAAAATAGGTGATTATGATAAAGCAGGATTTAATCGAGTTGCCTCAAAAAAGCCAAAAGAAAAACAAGAAGATATTTATGGTATAATTCCTAAATCTAGAGCTGATCAATACGATATGTTTGAAATCATAAAAAGATTAGTTGATAATAGTGAATATGATGAATACAAAGCAGGCTACGGCAAAACAATCATTACGTGCTATGCCAGAATTGATGGTTGGGCAGTTGGCATTGTGGCGAATCAACGTCATATCGTAAAAACCAAAGGTGCTAAAACCAAACCAGCAGAAATGCAATTTGGAGGTGTTATTTACAATGATAGTGCCGATAAAGCCACACGATTTATAGCTAATTGTAATCAGAAAAAAATTCCTTTAGTTTTTTTACAAGATGTAACCGGGTTTATGGTTGGAAGTAAAAGCGAACATGGAGGGATTATAAAAGATGGAGCTAAAATGGTAAATGCCGTTAGTAATTCAGTTGTACCTAAATTTACCGTTGTAATTGGTAATAGTTATGGTGCTGGAAATTATGCTATGTGTGGTAAAGCCTACGACCCTAGATTGATTTTTGCATGGCCAAGTGCTGAACTAGCTGTTATGAGTGGTAATTCAGCAGCGAAAGTTTTATTGCAAATTGAAACCGCTTCTTTAAAAAAGAAAGGTGAAACGATTACGAAAGAAAAAGAAGAAGAATTATTCAATAAAATTAAAGATCGATATGATAAGCAAGTTTCTCCATATTATGCTGCCGCCAGACTATGGACAGATGCCATTATAGATCCGTTAGATACCAGAACATGGATAAGTATGGGTATAGAAGCTGCTAACCACGCTCCTATTGAGAAGGCTTTTAATATGGGTGTTTTGCAGGTGTAACAAATGAAGAATATCTTATTTTATTTTTTTATTATTTTAACTTTTTCTGTCAAAGCACAAGACAGTTATTTCGAAATTGTTAAACCTCGAATAGAAGTCATTCAGAAAGAAAAAAATGTATTGAATACAGACAACTATATTGCCCTAACGAATGACACACTTTATATTCCTATAAAGTCAGAACCCAATTTAGATTTCGTAAAATCTTCTTATGACCGTAGAAAATTAGTTTATAATTATGAAGCACAGGTATTTAGACTAACAACGGAAAAATCAAAAACCACATATAGATTAAAACAATGGAGTGTACCTATAATCGTATATTTTGATAAAAAAATTTCAAAAGAAGTAAAGAACGATTTTATCATATTTTTTTCTCAAATAAATGATATTCGTAATTTAAACTTTTCTTTTACATCAAAAATTAATGAGGCTAACTACTACATAAAATCCACAAACGAAACAATTAACAGTTATGGAGATGATAATGAATTTGAAACAAAAGAAGAACTTTTAAATTCAACTCACTTTGCTGGCACCTATCTAATAATTACAGATGAGACAGATAAATTCATTGGTGGTGTAATGAAGCTCAATTTAGATGATATGCCAAACCAAGAAAAGCTTTTACGACAGATTAAGCAACTATTTTTCATGAGTTTAGGCAATTTCTATTTATCTTCCCATTATCCAGAAGATAGTATTTTAAGTAAAAATTATAATAATAGTAATGACTTAAGCAAAAATGATTTAGATATTTTGAAAATGCATTATTCTATTATTTATGATCAAAAAATAAATGGTACTATTTTTAATAGACTTCAAAAACTTCAAAAAAGACAATAATGAATAGATTTTTAACTATTATCTCAATTGTATTTATCTGTAATAATGTTACTGCTCAACATAAAAAACAAGATACTTTAAAACGGGTTTATATGTCCCTTGATAGTTACAAAAATCAATATAAAAAACCGCTAACAAAAAATGACTCAATAAATTTTATGATAAGAGGAAATGACACTTTGGTTTTAGTTGAAAATTACGTTAGACCAAAAGGTATTAGTGTTCCTTATGAATACAAAGACTCAACATTTTTAAAATACTATCAGAAAATTGCATTTAGAACAAAAGGAATTGATTCAATAGATAAAAAACAAAAAATGCGTTATTGGAAAGATGATATTAAAATTTATTTTTCTGAAAGTGTATCGAAAAAAACACGAAAAAACTTAATGTCCTTTGCTACTAAAATTGCAAATGAAGTTGATTCTTTAAATATTTCAGAAGTAAAACAAATTGAATCCTCCAATTGTATTATTTATTATTTTGGTGATTATGAATATGAGCCTAGATTAAGGAATAATAAAAAATCTGATTACTATATTTCTTGGAATGGTAATAATCAAATTTATAGATCTAGCATTAAAATTGATACTGAACTCTATTTCAATGAAAAATTAATTGGACAGAAACTTAAAGAACTTTTTATAGGAACTTTAGGTCATTTTTCTAGAATAAACAATTTTGGTTGCGAAAGTTATTTTGCTGATTGTTATTCTGAAAACAAACAACTTACACCTGTAGATATTGAATTATTACAATACCATTACTCATATGGAATATGTAAAGGAACTACACTAGAAAAATTTGAAAAACAACATCAACAAGCAAAAGAATTATTAAAAACTCATAATCGTAAAATGAGTTTTTATCATCCTTTTTAACAAGAGCGACTATTATGTCGCTCTTGTTATAATTATAAATTATTATAAGATTCAACAAGCCTTATAAACTCTGCCCTATAACCATTTTCATCTTTCCCTCTGCCTTTTTCAGCCAATTGAATCACATTATCGATATATGTGTTATTGGTGAATTGTGATTTGCGAATTTGCATTCCAAATAAAGCAACTGCTGAAATAAATTCCATATCTGCTGAAGCATCTTGAACCTTATCTTTATGAATATGTATCATTTCAATACTGTTGTTCTCATCAGGCTTTTTATACCTAAATCTTACAGTAAATAATTCATTACTATAATTATTTGTTAGGTCGGTTTTAGAGTATTTAAGCTCTGGAACAGGTTTAAAAAAATCACTTTTAGAATCTACCAAAATAATCTCATAAAGTGCTGTAACAGAATGACCACTACCTAATTCACCCGCATCTTTGGTATCATCAACAAAATCTTCATCTGCCAACATTCGATTTTCATAACCAATTAAACGATAAGCCTTAACCTTTGATGGGTTAAACTCTACTTGAATTTTCACATCTTTTGCAATGGTAAATAATGTCCCACCAAATTCTTTACCGAAAACTTTTTGCGCTTCTTGCATGGTATCAATGTAGGCATGATTACCATTTCCTTTATCAGCAAGTGTTTCTAATTTTGAATCCTTATAATTACCATACCCGAATCCTAAAACAGATAAAAACACACCAGATCGTCGTTTTTGTTCAATTAAATCTTTCATAGCTAAATCACTTGACGCGCCAACATTAAAATCACCATCTGTAGCTAAAATAACGCGATTATTCCCTTTTCTATTAAAATGCTTTTCGGCCAGGGTATATGCTAATTCAATACCTTGACCACCAGCTGTAGATCCTCCTGATTGTAATTGATTAAGGGCTGCTATAATTTGTTCTTTTTTGTCGCCCGATGTAGGTTTTAAGACAACTCCTGCTGCTCCTGCATAAACGACTATAGATACTTTATCTTGTTTCCGTAATTGATTTACTAATAACTTAAAAGCCGATTTTAATAATGGTAACTTATTTTGAGATGACATAGAGCCTGATACGTCTATTAAGAAGACTAAATTTGAAGGAGGTAATTCTTCATGTAGATAAGTTTTTCCTTGTAAGCCAATTTTAACTAATTGCGTTTCTTTATTCCATGGTGTTTCAACTTGCTCCGTATTAATTGAAAAAGGATGTTCGTCATTAGGTTGCGGATAATTATAATTAAAATAATTTATCATTTCTTCAATTTTAACAGCATCAATAGGAATTTGTTGACCATTATTTATCATACGTCTTATATTACTGTAAGAGGCTTTATCTACATCAATAGAGAATGTTGACAAAGGAGCTGTTTTTACGCCTTTAAAGTCATTTTCGGTAATATGAGCATAAGACTCATCACTCTCTAATCTATAATTACCAGATTTAGTAGTTATAACAACACATCCATTTTTTGCAGCTTTGCCAAAAACCTCTTTTGCCTTGACTGGCTTAATTACTTTTGCAAAATCAATTTGATTTGCATTCATATTTTGTATAACAGAATTATATTCATAAGGTATCGGTACACCGTCAACAATATAAAGAACTGGTCGCTTACCATTTATACCTTTAATAGTTTGACCATTATATAATCCTTTATTAACAACTGCTTTATCATTTAACTGTCGTGATATAGAATTATGATATGCTTGTTGTTTCTGCTTTTTTATTTGAGCTTCAGAAGGTAACCTTCTTGTTCTTGCTAAACCAAATGCAGTAATAACAACTTCTTCTAAACATTCTGAATCAATAGTCATTGCAAAACTTATATTACTTGCCGTACCAACTAATTTTTCTGCTGTTACATACCCCAAATATGAATAGGTCAAAATATCTCCAAGATTAGCTTTGATTTCATAATTGCCATCAAAATCAGTTTGTGTGCCAATAGAAGTTCTTTTTACCATAATATTTACACCGGGTAATGGTAATCCGTTTTCATCTGCTATCGTTCCTGAAATAGTTTTTTCTTGTGAATGTACTTGCACACTAAACATCATTACAAATAAGGCCAGAGTTACTTTTTTCATGATTACGAGTTTTTAAATTCTCTGTAAACCTATAGTGAACACACCATATAAAAAATACGGAATGAGTAAAACAGTAATTTGAATGAGTATACAACCTTAAAGTAACAATTTTAATGTTTCTGATCGTGAAACCTTTCCAGAAGATAATTCTGTAAAGCTTTTAACAAAGCATATTTTTTTAGGGATTTCATAATTGTCTAAACAACTGAAGATTGATCTATCAAACATATAATTGTCACTTTCAAGAATCAGAACCAACTTTTGTCCTAACTCATCATCAGGTACTGATGTCACAAAAAAACGTTCAAAAATAAAATCTTGAAGTTTAGATTCTATAACTTCTGGATGGAGTTTAACACCACCAGAATTGATTACGTTATCATACCTACCTAACCACTCAAAAGTATTTTCTTCATGTACTTTAACAACATCATTAGTAATAACCACTTCATCAGATAAATAAGGTGCTTTTATAACCAGACAACTTCTATCATCTGTTGAAATGCTAATATTAGGCAATACATGAAATAAGGGTTTATTAATTTGGGAGTCAAAATTGTTTAATTTTTTAATGGCAATATGACTTACTGTTTCAGTCATACCATAGGTTTCATAAACATCTGCTTTTAGGGTTTGTATTGCTTTTAACAAAGAACTATTTACAGGAGCTCCACCTACTATAATAGTTTTAATGTTTTTAACCCTATCCAAACTATTATACAATTGCATCGGTGTTAGAGCAATAAAATCATATTGTTTGGCTAAATTAATATCAATTGATTTTTTGGGTTTAACAGCATCCAACTCAAGTCCAAGTATCATGGCTCTTACAAGCATCATTTTCCCAGAAATAGCCTGTGCAGGTAAACATAATAAGGCAC
This sequence comes from Hanstruepera ponticola, assembly GCF_002940745.1. Classification (NCBI taxonomy): domain Bacteria; kingdom Pseudomonadati; phylum Bacteroidota; class Flavobacteriia; order Flavobacteriales; family Flavobacteriaceae; genus Hanstruepera; species Hanstruepera ponticola. The sequence goes on from NZ_POTB01000001.1 coordinate 317,292, forward strand.
TATTTTTTGGTTCTAAATCAAAAAAGTCACCAGTAGCAATGACAGAGTTAACCATTGACTGCTTTTTAATTTTTAAGATTTTTGGCTTACCTGTTGAACCTGAAGTTTTACTAAATATGTAGTCCTTATTATCTAACCAATCTGATAAGAAGTCACCTATTTCTTTTTCAAAAGGCTCTCCTTCCTTTATATAACTATAAGCAAGTTCCTTGAGTGCATCTCTATCAAAAGAAATATCGTTGAACTTAAACCTTACATGTATTTTGTCATAAGTTGGTACCACCTTACTCGATTGTTTTATAATCTTCTTCAATAACTGGTTCTTGAACTCTACCAAATAATTTATCTTTCCAATTAGTCCAATTGTATTTTTTAGAGAAAATAAATAGCATTATAGGAAAGACTACAAAAACTGGCATAAATACATCAAAAAAATCGGCTGTTTCAGGCTCTGAAATATCCTTAAAAATTGAATGAGTTTGCAAGGCTGTCCAATCGGCAGTAACCAACAATGCAGTAAATAAGTTATTAGCAGCATGAAAGCCAAGTGCCAATTCCATACCTTCATCCATAAGTGTAATAATTCCTAAAAATAAACCCGTACCTATATAATAAACCATAAGCACATAGCCTAGCTTTTCTATTTCAGGATTAGCTATGTGTAGCAACCCAAACACTAGAGAAGTTGAAATAAGAGGTATCCATTTATATTTAGTTATTACTCCTATTCCCTGCATCAAGTACCCTCTAAAGAGGTATTCCTCAAAACTGGTTTGAAATGGTATTAGTATGATTGCAATAATGCACAGTATTATAAACGGAACTAATTTAAAGTTATATACATAATCATCAGGAGACATATAATAATCTAAAAAAATAAATCCCGAAGAAATAATGCCCCAGGCAATAAATGCAAACCAAATGCGACTCCAATCAATTTTTGGTCTTGAAGTTGTTACAGAAGTTATACTTTGCTTATGTAAATATTTTACTGCCAAAAACAAACCAATTAAGCCTACAGCAAATGATAACAACATTAAGAATAGGTTTAAATTAGGCTCCAAAATAGACATCATAGCCATTTCATCCATACCTATAATACTTTCACCATTACTAACGGCTTTAGCTAAAACAGCAATAGTGAATGGAATTTGACCAATTATTACTGCAAAAATAATAACTAGTAACCCAACTGCGTAACGCCACCATTCATGTAATACTTTATAAGCTTGTGATATATACATATTATCCTAAATTAAAATGCCATACTTTATTTTTATCATATTGCAAGGTACCGTTTTCTACATGTAATGGACTAACTATATTATTTGTAAATAATCCACCAGTACCCAAACCTTGAGGTAATGAATTACTCAAAGTATAAGTCCACTGTGCTATGGCATTTAATCCAACATTGCTTTCTAAAGCGCTAGTTATCCACCACCCAATGTTTTGGTTTTCAGAAAGATCTATCCATTCCTGACTACCTTGCCAACCTCCAACAAAACTTGGCTTCAAGATAATGTATTGAGGCTTTATAGTTTGTATTAATTTAGCTTTATTTGTTACATCAAAAATGCCAATTAGTTCTTCATCTAAAGCAATTGGTAATGGTGAATCTTCACATAAACGAGCCATTTCCTGTTGCTGACCAGATTTGATAGGCTGTTCAATAGAGTGCAATTCTAAATCAGATAATCGCTTTAATTTTTCTAGAGCTTCATTTTTATTAAATGCGCCATTGGCATCTACACGCAATTCAATATCATTAGCTGAAAAATCCTGTCTGATTGACTGTAATAATTCATATTCAGTTTCAAAGTCAATGGCTCCTATTTTCATTTTTATACAACGAAATCCTGACCGTATTTTCTCCTCAATCTGTGACTTCATAAAAGCTTTAGTACCCATCCAAATTAAGCCATTAATTGGGATGCTAGATCTTCCTAAACTAAAATCAGAGGGAAATAGCTCAAAAGGATTCCTACTATTTAATGATTTTAAAGCCATCTCCAAACCAAATTGAATACTTGGAAACTGTTTTAATTCTTCCATTAAAATGTCTAGACCTAAATGAATATTGCTACAAGTCCATTTAAGTACATCTTCATAATCGGGTCTATCATCAGCACTTAATCCTCTCAAAATACCACATTCACCAATTCCTTTTTTACCATTCGCTTTTAAAATAATAAACCAGGTTTCCTTGGTCTTTAAAACCCCTCGCGAAGTTCCACTTGGCTGTTTAAAATTGAGTATGTACTTATGGTAGGTTGCTTTCATTTAATTTTTAAAAAGTATTTTCCGGACTTTTATTGTCAACAATATTGCTATATAATATGGTTTGAAATTTGAAACTTAAATTGTAAACTATCTAAAACACAGAATTTCTTAAGTTCTCCGTGAAAACCATTCAGTCTAAAAAAAATTAAAATTTATGATGCATACTTACTTGTAGTTGTCCTTTACCTAAAGCATTAGTTTTTTGATTCATCCAACCTAGTTGAAACTTTATTTTTGGATTCAATACAAAACCTAATCCCAGATACGTTCTGTTTCTATCAAAAAACTCTACAGTTCTGCCATCACCAATATCTTGCTGTCCATTAATGAATAATTCATTGTACAATGCTGCATAAAATGTATTCTTTTCAAATGTTTTATTGTTGAATGGAATATTCATAAATAAGTTATATCTATATCGCGTTCTAAAATCTTGATTTTCTACAAAACGCTGTTCATACCGAAAACGGTGAGTTAAATATATTCGACCACCTACTTTTTGAGGTAATAAAGCCTCCTGATAAATACGACTTTCAGTAACACTTTTATCACTTTCACCTAAATCGCCTGTGGTAATGTGTGCATATCCTAAAGTTAACTTAACGGTAGTGTTTTTAGGTCTATAAGTAAAGCCAGATCGTAAAAGTAATTGCTCTAAATCACCAATGATATTCCAATTTCTATATTGAATATCTCCTTGGACACCAAACTGACTTTCCTTAAATTGCGCATCATAAAAGTACATATACCAAGCTCCCATTTGATTGGGATTTTGTGCTTGGGCCTTTTGTAATGAAACAATCGTAAAAAAACTGAAAATAAATAAAAAACGAACCGTTTTGGTCATAGTCGAAAATTTCTTTTGAATGATTTTAATCTAGACTTTAGATTTTAAAAAAAAGCATTATTTTTAAAACACAAATATCCCATTAAATGCCTGAATTTCCAAATATCATTCATTTCGCTATTCCTATTTTTATTGTGTCTATGTTATTGGAATTATTCGTAACCACTCGCGAGAAATTTAAAGAAACAAAAGGTTATGAAACCAAAGACGCGTTTGCTTCCATTGCTATGGGTTTAGGAAATGTATTTCTTGGGTTTTTGAGTAAAGCTATTGTTCTTTGGTCGTTTGTATTAATTTATGAAAATTTCAGGATTTTCACCATCCCAATCGCTTGGTGGAGTTTTATATTAATCTTCTTTGCTGATGATTTATCTTATTACTGTTTTCACCGCATTTCTCATGAATGTCGGTTATTTTGGGCATCGCATGTTGTTCATCATTCATCACAGCATTATAATTTAAGTACTGCGCTACGCCAAACTTGGTCAGGTGGTTTTTACTCCTTTATTTTTTGGTTATGGATGCCATTAGTTGGGTTTCATCCAGCTATGATATTGTTACAAATGTCTATTAGTTTATTATATCAATTTTGGATTCATACTGAAGCTATTAACAAAATGCCACAATGGTTTGAAGCTATTTTTAATACGCCTTCACATCATAGAGTTCACCATGGGAGCAATCCTATTTATCTAGACAGAAATCACGCAGGTATTTTGATTATTTGGGACAAGTTATTTGGCACTTTTCAACCAGAACTATCAGATGAAAAAGTCACCTACGGATTGGTAAAAAACATAAATACTTTTAATCCCATAAAAATAGCATTCATTGAGTGGTATAATATGTTTAAAGATATGTTTAGCGGAAGGAAATCACTTAAAAATAGGCTACTCTATCTAGTTAAACCACCTGGTTGGAAGCATGATGGAACTGGAAAAATTAGCAGTGACTTACGCGATGAATGGAAAGAAACAGTAAATTCTAATAATTCAGTGTGATTCAGCAAAATTCTTAAAATTAACTAGCCATTTATTGACTTGCTTTTTAAATACACTTGGAAAAAACAATGCCATAGTTTTTGGTATAAATCCTCTGAATGCAGTATAATTGATTTCTGAACTATAGCGTGTTGTATCATCGCTTAATGCTTCGAATGTACATAGCATTGTATTATCCATATGCTTATGATGATATTCTGCAAAAAAAGAATCAGGTAATTTGTTTTCAATAATGGTTTCTATTAATTCCATTTCACCTTTACCCATTTTATAAAGCATTCTGGACATAGCACCATTTTCCGCTTCATTCCCAGATATCAACTCTTTACTAATAAAGTTATCTTGATAATTACTCAAATATTTTGGATCAGCAAATAGTTTTACAACGTGATCTTTAGGTTTGTTAATTTCAATAGTACATGTAAATTTCATTTTCCTTTATCAAAGTTCTAAACTCTCTCCAATAGCTAATAGCATCAAATCTTTATCTTTATCAAAAAACTTACGCTTGGCTTCTTCATGATCTATTTCTATATAACCAAACGTATCAAAATGATAGCCCAAAACCTTATCGCATTGCACAAAATCACTAGCAATAATCGCATCATCTATTCCCATTGTAAAATTATCGCCTATTGGTAAAATAGCTAAATCTAAAGTGGTTTGCATTGGTATTAGTTTCATATCCATTGTCAAAGCCGTATCTCCTGCTATATAAATGTTTTTGTGCTCCCCTTCAATAACAAATCCGCCAGGTTGTCCGCCATAACTGCCATCAGGAAATGATGACGTATGGATTGCATTTACGTATTTAACCATTCCGAATTCAAAATCCCATGAGCCACCATGATTCATAGGGTGGACTTCAAAACCTTTATTTTCATAGTGCGTTGCTATTTCATAATTTGAAATAATAATTGCTTTGGTGCGATTTGCAATAGCTTCTACATCTAATATATGATCTTGATGTGCATGTGTAATTAATATATAATCAGCTTTAAGTGAATTAACATCTATTTGCGACGCTTTATCATTGCCGCTAATAAATGGATCAACTAAAATATTGACGTCATTGACTTGAATTCCTAAACTGGCGTGACCGTAAAAAGTAATTTTCATGATGATAAATTTTATTGAAAATATAAAAAAACTCAAGTACATTTAAAAAATTTACTTGAGTTTTCTATCCCGATAATTGAAACTGGTTAATAGCTTCTTTGTTGATTATTCTCTTCAACAACATTAAATTACTTTTTTTTCTACGAAATACAAATATTTACTGATATACAGCCTTACTTTTCCGATAAAGTGCTTAAAGTAAATAACCAACACTTAATAAAACAGCCAAAACAAAGGTTGATAGTGCCACTTTTTTTAGTTCTGAATCTAGGCTAGATGGATTAACTACAGACTTGACTTTTATAACATGTTTGATTAACGGTATATAAACCACAATAAAGATGAAATTGAATAAATTGGTATAATATAAAATGGCAAAAACAAACGATAACACTATAGCACTTATCACTAGGAAATAATGATATTTTTTTGCTTTTTCAAATCCTAACTTTACCGCCAACGTGATTTTATTAGATTCCAAATCTGAATGGATGTCTCTTAAATTGTTCAAATTTAAAACTGCTGTACTTAACAAACCTATAACTATAGCTGGTAGAATAACAACATGGTCAATTTGTTTGGCAAAAAGAAAATAACCTCCAATAGTACTTACCAATCCAAAAAAAACAAAAACATAAAGATCACCTAGCCCTTTATAACCATAAGCGTCGTCACCTATGGTATATTTAATAGAGGCGTAAATAGAAAGCGCTCCTAGTACAAAAAAGGCTAACGCATACCAAAAATGCCTAACTCCAAATGCAGATAGAATTAAAAAGAAAACCAATGCTATGGTAATTAAAATATTAACCTTAATAGCACCAAGCATACTTTGTGGAGTAATCTTCCCTGATTGAATAGCACGTTCTGGACCTATCCGATTGTTATTGTCTGTTCCTTTAACACCATCGCCATAGTCATTTGCCAAATTAGAAAGAACCTGCAAAGCAATCGTAGTCAATAAGGCTAAAACAAATATTGACCATTTAAAAAACCCATTATATTCAGCAAAACAACCTGCCAAAATAATTCCTGATACAGACAAAGGCAATGTTCTTAATCGAGCTGCCTCAATCCAATTTTTTAGACTACTCATATAAGTGTTTTAAGGAATCCACTTTTTAGGAAAATTCGGTTTGCGTTTTTCTAAAAAGGCATCACGTCCTTCTTTGGCTTCTTCGGTCATGTAAGCTAATCTTGTGGCTTCACCTGCAAATACTTGTTGCCCAACCATACCATCATCAGTTAGGTTCATGGCAAATTTTAACATCTTAATTGATGTTGGTGATTTGGCTAATATTTCTTGTGCCCATTCAAAGGCAGTACTTTCTAATTCTTCATGAGGAATTACAGCATTTACCATTCCCATGTCAAAAGCTTCTTGTGCCGAATAATTTCTACCTAAAAAGAAAATTTCCCTTGCTTTTTTCTGCCCTACCATTTTGGCTAAATATGCTGAACCATAACCACCATCAAAACTGGTAACATCGGCATCTGTTTGCTTAAAAATAGCGTGTTCTTTACTTGCCAAGGTTAAATCACAAACCACATGTAAACTGTGTCCGCCACCAACAGCCCAACCAGGAACTACAGCAATGACAGCTTTTGGCATAAAACGAATTAAACGCTGTACTTCCAAAATATTCAATCTGTGATACCCATCTTCACCTACGTAACCTTGATGCCCTCTAGCTTTCTGATCACCACCAGAACAAAAACTCCAAATGCCATCTTTGGTTGAAGGTCCTTCAGCTGATAACAGAACAACACCGATATTTACATCTTCATTAGCATCATAAAAAGCATCATATAATTCACTTGTGGTTTTAGGTCTAAATGCATTTCGAACATTCGGTCTATTAAAAGCGATTCGTGCAACACCATCACATTTTTTATAGGTTATATCCTCATATTCTTTAGCTGTTTTCCAGTTTGCTACACTCATTTTTTATATTTTAGTCAAAAATAAATTATTTTAAATTAACAGCTACTCTACATGAAAAATATTATCTCACTTTCTGTTTTTCTTTTTGTATCATTAGTAAGTTTTTCGCAGTCTTACAAGTTTGAAACTATAATTGATTTGGAAACAACTGATGTTATTAGTCAGGGTAATACAGGAACTTGCTGGAGTTTTTCTGCATCGTCATTTTTAGAAAGTGAAATCATGCGCATTACTGGAAAAAATATTGATATTTCTGAAATGTTTACGGTAAGAAACACCTATCCTGTAAAAGCTGAAAATTATTTAATGCGACAAGGAAAAGCACAATTCAGCGAAGGCGGATTAGCGCATGATGTTATTAATAGCGTTGCCAAATATGGGTTAGTCCCTCAAACGGTTTATTCTGGTTTAAATGACGGTGTAACTAGGCATAATCATGCAGAAATGGTCGCTGTTTTGAATGGTGTTTTGGATGTATATGTTGATAATCCAGGAAAGAGTCTGTCACCAAAATGGAAGCTTGTTGTTGATGCAATTTTGGATACCTATTTAGGAAAAAACATTGAAACGTTTAATTATGAAGGTGTTCCATATACACCTATGACATTTTTGGAAATGACCAAAATAAATCCTAATGATTATGTTAGTATTACGTCGTTTACTCATGAACCGTTTTATTCTGAATTCATCTTAAATATTCCAGATAATTTTTCGAATGGTAGTTTTTATAATGTAAAATTAGATGAAATGATTACAGTCATTAACCATGCTTTAGATAATGGCTATACTGTTGAGTTAGATTGTGATGTGAGCGAAAAAACATTTTCAGCTAAACATGGTGTTGCAGTTATACCAGAAAATGACGAAAAAGCAGCTGAAGCTATTATTAGTGTTAGACCAGAGAAAAATATAACTCAAGCATACAGACAACAAGAGTTTGAAAATTATAATACTACAGATGACCACTTAATGCACATTACTGGTAAACTAAAAGACCAAAATGGTACCGTTTACTACAAAGTGAAAAATTCTTGGGGAACGGATGCTAGTCGTGTTGCTAACGATGGCTATGTATATATGAGTGAAGCGTATATGCGCTTAAAAACCATCTCTGTAATGGTACATAAGGATGCTGTTCCTAAAGCATTAAAAAGCAAGTTAAACTTATAATAAGTAAATACCGTCTGGTTCAATTTTAATCAATTTTTGTTTATATAACGAGCCAACGGCTTTCTTAAAGCTTTTTTTACTCATTTGAAGTACACGCTTTATTTCTTCTGGATCTGATTTATCAGTAAGATTTAAGTAGCCACTGTTATCCTCCAGTTCCTTCATTATTAATTCGGCATTGGGTTCAATGTTTCGGTAACCAACTTGACCTAATGATATATCCAGTTTGTTACCAGGACGAATTTTCTTCACGACACCTTTCAACCTATCACCAATACTGATGTCTTGAAAAATATTATCGTTATAAATTAGCCCTAAATGCTTTTTGTTTACAATAACATTCATCCCAATTTCAGATGGATGGGAAACAATTAAATCAACTTCTTCAAACTGTTCAACAGTTAATTCTTTATTATCTAAAAATCTATTGGTTTTACTCGAAGCAACTAATCGTTCCGTTTTTTCATCTAAATAGCAATGCACCAAATACCAACCACCTTTTTTCATTTTAAAGGCTTGCTCCTTGAACGGACAAAACAATTCTTTAACCATTCCCCAATCCAAAAAAGCACCCATTTGAGTAACAGCGTTACAGCGTAATAGTGCAAAATCTCCTCGCTTGATATAAGGCTTATCAGTTACAGCAACCAATCGTTCGTCATTATCTAGATAGACAAATACTTCAATTTTATCCCAAATTTTAAAATTTTCAGGCACATAACGATTTGGAAGCAATACTTCATTATCGTCTTCATCGGCCAGAAATAAGCCTGGATCTGTTTCTCTTAAAATAGTTAGTGTATTGTATTCTCCAATGTTTATCATGTGGCAAAGGTACGGATATTCCTATAGGAAATAAATCTATTTAATAAACTTAAAATACTCTAAAAGCACCTCGTCATTAACCGTTCTAGGTGTAAAAACTTCAAGTAATTTTGGTGTTTCTGAAGCTTCAAAGAAGGTTTTTAACTGTAATTTCAGCTGCTTTTCGGTTGTTGCTGAATCATATTCAAAATTATACATCTTGCAGAGATGCTTTGCCGTTAAGTTGTGTTTGGTCTCAAAATAGGTGTCAAAATTTTCAGAATCCTTATTTCCAGGCAGTATTCTAAAAATTCCACCACCTTGATTATTAATAACAATAATCCTAAAATTGTTTGGAATATAGTTGTTCCAAAGTGCATTACTGTCATAAAAGAAACTCAAATCCCCAGTAATTAAGGTCGTTTGCTTTTCAGAAGCAACTGCAAACCCTAAAGCCGTTGAAGTACTACCATCTATACCACTTGTACCACGATTACAAAACACATCAATTGTATTATTTAAATTAAATAATTGTGCATATCTAACTGCGGAACTATTGCCAAGTTGTAATACGGATGCACCTGGTAAATATTTGAGAATAGAATCAAAAACCTTAAAATCACTAAACGGAATTTGTTTTATATATTCATCATGCTTTTCTAATCGTTTTACTTTTACTTTATCCCAAGTTGGCTTGTAATCACTTTTTACATAATGTGTGGTTTCAGACAAGAGATTTTCAAAAAAGGTATTTGGGTGTATTTCCAAATGCCTATCTAAACAGAAAAACGTATCATTCGCTTTGCCCTCTCCTATATGCCAATGCTGTTTGGGTTGATAGGTTCTTAAAAAAGCTTTTACTTTTTTAGAAACTATGAGCCCACCGAAAGTGACTAAAATATCTGGCTGTAAAGCTTTAAAGTCGTCTTCTTCAAGTGGTGCAATAAGCTTGTCAATACTGGGAAAGAAATTGTCATGATGAATATTTGATGTCGTTTCAGTAAATACAATCAAACTATTATCCTTTGCCAAATCGTCCAACCATTTTTGTTCTATATCATCAGGATAATTTACACCTACCAAAATCATTTTTTTAGGTGCATTGTTCCAATCGTCTAAACATTCATTGAATATATAATCATCAATTTTTGTCTGATTTACATCTAACTGGATGATTTTAGGCTTCACTGATAAGGTATCCGTTAACTCATATAGAGGTTCCTCAAAAGGAATATTAATATGAATGGGACCTGATTTTTGAATAGCCTTATTAAGTGCCTTATTTATTTCTATTTCATTTTCCTGCTGTAGTTCTTGTTTAATACCTAAAAACCGTTCGATTTTATTCTCAATATTCTTAATTATTGCTGGCTCATCGTCATCCTGATCACTAAAAGAATTATCAATATTCAACTTTAAATTGGCCGAATACAAAATATGGTTTTTATAAACGTCTTTCTGATTAATGGTTTGCCCATCGCCTATTCCAACAAGATGTTTTGGCCTATCAGCAGAAAGTACCACCAAAGGAATTTGACTATAAAACGCTTCGGAAATTGCAGGATAATAGTTTAACAAAGCACTACCCGAAGTACAAACCAAAGCAACTGGCTTTCTTGTTTTTTGGGCTATTCCTAAAGCAAAAAAACCTGCGCATCGCTCATCAACAATACTATAGCAATTAAAAAAATTGTCGTTTGAAAAACCAATTGTTAAGGGAGCATTTCTACTTCCTGGTGAAATTACAATATGACTAATCTGTTTGGCTTTACAAAGCTGAATAATAGTTTGAGCAAGCGGGTTTTTAGGGTGTTGCATATACAATCTAATCTATAACAAAAGTAATAATAAGCAAGATGCTATAAAATTATTGTAGTACCTTTTTTATAGTGGTCGTTTTCGCCACAGTTTCTTCCCATTCCTGTTCAGGATTTGAATCTGATGTAATACCACCTCCAACATAAACTTGAGCCTTATTACCCAATAATTTCATGCAGCGCAAATTGACAAACAAGTTCGTTACTTTCTTTATACTTGAATAAGCATTGTTTTCAATATTTCGGAAGTTCCGATTTCTAGATTGGTTTTTTTCGTAATTTAATTCACCTAAATAGCCTGTATAAAATGCTCTATTGTAGTTTTCATTTTCAAGAATAAAGTGCTTGGCAGCAACTTTAGGAAAACCACACACTGCTGGAGTTGGATGCAATTTATTTATAACGTTTTTTAAACTATTCCCTTTTGATTTTAAAATTCCTGATACCATCGTTTTCAGATGTACCAAATTACCTGCACGAATAGTTTGCGTATCAGAAATTTGTAAACTATCTATTTGATTATCTAACTGTTCTACTAGATAGTCAGTAACAATTTTTTGTTCTTGAATTTCCTTTGCACTCCAGTTCACATTAACAGTGCCTTTGTATGGTTTTGTTCCTGCCAATGACATGGTAGTTAACCTCTTGTTTTCAATTTCCAGCAGTGTTTCTGGAGTTGCTCCAAGCCACAAACCGGTTTCTGGATGAAACCAACAATAAACAAATGCTTGCGGATAACTATCCAGTAACTTTTTAAATAGTTTAAATGGATTACCTTCTTTTATTTCAACATCTTCTTTTCGAGACAGAACTACTTTATCAAATTTTTCGTCCTTTATAGCAACAATTCCTTTGGAAACTAAATCGATATGGGATTGCTTATCTTTTTGATTAGAATCAAACTGTTCTTGATGTTCATTAAAATCAATTTCCTGATAATCATCTGTTTCAATGTGTTTTGCATTTTTTAACGGTATGATTATTGGATCGTTCTCATTATCAAAAGGTGCCATGACAAAACCACTTTCCGTAAAGCTTGAAACAAAGTTAATATCTGTATTATTTTGTAGTAAGCCAATTAAATTGGTTTTGTTGCTTTTTCTATAAACTACAAAAGGTAAGCTTTCATTATAATGACTCTCTAATACGTTAAAAAATAACTCTGAAGTCATGCTATTTTTTTCTTGGAAGTGAAATAGTAGATAATTTACAAATTGAAATTAAATTATCATGATCGTCAGTCACGCGAATATCTAAAAGCTGGGTTGTTCTGCCCTTGTGTAAAAATGTTGCCTTGGCATATACGTGACCATCCGTAACACTTTTTAAATGATTAGCTGTAATCTCTGTACCACGTACAAAGACTTTATCCAAATCTGAAAATATATGCATTGCAAAGCTACCAACACTTTCAGCTAATGCTGCAGTAGCACCACCATGCAATACGCCATCAGGTTGATGAACTTTTGAAGTAACAGGCATTTTAGCTATTAAATAATCATCGCCAAAATCAATTATTGAAATTTCTAAAGTTTCCAATAGTGTGTTTTTACCTACGGCATTTAATTGTTTGAGCCTTTCTTCTTTAGATATTTGCATAAAATTCCTGTATTTTTAAATCGAATTGTAAAAGTACAAAACCCATTCATAAAATGAATCTTACAGAAAAAGAAATATCTTACACAACAACCAACACCTACGCAACACTAAATACGTTAACTTCTGAAACAAAAAATATTTGGCTTGTTTTTCATGGAATGGGTTACTTAAGTCGCTACTTTTTAAAATATTTTGAAGTAATGAATATCAAAGAAAACTACTTTGTTGCTCCACAAGCACCAAGTAAATATTACATAGGCCCAAAATTTAGGCATGTAGGTGCGAGTTGGCTGACTAAAGAAAATACAAAGAAAGAAACGATGAATCTTATGAACTATATTGATGGGGTTTTGGAAAAGGAAAATATACCACATAATGGAAATCTCATAATTTTGGGTTATTCTCAAGGTGTAAGTATCGCTATGCGTTATATGGTATATAGAAAATTACAAGCTGACCGTTTGATTATTCATTCGGGTGGAATTCCTACTGAATTAAATCCTGATGATTTTGAATATTTTAAAGGAAAAGCAACATTAGTCTATGGAAATGAAGATGAATACCTTAATGAAGAGCGTATAGAACAAGAAATTGAAAAGGCCGCTCTATTATTTGGTATTACGTTGGATGTAATTCCTTTTAATGGTAAACACGTTGTAAATACAGAAGTGATTAAAAATATTATCAGCACCATGTAACATCACAAAATATTATGCCTGAAAAAAATTTAGAAAACCCATATGTTAAACTGACACTTCTAGATTTAAGTAATTATAAAGTACTACTTAAGATTGCGCAAGAAAAAGATCTAATTCACTACTCGCCTTCAGATATATCAACACCCGAAAGCTTTAAAAACTATGTGCAAACTGCAGTTGATGGTTATTATCAGAAAAACACTATTCCATATATTATATTCGACAAACGGAAACAAGCATATGCAGGTTCTACAAGGTTTGGATTGATTAATTGGAAAAATAAAACGCTACATATTGGTTGGACATGGATTGGTAAAGATTTTCAAGGAACAGGTTTAAATAAGCAAGTTAAATTTCTAATGCTTCAATATGCCTTTGAAACAATGAACTTTGAAAAAGTTGAATTTAGAATCGATGAGCGTAATACTCGATCTCGAAAAGCCGTTGAAAAAATAGGTGCCACACTCGAAGGAATTTTAAGAAAAGATACTTTAATGAAAGATGGTTTCCGTCGCAATACCTGCTGCTACGGAATTTTAAAAAGCGAATGGGAGAAAATAAAAAAATCCTGCTTTTAAATTTTCATTCAAATTATTGTACTGTCGTTAACTATGAAAATTTGAAAATAATTTTTTCAATTTGTCCATAAAAATTAAAAATCATTATTTTCACGACATTAAATCTTGAAATCTTGAAAAAAAATTACTTTCTATTTCTTTTTTTGGCTTTTTTTATAAAGTCGAATTGTCAGACAAATGTTATAACAAAGAATAAACCTTCTTGGGTAAGCACTCAAAATTTTGAGCAAGACCCAAAAATTCATTTTGATGATATTTCACAAGGCAGTATTCTATTGCTTGCAGATTATCAAGTTCATATTCCAAAACAAGCATCCTTTTTTAGGTTTGTTACGAAAATCACAGATAATGTAGGTATTCAATCAGCTTCAAATATCAATGTATCATATGACCCTCTGTATCAAAAACTCATTTTTCATGAAATTATCATTAAACGAGATGGAAAAACCGTAAACAAACTTGATGTAAATCAATTTCAAGTAATGCGAAGGGAGTTGAATGCAGAAAATCATCTATATGATGGATCACTTTCGGCTATGATAAACCTTTCAGACATAAGATCAAATGATATTATTGATTATAGTTACTCTATAATTGGGTTTAACCCCATACATAATAACAAATTCAGTAATTCATATTACTTGAACGATGTTGTTCCTGTTGGAAAAGTTAATGTCTCTTTAATATCAAATAAGAAATTAAATTACAAAACTATTAACACCAATTTATCTCCAGAAATATCAAAAAAGAATGGTTTGAATTATTATCAATGGTTGGTTATAAACCCAACAAAATTTGAATATGAAGACAGCATACCTATTTGGAAATTAACATATCATACGTTGTTGGTGAGTGAGTATGATAATTGGTCCGATGTTGTAAATTGGGGCGTTAATGTTTATGAAACAAATTCCAGTTTAGATACATCTTTAAAATCTAAAATAAATGAAATTAAAACTGCTAATAAAACGCCTGGTAAAAAAATAAAAGCGGTTTTAGATTTTGTCCAAAATGATATTCGTTATTTAGGTTACGAACTTGGTGTAGGAAGCTATAAACCCAATAATCCTAGCCAAGTATTTAATCAAAGATATGGTGACTGTAAAGATAAAAGTTTGCTGATGGTGACCATGTTGCAAGAGTTAGATATAGAAGCATACCCAATGCTCGTGAATACTAGTTTAAAGCATGTTATTTTAGATCTGCTACCCTCTCCAATATTTTTTGATCATTGTGTCGTAAAAGTTATAGATAAAGCAGGAAATATTTTTTATTATGATCCAACATTAACAAATCAAGGTGGTACTTTTAAAAACACACATTTTCCAAATTATGAATATGGTCTTGTTCTTCAGCCAGAAGAAACAGTATTTGATGAAATCGTTTCAAACTCATCAAATAAAGTAACTACAAATGAAGAATATATTCTTGAAGAAGTTAACAAAGGAGCCACTTTAAAAATTGTTACAACATATAGTGAAGCTGAAGCCGATAATATGCGTAACTATTTTAAAAACAATAGTATGAATGGTATTATTAAGGATTATGAAAATTTCTACGCTAATTATTATTTTAACATCAAATCCTTAAAAACGCCTATAATCAAAGATAATTTAGATAAAAATGAATTCGTAGTATTTGAAGAGTATAAAATCGATAGTATTTGGACACCCATGCAACATAAAGAAAACTATATTGCAGCAACTTTTACACCAACTAGCTTACTAAATATATTATACATTCCGACTAAAGAAAAGCGAGACTATGAGGTTAGTTTACCATATCCAGTTGCCAGGCAACATGATTTTAAGATAAAACTTCCCAAAACTTGGAATGTGGAAAATATGGATGATATAGTAAGTTCCGATATTTTTTACTACGATTGGTATGTTAATTATGATAAGAAAAAAAATGAAGTAGATGTCAAACACTATTTAAAAATTCAAAACAGTCACATATTACCTACTCAATTTAAAGAATATCAAAATAACATAAACAGAGTTGATAAATCTTTTGGTTTTACGTTATACATTCCAAAAACACAGGTAGATTCTGAAAGTAATGGCAGCAACAAAAATATAGTTGATGTTGTTAAGGATTTATTTAAAATTTTTATTTATGTTTTAATAGCAATTATATTACTTCTACTATTATTGTGGCTTTTCAAAAAATATAGAAGCGCTTAAAAGTTAATTAATTAACTTTTTCACAATATCCTTAACAGGTAAAATTGCTTGCGTATATTCAATACTTGGTCCTGCTACCCATACCGTTTTATAAGTTGCTTGTAATGCTGCTTTTTCGGTGGCTTTCATGCCAATATAAAACCGAATCATTTTAACCCACTTTTTTAAAGTTCTATTTTTATTTAAAACTTTTTCCAACCAGGTTGAACGAGTTCCTATTTTTTGAACGTATGGCGTATTAATAACTGTGCATGGTGTTCCAGATATACGCTCTGTCATAACGATGTCTTTTGCACCATAATCAACACAGGCTTGTTTATATTCATCAGTGACACCAGCTTCTATTGATGCAATAAAAGGGCTACCTACTGATACACCTGCAGCACCATAACTTAACATCTTATCAATATCTGATTTGCATCCTACACCTCCAGCTGAAATAACTGGGATTGTTAGATGCTTTGTAAGAAGCGAAATTAATTCTTTGGGTGACAAATTTCCACGGTGACCACCAGCTTGATTATTAACCGCAATGGCTGCATCAGCACAAAGATCTTCCACCTTTTTCGCAAAATGTAAATCCGTAACATCACAGAATACTTTGATTCCTACTGCATGGGCTTCAGTAATAGTTTCTTCAGGATTACCTAGTGAGGTAATTATAAAATCACAGCCTTCTTCGCATAAAACTCGTAATTGGTCTTTGTACTTGACATTAGATTTATTTACAATTAAGTTAAAGCCAAAAGAACCACCTTCAACTTTAGCTTGTTTAAGTTCCTTGATAGCCTCACGTAATTCTGGTAAAGTCCTATAGTTTAGAGCCGGAATACAGCCAGCAATTCCAGATTTCATAGCTTCTATTACCATTTCTGTGTTGGAAACTAAAAACATAGGAGCTTGGATGATAGGATATTTTATATTAAGTAATTTGGTAAGCATATCTGATATGATAATTAATTAATCACAAATATAAGCTAATTTATATGCATGCATAATAAATTTTTTGAGCTCACATAAATATAAAAGCCCAACTAATTAAAGTTGGGCTTTTAATTTAATTAATGATTAATACTTACCTACGTCTAGGGCTTTTTGATACAATTTTCTTAATAACTGTACCTTTATTAGTCGTTATGCGTACAAAGTATAATTGATTATCTGTTTTAGACATATCGATTGTACTTATAGCTTCGACACCTTTGACATAATTTACATTTTTGATTTTTTGAATTAATGTTCCTTTAATATCAAATATTTCAAGGGTTACATCAGTGTCATAATCCATTTCATAAGCAATATTCACTTCCTTATCAAACGGTACTGGATAAGCTCTAAAACTACTGAAAATCGATGAACCTATTGTAGTTGATGCTTCACATTCAAACGCTCCAACAAATTCAGTTTGATTATCATCTTCTGAGCATACATCCTCCATACTCTTGCTGCACATACAAATCACTTCACAAGTCACTGCATGAGCTATAATATAAATACCTTCAGAATTACTTGCAGTTTCATTGTCAACTACTACAGAATAGGTCTGAACATAACCCGAGAATGAAGGGTTAAATGGATATTGTCCTGGAGCCACAGTATAGTTTGCAGCACGACCTCGTCCTCTAGGATAAGGCTCGCATCCTACATAAACATGAGCTTCATTCATAACATATCCTGCTGCTATATTGTAAGTAACAATTACTTCAGATGCGCTATAGCTTACATCTACAGTACCAACAAGATTTCCTCGCCAAGTATCGCAATGTGCGGCTCCAGCCCATAAGTCCATGGTATAATTACCATACTTGTTGAAATAGTTTGTCCAACCCCAACGACTAAAGTCTGGTATAAAGCACTGATCACCTGAATTTGCTTTAGCAAATGCTGTTTCACAATTGCCAATTACGTCAAACTCTCTAATTATAGAACAAGTTTCAGTACCTAAATTACCGCATTCATCATACACTTGGAAATCATAATAACCAATTTCAGAACAACCATCTGGCGCTGTTTCAATTCTAGTTGGACCATCAAGTGTTAATGTTCCACCAGCTGAACAATTATCAGACCAGGTTGCAGTTAATGAAGGAAATTCGTCATTACAAATATCATCCAAATCTTCAGGACATACTATTACTGGCAATTCCGTATCCACTGTCCATGTATAAGTTACACTGACTTCTACTGCCTCATTATCACAAGCATCTGTATAGTTTGCTGTCCATGTCTGACTGTAAGCACAGCCATCATTGGTTGGTCCTGTAGTACTTGGCACTAAATCCATCTCATCATCTAAACAATTATCGTCAACCTTGAATGTTGGTGGTGTTATTTCAGGATTACATCCTAGATCACCACTAACACCATTGGTTGTAATAACTGGTACTTCCGTATCCACTGTCCATGTATAAGTAACACTAACTTCTTCTGCTGCATTACCGCAAGCATCCGTATAGTTCGCTGTCCATGTCTGACTGTAAGAACAACCATTATTAGTTGGACCATTAGTACTTGCTTGAATTGGCATGTCACTATCTAGACAATTGTCATCTACCTTGAAAGATGGTGGAACAACTTCTGGATTACAACCCAAATCACCACTAATACCATTGGTTGTAATAACCGGGTCTTCCGTATCTACTGTCCATGTATAAGTTACACTGACTTCCACTGCTTGATTATCACATGCATCTGTGTAATTAACTGTCCAGGTCTGACTGTAAGCACAACCATTATTTGTTGGTCCTGTTGTTTGTCCAATTACTGGTACATCCTGATCCAAGCAGTTATCACTCGCACTAAAAGTTGGTGGTGTGATCGTTGGATTACATTCGGTGTAATCTATGTTTCCTGTACTGGCTGTTATTACCGGAACTTCTGTATCCTCTGTCCATGTATAAGTTACACTGACTTCCACTGCTTGATTATCACATGCATCTGTGTAGTTCGCTGTCCAGGTCTGACTGTAAGCACAACCATTGTTTGTTGGTCCTGTTGTTTGTCCAATTACTGGTACATCCTGATCCAAGCAGTTATCACTCGCACTAAAAGTTGGTGGTGTGATTGTTGGATTACATTCAGTGTAATCTATGTTTCCTGTACTGGCTGTTATTACCGGAACTTCTGTATCCTCTGTCCATGTATAAGTTACACTGACTTCCACTGCTTGATTATCACATGCATCTGTGTAATTAGCTGTCCAGGTCTGACTGTAAGCACAACCATTGTTTGTTGGTCCTGTTGTTTGTCCGATTACTGGTACATCCTGATCCAAGCAGTTATCACTCGCACTAAAAGTTGGTGGTGTGATCGTTGGATTACATTCAGTGTAATCTATGTTTCCTGTACTGGCTGTTATTACCGGAACTTCTGTATCCTCCGTCCATGTATAAGTTACACTGACTTCCACTGCTTGATTATCACATGCATCTGTGTAATTAGCTGTCCAGGTCTGACTGTAAGCACAACCATTATTTGTTGGTCCTGTTGTTTGTCCGATTACTGGTACATCCTGATCCAAGCAGTTATCACTCGCACTAAAAGTTGGTGGTGTGATCGTTGGATTACATTCAGTGTAATCTATATTTCCTGTACTGGCTGTTATTACCGGAACTTCTGTATCCTCTGTCCATGTATAAGTTACACTGACTTCCACTGCCTCATTATCACATGCATCTGTGTAATTAGCTGTCCAGGTCTGACTATAAGCACAACCATTATTTGTTGGTCCTGTTGTTTGTCCGATTACTGGGACATCCTGATCCAAGCAGTTATCACTCGCACTAAAAGTTGGTGGTGTGATCGTTGGATTACATTCGGTGTAATCTATGTTTCCTGTACTGGCTGTTATTACCGGAATGGTATCATCATCAGCTACTGTAAATGTGGTTTCACAAAATTCTGTTTGCTCACATTCATCACTCACAGTATATCTTATTTTAGCAATACCTCCACCACAAACACTTGGAGCAGCAAATTCGCCTTCCGTTACTTCAACATTATCTATATAATACGTAAATGATTCTGTAACTATTCCACCTCCACCTTCATAAGTGAATCCAGCAGGATTTTTCCAATCGTTAAATCTGGTATCAATATCATCATTACAGTCAACAGAATCAGTATTTGGGCAATCTGGAACTAGCGTTTCAGCTGTGTTTATACTATTTACAGTAAACTCTTCGCTTTCAGCAGTACAACCAGGTTCACCAGCAATCATCACTGTAGCAAAAACTTTATATACTCCAGCTTCTGTAACTGCTAAAGTATTAGAATTAGGATCTGTACCCGGAATTAAAACCCCGTCCTTGTACCATTCATACGTATACGTTCCTGGTGGAGCAGGAGATGCAGTTAATATAACTTCAGATTCAAAGCAATCTAAATCATCACCCGCTAGTGTAACTGTATATTCTGGTGTATCACCTAAATCAAATGGTCCAGCCATATCCTTAAGCTCAGCTGTAAACGAGTCTGAAGAACGTGTTTTAACAATAACACTTCCAAGAGGAGCCTGACAATCACCAGTTGAAGATCTTGTATCTAATCCTAAAAGGGTTGCGTTAATACCAAATTCAGCCAAAGTTGGCATGATATACTCATTGGTGAAACTTCCATTGGGTGCAACTGTACCCCAAGATGGCGCTGCAACATTTGCAGAGGCATTTACTTGAGCAAATATAGCCGCCTCACCAGTAATATCAGACCTTAAAGAAATTCTAGCATACCCGAATGGTATATTATTATCATTATTACAATTGTAAAATTCAAAATTACCATTCTCATCACCAAAGTTAAATGGTCTGAATGGCAAAGTATTGAAAGCAGCATAACCACCTGGGAAATCACTACTATCAATCCAGGCATATAATCTTACATCAGCTACGGCTCCACCATTCGTATAGTTAGCTGATAATATTATATCTCCATGAGTAATAACTATACCGCTAGCAGGATCAAAATCATAAGATGTGTGTCCGCAATCTGTTCCTCCTGTGACTAAAGTTCCATTATTGTTATTATCAGCTGGCACTTCATCTTCATCAGGAATATAGGTCACTTTTTCTCTAAAATATTCAAAATCAATATAGCTTGTACCATTATCGCTTCGGGTAGAAGCTGCAGCAAATGCCCATTGATCATCATTATTTGGAAAAACCGCATCAGAGTCTCTACGTAGATGTGCATAAATATCTATGATATCATTTTTTTGAGGCACATCCCCTTCTTTAATGGTCCAAGTTGTTGGATCATCAAAATTTTTGTCATCACTAGCACCAAACACATTGGAATCCATGTTGCCTCCTTGCGTGTTTTGATCTCGTATATATACGGCATCAATCCATGTATCGCCATTTACAACTGTGTAAACAGGAACCGACATTCTAAATTCTTTTGATACATTGGCACCAGAAGCCAATTCAGCTATATCAGCGGCATTGGTTTCATCAATAACACCCAATCCAGATGCGCCTTGCACCCAATCATCAGTTCCTACACCTGAATCAGGACTAAAAGAAAATAACCCTGAATAGACATCTCCATCCACGGCAAAATTAACGTGTATTGAAGATCCTAGAGGAACTGATTGTGCTTGTACATTTGTGCTTGAATTAAGTAAAAAACCTAAAACCAAGCAACAAAATAATAGCATTTTAAAAGGACTGTTTTTATAAAACAAACCCTTAATTGAAGTAATTTTGTAATTCATCATAACTTACATATTTGTTAATACCCTCGTTTGCATAAACAAGTAAGTTATTGTGTAAAAAAGACAAGTAAATGTGGCGCAAATCGATATGAATACACCTTTTTGTGTAATCAATCAAAGTTTGCTACAACCAATATATTGCTATTAAGAAATTTCTTGAGGAGATTACAAACTTAAGCTATTTATTTTTAATAAGCAAAAAATATTGTTTATAAATATCTAAAAAACAACTAATTAAGGTTTGTAATTCAGAGTAAAACTATTGATAATGCTAGAAAACTAACGCTAAAGATCATTTCATAATATCTCGTTGTTTCAAGGCTTCAATTAGACCAATAAAAAAAGACCCAATGAATTGAGTCTTTTTATTTATGAAATGAAATAGTAATCTTTATTTTTTGATAAACTTATAAGTTTTTGAAACGTCATTAATTTTAACTCTCACCAGATAATTTCCTATTGTCAAGTTTGAAACATCAATCTTGTTATTAATGATTCTATTTGTATTAGCTTTTGCAACTTGCTCTCCAAGAATATTATAAATTTCTACACTAGAAATAGGCTGGCTAGTTTTAAATGATAGTTCATTAACAACAGGGTTTGGAAATATAGAGAAATCATTGAACTCATTATCTACAGTAGAAAGTGTGTTAGTATATTCAACCCTGAAGTCATCTAACAAAAGATAGTCTTGATTACTGCAATTATAGTGTCTAAAAATTAATTTCACAGATTTATTCGCAAAATTATTTGGAATAGTAATTTCTATATCATTAGCAGATGCAGGTCCTCCTTGCGATAATGTTTGTTGAAACAACATCGTGTCATAAGGGCTTCCTACGCCAACTTCTTGAATATATACAGCGTAAGACTCCAAGTAATTTGTAGCACTCGATGATGCTACACGTACATTAAGCTTAATATCGTTGGCATCGTTAGGAATAAAAAATGCTGGAGTAAAAAGTGCATTATCAGGTGTCATAGAAGATGAAGGCGAACCATAAAACCTTCCAGATTGAAAACCAAATGTTTCACCACCAGAATAGTAGAACCAGTTAGAGCCATCACCATCATTATCTTCACCAGACCATCCTGTTAAATCCTCACAATCTGATGACCATATTGTTGTTTGGGCAGAAATTGTCCCAAGTGATACTATAAATACGATTAATAAAAGTAAATTTCGTTTCATAATTTTTGCTATTAAATTGATGGAGTAAATGTATAGAACATGATAAATTTATCTTTGAAATGCTATTTTTTTTCGATAAAATGCAATTTATTTGTAAGAATTATAGATTTTTTGTAGTCTAAATCCTATTTTATAAAAAAGAAAACGCAACCATTTCTAATTGCGCAAATATTTCTGTTTATCGACAGTTATCTAATGATAATCTTCTTGTTTAAAATTCCGAGATTAGTATCAAACTTTATCAAATAAATACCAGATGCTAAATTTTTAAAACTCATGAAGTCTGCTGGGCCCATAAGTTTCACCAATTCTTGACCTTGATATGAATGTAATGATATTGAATTAATTTGAATATTATCATGCTTCTTGATATATACACCAAAATCTGTTGGATTTGGATAGATTGTTATATAATCATTTAAGTTATAGTCTGGCACACTTAAATTATCAATTACAATAGTAGACACTAAGTTTGTAATAATAGGCGAGTTGAAATCAAAAAATATAGCAGCATCTCCTTCCATAATATCTCCAACTTGAATTGACGGTTTGGGTTTTATCTTATAAGCTATATAACCGTTACTACCTTGTTCATCAGTATTTATATCAGGTAAATTAATGTTGTCAAAATTAAATGCCACTTCATTTCCATCTATGATTTCAACATCATATTCATGACTTGAACTAGTAATTTTTATAGTATTCCAGTCTAAATTAGGGTGGAGAATATCTTCAATTCTGACATTAATGGCACTTGCAGTACCTGTATTTTGAAATCTAATTATATAGTCCAAATATTCGCTTGTTTCTTCTAATATAATTTCACTACCCTGTAGGACCTGCTTATCATTAGGATCATAAGAATTTACAACTATTTGCTCCAAAGTGAAATCATTATCATTTGGTGTATAATCATTTAAATCAGGTAAAACTTGGGTATTAAACTCTAAAATATCATCTCCATTAACTGTTGGTGGTGGAAAAGTGGAAAACGTAATGAGTACTTCGTCACTCTGAAAAGGTTCTAAACTACCAACACTAAACTCCAGTAAATCAATTGTTTCATTAGAAGGTGTAGGTAATGAAGAAACGAATGATTGCATGGAACTATCGTAACCAAAGGTTACACTAATATCATTTATAGTTTCTGTTCCCTTATTTTCAATCACTAACTTATAATTAGCTTCAAAACCTGGTCTAGCTTCAGTAGTTGGCAAAATTGTAATACCTAAATCATTAACTGATTGATTGGCTGTTAAACAAAAATCAATTTGTTCTTCAGATGAACTCGAAAAATCTACTATATAACTTAATGGTGATAATGTAAAATATGGAGGTAGATTCAGAATTGATACTGAATAAACCCCATCATGTAATGAAATTTCATAAATACTATTGTTAACAATTGTAGAATACAAGTTTACAGAATTATCTGAAACTACAGTAAATCCTGAAACCTCATAATCAGAATCTGAACATCCATCATTATTTGAATCATAATAAACTGAACCCAATATTAGATTACAATCTTGGGATTGGAAATCACCTTGAATATTCCAGCCTTGATTCAGTAAATAGTTTCTAGAATCAACGTTACAATATTCTAAACCATAAACTCCCAACGTTTCATTCTGAATTCCAGAAACAGATAACGTAGTTAGCAATCTATCATAATTTAAAATGCTCAAATCTGTAAAAGAAAGAAAATCCGAAATATTAAATAAATTTGTATTAAATGTCCAATCAGATATATCTTGATTAAAATTACTGCAATTGTTGAACATTGAATCAAAGTTTAAAACATTTAATGTATTCCAATTATTTAAAGGCTGATTAAATGAACTACACCCTGAAAACATTTGATTCATATAAATGACATTTGAAACATCCCAATTATTTAATGATTGATTAAATGAACTGCAATTATAAAACATTCCTGATAAATTTGTCACATTTGAAATATCCCAATTATCTAAAAATTGGTTGAATGAAGCACAACCACTAAACATTAATGACATGTTGGTAACATTAGACACATCCCAATCACTTAATTGAGTATTTAAAGCACTACAATTAAAAAACATTCTTGACGTGTTTGTTACTTGAGACAAATCAGGGCTATCAGTAGCATTTATAACCAAGTTTTGACACCATTCAAATGTCGATTCCATAGACATCCATTCTATATCACCCCACTGTTCAACAGTTCTGATTTTATCATTACTAACTGTGTTAGCATTAAAATGAGGAAATGTGCCAGAAATTTTTACAGTATAAATGCCGGGAGATGAATAAACATGTTGAATTGTATTCACTGCGTTATTTACTATTGTTCCATCCCCAAAATCTACATTGTAATTATAACTATAATCACTAGGTGAAGTTCCTATTTGAATATTAAGGTCTGTTCCTTGAACCTCCCATGTCGTAATAAATGGTTCTTGAGAATAAGAGGTATTAATTAGAAAAAATAATGCTATAAAAAAGTAACAATGTCTCATAAATTTGACTGGTATAATATTGGTTTAAATATATATAAATATGGTAGAATAAAAAACGCAACCATTTCTGATTGCGCTTTTTCACTTATTATGATAATTTGTACTTACTTCACTTCTTCAAAGTCTACGTCTTCAACATCACTACCTTCATTAGATGCTTCTGCATCACCTTGAGGTTGCTCTGCTCCTGCACCACCTTGTTGTGCTTCAGCTTGTGCTTTGTACATTTCTTCGCTCGCTACTTTCCAAGCTTCGTTTATTTTTTCCAAAGCTGGATCAATAACTGCTAAATCTTTAGTTTCAAAAGCTTTTTTCAATTCTTCCAAGGCTTCTTCAATTGGTTTCTTTTTATCATCTGATAATTTATCACCAAATTCTTGCAACTGACTTTCAGTTTGGAAAATCATAGCATCAGCTTGATTTAATTTATCAGCAGTCTCTTTAGCTTTGGCATCTGCTTCAGCGTTTGCTTCAGCATCAGCTTTCATTTTTTGAATTTCCTCTTCAGTCAATCCTGATGATGCCTCAATACGAATATCTTGAGACTTACCAGTTGCTTTATCAGTTGCTGATACTTTTATGATACCATTGGCATCAATATCAAACGTTACTTCAATTTGAGGCGTACCACGTCTAGCAGGTGGAATACCATCTAAATGGAAACGTCCAATGGTTTTATTATCTGCTGCCATAGCACGTTCACCTTGTAATACGTGAATCTCTACTGAAGGCTGATTATCCGCAGCTGTTGAAAACACCTGTGATTTCTTTGTAGGTATTGTCGTGTTTGCTTCTATTAGCTTGGTCATCACGTTACCCATAGTTTCAATACCCAATGATAATGGTGTTACATCTAGTAATAAAACATCTTTAACATCTCCTGTTAAAACACCACCTTGGATACCTGCTCCTAAAGAAACAACTTCATCTGGGTTAACACCTTTGCTAGGTTTTTTACCAAAGAATTTTTCAACAGCTTCTTGTACTGCAGGAATTCTGGTAGAACCACCTACAAGAATAATTTCATCTATATCACTTTTTGATAATCCTGCCGCTTTAAGTGCAGACTCGCAAGGTTCAATAGTACGCTTTACTAAATCATCAATTAATTGCTCAAATTTTGCTCTTGTTAATGTGCGAACCAAGTGCTTTGGTCCACTAGCAGTAGCAGTAACGTAAGGTAAATTGATTTCAGTTTGAGCAGAAGATGATAATTCAATCTTTGCTTTTTCAGCTGCTTCTTTTAAACGCTGTAAAGCCATTGGGTCTTTACGTAAGTCAATATCTTCATCAGCTTTAAACTCATCAGCCAACCAGTTTATGATTTTCTCATCTACATCATCACCACCAAGATGCGTATCTCCATCAGTTGATAAAACTTCAAATACACCATCTCCCAATTCTAGGATAGAAACATCATGTGTACCACCTCCAAAATCAAAAACAACGATTTTTTGGTCAGTACCTTTCTTATCCATACCGTAAGCTAAAGCTGCAGCAGTAGGCTCATTAATAATACGCTCTACTTTTAAACCTGCAATTTCTCCAGCTTCTTTAGTTGCTTGACGTTGCGAATCATTAAAATATGCAGGTACAGTAATTACTGCACGTGTTACATCTTGTCCTAAATAATCTTCAGCAGTTTTCTTCATTTTTTGAAGAATCATGGCTGATAATTCTTGAGGTGTGTATAAACGACCATCAATATCTACTCGTGGTGTATCATTATCACCTTTTACTACTTTATATGGTACGCGTTCTGCTTCATTTTTAGATTCAGAATATTTATTTCCCATAAAACGTTTGATAGAATAAACCGTTTTTGTCGGGTTTGTTACTGCCTGACGTTTTGCTGGGTCACCAACTTTAATCTCGCCTCCTTCAACAAAAGCAATTACCGATGGTGTTGTGCGCTTACCTTCTGCGTTTGGGATTACAACAGGTTCGTTACCCTCCATAACAGAAACGCAAGAGTTTGTTGTTCCTAAATCGATTCCAATAATTTTACTCATAATACTTGTATTCTTTATTTCTTTAATTTAATTGTGTTGAATTATAAATTTTATTCATCATACTAATGTCAAGTATTGTGCCATGACAAAAAATATGACAGCTTGTCACATTTTTTATAAATTAGGTTAAACATTACTACATCTCTCTAATTATTCATACTTTTAAAAAACGAATCAAAACTTATTTATCATGAAGAAACTTGTAATAGTCATTATATCATTTATTTGTATCCTTACCATTTCTTGCGAAGGTCCTTCTGGTCCACCAGGTCCTGAAGGTGGTCTTATTGTTGCACCTGCCTTTGAAATAGAAATAGATTTTACTTCTGGAAACGACTACGAATATATAGAACCATATGGATTCACAATATATCCATCTGATGTCACTTTGGTTTATATTTTATGGGATGTAATTGATGGTCAGGAAATCTGGCGTTTAGTGCCACAAACTGTTGCATTTAATGAAGGGACTCTTGTTTACAATTATGATTTTACCAGAGAGGATGTTCGATTCTTTTTAGACGGCACCATTGATTTTGGTTTATTAGATTCCGTTTGGACTCAAAATCAGGTATTCAGAGTCGTTATAGTTCCTGCCGATGATGTTGGTAAACACATTTATACAGATTTAGAAGCGGTAATGAATGTTTTTAATATTAAGGAATTTAAAAAGCATTAACAGATGTAATCGTTCCTTTTTTCATGCTATCATTAAGAACTAAATGTA
The DNA here is from genome assembly GCF_002940745.1 of Hanstruepera ponticola. Taxonomy (NCBI): domain Bacteria; kingdom Pseudomonadati; phylum Bacteroidota; class Flavobacteriia; order Flavobacteriales; family Flavobacteriaceae; genus Hanstruepera; species Hanstruepera ponticola. The sequence continues at coordinate 345,481 of NZ_POTB01000001.1, forward strand.
TATTTGTGGTTAAATCTAACTAATCATTTTTATGGAGTCAATTTCTGTTTTTGATATGCTGAAAATTGGTGTGGGTCCTTCAAGTTCTCATACTCTAGGTCCTTGGCGCGCAGCTGAACGCTGGATTAAAGAATTAAAAGACAAAAAACGTTTTGACAAAGTTGAAAAAATCACCGTTGATCTTTATGGGTCACTATCTTTAACAGGAAAAGGACATGCAACCGATTTGGCTGTTATGTTGGGTTTAAGTGGAGCCGATCCTGAATTAATTCCAACCGAAACAATTGATGTGGTAATCAGTGCCATTAGCAATTCTGGAAATATTATTTTCAACAATGAAAAAGCTATTCAATTTAATGCCAAAACAGATATTACGTTCAATAGAAAATTTTTACCATTTCATTCCAATGCACTTACATTTACTGCAACCGTAAATGGCCGAAATTACAAATCAACCTACTACTCTATTGGTGGTGGATTTGTAGTTCAGGAAGAGCGAAAAGTTGCAAAAGCCAACAAAATCATTTTTTATTGTACGTTTCCTTATCCCGTTGAAAATGGCACACAACTGTTAGATTTCTGCAATCAGTTACAGATGCCAATATCAGGAGTTGTTTTAGAAAATGAAAAATCAATCAGACCCATTGAAACTATTGATTTTGAATTACAACGCATCTGGAACACTATGTTAGAATGCATGTATTTAGGATGTCATACTGAAGGAAGTTTACCTGGAGGGCTCAATGTAAGAAGACGTGCTTTTGACATGCATAAAAATTTAATTGGCGATACATCCTATTTAGATCCTACCGAGTGGATTCAATCTATAAGAAATACCGAAGTAAAGTTTAGACAAATTATAAAATGGGTTAGTTGTTTTGCACTTGCCGTTAACGAAGTCAACGCAGCATTAGGACGTGTGGTGACAGCACCTACTAATGGAAGTGCTGGTGTTATTCCAGCAGTTTTAATGTATTATTTAGTTATTGAAAATCATGATGGAAATTTTGACGATATCAAACGCTTCTTATTAGTTGCTGGGGAAATAGGAAGTATCTTTAAAAAAGGAGCGACTATTTCTGCCGCAATGGGTGGCTGTCAAGCGGAAATTGGTGTATCATCAGCGATGGCAGCTGCTGCACTTTGTGAACTACAAGGAGGTACTCCTGAACAAGTCTTGATTGCAGCTGAAATAGCCATGGAACATCATTTAGGGATGACCTGCGACCCTATTGGAGGTTTGGTTCAAATTCCGTGTATTGAGCGCAATGCTATGGGAGCTATAAAAGCAATTAATGCCTCGGAATTGGCATTAGACACTGATCCTAAAAACGTAAAAGTCCCTTTGGATAAGGTTGTTCAAACCATGTGGGAAACGGCCAAAGACATGAATACCAAGTATAAGGAAACTAGTGAAGGCGGTTTAGCTGTAGGTGTACATTTAAGTGATTGCTAATTTATAAATAATAAACGTACCCAAGAGAAAATAACACACTACCTACGCGACTCTTTCCAAATGTTTCGTCCTTTTGCAAGGGTATAAATCCATAAGTACCCCTAACCTCAAATAATATTTCAGATTTATTGGTAACTTGTTTGGTAACACCCAAACCTAATACACCTCCAAAATTCACATCATTTAAACTATCTTTTACATCAGTTTTTGCATCAAACGATGTCTCTGGAAATAATGCTATTTCTCTATCTTCATCAAAATAAATTTGACTGCTCCCACTAGTAACTTGTGTAGCTTTCATTAAAAATCCAATGTAGGGTCCAGCATTAGCAAAAAAACGCCAATCATTACCATATGTATATGTATATTTAAGTAGTAGCGGAATTTCAAAATATTGCAATTCATTACGATTTTTAAAATCAGCATAAAATACGGTACCTGGAGGAATTTGCTCTGCTATATCAGGTGGTAGATTACTCTCTAATGCTGAAGGTGGAATGGGTTGATATTCATTTCTTTCGCCTCCTTTTTTAGCATAATTAAATTCAATTTGTGCCGAAATCGCTTTAGTGATTTCATAATTGAAGAAAATACCACCTTCAAAAGAAGCAAATGACTTAAAATTTTCAGTATAAATATTATCAGATTTGTCAGATAAAGAAGGTAAGCTTAATCCCCCTTTTACACCTATTCTCATTTGACTTTGTAGAGTGTCTGACTGAATTACATCTTGAGCAAATAACGCTAATGAAAAACAAACACAGGATGCCGTTATAATTCTTTTAATCATATTTTAGATAGTTAGTTAGATAACCAAATATCAAATTATTTTAAGCATTAAACAAATAAAATCAATCTTGACAACCTGTTCGCCTTCTCGTATCTATTAAATAGATTATTTTCCAGATTCCATTATCATGAAATAATTGAAATGAATTGACACCACAATGACTAAACTCTCCATTAAACCAAAATTCATAAGGTGTCCAAACATTCGCCATGTTACCGTCTACCTGAACTTTATATTCCAATATCTTTTCTTCCCATTTTTGATCTTCAGTTCTATTTGCTACTGCGCTAATTAATTTTCCAGGTTCATCTGTCACCAAAACATCTTTACCTTCTTTTGTTTTAAAAACTGTTTGCATTAAAACCTTGTCCATCATTACAGACTTCATAAGTGTTGTGTCGCCTTTATGAAAGCCTTCAAAAAAAGTTTTAATTGTTTGCTCTGCTTGTTGTTCAGCAGACTCTTGACCAAAAATAGTTGTGGATAATAACACGGTTAGATAGAATAAAAATCGTTGCATAATTAGTTTAGTTTTAAACGAATATAATATTAGATGGTCTTATTTTCAATCCTATAAAGAAAAGTTTAACACTATATATCTAATTTAGTATTTTTACAAACTAGAAATTTTAAAACAACACTATGTCAGTTGCTAAAAAGGGATACAAAAGAATTACAGTAAAAACATTGGTAGATATGAAAGCTAATGGCGAAAAAATATCCATGCTTACCGCTTATGATTATACAATGGCAAAAATTGTTGATGGTGCTGGTATTGATGTTATTCTTGTTGGTGATTCGGCTAGTAACGTTATGGCTGGTCATGAAACCACATTGCCAATTACTCTAGATCATATGATTTATCATGCTTCTTCTGTAGTCAGAGCCATAGATCGTTCATTAGTCGTGGTTGATTTACCTTTTGGAAGCTATCAAAGTGATCCTAAAGAAGCATTGCGTTCTGCTATAAGAATTATGAAAGAAAGTGGTGGTCATGCTGTAAAACTTGAAGGTGGTAAGGAAGTTAAAGAATCAATTAAAAGAATACTCAATGCAGGTATTCCTGTAATGGGGCATTTGGGGCTTACACCACAATCAATCTATAAATTTGGAACCTATACGGTAAGAGCCAAAGAGGAACAAGAAGCAGAAAAACTAAAAGAGGACGCCTTGATGCTTGAAAAAGCTGGTTGTTTTGCTATAGTTTTAGAGAAAATCCCTGCAAAATTGGCTAAAGAAGTCGCTGAAAGTGTAAGTATTCCTGTAATTGGAATTGGTGCAGGAAATGGTGTTGATGGTCAGGTATTAGTACTTCATGACATGATTGGGATGACCCATGAATTTAATCCGCGTTTTTTACGAAGATATATGAATTTGTATGAAGATATGACGCAAGCTATTTCTCAATATGTTGACGATGTGAAATCACTTGATTTCCCGAGTGATAAAGAACAGTATTAGTGGTTAGAAATAAAATATCTTGAGTTCAAAAATCGTATCTAATAAAAATAATCTGCAAGTTCTTTACGAAGACAATCACATTATTATTGTCAATAAACGTGCTGGTGATATAGTTCAAGGCGATAAAACTGGTGACAAACCTTTAAGTGAGGTAGTAAAAAGTTTCATAAAAGAGAAATACAACAAACCTGGTAACGTTTATTTAGGTGTTGTACATCGGTTAGATAGGCCAACTACAGGCATCGTCTTGTTTGCAAAAACTAGCAAGGCGTTACCAAGATTAAATAAATTATTTGCAGAAAAAAAAGCAAATAAAACCTATTGGGCTCTTGTTAAAAATATTCCTGATAAAACAGAAAGCACGTTGATTCATTGGTTAAAAAAGAATCCTAAAAACAATAAATCTTCAGCTTTTATAAAAGAAACCGAAGGCTCAAAAAAAGCTATTCTTCACTATAAAACGATTAAACAATTGGATAATTATTTTTTATTAGAGATTGCGCTTGAAACAGGAAGACATCATCAAATCAGAGCGCAACTATCAAGTATTGGTTGTCCTATAAAAGGCGATTTAAAATATGGTTTTGACAGAAGCAATAAAGATGGTAGTATTAGCCTACACGCTAGACGTTTAGATTTTACACATCCAGTCTCTAAAGAACCTATTTCCATTACTGCACCTCTCCCTGATGATCCTGTATGGAATGCTTGTCTATAACACCAAGGTTTTAGGTTTTCTGTAAGGATAAATAACTTCCAACTCCGTGCCTTTACCTATTTCTGATTCTAATTTATAAGTAGCATTTATTAAATTGGCTCGATTTCGCATATTCATCAGTCCAGCACCTTTTTCTATTTGCTCAATATCAAAACCTTTACCATTATCTTTAGCATGCAGAATAAGTTTATCATCCATATATTCAATAGTTACCGAAAAGTTTTTTGCTGAAGCATATTTAACGGTATTTGAAATAAATTCCTGAAAAATCCTAAATAAAATAATGCTGTCTTTTTGATTTTCAAATAATGCTTTATCTCCTTTATCTGTTAATGTAGCATTCAATATTTTTAACCTATTTAATCTGTCGATTTCGTTTTGTATAGATTCATGAAAACCTTTATTAGCTATAACATCACTATTTAACGATTTTGATAGCGCACGAACTTCTCTCAAACTATCTTTTACAACATCCCTGGTTTCTGAAAATTGCTCTTTTATCGTTTCGTCAACAGCCGTTGTCATAATACTTAATTGCATATTAGCAACTGACAATAGTTGGCCGATATTGTCATGTAATTCTTGACCAATGTTCTTTAGAGTTTGTTCTTGAATTTCAATTTGTGTATTTGAAATTTCCTCTTCAAAAACCTGTTGTTGCTTTATTTTATCTAAAAGAAGTTTGTTTTTTCTTTTTTGAAACACTACAAAAAAAACAATAACTATTGTAGTAATTATTACTAATGTAAATATCATGTAGATTAACAAGTAACGTTCAGATTTGGTTGTAACTTGTAAACTACTAATTAAAACTATTAAGTAATTTAAACTATTCATATTCAGGTTTTGATACTACTAACGCAATTGCAAAGCCAAGATACATAAAGATATTTGCTGCTAATTTTATTGTCCATTTAATTGCTACGTAATCCCAATCTTGTTTAGTATTATAAACTTCAAAAAAGCCCAAGGGTGTTGTTACCAACCACCAAATAAATATAATAGCCGAAACATAAAAATAAATTGAACTATAAAAGTCAAACAATTTTTCAGAGTTTAAAAGTTCGTACAGATAAAATATGGAGCTTAACAAAATGATACTCAAGCTTAAAATATTAATATAAGTTTCTCTTTTTATAAAAAAGCTATCAAACCTAAATATTATGGTTAAAATAATGACTAATATGTATAAGTATCTGGCATAAAATATTATTCTTTTAAAAAAAATAGATTTATATCTCTTACTTAAAAACCATGAGTAAAACAAGGTTGCAGCACTGGTCCAGCTAATAGTGAACCACCAGTAATTCTTTTCTAGAATAGTACCTTCAATTAAATAAAACAATTCAAGGTCTTTTAGATATCTTGGATAACTACCAACGATTTCAAGGAAAACAATCCAAACTAAAAACCATATGAAATATTTAACAGGCGTATTTTTATATTTACTATATAATAACACCCCTGTTAAAGCAGCAATAAGCTCAAATGATTTCGTTAATATAGAATAATAATTTTCTAAAAATTCCTTCACAAATCACATTATTGTGGATAATTTGCAGAAGGAGGATCACCTAATCCACCATCATTCATACCATCACCTCCTGGTATGTCACCACCACCTACACGTTTAAAGTTAAAGAATGAGCTACTACCTTCAGAAAAAGACTCACTACCTGTTGGTACCATAAATACAGTTGTATAACCTGCACCTAATTTAGGATCGTCCGGATAGGCTGCCATATAAATACGAATACCGTCCATATTATAACCTAAAGCCGTAGATTGGCTATCAGCATATTTTATATAATTCTCAACATCAGTTAACGAAAACCAAACCGATCGGTTATCTCCGCCTTTTCGAGTAACTATGGAATCACTAACTAATTTGTATCTAGAATTATAAGTAGTGTCTAAAATTTTTGCTTGTTCAGGTGATATTAGACCTTTAGGTTTTATAATAGGAGCTTCAACCATATCTTCTGTTGCCCCACAATTTGGACAAAAATAATAAGTTGCAAATGCTCCCAGCAAAGCTCCCAAAATAAGAATTGATAATTTTTTCATGTGTACTTGGTTTAGTTAATATTTGTTTTAAAGTTAGTAAAAAAATCAGCCTAGCCAACCTTCTCTATCTAAACTTCTGTATTGTATAGCTTCACTAATGTGGGAGCCATTAATGTTTTCCGATACTTCTAAATCAGCAATAGTTCGTGCTACTTTTAAAATTCTATCATAGGCTCTCGCTGATAAATTTAATCGTTCCATAGCCGTTTTTAAAAGCTGTAATGATGCATCGTCTAACTGACAATGCGTTCGTATTTGCTTTGTATTCATTTGTGCATTATAATGTACTTTATCAGAATCCTCAAACCGTTTAGTCTGAATTTCACGGGCAGCTGTAACCCGTTTTCTGATATCAACAGATGATTCAGCTTTTCTATCATCAGAAAGTTTTTCAAAAGGTACAGGTGTAACTTCAATATGAATATCAATTCTATCTAATAACGGCCCAGATATCTTACTTAAATAACGCTGCATTTCTGCTGGTGATGATGTTACTGGCGCATTTGGATCATTAAAATAACCTCCTGGACTTGGATTCATACTGGCAACCAGCATAAACGACGATGGATATGTAACTGTGAACTTTGCCCTAGAAATTGTTACCTCTCTATCTTCTAATGGTTGACGCATAACTTCCAAAACTTCCCTTTTAAATTCAGGCAATTCATCTAAAAACAAAACACCATTATGCGACAATGAAATTTCTCCTGGTTGCGGATAACTACCTCCTCCAACAAGTGCAACATTAGAAATGGTGTGATGTGGACTTCTAAAAGGGCGTTGTGACATAAGTCCTGTGTTTTCTTTGACACGACCAACAACTGAATGAATCTTGGTGGTTTCCAAGGCTTCACTTAAAGTCATAGGTGGTAAAATACTCGGTAAGCGTTTAGCTAGCATAGTTTTTCCTGCTCCAGGTGGTCCAATAAGTATAATGTTATGACCTCCTGCCGCAGCAATTTCCATGCAGCGTTTAATTCCTTCTTGTCCTTTGACATCAGAAAAATCAAACTCGGGGAAATTAAGCTGCTTTTCAAATTCTTCTCGCGTATTGATGATGGTTTGTTCCAATGGTATTCCTTCATCAAAGTATTCAATAACTTGCTTGATATTATCTACACCGTAAACTTGCAAATCATTCACAATAGCAGCCTCTTTTGCATTTTGCTTGGGTAGAATAAACCCTTTAAAACCCTCTTCTCTTGCTTTTATGGCTATAGGCAAAGCCCCTTTTATAGGCTGTAAGGTACCGTCTAATGACAACTCACCCATTATGATATAGTTGTCTAAACTATCTGCCTGAATTTGACTGGATGCAGCTAAAATACCAACTGCCAATGTTAAATCATAAGCACTGCCTTCCTTTCTTAAATCGGCAGGAGACATATTTATGATTAGTTTTTTACCTGGTATTTTATAGCCATTATTTTGAAGTGCTGCAGCAATGCGAAAATTACTTTCTTTAATAGCGTTGTCTGGTAACCCAACCAAGTGATAACCAATACCCTTATCTACATTAACTTCAACGGTTACAGTTGAAGCCTCTACACCAAAGACAGCACTGGCAAAAACTTTTTTAAGCATCTAGAAATTTGTTTAGATTAAATGTAAGAAAAAATTTCAACTATTTTCAAGAACAAACTCCAAAGCTCGTTTCTCATTATAATAAGATTTTCCATACAAATGAAAACCCACATGGCCACCATACTTGGGCATTTCTAAAAACAATTGAGCATTTTGTTTGGCTTCTTTTACTGGGTAACATTCTGGAGACAAAAACGAATCGTTTAACGCATTTAAAATTAAAGTTGGGGTTTTAATAGTTGGCAAGAATTGGAGACTACTGCATTGACTGTAATAATCTAGAGCATCCTTAAAACCATGTGCTTTTGAGGTATATACATCATCAAAATCTTTTAAAGTTTTAATACTTTTTATAGCTTCTACAGATAATTTATCGGCATGAAGTTTTTGCTTTCTACGCAATCTTCTTACCAAGTAATTTTTAAAATTTTGATGATAAGCAAAATTTTTAACTTTATGTAATTCTTGGCATGAACCATATAAATCACAAGGAACAGAAACAGCAATACCTGCTTTTATTTCATTTGGTATATTATGTCGTTCCCCTAAATATTTTAGTAACATATTGCCTCCTAAACTAAAACCGTTAATACTGATTTCAGAGTATGTTGTTGTCTTTAAAATATGATTAATAACAGCCTCTAAATCTTCTGTAGCTCCGGAATGGTAAGATCGATATTGAAAATTATCCTCGCCACTACAACCTCTAAAATTGACACAAACAGCATCAAATTTATTGTTATTAAAAAGTTTTGCTACACCTGTTATGTAAGGTCTTTGGCCATTCCCTTCTAAACCATGGAGAATGATAATAAGTTTGTCAGATTTTTGTTCTGTATAACTCCAGTCTAAATCTAAAAAATCATCGTCAGGAAGTATTATCCGTTCTCGTGTCTGTTCAATACCATTCACACGACGAATTAGGCCTGAATATATGGTTGACACATGCCCATTTCTAAAAAAATAAGGTGCTTTGTAGGTTGATTCTATAATTGGCATATCACTTTACTTCCAATGTTGTGAATTTAAAAGTTCTACCATCAAACAACCCTTTATCACTTAACTTCAATGAAGGAATAACCAATAATGCCATAAAACTCAAAGTCATGTAAGGAGCATGTAAAGTACTACCAAGTTGTTTAGCCACTTTATCCAATTTTGCATATTGCTTACCAATAGTTTCAGCATCTTGGTCACTCATAATACCTGCAACGGGAAGTGGTACTATGTGTTCATCAGATTCAGAAACCGCACAGATACCACCTTTATTTTCAATAATGAGATTCACTGCCTTACAAATCATTTCATCAGAAATACCAACTGCTATAATATTGTGAGAATCATGCCCTACGGAACTGGCAATAGCACCTTCTTTTAATCCGAAATTCTTAATAAATGCCAATGCTGGTTTGTTATTGTTATAACGGTTGATAACGGACATTTTTAAAATATCTTTTTCAACATTGGAAACCAAATTGCCGTTTTCAATTGTAGCAGTTTCTATCAGTTCGTTCGTAACCAACTGACCTTCCAGAGCTTCAATGACTCGAATTTTTTTAACAGATGATCCAATTTTAAAATTCGTTTCATCTTTCTTTTCTGTGTTGAAATTGTTAAGAATCTGAAATGGTGCAGAAGGTATTTTAGATTCTCCTTTATCAAACACCAATTCACCATTAATATAAGTTTGTAATGTTTTAAATTGTTTTAAATCTTCAACAACAATACAGTCTGCATAATCTCCTACTTTTAATAAACCCACATCAAGATTGTAATGTTTTACTGGGTTTGCACAAGCAGCTTGCAACACCTTAAAAACATTAATTCCTTTTGCTACTGCTCTTGCACACAATTGGTTAATATGTCCTTCTAGTAAATCGTCTGGATGTTTATCATCACTGCAAAACATCATGTTTTCAAAATGTTCAGGCAATAAATCAATAAGTGCTTCAAAATTTTTGGCAGCACTACCTTCTCGAATCAAGATTTTCATGCCTTTTTGAAGCTTTTCTAAACCCTCTTCATAGGTAAAACACTCATGATCGGTTGAAATACCTGCAGCAATATATTTCGTTATGTCTTCTCCTCTAACACCCGGCGCATGCCCATCAACAGGTTTGTTGTAGTGTTTAGCCCAAGCTATTTTTTTTAAAACTTCGTCGTCGTTAAATAATACGCCTGGGTAATTCATCATTTCGGCTAAATACTTAATGTCAGGATTAGCCATGAGTTGTTTGATATCATCCGAATCAACCACTGCTCCCGCAGATTCAAAACTAGTCGCTGGTACACAGGAAGGTGCTCCGAAATTGAATTTTAATGGTGTTTGCTTACCATTTTCAATCATAAAATTCACCCCTTCAACACCCAACACATTAGCAATTTCATGTGGATCAGAAACTGTCGCAACCGTACCATGCTTTACGGCTATTCTAGCAAATTCACTCGGTACCAACATGGAGCTTTCAATGTGAATATGAGCATCTACAAATCCAGGAAGAATATAATGCTTGATATTGTGATGCTTTTCTTCTATTTTAGAAATTACACCATTAGAAAAAGTAATTTCTCCAGAGAAAATTCTTCTTCTTGGTATATCAACTATTTGACCTTGTAATTTCAAATTTTATTCCTCAAATCGTTCTAGTCCTTTTACTAACCACTCATAATACTCATCGGCATTTGGTGTATATGCTGTTGTGTGATTTAAAAGTTGCATATCGTGATTGAGCAAAACATAATATGGTTGTGAGTTATTCTTAAAGTTTAGAGTTTGCAAAGTTGCCCATTTATCGCCTATAGTTTTAATACTCTTAAGGCTACCATTAGCTTTTTTAAACTGAAACTGCTCATCTTTTGGAAGTTCTTCCCTATCATCAACATAAAGCGAAATAATTATATAATCTTCGTTTAGAACATCATAAACTTTATCTTGACTCCAAACTTGTTCTTCCATTTTACGACAATTAACACAAGCCCAACCTGTAAAATCTAACATGATAGGTTTGTTTTCAGCCTTGGCTGCTTCCAATCCTGATTCCAAATCTTTGTAACAGTTTAACGCCAAAGGACATTCGGAATCTTTTTCATACAAGCTGTAAAACATTGGAGGCGGAAAACCACTTAATAACTCCAAATTCGCATATTTGGTATTGGTTAAACCCGGTAATAAATAGATAACAAAGGCAAATACTAGAATGATAAAACTCCATTTGCTAAAACTAATTTTTTGAAATGGACCATCATGTGGAAATTTAATTTTACCTAATAAATACAGTAATAATCCAATTCCAATTATTATCCAAAGTCCAATAAATACTTCACGTTTCAATAATCCCCAATGTTCAACTAAATCTGCATTTGATAGGAATTTTAAAGCTAGAGCTAATTCAATAAAACCTAAAACAACTTTTACTGTATTTAACCAGCCACCAGATTTTGGTAAGGAATTTAGCCATTTTGGGAACATAGCAAACAATGTAAAGGGTAAGGCTAGTGCTAACCCAAAACCACTCATACCCAAAGTTAATTGTGTTGCACCACCATCACTAGACAATGAGCTTCCTAAAAGTGTTCCTAATATAGGTCCCGTACATGAAAACGACACAATTGCCAAGGTTAAAGCCATAAAAAACACACCTATCCAACCACCAATTTTGTTGGCTTTAGAATCTAAAGCGTTACTCCATGATGCAGGCAAAGTCAATTCGTAATACCCGAAAAATGAAAACGCGAAGGCGATAAAGATGACGAAGAAAATAATGTTCAACGTGACATTAGTGGAAACATTATTTAGGATTTCAGGATCTAAAGAATCTAAAACATGAAATGGCAAACTCAATAAAAAGTAAATTAGAAAAATAAAGAACCCATATAGCATGGCATTCGCCAATCCCTTTTTACCATCTCCTGAACTTTTAGTAAAAAAGGAAACAGTCAAGGGAATCATAGGAAACACACATGGTGTTAACAAAGCAATCAATCCACCTAAAAAGCCCAGTAAGAAAATCGTGAAATTACTTTTCTCTTTAACCTCTTCTGCTTCAAAATTATCCCAACCTGTTACATTTAAGTTTAATGCTCTGGATAAGGCCTTACTTTTATCATCAACTTCAACAGGAACAATTAAATCACTAGTGTTACCATCTAAAGGCGTGTAAAACGTAACTCTATTTGGAGGTAAACATCTAGTTTCATCACAAACCATGAAATAAACTTCAGCAGGTATAGTTTTTAAATTACTATCTGTTAATTTGATTTTTTGTACAAATCTAGCTTTATTAGAAAAATACTTAATATTCATATCAAAAACAGGATCAAAAACAGCCTTTGTGTCAGGCTCTGATGTTTTTCCAATGAGCTCATACCCTACTTTTTTATTAAAGGTAAACTCTGTGGCAATTGGACCATCATCACGTTCTAAATATTGTGAATACAAGTGCCATCCTTGTTCAATGGTTGCGATATACTCAACTTCATATTCATCATCTGTGAGCTTTTTAACATTAGACATCCATTTAACAGGTTCAAAAATTTCAGAATTTGAATTACGCTTTGGTAATTCAATATTAAAAATCTGACTATCAAAAATGCAACGCTCATCATCACATGCTTGAAAATCAACCTCACTTTTAATAACCGAAACTTCTGGATTTAATAATTCTATTTTTTGAGTAAATGTGGCACTACCATCAAAAAAGGTCAAGTCCATTTCAAAAACTTTATCAAACTTTGTAATGCTTTCACTCTCTTGTGTTTTACCAATAAGTTTAAAATCTTGTATTTGTGCGACAGAATCATATACAAACTCGGTTGGAATAGCACCTCCTTCAGGCAGATTCTGGGAATATAAATGCCAATGGTCATCAATAATAGCTTGATAGATAATATTGTATTCTGTATCAGAAATTTTCTCGGCTTCTGCAGTCCACTTTACCGGTTGTAATTGAGCTGAAATTGTGTTAAAAAATAATAAAGCGATACACAGTGTAAATAAATGCTTCATGAGGTTAGTTCTAATTTTAGTATCGTAGTTGTTTTGTCAGTTACTTTAAATCTATTGTCCATCCGGCTATTTAGAATCCAAATGATTTTATCATCATCAGACACCAATAATAGTGCCTGTTCTTTTTCAGGTAATGACCATTTTTCGTCCTTAAAAAATTTACTTAATTTCTTTTTTCCTGTCATTCCAAAGGGATAAAAATAGTCGCCTTTTTCCCATTTTCTTACGGTTAAGGGATATTTTAACAAATCTTTATCAACATATATCGACGAACGGTCTATTGTTGAGAAATTGGTTACAGTTTTAAATATCATATTGCCTATTGGCAATACTATTTCATAATCATGCTCTGTAACTTTAATGTTTTCGTGATCAGATTCATTATATAAACTTGTAATTATTAAATAATTTCTGTTTTTTATTAATCGATGTGTTTTGGATAATACAACTTTTCCAGATTGACTCGATAAAAGCTTATATACGTCATCCCATTCAGTAAAGCCAAAATCCTTTAACAACTCATATAAATATGCTTTAGGGCTCGAAAGTTTAAGTATTTTTTTTATGTCCACTAAAATATTGTCACCTTCAATTGCAACAACCTTTTTTTGAATACGTGTTATAGCATCCGCAATGATATTTTGTGAATCCTGTAAATGATTTTGAGTTTTGTCAAAACTCTGCAATAATTGCGGATTGAGTTCCTTTAATATTGGAATGACATCATGTCGCAGTTTGTTTCTAAAATATTTAGTTGATGCATTACTACTGTCCTCTCGCCAAACAAGATTATTACTTTCGGCATATTCTAGAATCATTTCACGCGAAAAAGGTAATAATGGACGTACAATATGATCATTTGTTTCAGGAATGCCTGTTAAGCCTTCCAAACCTGTTCCTCGTGTAAGGTTTATCAAAAAGGTTTCCAAGTTATCATCGGCGTGATGGGCTGTTAAAACGTAATCAAAATGCAGTTGGGTTGCCAATTCCAAAAACCATTGATAACGTAACTCACGAGCCGCCATTTGAATAGATAACTTGTTTTCATTAGCATAATTTTCAGTATCAAAGCTTTCAACAAAAACTTCTAAATTTAAATCTTCAGCCAAATTCAACACAAAATCTTCATCGGCATCACTTTCTTTGCCTCTTAAATTAAAATTACAATGAGCCAGACTGATTTGAAGTTTCAATTGATGACAAAGTTGTGTAAGTACCACACTATCCAATCCGCCAGAAATAGCAATCAACAATTTGCTTTTTTTTAGAAAAGGAAGGTTTTTATTAATATGATCTTGAAACTGTTTTAACATGCTTAAATTTTGTATAAGATGACGATGTTTTTAATCTATACTATCTATGTCCATTCTTATTTAATTGAATTAATGTGTCAAGATATTCTTTTTTTACGTCTGAACTTTTTTTTATTAATACTCCTTTGTATGTGTAACTACTTTTCAAATAATATGGCTCTGATGTTAAAGCATATTCATCTTTACTTGTTTTTTTTAATTTAACTAAAAAAGATACAGTATCAATCCCTTTAGGGTCTTTTTCCAAACCAATTATAATAAAAGAAGAATCTGATTTCCAATGCAAATTTGCAAAGAGCAAGGAACCATCGGAATACTCTTCTATTTGATATTTATTTAGTCTATATATTTTCCCAATGGGTACTCCGTCTTCCTGTAACTCGAAAGTTCCTACTTTTAATTTATTGTTTTGTGAGCAACCAGTTATTAATAGCAGTATTATTAAATATTTTATCATTCTCTATATTGGTTGTTATACGTTTTAAAACTACAATAATAGGTTATTTCAATTTTTAATATATACTATTTTAAAAAACATAAAACAAACTTACAATTTAAACCTCTTTATTTTAATTTGTGAATACCGTTACTTCAGCCTAGTGCCTCATACCTTTTTGAACTAATTTTCTAAAACGTCACGCATTGCTCTTGCTTTTACCAAGCACTCTTCATACTCCTTAAGCGGATCACTTTTGGCGGTTATTGCACTCCCAACAGAATAACTGACGTACTGATTAGTTTCATTGTACAAAATACTTCTAATTACCACATTAAAATCAAAATCACCAGTAGGCGAAAAGTAACCAACAGCTCCAGAATAAACACCTCGTTTAGTTTCCTCAAGATCTTCTATAATTTGCATAGCCGAAACTTTTGGTGCACCAGTCATGCTTCCCATAGGGAAAGTTGATTGAATCACATCAACAGGATTTGTACCTTCTTCAACCATTGAAGTTACAGTTGAAATCATTTGATGCACTTGCGGAAAGGTATATACTTTACACAATTCTGTAACCTTTACACTGCCTTTAACAGCCGTTTTAGACAAATCATTTCGAACCAAATCTACAATCATAATATTTTCAGAACGTTCTTTATGGTCAATTGATAGATTATCACGCAGTCGATTATCCTCTTCAATATTTTTAGATCGTTTGGCTGTTCCTTTTATAGGCTGGGAAATAACTTTGCTTCCTACTTTTTTCAAATAGCGTTCGGGAGAGGCAGACAATAAATACTTATCATGTAGTTTAATAAAAGTGGCGAAAGGTGGTTTTGAAATGGCATTCAGATTTAGATAGGCCAATAACGGATTGATTGATGAGGATTCAGCGTAAAATTCTTGACAAAAATTAGCTTCATAAATATCACCTCGATGAATATGAGCTAGCATTTCAGCTAACTTTTTAAAATAATCATCCTTATGAATTCGTAATTTTATTTTTATTGGTTCAATCTCATAATTTTCAACATTTAAAGGTGTTTTTTTAATAGCATTTATATCATCATCCAATTCATCATCTACGCAATTTAAATAATGAATTTCCAATACATTACCATTAATAAAAAAGAGCTTTTTAGGTTGAAAAAAATACAAGTCAGGAAACTGCAAGCCGTCAAAATTATTAGATTCTAACGCTTCAATATCATTTTTTAAATCATAAGAAAGATAACCAAAAATCCAATCTTTTGTTGTGCTTTGGTAGTCTTTTAACTTTGAAAATCCATCATGAAAATCTGTTTGAATACTGGTAAAAGCATCAACGGCAAGAACAGCATCAAAACTTGAATAATCCTCGGAATAATTATTGGAATCCATCCATGTAACTTCAGAAAACTGCTGACTCCAATTCAACAATTTTTGTTTATATTGTTCTACATTTTTAAGCTGTAGTTTTCTGAAAGTTCGCAAATTATTTTGTTTTATAATTTTCAAATTTATTAAGAAACTATGTAACTTGAATACTTTTATATAATTATCTACATCAAATTACTCATCCATTTATGCCTTACAAATACTCCAGTAAAACAAAGAGCAGCCTGCTAGTATGCCTTTTACTTTTTTTTATTGCTTTTGGTTTTTCACAAGATCGATCCAGTTATAATTTACTTTGGAAAATAGAAGGTAAAAATCTAACAAAACCTTCTTACCTATTTGGTACAATGCATGTTGATGATATTAGGGCGTTTAAATTTAGTGATGCCGTAATGCCAGCTATTGAAGAAACAGAAATGTTTGCCTTGGAAGTAAATCCAGACTCGCTTGTAATTGCTATGACGAACAAGGTAATAGATAGAGACCCAAAAGATGTTTTTAAAGACGTATTATCTGACGAAGAATATCAACTTTTAGTTGACCGTTTTGAAGAAATAAACACCTACTCGTTTGAAGATTCAGAATTAAGAGATCCCAATACCATTTTAGCATTATTGATGCCAGAGACAGAAAAAGATGATGACCAATCCACTTTTGTTGATTTATATCTATACAATCAGGCTAGAACTATGCAAAAATCAATAACTGGTCTTGAGGATATGTACGAGCAACTTAACTATTTTGAAAATTTACCGCCAGAATATCAACGCTTATATATTTTAGATCAATTGGAAGATGACGTTGAAACTCTAAATAACGACCTGGAAAAATTGACTAAAATTTATTACACAGGTAATATTCAAGCTATTGATTCAATGATTCAAACCTACCATGGATATGATTTAGAATTAATATCGCGTAATCAAGTTATGGTTAATAGTATTATGAAAATCACCCAAGATAATAGTCTGTTTTCTGCAGTTGGAGCGGCTCATTTGCCTGGAGAGAATGGTATCATAGCACTGTTGCAAAAAGAAGGTTATGATGTGACACCAGTTGAAGCAACTTTTAAAGGTATTGCTGATACATATGTTGTAGACGAATCAAAAATGCTGTGGTACATTTTCAAAGATGAGGAATTAGGATACAGTATAGAAGTGCCAAACAAGCCCAATTATAGTGAAGACTTCCCTGGTTTTACAATTCATATGTATCAGGGTCTTAATGATAACAACCTGTATTTATTTAGCGGAATTAATGTTTCTTTCTATGATGACGACATGGATTTCAAAGCTTTAATTGAAAACTTCGTTAACACACTTACTGAAAGCTATGAAGGGGAATTAAGAAGCCTAACTGAAGTAGATATTTCAGATGGCATTAAATACATTGCAAAAATTGACATGCCAGATAATAACCTTATGCAATTACACGTATTAGTTAAAGATAAGATGTTGTATTACCAAGGTGTTCAATCGGAGGATGATGATATTGAAAATAACAAATCTGTGATTAGATTTTTCAACTCATTAAAAACCAGCAAACCAAAAGCCATAGAGAATAAAGCTTGGATACATCATCATGATAATGTTGGCGCTTTTTCAATTGAATTACCTGACGAACCAAAGAACGTGTCACGAGAGCAGCCAAATCCATATGAAACTGATAGTGAACCATATATTCTTAATATGTTTATGGTAACTGATTATGCCAATGACAACAATTATATAGTACGTTACAATGATCATCCTACAGGATATTATATGGAAGATATCCAAGTTGGTTTTGATGAAATCAAAAAAAGCTTTGAAACTAAAGCCATCATTCTTAACAACGAGAAAACTATTTACCTTAACGGTTATGAAGGTAGAGAGTATGAATTGCTGTTACAAGAAAAATATCATACCATCTGTAGAGTATATTATAGAGGTAATCGCATGTATTTACTTATGCTTCAAAAGTTGAACGAAACTGAAAAGGCTGATCCCGAAAGCCCCTTTTTAGCTAGTTTTAAGTTTGAAGATTATGAAAACCCCAGCACTTTAACCGCATTAAAACCGAAAGACAGCAATTTTGAAGTACAGTTTTTTGAAAAAAATAGACTGATTATTGATACCGTTGACTATGATGATTCTCATATAAAAAACTCTCACGATTATTATACAAAAAATCCAAAATCTGGAGGTGTCTATCAATTTGGATATAGTGATTTACAGGATTATTTTAAAATAAAATCATATGCCGAATTCTACGAATTAAACAAGAATCATCTCCTAGGATGGAATGACAGCCTTGTTAAGCAAGACACTGTAAAAGTTGCAAATGGCACTGGCCTTGATTTTTACATTTTGAATAAAAATAACAACCTAAAAACCAGATACCGAATTTGGCTACAAGACAAGCAATTCTTTATGGTTTCTGCTTTTGTTGCCGAAGAAGAACTAAATAATGATGTTACCAATCGTATTTTTAATTCTTTTGAAGTCAAGAAACAAAACCCTAAACCCTTTGATGTATTTTCATCAAAATCAGAACAGATTTTCAAGGATTTAAAATCTAAAGACAGTATTATTTACAAAAGAGCTTTTGGAGCACTAACTTATTACGATTTTGAAGAATCTGATATCGAAAGCATTCATAAAGCCTTGTCCACATCATATTCTGATAGCTTAAAAAATAATCAAATAAAAAAGAGTTTAGTTACTATATTATCTAATTTAAATAATGAAAGCACCTTGAAGGTACTGCAAAATGAATATGAGAAATCAACTACATCTGATGCATTAAAAACCTCAATTCTTGTAGCCATTCCTGATTTAGCAAATACAGAGGCTATTGCAGTTTACACTGATTTATTATTCAAAAAACCTCCTAAAGATAGTGATAGCTACAATTGGGGCACGTTATCACCTTTTAAGGATTCACTGGCTTACGCCAACTCGCATTATAGCAAACTATTATCACTTCTAGACCATACTAAATTCCGTCGTGACATTCTTAATATTTCCACTGGAATACTCAAGGATTCTACTCTAAACAATCAAGTTGTGAAAGACAGATTTGATTCAATAACCAAATGGACTATGACCGATTTGGCTACTTATATCAAAAATAGCGAAACCGAAGATTATGATTACACCTACAATTCACTTATGTATGCTTACACTGGTTTATTTCATGAAACACAGGATGATAAGCAAGTAATCAAAGATTTTACCCAAGAAATCATTTCAAAAGATTCGAATGAATGGATGATTTCTGAAGCTATTGAAATTCGTATTAAACATAATTTTCATTTAGAAGACACTTTAATCAACAACTATTTAAAGAATAAAAATCATAGGCTTGATATTATTAGAGCTTTTCACGACGCTAATAAGCTGCATGAAATACCTGAAAATTATTTAGATGAAGCATCACTTTCAGAAATTATTTTATACAATTATACCAGTGACGATTACGACGTTGATAACATCACCAATCTTGGTATTGTGACGCACGAAAATAAGGATTATTATATTTTCTCATTCAACCATATCGTTGAAGAAGGAGAATCATCAGAAAATTATATCGGCATTGTAGGACCTATGTCGCCTATTTCGCAAGATTCGCCATTGAATTTTCCAGATGCCTATAGCAATTGGGACTCAATTGAGGATGATTGGCAGTCCCAAGGCCTTAAATTAATTCCAGATTTAATTGAATATGGTTATTAATTCGCATTAATAAACATATTTTTGCATCATGGAACAGCCAACAACTTTTCAAGATTTAAAGCTCAACACACCTCTATACAATGCGTTAGATGATTTAGGTTTTGTACAGCCTACACCTATACAAGAACAAGCATTTAATATTGTTGCTTCTGGTAAAGATGTTGTTGGTATTGCTCAAACAGGAACAGGTAAAACCTTTGCCTATATGCTACCTGTGCTACGAAATTTAAAATTCTCAAAGCAAGACAACCCACGTGTTTTAGTATTAGTTCCTACAAGAGAATTGGTAGTTCAAGTTGTGGAGGAAATTGAAAAATTGGCTAAATATATTAACGTACGTGTGCTTGGAGTTTATGGTGGCGTTAATATTAATACCCAAAAACAAGCAGTTGCACAAGGTTTAGATATTGTTGTCGCTACACCAGGACGCTTATATGATCTAGCTGTTAGCCGTGTATTGCAATTAAAATCCATTCAAAAGCTCATAATAGATGAAGTTGATGTCATGCTTGATTTAGGTTTTAGACACCAATTAATTAATATTTTTGATATACTACCTGAACGCAGACAAAACATTATGTTTTCGGCTACTATGACAGAAGATGTGGATGACTTAATTAATGATTTTTTTATCGCGCCTCAACGGGTTTCAATTGCGGTTTCTGGAACACCATTGGAGAATATAGCACAAACAAAATATGCCGTACCTAATTTTTACACAAAGTTAAATTTACTTAAACATCTACTTCAAGAGTCTGAAACCTATAACAGGGTTTTGGTTTTTGTAGCATACAAAAAAATGGCAGATCGCCTTTTTGATGCTTTGGAAGAATACTTTCCCAATGAAACCTGTGTAATACATTCTAACAAAACTCAAAACTACCGCTTGAGAAGTATTGAACAATTTCAAGAAGGTGAACACCGTATTTTGGTAGCGACGGATGTTATGGCACGCGGATTGGACATTAATGATATTTCACATGTTATCAATTTTGATACGCCTAATTTTCCTGAAAACTACATGCATCGCATTGGTAGGACAGGTCGTGCCGAACGTGAAGGTAATGCCTTGTTGTTTTACACTGACAATGAAATGGAGTCCATGCAAAAAATCGAAGAATTAATGCAAATGACTATCCCAAAATTACCAATTCCTGATGACGTTATTATCTCAACAGAACTTCTTGAAGAAGAACGACCACAAATAAAAGAGCGCAACAATCCCTTGAAACGTAAAGATGACGATGAAGTTGGACCTGCTTTTCATGAGAAAAAAGAGAAAAACCAGAAGGAAAATTTAGGTGGTTCTTATAAATTTAAGATTGCCAAAAAGTATAAAAAGCCTAAAACTAGAGGCGATAAAAACTACAATAAGCGTAATAAACGGAAATAGTGCTTATTCAGCTATTTTCTGTAGCATACCCTTAAAAATCAATCCATGAAAAGGCCATACGCTATACCAATACAAACGTCCATAAATTCCTAAAGGTCTAAAAGTAGCTGTTTGTATTATTTTATTGTCTTTAACCTTAAATTCCAACCAAGCCTCACCAGGTAATTTCATTTCAGCTAAAAGCAATAAGCGTCCCTCTTCCTTATTTGCATACAATACGCGCCAAAAATCAAGAGCATCACCCACATGCAATGTGTTGATATTAGTGCGACCACGCCTTAACCCAACTCCACCTACCATTTTGTCTAAATATCCCCTAATTTGCCACAACCAATTTCCAAAGTACCATCCTGTTTGTCCTCCTATACTCCATATTTTATTAATTGTTGCTTCACGATTATTGAAGTCCATTTCACGTTTATCAATAAAACAACCATAGGTTGGCACTTGAATGAAATGTGAAATCTTATTATTCATGCCACTACTTACATATGCATCTTTCCAACTAGAAACAATTTCATTGTTTTCAATTTTACTAAAGGCACGTTTCAGACACTCTGTATATCCAAGCGGCATTAAATTCAGTAGTTTGTTTAAATCATCATTTCTACAAATAACTTCAACTTTCATGCTGTCAACCAAAGCAACAGCCAACCTATATGACGTAGATGTTACAAAATACAACCAATATGATGATAATCTCGGTGTCATCACTGGTACAGTATAAATAAAACGCTTTAAACCTCTAACCCTTCCAAACTCTAAAAGCATTTCCTTATAGGTTAAAATATCTGGGCCTCCAATGTCATAATTGTTATTATAAGTAGCTTTATGAAACAGTGTTTTAGATAGAAATTGAATGACATCAGAGATTCCAATGGGTTGGCAACGTGTATTCAACCATTTAGGCGTTATCATAATGGGTAGTTTTTCTACCAAATCCCTAATTATTTCAAATGAAGCACTCCCTGATCCAATAATGATTCCTGCTCGTAGTGCAGTGAAATTAAATTTACCACTGCTTAATATATCCTCTACTTTTTTTCGTGAGGTTAAATGTTTTGACAGTTCATCTTCATTGATGATTCCCGTTAAATAAATAACGTGATCAATGTTTGTTTTTGAAACCGCCTGCATAAAATTATTCGCTGAATCGGCTTCCAGTTTTTCATAATCAGCCGAAGATGACATAGAATGCACTAAATAGAATGCACCATCAATATCATTTGGAACATTGGCTAATGTCTCTTTTTTTAGCAAATCCAATTGAATAACGGATATTTGCTTTCTTAAATATTCTGGTGGACTAAACCTACTTTCATCACGCACACAACAAACTACTTCATAACCTAAATCACAAAGCACAGGTAATAAGCGTTTTCCAATGTATCCCGTTGCGCCAGTAAGAAGTACTTTCATTATTAAATTTTAAGAAGTGTAAAGATACGGCTTAAAAAAAAGACTTAAATAACTGCTTAAGAAAGAAAAAATCCCTCGCCTAGCGGCAAGGGATTCGCAAATAACCTCGTTTGTCTTCAAAACCTTCCTAACAATAACTTATTACCATACATAAGTTCGCTCTGAATGTCAACTTGATTATTCGCAGCTGCACTATTAATCAGTGTCTAATATCTTTAAATTTTATTAGACACCAAAATTTAAAAGCGCCTAAATAAAAAAGATTTAAACAATTCCATTAACATCATAATCAGACTATTAAAAATAAAAAAGCAACCACATTGGGTTGCTTTTTGAGCATTAAAGCATGTTACCTTATAGTAACTTTTTCAATTTTTCTATTCGTTCTTTATGATAATCACTATTACTTATTTCAAAGGCTATATTGACATTTTTCAATGCACTTGAATAGTCTTTTATCGATTCATAATAATCTGCCATAGAGTCATATACATTAGCACTTTCAGGATAATACTGTATAGCTTTTTCGAAGTACATTTTAGATTTATCGGGTTGCCCCATTTCCATATTCATATAACCAGACATATTTAAAAGATTTTCAGGATATGGTGCTACTGAATAACCAAAATGAGCTTTTAATTTCGCTTCTCGATTTTCAATAATTCTTACCAATTCACTAACTGATGTTTCTGGGTTATTAATAGCATCTGTATTTTCCATTTGGTACCACTGAAAAAGTGATATCAAACCATCTTTAATTGAAGGTTGCGGAATAGTTCCATGTAAATCGTTAGAATAGAATTGCCATTCGTAATTAAGTCCGATTGATTCGTTTTTATCAATAAATTGGGCTAATTCAATATTTGAACGTGCAAACAAAGTATATTCAGAAGAATCTTGCATGACGTTGTCTATAGTTATGCCAGAATCTTGCATGTGCAATTGTCCGCCTAAAGACATAAATAAGCCTTTTCCATTGAAATTCTTATCCAGAAAGTCTGATTTAGCTTGTTTCATAATTTTTTGATCATCCCAATCTAAACTAGGATCGATACTTATATAATTTACAAATAAATCTGGCTGATTTAGCATAGTATATATAGCAAATAATCCAGCATAAGAGTGCCCAATTAATGTTCTGTAATTGGTAACTGGGTATTTGCCCTCTATGTACGGAATGAGTTCGGTTTTTATAAAAGATAAGAAATGTTTTGCCTCACCATGTTCTTCATTATAAGGCATTCCGCGTCTTGATGTGATTTTTGAAGTCGTTAAATCTCTAGTTCTGTTTACAGCATTAGAAATACCTACGATAATCATTTCTGGCATAAAACCGCCACTATAAAAATCGTGAATATTAACAACTGTTGGCAGTAGTACATCGCCATCTAAAATATAAATAACAGGGTACTTTTCATTTGAATTTGCATTATAACTATATGGCAGTTGAACATAAATATCTCTAGATTCATTAAGGATATTAGAATAGACACTATCTTTTTTTCCTATTTGATACAAATAGTCCGACTGGGCGCAGATAGTTTGTTGTAAAACAAGGCCAATAATTACATAAAAAACTGTTCGCATTTTGATTTATTTGATTTTGTAGATTAGTCTTTTTGTAAGCCTCTTAAGATTAGAATACCTACTCGAGCAATAACAAAGGTTAACAAGCCATATACTGCCGTTAGTAAAGATACTTTTAATCCACCTGCAAAAATAGATGGGTCAGGATCACCCATAGCTTCAACAGAATCAAAGGCCGTAATTAATCCTATTACAGAAGCAAAAAAACCAATAACTAAACCCAGTAAACTACTGTCTATAGCTAGTGCTAACATTTTTTTTGATTGATGGATATTCGTTTTAGCACTTAAAAATCCTTTGATTAAAAATACAATAGATAAGATTAAGCAAATGGTTATTAACGACATCATTAACGGACCACCTTCATTAAATCTATCAATAAAAGGATTTAAGAGAATCGCAACTTTAGGAAACAAAACGTAAAAATTCATAGTTGATGTTTTTAAATTAGAGTATGGGTCAAATTTATACAAGTTAACGTGTTTACATTATTAAATGCGATGAACAACCAAATTAGTTCTTGTATTAACCTTTCTGTCGAAACAAGACTAAAATCCGTTATTCATCTACAATTTATAGTATCATATTAAAAACATCGTATTATTGTATTCAAAATATTTTGCGTGACAACCCAGAAAGTTATCTTGAAATTTATTACTCGAGCATTTTTACATGCTATATTTTGGTGTGCTGTACTGGTATTTTTTACCTATTTTTTTGGAGCAAACAGTAAAAATTTTAATGATACACTACAATTTTCACTCTTCTTAATGCCTATTACAATAGCTACCACCTATGTCTCTATTTATAAACTTATTCCAGATTACTTAATTAAGAAACGGTATTTGAGTTTTGGTGTCTATAGTTTGTACACACTTATTATTTCGGGATACCTGATAATGGTTTCTATTTTCTTTAGTTTGATATATCTCGCTAATTTTGAATACAAGGATATGAATCCGCTTACCAGAAACATGCTGTTTGTAGGAACTGGTGTTTATCTGGTAGTTATTATTGTTAGCGCTTTTAAATTGCTAAAATTGAATCTAAAAAACACAGAAAAAACAAAACAGTTAGAGACTAAAATCCTAGAAACCCAACTAAAGCTTAAAGAACAAGAGCTTAACTATTTAAAAATGCAAATACATCCGCATTTCTTATTTAATACCTTGAATACGCTATATGGTTTTGCTCTAAAAAAAGCCGACGAAACACCTGAAATGATTTTAAAGCTTTCAAACCTTTTAGATTATTTACTCTATCAGATCAACAAACCTTTTGTATTATTAACCGATGAAATAAACCATATAGAAGATTATATTGAGTTAGAAAAAATGCGTTTTAATAACACGCTTAATACTAGTTTTAAATATCACTCAATAAGCGAAACAACAAAAATTGCACCTATGCTCCTACTGCCTTTTGTTGAAAATAGCTTTAAACACGGAAGCCTCGTTGAAGGTGTTCTAACATTAGATATTACACTAACAACTCATGATGATACCATTGAGTTCAACATTACTAATAGTAGTTTGAGTGAAGCTTCTGATTTAGAAAATGGAATTGGACTACAAAACATTAAAAAGCGTTTAGATATATTGTATCATACTAATTACCAACTTGACATTTCACAAGATAATTCGTTATTTCATGTCAAACTTATTTTAAAAACCGAATAATTGTCAGTAAAAACAAACATTAATTGTCTTATTGTTGATGACGAAGCTATCGCTCGCGAAGTTATTGCCACACATCTTTCTAAAATTGATGCTATTACTGTTGTAGCTAGTTGTAGTCATGCTATGGAAGCCTTTAATATTATTAGTACGCATGACATCAACCTTGTTTTTTTAGATATTAATATGCCAGAAATTAGTGGAATTTCCTTTGCGAAATCTATCAATAAGGATATAAATATCATTTTCACAACAGCTTACCGTGATTATGCTGTGGAAGGTTTTGAGCTTCAAGCTGTAGATTATTTATTAAAACCCATTTCTTTTGATCGCTTACTAAAAGCCGTGAATACCTATTTTGATATCTATGCTACTTCAAACCAATCTGTTTTACCACAACCAGAAGCAAACCCATTTATGTTTGTTCGTGCGGATAGGCGCATGATTAAAGTTGATTTTGATTCAATAATTTACATTGAAAGTTACAGCGATTATATTAAAATACACTTACCAAATGAAACCATAGTGACACGAGAAACCATAACGGCAATTGAAGCCAAATTACCAGCAAAAGATTTTTTACGCATTCACCGTTCGTATATTGTTTCTATTGCCAATATTACCTCATTTACTAATGAGCATATTGTAATTAATGGACATGCTCTAACGATTAGTAGAAGTTATAAAAAAGAGGTTTTAGAGTTGTTGGAGAAGTATTAAGATGGAAAATATGGAATTCGCTTATCGGTCTTGTATATGAAAAGTAGCGGATTTCTGCTCACTAACTTTTCGGATTATAACTGACTATTAATTTATTCATTTTGTTTCGATTAAGCGATTAAACCGCTATTTTTTATATACGTTGTTAGGTGTAGAATTATATTGTTAAGTATTCAGCGTAATTTTATTTCTTAATCTTTGAAAAGGTTGCTCTATAATTAAATACATGAGAGCAGCTACTAGCAAAATTACAATTAACGAAACAATTCCATTTACTGTAATTATGGTAGAATCTGACAACGTCGTTTCTTTAAAATATGCTGCTGATTTTGGGAAGTACCAAAACATAAACATTTCATGAAACAAATAAGCAGAATAGGAAACTTGAGCAATTGGATAGAAAAACTTTAAAGATAAAAATGACTTGAATGGTCTAATTGCAAAACCTTTAAAGAATAAAGAAGCAAGAATTAAATAAGCTATAATATAACAAAACAGTTCACGGTGTAGTATTTCATACCAACTTCCAAAAGCAGGAGGTAAACTTTCAAAAATTGAATTTTCAGCAATAGTCCATTGACCTAAAGTAATGCTAGATATTATAATTAATACTTTAAAGGAAATAACGATTAATGTGTTATTAAGTTTTATGTACTTAAAAAAATAATTTTTTAAATTTTCACTTTTAAATACATACAGATATGCAGCAATAACACCAGAAAGTAAACCTCCATATCTTAAATGCGTATAAACGTAATAATCCCAGAACCAAGTTAAATGAGCATCATCTATAAATACGCCTTCAAAAGGGATTTTAAAATCATGAACAATTACAGAATTATGATATTTTAATGCAATTGGTATTATAGCTAGAACTACAAAAAATAAAGTTTTTCTTTTGAATAGTGGAAAAATAAAAGCAATTAAAAAAGGAATAATTATATAGAATTGCTCCTCAATAGCTAAAGACCAAGTCCATGGCATATAAGAGCCAGTAATGTAATTATTTATATATAATAAGTTGGCCCAAGATAAGTGCCAAGTATCAAGAACAGTTCCCTTTAGGAAATATATACCAATTATCATGGCAAATATGTAAACTGGAATCAATCTAAAAAAACGTCTTATGTAAAACTTTTTAAAATTAAGTTTCTCGTTCTTTTTAAATTCTTTAAATAGAATAGAACCGATTAAAAAACCACTTATAACAAAGAATAAATCTACTCCTAAATCTCCTCTTGAAATCCAGACCAAAAATTTGTTCTTAACAACTTCTTGACTAGTTTCTAAATACAAGTTAAGTTGAAATAACCACGAGTGAAATACAATTACCCATAGAATCGCTACTGCGCGAATACCATCAATTACTTTAAAGTTTTGTTTAGGGCGATTGAATAGATTGGATTTGCTCATCTTGGTTAGTGGTTGGTTATTTTACGCCTAACGACTTGATATGAAATCGTTTTAATGTTTTATATCCTATGATAAGCGAAGTTAGCTTTTTCAAAATTTATAATCAACAACATGCTTTTAAGAATTAAAAATAGTTATAAACAAAAAAAGCGAACCATTTGGTTCGCTTTTCAATATTTTGAGACACTTCGACAAGCTCAGTGTGAAAATGCTTTTGTTAAATATGCAATGCTCTATCTTCAGTAGCAGCTAAAGCGGCTTCCTTAATAGCTTCTGTAAATGTTGGGTGCGCATGAGACATTCTGGAAACATCTTCTGCAGAGGCTCTGTATTCCATAGCTACAACAGCTTCGGCAATCATATCGGCAGCACGCGCACCAATCATGTGAACACCTAAAATTTCATCGGTAGATTTATCTGCCAATATCTTTACAAAACCATCTAAATCCATGCTGGCTCTACTTCTACCTAAAGCACGCATTGGAAATTGACCAACTTTATAATCCACACCAGCCTCTTTTAATTCTTCTTCTGTTTTACCAACAGCAGCAACTTCTGGCCATGTGTAAACAACACCTGGAATTAAGTTATAATCAATATGTGGTTTTTGTCCTGCTATAGTTTCAGCTACAAAAACACCTTCTTCTTCAGCTTTATGCGCTAGCATGGCACCTTTTATCACATCGCCAATGGCGTAAATATTACTTGCTGATGTTTGTAAATGCTCATTAACTTCAACCTGACCTCTATCATTTAGCTTCACACCTGCTGCTTCAGCGTTCAGTCCATCAGTATAAGGACGACGCCCAACAGATACTAAACAGTAATCGCCTTTTATTTCAACTTCTTCACCTTTCTTGTTATCAGCTTTAACGATAACTTCATCACCTTTTCGCTCAACCGATTTTACTTTGTGAGAAACATTCATGGTGAATTTGGTTTTCTTAAAAACTTTATTCAATTCTTTTGATAAACCAGAATCCATGGTTGGAATGATACGATCCATATATTCAACCACAGTCACTTCAGCACCTAAACGTCTGTAAACCTGACCTAATTCTAAACCAATAACACCACCACCAATAACGATTAAATGCTTTGGAATTTCTTTAAGTTTTAAAGCTTCTGTTGAAGTTATAATACGCTCTTTATCAAGATTTATGAATGGCAAATTTGAAGGTTTACTTCCAGTTGCTATAATGATGTTTTTGGCTTCAATTTCTTCATCTTTTTCGCCTTTTATCAAGATATGCGTAGCGTCTTTAAACGAACCCATTCCTTGATAGACATCAATCTTGTTTTTCTTCATCAAAAAATCAATTCCGCCAGTAGTTTGATCTACAACTGACTGCTTACGTGCAATCATTTGCTTTAAATTCACCTTAACTTCACCAGGAATATCAATACCATGCTCTTCAAAATGCTTGACGGCATCTTCGTAATGGTGCGAAGAATCTAAAAGTGCTTTACTTGGAATACAACCTACATTTAGACAGGTTCCGCCTAACGTGGCATATTTCTCAATTAAAGCTGTTTTCATGCCTAATTGCGCACAACGAATAGCCGCAACATATCCTCCAGGTCCCGAGCCAATAATGGCTACATCATATGAATTCATATAAAAATAGTTATCAAGTTGATTAAAAAACGTTCCTGTTTTTACAGGAATGACAATTTACAATGGTGTTTACAAAAAATGTAAACCCTTTTTTGCGAGTACAAAAATACAAATGTTTTATGGGAAGACCATAAGAATTACACGTGAAGATAAGGTTAATTTTAATACTTAATTAATGAGCTTTTCCGCTTCCTGAATAACTCTTATCTTTTTCAATGTCCATTAAAATCCAATCCAATTCAGGATCCACGTCATTTATCCTATCCTGTTGTGTAGGAACAATAAACACATCTGGCCTTACACCATAACCATCAGGTTTTGTTTTGTAAGGCGCATCAATATGCATTAATCCAATACGTACTTTTATTAAACTATTTGGCAAGGTGTAGTACTTATAAATACCCGCAACGGTACCGTTGTAAGCCCCTCCCGTTTCTTCACCTACAAAAACAGCACGATTTGTAGCTTGTAAATTAGTTGATAAAATAGATGACGCTGAAAAAGAGTTTCCATTAATTAGCACATAAACCTTTCCTTGATAGTTGTTTTCTTTAGGCTCCTTTAACTTGCTATACTTAAATTTATAATAGATTTTATCATCAACTTTTTTAGTTTTTAATAGGTTATGCGTGACTATTAGAGGAGATAATAAAACTGAAACAACCTTTAACCCAAACGGACTGCCATTTGCCATAGCAAAAGCCATAAATGGCACACGACTATTAACCTCGCTTTCATTGATAAACTGAAAATCATCTTGAGCTAAATAGGCATATAAATAGGCTATCTCCGAAATACGCCCTCCTCCATTATCTCTTAAATCAATTACTAAATATGGCGTTTTTAAAGAATCGAGCTTCTCAAAACTTTCATCATAATACGTTTTGAATTTTCCATTGGTAAAGCTGCGTATTTTCATGTAAGCGACCTCATTATCCGAATCCAAGAAACTAAAGTTTCTTGTGTATTCCTTCCTTGATGGTATATAGCCTAATTTTTTATTTTGTCGGCGCTTTTCCTTTGCTGCTAACTTTTTGACGCGTTTTTCTGCTTTAGAAAGTTCAGCAGCAACCGTAGTGTCTTTTGGCTTATTGATGGAATCTGTCTTTTTGTTTTTGTCAACCAATCGTAATACTTTGGTAAATACTGAATCTTTGAGTTTAAAGGTCATTGGTAAACTATCCAGAAACCCTTTGTCTCTGTAATACATCCTAGTAAATCCTTTACTCATAGCTCTATCATAAAGCGTGGTATTATAACCATCAGAAGCAATTTGCGTTTTATATTTTTTAATTAAATCATTTGGGTCCTCGTTGCCAATTTTTAAAACTTGACTTCCAATTAATGTAGAATCTTTTCTTGCGCCTTCAACCCAGAGTGTATTATCTAAATATTCAAAATCTAACTTATAAAACTCGAATTCCTTTTTTTGTAATGCTTTGCGTTCTTTCTTGGTGAATTTTTCTTTTGGTGGCACTACTGATATATGACCTTGTCGTACTTCCTTAATTACAGGAGCAATTTTTTCATAAAACTCTTGACTCGTTATTGGTTTCATTATGGTAGTCTTTAAACTGTCAAATTTAAAATCTAAAACCTCCTTTGAAGTGTATTGATAGAGATGCGGATGATGTTTTTGCAACTGCTTATATACAGCATCAACATCAGCTTTTAATGATTCAATACTGTGCAAACTAGTTACTTGCTGATTATATTTATCAACTGACTTACAAGAAGCAAATAACAATACTAAAAATATTACAAAGGTGTACCGCATAGGTTTAGTCCAGAAAATTTAGAATACGAATAAACTCTAATTTTATGAAATATTAAAATGCAACATCTTAAAAGTTTAATAAATTACGCTGGAAAGCCTAACATATCACCCATCCCAACCGTAAATAGCCAACAGCCATAAATAGCATGTTCAATACTCACTAAAAATGTAGATTTTGATGTTTTGTAGGTGATTGCAAAAAGAATACCACCAATAAAAGTTAATACTAAAACTAGTGTGTTTCTAAAAAAGATATGCGCCAATGAAAAAACTATAGCATTGATAAAAATTAATATGGCTTCAGATTTGAAAAGCACTTGATAACGCTTGAAGAAAAAAGTCCGATAAATTAATTCTTGTGGATATACTGAAAACAACGTGTAAACAATTAAAATACCCAGCCATAAAAGTGGTTTGTTTATTACAACTGCAAAGAGGTTTTCTCTATCAACCAAAAACACATAAGGTACTGTGAGTGTTGTAATTATTAAAAATTTAACAGCTGTTTCTTTTAAAAATTTACTCCAATTTAAATTGGAACGTATGCCAAAATGAAGCTTTTCTATTTTAAGAAGTACAATTACAATGTAAACAAAACCGATTACACCCAATATTATTTTAATTGCAATATAGTAATCAAGCACCAAGGATATTGGAAAAACAATAAACAAAGTAAAAAACTCTGCTAATCTGTAATTTAATGACTGCATTTAAGATACGTTTATAGCTGTGGTGTGTTTAACTTCATTGATAACGAACATACTGTGCGTACTACCAATATGACTAATTGATGTTAACTTATTAACCATAAATTCTCTGAAATCCTCCATGTCTGATACCATCACTTTCAATAAATAATCATAATCACCGCTTACATGATAACATTCCAAAACCTCGTCCAAATTGGTTACTTCGCGTTCAAATTTTACAACATAATCTTGAGAATGTTGGACTAATTTTATATGGCAGAATGCTACAAAATTTTTGTCAACTTTTTCCTTATTCAACAAAGCCACATATCGATCAATAACACCTTCACGTTCGAGCTTTCTAATACGCTCGTAAACAGCGGTAACTGATAGGTTCAGCTTATTAGATAATTCTTTATTGGTTTGTTTGGAGTCTGCTTGTAAATAACTCAAAAGCTGCAGATCAATAGTATCAAATAACATGAATGAAAAATTTTCGCTTGAATTACAAATTTAAGACATTTTAATTACAATAATTAGCCTATTCATGAGGTATATAGTTTTTTTATCTAATTAATTACACATGTATTGATAATTAATCTAATTATTCGGATTTTTACAACATTATAAACTAAAACATTATCATTATGGCATTCAAACCAGCAAACAACATACAAGATTTACAATATTTTGGAGAATTTGGAGGTGTTAATCCATCCATTTCCGATTCATCAACCTATACGTTTTTATCAGCAAAAACGATGTTTGACACCTTTGAAGGCAATGCTGATGGTTGCTATTTATATTCACGTCACTCCTCACCTTCCAATTTGTATTTAGGTGAAGCACTTGCTGCTATGGAAGGTACCGAAACAGCTAATGTAACGGCTTCAGGAATGGGAGCCATTACACCAGTTATTATGCAACTTTGTGACGCTGGTGACCATGTTGTTTCAAGCAGAACAATTTATGGTGGAACTTATGCCTTTCTTAAAAATTTCACACCTCGATTTAATATAGAAACTAGTTTTGTAGATATTACAAAATTAGATGTTGTAGAAGCTGCAATTAAACCAAATACTAAAATTCTTTATTGCGAATCTGTAAGTAACCCTTTGCTAGAAGTTGCAGATATAGCAGGATTAGCAAAACTGGCTAAAAAACACAATCTCAAATTGGTTGTTGACAATACGTTCTCGCCATTATCTATTTCACCGGCTAAATTAGGAGCTGATGTGGTAATACATAGTTTAACAAAATTCATTAATGGTAGCAGTGACACTGTTGCTGGTGTAGTTTGTGGAACTCAAGAATTTATAAACGACTTAAGAAATGTGAACGATGGTGCTTGTATGTTATTAGGTTCTACAATGGACAGTTTACGTTCTGCTTCGGTTTTAAAGAACTTGCGAACTTTACATATTAGAATGCAACAGCATAGTCACAATGCGAGCTATTTAGCCAGCAAATTTGAAGCTGATGGCTTGAAAACGGTTTATCCTGGATTAGCATCTCATCCATCGCATGAATTATTTAAAAGTATGATGAATGACAAATATGGTTTTGGCGGTATGCTGACTATTGACGTAGGATCTATTGATAAGGCCAATGCACTAATGGAAATGATGCAACATAAAAATCTTGGTTATTTAGCTGTAAGCCTTGGTTTTTACAAAACTTTATTTTCGGCTCCAGGAAGTTCTACCTCCTCTGAAATACCTGAAGATGAGCAAAAGGAAATGGGATTAAGTGATGGTTTGATTCGTTTTTCAATTGGTTTAGATGCTGATATTGAAAGAACTTATAACGTGATGCGAAGTTGTATGGAAGAACTATCAATTTTAGATAAAAGAAAACAAACAGAATTAGCATAAAAGAATTGAAGTAGCGCTTTATTTAATTATTAGGCGCTATTTTTTTCCTTTCATTCTTTCCCATAACTCCTTTACAGCTTGAGATACATTTTCATCATCTCTCACAAAAGGCTTCATATTCAAAGCACCATCATCGTCAAAAAGTATAAAACTAAATACTGATGAATTTGGATTGTTCTTATCTGATAACGGATACCGTAAATCATTATATTGATACCTATTGTCGCCAATTCTATAAATACTAAAGTAATCATTACTAAACCAGGCCAGTTTATTGAGTCGTTTAAAATCTTCTGAAGTTATATCTCTTACTTTAGGAATTTCAAACCAATCAGAAAAGCGATCACCTTCATCTAACAATGAATAATAACCAACACGATAAGTTGTTTCTGATTCTAATACACCATACCAGAGTATATTATTAAATATGGTTGGTTGTGTAAAATATCTCTGATAGCTGATATTTTCTTCTTTTAATGACGTCTGAAAAACAGAATCAATATATATTTTGTTCCCTAATGTAAAAAGCATGTAAGCCGAACTAATACCAAGTCCGAGTTGTAGCCATAGTTTTCTAGAAGAATTGTTTCGTTTAAAAAACATCATAACGATTAAACAAAGTAAAAACGGTACTGTATAAATAGGGTCAACTACTGCTATATTATTAAATGCAACTCGGTAATTACTAAAAGGTGCGAATAATTGTGTACCATATGGTGTAAAGGCATCTAAAATTGGATGCGTAAACAATGATAGAAAAAAGAGCCATATCCAATCTTTTACGTTAGTGGTATATTTTCTTTTTCCTGAATCATACATTTTAAAGAATAGCAAACCAAACAGAAAAGCTCCCATAATTGAAAACAAAATAGAATGCATAAAGCCTCTATGAAACAGCATAGCATCTATTTCATTTCCATAAAGCCAACTTCCAACGAAAACATCTAAATCAGGAATAGTACCACCAATAGCACCAAAAAGCAAGGCCTTGTTGCCAATTTTTTTACCAAGTGCTGCTTCGCCACATGCAGCTCCCAATACAATTTGAGTGAGTGAATCCATATGGATACAAACATACCAACAAAAGGATTAATTAAGATAAAAATCCTTAATCTTTATTCAAGAACCGTTTGATTTCATCAATCTGATGCTGTTGCTTTTCTAATTTTTCTTTTAGCAAATCATTTTCTTTTTTTAATTCTATGATGTACAAATAGGCTTCTTCAATTTTTTCTAGGTTTGTTACTGTCATCTCTCCAACATCTATGGTCATTCCATTATCTTTAACTTCTTGATATGATTTAACATTTGGCAAATGACCATTTTCTTTTATAAAAGTTTCAACTTCAGCTAGAGTTTTAAACGTATAATCAGCATTCAGTTCAGAATATCCTTTAAAGTAGGATTCAAAAACATAATCTGGATAGGTAGTCGTATCCGATTCGAAATTGACAGCTCGAGCCGTTCCATAAACTCGTAAAGGATAACCTCCAGCAAGATCTATCTCTACGCGCTCTTGAGTAGAAGATTTAAAGATGAAACTATCTGTAGCATCCTCATACTCCAATCCCCAGGCAGGAAAAGCTGGTGAATGCGACAACACCATTCTATCTACATTTCCAGCACCTTGAAACATATACATCATAGAGCTTGGTGTACCATTGGTGTTTGGAAATATAATACTGGTTTGATCACTTGTAAAACTAATATCGTCAGCAGCAGTAGCAACATCTAAAGTATTCCCTGTTCGTGACCAATATGAAACGGATGGGTTGTTAACCCAGCTTACATTTCCAATACCATCTGTTTGCATGATTTGTCCGTTTGTACCTCTTGCAGCAGGTAAAATATAATTGTTTCCTGTTGTGGTTCCAATTGATACATTTCCTAAAAAGTAACCTGCATAACTTCCTGCTTTTAACACATTGGAATAAACACCATAGTGCGTACCGCCTGCTGAATTTGCAATAGTATTGAAAGACCCGTATTTAGTACCACTTCCACTACCACTTATTTGAGAGTAAACGCCATATTTATTACCATTACCATTATTTGAAATAGTTGAATACATCCCATAATGAGATCCATCACCTTGACTATAAATCTCATTAAATAAACCATATTGAGGGTTTGAAGCACCATTATTAAAAAAATAATTTTTCACACCATATTGAGGTCCATTTCCTGTTCCAGAAAAATTATTATCCAAGCTTATATGATCACCATTACCTGAATTAGAAATGTTTGCTCTAAAACCTGTTTGATCTCCAGTACCTGTTCCTGATAGGGAGATCACAGAGCCGTAGTGAACTCCAGAGCCACTTCCATTTAAAACAATAAATTCCCCCCAATGATTACTATTTCCTGAATTATCAATATAAATATAATCACCTATTTGAAATCCTGTACCTGTGCCTTGTAATCGAGTCCAATCTCCATAATGCGGACCACTTCCCGTACCTGACAAGACATTATAAGAGCCATAATGATCACCATTACCAGTATTATTTATATAATTATATGCACCTATTTGATTCCCAGTACCAGCACCTTCTAATCGTACCCAGTTCCCAAAGTGTGAGCCCGATCCTGTTCCGGTCAAGGCACTGTAAGATCCAAAATGATTGGCATTACCACTATTATCTATTTCATTGTAAACACCATATTGTCTTCCTGTCCCAGAGCCGCCTAAAGTATTGTATAATCCATAATGAATTCCAGAACCAACTCCTTCTAAATCAACATACCCTCCGTAATGTATAGCATTGCCAGTATTTATGATGTTTACATAGTTGCCATATTGCTCTCCAGTACCAGCACCTTGTAGTCTTGTCCAATTTCCGTAATGCAAACCACTGCCCGTATTATCAATAAAATTAATAGTTCCATATTGAATTCCCGATCCAATACCAGATAGAAAATTATATGAACCATAATGATTTTCAGATCCTGAATTATTAATTAGATTATAAATTCCGTACTGCCTGCCATTTCCTGATCCTGAAAGAGAATTATAAGTACCATAATGAAAATCATTTCCATTATTAGTCACTCTATTTCTTACGCCATATTGCTCTCCAGAACCTGAACCACTAATTAGATTATCAACACCATAATGATTACCACTTCCAGTATTAGTAATTGCGGTGTAAACTCCTGTTTGACCACCATTTCCAGATCCTGCTAATTGTGCATAAAGTCCACCATGATCATTCGTCCCATTTCCAATTAAACCAGTCCGAAAACCATAATGTCTACCATTTCCTGTATTAGAGATGATAGAATAATAACCACTTCTACCAATATCATCAGTTCCTTCTAAAGTGAGAAAAGCTCCGAATTCAGATGTACCACTCAATATTTCTAACGGATAGTCTGCTGTATTTTTACCAATGGCTAAATGGCCCATTGTAAATAGGTCATCATTAATATCATCTGGTGCTGTTGTGGTACCCTCTTCATAGAAATCATGGTCGTCTCCTTGACTTTGTTGAATAGGCGTCCATTGCGTTCCGTTAAAGAAGTAAAACCCAACACCATTTCCGCCTGTGGTACCAGCGTTTGTATTCCAAACTAACAAACCGGTTGCAGGTGAAGCAACTGGCGCTGTTGTATTTGTAACATCGGTTAAATTAACTCTGGGAACAAGTACTCCTTTGTCTGAAGCCGTAATATCTAAAATTGATGAAGCATCTGGATTAGTCGTCCCTATTCCAACTTGAGCCACAATATTGATAGTAAAACAGTAATAACAGAATAGAAATAGGACTTTGAATTTCATTTTAGTTGGTTTATATAATGACCATGCTCAAAATTGCACTTTTATTATATAACCATACCTAACCCTATGGGTTAGTTTTAAAAATACAAATGTCAACTAATTGATTTCAAGGTATTTAAAACAGTAGTCAATGGAATATTATAAAAATTTCATTCCCTACTAACTAATGATTAAGCTTGTTTGTTTTTAAATAATTGATAAGTAGATTAGACCGGAAATTCATAAAAAACATACTCCACTTGAGTAGATTAATTATATGGATTTAAGCATATACTTGAATGCTTCTTTTCTATTGTTAACACCTAACTTGCTGTAGGCATTTCTTAAATGAAATTTAATAGTACTCACCGACACAAATAATTCACCTGCAATCTCTGAATTTGTTTTCCCTGCTATACAAAGTTTAAGTGCTTCAAACTCTCTGTCTGTTAAAGGTGTTTCCAGTTTTTGGTTCAATTCTTGCATTTTTAAATCAACCGATAATTCAGCTGGACTACTATGCAATTCTATAAATCGCTTTTGAAGAGCCTCTACCTGTAATGACTGTGCAATACGCTCTGCTTTTTCTTTTTTATGCTTCGAAACGAAAAATATGATAATTATTAAAATAACTGCAAAACCGCTAACGGCAATTATTAATTGTTTATTTCTAGCCTTTTCCAAATAGGCTTTATTCAACTGACTTTCAAAAGTTAATTTTTGTATTTCTTTTTCTTTTTTTGCCGTTTCATATTGAGTTTCAAGAGCAGCAACTCGTGCTTTCACTTCAACACTGCTTAATGAATCAGCTAACTTAATATAAGCGTTTCTAAAGTTTAATGCTTCATTTGGTTTTCCTTTTTTC
Organism: Hanstruepera ponticola; assembly: GCF_002940745.1. Lineage (NCBI taxonomy): Bacteria > Pseudomonadati > Bacteroidota > Flavobacteriia > Flavobacteriales > Flavobacteriaceae > Hanstruepera > Hanstruepera ponticola. Next base: position 384,198 of record NZ_POTB01000001.1, read on the forward strand.
AAAGCTATTTGATATAATAAATCATAGGCTTGCTGTTCACTATTTGAAAAACCATTTTTTTTGGCAACAAACAGGGCTTTTTGGGCATAATCTGTAGACCTATTAAGCATATCCTGTTCAAGTTTCACGCTAGACATAGCGAGTAATGTAGTAATGTATTCTTCTTGTTCACCGAGAGTTTTGGCATATTTGTGAGCTTCTTGATAATGAACAAAAGCACTATCTAAATTTTGTTTTTTCTTAAACACCTTACCCAAATTACTTTCAGCATAAACCAACATGGTTGTATTATTTAGATTCTTGAAAAAAGTCCGGGCTTTATTTAGGTGTTCTATACCATTATCCAATTGGTTCATATCATTATAAACCATTGCAAGCCGTAAGTGATTGAGTGCAATATCGGTTGTGTCATTTATAGTTTGAGAGAGTGTTAAGCATTTTTTAGTATTTTCCAACGCTTTGTCCATTTGTCCTAACTGATAGTAAACACCACCTAAATTACCATAGGTTTTACTCAACACATCATTAAGTCGCTTATCATTTTTCCCTTCAGCTAGTCTCATCACTTCTTGATAAGCAGATAAAGAAGATTCATATTCTGCCTTACCCATGTAAACCAATCCACGAGTATTATTGATCATTGCCAATAAAAAATTAGATGGAATTTGATTGGCTATTTTTTCAGATTTGTCAAGATAATAAAAAGATGAATCAGCATGGTTAATTTGACCATAGGCAATACCCAAATTCAAATAAAAATGCCCTTTTAACGAGTCATTTACTTGCTCGACAACGACTTGATGTTTCAGTAAATCTTGAATACCCTCTCTAGGGTTTTCTGTAGTCATAAACTGTTCTATGGCATCACTTACTTTGCGCTCGTTTGTCTGACAATACATGAAAGCTGGAAAAATTAAAGCAATAAATAACTTGATACTATTGTTTGAAATTTTTAGCTTATAAATCATTGTTAATTATGGTTTTAACTCTCAATGTTTAAATATACCAAAATGATTTAATTCTTTCAGAGAATTGAAAAAGGTTTAAATAATAAGTTTAAAAGAATATTCAAAAAAAAACCTCTTCTGTCATTTTTGCATAGATTGTTATAAAATTGTAACATTACAAATCAAAAAACCAAACTAACAGCATTAATTAATGGAAAGTCAAGATATCAAACCCAGAAAACCGCAAGATGAAAATATTGTAACAAACAAAGAATTGAATATATGGGAAGCATTAATTCCTGTTTTGGCATTGGTTGGGATGCTTGCCTTTAACGTATTGATCTATGGTGATGATGCTTTGAGCGGCAGTAATCAATTTATATTACTATTGGGAGCAGCAGTAGCTGCAATTGTTGGGTTTTATAATAAAGTTACATTTAACCAAATGCTTGATGAAGTTGCCGAAAATGTTAAATCGACGACTGGTGCCATATTAATACTTTTGATGGTAGGCGCCTTGGCAGGAACATGGCTAATAAGTGGTATAATTCCCGCAATGATATATTATGGTTTGCAAATCTTAAATCCAACAATATTTTTAGCAGCTTGTGTTATAATATGTGCTATAATATCAATAGCTACTGGTAGCTCTTGGACGACTTCTGCAACGGTTGGTATAGCGCTAATTGGTATTGGAGAAGCTCTTGGAGTTTCTTTAGGAATGACAGCAGGAGCCGTATTGTCTGGGGCTTATTTTGGGGATAAAATGTCTCCGTTAAGTGATACCACAAATTTAGCTCCTGCTATGGCTGGAGCAGAATTGTTTGACCATATAAAATATATGGCACTTACAACAGTTCCTACAATCACAATTACACTTATAGTTTTTATCTTTTTAGGGTTTATGCAAGATTCATCTGGTGTTACCGACACATCTTTATTACTTAATGATATTAACAACACTTTTAACATTAATGGTTGGCTGTTTTTAGCTCCAGTAGCAGTTATTATATTAATTATAAAAAAAACACCACCGTTAATTGCGCTTCTTGTAGGAACACTTTTAGGTGGGATTTTCGCATTAGTATTCCAGCCCAACATTGTTGCCCAAATCACTGGAGCTGACTCATTAACTTTAACATCAGCTTACAAAGGCATAATGAATGCTATTACAGTAAAAACTACAATTATTACAGAAAATGAAACTCTACAAGAGTTATTTTCGGCATCTGGCAAAGGCATGTATGGAATGTTAACCACTATCTGGCTTATCATTTGCGCTATGGTTTTTGGCGGTGTTATGGATGCTATTGGTGCGCTATCACGAATTAGCGCTGCTTTATTAAGTTTAGCATCATCTACCTTTGGTTTATTTGCTAGTACTGTTGCCAGCTGTTTAGCTTTAAACGTAACAGCTTCAGATCAATATCTAGCAATTGTAGTTCCTGGAAAAATGTTTAAGAAAGCTTATGAAGAAAAAGGTCTAGCACCAGAAAATTTAAGTAGAACATTAGAAGATTCAGGAACAGTAACTTCAGTACTTGTGCCTTGGAATACTTGTGGAGCATATCAAAGCGGTGTTCTTGGCGTTCCAGTTATCGATTATTTCTTCTTCGCTATATTCAACTGGTTAAGCCCGTTTATGACTTTGTTATTTGCCGCTTTCAATATTAAAATAAAGCAGTTAAGAGGTAAATTGGCATAAACTATCGCTTTATAAATTTTTAAAATATTAATGCATTGTCAAGGTATGAGTAATATGTATCTTTGCAGCTGAAAATTAATTTTTAACACAAAAAAGTAAATTAAAAAATGGCTGTATTAGTAGGAAAAAAAGCACCTCAATTTAATGCACAAGCAGTGGTCAATGGTGGCGAATTTGTTTCAGATTTTTCATTAGAACAATTCATTGGAAAAAAGCACGTCGTATTATTCTTTTACCCAAAAGATTTTACGTTTGTATGCCCAACTGAACTACATGCTTTTCAAGAAAAATTAGCAGAATTTGAATCTAAAAATACTGCCGTAATTGGTGTTTCTACAGACACTGAACAATCACATTGGGGTTGGTTACAATTAGATAAAAATAATGGAGGTATTAAAGGTGTAAAATATCCTTTAGTAGCAGATACCAATAAAACTATTTCTAAAAACTATGATGTTTTAGCTGGTGACTATTATTATGATGAAAATGATATGTTACAAGCTGATGGTGAATTAATCGCTTACAGAGGTTTATTCCTAATTGACAAAGAAGGTATTGTACGTCATCAAATTGTTAACGATCTACCATTAGGTAGAAATGTTGATGAAGCGTTACGTATGGTTGATGCTCTACAATTCGTAGAAGAAAATGGTGAGGTTTGTCCTGCAAACTGGAACAAAGGTAAAGAAGGTATGAATGCCACTCACGAAGGTGTTGCTGAATTTTTAGAAAAGCATGTTAACTAAATTATTGATTAGTTCAATAAATAAAAAAGTCTGCTCAACAGAGCAGACTTTTTTATTACTCTACTTTCTATTTTAAATCAAAGCGATCTAAATTCATCACTTTGGTCCATGCAGCTATAAAATCCTTAACGAATTTTTCTTGCCCATCACTAGAACCATAAACTTCACAAACTGCTCTTAGTTCCGTGTTTGATCCAAAAATCAAATCGGCTCTAGTTCCAGAAAATTTCATAGCACCAGTCTTACGGTCGCGACCAATAAATTCTTTTTCTTCAGAATTTACAGCCTTCCAAGTGATTGAAAAATCTAATAGGTTTGTAAAAAAATCATTAGTCAAACTGCCAACGGTATTTGTAAAAACACCATGTTTAGAACCGTCATAATTAGCTCCTAAAACACGTAAACCACCAACAAGCACAGTCATTTCAGGGATGGAAAGTGTAAGCAAATTGGCTCTATCAACAAGTAAATCTTCTGCTGCAACTTTCAAATCCGATCGCATATAATTTCTAAATCCATCTGCTAGCGGCTCTAAATAACCAAATGATTCTAAATCTGTTTGTTCTTGAGAAGCATCACCTCTACCTTGCTCAAAAGGCACAGTGACCTCAAATCCAGCATTTTTTGCTGCTTGTTCAACACCTAAATTCCCACCTAACACAATTAAGTCTGCTATAGATACAGAGCCATCAAACGCATCTTGAATATTTTCATAAACCTGAAGTACTTGTTTCAGTTCAGCTGGGTTATTAACTTCCCAATTTCGCATTGGCTCCAAACGAATTCGTCCACCATTGGCACCACCTCTCATATCCGAGCCTCTGTAAGTTGATGCCGAAGCCCATGCAGTTCTTACGAGTTGAGAAACTGTCAATTCAGAAGATGCAATCAAACGTTTTAAGGTCGCTATATCTGAATCATTTAGTTTGTAATCAACTTTTGGAATTGGGTCCTGCCATAATAATTCTTCTTTAGGAACTTCTGGCCCTAAATATCGATCAATAGGTCCCATATCCCTATGAGTTAATTTGTACCAAGCACGAGCAAAAGCATCTTCAAAAGCCTTGTGATCTTTATGAAAGCGTTTTGATATTTCTAAATACGTTGGATCCATTTTAAGAGCCATATCAGCCGTTGACATCATTAATGCTTGCTTACCATTTGGATCACCTGCTTTGGGAGCCATTCTAGCGTTTGATTCTGCCGTTGGTGTCCATTGATGTGCTCCAGCTGGACTTTTGGTTAATTCCCAATCATAATTTAAGAGCACGTCAAAATAATCATGATCCCACTGAATAGGATTTGGTGTCCAGGCGCCTTCAAGACCACTCGTAATAGTGTCATCCAACACACCAGTTCCAAAAGTATTCTTCCAACCTGTACTCATTTCTTCAATAGTCGCACCATGAGGTTCAACACCAACATATTTATCAGGATCAGCAGCTCCATGTGCTTTACCAAAGGTATGACCACCAGCAACTAAAGCAACAGTTTCTTCATCATTCATTGCCATTCGACCAAATGTTATTTTTATATCATGTGCCGATTTTAAAGGGTCAGGGTTTCCATTTGGACCTTCTGGATTAACGTAAATCAATCCCATATGAACAGCTCCTAAATGACCTTCCAAATCACCATCACTAGTATCATAACGTTCGTCATTTCCAAGCCACTGATTTTCAGAACCCCAATATATATCTTCTTCAGGTTGCCAGACATCTTCACGTCCGCCAGCAAAACCAAACGTTTTTAACCCCATAGATTCTATGGCACAATTACCTGCTAAAATCATTAAATCTGCCCAAGATATTTTGTTTCCATATTTCTTTTTTACAGGCCATAATAATAATCTAGCTTTATCCAAATTCCCATTATCAGGCCAACTATTTAAAGGTGCAAAACGTTGAGATCCAGAAGCAGCTCCTCCTCTTCCATCACCTACCCTATAGGTTCCTGCACTGTGCCACGCCATACGAATCATAAAAGGGCCATAGTGTCCATAATCAGCTGGCCACCAGTCCTGTGAATCTGTCATTAAATCTATTACATCTTGTTTAAGTTCATCATAATTTATACTATTGAATGCTTCAGCATAATTAAATTCAGCACCTAATGGGTTTGACCTAGCATCATTTTGACGTAGAATATTTAATTTCAATTCATTGGGCCACCAATCTCTATTTCGTGTACCTCCACCAGCACCCTTTTTTTGTGTACCACTAGCAAAAGGACACTTACCAGCACTAGACTCATTGATATCCCAAACATTGCCGTTTTGATTATTGTTACTTTCCATGTTGTTATTTACTTTAAATTATTTTTTTTAAAATTACCATTTTAAACACCATCATCAAAATTGATTGTACCTATATTTAAATAGAAAATGCTTATTTAATTAAAAGTCTATAAATTATTAAAAGGTAAGTAAAATCAGTATTTTTACTTATTCATTAAAAAAAGATATTATGGCAAATATAACTTTGGGTGGAACACCCGTTGAAACTTTAGGTTCTTTACCAAAAATTGGAGAAAAAGCCCCAAGTTTTAAATTAACTGTTAGTGATTTATCAACACAAGAATTATCTGATTTTGAAGGACACAAGGTTGTTCTAAACATATTCCCAAGTGTAGATACTGGTACATGTGCACAATCTGTGCGAACTTTTAATAAAGAAGCATCAGAATTAAATAACACAAAAGTGTTGTGTATTTCAAGAGATCTACCCTTTGCTCAAGCACGTTTTTGTGGTGCAGAAGGCATTGAGAACCTTGTCATGTTATCAGATTTTAAAACTGGTAGTTTTGGTAAGGATTATAATTTAGAATTTAAAAATGGAGCTTTTGAAGGACTTCACTCTCGTTGTGTAATTGTTTTGGATGAAAATGGCACAATTAAATATACTGAACAAGTCCAGGAAACTGCTGATGAACCAAATTACAAGGCTGCTTTGGAGGCGCTTTTAGATGAATAAAAAGGAACCCTTTCTTGTCAACCGAATTAAAAGTATTCGCTACGCATTTAAAGGCGCATGGATTTTAATAACCACAGAAAAGAGTATTAAAATCCAGATTGTTATAAGTCTTTTAATGACTGTAGCTGGATTTTATTTTGAACTTTCATTGACTGAATGGGCCATCCAATGTTTAACCATTGGTGCTATTTTGGCTATTGAAGGAATCAATACTGTTATTGAGGAAATCGCAGATTTTATTCACCCTGATTATCACCCTAAAATAGGTTTGATAAAAGACATTTCAGCAGGTGCGGTATTTATTATCGCAATCACAGCAGTTACGGTTGGTATGATAATATATTTTCCAAAGATTTTTTAAATACTATTTGCTTTAGGATAAACGTTTGTAATTTGTATTTTTGAAAAATATAATACCTCGTGAATGACGAAGAAAAAATCTAAATCTAAAAAAGAATCTAAAACAAAATTTAAAGCCCCAAGTTTTAAACTATCCAATCAGCAAAAGTTAGTTTTTGGTAGTTTTCTTATTATTTTGGGATTACTCTTATTTATTGCGTTTGTTTCTTTTTTCTTCACAGGAAAAGCGGATCAAAGTACACTTTCCGAATTTACTTCCAGAGGTGTCCAAACAGAGAACTGGCTAAATAAAACAGGTGCTTGGTTAAGTGATTTTTTTATACTTCGTGGGTTTGGTGTCGCCTCTTTTATTTTTGCAGGTTTAATTTTTACATCGGGAATTTACGTACTTACCAATACCAATAAATCCAGATTGCGCAAGCATTGGTTTTGGGGAACATTAATTGTAGTTTGGTTTTCTGTTTTATTTGGATTCTTCTCTGAAAAACTGGACATTCTGGGTGGAACAATTGGTTATGAAATCAATTTTTTCCTTCAGGAATATTTAGGCAAAATTGGAACAATCTTACTATTGATATTTGCTCTTATCACCTATTTAGCCATACGCTTTAAAATGACGGCAGAAACATTTAAAAACGTGTTTGCTTCGGCTAAAAAAGATCTTAAAGAAAGTCTTGGTGAAACTGCTGAAACCAATAATAATGAACCTGTAATATCTCTTGATAATGACTTATCAGCGGAAGCTGAAGACATAAAAACTGCCTTTGATTTAACAAATGACAAACCAGAAGCCACAGAGATCACAGCACCCCAAACACCGAAGAAAACTGAAAAACCAACCAATAATGATGAGGATGAAGTAAAGATTGAAGTTGAGCATGTAGAAGAAGAGCTATCAGAAACTGACAATCTTGCCAACAAACTTGTTGAAGACTTTGGACAATTTGATCCTACGCTTGAATTAAGTAATTATCAATTTCCTTCTTTAGAACTTCTAAAAAAGTATGAAACTGAAGGTATAACTATCAACCAAGAGGAATTAGAAGAAAATAAAAATAGAATTGTAGAAACACTCAATAATTATAAAATTGGGATTTCAAATATAAAAGCCACAATTGGTCCAACTGTTACTCTCTATGAAATTATCCCTGAAGCAGGAGTCAGAATTTCTAAAATTAAAAACCTAGAAGATGATATTGCCTTATCGCTTTCAGCATTAGGAATAAGAATTATTGCACCTATACCTGGTAAAGGAACAATTGGTATTGAAGTCCCAAATAAGAATTCGACCATTGTTTCTATGCGATCGGTTATTGCCTCTCAAAAATTTCAAAAAGCTGAAATGCAATTACCAATTGCCCTAGGTAAAACTATCAGCAACGAAACCTTTGTTGTTGATTTGGCTAAAATGCCACACTTATTAATGGCTGGAGCAACTGGTCAAGGTAAGTCCGTTGGTTTGAATGCCGTTTTAACATCTTTACTTTATAAAAAGCACCCAGCAGAAGTAAAATTTGTTTTGGTTGACCCAAAAAAGGTAGAATTAACACTTTTTAATAAAATTGAACGTCACTATCTCGCCAAACTACCAGATAGTGAAGATGCCATAATTACTGACAACACAAAAGTAATTAATACTTTAAATTCGTTGTGTATTGAAATGGACAACCGATATGAGTTGTTAAAAAATGCTTTATGTAGAAATATTGCAGAATACAATGCAAAGTTTAAGGCCAGAAAGTTAAATCCTAATGATGGTCATCAATTTCTTCCATACATCATATTGGTTGTTGATGAGTTTGCCGATTTAATCATGACAGCTGGAAAGGAAGTAGAAACACCTATAGCTCGTTTAGCGCAATTAGCACGAGCCATAGGAATCCACTTGATTATAGCAACTCAAAGACCTTCGGTAAATGTGATTACTGGTATTATAAAAGCGAATTTCCCTGCCAGAATAGCGTTTAGAGTAACTTCAAAAATTGATTCTCGAACCATTTTAGACGGATCTGGTGCCGATCAACTTATAGGTCGTGGTGATATGCTTTACACTCAAGGTAATGATATGATTCGAATTCAATGTGCCTTTGTTGATACGCCAGAAGTTGAAAAAATAACAGATTTTATTGGCTCACAAAAAGCTTATCCAGATGCTTATCAGCTACCAGAATATGTTGGTGAAGAAAGTGGCACAAGTCTTGATATAGATATTAACGACCGTGACGCGCTTTTTAGAGAAGCAGCTGAAATAATAGTGACAGCGCAACAAGGTTCAGCCTCATTGTTACAACGTAAACTAAAATTAGGTTATAATCGTGCTGGAAGATTAATTGATCAATTGGAAGCTGCTGGTATTGTTGGTGGCTTTGAAGGCAGTAAAGCACGTCAAGTTTTGGTTCCAGATCTAGCTGCGCTCGACCAACTACTGGCAAACGAAGGACAATAAAAAAATAACAACGATGAAAAAAATAATTACACTTTTATTAATGCTAACATGCAGCATTACTTTTGCTCAAGATAATGAAGCCAAGACATTGCTTAAAAAGGTATCAGATAAAGTAAAAAGCTATGACAACATAGCTATAGATTTTAAATATGTTTTGCAAAATATTGCTGAAAATGTAAACCAAGAAACACGTGGTGATGTTGTTATTCAAGGTGATAAGTATAAGCTAAACATTTTAGGTGTTACACGGATTTTTGATGGAAAAACATTATACAGCATAAGTCCAGAAGATGAAGAGGTAACAATTTCAAGTGATAATTCAGAAGACGAAAACAGCATCACACCTAGCAAAATGCTTTCGTTTTATGAAGATGGTTACACTTACAAAATGGACATTGTTCAAAACGTGAAAGGAAGAAAAATTCAATACGTCAAATTAACTCCTATTGATTCAAACTCCGAAATAAAGCATATACTTTTAGGGATAGATGCCAACACCAACCATATCTATAATCTAATAGAAATTGGCAAAAATGGTATTCAAACCACCTTAACTGTTAATTCTTTTAAAACAAACGAACCATTATCAAAAACCTTATTTACCTTTGATGAGAGTAAGTATAAAGATTACTACATCAATAAATTGGATTAGGTAAATTGAAAATATTAGATAGATACATACTAACCACTTATCTAAAAACTTTTATCAGCGTGTTTGTCATTCTCATGCTGATTTTTGTATTACAGACCATTTGGCTTTATATCAAAGAATTAGCTGGAAAAGATTTAGATATCGTTGTAGTCGGAAAGTTTTTATTCTACTTCTCTCCTAAACTTATACCTCTAGTACTTCCGCTAACCATTCTTTTAGCTTCAATTATGGTTTTTGGAAATTTTGCTGAAAACTATGAATTTGCAGCCATGAAGTCAACAGGCATTTCATTACAAAGGTCTATGGCAGGTTTAAGTATTTTTATAGTCTTGCTAGCCATTACTACTTTCTTTTTTGCAAATAATGTCATTCCTTGGGGTGAATATAATTCCTATAATCTACGTAAAAACATTCAGCAACTAAAACCAGCTATGGTTATTGCTGAAGGGCAATTCAATCAAATTGGCGATGAATACAACTTGAAAGTAGCCAAAAAAAGTGGCGATAGAGGTCAATTCTTGGATCAAGTCATTATTCATAAAAAAACAGGGAAACGAACACCTGGAAACCATACAACAATAGTTTCTAAAACTGGGGAACTTATAGGTGATGAAGATTCCAATATCTTAAAGTTCATTCTACACGATGGCTATTTTTATGATGACTCACCTCCTAGTGACCCCAAAGACAGGTCAAAATATCCAATGACAAGAAGCTACTTTGAAAAATATACCATCAACATTGATTTATCTGAACTAAACAACAAAGATCTTGATGAAAAGAACATTACTGATAAGTATAACATGCTTAACATTTCAGATCTAAATTACAGCATTGATTCCCTAAAAACATCATTAGATAAAGATTATAATGATTTTGCTAGCAGCCTATATAATCGCACAAACTTACCGGTTCTTAATACAGGTGTGAATGCAAAACAAAACACCGTATATAAAGGCGAAATTTTAGATCTTTTTTCAAATAAAAAGAAAGTTCAGTTATTGGATATGGCAATGAATTCTACAAAAAGTTCTAATCAAATAGTAGAAATCAAAGACAAGTACTTCCAGGAAAGAAATATTTGGCTTAATAAACATATTATTGCGCTACATGAAAAATTAGCATTAGGTTTTGCATGTATAATTTTATTTTTTGTTGGTGCACCTCTAGGCGCATTAATAAGAAAAGGTGGTATTGGTTTACCAATGGTAATAGCTATTCTATTGTTTTTAACCTATCATTTTATAGGGATTTTCGCTAAAAACAGTGCAAAAGATGGTAGTCTAAACCCTGTAATTGCATCGTGGTTTTCAACAGTAATTATGTTACCTCTAGGCTATTATTTAACCAAAAGAGCTACAGCTGATAGAGGCTTATTTGAATTTGACCATGTTTTTGAACCGTTAAAAAAATTATTTAGTACAAAAAACAAAAAACAAACAGATAGCGACATTGACATAGTACAAACATCAGAAGCTAGCTTGAAATTTACTTCATTTTACAAAAACTATAAAGCTATAAGTAATATTGCTGTGATATTTTATTTTATAGCGACAATTACACTGATTTTGTTTTTTGTATTCAAGAACAATAAATTACCAGATTTTGCAGAAATGAGCATTCAATTAAGTGTTATTTCTTGGATTGTTTATATTGTTTATTTCTTTCAAGAGCGTACAACAATTTCGAAAATTTTTGAATTGGTAAAATCAAGACTCTACATAAATGGTATCCTATCTAATATTTTAGCTTTGTTGTTTTATCCAGTTGTTCACTACGTAAGGCGAAACAAATTCAAAGAAGTCCTACCAAAAAGTATAAAATAAGCAATATCTTTGCAAAACTAATTTGTTATGATATGCTTAACACCACTGAAGAAGCTGTGAAAATTAAATTAAATACCATAGAAGAAGCCATTAATGACATTAGAAATGGCAAAGTCATTATTGTCGTTGATGATGAGAACCGTGAAAATGAAGGCGATTTTTTGGCAGCTGCCGAAAAAATTACACCGGAGACCATTAATTTTATGGCCATGCATGGTAGAGGGTTAATCTGCGCTCCGCTAACCGAAAATCGATGTAGAGAATTAGACTTACATATGATGGTTAATAATAACACGGATCCTATGGAAACCGCTTTTACGGTGTCGGTTGATTTACGTGGTAATGGTGTTACAACAGGAATTTCAGCTAGCGATCGTTCTAAAACCATTCATGCCCTTATAAATCCAAGTACCAAGCCATTTGAATTGGCTAGACCTGGTCATATTTTTCCACTTGTTGCCAAGCAAGGAGGTGTATTACGTAGAACTGGACATACCGAAGCTGCTATTGATTTCGCTCGATTAGCTGGACTAAAACCTGCAGGCGTCATTGTTGAAATTATGAATGAAGATGGGTCAATGGCTCGCTTGCCACAACTCATAAAAGTAGCAGAAAAGTTTGATTTGAAAATTGTTTCAATTGAAGACTTGGTGGCTTACCGCATGCAACATGATTCTCTTATTGAAAAGAAAGAAGACTTTGATATTGAAACGCGTTTTGGGCAATTTAGATTACGTGCTTATCACCAAACAACTAATAAACAGATTCATATTGCCTTAACCAAAGGTACATGGACTAACCAAGAACCTGTGCTAACTAGAGTTAATGCCACATTGGTTAATCATGACATTTTAGGAACTTTAACCAATAATGCCGATAAAAAGTTAGACGACATGTTTAATGTTATTAATGAAGCTGGAAAAGGCGCCATTATTTTCATCAATCAACAATCACAGTCGATGAATTTACTAAAACGTCTTACTGCCTTAAAAGAATCTCAAACACCTGGTGAAATTGTTAAAGCTCCTCGTATCGAAATGGATAGCAAAGACTTTGGGATTGGTGCACAAATTTTACATGATTTAGATATACACAAACTGCGATTAATTTCAAATAGCGAGCAGACCAAACGTGTTGGTATGATTGGCTATGGTTTAGAAATTGTGGAGTATGTCAATTACTAATCTAGTATTTCAAAAACCTTAAATAAACCTTTGCTTTTAGAATTTGGGACTTCAGATATAAAAGCATATTTACCCGGTTTTAAATCGGCATAAAAATAACCGGTCCGCCCTGCTGGCATATCATTGACTCCTCCTAAAAACGTGACACCACTTGGAACAGGTGTTATTAACCCTTTAGGATCTGCCCAATTCATCCAAGCTTCTAGCGCTTCTTCACTTGCATGGCCTTCAAGCTTAACCAAATTTATATCATGCCAAATAAAATTTTCATGAGGTTTTTGATCTTTAACAAATACCGAGAATATCTGCTTGCCTTTTGTAATGGCTTTATCATAGCTAATTCCCTCTTCACCAGATAATGTGATATTAATTGTTGGTTCAGGCGGTTCGTTTCCACTATCCTCCTCAAGGACAATAATAGGTTTAGCCATACCCATCATGGTATGAAATTTTCCGTTTGGCATTTTCACATAACATTCCATTATGTAATAACCAGGATCTAATTTAACCGTAGTCGTTGCCGTATGTTTTGGTGCAATTAGGCCAGATCCTCCCGAAAAAACTATTTTTCCAAACCATTCTGGCAGTTTACCAAAAGCAGCAAACCCTTCTTCAGATTTCCCCTCATTAATTAAATCCATACCTTCTTCAAAAACTGGTGCTACATCAGTAAGCGTGTTTTCAACAGTTTTACCTTCTGGATATTTATCTAATAAAAAGAAATGGGTTTCATTTGATAAATTTCTGTATTTAAAGGTGTTCCATCCTGATGGAATCGTATCCACACTTTGAAATTCCATACTACGTGTAACAATTTCAATAACGTTTGAAGGTTCTTGAATGTTTTTTTCAACTTCTACTATTTCCTCTGAAGCTGGTTCCGTTTTCTTATTATCATTTTTACAAGCAAGTACTAAAAATAGAATTAGAATGGGTAATAAAATTTTTGATTTCATTTACTAAAATAATTAATTGGTTAACAATCTAAATTAAGCTTAATTAACTATTTTTCAAAATATTATGAATCACTTTATACATCCTATTGGCTCGCTCTTGAACCTCTTCATCAGTCCAGGACAATTTAATTAAACATGAAATATTACGGCCAATGTAATGGTTTGATTGCTCAAAAGTCTGTGACTTGAGATATTCCAATCCTTCTTTGACTTTCGTAGAAAGTGGATATAGAGTTTTAAGTGTTTTGAGGTGCTCCCACTTTCTAATGTAATGCCAATTGTTGTCATAGTAGTTCCAACAGGCATCAATGCCGTTTTCTTTAAAAGCCTGAATGACCTTTCTAGAGGTTTCTAAATCTGGTAAAAAGAAACTTAAGAACGAATAGCTTTCTTCACCACCTTCTGGAACAGTCCTAAAAGTAACTTGAGGAATATGAGATAACGCTTCTCTAATTATGCTGTAATTTTTCTTCTGAATAGCAACAAATTCGTCCAACCGTCTCAATTGTGCTAAACCAACAGCTGCATGTAATTCTGAAATTCTAAAATTATAACCCAAAAACGGATGGGTTTCTGCCCCTCGATCATTACCTACATGGTCATGTCCATGATCAGAATATTGGTCAGCATGACGATAAAAGGCTTCATTATTTGTTAATACAGCACCTCCTTCACCTGCAGTGATAATCTTAACAAAATCTAAAGACAAACAACCTAAATCACCAATACTTCCTAATGGTTTACCATTGTAAGTTGCACCTGTTGCTTGAGATGAATCTTCAATAAGAATTAAACTATGTTTCTTACAAATGTCTTGCAAGGCATCTAAATTGGCCATACTACCGCACATATGTACTGGCATAATAGCCTTTGTTTTATTGGTTATTGCATCTTCAACTGCTTTGGGGTCTAATGTTAGTGTATCGTCAATATCTACCAGAATGGGAATGGCTCCCAACATCATAATGGCTTCAAAACTTGCCACGAAGGTAAAAGTCGGCATTATAACTTCATCACCTGCTCCAATTCCTGCTGTAGCCAAAGCAACAGATACTGCCGCTGTTCCGCTAGACACCAATTGCGCATGGTTGACTTGCAATTTGTCTTGAAGTGCTTTCTCTAACTCTTTAGCTTTCCAATGGCCATTACGCATACCATCAAAGCCATAGCGCATCAAAACACCATTATCTAATACGTCTTGCAATTCTTTGCGTTCCGAATCTCCAAATAATTCAAATCCAGGCATAGTTTATTTTATAAAGTAATTATAGAATCTTTTAATTGCTTTCTAACTTTTTTAAAATCGGCAAACATGTCATCTTTAGCACGATAACCAATTGGTAACAACAAAACCGATTTCAAACCGCGTGTTTTTAACCCTAAAATCTCATCATATTTTTCTGGATTAAATCCTTCCATAGGACAAGAATCAATACCTTCCAATGCACAAATTGTCAATATATTTCCCATGGCTAAATAGGCCTGATTAGTTGCCCATTCTTCAATAAGTTCTTGCGGTTTCTTTTCGAAATCTGAAATTAAGAAATCTTGAAAAGGCTTTAAAACAGATTTTGGTGTTTTTCTTATATCATGAACACGATTGAAGTATTCAACCACGAAGTCTTCGTCAATTACACGTTCAATACAAAACACTAAAACATGAGAAGCTTCAGCAATTTGCTTCTGATTCATGGTATCTGGAATCAGTTTGGACTGCAATTCTTTATCACTAAACACAACTAATTTTATAGGTTGCAAACCGTATGACGTGGCTGTTAAATTAAAGGCTTCCTTTATAACTTGTAGTTTTTCCTCACTAATTAGCCTGCTAGGATTAAAAGCTTTGGTAGCATAACGCCATTGTAAATGTCCAATAACATCCATGAATCTTAATTTAGAATAGCAAAAATAGTAATACTGTTTTGGTTCAACTAACGGATTAGAAATTTTGTATAAAAATTTCAGTCTTTTATTTGAAAGAAACGAAAAAGGGTTCTATATTTGCATCCGCATTTAGGGAATACCTAATGAGGCACTCAAGGAGAAATGGCAGAGTGGTCGAATGCGGCAGTCTTGAAAACTGTTGAGGGTCACACCTCCGGGGGTTCGAATCCCTCTTTCTCCGCAAAAAACCAGAACATTTAGTTCTGGTTTTTTTTGTTTAAAATTCTAATTATAAATTAGTTAACGATTCAAATGATAATCATGCACTTCATCGAGTTATTTTGATAGCCCTATATATTGATAGTACATTTATTTTCCCAATTCCTATGAGTAAATAACATAAACATCAAATACTACAATTACTTGATTTTTGATGTTTTTACTGCTATGGGTAACAATATAATCAACCAATAACTATAATTTAAGTGGGATTTAAGAGTCGATTCTTGTTTTTTACTCTTACTTTGCTATCATGTACAAGTATACGTGGGCAATGTTCCCCTGATGTAACGCCTCCTACTATTAATTGTCCTAGTGATATTATTGTTGGATGTCCACAAGAAGTTCCTTCACTAACTCCAACGACTTCCGATTTTTGCGGAGCCATTTCTTTACAAACTTATACATTGTCTGGTGCTACTACAGCTGTTAGTGCTACAACTGGAATTAATGATGCTAGTTCCGAGGACTTTTTGGCAGGTACTACAACCGTTACCTATTATATTGAAGATGCTTCTGGTAATTCTGCTACTTGTAGTTTTGATGTTACTGTTAATGATTATACTGATCCAATTATTGTCTGCGAAGATGCTGTTGTTACGGTAAATGATCCTGGCGATTGTACTGCTGTAGTTAATATGTATGCTATTGGTGTTTATCCTTCAGCTTTCGACTCTTGTTCTGGGTTATTCATTGTTCCGACTGGTATTCCAGCTGGTGGTGCTTTTCCTGTAGGAACCACTACGGTAACTTGGACTGTTACTGATAGGGCTGGTAATTCTGCTTCCTGTACTCAAGATGTGACTGTTACTGATGAAGAAGATCCTAATATTAACTGTCCATCAGATGTTATTGCTAATACTGATCCCGGACAATGTAATGCGACAATTACGATTCCTTTGGCAGTGCCAATGGACAATTGTTCTATCGTATCTATTACAAACGATTATAATTCTGGAGGAGCAGATGCCAGTGATACCTATCCAATTGGAACTACTACTGTAACTTATACAGCTATAGATTCTGCTGGTAAGACAGCAACATGTTCTTTTGATGTTACTGTAGTGAACTCACAAGATCCAGTTATCACATTAAATGGAAGTAACCCACAAACTTTTGAAGCCTGTAGTAGTTATACTGAATTAGGAGCTACTGCCATAGATAATTGCTTTGGTGACATTTCCAGCAGTTTGGTTATAGATACATCATCTTTAGATATGAACATGGTTGGCACTTACAATGTCACCTATACAATCACCAATGCCAATGGTGGACAAACACAAGTTATTAGGACAGTTACTATAGTTGATACTACAGCTCCATCTCTAACTTTTGTAGGTCCAAATCCGCTAACTGTTGCAGATTGTTCTACATATACAGAATTGGGAGCTACGGCTATTGACCCATGTTTTGGAGATATTTCGGCTAGTGTGGTCATCGATAATTCTGTTGTTGATACTAGTACCATTGGAAGTTATACAGTTACTTACAATGTCACCGATGCGAGTGGTAATTCAGCAGCACAAATCATTAGAACAGTTCATGTTGCTGATGTTAGTGGTCCAATTATAACCCTAAATGGTGCTGACCCTCAAATTATTGAAGCCTGTGACGTCTATACAGATTTAGGTGCTACGGCTATTGACCCATGTTTTGGTACAGATTACACCGCTAATATTATTAATGATAACTCAACACTTGATACAAGTACTCCAGGAACCTATATAGTTACTTACAATGTTATGGATGCTGAAGGCAATGCTGGTTTAGAAGTTATTCGTAACATAACCGTAGTAGATACCACTGGTCCCCTTATAACTCTTATTGGTGACGACCCACAAATACTAGAGGCCTGTACACCTTATACAGAGTTAGGTGCTACAGCCATAGACCCATGTATTGGTACTGACTATACTAGTGATATTATTATTGATGCTTCAACAGTTGACACAAGTATTGTTGGCTCATATAGTGTGACCTATAATGTTATGGATGCTGAAGGGAATGCTGCAATAGAGGTAGTCAGAACTGTAACTGTTGTTGATACTACCTCACCAACCATTACCTGTCCCGCAGATATTGTGGTGGATAATGATGCTGGACTGTGTTCAGCTTTAGTAAACTATTCGGTAACAGCAAATGATAATTGTTCTGGAGAAACCATAACCCAAACGGATGCAACAGGATTATCATCAGGTGATGCCTTTCCAATTGGAACGACTGTGTTAGAGTATACGGTTACAGACCCTTTTGGAAACACCGATACGTGTTCGTTTTCAGTAACGGTCAATGATGTGGAATCTCCAAATATTGTGTGCCAAGATTTTAGTTTGGGGCTAGATCCTTCAACTGGTATGGCTACATTGTTAGCAAGTGATATAGATAATGGGTCGACTGACAATTGCAGTTTCACCTTATCGCTTTCTCAAGATGTGTTTGACTGTAGCCATATAGGTAGTAATACAGTAACCCTTACAGCTACAGATGATGATGGAAATATTAGTAGTTGTAGTGCTACTGTTACTATAACGGATTTGGCTGACAATGCCACCGTTAGTATTGCTACACCAAATACAACCATTTGCCAAAACCAAGAGGTTACTTTTACAGCTACACCTACTAATGGTGGAACTACACCTATATACCAATGGCAAATAAATGGTATTGATGTAATGGGTGAAACAGGTGATACTTTTACTACCAATGTTTTAAATGATGGTGATGAAATAACAGTTATTATGACTTCATCGGCTTCTGTATGCGCTCAACCCATTACCAGCAACATAGTTATAATAACGGTAAATGAATATAATGCACCTGCCGATGCTGGTGCTGATGTTACTAATACCGTTTGTGTTGACACAACCATTACCTTGAATGGTAGTGCAGTAAATGGTGTGAATGCTATTGGAACTTGGACTGTGACCTCTGGGCAAACCAGTGGTTTTTCATTTTCGGATGCCAATAGTCCAACATCTAATTTTACTGGTGATATTGGCGAAACTTATACTTTAACTTGGAGTATTGACAACCCAGAACCATGTATTGATACTAGTGATAGCATAACAGTTACTATGATTGGTTGTAATGCATTAGATTTTGACGGTGTGGATGATAACATCACCTTTAGAGATAACTACAACTTAGGCAATGCGTTTACTATTGAAGTTTGGGTGAAGTCTGATACTCAAAATTCAAATATTCAAACTATTTTTTCAAAGCGTGAAGCTACCAACTTGGTTGATGGTTACGACTTAAGATTGGTGAATAATGTGGTGTCATTCCATTGGAATAATGGGCAATCGGTATCATCTGGTAGTATTCAGATTACCAATAATCGCTGGTATCACATTGCCGTGACTTATGATGGAATTGATTATAGTCTTTACATTGATGGTATTTTTATCAATAGCACGTCTGATTCTAATGAACCTATTGACAACACAGTTGATTGTATTGCAGGTGCTATGGATCAAACTATTAATGCCCCCTATTTACCAAATAACTATTTTGATGGCGGTTTGGATGAACTCCGCATTTGGGATGTAGCACTTACCGAAGCACAAATCCGTAAGATGATGAATCAAGAAATTGAAGATAATGCTGGAGTTGTTAGCGGATCTGTAGTGCCTTTGGATATCACAGGATTGAATTGGAATGACCTTAATGGTTATTACCAAATGAACCAAAACACGGATTTATCTGGTGGTAATTTAGTTTCCAATAGCAATGCTATTAATGGCGTTTTAAGATATATGACCACCCTACAACCAGAAACAGCACCTCTACCCTATCAATCAGTTGCTGATGGTGATTGGATGAACAGTAATACATGGCTTTATGGTAATTCGCAAGCACTGCCAAACAGTATGGGCATTGATGGTACTACCAAAGTAGATTGGAATATTGTAAGAAGTTCACACAATATTTCTTCTGGAAATAATAATTTGACACTATTAGGACTTGAAGTGAATGCCAATACACTTCGTCTTGAAAATACCGATCCAACTGATGGGCAAAGTCTTCGAGTTACAGATTATTTAATGATTGATGGTACGGACACTGTTTTAAAATTAGTGGGTGAATCACAATTGCTACAAGATACTGGCAGTGTTGTTGATTATTCAGGAACTGGTGCTTTACATCGCGATCAACAAGGCACTAACAATTACTACAATTATAATTATTGGGGCTCTCCTGTTAGTACTGATGGAGTTTCCTATTTAGTAGGCAATAGCCTATATGATGGCTCGCAACCTGTTCAATGGACCACAGATCATGATGGTATTGGTAGTACAACGCCAGTAACTATGAGTAGTAGATGGCTCTATATATATGAAAACTATCCTGTTAATTCCTATGCTGACTGGGTACGAATAAATCAAGCAACGCCTGTTGAAGTCCCTTTAGGGTTTTTAATGAAAGGTAGTGGAACAACTGATCCAGATCAGAATTATACTTTTGTGGGGCAGCCTAATAACGGTACGTATCTTTCACCTATTACTGCTGATTATGAAGCCTTAGTATCTAATCCGTATCCGTCGGCTATTGATGCCCATGCCTTTATAAATGATAACAGTGCTAGTACATTGGGAACTATTTATTTCTGGGAACATTATGTGTCTAACATGACTCATAATACCGTAGAGTACCAAGGTGGGTTTGCAGCTTATAATTTAACTGGTGGTAATGCCGCAATTTCACCACCTGAAATTAGTGGTTTGGGCGCACCATCAAAAATCCCAGAGCGTTATATTCCTATTGCACAAGGTTTTAATGTTCGTGGTAATAGCACAGGCGGTGATATTATTTTTAATAATGACCAACGTGTATTTGTTAAAGAGGCTGTTACTGGTGCTGCAGATAATGGTTCTGTGTTTATGCGTACACAAAGCCATGCTGAAAACAGACCAGAAACACAACCTATTCAACGTGTTCGTGTTGATTTTATAACTCCTGAAGGGGCTTTACGCCCTATTATGATAGGGTTTGTTCCAAACAATCTAGCAACCGACGGTGTAGATTACGGTTATGATGCCCTTAATACGGAAGATTTACCTAATGATATGTCTTGGATGATTGAAGACCTGCCTTACATCATACAAGGTGTTGGTGCGTTTGATATAAGTAAGCGCTATCCATTGGGTATTTTCTTGGAAGATGCAGGTACTTTTGAGATATCGTTACGTGGGTTGGAGAACTTTGAAGAAGACATAACTGTTTATGTATATGATGCATTAACGGATAATTATACCCTAATAAATGATTTTAACTATACTAATACTTTAGACGGTGGTGATTATTTAAACCGTTTTTATATTGCCTTTACACCTGACAATATACTTTCGACAGTGGATAATGATATGGATACTTTGGTTGTTAATTACCTAAACGATTCTGACGTTATTTATATAAACACACCTTATTCTTCATTGATAGAAGACGTTACGTTATTTAATATGCTTGGACAGCGTGTTATTACATGGGATGTTAGCGATGTGGACCAAAGTACAGCCCTGCGAATTCCTGTTACGGATTTGGCCGAAGGCAACTACATTATAAAAGTGGTTAGCGTTAATGGCACAATCTCAAAGAAAGTTGTTGTTTCTAAAAATTAAAATATACATTTATTTAATTCGGTTTATCTTGATAATTTAACAACTTATCGAAAAAACAATTTCGTAACCATTTATTAAACTTTAAATTTTGGGAACTTAATTTTTAATTACCTACTTTTAACAAGCTATTAATCAACATATCTACTTCACTAGGGATAAGTTGAGACTAACCAAAGTCTACTTTAAATTTATTATTTTCTAACAGAACAGTTGTATTTATTAAATGTTTCTGTAAGGTGATACTTGTGTTTTGGTATTGTTATTAACCAACACAAAACACAATGAAACGTTTTTACTTTCTGTTTTTTATTGCCTTCACTTTTATATTTTCAATTAATAGTTTTGCACAAGTCACATTTTCTTCACCAACATTTGTTAAGAACTATCCCGGATACCATGGTAATTGGGTTGTAGATAGTGGCACGGGATTAATTTATGTAATACCTGGTTTCAATAATCAAACAACCGTTTATGAGTATGCATCCTTGTCTGATTTATTGACCAATACAATTAATGAAACTTACATCTTACCATTTACTTTTGATGGAACAGGTCATGTTGTTTATAACGGATACTTATATTATAATAAAAACAACAGCAACAATCTTGTAAAATATAACCTTGCAACACAATCAGTCACTTTGGATGTATCCTTACCAGGTGCTGGGTTTCATAATTCATATCCATATCAATGGGGAGGCTTTAGTGACATAGATTTTTCTGTTGATGAAAATGGATTATGGGTAATTTATTCCACTAGTACTAATAGCGGTAATCTAGTAGTCAGTAAATTAGACACTAGCACATTAACAGCTACAACCACTTGGAATACGAATCATCCAAAATCTATTGGAAATGCTTTTGTTATTGATGGAAAAGTCTATTGTATTCAATCTTATAGCTCAATTAACAATTCAATAAATTATATTTATGACACGAACACGTCTTCTGGAACAGCAGCCTCAATTCCTTGGATAAATTATTCTGGTACTTCTGGTTCTTATTTAACTAGTGCTCAATACAATCCAACAGATGGTTTGATTTACTCGTGGAATTATAATTATGGAATATATCAAGGTGACCTTTATACAACAGAAGTTTTAGGACTTCTCAACTGCCAATCATCGGATGCAACAACAGCCTTTAATAATGAGCCTAATGATGGCTTTGGTAATTGGAGTTTTACAACAACAGGTAATTCTGGAAATTTCACTGCATCTTCTACTGATAATGGTGATGGTGACAACAACGGTGATGGTGATATAAATAGCTCGGGTACGGCATGGGGCTTATTTGCTAATTCTGGACAAATAGCAGAAATGATTCGACCCTTTGATAGTCCGTTAAGTACTGGAGACACCTTTAGTATTCAAATGGATAACGGTTGGATTGAATCCGGCGGTCTGGTTGGTTTTAGTTTAAGAAATAATTCTGGTGAAAATCTTTTAGAGTTTTATTATTCAAACGGTCAACCTAGCTACACTATAGATAACCTTAATGGTGCAGAAGGAACTGGAATTGGTTTTACAGACGAAGGTTTACAGTTCGACATGACTATGGCCTCCAATAATACAGTAGATATTACCATAACAGAATTATTTAATGGTGCTACACATAATTTTAGTAAATCCTTAAAAAACCCTTCTGGTGGACAGGTTATTTCAATTTTACGTATGTTTAATTTTAATGCAGGATTTAATTCAGAGCGTAATGCTTATTTTAATAATCTAGAAATCTGTACTAGTCCTGGAACTGATAATGATGGTGATGGCTTTAATGTTGATATAGATTGCGATGATAACGATGCTGCTGTAAATCCTGGTGCAACCGAAGTATATTTTAACGGTATAGATGACGATTGTGACTCTAACACACCAGACGAAAATTCTGGAATTTTTGGTAGTAATCTTATAATAAGTGTTTCAGGTAACACAGCAACATCTTATGATTTATTAGACGATACCGGAAATTCAGATTTTAATGGTTTTGATTTTGGAAGTTTTGATTGTGGAGACGAACTTGTAATTCAAAGATTTAAAAATCATGTGTACAAATGTCCTTTTGGTAATGGTGACATTACGGGAGGAGATTATTTTTATAGGGTTTACGAAACTGGAACAACAGCACCTGCATTTATAACTTTAAATCAAGTATTCACTAGTAACGATGCTGGTGGTTTAAATGGTTGCCAAAACCAAACATGGCAGGCAGCACCATTTGTAAACGTTTTAAATGGTTTACAACCTGGAAATTACACCATAGATGTTTATAACACCGCTTTCTATACTTATACTGGTGGGTCTGGAACACATGTAGACGATAATGGTGGTAATTATTACTCCGCTAGTTTTAGTCTTATAGATGATACAACATTATCTTCATTATTAGCAACTGATGTTACATTATCACCTCCGTTTGATCCTAATACCAATTTTTATTCAGCCACTGTTTGTAATGCTGTAACTAATACTACTATTTCAGCTGTGGCCAATAATGCTTTCGCCACTATAACTGGTGATGGAAATTTTGCATTGAATGTAGGTATTAATACAAGAGATATAGTAGTGCAAACAGATTGTGGTTCTTCAACTTATACTTTAGAAATTGAAAGGTTAAGTGGAGACACGTCACTTTCATCTTTATCAGGAACCGATTTAAACATAGTACCTGCTTTTAACCCTAATGACCTTAGCTATACTGCTGAAGTATGCAACAATATTAGTAGTACAACAATTTTGGCAATTGCCAACAATCCAGATACTACCATTACTGGTGATGGAGTAATTACTCTTAATGTAGGATTGAATACTATTCCTATTACTGTAGAAACATCTTGTGGAGAGAGTACAACTTATACTATTGAAGTACATAGATCTGGTATTCCTAGTATAAATATTATTACTCCAAATAGTTTAAATACTGAAGGTGGTCAAGCAGTCACTATTAATGGTTCAAATTTCAGCTCTTCTGGAAATCAAGTACTATTTAATGGTGTATCTGCTACAATACAAAGTGAAAGCACAAACTCAATTACTGTAATTTCTCCTGCAAATTTATGTAACGGAGGTATAACAGTAACAACTACTTGTGGTTTAGTCTCTAATTCAATTCCATACAATACTAACCCTCCTGTAATTAATAGTATAAATCCTAATGCATTGCCTACACCAGGTGGTGTATCTGTTGTAATAAATGGATCAAATTTTAGTAGTTCTGGAAATACGGTATATTTTGATGGCGTTCCTGGAGTGAATGTTCAAAATGAGTCTTTCAATTCCATTACTGTTACTTCACCTAGTGGATTATGTAGTGGCAGTATTACTGTAGAGAATGCTTGTGGAGTTACTTCCGGTTTAATTCCTTATTCTGTATTTCCACCAATCATTAATTCTATAGGTACTAGCCCAGTTCAACCTAACGCTGTGTTAGTTATAAATGGGTCAAACTTTAACCCAGGTCAAAATAGTGTAGCCATCAATGGAATTAATGCTCCAATTAATAACGAAAGTTTTAATCTAATTGAAGTCACAGTTCCTGATTTAAACAATGCATGTGAAGCTAATATCGAAGTAACTACTTGTGGTCAAGTATCTAATATATTTAGCAGTCCAGCTGTAGAATTAGTACCACCTACTATTACAGGATGTCCTTCTAATTTAAGTGAAGCGGCTACAAGTGCGTCTGGTGCAATAGTATCTTGGGTAGAACCTTCTGCTATTGATGCATGTACTGCAACTACTTTGAGCATAGCATCTAGCCCTACGGCTGGTTTATCAAGTGGTTCTACATTCCCAATAGGTATTACAACAGTAACTTATACGTTTACTGATGATTACAACAATACTGCTACATGCGTTTTTGATATTGAAGTTGTTGGTGTAGCACCAGCAATAGTTTGTCCAGGAGATATTACTCAAAATACAGATGCAAATATGTGTTCAGCAGTAGTAACCTTTAGTGCTACAGACAATGCAGGTATACCTGCTTCAACTATTACCTACTCTCATGATCCTGGAACAGTATTCCCGTTAGGAACTACAATAGTAACTGCTACTGCAACCAATGCTATTGGAAGTTCATCATGTACGTTTGAGGTTACTGTAGAAGATAATGAATCGCCAACAGCTGTTTGCAATGATATCACTGTTGAACTAGATGCTTCAGGTAATTATACACTAACTCAAAATGATATTAATGAAATTGGTTTTGGTAGTGATGATGCTTGTGGTGATGTAACCTTTAGTGTAGATAATGATACATTTGATTGTAGCGATGTGGCTAGTGGACCAACTACTCTTGCTGATTTGTTTATCTCTGAATATATTGAAGGTAGTAGTAACAATAAATGTATTGAAATTTATAATGGTACTGGTGCTGCTATTGATCTTTTAGCTAGTGGTTATACTCTGGAACGTTATTCTAATGGCGCAACTTCTGGAACGTCTATTCCGTTATCCGGAACTGTTGCTGATGGTGATGTATATGTTATATGTAACCCAAGTTCTACTTCTGCTTTCTTAAGTGAGTCTGATGAAACTAACAGTAATATTAATTTTAACGGAGATGATGCGGTTGTTCTATTAAAAGATGGCACTCCTATTGACGTCTTTGGTAAAATTGGTCAAGATCCAGGTTCTGAATGGAATCAGGGTGGTAATACCACAGCTAATAATACTTTAATAAGAAACGCTAGTGTTACTCAAGGTAATACTGATGATGCCACCGATTTTCCATCTCTGGCTACAGAATGGACTGAATTTACTCAAGATTATTCTGATGATTTAGGAAGCCATACCGTTTCTGGTGGTGGTGCATCTCCTACTGTGACATTAACAGTAACTGATGCAAATGGAAATTCTGCTACTTGTACAGCAACTATTACTGTTGAAGATAATATTGCGCCTAATGCTATTTGTCAAGCCTTTACTGTACAACTTGATGCTAACGGCGTAGGTATTCTAACTGCCGAAGATATTGATGGCGGGTCTAACGATGCCTGTGGCATTGCTAGCCTTTCTGCTAGTCAAACTGATTTTGATTGTTCGCATATAGGGACTAATACAGTAACCCTTACTGTAACAGATAACAATGGTAATACTGCAACTTGCGATGCAACTGTTACTGTGGAAGACAATGTGGCGCCTACTGTAGTCTGCAATGATATCACTGTTGAACTAGATGCTTCAGGTAATTATACACTAACTCAAAATGATATCAATGAAATTGGTTTTGGTAGTGATGATGCTTGTGGGGATATAACATTTAGTGTTGATAATGATACATTTGATTGTGATGATGTATCCAGTAATAGTAGTTCTACAACTAGTGTTTGGATTAATGAAATACACTATGATAATGATGGTGGTGACGTCGGCGAGTTTATTGAAATTGCTGGAACTGCTGGAATAGATTTATCAGCATATGACCTTTTAGCCTATGATTCTGATAACGCTCTAGATAGCACCGTACAACTCTCTGGAATTATTCCTGATGAAGGCTCTGGTTTTGGAGCCATTGCTTTCTACCTTTCTGATTTGAATAGTCAGTTCTTTGAAAACGGTCCTTCAGAAGGTAGAGCTTTAGTGACTTCAGGCAATGTGGTCGATTTTATTTCTTATGAAGGCATTGTAATAGCTAGTGATGGTGCAGCTTCTGGAGCAACCTCTACAAATATTGGCGAAGAACCAGGAGACACACCTATTGGGCAAAGCTTGCAGCAGACTGGTGATGGTACTGCTCCTTGGGTTGGGCCAACAACTGCTAGTCCTGGAACTTTAAATACTGGACAGTCTTTATCATCAGGTGGAGGCTCACAAATTACGTTGACTGTAACTGATGAGAATGGAAACTCTGCTACGTGTACAGCAACTATAACTGTTGAAGATAATATTGCACCTAATGCGGTTTGTCAAGCCTTTACTGTACAACTTGATGGTAATGGCGTAGGCGTTCTAACTGCCGAAGATATTGATGGTGGGTCTAACGACGCCTGTGGCATTGCTAGCCTTTCTGCTAGTCAAACTGATTTTGATTGTTCGCATATAGGTACTAATACAGTAACGCTTACTGTAACAGATAACAATGGTAATACTGCAACTTGTGATGCGATTGTTACTGTGGAAGACAATGTAGCGCCTACTGTAGTCTGCAATGATATCACTGTTGAATTAGATGCTTCAGGTAATTATACACTAACTCAAAATGATATCAATGAAATTGGTTTAGGTAGTGATGATGCTTGTGGTAATGTAACATTTAGTGTTGACAACACAAACTTTACATGTGCTGATGTTGCCACATCTGCTAATCCTTCAAACGACTTATTCATCTCTGAATATATGGAAGGTAGTTCAAATAATAAATGTATTGAATTATTTAATGGAACTGGAAATACTGTTGACCTCTCAAACTATAACTTAAGATTTTATTTTAACGGAGGCACCGTTCCTAGTAACACATTAAATCTTTCTGGAAACTTGAATGACGGTGATGTATTTGTAGTTTGTGATGATAGTGCAACTATTATTTCTGGAGATTATAATGCTCCTGGAAATTTCTTTAATGGAGATGATGCTATAGAATTAAGAAATAATAATAATATTATAGATGTTATTGGTCAAATAGGTAATGACCCAGGTTCAGAATGGGGTTCTGGTGTAGTTTCAACGCAAAACAATACCATCCGCAGAAAAGCTTCTGTAACCGATGGAGATACCAATGGAACAGATGTATTTGACCCTTCGATTGAATGGGATGGTTTTGACATAGACACTATTGATGGCTTTGGAAGCCATTCAGTTGGTGGCGGCTCATCACCTATTGTGACTCTTACTGTTACTGATGTAAATGGAAACTCTGCTACGTGTACAGCAACTATAACTGTTGAAGATAATATTGCACCTAATGCGGTTTGTCAATCCTTTACTGTACAACTTGATGGTAATGGCGTAGGTGTTCTAACTGCTGAAGATATTGATGGTGGGTCTATCGATGCCTGTGGCATTGCTAGCCTTTCTGCTAGTCAAACTGATTTTGATTGTTCACATTTAGGAACTAACACAGTAACCCTTACTGTAACAGATAACAATGGTAATACAGCTACTTGTGATGCGATTGTTACTGTGGAAGACAATGTAGCGCCTACTGTAGTCTGCAATGATATCACTGTTGAACTAGATGCTTCAGGTAACTATACCCTAACGCAGGAAGATATTAATGCTATTGGTTTAGGTAGTGAAGATGCTTGTGGTGATGTGACTTTTAGTGTTGATAATGATACATTTGATTGTAGCGATGTATCCACTACTGGTGTCGTAATACCTAGTGTTTGGATTAACGAACTTCATTATGACAATTCGGGAACAGATACTGGTGAATTTGTAGAAATTGCAGGTACTGCTAATTTTGATTTAACTGGATACTCCATTGTTTTATACAACGGTGCAAATAGTTCAGTTTACAATACCATTAATCTTTCAGGATTCATTGACAATGAAGGCACTGGTTTTGGTGCTATTGACATTCAATTACCAGCTAATGGTTTACAAAATGGGTCACCAGACGGATTAGCTCTAGTTGATAATAACAGTGGTGTAATTGAATTCTTGAGTTATGAAGGTACTATTACTGCAGCAGATGGACCTGCTTCAGGAACAACTTCAACTGACATTGGTGTTACGGAGCCTGGCGCTATAGGAGAATCTTTACAACTTATTGGTAGCGGTTCAAACTCATCAGACTTTACATGGTCTGGACCATCAGCTGAAAGCCCTGGTATGCTAAATGCAAATCAAAATGTTTCCTCTGGAGGTGGTGCATCCAATACGGTTATATTAACCGCTACAGATATCAATGGTAACACGGCAACATGCACAGCAACTATTACTGTTGAGGACAATACAGCCCCTACAGTAGTTTGTAATCCAATAACCGTTTCATTAGATGATAGTGGTGATTACACTTTAACTGAATCAGATATTGAGGCTAT
Source organism: Hanstruepera ponticola (assembly GCF_002940745.1). Taxonomy (NCBI): domain Bacteria; kingdom Pseudomonadati; phylum Bacteroidota; class Flavobacteriia; order Flavobacteriales; family Flavobacteriaceae; genus Hanstruepera; species Hanstruepera ponticola. The sequence goes on from NZ_POTB01000001.1 coordinate 413,760, forward strand.
TGGATTAGGAAGTGATGATGCCTGCGGAATTGCTAGCTTGAGTGTTTCTCCTGAAAGTTTTACTTGTGCTGAAATTGGTTCAAATACCGTTACTTTAACGGTTATAGATAATAACGGCAATGAAAACACTTGTACAACAACGGTTACTGTTGTTGACACTACAGCTCCCGTTGTAATCTGCCAAGATTTTACTGTTGAATTGGATTCAAATGGTTCAGCATCTATAGTAGCGGCTGATTTAGATGGTGGATCTTATGACGTCTGTAGCAATGTGTCTTTAGCAATCAATCAAAATTCATTTGATTGTGATGATTTGAATGCTATAGTACCTATTAATGATTTATTCATCTCTGAATATATTGAAGGAAGTGGTAATAATAAGTGTATTGAAATTTTTAACGGAACTGGAAGTTCAGTAAATTTAGGTAACTATACATTAGTTAGATACTCAAATGGTACCACTAGTGGATTTAATATTAGTTTGTCTGGAACCATAGCAGATGGTGATGTTCACGTAATCTGTAACTCCAGTGCCGATGGTGCATTTTTAGCTGAAGCTGATCAAACTTCGGGCAGTTTAAGTCATAATGGTGATGATGCTTATGAATTAGTAAATAGCGGAAATGTTATTGACATATTTGGAAGTGTTGGTGAAGACCCAGGTGCTGAATGGAATGTTGCGGGTAATGAAACTCAAGACAGAACCTTGAGAAGAAACATCAATATCACTAAAGGAAATATAAATAATACTCCAGGGTTCCCTTCTCTTGGAACAGAATGGACTGAATTTGCACAAAATAATGCTGATGATTTAGGTAGTCATACGGTTGATGCTAGAGGTGTTGAAGTAACCTTAACAGTTACAGACGCTTATGGGAATTCTGATACTTGTGTAGCCATTGTACGTGTTGAAGACAACATTGCACCGGAGATTACTTGTGTACCAAATACAACTTTAGATACAGACCTTGGCGTATGTGATTATACAGTTGTTGGTACTGAATTGGATGCAACGTTTACTGACAATTGCTCATCTGGTAGTATAACCAACGATTATAATAACAGTGATTCGCTTGTTGGAGCTATATTCCCTCAAGGAACCACTGTAGTCACATGGACTGCTGATGACGGTAATGGTCAGACTGTATCCTGTACTACAGAAGTAACTGTTGAAGACAACGAAGCACCTGTTGTTAATTGTTTAAGCTTACAAGTACAATTAGACGAATTTGGTAATGGTAGTATTACGGAAGACGATATTGATGGTGATTCGTACGACAACTGTGAGATTGCTAGTATTTCGCTATCACAAACACAATTTGATTGTTCAGATATTGGTGGTGACCTTGATGGTTTAATCATCTCTGAATATGTTGATGGTGCTGGTGATAATGATTGTATTGAGATATTTAACGGTACAGGTAATACGGTGGATTTATTAGGCGACAACTATACCCTTAAGGTTTATGCTGATGGCGGTACAACCGCTCTTTACGAGATTCCTATTTTGGGAACCATTGCTGATCGTGATGTGTATGTCCTTTGCTTTGGAAGCAACGATGGTGCTGGACAGGCCGACCAAATTGCTGGTTTTGCCTTTGATGGTAACGATGCTGTAGCGCTTGTTAAAGATGGTAATGCTGTTGATGTGGTTGGTGTCATTGGTGACAATCCTGGTACAGGATGGTCTTCTGGTGGTGTAACCACTGCTGGTACAACACTAGTTAGAAATGTGGATGTGCTTCAAGGTAATATTAATGCCTTTGTTGCCAACTTGGCTTCTGAATGGACACAGTTCTCTCAAGGTACTTATGGTAACTTGGGTGTGCACGATATAGAGATTACAGATCTTGCCAATAACGTGATCCTTACAGTAACTGATACTAGCGGTAACGTCTCTACTTGTGAGGGTAATGTAACCGTTGTTGATTTGGTTCCTCCAGTTCCTGCTTGTCAAGATATCACTGTGCAACTGGGTGTAGATGGCACTGTTAGTGTAGCACCTTCACAGGTGGACAATGGTTCTACCGACGTTTGTGGTATTGCTACTCTTGAATTGGATGTCTCTGAATTTAATTGCTCAAACATTGGTCCTAACCCTGTGGTATTGACCGTAACAGATGTTAATGGTAATACAGCTACTTGTAGTGCTACAGTGACTGTAGAAGACAATGTGGCTCCTGATGTTGTCACACAGGATATTACCATTCAACTAGATGACCAAGGTAATGCGACTATTGAAGCACTTGAAGTGGATGGTGGATCTACAGATGCTTGTGGTATTGATTCTTATTCGGTATCACCTAGCAGTTTTGACTGTTCTAATATTGGTGATAATACCGTAACATTAACAGTTATAGATATTCATGGTAATTCGGCTAGTAATACAGCTGTTGTAACTGTTGAGGATATGGTGAACCCAATTGCGGTTTGTAATGATATTACAATCTATTTAGATCCTGATGGTACATATACCCTATCTCAATCGGACATTGATGCCATTGCAGATGGTAGTACCGATAACTGTGATAATGACTTAACGTACAGTGTGTCTCCGAGCTCATTTACTTGTGCTGAAGAGGGTGACAATACCGTAACGCTTACCGTAACTGATGATTATGGTAATAGTGCAACGTGTACAGCTGTCGTTACCGTTGATGGTAGCTTCCCAGAAGTCACTATTTCACAAAGTGAGCTTCCAGAGTTTTGCCAAGGTGCTGTAGTTGTATTAACGGCCAACAGTGATGAGGCTGTAGAATACTTATGGAACTCCGGTGAAGAAACGGCTTCTATCGAAGTGGCTGGCAATGGTATTTATGGTGTGCTGGTCACATCGGCTACTAACTGTACAGCTTATGCCGAGTTTGAAGTAACTGGATTTGATGCTGGTTCACTTACTGCCGCATACACCATACTAGCTGAAGAGGACGTATTCCTGCATGGTAACAACCTGGTACAATCAGGTGGTGTGGGTGCTATGGATCCAAATATTGGTAATATCAAGTTACACCAAGCAACTACTGTGGTTGATTTTGGTCAGGCCGTGAGCTTTAACCTGAATCAAGGTAGTACTATTGGTAGTCAAGTGTTTGCTCCGGCTAACCCAACGATTCCTCCGTTTGTCTTTAACACGTATTCAAATAATGGTAGTCCAGATGTTACAGTAAATAACAACCAGACACAGACTCTTAACGGTAGTGTCTATGATGTAATTACTGTTAAACAAAACGCAACGGTGATATTCAGTCAGTCTAATGTTTATATTAATGAATTAAAAACCTTTGATGGCGCTTCGATTGAATTTGAAAACTGTGCCAATGTCTTTATAAACGAGAAGTTTATGTTGGCTCAAAATGGTACTATTAATGACGATGACCCGAACAAGGTGGTCTTCTATGTCAATGAGGATGTACAGATTGAAAAAGGGTCTAATGTACGCGTTAGTATTCATGCTTATTATCATGAGTTACTGGTAAAAGGCAACCAGAATGGTGCGCCAACTTATATGACTGGACTCTTTATTGCTAACCGCGTGCATGGTAACAAAAACGTTATCTGGAATGCCGATGATTTATGTGATCCGTGTCCTGTTGACCAACCTGTTTCTGGTGGTACAGACGTGAGCGATAATAATGACTTAAGAATGGGTATTGATATGGAGGTTGCGGCTTGGCCAAATCCTTCTAACTCAAACTTTAACTTAAGATTGAAAACGGCTATCAGTACAGAAAATGTTATTGTTGAAGTCTTCGATATGAATAATAGACTGGTACATAAAGGTGACTTTAAATTTGATGGCACACACGTATTCGGGGATAAACTCGATGGTGGTGTCTATATTGTCAAAGTGACCCAAAGTGGTATCCAAAAGTCCGTGAGACTTGTGAGATACTAATGTGCTTAACTAGTTTTAGTGATTAAACATAAAAAACCCTCCTATTTGGAGGGTTTTTTTTATGTATTCACACAACATCAATCCAAACTTTGTAAAGCTAGAAAGGGTACCCCAATATTATAAGCCACTTTTTCAATTTTCTGTGAAGTAAAAAGTCTATCGAAAAAATCCACATTTCTATTAATCATAGTAAACATATCAATATTATGTGTCTTAATGTAATTTTGAATAGTATATAAAAAATCAGCATGTTTTTCTTCTACAAAGACATGAGAAATATTAGCAAATGCTTTAGCCAAATGAGTTTTAACTTTACTTGATTTATCTGTTAAAGCGTTATTTTCACTCATATGCAATATGTCAAGCTGAAAATTGTAATGCTCCGCTAAATCAATTAAAATCTTTAATTCAGATTTGTCATATTCATTTTGATAAGTTGTGGTAAATAAAATTTTATGCACAGGCTTAAATACATAATTACTTGGTATAGCCAAAACTGGTGTTTTTGAATTTCTAATTACGTGCAACGTATTACTTCCAATAATCTTCTTTAAACTGTTAGTCGCGCCTTTAGTTCCCATGACAATTAGCTCTACATCATTTTTTTCAACGCATTGGTTAATGGCTTCAAGAAAATTATCATAATCAATTATTGGTACTAGTTCATGTAGAATATTGTTAAAACTATTACCCAAACGCTTAACCTCCTTTTCCAGTTTGATTTTTTCAGATTCTATTAATTGAGAGTATAAAGAGCTAGAAGGCTTCATATTCATCAAATCATCTGAAATAAAACTTGAGGCTTTTACAACATGTAATATGTAAAAAGTACAAGCTTCATACTGAAATAAATTCATAATATATTCAGCAGCATGTGAAGCATTATGAGAAAAATCTGTGGTGATAAGTATGTTTTTCATATTTAATGAATAAGTAATCTAAAATTAGCATTATTATTCTAAATATAAAATGATAAATATCATGCCGCTTTAAGACATTAAATTTTTATTAGAATTATTATAGAAACCTTTTGTATTTTCGGCACGATAAATGTAAAATACACGTTATCTATTAAATTCATGTTTATGGCGCGATACTTCTTACTAACTACCTTTTTAGTTTTTTCTGTTTTAGGCTATTGTCAAAACAATGCTGTTTCGTCTAACGAAAAATTGACATTTACAGCTGCTTATAATATGTCTGGCTTGATGACAGATTTAGCTGAAGTAACTATGGAAACAAACACTGTAAAAACATCTAACGCCACACTATTAAAACTTAAATGTACGGCAACAACCTACAGTAAGTGGGATAATTTTTTTAAAATACGTGATTTATATGAAAGCTACGTTAATATGAATTCATTGACACCTTACCTACACAAAAGGGATATTAATGAAGGTGGCTATTATAAATTCATGCAATATAAGTTTAAACATAAATCCAACACCGTAGAAAGTACCAAGCGCAAAAAAGCTAAAACTGGTGGTTTTTATGAGGAAAACAAAACACTGTCTATTGGAACATCAACAATTGATATAGTTACTACAATTTATAAAATAAGGAATTTAGATTTATCAAAGGCAACACCAAATAAGATCTATAACTTTACTGTTTTATTTGACAACAAGGAGTTAAAAATATCAGTAATATATAAAGGTACCGAAACGATAAATACTAAAATTGGCAGTAAATCATGTCATAAATTGGCTGTTACCATAAGTAATAGCAATGTTTTAAGTGGCAGTAATAATAATTTAATTTGGTTAACAGCTGATGCTAACAAAATCCCAGTATATGCCAAATTTAAAATACCTGTGGGCAACGGTGAACTGAAAATAAAATCAGCTTCTGGACTAAAAAATTAAAAATCATGAGAAAATTATGCGTCATATTGGCTTTAATCGCTGCTATTCTAGCGGTTATACTTTCAGTATTACCTGTATCAAACCTTGCCTTTATACCTGCAATCGCTTCGCTTATTTTTGGACTCGTTGCCATGTATTTATCTAACAAACAAGAAAAACCTAAACACACTATAAAGCTTGCTTTTCTTTTAACTATTCTGGCTTTAGGATTAGCCACTTATAAAAGTATTTATAGTACTTCAGAAGTTGGAGATACGGAAGAACTTGAACAAAAAGAAATCCAATCGGAAGAAGATGCTATTGAAGAGCTGAATGATTTGGATTTGGACGACATCGATTTAGAATAGTATTATTTAATACTTTTTAACATGGTTATTTAGCAATTTTTTGTTTTATTTGACTGATAATTAGCTATTAATCAATGAAGTCTTTATTAATTGTTTCTGCGCTTACGCTAGTAGGCTCCTGTGCCACCACACGATACAGTACCAAAATTGAAAACCTGAAAGAAGGTATACAATTAAGTGATAGTACGACAGTTATGACTTACGCCAATACCATAACAGCTTCTGCATTAAAGTCGCAACTTTATGCTTTTTCCGCTGATGACTTTGAAGGACGAGAAACTGGAAAAGAAGGTCAAAAAAAAGCTGCTGAATTTTTAAAATCTTATTATAAAGAACAAGGGATTCACTCTCCAATTAATGACACCATTTATTTTCAAAACATACCTGCCTCCTATCTTCCTGAAGGTACTGGTAGTTCCGAAAATGTTTTAGCATTTATCAAAGGTTCCGAAAAACCGGATGAAGTTATTATAATTTCTGCGCACTTGGATCATTTAGGTGTTGAGGACGGAAAAATTTATAACGGAGCTGATGATGATGGTTCAGGGACTACAGCCATAATGGAAATGGCGCAAGCATTTAAAATAGCAAGTGAAAATGGTCATAGACCTAAACGCAGTGTGTTATTTTTACATCTTACTGCTGAAGAAATTGGTTTACAAGGTTCACAATACTATACAGAAAACCCCATTTTTGAATTAGAAAAAACCATGGCCAATTTAAATATTGATATGATTGGGCGAATTGATAATAAGCATAAAGATAATGGCAACTACCTCTATTTAATTGGCTCTGACAGAATAAGCAAGGAGTTACATTACATTTCCGAAAAAATTAATAATCGCTATTTCAATATCGATTTAGATTATACCTATAATGATGAGAACGATAGAAACAGGTATTATTACCGTTCTGATCATTATAATTTTGCTAAACAAAACATTCCAGTCATTTTCTATTTTAATGGTGAGCATGGTGACTATCATCAAGCTAGTGATACGCCTGATAAAATTGAATATGAATTATTAGAAAAAAGAACTCGGCTTATTTTTGCAACGGCCTGGCATTTAGCAAATCAAGAAACAACTTTAGTGCACAATATAAATTTATAAGTATTACACTTCAACACGTGTTAAAGTTTGTTAAAAAGCTGATTCCTATCGGCTTAATTACTGCACTTTTTTGTAATATCGCATCACAATTTACATATCTAACACAACGATAATTTTATGAGAAAACCGTTTTTATTATTAAGCCTTGCTTTCATCATTTTTAGCTGTGGTTCTTCCAAAGAAACTGCTTCGACTAAAACCAAAGCACCTGCCAATCCTACTGATTATGCCAATACCATCACTTCTGATGAATTAAAAGAAATGTTATATATATATGCATCTGATGAGTTTGAAGGTAGAGAAACTGGTCAACCTGGTCAGAAAAAAGCTGTCAATTACCTAAAGCAACACTACATTGATATGGGCATTCCAGCTGCAAAATCTGATGGTGATTATTTTCAAAATGTCCCTTTGGAAGTCATGGAAGCTCCAAAAGTTGACTTAACAGTAAATGATGTTAAGTTTACCAGTATTGATGATTATGTATCAGTTTCAACTGCCAAAGATGGTGGTCTAGAAACAAATGAAATTATTTTTGCTGGTTACGGTATTCAAGATGCTGCTTATTCTGATTATAAAGATTTAAATGTTAAAGGAAAAGTGGTATTGATTAAATCTGGCGAACCTAAAAATGATGATGGTAATTATGTGATTAGTGGCACAACTGAATCCTCAAAATGGTCAAATTTCAGACAGGAATTCGCTTCAAAACGTGATGTGGCTAAAGAACTTGGGGCTACTGCTGTTTTGTTTTACCATCCTGACGTTTATTCTATGGCAGCAAGTAGATTTGGCAGATCAAGTGGACGTATGTCACTTAAAGGAAATGCTGAAGACATGTATTACTTATTAATAAATACAGATTTAGCCAAAGCTATTTTAGAGGATATTGAAACGGCTTCTGAATCTCAAACCATTTCAAAATCTTTAAGTCTTCAATATTTAAATGCTTCAAATGAGTTTAATTCAGAAAACGTAGCGGCATTTATCAAAGGAACCGAAAAGCCAAATGAAGTTATTGTAATTTCTGCACACTTGGATCATGAAGGCGTAAAAGATGGTGAGGTTTACAATGGGGCTGATGATGATGGCTCTGGAACCATTGCCATTATTGAAATTGCAGAAGCTTTCAAAACAGCTGCTGAAAAGGGTCACGGACCAAAACGCTCAATACTTTTTTTACATGTTACAGGTGAGGAAAAAGGTTTATTAGGTTCTAGATATTATACCGATATGGATCCTATTATTCCGTTAGAAAATACTGTTGCCGATTTAAATATTGATATGATTGGCCGTGTTGATCCTAAACACGAAGAAGCTGGTGATGATAATTACTTATATTTAATAGGAAGTGATAAGTTGAGTACTGAACTGCACAATATTTCTGAAGAAATCAATAACAAGTATATCAATATGAATTTTGATTATACTTACAATGATGACAATGATCCTAATCGCTTTTATTACCGTTCGGATCATTATAATTTTGCTAAAAATAATATTCCTGTAATATTTTATTTCAACGGAACACATGCTGATTATCACAAGCCAAGTGACACGCCTGATAAAATTCGTTATGATTTATTAGAAAATAGAACACGCTTAATTTTCTATACAGCTTGGGAATTAGCAAACAGAGCTAATAGAATTGTAGTTGATAAAGCTACTGAATAACAATCAATACTTTATAAACAAAAGAAGCCTTTCAGAAATCTGAAAGGCTTTTGTTTTGGGTGGAAGATCGGTCTCGAACCGACGACCTCCTGAACCACAATCAGGCGCTCTAACCAACTGAGCTACAACCACCATTTTAAATAGGACTGCAAATGTAATTTATTTCCTTTTTTTTACAAAGCGTTTTTAAAATATTATTTCAAATCAAAGAAACTATTCACAGCAGGATACCGCTCAACAGTAAAACCTTCACCGTGTTCCGTATTTATTAAACGTCCTAAATCTCTGGCTCTATATTCTATACTATCTGTAAAGTTCTTACTTGAAATAGGTGTTTCGGGTTCTTTACTATTCGCATCATAGAATTGTGTTTTATAAGCCAATACAGCATCAACTTTAGTCTGAATAAAACCAGTAACATCAACTACAATTTGTGGTTCTAAATTTTTCCATTGAATATAATGATAAACAGCTTTTGGTCGCCACGGCTCTTGATAACCATCATAATCATCACATTTAGTATCTATCTTTAAAAGCCCACTTAAAAAACAGGCATCACTAACCAGTTTACTACCTTTTCCATGGTCAATATGTCTATCGTCAATAGCATTACACAATACAATTTCAGGTCGATATTTACGTATTATCTTTATCAGTTCAATTTGATGTGTCTTGTCATTTACAAAAAACCCATCAGCGAACTCCATATTATCTCTAACAGCAACACCTAAAATGTCAGCTGCTTTTTCTGATTCTCTATCTCTAGTTTCTGCTGTGCCTCGTGTTCCCAATTCACCACGGGTTAAATCAACTATTCCAACTTTTTTACCATTGGCAACTTCTTTGGCTATTGTAGCACCACAACCTAACTCAACATCATCTGGATGTGCTCCAAAAGCTAATATGTCTAATTTCATGTTTTTTATTTATAATTGAACTTGTATCCGTTCTTTTGTTTTTTGTATGGCTTGTTCTATATCTGTTATCAAATCCTTTTTAGATTCAATTCCAACTGAAAAGCGAATTAATTGGTCGCTAATACCAACTTTATCACGCTCCACTTGAGACAACAAAGCATGTGATGTAAGGTGAGGTGATAACACCGTGCTTTCAACACCAGCAAGGCTCATGGACGATTTTATTAATTTTAATTCTTTCTGAAACAACTTGGCGTCTAATCCATCTTGTAATTCAAAAGAGAGCATCCCTCCAAATCCTTTCATTTGCTTTTTTGCCAATTCGTAATCTGGATGCGACTTCAAACCAGGATAATTAACCTTTTTCACATCAGGATGCTTCATCAAAAATTTGGCTAACCGTTTAGCATTTTTATTTTGCGCTTTTACACGTAAGCCAAGTGTTTTGATGCTTCGCTCTAACATCCAAACTGTCATATCGCTTAAGTTTCCACCAAAATTTTTTGCAACGTGCCAGATTTCGGCCATATGCTTTTCCGAACCCATTAAGGCTCCAGCTAGTATATCACTATGCCCTCCTAAATATTTGGTTGCTGAATGCATAACAATATCAATACCTAAATCTATAGGATTTTGATTTACCGGACTTGCAAACGTGTTATCAATGGTGGTAAGTATTCCGTTACCCTGTGCTAATCTAACCACACCTTCAATATCAGTAATAGTCAGTAAAGGGTTTGATGGAGTTTCTATATGAATAAGCTTTGTATTAGGCTGAATAGCTGCTTCAAAATCCGAAATGCTATAACCATCAGTAAAAGTATATTCAATGCCAAACTTGGGAAATTCTTCACGTATAAAATTACTGGCTCCACCATATAGCGTGTTTTGAACAACCAAATGATCACCAGCTTTCAAGAAGGTTAAAAACATAGCACTAATGGCTGCCATACCAGAACCAAAAATCAAAGCTGATTCGGTATGTTCAAGTGCTGCTAATTTTTTTGCTAAAAATTCTTGGTTTGGGGTGTTAAAATATCGTGGGTAGCGTTTGACATCAACATCATTAAATTCATAAGAAGTAGCCATGTATATAGGTGATACAGCGCCTTTAAACTGGGTGTCCTTAACTTCTCCTACATGTGTGCAAACCGTGTTTAACCCGTATTTGTTCTTTGTCATACCTTTATGATAATTTGAGCTTCTAATTTACAAATAATGTTCTACACTTTTACCAACTTCCAAGCGCCTTTTTTGAACCATATAATTCCAATTACAGCGATTAAAACCTCGGCTAAAGTAATGGCCGAAAATACACCAATAGGTCCAAAATCTAAATAGACTGACATGATATATGCAAATGGTAATTGAAATAACCAAAAGCAAACAAAATTTATGTAAGTTGGCGTCTTGGTATCTCCTGCGCCATTAAAGGCGTTTATAATAACCATACCATAACCATAAAAAATATAACCAGCTGCAATAACCCGCAAACATAAGCTACCATACTTAACCACATCTGGAGTGGTATTAAACAGTAGTATTATTTGAGGTGCAAAAATCAAGTAAGCAATGGAAACCAACCCCATAAACCAAGCGTTATATTTTCCTGTTTTCCAAACAGATTGTTCAGCCCTATCAGGTTTTTGTGCACCAAGGTTTTGACCAACAAGTGTCGCAGCTGCATTGCTCATTCCCCAAGCAGGCATAAGTGTGAACATCATTACCCGTATGGCTATGGTATAACCAGCCAAAACCTCACTACCAAACTCACTCATAATGCGCATAAGAAACACCCAACTGGATGTTCCTATTAGAAATTGTCCAATTCCACCTAATGAGACTTTTATCAGATTAAGCATGACCTCCATTTGTAACACCATGTCCTTAAGCTTGATTTTTATTTTACTATAGCCATAAAATAAAATACCTAATTGAAATAGAACAGCTGTCCCACGTCCAATTGTGGTGGCAATGGCAGCTCCTTCAACACCATAAGCGGGAACTGGTCCAAAACCAAAAATAAAAATTGGGTCTAGAATAATATTCAACCCGTTTGACAATACCAATGTCCACATAGCTACCGAAGCATTTCCAGCACCACGAAATATTGCATTGATTAAAAATAAAAGCATGATGGTGATGTTACCACCTATGAGAACCCTTGTATAACCATATCCTTCTTCAATTAAATCAGGCTCTGCTCCCATTAATGATAGCAACTCTTTTGGATATATAATACCAAATACACTAATAATTGAAGCCACCAATACACCTAAAATAATAACCTGAACCGCAGCTTTTGAGGCACCTGGTATATCCTTTTCTCCAACACGCCTAGCCACAACAGCCGTTGCTGCCATGCTCAAACCAATAGCTATGGCATAAACTAGTGTAATTACGGATTCGGTTAAACCAATAGTAGCTACAGCATTTACACTAACTTGTGAGACATACATAATGTCTACAAGTGCGAAAATAGATTCCATGAGCATTTCAAGAATCATTGGTATTGAAAGCATAAATACCGCACGCCTGATACTTCCAGATGTAAACTCCTGCTCCTTTCCAGAAACAGCCATCTTAAAATATTGAAATAGTTTTTTTAAAGAAATGTTTTGTTGTTGCATTTTTGAAATTGTTTAATATAAAAAACATCAGGTAATTAAGTACTACCTGAAACTAAACGTCGTTAAGTTCACGACTCATCTAAATGGTTATATTAAACAATCATAGGCATACAAATATGGTAAATATATTGTAAAATTCAAAAAGGACTACGAAATACATATTGTGCTGATTTATAGAATGTTATAAAATATAATTGGATTTTTTAGCTTTTTTTTGCTATCTTTACAGTTATGACTACAACAGACAAACAGGAAAATACCGTTTTTTTAAAAGAATCATTAAGTTATTTAGAAAATTTAGGTTACGACAATATCAAAGCTGATGTTGACGGTTACGAAACGCCAAAATCGTATCACAAAAAAGGCAGTGACGTTACGATCACGCCAGACATTGTTGCCGAAAAAGCTGGTAGAAAACACTATTTTGAAATAAGCTTAAAATCAGAAGAGCCTATTCTTCTTAAGTCAAAATGGCGTTTTTTAGACGTGCTGACCAGGATGAAAGATCACAAATTTAGAATCATAACACGTCGTGGACATTACAAGTTCACACAAGATATGTTAGATGATTTAAATTTGGATAAAAATCCAATAAAGCTATAATTATTCCGACCTAGATTTTAGTAATCTATTCTGTTCTTCCATTAATTCCGAAAGTCTTGACAAGAGTTCAATGTCCTTTGGGGTCGCTACCGTATGGTCTTTTGTGTCTTGGGCACGTTTTCGTAAACGATTCATGAATTTCACCACAACAAAAACGGTAAAACCAATGATTATAAAATCCAGCAGCACTTCACCAAATGCACCATAACCAATAGCAACCTCATTTGTTACAATGGCTCCTGAAGCATCTGTAACTGCATCTTTTAATATAATACGTCTATCTTGAAAATTAACGCCATCAGTAAGCAAAGACAGTGGTGGTAAGAAAACTTGTTTTACCAGTACATCAATCACTTTATTAAATGAGGCTCCTATTATAATACCAACAGCCATATCCATCATATTGCCTTTTACAGCAAACTCTTTGAACTCTTTGAAGATTTTCATGTGAACTAATTATGAAATATTATTTTTTGTAGAACTTAACATACTTTCTATACGCTAACACACCTATTACAGCAACTATTCCAAAGGCTATAGCGATAAACTTTACACTCACTATTTGATCTCCGCTGGCATAAGAATGTAATCCAGCTAAATAGAAATTCACTCCAAAATAGGTCATCATTATACTGGAAAAGGCAATAATAGATGCCAAATTAAAACCAAAACGACCACGTAACCCTGGAACCAATCGCATATGAATGACAAACGCATAAATCATAATACTGATTAAGGCCCAAGTCTCTTTTGGATCCCATCCCCAATAACGTCCCCAACTTTCGTTAGCCCACATTCCACCTAAAAAGTTTCCAATGGTCAGCATAACTAACCCAACAGTTAATGCCATTTCATTAATGATGGTAATCTCTTTAATTTTAGATAATAATCTATCCTTATTATTCTTGTTAGTAAAAATCATTAACAATAAGGCTACCAATCCTAGTATCATTCCCAACGTAAAAGGCCCATAACTCGCCACAATAACAGCAACATGAATCATAAGCCAATAACTATCTAGTACAGGCTGTAGATTTGCAATGGCAGGATCCATCCAGTTCCAATGCGCGACCATCAAAATCATTGACGTTACAAAAGCAGTTGAAGCAATGGTTAAATCACTCTTACGCCCAAAAGCAAGTCCAAAAAACATCGTAGCCCAAGCTACATAAATCATGGATTCATAAGCATCACTCCAAGGCGCATGGCCCGAAATATACCACCTGGCAATTAAACCTAAAGTATGCAAAGCAAACAGGGCATGAATAACATATTTAAAGTTTGTAAGCTTATCAATCAATTTACTTTTATCCTTGAAAATTTGAACAATCAATAACACAAATAAAATCGTTGCTGCATATAGATACCAGCTAAACAACTTTTTAAAAATATCGTATTTATTGTAGGCTATTTCTGTTTTAATTTTCTTTTCGGAAAGCATCACCTCGCTACCATACTTTCTTTGCGTTTTAGTAAAGGATTCTAAAATCTCATTAGCTTGAGAATAATCACCTGATTTTTTGGCATTATTCAATGTCATTAAATAGGCACTAAATCCATTATTGATAAAGTTCCCGTAAAGTGAATCTTTTACTTGCTCTTTATACCCTTCTCGCCTATACTCTATTGACGAAATCCATTTATTGTTTTCATCATCAGGTAAGGGGAAAATTCGCAGCGCATAACCATCTATAGTATTGTACAGCAAATTGACTCGTTGATCAGTTTCCTTAAATTCTTTTTGAAAACCATTAGGGATTTGAGCCTTATAAGCTTCTTCAAGATAAGGAGCCAGTTTGTAATTACCTTCAGGCGTGAAAAAATCAACTAAAGCGATATATTTCTGATCCTTTTCTACACCTATTAACCTCCTGATAGAATCACCTTTTTGAGGTTTTAAATAAATGATTGGTACATTGTACCATAACAATGGGCTTTCTTGAATAGATAAAAACACCTGATTAGCATCAAATTCCTCATAAGTATCATGCTTACTCAATTTTCGTAACATTTCAGAAGCAAATGTATTGACAGGCATCATACGGCCACTAACATCCTGTATAACCAAATGCCCAAATTTATCAGCATGATCTTTGGGTGTGATATTGGCTCTTAAAATAGAATCTATTTGTGCTTTTGAAGTTCTCCCGTGGTCATGACCATCATTTACACTATGCGTCTGTGAATATCCTTGAAGGCCCAAACACAGAAACAGTATAGCTGCAGCTTTGGGTTTTTTATTTTTAACCTTTTCAAGTAAACGCTTTAAGTCACCAAAACGCGAATTTTTATCAAATAAAATAGCCATTAAACCAAGGTACAGTAAAAAGTACCCAATATAGGTTACCCAAGTACCTAACATATCATGATTAACCGATAGTTTCGTGCCTTTTTCATCAGGATCAAATCCAGATTGAAAAAAACGATACCCTCTGTGGTCTAAAATGTTATTCATAAAAATGCGATAATTAAAATCGCCCTGCTCCTCATCCAACACTGTTACCTCACTGGCAAATGCCGAATAACTATTTTCAGTACCAGGATATTTATCAGCAATAAAATCATTGAGTTTTATATTAAACGGTAATTCTAATATTTTAGAGCCGTATTTTACAGCAATATCCAATCCGCCAACTGATACCTCTTCAAATGGTTTACTATAACCTTGACCTCCTAATAATTTAATACGCTTTGTTTCACCTTTTGAAGTTACTTTTAAAACCAAACCATCTTCATCGCCTCGTAATAACTGTGATTTTTTAACAATATCAAATTTACCCTTTACAACGGGTTTTGGAAATACCATTTGCATATTACCAATGATGTAACGTGAACGCAGTACCAATGGTTGAATACTATCTTTGACCAATTTACCTGTATTGCCCGTAGCCATAGTCATATACTCACCTTCAAAAGGCGATTGTATGTTAAGCTCACCATCACTATAAGTGATATTTACAGCACCATCCACCTCTTTATTTAATGAAAAAAGGATGTTATGAATACTCTGAACTTCACCAGATTTTAAAAAATGATTGTGTGGCGCACCACCTCCTGCTTCAACAAGTTTAAGGTATTCTTCACCTTCGTCATCCGGCAAAATATCTTTTTCAGCTCCAGCAATAAATTTTTCTAATTCAAAAACCACAGGTTGATCATTATAGGTTTCTGTAATTTTAAAATCGTTATCCAATCTAGGCGAAAAGTCAACTTCCTCTTCAACAATTTTACGCTGCGGTAACCCATTTATCATATAATCACCATCAATGTAGGCTGTGATATACGTTTTTTGGGAAAGAAATACATTTTCGGTTTCACCTTCACGAATAGCCATCATTCCTTCAAACCCAATATAACGGGTAATACCTGCTCCAACAATTATGAGAATAAAGGATAAGTGTAATGTTAGTGTCGCCCACTGCTCCTTTCGCCAAAGGCGATATTTTTTAATATTTCCTAAAAAGTTAATTACAAATAATAACATAATAGCTTCAAACCACCATGTATTATAAATCAAATTACGTGTATAAGGTGTTGGCGATGTCTCTTGTCCAGCATCCATAAATGTACCAATAGCCATAGCAGCAGCAAAAGCAATAAATAAAATGGATGTTAAACGGGTAGAAAATAGAATTTTGGAGAGTTTATTAAGCATAGTATGAGACTCTAAAATTGGGTCGTGCAAATTTAATGCTTTTTGTTTAGTTTTAAGTCATTGAAGCTCGCGAAATGTTGTTAAAATTACGCAAATTACTAACGCGCTTCAAATATTTTCAAATACAAAAAAGTTCCCATTTTTCTGGCTCTGCGTTTAGCATTATCTGCTACTTCACCTACAAACAATTCGTCTATGGTTTGAAACCATAAATTAAGCCATATGCCAAAATGATGTTCCGTAATACTTTGATTGTTTTCCTGATCGACCTTAACATGAACCTCAAGAGGATTTCCATAATATTTATGCTCCAACTTTCGGGTCATAAATAAACTGGTTTCCCAAAATGATGTAAGCCGGTCAATATGCGCCTCCCAATCTGTTATTATAGGTAGAAAAAAAGGGCCCAGTAAGGCATCCTCTTTTACTTTATCATAAAACGATGATACAAGTAAATGAACATCATCACGGGTTTTAATATCTTTTTTATCCATACGCTAACAAAGATAATGCTTGTTGTTTTTATATCATATAATACTTACTTATTTTAGCCATATGATTACAGTTTGTCTTTTAGGCGCAGGAAACGTTGCAACACATCTTTATAAGGCTTTTAGAGATGCTGAAGGTATAACCGTAAAGCAATGGTTCAACAGAGATATAAAAAAAATAAGCAGCTACAAAAATAATGTTGAAATCACCAATGATATACAAGCTTTGAAAAAAGCCGATATATATGTACTAGCTGTAAGTGACGATGCCATTTCAGAACTTTCACAAAGACTTCCTTTTGAGAACAGATTTACGGTACACACATCAGGCAGTGTGAATATTTACGATTTAGACAAAAAAAACAGGCGAGGTGTTTTTTATCCGTTACAAACATTCTCAAAGGATGTAGCTGTCAATTTCTCTGAAATTCCAGTTTGCATTGAAGCACTTGACAAAAAGGATTTAAAAACCCTTAAAGCACTGGCTAATGCTATTGGAAGTAATTGGTATAAAATCAACACAGAACAACGTCAAACACTACACCTGTCCGCTGTTTTTGTAAATAATTTCACCAATCAATTATACCGTATTGCCCATGAAATAAGTGATGCCAAAAATATCAATTTTGATATTCTTAAACCGTTGATTTTAGAAACTGCAAAAAAAGTTCAAGAGGTCTCACCTTACATGGCGCAAACAGGGCCTGCAAAGCGCAATGATAAAAAAACCATAAAAAAACACTTAAAACAACTAGAAAGTGAGGAACATAAGGCCATTTATGAACTGCTTACACAATCAATAAAGAAAACACATGGAAGATAAAAGCTATAAAGAGTACTTAAATCACATCACCACCTTTATTTTTGATATTGATGGCGTACTAACTGATGGATCTGTCATGGTAACTACTTCTGGAGACATGTTACGAAGTATGAATATCAAAGATGGCTATGCCCTAAAAACAGCTGTAGATCGTGGCTATAATATATGTATCATTTCTGGAGGCTCTAATGAAGGTGTTAGACTGCGTTTAAATGGTTTAGGCATAAACAATGTGTTTTTAGGTGCTCATAATAAAATTGAGCAGCTTAACAACTATCTGGATTCAAACAATATAGATTTAAAAAATGTGTTGTATATGGGTGATGATATTCCAGATTTTCCAGTTATGAAGTTAGTAGGTTTACCTACCTGCCCACAAGATGCCGTTCCGGAAATAAAAGCAATCTCAAAATATGTATCCCATAAAAATGGTGGAAAAGGCGCTGTTAGAGATGTCATTGAGCAGGTTTTAAAGGTTCAAGACAAATGGCTGGGAAGCTTCGATGCTAAATATGATTAATACAGTTACTAAAAACTAAACACTAAAATTGAACATTCTCAACCTCATCCGCTGGAAAAATCTATTAATGATTGCCTTGATGCAATATCTACTTAAATATGTGTTGCTACTTCCTTTTGGTATAGACATCACATTAAATGGTTTTGGATTTTCGTTGCTTATGATTACAACCTTATGTCTGGCTGCAGCTGGCTATATCATCAATGACATTTTTGATCAGGAAACAGACCTCATAAACAAACCCAATAAGGTAATTGTTGGCAAAACTGTTTCAGAAAAAACAGCTTACACCCTTTTTATTGTTTTTAATGTTATTGGCGTTTTGCTTGGGTTTTATCTATCGCATTTAGTAGGCAGAAGTGGTTTTTTTGCCTTGTTTGTAGTAATATCAGCTTTGCTTTACATCTATGCAAGCTACTTGAAACAACTCATATTAGTTGGTAATATTGTGATTTCTATTTTAGTGGCCTTAAGTCTAATAATAGTCGGATTGTTTGAACTACTACCCGCTGTTACTCCACATAATCAAGAAACACAGTTAACCTTTTTTAAAATCATTTTTGACTACGCCGTTTTTGCGTTTCTATTGAATGTAATCAGAGAGCTCATTAAAGATATTCAAGATATTGATGGCGATCATAAAGCAGGTATGAACACTTTACCCATAGCTATTGGGCGTAATCGTGCAGCCAAAGTTACTTTTGCAATTGCTTTTATTCCGCTTTTTCTAGTCATATATTACGTTGCCACATACATGTACAAACAAATATATGTTGTTGTATATTTTTTAATTTTCGTCATTGCACCACTTATCTATTTAATTATTAAGCTATATATGGCAGAAACAAAAAAAGATTTTGCCTTCTTGAGTAAGCTGACTAAAGCCATTATGCTTTTCGGTATGTTATCGCTTGTGGTGTATAAATTTGTACTTTTAGATTAATGTTAAATAATAACCTAAATAATTACCATATCATTCTAGCTTCTGGGTCACCAAGAAGACAACAGTTTTTTAAAGATTTAAACATCCCTTTTGAAATTCGGTTAAAACCCGTAAAAGAAGAATTCCCAGATAGACTGAATCATTTTGAAATAAGTGATTACTTGGCTCAATTGAAAGCACTGCCTTTTAAAGAAGAATTAAAAAGCAATGATATCTTGATTACAAGCGACACCATTGTTTGGCATAACAACCAAGCTTTAGGCAAACCAAATACTGAAGAAGAAGCCTTCCAAATGATTCAATCGTTAAGTAACAACACACATGAAGTCATCACATCGGTATGCTTCACAACACCTACAATACAAAAAACAGTCAACGCCATCACTAAAGTAACTTTTAAAAAGTTAAATGATTCAGAAATAAATCATTACATAGATTTATTTAAACCTTTTGATAAGGCTGGAGCCTACGGCATCCAAGAGTGGATTGGACAAATAGGTATCACTAAAATTGAAGGCTCATACTTCAATGTAGTCGGACTACCAACACACCTTGTATATGAAACACTCAATTCATTAGTTTCCTAACACCATCTATACTTCTAAAGCCAATAGAATAGATACTACTATTGTCACCTAAACTCGCTTCAGTATCCAAACGCCAAAATAGTCGTCACTTCGAGTGATTGTCGAAGTATGAGAAAATGGTATCGAGAAGCAACCCCATTCAAGCAACACCAGAAAACCACTACCACAAATACGGCATCCTTTTTTGGTGCGTTAGAAATCAACAAAGCTCTTTTAACGCTTCAAAACCTTAAACGTCTCAACAACATCCCCAACAAAAACCCGAACCAAATAAAGCCCAGACTCAAATCCAGATACATCTATAGCATCACGCGATACACCAGCATTTGGTTGAGAAACCAAAACCCGTTGACCTAATAAATTATAAACAACCACAGACCTTATAGCGCTTTTAGCCGTAACCCGCAACACATCCCCTACAGGGTTGGGGTAAACCTGCACCACATCCAAACCAGTTTCCCCAACACCAAGCGTACAAGCCTCAACCTGCTCAAAAGCATCAGCACCGTATGTTTCTATCAACCCACCTTGAAAGGTCAAGGTAGCACGATGGTTAAAACCACCATCAACTAGGTATGGGGTTATAAATAGCACATACCGCTCACCTGCATTAACAGTAACATAAGGCCAAAATCCATCAATAGTGCCTCCACCCCCTTGAATCGGGTGATCACCGATACCTGTATAAGCATCAATAGAATTATTTGGATTATCAGTATTACAGATTATTTGATAATCCGTATTGTGCAAATCGATACAATCGGGGTTGTTACCAAACAGTATATACTCCCAATCCTCTTCTATTTCCGGTAAGATATAAAACCCAAACTCACCCGTATATTTGGGTGTAAAGGTAAACCAAGCAGAACTGGACTCAAAAGCAGCAGCACTGGTATTGGACTGACAAAAAATTCCTATTTCACCATAAGCATCATCTATGGCACCAGGCCCATTTACCTCAAAATAATAGCTCTGGCTGGCATCACAAATAGTATAGGCGTCTTGGCAATCAGCCTCTGCCATTATCTGCGCTTGTGTTTCAAATGTTAATAACAAAGCACAAACCAAATAAAAAACGTTTACAATGGACTTATGTGATTTCATATTATAAAATTACACCTTTTTACCCATACGCTCACAATCTAAATTTTCTTGTCACCTAAACTCGCTTCAGTATCCAAACGCCAAAATAGTCGTCACTTCGAGTGATTGTCGAAGTATGAGAAAAAAGCATTGAGAAGCAACCCCATTCTGTAAATGCAAGAATAGGTACAATAAAGATAAAATTCATGCTTACATCAGTAACAGGCTTTTTGGTTCGCTTTCAGTATCACAAAAACGAATATACAGTGCATAAAAAACCCAAAAGAACTTAACACATATACATTTCTATACTATCTTTACACTCAACATTAAGAACACAAATTATGTTTTTTGAGAAGTACCAATCAGAATTAATCATCAGCGCCTTTTTATTGGTTTTATTATTTGTGGTTCGCATCATTGCAAACACCTTAATAAAAAAACTAGGGAGAAAATCGGGTATTAATGATGCGCGTATTCAGTTAATTTGTCGCTATACTACAGTCACAATTTTTGGACTCTGGATTTTATTTGAAGCCATTATTTTTGGTGCTGAATTCAAGGATTTAGCCTTAGTGTTTTCTTCGGTATTTGCAGTAATCGGCATTGCGCTTTTTGCTATTTGGTCTATTCTCAGCAATATCACTTCTGGTATTATCATGTTTTTCTCTTTCCCCTATAAAGTAGGTGACAAAATCCAAATACATGATAAAGATTTTCCTATTGAAGCCATTATTGAAGATATTGGTGCCTTTCAACTACATTTAAGGCAAGATAATGGTGATTTAGTTACCTATCCCAACAACTTAATTTTACAAAAGGCGGTAACACTTGTTCAAAAAGATGCTATTGATGAAGGCTCTGATGCCGTTTAGTTAAAAAAAATATTGTAAATTTCTGTTCTATGGGTAAAAAAAGAACCAGTAAATATAAAAAGCACGTTGGTCAGGTTCCAGGAACCATGGTGTACACCGGCGACAAGACTTCACAAAAACTCTTTATAGAATCCTTTGATTACAATAGCGAATTTGTTCATGAACAGGAACATTTTGATATAGACGAAATTTTAAAATTCAAAACCACAGACACCATAACTTGGATCAATATCAATGGTCTTAATTATATTGACGAAATCCAACGTATTGGTGAATTCTACAACCTTCACAATCTGATTTTAGAAGATATTGTAAACACCTCACAAAGACCCAAAATAGATGAGTATGACGATTATATATTTGTCGTCTTAAAAATGCTCTATTATGATACCGATGAAAATATTGTTGCCGAACAAGTAAGCTTTGTGCTAGGCGATAATTATGTACTCACCTTTCAAGAAGCAGAAGGCGATGTATTTGATTCTGTTAGAGATAGATTGCGCTTCGCTAAAGGGCGAATTCGAGGTCTGGGATCAGACCACTTACTCTATGCTTTAATAGATGCTGTGGTGGACCATTACTTTATTGTCAATGAAACCATGGGTAATAAAGTAGAAGATCTTGAAGACCTGCTTTTTAGTGGCATAATAAAAGAAAATCTGAACAAACAAGTACTGGAACTTAAAAAAGAATTGCTCAAAGTACGTCGCGTTATTTTTCCAATGCGCGAAATCATAAGCCGTATTGAAAAAAGTGATCACAAACTCATTAAACCTAGAACCATTCAGTTCTATCGTGATATTTATGACCATACCATTCAGCTTTCAGATACCATTGATATTTACCGCGAGATGATATTCAGTTTAATGGATATGTATATGACATCCATTAGTAATAAAATGAACGAAGTCATGAAAGTATTAACCATCATGGCAACCATTTTCATTCCACTCACATTCATTGCAGGTATCTACGGTATGAATTTTGACCACATGCCAGAACTCCATTATCAATACAGTTACTATATTCTTTGGGCTGTTATGATTGTAGTCTTTATAGGCATGTTATACTATTTCAAAAGAAAGAAGTGGCTTTAAATACCTATTGTTTAAGTTAAAGAAACTTTAAAACACAACACAACCCTCGTTTACTTTATTATATTTGGCTGTAGCTAACCAGTTTATTATGTATAAAACATTACAAGCCTCATTATTATTCCTTTTAGTATCCTTTTGTGCACTTGCGCAGCAGCCTCAAAAACCCAACGCTTCAGAAATATACGAGTCCATTAAAAAGCTAAACTTTTTGGGTTCAGTTCTCTATGTAGCTGCACACCCTGATGACGAAAATACACGGCTCATTTCGTATATGTCGAATGAGGTTAAAGCTAGAACAGCTTATTTATCACTCACACGTGGTGATGGTGGTCAAAACCTTATTGGTCCTGAAATACGTGAATTATTAGGAGTTATTAGAACACAAGAACTCTTAACAGCAAGACAGATTGACGGTGGCGAGCAACGTTTTACACGTGCCAATGATTTTGGCTACTCTAAACATCCAGATGAAACATTACAAATCTGGAACAAAAAGGAAGTATTGAGTGATGTTGTTTTAGCCATCAGACAATTCCAACCAGATATTATCATCAACCGCTTTGACCACAGAACACCTGGAAGTACGCATGGTCACCATACCAGTTCTGCCATGTTAAGTGTTGAAGCATTTGATTTGGCAAATAGCCAAACTGCCTACCCAAATCAATTGGAAAATCTTAAACCCTGGCAACCAAAACGTATATTTTTTAATACCTCTTGGTGGTTTTATGGTAGTCAAGAGCGTTTTGAAAAAGCAGATAAAACCAATTTAATCGGTTTTGATACAGGCGAATACTTTCCCTCAAAAGGTTTAAGCAATACCGAAATAGCAGCGTTAAGCCGCAGTCAACACAAATCGCAAGGGTTTGGTAATACAGGAACTCGTGGTACCCAAATGGAGTATATTGAATTGATAAAAGGCGAAATGCCCAATGATAAAACTAATTTATTCGAAGGTATTGACACATCTTGGGGTCGTGTAAAAGGTGGCCAAGCTATCGGAACTATTTTAAAGGATGTTGAAGCTAATTACGACTTTAAGAATCCATCAGCTTCAATTCCAAAACTAGTTACTGCGTATCAATTGATTCAAAAATTAGAAAATGACCATTGGAGAACGGTTAAAACAGAAGAGATAAAAAAAATCATCGCGGCTTGTGCTGGCTTATATTTAGAAGCTGTCGCCAAAACCAATCACGCGACTTTAAATGAATCCCTTGAACTCAATCTTGAAGTGATTAATCGCAGTTCTTTAAATATGGACTTGGTATCCTATATAAATCCTAACGGCTTATTAGTTAATAAAGGAATCACTCTCACAGAAAATAATAATATTGCTATTGAAGAAAACTTCAAGGTTACAGCAACAGATGATGAAGAAATTACCACCACACCATATTGGCTGACAGAAAAAGGCACGCTTGGTATGTATAAAGTTTCTGACCCATCATTAATAGGAAAACCAGAAACACCTGATTACTTTACAGTAACCTTTAATATTACAATTGACAACGTTACCATTCCATTTACAAAATCAGTAGTATATAAAACCAATGACCCTGTAAAGGGAGAAGTTTACAAACCTTTTGAAATTATTCCGGAAGCCACTGCAAGAATTACAGAGAAAGTAATCATATTCGATTCGGACAATGAAAAAGAAATTTTAGTGAGTGTAAAAGCTGGACGAAACAATTTGAACGGTGTTGTGGAGTTATGCCATCCTAACAATTGGAATGTGTACCCAGATAAGCAAACCATTTCTATTTCCAATAAAGGAGAAGAGCAAACAGTGGCTTTCAAAGTAATTCCGCCTAATAATCAAGATGAAGGCTTTGTAAGTCCATTAGTTACCATTGGCGAAAACAAATACACTGATGAACTGATAGAAATTGATTATGATCATATCCCCTATCAAACGGTCTTGTTACCAAGTGAGAGTAAAATAGTTCGTTTAGACATAAAAAAGAAAGGTGATAATATTGGATACATTGCAGGAGCTGGCGATGTTGTTCCTGAAAGCTTACAACAAATAGGCTACCATGTTTTAACGATAGCTCCAGAAGACATAACTCCAGAAAATTTAAACCGCTTTGATGCTGTAGTTATTGGTATTCGCGCATACAATACAATTGAAACTTTAAAATTTAAACAAGATATCTTATTTGACTTTGTAGAGAATGGTGGTAATATGATTGTACAATACAATACCAGTCGCGGATTAA
Source organism: Hanstruepera ponticola (assembly GCF_002940745.1). NCBI lineage: Bacteria > Pseudomonadati > Bacteroidota > Flavobacteriia > Flavobacteriales > Flavobacteriaceae > Hanstruepera > Hanstruepera ponticola. The sequence goes on from NZ_POTB01000001.1 coordinate 439,102, forward strand.
AAGTTGATAATTTAGCACCTTATAAATTAGAGTTATCTCGTGATCGCGTTACAGATGAGTTTGCAGAAGTTAAATTTCTAGAACCTAATCATCCTTTATTAAATTACCCTAACAAAATTACAGAACAGGATTTTGATGGATGGACTCAAGAGCGTGGTTTATACTTCCCAGATTCATGGGGAAAAGAATTTACACCTATATTATCCATGAATGATAAAGGAGAATCATCAAAAAAAGGTAGTCTTCTTGTTGCACAATATGGTAAAGGCTACTACATATATACTGGCTTAAGTTTCTTCAGGGAATTTCCTGCAGGTGTATCAGGAGCCTATAGGTTGTTTGCCAATATGTTATCCATTGGACAGGAAACATTAAAACCTGAACAAAACTTAAAAAACTAATCTCATGAATGAATCCAACTACCAATGGAAGAAAATGTACACATTAGTACTTCTAGCTAATGTGGTTTATTGGATTGTCTTCTATCTAATCATGCAAGCCTTTTAATTATGCAAACATTAGATTGGATTATCTTATCATTGACTTTATTGACAATAGTTGGTTATGGAACTTACCAAACTAGAGGTAGCAAGAACGTTCAGGATTACTTAAAAGGTGGTAACTCTTCCCAATGGTGGACCATTGGATTATCTGTTATGGCAACTCAAGCTAGTGCCATTACCTTTCTATCAACGCCAGGTCAGGCGTTTAATGATGGAATGGGATTTGTTCAATTTTACTTTGGACTACCAATAGCCATGGTTGTTATTTGTATGGTTTTTATACCACTTTACCATAGACTTAAAGTATATACAGCCTATGAGTTTTTAGAAAATAGATTTGATTTAAAAACCCGAACACTTACTGCTATATTATTCCTAATACAACGTGGCTTAGCTGCTGGGATAACCATTTTTGCTCCCGCAATTATACTATCAGTGGTATTGGGTTGGAACTTATTATTGCTTAACGTTATTATAGGTATTCTAGTTATTATTTACACTGTTTCAGGAGGTACTAAAGCTGTAAATGTCACTCAAAAACACCAAATGGTTGTTATTTTTACAGGAATGGTTATAGCTTTTATTCTTATAGTAAATAAGCTACCGGAAAATATCACTTTTAGTAATGCTTTAGACATTGCTGGAGCTAGTGGTAAAATGGACATTCTTGATTTCTCTTTTGATTTGAATAATCGTTACACCTTTTGGAGTGGTATTATTGGTGGTACATTTTTAATGCTTTCTTACTTTGGAACAGACCAAAGCCAAGTGCAGCGTTATCTATCAGGTAAATCCGTAAGGGAAATGCAATTAGGTCTGATTTTTAACGGAATCTTCAAAGTACCTATGCAATTCTTTATTTTGTTAGTTGGTGTGATGGTATTTGTTTTTTATCAATTTAATAAAGCTCCTGTTAATTTCAATCCTGTGGCAACCGAAGTTGTTTTAGAAACTGAATATGCTGATGAATATGAAAGACTACAAACTGAACAAGATGCTATTTATGAAGATAAGCAAGCTCTTATTGCCGATTTCATTACCAATAAAAACGAGGCTTCAATTCAAGGTGTTGCTCTTGCTAATGCCAAGAATGATAGTATTCGAAATCGTGCCAAAGCATTAATAGAAAAAGCTGGCGAAGCCAAACAAATAAAAGTTGAAAGTAACGATAAGGATTATGTTTTTATTCATTTTATCCTAAACAATCTCCCTCGTGGTTTAATTGGGTTGCTGCTAGCAGTAATTTTAAGCGCGGCCATGTCAAGTACAGCAAGTGAATTAAATGCACTAGCATCAACCACTACAATAGATTTATATAAGCGAAATACAACTGAAAAAACTGAAACCCAAATGGTAAAAGCCTCAAGATGGTTTACTTTAATTTGGGGAATATTAGCCATTTTGGTTGCCTGTGTTGCCAATTTAGCCGAAAATCTCATCCAGCTTGTAAACATCATAGGATCTATATTTTATGGCAATGTATTGGGTATTTTTCTTTTAGCATTCTTTTTCAAATATATTAAAGGTAATGCTGTATTCGTTGCTGCTTTAATAACGCAAGTTCTTGTAATAGGCCTGTTTTTGCTGAATGAATTTGAAATGATTAATCTACCTTTTCTTTGGCTTAATTTTGTTGGCTGTGTCATTGTAATTGTCATTGCTCACATCTTTCAAGGAATTACAAAACAAACAACTTAATAAATACCATCTTCATATAAAAGGTAGCTCAAATTGAGCTACCTTTTTTTGTCATATATATTATTCTTTTTGTAAATTATATTTGTCTATATGTAAAGTTTGTTTTACTTTTGATTAATCAATTTTAAAATCGAACAGTTATGAAATCAAATTATTTATTATCAAACAAATTCAAACCGCTAGGTTGGTTTTTGTTTATTATCGGACTTATTGGTGGTATCATTCTCTACGCTATAGATTACGATGGAGAGATTATGGTTACCAAAGTATTTTCTATTTATAGCGACCCTTTTATAGGTGATGCTGGGTTCTTTAAAGTAATTGAAAACGGTATTGCAGATGAACTTGTTTATGTATGTTTAATCATAGGAGGACTTCTTGTAGGCTTTACAAAAGAAAAAGTTGAAGATGAGTATATATACAAGCTTCGGACTGAATCATTAGTTTGGGCCATTATTTTCAATTATATATTATTACTTTTTACAATAGTATTTGTGTATGACATGACCTTTTTTAATGTGTTAATTTTCAACGTTTTCACACCGCTACTATTCTTTGTATTCCGATTTAACTTTATTAAACTAAAATCTGGCAACCATGAAGAATAACCTAAAAGTTGAGCGCGCGATTCACAATTTAACTCAAGCTGATTTAGCTGACAAAATAGGCGTAAGCAGACAATCCATTAACGCCATGGAAAAAAACAAATATGTTCCATCAACAGTGTTAGCTTTAAAAATTGCTAAGTTGTTTAATAAACCTGTTGAAGCTATTTTTTTTCTTGAAGAAACTGACTAAAAAAAAAAAAAGCGACCAATTGGTCGCTTTTATATTCTTATAAATTTAGAAAGCTAGTTCGCCTCCCACTCTTTTAATGACTCTTCATTAAACTTCACATATTGATTGTTACCAGCTTCTTTAGCTCCTGCTAACGATTTTTTAGCTAGTGCAATAGCGCCATCTTTATCTCCTGCTTTTGCATAAATTAAAGACTGTTGTCTTAATTGCCAAAAAGCTGGTTTTTCAGTCATTGACATAGCCTTATCTATCCATTCTTTAGCTTGCTTCATATCTTTACCTTCCTGTAAATAGTAAACAGATGCAGCATAATAATCTTGAGCTGTTGGATTACCGTTTAAGGCGTCATTTATAGAAGTTAAAACTTTTTCATCTGTAGGGACAGTGAAAGGCACGGCAATATATGTGTCAGCCCAAATAATATCTAATGTCGCACTACCATTTCTAATGTTGTTTATATCAATTGATAATGTTTCAACATTGAATGGTAATTTGTGAGATTGTACTTTTGCTATAGCTGCAACTTTGCTCTCATCCCATTCTTGTGGAACTCCCCAATTTTCAGTATCCGAATATAAGTAAACTTCCCAAAGTGACTCTCCAGGCTTTGTGAAAATAGCATAAGAACCTGCAGGTACTTTATTACCTCCAATGGTTATAGGGTCACTAAAAGTAATAATAGTATTTTTATTAGCTCCTGTACGCCACATTTTGTCATAAGCTTCCAATCCACCAAATATTTTTCTGTCCTTTACTCCAGGACGCGAATATTCAATGGTAATATCTGTTAACCCAACCTTTTGTTCTACTTTACTAAAAGGGCTTGGTTGTGGTGTTGTAACCTGCGCATTCATAGAAAATGAAAAGGCCAATAACAATGTAAATAATAATAGTTTTTTCATATGATTAGTGTAGTTTGATTTATATAGTAAAAATACGGATAAAGATTTTTATGAAATGTTAACAAAAAGATAAATAGCTAAAGCCTTTAAAAGCTAGTCGTTATCCCAATCAAACTTTTTATAAACACTCCGTTCTAATTCTGCAAAATTCTCTAAATGATTAATATACTGATCGGTTGTCAAAATTGCTTTAACCTCCATGTTCATTTTATCAACTATCTCGTCAAATTTAATGTGTATTTCTTCATCAGTATGAGCCTTATCCTTGTCATTCAAACGACTCATATCATAAATACGTGAAAAAATAATAGCATCATATTCCTCGCGCACCTCATCAGATAGTTTCATCTCATTCACACGCTCATATAACCAATGGGCCATATTTGCACGCTCCTCTACAGTATAAACTGTATCAACTTTTGCAGCTTGACGTCTTTGTTGTTTCGTACTAACGGTGTTTTGTCCAAATGAAGACACAACAACAAATAATGTTAAAATAGTTAGATAGTAGTATTTGTCTTTCATAGTAAAATAAAATTATATTCAAATATAATAATTCTTTAGAGTGTATGATGATATCATCTTGAATAATTTAAATCATATTTTTCTAACTAATTTATCTATATGACACCATAGATTATATAGATACTCATTTACAAAATCAAGCATTTAAAAATGGTAATTTAAAAAATTAAATACTTTTTGTCAAACTTATTTAAAATAAAATTGGACAAATAAATTATTTTATCTAACTTTGAAAATGAAATATTAGACAAACAACAATTTTAAGTTAAAATAATGCTTTGATTTCTGTTACAAACATAAGTACAGCATTACAAAAAAAGAGCTATGAAAATTAAAACTTTTGAAAAACCAAAAAACGGCCATCATTTAAATGGGTTTAGTGCAACAGAAATAGGTGACGATCATTTATACACGGGAATGGAAACTCCAATGAAAAAAGATGCCTTTAAGTTAACAGATGAAGAAAAGAAAAAGCGTATTGCTTTTCTTTTTGAAGAGATTATGGATGTTATGGGATTAGATTTAACAGACGATTCGTTAAAGGGCACTCCAGATCGTGTTGCCAAAATGTACATAGATGAAATATTTTCTGGGTTAAATCCAAAAAACAAGCCAAAAGTGGCCTTATTTGATAACAAGTATCAGTATAATCAGATGCTGGTGGAAAAAAATATAACGTTTTATTCTAATTGTGAGCATCATTTTGTTCCTATAATTGGTAAAGCTCATTTGGCCTATATTTCCTCTGGTAAGGTTATTGGACTGTCAAAGCTTAATCGGATTGTCCAGTATTATGCCAAGCGTCCTCAAGTGCAAGAGCGTTTAACCAATCAAATTGCTAACGAACTTAAAAATGTATTGGGAACAGAAGATATTGCTGTTATAATTGATGCTAAACATTTATGCGTATCGTCAAGAGGTATTAAAGATGATACATCAGCGACGGTCACAACCTATTACGGTGGTGCGTTTAACGACCCTCAAAAAATAATTGAATTACATAACTATATAAATCATTAAGCTATGGAACTAATAAACAAAGCGCTTGAATTTGAGCAAAGAAAGATGAAATCTTTATCAACTAGTGATAGAATTAAAATCTCAAGAGAAGCTAAGCAATTGATTTTAGACTTAAATCAGATATACAAGCAGAAAAAAGACGATCGTATTATGGATATTATGAAACGTTTAACTGTTATAAAACGAAAAGTAGAAAAACGTTTAAAAGGTAAGCCATTAATGGCATAAAAAACACATATGAAAACATATATCGTCATAGGTGGCAGCCGAGGAATTGGGCTGTCACTTGTTAATTTATTACTGGAAAACAATAATAAAGTCATAAACATTAGTCGTAATAAACCAGACTTAAGTCACGACAACCTAACACATCATAGTGCCAATGTTTTAAAAGACGAATTACCCGAAGTAGCATCTTGTGATGGCTTGGTTTATTGCCCAGGAAGCATTAACTTAAAACCAGTAGCTCGATTAAAGCTTGATGAGTTTAGAGAAGATTACGAAATAAACGTAATTGGAGCTGTAAAGGCCATACAAGCGTATTTACCAAGGCTTAAATCAGGACAAAATCCATCAATCGTACTTTTCAGTACTGTGGCTGTAAAATTGGGAATGCCATTTCATGCCAGCGTAGCAGCAGCGAAAGCTGGAGTTGAAGGTTTGACCAGGTCATTAGGTGCTGAATTAGCGCCAACAGTTCGTGTTAATGCTATTGCGCCTACAGTAACGGATACTGATTTAGCTTCAAAACTATTACGAAATGATAAAATGATCGAAAACATCACCGAAAGGCATCCTTTAAAGAAATTTTTAAAGCCAGATGAAGTCGCAAATATGGCAGCCTTTTTATTATCAGAAAACGCAAGGTCACTTTCGGGTCAAATATTTGAAATGGATTGCGGTATTGTTTCTTTTAAAATATAAATCATGAAAAAACTCTTTATAATTTGTCTTATGATAAACTTCTTCAATAAAACAAGAGCCCAAAATACGCCTACAGAATCTATTTATGATATTCAAATTAACAGTTTAGCAGGCGAGCCAATTAATCTAGCAGATTACAAAGGCAAGTATATTCTTTTTGTTAATGTAGCTTCAAAATGTGGTTTTACAGGGCAATATGCTGACCTTCAAAAGCTGTATGATGAATACCAAGATAATCTGATGATAATTGGTGTTCCTTGTAATCAATTCGGTGGTCAAGAACCTGGTAGTGCTAATGAAATTCAAACCTTTTGCGAAAAAAATTATGGCGTTAGTTTTTTAATGACGGAGAAAATAGATGTTAAAGGTGACAATCAGCACCCACTCTACAAGTGGTTGACGAGTAAAGAATTAAACGGAAATTCAAATTCAAGTGTGAAATGGAATTTTCAGAAATATTTGGTTGATGAAAATGGCAATCTTTTAGACTATTATTTTTCAGTAACCAATCCAACAAGCGCAAAAATAACAAAGCATTTAAATAAGTAAATTATGTTTGGAATATTTAAAAAACAGTCAGAAATTGAATCATTGCAGAAAAAATATGCCAAAGCCATGAAAGATTGGCATCGTCTTTCTACTACTGACAGAAAAGCTAGTGATGAAGTCTATGCGCAAGCCCAGAGTATAGCCGAACAAATTGAAGCTTTACAAAATAAATAATATGAGTTTTATTAAACGTTTAGTACTTTTTTTAATAATTAATTTTGGAGGTTTAGCAATTGGTGGATGGCTCATGAATAATGGGCCACAATCTGAATGGTACACCAATCTTAATCAAGCACCTTGGACACCACCTGGATGGGTTTTTGGTGTGGCCTGGACAACAATAATGATTTGCTTTTCAGTGTATTTAGCCAAATTATTTAGTCATCAAAATTCAAAATTTTTAAGAATTTTATTTGCTGTTCAAGTTATTTTAAATGTTTCATGGAATTATATTTTTTTCAATCAGCATTGGGTAAGATTAGGACTTCTAAACATTTCACTGTTAACCTTACTTATCTTTTATTTCTTTTTTAAATTCAGAATGGACGACATAAAGACCTATTCATATTTATTACTACCATATATGATTTGGCTACTGATTGCCACGTCCTTGAATGCTTACATATATGTTAATAACTAATGAAGATATACACCTTACATAAAAAACAAAATCTACCAATTTCTGTTGAGCAGGCTTGGGATTTTTTATCTGACCCAGGCAATTTAAAAGTTATTACTCCAGATTACATGGGATTTAATATTCTTTCTGGAGCAGATAGACCCATGTATGCAGGGCAAATAATTCAATATATAGTTACACCTGTATTAGGAATTAAAACAAAATGGGTAACAGAAATAACACATGTAATTGACAAACATTATTTTGTTGACGAACAACGATTTGGACCCTATGCGCTATGGCATCACAAACATTTTATTAAAGAAATTGAAGGTGGCGTGGAGATGGAAGACATTATAGACTATAAAATTCCTCTAGGCATTTTAGGACAGTTGGTTCAACCAATTTTAGTAAAGCCCAAACTAGAAGAAATTTTTGAATACCGCCAAAAAAAATTAATCGAGCTTTTCGGAACTTTGTAATATGAACGAGCCTGTAAATATTTTCTGGTTTAGAAGAGATCTGCGTTTAGATGATAACCGTGGATTTTTTGAGGCCCTAAAAAGTGATAATCTTGTTTTACCTATTTTCATTTTTGATACAGAAATTCTAGATAAACTTCCGGAAGACGATGCACGTGTAACGTTTATTTTTAATACGCTTCAAGGCATGCGGCAGACGCTTCAAAACGAACATGAAAGCAGTATAGCCATATTCAATGGAAAACCAAAAGAAGTATTTGAAAATTTAATTGAAGAATACAGCATTGATGGTGTTTATACAAATCACGACTATGAACCTTATGCCAAAAAGCGCGACAAGGAAATTAAGGATTTTTTAAGCAAGAATAATATAGATTTTAAGACATATAAAGATCAAGTTATTTTTGAAAAAAGTGAAATAGTCAAAAATGATGGCGATCCATACATGGTTTACACACCATACATGAAAACTTGGAAAAGTACATTTAATACTGATAATCTAGAAATATTTTACACAAACAATTATCTCAAAAATCTAGTCAAACATTCTAGATTACCTAATGTATCACTTTCAGATATTGGCTTTAAAAAGTCAGATCAAAATATCGCAGCATATGATGTCACGCCTACCCTAATGCAGGAGTATGAAAACAAGCGCAATTATCCAGCTAAAGATGCTACATCACGATTAGGGCCTCATTTACGATTTGGAACAGTAAGTATTCGAAAAATGGTAAAAAAAGCCATTGCAGAAGAAAACGAAATATTTTGGCAAGAATTAATATGGCGTGAATTCTTCATGCAAATTCTATGGCACTATCCACATACTGTAAGTGAGAGTTTTAAACCAAAATACGATAGAATTGAATGGCGAAATAATGAAACCGAATTTAAAGCCTGGTGTGAGGGCAAAACTGGTTATCCTTTAGTTGATGCAGGTATGCGTGAATTAAATAATACTGGTTTTATGCATAACCGTGTAAGAATGTTAGTAGGTTCATTTCTATGTAAACATTTATTAATTGATTGGCGTTGGGGCGAAGCATATTTTGCTGAAAAGTTACATGACTACGAAATGGCAAGTAATATTGGAAATTGGCAATGGGTTGCTGGATGTGGAGTTGATGCTGCACCATACTTTAGAATTTTTAATCCAACAACACAAATTAAGAAGTTTGATAAAAACCATGAGTACATTAAAAAGTGGGTTGCAGATTATCAAGAATTAACGTATCCTAAACCTATCGTAGATCACAAAGAAGCCAGAGAGCGGTGTTTAGCTGCTTATAAAGCAGCTCTTAATTAATTATTTTAATTAATTAAATTATCTTTACTACATCCAATTATATAATCATGTACAAAAAACTACTCACATTAGCAGTAATAATGCCTCTAATGTCCTTTTCTCAAATTACTTTTACAAATTCAAACACCCTTCTCATCAACCCTAATTTAACCAGCGGCTGTGCTATTGGCGTAAGTGATATGAATGGTGATGGTCTCGATGATATTATCAGACTTGATGATGCTAGAAACTTACAAATTGAATATCAAACTGCAGGTGGTGGAAATTTCACGCAGTACAATTTTGGAAGTGTTGGTGGTTCACAATGGGGTTTAGCTATTGCCGATGTCGACCAAAACGGCTATAATGATATTGTAACTGGCGGTTCTTATAATGGTATCAAACTAATAAAAGCAAATGCTGACGGTACTGCATATTCTTCCACAACACTTGGCGGTAATATTTTTCTACAAAGTGTCAATTTTGCGGATATAGATAACAATGGTTTTATTGACATATTTGCATGCCATGATGACGGTGTTTCTCTTGCTTATAGCAATGATGGCAGCGGTAATATGACAGTAAACAATGGTTTGATTAATGCAGTTTCAACCATTCCTTCTGACAACTCGGGAAATTATGGTAGTATTTGGGCCGATGTTAACAATGATGGTCATTTAGATTTATACATATCCAAATGTCGTTTAGGAGTAAACAACCCAAATGATGGCAGACGCGTGAATTTATTATTTATGAATGATGGCAATAATAATTATACTGATGATGCGGTAGCGAGAGGCTTGGCTCCTCTTGGTCAGTCGTGGTCGGCGAATTTTGAAGATATTGATAATGATGGCGACTTGGATTGTGTTTTAATAAATCATGATATATCAAGTAAAATATTTACCAATGATGGCAGTGGAAACTTTACAGATATTACCGCTACTTGTGGTATTACTTCAGTTTTGGCAGGTTTAGGCTCTGGTGGAATTCAAGTTATGATGGAAGATTTTGATAATGATACGTTTATAGATTTGTTTATCACCATGCGAAGTGGCACGCATCATTTATTCAAAAATAATGGCGACAAAACCTTTACCGAGGTTACGTCACCTTTCACCTTACCTGCAGGACCTTCAAGAATACAAAGCGCTGCTGTAGGTGATCTAAACAATGATGGCTTTATAGATGTTATGGCGGGCTTTGCTACGGGATACAATGGTCCATCAAGTAATCCTGATGTACTGTATTTAAATGATGGTAATACCAACAATTGGACAGAAATTAGATTAATTGGTGATGCAAGTAATATAAATGGTATTGGTGCTAGAATTGAAATTCAAGGTGCATGGGGAACTCAAATAAGAGAAGTAAGAGCAGGAGAAAGTTACGGAACCATGAATTCCTTGATGACGCATTTTGGACTCGGTGCAGCTACACAAATTGATGCAATAGTTGTGCATTGGCCTTCTGGAGCTGTTGATACCATTTCGAATCCAAATATAAACGAAGTCATAGTAATAGAAGAAGGTCAAACCTTAAGTGCTATTGGTTTAGATAATCATGAGATAAGACTCTACCCCAACCCTGTGAATGATTTCCTAAATATAACTATCAAAGGGAATACTAGCTCAAACTATGCAATTTATAATATAACTGGTAAGTTAATTCAGGAAATGACGATGCTACCAGCTTCAAATCAAATAAACATAAAATCTTTAAAGAGTGGCATTTACTTTATACATCTAAATACCAATCAAAACACAACAATTCATAAAATCGTAAAGAAATAAATGCACATCTAAATAATAAACATGAGCCGTTATGAGATAGCGGCTTTTTTTATTTAGCCACGTTTAGTCAAATTATAACATGTATTTAATTACCTGATATTTAATTTTTTACTAGCTTTAGTAAATAACTTAAAATCCAAAAACAATGAATACAAAAGAAGTAGCAAATAAATGGCGAACCATGTGTCAAGAGGGCAAAAACTTGGACTGTATCAATGAATTTTATGCAGATAATGTAGTGAGCAAAGAAATGCCCGGTATGCCAGGAGAAGTCATTACTGGAAAACAAAATGTTTGGAATAAAAGCAAAGAATGGTTAGACAGTGTTGAAAATTTTCACTCAAGTGAAATTAGCGAACCCGTTATAGCTGGAAACTTTTTTACAGCCAAAATGGGATTTGATTGCACGTTTAAAGAACGTGGCAGACAAAAAATGGAAGAGGTCTGTGTGTACGAGGTCAAAGATGGCAAAATTGCCAGTGAACAATATTTTTATAGTATGGAGTAGCACGCAAATAAAAAAGCTTCGAAATTTTCGAAGCTTTTTTTTGTTATTCATGTTCTTTAAGACGCTCAATTTTGGCTCCAATAGCTCGTAAACGCTCGTCTATATTTTCGTATCCTCTATCAATTTGTTCAATATTGTGAATGGTTGATGTGCCTCTAGCAGATAAAGCTGCTATTAACAGCGATACACCTGCACGTATATCTGGAGATGTCATTGTTGTTGCTTTTAAATCAGACTGAAAATCATGACCAATAACGGTAGCTCTATGTGGATCGCAGAGAATAATTTTTGCTCCCATATCAATAAGTTTATCCACAAAGAACAAACGACTTTCAAACATTTTTTGATGTACTAAAACACTACCTCTAGCTTGTGTAGCAACCACCAGAATAATACTCAATAAATCTGGTGTAAAGCCTGGCCAAGGTGCATCGGAAATGGTTAAAATAGAACCATCTATATAACTTTGAATTTCATATCCATCTACATGGGCTGGTATGTGAATATCATCACCGCGTCTTTCAACTGTAATACCCAATTTTCTAAATACGTTAGGAATTTGACCTAAATCATCCCAACTTACATTGGTTATGGTCAACTCACTTTTTGTCATCGCTGCCAATCCAATCCAGCTACCAATTTCAATCATATCTGGTAACATGGTATGTTCTGTACCACCAAGGCTATCAACACCTTCAATGATTAGCATATTAGATCCAATACCTTTTATATTTGCTCCCATCCTATTTAACATCTTACACAGCTGTTGCAAATAAGGTTCGCATGCGGCGTTATAGATTGTAGTAGTTCCTTCTGCCAAAACTGCAGCCATAACAATATTAGCTGTTCCTGTAACAGAAGCCTCGTCGAGTAACATATAAGTTCCAACTAACTTATCAGCTTCTACACCATAAAAATAATCTTCGCGATTATAACGGAATTTGGCTCCTAAACTTATAAAGCCTTCAAAATGGGTATCTAAACGTCTGCGTCCTATTTTATCGCCTCCAGGCTTAGGAATATATCCTTTACCAAATCTAGCCAATAAAGGACCAACTATCATGATGGAACCTCTTAGGCCTCGACCATCTACCTTAAAAGCTTCAGATTCTAAATATTTTAAATTGACCTCATCAGCTTGAAACGAATAAGCATTATTGGATAGCTTCTCAATCTTTACACCTAGCTTTCTTAAAAGTTCTATAAGTTTATTGACATCAACAATATCAGGTATATTATGAATAGTGACTTTTTCTGGAGTCAACAATACAGCGCATAAAATTTGAAGTGCTTCGTTTTTTGCTCCTTGAGGCTGGATGCTTCCTTTTAATTGATTGCCTCCTTCAATTTTAAATATTCCCATGAAGTTTAATAGCGTTTTCTATTTCTATTATTATTTTTTTTGTGATGTGCCTTTTTACTGGAGTTAGAACTGTATTTCTTTTTACTACGCATTAAGCTACTGGCATCGGTTAAATCTTCATCTGCATTAAGCAAATTGATTTTTCCTCCTGACAATTCTCGGAGATGCTCAAAAATCACATCATCCTCAACGGTGTCTTTGTTCCAGTTTAAAAAACATTTTTTCATATGGTTGGCTATGGTATAAACCAAAGCCTCTTTCAACTCGCCTTCCTCCCAAGTATTAGCCACATCAATCATGGTTTTAATATTATTTCCGTAGAAACGATATTTTGGATGGTTCTGCGGATAATCTAATGTTTCTGGACGTTCCGAGAGCACTTCTTTTGAAGGCTTTTCATAAGGTGAATCGGCATCTAATTCAAAATTAGACATGATAAATAATTGATCCCAAAGCTTGTGTTGAAAATCTGGTACATCACGCAAATGAGGCTGCAAATTACCCATCACAGATATGATGGCTTGAGCCAATTTATTACGTTCTTCTTTAGTTTCACGTGTTTTGGCATAATTCACCATTTTCTGTAAATGCCTACCGTATTCTGGTATAATTAAATGTTCGCGTTCCGAATTGTATTCTAAATGTTCTATCAAAATAAAAATGTGTAGAGGTTAACTTTTAGCAAGAAGTATCATGCCTGCGCAAAGTACAAAAAAATTCTAAAGACTAATAACTCCTTGAACGTTTTCTGCCACTTCTTTATATTTGGCAATAACATCTTCTGGTGTTTTCATATTAACGTTAATAGAAACGCTGGTATATTTACCATTTTTTGATTCGGTGGTATTAATTACGGCTCCCATATTATCAAAAAGTGCTTCAACTTCTGAAATGCCATTACCTTCCGATTTTACAATAAACTTATACAAATACTCAGATGGCCACGTAGCCGTATCATATAATTGACCCTTTAACTTTTCGTAAAAAGCATCCGGATTTTGATTCTCTTCCATATTAATTACATTAAGCTACAAAGATACTGTTTCCAATTCATTTTTTAGTTTCCTTTTTAATTACGATTTTTACATCCAAAATGTCGCTGTCTTGAACGTAAAAAAAATTGTAATTACTGGTGGTCCTGGAACTGGAAAAACGTCCATTATAAATGAATTAAAAAGACTGGGACATGTTTGTTTAGACGAAATTTCACGTGAAGTTACTCTAAAAGCGCGTAAGGAAGGTATTGAACAGTTATTCTTAACACAACCACTACTCTTTAGCGAACTCTTATTAAAAGGACGTGAAACACAATTTTCGCAGGCAAACACATTAGGAAAAGATTTGGTTTTTTTAGATCGAGGCATTCCTGATGTTATTGCCTATATGGATTATATTGGTGATGCATATCCTGAAAAATTTGTAAACAGTTGCAAAAACAATGTCTATGATATGGCTTTTATTTTAGAGCCTTGGCAAGAAATATTTGTAAGTGATAGTGAACGTTATGAAAACTTTGATCAAGCTGTAAAAATTCATCATCATCTTCTTAATACCTATGAGCGTTTTAACTACGCGCTCATGGATGTACCCTTTGATACCATTGAAAATAGAGCACAATTTATTCTTAATGTTGTAAAGAAACTATAATGGAACAACCCATCAATATATTAGAGAGATATTGGGGTTTTACAACTTTCAGACCATTACAAGAATCCATAATTAATGCGGTACTTGATAATGAAGACACCTTTGCGCTATTGCCAACTGGTGGCGGAAAATCACTTTGCTTCCAAATACCTGCTTTAATAAAAGAAGGGATTTGTATTGTGGTTTCACCTTTAATAGCCTTGATGAAAAATCAAGTTCAGGCACTCAACGAAAAAGGTATCAAAGCTATGGCATTAACCAGTGGTATTGCCTACAGTGAATTAGACACCATGTTGGACAATTGTATTTATGGTAATTATAAGTTTTTATACCTCTCCCCAGAACGCTTACAACAAGAAATCGTACAGGATAGAATCCGTCAAATGCATGTAAACCTCATTGCTGTTGATGAAGCACACTGCATTTCGCAATGGGGAAATGATTTTAGACCAGCTTATAAAAACATTGTCACGCTCCGAGAAATTCAACCCAATGTCAACTGCATAGCATTAACGGCTTCGGCAACGCCAAAAGTGGTTGATGATATTGTAGCTGAACTCGATTTTATTGATGCCAAAATATTTCAACAGTCATTTCATAGAGATAACTTGGCGTATATGACATTCGAAACCGAAGACAAACGCTATGAACTAGAGCGCATCCTAAAAAAAAATCAAGCGCCTTCAATCATTTATGTTAGAAACAGAAAGGCTACCCTTGAAATAAGCAGCTTTCTCGAAAGCAAAGGTTTCGCGACAACATATTTTCATGGTGGGCTCTCTAATTACGAAAAAGATCAACGACTTAACGCTTGGTTACGCGAACAAAAACCCATTATGGTTTCAACAAATGCCTTTGGAATGGGTATTGATAAACCTAATGTAAAAACTGTTATTCATTTAAATTTACCAGATAGTTTAGAGAGTTATTTTCAAGAAGCTGGAAGAGCTGGTAGAAATGGTAATAAAGCCTTTGCCGTTATTCTTAAAAGTAATTCAGATGAAGCACATCTAAAAAATCAATTTTTAAAAGTTTTACCTACTATTTATTTTATTAAAACAGTATATAGAAAACTCTGTAATTACTTTCAAGTTTCCTATGGCGAAGGCCAGCATAAGAGTTTTGATTTCAACTTTAATTCATTTTGCAAAACCTATAATTTTAATAGTGCTTTAGCCTATAATGCATTACAAGCCTTAGATCGTACAAGTGTCATTAATTTATCACAGCAATTCAAAAATCAAACAAGCTTACAATTTATAGTATCTAATAATAGCTTGTTTCAATACTTGAACAACCATCCCAATTTAAGTCTTACAGTTAAGTCACTATTACGAACATATGGTGGTATTTTTGAACATGAAACAACTATTAACACGCTACGGATTTCGGAAAAAGTTTCTATTACAGAAAAAGAGTTAGAGAACAAACTCCTAATGTTAGAAAAAGATGAGATCATCGCACTAAAATTATCTCGAACAGATGCGCAAATTACATTTATTGAGCCACGGGAAGACGATAAAACCATCAACAGAATTGCCAAAACCATCGAACAACAGAATAAGGTAAAAACCAATCAAGTCGCTTCGGTTATAGCATATATGAGCAATAATGATACCTGCAAGAGTATCCAGCTTTTAAGTTATTTTGGCGAAACCAATTTGGAGCCTTGTGGTATCTGTTCAGTTTGTATTAAAGATAAACAAGTGCAGCAAACAGACGCTGTAAAAGATATTACCGAAGCCATTATCACAAAATTAGAGCTTGGTCCATTATCATCTCGGGAAATGGTTGAACAACTAAAATTCAATAAAGAAATAATCCATAACACGCTAAAAGTCTTATTAGAACATGGCGTGATAGCTATCACAAACAACAACACCTATAAATTATCACATGTATGAACAAGGAACTGCGAATAGTTTTTATGGGAACACCAGATTTTGCTGTTGCCACCTTAAAAACCCTGGTTGAAAATAACTATCAAATTGTTGGAGTCATTACAGCTCCCGATAAGCCAGCAGGTAGAGGTCGTAAAATTCAGGAGTCGGCCGTAAAGACCTATGCAAAATCACAAGGTTTGCACATTATGCAACCTACCAACTTAAAGCATGACGATTTTGTTCAAGAATTAAAATTTTTAGAAGCCAATTTACAAATTGTGGTAGCCTTTAGAATGCTGCCAAAAATTGTTTGGCAAATGCCCGAATATGGCACCTTTAATTTACATGCCTCTTTGCTACCCAATTATCGTGGTGCGGCTCCTATTAACTGGGCTATAATAAATGGTGAAACAAAAACAGGGGTTACCACCTTCTTTATTGATGAAAAAATTGATACCGGTGAAATGATTCTTCAAAAGGAAGTTGCTATTGAAGATGAAGATAATGCTGGTACTCTTCATGACAAGTTAATGACCACAGGAAGCCAACTGGTTCTTGAAACCGTTAAACGAATAGAACAAGGTCAGGTTAAAACCAGTATCCAAAAAGAAAACCCGACCATTAAGGATGCTCATAAATTAAATAAAGACAATTGTAAAATAAACTGGGATAATGATATCAAGACCATTCACAACAAAGTTCGTGGTCTCAATCCCTACCCTGGAGCTTGGTGTTATTTAGAAAATGGTGAAGAACAGTTAGAAATTAAACTCTACCAAACAAGTTGGGTATTTGATAATCATGACCTTACTATAGGAACCCTAGTTGCTGATAAAAAAACTCTTAAAGTAGCTGCATCAAATGGCTTCATTTTGGTAGAACAAATTAAACTACCTGGTAAACGAAAAATGGATATAATTTCACTGCTAAACGGATACCATTTTCACGACAATGCCAAAATGCTGTAAACCCCTATCATTACTCATATCTTAAAAACATCGATAAAATGCACGCTCGTTATTAACAAAAGTGTTAAGTTATCAACAAATTCATGCATTTGCCTTGCTATTACTTGCGTGATACGATAATCCGTATAAATTTGTAGAGGATTTAACAAAAATGTTTAACCAACAATTTATTAATAATTAAAAATTAAATTATGAACAAAACAGATTTAATCGATGCTATGGCAGAACACGCAGGAATTACTAAAGCAGCTGCAAAAAAAGCTTTAGAGTGCGCGTTAATTGAAATTGAAGGAGCTTTACAAAAAGGTAACAGAGTTTCTTTAGTAGGATTTGGTTCTTGGTCAGTTTCTAGAAGAGCTGCAAGAGATGGAAGAAACCCACAAACAGGAAAGACTATTAAAATTAAGGCTAAAAATGTAGTTAAATTTAAAGCTGGTTCTGATTTATCAAGAGCAGTAAACTAATTTAAGCTTTACCATATTTTTAAAAAGGTCTTCAATTTTGAAGACCTTTTTGCTTATAAATGCTTTTATCTATTTGTTTTTTATAAAAAAAATGTTAGTTTTAGTAAGTAAATGCCCAACTATATGATTACAATACAACCCAAAAAAGGTAATTTGTTAATCGCCGAACCATCAATCATTGGTGATGTCTCCTTCAACCGTTCCATAATTTTACTGGCAGACCATAATAACGAAGGCTCTATTGGCTTTATATTAAATAAACCGCTAGACTATACCATATCCGATTTAATCCCGGAATTAGACACCAAAATGCGGGTTTATAATGGTGGACCTGTGGAACAAGACAATCTGTACTTCATTCATAAAATCCCAGAGTTAATCCCGGATAGTGTCGAAATTTCCTTGGGTATTTATTGGGGTGGCGATTTTAATAAAGTAGCTGAGCTCATTGCCGAAAATAAAATCAATGAAAAGAGCATTCGTTTCTTTTTAGGTTATTCAGGTTGGGAAGCCAACCAATTAAACGAAGAACTCAAATCCAATTCATGGATTGTTACTGAAAATATCTACAAAAAATCCATCATCGAAAAAGACTACGAAACCTTTTGGAAAGAAAAAATGTTGGAATTTGGAGGCGAATACACCATTTGGTCCAATGCACCAGAAGATCCTAGTTTTAACTAGTTAACCGAATCAGCGTATTCACTTTTTGAAAGATGTCCTTGGCTACTTGGTTATCAAATTCCTTTTTACGGTATTTACTCACTGGCTGAATCCCTGTAATCACATTAGTAATAAATAACTCATCAGACTTTTGCAATTCAAATGGAGACACATGATCTTCAATCAAAACATAGTTAGGTGATTTCTCTATCACATCCAGTACCTGCTTGCGCATAACACCTTTAAGGCAGCCATCTTCCAAAGGTGGTGTTTTAATGTCGTTCCCTTTCACCAGAAATATATTGCCATTCAAAGCCTCAACCACATGTTTGTTTGTATTTAACAGTAAACAATTGTCAAGCGTGTTTTCTTGGGCATAAATACTACCAACCACATTAATAGCCTTGTTGTTGGTTTTTAAGGTTGACAACAAACTAGGCGACACATAATAATCCTTAAACAAATCTACTTCATAAGGCGCATCATTAAAAAGATAGAAATCTGAAGCCAAGGGCCACACCTGAATTATAAAACCAACGCCGTTATCTTCAGGTGTATATAAACCACCTGCATGTCTATAAACGGACAATTTTACCCGTGTTGTTGCCTGCCCCAAGTCATTGGCCTGTATGGTAGCCTGTAATTGCGATTCCAAAAACTCCATGGTAAAATTCATAGGGATGTCCATACGTAAGATGCGCATAGAAGCCATGAGTCTAAAATAGTGATCTTCCCAAAACAACACCTTTCCGTAAGAAACTTTAAGGGTTTCAAAAAGGGTGTCGCCATAAGCAAAACCACGGTTAGTAGGTTTTAGAATGGTATCGTTATTTGTGAGGTCGCCGTTGTGATTAATCATAAAAAAAGTCCCGAAATAAATTCGGGACAAAGATATGGTTTATATTAAAATTGGCAGTTATGCAGAACCTAATACTTGTTTTAAATCTGCAATTTGATTTTCCCATAGCATTTTAGACTCATCAACCTCATCTTCTTCGGCAAAATCAATGACAATAATTGAGACATCTTTTGTGATTTCATCAACCTGAATACGAATTTCAAAGTAATAAGGATCCTCTTCATCAGCAAGCCACTTAAACTTGATGCGCTCACCACTTTTTTTGCTCACCAATTTAGCTTGTTCTTCAGTGCCATCCCAGATGAATTTAAACAGCTCGCCACGTGAGTTCACATTCTCGGCAAACCACTCTGATAATCCAGAAGGGGTAGATATGTATTGATATAATAATTGCGGTGAAGCGTGTATAGGAAACTCCATTTCAAATTTCACTTTTTCGTCCATAGTCATAAATATAATTTGTTCGCTCAATATATACATTAATTGATAAGTTTTAAAACTATTTTTTATAAATATTTTATTGTGACAATATTTGTACTGAATAAATTTGTTGTTATATTTGCAGCCTCAAAAACGGTATGCGCCGTTAATTATGAGATTCCTATTTTCATAGGAAAATGGCGAGATAGCTCAGTTGGTTAGAGCGTCGGATTCATAACCCGGAGGTCCCGAGTTCAAATCTCGGTCTCGCTACAACAGTAAAAGCCTGATGGTATCATCAGGCTTTTTTATACCTCGAAGCGAAAAGCTTGCTTTAAAGCGCAGGGGTGTAACAAAAGAACTGTTTAGTGCCTTCGAGAGCATTTCGACAGGCTCAATGTGACACCATTAGCATCAAACAATAGGTTATTACATGTGTACAGCTTACTTGGCAAAGATTCTATAAATCTCATCAAGTACTCCCCTCCGGATTCACTGATATATAAAGCTAAAAAAGCACTTAAACGGTAAAAACGACATGCCACAGCGTTTAAAAGAAAATTCATACTGTTTGTCTTTTTTATTGTTGTATATACAACAGTGCATTTTATATTAGCCCTACCGTAACATAAGTAGGTTAAGTTTTATGGTAGATTTGGGGCAAAAAAGACAAACGTATCGTTTGTCTTTTTTCATTCGTACCCGTGTCGTACTTTGGCAACGTGAGTATTACAGAAATACGAAGTTACCATGCTGTACTCGTTACGGCTTTTATAGTCCGTCACCAAAAGTAGACTCCCAATCCAGTAACCCATTTCCTGGGCAGCAGGAACACAACGACCTACTAATTCTAGATTTTTTTGTTTCGCTTGCCTTGAACCTGTCGAAAGGTTTAGGCGATGAAAGAGAGAAAAGACAAACAAACATATTTCTGTGAATTCGCCCCTACAATTATAAGTCACTTCAAGTGTTCCGACTTTTAGTGTTGGAATGTATGAGCTTATATGCAGTGTATTGAAATACATCAATATAAAATAAATAGATACTCAAACCCAATGCTTATTATTAACAAAGCCCATCTCAAACAGATAGGCTTTAATACATTGGTGTATGTAAACTGAATTAATTCATCATACCTGTGGTTAAGGAAGGTACCAATTGCATGGTCTCCGTCATTTCGCCCCAGCTTTCTAATGAGGCATCAAAATTCGTCTGGTCTTCTTTAAAGGTGCCCCAGCCAAATAACTCATCATAGTCTTCCATAAAGTTGTTTTCATGTTCTACGTCTGACCAGCGTTTGTCTTGATACTTATTAAAACCTCTAACAACTACAAACATATTATCGCTACCGCCACTTATACATCTAAACATTAATTGCGAGTCTTGATAGCCTCTTTTTTCTAATGTTTTGGTAATACGATAAATAAATCTCCTGAAATGTGTTATGCCATCGGGTTTAACATCATAGGTGGTACGTTCTAAATACTTTGCAGGAGTTCCCGGATTTTCAGGATCCCAATTTAGGGTTGCATTGTTAATACGGTCCCATCGCATTTGACCGCTAGCTTTCGCCACAAATTTAGAGACATTTTTATCCCAATAATCGCCTTCAGCACTGCGGTCTATGTCATAGTCTTTAGGAAACTTCATAGATTCCACACGTTCATACGTACCGCTGTTTCTGCCGGTTACAATCTTATACGTAAACATGGCTGTTTCGGCTGAATTATTAAACATTTGCATTTTTTTGGCTACTGCGGCTTCAAAGTCTGCCGTTTTCCCCTCCTTTGCGGTATATCGCCAAGAGTTCCAGTAATCATTGTTTTCATTACGCTGCGCGTAAAGGTTTGCACACAAGATAAGTGCCAGACCAATCCATAAATTTTTCATAATAATTGCATTTAAAAAGCTCTTTTAGATCAACCCGAAATGGGTAAGAGAAGAAGAAAATTTAAGCTTTGGTTAGTTGAATGTGAACAAGTTACTGTTTATTTTGGAATAACGTACGTAAATAAGGACAAAAAGAGATAACTTTTAAATAAGAGTTAGTTGTTTGACTTTTACTCATTACATTTAGAAAATAATTATTTTTATACCTTAACTATAAGTTTTAAACCTCAAAATGCCCAAAACCCAATACCGCATCTATGTAGTGGAACTCAAAAAGAAGGTTTTTACGGAGAACGCCAAGTTCCGTGCTGCCAATCCGCAGTTTAATGGTGTGTTGGAGTGCCTGTATGTGGGTATGACCAGTAAGACACCCCAAGAGCGCTTTATGCAGCATAAAACAGGGTATCGCAATAAAAAGGGTTATAAATTATCGGCTAACATTGTTGAAAAATATGGGGCTTACCTCCGCCCTAGCCTCTATAACCATATTGATCCTGTAAGCACCCGAGCCGAAGCCATTAAACTGGAAGCAGCATTGGCTTTGGAACTGCGTAGGAAACGGTATGCGGTATGGTATAATTAAACATGCTTTTCTCGATACAGTTTTACTTTATATAATTACGCGAACTGACAACAACCTTAAACTGATAGATTGACAGGTCACTTTACTCCATATTATTGGACAATACTATTTTGCGTATAAATTACTCAGGAGTTTTAAGGATGGGGTTGTTATATATACACAAACAGCACGCAAGTAATTTGAAACATACAGTAAACTTCTGGAACGGAGTCCCTAAAAAGAAACAAATTTTTGAATGCATATATAGTTTAAGTTGGTTAAAAAGAAGCATCAAAAAACAGGAGCATTTTGATGCTTTTTTGTTTCGACAAACGCCCTTTTTACTCGGTGTAAAGTATAAAAAACACGATGAAATGCATTTTTTTATAGGAAATTTGATTTTTTCTTTTTATCATTGTGCTAAATAATTGAATAAAGTTATGCTAGTGAGTTTGTTATCTTAAATAAAATAAAACGATAACTTAAATAACTCACAATGTTTGGTTTACGGTTCTATACAGAATAAAATGGTATTTGAACGAATATATTTGTTCTAGGGTCGTAATCACAATAATTTCGTTCTATCCCTCTTGAACAGTTAATAGCTAACTAGTGCTAAATAAAAGCTAAAGTTCAATTAATCCATTTAAAAATTTTGGCTTCATTTTGGTTATTGGTTAACGCCCCATAACTTTTAACTATTTGAGTATGAGAAAAATTACGTTTAAGTTACTTATTGTATCTTTTTTAATAATCCACAGTGTGGGTTATTCTAAAGTCGTATATGATAGTCATCAGCCTACTGATGCGAATCTCACCACTATAGATTCAAAATCCGCCATTAACAATTTTGTATCCTTTAATCCGTACACGGAAGCTAGAGCTTTGGCTATAGCAGTTTGTCAAGATATTTCTGTGAACCTAGATGGTTCTGGTAATGCCACTATTGTCGCTGCTGACATTGACAACGGTAGTGTTGGAGATGGGTTCGCCATTGATATATCTACTTTTTCATGTACTGATGTTGGAACACCCGTAACGGTTACCTTAACGGTTACGCAAAGTTTAACAGGTACAAGCGATACTTGTACAGCGCAGGTAACTGTGCTTGACACGCTAATTCCTACTATAACGTTAAATGGGGCAAATCCGCAAACGTTAGAAGCTTGCAGTTCTTACAATGAATTAGGTGCAGTTGCTAATGATAATTGTGCTGGTGTGGGTGCTGTGGTTATTGATGCCTCGGCGGTTAATATGAACGTACCTGGTAGTTATACGGTTACCTATAATGTGGATGATGCTGCTAGTAATTCAGCGACGCAAGTAACACGTACGGTGAATGTTGTTGATACAACCGATCCGACTATCACGCTTAATGGTGCTGCTACAGTAACTGTTGAAGCTTGTGGCACCTATAATGAATTAGGCGCTACTGCTGATGATGGTTGTTTAGCTATTGGTGCGGTAACGGTTGATAATTCTGCGGTAAATACCAATGCTGTTGGTTCGTATACCGTAACCTATAATGTAACAGATGCTGAAGGTAATTCAGCGACGCAAGTAACACGAACGGTAAACGTTGTTGATACAACCGATCCGACTATAACACTTAATGGTGCTGCTACAGTAACTGTTGAAGCTTGTGGAACCTATAATGAATTAGGCGCTACTGCTGATGATGGTTGTTTAGCTATTGGTGCGGTAACGGTTGATAATTCTGCTGTAAATACCAACGCTGTTGGTTCATATATTGTAACCTATAATGTGGATGATGCTGCTGGTAATTCAGCGACGCAAGTAACACGTACGGTGAATGTTGTTGATACAACCGATCCGACTATCACGCTTAATGGTGCTGCTACAGTAACTGTTGAAGCTTGTGGTACCTATAATGAATTAGGCGCTACTGCTGATGATGGTTGTTTAGCTATTGGTGCGGTAACTGTTGATAATTCTGCGGTAAATACCAATGCTGTTGGTTCATATACCGTAACCTATAATGTATCAGATGCTGAAGGTAATTCAGCGACGCAAGTAACACGAACGGTAAACGTTGTTGATACAACCGATCCGACTATCACGCTTAATGGTGCTGCTACAATAACTGTTGAAGCTTGTGGTACCTATAATGAATTAGGCGCTACTGCTGATGATGGTTGTTTAGCTATTGGTGCGGTAACTGTTGATAATTCTGCGGTAAATACCAATGCTGTTGGTTCGTATACCGTAACCTATAATGTATCAGATGCTGAAGGTAATTCAGCGACGCAAGTAACACGAACGGTAAACGTTGTTGATACAACCGATCCGACTATCACGCTTAATGGTGCTGCTACAGTAACTGTTGAAGCTTGTGGAACCTATAATGAATTAGGCGCTACTGCTGATGATGGCTGTTTAGCTATTGGTGCCGTAACGGTTGATAATTCTGCGGTAAATACCAATGCTGTTGGTTCATATACCGTAACCTATAATGTAACAGATGCTGAAGGTAATTCAGCGACGCAAGTAACACGTACGGTGAACGTTGTTGATACAACCGATCCGACTATCACGCTTAATGGTGCTGCTACAGTAACTGTTGAAGCTTGTGGTACATATAATGAATTAGGCGCTACTGCTGATGATGGTTGTTTAGCTATTGGTGCGGTAACGGTTGATAATTCTGCTGTAAATACCAACGCTGTTGGTTCATATACTGTAACCTATAATGTAACAGATGCTGAAGGTAATTCAGCGACGCAAGTAACACGAACGGTAAACGTTGTTGATACAACCGATCCGACTATCACGCTTAATGGTGCTGCTACAATAACTGTTGAAGCTTGTGGTACCTATAATGAATTAGGCGCTACTGCTGATGATGGTTGTTTAGCTATTGGTGCGGTAACTGTTGATAATTCTGCGGTAAATACCAATGCTGTTGGTTCGTATACCGTAACCTATAATGTATCAGATGCTGAAGGTAATTCAGCGACGCAAGTAACACGAACGGTAAACGTTGTTGATACAACCGATCCGACTATCACGCTTAATGGTGCTGCTACAGTAACTGTTGAAGCTTGTGGAACCTATAATGAATTAGGCGCTACTGCTGATGATGGCTGTTTAGCTATTGGTGCCGTAACGGTTGATAATTCTGCTGTAAATACCAATGCTGTTGGTTCATATACCGTAACCTATAATGTAACAGATGCTGAAGGTAATGCTGCGACGCAAGTAACACGTACGGTGAATGTTGTTGATACAACTGATCCGACTATCACGCTTAATGGTGCTGCTACAGTAACTGTTGAGGCTTGTGGTACCTATAATGAATTAGGCGCCACTGCTGATGATGGCTGTTTAGCTATTGGTGCGGTAACGGTTGATAATTCTGCTGTAAATACCAACGCTGTTGGTTCATATACTGTAACTTATAATGTATCGGATGCTGAAGGTAATTCAGCGACGCAAGTAACACGTACGGTGAATGTTGTTGATACAACTGATCCTAATGCTGTATGTCAAAATATTACCATACAATTAAATGCATCTGGAAATGCCTCTATTACGGCTTCAGATATTAATAATGGTTCGAATGATAGTTGTAGTTCTATAACTATAAGTGCTTCACAAACTGCTTTTAATTGTTCTGATTTAGGAAACAATAATGTGACACTTACCGTTACAGATGCTGAAGGTAATACTGATACGTGTATAGCAGTTGTTACTGTAGAGGACAATGTTAATCCAAATACACCAACATTACCAACCATAACGGCTCAATGTAATGTGACGGTTCCTACTCCAACTACAACGGATGGTTGTAACGGAACCATAACTGGAACAACCTCAAACCCTACAACATATAACACACAGGGTGCTTATGTTATTACATGGACATTTGATGACGGTAATGGTAATAGCATTAATGTCAATCAAAACGTGGTTATAAATGATACAGTAGATCCAGTTGCGATCTGTCAAGATATTACTTTGCCTTTAAGTAATGGAACAGGTACAGCTACTATAACTGCTGCACAAATAAATAATGGCTCTACCGATAATTGTAATACAAGTAATTTAACATACTCGTTATCACAATCTACTTTTGATTGTACAAATATTGGTCCGAATATCATAACATTGACTGTAACTGATGCAGGTGGTAATACAGATACCTGTACAGCTACCGTTACTGTTACTAGCCCAAATATTAATGGTGGTAGTGCTATTGGCTATTTGACTAATACAGAGACTGCTGCTGACGCTGATACAATAATTGAAGTTACAGCCTGTCCAGACGAACCACAAAATGCGATAATCACATTAAGTGGACAACAAGGTAATATTGTACGATGGGAGTTTTCTACTAATGGGGGCTTAAATTGGACTTCTGTTGCCAACACAACAAATACGTATAATTTTAACGATATTTTACAAACGACTTTAGTGCGCGCCGTAATTCAAATAGGTGCTTGTAGTGCTTATTCAAATTTAGTTTACGTTGCTGTTGTCCCGCCAGATGTACCGCCAACCATAGTTGGTCCTAGTTCATTTGACAATTGTATTGGTGATGTGATTACCGTTACTGCTCAAAGTGCTTTTGGTATAAATCCAGATTTTAACAATGGTGGTATGTTCAACGAAGCAAACCTTAATAATTTGGGTTGGATTGTTGATGGTGCCGCAGAAATGTCTGCAGGTGGTAACAATACCAATGATACCTACTGGAAAGAAACTAATGGTCCGAAGAAATTTAACGGTAGATGCTATGATACTACCGATAACTCAAAATTTGCTATAGTAAGTGGCGTATCAATTTATGATGCTCCAGACCATACTATTGCTCCTTTATCCACATTAGAGACTCCTATATTTAATACTCTTGGTCTTACAAATGCATCATTAGAGTTTGATCAAGCCTACTATTTGGAAGCTGGAGCTTGGTGTAAAATAGAACTGTCAGTAGATGGTGGTGCAACGTATAACATAGAATTAGATCCAGGTGCAGCTTATAATTATACCGGACCTAGTGATTCTGGGTTCCTTGCCAGTGTACCAGGTTTTACAGGACAATGTAGAAATACCACAGGTACTTTAGTTGACAAACCTGTTTCAATTGATTTACAAAGTTATATTGGTATGACTGGTTTGCGTATTAAATTCACATATTCTGGTACTACTAATAGTGCTTGGGCGTTGGATAATATTCGTATTCCACAAGCACCAGTTGATGAAGTTATTGAATGGGAAGATGAGGCTGGCGTTGTTGTAACAACAGGTGCTACCACAACCATAACACCCATTATTCCTGGTATTCAAATTTATGGTGCCACATCCCTAATTAATGGTTGCCGTTCAGAAGGTAGTGAAGGTACTGAATTTATAGATGTTAGTGCTAGTTTAGCCTATGCAGGTTTGGATGTTGATTTAACCACAGGAAACGACTGTGGTGAAGCTGAAATTCAATTGGCTGCTTATGATAATACCATTACAGCTTTAGACAATTACAACAATGGTGTTTGGGAACCAGGTGTCTATATTTATCCAGGTCAATCTTATGACCATGATAACAATGCCGCCACACCAAATATTATTGCTAATGAAAATCCTGATGGCACCATAAAAGACTTTATAGGAACTGGAAAAACTGGTTTTTGGTCAGCTACTGTAATTGATGATTTGGGTGGTTGTAATCCAGCGTATTCTTTTACAAATGCGAATAGTCCAAACTCTAAATTTATTGGTGAACCTGGTGAATATACTCTAACATGGACTGTTATTGTAGAATCTGAATCTTCACCTGGAGCCAATGATGCTGTTACGTGTAGTAGTGATATTAATGTGAAAATAGCAAAATGTAATGATGTTGATTTTGATGGTAATAATGATTACATAGCCTTTGATGATAATTTTGATCTATCTGGTAACTTTAGTATTTCGGCTTGGGTAAAACCTGAAGCAATTGGCGGTGACAAAACCATAATTTCGAAGAGAAATCCTAATAGTCCAAGTACTGGTTACGATTTAAAACTAAATAATGTTGGAAGACTTATATTTAGCTATAACAATAGTAATATTAACTCTGGCTCACGTCATTTAAATACTGACAGATGGTATCATGTAGCTGTTGTACGCCAAGGTTCAAACTATAAACTATATATTGATGGCATTGAAATAAGTTCCACAACAGGCTCTGCTCCTACTGGAAATAACAGTGATTGTCTGTTAGGTGCTGTTGAGCGCTCTACGGGAAAAACTAGTTTCTACAATGGCTGGATGGATGAAGTACGTATTTGGAATGTTGCACTTAATGTGAACCAGTTACGAGAAACTATGAATCAAGAAATCAGAGATAATGGTGGTTTAGTTGCTGGTGAAGTCATTCCATTAGATGTTCCAGGATTATCATGGAACAACCTAGACGGTTACTATAGAATGGGTGAAAACTGTGGAAAATTAACGCCTTACGCTGGTTCAATTTCTGGAAAATTACATAATATTAATTCACAACAAACTGAAAACGCCCCAATTCCTTACACCTCTCGTGTAGATGGTCAAAACTGGGCAACTGATAATACCTGGACACATTTCCAAGTTTGGGATGCACCAAATAGTATTGGTATTGATAACAGCACACCAATTGATTGGAATATTGTTCAAATTTCACATAATATTGATTCTGGAAATAAAGACATTACTGTTTTAGGATTAATATCTGATAATACAACGAAAGAATTAACCATAGCAAATCCAGGTTCTCCTCAAAATGAGACCAATACTGGTCAAATGTTATGGGTAACACATTACCTAGATTTAGATGGAAAAATAGATTTAGTTGGTGAGTCGCAACTCATTCAAAAGCGTTATAATGCTAGTCAAGTAAATGGCAGTATTTTCAATAATACGAGTTTAGGATATATTGAGCGAGACCAACAAGGTACCAGTAATCCGTTTAACTATAACTATTGGAGTTCTCCTGTAGCACAAAACAACGCTGCTGCTGATAATAGTAATAGTTATAACTTAAGTGGTGTGTTACGAGATGGTACAACAACCGTTAATAATCCAATGGGCAGACCAATTAATTGGATAGGTGGCTATACGGCTGCGGCCAGTAATCCAGCTCAAGTGAGTAATCGTTGGTTATATGCTTATATTAACAATCCTGCCGAGGACTATTATGAATGGGAATATATAGGTAATTCAACATCCATTCCAATTGGATTAGGTTATACTATGAAAGGTAGTGGAAATGCCGGAACAACCCAAAACTACGTGTATGTTGGAAAACCAAATAATGGCACCATTACAACACCTATTGGTGCAACAAGACAGTCGTTGGTTGGTAATCCATACCCTTCTGCTATAGATTCAAGACAGTTTATAATAGATAATGGTCCAAGTGGTACCAACAGTATTACGGGTACTTTATATTTCTGGGAGCATTATACATCTAATGCAACACACGTAACCGAATTATATGAAGGTGGTTATGCTGCTTTAAATTTCACTGGAGGTGTTGGCGCTGTTCAACATCCAGACTTAATCATTAGTAATAACGGAACTAAAGTTCCAGAACGTTATATTCCTGTTGGTCAAGGTTTCTTTGTAGAAGCAGGATCAAATACCAGTAATGTTGAGTTTAATAATGGTCAGCGAATCTTTAAAACTGAAGCATTTACAGCCGATTCCTATGAAGGCTCTGTGTTTATAAGAAGTGGTAATAACCAAAATAGAACTGAAGATTTAATTCAGCGTGTGAGATTGCGATTTACTTCTCCAGAAGGTGGAAAAAGACCATTACTACTAGGCTTTGTCCCTGGTGGTGCTGCAACCGATGGTGTTGACTGGGCTTATGATGGTAAGAATAATGATGAATCAAATGACAGTGATTTATCATGGTTGATAGAAGATAAGCGATTTGTAATTCAAGGTGTTGGTGAATTTGATATGACCAAGCAGTATCCGTTAGGTATGTTTTTAACTTCCAATGGTACTATCAATATTGAACTAACAGCATTAGAAAATTTTGAAACTGAAATTGACGTGTATATTTATGATTCTTTATTAGGAACGTATACACGCATTAATGATAGAGGTTTTGAACTGGATATGGACGCAGGTGAATACCTTGATAGGTTCTTTATTGCTTTCCAATCTGAAAGCTTATCAGTTGATGAATTTGAAAGCACAATAGAAAGTGATCTATTAGTGAACTACTTGAATAATTCAGGAGAAATTTATATAAATGTCCCTAATAATGTGACTGTGAAGCAAGTATTCTTAATCCAGATTCTTGGACAAACTGTTAATTCATGGCAAATAACTAACGCAAGTACTTATTTACTAGCTCCAGAAATTAGAATTCCTGTTAAAGGAATTACGGATGGTACCTACATTGTTAAAGTGATTACAAAAGATAATCAAACAATTAATAAGAAAGTAGTCATAAAAAAATAAAATAACTTATTGAATTTCTAAAAGCGACTCATATGAGTCGCTTTTTTTATTTGACTTTGTTAAAAAATAATGCATTTCATCGTTTTTTATCGTATTTCGTAGATTTAAGAGACTAAAATCATTATTTTAGTAGCACCTAACTTCCCTCCTTTTAATACCCAAATCAATGAGATTAATAGCCAACTTTAGCCTAGCTCTATTATTTTGCTTCATGAGTAAAAATTCTAACAGCTATAACGAAACCAAAACAAATGCCTTTGAATACAGAACCATGCAACGTGTTCGTATTGATTTTGAAAGCCCTAATGGCTATGTAAGACCTTTGTTATTAGGCTTTACTACCGATAATGCTGCAACTGATGGTGTTGACTACGGTTATGACGGTGCAAACTTTGATCAATTTCCTGATGATTTATTCTGGTTAATAGAAAACGATAGTTATGTTATACAAGGAGTCGGTGAATTTGACCAAACAAAGCAATACCCTTTAGCCCTGTTTTTAGAAAACTCTGGAAATATCGCAATTTCACTAAACAGTTTAGAAAATTTTGATACTACTATTAATGTATTTGTTTATGATAGCCATTTGGATACTTATACAGCTATAAACGATACCGATTTTAGTATGGATATTTCCAGTGGTGAATATCTGAACAGGTTCTTTATTGCGTTTCAAAACAACAATACTTCTGATGAAAATAACAGTATCTTAAACACAGAAGAATTTAACAAAAATGAGACTTCAATTTCTTATGTATCAAGTAATCAAGAATTGATAATTAAATCTTCACAGAATATTTCAAAAGTTGAAGTTTATGCCATGACTGGTCAAAAGCTATTAAGTATTGATAACGTAAATTCCAAGGAAACCAAAATTCCACTTAATAACACTTTCAAATCCTATGGCATTGTAAAAGCCTATTCTAGCACGAATTTAAAAAGTAAAATTATCATGATAAATTAAAGAAAGTTCTTTAATCACATTAAAAACAAAACCTCCAAAAATGACTATTTTCTTGGAGGTTTTTAATTATAAATTAGTTTATATCACTATTTAATAATGACCTTTTGAGTGATATTTTGTGTATTACTTTTCAACTGAACTATATATACACCAGAGCTCAAATTTGAAACATCTATTTCTTGTCTATTTAAATTAGACTTGATTGATTTTTTCAGAACTTCTCTTCCTTGTGTGTCAATTAATGTTACAACAGCATCACTGTTAATCATTCCATTAATGATGACCTCTTTTGGTGAAGAAGTGGCAAAAATCTGAACCGTGTTTGAGGTATTTTCATTTATTCCCAACGTAGCAGATTCAAAATGTAAAAAGAACCTACCTATATCAGATAAATTACTGTTGGCCGTAAATTGATAATTATTGTTGTTAAGTAACGTAAAGGTGTTTGTTACATTATCTTCCAAATATACCTCTACATCATCAGGCAATGTGTTTTCTAGCATTTCTACTGTTACAGGATCACCTTGAGTTGTATTGATTCCTAAAGGAATTACAAGATTGTTAAATAAATCATTAAAGCTTAAAGACTGAATGGCCATATCAATTCCCTCACTTTCTTGCACCAAATGTGAATAAATAGCAAAGCTTGGAGCTGAACCGCCATAAACTTCAGCATCATAACCAATATTTAATCCTAAAGAAGCATTATCAGTAAAGTAGAAGTCAGTTTTATAAATATTAGAACTGTTACTTACTTGAAGATTTAAAAATGAAATAGCATCTGGCCTATTTGAGGTTCTTCCTTCAATATAATCATCATCAAGATTAGTGTCTCCAGTAGCGATAGTTCGCATACTAGAATTAAACACCATAGTACCACCTCCTATTTTTGAAGACACTAGAAACCCTTGTCCTGGTGCTATAATAGCATTAGGGTTGGCTAATGAATATGCTAAATTTAGTATTTTCCATCCATCAGATGCATTACCGTCATAACCATAAATAGCAGCACTTGAAGGTAAAAACTCTGTTATATTGGCATTTAAAAAATCTGATAATTTAATATATGATGGATAGGGATTACCTATTAAGTTCCATTCTGGAAAAGCGTTAGCTGTATGTAATATATTAATATTTACAGTTCCTGTATTTACAGTTCCTCTAAACTCAAAAGTGCTATTATTACTTGATGCTGCTCTATATCCTACTGCTGGTTCTAAAACCACAGCAGCTTCGGCTGGAATATCCGTATCATAGGTTAGATATGATCCTGATGCCTTATCAAAAGGACCAAACAACTTTTCGGACGTATTAGACGGGTTTGAGAATATATTAGAATTCATGTTAGCAAAGTCTCCAAAAGTTTGTCCTGTTAAGGGTGCAGAAACTAAATCATTACCACCTGCATTTATATTAACATGACGCTTGTAAACCACATCACCCGTTACAGTTCCATTAACTATCAAACTCGCGTATTGGTCAGAAATAGAATTTAATATTAATTCACCATTATTAGTCAAATCACCATTCAATACCACAGATTCATAATCTTGTATATCAACAGTTGCTCCGTTTATAATTGTTAAATTATTTAACTGAACATTGTTAGTAACTGAATACGTCCCGCTTAAAACTAGTGCATTTTCTGATCCTGTAGAGCCAGAAGGCGCATTTGGTATCCAGTTGTCATTTAAATAAAGTAACCCATCATAAACCAAGTTTATGGCATAATCTTCTACTTCACCATTGCTAAAGGATTCACATGCAGAAGGTATGGCATTATTCTTCATAGAAACCCTCATCCTCGTTGATCCATAATGAATGTCAGTAGGCACCGTGAACGTACCAGAAACCGGAGATGCGTCTGTTGGTGTTAAAGACCAAACTTGTTCGCCAGTGTCAGCAAAATCACCATCACCATTATAATCAATCCAAACAGAGTAACCTTCGGATGAAGATGCACCCGTCCATGTAGGTGTAATAGTTATTGTGTATTGTGTTGTTGCTGATAAATTGGTCCTTAACGCTGTATTGCCAGTAAAATTAGAATAGCCTGTACTGGTTGTTCCAACTCCAGAATTATTGTCCAACGTGTTTAATTGCACGCGACTAATATATTCATTATTAGTGTTGTTTCCGTTTGAAGCACAATATGTTGGTCCTGTGATTTGAATCTGATCAATAGCCATATCACTTCGTCTTTGACCACCATTGCCTATGGTACCAATAAATCTAAACTTAACTGTTTGTCCAGTATAACTGTTTAAATTAATAGTTTGTGAATTCCATTGGTTTCCTAGATTACCATTTCTAGTAAATATGTTTGTCCAATTACTGCCGTTATCAGTAGTTATTTCTAGATTTAAACTACCCATCGTGCTTCCATACATATGGTAGTTAAAAGAGAAATTAGCAACTGTTAAGTTAGACAAATCGTAACACGGACTTACAATAATTGCTGAATTATTAGTACCAATATCATGTGCTTCAGTATAAAAATAGTTACCACCACCTGTTATATCATTAGAAGGCCCTGTGCTATTAGTTGGTGTTCCACCTGAATTAAGCGTCCAATTACCATTGTCACCTGTGGCTTGAGTCCAATCACCTGCACCAGAATCAAATGTTTCTAAATAAGGGAATGAGGAGATTTCTGTTCCGGTACAAGTAGTTATACCCAAAGTAGTAAAGAAAACTGAACTAGAATAATCTGAACTAGTACCAACATCACATACACTTCTAACCTGTACTTCATATTCAGTTAAACTAATTAAATTAGTTAAATCACTAGATAAGGTAGAAACATTATTTGTAGTCCAAGAGAAGCTACCAACTTCTCGATACCTTAAGTCGTAAGTAGTATCAACAACCTCATTCCAACTGACTGTTGCTGTTGTTACAGCAATATTTGATACAGATAATCCCGTTGGAACAGTTGGTGAACATACTGCAGCGTCTAAAGTTGTAAACAATTCTGAACTTGTATAAGCAGAATTGACTCCAACGTCGCACACACTTCTCACTTGCACCTCATAATCTGTTAAGTTATTTAATCCTGTTAAATCAGTTGAAGTTGATGAAACGTTATTGGTTATCCACGTTGGACTACCAACCTCACGATATCTGACATCGTAAGTAGCGCCAGAAACATCATCCCATGTAACCGTGGCAGAATTTTCAGTAATGTTTGAAACTGCTAGACCAGTTGGCACAGTCGCAGTACAGCCTTTTTGAATAGTGAAATAATCTGTTATAGCTCCAGTTTCTCTAATAAACTTTAAATTAAGAGTCGTTCCACTGACTTCAAGAACACATGACCCTAACTCGTTTAATGAAGCATACATGGCGTTATGATTTAGGTTTCCTCCAGAAATTTTACCAGCCGAACCTGTTGTTATATAAACCGCACCATCAGGATTTGAAGGACTTTTAGAATAAGCACCATTCCCGTCAGTTTTTCCGTCTCCTGCTCCATTTGCTCCAACAGTCATTGCTCCGCTATTAAATGTTCCAGATGTATCATAATGACCATTTAAAAAGTATGAACGCTCATATGAATGTGAATGACCAGACAAGACTAAATCAACACCATTAGACTCTAGCATGGGCAAGAAGTTCTCTCGCATTTCTATAAGTTCAGTTTCAGTATCAGAATTATGCGACCCTTTTGTGTATGGTGGATGATGCCATAATGCCACTATCCAATCTTGAGTCGTATTCTGAATGTCATTTTGTGCCCAATTATACATAGCACCACCTACAGATCTATCTGTTTCGTAAGATTCTAATACTATAAAATGAATATTAGCATAATCAAAAGAATAATAGGCTTCTGTTCCAGAAGCTAATCCACCTGCTTCGCCATTGGTTGGAAACGTGAAAATATCATAATAGTTACCAGTTTGGGAATCAGAATCTGCCGTGTAGCCATCGTGATTTCCTAATGTTGACCAAGCCACTGATTTTTTTAACATATCACCATAAATATCAAATAAAGCCGCTTGATATTCCGTATCAGTTCCAGAATTGTAGGCATTGTCTCCCAGAAATAACATCATATCAGTAAAGTCAGGATTTGTAGTTGCATTCTGAACATAAGTATAATATTGGTCCCTAACATCTCTTTGATCTTGATTAGCAGTACCTGCATCACCTAAAATCCATGCTCTAACAAATTGATCAGTTCCTATTGGTGGCGCT
This sequence comes from Hanstruepera ponticola, assembly GCF_002940745.1. Taxonomy (NCBI): domain Bacteria; kingdom Pseudomonadati; phylum Bacteroidota; class Flavobacteriia; order Flavobacteriales; family Flavobacteriaceae; genus Hanstruepera; species Hanstruepera ponticola. The sequence goes on from NZ_POTB01000001.1 coordinate 475,039, forward strand.
GTCTTAATATACATTTGCGCATCCTCTACCATATAAACTCCGTCGCTATCAGCTATATCAAAAAAGTACTTCGTATTGGGTGTTAGGCCAGTAATAGCGAGCTCATGATTAATTTTTGGTGTATTATCAGTTACATTTGACGTTAGAGCACCTAATGACGTACCATAGTTTACAATAGATTCAGTTGATGTGTTTGTTCGCCATTTGATAATTACCGAAGTTGAAGTTCCTGATTGCAGGTATGGACCACGAATGACTTCAGATGGTAGTGCTGCAAAGCCTTGTATTCTAAAATTAAAGCTTATATCAGAACTTCCGGCATTTTCTTGATGTATTTCAACTGCAATCACATTGTTACCATTAACTAGATTACTTGCAATGGCTTGAGATATCCAAGTTGTTTCAGCAGTACCACCAACAACAGAGTTAGCAAAGGTATTGTAATTAATTGCTCCTGGGTCCATGTTGTCACGCCAGACTTCTACTCCATTTATGTAAACAATCATACCATCGTCACGAATGGCTTCCAGAAGCAAATCGTTATATAAGGATGCATCAGGAATATTGATGGTTTTTCTAAAATAAGCTGTTTCAGTTGTATTATTTATAGCAGTTGCTTCATCGCCATCGCCATAACCTAACTCAGCATTCCCTGAAGCCCAACTAGCATCATTATAATCTGATTCAATCCAAGAATCACCTTCGCCATCATTAGCTGGTTCATTTTGTAAATCATAATATTTCCAAACCTCATCTTGAGCAAGAAGATAGTTTGAAGTTGCTAGAGCTTCTAATTCAAAATCAAAACTAATATCTGAACTTCCAGCACTTTCTTGATGTATTTCAACAGCCAAAACATTTGTTCCAACAACTAAACTATTTGCTATGCTAGTAGAAGCAGTTCCATTTTCAGTTCCAACACTTGATGCAAATACGCCATAAAAAGGAGTACCTGCAGGCATATTTTGACGCCATACTTCAACACCGTTTAAGTAAACAACGGCACCATCATCAAATGTTAAGTTTAAGGATAGTGAATCATATAACGTAGGGTCTGCTACATTAAAGCTATGTCTTACATATAATGCCAGGGTACTTGAATTCACAACAGTTGCTTCATCGCCATCTCCATAACCCATATGAGCATTTCCTGAAGACCAGGAACTATCATCGTAAGAACTATCATTCCAATCAAACGAACCTTGATCTGCTGGTTGATTTTGTAAGTCATAATATGACCAAGCAGAGCCATTGCTTATCAAAGTTGTTTGAGAAGAAACACTTGATATACCAATTAGGCATATCAAGTGTAAAAACTTTAATTTAAATAAGTGTTTCATAAATGTGCTATTAATCTTGATTTTTATTCAACTAGAAATTATTATTTTTTAATTATTATCCGTTTTGTTTTAATGAGATTGTTTTCACTATCTGCCAACCTTAAGAGATACATACCTTCAGCTAAATCACTAACATCCATCTGGATAATACCGTCATTAGCATTCTTTAAATCTAATCTTTTAACCTGTTGTCCATAAATATTATATAATGCCATTTGCATATTAGTATCCTTGAAATCTGTTGATTCTACAAAGACCATATCTTTAGCTGGATTAGGATATATTAAAATATCAATTGGATTAACTAAATCCTTTGAATATGCCATTTTAGCTGCTCCTCCAATAGTACAAAATGAAACTTGACTTATGTTTACACTCATTGTTATTCCCGCATTTCCATCATATGCATCATTGAGTGCTACTGTTATTGATTGTACATCTCCAGAAATAGAAACATTAACTGAACTACTATTTGTACCTAAGAAAGTTCCATAAGTCTGATTGGAACCACTTCCGTTAACATATGTAACTACTACTCTATCAATAAATCTCTGATTCTGCTTTCCATTTTGTTTTGAATTAATACTACTTATTGTAAACGAAACATCTTGACTGTTAGCAGGTAAACTTAAAATTGTTGTACTTGAACCTCCACCTGAATGTGTTAGTGGACTATTTGGAAAAGTAGCAGAATTAGGCGCACAATTATTACAAGTTGGTGAGTTTGTATCTGGCACACAAGGATCATTGTCATTTGGATCAACTGTACTACAATAACCATCGCCATCATTATCTGCTACAGGTATACCAACACATCCACAGTTGGAATCGTAAACATCATTTATAGTACAGGCATCGTCATCATCACAAGACGTACCTATAAGCGCATCATCAAATCCTGGACATTGATCTAAATCATCGCATACACCATCATTATCCGAATCTAAAGTAACTCCATTTTCGTCCACAGTATTTGGACATGGTGAATTGATTTCTTGATCTTCTGCATCACAAACACCATCACCGTCAGTGTCTTGAGTAAGAGTTCCTACACAATCACAATTAGCATCATACACATCATTCTCAGTACAAGCATCACCATCATCACAAGCACTACCAATTAAATTGTTATCACAAGAATCGCAACCATCAGGTATACCGTCATTATCTGAATCTAAATTATCATCTGAACCAGGGCATTGATCTAATTCGTCACAAACACCATCATTATCAGAGTCTATTGAAACACCATTAGCATCTACTGTGCTTGGACATGGTGAATTAATTTCTTGATCAATACAATCACTAACACCATCAGAATCTGTATCGACTAAATCATTACAAGGATCACAACCATCTGCAATACCATCATTATCAGTATCAATATTATCATCAAAATCTGGGCATTGGTCGTTTGGATCGCATACACCATCACCATCACTGTCATTACATACAATGCTTACCACACAGAAATCGACGTTACTCAAAATAACACTCATATTAGTAGATGAATTTCCATCATAAGCATCAAAAAGGCTGACATTAAGAGATTGAACAATTCCAGATATACTAACATTCACACTACTTCCACTACCAGCATTAAAAGTTCCATAAGTCTGGTTATTACCTTGTTCGTTAACGTAGCTTATTGTAACCGCTTCAATATATCTATTAGAAGGTTTCCCGCCTGTTCTTTGATCTAATCCTGAAATAGTAAATGAAATATCTTGACCATCGGTTGGGATTGTTGCAAATGTATTGCTGGAACCAGAACCAGAATGTGATAAATTACTGGTATTAAAATTCGTAGTGTCTGGTAAGCAATTTGAATTATCGCAAAAATCTGGAATACCATCACCATCTGTATCTACATTATCATTTCCTCCAGGACAAATATCATTATCATCACAAACACCATCACCATCAGAGTCAATTGAGATTCCATTGGCGTCTACATTATTTGGACAAGGAGAGTTAGGTTCTGAATCTAAACAATTAACCACACCATCATTATCAGAATCATTAGAAACACCATTAGAATCCACATCTAATGGACATGGTGAGTCTATTTCTAAATCTTGGGCATCACATACACCATCATTATCAGTATCTGGTTCTGGCGTACCGACACAGTTACAAGTTTCATCATAAACATCATTGGTGGTGCAATCATCACCATCGTCACAACTTGTTCCTACATCACAACCTTTCTGAATTGTGAAATAATCTGCTATCACACCTGTTTCTCTAATAAATTTAAGATTTAATGTGTTGCCATCCACTTCTAAAATACACGACCCTAATTGATTTAAAGAAGCATACATAGCATTATGATCTAGACTACCGCCAGAAATTTTACCTGATGATCCTGCCGTAATATATACTGCACCATCTGGACTACTCGGACTTTTTACATAGGCACCATTACCATCTACTTTACCATCACCAGACCCATTTGCTCCTACAGTCATACTTCCACTGTTAAATGTATTAGAAGCACCATAATGGTTATTCAGGAAATATGAACGCTCATAAGAATGTGAATGACCAGACAACACTAAATCAACACCATTACTTTCCAACATAGGTAGAAAATTTTGACGCATTTGTATCAAGTTTGATTCTGTATCAGAATCATGAGAACCTTTTGTATATGGTGGATGGTGCCACATAGCTACAATCCATTGTTGCGTTGTATTTTGAATATCATTTTGTGCCCAATTATACATGGCACCTCCTATAGACCTATCTGTCTCGTAAGACTCTAAAACAATAAAATGTATATTGGCGTAATCAAATGAATAGTAAGCTTCAGTACCTGATGCTAGACCACCTGACTCGCCATTAGTAGGAAATGTAAATATATCGTAATAAGGACCCGTTTGAGAATTGGAATCTGCTGTATATCCGTCGTGATTTCCTAAAGTTGACCATGCTACAGAGTTTTTCAATTTATCTTCATACATGTTTTGAAAAACAGCATTCTGATATTGAGCATCAGTACCATCGTTATAAGCATTATCACCTAAAAACAAAATACCATCAGTAACATTAGAACCAATGTAATTGTAATAGGCATCTCTTACAGCACGCTGGTCACTATTGGCTGTTCCTGCATCTCCCAAAGCCCAAAACGTAACAGGTTGTGTAGAACCAATAACTGGATGGGTTTTAAAATACATATCGGAAGACTCTGGAATCAAAACCGCAGCATTATTTGAAATTTCATAATAATAAACGGTATTGGAATTTAATCCTGTAAGTTCCACTTCATGTTCCGTTTTTAGCGTTAAATCACTATAGTTTGATGATAAAGACCCTAATGAGGTACCGTAATCTATTATTGTTTCTGTAGGTGTAGCTGTTCGCCATCTAACAACCATACTATTGGATGTCCCTTTTTGTAAATAAGGACCTCTATTAACATTAACTGAACCTGGTGCATTAGCGCTTAATTGAAAATCAAAACTAATATCAGAACTGCTAGAACTAGCTTGGTGGATTTCAACTGAAAGTACATTGGTTCCAGTAACTAGTGAATTTACAATTGTTGTTGAGGCTGACCCGTTTTCAGTACCTACTGATGAACTAAAGGTATTATAAGAAGGTGTTCCGGCTGGCATATTTTGGCGCCAAACCTCCACGCCATTCAAATAAACAACAGCACCATCATCAAAAGTTAAATTTAAATTTAATGAATCAAACTGTGATGGATTAGAAACGGTAAAACTATGCCGAACATATAATGTATAAGTATTACTATTTACAACAGTTACTTCATCACCATCTCCATAGCCCATATGTGTATTACCACTTGACCATGAACTGGAATCATACGATATATCATTCCAATCAAATGAACCTTGATCTGTAGGTTCATTTTGTAAATCATAATAAGACCAAGATGAGCCGTAATTAATCAAAGTTGTTTGACCTATTGCCAAATTTAAACTTCCAAAACAAAGAAGTGCTATCAAAGTTATTTTAAAAAAGGTTTTCATAATATTTGGTTGGTTATTAATTTAAATTTGATTGTAATTTATTAATATCAGACACTAAATCCCTGATATTTTGTGTGTTTTTTATTCTATCGGGTAAATCATTCACACTTTCATTTGAATTTTGAAGTGCCTCTTTACAAGCATCTAAATCTCCATTAGCAAAATATAATCTGGCCAAATCAAAATAAGCATGCTCCTTTCTATTCAAAATTTTAATGATTTGTTTTTGATCTTCTATAGCTAATTCATAATTAGCGTGATTATACTGGATACTTATTTTCTCTTCTAATAAAGAAATAACATTTCCTAAATTATCAATTCCAGTTTCTAAAATCTTTATAGCTTTATTAAAACCACTATCAACTTTGGTGAGAACCCATGCATTGGCACATTCAATGTAATTTTCAGGAAATGTTTTACTACTATAGGTAATGACAGACTCAAAAGAGTTGGCAGCCATTTCATATTGCTCTTGCTTCATATAAATTCTTCCCTTAATTTTTAGGAAAACAACATTGTGTGAGTCGTCTTGTAGTAAGGCATTTATTTTATCAAGTGCATTTTCATATAACCCAACCTCATAGTAGTTTTTAGAAAAAAGTAGATCTTGTTCAATATCATTATAGCCAAGTTTAGAAGATTTTTCTAAATCCTTAATACTTGACTCATAGTCATCATGTTGAAAGAGTAATTTACCTCGCTTAAAATAAAGAAACGCACTATCAGGAGCTTTTTTTATTTCTTCTGTCACAGCCAATATACGTTCATGTAAGTCACCATGTCCAAAAACACTGGCACTAACGCATAAGCAAAGAACTATTATTAGTCTTTTATATAAATTCAATTCATGAGTTGTTAGTTATTGATAAATTTATGAAATAGTTTTCTCTGGTATATTCTTTATCTAACAAAATATATCTAATTTATTAACACTGTAACATTTAAATGATTACCACTAGCTATACTCCTAATCCTTATAAGATATTATGAAAATTCCTACTTATTCAAAATACTGATATTCAGTTATTTAAATCACACAGCAGCATTTCATCGATTTTTTTTGCGTTTTATGGATGTTTTTTAAATCAAAAAATATATATTTGCTCCCGAACCCAAACTAAAAAAACATGAAGCTAAACCTACTTGTTTCATTTTTTGTTAAAAGAAAACCTACTAAGCAATTCTTTTTTTGCTTGATTTTCTTTGCCTATTTTGTCACGTTTGCACATGGAGATTTATCTAAACGCATTGAAGAATTATCAAGTAAAATTTCTAAAACACCTCATGATTCTGAATTATATTTAGAACGCGGATTTCTTTATCAACTGCATCTCGAATTTGATGAAGCCCTTGAAGATTACTTTCAAGCTGAAAAATTGGGTCTTGACACCAAACTGCTTCAATATAGAAAAGCCGAAACATTTTATCAAAAAGGCGAATATAGAAATGCCCATATTACTGCCGAATATTGTTTGAAGTTTGATACAATAGATGTTAAAACAAAAAAATTACAGGCGCAAATATTAATAAGCCTTGAAAGACTACAAGAAGCTCTTGATGTCTATGATTTTGTGATTAAAAACACTCAAGACATTAGACCCGAAGACATTATAGAATATGCTGAATTGATTCTTACAATTAATCCGAGTAATTATCCTAATGCAACTAAAGCTATCGATATCGGGTTAAAGAAGCTTGGTCAACATACTTTTTCACTTCAATTAAAAAAACTAGACTATTTCATTTATGACAACCAAGAAAGTTTGGCCATTGATCAATTCAACTATTTTATACTAACCAATAATAGAAAAGAATTCTGGTATCATAAAAAAGCTGAATACTTATATAAAATCAATAAACCTGAAGCTGCAAAAATTGCAATAATGCAATCTCGATTAGCCATTCAGTTATTAGATAAGCGATTTCAAGAAATGAAATCCATTAAAAATTTAACAACCAAACTAGATAACCTAGAAAACCTACTTAACAATGAATAATAAAACTACTCTAATTTTATTAAGTTTCTTTTTTTGTGCGTTCAGCTTTGCTCAAGGCACATTAGAAGTTTCAGGAAGTGGCAACACAATTAGTAACCCTGACACAACCCCAACATTAGTTGACGGTACGGACTTTGGTGATGTTGGAATATCTACAGCATCTGTAAATACATTTACTCTAGATAATACCGCTAATGGAGGAAGTCCTGCAAACAGATTAAACAACATAACTGTTGGTATTTCTGGTTCAAGTGATTTCGCTTTAAGTGCCACCAATTTAGGCAACTTAAAAGGAAATGATACACCTATTGATCTGGATGTAACCTTTACTCCCAGTTCTACTGGCTCTAAAACCGCAACGATTACCATCACATTTACCAATGGCACTAATTCCCCATATACTTTTGACATACAAGGAAATGGTATCATTTCACCAGCTGATATAAATATTTTAGGGAATGGAAACAATATCTCTGATGGAAGCACCACAACATCCGCAAATAACCATACGGATTTTTCCATAGTAAATAACGGAAGCTCATTAGTTAGAGTGTTTACAATAGAAAATACTGGTGGATCTGATTTAACTAACATTTCAAATGTTTCACTTACTAATAATACAGAATTTCAGGTGAGTTTACAACCAGCTGTATCCACATTATCAGCTGGAAATTCAACAACTTTTGAAATTACATTTAGTCCAACATCAACTGGAAATTACTCTGATACAGTAACCATAACAAGTGATGACACTGATGAAAGCCCATATACTTTTTCTATAAGTGGTGAAGGTGTTATACCTGCTCTAGTTAATGAGGATAGTATTTGGAAATATTATGATTTACAAAATGAACCAGCCAATGATGGCGAAGGTGATTCTTGGATTGAATCAGATTATAATGATGGTAGTTGGAATTCAGGAAATGCTGAATTAGGTTATGGCGATGGCGATGAAGCAACCGTTATAAATAATGCAACTGAAGTTGCTTATTTTAGACAAACCATCAATATTCCTGATGCAAGTTTATATAACGATTTAGTGATGGAAGCCATTCGTGACGATGGTATGATAGTTTATATTAACGGTACAGAAGTCTGGCGTGACAACATGGATCCTGGAGCAGTTAATTACAACACGTTTGCTAACTCTGTTGTTGGTGGTGGTGCTGAAACAACTTGGATTTCAAAAACTATTGCTAGCAATCTTGTAAATGGAAATAATGTGATTGCTGTTGAAATACATCAAGAAAATGCCGGAAGTTCTGATATAAGCTTTAATTTTAGAATGCAAGGCTACGAAGCCGTGCCAGCAGTGGTTGAACGTGGACCATATTTACAAAAGGCAACACCCAGTTCAATAATAATTAAGTGGCGTACAAACACATCAGCTGAATCTATTGTTAACTATGGTACCTCATTAGGGTCTTTAACTTCTAATATAACTGACAATAATTTAAAAATTGACCATGAAGTAGAGTTAACTGGATTAAACCCAAACACAAAATACTATTTTAACATTGCAAATGATGAGGGCGTTTATTTAACTGAAGATGTACAAATGTATGCAAAAACAGCTCCTAATGTTGGTACAGATCAGTTTGTAAGAGCTTGGATTTTAGGTGACGCAGGAACAGCCAATCAAGATCAAAGAGATGTTAGAGATCAATATTATAGCTATGTTCAAAATGCTTCTGTGAATCCTGATTTAACTGATATGATGTTGTTTTTAGGTGATAATGCCTACAACTCTGGAACGGATACAGAATATCAAGCAGCATTTTTCGATATTTATGGTGATATGCTAAAAAAATCTACATCTTGGTCAACATTAGGAAACCACGATGGTTATTCAGCTAATTCATCATCACAATCTGGACCTTATTATGATATTTTCAGCTTTCCAACTGCTGCTGAATCTGGTGGTTTGGCCTCTGGAACAGAAGCCTATTATTCTTTTGATTATGCAAATATTCATTTCATTGTTTTAGAATCATATACCTTAAGTAATGATGCTGCGCAAATGGCTTGGTGTACAAATGATATTCAAAATACAACTCAAGATTGGATAGTAGCTATTTTTCATCATCCAGCATACACAAAAGGCTCACATAATTCAGACACTGAGTCCCAATTAATTAATATGAGAAATAACTTCTTACCTATTTTAGAAGCTAATGGTGTTGATTTAGTGTTGTCTGGTCATTCACATTCTTATGAGCGTTCATACTTTTTAAATGGTCATTACGGAACTTCAGGAACTTTTAATAGCGGAACCATGACAGTTGGTGCCAATGGTGGTTTATCTGGTAAAGCTGATACTGGTGATGGTGCTTATTCCAAAACAAATGCTGATACTGAAGGAGCTGTTTATATAACAACAGGTTCTGCTGGAAAAATATCTGGAGGAAATTTAAATCATAATGCCATGTATGCTTCCTTAAACCAATTAGGTTCTTGTGTTTTAGAACTTGAAAATTCAGGTGGTGTTGATCAGAATTTAACGGTTAAATTTATAACAAACACGGGTAGCGTTACTGATTACTTTACAATCAACAAAAATGGTTTTACATTATCTACTGAAACGAATGCTTTAGAAGACAATACCATTAAAGTATTTCCAGTTCCTGCAAATGATTTATTAAACATCAAAACAGGTTTAAACGAAACATTCAAAAGCATTAAATTCTATAATACCATTGGTGAAGTAGTTAAAATAAGTGATAAATCTGTTATCAATGTTAGTAATATGTCAACTGGCATGTATTTAATTGAAATAAAGACAGATAATAAATCATACTTCAAATCTATTATAATAGAATAAAACGATAAATTATTAAGAAAATTTAATAGAGTAATTACAATTGTAATTACTCTATTTTTTTGACTTTCAATATTTTACAAATTAGAAATCAATTAAAAATTAAATAGTTAATGTTTTTTAACTTGTTGATATTCAGTAATTTAAAATACATTAATGCATTTCATCGATTTTTTTTGCATTTCATGGAATAAACACATATGTTTGTACCTTAATAATTAGTCCCAAACTAAAATTAACCGCTTATGAGACAATTAACTACTCTAAACAAGCTTTTTTTCGCATGTCTTTTTCTTTTGATTAATGGACATGTCTTTTCACAACAGATAGGAGTTATAGGAAACGGTTCCTATATTTCAGATAATGATTTAACTCCAGCTGCTGCCGATCATACCGATTTTGCGGCAACAACCTCACGCGTATTTTCTATTGATAATATACAAAATAGTGGTAATACAACCTTAACTGTTAGCAGTATTACATTATCTAATGCAACTGATTTTACTATTAGTTCGCCTTTGGCTGACAACACTATTAGAAAGAATGACACACCTGTTCCATTTACAATTTCTTTAACTGCATCAGGATGTGGTATTACTTATACATCAGATGTTATTATAGCTAGTAATGCCAGTAATGATGGCGGTGATAATGTTTGGACTTACCGAATTTCGGCCACTATAACCCCAGAGGCTGATATTGTGGACATCAGCTTGGTGCCTATTAGTGATTTTAGTACGGATAGTCCATCAGTTACAAACAGTACAGATTTTGGAAGTATTGGTGTTGGAGGAAGTTCAGGAGCCACTACATATGTTATTCAAAATAATGGTACTTGTAATTTAACATTAGCACCATTGCCCTTAGTGGTATTGAGTAATACAACTGATTTTACATTAGACACCACTGGAATGTCTAGTTCAATAGCGCCAGGAAACTCAACTACATTTACTGTTACCTTTAATCCACTTACAATAGGGACCAAAACATCAACAGTAAATATTACAAATAATGATTCTGATGAACCAAATTATACTTTCACTGTTCAAGGTGTTGGTGTAACACCTCAACCAGAAATTAACGTACAAGGTAATACAACTGATATTGTTTCAGGGCAAACCGTAACTTCAGCAACAGATCACACTGATTTTGGAAATGTGAATGCAGGAGGATTTTTTGACAGAACATTTACTATTCAAAATACAGGTACTTTAGCACTAACCATTCCTAGTGCTGTCACTACAGCATCTGGTTCAGATTTTACAATACAAACACAACCAACCTCACCTATTATTCCGGGAGGATCTTCAACTTTTGTTGTTAGATTTACACCTAGTTCATCTGGAATACTAACTGACACGGTTAGCATTCCATCTAATGATAGTGATGAAAACCCTTATACTTTTGATGTTAGCGGCACAAGCTACTTAATACCTCCAGGTGGTGTTTGGAGTTATTTAGATGATGGATCTGATCAAGGAACAGCTTGGCAAACCAGTAATGCTTACAATACAGTACCTTGGGCTTCTGGTAATGCACAATTAGGGTATGGTGATGGCGATGAAGTTACTGTAGTATCCTATGGTCCAGATGCTAGTAACAAGTACCCTACGACCTATTTTAGACGCTCGTTTACTGCTACGGCCTCAGACGTTGCGAATACAACACTTAATATGAATGCTGTTGTTGACGACGGTATGGTTGTATATATAAATGGTACCGAAGTATGGAGAGACAACATGCCAACTGGCACTATTTTATATAATACATACGCAGCAGGAGTTGGAAGTGACCTTAATAATTTTATATCATTGAATGTTGCAAACATTTTAAATGTTGGAACAAATGAAATAGCTGTTGAAATACATCAAGCAAGTGCTTCAAGTTCAGATATAAGTTTTGACTTCTTTATGTACACTAGTAATGATTATATTTTTGTTCCACCAACAAAACCGGATAATGATTTAGATGATATAGCAGATTATAAAGATTCTGATGATGATAATGATGGATTAACGGATCAATTAGAAGGCTGTCATTCAGGACAATTAGAAGATTTAAATTCGGACCCATATGGAGCTGGTTCTGAAGAATCACTTTTAAGCAACTTTCCATTTACTCAAACATTAGACGATGGAAACACTATAGACTATAGTTATACAGGCACTTTTACAGACATTACAAGTTATGATGCAGGTGACCATGGATGGTCAATAAGAACAAAAGGACCTGGAACTGCTGGAACGCTTACTTTAGATTTTGCAGATCCTGTAGACAATTTAACCTTTAGATTAATTGATTTTGACGAAGATGAAACCTATACAGTAAATGCATATGACGATTCTAACAACCTAATCGATTTAATCACTAACGTAAACATATACTATTTAGGATCTTATATCCAACAAACTGGTAATACAGTAACCGACTCTACAAACGGTGGATCTACAAATAATGATGGAGAAGATATTGATAGTGACCAATACGGTACGGCTTATTTTTATTTCCCAAATGTACGAGTAAGTAAAATTGACTTCATAGTGGATCAACCTATTGGTTCTTCCATTCGTATTGCCGGAATTGAATATTGTAATTTAGATACAGATGGTGATGGTGTTGAAGATTATCATGATTCAGATAGTGACAATGATGGTATTCCTGATTTAGTTGAATCTGGCGGAACCGATATTAACGGAGATGGTATTGTTGATGATTTAACTGATAATGATAAGGATGGTTTAGCCGATATTGTAGATAATGACGCGTCAAAATACAATACTTACGAAACAACAAAACTTGAACCTTTTATTGATTTTGATAACGATGGTGTTTACAACAGTAGAGATTTAGACAGTGATAATGATGGTATAGCTGACATAATTGAAATCGGTGAAGCAGATACAGATGGCAATGGCCAGATAGATGGTTTTACTGACATTAATCTTGATGGTTATCATGATAGTTATGATGGTGTAAGCAGTCGATTAATAACTGGATCAGATACTGATGCAGACGGTTTTCCAAACTCTTATCCCAACGCAAATCTTGATGGAACTGGATACCCAAACTTTATGGATATTGATTCAGATGATGATGGGATAACTGATAACACTGAAGCTCAAGCAACAACAGCATATATAACATATACAGCAACCGATACAGATAATGATGGTGTTTTAAATATTTTTGATAATTCAGGTAGTTTCGGCGGCAGTGGTCTCATACCTGTTGATACAGATTATGATGGAACTCCAGATTATTTAGATCTTGATTCAGACGACCATGAAGAAAATGATATTATTGAAGGTCATGACACCAATGGTGATGGTGTTATTAATGGAAGTGATTCGCCAAGTGCTGGCACAGGAATATTTATTGGAGTAGATTCTGACAATGATGGTCTTGATGATGGCTTTGACAACAATACTTCCAGCCCAATAGCAACAAACACATCATTACAACCAACCTCACACCCTATTGTTGATGGTGGATATGATCGTGATTGGAGAGCAACAACATCATCAATTGATTTTGATGGATTAAATGATTATATAGATATTGGAGACAATCATGATTTACCACATCCTTTTTCATTAGAAGCTTGGATATTGCAAGAAGTCACTAAACCTTTAGGTACCATTATTTCCAAAAGAGATGCTAAAACAACGAACAAAAGAGGATATCATTTAGGAATCACAAATACCAACCATGTTATCTTAAGATGGTTTGATGATTCTGGTAATACAATCGCAAATCTAACTTCATCTGACCCAATAACAAACAATAAATGGCATCATGTAGCTGCAACTTTTGACGGAACAACCGCCAAAATATATATAGACGGAATTGAAGTAGGAAATTCAACACCATCAAGCCCTCCTTCAAACACGAGTTACAAGTTTTTTATTGGAGCAATGCACGATAGTAGTTCTCCTAGTACTCCAATACATCACTTCAACGGTTTTATAGACGAAGTCCGTATCTGGAATGTTGGATTATCGGCTACTCAAATTCGTGAAATGATGAATCAGGAAATTGAACAAAATTCAACAGCTGTTAGAGGTAAAATCATACCAATTGATATTTCTGGTGGGTTGTTATGGGCAAACCTTAAAGGATATTACCCAATGACATCAAACACTTCTGAAGATAGATCCAATAACACCTTCCACGGTAACCCTAAAAACATTACAACCACTGAACCACAAACAGCTCCAATGCCTTACACAACAGTAAGAAATGGAACTTGGACAGATACATCTGGAGCAACACCTTGGACCTATGGTAACTCCGTTTGGAATTACCCAAATTCAAATGGTGTAGATGGCACTCCTATTGATTGGAACATTGTTGTAACATCACATAATGTTACTTCTGGAAACAAAGACCTTACAGTAAGAGGTTTAATTACAGAAACAACTGGAACAACTCTGACAATTGCTGATCCAAGCGACGATCAAGATGAAACTAATTCTGGACAAAGCTTAAGAGTAACTCATTATTTAGAGCTTGATGGAAATATTGATTTAGTTGGAGAGTCTCAACTGCTTCAGGATGAAGGCAGTATTTTAGATGCAGATAGTGGCGGCTATATTGAACGCGACCAACAAGGTACTGGAGACAGCTACTCATATAATTATTGGACATCATCTGTTGGGCCAATAGGCACAGGATTAGGCACAAAAGGTATTGGAATTAATAGTACCAATACAAACTTCTCATTGGCAAGTTCTATGAGTGATGGTACTGATACCGATTCGCCAGAAGTGATAAACTTCCAACCTGCTTACAATGCTGCTGACGGTACAGTAACTAGCCCAATAACATTAAGCCAATATTGGTTATGGAAATTTAATGGTACGGATGATGACTATGACTCATGGACACAAATTGATGAACATTCATCTTTATTGCCCGGAGAAGGTTTTACTATGAAAGGCTCATCTGGAGAATCTGGATTAAGCTATCAAAACTATATATTTAGAGGGAAACCTAATAATGGTGATATAACCTTAAATGTAGGTTTAGGCAACAACAGGTTAATTGGTAACCCATATCCATCAGCGATTGATGCTAATGAATTTATTTTAGATAACATCAATGATAGTGGTGGAAGAGCTGCTAGCAACATTATTAATGGTGCTTTATATTTCTGGGATCATTTTTCTGGAGGAACGCATATCTTATCAGAATATGTTGGTGGTTATGGTACTTACACATTAATGGGTGGTGTTAAAGCTGTTTCTAATGATACTAGAATTAACAATAATAATAACGTGTCAATAGTGACACCACAAAGGTATATTCCAGTTAACCAAGGGTTCTTTGTAAATGCTACATTAGATAATGATACCGATGATACTACCACTACCGTTACTGGTGGAACTGTAATATTTAAGAATAGTCAAAGAGTATTTAGCACTGAATCTTCAGGTAGCTCTATATTTTTCAGAAATTCTTCGCAAAGAACATCTGAACCAACTATAGATGAGAGAGCTAAAATAACACTTATGTTTAATTCTGCTGGTGGTTATCATAGACCTCTTTTGGTGGGTGCAGATGACAATGCCACGGAAGACTTTGATTTAGGTTTTGAAGCACCACTTATTGAAAACATCAATGACGACATGTATTGGATGATTAATGACAGGAAGTTCGTTATTCAGGCTATAAATAATTTTAACTCTGAAACTATCATCCCTTTAGGATTACATACTAGTGTTGACGGTTTAAACAACATTACAATTGATAACTTGGAGAATGTTCCAGACGATGTTCAAATATATGTTCACGATAAAGAATTAGATTATTATCATAATATCAGAACGAGTGCTTATGAAATCTACTTGCCGATTGGCGAATATTTAAATCGTTTTGAACTTACATTTGATTACGATCAACCATTAAGTACTGAAGACAATGCTTTAAGTAGTTCGTTGAATGTCTTTTACAACAATACTCAAAATAGTATTATGATTCAAAACCCTAAACTAATTGAGATCTCAAACATCCAATTGTTTGATGTTCTTGGCCAAAGTTTGATTAACTCAAATTCTGTTGAATCCAGAGATCATATTGAAATAAAAACTAGACCATTAAGTACTGGAACGTATATTATTAATCTAGAAACAAAAGATGGTACTGCAATCACGAAAAAAGTACTGGTTAAATAGTCCTAAACAGTAGTCCCAAATCTACTATAGCCATAACCGTGCTTTAATTGAGTCCCGAATGTATTCGGGACTCTTTTTTTATGTCAATGTTGAAATTAAAGTATCTAAAGTAACTTCAGATTGTTCACCCGAAATCATATTTTTTAAAGTAAAAGCATCTTTAGACATTTCCTGTTCTCCTACTAAAACAACAAAAGGAATGTTCCTCTTATTGGCATGATTCATTTGCTTTTTCATTTTAGCAGCATCAGGATACAGTTCCACATTAAAGCCCTTGTTACGCAGTATTTTAATAGCTTTTAAACTATATAAGGCTTCTTTATCTCCAAAGTTTATAAAAAGTACATCGATATTTTTATTGACGGTTACAGGAAATAAATCCAATTCTTCAAGAACTAGATAAATTCTGTCTAACCCAAAGCTAATACCAACACCGCTGATATCTTTCATACCAAAGATTCCAGTTAAATCATCATAACGACCTCCTCCGCCAATAGAACCCATATTGACACCTTCTGGAGCAGACACTTCAAAAATAGCACCAGTATAATAGTTTAATCCTCTAGCGAGTGTAACATCTAGCTGTAGTCTGGCTGTTTGAAGGCCTAATTCTGAAATAGCGTTATCTATAAACTCTAATTCCTCAATGCCTTTCTTACCGTCTTCAGAAGCGTTTAGAATAGCCTTGAGTTCTTTTATTTGAGAGCCAAAATCTCCTGATAAGGTAAACAATGGCTGCAATCTCTCAATACCAGATTGCGAAATACCTTTGTCTAGCATTTCTTGTTTTACCTTCTCCTCTCCTATTTTATCAAGTTTATCCAGCGCTACTGTAAAGTCAATTAACTTATCACTTGCGCCAATAACTTCAGCAATTCCTGAGAGGATTTTACGGTTATTTATTTTTATTGTAGTTCCATTTAATCCTAAAGCCGTGAAAACAGCGTCATATAATTGCACTAGCTCAACCTCTTGCCACAACGACGTTGACCCAACAACATCGGCATCACATTGATAAAACTCTCTTAAACGACCCTTTTGCGGTCTATCTGCACGCCAAACAGGTTGCATTTGGTAACGTTTAAATGGAAATTCAATCTCATTTTGATGTTGTACAACATAACGTGCAAAAGGCACAGTTAAGTCATAACGCAAGGCTTTTTCGGAAATAATTGGAGTAATTTTGTTTGAATCTTTTTCTTTAAATAAGCTATTTTCTACTTTACTTAAGTAGTCCCCAGAATTCAATATTTTAAAAATCAACCTATCCCCTTCATCGCCATATTTACCCATGAGGGTTTCAGAGTTTTCAAAACTTGGTGTTTCAATAGGTTGAAATCCAAATTTTTCAAATTGGCTTTGTATTATAGTAAATATATAGTTGCGTTTAGCAACCTGCTCTGGATTAAAATCGCGTGTGCCTTTTGGAATGCTTGGTTTTTGTGCCATGTTAACTTCTCACGAAAGTGAGAATCTCATTTAAGTTAGTACTTATAAACAAAACTATTAAAAAAATAGTTCTTGACTGCGCTCGAATAGACAATCTTGCTAATTAATCAACTTATCAAAATATTGAAATAATTCGCCTTTAGTAATTGCGCCTCCTTGCTGTATTAGTTTAAACTTATCCAAATGTCTGTCATCTGAATAGTCTTTTTTAGCTTGCATGAACTCCACATCATCATCCATTAAATTATCACGAAGCCAGTTAAAACCATCAGTTGTAGTCAAATCAATTGCATTTTTCAACTGAATTCCTATAACATGCATATTGGTTTCATTTAAATAAAATAAATGTATTTGCTGTGGCGAAATATGTTCAACATACTCAACTTTAGATAAGACACCTTCCCAAACCAAATCGCTAAAAACATCTAATTCTTGTTCAGCAACTTCTGGTTTATTTTTCTTGATTTCAGTCCATTCATCGGCTGTGATTGATTGTGTAGCCAAAAAATTAATAAATTCCTTATGTAGTTCTTCAAACTGTTCTTTAGTAAGTCTTGAATATTTCATCTTTAAAAAACTTTAAAAAAAAAGCCCCAACTAGGTTGAGGCTTTTTATATGATATATATGGTTTAAGCTTGAGCAATAACCTCGAATGGTAATTCTACAGTTACTTCTCTATGCAGACGAATAACAGCATTGTACTGACCTAAACGCTTAATATTACCACCAGTAATACTAACAAATTTCTTGTCAACAGTGTGTCCTTCTTTTTCAAAAGCTTCAACTAAATCTAATTTTGTTACCGAACCAAATAATTTATCACCAGCAGAAGCACCTTCAGTTGCTTTTGCAGTAATTTTTAAATCTAGTCCTTTAATAGCTTCAGCTACTTTTTGAGCATCTTCTATTACTTTCTTTTCTTTAAAAGCACGTTGCTTTAAGTTTTCTGCTAATACTTTTTTGGCAGAAGCTGTAGCTAAAACGGCTTGTCCTTGAGGAATTAAAAAGTTTCTACCATAACCGTTCTTAACCGTTACAACATCGTCTTTAAATCCTAAATTTTCAACGTCTTGTTTTAATATAAGTTCCATTGTTATGATAATTTTATTTTAATAAATCGGCCACGTATGGCATTAATGCTAAATGACGTGCTCTTTTAACAGCTACAGATACTTTTCTTTGATATTTTAAAGAAGTTCCTGTTAAACGTCTTGGTAAAATTTTTCCTTGTTCGTTTACAAAGTTTAATAACCAATCAGCATCTTTATAATCTACATACTTAATTCCAGACTTTTTAAAACGACAATATTTTTTCGTTTTATTGGTATCTATGTTTAATGGAGTAAGATATCTGATCTCTCCATCTTTCTTTCCTTTTGCTTGTTGTTCTATAGATGACATAATTACGCTTTTTGTTTAAGTTTTTCTCTTCTTCTCTCTGCCCAAGAAATCGCATGCTTGTCTAGAGTAACAGTTAAGTAACGCATAAAACGCTCATCACGTCTAAACTCAACTTCTAACTGATTGATAACTTCTCCTGGTACAGTGTACTCAAATAAGTGATAAAAACCACTTTTTTTGTTTTGAATTGGGTAAGCTAATTTCTTTAAGCCCCAATCTTCTTTGGCTACCATCTTCGCTCCGTTAGAAACAAGAAAATCTTCGTATTTCTTTACTGTTTCCTTTATCTGATCTTCAGATAAAACGGGATTTAAGATGAAAACAGTTTCATAATGATTCATAAAAATCTAATTTATAGTTAAAAATGGGTGCAAAAATAACTATTTTTTGCTTATATTACAACATAATCCCAACATTATTATTCGATGATTTGAATATGTTAAAATTATGTTAAAAAGAACCTTTTAACGATGTTTTTTGGTTTTTAACCGAATTTTTTGTACTATTGTCGATATCTTAACCGAAATAAAACAAATGTTATGACATTAAACTGTGTAGTAGTTGACGACTCAGCGATACAACGTCTCTCAATTGTAAAGTTAATTGAAAATCATCCTTCACTTAATTTAATAGCTGAGTACAATAGTGCGTTGGAGACTAAAAACGGACTCAATACCCACAAAGTAGATTTAATCTTCTTGGATATTGAAATGCCTGTTTTAAATGGTTTCGAATTGCTTGACGTCCTAAACAACAAACCCCAAATTATTTTTGTGACAGGTAAAACCGAATATGCCTTTAAAGCATTTAATTACGATGCTACTGACTATTTGCACAAACCTATCACAAGAGAACGTTTTAATACAGCTGTAGATAAAGCTGTAGAACAACACAAGCTTAAACTAGACTTCAATGAAACAGAAGGTGAACACATTTTTGTGAAGAGTAACCTGAAAAAACGAAAAGTTTACATTAAAGACATCAAGTGGATTGAAGCCCTTGGAGATTATGTAAAACTTGTTACTGAAGAAACTAGTTTAGTGGTTCTTTCAACCATGAAAGCTTTTGAACACGAACTACCAGAAGGTAAGTTTTTGAGAATTCACAAATCTTATATTGTGAATTTAGACAAAGTAGATAGATTTAATAGTAAGAATGTTGAAGTTGGAACTTACGAAATTCCTTTGAGTAGGAATAAGAAAACCCAACTTGTTGACGCTTTAAATAATATTTAATAGTTATCGACATTTAAAACTACTCTTATAGCCCTAAAATCTTTTACACTTGAGAAGCTGTTATTAATTTTAATAATAGCTTCTTTTGTTTTTGGTAATGATTGGGTTTTAGGTATTTTAACTAAAATATTTTTGTGATACTGATTTCGTATTCTTGAAACAGGTGGAAATTCAGGACCTAAAACACCTTGCTTAAAAACATTGCGAAGTGATTTTGCAAACCAATCGGCTCCTGTATTGACCTTGTTATAATCCCGATGCTTTAATGTGATTTTAATTAACCTGTATATAGGTGGATATTTAAAATTATGCCTATCATCCATTTGTTCATGATACATCTCCAAATAATTATTATTAGAGACCTGTTGTAATATTTTATGGAAGGGATTATAGGTTTGTATTAAAACTTTTCCGCGTTCTTTAGTTCTTCCGGCTCTACCAGAAACTTGCAATAATAATTGGAAACTCCGCTCGTGAGCTCTAAAATCAGGGAAATTCAGCATATTATCGGCATTCATAACGCCAACAAGCTTAACATTCCTGAAATCAAGGCCTTTAGTAAGCATTTGCGTACCAACTAAAACATCAACTTCTCCATGCTGAAAGGCATCAATTATCTTTTCATAGCCGTATTTACCACGTGTTGTATCTAAATCCATTCTAGCTACTTTGTAATCTGGAAATAAATCACTCACCTCCTTCTCTACTTGCTGGGTGCCAAAACCTTTAGTATCCAAATTTGATGTTCCGCAAGCTTCACAAGATTTCATCATGATGGTGTTAAAGCCACAATAATGACAACGTAATTGATCTCTGTATTGATGATAAGTTAAACTAACATCACAGTTAGGACATTGTGGTGAATGTCCACACGTTTGGCACTCAACAATTGGTGAGAATCCTCGTCTGTTTTGAAACAGAATAATTTGAAAACCATTTTTCAATGTATCGGTCATTTCAGCAATCAATCTATCACTGAAATGCCCTTTCATACGTTTTCGCTTGTGCTTGTCTTTTAAATCAACTAGCTCAATATCTGGCATCAAAACATCATTATATCGCGTATTTAATTCAACCATACCATATTTCCCTTGCTGCACATTATAATAACTCTCTAAATTAGGTGTAGCTGATCCTAAAAGGGTTTTGATTTTAAAAATGTTCGCCAATACAATAGCAGTATCTCTTGCATGATAGCGTGGTGCAGGATCAAATTGCTTATAAGACTGCTCATGCTCTTCATCAACAATTACCAAACCTAAATCTTGAAATGGTAATAACACCGCCGAACGTGCTCCTATAATAACTTGTGCTTTAGTAGAATTTTGCAAAACCTGTTTCCAGACCTCAACGCGCTCGTTACTGGAATATTTAGAATGATAAACAGCTACCTTTTCTCCAAAATAACCCTGTAAGCGTTGTACCAATTGTGTAGTCAAAGCTATTTCTGGTAACAAATATAAGGCCTGCTTATTTTTGTTTAAAACACTTTGAATGAGTTTGATATATATTTCTGTTTTCCCTGAAGACGTAACACCATGAAGCAGCACAACATCTTGATTATCAAATTTTTGAACAACATCATTTAAAGCATTATTTTGATCTTCGCTTAATTTCAAGTTAGGAGTTTCGCTATCATCATCATATTCAATTCTATCGGTTTGGATAAAATGTTCCTCTAAAATATGTTTATCTATCAAAGATTTTATAATGGCACTTGATGCATCACTTTCTTCAATTAATTCTGAAACTTTTATTGGTGATTTAGATTTTGCCGAAATAGAAAAAAGTGTCATGATTACTTGACGTTGTTTTGGCGCTCGACTTAAAGATTCTAATAACTCATTTAATTTTTGATCAGCTGCGTATTGCTTGTCCAACTGAACGTATCTTACCAATTTGGGTTTATATTTAGCATAAACCTCTTCTTTTACTAAAATAACCTCTTTATCTAAAAGGCGCTTAATTACTGGTAACGCATTTTTTTTATCAATAATACTCGTAATATCCTGTATGGTTAGTGATGATTGATGATGTAAAGCTTCGTAAACCATAAATTCATCATCCTCTAATTCAGAATCGTTAATGGTTAGTGAAGTATTTCTGTAAATAATTGTTTCGCTTTCAAGAATAAAAGCATTAGGCAATGCAGCACGCATAACGTCACCCAAAGTACACATGTAGTAGCTAGCAAGCCATTTCCAAAGATCAAATTGTTTTTCAGTTATCAGAGGTTCATCATCTAAAATCTGATGAATCTCTTTAGCTTCATATAATACAGGTGGTCTGCTATGAACTTCATGAACAAGAGCCGTATAAATTTTGGATTTACCAAAGGGCACAGATACACGCATACCAGGTTTTAAAAAATCGGCTTCTGCTATAGTAATACTATACGTAAAGAAGTTTGGTAACGGAATAGGCAGTATAACATCAATAAAATTTAACATAAGTCTCTAATCCTCTATTCGTTCCCAATATTGTGTTTTGTATAAAAAGGATATATAACCTCGAACTTCAAGAATGTCTTGGTTATCATCATTTAATGCTATGCGACAGGTATAATTTTTTCCGCTTTCAGGGTCAAAAATAGTTCCGTCTTTATAATACTTCCCGTCTTTTGTCAAGGCCTTGATAATAACCAAACCCACAACAGGTTGATTATAGTCATCGCCTTGACATTTTTTACACAATGCATTTTTATCAGATTCACTGTAAATGTCAATTATTTTACCATACACCTTTCCATTCTCCTTATAAACTTCAACAATAGATTTTGGCTCATGGGTCTGATCATCAATCGTTCGCCATTTCCCAAATATGTCTTGTGAATTGACTTTGATGCTGAATAATAAAAAGAACACGAAATACCTACCCATAAATACCTGAATTTAATTTGCGTAATCGGTTTAAGGAGGCATTCAATTCATAACCTAATAACAAAATATTGGAGTTTAACCATAAATAGAAAAGCAATATTAACAAAGCACCAATAGAGCCATATAATTCATTGTATTTTGAAAAATTTTCAATGTAAATTCCAAATAAATAAGAATTGAGTATTATTAAAAATGTAGTAAACAATGCACCTATTGAAAAGAATTTTGATTGTTTACCTTCCTTTGTTCCAAAATAATATAAAGTTGCTGTCGCCACATAGACCATAATCACAAAAAAAACATATTTAGCAGCAATAATCCAACCAATTGTAGCTTCTTCATCCACAATGCCATGCGTTTCTAAATTGCCCATAATGTATATTTGAAAATACCCAAATACGGCCACAGTGAGTAATAACAAAAAAGCCAATATAAGAGCCACACCTAAAGCATATAAATATTGTTTTAAAATATTTCTTGTCAACTGCTCATGATAAGAACTTTCAAAACCAGAAAACACAGCACTAATACCATTGGCCATTAATATGAGAGAAATAAAGAATACAGAAGATATCAGGCCTCCTCGTTCCGTTTTATCAATATTCTCAAAAATATTTGTTGCAAAAAAATCTGATGTGCTTGGCGGTAAAAAAGAATCTAGAAATTTCAAAAATTCAATTTTGAAATCATCAATAGGAATGAATGGAATAATGATAAGAATAAACAATAAAAAAGGAAACAAAGCTGTAAAAAAACTAAAGGCAATAGCACTAGCTCGCGTTGTTAAAGCACCTCTTACAACACCTATTGTATAAAGCTCCAGTAAATCATATAAAGATAAGCCTTCTAAAGCAGGCAATTTAATTTGTTTAAAAAGTCTGATTAGCAGGTTGATTATTGGAATTTTATCTAATTTATCCTCAATAGGTTTCGTCATTATCACACTGCTTTTAAGCTCAAATCCATATTATAAACAGAATGCGTCAAGGCTCCTGAAGAAATATAATCAACACCGCATTCAGCATATTTTCTAATCGTTTTTTCTGTAATTCCACCTGAACTTTCAGTAAGACATTGATTACCAATCATAGCAACTGCTTTTTTGGTATCCTCATAATTAAAATTATCAATGAGAATTCTATAAACCCCTTCAGATTCAAGTATTTCTTGGATTTCACTCAAGTTTCTGGCCTCTACTATAATCTTTAAATCTTTTTGATTATCCTTTAAATATTGTTTGGTCTTATCAATGGCTTTAGTAATACCTCCAGCAAAATCAATATGATTATCCTTTAGCATTATCATATCATAAAGTGCGAATCTATGATTCTGACCTCCTCCAATTTTTACAGCCCATTTTTCTAATGCACGAATACCTGGAGTTGTTTTTCTAGTATCTAATATTTGGGTTCCTGTACCTTCTAGCAAGTCAACAAACTGTTTGGTTTTTGTTGCAATAGCACTCATTCGTTGCATAGCATTTAAAACCAATCTTTCAGCTTTTAGAATTGATTGTGACGAACCTGATACATAAAATACAATATCGCCATACTTTACCGTGGAACCATCATTAATTATAGTTTCAACCTGTAAATCACTATCAATATACTCAAACACCATTTTTGCAAATTCAACACCAGCAATGACACCTTTGTCTTTAACCAACAATTTTGCTTTTCCTTGAGCAGTATGAGGAATACAAGCTAACGAACTGTGGTCACCATCACCAACATCTTCTCGTATAGCATTGGATATGATACCAGCTATTTCTTTATCAAATTGCTCCTTACTAATCATAATAAATTGTTTACAGCTAAAATAGTAATTGCTTTTTGATTTTTTAAGTCATTTACCACAAGATTATATGCTATTAATAATAAAAAATGCTCTCACATCATCCGTATAGTTAGAATGAATAGTAATATTTAGTAATCATCTTTTATTGTATTTAAAAATAATTTGAAAAGTTTAAATTTGTGTATGACTATTAAACTTTTAGCCATAGGCAAAACCGACAACAAACAGCTTCAGACATTAATAGCTGATTATCAAAAACGACTAGGTCATTATATAAAATTTGATTTCGAAATTATTCCAGATTTAAAAAAAGCCAAAAATCTTTCTGCAATACAGCAAAAACAAAAAGAAGGCGAATTGATTTTATTGCGAATCAATCCAACTGACATACTCATTCTGTTAGATGAAAATGGCAAACAAATGGATTCAGTTGTTTTTTCACAATACCTTCAAAAACATATGAATTCTGGAATTAAGCAACTTATTTTTGTAATTGGTGGACCATACGGGTTTTCTGAAGAAGTATATAATAAAGCGCAAGGCAAGTTGTCATTATCCAAAATGACATTCTCACACCAAATGATACGTCTGTTTATTGTGGAACAGCTCTACAGAGCCTTCACAATATTAAAAAATGAACCCTATCATCATAGATAGGTAAAGACTAATTATCCTAAATTAGCCATGGCTGATACATCAATTCCTACCCTACTAAAAAAACCAATAAAGAATATTATTAATTTAATCATTGCAAATGTAGCTAACGCTAGCATTAAGATTGTTGACATATTTACAACACGATTTCTCATAATTATTTGATGGTTGGTTAAACTTAAAAAGTTTTGGCTTGAGAACCGTAATTGACTGATGATGTGCTTAATGTATAAAAAAACTATCAATAAATTAACTTTTTGTTAACAATTATTGATAGTTCTTTATAATCTTGTATGAATTTTCACATCAAAATTTTTCAAAATGTTTTAATGCGAAGAAAATTGGTGTTTTCGTTTTTTTAACTGTTTCTCTAGGTCTTTGATGGTTTCTTTTACAGCACTCTCATAGTTTTCTTCATTTGAAGTAGCAAATATTCTTGGACCTGGCAAACTCAATTCCATCTTACAAATCTTACCTTTTCCTTTAGGATCATTGATAACTTCAAAATGAACTTGAGCACTAATAACCCAGTCATACTTTTTTCCTAATTTTTCTAATTTATCTGTCACGTAGGCATTCATCGCCTCACTAGTTAACATATTAACGTATTGAATATTGATTGTCATAGTTTATTATTTTTACAAATTAAAATTACTGCAGATTCCTTTAATCTCTAATGACTTTTGTCATATTTATTTAATCATTTTTAACACAGTCAATGCATTTTGAAACATCACTTTCTGACCCAACTCATTTGGGTGCAACCCATCTTCTAAAAAATGTTCTTTTTTCATGTTTTTAGAAAAATCAATACAAATTTTATCCTGATCTATACAGTATTGTAATAAGGCTTTCCTAAAGCTATTGATTGATTCTGAATAATTTTCTTGTGCAGCATTCAATTCCTCTAAATTGTATGACAGCGTAGGCAAACCTACTACAGGAACAACCTCATGATATTTCGCTTGACTTGTAATAGCTTGTAAATTAGAAATAATATACTCTTTTTTAAGACCATACCATAAATCATTAGTTCCTCCCAGTATAATGAGATGACTTGGTTTATGCTTGAAGATTAACTGTTCGCATCGTGCCAACATACCATTTGTAGTGTCACCACAAATTCCAGCATTTATGATTTCAGCATTTAATTCTTTTCTCAACAAGTTTACCCAACCCTTTTTCTGGTCAATCCCATAAGTTTCAGTTAGGCTATCTCCTAAACAAACAATCTTCATTTATTCAAAAATTACGCTTTCAGAACTTTCAAACCATTGTTTATAAAATTCCTGATGGATTTTTTCAATAGCATTACGCTTTACTTTTAGACTTGGTGTAGTTAATCCGTTGTCCACATTCCAGTCTTCTTTCATAACAATTACTTTCTCTATTTTTTCATGCTTTTCTAGTGCTGGATTCATTGATTCAACAGTTTCAACAAGACTAGCTATTAATTGCTCATGGGATTTTAGTTTACCTAGTTCAGACAAAGTTACCAATGCTATAGGTTGAGGAATACCAGTCCCAACAATACAAATTTGCTCAATATCTGTATTAGCAGACATTAAAAGCTCCATATGTGAAGGCGAAATATACTTTCCTTTGTCTGTTTTAAATTGATCCTTTACTCGGCCAGTAATAGTTAAAAAGCCATCGTGATCAAACTCACCAATATCACCAGTTTTTAAATAACCTTCTTCATCAAAAATTTCGGCAGTAGCTTCTGGGGATTTATAATAACCAATCATTAAGCAATTATTTTTTATGCAAATCTCTCCTTCAGGCGATAATTTTGCTTTCGCTCCTATTAAAGTTTTGCCAACTGTGCCAATTTTACTTTCACCGGGAACATTAAAATGTGACACACAACAATCTTCAGTCATACCATAACCTTGATGAATGGTAATTCCCAGTTTTTTATACCACTTAACCAAACTTGATGCAATAGGTGCGGCAGCTGACACAATGAATATAGCTTCATTTAATCCCAATTTCTTTTTAAGCTTTTTCTTAACAATAGAATTTAAAATAGGTATACTTAACAACACGCTTAATTTCTTTTGAGGCATGGAATCCAGTATCTTTTCCCTGAATTTTGTCCATATTCTGGGTACTGCAAAAAATACATGTGGTTGGGTATCCTCTAGATCTTTAGCATAGGTATCCATTGTATCAAAAAAAGAAATTGATGCTCCTAAAGTCAAACCTGCATTGCAAAGTGCTCTTTCTGCAACATGCGCCAATGGTAAATATGAAAACAGTCGCACATGTTGCGGAAGCTTCATGACTTTTTTGAAAGTGTTTGAGCTCACAGCAAAATTATTGACTGTGTGCATAACCCCTTTAGGGTTTCCTGTTGTGCCAGACGTATAAATAATGGTATGTAGATCATCACGCTTTGGAATATTTACATCCTGAAGTGGTTGATGAGCTTCTAGTAACTTCTCCCAGTTATTTCCATCATGCTCACCATATAATCCTACTGAAATAATAGGCATATTAGGAATACCAGATTTTTGGGAGTTAAAGTCGTCTAGTTTACCAACAATAATGGCTTTTGATTCGCTGTGTTCTAAAATTTGTTGGATGGATTTATCGTTTAAAGTAGGATAAATAGGTATTGATACAAAACCTGCCATCATAATGGCTATATCAGCAATGACCCAATGCGAACAATTTTTGGATAGTAATGCTACATGACTTTTCTCAGGTAAACCAAAAGCAAGTAATGCAGAAGCAATCTTTCTGGCTTCAATACCTGCTTCGGCATAAGTATGGGTTTTTATTGTGCCATTAAGTGGTTGTTTAAGAAAAATATTTTGAGGCGCTTTTGCTTCCCAGTATAGAAAAGCTTCAATTGGTGATTGAAAGTCAGGCATAATGTAGTTGGTTGATTCCCATAAAGATATACAATTATTTATTAAAGAGGAATATACATAACCATAAGTGATTGAATTACAAAAAATGTTAAAAATGGTAAAACTAAATAACCCATAACATCTCTAGCTTGTAAATTAACACCAGCTCCCATAATTGGAAAAACAAGCAATAAGAAAAAAGGTTGAAGCAAATTACTTAAACTTTCTCCATAGGCAACAGATAACGAAGCTCTAGAAATCATAGCTGTAATTTCATTGGGCTGTAACCCAAAACCTATTTCTTTTACTGCATTAATAATACTAGGTGCCACTACTGCAAATTCTCCTCCAGCAGAAGGGATTGCAAAATTTACAAATCCGCCAGTGAGATAAGCATAAAAAGGGTAATTATCTATAGTGGCAACAGTTGCAAAAATTTCTGCAAGTTTATTTCCCAAACCTGTATATAACATAATCCCCATAATACCAGCATAAAATGGATATTGAAATAAAATTCCAGATATGTTCTTACTGGAACGCTTCATAGCAACAACGTAGCGCATGGGTGTTTTATGCAAAAGCAATCCAATAATAATAAAAATGAAAATCATAATATTAAAATCTAAACTAAACCCCTTATTTACGAAATGATAGACTATATAAACAAAGCCCATAACAACAATTAAATATTGTAAAATCATGCTGTTATTCAAGGTGTCAGAAACTGCTTTTATAGGAAGCTTATAACTTTCAGCTTCTTGCTTAATTGTACATTCGTCAAATTGATTATTAGAATGAATTAAATCTTTTAGTTCTTTTGGCTTTTTAGTTTTTGGCATAAACATTAAAAACAAAATCGGAGCAATAACTACAATCAAGATTATCATGGCAATATTAAGTGTGGAGCCCAAGGTGTATGATGTAGGAATGGTTGTATTTAATATCCCTGCATTAATTAAATAATTATCTTGAGTATTTAATAACAATGGAATAGAGCTAGATAAGCCGGTTACCCAACTACCATTAGAAAAATAAACACACGCAATTAAAAAGGGGTAATTAACACCTTTTACACGTAACGCTAATTCTCTAGCTAATACGCAGGTAATAACTACCCAACCAAAACTGACTAATGTTAGTAACGAACCAATAACAAGTACAAAAAAATAAACCTGTCTGGGTGTTTTTATAAAGTTGGTTAGTTTATCAATGCCATTATTTATTACAGGAGACAATGCGATACAGAAGCCTGTGATTACAATTAAGACTATTTGCATTCCAAAGGCTAATAAATCAAAAAAACCGTCGTACCAAGCAACAATTATGTCAAGTGGATTGGCCTCTAACCAAAAAAATGACGTAACACCAGTTATGATTGTTAAAAGAATAGCAAATACAAAAGCATCTGGCATATACTTTAAAAACAAATGTGTGAATTTTTCGCCGAGTTTGGTTAGCATTGATTTATCAATTAATTATGAATTATTTTTTCACTTTCAATTTATATCCTATCGCCAATTTGCCCATGGATAAATTAAATAAGTATTTATTATCAAAATCTAAATTGGTTGAATAGATTCCTGTTCCATAAATTAGATTAACATAGAATCTTTTTACATTATATGCCAATGCTAACGAAACATCAAGTTTATACAACATAGGGTTCGATGGTCTGTAGCTACCATTCTCTAACTGTACCTTTTTGTTCATCAATGCTATTCCAGGCATTAAATTGCAGGTTGCAATAAATCTATCAGTAATTACAAACTGTGACAAAAAACCTCCCAGTATCCCAACAGCTCTACCACTGTATTTCTCAATTGCGGCTTCATCATTAAAATATTGCTCACCGTTTTCTGTCAAAATATTACCATCTGATTTAAATGAATCAAACACAGCAAATGTTCCCACTCCTCCAGAAATATGCACCTTCTTTTTTTTGGTTGGTAATCCAGCTTTTAACAGTGCATACGAAAATTCTATTTCTGAAAATGTATAGAGGTAGTTAAAACCAACGGTTGACGACTTTATATCTTTCCTGAAAACATCTGGCTCATCAAAATTATTACGAATATTGAACCCATTATAGGTTTGTAGATAAAAACTAACGTAATTATGCTTTCCAATAATTAAACTCCCCTGCGCATCAAACCTGTCAGTAGCCTGTTTATTTCCTGATTTAATATTGAAGGCAATATCAATCAGCAACTTACTATTAGCCACACCAAACCCTACACCAGACTTATTGTTTGGCACATAACGAGACCTGTAATCATCGTTTAAAATGCGAAATTGCTTCACTTTATAGTTTGAAAATATACGAGCAGAATAATTACTTAAATCATGATCTATAAATAGCGAATCTATTATTTTAAAAAAACCAGATGAGCTTTTTTTTTCTTCTTCTTGTGCTTGCCCAATTATTGTGACAAATAAAAAAACAATAAGTAACGAAATTCTTTGAATCATGTAACTTTAAACAACTAAATTTGATACGTTTTATTTTATCAACCTTGTTAAAAGCTAAAATTACATTAATTCAACTAATATGCAACTTGTTTTCGCTACCAATAATTTAAATAAACTCAAAGAAGTTGAAAAACTAATTCCAGATCACATAGCACTATTAAGCCTAAAAGACATTAACTGTTTAGAAGATATTCCAGAAACCCAAAACACCATTGAAGGCAATGCCATTCAAAAAGCCGAATATATAAAAAAACAGTATGGTTATGATTGTTTTGCAGATGATACGGGTCTGGAAGTTGAAGCCTTAAATGGTAAACCAGGCGTGTTTTCAGCGCGTTATGCAGGTGAACAGAGAAATGCTGATGACAACATGAATAAACTTCTCACTGCGCTTCAAGGTTCAAACAACAGGAATGCGCAATTTAAAACTGTCATAGCTTTACATCTCAACGGACAAATACAAACCTTCACTGGGATTTGTAAAGGTGAAATTACTTTAAGAAAGTCAGGTAAAGAAGGCTTTGGTTATGATCCTATATTTAAAGCTGAAGGCTTCAATAAAACCTTTGCTCAAATGATACTTGAAGAAAAAAACAAGATTGGTCATCGTGGAAAGGCCGTTAGCCAGTTAATTTCTTTTTTGAACAGCTATATTTAAAAAGCTAATTCAACAAATATTATAAATTACAATGCTTTCTTTACATTTTTTTTTATTTGACACTTTTTTGACACTTGAAAAGTTTCTGTCACAAACCTTTAGATTACTTTTGAAAAAAGTATTTATGAGCCGTACACAATCTCTTTTATGGTTAGTTTTAGCATGGGCAACCATCTCCTGTAATGGTCAAAAAAGTCAGGTTGATTCCAAAGACCAACCCACCAAAACAGAACCCAATTCTGATTATTTATTTTCAGCAAGTGCAAAACCCGATAGTACGGATATTCCCAATGATACTTTCGTGCCCTTATTTTACGAAGGACAATTGGCGCATTGGATTCGCACCATAAACGAAGACTCAAACGGAAATCTCTGGTTTGGCACCAATCATTATGGCGTTTTACGCTATGATGGTGAGGGCTTGACATATTTTACCACGGAAAAAGGCTTCGGTGATAGTCGCGTATCGGCAGCAGTTGTTGAAAACAATGGTACTGTTTATTTTGGAACCTCTCAAGGCATCTCACAATATCATCCTGAAGACGATAGCTTTTCTTTTTTAACCACCACTGACGGATTGGTTCATAATGAAATTTGGTGTATGACCAAAACTACAGATGGCATTATTTGGATTGGTACTTCGGAAGGTATCAGTCAATTTGATGGCCACACATTTTCGACGTTTACCATACCTAAATCTGATGTGTCAAATCCAAATGCTCTCATTTCCTATAACCGAATTACCAGCATTATAGAAGACAATCAGGGTAACTTATGGTTTGGTACAGATGGCTATGGCATTTGTAAATATGATGGTGAAAACTTTACACATTACACCAAAGCTGATGGGTTATGCGATAATACCATTTCCAATATATTTGAGGATCGTTCTGGTAACATTTGGATAGGCACCATGTTTGGAGGCGTCAGTGTATATGATGGTAAAACCTTCAAAAACCTCACCCAAGAAGGGCTGATTAAAGGTGAGGAAGCTTCAGCATTTTATGAAGATACCGATGGTTCTATTTGGTTTGCTATGGAACATCAGGGTGTTTATCGCTATGATGGTAACACATTTTCCAATTTTAACATGGATTCTAGATTGGGTTCTTCAGGTATTATTATCATTATGCGCGATAATAAAAACCGGTTTTGGTTTGGCGGTTGGAAAGGCTTATTCCGTTTTAATGGTAAACAATTTGATACCATTACCAAGGCTGGCCCTTGGGAATAACATACAACAAATTTTAATAAGTACCGTTTACATACTACTAAACCAAAAGATTATGAAAACCCTACTAAAACTTTTAGGCGCTGCCTTATTGATTATTACCTTATCCTTTACAAATTCTAAAAACAAAACGGTGGTTATTGATGTAAGCCATGGCGGTCATGACCATGGACAGAAAGAGCATAGCATTACTGAAAAAGAAATAGCTTTGCAGGTTGCCCAAAAACTCCAGGAACTCTCCCAGAATAGTTCAGTAGAAATCATACTGACCAGAGATTCCGATATGTTTGTAAGTTTAAAAGATCGCGTGGCTTTTATCAACAAGCAGAAACCCCATTATGTGATATCACTTCATACCAATGGGTATAAAGACGAATCTACTTCAGGATATAAACTATTTTATGGTGATGGAGATTATCATGAAGCTTCTAAAAAACTAGCTTCCACTCTTTCAGAAAGTCTAGATATTGCTATACAATCAAGAGGTATAAAACAAGCTGGTTTTTATTTACTGAAAAACGCCGCCTGTCCTTCGGTGTTTTTGGAAATGGGTTTTTTATCTAATCCGGAAGACCGAGACTATCTAACCAGTGAATCTGGTCAGACAGCCATTGCAATAGCAATTTTCAAATCATTGGAGCAGCTTTAATTTTGATGGCTTAAGTAGGAATCCAAATAGTTGCTGGTTGTCATATACTCCTTCTGAAGCTTTCTTAAATGAGATAAAATCGCATCCCGATCTGGATATTCTGGTTTCAGACAGTCCTGTAAATCGTCGTCATAAACCGTTAGGATGAGATACCAATGGCCTGTTCTGGTGGTATGATAACCATCCATTAAAGTCGATTGACCTTCCGACTGTAACTTGGCATCGACCACTAAAGGTACTAAATTGAGGAAGGTGGTGTTTTTTTCTCGTTCGTGAAAAGACAAATAATAGGTTTTATCATTTATGGATATAGGCACATTGTACTCCACATCTATATGCTCCCGATTGTATTTGGTATTGATGAAATTATAGAACTCATTGGCCTCCTTAGGGTCTTCAAAAATAAACCCATAACTCCTAGGCAAATCCCGCTTGAACTTTTTGGAAAGCTTAACGGTGTCTGTTTCAATATTGGGTGCTACCTGCAACGGAATACAGGCATAGGACACTAGGAGTACCACAACGGCCAGTAGTTTTTTCATGGTTTGGTTTTTCAATGTGTATCAAACATTGTACCAAGAACCTTAAAATTAAACTATTACTTTATTCGTTGGGCTGGCATATTTTGTCCATTTTGATGCAAAGTTAGACTGTCAATTTTGCCTTTATCGTTAGCATTAAAGGTTACCTGTGCCTCAACCACTTTTAAATAAAACTTATTGTAACTTGAAGCAAACAACTCAAATTGTGGCTGACCGGTAGCTTGGGCAAATAATTGCTTGTCTTGGCGTGTTACTGTGATAACAAAACCTGGTTGTAGCTCATATTGGCCACAATAAGAATCCAACGTAGCTATAGGAACTTCAACATTAGAAACCAATTCCGATTTATCAACACCAAATTGTAATAAAACCGTTTTGGCATTATCATTTGCAGGGTTTAACTCCAATGATTTTTTATAATTGATTATGGCCTGTGTGGTATCGCCTACTTTTAAATAAGCTTCTCCTAGAGAATCATAAGGATTGGAAGCATCAGGAAACGAAGCCACATTCAACTTAAAAAGTTCTAGTGCTACCTTATTATTGTCTTCACCAAGATATTGATAGGCCAGAGTATTCAATTGGTTTTCATCAAACTTATAGGCATCTGATTGTTCTACCTGTAATTGCTTGTATAGTTTTATAGCCGACTCGATACCATTGGCATCAATTTCTTTATTGATAACCGTCGCTATGGAAGGTTTTGGCACTTCTAATGGTCTTGGGTCACCCAACAATTTCATCCCAATTCGACCAATATCCGTATCTGCATTACCTAATACGACGACTCCTTTTTGGGTGCCTTCTATAAAACCTGTAAACGATTTATAGCCAGCTGTCGCGCCATTGTGCCAAATAATGGTATCATCGCCATTTTGGGCATAGTGCCAGCCCAGGCCTATTTTAAATTGGTTGGCTTCATTTTCATAAGCTACTTGCTGACTTAATTGCATGGCTTCAAAAATAGCCGGATGCGATACACCCATATTGGCTTGTAAAAATCTGACCATATCCTCTGTTGTAGAACGGATACCACCAGCACCAGCCAAGCCTGTTAAATCCCAATTGGAAACCTCAACACCTTGTGCATGGGGTTTGGCCAAATGGTTTGTCATACTATCAGTTAATACCAATCGGGTACTAATCATGTTACAAGGATGGGCTATTTTTTCGATTAACAATTCCTCGTAACTTTTGCCTGTATGCAATTCCAGAATATGTCCCAATAAGCCCATGGCATAATTGGAGTATTCATATTCCGAACCGATATCTCTGGTTAATTCATAGGATGACATGAATTCATAGATAAGCTCCGGTGTATAATCTACATACGGATTTCTAGGATCTTTAGGATTGAAATTATCAGGCATTCTAGGCAATGCCGAAGTATGGGTTGCTAAATCTAAAAGCGTAATTTCTCTGCCATTGCGTGTTGGAACCGTAACTGTCTTTGGTAAATAGTTTGCAATGGGATCCGATAGTTTCATACGGCCTTTCAACACTTCATCAGCCAGCATGATACAGGTGAAAACTTTGGAAATAGAACCTATTTCATATACCGAATGTTCATCTACCGCAACATTCTGTTTTAAATCAGTAGTTCCATAATTGTAGAAATCAACTTTATCACCATTTACAAAAGCTACTGAAATACCCACATTTTCACCCGACTCAACACGCGCTTGCATATTCTCTTTGACTTCCTTTGAAATGGTTGCCTCTTGTGCATGACCGATAAAAACGGTCATAATAAGACAGATACGGACTAATAGATTTTTCATGATGGTGTGTGTTAGCGTTATAACCATAAGACGCCAAGTCATACGACTTGTTACAATTACAACTTATTATCAATAATACTTTGTACAACTTCAGGATTCAAAAGGGTGCTGATATCACCCAAATCACTGGTGTTGTTCTCGGCTATTTTACGCAAGATACGGCGCATAATTTTACCACTGCGTGTTTTGGGCAGTCCTTCGGTAAACTGAATTTTATCAAGTTTGGCAATAGGTCCTATCCTATCGGAAATTAATTGGTTGATTTCGTTTCGCAGGTTCTCCTGTTTTCTAGTTTCACCAGCATCTTTCAACGTAATATAACCATAAAGCGCACTCCCTTTTATAGCATGTGGAAATCCTACAATGGCACTTTCGGCAACAGCAGGATGTTCATTTATAGCATCTTCAATAGGTGCAGTTCCTAAATTATGTCCCGATACAATAATCACATCATCCACACGGCCTGTAATACGGTAGTAGCCAACTTCATCGCGCAGGGCACCATCTCCCGTAAAATACTTATTTTCAAATGCCGAAAAATAGGTGTCTCTATAACGCTCGTGATTGCCCCAAATGGTTCGTGCCATACTTGGCCAAGGATACTTTATGCACAAGCGTCCTTCTACCTGATTGCCTTTTAACTCCGTACCCGATTCGTCCATCAACGCAGGTTGAATACCTATAAATGGTAAGGTTGCAAAGGTTGGCTTGGTAGGTGTTACAAACGGAATGGGTGTTATCATAATGCCTCCTGTTTCGGTTTGCCACCAGGTATCAACAATAGGGCTTTTGTTTTTACCTACCACATCGTTGTACCAATGCCAGGCTTCCTCATTAATAGGTTCGCCTACGGAACCTAAAACCGTAAGGGAAGACAGATCGTATTTTTCAACTAATTCGGCACCTTGTTTTGCCAAGGCTCTAATGGCTGTTGGTGCTGTATAAAACTGATTGACTTTGTGCTTTTGAACAATCTCCCAAAAACGCCCAAAATCCGGATAACTTGGTACGCCTTCAAACATCACGGTTGTAGCGCCATTGGCAAGTGGCCCATACACAATATAACTGTGACCCGTGATCCAACCAATGTCGGCCGTACACCAATACACATCATGCTCCCGATATTGAAACACATTCTTGAATGTATAAGCGGTATAAACCATATAACCAGCCGTAGTATGCACCATGCCTTTGGGTTTTCCAGTAGAACCCGAAGTATATAGAATGAATAACGGATCTTCAGCATCCATGACTTCGGCTTTGCCTTGTTTTGAGGCCTTATCCAATAACGGTTGTAACCATTCATCACGGCCTTCCTTCATGTTGATATCAGAATGTATACGTTTGGCTACCAAAACGGTTTCCACATTAGGGCAATCTTCGAGTGCTTCGTCAACAATACCTTTTAGATCAATGGTTTTGGCACCACGATACGAGCCATCGGCTGTGATAACCACTTTACAATCGCAATCGTTAATGCGTGTTGACAAAGCTTTAGAAGAAAACCCGGCAAACACCACTGAATGAATCGCACCAATTCTGGCACAGGCCAAAAGCGCAATAGCCAATTCTGGAATCATAGGAACATAGATACAAACCCTATCCCCTTTTGTAACGCCTTTATCCTTTAGCACATTGGCAAATTGATTGACGCGTTCGTATAAGTCTCGATAGGTAATATGCTCCGCAGGTTCGTCAGGGTT
Organism: Hanstruepera ponticola; assembly: GCF_002940745.1. NCBI lineage: Bacteria > Pseudomonadati > Bacteroidota > Flavobacteriia > Flavobacteriales > Flavobacteriaceae > Hanstruepera > Hanstruepera ponticola. The sequence goes on from NZ_POTB01000001.1 coordinate 512,675, forward strand.
GTTGGGCTCAAACAGTATAGCTGTTTTATCTCCTCGGGTTGCCAAGTGTCTGTCTAAACAGTTTTCGGTAATGTTTAGTTTGGCGCCTTCAAACCAGGTAACTTCCGGTTTTGAAAAATCCCAGCTTAAGACCTTATCCCACTTTTTTCGCCATAGGAAATGTTCTTCGGCGACTTCTTCCCAAAAGTTTTCTGGTTCCCTAACCGATTTACGGTAAACTTGAAAATATTCTTCTAAATGTTTTATGTGATAGTTACTCATGCCGTGGTAAATATGTAATAGTTGTTTAACTCATAAGATATAAATCATTGTCTGCTTAAAATTAAAGATTTGTTATGAGGAAATTTCAAATAGTCACATAAAATTTCAAAAATTCATATTTTTACAACATATCGATTCTTAAATTTTCCTTACTATAAAGTTCAAATTTTTATATTAGCAACATAATCCTTTTTTGATGTTTAAATATTCACTAACCTTTCTCTTCAGTTTTATACTAGTTTTACAACTTAATGCACAAAAAAACACAGAGCCTACTCAAAATGAAATTGCACAAGCCAATACTATCAAGGAATCTTTTCAAGAGGACAATGTAGCGGTAGAAAAAGAAAGCTACCACATTACTTTTGACTTCAATAAAAGTGATCAAAAAGTAACGGTGTTCGAGAAAATCAATAAAAATTTAATTAATTTGGATTCACGTGCAGATATTCAAGCCTATTGTTTTTATGATGGTGAATCTGAAATTGAATCTTTTACTGTTAAATATAAAACCAATCGCGATGCTGACTATCCAGTCAATGATGAAGCTATAAAGAGTAGAGATTTATTTCATAATGATGCGCGTGTAAAGTATGTTAATTTAGATTTTCCTCTTAAAGGCTACAAGTATACAACTGAAACGGTTAAGAAATATAAGGACATAAAATACTTTACAAGTTTATATTTTAATGATGATTTTCCTACTCTTGAGAAGCAGATAATTGTTGAGATCCCTGATTGGCTTGATTTGGAATTAAAGGAAATGAATTTTGACGGTTATGATATTAAAAAAACCGTTGAACCAAACACCAAAAATAATTCAAAAATTTATTCTTACACATTAGAGAATATAGCAGGAATGTATAAAGATGAAAGTGCACCAGGCCCATCCTATATATATCCTCATATTTTGGTGCTAGCAAAATCATATACCTATGGAGGAGAACAATATAAAATTTTTGAGTCAACACAAGATTTATACAATTGGTATAAATTACTAGTAAATAGTCTTGAAAATGATAATACGGTAATTAAGGCTAAAGTTGAAGAACTTACAAAAGATGCTAAAACTGACGAAGAAAAAATTAAGAATATATACTATTGGGTTCAAGATAATATAAGGTATATAGCATTTGAAGATGGTATTGCAGGTTTTAAACCAGACGAAGCTTCAAATGTATTCAAAAAACGGTATGGCGATTGTAAGGGCATGGCAAACCTTACAAAGCAAATGCTTCTAGAAGCAGGCTTTGATGCAAGAATAACTTGGATTGGTACCAAACGAATTGCATATGATTATTCTACACCTAATCTGTCAGTAGATAATCATATGATTTGTACCTTAATGAAAGACAATAAACCTGTTTATCTTGATGGCACCGAAAAATTCAATGCATATGGTGAGTTTGCAGACCGTATTCAAGGGAAGCAAGTATTAATTGAAAATGGTGACAGTTATATTTTAAATACTGTTCCCGTTTCAGATGCAGGTGAGAACATAGAAACTTATGATTATAAATTAAAAATAGTAGATGATGTTATTTTTGGATCTGTAAGTAAAAAATTTGAAGGAGAAAGTAGATCTAGTCTTTTACAATATTTAAATCAGCTAAAAACAGATAAAAAAGAAGATTTTTTAGTTTGGTATTTGAATAAAGGAAATTCTAATATTGGCGTGGTAGATGTAGTAACTTCTGATTTAAGCAATAGAGAAATTCCTGTAAATCTGGATTATTTTATTACCATTAAAAACGCCATATCATCTTTTGATGGCACAGCATACATTGACCTTGATTTTGAAAAGGAATTGTCAGGTTACTATTTTGATGAACGCAAAACAGACTACATTCTAGATTATAAAAAACACCTAATCTCTACAACCACATTGGACTTGCCTGAAGGCTATACAGTTTCCGAGTTACCAAAAAACATCAATGCATCCAGTGAAAATTTTGATCTTTCAGTGACCTTTACCAAGCAAGGTAACAGCATCATTTACAAGAAAGATTTTAAAATTAAAAATGCCATTGTAAAAACATCAGATTTTGAAACATGGAATGTTTTTATTAAAAACTTAAAAGCACTATACAACGAACAAATCATACTAACTAAATCCTAACGCATGAAATTACGATTATCCCTCCTACTTACCCTCTTTTTCTCAACAATTATCATAGCGCAATCTAAAGATGAGCAAGAAGCCAGAGATTTTTTTTGGGGTGAAAACGACACGTATAAAACAGTCGTTAACGTACCTGAAAAATGGCAAAACGAATCCGCTGTAATTATCTACAAAAACGAAAACTACGATTTTCATAAGTTCGGTAAGAAAGTTAACTATAAATCGTCCATAAGAAAACGTATCAAGCTTTTAGATAAAGCAGCAGTAGAAGAATTTTCTGAATTTTCTTACCAAAAACGCTTCAGAGTCTCTAAAGGCGTCTCTTTGGGAACACGAGGCAACAATATCATTGGAGTAAAAGTTATCAAGCCAGATGGTTCCGAAAGCATTATTGACATTAATAAAGAAGCTGTTGAAGTGGATGGGGAGACTAAAGTAGCAATCCCTAATTTAGAAGTTGGTGATATAATTGACTATTATTCTTATAGTATTGAACCTTTTAAGTCAACATATGCCTTTGGGTTTAATCCAGTAGAACGCACATTAAGTGAGGAATATCCAATTATGGATTATAAGTTATTTTTTGAAACAGAAAATGACTTTTTCATAAATTTCAAATCGTTTAATGGTGCTCCAGAATTAAAAAAAATTGAAACAGATAAGAAAAACTTAAGACGTTATGAGCTTACTGAAAGCGACATAGAAAAGCATAAAAATGAGCGATGGTTTTTTCCTTTAGTAGAATTACCCTGTTATAAATTCCAAGTCTTTTTTGCAAGGTCGGGTAAATTTGAAAAACGCGCAGATGCCTTTTTATCTGACAAGGAGGAAATAATAAAAACTTCGGTTTCTAAAGAAGAAGTCTTGAATCAGTATGATGATATTTACCCTTATGGCGATTTAAAATATGAAGAACGTTTTTTAAAGAATAAAGAATTTGCTTCTGATTCTGAAAAGGCTATTGCCATTTATTATTTTATGAGGCATCATTATTTAACACGCTTTATTGAAGCTTATATTATAAAAGATGCTGGAATTTTAGATTATCCTTTTGGTGTTTATGGTAATGATGCAACCATGTTTAACAGTGACAATACTTTTTTAAAGCACTACATAGCCATACTAAAAGACAACAAAATAAAATGTGATTTACTGGTAGGAAAAAAACGCTATGATGGTTCATTAGATGATTTATTAATCTATAAAAACTTAAATACTTTAATAAAAACCCAAACCAGCCCTCCAGTTTACGTAAAACCTTTTGGTCCACATACAACAGTCAACACATTTGACCCTATGCTAGAAGGAGCTGAAGCTTATTTGCTTTCACCTGTAAAAAGATGGGATTATGATCAAATAGAACGTACTGCTGTTCCAGTTAGCAACTACCAAGTTAACAAAACAAACAAAAATATAGCCATTAGCTTAACAGATGATTTTAATGGGTTTTCTGTAAAAAGTGTCGTTAGTTATACAGGGCATGAAAAAGAAGACCAACAATTTGATAGGTTAATTTTTAAAGATTATGTTGATGAAGATTATCAAAAATATGAAACAGAATCTTTTATTGAACTACTTAAAAAATCAAAACAAGAAAAATATAGAAACGAATTAAACGCTGTCATTGAAAAACTACGTGAAAAGCAAAAAGAAACCTTTGTGAATTCAGCCAAAACAGAGTATAATTTGACAAACATTGAAGACTATACTTACAGTATTAATGAAACTGGTCGATATACCTTTGAAGATCCTCTCTCTTATACTGAAGCTTTTATATCAACAGGAGACTTAATAAAGAAAGCAGGACCTAATTACATTATTGAAATTGGCAAGTTTATAGGAGGTCAAATAGATATTTTAGATGAAAACAAGGAGCGCGATGAAAATATTTATATGGGCTACCCAAGAAGTTATCAATACAGTATAAATCTTACTGTTCCTGAAGGTTATACCATTGCTGGTTTAGATAAACTGAATAAATCAATTGACAATAAAACAGGTTCATTTGTGAGTTCTGCAAGTTTGGATGGTAATACCCTGACAATTAAAACTTCAAAAGAGTACAAGCACAATTATGTTTCAAAATCTGATTGGCAATTAATGATTAATTTCCTAGATGAAGCACATCAATTCACAAATGAAAAGATTCTTCTTAAAAAGAGTTAAGGACTTGATGTTTTTTTAGTGGATTTTATTGGCAAAAACACGCTTTTTATAAGCTTTTATTTCTTTTATTACCCTTGGTGCCATAATAAGTGTAGCTGTCATGGTAGGGATCGCCATAAGCGCAAAAAAACCATCAATAAGATTAATCATCATGCTTAAAGAAGTTGTTGCTCCAAGTATAATACTTACAATGTAAATGTAATTATAGTAATGCTTTTTGTCAGCACCAAACAAAAAAGACATACATTTTGTTCCATAGTAAGAATACGAAAATAACGATGACACGCTAAAAACTGCAATACAAACTAGTAGTAAATATTTACCCATTAATGGCATGGTATTACTAAATGCTGCTGCTGTTAAACTCACGCCATTGGCATCTGATGATTGCCAAACACCAGTGACCAAAATAGCCAAAGCTGTCATAGTACACACCACAAGTGTATCTATAGCGGGACCAAGCATCGCAACTAAACCTTCTCTTATAGGTTCGTCGGTTTTTGCAGCGCCATGAGCCATTGGAGCTGTACCTATTCCTGCCTCATTTGAAAAAGCACCTCTTCTAATTCCCAATAAAATAAGTCCGCCAACCACACCACCTAAAAAGGTATCTCCCTTATAAAAACTGGCGCTGAAAGCATCTGTAAAAATTAAGCTTAAATATTTAGGTACTTGATCTATATGAATACCCAGAATAATAAGTACCAAAATAAAATACAGTATTACCATACTAGGAACCAGTTTAGCTGCTGTTTTACTAATTCTGTTTAAGCCACCAAGAATCACAATAGATGTAACAATTACTAATAAAATGCCTATTATCAAATTAGAACCAAACCCAACCTCAATACCATTTGGGATCAATAAAATATCATTAATGGCTTGTGTTAGTTGATTAACATTAAACACGGGAAGTGCACCGACCAAACCACAAAAACTGAACATGATCGCCAATGGCTTCCATGATTTTCCCAATCCTTCCATAATGAAATACATGGGTCCTCCTTGAATCTCACCTGCACTATCTTTTCCACGATACATAATAGCCAACGTTGCAGTAAAAAACTTTGTTGACATACCAATTACGGCACTTATCCACATCCAGAATACAGCTCCTGGTCCTCCAATAGCAATGGCAACTGCTACTCCAGCAATATTTCCCATGCCTACAGTTGCCGATAAAGCAGTTGTTAAGGCTTGAAAATGTGAAATTTGTCCTGGGTCATTAGGATCATCATATTTACCTCGTAATACCTGAATGGCGTGACCCAAATACCGAAAAGGTAAAAACCTGGATAATAGTAATAAGTAAAGACCGCCACCAACCAATAACACCAACAGTGGTAAGCCCCAAACTGCTGATGCAAAATTTTCGATAAGTTTGTTGAGTATTTCCATCTGTTGCTTAAGGAGTTTAAAAGTACTAAAGAAAATAATATACTTATATAGAATTTCACAATAATAAGCCTTAAAGTGAATATAATAGTTTATTAATATTGATGTTTAATAAAACAGTGATAGACTTAAATCTTAACAGGAAAAACAAATCTTTACAAGATTTTGTATTAGTAAACTTTTTAAATGCTCTATGATTTTTACCGAAGAACCCAAACTTTTTACCTATTGCAAAAATTAATCTTATATTTAAACCACCTAAAATACACTATCATGAAATATTTTAAAATCCTTACAATACTATTAGCAAGTTCAACACTGTTGTTATCCTCTTGTAAAGATAAAGCCGAAACACCAGAGGCTACTACTACAACAGAAAATTCTGAATTACAACCCTTACAGGTATTTGACGCGCAAAACCAACAGAAAACCACAACTGCTCAAAATGTATCAGGTGTATATCACTATACTTGTAGCAACGGTTGTGCAGGTGGTGCAGCTGCCGCAGGAAATTGTAGTACATGTGGAAACGCTTTAGCACATAACCAAGCGTACCATTCTAACAACAATAACACTGCCAATACACCAGCTACTACACCAACTAATCCTGCAGCTACACCAACGCCTGAACCAAGTCAAAATTCGGCTGGCGTATGGCATTACACGTGTGGAAACGGTTGTGCAGGTGGTGCAGGATCTGCCGGAAATTGTAGCTCATGTGGTGGAACTTTAGCACATAATTCCGCATATCATTAAACAAACGATAAAATTTAAAAAAAGCTCTTAACATAATTTGTTAAGAGTTTTTTTTTGCTTGGAATATCTTATTTTGATACCTATCAGATGTTAATGATTTTCAAGGTTGAAAAAATTACTTCGGTTTGGTCTTTAAAATAGCCATAAATAGATTACCTTCAAACAATTACAATATATTGTAAACCAAAGATCTAATTAACATCAACACCTTATGAGACCATTAATTGTAAAATCAGTTTTTGCCCTTTTTATTTTTACTTTCATTTATTCGTGTAAAAAAGAACAATCTGAAGTAAAACAGACGGTAAAAATATACACCGAAGCTGAAATTTCTGCAGAATCTAAAAAAGTAAATGACTTTTTTCAAAAATCATTTGATGATCAATTAGCATTATATCCAGAATTTCAAACGAGACTTGGAATAAAAAGGGATTATGGCAAGCTCAATGATAATTCTCCAGAAGCGCGAGAACGAGATTTTAAAAAAGATAAAGAAGAATTAGCATGGTTAACAGATTCAGTTAATATAAATGCCCTTTCAAAAGATGTATTGTTAAGTTATAAACTCTTCAAGCAAAACAAAGAAAACTCTATTGACAATTATAAATTCAAACTATACAACTATCCAATTACACATAGAGGTGGTGCGCATTCTGGCAAACCAGCATTCTTAATAAACATGCATCGTATTGATAGTGTTTCTGATGCTGAAGCCTATATATCTAGATTAAATGGGTTTAATAAGTTTTTTTCTCAAGTAGTAGAGAATCTAAAAGAACGTGAAGCAATTGGAATAATTCCACCAAAATTTGTTTATGATAAAGCCATTAAAGTAGCTGAAAACGTATTAAGTGGTCAGCCCTTTGAATCGACCGATAAACAAAGTACCTTACTAAAAGACTTCATGAAGAAAGTCAACCAATTAGATATTGATGATGACACTAAAGCTACTTTAAAAAAGCAAGCAAACCAAGCCTTATTAACATCTGTAAAACCAGCATATGAAGGTCTTATTGCTTTTCTTAAAGCTCAAAAAGAACGCGCGAATTCTGATTATGGTGTTTGGAAATTTCCTGATGGTGAGGCGTTCTATACTATGGCGTTAAAACGAACGACAACAACCGATTTAACGAGTGATGAGATTCATAACATAGGATTATCTGAAGTAGCACGAATTCATAATGAAATGGAAGTCATTAAAAACCAAGTGGGTTTTGAAGGGACTTTACAAGAGTTTTTTGAATTTATGAAAACAGACAAGCAATTTTATTATCCAGCAACCCAAGAAGGAAAAGACGCTTATTTAGCCGAAGCAGTGCATTTAATTGATAGCATGAAAACAAGACTAGACGAAATTTTCATCACCAAGCCAAAGGCTGATATAATGGTAAAAGCTGTAGAACCATTTAGAGAACAATCGGCAGGGAAAGCGTTTTACCAACGTCCAGCAGCCAATGGTACCAGACCTGGTATTTATTATGCCAACCTATATGATATGGAGTCTATGCCAATCTATCAAATGGAAGCACTAGCGTATCATGAAGGTATTCCTGGGCATCATATGCAATTGGCCATTCAACAAGAATTAGAAGAAATACCTATGTTTAGAAAGTTTGGTGGTTATACGGCCTATACCGAAGGTTGGGGATTGTATTCTGAATTTATACCAAAAGAAATGGGTTTTTATTCTGATCCGTATTCTGATTTTGGACGTTTGGCTATGGAATTATGGAGAGCTTGTAGATTGGTTGTTGATACAGGAATACACGCAAAAAAATGGACTCGTGAAGAAGGTATAAAATATTACACTGATAATACACCAAATGCCGAATTTGACGCTATTAGTATGGTAGAGCGTCATATTGTAATGCCTAGTCAAGCAACGGCTTATAAAATTGGCATGCTAAAGATTTTGGAGTTGCGTAAAAAAGCAAAAGATGCGCTGGGAGACCAATTTAATATCCGCGAATTTCATGAAGTGGTCATTTCTCATGGCGCCATTCCATTAGATGTATTAGAAGAGTTTGTAGATGACTATATTTCATCTAAAAGTTAAAAGTAGTATTGCTTTTATTATAACTAACTTATTGTTTAAAAGTATTTGTTTAATATATCTTTTAACTATTGATTTTTGTCTTTCAAAAATTTAACTTAGCTTATCGTCTGATATAAACCATTAAAACGATTCATATCATATCGATAAGCTTAACTCTAATTCCATGTCTTAAAAGAGTTAATAATAACCCCTTAAGAATACCATCTCAAATAAAAGTGTATCTTTGCCGACTGAAACACAGAAAGCTGTGTTTTAAATTCCTCAGGGTGAGGATGTGTTACCAAGAAGTTTAGGTTTAAGTATGTCGATTCGCTTCTGTTGTAACACTTTATAACATAATCGAATACTTACATTTTAGAATGAACACATTCCAAGAATTAGGTCTTAACCAAGACCTATTACAAGCTATTACTGACATGGGTTTTGAAACCCCTAGTGACGTTCAAGCACAAGCAATTCCAATTCTTTTAGACCAAGACACTGATTTGGTGGCTTTGGCACAAACAGGAACAGGAAAAACTGCGGCCTTTGGCTTCCCCATGTTACAGAAAATTCAAATTGATAGTCGTACCACACAAGGTCTTATCCTCTCGCCTACTCGTGAACTTTGTTTGCAAATCACCAACGAATTGAAACTATACGGAAAGTATTGCAAAGGTTTAAATGTGGTTGCCATTTATGGTGGTGCCAGCATTACAGAACAAGCCAGAGATGTTAAGAAAGGGGCTCAAATTATTGTAGCTACACCTGGTCGTATGAAAGATATGATTAGCCGTCGTTTAGTTGATATATCTAAAATTGAATATGCTGTTTTAGATGAGGCTGACGAAATGCTCAATATGGGATTCTACGAAGATATCACTGATATTCTTTCACATACTCCAGAAGAAAAAAACACCTGGTTGTTCTCGGCTACTATGCCAAAAGAAGTGGCAACCATTGCTAAAAAATTCATGAGTAATCCGGTTGAAATTACAGTTGGCCATAAAAACGTAGGAAGTGACCAAGTATCACATGAATATTATTTGGTTAATGCTCGTGATCGTTATTCAGCTTTAAAACGATTAGCAGATGCCAATCCTGATATTTTTTCTGTTATTTTCTGTAGAACAAAGCGCGATACTCAAAAAGTTGCTGAAAAATTAATCGAAGATGGTTATAGCGCTGGTGCCTTGCATGGTGATTTAAGTCAGAATCAACGTGATTTGGTAATGAAATCGTTTAGAAACAAACAAATCCAGATGTTAGTAGCTACAGATGTTGCGGCTCGTGGAATTGATGTAGACGATATTACACACGTCATAAACTACCAATTACCTGATGAAATTGAAACCTATACACACCGAAGTGGTCGTACGGGTCGTGCTGGTAAAACAGGTGTTTCCATGGTCATTGTTTCGAAAAGTGAGGTTAGAAAAATTAAAAGTATAGAGCGCATTATAAAAAAGAACTTTGAAAAGAAAGACATTCCAGATGGTATGGAAATTTGCGAAGTTCAACTCATGTCGCTGGCTAATAAAATTCACAATACAGAAATTAATCATGAGATTGATAAATATTTAGATAGCATTAATCAATTATTTGAAGACACAAGTAAAGATGAACTGATCAAAAAGTTCTTTTCGGTTGAATTCACGCGTTTCTTTAATTATTATCAAAAATCCCAAAATCTAAATATTTCAGGTGATGTATCTGGTGACCGTCCAGGCGATTCTGGGGACAACACGCGATATTTCATTAATGTGGGTAGAAAAGATGGTTATGATTGGATGAAACTTAAAGACTTCTTAAAAGACGTTTTAGAATTAGGTCGTGATGATGTTTTTAAAGTAGATGTAAAAGAAAGCTTTTCATTTTTCACCACTGAAAGTAAGTTACAAGAAAAGGTACTTGCCTTCTTTACTGATTTTAAACACGATGGTCGTTTTGTTAATGTTGAAGTAAGTGAAGACAAAGGTCGTGGCACAAGTCGTGGCAAAAGACGTCGTGATGGCGGCAGTAAACGAAGACGTGATGATAAACCAAGAGGCGAAAGACGTTCAGGCTCTAGAAGTGGTGATTCTGGAGATAGAAGAAGCCGACGTAGTTCTGAAGGTGGATCCAAACCAAGACGTTCCGAAAACAGAACCTCAACTAGTTCCTCGAGACCAAGACGTTCAAGAAGGTAAATAACCTAAACAGGCTGTCTAAAAAACTAAAAATTGCATTTTTGTCAATCTGAACTCGTTTCAGATTCTGAAATACATTCAGAATGACAGAATTTTAGTTTTTTAGACAGCCTTTTTTATCGTTTTAATGTAAAATGCGATCTAAACTGTTTCGCTTGGCCATCTTCCTTATAATCTACCGTAAACCAATAATCACTCGTTGGTAATAGATATCCTTTTGACGTTCCATCCCAACCTGGACTCGATGGGCTTAACTGTTTTAATAGTTTACCATATCTATCAAAGATATATATCTTGGCATCCATCTGCGAACTAATTCCTGAAATTTGCCAGGTGTCATTATCGCCATCGTTGTTGGGTGTAAAGAACAATGGATAGTCCATTACTAGCACAGTATCACTTCCAATACCACATCCATAAATATCCCTAACCTGTATAACATGCTCACCAGGTGAAACATTAGTAAAAGTATAGGTGTTCATATTAGGGTCATTGCTCACCCATGGTCCATTGTCTATGCTAAACTCATATTGAGCTGCACCGTTTCCGGTAGCTGTAACTTGTATAACATTACCATCAGCAAATGCTTCTGTAACTACAACTGCATCAACTATAGGCGGAGAACTCTCCTCAACATCAACGGATATCACGCTAAAACACATGGTATCAATATCTGTTATGGTTACTATATGCGTTCCTGCTTGAACAGCCGTATAACTCGAGTCTATACTAACAATAACACCATTGGGATCCATCCATTCAAAAGTATAATCAGTAGTACTCAAACCTGTATCTATTGTTGGCGATCCAACAACTTCTGTACCATTGGTATTAACACAAATAGTGTATAACTCATCTGGCGTAAACATTGGAACTGGGTTCACAAGCAAATCAAAAGTTATAATGGCATAACAACCTGTTCCGTCATCACTACTATCACTTGGATCACCAGTATTGGTCACTCTTACATAAATAGTTTGGGGAGTTGCTATATTAGAATAACTTGAAGCGTTAGTAATAGCATTCTCTCCAGATTCAGCATCTGCCATAGACTCATAATATGTAACTGTTTCATCAAAATCATTGAGCATAAGCCCTTCGTTTTGAGTCAGATCAAACGCCTCTTGCAAGTCACCTGGATTGTTAATATCACAATCAATTAAATCAGGTAAAACATCGTTAGGTGTTGGTAACGGATTTACAACTAATGTTAATGTTGTTATTGCATAACAATTTCCACCACTTGTTGTTTCAGTAACGGTTACAAATATTGTTTGTGGATTATGAGGCAACCCAGTAATTGATGTATTTTCATAAGCAGAATCATTAGAAATAGGATTATTAGGAATATCTGCCATAGTTTCAAAATAATCTACTTCCAAAGTAACATCACCTCCTGTATAATTATCATTTTGAGATGTTAAATCAAAAATAGCATAACCATCATTATTACTAGTGTCATCACATATTTCAAAAATACTATCTTGAGCTTCAGCAGGTATAACTGGAAGTGGATTTACAATTAAATCAAATTGTCCAACTGTAACACAACCATTTATACCTTCAAGTCTTACATAAATCGTCGCATTTCCAGATACATAATTTGATAAATCTGGTTCAATAATTGGGTTTAAACCTGGAATCGATTCAGCGTCAGTCAATGATTCATGATAAGTCAAAATATAGTCTGACGTATTTTGAGACCCATAAATAGTTGAATCCATCGTTGTTAAATTGAATGTAGCTGTTCCATCTGAATCATCATCGCAAACAATGTAAGGATCAATATCAGTTGGCACAATTGGAGAAGGTTCAACAATAAGTTGTAACTCGAGTATTGTTGCACAACCAAGCCCAGTTCCAAAATCTACTCTTACATAAATAATTTGTCCTGCTACATTAGACATTGAATCTCCTTGAGGATTAACATTATCTAACGCATTTTGATACGTTAAATGAAACGTAACAACAAGCGTAGGATCTGAAGCCAAAATATCATCTCTAACTGGTGACAAATCAAAACTTCCTAAATTATCATTATCAACATCACAATCATATAATGGTAAAGGTGGGCTAACAGAAGGACCTGTTACTACATTTAAAGTCAAAGTCGTTGTATCATAACAACCTGTATTTGAATCTTCAACTCTCACATGAACAACTTCGCCATCTGTTCCAATATAAGCAGTGGAGGAAGGTGATACTTCTGGCATACCATTTTGAGCAGCCAGCAAACTGTTGTGATAAGTCACAATATAATCCGAGTTGCTTGCTGTTATTTCATCATTTTTAACCGTTAAGTTCATTTCGGTCATACCATCTATAACTGTATCATCACATGAAACCAATGGTGATGGATTTACTATTGATGGAAACGGATTCACTTCAATAGTCATTGTTTGAGTAAGAGCGCATTGTCCTGGGTTAGGCGTAAAAGTATATGTAGTAGTAACCGTATTATCCAAAGCAGGACTCCATGTACCAATTATCCCATTATTAGAAGTTGTTGGTAAAGCAGACAAAGGATCACCTAAACAAATGGGAGCAACTTGAGTAAAGGTAGGAGCTGTTGGAGGATTAATTACAATTGTCATAGTTTGAACACTAGCACAAATACCAGCATCTGGTGTAAATGTGTATGTTGTGGTCGCCATATTATTAATGGCAGGACTCCAAGCTCCTGTAACACCATTATTGGATGTTGTGGGCAACGCAGATAAAGCATCTCCCTCGCAAATTGGTGCCACTTGTGTAAATGTTGGAGTAATTGATGGGTTCACTACTATTTGTAATGTTTCAACTGTTGCACATTGTCCTGCGTCTGGTGTAAACGTATACGTTGTAGTTACTGTGTTATCAATTACAGGATTCCAAGTTCCTGTAACACCATTATTTGATGTGGTAGGTAAAGCGGCTAAAGTTTCGCCACTGCAAATTGGATCTACTGGTGTAAAAGTTGGTGTGACTATAGGATTTACAACTATTTCCATAGTTTCAGTTGCTGCACATTGCCCTACATCAGGTGTAAAAGTATAAGTTGTGGTACTTGTGTTATTTATTGCTGGGCTCCAGTTTCCAGTTATACCATTGTTTGATGTGGTAGGTAAAGGGGAAAGTGTCTCACCACTACAAATGGGTGGAACTTGAGTAAACGTTGGTGTTGTTGAAGGATTTACGACAATCTCCACGGTTTGTGTTGTTGCACAAACTCCAGCATCTGGTGTAAATGTATAGGTCGTGGTCGTGGTATTATCTATTACAGGACTCCATGTTCCTATTATGCCATTATTAGATGTTGTTGGTAAAGGTGATAGTGCTTCACCACTACAAATTGGTGTCACCTGTGTAAAAGTAGGTGTAATAACTGGATTTACGACTATTTCCATAGTTTCTACAGTACCGCATTGTCCTGCGTCTGGTGTAAATGTGTACGTGGTTGTTGTAGTATTATCAATTGCAGGACTCCAGGTTCCAGAAATACCATTGTTTGAAGTTGTTGGCAACGGTGATAGGGCATCACCACTACAAATTGGTGATACTTGTGTGAATGCTGAAGTAACAACAGGATTTACAACAATTTCCATAGTTTCAACTGTTCCACATTGTCCTGGGTCTGGTGTAAACGTATAAGTGGTTGTTGTTGTATTATCTAACGCTGGACTCCAGGTTCCCATTACGCCATTGTTTGAAGTTGTTGGTAATGGTGATAAGGTATCGCCACTACAAATAGGAGAAACTTGGGTAAACGTTGAGGTAACATTAGGATTTACAACTATTTCCATAGTCTGCGTTGTTGCACATTGACCTGCGTTAGGTGTAAAAGTATATGTTGTTGTTACTGTATTGTCAACAGCAGGACTCCAGGTTCCTGAAACACCATTAGTTGAAGTTGTTGGTAAAGCATTCAAAGTATCACCATTACAAATTGGATCAACTTGTGTAAATAGCGGTGTAACCGATGGGTTTACTGTAACGGTTTCTGTTTGCGTTAGTGCTTGCGAACAGATGACATCACCAGATGCATTCAAAACTTGCGCATTAATTAATTCGATAGTGGTATTTACACTTGGACTTTCGGTGATGGTAGCTGTTCCACTAGCATCCAAAAGTACATCTTGAGTAGTTCCTCCATTTAAGGTATAATGTACTGTAGTACTTGGTGTTCCCGTGATGGTGAATGTGGTACTTTCGCCATCACAAATAACTGTGGGAGAAACAGATACCATAGCATCCGGTATTTCAGAAACGATTAAGTTAAATTCAACTAAAGTATAACAATCTGTAACACTGGATAGTACTTTAGCATAAATCTGTTGCGGATTGGATGTGTTAGCATAAATTCCTGGCAGCTGATTAATACCATCCGTAGCATCGGCTAAATTGGCATAATACTCAACTGTTTCATTTGCTAAATCATTACTAATACTACCACTAAGGCCATTTAAGTTAAAAATACCAATGTCAGCTGTACTACTACAGGTTATTTGATCGTCAATGGTATTTGGTTCTGGTGGTGCTGGAAAAGCACCAGTACCATCCATTGCTGTTCCTGTCCACTGTAGTTCAAAACCTCCCTCTCCAGCTGGTCTGTCAATAGCTATATAGTATGTTTCTCCAACGTTAACATTTAACCAAAATACATAACCGTTGCCATTGGCACCTGGTCCAGTTTGGGTTAATGTTGTACTGCCATTTATTCCAGTATGATTGTTTGGAAGGCCTGCTTGATTAGGGTTAGTAGTCGCACATCGAATTGGGCTTCCTAAATTTGAACAAATTCTGTTAGGTCCAAAAACCCAAAAATCGTAATCAACATTAATGTCAGGATCATCAGGTATCAAATCAAAACCTAATGTACCTGCTTGTACGATATTAACTTCTAGCCACAATGAATTATGTTCAAAACCACCACACCCAGATACTTCTTGAGTATTACCAATACCACTGGCATTAGAAGAAAATGTTCCATTGCCACAAACTGTAATGGCATCAACACAATCATTAGGTTCTTGTGCACATACTTGAGTAAATACCGTTAAAAATAATCCTAAAATTGCGTATTTGTTCATTTTAATAGGTTAATAGCCATTATCATTAAATAATTTAACTATTAGAAATTATACTTATCAAAAACCTTGAAGTCTCTTAAAGATAGTTAAATTTTATCTGTTACTTTATTATCAAAAATTCTGATCGCCTGTTTTGGGCATCTTCTTCATCTGTGCATTGAGACTTACAATCAATTTTTGGATTAGAACTACCAACCCCTTTAGCCGAAAGTCTATCTTTATCTACTCCTTTTGAAATTAAATACTGAACCGTTGATTGCGCACGCTCTTCAGACAGTTTTAAGTTGTATTCAGCACTACCCTTGGTGTCTGTATGAGATTTTACAAGAATATTCATTTCTGGATAATCGTTCATAATCTTTACAAGTTTATCTAATTCAAAGGCACCTTGTTGGGTGATATTACTTTTATTAAACTCAAAATAAATATTATTTAATTTCACTTCTGTTTCTGTAATCATCTCATTAATTGGATTCAGTGAGAACTTAACAGTTAATTCATCTTTTTTAGGTCCAGTAACGGGTATCGTCATACTATCATACCCCTCTTTAGAAACAGAAATATAATAATCTGGTTTACACAACACATTAAATTGCGCTTCGCCATTATTATCACTATTTAAGTCATTTATGACATTTTGTTGTGAATCTTTAAGCACCACGTTGGCACCTGAAATGGAAGAGCCAGAATTAGCATCGGTTATTGAAGCCCAAATATCTACATGGCAAATAGGAACAGCGATATAAATGTTATCAACTCCTGAACGATTTGATGAAAAGTATGCGATTTCCTTTTGTTCATTTATACTAAAAGCGAAATCGTCTCTTTTAGTATTTACTGCGTTTCCCAAATTAATGGCATCTTCTCCTTTATTTAAATCTACTTTAAAAATGTCAAAACCACCAAATCCCTGTCTCCCACTTGAAGCAAAATACAAGATGTTATTGTCGCTAATAAATGGAAAGCCTTCCTTGCCAGATGTGTTAACTTTTGAACCTAAATTTACTGGCTCACCATAAGAATCACCGTTGACACTCACTTTCCAAATATCAGTATCACCCAATCCACCAGGCATGTTAGATGCAAAATAAAGTGTTTTACCATCACTGCTTAAACTTGGATGACTTACTGAATAGTCAACACTATTAAAAGGTAAGGCCTGAATATTATCCCACTTACCGTCTAATAAAGTCGCTTTGTAAAGTCCTTGCTGTGCAAGTTTTACTTGATTACTCTTAAGCTTTTTAAATGCTCCTTCACTATGTCCATCTCGGGCAAAAATCATGGTTTTACCATCAGCACTCAAGGTTATTGGACCATCATGATATGGTGTATTTAAGCTTTTTACTGGCTCTGGTTCAGATAGTGTACCATCGGCATTTCTTACTGATTTGTACACATCTAAATAAGAACTTTTAGTCCATTTATCTTCTTTAGTACTTTTATTTCTAGTACTAACAAAATAAAGCACATCATCATTTGATAGAATAGCTCCAAAATCACTTTGCTCCGAATCATTAATTTTCGCCACCTCAACATCATATAATTTCGATTTATCAGCTAGTTCTGATACATAATTTGGATTTTGTAAATGATTTTTAGCACGTTGATCATTAGGCACCATTTTAGAAAATGTGTCCATTTGATCTTTTGCAAGTTCATATTTTCCTTGTGATTTTAATACTTGCGCATAACGATAGTAAGTTTCAGCATCTTGCTGCGTTTCTATGGCTTTTGCATACCATTTAGAAGCCTCATCAATGTTAAAAATATTGTAATAGCTATCACCTAAATGTTTGTACACATGGGCATCTGCCTCATTTTTATCTACTAACTTAAGATATGACTCAATAGCATCAACATACTGATAGCTTTCAAAAAGGTTATCTGCTTTTTCAGATTGTTTACTTTGCCCGAAGCTCGCTAGAGTAATTAATGCAAAGCTTAAAAGACTGTATATATTTTTCATTTTATTATACTTTTAGGTTAGAAGAATCTTGGTGAAATAGATACTTTTTTCGGGAAATTCAAATCGAATAACAACATGATTTCATGCGATCCAGATGTTCTGACATTTAATTCTGATGTAACATAATCATAAGCATATCCAATACGTAAGGATGGTGTAATCGCAAAATTGGCCATAGCACCAACAGAATCATCCAAACGATAGGTTGCACCTAATTCAAACTTTTCAAAGAATAGGAAATTTGCTGAAACATCAAGTGAAGTTGGTGCTTCAAACGCCGACTTCAATAAAAATGATGGTTTGAATTTTGTGTTATCAGATAAATTAAAGACATATCCTGCAGATAAGAAATAATGCATAACATCAGTTCCATACTTAAATTCCTGTCCATTGTTAGTGACATCCAAATAGGTGTTTTTTAACATATTTGGTATAGAGAAGGATAGGTAATACTTATCCGTGTAATAAAATAAACCAGCACCAATATTTAAATGCGTATTACTCGTGTTTTCGCTAAATGCTTCATCGTTAGCATCTGGAACATAACCATTACCAATATCACTGTATAAACCAATTTTTTGGAACGTTGCACCAGCTTTTAAACCAAAAGCTAAACGGTGTTCACCTCCCATGTTTAACGTATAGGAAAAATCACCATACACATTGTTTTCTTCAACAGGGCCTATTTTATCTGAAACAATTGATAAACCCATACCAACATTTTTTCCCACAGGACTATGTGCTGAAAACGTAGCTGTTTTAGGTGCATCATTGATACTCACCCATTGAGACCTATACAATAATCCCAGCGCCAAGTTATCTTTAGATCCAGCATAAGCTGGGTTAATCACATTCATGTTATACATATACTGCGTGTACTGTGGGTCTTGTTGAGCCTGTGTACTTGCAAACATGATAAATACAAGTGTTATTGTAATATATATATTTTTCATCGGTGTGTTATATTGCTTTTTCATATTTGATTAGTGTGCTCTATTTATATAAACCCATCCTGTAACAGAACTGCCATCTTCCTTTTGAATACTGTAATAATATGTACCGTCTGGCAAATCATTACCATCTTTAGATTGTCCATACCATTGATTGGTATAAGCGCCACTAAACTTGTAAACTTCACGACCATGACGATTAAAAATAATTACGTTTGTAGCACCATAGTCTGTAAGGTCAAACGTATCATTTTTACCATTTCCATCAGGTGAAATACCACGTGGTATAACAGTTTCTTGACAAGCCAATTGTGTAGCTGTATAACTCGTTGTTGTGGAACAACCTCCAAAATCTACAGTCACGCTAAATTGGATTGGAGCTGAAACATTACCATTTTGATTAGCGTAATCGGTAACATTAAACATTTCAGAGTTCTCTCCTACTACATTGTTATTGGCGTCCATCCATGTGTAAGTAGCGTCATCTGGATCAAAAGAATTTGAAACAGGTATTGCAGTCAACCAATAATCATTGCCATTACAAGCACCTTCAACCGATACGCCTATTGTATCTAAAACAGTAATATCAAATAGGCTGATATTACCTTCAATACAATTGTTTAAATCATCCAAGACTTCATACACTATTGTGTAATTACCTATACTACTTGTTGAAATATTAATCTCTCCAGTAGCGGCATCAATTGACAATCCTGACTCCGCAGAAAAGACACCTCCTGTGGTAAATCCTGCTTCCAAAATTGGAAGTACATTGGAGCTATCCTCACAGAAAATATCATTCTCATAAGTAAAATCTGTTATAGAAGCTGTACTCGCAGTTATTTCTATACTAGTTGTAAAACTTCCTGCTTCAAGACAGGTAGCAGCATCAGCATCAATCGTATAGGTAATATCATGATTACCAACAGTTGCTGAAGCTAAATCTATTTCTCCTGTTGTACTGTTCACTATTAATGTTCCTGAACTAAACACGCCTCCTGTAGTAAATCCAGATGCTAAATTTGGTGATATCACCGCCATAGACAACTGACAGAAAGGATTAGTTCCATAATCAAATTCAGTTGTTGGTGTGATTGCAGTTGTGAACTCTATGGTTGCCGTAAATGTTCCAGCAAGCGTACACGTATCTGAATCACCATCATAGGTATAAACCACGTCGTGTTGTCCTGCTGTAGCTGAAGTAATATCAATCTCACCAGTGTCAGAATCAACTGTTAAAGTAGCAGATGAGAATGAGCCTCCAGTAACAAAACCAGAATTTAATGTTGGTAATGGATTGTTGGTATCTACTATACAAGTTGTTTCGTAACTAAATGTAAGTTCAGGAGTAACTGAAGCATTAACATTCACTACTATTTCTACACGTGGCCCTTCGCATCCATTAGTGTCTGCATTTGCCACATAATAAGCTGTGCTTCCCACAACTGATGTGTCTGGTGTTGGTGCTGTTGTGCTCCCAGTTCCGCCAACTGCTTGGGTGTACCAAACCAATGAATAACTTCCTGTAGGTGTAGCTGTTAATGGTTGTGCTGTATCGTTTAAGCAATACTCAACTGGTGTTTCAACTGTAGGCATTTCAGCAATACCATTATAAGTAAATGCTACACTGTTTTCACAATAAGTTGTTTGCCATGTAAAGATATATTCACCTGGTTGCAAGAAACCTGAAACTGTAGTAGAACTATTGTTAGCATCATCAATGATAACAGCACCTGGATTGTCTCCGTTTGGAATCCATGTACCAGTTCCATTAGCTTCAAGGGTTAATGTGGCATCTGTACAATCTATTACGGATGGTTGTGTAATGATTTCATTGTTGGCTACAAAACTAACTGCATCTAAAGCATTACCAACATTGTCTGTTCCGTTAGCTCTAAAAATAAATCGTGTTACATCTTGTCCGTTTGGAACCACATATTCACCAGAAACCACTTGCCAAACAGCATCACCTAAATGCAATGTCACTTGTGTGTATGGTCCACCTGGAGGTCCAGCTAATAATTCAACAGCATTACCATCAAATCTAGCATAATGCGCAAAGCTATAATCAAATAAGGTGATTTCAGATGTATCAAAATCAGTGTAGTAGCCTTTTACATTGATATTATCATTTTGGTCAATGGTTGTACCTTGATCCGAAAGCAATTGCACAAACTGACCACCTTCATATGGTGCTAAACCAGGTGCATTTAAAGATTCCCAAATAAATATAGAGTCTGACGAATCTAAATTACAACGCCATCCTGGCATGGTTTTTACATCTTTAATAGTCGTTATACCACTTAATCTATCTAAATTAGGTTCTTCAAAACTACCATTTACAGCTAGATTAAATGTACAAGCATCTTCTGGAGTTTTTACACAAATATTAAATCTATAAGCATCAGATTCATTACTATCTAGTGTAATACGTAGTTTATAGTTATCTCCTATAACCAATTCAGAGGAATACATTGCCAATAATAAATTATCATAACTACAAGCTATCTCTTCAAGTGTTCCAGCATTATCTCTGTAAAGCGTCATGATTAAGTTGTGGTAAGGCAAATCGCCATTACTTTCACGTAAGTCTCCAGAGAAACTATTAATTTCTAATACATGCGCTGTAGATTCAGCTGTAAATTCAAACCAAATATCACCACCGTTTACACCGTTACAACTCATAGTTTCTGATGAAGCTGTTGCACCAATAAACGAGGCTTCCGTTGCTGAAATATGACACACTTCATCAGTGTTAATTGGTAAAGTAATTGCTGTTGTAACATCATCATTTCTAACAAATTCAAAAGGTCCAGACCAATAACTTTCATCATCTGTTCCACAAACTGCTCTTACAAAATACTCGTAAGTTACAGCGAAAGGATCTGTAAAATCTGTAGCTGTTGGCGTGTATGAATTAGTAGTAACAATAGTTCCAGACTGTGGGATTGTTCCGTTTTCAATTGGTTGAATAGCAACTTCCCATTCCGTTTCACTACCACCTGCTGTCCAAGACATCACATTTGTTGCACTAATACTTAAATCTGTAGGTTGTGGACAAGAAATCGTTCCACAAATTGCAGTTCCTTCATAAACGGTTCGTCTAGGTATTAAACCAGTTGGACTTGTATAAATGGTAGTACCTTGATCATTACGAATTTCAAATGAGTAGTTCGCATACTGAGGAGCACTACTACCAAGCGTATAGAAATATACCGAGAACTCTACTCCAGAGCATAAAAACAACGGAAATTCGTCTCCTTGGTTACCTTCAAAAGGTAGTGCCTGAACTCCTTGATTATTTTGAGAGATTTGTAATTCTCCAGAAATATCAGAGTCACTATTTAATACAAATGTATATTGACATAGGTTTTCAAAACTACATCTAGTAAGTGCCTCAACTGGCCCTGTCCATTCGCCAATGTCACCGTCACAAACAGCTCTTACGTAAATATCATAAGCTGTTGAAGCTGTTAACCCTGTAACCGTAAAAGGATTAGTATCTGCGTTGTATAAATAACTTGGATCTGTATCACCTACTGGAGCAGGTGTCCCTGAAGGTTGCACCGAAATTTCCCATTCCGTTTCTGAACCATTGGCATCCCAAGTTACTTGAAACGCTGTATCAGTTACGTTGTCTATAAAAATATTAGTAGGTGCTGGACATTCAGGGATATCTTCAATATTAACATTATCAATGACTAAAGTTTGGCCTCTGTATGGTCCAGTACTTGGAAAGAACGGTACATGGAAGGCTATATTGACATCGCCCGTGATACCATCAGGAAAATTAATAATCTTAACACGATATTCTACATTATTTAGTAAAATTGGGTCGTCATCAGAATCATATAGAACGGTTGTAAATTGATCCAATCCAGTACCATTGGTTGATAACAATACTTCTAAATCTTCTGTAAAGAAGCTATCGTTTACTCTATAATAATATCTTAAGCGTTGGTTCTCGGTAATAGTTATGGTTGGTGATATTAGCCAATCTTCATTCCTACCATTGGTTCCAGTAAACATGGCTGCTGCTTGATCGCCTTCATAAGGAAACGCGCCACTATCTAATTCCCAAGTTTCCAAATCACCATTATCATTAACAATTACCCAACAATCTTCAGTTTCGGAATCATAATTAAAAGTTTCAACAAAAGGCGTTGAAAAAGGAGAACATAAGGTTCTAAAAGTTATTGGCCCTACCCATTCGCTTCCTTCAGCACCACAATCAGCCATGACATAAAATTCATATTCTGTATCTGGAGTTAACCCAGTTGCCGAAAAATTGGTGGCTGTTACAGTTTCTCCAGTACCTGTTGGTACACCAGAGCCTGCTGGTTGCACGACAATATTCCAATTAGTTTCCTGGAAACCTTCAGTCCACGACAACTCAGCACCATCAGTAAATACAGTATCAACAGTTAAATCAGAAGGGTTTGGACAAGCTGGTGCATCTGTAATACTAACATCATCCAAATTTAAAACTGACCATCCTCCAGTAAACTGAGGTGGCACTCTAAATGCAATGTAAATAGTTCCCGTGCCTTCAAGAATAATAGATTTTTCTATATAACCAGTGTTGGTAAATACCTCAAGAGGCTCTATTACTGTAAAACTTCCTGGGCTTGTGTTAGTAGTTGACATTAATACCTCAAGCCCAAAGCGTGGAGGACCTGTAAAGAATGAAAATTCTGCTCGGTACTTGTATTTTAATTCTTTTGTTGTACCGTCTAAATTAATAGCAGGGGAAATTAAATATTCATTAAAACTAGAAGGTGGAGAAAATGGCGCAGTCTGTATTAGAGCATTATTCTCATTAATACTCCAAGTTGTCCCATCATTATTAGCATCGGTAATTTTCCAGCAAAACTTTTGAGTATCTGGATCTGCATCATCAAAACTTTCATAAAATGGTGTGTCATAAGATTCACAAAGTGTTGTAAATGCAACTGGACCTATCCATTCACTTTGATCATCAGCTGCACAATAAGCTCTTACATAAAACTCATATCTATTTCCTGAATCTAAACCAGTAGCCATGTACGGGAAATTACTATCAACAAGTAACCCACTACCTGTAGGCACGCCAGAACCTTCATCTTGTATAGCTACTTCCCATTGAGTCTCTGCATCTCCTGCGGTCCAGAATAACCAAGCTGAATTGGTTGTAATCTGTAATACAAATGGGTTTAATGGGTCTGGACAAGTTGGTTTGTCTTCTATAAACACATCATCAATAGAAAGTCTTAAGGCATCTTCAGATGCATTAGGCTCAACAATCCAAGCTATATTAACCTCTCCAGTAATATCTTCAGGCAAGTCAACTATGACTTCTTGAAAACTGGTATTGTTTATTGTAGTTTCTGGTAAAACGGTAGTTGTAAAGTCATCATAACCAACACCTGTTGTAGAAAGTTTTACTGTATAAGTGGACACTCCTTGAGTCGCTCTGTGTTTATAACGAATTCGCTTTGGAGTTCCATCAAAATTTACACGAGGTGACGCATAAATATCATAATTTTCATTTTGTGAGGATTCAGTCTGTACTGTTGCATAACCTCCTATAAAAGCCCAAGTAATTCCATCTTTATTGGCATCAATTGTTGTCCAGCAAGGTTCTGGATTTTCATTTGTAGCATTAGCAAAATCAGTAGAATAAGGTGTGTCAAAGGTTGTACATTGGGTCATAAATGTTGAGGAATTGCTCCAAATACCTGGTGTACCTCCACAAACCGATCTTACATACAAATCATAAGTTGTTGCTGGTGTTAATCCAGAATTTATTAAAGTACCATTATTTGTGTTGGTAGAAGTGCCAGATCCAGTAGGTTCTCCTGAACCTGCTGGAACTACTGCATATTCCCAAGAATCTGCAAAACCACCAATATTATCCCATGAAAAAAGAACACTATCACTAGTTAGATTGTTATATTCAAAATCACTTGGAGGTGCACAGGTTGGGCTAGATATTTCTAACTCAAAACAAATACCTGCCGTAGAAGATAATTGAGACGATACAACAATTATGTAGGTTTGACCTGCTTGAACCAACAAATTATTAATGCTTCTAGGGTCAAATGAATTTGTTGTATTTGTACCTGCAATACAATTGATACCGACATTTGAACAACCTTCATATACAAAGAGTGATGATCTATTATTAAAGCAATTTTCTCCACCTCCAACAAATGTTGTAATAGATAATGAAATTAAACCATCTTCGGTAGGTGTATAAGACAAAAATACCTTGTCGCCGTTTAAATAGTTTGCAGTAGTTGAACCCACGGTATTACAATTAGTACCTTCTGTAGAATAAACTTCATCTGGGTTTACCCAATTGGCTAGATTATCTGTTAACACATAAGGTGCAGAAGATAAATCGGTTAATTCTATTGGAAAATCACAGCTCAAACCGAATTTTAAAGTTTCAAAAGTATATGGACCAGACCAACCACTTTGCGTGTCATTGTCACAAATAGCAGAAATATAAATGTCATATTCTGTTTGTGCATCTAAATTCATAAGTGAATAGCTAGTTCCTACAACAGGAATACCACTATCTGCTGGCACGCCTCCAGTAGGTAAGATTTGTATTTCAAAATTAGTAGCTGTTGAATGGTCCCAAGTGATTTCGGCTGAATTTACTGTTATTTGATCAATTGTAACATCTTCATCTAAAACTTCAGTACATCCTTCTAAAATAGCTACTTCATCAACAAACCATTCATCTCCTGTTGGTGTAGCACCATTTTGAGTATTAATTACAACAAAAGCAACATAAATGTTTAATCCAGTTGGAATAGATTCTGGAATCTCAACAACTTTCTTCTCATATGAAGTTTGAGAGCCAACGTTTAAATTAGATTCTGTATAAGATTGAATAGGTATGTTAAAACCGTTAATATCGGGCTGTGCTGCTGTTGAGATTCTTATTTCATATTGAGCTCCATTATCAGCTTCATTGGCTTGTTTGGTATAAAACTGAATTTCACCATTTTCCGGAACAGCTATTTGTGGTGTTACTAAAAAATACTGAGCCGTGTTTCCATCACCAATATTATCATCACTTGGATTAAGAGACACTCCATTAGTTCCTAAATAGCCATCGGATGTAGTAGTCCAATCGAATGTTCCAACACCATTCCCAAAAAGTGTCCATGCTCCTGGGATACCACTATCAAAAGATTCATTTAATTGAGCAAACCCTTTTCCTGAAATCATTAAAAATAATGATAGACAAAAAACGAAAACAAAACTTTTGTTTTTGCTTCTAGCTCTTAAAAATAAGGAAGGTAAAATTGCTACAGTTCTTGGTAACTTGTTTTTCATATTCAAACAATTTCAGTTAGTAATTTTGAGTTGTGAATATATTACAATATACTCTATATATATAATGAATGTCTTTGCACTTTACTGAAATTCAAAAACACAAAACAACCTGCAACTATTTGTTTTACAGATTGTTAATAAATATTCTTTTTGATTATTATTTAGGAGGTAGAATTTGACTTTTGTAGGGTTTCAACTTCTTTTTGAAGTGATTTTATAGCTTTTTTATTCTTTCTTTCAATTAAAAAAGTTGCAGCTAACATTAAAAAAACTATTAGAAAAAACCACTTTAGCCTGCCTTTAAATGCGTTCTCAAATTCTTGTAATTGCACAGTTTGTAATTCAATAGTTTTATCAATTGAATCACTTACAGAGCTACGTTCAGATTTTTTTATATCAAGCTGGGTTTTAGAATAGAGATCATAATATTTCTGATAATTATCCCATTCATTTAAAGCCAAATAGTTTTCAAACAAGCCTTTATAAATACCGAGGTTTAAAATTAAATCACCTACTTCTTTTGATTGATTTAAAGCATCTAATAATTGTGCTTTTGCCAAGTCATATTGACTCTCTAGCGTATAAACTTCTGCCAATCCTTTTTTTGCAAAAGATATGAGGCTATTGGCATTTTCTAATTTGGCGAATTTGATTGACTTACTAAAACTATTTTTAGCGTTATCATATTCGGATAAGAGGATATAACAATTACCTATATTGTAATAGACGATACTTAAATTGGCGTTGTTATTTGAATTTTTAATTTTTTCATACTCTCTGATGCCTCTATTAAAAAATTCAAGTGCAATATCACAATTTAAATTATCCTTATATATGAAGCCTTTAACTACATAACTATTTGCTAAAAAGCGACCAACAGAATCATGTTTTGGATATGTTAGAGCCAAGCGTTCTGTTTTTTCTAAAAACTCAATAGATTTATCGTATATTTTAAGTTGTTGATATAAAATACCTGTTCGGAACAAAATCTCAACTTGCAAAACTTGATCTTTCAAATTACTTGAAAGTTCGTTAGCCTTTTCAATATATTCCAGTGCTTTTTGATAGTTTCGTTTAGAGGTGTAGCCTAGTGACACCAACATAAGCGCTCTGGTTCTTGATCGAATTGAATATTTGTCATTATCAAAAACTGATAACCCGAAGGCTATAGTTTGATCAGGGTTTTCGTAAACACGATTTGTATTGGCTTTTAGCAAGCTGTCTATTTCTTGCTCTGTTTGATAAGGCTCTGTAATAGCAAACAACTTAATACTGAATGATAAGGTAAATAAGAGAAGATAATATGTTGATTGCCTTATAATCATTCTACGTTTTCTTTCTTTTTTAAACTCTTGCGTTCTTCTTTTATAAGGCCAATAAATGTTGCCGGTGACATACCAACTATAGATTTGAATACTGTTGCGAAACTACTATGGGATGTAAAGCCACATTCTTCAGCTAAATAACTTATTTTATAGTTCATATAGTTAGAATCACTTTTAAGTTTTTCAATAATATGTTTTATTCGGAGTTTATTAATAAAGGTGTTGAAATTGTCATTATAATGCCTATTGATTATCTCCGAAAGGTATTTTGTATTGGTTTCAAATTTCCCTGCTAATAAAGCTAGAGACATATCATTATTAAGAAATTGCTTTGATTTTTCAAATCGTTTTAACTTATCCAACAAATTTTTCTCGGTTTCTTCGGGTATTGCAATACGTCTTTTAGATGATTTTTTAGTTGGTTTTGTCTTTATGAGATTGGACTTACTTATTTCTAAATAACTAATAATCTCCTTTATTCTCTTTTTTCGAGCTTGACTTGTTAAAACAAAAAATCCACAAACAACAATTATGAATAAAATACCTGCTAGTAGTAAGTTTTGATATCTCTGATAAATATCCTTTTCAGATGACACCCAACTTTCATGTTGTTTTGTTATTAAGTTGTAAACGGTATTGACCGCTTCCTGCTCAATAAGCTCTACCTCATTGTTTAACAATAAAAACACATCAT
This sequence comes from Hanstruepera ponticola, assembly GCF_002940745.1. Taxonomy (NCBI): domain Bacteria; kingdom Pseudomonadati; phylum Bacteroidota; class Flavobacteriia; order Flavobacteriales; family Flavobacteriaceae; genus Hanstruepera; species Hanstruepera ponticola. Next base: position 540,938 of record NZ_POTB01000001.1, read on the forward strand.
TATAGACTTTATGCTGACTTTTTTGACCAGAAGCCAGGTAATTAATAGCTAGCTCCCTGTTTATTTGCAACAGCAAATTATCGTTCCCAAGTATTTCAGCAAATCTCAAAGCAATAAAAAAGTTTTCTTCACTTTTATCGAATTCCTTTTTTTGTAAATGCAGATATCCTAATTCTTTATAAAGCATAGCTCTTTCATAAAGATTAGTTACTTGTGTGGAGTCCTTAACAGACAATATTTTATTAATATATACAAATGCTGAATCATATTGAGTTAAATCACTAAAGGCCCTTCCTTTGGCTATATGCAGACTCTGTTTTTTGTGCTTGTTACTTTCAAAAAAGCTTTTAAATTGTGCTTCAGTTTTATTAATAACAGCAAGTGCTTCAGTTGAATTTCTTCTATCAATTAGCATATTGATTCGTTCCAGATCAATATTACTTTGTAGAGAATCTTGTGCTTTAATTGATTCTTTAGAAAGCATCTCACTAGCTTGATTTAAATAGTGTTCTGATTGCTTGTCTAGATATAATTTACGTAGTAAAGTAGCCTTGATGATATTAATCTCCACTTGCGTTTCAACATTAATATCGTCAAGTAGGCTAACATCATCAAACGCATTTATAACAGCTTCATTAAAAGCGCCTTTAACTAAATAACTTTTGGCTAATAAAAGCCTAGCATGAGCATTATCTTGTGAATCCTGACTTGTTTTTAGAATAAGTTCAGCAATTTTTATGGCTTCATCAGGATTTGAATAAACCAACTCTGAAGCCTTACTTATAAGATTATCTTGTTGCGAAAACACATTAAATGACAACAAACAGCCAATTAACAGAAGTGTTAATTTCTTATAATATAATACACACTGTGAATGGTGTTGTGAGAGCTTATTCACCATTAAGTTAGTTTGTTATAGTTTAAAAAATATAATCTCTTGATTACTTTATTAACAATCGCAATGGTAAATATACTAAACTTAAAAATAGAAACCTTTAGTGCAATCTACATCTTACTGCATTGATTATGTGTTGATATTTTAGTTTCCTAAAATTCAAATCGTTGTATAAAAAAACATTACAGAACTTTATTTTACTAACATAAGATAAGATATACGATTTAAATAAATAAAAAAAGCAGCCATATGGCTGCTTTTTCCTGAAAAAAACTACTCCTTTTTATGAGCAGGAATATAAAATACCTAATACAACTACTACATACATTAAAATCAGTAATATTTGCAATCGATATTTATACATTTTATTCATTGAATAATATCATTTGTTTTTTCAAAGCTTGAGCAGCATAATATGTTACTCAAGCTTTTATAGCTATTAATTGTTCTAAAATTAATTTTTAATAACTCTTATGGTTTTTTGTGCATCATTGATAGAAACCGTTACAAAATAAACGCCCTTTTTCAATGTGTTCATATTTATTGTTGACTTGAAACTGTTTGGCGTAATAACCTGTACCTGTTGACCAACAATATTATGTACTGTTATTTTAGATATAGCATCTTTAGCTTCAACAGTAAATGTGCTTACAACTGGGTTAGGATAGTATTTAAAAGTTTCAAAAACAGATGACTCAACACTTAATGAAGGGTCTGGGTAAACAAAGAATTCATACTCTGCGGCAGAAGATGCATGAATCATAACTAAATATGTGTTACCAGCTACCAATTCTCCTGTTCTTGGAGTTGTTGAATTAAAACAACTAACAAGACCAGTTACATAACCAGCGGTTTCTGTTTGTGAACAATCGTTAGTATTGTAAACCGTATAACTTGCAGAGCCACTAACTCTAGTGAAGTTAAAGTTATACAATCCTGTATATTGAGGTGTAAAATTATACCATACAGATTCAGTACTAGAACTTGCGCAACCTTCAGGAGAATAATAAGCAACATCTGTAACGTTTATATTACCTGAAATTGAATTATTTCCGTTGGAATCAGCAGATTCCAAAATAGTTACTGAACTTGAACATTCACTATTGGCAACACCATCAGGTAATTGATAAACACAAAGGTTAAAATCAATACCAGGTCCATTAAGAGATGAACGAACTTGTACGTAATAAGTTTCTGAATTATCCATAAAATAAATCTGGTCACCATTAGATGTACAAGATGTGCTTTTTTCTACCAAAGAACCACAACTACCACTAAATACGGAATAGTAAGTAGAAGGCGTAGTACTTAATCTTTCCAATGTGAATTCATAATATCCCGTGTTTCCAGGATTAAACTCATACCAAACATCACTGTAGTCTGAAGAAACTGAAGTACATGTATTATCAGCTGAAGTTGTAGCACCTATAGTTGTTCCAGCTACAGCACTACCACATGTATTATCAGCAGAGGCAGTTAAAACAGTCGCATTAGAGCAGTCGTTATTTACAGGTGCTGCTGGTAATGTTCTGATACAAATATCATAGTTTTGAGCATATTCACCAGCCAAATTAGTGCTGTTACGAATATAATAAGTGTTTCCAATGGTTAAACCACCAAAAGCAACATAACTGCCTGTATTGCAAGAAAGGCTTGTTAAGGTTCCACAAGTACCTTCTAATAATTCAGTAGCTTGTAATGTTCCTCCAGAACCAATTGCTTCAGTAACATTTAAATATTCTAATATCATTGTTTCACTAGCAGCTACAAAACTAAACCAAACATCATTTGTATTGTTACCACACGTTAATGGATCTGAAACTGATTCTGTTGCTCCAGCATTTGATGCAGCAAGCACATTTGTACATGTCCCATCAGTGTTTACGGTTAATGCAATACTGTTTGCACATTCATCATTTACAGGTGGGCAAAAGAAATATATAGAATCTGTATAAAAACAAGAATTATCATTATTGTTGGTTAATGTTATTTCAACCGTTGATCCACTTGTATATGGACCATAACCAGCATAAACTCCAGTTGCATTAATACCACCACCTGTATTACCAAAATTGTCAGATATTGTCAGTGATGAAGCATCTCCCATATATGTTACATCTACATCAACATAAAACTCACCATTACCACAATCTTGAGTAGTAGATAACGTGAAATCAGGATTAATACAATCATTTTGAGTAATTATTAAGCTGTAAGTATATGTTCTTGAAGAAGATGAGTTACTCAAAACTAAAAAGTAAGTTTCACCAGCCAATAATACAGCTTCAGAGATATTTAATGAACCACCTGTTGTGCTAAATGTACCTTCAAAGGCTAAACACTCTTTATCAACATCGGTTGGACAACCTTTCATTAAATGCATTCCGGCACCATTGTTACTGATGCTTGTTAAATCAATATTAATAGATACGTCTGTTGTTGGCGTTATCGAATAAAATACATCGTTACCTAACATATAAGATGAATCATTAGCCCCACAACTTCCGGAGTTTACATTATTCTCATAGTTGGCAGTATCATCAGAAGCAACAATATATGGAAATGCACCAACTACATGTGGGTTAGAACATGCCGCTCCAACTACAGGAGCTACACGCGTTGTAAAACTTTCTTCTGTACAACCTGTAGCAGATCCGAAGCCATTGTAAGGAACAATATTTACAAAATATTCTGTTTCATAGTTAAGTCCTAAACCATCAAGTGAGTAATTGGTTTCAGTAGTAGTGTCAGCATTTACAATATCGGTACCACCTGAAGTAGTTCCAACAGATACAGTATAACCATCTGGAAAACCAGTAGCGGCATTCCAAGTTAATACTACATCAATATCTGCAGTATCTGAACCATTTAATGGCGTAGTCAAAACAACATCACAATTTGGTGCTGAATCTGGAACTTGAGTTAAAGATACATTATCAATAGCATAAACCAATCTTGGGCTACTTGCTGCGTTATCAGCTACGATTCTAACCTGAAAATCACTACCATCTGCAATAGATCCTACTGCTATATCACCTGTAGAAGTACAGGTAGTATTATCAACAAAGGTAAAATCTGAATCATCTACAGTTGTAATTGTAGTCCAGTTAGCGCCATTATCAGTAGAATATTCCATAGTTATCGTACCCCAATCAGCAGGAGGTGCTGAAAATGAACCAGGTCCTGCAACAGCAAATACATTAAAGCTAAAACTAGCTGTTAAATTAGTGCCATTGGAAATAGCTGAATAATCTGGTGATGTTAACGAACCTTGAGTACCGCCAAACAGATTGGCAAATACACCAGAACCAGTTCCTCCACAAGCTACCAAAGCATTAGCTGAAAACCCACTAGATGTCCATCCTGTAGGAATTTGATTATTATCAAAATTTTCAACTACTTCAACTTGCGAGAAAGCAGTGATACTTAAAAGCATCATTAATAAGAAAGTAATTTTCTTCATTTCATTTTAGTTTAAATTAATAATTAGTAAGTGGTTTTTTAATGAACAAGAATTTTGAAAAACTAAAATCAATCGAGCTCCTCAACTTGCCGTTTAAAGTTGAAATGTATAAATAGAAATACTATATAAAAAGGGAACACCTTTAGCATTTCCCGAAATCTAAAAGTCCAAATAGACACTTAAATCATTGATTATCATTCATTTAATTTAAACTTATCAAAAAACACTAAGGATTAGTTAAAATGTAAGAGAAAACTCTGTTTTGTGATAAATCCGGCTATTTAATCAACGTACAAATAATCTAAAAAATGATTTAATTGGGTCTTTAATAAAAATTTAGCAAATCAGATTATTAATGCTGGAGCATCATCAATTTGTTAATATTTAGACAAAATATCATCTAATTTTCCAATCTATTTTTTTGTTTAGTACTTTTATGCCTAATTTCGTGGTAATGATTAAACGCTTTTTCCTACTTATTTTAGTTTTGACTACTACCTTGGTCTATTCTCAAGAAGACACTTCGGTAAAAGGAGTAGTTGTGAATGCCTCTGGTGGCACACCCATGGAAAGCGTTAATATTGTTAATTTAAACCAAGTTATAGGTACAACTACAAATGACGAAGGTGAATTTGAATTAAAAGCGCAAGCCAATGATACCCTTCATTTTTCTTATTTAGGATTTAAATCTATAAGAGTTCGTGTTACTAATGACTGGATCAAATATGGTGCTTCTACTATTGAACTAACGGAACTAGCTCTTGCTCTTGAGGAAGTAGTCATTAATGAATTTAAACTTACAGGTGTACTAGAGGTCGATATTCTCCAAGTACCTATAAACACCAACTATCGTTATAGTATTTCTGGCTTACCAACTACTGGTTATGAAGCTGGAAATCGATCTAATTCTGTTTCCAAAGTATTGGGTGCTATTTTTAATCCAGCAGATTTCCTCTATAAAATGTTTGGTAGGAAGCCCAATGAAATGAAAAAGCTCAAACAAATGAAGCAGGATGATGAAATAAGAAACCTCCTAGCTTCACGTTTTGATCGCGAAATGCTAACCGTTTTATTACAAGTTGATCGCGTAGATTTGGATGAAATTGTGAGACAGTGTAATTATTCAGCCAGTTTTATACAAACTGCCAATGATCTTCAAATTCTGGATGCCATAAGTGAATGTTACGAAGAGTACAAAGTATTGAGCCGCAGTCGTAACAAAGGACGGTTGTAATCAGCTAATAGCTATTCATTAGAATGTAGGGCTACCCTGTTTCCTTCAGTATCCAAAAACACAGCCATATAACCATGTTCTGGTGAAATCTGCGTTTTAGGCTGATAAATTTTACCACCTGCTCCTTCTACCCTGTCCAACTCATTCTGAACATTGTCACTAATAAAGTAAACCAGAGTGCCCTCTTGACTGGGAATATAAGATTCCTGCTTAATTAAGGTTCCTTGAGCTCCAGTTACTTGACCTCTATCTGGAAACCAACCCATCAAAATACCACCGAAATCTACCACTTGTATATCAACCTTAAAAACAGTTTCATAAAATGCCTTTGCACGATTCATATCATCTACTGGAATCTCAAACCAGCCTACCATATTATGCTTCATAATTATTGATTTTCTAAAACTTCTTTTAATTTAGCTAACCCTTCTTCAAAGTCTTTACCAACTGCTTTCTCAAAATTAAAAAAAAGCATCATAATATTGTATGGTATTGGGTTAACTCCTTTAAAACCCCAAACGACTTTGGTTTGATTCGCTCCTACCTCATCTACAGTAAAAAAACCAAGTGATTCAGATTTCCACGGTTTAAAAAACCGCAATTGGGTTTCCATACGGTTGTTTTCATCGATACTTATTATTTCTTGCTCACCAGTACCAACTTGTTTATTACCTTCCCATTTAGAAACAAATCCTACTTCACCATCAGTTCCTAAATACTCTTGTTTCATATTTGGATCTTTTTGTTTCCAAGGTGACCAGACATTTTGATTTTTAACTAATTTGATATATTGAAAAACTTCCGTTAGGTTTTTGTTGATAACAACGTCACGTTTTACTTCATAATGTCTTGGCGCTATTAAGGCTAAAACTAGTATTAAGGCAAGAATGCCAATAAAGATATAAAGAACAATCATGATAAAAAGTATAAGTTATTTACGTTAAAGTTACAAAATACTCACTCACTATAAAATCTTTTGACAATGTCATCATAGCTTTTTATAGTTTTCTTTATCCAATCTAAACGTTTAAGGTTCTTTTCATCGTCTGATAATTGCCAATTAACATCTGACTTTTTTAGTTGTGTTGTAACGTGCTGTAATATTATGGCTGCCGAAACGGATATATTCAAACTTTCTGTAAAACCCACCATAGGAATCTTCAAAAAGCTATCAGCATTATCTAAAACTTCTTGTGAAAGTCCTTCGGTTTCACGACCGAAAAAAAAACAAGATTTGTTGCTTACATCAAAATCCTGCAACATGTAATCAGTATGTGGTGTTGTGGCTACAATATGATATCCTTGATCTTTAAGTGTTTTTAAACAATCTTTGACATTCCCAAAACGATTTAAATCAACCCACTTTTGAGCTCCCATGGCTATTTCACGATCAATGCGCTTACTGTTGATTTCTTCAATAATATGAACCTCCTGAATACCAAAAACATCACAGCTTCTAATAACAGCGCTTGTGTTGTGCAATTGGTAAACATCTTCTATTGCAACCGTAAAATGTTTTGTTCGCTGATTAATTACATTAGAAAAGCGTTCTTTTCTATTTTGGGTAAGATAGCCTTCTAAATGTTCAAGTAACCCTAAATCAACCATTTAATTATTTATACCTATGTTTCCTTGTGCTACTAAAGTATTCAAATTAGTAGCACTTAAGTGGATATTGATATAGCCATTAACTTCCAAGACATCATCATATCCAAATGGTGTACCATCATCTAACTGAATCACATTTGTTTGGCTAATTCCTGTATTACCATCAACATCATTAAAAGTGAATATAACTGGTCCTGTGGTGGAAATATCATTCTGATGAATATGACCAGGATGCATACCATCAACAGGTGTATTCATTAATTCTATAATAGCCAGTGCTTCACCATTTTGACGTTTATAGAATGAGGCTGTTCCGCTAATATCTGCAATAGCTACCTCGTCAAGTTCATATACTACAGACTCACCTGTTAACTCATTTTCTCCAATGTCTCCTTGTGCAATAATAGTATCCAAATCTGTAGGACTTAAATGTACATTAATGTAACCGTCAAAATCTTCAATGTTTTCGTATAAAAAAGGTGTGGTATCATCTAGTTGAGTAATATTAGTATGACTAATTCCTGTGTCACCATCAACAGGGTTAAAAGTTAATGCAACAGTTCCACTTTCAAGGGCTGTATTATTATGAATATGCGCAAGATGCTCATTCCCAGGAATTGCATTAGTTAATTGAATCGTCGCCAATGCCTCGCCATTTAGTCTTTCAGAAAATTTAGCAGATCCACTAATTCCATCTACATCCAATTCATTTAATCCATAAGTTTTTGTTACACCAGTCAATTCATTTTGGCCTATATCGGCTTGGGCAACTAGAATATCTAAATTTGAATTACTTAAATGTACATTTATGTAACCGTCAAAATCAAGTAGTTCTTCGTAGGTTATAGGTGTACCATCATCTAATTCGGTTATAGTAACCTCACTTCTACCCGTGTTACTGTTTATGGTTCCAAGAGTAATGGCAATACCTCCTGTTTCAGCTGCTGTATTATAATGAATATGAGCAGGATGCATTTGGTCTGATAGTAATCCTGAAAGATTCAATTCAATGGTAACCGATTGGTCTTCGTTTTTCACGAACCGTGAGTAACCCGTAACACTCGGGTCACTAATGGCGTTTAGAGCGTATACCTTATAAACTAGGCTGGTTTCAATACGAGTAATGTTATCATCATTAGCACAATTTGTGAATAATAAAATAGTAAATAGACAAACAAAACCTGACAAAAGATTTTTCATGATTTGATTTTTAGACTGTCTAAATTTACAATTATTACCAGAAACTAAAAATGTAATCACGGTATTCTACAATTATCAAATAATCTTTTTAACTTTATTAGCTATGAAACATGTTGTAGTGCTCACTGGAGCTGGTATGAGTGCCGAAAGCGGATTAAAAACCTTTAGAGATGAAAATGGCCTATGGGAAGGTCATGACGTTATGAAAGTAGCAACACCAGAAGGTTTTGCACGCAATCCTGAACTAGTTCTAGAATTTTATAATCAACGTCGTAGACAATTATTAAAGGTTGAGCCCAATAGTGCACATTATGATTTGGCACAGCTTGAAAATAATTATAAGGTAAGCATTATAACACAAAATGTTGATGATTTACATGAACGCGCAGGTAGTTCGAACGTGGTTCATTTGCATGGCGAATTACTAAAGGCGCGAAGTTCTTTTAATGAATCAGATATTATGGATTGGAAAACTGATTTGGTTACTGGCGACACTTGTAGTCAAGGTTATCAAATGCGGCCGCATATTGTGTGGTTTGGTGAAGCTGTTCCTATGATTGATAACGCTATTAATATATGTACTACAGCTGATATTTTAATGATAATAGGAACTTCCATGCAAGTATATCCCGCTGCTAGCTTAATGCATTATGTACCAGAAAACACACCAACATTTTTTATTGACCCAAAACCTGCTTTTGAAAGTCAAAGTAATATCACTGTCATTGCTGAACCTGCTACAACTGGTGTTAAAAAAGTATTAAAAAGATTATAATTATTCAAGTACATTTAAAGTATCACTATCTTAATAGAGGAAAAGAATTAGTCTTTTGAATTAATCTTTTAGACTGAATTTTTCTTAATTTATACAATGAATTTTATCGAAACAAAAAAAAGCACACTAGTAGATTTCTATACTAACATTCGTTCTCATACAGAAAATTTATGTAAGCCATTATCTATTGAAGATTACATACCTCAATCTGCTATATTTGCTAGTCCTCCAAAATGGCATATTGCCCATACCACATGGTTTTTTGAAGAAATGATTTTAAAGAAATTTCTACCTAACTATGATGTTTTTAACTCGGAATATTCTTTTTTATTTAACAGCTATTACAATAGTGTGGGTGAACGATTAGAACGAAAAAACAGAGGCTTACTTTCACGTCCTTCGGTACAAAAAGTATTTGAATATCGTGCTTATGTCGATGACGCTATGCGCAAACTTTTAAGCACCAGCAATAATGAAAAGCTGCGAGAACTGACCATTTTAGGTTTAAACCACGAGCAACAACATCAAGAGTTATTAATTACTGATTTAAAGTACACATTTTCATTAAACCCTATTTACCCAAAATACAGTCATAACAATTTCATTTCAGATGAGGAAACATCTTCAGGCTGGCTAACAATTACTGAAGGCATTTATGAAATAGGTCACAATACCAATAAATTCTGTTTTGATAATGAATTAGGAAAACATCGGGTATTTTTAGAAACTTTTACTATATCAAAGAGACTTGTAACTAACGGCGAGTTTATAAAATTTATTGAAAATGATGGCTATAAAAAGTCTAAATATTGGCATGATGACGGATGGACATGGGTTCAAGAAAACAACATAACTAAACCATTATACTGGAAAAATATAAATGGTGATTGGTATCAGTATTCTTTATCCGGATTAATTAAAGTAAATCCTAATCATATTATGACTCACGTGTCCTACTATGAAGCTGCTGCTTTTGCACAATATAAAGACAAACGTTTGCCTACAGAATTTGAATGGGAAATAGCCTCAAAACAACTTAATTGGGGAAATAGATGGGAATGGACTAACTCCGCATATTTGCCTTACCCAAATTTTAAAATTGCTGAAGGTGCTGTAGGAGAATACAATGGAAAATTTATGATAAATCAAATGGTTTTAAGAGGTGCTTCAAAAGCCACTGCTCAAAACCACAGCAGATATACCTATCGAAACTTTTTTTCACCTAACACCCAATGGCAATTTTCTGGAATACGATTAGCCAACTAAAATTATTATATGCAAACTACCAAAACAAATAATACCTCTACAGAAAACATATTGTTCTTAAAAGATGTGGAAAAAGGACTATCAGCAAAACAAAAGTATCTGCCCTCAAAATACTTTTATGATGAAAAAGGTGATGCCCTTTTTATACAGATTATGAATATGCCAGAGTACTATCTAACAAATGCCGAACTCGATATATTTAAAAATCAAACCGATGAGCTTATAACGGCTCTTGACTTACCTATAGAACAAGAGTTCGATTTAATTGAATTAGGTGCAGGAGATGGAACAAAAACAAAGAATCTGCTTAAAGCCCTAAATTCAAAAGGATTCAAGTTTACGTTTATCCCTATTGATATTTCACAAAATGCTCTGAACAATCTAGAGAACTCTGTAAAAGAAGAACTTCCAGAGGTTAAACTCACACCAAAACAAGGACATTACTTTAATGTATTAAATGAAATTAAATTATTTCATAAACCAAAAGTCGTGCTCTTTTTGGGTTCTAACATTGGAAATCTTGAAGATAATCAAGCAATAGATTTTATGACACAATTAAATGCTGTTTTAGAAAAAAACGACAAGGTTGTTTTAGGCGTCGATTTAATTAAACCTGAACATATTGTTTTGCCAGCTTACAACGATTCACAAGGTATAACGAAGCAATTTAATCTCAATTTACTCCAACGCATTAATAAAGAATTGGGTGGTAGTTTTATTTTGGAGAATTTTGAACACCTTCCTGAATATGATGAAAATAAAGGTATCGCAAAAAGTTATTTGGTTAGTAAAATAGATCAAACTGTTCTTATTAAAGCATTAGACAAAACATATCATTTCAGTGAAGGAGAAAAAATATATACTGAAACATCCCGAAAATACAACAGTACAATCCTAAAGCAAATTCTTGATAATACGCAATTGGAAATATCGCATAAGTTAACGGATTCCAAAAACTATTTTGCAGATTATATTCTAAAAAAAACTTCTGATTGATAGAAACTAAAGCACATATCAACATATTAGGTCTTGGTAGTCGGAGTACGCTATTTTATTTGGAATCTTTAAACAATTTGTATCATACTTATCTAGGAGATTACCATACGTTTCCGTGTACAGTTCACAATAAAGACTTTAATGCCATAAATCCATTTCTTCCCAATCAATTTGAAAGATTAGTTCCCAACTTACAAAATTACTTAAACGACATTGTAGCCACATCAAACGGCTATTTAATTATTCCGAATATCACGCTACACGAAGCCTATGACAGATGTCAATCAAGGCTAAAAATTCTACACCCACTACAACTGGCGGCAGACCACATTTCAAACAAGTTAATAAAAAAAATAACACTTCTTGGGTCAAAATACACTATGGAATCCGACTATATTTCCGCTTTCACAAAACGGTTGCATATTGACATTGTAATTCCCAAAGAACAAGACAGAGAAGTAATCGATACACTTCGAAAAGCTGTTTACAAGAATCCTCTTAACGATGAACATTTAGATATTTATAACAATTTAATAGCGAACTACACCAAAGATTCACATGCCTTAATTGCTTGTACTGAATTATCGATACTAAATAACATTTTTCAAAATAATAAAACAATTGATATGGCTGAACTCCAGATACAAGCAGCTGTTCAAAAACTTTTAACTTTAAATTCCACAAAATAATTATGGGAACACCAGATTTTTCAAATTTAAAAGCACTTTACGTCAATTGTACTTTAAAGCAATCGCCAAGAAAAAGTCATACTCAAGGGCTTATTGATGTTTCAAAAGCCATTATGAAAAAAGAAGGCGTAACTGTTGATGACATCCGTTTTATAGACCATAATGTGGCATTTGGGGTATATCCAGATATGACTAAACAAGGTGTTGATATAGACGAATGGCCAGAACTTTTTAAACGTATTGAAGCTGCTGATATATTGATTATAGGAACGCCTATTTGGTTGGGAGAAAAATCATCTGTTGCTCAAAAATTAATTGAACGATTGTATGCTATGAGCGGAAAAACCAATGATAAAGGGCAATACTTATTTTACAATAAAGTTGGCGGTTGTATTATTACAGGAAATGAAGATGGTGTAAAACACTGTGCTATGGGTATTTTATATGCTTTACAACATGTAGGCTACAGCATACCACCACAAGCCGATTGCGGATGGATTGGTGAAGTAGGTCCTGGACCCAGTTATTTGGATGAAGAAAGTAATGCCAAGGATAATGAATTCACCAACAGGAATACCACATTTATGACATACAACCTACTCCATCTTGCCAATATGATTAAACAACATGGTGGTTATTCGGCTTATGGGAATTCTAGAGAGGAATGGGATGATGGAACACGTTGGAATTTTGAAAATCCAGAGTATCGATAATTTAATTCAGTTTATGTAGTCATCAATATCTTTTATTAATTTATTTGTTACTTCCAATAAAATTTTGTTGATATCTTTTATACTACTAGAACTCGCAAGCCTATAATTCAATTGAGCAAAAACTGTTGCTTTCTCTCGACTATCAAATATTTTAGTTGAAATAATCTCATTGTTATCATCTACTTCTAAACCTAATCCATTATTAGCAACAAAAAGGCCAAAATTTGAATCCATCATATATAAATTATTATTATTAACAACAGATTCAACATAGTCTAATCGTTGAAAATATCTAATAACATCATTTTGTAATTCCTCATTTCTAACCAAATTAATACTACCACCTGAAATCATATTATTAAAAGTGGCACGATTGGCTTTAAATGTGTGCCTTGCTGCTAGTTCTCTGAATAATCGGTTTAAAACAGCTTTATTTGCCTCATCTGACACATAATTTTTGGCAGAATCTACTTGAGCTATCACAGCAAGCTCATAATCTATTTGCTCCTTAATAAGTTCTTTTTGGATTTCTAAATCTGCCTTTAAGTTTTTAAGCGTTACAATTTCATGCGCTTTATTCTGCTTTTCTTTATTCCACGTATTAATCTGTAAAGCAATTAAAATACCAATAACTACCAATAAAATTTCACCTATGGCATATAATATGTAACGTTGTGCCCTATTTTGTTCTAGCAATTTTTTTCTAATTTTTCGTAAAGCTGATACCATTAGTCAATGCGTTTTAAATCTAAATCCTGAAAATCGAAACTAAAATCGATGTTTGGTGAAATACCTTTCATTGTAAACGCTTCGGCTTTACCATTCTCACCTATTTCAAACATAGCAAAAGCATCGGCATTCATGTCTTGATATTCCCATTTAATGGCAAAGGTTTCATCTTTGTAATGTTTCAAAGGACCATTAAGTAATGGCGACCGATGACATTTAATCCATAATTGATTGTCTTTCTCAAAAACTTCAATCTTGCCAAACCAAACGTCTTCATAAACACCAATATATTTTTCTCGCTTTACAGCTTTTTGATCCATATTGGCAACCGTTTCCCAAACCTTTTGAGTTGCAGCATCATCGCCGCTTTGTCTAGACGCCAAATAGGCCGAATATTTATCAATCCATTGAAAATCATCCATTTCGAGATACATATCTAAAATAGTTTGTGAAACTGCCGAAAACAAACCGCCACCATCATTACTCGTATTGGTTAAAATAACTATGCCCAAATTCATATCTGGAATAAGCAATGTTCTAGATAACATTCCTGGTAATCCGCCAGTATGGGAAACTTGCATATTTCCATTAACATCAGTTAGATTCCATCCTAAGCCATAACCTGCAAAATGGGAATTATATCTTGGATTTCGATTAACATCCATAACCGTATGAATTTTCCACATTTCGTAGTGATTGCTTGTCGTAAATAGCTGACTGTTTAAATTATTACCATATTTGCCTTTATTTAAATGTAATAGCATCCACTGTGATAAATCGTTTACATTTGAAAAAATGCCTCCAGCTGCACCATTTATCATTTCTTCAAAGGTTGGGATTATACGCATCTCACCGGTTTCGGTTGAGTGAGAAGCAGACAAATTACTAGAATCTTGTATTGATGCTAATGATGCATATGAATTTTCCATACCAAGTGGCTCGAAAATTCGCGTTTCAATAAAAGCTTCCCAGGTCATCCCACTTTTTCTAGCAATGAGTTCACCAGCAACTAAATACAACAAGTTGTCATAGTCCCATTTAGTTCTAAAAGCAGACTCTTGTTTAAAATGTTGAAAGCTTGACAACAAGTCGTCAATGGTAAAATCAGACCCTTGCGGAAAAAACATGAGATCACCAACACCTAAACCTAAACCGCTACGATGCGTTACCAAATCGATTATATTAAAGTTCTCTTCTACATAATCATTATACATAGTAAATTCTGGTATATGCATCTTAACCTTATCGTCCCAATTAAGTTTGCCTTCCTCAACCAACAACGCTAAAGCAACCGTTGTAAAGGCTTTACTATTTGAAGCTATCGCAAAATTTGTGTGTTCATTTACGGGTTCATTGGTTTTAATAGATTTTATTCCATAACCTTTTTCATGCAATATTTTACCATCCTTTACAACCGCAACAGCACAACCAGCTACATTAAATTTAGACATGGCATAATTGACAATAGAGTCAATTTGTTGCGAAGTGACTTGTGCTTGAAGTTGGCAAAAACAAAACGAAAGAAATAATACAAATGCAACCGATTCCTTTTTAATGGATTTCATAGAAAATGGTTAGTTGGTTATAATAATGATTTTAAAGGTAAGCAATAAAATACTTTACTTCAATTATCATACTTCCATTCCTTTTGATTGGATTTCCAAAGTTTAAAGTATTCTTCTACATAAAGGCCTCTAGTTGGTATTAACTTTCTTCCTACTAATTTGTAGTAAGGCGCCACGTAATATTCTTGAGCACTATCCAATTTAGACTTTCTAACTTTAACATAAGCATTATTTCTGAACCTAATTTCTCTGACCTTGCTCTTAATAGAATCCATTCCATTAAAATACCAACTTCGTTTAGGGTCGTAATATTTAATAGCCCATTTATTGTCTTTTGTCCTAAAAATATCTCTATGAAACATCAAATAATACTTATCATCACAATATTTCCGTACAAATAGCATAGCATATTTATGTTTGTTGTAAATAAAACTGTCAATATAAGCATGTTCTGATGTTTCGAATTTTATAAAATAATTTTCGGATGAAAAATCACCATAAACCTCCTCCACAATTTCATATTTTCCTACACCATGAGAATTACGAAAATCTGCACAAGGACCATTATCAAATACATCCTTCATATAACTCTTTTTGCCTATAAAAACCAATAATTCTTTAGTTTTTGAATCACAGTATTGAGAGCTTAAAAACTCTATATCAAATAATTTTACATTAATATTTTCATCATTAAACACTAATCTTTTTGCTATTGTATAGCATTCCTCAACTTTCTCATATGCCTTAAAAATTAAAGTATCTCCAATTTTTCCTTTTATTGAATAATTTCCATCAAAATCAGTGATAACTTTTTCGCTTGAATTAGTGTTTACGACTTGTGCTCCAACAAACGCAAACCCACTTTCATCAACTACATTACCTTTTAAAATAATTTCTTGATTAAAAGTTAATTGGCTAGATAAAACAATAATTAAAATCAAAACCTTTTTCATATCATTTCTTATTCTTCTCCTCTATCCACTTACTCATATACTTGGTACTTTGTAAAGTTTGATGTTGTAACATCTGCCCTAAAGTATTGTTAAGCCTATGTTTTTCTAAATATTCTTTCAATTGTTGCAATCGTGCTATCAATTCTTTTTGATTGATTTCTTTATTAAATCGTGTATTTAAAACCCTAAAACCATTCTGTTGATTGATTTTCCATTGGTTTTCATCTGTATACAATTGTGCAGCTTTATTGGCAAAATCTACAGGATTATCTTCCATATAACCATTGGATTCTAAATCTCCGAACATACCTTCGGCAGCAATTGTGCTCATAACACAAGGAGTACCGCTTTTCATAGCATCAATCAATTTCCCTTTTAAACCTGCTCCAAATTGTAAAGGTGCTAAACAAACTCGGGTCTGTTGCATAACTGTATTAACATCTTCAACAAATCCTTTTATTATAAATCCTTGTTTGTCATTATGCAATTGATTTATTTTTTGTGAAACATAAGCTCCATAAATATGTAATTCTGCTTGTGGTAATTGCTTTCGGATTAATGGCCAGATGGTTTCCTTTAAATATAATACCGATTGAGAATTGGGTGCATGTAGAAAATTCCCAATGGTAATAAAATGTTGTCGTAATTCAAAATTAGGTAGTTGTACTATAAACTCATCTTCTAGTCTATCTTCCATAAAGGGTAAATAAGCCAATAGTGATTTGTCAACATGCAAATCGTTAATTAGCAAGTCCATTTCAAATTCTGAAATTATCAAACTTAAATCAGTTCTGAAGATACTGGCTAGTTCTCTTTTAAAGGTGTCATTGAGCAAATAGCTTTTATCAAAGGTCTTTTGATCTTTAAAAGCCTGCTGTCTGCCTTTTCGCAGTCCATGTAAATCTTCGGTATCTAAAATTCGAAATGCATCTGGGCAGTTTTCTGCCACACGCCAACCAAATTGCTCTTCCATCATAAAACGATCAAACAAAACCACATCTGGTTTTAAATGTTTTATGAAGTCATCAAAAGAACTAGAATTGACTTCAATGGACTTTTGGGAAATTCCTATAGCTTCCAAATCAAACGCTTGCTTGCGCTTTTCACAGGGACTAGCAAAGGTTATTTGATAATCTAGCGATTGAAACGTTTCTATAAGCTGCATCATGCGGCTTCCAGCTGCAGAACTCTTGGGTTCTGGCCAAACAAAGCCAATAATGAGCAGTTTAGACATTGATTATTCTGGCTTTGGTTCTAAACCATACTTGACTCTAACGGCTTGAGCCCAGTTAATAACCGATTGAATTTGAGCATCAGAAAGTTTAGCTTCTCCATGCGTCCACGTATAAGAGTTTAATGGCATTTCCTTATCCTCAACCATTTCAATTAACTCTTCTAACTTATGGTCTTTCTTTTTGGTAGAATACTCATCCCAAACAGACACATTAAAATGACCTTTTCCATGTTTTACATGATCAGCCAACCAATAATTCACAGGTGTTATGTTATTATACCAAGGATATCGCGTTACATCAGAATGACAATCATAACAGCTTTCTTTTAATATAGCTCTGACGTCTTCAGGTGGATTAGTATCTGCTAAAAAAGCATCAATTGAGCCTAAATCACCTTCATTTTTATCTGGACCAAAAAATTGTGCTATTATAAATGCTGCTAAAAGTATGAATAAGAGTTTCTTAATTATTTTCATTATGTTTAATTTTAGATTTTTAAAAATAGGAAATATTCGTGACTACCAAACAACTTTATGACGAATTAAATTACGTGAATCATTCCCGAGAAAAACGTTTACACTATGCGAATCTCATCATTGATAATCCCGATTTAATTCCCAAGCTATTAGACATTCTTTTTATGGTTGATGATAAGATTTCTTGTCGCGCTGCATGGGTCTTTGAATTTATGTGTGGTGAAAATTTAGAAGCTGCCATTCCTTATCTTGATGATTTTACTAAAAACGTAAGTAAAGTTCATTTAGATTCTGCTGTTCGTCCTGTTGCAAAAGTATGCGAATATCTGGTTAAAGCCTATTATTCAAAAAACGACAACAACATAAAAACAGCTTTATCACCACAACATAAAGAGCGTATCATTGAGGCTTGTTTTGATTATATGATTAACGACGAAAAAATTGCGCCTAAAGCTTATGCTATGAATAGCTTGTATTTATTAGGTCAAGACTATGACTGGATTCATCCGGAATTGGCTCTAATTTTGGAGCGTGATTATCAAATGCAAAGCTCTGGTTTTAAAGCTCGGGCCAAACATATATTAAAGAAAATTAAAAAGTAATCTACCAACTCAAAATTTCCTGAAGTTCATCATTTGTAACCACCAACAATTTGCTGACAACTAATCGTGATGTTAATGTTTTCCAGTCCGCATTTTGTTTAAAAATCGATGTCATTATGGGTTTTGCTTTATCAAACTGTTTGTTGTTTAATAGGTTTATAGCATACCAGTATTGCATTTCTAAATTATCTGGAAACAATTCTTGAGCTTTCATATAAAGCGATTCAGCTTCTTCTGAATTCCCATGCTCCATAGCCATATCGCCTTTATTCATAAAATCATAGGCTTTATGAATCTGCATTAAGCGCTCCAATTCTTGAATGGGATTTTCATGATCTTCAACACGTAAATCCATTATCGTATCTTCCCAGGAGTTACCTGTAGATTCGGCTTTTACAATTAAAATAGCAGCAGATTGTTTACCACGTATGTCTCCACGTTCATTTTCAGCAGCTTTCATAGCAGCTAACATACGTTCACTTAAGCTTCCTGTTGTACTTTCAAAAGCATCAGCCATTGCATCCCATACACTATTATTCAACATCATATTTGCTTGCACCGAAAAATTCTTGCCTTGCTTATGACCAGCTTCAGCTATACACAAACTTCCTGTATGAGTAGCCACATCACCTTTATGGTTTAAGAAAGCTACTTGCCTATACATTTGCCCAGCATCATTATTAAGTAACGCATTAAGTGCTTGTTGCGGACTCAATCCTTGTGACATTAAAGCCAATCCTTTAGGTCCGTAACTAGGATTCACCAAAGATTGTGTCGCTACAACACCAACACCTGCTTCACCATAAATTACAATGCTACCTACACTAAACCAATGTGATTGTACTGCAACTCCCATGTCGCCAGTTACAGAATCACGAGCCACAATGGAATAGGTATGTGTAAATGGTTCAGATTTCTTATAAACTTGAGAAAAACTGAATTCAGAAAGAATAAATAATAATAGAAAAAACGATCTAGTCATGGTTACAAGTTTAGGTATCTAATATACTTAAAAAATAAAATACAGCTCTAAATCTTATAGGTACAAACTTCGCTCTTCTATCTAAAAAGATTATCTTTGCATCTTTCAAAAACAAAGCAAAAACATGTCTATATCATCATTAAATGCCATCTCTCCTATTGATGGACGTTATAGAAATAAAGTTGAGAAATTAGCACCTTATTTTTCGGAAGAAGCCTTAATAAAATATCGTGTTCAAGTTGAAATTGAATACTTTATTGCTTTATGTGAAATTCCACTACCGCAGCTTGCTGATTTTAATACAGATTTATTTGATGATTTACGAGCGATTTATAAGAATTTTACTGCTATTGATGCATCAGCAATAAAAGACATTGAAAAGGTTACCAACCATGATGTAAAAGCAGTTGAGTATTTTATTAAAGAGCAATTTGATAGGCTTGATATTTCTAAATACAAAGAATTTATCCATTTTGGATTAACATCGCAAGACATTAATAACACAGCCATTCCGTTAAGCATTAAAGATGCCATGAATGATGTGTACATTTCTGATTATACCGAAGTATTAAATAAGTTAGAAGTGCTATCAAAAGATTGGTCAAACGTACCTATGTTAGCTAGAACGCATGGTCAGCCAGCTTCTCCTACCCGTTTAGGCAAAGAAATTGAGGTATTCGTAGTGCGTTTAAAAGAACAGTTTAACTTATTAAACGATATCCCAAGTGCGGCAAAATTTGGTGGTGCAACAGGAAATTTCAATGCGCATAAAGTTGCTTATCCAAATATTGACTGGAAAGCTTTTGGTGCTAATTTTGTTCAAGGAAAACTAGGCTTATACCACTCCTTCCCTACGACACAAATTGAGCATTATGATCATATGGCTGCTTTATTTGATTGCTTGAAGCGTATAAACACCATTCTAGTAGATTTAGATAGAGACATCTGGACCTATGTATCTATGGATTATTTCAAGCAAAAAATTAAAGCTGGTGAAGTTGGAAGTTCTGCTATGCCACATAAGGTGAATCCCATAGATTTTGAAAACAGCGAAGGTAATTTAGGAATTGCAAATGCTATTTTTGAACATCTTTCGGCCAAATTACCAGTTTCACGTTTACAGCGTGATTTAACTGATAGTACTGTTTTACGTAATGTTGGTGTACCTTTTGGACACACTTTAATTGGTTTTAAATCAACATTAAAAGGTTTAAATAAGTTATTATTAAACGAAACAAAATTTGCTGAAGATTTAGAGAATAATTGGGCCGTTGTAGCTGAAGCTATTCAAACCATTTTAAGGCGCGAAGGCTATCCTAATCCTTATGAAGCCTTGAAAGGGTTGACGAGAACCAATGAGAAAATCAATCAAAAGTCCATTTCAAATTTTATTGATACATTAGAGGTCTCAAATCAAATTAAAACCGAATTAAAAGCTATTACGCCTAGTAATTATACAGGTATTTAGCACGTGTTATGCTAACCGACAAACAATCCATTATACTTTGTACAGTAATAACTGTTCTTTTTGTTTTATCTGGAATTTTTGGAATTTTAGAAAACTTTGCAATTATTGGATTGCTGATTGTGGGCTTATTGGTGGTAATAGTTAACATCGTCATGGTTTTAACGAAAGGGAATGAAGATTAACAATCATCTACCATTATAAAAAAACGACTGCACTTTGATAACTTCAGTGGTCAGTCGTTTTTATCATTAACATTTTAAACTATTTATTTAAAAAAATCGGTAATTCCGTTTAATTGGGATTCATCAAAATCAGCATTTTGAAGAGCATTTGCCAATGTTGCCATATTTTCAGGACGCATATCATCGCCTAAAACTCGGATAATACCAAAACCCATATCAGGTGAATTGGCAAATATTATAACTTCATCAGCTGAATCATCATCACCAATATATTTAACATCAAACTTCATGGCTTTATCGCTAAATTCCATTAAGTCAATATATTTTTCATCCTTTAGAATCGCTTTTATTTTTGAAAGTTCTGCATTATAAACATCAGCATTATTTTCATTTTTTTTGTAACCTAAAAAGTTTAAACGCTTTAAAGATTTATAAGCTTCTTTTTGATCATCAGATAGTGACGCTTCGTCTAATGTAACTACAGACGTTGGAATATCAGCTGAAATAAAATCAGGTGATTCCTGATTATCTACAAAATATGTTTGTAGTGATGGCCCATTGTTGCAGCTTACTAGCATACTTAATGCTAGTAAACCGAACAATATTGTTTTGATTGATGTTTTCATATTTGTTTTTACTTTTTCTTATTCTCTAAATGCTCACCACCTTGGATGTTCATTTTTTGAGTCAATTTTGAAATTTGGTTTAAATCAATGTCTCCAGTCAAGGAAACAACGACTGTTTCAAACTCACGTTTTTTACCGTTCATTTCAATGTTTGCATCTTTAGTAATGGCACTTAAACCATCAACGAACATTAGAAATTCACTTACATGATCTGAATCACGACCTTCTTTTACATAAAAAGTCATATTCACACCATCATCTTTCACAACCATTAATTCTTCCAAAGAACTCTTACGAGAATTCACCCAATTTGTCACATCAGTAGAAATGGCTTTGTTATCAGTAGTAATTACTTTAAAACTAGTAATGCTATTAACCATTTTTACATATTCTTGTGTTTCAGGATCGTCAGTATTAATGTCCATTTTTGCTAACATTTGGAACATTTTTGGCTTGATTGACACGTACGTTACATCTGGATTTTCTGCATATTTAGCAAAAATATCTTGTGCCATAGACGTTAATGGTAATAACATAATTGCCATTAATAAAATTACTGTGTACTTTTTCATTGTTTTTGTTTTATTATTTATTGGAGTTTTCATTGTTTTTCTATTTAAAGTCTTGAAGTATTTTCTAAAATATTATTTAAATTATTGTTTCACAAAGCGTTTTACAACACGAGAATCATCGTATATAAACTGAATTAAATAAACACCAGCTTGTAAATCAGAAATATCTAAAGTTTTGTTTTGTGCATTTATAACTTGAGTTTGTACTTGCTTTCCTTGAGCGTTTAAAACTGTAATATTAACATTATTCTTTAATTCAGATGGTAAATCTATGGTTACCTTATCCTGTGATGGATTAGGATAAACTTTTAAATCCTTAAAAACCATACTGTCTTGAGATAATATTTTAGCTGAAGATTGTTTTGATTGGATTTGATCTCCGATTAAATCAAAATTTATTTGCTTTAAATCTATATTTCCAGTTACGGAAACTACAACTGTTTCAATATTGCGCGCTTTTCCATTTCCATCAGCTTTAGAATCATTCATCTGATTACTTATACCATTAATAAAAATTAAAAGTTCTTCAACATGGTCTTGCTCTCTACCTTCTTTGATATAGAACTTAACAACTGTTCCTTCGTCTCTTATTTCAATTAGTTCTTCTAAATTTTTAGATTTTGAATCTACCCAAGTGGTGATATCATTTGAAATAGACGCTTCTCCTGTGACTAGAGCTTTTAAACTGGTAATGCTATTTACTGTCTCTAAATAATCTTGCATATCTGGATCATCAATTTTAACATCCATTTTTGCCAATATTTGAAACATTTTAGGCTTAATATCAACGTAAGTGACGTCTATATTACCATCATATTTGGCAAATATATCTTGAGCCATAGATGTTAATGGCAACAATAGAATTACCATTAATAAGGTTACCGTATACTTCTTGAAAGTATTTATTTTTAAGTTATTTATAGTTTTCATTTTTTTAGTTTTTATTTAAAAATTTTACTCGTTGTATTATGCATTTCATCAAGGTATCCAACTTTAGATACACCTGTGTCCATGCCATTTAAATAATTTATTTTACCAGCTCCTTTATTAAAATTAGAGGAAATTAGCTCCAATGCTTTTGTAACTTCGTTATAAGCTACTTCAGGATCATCATAGGTTCCTAAATCATCTTGTACAACAAATGGATTGGAAAAATAAACACTGATTAAAAGAACGGCTACAGCTGCAACAGAAATCCACTTATAATTAAATGTCTTTTTAGTTTTTAATGGAATGTTTTTGGTGAACTGTTCTTTCTCATTTACCAAAAAATACGTAAACATAGGCTTGTACATTTCTAAATGTGGCGCTACAGTTTCTTGAGAAAAATAGCTTTTTAACTGTTGCTCTTCTTTTAGGCTTGTTCCGCCGTTCTCGTACTTTTCTAGTAACTTTTCTATATTATTTAATACCATAACTATGTGTATTAGTTAATTTTTTTCTTATTGTTTTTCTCGCTCTGGACAAAGCCACTCTTACTGCTGTATTGTTCATGTCTAACATTTTGGCTATTTCGTCATAATCATATTGCTCTATATCTCGGAGTTGAATGACCATTTTTTGCTGTTCTGGTAAATCCTCCATAATCCTGCCTACCCAATCCAAACTATCATTTAACTCTACTTGCTTTTGTACAGAGACACTGTGATCTTGATAATTACTGTGTACTATTTTTAAATTTTGAGCTTGTTTGGATTTCAACTTATCTAAACACAAATTCTTGGTCATGGTCATTGAAAATGCTTCCACATTTTTGTACTCTTCAATCTTTGCTTTATTGTTCCACAACTTCAATAAAATTTCTTGAGTGGCATCTTCAGCCTCCTCCCTAGATACCAGTAATCGTTTAGCTAAACGAAATACCTTATCTTTAAAAGGCATGACAATATTTAAAAACTCACTCTGTGTCATAAGTTGTGGTTGGTTAAAATTACCCTTTTGGGGTTATTTACTATTACGACGAACTACTATCAATTTTGTTACAAAAAATTTTTATTCTTCAATAAAGTAACTACTTTTAAAGTGAAAAAGAACACTTTATTGCTATGAAAATACTCAAACACCTACTACTCTTCTTTATTATTTCGTCTGTATTCATAAGCTGTTTCGAAGATTTAGATGATAATCCAGCATCAATTAAAGATTTAAATGATTTTGTTTATCGAGGCATGAACACATATTATTTGTATAAAGATGATGTCCCAGATTTAGCCAACAATCGCTTTTCAGATAGTGAGTATGACGCTTTTTTAAATAGTTATAATTCTCCCGAAGCATTGTTCAACCATTTAATATATCAACCTGAAACTGTTGATAGATTTAGTTGGATTACTAGCAATTATATTGAACTAGAAGCTTTTTTAAATGGTACTACACAAAACAACGGTATGGATTTTGGGCTTGTAAGACGACAGACATCCAGTTCAGATATTTTTGGTTATGTTGGCTATGTTTTGCCAAATACAAATGCTTCCAATCAAGGGTTACAACGCGGTGATATATTTTATGCTGTTAACGGCACACCTTTGAATGACAATAATTACCTCTCCCTGTTAAGCAATAACACTTATACTATTAATTTAGCCATATATGATGATAATGGCACACCAGATCCAGATGATGATACGATAACTCCAAATGGACAAAGTGTGACGCTAACAAAATCACCCTATACCGAAAATCCTATATTTGAAAGAAATGTTTTCCAAGTTTCTGGTCGCAATGTTGGTTATTTAGTCTATAATGGATTTACTAGAGATTTTGATGCACAATTAAATGATACATTTGGCTACTTTTCGAATAACAATATTCAAGATTTAGTTTTGGATTTACGCTATAATCCAGGTGGTTCTGTTAATACAGCCATTTTATTATCAAGTATGATAGCTGGAAGAAATGGTGAAGTTTTTAGTACTGAACAATGGAATAATGATATTCAATCACAGTTATCAGTGGAATCAACAGTTAATAGGTTTACTAATAATGACGAAGGCACACCATTGAATATTTTAAACCTTAATCGTGTTTATGTTTTAACTACTAAACGCTCTGCTTCTGCTAGTGAATTAGTGATTAATTGTTTAAGGCCCTATATAAATGTAGTTCAAATTGGAACATCAACCACTGGAAAATATCAAGCTTCCATTACGCTTTACGATTCTCCTGATTTCAGAAGGCAAGGCGCCAGCCCTTCTCATCTTTATGCTATGCAACCACTAGTTTTAAAATCTTTAAATGCTGCTGGAGTTACTGATTATTTTGAAGGTTTAGATCCTGATATTTTAGTTTCAGAAAACTATGCTAATATGGGTGTTCTTGGTGATGAAAATGAGCTACTGCTATCTGTTGCATTACAGCATATTGAGGATAACAGCCGTTTATCAGGACAAACGTTTGAACCTCTTGAAATTGTTGGTAGTAAAAGTTCTTTTACGCCATTACAAGACAACATGTATATTGAAAAATAAAAAAATCTGGTCAGTTGAGGTTCTCAAAATGACCAGATTATTAAATTATAAACTTAAATTAAATCCAATATTTACGTTTCTTCCCTTTGTAGAATAACCATATAATTCTTGGTAATCTTCATTAAAAATATTGGTTATGTTCGTAAAAAGCTTCAACTTGTTGTTTAAAATGGTATGACTTAAATAAAAATCAAAAAGGTTATACGATTCTAATACAACTGTGTCATTCATAAAAGTCGTATTATTAAAAACCATATCATTCCTATCATCATTGTATTGGTAAGACAAACTTAAAACCGTAGTACTAAATAACTGGTAATCTAGTTTAGCGTTAACCTTAAATTCAGGAATTCTCAAATTCAAATCCTCTTCAACTTTAGTATAAGTTAAGTTTGCATTCAGGTTCAGATTGGGTAAAACTTTATAAGTGGCTATAAACTCCAGTCCACTGGCTGTGAATTCATCTGCTACATTATTATACTGAAAAGCAAAACTTCCTAAATCAACGAAATCAATAAAATTGGTTTCTCTTCTATTAAAATATACTACACTTACTGTGGCTTTTTCTTTAAATTGAAATTCCAAACCACCTTCTATAGTTGCGCTCTCCTCTGGCTCTAACTCTGCATTACCATAAGTTGGCTCAAACAATTGATACAATGACGGTGTAATATATGCTGTACTGTAACTTGCCAAAGCTTTTAAATAACCAAAATTAAAATCTTCTCTATACGAAGGGTTAAAGCTATAAACCAAATGACTACCATACTCACTATGGTTATTCAAACGCGCTCCAGCATTTATATTTAGTCCAAAATCTGATACATAAACCATATTTAAATAAGGGTCAACAATTGTAAAGGTCGCCTCTTGCGGATTGATGCTTTGTTCCAGATTGGATGATCCAAAAGGAATTGTAAAACTTTCCATCTCATTTTGCTGTGCATTCACACCTAAAACAGCATAAAATTTGTTGTTAAAATTGTATCTATTGAACAAATCGCCAATAAAACTATTGGAATAAAATTCAGCTGGGAAACTAGATTCAATACTGCGTTCTACATCATTATAAGCAGCATTTAAAGTAAGACTTCCATTCTTGTATTTATATTCAGAATTAACACCTAAACGGTATTGATTGGTGGTTGAAATATCATCGGTATCAATTCCTGAAAAACCATCATCAAAATCTGCTTTAAACTTATCAAAACTAGCATAGGTGTTTATTTTAAATGCTTCACTAAACTGATAACCCATCTTTAAATTACCATTTATGGCATTGTAAGGATCACTTTCCTGACCACTTGAAATAGCCGATAAGCCATCAGTATATTGATTACCAAAGCTTGCTAAATAATTAAAATCATTTAAAGTACCATTTACAGAAACTGAATTTCTAAAATCTGCGACCGAATAGTTATTGTCATTTTGTGATTGGTTAGTGCCTATTACACTCCTTAAATTTGCAGAAATAGCTTCTTTTGAAGCCTTTTTCAATGTAATATTTATAACAGCAGTAGCAGCACCAGAACCATATAGCGTACTTGACGCACCTTTTAAAATCTCAATACTTTCTACTTGGTCAGCATGGAGTAAGCGTAAATCATAGTCATTAGCTATTTGCGATGGATCCGTCAAAGCGATGCCATCAATAAGAATTAAAACTTGACGATTACGTCCTCCTCGTACATAATAGTTTAAGTTTTGACCTGCATTACTTTTTACGCCATTGATTTCAATACCAACGGTATTATTAATAATTTCAGCTATTGACTTTCCTTGTAATTGTAGTAATTCTTCTTGTGAAATAGTAGTGATAACCTTACCTGAATTTTCACGTTTTAGGTTGAATTTAGAATCAGTAATTACCACTTCATCCAATTGCTCAACCTGTGTAGAGTCTGTTTTTTGTTGGGCATACCCAAATAATGATGTAACACAAAGCACACCAAAAAACCATGTTTTTTTGTTCATTTTAAATTAATTGCTCGAGAATCGCATGGACTATCATACGTAAACTTTTATCCCGAAAGTTTGACTTATTTGTTTGAATTTGGCAGGTCTCCTGACTTGCGTCTTTATGTTGGTCTTCCCAGAAATTTCCAGTGACTTCAGAAGTATAACATAAAGCGTTGTAGCTTACAGTTGCGGGAACAGTTCTGGACTAGACAATTACATGTCGCACCAGATTCCCTTTTAATTGACTTTGCCCAATTGCAAAGCCAAACCAAAATTCGCTGCGAAATTAAACATTTTGTTTAATGTTTCATCAATAACATGAAATAATATTACTTTTGGAGCATAATCTATTTGTTTTGAAAAAATTATTCTTATTAATTGTATTTATCAGCTTCATCTCTTGTGAAAATAAGCCTAAACAACCTGAAAATATCAAGCAAGATGTTGTAAACTCACATTTTGAATATGCCAAAGGCTTTCATATTACAACTAATGAGAACTTCAAAATTTTAACCATAAAAAACCCCTGGCCCAAAGCCGATAAAGCTTACAAATATGCATTGGTTCATCGCAATGTATTGCCTACTATTACTTTAAATAAAGATGAGTTTGACGGGATTATTACTATTCCTATTGAACGTATTGTCGTTACCTCAACAACCCATATTCCAGCCCTAGAATTATTAAATGTTGAAAATACTTTAATTGGTTTTCCTGGTACAGATTATATTTCATCAGAAAAAACTAGAGTGCTTATAGAAAATGATATGATTCGAGAACTAGGTAAAAATGAAGGACTCAACACAGAGGTCTTGTTGGATTTGAAACCAGATGTAGTCGTCGGATTTGGCATAGATGGTAATAATAAGTCACTCGAAACCATTAAAAAATCAAATATTCCTGTAGTTTATAATGGTGATTGGGTTGAAAAATCACCTTTAGCAAAAGCTGAATGGATTAAATTCTTTGGCGTTTTATATAATAAAGAAAAAGAAGCCGATTCAGTTTTCAAAACTATTGAAAATAATTACAAAGAAGCTAAATTACTAGCGGCACATGTTGAGGAGCAACCAACCGTATTATGTGGAGCGATGCATAAAGACATATGGTATTTACCGAGTAATACAAGCCCTGAAGCACAATTGTTAAAGGATGCTAATGTCAATTATTTATGGCAAGACAGTGATGGAAATGGCAGTTTAGCCTTGAGTTTTGAAAGTGTTTACAACAAAGCTAAAGATGCAGATATTTGGTTGAGCCCTTCCTATTATGGAACCTATGAAAGTCTTGAAAAAGCAAGTGACCATTATACAAAATTTGATGCGTTTAAAAACAAATCTATTTTTACCTTTAGTAATACTACTGGAACTACTGGTGGCGTGACGTATTATGAGTTAGGAATAGCTAGACCCGACTTGGTACTGAAGGATTTAATAAAAATTTGTCATCCTGATTTGCTTCCAAATTATTACACTCAGTTCTTTAAACCGTTGATGTAAGTGTCAGATATTAAAACATATAGACTATCATTTATAGTATTGATTGCTTTATTAATCGTATGCTTTTTCACTAATATTAGTCTAGGTTCTGTTTCTATTTCATTTGGTGAGATAGTAAATAGCTTATTCGGATTTTCAGATAATTATATTGTTCAAAATTACAGATTACCAAAAGCCATAACAGCTATATTGGTGGGTTCCGGTCTTGGTGTGTCAGGGTTGTTAATGCAAACTCTTTTTAGGAATCCTCTTGCTGGTCCTTTTGCTTTAGGAATAAGTTCTGGAGCAAGTCTTGGTGTGGCCATAGTCATTTTAGGTGCTGGCTTTTTTGGTGGTGCTTTTACAACGCTATTAGTGTCAAAATGGAGTATTGTCATTGCTGCTAGCTTGGGTAGTTTTCTCGTTTTATTAGCCGTTTTAGTGGTATCTACAAAAGTGAGAGACACAATGGCAATATTAATAATTGGTCTTATGTTTGGTAGTATTACTGCAGCCGTAGTGAGTGTACTCTCCTACTTTAGCTCTGCTGAACAATTACAACAATACATTTTCTGGGGATTTGGAAGTCTTGGAAATCTCTCATGGAATGAATTATTAATATTTAGTATTATTTACGGTTTTGGATTGTTATTAAGTATTATATCAATAAAAGCTTTGAACACCTTACTGTTAGGTGAAAATTATGCCAAAAGTTTAGGCCTTAATATTAAACAAAACCGATTGATAATTATAGTAGCGACCAGTTTATTGGCTGGAACTATTACCGCATTTGCAGGGCCCATTGCTTTTATAGGTTTAGCAATTCCGCATATTGTTCGCCAAATTTTCACTACATCAAATCATAAAATATTATTGCCTGCCATATTATTATTAGGCGCAATTGTTATGCTGGTATGTGATAGTATTGCTCAATTACCAACAAGTGACTATACTTTACCTATAAACGCCATAACCTCTTTGTTTGGTGCGCCTGTGGTTATTTGGTTATTGATTAGAAAACGTAAAATGATGTTTTAATGATTAATCAAAATCAACATATTATTTTAAAAACTAATAATCTTGCAATTGGCTACAAGACTAATAAGTCAAATACAGTTATTGCATCAGGTATAAATATTAATTTATTTGCTGGTGAATTAGTTGGTTTGGTTGGAGCCAACGGTATCGGAAAATCTACTTTACTACGAACCTTAACGCAGGTTCAAGACCCGCTGGATGGTACTATTTTATTAAACGATAAAAAACTTACTGAAATTCAACCATTGGAATTGGCAAAAAACTTAAGTTTAGTATTGACTGAACAGATTGTCTCCAAAAACCTTACAGTATTCGAGTTAGTTGCACTGGGCAGACAACCTTACACCAACTGGATTGGTAAACTATCAAAGCAAGATATTGAAGTTGTTGAAAAGTCCTTAAAACAAACAAACATTATAGAATTAAAGCATAGAAAATGTTTTGAATTAAGTGATGGACAACTGCAAAAAGTAATGATTGCACGCGCTTTAGCACAAGATACTGATGTCATAATATTAGATGAACCTACTACCCATCTAGACATGTATCACAAAGCATATATTTTAAAATTACTTCAAAAACTGGTTAAAGAAACTGGTAAGACCATTTTATTTTCTTCACACGAAATTGATTTAGCCATTCAACTATGTGATAAAATGATTGTGATGACGAAAAATAATGTTATTTCTGAAATGCCATGTAATTTAATTCAAAAAGGGACATTCAATGAATTGTTCCCAAAAGATCTTATTACTTTCGATGAAAAAACTGGAAGTTTTAGAATTAAAAAATAACTCATAACTCATTCGTTTTATTTAAAATAAACTATATTTACAATATTCTCTTTCAAGCCTTTGAACTACTCCCTGAATTAATCTTTTAGCATCAAATATTAACCATTAATTCAGTAATCATGAAATTTAAACAACTGGCAGTAGCACTATCATTAATTGCTATCATAGGAATTCTATTAATTTTCACCAATCAAGAGAAGGAGTTCGACGATTCACAAAAGGTTGGCATGAATTTTATTAAATGTACACCTGCAAAATTTCTTTTGACAGATGTAGATACCACAAAGCAAATTTCTCCATTATTTGAAAATCTAGGAAACCACTCGCATAAGGTTAGTACAGATAATGAATTAGCGCAACGCTTCTTTAATCAAGGGTTGCGATTGACCTACGCCTTTAATCATGCTGAAGCCCACAGGTCCTTTATGGAAGCTGCAAGATTAGATTCCAAATTAGCCATGGCTTATTGGGGACAAGCCTATACTTTAGGTCCGAATATAAATGACCCTTTACCAGATGATGAACGCAAAAAGAAATATAATGAAGCTATAGCTCATGCTTCAAAACTTGCTCCAATGGCTTCAAAAAAAGAGCAAGCTTTAATTGAAGCACTTACACACAGATATTCTACAGATTTAGAAAAAGATGTGGCTGAATTGAATCTTGCGTATATGCAAGCCATGGAAAAAGTAGCTTCAGATTATTCACAAGATGCAGATGTTCTGACACTTTATGCTGCATCAGTAATGAATACAGTTCCCTGGAATTATTGGGATAAAGAAGGGAACCCTTCTCCTAATATTACAGAAGCTAAAAACGCTCTTGAAAAAGCGATGGCATTAAGTCCGGACAATCCGGGAGCACATCATTACTACATTCATATGGTAGAACTGCCTAAACCAGATTTAGCAGTCCCTAGTGCCGAAAAATTAGGCTCCTTAATGCCTGCAGCTGGCCACATAGTTCATATGCCATCACACATATACATTCGGGTTGGTCGTTATAAAGATGCTGTATTGGCTAACCAGAAAGCTATTCTAGCTGATGAAGATTATATTTCGCAATGCTATGCACAAGGTATGTATCCATTGGGCTACTATCCTCACAATATTCACTTTCTTTGGTCAGCATCAAGTTTATTAGGTAATAGTGAAATGGCAATTGATGCCGCTAAAAAAACAGCAGAGAAAGTTCCTATTGGCGAAATGGAGGAGTTACATTTTTTACAAAATTTTGCTGCAACTCCTTTATTAGCTTATACCAGATTTGGAAAATGGAATGATATTTTAACTTATCCCAAGCCAAACGATAGCATTAAACACCTCAAACTAATTTG
The DNA here is from genome assembly GCF_002940745.1 of Hanstruepera ponticola. Lineage (NCBI taxonomy): Bacteria > Pseudomonadati > Bacteroidota > Flavobacteriia > Flavobacteriales > Flavobacteriaceae > Hanstruepera > Hanstruepera ponticola. Next base: position 573,239 of record NZ_POTB01000001.1, read on the forward strand.
GCATTATACAAGAGGTATTGCTTTCACAAGGAAAAGCAACAGTAAGGAAGCCAAAGAAGAACTCGACGCAATCAAACAACTCATAAATGACCCTCAAATGGAATCTATTTATGCTTCCGGATTTGACAACGGAACCACCATTGCAAAATTGGCTTATGAAGTTGTAGCAGGTGAAATTGCTTCTCTTGAAGGCAACTTCAATTTAGCTATTAAACACATGCAAAAAGCCGTTGAAATGGAAGACAATCTTATTTATAACGAACCATCGGCTTGGCATATACCACCTAGACAAAATTTAGGAGCCATACTCTTAAAAGCTGAAAAATATGCCGAAGCAGAAAGTATCTATTTAGAAGATTTAAAAGTCTTACGACAGAACGGATGGTCTCTTATGGGTTTATATGAAAGTTTGGTTGCTCAAAATAAGATGGATGAGGCCACAGCTATTATGCAAGAATTCAACAAAGCATGGGAAGATGCTGATATAGATATAAAAACATCTATTCTTTAAAAATAGTGAATATTTAAGCTGTTACATTTCTTTTTATCCTCATGGTAAAAATTTATCTTTGGATAAACTTCTTATTAAATGAACGACAACATCATTCTTATTCTTGCTATCTTAATTTCAGGTGGGATTGGGTCTTATATTGGTATCACCATTACCAAATTAAAAAGCAAAAGTGATAAAAGCACATTAGAAGAACGTCAAAATCAATTATCACAAACCATTAATGATTTAAAAGAAAATTTAAGTAAAGTTGAAGCCAATCGTGAAACAATTCGAAATGAAAAAGAGTTCTTGAATTCTGAATTGGCACGTCGTAATACCGAATTTGAAAACTTGCAGAAACAAAATGCAAAACGTGACGAAGAACTTGTTAAACAACAAGAGCAACTTCGAAAAGATTTTGAGCTCATGGCAAGTAAAATTTTAGATGAAAAGAGCGAGAAATTCACCCTTCAGAATAAAGAAAATATCAAACAAATACTCAATCCGCTACAAGAAAAAATAAAAACATTTGAAGATAAAGTTGAGAAATCTCAAAAAGAAAGTATCAGCATGCATTCAGCTTTAAAAGAGCAGCTATTAGGTTTAAAAGACTTAAATCAACAAATGACTAAAGAAGCCAATAACCTGACTAAAGCACTAAAAGGAGACAGTAAAATGCAAGGTAATTGGGGTGAACTGGTTTTAGAGCGTGTTTTAGAAAAATCTGGTTTAGAAAAAGACCGAGAATATTTTGTACAGCAAAACTTTAATCGTGATGATGGTTCTCGCGTGATGCCGGATGTGGTATTACACCTACCAGATAATAAGCGTATGATTATAGATAGTAAAGTTTCTTTAACAGACTATGAGCGTTATGCCAATGCTGACGATGATGACAAAGCACTATTTCTAAAAGCACACGTCAACTCCATAAACAAACATGTCAATCAGCTTTCAGAAAAAAAATATGAGGATTTATATGATATTGAATCTCCTGATTTTGTACTAATGTTTATTCCAATAGAGCCTGCCTTTGCAGTAGCTTTGAATCAAGATAACACATTATACAACAAAGCATTTGAAAAAAATATAGTAATTGTTACACCTTCTACCCTTTTAGCAACACTTCGAACGGTAGATACAATGTGGAGCAATGAAAAACAACAACGTAATGCCCTTGAAATTGCAAAACAGGCAGGTGCATTATATGATAAATTTGAAGGTCTTGTTTCTGATTTAACAGGCGTGGGAAAGAAAATTGATGCTGCAAAATCAGATTATTCTTCGGCTATGAATAAATTAGTCGAGGGTAAAGGCAATCTCATTGGGCGTGTTGAAAAGTTAAAAAAAATGGGTGCCAAAGCTAAAAAATCTTTACCGCAGCCTATTTTGAAACGCGCAGAAAATAGTGAAGAAGAATAATAACTTAATATTATGAAAAAGTTTTTTTTAAAAGTATTGGGCGGCATAATTGTTTTATTTATAGCCTATGTTGCATTTCTATATTTTGCCTCCTATAGCGAAGGTATTCGGGCTGGCAGACTTGTTAAATTCAGTCATAAAGGTGTTATTATTAAAACTTGGGAAGGTGAGATAAGCCAAGGTGTTTCTGATGCTCAAATTTTTGTTTTTTCAGTTGAAGATAAAGAAAAACAAGTGATAAGTGATTTACAACAGTTTCAAGGCAAGTTTGTGAAACTTCATTATTTTGAGCGTTTTGGTAAGCTGTTTTGGTTAGGTGATACTAAATATTTTGTCACAAAAGTTGAAGAAGATAATACTATCAACCAGTACTTAAATGATTAATAATTACAAAAAAGTAGATGCGTCTCGTATCTCAATTTCTGAATTGATGCAGCCTTCACATTCCAATTTCGATGGTAAAATACATGGTGGCTACATTCTAAATTTAATGGATCAAATAGCTTTTGCATGTGCTTCAAAACATTCTGAAACCTATTGTGTCACAGCATCTGTTGATACTGTTGACTTTTTAAACCCTATTGAAATTGGAGAATTAGTTACCATGAAAGCTTCGGTTAATTATGTAGGAAAAACATCAATGGTTGTTGGTATTCGTGTTGAAGCTGAAAACATTCGTACAGGACACATAAAACATTGCAATTCTTCATATTTCACCATGGTAGCCAAAGATGATCTAGGAAAATCTATTTCTGTTCCTGGATTGATTTTAAATGATAAATCAGAAGTGAAGCGTTTTCTTAAAGCCATAAAACGTAAAGAAACTAAAGTGCATCGAGAACATGAGTTCAACAGCGCTTCTTTTTCTTTGGAAAATTATATTGAAGAATTAGAAGGCTATAGAATTAAAATTGACTTACCTGAAAATAGATAAATTATTATTCTGTAAAAAAGGAATATTTACATATATTCCATAATTAAGGCATGTATTTGTTTATTCCATTAAAAAGGCATACATTTGATTATCGCATTTTTAAATGATATTATTATTTATCACATTTTTAAATGATATTTATAACTATCACAAAATAATATGGTAAGTGTCATAACAGGAGATTTAATTAAATCACGTAACCTAAACAGTCCAACAGAATGGATTTCTGTTTTAAAAGATAGTTTAACAAATATTAGTAATAATCCTTCTAACTGGGAAATGTACCGTGGTGACAGCTTCCAATTAGAACAACCAGATATTATAGAAAGCTTTATTAATGCTATTTATATAAAAGCATGTATAAAAACCATAAAAGGACTGGATGTAAGATTGGCAATAGGTATTGGCAACAAAACTTACCAAGGCGAAAATATTACCGAATCTAATGGTGATGCTTTTCTATTTTCGGGTGAAACTCTTGAATCTTTAAAAAAAGAAAAGCAAAATCTAAAAATAAAAACACCAAACGAAACACTTAATCAAGAACTAAATTTATATTTTAAACTAGCCTTAATTGCCATGGATAGTTGGACTACTAATACAGCAGAAATAGTAAAACTCACACTTGAGCATCCAGATGCCCTCCAAGAAACACTTGGAAACATAATTGGCATTAATCAAAATGCTGTTAGTGGCAGACAAAAACGTGCCCATTTAGATGAAATTCTGAAATTGGATGCTATGTATCGTAGAAAAATTAGTAATTTCATTTTATGATTCTTATGACCAAACTTATTCTAGCACATCTAATTGGTGATTTTCTACTTCAACCAAAAAAATGGGTCAAGGAAAAAGAAAAGAAAAAATTAAAATCACTTAAGCTTTACTTTCATGTAGCTATTCATTTCCTATTATTATTTTTAATTGTTTGGGATTTATCATATTGGCCATTACTGGTTACTATTGGCTTATCACACTTTGTTATTGATGCAACAAAACTCGTTTTTCAAAATAAAAAAACAAGAAGACGTTGGTTTTTTATAGATCAATTATTGCACATAGTAAGCATTTTTATAGCTTATTATATATTCACAAATGCTCACTTTTCTGTAGCAACTATTGACAAGGAAAATATATTGTTACTTACTACTTGTCTACTGTTTTTAACACAACCTGTTTCAATAATCATGAAAGCCATTTTTGGCAAATGGAACATTGAAAAACTTACAAAGGGCAACGAATCATTGGAAGATGCTGGCAAGTATATAGGAATTTTAGAAAGGCTATTAGTTTTTATATTTATTATAACCAATCATTGGGAAGCTGTGGGATTTTTAATTACTGCAAAGTCAGTTTTTAGATTTGGAGATTTAAAAGAAAGTAAGCACAGAAAGCTCACAGAATACATACTAATAGGAACACTTATTAGCTTTGGAATTGCCATTGTAACTGGTATATTGTTTACAATCTTGACATAAAAAAACCATCAGAAAACTGATGGTTTATAATATATGATAATTCTTTTATTATTGTTTTACAAAACGTTTAGTTGTAGTACCATTATCTGAAGATACTCTCACCAAATAAACCCCTTTTTGCCATTGTGAGGTATTAATAGAAAATTTAGAACTATTTAATGTGTTGCTGTAAACTTTAGCACCTAAAATATTATAAATAGTTACTTGAGCATTTTTTTCTAAATTCGAGATATTTAGGTTTAAATTTCTAGAACTAGGATTTGGATAAATGCTAAAACTATTCTCCATTTTTAAATCTTGTCTGCTCAAAGTAGTCGAAGCCGTGATATTATCAACTCGAAGCGTTGCAGCAATCACTTCGCCTCGCCAATTATCAATATTTTCATCGGTAACACTAATTATTCGCATAGTGAAAGCATTTGACAATACTTCAGAAACAGTGTTGGCTCCTTGAACAATTGTAAAATCACTCAATCCTAACGGTAATGAAACACTATTCCATCCTGAACTAGCAGCAACTACAACAGGAACAGTAGATATCATACGTGTTCCACCTGGACCCTGAAAAGCTAACCTTAAATGCAAGTCATTAGTTGTTACTTCTGCATCAAACTGTATTTCAACTATACCTTCAGAAATAAAATCTCCAGACCATTGATTATTAGCATTAAAAATAGCCATTCTACTACCTATACTGCCAGCACCAGTTGAAGTATATTCTAAAAAATTATCGTCAACTCCATCAGGACCTCCTGAAGCTACATTAACTGGTGAACTTGAACCAGTAGCTCCAATAATCCAGTTTTGCACTGTTCCGTCTTCAAAATCATCAACCTGACCAGCAGATACTTGTGAAAACACAACAACAGAAGTTAACATAAGTATTAAAAAAAGTAGTTTTTTCCTCATAGCACAATATTTTCTACTAAAATAATACTTTTTGCGCAACTAAAATTAAATAACTGCTAATTGAACAATTTATTTGCTTAAATACATCTTACGCCTAGAGTAAAGATTATAAAACTCATCGTCTTTTAAGCTATCTATAAACAAGATGCTCTCACCTGTACTCTTCATCTCTGGCCCTAATTGTTTATTTACATTTGGAAATTTGTTGAAAGAGAATACTGGTTGCTTTATAGCAAATCCATCTAATTTTGGGTTAAACTCAAAATCAGTTACTTTTTTCTCTCCTAACATCACTTTGGTAGCATAATTCACATAAGGCTCGCCGTAAGCTTTTGCAATAAATGGAACTGTTCTAGATGCTCTTGGGTTGGCTTCAATTATATAAACCTTATCATCTTTTATGGCAAATTGAATATTAATCAACCCAACTGTGTTAAGTGCTAAAGCAATCTTTTTTGTATGATCTTTAATTTGTTGCATTACAAATTCACCCAAATTAAAAGGTGGTAACGTAGCATTACTATCGCCAGAGTGAATTCCACATGGCTCAATATGCTCCATTATCCCTATGATGTAAACATTCTCGCCATCACATATTGCATCAGCTTCAGCTTCAATAGCACCATCTAAATAATGGTCTAACAGCAATTTATTATCTGGCATGCCGCGTAATAAATCAACAACATGCTCTTCCAAATCTTTTTTGTTGATAACAATTTTCATCCCTTGGCCTCCAAGTACGTAGGATGGTCTTACTAAAATTGGAAAGTTTAATTTATCTGCAACCGCTAATGCTTCATCGGCCGATGTAGCTACATCAAATTCAGGATAAGGAATATCATTCTCTTTTAAAAGTTTAGAAAAACTTCCTCTGTCTTCGGCTAAATCTAAAGATTGGTAAGTTGTTCCTAAAATCTTAATGCCATATCTATCTAGCTTTTCAGCCAATTTTAAAGCAGTCTGACCACCTAACTGAACAATTACACCTTCTGGTTTTTCGTGTTGAATAATGTCGTAAATATGCTCCCAGAATACAGGTTCAAAGTATAGTTTATCTGCAATATCAAAATCGGTTGAAACTGTTTCAGGATTACAATTAATCATTATAGTTTCATAACCACATTCAGAAGCTGCCAAAACACCGTGAACACAGCAATAATCAAATTCGATACCCTGACCAATACGATTTGGTCCAGAACCTAAAACAACTATTTTCTTTTTGTCACTTACTTCACTTTCATTAGCCGGTTTTATATGTCCGTTCTTATCTTGAACTTCATTTTCAAAAGTAGAGTAATAATAAGGTGTTTCAGCTTTAAATTCTGCAGCACAGGTATCAACTAATTTATAAACACGCTTAACATTAAATTCTTCACGCTTTTTATATACTTGGCTTTCTAAACATTTAAGCATGTGAGCAATTTGCCTATCGCCATAACCTTTTTGTTTAGCTTCTAAAAGTAAGTCTCGCTCAATAGTATCTATTGTGAATTTTGATATTTCTCTTTCCAAATGGAAAAGTTCTTCATATTGCTTTAAGAACCACATATCAATTTTTGTGATTTCGTGAATACGACTTAAAGGTATTCCCATTTGAATAGCATCATAAATCACAAAAACACGATCCCAACTAGCGTTAGTAAGTTTATCAATTATCTGATCATAATTCTTATAACCTTTACCATCAGCACCTAATCCGTTGCGTTTAATTTCGAGTGATTGCGTAGCTTTGTGCAGGGCTTCTTGAAATGAACGACCAATAGCCATAACCTCACCTACTGCTTTCATTTGTAAACCTAGAGTTCTATCTGAACCTTCAAACTTATCAAAATTCCAACGTGGTATTTTTACAACTACATAATCAATGGTTGGTTCAAACAATGCCGAAGTAGAACCCGTGATTTGATTTGTTAATTCATCTAAAGAATAACCAATCGCCAATTTCGTTGCTACTTTCGCAATTGGATAACCTGTGGCTTTACTTGCTAAAGCTGAAGAACGTGATACACGTGGATTAATTTCAATAGCAATTATTTCTTCTTTTTTATCTGGACTTACTGCGAATTGCACATTACATCCTCCTTCAAAATCACCAATACTACGCATCATATGTATTGCCATATCGCGCATGCGCTGGAATGTTTTGTCAGATAAGGTCATAGCTGGAGCAATAGTAATAGAATCTCCTGTATGAATTCCCATTGGATCCATATTCTCTATCGTACAGATAATTACAACGTTATCATTTTTATCACGAAGCAATTCCAATTCGTACTCCTTCCAACCCATCATGGCCTTATCTATCATCACTTCATGAATAGGTGAAATTTCCAAACCACGTGTCAATAACTCATCAAAATCTTCCTCTTTGTAAACTATTGATGCTCCTGCTCCACCCAAAGTATAAGATGCTCTAATTACTAATGGAAAACCAAATTCTTGAGCTATTTCTTTTCCTTTTAGGTACGACGTTGCTGTTGCTTGCGGTGCCATTGGAACTCCAATTTTCAACATTAACTCTCTAAACTGTTCACGATCTTCGGTAATATTAATGGCATCAATATCAACACCTATTAGTTTTACGTTAAAGTCTTTCCATATCCCTTTTTCATCAGCTTCTATAGCTAAATTTAAAGCTGTTTGTCCTCCCATAGTAGGTAAAACAGCATCTATTTGCGGATGATCTTTTAGAACTTTAATAATTGATTTGGTAGTCAAAGGTAAAAGGTACACATGATCTGCCATGGAAGGGTCAGTCATGATTGTAGCTGGATTAGAGTTAATTAGAATAGTTTCAATCCCATCTTCTCGCAACGATCTTAAAGATTGTGTTCCAGAATAATCAAATTCGCATGCTTGACCTATAATGATTGGTCCAGAACCTATAATTAAAACCGATTTTATGTTTTTGTTTTTTGGCATGTTGAAAATTTTGTTTTGCAAAAATAGTTATCAATAGGGTACAAAAAAAGGTGTTACGCCTAAGTAACACCTTTAAAATATTAACAATTGTTAATCATTATTTCTTATGTCTTGGTTCAGAAGATACAGATAATTTCTTTCTTCCTTTTGCTCTTCTACGTGCAAGGACTTTTCTACCATTAACAGTAGCCATTCTTTCTCTAAAGCCATGCTTGTTTTTTCTTTTACGCTTTGATGGCTGAAATGTTCTTTTGCTCATTATTTATATCTTTAAAATCTTCTTATTTATTTTTAGAACTGGGATTTCAAAACATACTCCCAAAACTGCGTGCAAATATACAAACCCTTTTTTATTTGACAAACCTTATTTTAAAAATATTTTTTCAATAAAATTTTAGTTTCTTTGCAGTCTAATAGAAGTGAAATTGAACACTTGTTAAAAACACAACAAGCTTTTTATAAAACATCATTAAAATATGTATAATAAAATTATCAAATTAATTATTGCTTTCGGGATTATTGCTTTTGCAATTTATCAGTTTATTGAAGGAAATATTGGTAATGGTATCATGTATATTCTACTTTCTGGAATATTTATCTTTTTATATTTTAAAAATGAATTCATTTTATTAGCCTTTTTAAGGTTGCGAAAGCAAGATTTTGAAGGTGCAAAAAAATGGTTGAACAAAATTAAGAATCCGAGTGCTGCATTAGTAAAAAAACAACAAGGTTATTACAATTATTTACATGGCATCATGGTGTCACAAGATAATATGAATGAGGCCGAAAAATATTTTAAGAATGCCATTTCATTGGGTTTATCTATGGATCATGACCTAGCCATGGCAAAACTTAATTTGGCTGGTATTGCATTTTCAAAAAGAAGAAAACAAGAAGCTCAATTATTATTGAAGGAAGCAGAAAAATTAGACAAGAGAAATATTTTGGCAGATCAAATAAAAATGTTCAAACAACAAATGAAAAAAGCTGCCATCCCTAAACAACACTATGGTCAGCCAACTTCGTCAAGACAAAATAGACGTAGCAGAAGGTAATATTATAATAAGGGAGACCACAGCCTAGCATAGGATTCTTTAAGTTTGTTTGAAATTGGTCTTTCTTGCCAACGCTTTAAGTCTAGTTCTTCAGATTCTTTTAAATCATCTAGAAAATGTTGTTTTAATTCAACGCTGGTTTTCTTGTCATAGATTATTGCATTAATTTCAAAATTAATATTAAAGCTCCTATGGTCCATATTGGTTGTTCCTACTGTTGACAGTATATCATCTACAACCATAGTTTTTGCGTGAATAAATCCATTACAATATCTATATACCTTTACTCCTGCTTCTAACAATGGTTCTATGTAGGAGTTGGTAGCATGTTTGGCTGTCCATGAATCAGACATTTTGGGTATTATTAACCGAACATCAATATTACTTTTAGCTGCAACTTGTAAAGCCGTGATTATCTCATCGTTTGGAATAAAATAAGGCGTTGTAACATATACATAGTCCTCTGCTCTATTAATAGAAACAAACATAGCTTCCATAATGTTAGGCCAATTGGTATCTGGACCGCTAGCAGATATTTGTACAGCTGTTTCATGCTTGGTTTTTACCTCCGGAAATAATTCTTCGGTAATCTTTAAATCAGAATTGGATACAAAATTCCACGTCATTAAAAAATTTACTTGAAGTGGTTTAACCGCTTCTCCTACTATTCTTACGTGCGTGTCTCTCCAAAATGATTCTCCATTTTTATAATTAACATAATTATCAGATACATTTATACCTCCAACGTAACCAATTTCGCCATCAATTATCGCGATTTTTCGATGATTTCTATAATTCAATTTTCCTGTAAATCCACGAAATAATACTGGCATAAATACATTGCACTCAACACCAGATTCTTTCATTTTCCGTTTAGCTTTATTTGATATCTTGCTACCTACGTCATCGACACTTACTTTTACTGAAACTCCGTTTCGAGCTCTTTCGCAAATAATATCAATTAATTGTGTGCCAATATTATCATCTTTTAAGATATAATATTCAAGGTGAATATGGTGTTTTGCCTTTTTTAAATCTTCAAATAACAATTTAAATTTTGTTTTACCATTTTTCAATAATGCCACCTCATTGTAACGTGTTAAAGGTGTATGCTCTGAATTGTACAGAAGATGTACTAATTTCATTTTTTCGTCCAACAAATCATCAAATTCTTCGAGCTCTTTAGAATTTAGAGTAAAATCTTCACTGATTTTTTTCACTATACTCTTGTTCAAAACGTTTTTTCGATTAAATATTTTACTCTTACGATACTCCTGGCCGAAAAAATAATAAACTAATAATCCAATAAAAGGAAACATCACTAAAACCAGAATATAGGTAATGGTTTTAGTAGGATTTATGTTTTTAAAAAGAATAATGGCAATAGCAAAAATCACCAGTATGTAATTTAAGCCTAATAGTAAAGACCAGATATGCTCCTTTATATATTCAATCATTAAGGATTTGTTGAATAATAGCCAGGCTTAGGTATTTCAATAAAGTATTGCTTTCTTGATTTATTGTTTAAATGAGGCTCTCGCAACCAAGGATTATGAATTTTGAGAATTTTATAATTGATACTGAACTTTTCGGCAAAAGCTGTAAAATCAGTTACTGCTGTATCAACCTCAACTTTGAATGTTGGAACATCTTTATACAAATCCTTTGTTCTAAAGTTAAATCCGTATTTATCAGGGTGGGACAATATTTCTTTTAATGCCACGATACGGAACATGTAACGCCCTGTTTCTTCGCCTAATAATAAATCATAATAATCTGATACATTTTGCTCTTGTAAGCGTCTTGAAATTCCAGACATACCAGCATTATAAGCTGCCGCCGCCAAAGTCCAAGAACCCAATTTCTCCTTTGATTCTTTCAAATATTTACAAGCAACTTCAGTTGCCATTTCTAAATGGTAACGTTCATCAACATTATCATTTACTTCTAGCCCAAATTCTCTTCCAGTTGCTGGCATTATTTGCCAAACTCCTCTTGCTCCAGCTGGTGACACAACATTAACCAAACCACTTTCTATTACTGCCAAGTATTTAAAATCATCTGGAATACCATTTTTTTTCAAAATAGGCTCAATTATAGGAAAATATTTATGTGCTCTTTTAAACATAAGTAACCCATTGGATTGCCAATACGTATTAACTAAAAGCTCACGATCCATACGCTCCAAAATATCTGGGTTTTTAAGTGGTAACGGCTCTCCTGCAAAATCTAAATTATCAGGAACTTGTAGCGCATAAACGTTATAATCGTTGATTAGTTTTCGTTCAAAATTTTCATCACTTGGAGCATCCTGAAGTGCAAAAATGAAAATCATGCCAAGTGCAAATAATCCTATAATTGATAGTATGTTTTTAAGAGTTTTCATTGCGAGGAATTTTTTATTAAAGTTATAAAAAAAAACGACATGTTAATCTAGTCGTCCATTTAAAATTAGTTTAGGCAAATTTTCATTAAACCACTTAAATTTATTGATAATCATAATATGTGTACCACCTTTTATTTTTATACAATTAGTAATATGATGACACGGAAACACCATATCTTGATCACCATGAATATGAATAGCTTCTGGGATTGGTTTGTCTTGATTCCAACAAACCATATTTTTTAAAGCCCAATCCAAATAACGTTTATCATTGACTGATAAGTACTTTTTATATAGCTCAATTCGTTTTTTTACATTAGACCCAAAGGCATATTTTGCAAACATATCTATGTGACTTACCAAACTTGTTGGAGCTATAGCGTAAGCCTTTGTTTTACGAGCTATTCTCATGCGTTTTGGAAGTTCGTGCTTTGAACTAACGCTAGATATGATTATCAAGCGCTTTAACTTTAAATGCTTGCTCATTTCCTGAACCAAAACACCTCCAAAAGACACACCAACTAATACCAAGTTCTCATGTTTAATTTTTTGGGTCATCCTTATGGCATAAGCCTCTAAAGTTTCATCACGTTCTGGAATTAACCATTCTAAATAATGTATTTTAAACTGGTTTTCAGGCAGTTGTATGTTTTCAAATATTTTTGGACTCGCAGCCATTCCTGGCATGAAATAAACATGTATTATATCTTGATTCATAAGGTATTATGCAAATATTATCTTTAAAATGACAATAATTTTTCGTAAATTTGCGTTACAAAACTATATAAAATAGTCCTACTCCTTATAGTTCCAATTAATAAAAAAGATTATTATGATAGAAGCACATGAACTCGTTGACAATGATTTTTTGCGTCAGTTTGAATTAAAAATTGATAATGAACTTGCGAAAATTGAATACTCCCTTCAAGAGCGTAAAATTTTCTTAACTAAATTAATTATTCCTGAAACTATTTTTACGGAAGAATTTCAAAACGAATTTATTAGAACCGTATTTGAACATATTGAAGAACGCAATTTAAGCGTTGTTCCTACGAGTCCTGAAATAGCAAAATTTATTAGACGAAATAGACAATACAAAAGTATGCTCCCGGTTGGAGTTAGAATATAAAAAAAAGCCGAAATTAAATTTCGGCTTTTTTTATAATATCAGATTACAGTTACTGTTTTTTAAAAACATATGTTAAATCTTGAACTACAGTTGTCTCAAAAGTATCAATGTCTTTCGCAACAAAACCATCATCAATGGTCATAAACAAAGTATTTCCTTCCAATAGAAAAGTAGCTTCAATATCATTGTAATTTATAATTCCAGAATTATTACTTAACATATAACTAAATGGAATATCAACACGTTCATTATTAATTGAACTAGCTACCATATAAACTAAAGTACCATTTTCATCCCGAGTATTGTAAGTAAAATTATCAGAAAAGTAAATTATACCACTGTTATTATTATTAATAATGATTTCTGTATCGTAAGGTGAGTTAGTTCCTATATAAACAACATCGGTTAAGTTGCCATCATTGTGAAAATCAATAGGTGTTTCAATTGTTTTCATTGATAACCTCCAAACACCTTCAAAATTATTTGATCTATTAGATAAGTTGTCATCATTATCAGTGGAACAAGCGGTAAAGGAAAGGATCAAAAATATTGCACCAATAATAGATAAGGCTTTAGACATAAGTAGTTGATTTTGAGATGAAAATAATTTGTTTTCGAAAGACAAACGGAAAATAGAGGACAAAAAACATTAAAACTCGTTGAACTACTTGAAAAACCGAAGAGTCAAGCAGAAATCACCGATTCTTGAAAATTGAATCTTACAATACCATCTTCACCAATATTAGTTAATTCTACTTTTTGAATAGTATTAACCAATTCTGGGTTCCAAGGTGTTTTTACTTTTACGTAGTTTTCTGTAAATCCATGAATATAGCCTTCTTTATTTTCACTTTCAAAAAGCACTTCTCTTGTGGTACCAATCTGGCTTTCGTAAAAAGCACGACGTTTTTTTACAGATAAACCACGTAACATTTTACTTCTTTTAGAACGTACATTTTTGGGGACTATTTGCTCCATTTGCGAAGCTTCGGTATTGTCTCTTTCAGAATACGTAAAAACATGCAAATAGGAAACATCCAAATCATTTAAAAAATTATAGGTCTCAAGAAAATGCTCATCCGTCTCACCAGGAAATCCTACAATCACATCAACTCCAATGCAAGCATCTGGCATAACTTCCTTTATTTTCTCAACCCTATCAACATATAACTCACGTAAATAACGACGCTTCATACGCTTTAATATAGCGTTACTACCACTTTGAAGTGGCACATGAAAGTGCGGTACAAAACTATCAGATTCCGCAACTAAATTAATGGTATCATTTTTCAATAAATTAGGCTCTATCGAAGAAATTCGCAATCGTTCAATACCTTCAACTTGATCTAATTCTTTCACCAAATCCAAGAAAGTGTGATCATGGCGTTTGTTACCAAATTCTCCTTTACCATAATCACCTATATTCACTCCTGTTAAAACAATCTCTTTAATATCTTTTGCAGCTATCTCTTTAGCATTAGCAACAACATTTTCTACCGAATCACTTCTAGAGATTCCTCTAGCTAACGGAATGGTGCAGTAGGTACATTTATAATCACAGCCATCCTGAACCTTTAAAAAAGCCCTTGTTCTGTCTCCAAAAGAATAACTACCAACATAAAAATCGGCTTCTTGAATTTCACACGAATGAACTTCGCCAAAATCATTTTTAGATAAATCGTTCAAATAATCGGTAATCTTAAATTTTTCAGTAGCGCCTAAAACCAAATCGACACCATCGACATTAGCTAATTCTTGAGGTTTAAGTTGCGCATAACATCCAACAGCAGTTATAAATGCTTCGGGATTATTTTTTTGAGCTTGCTTTACTATGGTCTTAAACCGCTTATCGGCATTTTCAGTGACAGAACAAGTGTTGATAACATAAATATCGGCATATTCAGAAAAATCTACGCGCTCAAAACCTTCGTTCTTAAAAGTTCTTGCTATGGTTGATGTTTCTGAAAAATTCAATTTACATCCTAACGTGTAAAAACCGACTTTTTTTCTTGCTGTCATTCTTGTACTTTTACCAAGTTGCAAATTTACAACTATTAAACAAAATGATAAAACGCCACCTGTCATTATTGAGACTTCCCATAAAATGGATATGGATAATGTGTTTCACCATCATAATTATCTCTTGCAACAATGAGAATAAAGAGCATGATAGTTCATTAGTTTTCAGATATAATGAGCATAAAAATATTGGCTCATTAGATCCAGCATTTTCAAAAGACCTTGCAGATATATGGGCAACTAATCAACTTTTTAATGGTTTGGTGGAAATGGATGATAAATTGAATGTGCAACCAGCTATTGCAAAAAGCTGGACTATTTCAGATGATGCACTAACTTATACATTTACGCTTCGCAATGATGTAACATATCATAAACATAGATTATTTGGTAGTGATTCCACAAGAATCGTAACTTCAAATGATTTCTTTTATAGCTTCAATAGACTCAAAGATAAGAAACTAGCATCACCAGGAAGCTGGGTATTGAATAAAGTTAAAACGTTCTACCCTGTAAACGATTCTATTTTTGAAATTAAGCTAAAGCAACCTTTTCCAGCGTTTTTAGGCTTATTGACTATGAAATATTGTTCCGTTGTTCCAAAAGAAATTGTTGAACATTATGGTAATGATTTTAGATCAAATCCTATTGGAACAGGTCCCTTTCAATTTAAACGATGGGAAGAAAATTTAAAATTGGTTTTTAGGAAAAACCCTGATTACTTTGAAGTTGATAAAAACGGAAAGCAACTTCCTTACCTAGAAGCCATTGCGATAACTTTTTTACCCGACAAACAAAGTGAATTTTTACAATTTGCCCAAGGCAATATTGATTACGTATCAGGATTGGATGCTTCATATAAGGATGAAATATTAACAGCTGATGGTAAATTACGTGATTTGTATGATTCTGATGTAAATATGATTCGTGGTCCTTATCTGAATACTGAATATTTAGCCTTTTATATGGAATCTGATGCTCCTGAAATACAGTCAGAATTAATCCGTCAGGCCGTTAATTACGGTTTCGATAGAAATAAAATGATGATTTATTTACGAAATGGTATTGGTATTCCTGCCAATGCTGGTTTTATCCCTAAAGGACTGCCTGGTTACAGTAATAAAATTGGCTTCACCTATCAACCTGAAAAATCAAAACAACTTGTTCAGCAATACATAAAAGAAACAGGAAATAACAATCCAGAAATTAGCATAACAACTACCAGCAATTATTTAAGCTTTTGCGAATACATACAACGTGAACTTCAAAAAACAGGGCTTATTGTAAACGTAGATGTTGTTCCTGCTTCCAGTTTGAAAGATGCTAAAGCAAATGGAAAATTAGACATGTTTAGAGCCAGTTGGGTAGCAGATTATCCTGATGCTGAAAATTACCTATCACTCTATTACAGTAAAAATTTTGCACCAAATGGACCTAATTACACACATTTTAGCAGTGAACAGTTTGACACTTGGTATGAACAAGCCTTTATTGAAACAGAATCAAAAAAAAGAGAGCTTTTATACTCCAGAATGGATTCATTAATTATGAGTCATACGCCAATAGTGCCTATGTTTTATGACGAAGTTGTTCGCTTTACAAGAAAAAATGTAAAAGGGCTAGGAATTAACCCAATTAATCTTTTAGAATTAAAACACGTAAAAAAGACTAACTAATCCCCCCTAAACCTCTTTGTTTCCTCAAAAACGTGTTCTAAAATGGCTGCATCTTGCTCTGTAAATTCAATATTTCTTCGAGACATGACTACTTTGGCAACTTCAAACGCTTTTTTAGTTAGATAAGTTGAAAAACCACTACTTCCTCCCCAAGAAAAACTTGGCACAAAATTGCGCGGAAAACCACTTCCAAAAATATTGGCACTTACACCAACAACTGTTCCTGTATTAAACATGGTGTTAATGCCACATTTACTGTGATCTCCCATCATAAGCCCACAAAATTGCAAGCCAGTTCTAGCAAAATTTTCGGTTTCATAATTCCACAGGCGCACTTCAGCATAGTTGTTTTTTAAGTTAGAATTATTAGTATCCGCTCCTAAATTGCACCATTCACCCAATACTGAATTTCCTAGAAAACCATCATGACCTTTATTAGAATAACCAAACAACACCGAGTTATTTATCTCACCGCCTACTTTACTGTAAGGACCGACAGTTGTTGGTCCATAAATCTTGGCAGCCATTTTTACGGTAGCACCTTCACAAAGTGCAAAAGGGCCTCTTATCATGCTCCCCTCCATAATCTCAGTATCCTTACCTATATAAATGGGGCCATTTTCAGCATTAAGTGAGCAAAGAGGTAACTTGGCTCCTTCCTCAATAAAAATATCTTTTCTATTGAAAGCAACTGTTGTTTCAGGAATAGGTTGTGACTGTCTTCCTTTGGTAAGTAGTTCAAAATCATCCTCTATAGCTAAACCATTTTTACTAAATATATCCCAAGTATTTTCTATTTTTAAAACGTCATCAAGATACTCAATAGCTTCAAACGATTCCAAATCTATATTTTCCTGATTTTCTTTAGTAAAAAAAGCTACAACATCCTCATCTTTAAAAACAGCTTGATTTTCCTCCAAGCCTTTTATAATCTCTACTAATTCTTTATTGGGTAAAAAAGAAGCATTAATCATAATATTATGCTCCATTTCAACCATGGGATATTTATCAGCAAGATAGTCTTCTGTTATGGTTGTTGTGGTATATTCTAGATAGTTTTCCCATTTCTCTCGTATGGTTAAAATACCAACTCGAATATCTGCTACTGGTCGCGTAAAGGTAAATGGTAGAAGATTGTTTCTAAATGGACCGTCAAAAAGAATATAGTTCATAAGGTTGCTTTTGGTAAAAATAAAAAAAGCCTTTCAACAATTGAAAGGCTTTTGTAATTATATTTTACTACTAAATTATTTTTTAAATTTAGCGTATTTAGTTTTAAACTTATCAATACGTCCAGCAGTATCTACCAATTTAGATTTACCAGTGTAATAAGGGTGAGACGTTCTAGAAATTTCCATTTTAACTAATGGATACTCAACACCATCAACTTCAATTGTCTCGTTGGTATTTGCAGTAGATTTTGTTAAAAACACGTCATCATTTGACATATCTTTAAACGCCACTACTCTATAATTTTCTGGATGTATATCTTTTTTCATCGCTTTTCGATTTAATATCATTACTTTTTTCGAGGTGCAAATTTAAGCAAATTTAATAAATCTACAATATTTTTTTCATTTTTTATTCTTTCAATTAATGTGTAACGTTTTGGTATATTTGTTTACTAACTAATTAAATTAACTAAACTTTCAAACTATGGAAAATCAAAAACCTTCTCCAGGTAAATTCGGAGTAAATTACGGATTAATTCTTGGAGCGATTATGATCTTAATTTCTGTAATCATGTATGCTACAGGAATGCTACTTGAAGGCACACAATGGCCACAATATTTATATTATATTATTTTTCCAGTAATTATTTTTTATGCCATTGGTCAATTCAAAAAAACAAATGCCAATAGCCTTTCTTTCAGTGAAGCATTAAAAACAGGAATGGTAATTGCTGTAATTAGTGCCTTGGTTTATGCAGTATATGGTTTAATATTTAATTACATTATTGATCCTGAATTTATGGATGAAATGATGAAATTGGCTGAAGAAAAAATAGCAGAAGACCCAAATATGTCAGTTGAAATTAAAGAGAAAAGTTTGGAAATGGCCAAAACATTCTCAAATCCTTTACTCGGATCGGCTATGTGGCTTGCTTTAAGTGCCTTTTTTGGACTTATTTGGTCGGCAATTGCAGGTTTAGTGATGAAAACTAGCTCCCAAGATTAATATTTTCATATTTTTGAAAACATAATCTTCAAAAATCGTCAATGAATATATCAGTAGTCATACCACTACTTAACGAAAAGGACTCACTAAAAGAATTACATGATTGGATTGCAAACGTTATGCAATCCAATCATTTTTCATATGAAATCATTTTTATTGACGATGGTAGTACTGATGCCTCTTGGGAAACTATTATAAAACTTTCAGAAATTAATCCTCATGTAAAAGGTATTCGGTTTTTAGCAAATTTTGGAAAATCTCAAGCCTTACATGCTGGATTTGATAAAGCAATTGGTGATGTTATCATTACCATGGATGCAGATCTTCAGGACAACCCAGAAGAAATCCCTGAATTATATGAAATGATTATTAGTGATAATTATGATATGGTTTCGGGTTGGAAAAAAAAGCGTTATGATTCTGTTTTAACAAAGAACTTACCTTCAAAACTATTTAATTGGGCAGCACGAAAAACTTCTGGGGTCAAATTAAACGATTTTAATTGCGGACTAAAAGCCTATAGACTTAATGTTGTAAAAAACATCGATGTTAATGGTGAAATGCACAGATACATTCCAGTATTAGCCAAAAATGCTGGGTTCTCTAAAATTGGTGAAAAGGTCGTAAAACACCAAGCACGAAAATACGGAGAAACCAAATTTGGAATAGATCGATTTATACATGGGTTTTTGGATTTAATCACCATTTGGTTTTTGTCTCGTTTTGGTAAAAGACCTATGCACCTATTTGGCGCATTAGGTGTTTTAATGTTTGCAATAGGATTTATGTTTGCTCTATATTTAGGTATTGATAAGTTGTTTTTCCACAAAACTGGAAGGCTCATTACTGAAAGACCACAATTTTACCTTTCATTGGCCACAATGATTATAGGTACCCAATTTTTTGTAGCTGGATTTCTTGGTGAAATTATGCTACGTACAAAACAAGACAAAAAACGCTATTTGGTTAAAGAGGTTATTAATTTAGATACTGTTGCTAATTAATTCCCTATTGACACATGTCATTTTTTTGAATTGCGTATTTTTGCGTTCTATTTTAGTTACATCATGATATATATTGAACCTGAACTATTAAATCGAGTAAACACTTGGCTGACACCCGATTTTGATAAAAAGACTCAAGACTACATAAAAAATTTAATTGCCACAAACCCAAAAGAACTCAAGGAATCCTTTTACAAGGATTTAGAGTTTGGAACAGGAGGTATGCGCGGCGTTATGGGCATTGGTACCAATCGTATTAACAAGTACACGCTTGGAAGAAATACACAAGGCTTAAGTAATTATTTGAAAAGGTCATTCCCTAATGAAACAATCAAAGTAGCCATTGCTTTTGATTGTAGACACAACAGTCAAACATTGGCACAATTAGTAGCTGATGTTTTTTCAGCTAATAACATTGAAGTTTTTTTATTCGAAGATTTACGTCCAACTCCCGAGTTGTCATTTGCCTTAAAACATTTAAATTGTCATTGTGGTATAGTATTGACTGCTTCACACAATCCGCCTGAATACAATGGCTACAAAGTCTATTGGCAAGATGGCGGCCAGCTAGTGCCTCCTCAAGATGGTGAAATTATAGCAGAGATAAACAACTTAAAGTATTCTGAAATTAAGTTTGAATCCAACCCTAATTTAATTACAAAAATAGGCGCAGAAGTTGATAAAACTTTTATAAAAGCATCTATTAAAAATGGTAGTTTTAATACTAGTCAAAGTGCCAAAGATAATTTGACCATTGTTTTCACCTCATTATATGGTACATCTATCACTATTATCCCAGAAACGTTTAAACAAGCTGGTTATAAAAACGTACATATTGTAGAAGAACAAGCTATACCGAATGGCGATTTCCCTACTGTCAAATCACCAAACCCTGAAGAACCAGCAGCTCTTAAAATGGCATTGGAATTAGCAGAAAACGTAAATGCTGATATCGTAATTGGAACTGATCCAGACAGTGATCGTGTTGGTATAGCAGTTAGAAATGATAAAGGCAACATGCAATTATTGAATGGCAATCAGACCATGGTGGTTATGACTGCTTTTTTACTGAAACAATGGCAGAAAACTGACAAAATAAATGGAAAAGAGTTCATTGGCTCAACTATTGTAAGTACACCGATGATGAAGGAACTTGCCAATGCATATAATGTGGAATGCAAGATTGGACTGACTGGTTTCAAATGGATTGCCAAAATGATAAAAGATTTTCCAGAATTGAATTTTATTGGTGGCGGCGAAGAGAGTTTTGGTTTTATGGTTGGTGATTTTGTGCGCGATAAGGATGCAGTAACT
Organism: Hanstruepera ponticola; assembly: GCF_002940745.1. Lineage (NCBI taxonomy): Bacteria > Pseudomonadati > Bacteroidota > Flavobacteriia > Flavobacteriales > Flavobacteriaceae > Hanstruepera > Hanstruepera ponticola. The sequence goes on from NZ_POTB01000001.1 coordinate 594,158, forward strand.
GCATCTCTTCTAGCCTGCGAAATTGCTGCTCAAGCAAAAGCAGAAAATAGTTCGTTTTTTAACGAATTAATTACTTTATATATAGAGCATGGGTTTTACAAAGAACGTTTGATATCCATGACTAAAAAAGGTATTGAAGGTGCTGCGGAAATCAAACAAATGATGATAGATGCTAGGAAATCTCCTTTTTCGAAAATTAATGGCTCGAAAGTAATAAAGATTGAAGATTATCAGTCCTCCGAAGCTCTGAACCCAATAACTGGGGAAACATCCATAATTAATATACCAAAATCAAATGTTTTGATTTATTATACAGAAGATGGCAGTCAAATTGCATTGAGACCAAGTGGTACAGAGCCAAAAATTAAATTTTATATCAGTGTTAATGACAAATTGAAAACTAAAGAAGATTTCAATAAAACTGAAGCGTTTCTGGAGCAAAAAATAGACGCTATAGTAAAAGATATGCAGCTAAACTAAAATGAAAAAAATAATACATCAATTATTACCTTTTATTAAGAAATTTAAAGGCCATGTGTTTTTAAATATCTTTTTTAATTTGCTTTATGCTCTTTTTAGTTCATTAGCTTTTGTTTCATTAATTCCAATGTTAGATGTTTTGTTTGGAAAAACTACCATTGTTAAGAATGAACCTGTATGGACTGGAAAAATTGGTGATGTAAAAGATTATGCTTTAGAATTGCTTGATTACAAAGTTAGTGGCTTTTTAGAGTCAGGAAATGCTCAAATGGCTTTGGTCATAGTCATTGCAATTGTCATTTCAACTTTTTTATTGAAAAATTTGTTTGGATATTTTGCTATGCAACACATCATGTATTTAAAAAATGGTGTACTGACTGATTTAAGAAAAGAGATGTATGAAAAAATTATCCAACTGCCATTAAGCTTTTATTCTAAAAGACAGAAAGGAGATGTAATGGCAAGAATATTAGGGGACATTAACGAAATGCAAAATTCCTTTTTTATTATCCTTGAACTTATAGTCAGAGAACCATTAACCATTATATTCTCATTAGCTCTTATGTTTGCTATTAGTTGGGAATTATCTCTTTTTGTGTTGTGTTTTATTCCATTAGCAGGATTCATGATTTCAAGAATTGGGAAAAGCTTAAAAAGCAATTCATTAAAAGCACAACAAGAATCTGGGAAGTTGATTTCTATTGTTGAAGAATCCTTAACAGGCTTAAAGATTGTTAAAAGTTATAATGCTGAGCCAATTTTTAAAAATAAATTTAAAAAATCAGCAGATAGTATTTTAAGACTTTCAAATAAAATTGGCTTAAAAAATAACCTTGCGGGTCCCGTGAGCGAAGTTTTAGGTATAGCTACTATAGCTGTTTTATTATGGTATGGTGGTAAATTAGTTTTAGTTGACAAAGTAATTGAAGGTACTACATTTATTGCCTTTATGGGATTAGCCTATGCCATTTTAACTCCGGCAAAAGCTATTAGCAAAGCCTCATACAAAGTAAAAAATGGTATGGCTGCTGCTGATCGTGTTTTTGAAATTTTACATGAAGAAAATCAATTACCTGATGTACCAAATGCGAAAGAGATAAATACTTTTAATGATAAAATAAAAGTCGATAACATTTCTTTTAAATATGAGGAAGATCTCGTACTCAAAAATTTTAGTTTAGAAGTTCCGAAAGGTAAAACAGTTGCCTTAGTTGGACAATCTGGTAGTGGAAAAAGTACAATTGCCAATCTAGTAACTAGATTTTATGATGTAAATGAAGGAGGTATTTCAATTGATGGTACTAATATTAAAAATGTTACAAAAGAATCTTTAAGAAGTTTAATGGGATTAGTTACCCAAGATTCTATTTTATTTAATGATACGATAAGAAACAATATTTTAATTGGAAAGCCTGACGCAACTGATAATGAAATTATTGATGCCTTAAAAATAGCCAATGCTTGGGAATTTGTGAAAAACCTAAAAGGTCAATTAGATTTCAATATAGGTGATTCTGGAACTAATATTTCTGGAGGGCAAAAACAACGCTTAAGTATTGCACGCGCTGTAATAAAAAACCCACCTATTATGATATTAGACGAAGCTACTTCAGCATTAGACACTGAAAGTGAGCGTTTAGTTCAAATAGCATTGGAAAACATGATGAAAAACCGTACATCTATTGTTATTGCTCATAGATTATCAACCATTCAAAATGCTGATGAAATTGTTGTTATGAGAAAAGGTGAAATTGTAGAGCAAGGAACTCATACAGAATTATTGGCAAAAAATGGTACCTACAAAAAACTGGTGGATATGCAAAGTTTCGATTAAGTATAACCATTACTATATAAAAACTAAAAAGGGCTGAATTTTAATTCAGCCCTTTTTTTAGCTATTGTTAGACTTGGGGACGACTAACAAACATAAGTAGGTTTGTTGGTGTAAACATAAAACAAATTAGTTTACAAAACAAGAAAAATATGTATTTTATCGATATTATTTGCATTTTATCGTATTTATAAATTGTAACATATTGTTTTATAGCTATTTAAAGCTTATGGAATAAGACGAGAAAAAATTTAGTGAAGTCTGTAACTAATGTAGGTATTATCTTATTCTTTGAATTTCAAAAAACGTTTTACCAGTGAAACTATCTATTACAACGCCATTTGCTCCATTTGAACCATCATTGGTTTGGAAATTTTGAACAAATATCTCAACATAATCATTTGCATTAAGACTAACTATACAGTTAATAGACCTAACAACGTCGCCCGTAGCATAGTGATTAAATGATGACTCTTGGTATAAAACATTGTTTACCCAAACTCCAATACTATAAAACTCATTGTTGTTTTGGTAAGCAGTGTGATATCCTGCATTAATTTTATAATAACCATCACTACCAGCAACAAAGCGATTATCAGTACTGTTAAATTCACCATTGGTATCGAACAATGCAGTATCAAAAGTAATTTTTTGCCATCCTGAAGTATTGAGTATTTGATTTGCAGATAAATTAACCCTTACTAATGAAAAATTATTAGAGTCTGTATCTACCCAACTGACATTCCCAGAGCCATCAGTTTGCATAATTTGACCATTTGTACCCCGGCTTGCGGGTAAAACATAAACATTGGCACCAGTCTGCCCTATTGCGAATTTACCTCCTAAAAAATATCCTGAATAAATATCTTGGTTAGCAACAGTACCATTAACTGTGCTGTAAACACCAAATATATTAGCAGTATTATTTGCATTGGTTAAATCAGCATAAAACCCATAGCTGTTACTATTAACTCCAGTAGATTGACCAACATAGCTATAAACGCCAAATATATCTGTAGTAGTTGCACCTGAATTTGGCTTAAAAACCTCACTATAAACGCCGTATCTTGTTGCTGTTCCTAAACCTGAAACGTTATTGAAAATTCCATATTTAGCAGCCGTGAGTGATGGACTACTCGAATTAGTTAGGTGTAATGAAAATGTGTTTTGTTGAGCGGTTGAAGTACTATTTAAATCTACCCGAATACCTTTTCTTTCTGAAGTTGTCGTAGCTTGCGTTACGACATCCAACTGTGCTCCGGGAGTAACAGTGCCAATCCCAACTTGAGAAAAGCTTGGGATAACAAAAATTAATGAAATAAAACTGAAAAATATTCTTTTGGCCATAAAATCAGTACCATACATTTTTGAGTCATGATTACATCTAAAATAGTCTATTTTTACGGTGAAATGCAAAAAATATCTTTCAAACGACAATAATTTCAGACTAAAAACAACTACATCGTTGTAGTTATTTTATCATTTTATCTCATTATCTAATCATTAATTAAAACGCAAGAATCCATTATTTTCATTACTTTTCTTGACAGATTAAACTATTTCTAGTTTTAGAAGTCTAAAAACAAAATGTTTTTGTGGAAGAAGTCAAACTAATTAACGATTTAAAGTCTAAAGACAAACGAGATTGTGCTTTTAATGAATTGGTATCGCTCTATAAAGAACGTTTGTATTGGCATATTAGAAATATCGTAAAATCACATGATGATGCTGATGATGTATTGCAAAACACTTTTATCAAAATTTTCAAAAATATTGACTTATTTAAAGGTGATAGTAAACTCTATTCATGGATGTATCGTATAGCTACAAATGAAGCCATTACTTTTATAAACAAACGCGCCAAACAAATGCAAATAAGTAATGAGGAATTACAAAGTTTAGCAATTGATAATTTAAAATCCGACGTTTACTTTGAAGGTGATGCTATTCAATTGAAACTACAACAAGCCATAGCAACCTTACCCCAAAAACAACAATTAGTTTTCAATATGAAATACTTTCAAGATATTAAATACAAGGATATGTCGGAAATACTTGAAACAAGTGAAGGAGCACTCAAGGCTTCCTACCATTTAGCCATAAAAAAAATCGAAGCCTACTTATTAAACCAATAGCTTTTTTATTAGTCTAAACAATACAATGAAAAAAATAGGTAAACATAATATATCAACAGGAGGTTTTAAAACGCCGAAGGATTACTTTGAAACTCTTGAAAACAATTTAATATCAGAATTGAATTTGAGAGATCAGGTTAGTGAATCTGGTTTAAATATTCCTGATGGTTATCTTGAAGGTTTTAAAGTTGAACTACCTAAATCAGAATCTAATCCAAAGGTCATTGATTTATTTAATAAAAAGTCATGGCTTTATGTTGCTAGTGTAGCAGCTGTAATCATTTTTATTTTTACAATTCCTAAAATAGGTAGTAATGCTATTACCTTTGCCTCATTAGACAATGACAGCATTGAAAATTATCTTCTAACTAATGATTTAGAATCAGTGGAATTAAGCAACTTAATAACAAACACAACCGCATTTGAAAATATAATTTTGGAAGAAACACTCAATGACATACATCTTGAGGATTATTTATATGAGAATATTGATGTAGAAGATTTTAATATAGAATAAATAATAGCAATGACAATGAAACATAACCTAATAGCAATTATCATTTTATTTATGAGTACCACAATAATGGCACAAGATAGAATGGATAGAAACGAAAAAATAAAAACACTAAAAGTTGCCTATATTACAGAAAAGCTTGATTTATCAAAGACTGAAGCTGAAAAATTTTGGCCCATTTATAACGATTTTGAAGAGAATATGCATGAATTACGAAAAGCAGCTTACGAAGATCGAAAACTCATTGACTATGAGAATCTGACTGAAGAACAAGCCACTGACTTAATTAAGAAATTCAAAGAATCTAATATTCAAAAAAACAATCTGTATAGCAAATACTTATCTGATCTTCAGAAAGTATTATCATCAAAAAAAATAGTTTTACTTAAAAAAGCTGAAGACGATTTTAAACGTAAAATGTTTGAAGAGTTTAAAAAACGTCGTCATGAAAAAAAAGATAGACCTTAAATTAAAAGAGCCATATGGCTCTTTTTTTTATGGCTTAAAAGTGAGCTTTGATATTCTCCCTCTTCCAGCAGCATAAGCGACACTATCATTTAAAAATCGAAGTGTATAGAAACCTTCATCACTTAAATGCATCCAGGTCATTCCGTTATCGTTGGAATAATCAATCCCTTTAAACCCTACAGTTATTAGCTCCTCGCCTGCTCCATTTGGAATATATTGAACACAACTGCGATACCCTGGATTTTGGTTTTCAGCAACTAATTCCCAAGTTTTCCCGCCATCAAATGTTCTTATTTTGTTAGCTGAACTATCCGCAGGTTTTGTATAATCACCGCCAATTGCAAAACCATTCAGCTTATCATAAAAATCGATTGAATAAATCCCTTCGGTCTCTTTTTCTTTAATAATAGGCGTATCAAAAACATCCCAAGTCATTCCTTTATCACCTGAAAAATAAACGCTTCCAGTTGTTGTTGCTACCCAAGTATTATCATCTACAATTTCAATGTTTGTATTGCTAGCTGCAAAGGCGCCTTCACCTTCTATTCCTTTAGGTAAAACCTCGCATGGTAATTTCTGCCATGTAAATCCACCATCACGCGTAATAATAACACTCAAACACCCATTAAATGCATCACCAATCGCAATGCCTTCTTTAGCATTCCAAAACTTCATAGAGTCATAAAACACCTTCTCATGTGATTCTTTATAAACCAATTCCATTTCTCCATTATTTCCAGTTTTATAAAGCAAAGCTGGATTACCAACACTTATCATAAAAAAATCTTCTTGGTTGTTAGCAATAGCTCGAAATTCAATATTCAGAGAGTCTTGTTCAATTTTTGAAATTAACCATGAATCTGAAGCTGAATTATACAATCCATAGGTGTTGTTATTGGCTGCAAAAGCTAAACTTTTTTGATCTAAAATTTCAATAGCACGAATACTTAATGTTGAATCTTCAAGAATCGTTTTAAACGTAATTTTAGAAAATTCTCGCTTTTTAATCTTTTCTTCAGTTTGACAAGAAAGACATGAAACAGCAATAATAAACAGTATTAAATTCCTCATTTATAAAATATTTAGGATAAAAATAAGTAATTAAAATGTACCTTTGCACGCCTAATAAATTAAAATGCGTTTACACAGAAATTTATGTTTTGCCACTATTGATGGTTTGATGAAAATCTTCAATGAGGGTGAGTATGCTGACAAGGTTATCCAACAACTTTTAAAACGTGATAAGCGTTGGGGAAGCCGAGATCGTGGATTTGTGGCCGAAACAACCTATGATATTGTAAGATGGAAACGCTTATATGCGGAAATAGCTGAAGTCAAAGAACCCTTTGATCGTGATAATCTGTGGCGTATGTTCGCTGTTTGGGCAACTCTAAAAGGCATCAAACTACCAGACTGGAAGTATTTTGAAAATACACCTACGCGAAAAATTAAAGGTCGATTTGACGAATTATCAAAAATTAGAAGAATAAAAGAATCTATACCAGATTGGATTGATGAATTGGGTGTTAAGGAATTAGGTGAAAGTCAATGGACTAAAGAAATTCAAGCGCTTAACGAACAAGCCGATGTAATTTTAAGAGTTAATACCCTAAAAACAACTAAAGAAAAGTTACAAGCAGAATTGTTTGATTTAGATATAGAGACTGAATTCCTTAAAGGATACCCTAATGCTCTAAAACTTAAAGAACGTGCCAATGTGTTTCAGACAGAAGCTTTTAAAGAAGGTTTATTTGAAGTTCAAGACGCATCTTCACAATTAGTAGCTGATTTTCTTGATGTGCAACCAGGTATGCGTGTTGTTGATACCTGTGCTGGTGCTGGTGGTAAAACCTTACATCTGGCATCATTAATGGAGAATAAAGGACAAATAATCGCATTAGATATTTACGGCAATAAACTTCATGAGTTAAAACGTAGAGCCAAACGAAATGGCGCACATAATATTGAAACAAGAGTTATTGATTCAACTAAAGTCATCAAAAAACTCTATGATAAAGCCGATCGTGTATTGATTGATGCACCATGCTCTGGATTAGGTGTGTTACGTCGTAATCCAGATGCTAAATGGAAGCTTGAAACATCTTTTTTAGAAAAAATAAAAGCTACACAACAAGATATTTTACAGCAATATTCGCGCATAGTAAAACCAGGTGGAAAACTAGTTTATGCAACGTGTTCTATCTTACCATCAGAAAATCAAGAACAAGTAAAAACATTCTTAAAATCTGATTTAGGAAAAGATTTTAAATTTGTAGAAGACAAAAAAATATTGGCCCATAAATCTGGATACGATGGATTTTATATGGCCTTAATGGAAAAAAAATAAAATGAAACAATTTTACACGCTATTATTAGTATTAATACCAACTCTTATCTGTGCCCAAATTCCAGCTGGGTATTATGATACGGCAACAGGAACGGGTTACACGCTTAAAACACAATTACACAATATCATTGATGACCACAATGATCAAGGCTATGATGCCATAGATGCTTTTATAGCTTCATACGATCTTGATAATTATTATGAAACAACTAGTAATACGATTTTAGATGTTTATTCTGAAAATCCAACTGGTAACGACCCTTATAATTATACACCTGTCACTGGTGAATGTGGTGAGTATGATAGTGAGGGAGATTGCTATAACAAAGAACATGTTATCCCACAATCCATATTTGGTTCTAATTCACCTATGAGAGGTGATGCGCATCAATTATTACCTACTGATGGTCGCGTTAATGGCTTTAGAAGTAATACGCCTTTTGGTCGTGTTGATGATAGTCAATTGACAAGTCAAAGTGGTATAAGCAATCCAACGCAAAATGGTTCTAAACTAGGTAATAATTTAAACACTGGGTATTCAGCAGGCTATACTAACGACGTTTTTGAACCCATTGATGAATTTAAGGGTGATATAGCGCGTATCTATTTTTATTTTGTAACACGCTATGAAGATCAAGTAAGCAATTGGTCTGCTTATGATATGTTTGATGGTAGTAGTGACAAAGCTATTGCTGATCCCTTCTTGAGTATTTTAAGAACTTGGCACGAAATGGATCCTGTTTCTCAAAAAGAAATTGATCGAAATAATAACATTTACTACAATCATCAAGCCAATAGAAATCCATTTATAGATCATCCTGAATGGGTAGCTCTAGTTTGGGATACAGACCCAGATACTGAAAACCCTTCAGCTCCAACAAATTTAATAGCGTCAAACCCAACGGACAATTCTATTGATTTAGACTGGGATGCCGCAACAGATAATATAGGTGTTTCTTCTTATGATATTTACATTGATGACGTTAACACATACAATACTGCAAATACCAGCTTTACAGTAAATTCATTAGTAGCAAATACCACGTATTGTTTTAAAATAAAAGCTAAAGATGCAGCCGGAAATGAGTCTGTTTTTAGTAACGAAGCCTGTGAAACAACTACTAACAATGGTAGTAGCGGATCAGCATGTTCAAGCGAAACTTTTGAAAATATGCCTGCAAATTCTAGTTCTTACTCTAATAGAAATTGGGCAGGTGATAATGGTTTTGATTGGAATGCTACTGAAGCACGAACAGACCAAACTATCAATGGTCGTGCCATTACTATTCGTGATGGTGCCTTAATTGCGCCTACCGTTTCAGGAGGTATTGGAACATTAACTGTTGTTACGCAACGCGTGTTTTCTGGAGATACTGGAACATTTGATTTAAATGTAAATGGTAATTTCATCGCAACTATTCCTTATGGTGATACCGCACAAACAGTGACCATTTCAGACATTAACATGGAAGGCTCCATAACCGTTTTAATTAATAATAACACAAGCACTTCTAATCGTGTGATGTTTGATGATCTATCGTGGACATGCTATTCAAATTTGAGTACAGATGAATATGTAACAAATTCATTTAACATGTATCCGAACCCTGTTTCTGGCAATTTAGTAACGGTTAATTATAATGAATCACTTGAATTTGAAATATACAATATACTAGGTAAGGTTGTTTCAAAAGGAAAAACTGAAAATGGAAATATTTATTTAAACAATATTAATCGAGGCATTTACTTAATTAAATTAAAAACTCGTGATAAAATCATCACCAAAAAATTAATTAAACGATAAAAATAAAGCGGCTTTTTTAAGTCGCTTTTTTTTTGGTTAATAAACACGTGAATAACTCTAATTTTTCAAATCAAGTAATAGGAGAAAATACATCAAAAAAAAGTAAATTTGCATCTTTAAAACAACACACAAACAAAAACATAATGATTCACTTCTTCGGAAACCAAAACAGTAAAGTATTTGCTGTTCAAGCAACAAAAGAATTATCAACTGAAAATATCTCAAAATTAGTATGGTTATTTGGTAATCAACCAAAAATAGAACAAGCATCAATCGATGCTTTTTTTGTTGGCCCTAGAGCTGCCATGATAACACCTTGGAGTACTAATGCGGTTGAGATAACCCAAAACATGGGCGTTGAAGGTATAATCAGAATTGAAGAATTTGAATCTTGCCCTAAAGACTTTAAAGGTTTCGACCCCATGATTTCAGAAAAGTTCAATGGGTTAAATCAAGAGTCCTTTATTATAAATATTAAGCCAGAACCTATTATTAATATCAAAGATATTTCGGCTTATAATCAACAAGAAGGTTTAGCCTTAAGCGATGAAGAAATAGAATATTTAGAAGGTGTTGCTAAAAAAATAGGAAGACCATTAACAGATTCTGAAGTCTTTGGCTTTTCACAAGTTAATAGTGAACATTGCCGCCATAAAATATTTAATGGCACCTTTGTTATTGATGGAGAAGAAAAGCCTGTTTCATTATTTAAGATGATTCGTGAAACGTCTAATAAAAATCCAAACGATATTGTTTCGGCCTATAAAGACAATGTAGCATTTATAAAAGGCCCAAAAGTTGAACAGTTTGCGCCAAAACGTGCTGATATTCCAGATTATTATCAAACTCAAGATTTCGAATCCGTAATTTCACTAAAAGCGGAAACACATAATTTCCCAACAACAGTAGAGCCTTTTAATGGTGCTGCAACGGGATCTGGTGGAGAAATAAGAGACCGATTAGCTGGTGGAAAAGGTTCTATTCCGTTAGCAGGAACAGCTGTGTATATGACATCGTATTCGCGACTAGAAGACAACAGACCTTGGGAACAAGCAATGGCTGAACGACCTTGGCTATATCAAACACCAATGGATATCTTAATAAAAGCTAGTAATGGCGCGTCAGATTTTGGAAACAAATTCGGTCAACCTTTAATTTGTGGTTCGGTTTTAACCTTTGAACACGAAGAAGATGCAAGGAAACTTGGTTTCGACAAAGTTATTATGCAAGCTGGTGGAATTGGTTATGGAAAAGCCAGTCAAGCTTTAAAAGACACGCCTAAAGTTGGCGATAAAGTAGTTATCCTTGGTGGTGAAAATTATCGTATTGGAATGGGTGGTGCTGCAGTATCATCTGCCGATACTGGTGAATTTGCTTCAGGAATTGAATTAAATGCTGTGCAACGTTCTAATCCAGAAATGCAAAAACGTGCAGCTAATGCTGTTCGTGGTATGGTTGAAAGTGAAGAAAACCATATTGTATCTATTCATGATCATGGTGCTGGTGGGCACTTAAATTGTTTAAGTGAATTGGTTGAAGAAACTGGTGGGAAAATAGATTTAGATAAATTGCCAGTTGGCGACCCTACCCTATCTGCTAAAGAAATAATAGGTAACGAATCTCAAGAACGAATGGGATTAGTTATTGATCAAAAACATATTGAAACCCTTCAAAAAATTGCAGAGCGTGAACGCTCGCCAATGTATACTGTTGGTGATGTAACTGGCAATCATAGATTTACTTTTGAATCTAAAACAACTGGAGAGAAGCCTATGGATTTAGGTATGGATGATATGTTTGGTAGTTCACCAAAAACCTTCATGCATGATAAAACTGTAAATAGAAATTATTCAGATGCAGCTTACGATAAAACCAAATTCTACGATTATTTAGATCAATTGTTACAGCTTGAAGCTGTAGCCTGTAAAGATTGGTTAACTAATAAAGTAGACCGTTGCGTCGGTGGAAAAGTCGCAAAACAACAATGTACAGGACCGTTACAATTACCATTAAACAATGTTGCCGTAATGGCTTTAGATTTTAAGGGTAAAGAAGGTATTGCCACTAGTATTGGTCATACACCAATATCAGGATTAATTGATTCTAAAGCGGGTAGTCGAAATGCCATTACTGAAGCATTAACGAACATTATTTGGGCACCTCTAAAAGATGGTCTTAAAAGTGTATCACTATCAGCAAATTGGATGTGGCCATGTAAAAACGAAGGTGAAGACGCACGTTTATATGAAGCTGTTCAAGCTGTTTCTGAATACGCTATAGATTTAGGCATCAATGTCCCAACAGGAAAGGATTCATTGTCCATGAAACAAAAGTATCCTAATGAAGATGTCATTGCTCCCGGAACTGTTATAATTTCTGCGGCTGCAAATTGTACTAATATTATGAATGTTGTTGAACCTGTATTTCAAAGAAATGCTGGCGACATCTACTATATCAACCTTTCTCAAGACGAATTTAAACTCGGTGGTAGTTCATTCGCTCAAATATTAAATAAAATTGGAAATGAAACACCAAATGTTCAAAATGCTGATTATGTAAAAACTGTATTTAACACCATTCAGAAATTAATTGCTGATGAACAAATCGTTGCAGGACACGATGTGGCCTCTGGTGGGTTAATAACAACTTTCCTAGAATTGTGCTTTGCTGATAATAGTTTAGGTGCAGAATTAGATATTTCAGCTTTAGCAGAACGCGACTCATTTAAAGTTTTATTTGCAGAAAATTCTGGAATTGTTTTTCAGGCTCAAAGTAATTCAATAGAAACGGAATTAAGAGATGCTGGAATTGAGTTTTTCAATATTGGAAAAGTAACTGAAAGTGATGTTTTAAGTATTATTAATGATACAGACGTTTTTACCATGACCATTTCTCGTTTACGCGATATGTGGTACAAAACCTCTTACCTACTTGACCAAAAGCAAACTGCTAATAATTTAGCAAAACATAGATTTAACAACTATAAAACTCAACCACTTCAATATACATTCCCAAAACATTTTACAGGAAAACTTCCTAAACTAGATAATAGTAAATCAAGGCCTAAAGCTGCCATCCTTCGTGAAAAAGGGAGTAACTCAGAGCGTGAAATGGCAAACGCCATGTATTTAGCAGGATTTGATGTTAAGGATGTGCATATGACCGATTTAATTTCTGGTCGAGAGACACTTGAAGATATACAGTTTTTAGGAGCCGTTGGTGGTTTTTCAAATTCTGATGTTTTGGGCTCTGCAAAAGGTTGGGCTGGAGCCATAAAATACAATGAAAAAGCAAACAAGGTCATCAACGACTTCTTTAAACGTGAAGACACGCTGTCGGTTGGTATATGTAACGGTTGCCAATTGTGGATGGAGTTAGATCTCATCAACCCAGACCATGAGCAGCATGGTAAAATGACCTATAACGAATCTCAAAAACATGAAAGTTCATTTACTTCTGTAAAAATTCAAGAGAATAATTCAGTTATGTTATCGTCATTAGCAGGAAGCACTTTAGGCGTTTGGATTTCTCATGGTGAAGGAAAATTCAATTTACCAAAAACCGAAAACCAGTATAACATTGTAGCTAAATATAGTTATAGTGATTATCCACATAATCCAAATGGATCCGATTATAATACGGCTATGATGAGTGATAAATCGGGGCGCCATTTGGTCACGATGCCACATATTGAGCGTTCAACATTTCAGTGGAACTGGGCTCATTATGCAAAAGACAGAAAAGACGAAGTATCTCCTTGGCTTGAAGCTTTCGTGAATGCTAGAAAATGGATTGAAAATAGGTAATTAAAAAAGGGGCTATAAAAAAAGCTCCTTTTTTATGTCGCGATGACAGGGTTTAGGGTTTATAGAATCCTGTTAAAACCTCATTGCAAATAAAGCTTCAGTTCTTTTAAGAAAGCAAGCTTTCTACAAGAACTCTCCGCTTTATCTTGTCGGGATGACAGGATTTGAACCTGCGACCACACGGCCCCCAGCCGTGTACGCTAACCGGACTGCGCCACATCCCGAATTAATTGTCAATATACTATTTCCTGCGACCATTCCACTTATAGCGAAATGCGCTAACCGGATGGAGCCTATCTCGATCATTGCAAAGAGGCCACATCCCGAAATTAAATTTCAGTAGACAAAAATAAAATTTTAAATGAAAAATCCATTTAATTTATAAGTCACGATAAAAATTATTAAAATAATTTTTCGGTCCCAAAATAATAAAACCTAAAGATGTTATAAAGATTTGAAATATCTTCAGTAATTTTATATTTTGCCCAAGCAATTTTCCCTATCCAATATGACAAAAATTACGAGACTTTTTGATTTTCCTTATCACCAGTTAGAAACCTATAATTTAAATAAAGCTTTTTCTACAAAATATGATGGTGAATGGGTTTCCATTTCAACACAGGAATATATTAATCAAGCAAATGCTATAAGTCGTGGTTTGTTGCGTTTAGGTGTAAATCCTAACGATAAGATTGCTGTTATCTCAACTACTAACCGAACAGAGTGGAATGTAATGGATATTGGTATCCTTCAAATAGGTGCTCAAAATGTACCAATCTATCCTACTATTTGCAAAGAAGATTACGAGTATATTTTAAATCATTCTGAAGCCACTTATTGTTTTGTTTCAGATAAAGAGATAATAAATAAACTCAATGCCATTAAAAGTAATACAAAACTAAAAGGTGTTTATACTTTTGACGATGTGGTAGATGAAGCCAACTGGAAAGACATTTTAGATTTGGGTAAAGACGCATCAAATCAAGATGTGGTTGAGGATAGAAAAAAACAAGTGAAACCAGATGATTTAGCTACTTTAATTTATACATCTGGTACAACAGGAACACCCAAAGGTGTTATGTTATCACATAATAATTTAGTTTCTAATGTATTGGACAGTGAAAAACGGGTTCCTTTTGATTATGGTAAATCAAAGTCTTTGAGTTTTCTTCCCGTCTGTCATGTTTTTGAACGCATGATTCTCTATCTATATCAATTTTGTGGTGTAGAAATCTATTTTGCCGAATCTATAGAAGCAATGAGCGATAACCTAAAAGAGGTTAAGCCCAATGTCATGACGGCTGTACCTAGATTGTATGAAAAAGTATACGATAAAATTGTCGCTAAAGGCAGTGATTTATCAGGTATTAAAAAAGCACTTTTCTTTTGGGCTATTAATATTGGTTTAAAATACGAACCCTATGGTGTTAATGGTTGGTGGTATGAAAAACAATTAAAACTAGCACGCAAACTCATTTTTAGTAAATGGCAAGAAGGTCTCGGTGGTAATTTAGAGCTTATGGTATCTGGGTCTGCAGCACTACAACCACGACTAACACGTGTCTTTGCGGCTGCTGGCATGCCCATTATGGAAGGCTATGGACTAACAGAAACATCACCTGTGATTTCCGTAAATGACCAAAGAAATGGTGGTTTTAAAATTGGAACTGTTGGACGTATTATTGATAATGTTGAAGTGAAAATTGCAGAAGACGGTGAGATTTTGGTAAAAGGACCCAACGTTATGCAAGGCTATTATAAGGATCCAGAAAAAACAGCAGAAGTCATATCTGGCGATTATTTCCACACAGGCGATATAGGCGAAATTGATACTGATGGCTTTTTAAAAATAACCGATCGTAAAAAAGAAATATTTAAAACTTCAGGTGGTAAGTATGTTGCGCCTGCGCTACTTGAAAATCAATTCAAGCAATCGCGATTCATTGAACAAATAATGGTGATTGGCGAAGGTGAAAAAATGCCAGCAGCTTTAATTCAGATTAACTACGAATTTGCCGAAGAATGGGCTAAACGCCATAACATTCCTTTCTCACATGACTCCATTAGAGACAATCAAGAATTAAAAGACCGCATTCAGGAAGAAATTGATTCTGCCAATAAAAAATTTGGTAAATGGGAACAAATCAAAAAGTTTGAAATCACACCCGATGTTTGGACCATTGAAGATGGTCACCTGACGCCAACTATGAAAATGAGACGTAAGATTATTAAAGAAAAATATCTAAATCTCATTGAGAAAATTTACCGGTCATAAATTAACCCTTAGTATTTCAGTTAATAACTATCCTACTCTTTATAAGTATGTTAGCTACTAATATTCTATTTTTAGAACACTAACTAATACTTTTTAATATTATGAATACAAAAACTTTTATTGTAGGTGGTTTAGTAGGTGGTATTGTTGACTGGCTTTTAGGCTGGTTATTTTACGGAATTATTTTTTCTGATAAATTCCCACAACCAGACGAAACAACCAATGCCATGTTATTTATTACATGTGGATGCTTTGCTTTTGGTTTCTTTATGTCGTTTATTTATAACAAATGGGCAGAAATAAAGACGTTGAGTGCAGGATTAAAGGCTGGTGCAATTATTGGTTTATTTATGGGATTGATCGAAGGGTTTTTCAGTCTGGCCGAGCAATCAACACCAAACTATGAATTGTTTGGAATTGTAATATTCATTTCGATTGTTATGGCTGGTGTAGTAGGTGCAGCAATAGGGATTGTAAATGGTAAAATGAATTAAAACACTTTTTTTATCGTTTTATTAGCGCTTCAATTATGAAGCGCTTTTTTTAGTTTTATGCTTATTATTTTTTTGTAATTTATTATGCGTGCATAATAAATATTTCTTATATTTGGTTTTCTAAAAATCAATCTATGAAGGATAAAACCATTGATTACGTTTTCAGAACTACTTGGTTAGCCATTAATAAAATGTACAACGAAGAAGCTGCACAATTCGAGACAACTATGGCTACAGGTTTTGCATTATTAAGTATTGATCCTGATAATGGAACACCTTCAACCTCTTTAGGTCCAAAAATGGGCATGGAAGCCACCAGTCTGTCGAGAACATTGAAGTCTATGGAAGAAAAGGGCCTAATTGAGCGTAAACCAAACCCAGAAGATGGTCGTGGCGTTATTATTCATTTAACCGAATTTGGTCGTGAGAAAAGAGCTTACTCCAGAGAGAAAGTATTAACCTTTAATGAAGCCATTCGAAAGAATGTTTCTCAAGACAAACTAGACAACTTTTATGAAGTTGCAGAATTGATAAATAATATGATTTCTAATAAAAAAATATATAACCAAAAAGAACATATACTTAAATAACATGAGCAAACGTAGAATTAAAAAAGTAGCTGTTATTGGTTCCGGAATTATGGGTAGTGGTATTGCGTGTCATTTTGCCAATATTGGTCTGGACGTGTTACTGCTTGATATTGTTCCAAGAGAACTTAATGATGTTGAAAAAGCTAAAGGCTTAACGTTAGATGATAAGTTAGTCCGCAACCGTATAGTAAACAATTCACTGCAAGCGGCTTTAAAATCGAAGCCCTCTCCTATTTATCATCAAAAATTCGCTAGCAGAATTAATACTGGGAATTTAGAAGACGATATATCAAAAATCAAAGATGTTGATTGGATTATTGAAGTTGTTGTTGAACGGTTAGATATTAAAAAACAAGTTTTTGAAAATATTGAAAAACATAGAACACCTGGAACGCTTATAACATCTAATACTTCTGGTATTCCAATTCAGTTTATGAGCGAAGGTCGAAGCGATGATTTTCAAAAGCATTTCTGCGGAACGCACTTCTTTAATCCGGCGCGTTACTTGAAATTATTTGAAATTATTCCAGGTCCTAAAACGTCACAGGACGTTCTCGATTTCTTAAATGAATATGGTGAAAAATTTCTTGGCAAAACGTCTGTTATCGCAAAAGACACACCAGCCTTTATTGGTAACCGAATAGGCATTTTTGGTATACAAAGTTTATTTCATCAAGTAAAAGAGTTGGGCTTAACTATAGAAGAAGTTGATAAATTAACGGGTCCAGTTATAGGCCGTCCAAAATCAGCAACCTTTAGAACAGTTGATGTCGTCGGTCTAGATACGTTGGTGCATGTTGCCAATGGTATTTATGATAATTGTCCTAATGATGAAGCTCATGAGCTATTCAAACTACCAGACTTTATCAACACCATGATGGAAAACAAATGGTTGGGTAGTAAAACAGGACAAGGTTTCTATAAAAAGGTAAAAGACGACAAAGGCAAAAGCGAAATCTTATCACTAGATTTAGATACCTTAGAATACCGTTCTAAAAAAAGAGCACAATTTGCCACTTTAGAATTAACCAAAACGGTTGACAAGGTTATAGACCGCTTCCCTATTTTGGCAAAAGGAAAAGATAAGGCAGGTGAATTTTATCGCAAGAATTTTGCAGCCATGTTTGCCTATGTATCGAATAGAGTTCCTGAAATTTCAGATGAATTGTACAAAATAGATGATGCTATGAAGGCAGGATTTGGATGGGAACATGGACCATTCCAAATTTGGGATGCTGTAGGTATTGAAAAAGGTTTAGAGCTAATTAAAGCTGAAGGTCATCAAGTGGCTGATTGGGTAAACAATTTAGTAGCGAAAGGCTTTTCATCTTTCTATACCGTTAAAGATGGTGCAACATACTATTATGATATACAAACAGAAAAATTCCTTAAAAAGCCAGGTCAAGACAGCTTTATTATTTTAGATAATATCAGAAAATCTAATGAAGTATTTAAAAATTCAGGTGTTGTAATTGAAGATTTGGGCGATGGTATTTTAAATTGTGAATTTCAGTCGAAAATGAATACCATTGGTGGTGATGTTTTAGCTGGTTTAAATAAAGCTATAGATTTAGCTGAAAAAGATTTTGAAGGTTTAGTTGTTGGTAATCAAGCTGCTAATTTCTCGGTTGGAGCTAACATTGGAATGATTTTCATGATGGCTGCCGAACAGGAGTATGATGAACTAAACATGGCCATTAAATATTTCCAAGACACCATGATGCGTATGCGCTACTCTTCTATTCCAACAGTTGCAGCTCCTCATGGCATGGCGCTTGGAGGTGGTTGTGAATTGTCTATGCATGCTGATAAAGTTGTTGCTGCTGCTGAAACTTATATCGGACTCGTAGAGTTTGGTGTTGGTGTTATTCCCGGAGGTGGAGGCTCCAAAGAAATGGCTCTAAGAGCTCAAGATACCTTTAGAAAAGGTGACGTTGAATTAAATGTACTACAAGAATATTTTCTAACTATAGGTATGGCTAAAGTTTCAACTTCAGCTTATGAAGCATTTGATTTAGGAATTCTACAAAAAGGAAAAGATGTTATTGTCGTTAACAAAGACAGACAAATTGCTACAGCCAAAGCTCATGCAAAATTAATGGCTGAAGCAGGCTATACACAACCTGTAAAACGAAAAGACATTAAAGTACTAGGTAAACAAGCTTTAGGTATGTTTTTAGTTGGAACAGACTCGATGAACGCGAGCAATTATATTAGCGAACATGACCAGAAAATTGCGAACAAGTTAGCATATGTCATGGCTGGTGGCGATTTATCTGAGCCAACTCGAGTATCAGAACAGTATTTATTAGATATAGAACGTGAAGCTTTCTTATCACTATGCACAGAACGCAAAACATTAGAGCGTATACAACACATGTTAAAAACGGGTAAACCTCTTCGCAACTAGTTGCGAGAAGTAATAAGGGATTAGTTACTAGGAGTAAGTAGCTCACTAAATACTAATTACTAACAACTAAATACAAAAAAAATGAAACAAGCATATATAGTAAAAGCATATAGAACCGCTGTTGGTAAAGCTCCTAAAGGCGTGTTCAGATTTAAAAGAACGGACGAGTTAGCCGCAGAAACTATTGCGCATATGATGAAAGATCTACCAGATTTTGATAAAAAGCGCATTGATGATGTTATTGTTGGTAATGCCATGCCAGAGGGTTCGCAAGGCTTAAATATGGGTAGACTAATCTCGTTAATGGGATTAGATATTGTGGATGTTCCTGGGGTAACAGTAAACAGGTTTTGTTCTTCTGGTATTGAAACCATAGGTATTGCAACAGCAAAAATTCAGGCAGGAATGGCTGATTGTATTATTGCTGGTGGTGCCGAAAGTATGAGTGCTGTCCCAATGACAGGGTTTAAGCCGGAATTAAACTACGATGTTGTAAAAGCAGGTCATGAAGAATATTATTGGGGAATGGGCAACACGGCTGAAGCCGTTGCAAATCAATTCAACGTTTCTCGTGAAGACCAAGATGAGTTTGCCTACAATTCACATATGAAAGCTCTAAAAGCACAGGCTGAAGATCGTTTTCAGGATCAAATAGTTCCTATTAATGTAGAGCAAACTTATATAGACGAAAACGGAAAGAAAGCAACAAAATCATATACCGTAACCAAAGACGAAGGCCCTAGAAAAGGAACCAATTTAGAGGCATTGGCAAAATTACGTCCAGTATTTGCTCAAGGCGGTAGCGTTACTGCGGGTAACTCCTCACAAATGAGTGATGGTGCGGCATTCGTAATGGTTATGAGTGAAGATTTAGTGAAAGAATTAAATCTTGAACCTATTGCACGTTTAGTGAATTATGCCGCTGCTGGTGTTGAACCCAGAATTATGGGAATTGGACCAGTAAAAGCCATTCCAAAGGCACTAAAGCAAGCAGGATTAAAGCAATCTGATTTAGAACTTATAGAATTAAATGAAGCATTTGCCTCGCAATCATTAGCAGTAATTCGAGAACTCGATTTGAATAATGACATCGTGAATGTAAATGGCGGAGCTATTGCTCTAGGTCATCCTTTAGGATGTACTGGCGCTAAATTATCTGTGCAGTTATTTGATGAAATGCGCAAACGAAATATGACTGGCAAATATGGTGCTGTAACTATGTGTGTTGGAACGGGTCAAGGGGCTTGTGGCATATTTGAATTTTTAAATTAAAAACGAACAAAATAAATATTGGCAATGGAAGCAACAGAAAAAGAATTATTAAGAGGCGGTCAGTTTTTAGTTAAGGAAACTAATTGTGAAGATGTTTTCACACCTGAAGACTTTTCAGAAGAACAAAACATGATGAAAGAAGCGGTTATGGAATTTAATGATCGTGAAATCATCCCACATAAAGACCGTTTTGAAGCTAAAGATTATGCTTTAACCGAAGAGTGCATGCGTAAAGCTGGTGAACTTGGCTTTTTAGGTGTGGCTGTACCTGAAGCTTATGGTGGTTTAGGTATGGGATTCGTTTCTACAGTATTAACCTGCGATTATATTTCGAGTGGTACCGGTTCGTTTAGTACGGCTTTTGGTGCACATACAGGAATTGGAACAATGCCAATAACACTCTACGGAACTGAGGAACAAAAACAAAAATATGTACCAAAATTAGCCACTGGTGAGTGGTTTGGCTCGTACTGTTTAACAGAACCTGGTGCTGGTAGTGATGCTAATTCAGGTAAAACTACGGCTGAACTTTCTGAAGATGGTAAAACTTATAAAATTAATGGTCAGAAAATGTGGATTTCTAATGCTGGATTCTGCCGATTAATGATCGTTTTTGCACGAATTGAAGATGATAAAAATATTACTGGTTTTATCGTAGAATATGATCCTGAAAATCCAAATGGTATTACATTAGGTGAAGAAGAGCATAAATTAGGTATTCATGCATCATCAACAAGACAAGTATTCTTTAATGATACGGTTGTGCCTGTCGAAAACATGTTAGCTGGACGTGGAGAAGGATTTAAAATCGCCATGAATGCACTTAATGTTGGACGTATTAAATTGGCTGCCGCTTGTTTAGATTCACAGCGTCGTGTAACAACAACTGCGGTTCAATATGCCAATGAACGTAAACAATTTAAAACTAGAATATCTGATTTTGGTGCGATAAAAAAGAAATTAGCAGAAATGTCTGCAAGTGCCTATGCAGGTGAAGCTGCAACTTACAGAGCTTCTAAAAACATTGAAGACCGTATAGCTCTTCGTGAAGCTGCTGGCAACTCACATCAAGAGGCAGAACTTAAAGGCGTTGAAGAATATGCTATAGAATGTTCTATTTTAAAAGTGGCTGTTTCAGAGGATATTCAGAATTGCGCCGATGAAGGCATTCAAATATTTGGTGGAATGGGGTTCTCAAAAGAAACACCTATGGAAGCCGCGTGGAGAGATGCTAGAATCGCTAGAATCTATGAAGGCACAAATGAAATTAACCGCATGCTATCGGTTGGTATGTTAGTTAAAAAAGCTATGAAAGGCCATGTTGATTTATTAGGTCCAGCACAAGCCGTACAGGAAGAACTTATGGGTATTCCTTCATTTGAAACACCAGATTATTCCGAATTATTTTCTGAAGAAAAGGAAATGATCAAAAAGTTGAAGAAAACGTTTTTAATGGTTGCAGGTGGAGCTGTTCAAAAATTTGGTCCAGATTTAGAAGCTCATCAACAATTATTGGTTGCAGCAGCAGATATATTGATTGAAATATATATGGCTGAATCTGCTATACTTCGTGCAGAAAAGAATGCTAAACGTTTTGGAGAAAAAGAACAATCCGTTCAAATTGCAATGGCGAAATTATACTTATATAATGCTGTAAATATTGTTGAAGATAAAGGTCGTGAAAGCATCATTTCATTTGCTGAAGGCGATGAACAACGTATGATGTTAATGGGACTTAAACGTTTCACAAAATATCAAAACTATCCAGATATAGTGGATTTACGTAACGAGATTGCTGAAAAAGTAAAAGTTGAAAATAAATACTGCTTTTAAATTTAGTTAAGTTTAGTTAGAAGTGAAAAGCCGTTTCGTAATTGGAACGGCTTTTCTTTTTTCCTATTTTAGTAAAAATTTAAAAATGAAAAAACTAACACTAGTTCTTGTTTTAATATCTATTTCGGTCAATTGCTTTAGTCAAGGCTTACTCCAAGAAAAATCCAATTTCACTCATCAAGATACCTTACGAGGAACCATTACGCCCGAACGATCATGGTGGGATCTCACCTATTATCATTTAGATGTTAACATAAACCCAGAAGAGAAATTTATTTCTGGTAGAACATCTGTTTATTATAGAGTATTAAAAGACAGTAAAGAATTACAAATTGATTTACAAGAGCCAATGAAAATCAATTCGGTTATTCAAAATGGAAAAACATTAGCAGTTAGACATGACGGTAATGCGCATTTTATAAGTCTAAAGGATGATCAAGAAATTGGAAAAGTATATTCGGTTGATGTATTTTACGAAGGTTATCCAAAAGAAGCAGTTCGCGCTCCTTGGGATGGCGGTTTCTCTTGGAAAAAAGATGATAACGACAAACACTTCGTTGCAACATCATGTCAAGGTTTAGGTGCCAGCGTATGGTGGCCAAATAAAGACCATATGTATGATGAAGTGGACAGTATGCTCATTAGTGTTACAAATCCTAAAGGCTTGAGTAATATTTCTAATGGAAAATTACGATTTAAAACTGAAAACAATGATGGCACCGTAACATCGCATTGGTTTGTTAATAATCCTATAAATAATTATGGCGTAAATGTCAATATTGGTGATTACGTGCACTTTTCTGAAGTCTATGAAGGTGAAAAAGGGCCTTTAAATTTAGATTATTACGTATTGAGCTATAATCTTGAAAAAGCAAAAGAGCATTTTAAAGACACACCAAAAATGATGAAAGCTTTTGAACATTGGTTTGGACCTTATCCCTTTTATGAAGATGGATTTAAACTCGTTGAAGTACCCTATTTAGGCATGGAACACCAAAGTTCTGTTACATATGGAAACCAATATAAAAAAGGCTATTTGGGCAGAGACATTTCAGGTTCTGGATGGGGTTTGAAATTCGATTATATTATCATTCACGAAGCAGGACATGAATGGTTTGCCAATAATATTACTTATAAAGATATTGCAGACATGTGGGTACATGAAGGGTTTACCACATATTCAGAAAACCTATTTGTAGAATACTACTATGGAAAACAGGCTGGTTCAGAATATGTAATTGGGCAAAGAAAAGGTATCTCGAATAAACGTACGATTATTGGAGAATATAATGTAAACAAGGGAGGTTCTGGTGATATGTACAGTAAAGGTGCTAACATATTACATACGCTTCGACAACTTATTGAAAATGATGAAAAATGGCGACAGATTTTAAGAGGATTAAATAGCATTTTTTATCATCAAACAGTGACGACTGAGCAGGTTGAAAATTATATTAGCCAACAAACAGGTATTGATTTAACTGAATTCTTTAATCAGTATTTAAGGACTACCATGATTCCTACTTTTGAGTATGAAATAAAAAATGGAAAGCTAAAGTATCGTTGGACCAATATTGTAGATAATTTTGATATGCCAGTTGAAGTAACTATAGATAGTAAAAAGCAGTGGTTATTTCCAAATTCAGAATGGAAAACTACTTCTATTCAAAGCAATTCAATAACAATTGATCCTGACTTTTACGTGTATTCAAAAAAAATACCATAATAGTTTCGAAAGGATTTCAAAAACTTGACGACTGCACATTCTTTAATACTAAACATTATGACTAAATACCTTTTTTTGACTTGCTTATTTCTATGTATTACAGCTTGTAAAAACGATTCTACTAAAAACAATTCAACGGATGAATTGTCTTCCAGTAATTCAGAATTATCAATTAACACCTTTGTTTCTTCTATAGAAAAAGCTCACAAAAAAGAGCATTTCTTAAAAGAATCTGCAATTCAATTACAACTTAATATCCAATTTGGAGGTAACGAAAGGCTTAATGGTACAGTAACCTTTTCCACAGATTCTTCGAAAGGAAAATTGGAATTAAGTAATGGCGATACTATAATATATATTGATAATGAAGTTTTCTATTCACCTAGCATAACAAATACGCAACGCATCCGTTTTGATGCCTACACATGGAGCTATTTTTTATTATTTCCTTATAAATTGAGCGATGATGGTACAGTGTGGAATTCTTATCCAAATTCACAATTAGGTGATATCAAGTATAATGCTCAAAAATTAAGTTTCAAAAGTGGTGTTGGCGATGCTCCTGATGATTGGTACGTAGTTTATTCAAATCCTAATTCAAATTTATTAGAGGTAGCTGCTTATATTGTTACAAGTGGAAAAACTATTGAGGAAGCTGAAGCCGATCCTCACGCTATAAAATATGAAGATTTCGTAGCTGTTAACAATATTCCATTTGCAAGAAAGTGGACTTTCTGGGAATGGGAAGCAAAATTAGGCTTAACTCATCAAATTGGAGAAGCCACTTTAAAAAACATAAAATTCATAGAAGACCAAAAACTGTTTGAGGTTCCTCAAGACTTTTTGAAAAATTAAAAATTTGACTTCATTACCTGAATTATATTTTCCTCGAGATACTGATTGGTATGATTGGCTCCTACAGAATCATAAAAAATATGATGCGGTTTATCTTATATTTTACAAACTTGAGGCTAAAGTACCAACCATGCGCTGGGAAGAAGCTGTAAAAGTAGCTTTGTGTTTTGGCTGGATAGATTCTACTGTCAAAAGTTTAGGTAATGGAAAACGAAAACAATACTTCTCACCTAGAAATCCAAAAAGTAATTGGAGCGCACTAAATAAAAAGTACATAGTAGAACTTGAGCAGCAAGGCTTAATTCAAAAGTCTGGTTACAAAACGATTCAACATGCTAAAAAAACAGGAACCTGGACAGCCATGGATAACGTTGAAAAAGGCATAATTCCTAGCGATCTACAAGAAGCATTTGACAAAAACCCAAGTGCTTTTGAAAATTTCAAAAACTTCGCATCGTCATACAGAAAAGGGTATTTATCATGGATTCATCAAGCTAAACGTTCTGAAACTCGAAAGAAACGTATCAATGAAACCATATCTTGCTGTGTTAAAAACCAGAAATCCAGAAATTAAACGTTTCTTTTTCTTTATTTTTATTTCCTAACAAACCAAAACTTATGAAAAAAATAGTGTCTCTTGTCATGTTTTTCTGCATGACGCTTTTGTTTGCACAACAAGAGTTCTCTCTCGATTTAGTAAAAAATATGAAACCGCGTAACATTGGACCAGGTGGCATGTCTGGGCGTGTTACCGCTATTGATGTGGTTCATAATAATCCAGATGTGATGTATGTTGGTACAGCTTCAGGTGGGTTATGGAAATCAACCTCTGGAGGGATAAAATGGGAGCCTATTTTTGATAACGAAGTTACTGCGTCCATTGGTTCGGTTGCTATTCAACAATCTAATCCAAGCGTTATCTGGGTGGGAACTGGCGAAGGTAATCCCAGAAATAGTTTAAATGGTGGTTATGGTATTTACAAATCTCTAGATGGTGGTAAGAACTGGCAACTCATGGGATTAGAAAAAACACGTCATATTCATCGCGTAATTATAGACCCTACAAATCCAAACGTCGTATATGCTGGAGCAATAGGTTCGCCTTGGGGAGAACATCCTGAACGTGGCGTATATAAAACAACAGATGGCGGTAAAACATGGAAACAAATTCTATTTGCCAACAATAAAACTGGAGCTGCCGATTTAATAATGGACCCAACCAATCCCAACAAGTTAATTGCAGCCATGTGGGAACACAAACGTGATCCTTGGTTTTTTAATTCTGGAGGAGTAGGTTCGGGTTTGCACATTACGCATGATGGTGGAGAAACTTGGAAAAAAGTAACGTCTGAAGATGGTTTTCCCGAAGGTAATTTGGGAAGAATTGGTGTAGCAATAGCAGCCAATAAACCAAATATCATTTATGCATTAGTAGAAGCTAAAAAAAACGCCTTATATAAAAGTGAAGATGGTGGGTTTAAATGGAAAAAAGTAAACGACAAAAATGATATTGGAAACCGACCATTTTACTATTCTGAAATATATGTTGATCCACAGAATGAAAATCGCGTGTATTCGGTATTTACCTATGTAAATGTAAGTGAAGATGGCGGTAAGAATTTTAGTCAATTAATGCCTGCTTATGGTGTTGATAATGGTGTTCATCCAGACCATCATGCCTGGTGGATTCACCCAAACGATGGTAGTTTTATGATTGACGGTAACGATGGTGGTATGAACATAACACATGACGGTGGAAAAACTTGGCGCTTTATTGGTAATCTACCAGTTGCGCAATTTTATCATATCAATGTGGATAATGAGTTCCCTTACAATGTTTATGGTGGAATGCAAGATAATGGTTCTTGGCGCGGACCAGCATATGTTTGGCGTTCTCAAGGTATCAGAAATTCATACTGGCAAGAAATTAGTTTTGGCGACGGATTTGACGTAATACCAGATAAAGACGATTCTAGATATGGTTGGACAATGAGTCAGCAAGGCTATGTTATGCGTTATGATTGGGAAACAGGTAATAATTATATGGTTCGCCCTACGCCTCCAGACGAAGATACTATGCTACGATTCAATTGGAATTCAGCGATAAATATTGACCCATTTGATAATAGTACTGTTTATTTTGGAAGTCAATTTGTACACAAATCAACCGATAAAGGTGAAACTTGGGATATTATCTCAGACGATTTAACAACCAATGACCCTGAAAAGCAAAAGCAATCTGAAAGTGGTGGCCTAACAATGGATGCTACAGGAGCAGAAAACCATTGTACAATTTTAGTAATAGAACCGTCACCTGTTGAAAAGGATATGCTTTGGGTTGGCACAGATGATGGTCGTGTTCATGTCACACAAAATGGAGGAGAATCTTGGACCGATGTTTCAAAAAATATTAAAGGATTGCCTGCTGGCAGTTGGATAGCTCAAATTAAAGCAAGTAATAAAAATAAGGGGGAAGCCTTACTAATTGCCAACGATTATAGACGTTTCAATTATACACCTTATGCATACCGAACAAAAGACTATGGTAAAACATGGTCAAGAATAGTGGATGAAAATGATGTTGAAAGCTACACACTCTCTATTATTGAGGATATTGAAGAAACCAATTTACTCTTTTTAGGAACAGATGACGGCTTGTATATATCTCTGGATGCTGGAAATAAATGGACAAAGTGGACAGAAAATTTTCCAACGGTTTCTGTAAAAGATTTGGTTATCCAGCCTAGAGAACACGATTTAGTAATTGGAACCTTTGGTCGTGCAGCTTGGGTATTAGATGATATTAGACCATTACGCGCTATGGCTAAAGATAAGTCGGTTGTAAATTCAAAGCTAGAATTGTTTGAGCCACCAACAGCTTATCAAGCCGCCTATCAGCAACCAACTGGTAGCCGTTTTGGAGCAGATGCCATGTTCCATGGTGACAATAGAGGCTATGGTGCTACTCTCTCCTATTTTATTAAAGTTGATGAAAAGAAAAAAGATGAGGACAAAGATGACAATGAAAACGGTGAAGATATAGATGAAGAGGATAATACTGATGAAGATTCAGAATCAGTAGAAAAAACAGACAAAAACGTCATAAAATGGGATTCCATTACTATGCAATTCTATGATGGTGACAGACTCATTAGAACGCTTAAACGTAAAGTGCCTAAAGAAACAGGTGTTCATAAATGGACATGGTATATGGATGAAGCTGGAGTTTCCAGACCCTCACGTAGTATCAGAGAATCTAAAAGCGAGCCAAGTGGTGTTAGCGTAAAACCTGGACGCTATAAAGTAATAATGACATATGGTGATCAAACCTCTGAAGAATTTATTACAGTTAAATCAGATCCAAGAATAGCGATTTCTCAAAAAAATATTGACGACGTTTATAATGCAGAAAAGCAATTAGAAGTTTTGCAACAGGAGATTGCAGATGCGGTAAAGCAATTAGTTGAAAGCAAAAACATTGCTAAAAAGTATCAATCAGATTTAAAAAAGCTAGACGACGAAAAATATGAGGATAACATAAAAGCATCTAAAGAAATCATAGAAAAGATAGATGAATTAATAGCCGTATATTTAGGAAAAGAAGACAAAAGACAAGGCATTACTAGAAGTAAAGAAATGACTGTTAATAATAGATTAGGAGCTGCACGTAGTTATGTGGGTTCAAGTCAAAACGGATTAACACGTACAGAAACGCAACTGATAGAGTTTGCAAAAAATGCTATTAACGATGCCTTTGAAAAAACTAATGAATTCTTCAATAACGATTGGAAAACCTATCAATCCAATATGGAAGCATTAAATATTAATCCGTTTAAAGAAATAAAGACCTTTAAAATCAATTAAAATAAACCTGCAAAACTTAAAATTTTTAAACAATGAAAAAACTTTTAGTACTTTGCTTAATTGGCGCTTTCTTATCCTGCAAGGAAGATAAACAAGAACCAGTTGCAGAAAAAACACCTGACATTCAACAATATACCATAGAACAGTTTATGGATAATGAATCTGTGGGTAATGGTAGTTTTGCACCTGATAATTCAAAGTTACTGGTGCACAGTAACAAATCTGGTATTTTTAACTTATATGAAGTACCAACCAAAGGAGGTGAATTTAAACCACTAACTCAATCAGATAGTTCATCTATTTTTGCTATTTCATACTTTCCTAATGATGAACGTATTTTATTTTCGTCTGATGGTAATGGTGACGAGTTGGACCATATTTATTTAAGAGAACCTAATGGAAATATTACAGATTTAACACCATTTAAAGGTGCCAAATCAAATTTTTATGGCTGGTCTGACGACAAATCAACATTTTATTATGGTTCAAACAAAAGAGATCCACGGTATTTTGATGTATATGAAATGGACATAACAGATTTTTCATCTAAACTATTTTATCAAAATAATGATGGCCTAGATTTAAATGGTATTTCTCGAAATGAAAAATACATTACCTTGTCAAAATCCTTGAATACAAACGACAGTGATTTGTTTTTAGTTAATAGAGATACAAATGAAAAAACTAAAATTAACAGCACTTTAAGTGGTAACTCTTTTGAAGATTTTTCTGTGGATAATAAAACAGTGTATTACACTACAGATGATGGCGCTGAATTTGCCTATTTAATGGCTTATAATATTGAAACAGGTGAAAAATCTAAAGTATTAGAAAAAAAATGGGATATTTTAGGTGCTAGCTTCACTGATAAAGGCAATTACATGACCATATTTGTAAATGAAGATGGCAAAAATGCCATTGAAGTTCTTGATGCTGCAACCATGCAACCAATTGATTTACCGAACTTTGGCGATAAAAGTATAACTAGCGTTAGTTTTTCTGATGATGAAAACTGGATGCGCATGTATGTAGGCGGATCAAATACGCCTTCGGACTTATATACATACAATATGAAAACTAAAGAGCAATTCAAACTCTCTAATGTATTAAATGATGAAATTAACGCAGATGATTTGGTATCTGCAAAAGTTGTGCGATATAAATCGTTTGATGGTGTGGAAATTCCTGCAATCTATTATTTACCAAAACAGGCTTCTGAAAACAACAAAGTACCAGCCATGGTTTGGGTACATGGTGGTCCTGGTGGTCAAACTAGACAAAATTTTAGTTCTTTGATACAATACATGGTTAACCATGGTTATGCTGTTTTAGCTGTCAATAATCGTGGTAGTAGCGGTTATGGCAAAACCTTTTATAAAATGGATGATTTAAACCATGGTGAAAAGGATTTACAGGATTGTGTAGAAGGTAAAAACTGGTTGACGAAACAACCTGAAATTAACGGTGATAAAATTGGTATTATTGGCGGCTCTTATGGTGGTTATATGACTATGGCTGCATTGACTTATACACCAGAAGAGTTTGATGTAGGTGTCAATATTTTTGGAGTAACAAACTGGTTGCGCACTTTAAAAAGTATTCCACCTTACTGGGAATCGTTTAGAGAATCACTGTATCTAGAATTAGGTGATCCTTATTCAGCTGACTCTGTTAGGTTAAAGAAAATTTCCCCTTTATTTCATACTGATAAAGTCAAAAAACCATTAATTGTTTTACAAGGTGCCCAAGACCCAAGAGTTTTACAAGTAGAATCTGATGAAATAGTCGCTGGAGTAAAAGCAAATGGCGTTCCTGTAGAATATGTTTTATTTGAAGATGAAGGTCATGGATTCGTGAAAAAAGAAAATCAAATTGAAGCCTATAGTAGTATTCTGAAATTTTTAGATACGTATTTAAAAGAAGTTGACAAACCTGTTGATGGTGAAATTCCAAATACAGAAATTGAAGCTGAATAATAGATAAGTTAAAACGCTTCCAGATTTGGGAGCGTTTTTTTATTCTATACGTTTAAGACCATTAACATCTTCAATTTTAATCTGCTTACCAGAAGTAGTTATCAGGCCTTCTTTTTTTAGTTGAGACAATATTCTGATTGCAGATTCTGTAGCAGTTCCAACAATATTAGCATAATCTTCTCTAGACAAAACAACGCTCAAATACCCGTCATCATTATTCCCAAAATGTTCGTATATGTATAATAAGGATTCTGCCAACCGTTGTTTTACAGACTTTTGTGCCATATTCACAATCACATTGTCACTTTCCTTTAAGTCATGTGCCATCTGCTGCAAAACATCCATTGAGAAGTTCGAATTATTTTGGAGATCAGACATAATCTCACTTTTTGGGATAAAACAGACTTCCATATCATTTAATGCCACAGCACTCAAGTTGGCTGATTCGTCGCCAATCAACGAACGTTGACCCAGCAAATCACCTTTCACAACAAGCTTGACAATTTGATCCTTTCCGTTGGCACTTAATTTCGAAAGTTTACAAATACCATCTTTAACACAGAATACACCATTAAGCATATCTCCTTCTTCAAAGATGACTTCACCTTTTTTTATGACTTTAGATGTTTTACATCCAGAGATGCGCAATAATTCATCCTTTGTTAATGCCTTTAAAGAGTTAAATTGCCTAATAATACATTGTTCACATTTACTCATACCTATATTAAATGTTTTGTAAATTTAGTCAAAACATGACAAAAATCATATATTGTTGACACATGTTTTGTGACTTTTGTAATAGGTAAATTGAGCAAATTATTATGAGCAAGGCTTCTTGTTTCCATTGTGGTGATATATGTGTTTCAGAACTAATAACTTACAACGATAAATCTTTTTGTTGCAATGGTTGTAAAACAGTTTTTGAAATATTTCAAGAAAACGATTTAACTTGCTATTACGATTTACAAAATGCTCCAGGGGCTGTTCCAAAGGAAATAGCGGGAAAATATGATTTTCTTTCTCAAGAAAATATAATTGAGAAACTTACTGAATTCAATGATGGTAACATTCAAATTGTTACGTTATATATTCCACATATTCACTGTAGTTCTTGTATTTGGATTTTGGAAAACCTTTCCAAACTAAATCCTAATATTAGTTCATCACAAGTGAATTTTGGTAAAAAAAATCTACGTATAACTTACAATTCAAAACAAGCATCACTCAAAGAAGTTGTTTTATTATTGAGTTCCATTGGCTATGAACCTTATATATCACTAGACGATTTTAAAACAGGTAATCAGCATATAAACAGAACCTTAATTTACAAATTGGGTATAGCCGGTTTTGCCTTTGGTAATGTTATGTTTCTATCGTTTCCAGAATATTTTGAAGTTGGTGAGTTTTGGCTGGAAAAATATAAGCATCTATTCCGCTGGCTCATGTTTTTCTTTTCATTACCAGTAGTATTTTATGCAGGTCAAGACTACTTTATTTCAGCCTACAAAGGATTGAGATCCAAAATATTAAATATTGACGTGCCAATAGCACTAGGTATTGCTGTGCTTTTTATACGAAGTACAGTTGAAATAATCTTTGATCTAGGCTCTGGCTTTTTTGACAGCTTAACTGGATTGGTCTTCTTTTTATTATTAGGAAAGTTTTTTCAGCAAAAAACATATTCTTTTTTATCATTTGAAAGGGATTACAAGTCCTACTTTCCTATTGCTGTGACTAAAATTTTTGAAGGAAAAGAAACACCTATTCAAGTTTATGACATTAAAAAAGGTGATAGATTACTTATAAGAAATGAGGAACTTATTCCTGTTGATGGTATTTTAATAAATGGTAAAGCACGTATTGATTACAGTTTTGTGACTGGAGAGTCTGAAACAGTTTCAAAACAATCTGGCGACAAACTTTTTGCTGGCGGCAAACAAACATCTGGTGTTATTGAAATGGAGGCCTTAAAATCTGTTGAGCAAAGTTACCTTACGCAATTATGGAGTAACGATGTTTTCAGTAAAAACAAGGATGATGGGTTTACTACTTTAACAAATGCTATTAGTAAACGGTTTACTATTACTGTTTTAAGTATTGCCATTTTAGCCACAAGCTATTGGTTGGTTGTAGATTCGTCAAAAGCTATGAATGTATTTACAGCTGTATTAATTATTGCTTGTCCCTGTGCCATAGCACTTTCAGCACCTTTCACTTACGGAAATTTACTGCGTATTTTCGGGAAATTAAAGTTCTATGTTAAAAATGCTTCGGTTATGGAGCAATTAGCCAGTATAAATACGGTTATTTTTGATAAGACTGGAACCATTACCTCCAATCAAAAAAGTACTGCTAGCTATGAGGGGAAAGCACTTACTGGTTCTGAAGAAACACTTCTGAAGAACACACTACGTGGCTCAAACCATCCCTTAAGTAGAACGCTTTATGATATATTAGATGAACAAGATATCATTTCCTTAAATCACTTTGAAGAGCATTTAGGTCAGGGTATTGAAGCGTCTTATGAGCAAAACTCCATTAAAATAGGTTCGGCTAGTTTTGTTGGAGCAACTGAAACAGCTTTACTTAATACTGCAGTTCATATAAGTGCAAATAGTCAATACAGAGGAAAATTCACGTTTTACAATAGTTATAGAAAAGGTATTTCAAAACTATTTAACAAACTGAAAAAAAACTATGACTTGGTGATTCTTTCAGGAGATAATGAAGGAGAACTGGAAAACTTAAAAAAACTTTTGCCTTCCAAAACAAAATTGATATTTAATCAAAAACCTGACGATAAATTAGAATACATTAAATATCATCAATCTGAAGGTGCTAAAGTGCTTATGGTTGGTGATGGCCTAAACGATGCTGGAGCATTAGCCCAAAGTAATGTAGGAATTGCTATTTCTGAAAACGTCAATGTATTTTCACCAGCTTGTGATGCTATTTTAGATGCTTCAAAAATCAATCAATTAGTTAAATTTTTAAAAGCTTCTAAAAGTGCTATAAAAATCATCAAATGGAGTTTTGTGTTGTCTTTTATTTACAACATTGTCGGACTCTATTTTGCAGTTACAGGTCAGCTAGCTCCAGTTGTAGCAGCTATTTTAATGCCTTTAAGTTCTATAAGTATTGTGGTGTTTACAACTATTGCAACTAATATAATAGGAAGAAAACTAGAATAATTACAAATAATATGAAACATGACTTATATCATATTTTTAAGTATCTTTTAATAATATTTTTGACAAATAACTTCAAATAGGTATGGGTGTTATATATATTTTATTGAGTATTAGCATAGTAGTTGCTATAATTTTCTTCATCGCTTTCATTTATGCTGTCAAAAATGGGCAGTATGATGATAGTTATACACCTTCAGTACGTATGCTTTTTGAAGATGAAATTATAAAAGATCAAAAAAATCCAACTGTTAAAACCAAAAAGACTAATTAATTATTATGGAAGTACAACAATTTCATTACGATAACAAAATCGTTAAAAATTTCCTATATGCTACAATGCTTTGGGGAGTTGTAGGTATGCTGGTAGGTTTATTACTAGCATTCATGTTTTTATTCCCCAATTTAACCGATGGTATTTCATGGTTAAGTTTTGGTCGTTTAAGACCCTTGCATACGAATGCTGTAATTTTTGCCTTTGTTGGAAATGCCATTTTTGCCGGTGTTTATTATTCCTCGCAACGGTTATTGAAAGCCAGAATGGCAAGTGACCTATTGAGTAAAATTAATTTTTGGGGATGGCAACTTATTATTGTTGGTGCTGCTATCACCTTACCACTAGGTTACACAACTTCAAAAGAGTATGCCGAATTAGAATGGCCTTTTGATATTGCTATTGCATTAGTTTGGGTTGTTTTCGGGTGGAATTTAATTGCTACCATTTTAAAACGTAGACAACGTCACCTTTACGTAGCACTTTGGTTTTATATAGCAACTTTTGTAACTGTAGCAGTACTGCATATTTTCAACAGTCTGGAAATGCCTGTAAGCGCCTTGAAAAGTTACTCGGTTTATGCAGGTGTTCAAGATGCACTTGTACAATGGTGGTACGGACACAATGCTGTTGCATTTTTCCTGACCACACCCTTTTTAGGATTGATGTATTATTTTGTTCCTAAAGCGGCTAACAGACCTGTTTACTCTTACAGATTATCTATTGTTCACTTCTGGTCACTTATATTTATTTACATCTGGGCAGGACCTCACCACCTATTATATACAGCCTTACCTGAATGGGCTCAAAATTTAGGTGTCGCCTTTTCTGTTATGTTATTGATGCCATCTTGGGGTGGTATGATAAACGGTTTATTAACATTACGTGGTGCCTGGGATAAAGTAAGAACTGATCCTGTTTTAAAATTTATGGTTGTGGCCATTACTGGATATGGTATGGCAACCTTTGAAGGCCCTATGCTTTCACTTAAAAATGTAAATGCCATTGGACACTTTACCGATTGGATTATTGCGCATGTTCATGTTGGAGCGTTGGCTTGGAACGGTTTCCTAACCTTTGGTATGATATATTATCTGATTCCAAGGCTTTTCAAAACAAAATTATTCTCAATAGGTCTGGCTAATTTGCATTTCTGGATAGGAACTTTGGGAATAATCATATATGCGTTACCAATGTATGTAGCTGGTTTCACCCAAGCAAGTATGTGGAAACAATTCAATCCCGATGGTACATTGGTTTATGGAAACTTTTTAGAAACTGTTTCTGAAATCATTCCAATGTATTGGATGCGTGCTATAGGTGGTACCTTATTCATTACAGGAATGCTTATCATGATTTATAATGTAATTGTAACTATAAAATCAGGTAGTAAAGTTACTGATGAATTAGCCGAAGCACCTGCACTACAACGCGTGTCAAAACACCGAGTAGCTGGTGAAGGTTGGCATACTTGGTTAGAACGTAAACCAATAAGATTGACCATTTGGGCCACTATTGCTATATTAATTGGTGGTATTGTACAGATTGTTCCAACTATTATGGTAAAATCTAATATTCCAACTATTAGTAGTGTTCAGCCTTATACACCATTGGAATTAGAAGGGCGTGACATTTACATTAGAGAAGGTTGTGTAGGTTGTCACTCTCAAATGATTAGGCCCTTTAGAAGTGAAGTTGAACGATATGGTGAATACTCAAAAGCTGGTGAATATGTTTATGACCACCCTTTCCTTTGGGGAAGTAAACGTACAGGACCAGACCTACACCGTATAGGTGGTAAGTATTCAGATAACTGGCATTTAAACCATATGTACGATCCACAAAGTACCTCTTCTGGTTCTATCATGCCAGCTTACCAGTGGCTTGTTCATAATGAACTGGATAAATCACAAACCGAAGCTAAAATGAATGCTATGGTCAAACTCGGTGTTCCTTATAGTGATGAAGACATAGCCAATGCACAAGAAGCCATGTTGGAACAAGGAACTCAAATAGAAAAGAACTTGTATGCTGACCCTGATTTTGCCGAAACATATGAGGCTGACAAACAATCAGGAGGAGCTGACTTTGTTGAAATGCGAAATCGTGAAATAGTAGCACTTATTGCATATTTACAACGATTAGGAACTGATATTAAAGTAACCGATTTAGAAGAAACAACCACTCAAAACTAGAATTATGCTAAAATTTGTAAAAAATCATATGGAGAGTATTACTGGTATTGAAATATACCCTATCATCTCCTTACTTATATTTTTCATTTTTTTTGTAGTCCTTTTTTGGTGGGTTTTTACCGCAAAAAAAGACTATATCAAGACTGTAAGCAATATCCCTTTAGATAACCAAAACCAAACAAAACTATGAGACAGTATATCCCATCTTGGATAAGAGTTCCAGTAGTATTTTTTATAATCTATGGACTAGTAGAATATTTTATTGAATCAGGAGAAAAACCTGCATTCATGGAGCAACCTGTAATTATGCTTTTCCTAGTTTTGGTTTTGCTCATACTAATTGCAGTAGAAGCCATAGTAAGTTCTATGGATAACATTTTGTATCAAAGCCTGGATGCCAAAGCAAAAGCACGATACGATGCTAGAAAATCAAGTACACCAAAAGTTGTTATCTGGATTCAGAATACTTACAAGAAACTATTAGGGCAAAAACCTGTTGAAGAAGAACATGAGATTATTTTAGATCACAACTATGATGGTATAAGAGAATTGGATAACGATTTGCCACCTTGGTGGTTATATGGCTTTTATGCTTCCATAATTTTTGGTGCTATCTATTTAATTAGATATCATGTTTTTAATGGTCCAAATCAATATGAAGAATTAGAGGCTAAATATGCTCAAGCAGAGATTGAAATAGAAGAATATAGGAGAACAGCAAAAGACCTTGTTGACATTAATACCGTTACTGTTTTAACAGATGCTGCTGACATAAAAGCTGGCCAAGTTATTTTTGAAGAAAACTGTGTAGCCTGTCATATGGCTGATGGAGGTGGTGGTATTGGTCCTAACCTAACCGATAAGTACTGGATTTTAGGTGGTGGTATAAAAAATGTTTTCAAAACCGTGTCAGAAGGTGGTAGAAATGGAAAAGGTATGATTGCTTGGAAACAAAGTTTAAAACCATCAGAAATTGCTCAAGTTTCTAGTTATGTCTTACAATTCGAAGGTACCACACCGGCAAAACCAAAAGAAGCTGAAGGCGAAATTTGGGTAGATGAAAATGCACCCGTTGAAGACATACCTACTGAAGCCATGGAAGTAAAAACAGATTCAATTATTACAATAGAAAATTAATATAATCTTGTAAAAAAATCGTGGAAGCTCCAGAAAACGAATCGTTTAGAGATTCGATAGGTACCATTAACGAAGACGGAAAACGCGCTTGGGTATATCCGAAAAAGCCCAGCGGACGCTATTACGAAAAACGTAAAATAGTTAGCTATTTATTATTAGTTTTTCTGTTTGCCGCGCCTTTTGTAAAAGTTAATGGTAATCAATTTCTGTTGTTTAATGTATTAGAACGACGGTTTAATATTTTTGGGTTTCCGTTTTGGCCACAAGATTTCCACCTGTTTGTAATCTCTATGATTATTGGTGTCGTATTTATTACATTTTTTACAGTTGGATTTGGAAGAGTTTTTTGTGGTTGGATTTGTCCACAAACCATTTTTATGGAAATGGTCTTTAGACGCATAGAATACTGGATTGATGGTGATAGAAATAAACAACGAAAACTAGATAGACAAAAATGGGATGCTGAAAAAATTAGAAAGCGCCTACTAAAATGGTTCTTATTTTTAATTATCTCGTTTTTAATAGCCAATGTTTTTTTAGCCTACTTGATAGGTAGTGATAAACTTATTAAATATGTTATTGATGGGCCAACAGCACATTTAGGCACCTTGTTCCCATTAATCATATTTACAGCAGTTTTCTATTTTGTATTCGCCTGGTTTAGGGAACAAGTATGTATCATTGCCTGTCCATATGGACGCTTGCAAGGTGTTCTTTTAGATAACAAATCAATTGTTGTCGCCTACGATTATAAACGTGGTGAAGGTGAAAACGGTCGAAAAAAGTTTAGAAAAAATGAAGATCGGGAAGCTTTAGGTCATGGCGATTGTATTGATTGTTTACAATGTGTACATGTTTGCCCTACTGGTATTGATATAAGAAATGGAACACAATTAGAATGCGTAAACTGTACCGCTTGTATTGATGAATGTGATCATATCATGGAAAGCATCAACCTTCCTAAAGGTTTAATACGCTATGCGAGCGAAGATGAAATAGAAAAGAAAGAAAAATTTAAGCTCACAGCTAGGATGAAAGGGTACATCGCAGTGCTTATCATTTTAATTGGTGTTTTAATTGGTATGTTGATGATTAGAAATGATGTTGAAGCCAGAGTTTTAAGGCTACCTGGACAACTATATGAGCATAAGGAAGGTGACATAATAAGTAATGTATTTACCTATAAATTAGTGAACAAAACAGTACATGAAATAGACAACGTGAGTTTTAAACTGCGAAAATATGATGGCGAAATCAAAGTTGTTTCCAATAGTGATAATATCATTATTCCTGAAGAAGGACTAGCCGAAGGAACATTGTTTATTGAAATTGATAAAAAAGATTTGACTGGTGATAAGAATAAATTAGTAATTGAAGTTTACAGTGGTGATGAATTAATTGAAACTACAAGTGTAAACTTTTTAGGGCCTAGAAGTTATAATTAAGACAAGTGTTATGAAATTTAATTGGGGAACAGGTATTGTGATTGCTTTTGTAGGGTTTATTTCTTTCATCATGTATTTTGTGATTAGCATGAATACAGATAAAGCATTAGATCATGATTTAGTAACGGAAGATTACTATAAACAGGAATTAGAGTTTCAAAATGATATTGATAAAGAAAACAATTCTAAATCATTAACCAAAAATTTATCTTGGAAGAAAACCAATGAAGGTATCATAATAACATTTCCTGAATCCCTGGAGATTAATAGCATAACAGGAAACGTGTTCCTATATAGACCATCTAATAAACAATTTGACTTTGAAACGGACATTTCTTTGTCAAACCACAATTTGCTCATACCTGACAAGCGTTTGTTAGATGGTCGTTGGAACATTAAGGTTGATTGGCAATATAACGGAAAATCATATCTCTACAAAAAAGAAATAATATACTAAATGCTATGGTCTGCAATTATATTGGGTTTATTAGGCAGCTTTCACTGTGTTGGCATGTGTGGTCCTATTGCCTTTATGTTACCTGTTGATCGCAGTAATTCATTCAAAAAAACAACTCAAATTTTTGCATACCACATTGGTCGTCTATTTGCTTACGCACTTATTGGACTAGTTTTTGGGTTAGTTGGAAAAAGTCTTTATTTGTTTGGTTTACAACAGCAATTATCTATTGCCATCGGGATAGTTATGATAGTAATAATAGTTATACCTGCAAAAACTTTTAATCAATATAATTTTTCAAAGCCTATCTATAAATTAATTGGCAAAGTAAAATCTGGCTTGGGAAAAGCTTTAAAAAGAAAAACTGCTGATACTTTTTTAACTATTGGCTTTTTAAATGGCTTTTTACCTTGCGGTTTAGTTTATATGGCAGTTTTTGCCTCTTTAGCTATGCAAAGTGCTACTTATGGCGCTTTATATATGACTCTGTTTGGTTTGGGAACAATCCCTTTAATGACCGTTGCTATTTACTTTGGGAAGTTTTTAAATGTAACTGTCAAACAACGCATTCAGAAAGCTATTCCTGTATTTGTTGTTATTATTGGATTGCTATTTATTATTAGAGGATTAGGTTTAGGCATACCTTACCTCTCTCCTGCTCCAATTGTTGAAACGGCCGATGGAATTATTGAATGTCATTAAATATTTTATTTAAGATAATTTTGTCCGAATTAAATTTTACATTAAATTTGTATTAAATTACTAACGTATGTTTTCCAAAGCTTGTGAATACGGTATTAAAGCAGCTATATTTATAGCCATCAGCTCATCTGAAGGAAAGCGTGTTACTCCCAAGGAAATTGCCGAAGAGATAAATTCCCCACAAGCATTTACAGCCAAAATATTACAAGCGCTTGTAAAGCATGATGTCATTAATTCTGTTAAAGGAGCTTACGGTGGTTTTGAGATTGATAAAAATCAGATAAATAAAATTAAACTAGCGCAAATTGTAAATGCCATTGATGGTGATAAAATTTATAGAGGTTGTGGATTAGGCCTTGAAAAATGTGATGAAAACCATCCTTGTCCTGTTCATGAAAAATTTAAAAGTATTCGTAACAATTTACAGTATATGTTAGAACATACAACATTAGAAGAACTAGCCCTTGATATTAAATCTGGTGCTTCGTTTTTAAAAGTCTAAAAAAAATTAATATTAAATAGGATGTTTTTATCCGAAATAAAAACAATATGGAAACATTAGAAAAAAACACTCAAAAACAAATTGGTGAATATGTTGCAGAAGATTATAGAACGGCTGCTGTATTCTCGAAATACAAAATTGACTTTTGCTGTAATGGTGGTAGAACCCTAGATGAAGCTTGCCAAAAAAAGGATATAAACAGTAACCAATTGCTCGATGAACTTAATGCTGTGTTAAATAATAAAGGCAACCAAGCCATAGACTACAAATCGTGGCCTTTAGATTTGTTAATTGATTATATAGAGAAAAAACATCATCGCTATGTTGAAGAAAAAATTCCTGTAATTCGTCAGTTTTTAGAAAAACTGTGTCGTGTTCATGGTGAGCGTCATCCAGAATTATTTAAAATCAATGAATTGTTTACTGGTTCAGCTGGTGATTTGGCAGCTCACATGAAAAAAGAAGAACTCATTCTTTTTCCATTTATCAAAAAAATGGTTAACGCAACTTTAGACGGAAAAGCTATTGAAGCACCACATTTTGGTACGGTTGAAAACCCTATTGCCTTGATGAAAGAGGAACATGATAATGAAGGTGGTCGTTTTAGAGAAATAGCAACCTTAACCGATAATTACAATCCTCCTACAGATGCATGTAACACGTATAGAGTTACGTTTGCTATGCTAAATGAGTTTGAGCAAGATTTACATTTACATATCCATTTAGAAAATAATATACTGTTTCCTCAAGCCATAAAATTGGAACAGTTGTTTAGTGAGTAGTACTTAATAATTAGTTTGTTTGTTTAAATTCCAGAAAGTTAACCTAAAGGCTTTCTGGAATTTTTATTTAAAAATTCCTATTTTAAATTTCTATAAAATATTTCATGCTCAAAAAACTAGTATTAGTTAGCTTATTAAACTTCCTGATTGCCGCAATAATGGGTTTGTTATTACGGTATTCATTTTTGGGAGATTTACCCATTAATTATCGATATCTAACACATGCACATTCACATGTTGCTATGTTAGGCTGGGTGTATTTAATGTTATACACTTTTTATGTGTATTACTTTATTCCTGATAAAAAACCCATTTACAATCGCTTATTTTGGCTCACTGAATTTGCTGTTATTGGTATGCTGTTGAGTTTCCCTTTTCAAGGTTATGCTGCCATATCAATAACGTTTTCTACGCTTCATATTCTATGTAGTTACTATTTTGTTTATTTAATATGGAAGCACTTTAAATCTGATTCTATAGTCACCAAACTTTTAGTGAGAGCTTCGCTCCTATTCATGCTGGTTTCAACTCTTGGAGTTTGGTGTTTGGGTCCAGCAGTTTCAGCATTTGGTAAAGCTTCAGCATTTTATCAAATAGCCATTCAATTCTTTCTACATTTTCAATTTAATGGGTGGTTTTTAATTGGCGTTATTGCTATATTCTTTCACTTACTACAGATTAAAAACTCAAAAGCATTTAAACACTTTTATATTCTGTTAATTATCTCAACCATTCTAACCCTTGCATTACCTGTACAATGGTTTACGCCTCATAATAGTTTGTTTTGGATAAACGCGATTGGTATTACCCTACAAATGATAGCTTTAATCCTGTTATTTAAATTGATTAATCCTCAATTATCAAAATTTTTCATAAAACAGTCAAGTCTTACTCGAAATCTATTTCTGTTTGCCATTGCTTGCTTGGTATTAAAAATAGTATTACAATTTACAGCGTTACTACCTGAATTTTCTCAAGTTGTTTACGAACATCGAAATTTTGTAATTGGATTCATTCATCTTACTATGCTAGGTGTTATTTCTGGGTTTTTATTTGCTCTAATATTACAGAACAACGTTGTTAAATTTTCTAAAACCATGCAGTTTGGAGTCTATTTATTTATTTTAGGATTTCTGCTGACCGAATTATTAATTGCCCTTCAAGGATATAGATATTATATAGGCGAAGGTATCATTGCGCATTATTATTTATTGTTATTTCTATTTAGTATTTTACTCCCACTAGGCATAAGCTTTTTAATTATCAATATCAAATCAACAACCTATGAAACATCATAAACCACAGAAACGCCATATAGCTTTGCAACCCTTAAGCAGAGAACATCATCATGGTCTATTACTGTGCTGGAAGATAAAAATGGGATTTAAAAAGAATATATCGTCAGAAAGAATTTGGAAGTATGCCAATTGGTTTTACGAAACACATTTAATTCCGCATTTTGAAATTGAAGAAAAACATGTCTTCCCTATTCTTGATAATACCAATAATCTTGTAAATGAAGCTATAGAGCAACATAGGGAACTACAAATGCTGTTTACAGAATCTACCAAGGTCACAAACACCTTGTCAGCTATTGAAGTATTATTGGAAAAACACATTCGTTTTGAAGAACGTGTGCTATTTCCTGAAATACAAAATATGGCTAGTGAAACCCAAATGTTAGATATTGAAAAAATACATCAATCAGAATCGTTTCAAGATAATCTGACTGATGCATTTTGGAAATAATATACTTTATTTACCTAATTACAAACGACGCATTAACATAAAAGTTTCGACCTTGTCTAGGTATATTATTCCAGTCGGCATAGGTAGAATAAAAGGTATCTAATAGGTTTTCTACACCATATTTAAAAACCAGCTTATTGCTTTTTAAGTTTACAACATTACCTAAATTTAAATTCAATACGCCATAGGCAGGTGTTTCATCTTCGCCATAAAAGCTACTAAAACGCGTTTGGTTTCCATTACCTTCTAATTGCAAAGCGGCATTAAATTTAGATGTTGAATACGCTACTTCAGCTAGGTATGAAAATGGCTTGATAATTGGTAAGGGTTCGTCATTACTACCTTGTCCGTAATTATACCCTATAGTTCCATTAAATGATATGGTTTTAGAAAAATTATATGATGTATTTAAATACACATCAAAAATAGACGCATGTTCAATTCCAGTATAAATCTTAACTCCTGTTGCTCCAATAGTCATAGGGCTCAATGTTGGATCTATTTCACCAATAATATAATCCATGATATAGAAGTAAGAACTTTCAATACCTACTTTAAAGTTTTTTAAATAGTAATTAAATTTAATATTCGTTTCAATAGATTTTTCATTATTTAAATACGGATTTCCTATATAATCAAAATTATCGAAGCTATTAAACAAGAAAAAACCATAACCTTCACTTACAGATGGTGCACGTTCGCCATAACCTAAACCAAAGGCAAAATCATAATTATCTTTTTTTAATTGATAATCACCTGAAACACCCATTAAAAAGCGGTTTTTAGAATCGGTTAATTCTGGATAGAATATTTGTAAACTTTCTAAACCGACTTGTTCTCCAATAGTATTATTTTGAAAGCCAAATCGAGCAGAAGCTGATAAGA
Organism: Hanstruepera ponticola; assembly: GCF_002940745.1. Lineage (NCBI taxonomy): Bacteria > Pseudomonadati > Bacteroidota > Flavobacteriia > Flavobacteriales > Flavobacteriaceae > Hanstruepera > Hanstruepera ponticola. The sequence continues at coordinate 638,154 of NZ_POTB01000001.1, forward strand.
TTGTCGTTTCACTTAATGCATAAATGTCTTTTGCATAAATACCCGAATATAAGGTTCTAATATCTGGCCACGTGTACATAAACATAAGCGGTTGGTTAGAATCGTTTGGATACATGGTCATTTCGGCTAATGAACGGTTGTAGAATCCGTTTAAATTGAATAACAAATTATGCTTATTTTCTTCAATTTTCACCTTGCTATAAAAACCGTAAGTATCGCTCCATCCTGGCATATCCATGCGAATAGGTACATCTGGCCGTTGCGAATCATCCATTATATGTGTTATGGTGTTGAAATACAGTTTAGATTCCCAATTCTTAATAAACGTTGAGTCGCTTTTATACGTGTGGGTTAACGATGTTATTAAAGCTTCTGCAAGAGACACATCCATTGGTAATGCAGGGTAACCTACATCTGTAGCTTTATCATAAATTATATTAGCATCTAACTGATGATTTTCTGATAATTTATAACCGCCTTGTAATGAAATATTATATTTCTGAAATTGTGAATACAAGACTTCTTGATTGCCTCCAGCATCATAATTGTCAGATTTTCTAAAAATACCATCTGCATTCAAATAAAAGGTATTTCCAGAGTACTCTACATCTAATCCAGCGGTTCTATAATTTCCGTTAGTTTCATAACCCAAATCTATACTCGATTTTAACCCAAAATCATAATATTTAGATTCAGGCAATTGTAAATCAATGGCACCACCAACACAATGTCCATTTTCGGTACCTTCTTGACCTGATGCAATAGTGACTTTCTTTAAGTTAGATACATCAACGTATGACGTAATAGGATCCATTTTATCGGTACAAGCACCAAATATTTGCATACCATCTATGGTAACGTTTAAACGCTCACTGGTCATGTTGCTCAATGTAGGTTCCCAAGCGTAATTTCCACGCTTAATCATAGTTATTCGATTAGATTTTTCTAAATAATCATCTATACTAGATAATGTTTTCTCTTGACGGTAGTTACTTAATTTACGCTGTGTGATTAAAATAACCTCATCTAATTGCGTTGTATCCTTTTCTATTGAAGGTAAAGTGTCTTGACCAAATGAAAACGTACTATATATGACGCCCAATACGATTATGAGCTTTTTCATGACTTTAGTGTTTAATGAGACTTCATAGATAGTTATGTCATCTATGAAATCTCATGTTTTGAAAATTAAAATTCTAATTCTAGATATAAGCTACTTTGCTCATTGGTATCAGTAACATCTTCTCCTTTTAAAACCTCATCATCCACATTCATAAGTTTTAAGTTTAACACCCAATACCCTGTCATGGTTAATGATAAGTTAGCGTGGTACAAATTGTCAGTCGCATTAAACGTTAAATTGGTATTATTTGGCGAAGTATGATTACCCATTCCTGGCATACGAGGATCAAGTGTTAAGATGTAATTTTCTACAACTGGAAAGGACATCATATTTTCCATTTTATAAACACCTACTACCAAATCATTATTCCCGATAATTGGGTTTTCTGGCTCTATAATAGCAACAACATAACGACTCGAATCCGTTCCCATAAAACTTGATACGTTTTGATTATCATTTTGCATAACTGTAATCGCATCTGAAACCATATAATCAACACCATCAATAGTGTAGTCCAGCATTAATGACCAACCTGATCCATCTGTATTAGTCATTTGATAAACAATAGTTCCTGTATAAACCGTGTTTTTTCCACTAGCCTTTATTGGATTTGTGTTTGGGCAAGAGTGTTGCATGGTTGGCATTTGCATCATTGGCATCCAACTCATTGTAGCATTCTCAATATAATTATTGGTTGATTTGTCTTTAATGCGAATACTTACCGCGTTATAGCCTGTATAGAACATACCTGATTTGTTGTATAATTCAATAGTATGCGTATCGTTATCTAATTCTTGAATAAGTCTTAACCCTTCAACTTCACTCGTTGGAGGTGTGAAATCATCGTTTTCGTCATCTGAACACGAGACTGTAAATAGTGCTAAAAAAAGGATTGGTAATATATATTTAAGTTTCATTTTAATATGTTTTAGAGCATATCAATAGTTGGTAACAGCATAAGAAGTTACATGTATTGACATTAAATTTTGAGTAATTTATTTTGACCTTTTGATGTAGAATCCCGCTCCTGGCTTATTATATCAAGCTAGACCAAGAAAAAAACATCGTATTTAAATTGATAGAAACTTAAGCGAAGTTTGGAGGTGGTGTATCAATCGAGAGATATGTTTCAGTAATGATTGGTGTTTGATAAAACACCTTGTTTTTGTTTATATGAAAAGAAATAAATTGGGCTTCAACAGCATTAATATCTGACACAAAATATACATCTAAAACAACACGCTTGCTTTCTTGAACAGGTGCTTTACCATTAGTTCCAGATTCGTTTTGTGCTAACTGCTTCTTTAAATGACATTTACCATTACAACCTTGTTGGTCATCTTTCTGAATACAAAGTGTTTTGGCAATAAAATCTTGATTAGCTAAATAATCACCCACAATAACCAACGTATTGATATTATGAGCTAGTAGAATAACTACTAAAACATACGCTGTTATTTTATGGGTTATACTTTTAATCATGGTACAAATTTAATTCATCTTTTTATGTTGAAACATGATATTGGTCACATTTTATTATAATTTGAAGTGTTCAAAATACGTCTGAATTAATGCCTGTAAATTTGTTAATGCCTCTGTTGCATTTGATACATTTTCAGTTTCACGAAGCATAGAAATTTCATCTAACATAGGAACCAAAACAACGTGCAATTGATCATGTGGTTCACCTGTCATAGTACAGTTTTTAATAATGTAGCTTGTTTGCTTTGATAAGGAATCACCTAATGTTTTATAATTGGTGTTTTCACTTTTTTTAAAGTCCGAAATTATAGCGTTCATTTTTGTGACACCTTCATGAGTTTCTGTATTCACTAACCATTTATCACTTAAATTTAATTTTAAACTTAAGGTGTCAACTATTGAAATATCGTCAACTGTATTATTAGCTTCAGTTTTTACTTCTTTTTTACAACCCACAAATGAGAGTAACCCAATAACAACTATTAAATTTGATACTTTCATAATTAAAAATCTTTTCTTTTAGATTTAAACATAATACGCAGTACAGGAAGCACAACCCAAACTATGAGCATAATAAAGGATACTATGAGTCCGAAACTTGTGCCAAAAAATTGTTTGAAAATAGCTCCTGTATAGCCTAGCAATGCAGAAATATCTAGTTTCAATAATATTAAGGTTCGTGATAAATCAATTGGGTTTAGCATGGTTCCGATTAATGATAATTTGTCTAATGGATAATCTTCAAATAAAATAAGTGTCATTAAAAATAACCCATCATAAATTACAGCTAAAAACAACCATAATAATATAGCGTAACCAAACCCTTTTATCTTATTCTCGTTAGATAAAGCAATATTAAAAGCCAAAGCTGTAAATATGAGTGTTAAAAACGAACCTGTTATTAACAGTAAAGAAAAGTCCCAAATGGCATTACTTTTAAACAAACCATAAAACACAAATGGAATACCTAAACCTAATATTAAACTCATAGATAATGATAATGCCACACCTAAATACTGCCCAAGAAAAATGGACGATCGTTTTAAGGGTTGGGCTAACAGCAATTCGGTAAACTCTTTTGAATTATAATAATACATCACGCCAAAAATGGTTCCTATTAATGGTACTAAAACTATGATTACGTTCATTAGAGTAATCACTGCTTTAGATAAATCATTATTCAAAAACAAAAGCACGACTCCAAGCAATAGATAAAAGGCGAAGTACACATAACTCCAACGGCTACGCATGAGATCGAAAAAACTATATTTCAATATTTTAAGCATGATTCTCTAATAATATAGACGCAATAGCATGTTCAAAATCAGGCTGATTGGTCTTGGTTTTTAATTCTGAAATAGTGCCTTTAAAATAAATTTTACCTTCTAGGATAAATACAATTTCATCAGACACTTCTTCTACAAAACTCATGATGTGTGAGGTAATAAGAATTGTTTTTCCTTTTGCTTTCTCTACTTGTATAAGCTCCTTTAAACGAATTAATGAAATAGGGTCTAACCCAGTTGTTGGTTCATCTAGAATAATTAAAGGACTATCAAACATAAAGGTTAAAACTAGGTTTACTTTTTGTTTAGTTCCTCCTGAAAGGTTACCCAATTTTTTATCTAAAAAGGGTTGCAACTTAAATAGCTCAATTAAACGCTCATCTTCATTGGTGTTTTTTCGTAAATCCTTTATCATACGAATCAACTCTTTTACCCTTAAATTACTAGGGAAATTAGCTATTTGTGGCAGGTAATCAATTTGATGTCTGTAGTTAGGGTTTTTCTTAATATTTTTACCTTGTACGTTAATGGCTCCTTGATCTGGAATTACCATACCTAAAACCGATTTAATTAAAGTGGTTTTACCCGAACCATTTGGTCCTAGAACAGCAAATATGCCACCATCCTTAATGCTTAAATCAACGCCTTTAAGCACTTCGTTTTTGCCGAATTTTTTATGTAGATTTTCAATACTTACCATGTTATACGTTTTGTTTGCGGATTATTATCCATAAGATTATCTGGTGTAAATACTGGCGATACTTTTTCTGAAAAATCAATTATATCTATAAATAAACTACGTAATAAAATTATAGTTTCTGGTGTACGGTTTACGATATACGAAAAAAGCTTTACAGGTCTGTAAGGCACGTCGCCTATACCATCTTTATCTAAATCATAACCTGTGTAATTACTCCAGTAGTTTCTATCAAAAATATTATCATTAACCTTACTATTGTATGAAATATCAAAGGAATTGTATAAAAAATTATTCTCAATAAAACGGTTGGTATAGCAGGCTCCTTTTACTTTGACAGCCCAACCATTATTAGAAAAATTGTTGTTTTTATAAGTTATTCTGTTAGAACCTTCAATGTTAATTCCAATGGTATTTTCTTTAAAACTATTTCCGGTTATTTCAGAATCATTTATTTCTTTTAATAATAAACCATAAGATGCAGTTCCCCAGTTTTCTTTAAAGGTATTGTTAACCATTTTTATTTTCTTGGAAAACATAACCGCTACACCTGCTCCATTATTTTCAAACGTATTGTCTTGATACACATCATCATTTGAAAACATAAAGTGTAAACCATAACGCAAATTTTCAGCACTTACATTATTTTTAATAATGCAATTGTCAGAAAACTCTAAATAAATACCATCGCGTACATGTTCAACAAAGTTATGCTCAATATCTACATAGTGACTGTACCATAATTGAATACCGTTACCCGAATTATACTCTTCAACAGCATCTCCAATTATTTTGTTGTGATACACTTTTCCGTAACTCGATTTTTCAATGTAGATACCAAAGAACAATTTTTCCAAAACAAGATTCTGTATTACAAAATGCTTACTTCTTTTTACCCGTATAGCTGCATAATCTTCTGTATAGCTATTCCCAACATTTATAATAAATAAACCATCTACCGTAACACTATCAGACACTACTGTAATAACCTCCCCTTTTAATTCACCATCGATTACTGGATAATTTTCACCAATTAGTGTTAGAGGTTTATCTACAAGTACATTATACTCTTTGTAAGTTCCTTTTTTTACAACAACAGTATCGTAGGGTTTGGCTGCAGAAATACCATCCTTCAAGGTAGTAACAGGGCACGTTCTGCATACTTCAATAGTTTGCGCATACATGCTGGTTACCATAAACATGGTAGTTATAAAACCGAGCTTAAAATTCATGTTTAGTCGTTAAAGTGCATTAATAATTCTTGCCACGTGTAGAGTGTTCCATCTTTTTCAGATAGCACGTACTTAGCATCAGCTTCTTCTTTAAATGCCGATAAAAAGGCTCCCATTGGGCTAGGTACATTTTTACTTATTAAAAATGTAGCCTTTGTAGCATCAATTAATTCTCCTGGCTCTGTGTAATTATTAGACAAGTACAATTCTATTTCAGAAGTGTCAAACTCATCCATAAAATTAATCATGCATTCGGTAGCATCAAATTTATAGACCTTGCCTTTTGTGGTTACAATTTCAGCAGCATGCAATTTATCAACAATAGTCATCTTACAAAAGTGACAACCATCATTGCCGTAGTCAATAGGCTTTGGTGATACGTTACAGCTTACTAGCATTATCATCAATAGAATTGCTAGATAGTGTTTTAGTGTTTGCATTTTATTTTAGTGTTTTAGTGTTTTTTACTGTAATACCTGTTTGTTACATATCTAAAGAATTTTTATGGTTTTTTTTACCAACTAAATAAGCAATTAAGGATGTTGCTATTCCTAATCCTAAAAATAAGGCTCCTAATCGTGGGTATGAATGTGCTCTAAAGTTAAGAATATCTTTACTACCAAATAATGGCGGTTGAAAACCCATTTGCGTACCATCTGGATTTGTAAATTTCATAATAGCTTTGGGATCTAAATTATGACCATAGTCATGCTCCCATATGTAAAAATCATACAATCCTGCACTGCTTAAAACAACCATGAGTATAAACCAGTATAAAAACCATTTGTAATTGCCTTTAAAAGCAATAGCCAAACCAATTATAGTTGTTATTATAATGCCTGCAGGGAAAATTTTGAATTCAGGAATAGCATCTGGAATATACTTCATCCCTACATAATGATTCATGAGGTTGATGTTTTTAATATCATGCGGATTAGCATCTGAAAAATCATTAATGTGGATATACATCCCTAATGGTGTTGGGTATTGTGGTGCTTCTAAAGTAATTTTCCAAAGCGGGAATAAAAATAATCCAAGTGGTAGAATGGCTGCAAGCAGCATGATGATATTAGACTTTTTCATCGTGATAAAATTAGTGGTTTTAATCTCCTACTCGTGCAGGAATAATAGTGTTTTTAAAAAGAAAGGCGAGAGCGAAATAATTACTCTCGCCTTTGATAGGAAAATAAACACTAAAACAAAATTCTCCTAATCTGTTTTATTCTATATCTTCTCCCATTGACCATTTTAATGGTGTATTAGCATTTGCAGGAGATACGCGAATATAACCTTGCATCTCTTGGTGTAATGCTGAACAGAAATCTGTACAATAAAATGGCCATACACCAACTTTTGTTGGCTCCCAAACCGATGTTTTAGTTTGTCCTGGCATAATCAATAATTCAGAGGTGTTTTGACCTATTACAGCAAATCCGTGTGGTACATCAAAATCTTGCTCTAAATTAGTTACGTGGAAATATACTTTATCACCAACTTTTATACCTTCAATATTATCTGGTGAAAAGTGACTACGAATGGTTGTCATGTAGATATGTACATTATTACCATCTCTAACAACTTTTGTATCATCATCAGAAAATGCAGCGTAAGGGTGCTTATTATCCTCTAAATCATATATTTTTTGAGAACGTTCTTTAATAAGGTCAGCTTTCATAGCTGCAGCATAATGTGGCTCGCCATGTGTTGGGAAATCTAATAATAATTCCATTTTATCTCCCGAAATATCATACAATTGTGCACTATGCTCCAATTCTGGACCTGTTGGTAAATAACGATCCTTTGTGATTTTATTCATAGCAAACATATATTTCCCTTGTGGCTTTCTAGAGTTACCACCTGGAATAGTTAAATGTCCTACAGAATAATACGTTGGTTGTCTATCTAATACTTCCCATGTACCTAATTTCCACTTCACTACTTCCGAAGAAATAAAGAACGTAGTATAAGCATTACCATTAGCATCAAATTCAGTGTGTAATGGGCCTAAACCTGCTTGTTCTACAACACCTGCTAATACATCTTCAAAATTTAAAATTGGAATACCATAAGCATCTCCAGCAAACTTCTTACCTTCGATTGCTGCCAACATATTTTTAAATGAGTGTACCGTTAAATTTGCCGATAACTTACCATTTCCAATAATGTATTCACCTGAAGGATCAACGTCACAACCATGAGGCGATTTAGGTGTTGGTAATAAATATACCGCTCCAGGTACCTCTGATGGGTTAACTACACGCACCTCTTTTTTCATAGTAGAAGTAGCTGTATGCGTGGCCTCATCATATACGTTATGAGCATATTCAGCGGGCATCATAGTACCACCACCATTATTTACATATTCTTCAATTTTCTTCCAGTTAATGGCAGCAATAAAATCTTTATCATTTTGTGATGCATTAACTTCTAACAAGGTACTTGCCTCTTCTGTATTATAAGTTGAGAAAAAGAACCAACCATGAGACGCACCACGACCTGGATGCGCTAAATCATAATTAAAACCAGGCATTAAAACTTGGAATTTAATATCCATATGACCATGTTCTGGCTCTACACTAATAAATGATAAGGCTCCTTGAAAGTTTCCTTTATAGTCTTTAATTGGCATATCACGTTGAGGAACTGGAACAGAAAAACGGGTTCCTGCTACAACATACTCGGTGTTTTCAGTTACAAAAGAGGAACTGTGATTACCAGCACTGTTAGGCACCTCAATGATCTCGGTAGTCTCAAATGTTTTTAAATCTATTTTCGCAATTCTTGGCGTGTTGTTTTCATTAATAAAAATGAAACGACCATCAATCTCTCCATTGGTTTGAGAAATATCTGGATGGTGTGAATCTCCCCAAGGAATAAAACCGTGAGAGGTGTTTAACATAGGTTTTGTTTCTTCAGAATAACCATATCCCGATGTTGGAAATTGAGAAAACACAGGGATTTCTTTAAACATACGTCCTGATGGTAATCCATAAACGGTTAAGTTACCGCTATAACCACCTGAAATAAAAGCATAAAATTCATCATGTTCTCCAGGTGCTACATACACCTTTTCTGCAACATTACTAGATAAGGCTCCAGATTTTGCATTTGATTTTTTGGTGTCGTCACAACTTGTAAATGCTATAAGAACAGTTACAAGCGCAGCTACTGATTTTAAAATATTCTTCATTGTTTATTTATTAATTGAGTTAGTGATTTATTTTTCTTCTGTTGGTGGTAATAATACCTTATCAACCACATGTACAATACCATTACCAGCTTTCACACTTGCAATAATGTTAGCGCCTCCAATTACTGGTTTACCATCAACAACTTCAACTTGAACGTATTGATTGTTTGCTTGACCTAGTTTTGGAAGTTTAGTAAGTATAGATGTACTTAAATTACCAGGTGTTACATGATACTTTAAAATGTTAGCAAGAACTTCCTTATTTTCTGGTTTAAGTAAATCGTCAATAGTACCCTCTGGTAAGGCTGCAAAGGCTGCATCTGTTGGTGCAAATACGGTAAGTGGACCAACATTAACCAAGGCATTCTCTACTTGCGCAGCTTGTACGGCTGCTACTAGTGTCTTGTGATCTGGTGAACCAATGGCAATTTGCAAGCAATTGGGCGTGGCTTCATCATCTTCAATAAAAGCTTGTCCAGAGCGTTCAGTTGTTGTTTTTTCAGTTTCTGTAACTGTATTGGTCGTTGAGGCTTCCTGATTCTCGTCTTTACATGCGAAAAGTAAACTTACACATGCCAAAACAAAAAATAACTGTTTAAATGTATTCATAATGTATTATTTTAGTGTTCTAAAGTATTCTAATACGGCTCTAGCATCTTCTTCTGAAAGATTCTGGTTTGCCATTGGCGAACCATTAAACTCTATCAATAAGTCCTTTGCTAATGGATCATTTTTAACCATCTCTTCTGGATTCAAAATCATGTTCATAACCCATTCAGGAGTTCTACGTTCTAATATACCTGTAGGTGCAGGACCAATAAATTTTTTGTCTGGTCTGTGACATGCGGTACACATTTTCTTGAATACATCTTCACCATGGGTTGCCATTGACTGATCAATATCTGCCGTAAGATCAACTGAATTAATTGGACCTACGCCTTTATTAGTAAGATCTACACGTTTTGATGCTGGAACTTTTTCTTCTTTTTTAGCGACGGTTTCTGTTTTAGTTGATTTCTTTTCGTAAGAAAATTTTTCTTCTTTTTTTTCTTCTTTACCACCACAGCTAATAACTAGTAGGGCAAATAATAGGGTCATTAATTTTAGTGTTGTTTTCATGTTATTTATAATTTGTACAACAAAACTAAATACTAAAAAGCTTTAAAAACATGACAAAAATCATATTTCGGATATTTTTATCCTATTTAAAAATTGTAACTACAAATACTACTGATAATAAGCACTCTGGCACAAAAAAAATCAAGCTTAAGGCTTGATTTTTTTTTATGATATTTATCTGAATTTATATTTTAAATGTCATCACAGGAAGTGTAGAATGATTGGCAATATCTTCTGAGATACTCCCTTCAAAGAAATGCGCCAGACCTTTTCTACCATGTGTAGCAATAGCTATCAAATCAGCTCCTACCAAATTAGAGAAATTGGTAATACCCTTCTCTACCGTATAATCACTTACATAAGTTACGTTAGATAAATTATCCAAATTACCATCGGCTTTCTTTAAAAAGCTAACAACCTTACCCTCCATTTCAGCAGTGCTTCTGAAATTTTCACTTGGTAAATTAACATAGATCATATGCATTTTTGATTGTAAGCTTTCAAACATGTTTTTAGCATTTATGTAGGCTGAAACAGATTCTTCAGAAAAATCACAAGCAAAAACAACATTATCAAACTCAGTTAATATAGGATTGTGTTTAATAACCAAAACAGGTATTTCTGAATACCTCACAACCTTCTCGGTGTTTGAACCTATAAAAAATTCTTTAATACCACTGGTACCATGAGAGCCCATAACTACCAAATCGGCACCTTGTTCTTTAGCAACCTCATTAACTTCTCTAAATACTTTAAAGTGCTTCACAATGGGTGTTACTTTTAAGCCTTCTAAATAGTCTTTATCTAAAAATTCGTTAAATCGTTTTTCTGCCAATTTTAAGAAAAAGACCGTTTCCATTTGCATCTCATTCTCGCCTTTAGTTAATATGGCTTCAGACATTTCCAACATGTGTAAGGCTAAAATCTCGGCATTGTTTTTTTTGGCAAGCATGGCAGCCGTTTCTAATGCGTAATCTGAATATTCAGAAAAATCTATAGGGACTATTATTTTTTTCATGGTTTCTAATTTTAAGTTAAACAAATACTACTATAATTTACGATATTTTTTACAGAACCTTTCTTATTGTCAATGCTTTAATCTTTTATTAACATGCGTTAAACAGTCATTGAAAATAATTGTTTTTCTGGCTGCTGACGCTGTAAAAGCAGGTCAAATGCCATACAAACATTCCGTACAAAGGGCTTTCCTTTTTCTGTTACTTGTAATGATTTTGATTCTATATCAACCAAACCATCAGTTTCCATTTCTTTTAATTTTATTAATACATCAGGTAAATCATTAAATCTCATTTGGTTATTATCCCAAGTTGTTTCAAAATGACACATTAAGTTTAATATGTGGGTTCTAATAATTAAATCTTCAGAATTTAAAATATGACCTCTATAAACAGGAATTTGATTTTTATCCAATAGGTTGTAATATGATTTTATATCCTTTACATTTTGAGCAAAGCCATACCAACTGTCACTAATAGACGACACACCTAAACCAATCATCATTTGCGTTTTGGAAGCTGTATAACCCATAAAATTGCGATGCAATGACCTGGATAACATGGCTTTATAGAGCGTGTCTGTCTCTAATGCAAAATGATCCATACCTATTTCATGATAACCTAAATCAGCCAACAATTGTTTGCCCAATTCATATTGTTCACGTTTGGTTGCAGGTTTTGGCAAATCGGCTTCACTAAAACCGCGTTGACCATTTCCTTTTATCCAAGGAACGTGTGCATAGCTATAAAAAGCAATGCGATCAGGTTTTAATAATTTGGTTTTTGTAATCGTTTCCTGTACATGATTAATCGTTTGAAAGGGTAATCCAAAAATAATATCATGACCAATTGATGTATAACCAATCTCTCTAGCGGCTTCTGTTACAAATTGCACATTTTCAAAAGGTTGAATACGATGGATAGCTTTTTGAACGCTTAAATTATAATCCTGCACTCCAAAACTTACACGTCTAAAGCCAAGATTGTAAAGCGTTTGTAAATGCTCTCGAGTTGTATTGTTAGGGTGACCTTCAAAACTAAACTCATGATTCTGGGCAACCTGACTTTTAGATAGAATACCTTCTATCAATCTTTTTAAGTTATCTGGCGAGAAAAAAGTAGGGGTACCACCTCCTAAATGTAATTCTTTAATTAGGGGCTTACCTTCAAATTTTTCACAGTATAAATCCCATTCCTTAAGCACATAAGAAATGTATGGCGACTCTACTTCGTGACGTTTAGTTATACGCTTATTGCAGCCACAAAACGTACACAAACTTTCACAAAATGGTAAATGAATGTACAAACTAATACCTTCATCATGATTACTTTCTTTAAATGACGTTTGTACAGTATGCAACCATTTTGATTGAGAAAACGTTGCGCTATCCCAATACGGTACGGTTGGGTAACTCGTGTAACGAGGTCCTGCTATATTATATTTATTTATCAACTTGCTTGACATACCTTTTGTAATATGGCTCAAAATTATTGCGAATGCGTTAAACATAATATGATAATTATCATATTCTTACCTCTACATATTTTATTATGATTTAAATAATATGTAATTTTATAGTAACTAAAACGAAATTAAACATCATGAAGAAAATAAGTTTATTACTTACACTATGTATTCTTGTTACTGTTTTTGCTTGTAAGAAGGATAAAAAGGAAAACACAGAAATGGAAACAACTGAAACAACAGAAATGGAAGAACCAGCTGTGATTGAGACCAAAACTGAAGAAGTTGAAAAAATAAAAGTGGCATTAAGTCCAAAAAGCGGTAGTAATGTAACTGGTAATGCTGTATTTAGGCAAGAGAATGGTCAGGTTACTTTTACCTCTATCATGTCTGGTTTAGAGCCAGGAACACATGCTATTCATCTGCATGAAACAGCTGATTGTTCGGCTGATGATGGTACTTCAGCAGGTGGCCATTGGAACCCTACAGGACAACCACATGGAAAATGGGGTGATGCTGCAGGTTATCACAAAGGCGATATAGGCAATTTTAATGCTGATGAAAAAGGCAATGGAACCATTACCCTAACTACTGATGAATGGTGCATTGGTTGTGGTGATCCTGCAAAAGATGTATTGGGCAAAGCCATTATTGTACATAAAGGTGCCGATGATTTTACCTCACAACCATCTGGAGCCGCTGGTGCTCGTGTAAGTTGTGCAGGTGTTATTGAATAACTATCTCACAAAACAAATTTGTAAAAGCTGCCTTGTGCAGCTTTTTTTATTGCTAATTATTGACTACTTTGGTGAAAAATAAACACTACATGCAATTAGAGCTTCTGGTTTCAAAGTTTCAAAACAAAGATGAAAAAGCTTTTGAAGCACTTTATAATATGTATAGTGACAGTATGCATGGCGTTATTTATAACATTGTTCGGGATCATGATATTGCCGAAGAAGTGATGCAAGACGTGTTTATTAAAGCCTGGCATAATGCCAGTAGTTATTCATCTAAAAAAGGTCGATTTTTTACCTGGCTTATAAACATTGCCAGAAATGCCGCTATAGACAAAACACGGTCTAAAACCTTTAAAAATTCTAAAAAAAACCTTCATGCCGATTTTTTCGTAGATATACTTGAGAACCATGAAAACCTAAACAGCCAAACCGATGCCATTGGCATTAAAAAATTTGTAAAAAAGTTAGCCAAAAAATGCATTGAAGTCATTGAGCTGTTATACTTTAAAGGATATACGCAAAAAGAAGCTTCAGAAACTTTAGAAATGCCTATTGGCACTATAAAAACACGCAATAGAAATTGTATTAACGAATTGCGAAATATGTTGGATGTAACCTAATGACGAATAAAGAGTACATAGAATCTGGAATTTTAGAGCTTTATATAGCTGGTGCCCTTTCTGAAGAAGAAAACGAAGCCGTGTATCAAAAGCTGTTAGAAAATCCGGATATTTTAGATGAAGTTTTAAAAATTGAAGCGGCTATTATTAAGCTAACAGCTGCCGCAAGACCATCGGATTCTAAACATATATTTACTGCTGTTAAAGAAGCATTAGGTTTAAGTAAAACTGAACCTAAAGTTATTCCATTACCTGGAAAACCAAAAACCAATTGGTTTGCCTACACAGGTTGGGCAGCCTCTGTATTACTAGCTGGTGGCCTCATCTGGTTATTGAACCAAAATAGTGCCTTACAATCTGAAATGAATACGGTTGAAACTGAAATGAACAAGCAGCTTATTGACAACCAACTTCTTGAAGAACAAATAAGCAGAGCCAACGCAAGTTTGGAAGAAGCCAATAAACTACTTTCAGTAATACGTGATAAAGATATCATAGCCGTGCCTTTATCTGGACAAGCTGTGTATCCGGAAGCCTATGCCAAGGTGTATTGGGATAAAAAGACTAATAACATTTACCTAGACGCCCAAGGCTTACCAGAACCTCCACGAGGCAAGGTGTATCAGGTTTGGTCTTTAACATTAAGCCCACTCACGCCTACTAGTTTAGGAACTATTGACAACTTTGCCACGGATGACAACAAAGTGTTTACTATAAGCAATGCCAATGCTTCTGAAGCCTTTGGTATTACACTAGAACCTGCAGGTGGTAGCGAAACACCGACTATGGAACAACTGTACACATTAGGAGCTGTTGCTAGCGCACCATAAACCAAGACACACGTCACACACTGTTGATATTTAGATTGATATAAAAATGCGCTGTTGATAATTTACGGTTTAGTTTTTTATAACGAAGGGCATTAAATAGTAAAGAAAAGTATTAACCCATTTTATTTATATGGAAAAACATTTGCTAAATAGATGCTTTAACGCATAACAATATATATAAAGACGTCAGCAAAAATTTAAAACCAATCATATGAACAAAATCATTCTTACATCAATCAGCGTATTTTTTGCTCTCAATTCAATTTTAGGGCAAACTACTAAAGAAGAGTACGCAAAAGACGTAATATCAGTAGATGCAATCATAAATGCATATTATGATGTTGTTTCAGGTTCGAATAGTGAGCCATGGGAATTTGAGCGAGATAAGTATATTCATTCGGAAAATGCTGTTATAACAAGACTAGACGAAAATGGGAAAGCAGAATCACATACTCTTGAAGCGGAATATATTCCAATTGGATTATCACCTAAAGAGGATTTTTACGAAAAGGAACTTAAAAGAATAGTAAGTAAATATGGAAATATTGCACAAGTTTGGAGTGCTTTTGAAATCCGAACTGACCCAAAAACGGAATCTAATATTAGAGGACTGAATAGTATCCAACTACATTATGAAAATGGAAGATGGTTTATTGATAGTTGGACTTGTGAAATGGAATCTGAAAAGAATAATATAGTTTTTGAATTTTTGAATAAGGAATGAAAAACTTTTGCTAGCAATGTATAAAAATAATTGCTTGCTCTCGCCTACTAACTACAATTGCTTAAGCCAGATAGCTCCACTTGCGTTTATTCGGTTTTTATTTACTAAATTACGTAAAATCTATTTACAAGACTCTAGAATAGAGTGTATAAAGGGATTGTAAAACCATAAATTCCGATGAAAAAATCACAACTATTCGATTTTAGCCACGTACACATCAAAGCATATAAATTCAAAAAGTACAAGTCTATCACACATGTCTTCTCAATCTTACTCGTATTTGGCATCATATTATCATGTTCCGAAAAGGATGCTAAAAAGGAAGCTAAAAAGAAAATCTATGAGAGACCTAATATTGTATTAATAGTTGCCGACGATTTAGGCTATGGTGATATAGGTTGTTATGGTGGAGATATTCAAACACCAAACATCGATGCTTTAGCCCATAAAGGCATTAAGTTTAGTAGTTTCCACACGGCTCCTATGTGTGCGCCTACTCGTGCCATGCTGTTGTCTGGAAATGACAACCATATTGCAGGAATGGGTGGTCAAGGTCGGATTACGACCGAGTTTGGCTATGAAGGAAAATTAACAAACCGGATAGTAACCATTCCAGCATTATTAAGAGATGCTGGCTACCATACCTATATGGCTGGCAAATGGCATCTAGGTAAAGAGCCTGAATCTAATCCGCATCAAAAAGGATTCGAACATTCGTTTGTTCTTCTAGAAGGTGCAGGCAATCATTACAACAACCGAAGCGCTTTGCATAATGGATATTCAAATTATACCGAGGATGGAGATTCTATTTCATGGAAAGCTGGTAATTACTCTACAGATTTTTATACCGATAAAATTATAGAATACATTGATTTGAATAAAGATGATAAGCAGCCATTTTTTGCTTTTGCAACTTATACATCGCCACACTGGCCTTTACAAGTAGATGAAAAATATTGGAAAAAATATAAGGGGCAATATGATGACGGCTATGAAAAGTTACGTGAACGAAGATTAAACAGTCTTAAAAAAGCAGGAATAATTCCAAATGAGATTATAGCTCCTCCTAGTCATGAAGACGTGGTCCCTTGGGACTCTTTATCTCCTAAAGACCAGATGAAAGAAGCTAGAAAAATGGAATTGTATGCAGGTATGGTTGATAATTTAGACTATAATATTGGCCGATTGATTACACACCTAAAAGACATTGGAGAATATGAAAACACATTGTTTGTTTTCATGTCTGATAATGGCGCTGCCTACAGAGACTTTATAAGTCATGATAGTTTTGGAAGTTTAAAGGATTATTACAATGATGATTATGATAATATGGGCAATGCTAATTCTTATATCTCCTATGGCCCGCAATGGGCAGAAGCCGGTTCGTCTCCTTTTAGATATTTCAAAGATTATGCTACCCAAGGAGGTATAAATACAACAATGGTTATTAAAGGACCAAATGTGACTAGAGAAAATGAAATCCATCATGGTTTTACCAGCTTATTGGATTTGGCGCCCACTTTTTATGAGGTAGCCAATGTTAAGTATCCTGAAGCTTACGATGGGAATAAAGTTTATCCATTAAGAGGTAATTCTCTAATTCCCTTTGTGTCTGGGGAAACAAATGAAATTCATGATTCAGATTATGTATTTGGGCTGGAGCATTACGGACATGCTATGCTACGAAAAGGTCATTGGAAAATTACAAATTTCACACGCCCCTTTAAAGTTGAAAATTTTGCGCTTTACGACCTTTCAAATGATATTGGCGAGCAAAATGATCTTAAGGAATTTGAGAAAGAAAAATATGCCGAACTGTTAAAAGAATGGATGAAGTTTTCAGATGAAATAAAAATTCAAACACCAACACCCAAACCTATAGCAAAGGAGACTTTGTAGCTATTATGACTAACCAAAAAGATTCACATACTTTAGTATATAATATATGATAAAGTTTTTTAGAAAAATAAGTTACGACCTAATGGGGAAATAGAAAAATCAAAAGATACGTTATCAAAAGCGAAGGAACTTATATCATTAATTGATGAATATTTAAATGTATATAATTGAAAGTTAAAAAAAGCGTCTGCTTTCACAGACGCTTTCCAACTAACAAAAAACTCCTAACAAACTTCTTAGCATAAAACTTCAGACTCTTGTTAGTTTCTTCATTAACAACAAATTCTTAAAATCTATAACTTACAACACCTTTCATAAAAAATGGTGTACCAGGTGTAAAGTGTATTTCTTCAACTGGATTTAGTTCATTTTGCAATCGTGATTCGGTTGCAAACTGGGTTTCGTTCCATTCGGTATCAAACACGTTTTCTATAACTACGCCAAAACTCAAGTTTTTGGTTAGGGCATAATTCATATTTAAATCGGTCACAAAATAGCCTTCAGCTACAACGGAGTTGTCCTCATTGGCTGGTCTGTCATCAATATAACGATAGCGTATGCCTGCCGAAAAACCTTTTAGATCATTAATAGCCAAACCTCCTGTAAGTGTAAAGTCTGGTGCCAATGGAATGTAATCGGAACCATCCGGTTCATCAACGCTTCTTGCATGTGTAAACGTAGCATCAGTATCAAAATACAACCAATCTGTAAATTGATAACGCAGACCAATGTCTAAACCATAACGTTCTGATTTTCCGCTAGGCTCAACAATACCTGCATCACCGACATATACAAACTCTTGTTCTAAAAATAAGTACCAAACAGCTGAATTGAACACCATTTTCGGAAAGGGTTTCCAGATAGCGCCTAAATCAGTTCCATAGGCCTTTGGTAATATTTCCTCACCACCTTGCGCCACCACTACTCTAGCATCATTAGAATGAAACCCAATTCCTGATTTTAAAAACCATTGTAAGTTGTTATTCTGATTAAAAAAGATATTCAGTTTTGGACTGAATGTTGTTTTAGTTTCAGCTTGAGTTTCATAAGGTGTTATCAAGTCGTCATTATACATGAACTTAAAATAATCCAAACGCAAGGCTGGTGTAATCACAAACTTGTTCAACTCAAATTCGGCGTTAATAAATCCAAACATATTGGTTTCATTTACATCGCCTAAAGCCAAATAATCTAAAGTTTCATTCCGATTTAAGGTGTGCGATAACTCAACATCATCTACCTGATCATGGCGTAAACCAAAACCTGATGTTAATTTGGTTTCAATATTTCCCAGTTGGGTGTCTTTTATGAACTGGGTATTAAACCCATAAATATTTCGGCTTTCATGTTGTTTTATTTGGTCACCATTGATAGGATCTTCTAAGAAGAATGTGAAATTTGAAAACAGCTCAAAGTCATATTTGGAATAAAACACATTAGACTTGAATTGTAAATCCTCTTTTAACAAAGCGTTATAACTCACATTTACGTTACTTCTAGAAGTAGTCCCGCCTTCGGTATCATCTATGGCTCCCCATCGTGTGATTAAACCACTATCAACAGCGCGTTGTGGTATTTGTCCAGACGCATCCCAACGACTCGTAAAATGTGACACACTTACCGATAATTTATCATTACCTTTTAAGTAGGTACTGAATTTCCCAAAAAGATTTAAACGGTTAAAATTTTGTGGTGAATCAAAGGGTCCATCAAAGGCAATATATTCAAGAGCCACATAAGCATTGGAACGTTTGTTGTTTTTTAATAGGTCAAACATACCTAATGTTCTTAAGGAATTAAACTGACCAATACTCAAACTAATTTCACTGCTTTCTAGCCTGTCTTTGGTATTAAAATCTACAAAACCTGCAGTAGCAAAATCACCTTTATTAGCATAATACGGTCCTTTACCAAAGTTAATGGCATTGACTGTTTCTGGAATTAAAAAGTGTAAATCGCTATAGCCTTGTCCATGAGCATGAGATACCATATTTACAGGCATACCATCAACAGCCAAACTAATATCGGTACCATGATCAATATCAAAACCACGTAAGAAAATCTGTTCTGCTTTTCCACCTCCAGCATGCTGTCCAATAATGAGGCCAGGCACTTTTCGTAATACTTCTTGTGAGGAATTTACAGGATTGGTTTCCAAATCTATTTTAGCCACACTGTTAAGGGCACTCACTTGTTCAGTGATTATAAGTTCATCTAGCAATATGGCTTTCGCCTTTAAACTGACTTCTAACCCATCTGAAAGATGTGCATTGGTGACAATTATAATGGTTTTTTCAAATCCTAAAAGACCAATATTTAAAGTGTCCCCTAGTTTATTATTTTCCAATATAAAAGACCCATTGGCTAATGTATGCGCATGACTTGTAGAGTTTGTATTATAAATATATGCGTTTTCTAGAGGTTGCCCTGAATCATCTAAAACAAGACCTTTAATATCGTCTTGTGCCATGATCCAATGACAGCAGAAAAAGAAAACAAATATAAAAATGGGTTTAATCTTAAAAAGCATAAGTTATAGTTGGTTTGTTGGTTAAATTCTTTTGATATCTTGCTCCATAACTGGTCCAAGTTCATAAAGACTTGCTTCCAATTCAGCTTTTAATTCCTTGGCTTTTTCATCCATTCCATTGGCTTTATAAATAATTGCCAAGTGATACATAGCAAGCGGTTCAAAAGTATAACCAACCACATAATCTTCCATAATGCTTAACGCCTTTTTAACATTTCCTTTTTTATAATAGCTCCAAGCCAATAAGTCATAGGATTGAGCCGTTGGTCTGTTTTGAACTTCCTTCTGAGCTAATTCAATAGCCATATTAACTGTTTCCTTTTCATTAACATACAATTCAATGTTGTAAGCATTGTACATGTCTCCATATAACTCATTTGAAACCAATTGCTCATAAGTCTTAACGTTTTCTATCTGGTCTTCTTCTTTATTTAAAAATTCAGCTATTTCAGCCTTAAGCAAATACAAATCTGGCACTTGATAATTGGCCGTAATGCTATTTAAAATACGCATGGCTTCTTCTGGATTACGTTCATAGGAATACACAATCCAGGCTATCCCTTTTTTGGCATAAGCATCATTAGGATCTAGTTCTAAAGCTTTGATATAATGGTTATAGGATTTTTGAATTTCTCCTGCATGTCCATAAAAATCCGCCAAATTGGTGTAAGCCCATTGCATGGTTGTGCTAATATTTGAAGATTCAGCAATTGCTGTGGCTTTTTCCATATACTTAATAGCCGCATCTAAATTACCTTCGTGATCGCTCCATTTGGAGAGTCTAATTAAATAATCAAAATCACTAAAGTTTTTGATACGTTCTAAATACTTTTTGGCATCTGCAGCGTTACCTAATTCCAATTGCACATCAAAAAGCATTTTGTAGGTCGCAGAAATATTTTCACCATTCAATTCTGCCTTTTTAAGTAGTTGTAAGGCTTCTTTAAAGCGGTGTTGCGAAATGTAATTTCTTGCAAGCATTCTTAAATAGCCTACATGGTTATAATTAGTTCGCTCATTAACTTCCAATAAGCTTTTTTCAGCTTGAATTAAGTGAACCACTTCTCCAGTTGCGTTGAATAATTGAGAATGACATGCTGCAATTTTGGCGAGATATGGAAACTGTCCTTCTTCTTTTTCTAGCTTTTTTTCCCAAAATAGTAAATCATTATTCACCATTTGCAACGCATCATTCTCGACTAATTCAAGGTAAGTATTGTATGTAGTTGGATCTGTTATTGTTTTATTGTTATCATGACAACTCATCATGACCATTAAACAGATTAATACGATTATATTTTTTGTTGTTAATGTCATCATATTGTGTTTTTTGTTGTTATTGTTGTTTTAATAAATCAGAGCACACCGTAGTATGCCCTGATTGGAATTATTCTACCAAGGAGACGCTAAATATGGAAAGTCGCTTAAAAAAGCTTTGTCATTAGCATCCACATTATCATTGGATAATGTTGGGTTTTCACTAAAGTCCTCGCCACCAAATATTAGTAATAACTCTACAGTTATGACGTCATCAGCTAAAGCGCGACCTGTAAGCACATTGGTTCCGTCAAAGAAGGTTGTTACTCCATCTAATGAAACGTTTAAAACATCTGTAGCTAAAAGTCCAGTAAAAGTTGCTGCATCAAGACCTAAAGCATTTGTGTCACCAGGATTGGCATATGCGGGACTTAAGGCTTCTAAATTATTCTGAAACATGGATTGAAATAATCCGTTTTGTTCAGAAGGCACAGTTACATTAAATAAGTCCTTACTATCAGAACTTACAAATACTGTATTTACTGCTGGTCTTCCCATTTGGTCTTCTTGTAAATAAACGGCATAAAAAGGACCACCTTTTTTACTTGCTATTTCCGTTTCAGACGAATTGGTTATCTCGTCCTCTTTACTACAGCTAAAAGCTACAACAGCAAAACATGTAGCAACAGCTATAATTATTGTTTTTTGAGCAAACACCTTTCTAACATTATTTAACAAAGCGTGTGTTTTTATAATAGTTTTCATGATTTTCGTTTTTTAAGGATTATTGTTTTCTTTTTGATTCTACCCACGTATTGATTGTTCCCGAACCACCTATCATGGTCTTTGGAACTTCTACAACTACTGATAGCACATTGGTACCAGCAAACGTGTCTGACCCAGGATTATTAAATCCAGATGCATTGCCACTTATAATAGCGCTGTACTGGGCAAAATCCATAAAAAACGGATCGTCTCTAGGACCGGCAAAAAATGACATACCATCTCTGGATGTACCTATAATTGCTGGTGAACCATAAGGCGTGATTTCTACTTTAGAAACATCGTTACCAAAGTTTGAAGCTTCAAGCGTACTAACTAAACCTGTTTGCGAAGGCGCTACAGGACCAACAAAAATCATTTTGTCGTCTTTTTTAATGGCTTG
The DNA here is from genome assembly GCF_002940745.1 of Hanstruepera ponticola. Taxonomy (NCBI): domain Bacteria; kingdom Pseudomonadati; phylum Bacteroidota; class Flavobacteriia; order Flavobacteriales; family Flavobacteriaceae; genus Hanstruepera; species Hanstruepera ponticola. The sequence continues at coordinate 660,529 of NZ_POTB01000001.1, forward strand.
AATTACTAAATCCTCAACATTATCACCATTGGTGTCAATGTTAAATTCAATCATGACATTCTCGTCAAAACTAGCATTTGCTGTTGCATTTGGACTCAACAGTCCTTGCAGGTTAGCAACAAATACCATATTGTCTGTGTTTTTTCCTTGAAAAACATAAAAATCAGTAATATCGCTTGTACCGCCTTGTACTTCTGGAGCATCAATATGGTCTGCTGCGATAATGAATAAACCAGCGCCTAACAGCAAACTGATTCCAAAAATTTGTCTAAATCTTTTCATAATAAATAGTGTTTAATTAATAATTTATGTTCACAAATAATAAGGCAAATTGATAGAAATGGTTTGGGTTTAAGGCTGTGTTCATAACATTACTGGTTTAGATTAAGCATCAAAGTCAGGGCAGACTTTGATGCTTTTTAATATCCTACCAAGGGCTTGCTAGGTAAGGAAACGAGGTTAAGAACGGTTTGTCGTTTGCATCTACATTATCATTGGATAAGGTTGGATTTTCTGTAAAATCCTCACCCCCAAAAATCAATAACAACTCAACGGTTATCACATCATCGGTTAAAGCGCGACCTGTAAGAAGTGCACCAGAATTTGGATTGTAAAACGTGGTTTCACCATCCAATGATAGATTAAGCACATCAGTAGCTAATAGTGTAGTAAATGCTGCAGAGTCTTGTCCAAGAGCATTCATATCACCTGGGTTTGCAAAAGCAGGACTTAAAGCTTCTAAATTGGTTTGAAACATACTTTGAAAGGCTGCGTTTTGTTGCGTAGGAATAGTAGTATTAAACATATTTTTACTTCCACTTGAAACAAACACAGTATTCACTGCAGGACGTCCCATTTGATCTTGTTGGGCATACACACCTGAAAAATCAGGTTCATTATTGCCTCCACCATTATTTGGCGGTGTAAAGTCATCATCATTAGAACAATTAAAACTAATTGCTGCTAAAGCTAATGTCATTATTAGGTATTTTATATTTATAATTTTCATAATTTAAAGTCTTTTAGTTTATTATTGTTTTCTTTTTGATTCCACCCAAGTATTCACGGTTCCAGAACTACCAACCATTGATTTTGGTACTTCCACAACTATTGACAATACGTTAGTTCCTTGAAAGGTGTCACTGCCTGGATTATCAAATCCGGTAGCGTTTCCAGCTATAATATCACTATACTGTGCAAAGTCCATAAAAAATGGATCATCACGAGGTCCTGCAAAAAATTTCATTCCAGCATTTTGCTCTATAACTGGCGTCATTCTCGTAGAAATATCAACACTTGATTGTGTTGCGCTTGTCATAATAGAACTGTTTAATCCTGTAATTGAAGGTGCCACTGGCCCAAAAAAGTACATTTTACCATCTCTAGGAATAGCTTGAATAACGAGGTCTTCAACATTGTCCTGATCGGTATCAATATTGAATTCAATAAGCACATTTTCATCAAATGTGGCTGCGTCTGTTGATCCAGGCGCCAAAAGACCTTGTAGGTTTGCAACAAATACAACGTTATCTGTATCTTCACCTTGGAAGGCATAGAAATCAGTAACATCACTTGTGCCACCAGATACGGCTGGCGCATCAATATGGTCGGCTGCAACTAATAGGAAACCAGCAATCGCAAAAATTCCGATTCCCAAATAAATTTTCATGTTTTTCATAATGTGAGGTTTTTGTTAATTATTTTTGATTCTCACTTATACCTACGGAAAAACACGAAAGTCGGTTTTGTTAATATTTTGTTAAAGGAAAAAAGGCTTCTTCTTATGGATATAAAAATTATCTTTACCCAATAAAATTAATAGCATGAATCCATCGGCTAATGGCTGGATAAAAAAACTACTCAAGGATGCTGTTCTTATTGAAAAACTAAATAAGACAGCAATCATTTCTTTTTATGAAAGCTTAAGATATTGTGGCTTTATATATGGTAGCAATATCATGGTCATTGGTAACCTTATAAAAAATGATGACTTTACAAATGAGGAAATTTGTAAAATAAATTTCCTGTTAGCCTTTTATTATACACACCATATTTCTGATAGTAACGATGATTTTGCAGATAGTGTTATTGATTTTTACACTAAAATAAATGCACATAAAACCACTTTTTTTTCTGATTTATTGGGTGAAAAGAAATCAAATAGCCTATTAGAGAAAATAATTCACAAGCGCATTCAAATTGATGACAACATCATTGACAAAAGCTTTAATTACTTTATTACTAACGCCTTATTATTTACTGACATTTTAGCCTATAAGATGTATTTGAAGAACAATAAAATTTCTGAATCCTACATACAGAATTTTGAGTCATCTATTGAAACTATTGTCGTGGAAGCCTTAAATGCTAAAGTTGAAAAAAGCAATTATGACCATAGTTTAATAAATTTATTTGAACAATCACTACGCTATCAGCACAGTCAAAAAATAAGCTATCATGAAGCTATAGGTAAAATTAAAACAATTGAAGAATCTTACTATATAATTGATATAGCGTGCATGGCTACTTGGGGTGATTCTGTTATTGATAAGGACGAGAAAAAGTTTTTGAACCAATTAGGTCATGATTTAAAGTTGGATCATCACATTATTACCAATGCCATGGAGTCTATTAATTTTTTCTATGAAAAGCATAAAGATAAAATTGCATTATTAAGTTCTAAAAACCTTGTAAAAACCTTTTATGATAATTCGAGTAAAATGGTTAACAAACTGATTTCCAGAAACAGCAAACGTTTGTTAAATGAATTACGCGAAAGCAAGGAATTAATGAAATTGCTCACACAATCTACAGTACGTGACCTTAATGATGATGAGCAGAAAAAAGTAAACGAACAATTGCTTGATATTTTTAAATCCATACCTAGCCTGGCCATTTTTATGTTACCAGGTGGTGCTTTATTATTGCCTTTAGTAATTAAGTTTATTCCTAAATTATTACCATCTGCCTTTGATGATAACCGTATTGAAGACTAAAAAACTAATTCATGAGAGCCTTAACAGTTATATTTACAATTTGTCTCCTTTTTTCACTGTATAGTGTAACTATCCCAAATAAAAATTATAATCAAAACAACAATATACAGGCATCCAAATACTATTATGATAATTTAGTTGCCTTACAAAATGAGGTAAATACACTTACTGAAATGAGCTTGATAGATACCATTTCAGTAGATTCACTTCAGAAACAATTTCTTACAACCCGAACAGCCTTTAAAAAGGTAGAGTTTTTTCTGGATTATTTCCATTCAGCTTATGTGCATTGGTATATTAATGGTGGCCCAATACCTAAATTCAACGAAGAAACTACCCAAGTCATTCCTCCAAACGGATTCCAAACACTGGATGAGTTACTGTTTATTGAGGATGTACTTGAAGTCAGACCTAATATTAAAACACTGACTATTGAACTCAAGCAACGTCTCCAATTACTCACGAACAGTGAAAAAGGTGTTCGCATAAGGGATGTTCAAATAATGGAAGCTTTACGTTCAAGCTGTGTGCGTATTTTTGCTTTAGGTGTTACAGGTTTTGACACACCAGGTTCTGGAAATGCCTTAACAGATGCTTTAACCAGTTTGCAAAGTATGGAACAAACATTTTTATTTTTTGAATCTGATGATTTTGATAAAGATGAAAGGAAACACTTTAAATCCATTTTAAAACACTTCAAGAAAGGGCAAAAACAACTCAAATCCAGTAATGATTTTGATTCTTTTGACCGCATGTCATTTTTAAAAGAAGTTATCAATCCATTATATCGCGATATTTATGCTTTTCAAAAAGCTACTAATATCACTACTGATCGTTCTATATATCATGCTCAAAATTATGACGCTACCAACCTATTTGATGAAGATTTTTTAGATACTAACCATTATTCGCAATTCTCATTTTTACCATTAGACAATCCTGAAACTATTGCTCTGGGTGAAAAATTATTTTACGACACGAATTTATCAAGCGATAAAACCATGTCTTGTGCCACATGCCATAATCCACAAAAAGGGTTTGCCGATGGTCTTCCAAAAAGTAAAACGAACAAAACAGGTGTTTTTACGACCAGAAATTCGCCTACACTTATTGATGCGGCTTATGCTTCTCGCTATTTTTGGGACTTACGCGAATATGATTTAGAAAGGCAAGTCAATCATGTAGTTGAAAACAATTTAGAGTTTAATATTGACTTTAATTTAATTGCTGAACGCTTGAGACATGATGCAACATACAGAGCTATGTTTGATGCATCATATAAAGGCATTAATAAGCAAACTATTGACCAACGGTCTATTAGTAATGCCATTGCAGCTTATGTGAATTCGCTCACTTCATTCAATAGTGAATTTGATAAGTATGTAAGAAATGAGATAAAACAGTATCCCAAAGAAGCAGAAGCTGGTTTTAATTTATTTATGGGGAAAGCTGCTTGTGCAACTTGCCATTTTGTACCTGCCTTTAACGGCACAGTACCACCATTTTATGCAGAAACCGAATCTGAGGTTTTGGGAATTACTCAAGGATTTGATACTATAAATCCTATACTGGATAACGATTTAGGACGTATGCAAAATAACCTAGGTAAAGAAGATTTACAAATGTTTAAGCGTTCTTTTAAAACAGTAACTGTTAGAAATGTTGCGTTAACAGCTCCTTACATGCATAACGGCAGTTTTGAAACTTTAGAAGACGTTATAGAGTTTTATAATCATGGTGGTGGTTCTGGTATGGGATTAGAAATTGACAATCAAACCCTTTCTCCAGAACCTTTGGGTCTTTCGTCTAGAGAAAAGCAACAGCTTATTGCCTTTATGAAAACATTGACAGATACTACGGGTTTAACTCATCCTAAATTAAAGTAATAAAATTACTCCAACCAATTCTTAAAATCTCTAACACGCTCTCGTGCTACAATAACTTCTTGTTCGTTATAGTTATTTAGTTTTATTTGAAGTCTTGAATTGGTATAACTTACCATATCTTTTATAGCATTTATATTTACAAAAAACTTTCTGTTTATTCTATAAAACATTTGAGGCTCCAACTCCTCCTCCAATTGATCCAAAGTCATATCAATGAGATAGTTTCTACCTTCAATAGTATATAAATAGGTGCCTTTATTTTCGCTAAAAAAACATTCTATTTCATCAATATTAATGAGCTTTAAGTGCTGCCCAACCTTGACAGAGAATCGTTTTTTGTATTCGCGTTCTATTGGATTGATCAATAGTTTCTTTATATCATTAAAATCTATTGTAACTTGTTGTTTTTGTGGTTGATTTTCCTGATATTTTTTTATGGCTTTATTCAGTTCGTCCTCATCAATAGGTTTCAATAAATAGTCTATGCTATTAAGTTTAAATGCCTGAAGTGCATATTCGTCATAAGCTGTTGTAAAAATGATTGCAGATTTCACTTCGACAGCTTCAAAAATTTCAAACGACAAACCATCACTCAACTGAATATCTAAAAATATCAAATCTGGATGTGGATTGTTTTGAAACCATTCAATCGACTCTTCAACAGAATGAAGCATGGTCTCTGCTTGAATAGTTAATTTATCTAACATACGCTGCAACCGCCTTGCAGATGGTTTTTCGTCTTCAATTATTATTACGTTCATTAACTTATAATTTATACAGAATAATTAATTTATTCCCAGTACTTATTTTCTTTATCAAGTAACTCTTTTATCTTTCTATTCTCCCATTTCTTTGAGAATGACATGTTCTTTCCAAACACTAAAAACCAATGTGTTAAGATACCTATTCCCCAAAAAATAGCCATAGAAACTTGACCATATCCCATTCCCCAAAAACCGTATTGCGTATAACTTGACATGTCATTTGAAACAACTAAAATTAGTATCCATATCAGGTTAATAACGAAATACACAAACAAATGAACATAAAAGCCTTTTATTTCCTTTACTCTTTTTTCTGCTTTCCGTAATTGGTAAGGTTTATTTGAATCTTGATTCATATCAACTCCAGTGTTTTTTATCGCGCTCCATAATCGCTTTAATTTTGCGTTCCTCCCAATTCTTCCCTAATATAAAATTGGGTAGAAAAACTGAAAGACCATGCACTGCTAAACCTATTCCCCAGAAAAATAGCGTGAAAAAATTTTCATATTGAAAGTAACTCTCTCCAGGACCTAAATTTTGTACATTGATAATGACTATCATTAAATTTATGACCACATAGACCAAAGCATGTGAATAAAACCCTTTAATCTTTTTTACGCGCTTTTTGGCACGTTCTAGCCGTTTTTGTTTATCAAAATTTGATTCCATTAGTTCCAGTTTTTACGTTGATTTTCTTTCTCCAAAATTTCTTGAATTTTACGCTCCTCCCAGTTCTTTCCATAACCAAAAACTCCGAAGGCATGGAAAACTATTCCCATTCCCCAACCCAAAACAGGAAACCAAAACCATTGGAAGTTCCATGATGTTCTATAATTTATAAAGATTAGAAAGGGTATAACCACTATGTAAGAAATGATATTACCATAAAATCCCTTAATCTCTTCTACGCGTTTCTTGGCCTTATAATAAGCCTCTTCTTTACTATTTGTGTAATTTGATTCCATAATTGATATTTGTTTTGTAAGCATAGGAATTGCTACTGCAAAACGGTTTGCTTGTTGATTGATGTTTACTTTTCTGTTTGTCAATAATTGGTAGCGTTGCATGATATTACTCAATCCTACACCACTACTCTTTTTTATAATTTGTTTAGGTTGAAAATTATTTTCGACTATTAAATCTCCTTCATCCTCATAAATTTTAATATGTAATGGTTTACTTGATGTAACGGTATTGTGCTTAACAGCGTTTTCTAATAACAGCTGTAAAGACAAAGGCACTACCTTACTTTCAGGATTTGAAGCTTTATCAGGGATTTCAAAGACAATACTATCTTCAAATCGCATTTTAAGAAGCATCATATAGGTTCTGGCAAAATTCAATTCTTCATCAACTGAAACCAAATCCTTATTTTTTTGCTCCAAAACATAGCGATACACTTTAGACAAAGATGTTGTAAAACGTTGTGCATTATCAGGGTTCTCATCAATTAAACTGGTAAGTACATTTAAACTATTGAACAAAAAATGTGGATCCAATTGATTTTTTAAAGCATCAAATTTGGCACTAGCCGTACCTGCTATTACCTTCTGTTCTTTAATTTTATTCTGTTGATACTTATTATAAAAGTAAATGACATGAAAAACCACAACTATACTCAAGGTAATCCATAGTCCAAATTGATACGGTTTCCAACTCTCATTATTTAAGAATTGATCAAAAGAATTATTATAGTAATACAATGAAGTGAGCATTCTTAAAAAGAATAACCCGATTAATGTAATAACAACAGAACCAAATAAACCAATAGCAATACGCTTAATGCTTTCGTTCTTTTTCCAATTTCTTGATTCCAAAAACGTAAAGTAATACATATTAGAATACCCAAGTACAAAAGCATACAACTGATAAAACACAAAATTTATAAGAAAATCTTTAGCATCATCAAAATTGAATCCATCAGAAAGAAAATTTCCAATTAAAAAAACACCAACTCCAATAAAGAATGTAATAATGATATTTTTTACATGTTTGTTCATACGTTGTAATCAGAATTCAATAATTATTTTTTGCATTCAGCTAACACTTGTTCAGCACGCTCCCTTCCCCAATTAGGCGAAAATTCAGTTTCAGGTTCAAAACTATCAAATAGCTCAATTGACTTTTTGATATCTTCACAATATGGAGCTGTATCTTTTCCAAAATAGCGCGCGCTTCCCATATCCCATTCAGCTTTATTATAGACTACTCTTGGGTTTTTAGGTGCCAAACTTAATGCCTTATTATATATTTCAGCAATAATCCCACCATATTTCATACCATAGGTTGCACCATCAAAGGCTACCCAATTAGTATAAATATGTGCTTGCAGGACCATAATTTCAGGATTATTTGGGCTTTTACTTTTTGCTATGTCTATATATTCTTGTGCTTTATCCAATTGAGCCTTAAGCACATTAATATCCTTTTCTTCCCAACTTTTCAAACTATTAATTTGAGCTACATAATAATAAGGCAGCCAGGCATCTTTTTCTGCTTTGGCAATGCGTTCAAATAATTGTTCAGCAGCAGTCATGTCTCCTGAACCCCAGAGCTCAAAAGCTTTAGACATGCCTTTTTCATACTGATTTTGGGATTGTACATTAACAAAAATTAATGCAAAAGCAATAAATAGTAATTTCTTCATAATGATGGTTTTAGTGTTATACTGATCGTTATTAATTGACAGGTACAAATATCAATATAAATCAAAGAGAAGTAAAATGGAAACATCTGAACTGTTATTTTTTTATGATGAATTGTTAAACTTCGTTTGTTAGGCTCAAATTTTTATACCTTTAAACAACCTAAAGTTTCCTTTGCCTGCTTTTTATAACTCAATTACAAAATGAAATCACTAATCTGTTTTGCGCTAGCCAGTCTCTTATATTGTTTTCAGGGAACGGCTCAACATATCGATTTTGGCATGATAAATATTGGTTCTATTGACACCATTCAATCAACCGTTTTAAATGAACCTCGTAGGTTATGGGTGCATGTGCCACTTACTGAACCTAATTCTGGAGAGCGCTTTCCTGTTGTATATTTACTAGATGGAAGTGCGCATTTTCCATCAGTAGTTGGTATGATTCATCAATTAAGTACTATTAATGGCAATACCATTGTACCTAAAATGATTGTAGTTGGTATCCCGAATACGGACAGGATGCGTGATTTAACGCCTACAAAGGATTTAAATATGAATGAACCCAATACCTCTGGTGGTGGGGAAGCATTTATGGATTTCCTTCAGAAGGAACTTATGCCTTATATTGACGAGAAATACCCAACGAGTCCTTACAAAGTATATATTGGTCATTCGTTGGGTGGACTAACTGTAATTAACACATTGTTAAAGCGTCCTGAATTATTTAACAGTTACATTGCTATTGACCCGAGTTTATGGTGGGCTGAATCTAGCACACTTAAGGAAGCTTCAACGCTTTTAAATTCGAAACAATATTTGAATGAAAAATTATTTGTAGGCATTGCCAATACTATGGATTCAAATATGACCATTAATACGGTTATAAAAGATACAACACAAACTACGCAGCACATTCGAGATATTCTTGCATTCTCAAAAGAAGTTGTTCCAAATTCAACTAGCGGATTAGATTTTAGTTACAAATACTATAATGAAGACACCCATGGAAGTGTCCCTCTAATCTCTACCTATGATGGCTTACGTTATATTTTTGGATGGTATGATATTGACAATGATTTAATCCCGTTAATAATGAATCCAGAATCAAATGCTGAAACTGTTATAAGCAAAATAGAATCACATTACGCGACCGTCTCAAATAATATGGGATATACCATATTACCTGACGAAAGCTTGATTAATCAAATAGGCTATGGTTGTTTACAAAATGATTTACCAAAAAAAGCTGAAGCCTTCTTTAAATTAAATGTTAAAAACTACCCAAACAGTTCTAATGTATATGACTCATTGGGAGATTATTATGCCGCTGTTGAACAAACCGACAAGGCCATTGAGGCCTACCAAAAAGCTATGAATACAGATGGTGGTAATAGCTATTCGCAAGAAAAGTTAGATACCCTTAAAAAGGGCAACTAACTTATTTTTGAATCTTAAAATTTATTGGAATACTATAAGGCACTTTTACAGGTTTTCCGCGTTGCTTACCTGGCTCCATAGTGGGCAGCAAACCAATTATGCGCTCTGCTTCTTTTTCGAGTAAAGCAGCAGGACCTCGTGACTTAATATTAGATACACGACCGTTGGAATCAATAGCAAACAACACGAATACTCTACCATGCACACCCATTTCTAAAGCACTTTCAGGGTATTTAAAGTGTTTTTTGATATGTTCATTCATTTTTTGAGCAAAACAATCTCTTAATTCTGCATTATTCTTACCAACACACCCTGGAAACACAGGTACATTTTCAACTACTGTAAAAGGAACAGATACTTCTTCTTCTACTTCAACAACCTCAACATCTGCCACTTCAATTGGTTCTGCAATTTCATCTTCTTGATTAGTTTCAGAACTTTCTATAACTGTTTCTTCTATTTCTTCAGTGTCTTCTACTATAGTAATAACATCTGGTGCAGCTGCTGCAGGTGGTGGTGGCGGAGGTGGTGGCGCATCAATATTGGTAATTGGAATATCATCTTCTAAATCATCTGACAATAGAATAATATCTTGAGCAATTATATCCTTGTCATAAGTTTTATACTCCAAACCAAAATATGTAAAAAGCAACATCACATTTAGTCCAATAGCAAAATAAATACCACTATTGCGACCTATTTCTAAATTGGGATTTTTTTTAGGCTTCATAATATTCATATTTATATCATTGAAGTTAAACACAATAGCCTAGAAAAAATATGATAAATATCATCTTTACATAAGTGATTTAAATATTCCTTAACAACAAATAGCTAAAAGATTTTTTACTTTGTTACTTCTTAAGCTAAACACTATGAAAACCTTATTAACTGGTATTGTTTTTTTCTTTGTAATAAATACATTCCATGCACAAACTAAGGATAAGCAATCTTCTATTGATTTTGTAACTGTACTGAACGACAACCACGCTGAAACACTTTACTATTATCAAAATAATTGGAAAGTATTGCGTGAGGCTGCTATGAAAAAAGACTATATTGAAAGTTATGAGTTACTAGAAATTAAACCCAATGAAGCCACGCCTTACAGTTTTATTTTAATAACTACCTATGCTAATCAAAATCAATATGACAGCCGAGAAATTCATTTTGAAGAATTAATACAAGCGTCAGGCGGATTAAAACTATTGAATGAAAAAACACCAAATGATTTTAGGAAAGTTATTCATGGGCAAGATAACGTAAAGCATTGGTAACTTCAGCTATAACTCATATGTTTTTGTAAGCGATTAACTTAAAGCAAAAAATTATAGCCTTAATGCTACAAATATTAGCTGCATTCATTTTTTGATAGGATGCGTTTTATAAAAACTGTATCTTTCAGATAAACTGTGATGTATGTCTAAAATTTTCAACAATCTCTATTCTATAATCAAAAACATAAAAGGCAATATAGCCTTTTATCCTACTGTTTTAACGTTTATTGGTTTTTCCTTTTCTTTATTAATGATACTCCTTGAAGAGCAAGGTATTTCAAAATTTCTGTTGGAAACAACACCAATTTTGGTTGTTGAAAATGGGAACACAGCCTTAAATATTTTAAGCGTTTGCATAACTGGACTGATTTCTATGATGGTATTTAGCTTCTCCATGGTGATGCTTTTATTGAGTCAGGCTTCCAGTAATTTTTCTCCGAGATTGTTGCCAGGATTGGTTTCTGACAAACGGAATCAAATAATTTTAGGACTTTATTTGGCCACAATTGTTTACAACATCTTTACCATGTTTACAATTGAACCTAATGGTGAGGAATATAACCTACCAGGCTTTGCCGTTCTTTTAGGTATTTTAGCAACCATGGTGTGCTTGGGTGCGTTTATTTATTTCATTCATAACATGTCACAAAGTATTCAAATTTCCAAAATACTTGATGCCATATACGAACAGGCCAAAAAGCGTTTACAAAAAATGATAACCATTCAAAACGAAAACCCTGTTTCACCATCAAAAACCTACAACACAGAATCGTGGCATGCTTATACTTATAAAACTAGTGGTTACTTTCAAAATTACAATGTAGAAGGCATTATAGAATTTTGCAAGAGCTGTGAAACTAAAATTAAAATCATTAAGCCCAAAGGTTTATTTATTTTAAAAAACGAGTCATTTCTGCTATCTGAAAAACCATTAGATGATGATCAACTTGCAAATTGTTTTTCTAATATATACCTATCTAAAAACGAGTTGGTTAAAGAAAATTACAATCTAGCTTTCAAGCAAATTAGCGAGATAATTGTCAAGGCTATGTCGCCAGGAATTAATGACCCAGGCACTGCTTTAAATGGTATTGATTATCTTACTGAGTTACTTGCTTTACGATTACTTAAAAACGATTCTGAATTAATTTTTGATAAAGAATCAAAAACTTGCTACGGTGAAGTAGCTGTTATTACTTTTGAATCCCTATTAACCAATATGATGGCATCATTACGCACCTATTGCAAGCACGACCCAACAGTTGTGCAAAAACTCTTAAATATGTTGCATTATCTGAAAAAACAAGAGAAGCACCAAGACGATTATGAATCCATAATAAGCGAGCAAATAACTATCTTAATCAATCAAGCTGAATCTGTATTTGAAACAAAAAAAGATAAAGAATTATTAAAACAACTTGTAAACAATTAAACATTTGGTGCTTTTCAGTTGAATCTGTTCTATATTCACTAAATTAGTGTTTAATATTCACAGCAAACTGCCAACAACATGCAAAAATTATTTTTACTTTCCGCAGCCCTTTTACTTTTAAATATCAATATGCAAGCACAAGAAGACCCTTATCTTTGGTTGGAAGAAGTTGACAGTGAAAAAGCACTTGCTTTTGTTACCGACTTAAATAAAAAAACAGAAGAAAAGCTCACCAAATCACCTTATTACCAAGACATTTATGATAAGGCTTTGGAAATTTATAATTCAACAGACCGTATTGCTTACCCATCTACCAATGGTAATTACGTTTATAATTTTTGGAAAGACCAAGATCATGTGAGAGGTATTTGGCGAAGAACTTTGAAAGAAGACTATACAAGCGGAAATCCAAACTGGGAAATTCTGCTAGATATTGATGCACTATCAGAACAAGATGGTGTAAAATGGGTTTATAAAGGTGCTAGTGGCTTGTATCCAGATTATAATAGATTTTTAGTACAATTATCAAAAGGTGGTGGTGATGCAGTAGTTACAAAAGAATTTGATGTTAACACTAAGGAATTTATTGAAGATGGATTCTTTATTCCAGAAGCCAAAGGTGGTGCGACTTACGTAGATATGAACACTATTATTGTTGCTACAGATTTTGGTGAAAACACTATGACCACATCTGGCTATCCCAATCAAATTAAACTCTGGAAACGTGGCACAGATTTAAAAGATGCACAATTAATTCATGAGGGAAATCAAACCGATGTTGGCTCTTGGCCAAGTGTATTGCGCGATGGCGATAAAAAATATATTGTAATATTTCAAGCCGTAACATTCTTTACTCGAAATACCAAAGTTTGGCACAATGACAAACTTGTGACATTGGATATTCCTGATGATGCTGCTCCAAGTGGCGTATTGAATAATCAATTACTAGTTGATTTAAAATCAGATTGGAGCGTGAATGGTACAACCTATAAGCAAGGTGCGATAATTAGCTTGAATATGACCGATTTATTAAATGGAAAACATACGGTTAATCTTATTTACCAACCTGATGCCTTTTCTAGCGTTTCAGGTATTTCAACAACCAAAAACCATTTGCTTTTAAATGTCCTTAACAACGTAATTAGTGAGTTACACATCTACACGTTTAAAGATAATTCATGGAGTAGCACAAAAGTTGATGCACCTGATTACGGAACACTTTCAATAGTCAATACCAATGAATTATCTGACGACTACTATTTTCAATTTGAAAATTTCCTAACTCCGGAAACTCTATTTACTGCCAATGCGCACGAGAATACATTAAAGGCCTTTAAATCCTTACCTGCTTATTTTGATGCAAGTAAATACAAGGTAAAGCAGTTTATGGCCAAGTCACAAGATGGAACAATGATTCCATACTTTGTTGTTGGTGCAAAAGACATGAATATAGATGGTAGTAATCCAACCTTACTATATGCTTACGGTGGATTTGAATCGTCTTCCCTACCCTTTTACTCTGGAGGCTTTGGTTCATCTTGGTTAAATAAAGGCGGCGTGTTTGTTTTGGCTAATATTCGCGGTGGTGGCGAATACGGACCTAAATGGCACCAAGCAGGATTAAAAGAAAACAGACAGCGTGTTTATGATGATTTTCATGCTGTTGCTGAAGATCTCATTGCAAAAAAAATTACGACACCAGAACATTTAGGCATAATGGGTGGTAGTAATGGTGGTTTATTGGTTGGTGTAGCCTTTACACAACGTCCGGATTTATACAATGCTGTTGTCTGTCAAGTACCACTATTAGACATGAAACGCTACAACAAATTATTAGCAGGCGCCAGTTGGATGGGCGAATATGGTAATCCTGATATTCCTGAAGAATGGGCCTATATTAAAAAATACTCGCCTTATCACAATTTAAAAACAGATACAGCCTATCCTGAAGTATTTTTCTATACTTCCACAAGAGACGACCGAGTGCATCCAGGTCATGCTAGGAAAATGGCAGCTAAAATGTTGGATATGGGCTACCCTATTTATTATTACGAAAATACCGAAGGTGGTCATGCAGGTGCCTCAACCAACGAACAACGTGCAAAATCAACCGCGTTATCCTTTTCATATTTATTGCTAAAACTGAAGTGATTTGAGTGAGGGATATTAGTTACATCTTTTTATTTCTCGCATTAATAGCTGAAATAGTTGGTACCGTAGGTGGTTTTGGTTCATCCGTTTTTTTTGTTCCAATTGCTAACTTTTATTTTGATTTTTATTCAGTTTTAGGGTTAACAGCCTTATTTCACTTGTCGAGTAATCTGAGTAAAATTTTTCTATTTAGAAAAGGGCTAGACAAAAAGCTACTGATGCAAATTGGAATTCCATCGGTTCTTTTTGTTATAATAGGCGGCTTTTTATCCAAGTATGTAAACAGTCAATATCTTGAAGTTATTCTAGGCATATTTTTGGTGACCTTTAGTTTATTTTTTTTAATAAAGAATAAAGTTATTGTTTTACCTAATAAGAAAAATGCCATTCTTGGTGGCTCACTTTCTGGATTTTCGGCAGGTTTATTAGGAACAGGAGGTGCTATTAGGGGTTTGACTATGGCAGCATTTAATTTAGAAAAGAGTGTGTTCATTGCTACTTCCGCATTTATAGATTTCATGATAGATTTCTCACGCACATTTGTCTATTATCAAAACGGCTACATTCATAGTCATGATATGAAATATGTGCCATTTTTATTTCTTATTGGTATTATAGGCTCTTATTTAGGTAAAAGGATTTTGGCCTATATACCTCAAACAAAATTTCGTATCCTGTCTTTAGTCTTAATACTCTTAATTGGTTTGGTTACAATCGGTCAGTTAGTAGTGAAGCACGAAGTTCTATAAATTATCCAATTGATTATCGCTTTTATTTTCACTTATGGTCCAGAAAAAGCCTATAAAAAAGAAGCTGTCTGCTGCAGGCTTTAGAGCACGTCTATCAAACACACCATTAGCATTTGGTGTATTGGCATATTGGTATCCATTAATGTTCTGTGTACCCAACACATTATTTACAGACACATACAATATTTTTTGTTGGGTTATTAAATACGCCCAGTTCAAACTTATATTATTATAGTTTTTGGTTTTTTGGTTTAAAAAACCATCCAAATTGGGGTCTGTGTAACTTCTGCCTGTAGCAAACGCATAAGCTATCCCGACCTGACTTTTCCAATCTTCAATCCAGTACTTTCCTACCACAGAAAGATTATGTGTATTGGCAAAACTTGGCGTAGCTGCTTCTGGATAATTCTGGTAATCACGCTCGGTATCTAAGAAACTATAACTAATCCAGTAATCAAGGTTTTTAAAACTTTTGTTATCGCGCCAAAATAAATCCAATCCTGTAGCATAGGCAGAACCTGTATTGGTATAATTACTATTAAACATGGTAAACTCAGTATCGTATTTTACTAGATCGTAATAATTTTTATAATACGCTTCAGCTCTAAATATTTGTCCTTCACGGTTTAACTGGTAATTTAAAATATAATGCTGTGTGTTTTCGGCTTCTAAATCCTGATTAAACTTTAAAACAGCACTATTTGGGTTTTGGTAAAAATTACCGTATGCCAAGGACATTTGGCTGTTTTGTCCTGTTTTATAAGCAAATGAAATTCGTGGTGATAATGTAAACTGCTTGAACAGTTCACTGTACTCTAAACGCAAACCGGCCTTTAAGGCGAGTTGTTTTGAAAATATAACATCGGCTTCGGTATAAGCTGCAGCAATATTATTATTAAATCCATAATCAATGGCCTCTGTAAAGGGGTTACGATAATTCTCGTTAAAATCGGTTGCAAAATATTCGGTTCCAAAATTCAATTTAAATCGGCTACTAAAACGACGTTTAAATTTCAGCTTGGCATGAAAAGAGTTTTCGGTATCTATTATTTCGTCATTAATAAATTGCACATCGGTTTTGGCATAGGTATAACTCATCCCTCCAAAAACAGACCAAGTATCGGTCAGCATACCACGATATGAACCATTAAAATATAAATTATTATTGTTCAGCTTTGTGTAAACACCTTCAGGAATGTTAATGTCTTCTTGGGTTAAGGCGAATCCACCAGCATCAAAAGCGGTATAAAGTTTTAGCATCCCAGAATTAAATTTACGTCTAAACACAGCTTCTCCTGAACCACCATAAAAGGGTTTATCCCAATCGTTACGGTCTGGAAACAAGGCAATATAAGGTGCCAAGTTAATATAGGAACCATTAACACTTAAGGAACTTTTCTCCCACTTTTCAGTATGCCCTAATGCTGCACCAACGCTCATAATACCAATATCGGTTTTCTCTTGATCGGGTTCTTCAATAGTATTTAACAATAAGACACTGGAAAGCGCCTGACCAAATTCAGCAGAATAACCACCTGTAGAGAAGGTAATACCATCAAATAAAAATGGCGAATATCTACCACGCGTAGGAATATTATTTGTTGTTGGTGTAAACGGTGTAAATACGCGAATACCATCAATAAAAATTTGCGTTTCGTTGGCATCGCCACCACGCACAAACAAACGACCATCCTCGGCTACTGTTGATGTTCCAGGTAATGTTTGTAAAGCACCAACAAAGTCGCCTAAAGCACTAGCAGTAGTAACAACATCCAAAGGTTTTAAAACCGAAACCTTACTGTTGTCACCTGCTTCAAAGGTTCCAGCAGAAATAACGACTGTATCAAGAGAATTAACATCATCACGAAGTTTTACAGTGATATTGTTGAATGAATTTACATCGGCAATTTGTTTGTAGGTTTCAAAAGACAAAAATGAAACAATAAGTGTTTGTTGTCCAGTTTCTTGCGTGACAAAAGTGAAAGAGCCATCGGCTTGTGATGTAGCTCCATCATAAGTGCCGTCCAAATAAACGTTGGCACCTTCTAGCTCATTACCTTTAGAATCGGTTACGATACCTGAAATAGTGGTTTGTGCCAGTAGTGACATTGCATTGAGGCAGAGTAATAGGATGGTTAGTGATTTCATGTTAATGATTTTACTGTTCGCTAATTAATTGATACAGCAAAAGTGCTCACAAACCAAAAATAACGAAACTAAAAGAAACTGAACCGTTAAATATCTATGATGAATTGCATATTTTTGGAAGAAATCACATTGTATGCTAACTAAATCATATAAAAACTTCACTATCCTGTTTTGTTTTATCCTGTTATTTGAGATACTAACCGCCAACTATTATACCAAGTGGCATTATTTTGCAAAACCAGCATTACTTATATCACTTATTCTATTCTATTGGTACCATTGCAAGTCCATTTCTCAAAAATTTAAAACTATAACTTTAGGTGCTTTGGTGTTTTCTCTTTTAGGAGATATTTTATTGATGTTTGTTAATGAATCGCCTCATTTTTTTACTGCAGGTTTGGCGTCTTTTTTATTGGCTCACATTCTATATATTTTGGTGTTTTTAAAAGTGAGAGATTCCAACAAAAAACCATGGCTCTTTACTGGTGTTTTATTAGTTTATGGAGGTTGTTTATTCTATATTTTAAAAAGCAATTTAGGCGCGATGCTTCTACCGGTATTTTTTTACATGCTCGTAATTTTAACTATGGCAACAAGCGCATTTTTACGTCAGAGTAGTTTAGGTAAAGTGAGTTACAATTTTGTTCTTATTGGTGCCATTTTATTTTTAATTTCAGATAGTTTATTAGCAATCAACAAATTTTATACACCTTTGGCATATTCAAATTTTAGTATTATGTTTACATACGCTTTCGCACAGCTTTTTATCGTTTTTGGGCTCTTAAAACAACGATAGATTTTGCTTATAGTTAACTTTTATAAAATTGATAATCAATATTTTTGCATAGTTTTGATAAACTATTTATTTAACTTATCAAAAGGACGTATAATCAAACGTGCTGCTTTATCAAAATTGACATAATTATACACCCAATTAAAGAAAACGACCACGCGATTTCGAAATCCAACGAGTGACATGAGATGAATAAACATCCAAACAAACCAAGCGAAAAATCCACCGAACTTTACCTTCCCTAAATCGACAACTGCTTTATTTCTTCCTATAGTTGCCATGGAACCTTTATCGTTATATTTAAATTTACGCATCGATTTATTCGCCATCAAATTCATGATGTTTTCACCTAATAATTGCCCTTGCTGAATTGCCGGCTGAGCCACCTGCGGATGACCCTTTGGAAAGGCTTCAGTTTCCATATATGCAATGTCTCCTAAAGCAAAAATGTTCGAGTAGTTTTCAACCTGATTATACCGATTAACTTTATAGCGATTTGAACGCTCCATAAGGGCATTGGCAGCCAACCCTTTTACAGGACTTCCTGTTACACCAGCTGCCCAAATTAAGGTTTCCGACTCCAATTCTAAATCCGAATTGGTTTCAACTTTTTTACCATCATATTCTTTTACTAAAGTGTTGCAATGTACTTGCACACCTAAATCTTTCAAGAATTTTTCAGCTTTGGCAGATGCTTGCTTACTCATTGGTGGCAAGACTCTGTCAGCACCTTCCAAAAGATGTATTTGCATGTCTTGAGCGTTTAAATCTTTATAGTCTCGTGGAACAACGTGATTTTTAAGTTCGGCTATTGCACCTGCTAACTCCACACCTGTTGGTCCTGCACCAACAATGACAAAATTCAAATAGGCCTTCCGCTCCTCTTCGGTTTTTGCTATGGTAGCTTTTTCTAAATTTTGTAAAATTAAGCTACGAATATTCAGTGCTTCAGGCACCGTTTTCATAGGCATGCTATAGGCTTCCACATTTTTATTACCAAAAAAATTAGTAGTTGTACCCGTTGCTAAAACCAGATAATCATAAGAAATAGTACCTATAGTTGTTTCTATAGAATTTGATTGAGGATTGATTTCTTGGACTTCAGTTAAACGGAAAATAATATTATTTGATTTTTTAATAATCTTCCGTAACGGATAAGCAATGGAATCAGGCTCTAATCCCGAACTTGAAACTTGATACAATAAAGGTTGAAACGTATGGTAGTTATGCTTATCAATTAGAAGGACTTGAATGGGTTTGTTTTTTAGTGATTTAGCCAAATTAATACCAGCAAAACCGCCACCAACTATGATTAGTCTTGGGAAATTGGACTCGGGAATGTTCATAATATTTGTAAGAAAAAATGTCTAACAAAGATACAACATACCCAACTTAAAGACTATTTTTATAGAATATTTCATGAGTCTGTAACATTTTTAAATTAATGCTACATATAGTGTAACTAAACAACCGATTTGAGCGAAGAATTAGAACATAGTTTTATCGAGCAATTAGAGAAGCACCAAAACATCGTGCATAAGGTTTGTAGGCTTTATACCAACAATAAGGACGCACACAATGATTTGTTTCAAGAAATAACCATACAACTCTGGAAAGCCTTTCCAAAGTTTCGTGGTGAAGCAAAATTTAGCACTTGGATGTACCGTGTTGGCCTAAACACAGCCATTACGCTCTACCGAAAAAAGAAACGGACTATAAACACTGAAGCTTTTGATGCGTTTGAATTTAAAATTAAAAGTGAAGAGTATGATGACACTGAAGAACAGCAACTCAAATTGCTTTACCAAGCCGTGCATCAATTAAATGATATTGAAAAAGCACTCGTGTTTTTATATCTAGAAGACAAAAACTATAGAGAAATAAGTGAAACAATGGGTATCAGCGAGGTGAATGCTCGTGTGAAGATGAATCGTGTGAAAACAAAGTTAAGAACCATTTTAAATCCGTAATACTATGGATGAATTAGATTTATTAAAAAAAGATTGGCAGAAATTGGATAGTAATTACCCGAAACTCTCCTATAATGATCTGTATAAGATGATATTAAGAAAATCATCATCCATAGTAAAATGGATTTTTATTATCAGTATCATTGAATTTGTATTTTGGATTATAATATCCTTTGCTCTCAAGGATACTAAAAGCATGGAACGTTTTAATGAATACAATGCTGATGCTATTATCATCCCATTAGCTGTCGTTGGCTACATTATTTTAGCTTATTTTTTCTATTTGTTTTTTAAGAATTATCGTAATATTTCGGTTACAGACAATGCCAAGATACTTATGGAAAACATTCTCAAAACGCGACGTACTGTGAAACACTATGTCGCTTTTAATCTAGGCTATTTAATAGTTTCTGTAATCGTTGTTCTTTTTATAGAATTTGATCAAGACCCACAAATCATTGCTCAAGTTCAAAAGGCAGCTGCCGATGGTGAAGTGCTTAAGTTCTACGCTATTTTTATTTTAACAACCATGTTGTTTTTAGCTATAGCTATTGGTGTGCTTTTATTATTTTACTGGCTGGTTTATGGCATTTTACTGGGCAGACTTAATAAAAACTACAGAGAACTTCAGAAAATGGAGGTTTAGTTTTATGTTTATGAACGCCAACGTCTTTGTGCATTCAATGCTTCTTGAGCTTCTAACTCTTCTTGAGGTATAACCTTTAAAAATGATGGGTGCTGCTCTATAGCATATTCTATTTTTTCAACAATTTCGGCAACACTTTCATTTTTATAGTCTATTTGCAATGGCTCTTTAATTTCCATAGACTGCAAAATATTTTTCTTCTTAATACGTAGTCCTTTTTTATCAAATGAACGTCTAAAACCATCAATAACAATTGGAACAACTACAGGATTGTATTTTTTGATAATATGCGCTGTACCCTTTCTTATAGGCTTAAAAGGCGTTGTTGTTCCTTGCGGAAATGTAATTACCCAACCATCATTTAGAGCCTTACCAATATTAGAAATATCACTCATTTTAACCTGTCGGTTTACATCCTTTCCTTCTGCTCGCCACGTGCGCTCAATACTTACAGAACCTACATAAGCTAATATTTTTGGTAGTAATCCAGCTTTCATGGTTTCCTTGGCCGCTACATAATAAATGTTCAATTTCGGGTTCCACAAATAACCTATACCTTTTATAGAATCTTCACGATTACTCAAACTCGCATTAAACACATGAAACATGGCAACAACATCAGCAAAATACGTTTGATGGTTGGAAATGAACAACACATTAGTTTCTGGTAAATTTTTAATGATTTCAGAACCTTCTATTTGTAATTCATTAAACCCTCTGAAACGTCTATGTGTGGCAGCTCCCAGTATTCTGATAAGCCATTTTTTCATAAAGAGTATGTGTCCGAAAGGATTTTTTTTGAACAATCCCATGTTTAAATTTCCTTGATAGTTAAGATTACAAATGTAATAAAACTGATAGTTTACAGCGTTTCTTTTAACAAGTCTTTTATTTCGCTCAACATCATAGCTGTAGCTCCCCAAACCACATGACCATTTAATTTAAATGCTGGGACAACAACATCAACCTTATAGGATGTTGACACTCTTTCGGTTATCACATTGGATTCATCAATAAAATCTGATAACGCAACTTCAATAATGGCTTCAACCTCATCATCTTGTTTTACAAATAACGGTTTGCGTTTTACCACACCAATATAAGGCTGCACAAAAAAATTACTTGGCGGAATATAAACTTGTGTCATTTGCTTTAAAACATGTATCTCTTGCCGAGGCACACCAATCTCTTCATAGGTCTCACGTACAGCTGCCTCCATAAGGCTGTTGTCACCAGGCTCTAACTTACCTCCTGGAAAACCAACCTGTGCGGAATGCACACCTTTATAGGTTTTTCGCAATATCAACACTAATTTTGTCAGGCGTTTATCATCTGGATAAAAAAGTGCCATAACACCTGCATGCTTGGCTTTTTTTATATTATCCCTTTGTATTTCTTGAAGTTTTAATCTAAAAGGAGGCGACATTTTAAACTGCGAAGCCTCTGCTGGTAGTGGGATATTTTTTATTTTTGAAGCAGATTCTAAAAATTGATCAAAATTCATTTATGAAACAGATTCTTTTAATTGGTATCAGTATTGTTCTACTAGGTTGTGAAGATAAACAATCCAAACAAAAAAATACAATCTTAAAGCCAACCTCATCAACTGAAAAGCAAGTAAAGCAAAAGGATACCACAGTAAACCAAGAGCCTGAATTTCCTTATTTAACTGATGACAATGCCATGGAATTCTTTTTGGAATACGAAAAAGAGAACAAAGAAAACAAAGTGCGCATTACCACACGCTTTGGTGAAATTGATATCTTACTCTATGATAAAACCAAATTCCATCGCGCTAACTTTATCTACTTGACCAAACGCGGTTATTTTGACAAAACCCAATTTTATAGAGTGGTCAACAATTTCATTATTCAAGCAGGTAATACGGACGACCCAAAGGTAAAACGTAAACGTAAAAAAATTGGTTATTACTTGTTGCCTCCAGACACCAAACGTGGTTTTAAACACAAAAGAGGTGTTGTAAGTATGCCAAGTAGCGAGATAGAAAACGCCTATAAGCTAGCTTCTCCCTTTGAGTTTTTTATAGTTCAAGCTGAAAATGGTGCCCATCATTTGGATGGGGAATACACAATTTTTGGAGAAGTAATACGTGGCATGGATGTCGTTGATGAAATTGCAGCTCAAAAAACGGATGGTGGTGAATGGCCAATGCGCAATATTTATATTAAAAATGTAGAGATTATTGAATAGTTAGTGGTTAGTAAAAAATAACCGTGAAAAAATTTTATTCTTTATATATACTCGGTAAACTAATTTTAAAACGTACCGCTAGTAACCTCGTTACGATGACTACCATTCCAGAAATAATAAAAACCACATTGTTATCAATTGGTAGTTTTTTGATGAGAAAATAAGATAAACCGCCCAATATACAAGCAGTTGCATAAACTTCCTTTCTAAATATCACGGGAATTTCATTACAAAGAATATCACGAATAACACCACCAAAACAGGCAGACATGGTACCTAAAGCTATACATATTATAGGATGCAATTCTGCCGAAATACCTTTTTCAACTCCTACAACCGTATATAGCCCAATACCAATAGTGTCAAACAAAAACAATGATTTTCTTAAATAATCAATTTTGTTTTTAAAGATTACTGCAAAAAAAGCAGCACCAATTATTACATAAGTATAGGTTAGATTTTCCATCCAACTTACTGGTGTATCCCCTATAAGAATATCACGTAATGTTCCACCTCCTACAGCAGTTACAAAAGCAATGATTAATATTCCAAAGGGATCCATCTTCTTACTCAATGCTACCAAAACCCCTGAAATAGCAAAGGCAATAGTTCCTAAAATATCAATAAAGTAAAACATTACATATTTTGTGTATAGTAGTTATAATCCTTTAAGATGGTGTCAATAAATTCCTTATCAAATAAATCAGATTCTACCTGAAGGACATCACAAATCTTATTGCGTAAGATTGTTAATGTTTTAAAATCGTTATTCTTTTTAGAAATGATAAACGTGTCTTTTATTATTCGCACATCCTTGTCACTTAATTGGGTTACTGTATTAAATACGGGTTGATAATCATCTGTAATGTCCTCCAAAATAGTACTTGTAATTTTGTGTTTTTTCTTTACACTAATAACAACTGTACCAGCCGCAGCATCGCCTACACGTTGCTTTTTTTCTGATAGCAAAATGCTCATAACACCAATAGAGGAAAAGAACAGCCATATATCCACAATACGCAGCATCCACCTTACTAAAAAATTATACCACTGCGTGGGTGAACCATCAAAACGAACTACTTTTATTTTCATAATCATTTTACCAACAGTCTGTCCACCAAACAACACATGACAGAGTA
Source organism: Hanstruepera ponticola (assembly GCF_002940745.1). Lineage (NCBI taxonomy): Bacteria > Pseudomonadati > Bacteroidota > Flavobacteriia > Flavobacteriales > Flavobacteriaceae > Hanstruepera > Hanstruepera ponticola. The sequence continues at coordinate 684,775 of NZ_POTB01000001.1, forward strand.
GTGAATAAAAAAAGGCTGGCAATAAAAATAGTCCTAAAAACCCTCGTCGTGTCCAACTATCTACATCAAAAATTGCAGAAATCTCAACCAAATTCTCAACCACAAACATATAAGCCGTTAAAATTAACCCATCAATCAAGAAAGCCACAAAGCGTTCACCGATGCCAATAAGTTTATAATCTAAATTGACATTTTGGGCAGTGTTAATTGCTAATTTGCTCATGGAAATGTATATTCGTTTAAATTTAATTTTTCTATGCGCGAAGCATCTTTCGTGAAGCAAAATAAGGAAAAATGGATGGTATTTGAAAAGGCATTACACAATAATGTAAAAATAAATCCAGATGACCTTGCTTCATACTATATACAATTAACAAATGACCTGTCTTATGCTCAAACCTACTACCCTGATAGTAAGACGTTGTTGTATTTAAATTCGTTGGCATCTGAAGCACATCAGAAAATATATATTACTAAAAGAGAATCAAAAAACAAGATTATTTCTTTCTGGAAACATGAATTTCCATTGTTCTTTAAACAATATCACAAAACCCTCCTATACGCCTTTTTAATTTTTATGTCAGCTGTTTTAATTGGTGTGATTTCAACCTTAAATGACACTAGTTTTGTGAGACTTATTTTAGGCGATGGCTACGTAAACATGACTATTGAAAATATTGAAAATGGCGAACCCATGGCAGTTTATAAAAGTGGTAGTCAGGTAGGCACATTTTTGGGGATAACCATCAACAACATCCGAGTGGCCATTATAGCATTTGCGCTTGGTGTAATGTTTAGTGTTGGAACTATATATGTACTATTTAGTAATGGTATCATGCTAGGTGCTTTTATTACATTCTTCTATAATTATGGTATTTTAGAAAAAACATCAACCGTTTGGCTGCATGGCACCATCGAAATATCTGTAATTGTTATTGCAGGATGTGCTGGACTAGTAATGGGCAATAGCTTTCTTTTTCCTAAAACCTACTCCAGACGTGTGGCCTTCATGAAAGGCGCTAAAGACGGGCTAAAAATAGTGGTAAGCACCATTCCTTTTTTTATAATTGCTGGTTTTATTGAAGGCTTTTTCACACGGTTTGGCGAACACATGCATTGGACCTTATCCTACAGCATTATTTTAGCTTCATTAAGTCTTATTGTTTATTATTATATTATTTACCCAATCCGTTTGAATCGAAAATTATCAGTAATTAATAAGTAACCTACTCATGAGTGAGAAACCCTATATTGAACTACGTACAAGAAATACTTTTGGAGACATAATCAATACGTATTTTTTATTCTTAAAGTACAACTTCAAACATTACAGTAATTTGTATCTACGCTATAATGCCATTAGTATCATTTTAACCATAATTGGAACCTATCTTTTAGTAACAGGCTTTATGGGTTTGGCAAGTCGTGATTTTCGGTTTGGCATGGGAAGCAATATTGATAATAACATGTATGTTGGTTTAGGTGCCATTGTACTCCTAATTATTTATGCGGCAACAGCTTTTCTTAACAATAGCCTTTCAAGTGCCTATATAAGTGAATATGTAAAAAACAAAGGTCATGTTGAAGCCAAAAGTGTTTGGCAGGCTATCGTTAATAAATTAGGCGACTTAATTTTATTAATCCTGATTGGTATTGTAATTTATATCATTTACCTCATAGCCACATTTGTTTTGGCCATTATACCATTCTTGGGTATGATTGCACAATATGCTTTAAATTTTACAGTTTCAGCATTTTTTGGATTATCATTTATGGTCATGTTTTCAAGCAGAAAAAGTGTGGGGCAAGCTCTCACCGAAGGCATGAATTATACAACAGGTAATTTTATGCGTGTAGTATTTTACGGATTGATCATTGGTATTCTAAATTTAATGATTGCTGGTTTGATTGCTGCTATTCCAGGCTTTATTTTAGCTATTTACACTTATTTTTCAGCAGAAAGCGGTATCGACTTATCTACGAGCATGTTTGCAACGGTCATGTTCACAATGGGTTTTGCCATTTTTATTTTAACATTTATTTTTTCTCAAGCTCTGTCACAACTGGCTTATGGCGTGTTATATTTTAATCTGCATGAAGAAAAATATAATTTATTTTTAAGAGAACGTATTGAAGAAATTGGTGTTAATGAATAAACGAATTACATACACAACTTATTTTTCAGTTTGGTTATATATCATCCCATTTCACTTTTTTTTCGGCCAAGAAAAGATAAAAAAAGACTCTTCTACTGTAACCGTAGAGTATTTTAAAGACGGAATAAAAGACCGTTACAACGGAGATGATTTCAATTATAACATTAATGATTCTGGAGGTGTTAATCTTATTCAAGATATTTTCAGAAAGTTCTTTAGATGGCTAGGTGATTTATTTGGAATTGACATTGATTTTATTGACTATCAAACCATGGAATATATTGTGTACGGTTTATTGGCTCTTGGCTCCATTTATCTGCTTTTAAAATTCTTTTTACAAGCACCATTGAGCACTGTTTTTAAAACAGAAGAACAATCTATAGAGAACTTTAAATATGTAGAAGAAAACATTACCGAAGTCAATTTTGATGCTTTGATTAAAAAGGCTTTGAAAGATTCCAACTATCGTCTGGCAACGCGTTATTTATATTTAGCATCACTCAAAAAATTAACTAGCAAAAATGTCATTGAATGGCATTATGACAAAACCAATTCTGACTATCTGAACGAAATACAGGATGATACTATTAAAGGATATTTTAAGCGTATTTCCTATATATATGACTATGTTTGGTATGGCGAATTTAGCATTGATCAATCAGCATTCAATAAGAATCAAGAAGATTTTAATAAACTAAACAAAGTGCTTAATGGATAAACGTTCTAAATTCGCTTTGTATAGTATTGGCTTTATAATTCTGTTATTAATGGCAGCTGAAATATCAAAACCCAAGGCACTCAATTGGCGTGACTCATACTCGGCTGCTGATAAAATTCCTTTAGGTTGCTATGTCATTTTTAACGAACTAAAAAATAGTAGCTACAATAAGGTTGAAACATCTTCCAAAAGTCTTTACGAAAAACTCAAAGAAATTCCTGATTCAACCAAGAGCACTATTTTATTAATAAATAATTATATCAGTATTGAAGATGAAGGTTCAGAATCATTATTAGATTTTGTGGACAAAGGCAATACAGTATTTATTAGTACCAATTATTTTTATGGAAAAATAGCAGACACACTCCATTTAGAGTTTGATAGGAATTATGAAGGCTTTTTAAAAAGTCCTTCCCATAGCACCTTTACTAATCCTATTTTAGAAAAAAACAACACGTTCTTTACAGATGTAATTGAAAATAATTACATCACATCTATTGACACAAGCAGTACGACTGTTTTGGGTTACTATTGGGATGAAGACAAAGAAGTCTCAGAAGTTAACTTTATAAAAGTAGCTTTTGGCACTAACGGTGGCTCATTTTATATTCACAGCAATCCTTTTGCATTTACTAATTACCACATGTTGGATGGTAAGGAAAATTATGTAGCTTCTGTACTATCATATTTACCCAAACAACCAATAATTTGGGACAACTACTACAAAAGCGGTCGTAAGATAGTCTCAAGTCCCTTACGGTTTATACTATCAAATGAAGCCTTGAAATGGGCATTTTATACAAGCCTATTAGCTCTTATATTATTTGTGATTTTTAAAGGAAAACGTACACAGCGTATTATTCCAGTTATTGAGCCATTAAAAAATGCTACGATAGATTATACACAAACCATTGGTGACTTATATTTTCAACATGGTGATTACTCCAACATCATACATAAAAAAATTACTTACTTTCTTGAGCATGTTCGCAGTAGTTATTATTTAGATACCAATGAGTTTAGTGAACGTTTTATTCAGAAATTAGCAGTTAAATCATCAAATACTATACAGGACACTAAAGCACTAATAGACTTTATAACTTATTTAAAATCCAAAAGCTACCATACAGAAAAGGAACTCATTGAACTTAACAATAAAATAGAAGAATTCTTAAAAACGTAAAATCAAATGGAAGACAATCAATCCGAAACACCCGATAATCAAGCAACGTCAGAACATGTCAATTTTGAAAATAGAATTGATCTAAAACCATTGCAAGACCATGTTGAAAAAATAAAAAAAGAAATTGGTAAAATAATCGTTGGCCAAAACGACATGATTGAATTGCTTATCATTTCAATCTTATCAAATGGACATACGTTAATAGAAGGTGTTCCTGGTGTTGCCAAAACTGTCACTGCCAAACTACTTGCCAAAACATTAAATGTTGACTTTAGTCGTATTCAATTTACACCTGATTTAATGCCAAGCGACATATTGGGAACATCCATTTTTAATGTAAAAACCAATGATTTTGAATATAAAAAGGGGCCTATATTTTCTAATATTATCCTTATTGATGAAATAAATAGAGCACCAGCTAAAACCCAAGCTGCTCTTTTTGAAGTTATGGCTGAACGTCAAATAACTATTGATAACAATAAGTTTATCATGGAAGCTCCTTTTTTAGTGTTTGCTACCCAAAACCCAATTGAGCAAGAAGGTACTTATAGGTTACCTGAAGCTCAACTAGACCGTTTTTTATTCAAGATTGATGTGGATTACCCATCACTAGAAGATGAAGTTCAGATTCTGGTTGATAATCATAAACGTGAAGACAAGTTAGACTATAGCACTATAAATGCTGTACTTAACGCTGCCGATATCACAAAGTATCAAAGTTTGATTAAGCAAATTTTAGTTGAAGATGATTTACTACACTACATTGCATCTATAGTAAATAACACACGTGCTAATGCCAATTTGTATTTGGGAGCCTCACCTAGAGCTTCCATAGCTATTCTGAATGCAGCAAAAGCAAATGCCGCTATTAACGGAAGGGATTTCGTAACACCAGATGATATAAAACGTTGTACAAAAGCCGTTTTAAAACATAGATTGGTGTTAACACCTGAACGTGAAATGGAGGCTTTCACCGTTGAAAAAGTTATTGATCAAATCCTAGAAACTATTGAAATACCTAGATAATTGAAGCGTATTTTTAAAAATATTTATTTAGAGTTTCGCTTTTTTTTAAGCTTAATGGTCTTGATATTCCTGTATATTCTGTCTTATCAATTTCCAGGGTTATTGGTCATTACAAACATGTTATTCTATGTTTTTCTGGCTATCGTAATTATTGATAGCATTTTACTTTTTAAGCAAAAAGGAATAAAAGCTAGTCGAATTTTACCTGAAAAATTGAGCAATGGCGATGAGAATCCTATAGAAATCAAAATACATAATAATTACAATTTTACTGTTTCGCTCAATCTTATTGATGAGCTACCTTTTCAATATCAAAAACGTGACTTTCAAATTCAAACCATAATTAAAAAAAGAGCTGATAAAAAAATCACTTATACATTAAGACCTTTAAAACGTGGCGAATACCAATTTGGCCATTTGAACATTTACACTACTTCTCCTATAGGTATTATAACTAGGCGCTTTCAGTTTGGAAATGAATCTATGATTCCTAATTATCCATCATTTTTACAGCTCAAAAAGTATATGCTCATCGCTTTTTCCAATAAGATTTTTGAGTTCGGATTGAAAAAAATCCGTCGTATTGGCCATACTATGGAATTTGAACAAATAAAAGATTATGTGCCAGGTGACGACATACGTAATATCAATTGGAAAGCAACGGCTAAACGCAACCAGTTGATGGTCAATCAATATCAAGATGAACGCTCACAACCTATTTACTCTGTAATTGATAAAGGTCGTGCTATGAAAATGCCCTTTAACGGCTTAAGTTTATTGGATTATGCTATAAATGCCACGTTAGTCATTAGTAATGTCGCCTTAAAAAAACAGGATAAAGCAGGCATGTTTTCGTTTTCAAGAAAAGTAGAAAATAAGGTAGTTGCAGAACGAAGACCTTCGCAAATGAATCAAATACTGGAAACATTATACAACCTAAACACTGATTTTTCAGAATCTGATTTTTCTAGGCTGTACATTGACATTAAACGTAGTCTTACCCAAAGAAGCCTCATATTACTTTATACAAATTTTGAAACTTTAGATGCACTGCATAGGCAACTACCCTATTTGCAAGCTATTGCTAAAAATCATGTCTTAGTGGTTATCTTTTTTGAAAATACAGAATTGGATAAACTTGTTCAAAAACCATCCTCAAGTACCTATGATATTTTTGAAAAGACCATTGCAGAAAAATTTGTTTATGAAAAAAAGCTGATTATCACAGAACTTCATAAACATGGTATTCAAAGTATTCTAACAGCTCCTGAAGACTTAACCATAAATACGATAAATAAATATCTAGAAATTAAAGCTAGAGGGCTTATTTAGTGGTTAGTGGTTAGCGGTTAGCATAATTACAGTTCATCATACAGATACTACAATTCGGTAAAACAGATTATATACTTCTTTAAAATAGTCTGACTTTTACATTGTAATTATAAAAAACCAATTAATATGAAAACGCTTGCACTATTTATTGCACTAACCTTAACGGCAATTTTTGGCTATTCACAAGACAAATCAGAAACATTTACAATAACAGTAAAGGTTGACAACCCTTTAAACGACAATGGTCATGTTCTCATTGGCTTGCACACTGTAGATACCTTTATGAAAGGACAAGGTGTTCAAAACGCAAAAGAAAAAGTTAAAGATGGAAAGGTAATTATAACATTTGAAAATGTAACACCAGGTGATTACGCCATTATGGTATTGCATGATGAAAACGATAATCAACGAATGGATTTGGAAGCCAATGGCATGCCAAAAGAATCATATGGCATGTCTAATAACCCAATGCTATATGGACCTCCTACATTTACCGACGCCAAGTTTGAATTAACTGAAAGTAAAGAAATAGTCATACGTTTCTGAACATGAAACTCATTCAGAAACGCTCTTTAGCAGGATTTATAGATTACTGTATCATAATAAGCTATGCTGGAATTCTATTTTTACTGGTAACTACTTTCCGTCCTATTGAGAATATGTTGAGAACATCAAATCCAATTATCGCACAGCTAATTGGATTTTTCACCTTAACATTACCTGTTTTTATTTACTTCTACTTATCTGAAAAAGGCAGTCACAGGGCAACCATTGGAAAACGAATAACTAAAATACAAGTTAGTTGCACCGGTTCAATACTTAAACGTAACTTGTTTAAATTCCTACCATGGGAAATAGCCCATTTAGGTGTTCATTGGATATTCTATTACTCCAATAACAATATTGAAACACCTTTTTGGGTATGGTTTTGCTTGATCACGCCACAAGCTGCAGTATTCTTGTATTGCATAAGTATCATATGGTCAAACGGTAAGTCCAGTATCTATGATAAATGGAGTCAAACTGACATTATTCAAAAATAAAAGTGGTTAGATTTGATACCTGTAAAACCTAACCACTTTAAACTATTAACCAATTAAAGAAACTTAAACGGTTTCTCCCAACCAAGCTTTCATCATCCAAACTGTTTTTTCCTGCTCTGTTATAAAATCACTCATCATAGAATTAGTACCTTCATCATTAGCATCATCAGATTTGTCTAAAATGTGACGCTCTATTTTTAATAATTCGGTTAGAGATTCTACAATTAATTGAACAGCCTTTTCGTCTTGTGAAACATTTTGTCCCACAGGCACTTTAGCCGCTTTTGAATAATCTTCAAATGTATGTAAAGGCGTGACACCCAATGTTAAAATCCGCTCGGCTATTTCATCAACTTTTAAGTTGGCATCAGTATATAATTCTTCAAATTTCACATGTAGGTCAAAAAAACGTTTCCCTTTAATATTCCAATGAATACCTCTTAAATTTTGATAATATATCTGAAAGTTTGCTAATAATTGATTTAAATCATCAGCTATTTGTTTAGTTTTATTCTCGTCTAATCCTATACTATTTAATGACATTTTTTTATATTTTTTATTATCACCACAAATTTAATTTATAATTAACAGCTATTTCCATAAATTTTATTGATAGTTTTTATATTTTTATAGCCTAAATTGATATACATGACAATCACTCAATTATATTATGTTTTGGCAGTTGCCGAAAATCAAAACTTCACTAAAGCAGCTGAAAAATGCTTTGTAACGCAACCAACATTAAGCATGCAAATTCAAAAATTAGAAGACGAATTGGATGTGCAAATATTTGACAGAAGTAAAAAACCTATTGAATTGACTGATGTTGGTCGTAAAATAGTTAATCAAGCAAAAAACATTGTTAATGAGTCATATCGCATTCAAGATATTGTAGATCAGCAAAAAGGATTTATTGGTGGAGAATTTAAATTAGGAATCATTCCCACAGTAATGCCTACTTTATTACCTATGTTTTTAAAAACATTTATAAAAAAGCACCCAAAAATCAAATTAAAAATTGAGGAGCTTACAACCGAGGAGATAATTTCACGTATTAATGAAGGTCATTTGGATGCTGCCATAGCGTCAACACCACTGGAACATGAAAACATAAAGGAGCGTGTCTTGTATTTTGAGCCTTTTGTGGGCTACATTCCTAATCACCACAGACTCTATAATGCTGGGAAAATAGATGTTTCGGATTTAGAAATTGATGACATGCTCTTATTAGAAGATGGGCATTGTTTTAGAGATGGTGTCATTAACTTGTGTAAAGCATTTAAGGATCACAATGATGATCAGTTTCAATTGGAAAGCGGTAGTATTGAAACCTTAATAAAGCTTTCTGATGAAGGCTTGGGCATGACATTATTGCCATATTTACATACGTTAGATTTAAGTGAAAAAGGCAAACAAAATTTACATTATTTTAATGAACCAGCACCAGCTCGAGAGGTCAGCTTAATTTATCATAAGAGTGAGTTAAAAATGCAGATTATTGAGGCTATGCAAACCGTTATTTCGGGTATTATACGTGGAGCCATTACATTTCAAAATGTGCAAATTATTAGCCCCATTTCAAAATAAAATGAAATCGCATACCTTTTTTAAGTCATTTCACTCATTGAAGTGACCCGTTTACTCATTATCAATAGTGTTTTGGTACCATTTTGAATACCTTGATTGTACAATCACCAAAACAAATTGCTATGAAATATCTTTACTCATCTATCATTTTTGTTTTTTGTTTAATTGTTTATCTGCAAATTCAATATCCTCCTGTTCATGTAAACAAATCTTTGAAAGATCAAAACCTGAATTACAGTACCATGCTCTATAGCTCCTATTTTCTCGCAAATGTACCTTATATAAAAACTAAATCAACTGATGACTTATTTGGAGATTTAAAGAAAACTAATGGTTTAGCGTTTGATAGTAAAGGACATATTTATGTTGTAGAACATAGCAAATCACAAATCGTTAAGTATGATGAAGATGGCGTAGTTTTAAATACTTTTAAAGTCACAGATGGTTATCCTCTTCATATTATTAAATCTTTTGATTCAGATGCTATGATTTTTACAAACGTTACGGACAACAGTATTAATAAACTTTCAGAGCATGGAAAAATCACCAAACTCTATAAAGGATACCCATTGGATGTTCCTGTAGGGCTCACTTATAATGCAAAAGGGCTTTTACACGTAAGCAATTATGAGGAGAAAAAAGTATTCTCATTTAAAGATAACAAGTTACAATATATTACTACCCTACCAGAAGCAGATACCATAGTGTGTAAGGCCAAAAAATAGCACGTTTAATTTATTAAAAAAGCGACCAATTGGTCGCTTTTTAATTTTTATGATTTTAAATAAATTAGACATTGATTTAATTCGGGGTTTTGCTGTACTAAAGATTGAATAAAAATCTTTAACTCTTCAATTTCATACGGTAATAATCGTTGAAGTGCTTTTTGTACTTCTTTGCAAAACAACGTAGCATCAAAACTTACTTTATTAAGTACTGTTTTGGTGTACTCAAACATTGCTCTTGCCATTAATCTTAAGGTTTTTTGGTTAAAAAAGTAGTTTTAGTTATAGGCGAACGGTTTTATTATTCCGATTAAATGTACAAAAAAATTACATTCAAAATTCACCATATAGAAAATTTTAACAGAACAAACTTATTTTTTTATAACCTTATGAATGGATTTAACAGAATCAGTCTGTACTTCCAAGAAATAAATACCTGTTGATAACTTATTAATATTTAAAGTAGTTGTTTGATTATTAACAGTGCTTTTAATAAAGCCGACTTCTTGACCTGTTATGTCAAATAACTTTAAAGATCGAATTTGGCGTTTAGCATTAATATTTAAAATATCTGAAGTTGGGTTAGGGAATATTTTCACAACAGTATTGACCTCAAATTCCGAAATACTCAAACCTTCTTCAACTACTGTAGTTTGCTCATTATTGGTTACAATTGGAAAATTAAAATCAAAGAAAATTTCAGCATCATTTTCAATTACATCCCAAATTTCTAAATCAGGAAGCGTTTTAACTTTATATACTATAAAGCCATCGTTATTATCATCATCAAAGGGGAGATTAATATTTTCAAAAATAAATTCAATCAAATTACCATTGCTCACTTTGGTCACAAAATCGTGACTTGCATTAAGTGGTATTAAACTAGAAACATCAAATCTATCTGTATCTAGTTCATCCTTGACCACAATATTGGTTGCATTGGCTGTACCCATATTCTCAAAACAAATCATGTAATGCAAATAGTCACCTACTTTTTCAACATCTAGTGTATTCCCTTCTAAACACGTTTTATCATTTGGGTCAAATGAATTAACAACTATTTGGTTTAATTGAAATATATTATCATCTGGTGTTTCATCTGCTGTTCCAGACACTATTTCGGCTTCAAAAGTTAATACATCATCCGAATTTAAAGGAAATTCAGAATCAGTTGGTGTATTTAAATTCATTGTTAGTTGAATGGTACGTGTTTCAAAAGGCGCTAAATCAGTAAAATCCCAATTTAATAAACCTGTACTTTGAGAACTAGTAGATGTATTTGAAGACACAAAATCCATAAAATCATCATCGTAATTTAGACTAATCGAACCTGACAGAACAGTATTCCCTTTATTTTTAAAAATCAAGCCATATTGCGAATCAAAACCTGGAACAGCATCACTATATGGAGCTAATACTATTTCTAAATCATTATAAGAGCCATTTGGTGTTATACAAAAGCCTTGAGTAACTGTTTCGCCATCTTCGGGAAAAGAAACTTTTAAACTTGAGGGAGACACAGTAAAATAATCAGGGATTTCTATAACAGGCGTAATAATATGGGTTCCGTTTTGGACATAAATATTAAAATCACCAGTATTATCTGAAAAAGCGTGACCTTCAATATTTCCATCTGTAATATGAAATTTTAATTGTGGATAACTATTATCATTAACATCACAACCATCTGTATCTAAATCTAATATGCTATTACCAGAAACCGTAAAAAACTCTCCTCCTGGTGTAAATGAACAATATGAGCTAACTACTGCGTAATCAAAAAGACTTGTTAAAAATGAGACTCGCTCTTCATCAACACATATAAACTCTAAACTTGGCAATTCAGTTAACTCAATCCCTAAATCTGACCCTACACCATTTTTAATATTCAAATATGTAAGCATGAGGTTACTGTTGCATTGTAAATAATTAAGATTAAAGTTACCGCTAACATCTAATTCAGTTAAATCATTTGTATCAACTTGTAAACTTCTCAAAAAAAGATTATTACTTAAATCAATTTCAGTTAATTGATTATTCGAACAATATAAATATTGTAAATTTACTAATGGACTTAAATCAATAGAAGTAAGCTGATTATTATCAATACTTAACCTTTCCAAGAATTCATTCTCTGATAAATCTAAATTTTGAATTTCATTGTTATAACAAGATAAAATTAATAAGTTTATAAAGTTCTCAATACCTGCTAAATTGGTAATTCCAAAACCTCCAATATTTAAGGTGGTCACTTCTTCAGCTTCACTAACTTGAATTTCCCCATCGTTATTCGTATCTACACCGACTGCTATTAAAGCTGCTTTAAAATTAGCATCTGGAATATTTACTATTTGAGCATTAATTGAGATTGAAATTAATAAAGCTGTTAGTGCTAAAAATTGTTTCATGGTTGATTGTTTGTGGTCGTTATTTAATAATGTGGTCGTTATTTAATAAGTAGATGCCTAAAACTACAAAAGGTTGCGTCAAAAACACAACCTTTTTTCAATATTTTCCTACAAGTATTTGGATTAAAACCTATTATCGCCATCCAATAAATCACCCAAGCCACCTAAAATACTGCCTTCGCCTTTGTCTTTTCCTCCTCCTCTAGGTGCAGATGCTAACACACGTCCTGCCAAACGACTAAATGGTAGTGATTGAATGTAAACTATTCCTGGTCCTTGTAATTTAGCAAAGAATAAACCTTCACCTCCAAATATGGTGTTTTTTATTCCGCCTACAAATTCAATATCATAATCTACATCTTGAGTAAAGCCCACTATACAGCCAGTATCTACACGCAAGGTTTCACCCGCTTGCAATTCGCGTCTTGCCAAGGTTCCTCCTGCATGTACAAATGCCATACCATCGCCTTCCAGTTTCTGCATGATAAAACCTTCACCTCCAAATAGTCCACGTCCTAGCCGTTTGCTAAATTCTATGCCAACACTTACGCCTTTTGCCGCACATAAAAAAGCATCTTTTTGACAAATAAATTTTCCTCTGTAATTGGTCAAGTCAATAGGAACAATCTTACCAGGATAAGGTGACGCAAAACTCACTTTCCGCTTACCTGATAAATCATTATAAAAAGCGGTCATAAACAAACTTTCACCTGTCAATATGCGCTTTCCGGCTCCTAATATAGAACCTAAAAATCCTTTGTTCTTGGTAGAGCCATCACCAAAAATGGTTTCCATTTTGATACCATCATCCATCATCATAAAACTTCCAGCTTCGGCAACTACACCTTCTTGTGGATCTAGTTCTATTTCTACATATTGCATTTCCTCGCCGTAAATGATATAGTCTATTTCGTGTGCATTCATTGTAATTTATTTTAATTGATTGATACTACTATGTGTTGTTTAAATTACGAGTTTGTTACAATTTCACTTATTTTTTCAGCTTTAAGGTCCATTCAAAATTAAATGTAGATACTTCAATTCCTTCGGAGTTTATCCCTACAGACTGCATCCAAATGGTTTGCCCCTCACCTGTTTCAATAGTTTTATTGATAGCTTCGTCAATTTTATAACCATCCTTACAAATAAAATTAATTCGTCCTGTGGCCTTTTTAGTAAATGTGGCATTATTATTTAAAACCAACATGGATATATTTTTGCCGCTGGTTTTAATTTTCCCTAACACCAAAGCGCCAGTTGTTAACTCGGCAGCAATACCTTGAACTGCCCAAAACATAGAATTAAATGGATTTTGATTTATCCAACGGTGTTTGACTGAAACAGTACAAGATACATCATCAATCTCTGTAACGCGTACGCCTGTAAAGTAAGCAGCAGGTAATTTAAATAGGTTAAATAGGTTTATTTTTCTAGGTGTTAGCTTCATTTAGTGATATTTTATTTTCTAAAATTATTGAAAATAATCGACAATTCAATTTGTTAATTTTTTGTTAAATTTTAGTACTTTGTATTGCATAATACCTTCTTTTAGATATATATTTGCATAAGAAACTATTATATGATTTTAAAAATGATCGATAATCACCAAAAAAATATAGCCACTTTTATTCATCTATCTAGCTTTTCAAGGTTTATAATACCCTTTGGAAATTTTCTTGGACCAATCATATTATGGATAGCCAATAAGGATAAATCTGAATTTATAGATGCACATGGAAAGCAAATAATCAATTTCCAAATTAGTATTTTGCTTTATGCGCTAGTAATTGGTATGATAACCGTTCCTTTTTTTCTATTTAACATCTTTAATGGATTAGATTTTATTGACATCCACGCTTTTGATAGTATCCATATAAACATTGACCAGCCTTCTCCTCTATTATATATTGGAGGTGGATTAGGATTTCTGGCAGTCATTGCTTTTTTATTAGAAATGGTATTTATAGTTAGAGCTGGTTTAGCAGCTAAAGAAGGTGAGTTATTTAATTACCCTTTAACCATCAACTTTTTAAAATAAATGCTGAATAAATTTCAGCTTCATCAAATCAATCAAAAAATGAACAGTTTAAAAAATTTAAAACGCTTTAGAATATGAAGATAGAAAACACAAAAGCACAGATGCGTAAAGGTGTTCTGGAGTATTGCATTCTTTCAGTCTTGAAGGATGAAGATGCTTATGTAGCAGAAATACTAGACACCCTAAAAGACGCCAAGTTGCTTGTAGTTGAGGGCACCATATACCCATTGCTTACTAGGCTTAAAAACGCCGGACTACTCAACTATCGTTGGGAAGAATCCACATCTGGACCGCCTAGAAAATACTATGGTCTTACCGAAACAGGCAAGTTGTTTTTAAAGGAGTTGAATACAACTTGGAGTGAATTACAAAATGCAGTTAATATAGTAACCAGTCAAAAACAAAAATCAAAATGAATAAAACAGTCAACATAAATTTAGCAGGTATATTCTTTCATATAGATGAAGATGCATACGCCAAACTACAACGCTATCTTGAGGCTATAAGACGTTCATTTACAGACTCTCAAGGTCGTTCAGAAATTATTTCAGACATTGAAGCTAGAATCGCCGAATTATTTAGCGAACGTATTAAACACGATAAACAAGTCATAGGTAACAAAGAGGTAGATGAAGTTATTACCATTATGGGACAACCCGAAGACTACATTGTTGATGATGAAATCTTTGAAGACGAACCAAAACGATCATATCAAAGACCATCAGGGCCTTCCAAAAAATTATTCAGAGATACTGAAAACTCTTATATTGGTGGTGTATCAGCTGGATTGGGTCATTACTTTGGTATTGATGCCCTTTGGATTCGATTGGCTTGGATTTTATTGATTTTTGGAGCAGGAACTGGTGTCCTACTGTACATACTGTTATGGATTTTATTACCTGAAGCAGTTACCACAGCAGACAAATTAATGATGCGTGGTGAGCCAGTGAATATTTCAAACATTGAAAAAAAAATCAAGGACGGATTTGATAGTGTATCGGATGTCGCAAAAAATGTTACTGATTCTGTAACTGGAGCAGCAAAAAATGTTTCAGAATCAGTCTCTGATGCTGCTAAAAACGTCGATTTAAAGAGACAAGGAAATAAGATAAAGTCAGGGTCTCAATCCTTTTTTGATGCCATTGGAGACATCTTTATGTTCTTCTTTAAAGTACTAGCCAAGTTTATTGGAGTTATTCTAATTATTACAGGTGCTTCGGCCTTAATTGGTTTAATAATTGGGTTGTTTACTTTTGGTGCATCTGACTTCATTAACGTTCCAGGTTTTGATTTTGTTGATGCAGCAAATGCAGCCAATACACCAGTTTGGTTGGTGTCTATGCTAACATTATTTGTTGTAGGCATTCCATTTTTCTTTGTGTTTTATTTAGGTTTAAAAATCCTGATAAACAACCTTAAATCCATTGGAAACATAGCTAAATTCGTATTGCTTGGCGTTTGGTTAGTATCAATAATTAGTTTAACTGTTATTGGACTTAGACAAGCAAGTGAACATGCCTTTGATGCTAGTGTTACTAAAAAAGAGGTTTTAAACATCAGTGCCAACGACACCTTAAAGGTTAGAATGGTTGGAAATGATGAATACAGAAAAGGTGTTTACAGACATGGAAGTTCCTACAGGCTATTACGCGATGAAAATGATGAAAAAATTATTTACTCATCAGATGTTCGTTTGATAGTACGTTCAACTAAAGATTCTTTAGCATCAATAAGTATTGAAAAAAATGCTGAAGGTAGCGACTATCAAATAGCAAAAAAGCGCGCCAACAACATAAACTATAATTACGAATTAAAAGGAAATGAATTATTGCTTGATGGTTATTTAACTACTAAAATAGAAAATAAGTTTAGTGATCAAGAAGTTGAAATTATTTTGTACTTACCAGAAGGCTCTACACTTTATGCTGATGATAACACCTATAGTTTCCATAGAAATTCAAGCTATTATAATGATATTCTGGATAATGGTATGGAAGAACACTATCTTAAAGTTATAGATGATGATGTTATCTGTTCAGATTGTCCAGATGAAAATTTTCAATTAAAGGTAGATGTTGATAATGATGGCGCTAGCGTTAAAATTAATGATAAAGGAATAGAAATTAAAACTACCGATTCAAGTCTTGAAATCAATGACGATGGCTTAAAAGCAAATGGTGAAGAAGTAAAAGTGAATATCGACGAAAACGGTATTGAAATAACATCAGAAGACAATTAAAAAACATATCAATCAATCAATCAATCAATCAATCAATCAAAAAATCAACTAATCATGACAACTTTAACTAAATTAATTGTTTCTACAATCTTGGCCTTACTCTTATTTTCCTGTGAGTTCAGTACCAACTGGAATTCAGGAATAAAAGGAGATGGTAATGTGATAACCAAAGAACGACCCGTTGAAGGTAGTTTTAACGAAATTCATGTTAGCCGTGGACTAGATGTTTATCTGACTCCTGCTGATACTGATAAGGTAATTATAGAAGCCGATGGGAATTTGCATGACATTATCACAACGCATATTGATAATAATGTTCTTAAAATTACCGCAGAAGAGAATATTGGAACTGCAAGTTCCAAAAAAGTATTAGTAAATTTTAAAAATGCTCATAAAATTGTGGCAACAAGTGGCAGTGATGTTTATTCTACCAAAACCATAACCACTGAAAATTTAAAATTAGAAACAAATAGTGGTAGTGATATGAATTTAGACCTTAACGTGAACTCATTGGTTTGTTTAGCTACTAGTGGTAGCGATTTGGAGCTAACTGGAAAGGTGACTAATTTAGACGCTGAAGCCAATAGCGGAAGTGATATAGATGCAGCCGATTTACAAGCTCATACATCCAATGTTAAAGCAACAAGTGGTGCCAGCGTTAGTGTTAACACTTCTAAAGAACTTATAGCGAGTGCCAATAGTGGTGGCGATGTTATATACTTTGGGAATCCTGAAAAATTAGAAAAAACTGAAGGTGTTTCTGGAGAAATTCGAAAAAAATAATCACACTTTTTTAAAACCAACCAAAAGAAGAAAAGCCGAAGCTAATAAATTGTTTCGGCTTTTTATTATTCTTAAAAAGTCTTAATAATATTTTTAACTTGATTTGAAATACTACCATTAGCCTCTAACCAAGTATGAATATGACCTTCATAATACATACCTAAATAGTTAGCACTTTCTCTAAAAGGCATATCAAAACCTTCAAATATTTTGGAATCTGAACCACAGCTTATTGCAGCCATATTTTTACCTCTTAATAGACGACCTAATGGTTTGTTTTCACCATGAAGCATATCAGAAATACGATCAAAAAACGTTTTCATTTGAGCACTCATAGTGTACCAATAAATTGGTGTCGCAAAGATTAAGGTATCGTACTCTAAGAGGTTTATATATAAATCCATGAAATCATCAGTAGCATTTTTAAAATCATAATCATAGTAACCAATTTGATAATTATTTAAATCAAATAAGGTTGTATCTTTATTAATATTCATATAATAATCAACAATTACTCTTGTATTTCCCATTGACCTAGAGCTCCCAATTATTATAGCCGATTTTTTATTCATAATCTCGCTTGAAAAACAAAAACCGAAGTGGCTTACTTCGGTTTTTTCAGTTTATGTTGTCTTGATTTAATTATATGTAGATGTACTTACTTCAAAAGTTGAATCTTTAGCTGCTAACCATCTTTCAGCATCTAAAGCAGCCATACATCCAGTTCCTGCTGCAGTTACAGCTTGTCTATACACATGGTCAGCAGCATCACCAGAAACAAAAACACCTTCAACGTTGGTTTTGGATGTTCCTGGTTTGTTAATAATGTAACCTGTTTGATCTAGTTCCAGATAATCCTTAAAAATATCGGTGTTTGGTTTATGTCCAATGGCTACAAAAAATCCTGTAGCTGGAATTTCAAACTTCTCATTAGTCTGATTATTAAATACACGCACACCTGTTACTACTTGACCGTCACCTAAAACCTCATCGGTTTCTGTGTTGTAAAGTATTTCAATGTTTTCAGTATTTTTTACACGTGCTGCCATAATTTTAGAAGCTCTAAACTCATCACGACGCACTAACATAGTTACTTTCTTACAAAGTTTTGATAAATAATGTGCTTCTTCACACGCAGAATCTCCTGCTCCAACAATCACAACTTCCTGATTTCTATAAAAGAATCCATCACATACAGCACAAGCTGATACGCCACCTCCTAATTTTAGATATTTCTGTTCAGAATCTAGACCTAAATATTTTGCAGAAGCTCCAGTTGAAATAATAACGGTATCACAATGTATTTCTTTGGTATCATTAACCCAAACCTTGTGAACATCTCCTGAAAAGTCCACTTTGGTAATCCAACCATCACGAACATCTGTTTCAAACCTTTCGGCTTGTTTTTGCAGTTCAATCATCATTTCTGGTCCTGTAATTCCATCTGGATAACCCGGAAAATTTTCTACTTCATTAGTGGTTGTTAATTGACCTCCAGGTTGCGAACCTTGATATAAAACTGGTTTCATATTGGCTCTTGCCGCATATATTGCCGCAGTATATCCTGCAGGTCCTGAACCTATGATAAGACATTTTACTTTTTCGATTGTATCTGACATAATTTGATTATAATTTATAAGACAAAAGTAGAATTTTTGTCAAAAACCTTACTTATAAGTTATCAACAGTTATTATAAAGCCATAAGAAAAACGTATTTATCGACCTAACTAGCATTCTCGTCCTCTAAATCCTCGTGGTTTTCTTTTACTTTTTCTTGTTCCTCACTCAACAAAGAATGATCTTTTTTAAGCCCAACTATGAGTATAATATTTTTAACAGTATGATATAGCATTAAAATTACCACCACCATAACGCCACTCAATAGGGATGATAAAAATAATGTTGCCCAATAAATAGCAGTAAACCATACCGTTGGCACATTATCAGATTCTGTAATGGGTATGTTAAATAATTGAAACAAAATGAGCGTAACAATAAAGAGTGAAGTATCAATTTTCGCAATATTCAATACCTCGAGATAATGACCATCTTTTAATTTTGATTTGGTACTTGTGCTTATTGCTAACAGCGTAAGTAACAATGCCAAAATGGTAGCCGAAGCCAATACAATAGTGTTGCAAAGCATGTTTATACCTGGCAGTGACGCGCTTAACAGTTGTTTTGCCTCATAACCTGATATGTTTCCTAATAGAAATACGCTCAAGGCAACAAAAATAAAAGTGATTAGTCCGCCATAAATAGCTCTTTTATTTTGTTTTAAAAATTCCTTCATTTAATTGCAATTGGGTTAATTTTAAAAGTATTAAGGTTACAGTGATTTGATTTTTAGAAATAATTTTATCTAAAATTAAACTCATGGGAAACATAACAACTCATAATAGACAAAACACGCTATTTTTACATTCAGAATCTTCGTTAGGGAAACAATCATTAGCATATTTGAAATCATCAGATTTTGATATTCGGATTATAGATATTTCCGAGACCAAAGTCACTGGTACACAGTGGGCGGAAATTGCTGAAAAACTAAACATGAATTTATCAGATTTAGTTGCAAAAGATCATCCTGATTTTAAATCAAATTACGATACCTCTACCAAATTATCAAGTGATGATTGGATAAAAGTTCTTCAAAAACATCCTAAAGTTCTTTGCTGCCCTGTTTTAATAAATGGTGAAAATTATCATCTGATTCAAACGCCTTCAAAAATCGCTAAAATTCTGGAAGGTGAAGAGTCTTCTCAAGATGCACGATCTTCAGACTGAATTTAAATGTCTTCATTTGACTGATCATTTTCTTTAGGAATATTCTTAAAAAACTCATCGAGTTCCGTATCACTATTTGAACCATAATTAGCAGTAACCAAACCTTTCATACCATCTTCTGTTTCAATCACATAAAGTATAGACATATCTGATGGATTACTTAGGCCCTCAAATCTATGCTCTCGTTTTATAATGACTTGCTCTGGCTTATAAGTTTTTTTTGTTTTCAGTTCAATTAAACTGTTGTTTTCACATCTAAAATTACTGGTGTAACCCCTAGCCTGATATTTTTCTATATAATCTAATTCATTTCTTTCTTGTTCCATAATATTCAATTTAAAAAAAGGTAGAGGCATGTTTCAGTAACATACCATCTACCAACTAACTAATTAACTAACTACTAGTTTCTTTATGTTATCAATCCACTGCATCTTCAACATCATCCGCAACTTCTTCTACAGCTTCTTCGGCTTCACTTTCTTTAGTATCTCTACAGCTATTTAAAGTAATAGAAAATGTAAATAGCAATAAAAATAGATATGCTAGTTTCTTCATAATAAGTGTTTGTTTTAAGTGATTTGTTAATTAATAAAATCTAGACTTTTTTCCCTCTGATAAGCGAAATGATAAAAAGAACTAAAAAGATAAAGAAAAGCACTTTGGCTATTCCAGCAGCTCCAGCGGCAATACCACCAAAACCTAAAATACCTGCAATGATTGCAAGAACTATAAAAATTATTGTCCAACGTAACATAATAAAATATTTTATGGTTAATAATAGAAAATTGACTCTCAAATTTCTATAATATAAATATCTTACTATTCACATAGATTTATTTGCTCTTTAGAATTATTCATTAACTCAAATGAAAGACAAAATTTCTTTAATTTTTAAATTATGGATTGAGTCAATACGTTAAAAATAATTATAGTATTTTTAATTCCTTAAACATATTCTATTTTGGAAATTCACTGCGAGGCTAAAAATGCACACGATATAATTCAAATTGTTGCAGATAAACTGAATACAACTATTAATGAAGACGGAAATGAATTATGTTTTGATCTTCCTGAAGAAGTAGGATCTGGTCATATTAAATCGGTATTATTTGATTTTGGATTTAGTGTTTTTGAAATCGATGTGCTACTAAAAAAGAAGTTGGTAATCAATTTTGAAAAATATTCCATAAATGCTTTATACGTTCTATTCAATTTAGATTCATCAGTAAGTCATAAATTCAGCACGAGCGACAAAGCCAATTCAATAAAACAATTGGAATGCTTGATGAGTAGTGCCGGAAATAATGAATCACATTCACTAATACTAAAAAAAGGCAATCCAATAAATGTATTTACCCTAATAATTAATCGTAAATTATTTGAATCTAAAGTAGAAGCATTTGTCAAAGACATGGACGATAATATTGAAATGTTATTTAGAGACGTTAACGGAATTAATCAGTTTGATTATATAAACTTTTTTACACTAGAAATCTCTAAATTAATTGAAGAGTTTAAAAATTGTGACTTAACAGATTTCATGAAAGCAACCTATTTAGAAGGTAAAGCTTATGAAATTCTCACAAGACAATTAGAAAATTATTTAAGCAATAAGAACGGACCAGATGGACGCACGTTATTGCGCAATGCAACCATTAATAAAGTTAAAAATGCAGTTGATATTATTGAAAGTCAACTCGAAACCAGAATAAGTGTTAATTCTCTGGCAAAAAAAGTTGGACTTAACCAAAATACGCTTCAAAACGGATTTAAAACGTTATTTAGGAAATCGGTCAATGAATATATACAACATCAAAGATTAGAACAGGCTAAAGATTTAATTGAAAACTCTGCTTTAAATATAACAGAAATCACGTACAAAATAGGTATTAATTCTCGTAGCTACTTTTCTAAAGTATTTAAAGAAAAATTTGGTGTAACTCCAAACCAATATTTATCGCAAGTTCGCAACAAAGCCTCATAGCGAAACATTTACATATATTTCTTCACGTATCATTATACTCTAAAAGCACCCAATAGTGTTAAACTTCGTGCGTATAATGTTAAACAAAATCTGTTGATTATTCGTGCTTTGCAGCACTAACAACCAAAATTGAAATTATTCTAAAAATTTAATTTTTATTTTTAAAATGATAACAATATTTGTTAAGTCTGTTGGAATAAAGCAGATTATTGATGAGATCAACAAAGGCCTAAAAGGCACAATAAAAAATGAGTTTGGTGAGCAAACTTTGCAATTTGACAATAAAATAGGTAAGGGTAGTATAAGAATTATTGGTTTTGATTGGGGAATCTCACTTTTAGATTACAATGTCCTATTTTATGAAGACGTAAAAATGGTTTTTGAAATATCAGGAAATAGTCCTATTGAGTTTCTATTTATATCTGAAGGTAATTTAAAATATAGTCCAAATGGAAAATTTGTAGATCTTGAACGTTTTCAAAACGTTATATTATCGAATAAGACAAATGCAGAAAACTCTTTCTTATTTCCTGCTAATGAATTAATTAAAGTTAATTTTATTCAAATAATAAAGCAAGAGTATCGTAAAAAAACGAATAATAATATTAATTCGTTACAAGACTCTATACTATCCATATTTAGAATGGATAATCCGGATGTTGCTTTCCAACATTTAGGTAATTACAACATTAGAATTGCTGATTACATTAAAGATTTGAATGCATGCTCGGAGACAGGAATGATAAAGTCCTTGACTATAGAAGGTCAATTGAATCTTATTTTAGCCATGCAACTTTTAGAGCATCGTAATTACGAAAATAGGACCGTATTACCAGATTCACTTTCAAAGAGCGATTTAAAACAAATTCATAAGTTGGCAGATTACATTATTGACAATATTTCAAGTCCCTTGTCCATTGAGGTATTATCTCGAGAATCTGGATTAAGCCCGAAACGGTTGCAATTAGGTTTTCAATTACTATATAACAAATCTGTTAATGAATATGTGCGTAAATTAAAACTTGAACTAGCTAGAGACTTATTAAAGGATTTTGATTTGAATATATCTGAAATTGTTTACGCTATAGGTTATAAAAGCAGGAGTTACTTTTCAAAGCGGTTTTTTGAATACTATGGTATTTTACCAACCGAATACCGATCTCAATTGAAAAATAAATTTAAGGCAAATATCATTGATTAAGGTAAATCTTTATAATTAACCGGTTCCAACATAGATTCAAATACAATGTCGTTTTTAAAAAACTCTTTTGCAATTGGGTGAGCATGTAAATCAATTTCGTTCGAAGCTTTTGCAAAACTCTCTATATCCATATTAGATTCATTTTTTAACCAGTTTTCCCTGGCTTCTTTTGGTATAATTAAGGGCATTTTTACATTAATATTGTGAATATTCCTTATAAAATTATTCGCTTCAGAAACTAGTATAGTACAAGTTTTAAAACCATCATTTAGTTTATTATACAATCCTGCCACGCTAATTGGATTATTAAGTTTAGTATAAACATAATATGGATATATTGTTCCATTCTTTATATAGGAGGTAAAGAAACCTGTTATAATAATGAGGCATCTTTTACTACAGAATTGATTATTCAATGTATTATCGTTCTGTAACATGTCTTCGTCAAAATTCAAGGTGTTATTAACATTTTGAAAAATAATCCAATCATCTTCAAAATCTTTCGGAAGTAAACCCCAAATTCCAGGAACAATTTGATGGGGCATTTCATCTGTTATGATATAAATGCTCTCTTCCTTGAATCCGTTAATCAATGGGTTTGATTCGTACAGATTTGGATATTTAAACTTTGCATTGAACTCTCTTTCAATGCGCTCTTTTGAAGCCGTATTTGATAATTTGTAAAACATATATTATAAGCGCAAGTACGTGAAAATCAATAATTGGAATTATTCGAATAAAATTATTTTTTGACACATATGAATTTAAAATGTTAAAAAAAAGTGTTAGAAATTACTTTATCTCTTAACTGCCTTAATAACGACACACATAAACCCAATAGTGTTAACCAAGCTCAATTAGTTGCAATAAATTTACAGTAATATGTTTTTTAACATTCAAGACCTTATTAACTCAATTAGAATGGAAAATCAATTAATTACAATGAGCTGCAACACTCAAGCAAGTTATCTAGCTGATTTTATTGCAGAAATCCCTGTATTAAGTCATGGTATTCATCAATATAATTTGAGTACAAATGAGGGTTCAGGTTATGTTAGGTTTATAGATTTCGGACGAGGTTTTACTTCCATAGACTTAAATTTCAGACTTAAAGATCATCTTACTTTGGTGTTGGGAAATGAGATGAAGGACATTCTATATTTTATGTATGTTACTCAAGGTATCTGTTTCTATGAATTTAAAAATCATCATAAATCTAAACGTATTGAAGAATATAAATCGAGCTCAACGCGATGTGAAGTAGGAAACGAAGGTGAAATATCTATTAGTAAGGATATGCACTTTATCATGAATATAATTAGCTTGGACAAAGAATTATATTTTAAGCGTTTCATTGCCAGAAATAATGAAAGCACTAATAAATATGATAAACTGTTTGACTCTTTTAAATTGTTAAAAAATCATATACATGTATCGTCATATAGTCTGAAAATCGCTGAACAACTGCGCGTGATTCATAATAAAACTGAAACTTTTGAAATTGTAGACTCTATACGCTTAGAAAGTCGCTATTATTTCATTGTCGCTCTCCATTTAGATCAGCTATTTGGTGAAATCTATGGCTCCAAACAAGACAACAAACTTAATAAGACACAGTTAAATAAAATCTGCAAGGTTACCGAATTTATAGTTGACAATCCTGATCATGACCACTCAATTAAAAAATTATGTGATCATACTGGACTCTCTCCTGCAAAACTGCAAGAAGGTTTTAAATGTATGCACGCTACAACAGTAGCAGATTTTGTGCGAAATGCAAGAATTGAAAAGGCCGAAATTTTGTTGGCAAACACAGATTTAAACATTTCTGAAGTTGTTTACTCTATAGGTTTTACCAGCAGAAGTTATTTCTGTAAAATTTTCAGACAGAAATATGGCTGTAGTCCAAGAGAATACAAAAAGCGCCCTAGCTTATTACAATAAGCTACTCAAAATATTGAAAATAGAACCTCTACTTATGAAAAAAGGATGTAACTCACTGTGAGTTCATCCTTTTTTACTAACCAACCAACTAACTATTATTAATCATTTAGATCTTCTAAACGCTTAATATTATTAAGATCATTACAAATTGTATTTTTTTGATTTAACAACAAGTTTTTTGTGGAATCAGGCAAAGACATTTCATTTAATACATCTTCGTATTCTTCAACAGATGCTTTTTCTCCTCGAATGGCTTCTTCGAGCATAGCCTCTTCATTATCAGAAGAAAATATTGCTTTAACATCCATCCATGTTCTGTGCATACTACCTGTGAAGCTTCCTCCTTTATCAGGTTCTTCTCCAAAAGTTTGTAATTCACTTTTTATTTCATGACCAAAATTGTATCGTTCTTGGGCTTTTCTTTGAAAGAAATTCTTTAAACTTAAATTCTCTGTATTTTCCGAAGCTTTCTTATATCCTTTTTCTGCATCATAATTCTTTTCTAATAACTCATTGAGTTTACTGCCAATTTTTTCTGTGTAAGTTTCCATTCTATTAATTTTAAAATTACAGACGATTAACCTATTCGATGCTCGTCATATCGCACCTTTTTTTTGCTTTCACAGTAAAATTAACACTTCATTATATGAGTAATTAATTCAATAGATTTTTAAATTAACTCGATAAGATAAAATTGAATTATACCACAATTTTTGGTGTATAATTTTAGAAATAGCTCACGTATTATTAAGACTGCTGGCAAATTTGTCACGTACATTCGTATGTGTATACATATGTTATAAATTTTCAGACATATAAGATTTATACGGCTTGACTAAATTCATCTTTTGAGATTCATTAAATACCTTTCCTGCCAACTGAAAAAATGTGTGTTCCTCATCTTCTAAATGATGTTCAACTTTATCCTTTAAATCCTTTGCTGTCTTAAGCCAAGCTGAAGAATCGTATTCTGTATTTTCTAACTTTTCAATTAATTCGTCAATTTCATGATGTTCAGCAATACCATGTCTTGCGTGTTCTTGCATCATGTCATTACTAATTAATGGTTTATAAAAATGGCGTTCTTCAGCTTCAGCATGAATTTGCAGTTGCTGTTTTAGTTCTTTAAATATAGAATCTCGATTTTTTGTATCTCCGCTGGTATTTATTAATTTATCTAATAAATCTCGTTGAATGTCATGGTCATGTCTAATAGCTTCAAAAATGGTCATTGAAATTTGGTTTTAATGTTAATATAGTTACGAAATTAATACCTAACATCGAAAACTTTGGATACAATCCGTGTATTTAATGACTTATATGATTATGCGTATAACATTATTAGTGCGTCGTGATGTAGTCTAAAAGTATGTGTTTGTTGTAAAAAGGCCATAACGCATGGTCTCATTTAAGTAAATAAATTAACTCAATAAAGTAAAAAGTTAAATTATTTTGAAAAAAAAGTCGAAATTGCAATCACTTATTATTTAACCATCATGAACAATTTACATATACTTCCAAGAAACAATACTGATTTACTATCGAAACTCCAAACAAAGTTAGGAGGTAACATAACAGAGACCTTTGGAAAAATTACGCTTACTGTTAATAATAGTAATGGTTTTGGGACTATAAAATATCTCCAATTAGATTGGGGTGTTGAGCTTATTCAATTAGATATTAGATTTTCAGAATATTATAACTTAACACTTGATGCTAGTGAGTTTAATCCCATTCAATTTATTTATTCGTCAAATGGGCGTTTAGGGCATTATTATGAAGATCCTAAAGATCTACAATATGTTGAAGAATTTCACACCTTAATTCTTACCAGTAAAGATGGTAGTAAAAATAATTTTGTTTTTCCTAAAGATCAAAATCTGCAAATAACTATAATACAAATCGTACGACAAGAGTTTTTAAAGAAAAAGCATTCAAACGTATCCCAACTAAACAAACAGCTATACGAGGTGTTTATGGACACCGATCATGAAAATAAATTTCGCTTTTTCGGAAGTTTTAATTTAAAAATCGCTGATAAAATTAATGAGCTTCAGAACCTTAAGTCTAAAGGTATGATAAGGATTTTAAAGATAGAGGCTATTGTCTATGAAATATTATCACTTCACATTCAAACGCACAAAAACACTTTAGACGATATTAAAATCCCAGATTCGCTTTTAAAAAGTGAGTTGCGTATCATACGGAAACTATCAAAAAAGATTGTTGATAATCCTTCAAAAAATTATGACCTAAAATCCATGTCCATGGAATCTGGTTTATCACAGTTAAAATTACAGGATGGCTTTAAACACCTTTATAACCGAACGGTTACAGATTATATAAGACATATAAGGTTGCAAACAGCAAGAGATTTAATTCGTAATTCTGAATTAAACATTTCACAAGTAGTATATACAATTGGTTTTACGAGTAGAAGTTATTTTTCAAAAATATTTAAGGAAAAGTATGGCATTACGCCCCATGAGTTTAAAAAACAAGCTTTATCGGTAAGTGTTTAGATTTATCTTTTAAACAATTTTTTGAGCAAAATAAAAGCGCCATATTTACCTGCAATTTTTATCATACTTTGTATCCAATTATAAGGTTGAAGATCTTCCTTGAAATCATTTTTAACAAGTTTGAGTTCTTCCCATGCAATTTTTCGTTCTAGATTTAGACGTTTTAAATCGGCTTCAACCTCTTGAAAATTTCTATATGTTGGTTTCATAATGTGCAATTCTTATTTAAAAAATATCATTAATTGTCTTCAGAGAAAAACTTTGATCCCAATTTCTCCAAAACTATTTTATTGATAAACGAACGATTAACATAAATAATAACGCCTATCAAGATAAATATTAGCCCAACTAACAAATAGCCCAGCGACATACTCTCTAAAGCATTTCCCAAAGCTATTGCACCAGCCACAGCTCCAAAAATAAAGCCAATAAATACAAAGGAACCAATAGCTATCAGTTTAGTAATCAAACTAATAGAGAATGTGATTTGCTGAAAGACTTTCAGTTTAAAATACTGGTGAGAAGTTTTTAAAAACTTCTCACCAGTATCTGTTGCTTTATCAGCAGTTTCTCCTAATGAATCAAATACGCTCATAAATTGAATTATTATTATACATTAACAGAATTCTTCTGAAACTTTTTGTTTTTTTCTTTGAGGTCTTTTAGCTTAGCCTCTAATGTTGTTATCACATCTTCTGCCTTGTAACTAGCGTTAGAAACAATAGATTCTACTTGTTCGTCTAATGTTTGCTTTTGAGCTCCAACACTACTAACTACGCGATCTTTTAAATCTACAGCAGATGATGCTAATCTTTCTTTTTGAGCTTCAGCTTCGTCTGCTATTCGCTGTCTTGTCACGCTTCCTTTATCAGGAGCAAACAAAATGCCTAATACAGCACCTACAGCTGTTCCTGCTAAAATTCCTAAAACTGTATTTCCGTTATTACTCATGTCTATTTTTTGTTTTTAATTAAACTAAATTTCTTATCAGCAATATCAAGATAAATGTTGAATTATGTTATCGTTATAAATTTAAATCTTAACGTAAACAAAATTACGTAAAAGAGTTAACTATTTCACGTTTAAAGATAAGCAGAAAAGCTCTTTGTAAATAATTTTGAAAAGAAAAGATAAATGATGACTATACAAACCTTAAACCCTTACTCGGGTAATCAGATAAAAACTTATGAATTATTTTCTGACAACAAGATTGATGCTTGTTTAAAAATATCAGAAGAAGCATTTAGTCATTGGAAAGACCAAGATCTTGCCACAAGAACAGATTGTCTTGAAAGACTTTCAAAAACACTATTGCAAAATATTGACAGCTATAGTACGTTGATGACTGAAGAAATGGGAAAACCCATCACTCAAAGTCGGGCAGAAATTGAAAAATGTGTGTTTTTATGTGATTTTTATGCTAAAAATGCAGCCCTTTTTCTGTCTGATGAAATAATAGAAACTGATGCCAAAGAAAGTTTTGTAAGTTATGACCCAATGGGTATAATTTTAGGTATCATGCCATGGAATTATCCATTTTGGCAAGTATTAAGATTTGCCGTTCCAACACTGACTTCTGGTAACACCGTTCTATTAAAACATGCATCCAATGTAACTGGTTGCGCTCTTGCCATTCAAGAATTATTTGAATATAGCGGTTTCCCAAAAGGATGTTTCCAGACTCTAATCGCAGAGCATGACCAAATTGAAAAGCTCATATCAGATTCAAGAATTAAAGCAGTATCATTGACAGGTAGCGAAAAAGCAGGTAAACACATCGCAGAAGTAGCAGGTAAAAACCTGAAGAAAACTGTTTTGGAATTAGGAGGAAACAATGCCTGCATAATTTTAAATGATGCTAATTTGAAAAAGTACATGGGCACCATTGTGAATGCACGTATACAAAATACAGGTCAAAGTTGTATTGCTGCAAAACGATTTATAGTAATGGCATCTGTTTATGACGAATTTATAGAACGATTTACAGAAAAGATAAAAGACCTTAAGTATGGTAATCCCAAGGACAAATCAACAACCATAAGCACATTGGCTAGAGTTGATTTGGCTGAAACCTTAAAAGAGCAAATTGATGAATCGGTTAAAAAAGGAGGCAAAATCCTAATTGGAAATAATCAAGATAAAGCCTTTTTTGAGCCAACAATTATCACCAATGTCCAACCTGGCATGCCTGTTTTTGATGATGAAACTTTTGGGCCCATTGTCGCCATAACAAAAGTAAATGCAGAAGAAGAAGCCTATAAGCTTGCTAGTAAAACCAAGTATGGTTTAGGTACAATGGTTTTTACCGAAAACACAGAAAAAGCCTTAAAGCAATCCTCAAAAATTAGTGATGGTGCCTTTTTTATTAACGAATTGGTAAAATCTGACCCTAGACTACCCTTTGGAGGCACCAAAGCATCAGGATACGGCAGAGAGCTTTCCAGAGAGGGAATTTATGAGTTTGTGAACAGAAAAACAATTTATATTAACAAATAAAAACAATTATATTATGCCTTTTATTAAAGATAGTGATTCAGATAGAGAAGATTATTTATTACAAGATGACAAAACAACCATTTTCACTGGAACTTTTGTTATTGTAGCTTTAATAGTATTAGTAATAGCTGTAATAGTTTCAGGATTCTATTTTGAATGGTTTTAAAACCAAATAACATAAAAGAAAAGCCCAACACACGTTGGGCTTTTCTTTTCTATAGCAATTCTTTTTAATTAACATACATACCCAATTAAACAATCTTTTTCAAACATTTTGACCGCGAAAAAACTAATTTTGATGCACATGGTATTTTCTAATCAAGACATAAAAGCAGTTTAGCTTGTATTTAGAGATTTCCTTTTAGTTTTGATGCGTATTCCTTTTTATAAATTCTCACAATTATTAAAAACAGACTTACTAGAAGTGGTCCAAAAATTAAACCAATAAATCCGAATAAAGGAATACCAATGATAACACCAATGAGTGTAATTAAAGGGTGAACATTATCTAATTTTTTGAGAATAAATAATCTAATTATATTATCTGTTGCTCCAACTACGACAATTCCATAAATTAAAATAGCCCAAGCTTGGAATGCATGACCATTTGATAAGGAGAGAATAAAAACAGGAAAGGTTCCCAGCATGCTACCTACAAATGGAATCATTGACCCTATAGCAACTACTGCAGCCCAAAACAACGGATCATCAATCCCAAAAATTAAAAACCCAATTAAGGCTACAAAACCTTGAGCAATGGCAACTAATGGAATTCCCAAAGCGTTGGAACGTACCATTTCTCTAATTTCCTTACCTAATGTTTTTAAATTTTCCGTACTTACTGGCATATACTCATAAAGTGATTCTCGTAACATTTTCCTGTTAGTAAGCATATAGAACAATAAAAAATACATGATTGTAATGGCTAAAAACGCATTGAAAGTACCTCCTGCCAAACTTTGTAAGTTATCTGAAAGCCACGATGAAATAGCCGAAACATCTATTTGCGAGGAAATATCACGACCAATAAACGATTCAATATGATTCAACTCTTTCTTAAAAGCCGTTACAACTTCTTTTGAATTATCAATAGCATAACCAATTTTATTTGTCAGCATCAGAATCACACCTCCTACTGGAATTAAGATGATAATAAATGACATAAACATGAGAAAACCCGACGCAAGATTAACATTCCATCCTTTATTAATTAAAAAAACCAATGGCTTTTTGAGCAAAACATATAGCGTTATGGCTCCCAGAACACCTGAAAAATATGGTAACATTTCCTTAAAAATTAATGTGCCCATTAAAACAATTGTTAAGAGCACAAAAATTTGTCTGATGGTTTTAGCTTCAATCATAAATTAATATGTAATTATTTATAAAAATACACTTTTTAATTATTCCTTAAAGCTTGTATTAATTCAGATTTAGACATTTTTGATCTACCTTCTATACCAATCTCTTTAGCTTTGTTGTACAATTCCTCTTTTGTACGATCTTCATAGGCTGAAGCCTTACCTCCTTTTTCACCTGAATTGGGTGTGTTAGCAATTCTAGCAGCTTTTTGCTTACTATATCCTTTATCTTTTAGAGCTTCATACTGTTCTTCATTTTTCACACTGGGAATATCCATGATATTAATATTTTAAATTCACTTACAAAGATTAGCTTCCTTTAGATAATTATTTAGCACATTTACTATAAAACTTAACGCCTTTAATAGCTTCTTAATGATTATAGTCAAGGATTTATTGGTTTGCGATAATTTAACAAGTCACTTTGAGTTAATTTTTACACTAACAAAAATGAAGTATTAATTAAAACACAATATTATGAATTCTGAAGAATTAAAAGGAAAATGGAATCAAGTCAAAGGAGAATTCAAACAAAAATACGGCAATTTAACCGATGATGACGTAACTTTTGCTGAAGGAAAATTTGATGAAATGCTAGGTAAATTACAAGAGAAAACCGGCAAACAAAAAGAAGCTTTGAGAAAAGAAATAAGTGAGTGGTAACATATTTATTTCGCTCATTTAAAACCTCGACAAATGTTGAGGTTTTTTATGCAATTGTTTTTAAATCTTTTTCAATATTGTAGCCATATGCATTGGCATAAACCCACGTAAACTCTGCACCAAAAAATAGGATTAAACAAGAATACGATACCCATAATAAAATAAGTACAACTGTACCTGCAGCTCCATAAGTTGAACCTGGATCGGCTTCTCCAAAATAAAAACCTAATAATGATTTTCCTAATACAAAAAGAATTGCAGTAATTATGGAACCAACCCATACTGCTTTCCATTTAATTTTAGCATCAGGTAAATATTTAAACATTAAAGCAAATAACACAGTAATAATTCCAACAGACAGTAGTGCATCTAACCCATAAGCAATGTACACCACCAAATCAGGAAACAAACTCTTTATATAAGTCGTCAGTACAGTAATAGCTGTTGTTACAATAAAACTAATAAGTAAAAGAAAACCAATTGCAAGTATAAAAGCAAAACTTCTCAAGCGCCTTATAAACATTTTTAAAATACTTAAATCATCTTTAACTTTTACTTCCCATATATGATTTAATGATAGTTGTAAATGATAAAATACACCTGTTGCGCCAAAAATTATAGTACAAATACCCAAAATAGTAGCCATTGTGTTTCTGGTATTGTTTTGGGTTTCCGCAAGCATAGTTTGAATAGAATTAGCAGCATCACTTCCTAATGCTCTAGAAATTTCATCAGTCAATTGTCCTTGAACAATTTCAGTACCCCAAACCGAGCCTACCAAATTAATGATAATAATTAGTAAACCTGGTAATGATAAAACTGCATAATATGCTACTATGGCACTTAACCTAAAAGGCTTATCCTTTTCCCACGCTTTGTAAGTTTCTACAAGCAACCTAGGTAGGTGATTTATCTTAAAATGTTTTTCATTAACATCTGACATAAATAGAATTTAAATTTATTAGAAGTAAGAAAAAAGGTCAGCATTAACGCCAACCTTTAGGAATTTTATTTAATGATTTATTTGAAAGCTGTAAAATCAAATTTTTGACCAACTACTGAAATATCAGCCATCAATCCGCCCTTTGTCATAGTGACAACGAGTACGCCATCGCTATAATCTAGGTTTTTAGACTTACCTTTGTCAAGAACAACTGCAGAAATTTCAGCTGATAACTCATAGTTACCTTCTTTAAAATCAGATAATGCATCATCAGTCTCAAAAAATATAACTTCAATTACAGCTTGACCACCAGCCTGAAGACCAACGCTCAATTTTTTTAAATCAGCCATTCCAATCTTCACACCATCTTCATACACTACTCCATTGCCGCTGGCACCTCCTATAATGAGACCACCTTTTCCAACATTTGGAAAAATGGCATAACCAGAAGATGTACTAAAAAATGGGCTAATGTCTGAATTCATTTTAATTAGTTCAGTTTTAGCAGCTTCTGCATCGTTAATTATTTTCTTATCTTTTTCTGTTTGGGATGTTGCTGTCATTGTAATCATTAAGAAAACAGCAAGACATGTTTTTAGAATTTTCATAATTATTTTATTTTTTGGTTTATCCTTAAATAACATGAAATTCAGTTACATATGTAACTCTAATAAAATTTATATTATCGTATTTAATAATTATAAATTTAATAAGACAATCACTATCGAAATACTACATTAGAAGACTATGTACTTTAAAACCGAGCCAATATCCAAAACCTAAAATAAATGGATAACCAATAAATAGCCACAAATAATCTAAAATACCTAATTTACAAAAAGCGTGTTTTCCAAATTCGTTTAATAATTCAATAAAATCATACCAAGATTTTATGCCAATTTTTACAACTAGTGCATTTGCGATAATGGCAATAATGAGAATGCTTACTCCTATTATATATAATTTAAACATACCTTTAATATAATAAAAGTTAATCAATTCCATAAAACACTATTTAAAATTGTGATTGAGTTAAATCTTGTAGTAAAAAAGTAACAGTCCTATTGGGATTAAAAATAATTTTGCTTTATGGCAATTATAGGAAATATAATAAAAGGAGTTATAAACTTAAAAGGAACTTTGGAATCAGATCCTAATCCTGTTGAAGAGCAAAAAAGTGTGCTATCTGATTTATTGGAAAAAGCGAAAGACACTGAATTTGGAAAACATTATCAATTTAAAAACATACTGGCCACTGATAATATCCAAACTACTTTTTCTACAAGTATTCCCTATCATGACTATAACAAAATGAATACTGATTGGTGGAGCAGACTTCACAATGGTGAATCTAATATTACATGGCCAGGTGATTTAGGTTATTTTGCTTTGAGTTCAGGGACTACTGGTAAAAAAAGTAAGCGTATTCCGGTTACTGATGATATGATTGAAGCTATCAGACAAGCTGGCATTAAGCAAGTTTTTGCACTCAAGAATTTTGATCTCCCTGCAGATTTTTTTGAGAAAGAAATTATGATGCTAGGTAGCTCAACAGATTTAAATGAAAACGATCAATTTCTTGAAGGAGAAATTAGTGGTATTAGCGCAAGTAACATTCCCAGTTGGTTTAATGGTTATTATAAGCCAGGAGAAGAAATTGCAAAAATTGACGATTGGGATAAGCGCGTTCAACGAATTGCAGAACGTGCGAAAGACTGGGATATTGGTGCGTTGAGTGGCATTCCATCTTGGATTGAACTCATGCTTGAAAAAGTTATTGAACATCATAATCTCGATAACATCCACCAAATATGGCCTAATCTTCAGGTTTTCACTTCTGGCGGTGTTGCCTTTGGACCTTATAAAAAAAGTTTCGAAGCTTTAATGGGAAAACCTGTTACCATTATTGACACTTATTTGGCTTCTGAAGGATTCATTGCATTCCAACAGCGACCAGAAACATCATCAATGAAGTTAATTACAGATAATGGGATTTATTTTGAATTTGTTCCTTTTAAACCTGAATATATAAATCAAGATGGATCTATTGTGGCTGATGCTCCAGCGATTACTTTAGCTGATGTAAAACCCAATCAGGACTATATTCTAATCATAAGTACAGTAAGTGGTGCTTGGCGATATCTCATTGGAGACACCATTGAATTTACTGATATTGAAAAAGCTGAAATAAAAATTACTGGTCGAACAAAGTTTTTCTTGAATACCGTTGGATCACAATTATCAGTCAATAAACTTGATAAAGCTGTTCAGTTTTTAGAGGAAGAATTAAATCTAAAAATACCGGAATATACCTTGTCAGCTAAACGCTATGATGACGATTTTTATCACAGTTGGTATTTGGCGTGTGATAAATTGAATATAGACTCTAAAATATTGGCACAAAAACTAGATAAACATTTGAGTGATGCCAATAAAAACTATAAAGTTGCACGGTCTAAAGCATTGAAAGGTGTCAAAGTTCATATTGTTTCACCAGACGTTTTTTATGAATGGAGTGGAGCCAATAAAAAGAAAGGCGGTCAAGTAAAAATGGAACGTGTCATGGGTGAAGAAAAATTTGAAGAATGGGAACAGTTTGTCAACAATTACTCATAAGTATTTGAGGCTTTATGTTGTTCTGCAACAATTTCCATTATTTCTTCAGGTGACAAATAATATTTCTTAATACGGTTCTTATAGGTTTCGGATATATCAGCATGATTGAGTATGAAATTTTTAGTTTTTAAAATATAATCTGCCATACCATGATTAACCGCAAAACGATCTGCAGCGCGTTCTGCTTCAACTATATGATTTTCTGATAATAAGTATTTCAATCCAAACCAAATTAAATTAATTTTACTACGATTTTGGTAATCCATAATATGCCCTAATTCATGACCAATCCATCCTATTAAAATATCTGAAGGTATATCACGTGTTGAGAATTGTTTATTAGATATTTTAAAAGTTTCACTTATTAATATCACATAACTTCTATATGATTTCTTCCTAAAAAAACTACCAAACTTTGGTTGGGCTAGCATAGTAGATTTTTTTATATTCTTTTTAAAGCGAATTTCAATAGGTATATTTTCCAATTCTGGAAAATGCATGAAAGCGACTTGTGCTTCATTGCTAATAGATTTGGGAATAATATGCTGTGCATTGGTTTGACTCATAGAAACGATTAAAAAACTGATTAGATAGGTTTTGATCTTTATCATAACATTCAATTATAATCGATTTCAAAAATTCTATGTGATTGTTTCAATTAAAAAAGTATCGCAAATAAAAAAGCTCAACAAAATGTTGAGCTTTAAAGTCGGGGTGGCAGGATTCGAACCTGCGACCTCCGCGTCCCAAACGCGGCGCGATAACCGGGCTACGCTACACCCCGAAAATTGGTTATCTTTTAAGGACTGCAAATATATAGTTTTTCTACAAAACAAAAATAAAATTCCAATAAAATTAAAAGCTTTGTATCAAAGCCTTTCATTTATTGGTTAAATAACTAAATTTGTGTTTGTAAACTTTTCATGCATGTTAATAATAGGAATTGCTGGTGGAACTGGTTGTGGTAAAACCACCGTTGTCAATCAAATTTTAAATCAATTACCTGAAGGTGAAGTTGGTGTCATATCGCAAGACTCCTATTACAAGGACACCTCACATTTGAGCTATGATGAACGTGTAAAAATCAATTTTGACCATCCAAGATCTATTGATTTTGAACTGCTTGAGAAACACTTAAAAGAGTTAAAAAAAGGGAATGCTGTTGACCAACCTGTTTACTCATTTGTAAAGCACAATCGCACTGGAGACACTATTAAAACCAATCCACGGAAGGTTATGATTGTTGAAGGCATCTTGATTTTAACAAATCCTGAATTACGCAATATGTTTGACATAAAAATATTTGTACATGCTGATAGTGACGAACGTTTAATAAGACGCTTGAAACGTGACATTTCAGAACGTGGTCGTGATTTGGAAGAAGTTTTAAACCGTTATCAAAACACATTAAAACCGATGCACCAACAGTTTATTGAACCCATGAAAGAATATGCGGACATTATTATTCCAAACAATAAGTACAACACGGTTGCGGTTGATATTGTCAAAACCATCATTAATCAACGTTTAGTATAAATGGCAAAATTTAAAAGTAAATACTTGAAGCCATTCAAAAATATTTTTTTATTAATATTTGTTGTGTTTGCTATTTGGATGTTATTTTTCGATGCCAATTCTTGGTTTATTCATCATGAATTGAATAGTGAAATTGATAAATTAGAGGATGAAAAAGAATATTATAAAAAAGAAATTGAAAAAGACCGTAAAGAAATAAAAGAATTGAGTAATGAGGAGGGTATTGAAAAACTAGCCCGAGAGAAATACTATATGAAGAAAGACAATGAAGAAATCTTTATTATAGAATATGAAGATAGTATTCCAAAAGAAGACAAAAATGACTAAACCATTATTTCAAGAATTTCCAGAAGTTTCATCAAAGCAATGGAAACAAAAAATACAAGCCGATTTAAAAGGTGCTGATTACAATGACACTCTTATTTGGAAAACCATTGAAGGCATTGATGTTAAACCATTTTATCATCAAGATATAGTAGAAGAGCCTTTGGCAATTGATAACTCATTAAACCAGTGGTCAATTTGCCAAACAATTTACGCACACAGCGCCAAAGCCTCTAACCAAAAAGCCATTAATGCCCTAAAAAGAGGTGCTAATGCTATTAAATTTATTATACCTTCCACAGATATTTCATTAATTGAATTATTACTTGATATTGATTTAAGCGCTGTAAACGTTTATTTAGAGTGTTTGTTTATAGATCCAGAATACATAAAAAAGCACCAAGAATTATTAAGTAACGACAATATTCAACTTGAGTTAGACATTATTGGCAATCTTTGTAAAACTGGGAATTGGTTTCAAGATTTAAATACCGATCATGATAATCATTATGACATCGTTTCAATTACAAATGCCTTAACTATAAACTTATCATTATACCAAAACGCAGGTGCCAATATTGTTCAGCAATTAGCCTATAGCCTTTCACACGTTAATGAATATCTGAACCATTTGGACGCCAAAATAAAACCAAAAGATAAAGCTAGTTTCGTATGCTTGTTTAACGTTTCAATTGGTTCAAACTACTTTTTTGAAATTGCCAAACTTCGTGCTTTGAGAGTATTATATAAATCTTTAGCAAGTGAATATGGCTTTAATGAGGCTTGTACCATTTTTGCAAAACCAAGTAAACGCAACAAAACAATATATGATTATAACACCAATATGTTGCGCACAACTACGGAATGTATGAGTGCAATTTTAGGAGGGAGTGATGCTATTTGCAATATGCCTTATGATGTCATTTATCACAAAAACAATGAGTTTGGTGAGCGTATTGCCCGCAATCAATTGTTGGTACTAAAACATGAAAGCTATTTTGACAAGGTCAATAATCCTGCTGATGGAACCTATTATATTGAAGAACTAACGAATCAACTGGCCACAAAAGCTTTAATTCTTTTTAAAGAAATTGAAGCCAAAGGTGGTTTCTTATCTGCTTTAAAAGAAGGTACTATTCAACGAAAAATAAAAGAAAGCGACCAGAAGGAACAAGAACAATTTGAAAATGGAGAGATTACGCTTTTAGGTACAAATAAACATCCTAATCCAGATGACAAAATG
Source organism: Hanstruepera ponticola (assembly GCF_002940745.1). NCBI lineage: Bacteria > Pseudomonadati > Bacteroidota > Flavobacteriia > Flavobacteriales > Flavobacteriaceae > Hanstruepera > Hanstruepera ponticola. The sequence goes on from NZ_POTB01000001.1 coordinate 723,634, forward strand.
GAACATGAACTGGAATTGTATCCTTTTGTAAAAACGAATATTCGTAAAACATTAATTGAACCAATAATAGAAAAAAGACTTTCTGAAAAAATAGAACAACAACGATTAAAAACTGAATAAACATTAAATTTAAAAACAATGAAAACATTATTAAAACTTACTGTACTTGTATTATGCTTATCATTTTATGGTTGTAAAAATGAGCCTTCTGCTGCTACTTTTGATGATTATAAGTATGCAGATTCAGAAAATGTTTTAAACTGTAATGACATTGACACCAAATTATATAATGAAGCATTACTGTCTTTTGAAAACGACATTTTAAAGGCATTTAACAGTCGAAATAACGACTTAAGAGTGGCATACACCACATTCTTCAGAACTTTACAAGGCAACCGTGTTCAATTTCAAGACGTCGCTTCACCGCACAGTATGAAAGTATTTGAAGCCTTAAAGGGTCAGCCTGACTTATGGAATGATGACAATAGCATTAATTATCGTGCTGATATTTTTAATTGCTTAAGCAGTAATTTCAAAAATCAAAGTTTAGCAACTACTTTTAACGCATTGGTACAAACCAATAGCATGCGATTGGATTTAATAGCTGCGCCTTTACAAAAAGTAATAAAAAATGCTAATAGTGATCGCTATTTAGCTGCGTATATCGCTTTAGACATGTATTATGCAAACTTATTCAATGTAGATCCAACTAAAGTAATTGAAAAACCTGAAACAGATGAAGCTATTCAAACAACGCCTAGTAAGCCTACAATAAACCAAACTCCTGCTAATGATCCACATGCTGGTCATGATCATGACTAGAATTCACTAGCTTATAATATTCTGTAAATGTCAAGAAAAAATATCCAACATATAAAATTAGAAATAGGCAACCAAAACCTAAAATCAAACAGTTCCTTTATCACAGCTGAAGATATTCCTGTTAAATCATGTTATTCCAAAACTGATCTAAAAGGTGTGGAACATTTGAATTTTGTAGCTGGTATTGCACCAAACTTGCGTGGTCCATACAGTACTATGTATGTCCGAAGACCTTGGACAATTCGTCAATATGCTGGTTTTTCAACGGCTGAAGAAAGTAATGCTTTTTACAGACGTAATCTAGCAGCCGGACAAAAAGGGCTTTCCGTAGCGTTTGATTTGGCAACACACAGAGGCTACGATTCCGATCATGAACGTGTTGTTGGTGATGTTGGAAAAGCTGGTGTGGCAATCGATTCGGTTGAGGATATGAAAATTCTGTTTGACCAAATCCCACTAGATAAAATGTCAGTTTCTATGACTATGAATGGTGCTGTATTACCCATAATGGCATTCTATATTGTGGCAGCTGAAGAACAAGGTGTCAAGCCGGAGCAACTTGCTGGAACCATTCAAAATGATATTCTCAAAGAATTTATGGTGCGAAATACCTATATCTATCCGCCAACACCTTCTATGAAAATCATTTCGGATATTTTTGAATACACGAGTCAAAACATGCCTAAATTCAACAGTATTAGTATTTCTGGATATCACATGCAGGAAGCTGGTGCAACCTGTGATATTGAATTGGCCTATACCCTAGCCGATGGTTTGGAGTATATTAGAAAAGGACTTGCAGCTGGTATGGACATCGATACCTTTGCGCCTCGTTTGTCTTTCTTTTGGGCTATTGGTATGAATCATTTTATGGAAATTGCTAAAATGCGTGCGGCACGTATGCTTTGGGCAAAATTGGTTAAACAATTCAATCCTAAAAACGAAAAATCCCTAGCATTACGTACTCATTGCCAAACATCTGGTTGGAGTTTAACAGAACAAGACCCATTTAACAATGTAGCGAGAACCACTATTGAAGCGGCTGCTGCGGCTTTTGGTGGAACGCAAAGTTTGCACACCAATGCGCTGGATGAGGCCATTGCACTCCCAACAGATTTTTCTGCACGTATTGCCAGAAATACACAAATCTATTTACAGGAAGAAACACATATTACCAAAACGGTTGACCCTTGGGCTGGCAGTTATTATGTTGAGAAATTGACTCACGATATTGCTCAAAAAGCATGGAAACTTATTGAAGAAGTTGAAGATTTAGGTGGTATGACCAAAGCTATTGAAGCTGGTATTCCTAAAATTCGCATTGAGGAAGCGGCTGCTCGTAAACAAGCTCGCATTGATTCTGGTCAAGATATTATTGTGGGTGTTAACCAATATCGATTGGATGAAGAAGATCCTATTACAACGCTAGAAGTCGATAATCAAACGGTTCGTAGTCAGCAAATAGCCAGTTTAAACAAAATTAAAGCAGAGCGTGATGCCAATAAAGTTAATCAGGCGTTAGCAAATTTAACCAAGGCAGCGCAAACAGGAGAAGAAAATTTATTAGCTTTAGCTGTTAAAGCGGCTCGTGAACGTGCAACACTAGGCGAAATCAGTGATGCTTTAGAAACCGAATTTGGACGATATAAAGCACAGATAAAATCATTTTCAGGGGTGTATAGCAAAGAAATCAAAGACGACGAATCCTTTAAAAAAGCCAAAGAACTGGCGGATACATTTGCCGAGCAAGATGGCAGACGACCACGAATTATGATTGCCAAAATGGGACAGGATGGTCATGATCGAGGCGCCAAGGTAGTGGCTACGGGTTATGCTGATGTTGGTTTTGATGTGGATATTGGCCCATTATTTCAAACACCTCAAGAAGCTGCAAAACAAGCTGTAGAAAACGACGTCCATATACTTGGTGTTTCGTCTTTAGCTGCAGGACATAAAACGCTCGTTCCGCAAGTTATTGAAGCGCTCAAGGCTTACGGACGTGACGATATTATGGTGATTGTAGGTGGCGTAATCCCAAAACAAGATTACCAATATTTATTTGATGCTGGTGCAGTAGCAGTTTTTGGTCCAGGTACTAAAATTAGTGATGCAGCCATTAAAATTTTGGAGATTTTGATTGATTAGTTTGTTTTGATTCTAAATCAAAAATCAACTAACTTCGTTTACAGTAGATATAAATCATTGAAACGGATTCATATCAAATCGTTGTGCTTCATTATGACCAAACATTATTTATTATTATATTCTTTAACTTCTACTAGAAACATTAATTCAATAATTAATAAAACACTTACTTTAATTAATGATATAAAACATATTAATATAAGTAATCAAAACATTGTGTTTTACCTTTAAATATAGTACATTTACATAGTAGGCTAATAAATGTCCAACACAGTAGGCTAATAAATGTCCAACACAGTAGGCTAATAAATGCCCGACGTAGTAGGCTAATAAATGTCCGGCATAATAAGTGAACAAACACTAAACATAAGAAAGAAATTCACAAAGGTTAAATAATTAGAAAAGAAATACATTAATAAAGCATTAAAGATGGCAACACCAGGAGAAAAATTAGCTGCTTCGTTGAAAGAATTAAGAAAACTTCAACAGAATGAAAATGTTGTTGCTATTAAATCTACTGAAATTAATAGAACTCATAGAGAAAGATTAACTAAGAATGGATTCTTACAAGAAGTATCAAAAGGATGGTACATTTTTACAAATCCAAATGACAAACCTGGAGAATCCACATCATGGTTTACATCTTATTGGAATTTTTGCTCTAGGTATTTAGAGGACAAATATAAAGGAGAGTATTGTCTTTCACCTGAGCAATCACTCTTATTGCATGTTGGAAATACAATAATTCCAGAACAACTTATTACAAAATCCCCAAATGGACCAAATAAAATTATTCCTCTTCTTTACAGTACTGAAATTCTAGAATTAAAAGGAGAACTTCCTTCTAAAGAAAATTTAGATACAAAGAATGATGTTAAAGTGTACAATTTAGAATCATCATTGATTAATATTCAACCCATAATGTTTACATCAAATTCAAATGATATCAGAGCAGCATTATTAATGATCAAAGATGCTTCTCAAATATTGGCCCCTTTACTTGATGGTGCACATACAAGGCCCGCCGGAAGACTAGCCGGAGCTTTTCGCAATATGGGTTTTGATAAAATAGCTGATGAAATTATCAATACGATGAAAGCATTAGATCATGACGTAAGAGAAGTTGACCCATTTGAAGAAAAATGTGCCATAAATTATTTGTCTCAAAATAATTCTCCACATATTAATAGAATAAAATTGAAATGGTCCGAATATAAAAAAATAATTGTTGAACATTTCCCTGCTGGACCGGACCAACCAGTTAATACTAATGATTATCTAAATTCGATTGATGAAATATATAAAACAGATGCATATCATTCTTTATCAATTGAAAGGTATAAGGTTTCTGAAGAATTAATAGAACTAGTAAGTAGTGGCGAATGGGATGTTTTAGAGAATGAAGATCACAAAGAACTTGAAAGTGCGATGGCCGCAAAAGGATACTTTGATGCATCAAAAGAAGTAAAATCATCAATTGAGAAAATATTAAATGGCACCAACGCGGGCAAAGTAGTGGACAAAGATCATCCAACTTGGTACCAAAAATTATTCTCTCCAAGTGTTTTATCTGGATTATGTAAACCTTCAGATTTAGCAGGTTATAGAAATAGACCTATTTATATTTCAAATTCAAGACATGTTCCAATGAGCAGAGAAGCTGTTAGAGATGCAATGCCTACACTATTTGAATTATTAATTAATGAAGATCATGCCGGAACAAGAGTGGTATTAGGACACTTCTTTTTTGTATATATTCATCCTTATTCTGATGGCAATGGTAGAATGGCAAGATTTCTAATGAATACAATGCTGGCTTCTGGAAATTATCCTTGGACTGTAATTCCAGTTGAAAGAAAGGATGATTATATGAATGCATTAGAAGAAGCCAGTGTTAAAAATAATATTGAACCCTTCACTAAATTCATTTCTGAACTTGTAGATTTAAGTTTAAAAGGAATTCCAGAAGCTAAATTAGTTGATAAAAGAAATAAATAACGAAAGCACAACAACATGTATAATTCATGCTGCGCAGATGTTTAAGTGGAAGATCTTATTTTCTTTCGTATATTCACTACTCTGAAAATTATATTCGGATTTCACGCACAAACCATACACGAACACGTAAACGAAACTTAAAAAATGAACCATACACAAAAAATGCTTCGAGATGACGCTTTAAAAGGCAAAATTATTATTGTAACTGGTGGAGGTTCTGGTTTAGGCAAGGCCATGACCAAATACTTTTTGGAACTGGGTGCTCATGTTGCTATTACCTCCAGAAATTTGGAAAAACTGGAAAACACCTCCAAAGAATTGGAAGCTGAAACTGGCGGCTCGTGCCTACCCTTACAATGCGATGTGCGCCATTACGACCAAGTAGAAGCCATGCGTGATGCCGTGATTGCAAAATTTGGAAAAATTGATGTGTTATTAAACAATGCCGCAGGTAATTTTATTTCTCCAACCGAACGTTTATCAGCCAACGCTTTTGACACCATAATTGATATTGTATTAAAAGGTACAAAAAACTGCACCTTGGCTATTGGTAAACATTGGATAGACACCAAGCAAACCAATACTGTTGTTTTAAATATCGTGACTACCTACTCATGGACAGGCTCTGCCTACGTAGTACCAAGTGCTGCTGCAAAAGCTGGCGTACTTGCTATGACTCGTAGCTTGGCGGTTGAATGGGCCAAATATGGTATGCGTTTTAATGCTATTGCTCCTGGACCATTCCCAACTAAAGGTGCTTGGGACCGATTACTTCCTGGCAACTTGAAAGATAAATTTGATATGGCTAAAAAGGTGCCTTTAAATCGCGTTGGTGAACATCAAGAATTGGCTAATCTAGCGGCTTATTTAGTGTCCGACTTTTCAGCATATGTCAATGGCGAAGTTATTACCATTGATGGTGGTGAGTGGCTTAAAGGTGCTGGTGAATTTAATCTTTTGGAAGAAATTCCGCAAGAGATGTGGGATCAATTGGAAGAAATGATTCGCAGTAAAAAGCGTAATTCATAACATTTTATACTATAAAAAAACGCCTATAATTGTTTAACGTTTGTTAACAACTTACGTTTTCTAAACCCACAAATAATTGTATTTTTACGCGTATTAAAACCAAATCATTTAATGGGTAAAATCATAGCAATTGCTAACCAAAAAGGCGGTGTTGGAAAAACAACCACTTCGGTTAATTTAGCCGCTTCCTTGGGTGTATTAGAAAAAAAAGTCCTACTTATAGATGCAGACCCTCAAGCCAATGCCACATCTGGATTGGGAATTGATGTTGAATCTGTTGAAATTGGCACCTACCAATTATTAGAACACACCAATAATGCTAAAGAAGCCATTATTGATAGTGGTACACCAAATTTAGATATTATACCTGCTCATATAGACCTAGTTGCTATAGAAATTGAACTAGTTGATAAAGATCAGCGTGAATACATGCTCAAAAAAGCATTAGAAGATATTAAGGATGATTATGATTTTATTCTAATTGACTGTGCACCTTCTCTGGGCTTATTGACATTAAATGCCTTAACAGCCTCTGATGCCGTTATTATTCCCATACAATGTGAATATTTTGCTTTAGAAGGTTTAGGTAAATTGTTGAATACCATTAAAAGTGTTCAAAAAATTCACAACCAACAATTGGATATTGAAGGGCTTCTTTTAACCATGTATGATTCGCGTTTACGATTATCTAATCAAGTTGTTGAAGAAGTACAAAAACATTTTAATGATATGGTTTTTCAAACAATCATTCAAAGAAATGTACGTTTAAGTGAAGCACCTAGTTATGGTGAAAGCATCATTAATTACGATGCCAGTAGTAAAGGTGCCAACAATTATTTAAGTTTAGCCAAAGAAATTATCAATAAAAACTCCTAGTTATGGCGAAGGCAACCAAGAAACAAGCTTTAGGTAGAGGATTATCGGCATTACTGAAAGATCCTTCAAATGATATTGCTTCAGCCAAAGATAAAAACGCAGACAAAGTCATAGGAAATATAGTTGAATTGGATGTCAACGCTATTGAAATAAATCCGTTTCAACCACGTACCAACTTCAATGAAGAATCACTTCGTGAATTAGCGTCTTCTATTAAAGAACTAGGCGTCATTCAGCCTATTACGGTTAGAAAATTAAATTTCAATAAATACCAATTGGTTTCTGGTGAACGTCGCTTTAGAGCATCAAAATCTATTGGTCTGGAAACTATTCCGGCTTATATTCGCATTGCCAACGACCAGGAATCGCTTGAAATGGCCTTGGTTGAGAACATTCAACGTCAGGATTTAGACCCTATAGAAATTGCGCTTTCTTATCAACGTTTAATTGATGAAATTAATCTTACACAGGAGCAAATGAGCGAACGCGTTGGTAAAAAACGTTCGACTATTGCCAATTATTTGAGATTATTAAAACTGGATCCTATTATTCAAACAGGCATGCGTGATGGTTTTATAAGCATGGGACACGGTCGAGCTATTATCAATATTGACGACCAAAGTTTGCAATTGGATATCTATGAACAAATTATCACGAATAAATTATCTGTTCGTGAAACGGAAGCTTTGGTAAGAAATTTTCAATCAGACAAGCCTTCAAAAACTTCACAAAAACAAAAACCTGAACTTCCTAAATACATCAAAAAAGGTGTTAAGGATTTTTCTGACTATTTTGGTCATAAAATTGATGTGAAAGTTTCAAAAAATGGCAAAGGCAATATTAGCATTCCTTTTCATTCCGAAGAAGATTTCAATAGAATAATTAAATTGATTAAGCGTGCTAAATAAATTCTCAATAGCGCTTTTATTAATTTTTGGCTTTGTTATCACATCTTTTGCCCAAGAGGATGATGAAAAGGAAGACAAAAAAGCATTAACTGAAACTGAAAAGCTAAATGTTGAAGCAAAAACAGTCATCAGTGACCCTATAGATCCGCTGTCACCTGCACGTGCTGCATTTTATTCTGCTGTATTACCTGGATTAGGGCAAGCTTACAATAAAAAATATTGGAAAATACCCATTGTTTATGCTGGATTGGGAATTGGCATGTATTTTTATTTGGATAATGATAAGGAATACAATCGCTACCGAGATGCTTATAAACGACGATTAGCCGGTTTTGAGGATGACGAATTTTTCGGAACCGTAACAGATGATGGTTTACGCGAGGCTCAAAAAACCCTTCGCCGAAATAAAGAAATTTCACTTTTAGTAACCATTGGTATTTATGCCTTAAATATCATAGATGCCAACGTTGACGCACATTTACTTCAATATAATGTTGATGAAAATTTATCCTTTAAGCCCCATTATAAAATCAATGAATTTGATAACACTGGTGATTTAGGTTTAACCGTAAATTTTAAATTTTAGTTTATGAAAATTGCATTATTAGGATATGGGAAAATGGGCAAAATCATTGAGCAAGTAGCCATAAATAGAGGTCATGAAATAGTCATAAAAACGTCAGAAGAAGATGGCTACGACATTACTGATGCCGATATTGCTATTGATTTTAGCGTTCCAACTGCAGCTTTTTTTAATATAGTAAACTGTTTTAAGCATCAAATTCCCGTAATTTCAGGAACTACTGGTTGGTTGCATAATTATGATAAAGCTATTGAAATTTGTAAAGATGAAAATGGCGCTTTTATTTATGCATCTAATTTTAGTCTGGGTGTCAACATATTTTTTGAATTGAACAGTCATTTGGCCAAACTTATGAATGGTCTGGAACAATATCATGTTTCCATGGAAGAAATTCATCACACTCAAAAGCTTGATGCTCCAAGTGGCACAGCCATTACCCTTGCCGAATCGATAATTAACAAACAAGGACGATATAGTAATTGGTCACTTGATGAAAACAGAGAAGATGCTCTTTCTATAAAAGCCAAGCGCATTGAAAACATACCTGGAACGCATATTGTTAATTATAAGAGCGAGACTGATAGTATTAAAATTGAACACGAAGCACACAATCGAGAAGGTTTTGCATTAGGGGCAGTTATTGCTGCTGAATGGCTTTTGGGCAAGACTGGTGTTTATACCATGAAAGATGTGTTAAATATTGGTTAAGATAAAATCTTGTGGTAACGAATTAGAATTTTGAACCACTAATTAAGACAGAAAAAAATAAGATATGACACTTACGCAATTATTTTTTGTATTTCTAGTAATTCAACTTATACACGGATTAGGAACCTGGAAATTATACATTAAAGCTGGCAGACAAGCCTGGGAAGCATTTGTTCCTGTTTACAATGCTGTGATTTTAATGAAAATAATTAACAGACCTTGGTATTGGGTTATTTTATTATTTCTTCCCATAGTTAACCTTATTATGTTTCCTGTAGTTTGGGTTGAAACGGCTAGAAGCTTTGGCAAAAATTCATCTTTAGATACTTTTTTAGCCATTATCTCTTTTGGTTTTTATAATTACTACCTTAATTATGCACTTGATTTAGATTACAAAGAAGATAGAGACTTACATCCTAAAACTGGTTTAGGTGATTGGGTAAGTTCTATATTATTTGCTATTGTAGCCGCTACTATTGTTCACACCTATTTTATTCAACCTTACACCATTCCAACCTCTTCCTTAGAAAAATCTTTACTCGTTGGCGATTTCTTATTTGTGAGCAAGTTTCACTATGGTGCTCGAGTACCAATGACAACGGTTGCAGCTCCTATGGTTCATGATACCATTCCAGTGCTTAAAAAGAAATCGTATTTATACAATGACAATGATAAAGATGCTTTTGTAAATAAGCTTTCTCTTCCCTATTTAAGAATTCCTGGGTTTCAAAATATAAAGCACAATGATATTGTGGTTTTCAACTGGCCCGCAGATTCATCATATAGCATGGCTGTAAACAATCCGGATAGAAAGTATTTAAAGCCTATTGACAAAAAAACCAACTATGTAAAACGTTGTGTTGGATTGCCAGGCGACTCTTTAGAAATAAAGGATGGTTTCGTTTATATTAATGGTAAACAGAATGTATTGCCAGATAGAGCCAAGTTACAGTTTTTCCATACTGTTGAAACCAAGTCTGAGATAAGCCAGAATTTTTTAGATAAATACGGTATTACCGAATTAGCCCAAGTTTTTTCTCTTCCAACGAATGTCTGGGATGACAAACGCGTACAAGATTTCTTATCTAAAAACAACACGCATTTAGAAATTGTTTACAAGGATAGTACCATTGTACATGTAACAGGGCAAATGAGTCGAACGGCTTTTGATAGACTTAAATTCAATTATGTAAGCAATAAAATAAGTGCCAACGCTACTTTAGAATTGGCAAATACTATAAAAAATGACCCGAATGTTATATCGGTTGTAAAAAACAATTCTAAAACAAGAGATAGTGGTATTTTCCCTCATAATGCCAATTACGATTGGAACAATGATAATTTCGGTCCGTTATATATCCCTAAAGCTGGCGCAACCATTGATCTTAATTTAGAGGTTTTACCGCTTTATGAACGTATTATTACTGATTATGAAAACAACACAGTTCAAGTAAAAGGTAATCAGGTTTTTGTGAATGGTGAATTAGCCTCCACCTATACCTTTAAAAAAGATTATTATTGGATGATGGGAGACAATCGCCATAACTCATTAGATGCACGATCTTGGGGTTTTACGCCTTTTGACCATGTTGTAGGGAAACCTGTATTTATTTGGATGAGCTGGAACACCAACGGAAACGGCATTAAAGAAAAAATACGTTGGGAACGTTTGTTTACGACTGTTAATGGTAGTGGCAAACCGATATCTTTCTTTATTCCATTTCTAGTCTTGTTGGCTATTTGGTTTGGTTTTAATCAATTTCGCAAGCGTAAAAAAGCAAAATCTTAATCAATTTAATCCTGTGTTAAATTGGAAATATGGCTATGAGTAATATATTGATTCATTCTACATATTTTCCTAACATAGCTCATTTTGTGGCAATGCTTCAGGCTGATTCCATAACCATTGAATGGGATGATAATTTCCAAAAGCAAACCTATAGAAATCGTTGTTATGTTTATGGCGCTAATGGCAAGCTGTCACTTAATGTTCCAGTAATTCATACGCAAAAGCAACGTCAAAAATACCGAAATGTCAAGATTCAGAATACTGAAAACTGGCAACGAAACCACTGGAAATCTTTGGAGTCTGCGTATAGAACGTCGCCTTTCTTTGAGTTTTACGAAGATGATTTAAAATTCCTATTTGAAACGCCATTTGAAAACTTATATGATTTCAACACACTTTGTTTTAATACCATTTGCACGTGTTTACAATTGGATTTGTCCGTAGAGAAATCGTTAGAATATATACATCAACCACCAGATAAAGTTGATTATCGACAACTCGTTAATGCCAAGCGCGAAAAACCTTTCGGCTTTGAAAAATATATACAGGTATTTAGTGAAAAACACGGGTTTATTGAAAATTTAAGTATTCTGGATTTATTGTTCAATGAAGGTCCAAATGCTATTTCTTACCTAGAATCACAAAGTCTAAATTGTCATGATTAGAACTACATGGCATTATGGTATTCATTTTATTCTGCCATTGCTCGTTGCACTTTTTATTTATCCTAAACAATGGAAAAAAGTATATATAATCATGCTAGCATGCATGCTCATTGATTTAGATCATCTGATTGCTAGTCCAATCTTTGATTCAAACAGATGCAGCATCAATTTTCATCCGTTGCATACTTATTATGCTATAGTTGCTTATATTATTTTAATAATACCTAGACGTACGAGAATAATTGGTTTGGGATTGATTATTCACATACTAGCAGATTATGTGGATTGCTGGTTAATGTAATTTAAAACGAGCCATTATTGGATAGTGGTCAGACAACTTATTGTCGTAGGTCTTAAAACTTGTGATTTCAATTTCTGGGTCAGAAAAAATGTAATCTATCCGTACAGGAAAAAACTTAAACTCATAGGTTCTACCAAATCCATTTCCAGCTTCCTTAAAAGCATCGTTTAAATCACCTCGTACTTCTTTATACACGTAAGAGAAAGCCGTATTATTAAAATCACCACAGATTATCATTTTGTATGGACATTGGATCTTGTGTTTCAAAAATAATTCTGTTTGTTCTTGTTGCATTTCAAATGTTTTCTCAACACGTTTTAAAAGGCGTTCAGAATCTTCTTGCTTCAATTCGGCATTGGCATCAATCTTCATAGATTGTAAGTGGATATTATAAATTCGCAAAGTATCTGAAGCCTTTACAATGTCAACAAAAATAGCATTATTGGAAGTGTTTGGAAATTCTATAGAACCTGAATTAACAATAGGATACTGTGAAAAAATAGCCTGTCCGTTCTTTACTTTATTACCTGAAAGTTTTTCAAATTTATACTTGAAAAATGATAAATCAATATTTTTGTGAGGATGGTATTCTTGGATACTTAAAACATCAGGTGCTTTTAACTTAATGAAATCAACAATAGTATTTTCGACATGCTTTTCAGGTATCCAATCATATAGGTTAAATAACCTAACGTTAAAATTCATCACATCAAGTTTATCATCATGCGATACAAATTCATTAGAAGAAAACTTGTAAAGCGAACCAAAACTAAAGTAACCAATAGCTAAAACCGTCAGTGGTAAAATCAATTGTTTCTTCAGCTTAATTAACCAATATAACAGAAATAAAACATTAACAAGTATTAAAAACGGAACGCCTAAACTTAACACAGATAAGAGTGCAAATGATTTTGGTGGCACATAAGTAAGCGCGTATGAAAGCAACAGCATAAAAGCTAATAGACCATTAATTAGGTAGATTATTTTGTCTATTAACTTTAGGTTTTTCATGATTATTTTCCTGCCTTAAACAAAAACTCCTTTTCCTCTTTTGTCAGACTGTCGTAGCCACTCTTACTAATTTTATCAAGTATGAGGTCTATTTTTTTCTGTTTATTAAACTCATTAAATTCTGCTTTAGTATAACCAGCCACTTTATCTGACTTCTTTTTATGAACTGTTTTTAAGGGAGATTTGCCACTTGATTTAAATAGACTAGCAATACGATCCATCATTTTTTCAAACCCCTTACCAATATCGTTTCCTTTTACAAGTTGCTTGGCATAAACATATCCTAAAGCTGCACCTCCCAAATGGGCAAGGTTTCCACCAGCATTCCCATAAATAGGATCGCTGATACCAGCCATAACTCCCAAAACATCAAAAACCACAATCACAGCACCAATATACCATAGCTTAATGTTGAAGGTAAAAAAACGCACCTCCATTGTAGGCATATAGGCACAAAGAAAAATCAACAACGCTCTAATAGCTGCTGATGCTCCAACCAGACGTGGACTGGTTTGAAAAATATCAGGAAATAAATTGTAACCCAGTAAAAACAAGAGACCTCCAAAAATAGTCCCTAGAAAATAGACATTTAAGCCCATTTTAACGCTGAACATATTAGAAAACATCCCTCCAATAAAGTATAACCAAACCATATTGAATAGAAAGTGCCAAAAGTCATAGTGAATAAAAGCATAGGTAATAATACTCCATGGTTTTAAAATGAAATCATTGAAATCACTAGGTAGTTCAAACCATTCAAATCCAAAATGGAAAATATTTTTCAATAACAAACCAATGACAAACAGAGCAAAGTTGACTACTATAAGTTTTTCAAAAACATTAAGTCGCTGCAATTTATCTTTTATATCGTAGTTCAAACTTGTCATTACCTATCCCAACGGTTTTTATTAAACTGTGTCTTTTTCCAATACAACATGATTAAGAATCCTGTTAAAGCACCTCCTAAATGTGCTACATAAGCTGTATTACTTGGACTAAAAAATGACTGACCAGTTATGGCAGAAATTAAATCTAAAGCAATAATTCCTGGTATAAAATATTTGGCTTTAATGGGAACTGGTAAGAATATAAGCATCAGTTTAGATTCAGGATACATCATACCAAATGCAACTAGCACACCCATTATAGCTCCTGATGCACCAACCATTGTACCATTAAAGACAGTAATAAAAGTTTTTAATTTATCTTCAGTCAGAAATTCAGACCACCTTCTATCGTACATAGCATAGCCAGACTTTAGTGTTTCTAATGTCTGTGTTTGATCAAAACCTGCTGCATTTAAAATATTTAATCCTGAATAAAATTGAAAAAAGTAGTATCCAATCATAAGCAAAGCTGCTCCCAATCCAGATGAAATATAGAAAAACAAAAACTTTTTACTTCCAAAACGTTGCTCTACAGCAGTCCCAAACATCCAAAGTGCAAACATATTAAAGAAAATATGCATAAAACCGCCATGCATGAACATATGTGTTATAATCTGCCAAGGCTTAAAAGCAGGGTTTTTAGGAAAATGTAATGCAAACCAATCATAGAAAACCGTATTTTCACCAAAAGCAGCGCCTCCTATTGCAAGCGTACCAATGAACATAATCACATTGATGATTATTAAGTGTTTGACGGTATCTGTAATATTATTCAACATAAGTTTCGCTTATATAAATTTTCTATCTAGCTCATCCATACTCAAGGTTATGAACGTTGGTTTATTAGCCGGTGAAATATTTGGCTCTTTACATCCAAACAAACTATTCACCAAGTGGTCTTGTTCTTTTGCTGTTAATGATTGCCCAATTTTAATAGCTAAACTTTTAGCCATGGATTTAGCCAATAAATCTGTAGCACTAAAATTACTTTCTGGAACTTCGTTTTGAATATCAGCAATTAATTGTTCAAAAATCAAAGACACTTCACTAGCTGGAACATTAATTGGCACACCCGTTATTTCAATTACGTCTTTGGTGAAATTAGAAAATACAAACCCTGTATGCTCTAAATCGTCTCTAACGTCTTTTATTATTTCAACCTCTTCTGGAGAAAAATGTGCTTCAACAGGAAACAACAACTGTTGGCTAACACTTTCTTTGATTGTAATTTGCTTTAAAAAATCTTCATACAATACACGTTGGTGCGCACGATGTTGATTAATCATTAACATCCCAGATTTTATATTACTAATAATGTACTTATTGTGCAGTTGATAGGTATTTTGAATGGCTTCAGCATCCTTGTCATCACTAAACATATCACTTGTTTGTTCTTCACTTTCAAACTGCAATTCACTAAAATCATTTGGAGACTTGGTACCTTTTGATTCCAAACCAACATACAAACTCTCCCAACTGGCAACAGGTTCTTTTCTAAATGCGGTTTTTACGCCAGACCTCATTGTTTTTTCTTCTTTAAAAGGATTGAAAGTGCTATCTACTTCTACGGTTGGAAACGATGCATTTTTATCTTTATAATTATAAGGCGTATCTAGATTTGAATCTCTATCAAAATCCAAAACAGGTGCAATACTAAACTGCCCTAAACTGTGTTTTACCGATGCTCGTAAAATAGCATAAAGTGTTTGCTCATCATCAAACTTGATCTCTGTCTTTGTTGGATGAATGTTGATATCTATAGTTTGTGGATTAACTTCTAAATTTAAAAAGTAACTGGCATGTGTACCATCTTTCAATAAACCTTCAAAAGCAGCATTGATAGCATGGTTTAAATAAGCACTTTTTATAAATCGTTGATTTACAAAGAAAAATTGCTCACCTCTTGTTTTTTTGGCATACTCTGGCTTACCCACAAATCCTGACACTTTGAGAACTTCGGTTTCTTCATTCACAGGAACCAATTTCTCATTGGTCTTGCTTCCAAAAATATTGACAATACGTTGTCTGTAATTACACTCTGGCAAGTTAAAAACCTCACTCCCATTATGATACATCACAAAATCAATATTGGGATGAGCTAAAGCTACACGATGAAACTCATCAATAATATGTCTTAACTCAACAGGATTTGACTTTAAAAAATTACGTCTAGCTGGAATGTTGAAGAATAAATTTTTAACAGCAATTGATGTTCCTTTTGGTGTAACTATCACTTCTTGAGATGTCACTTCACTTCCTTCAATGACTATTTGTGTGCCAACATCATCATGTTCTTGCTTTGATTTCAATTCTACATGTGCAATGGCCGCAATACTAGCCAATGCCTCACCACGAAATCCTTTGGTATGCAATTGGAAGAGATCGTCAGCTGATCGTATTTTGGATGTAGCGTGTCTCTCAAAACTCAAGCGCGCATCTGTAACGCTCATACCCACACCATTATCTATAACCTGAACCAATGTTTTACCAGCATCTTTAATTAATAATTTTATGATAGTAGCATTTGCGTCAATAGCATTTTCAAGTAATTCTTTTACTACCGAAGCTGGTCTTTGCACCACTTCTCCAGCTGCTATTTGATTGGCTACATGGTCAGGAAGTAACTGTATGATATCTGCCATTAGCTTTTAGAAAAGAAAATTGACAAATCAAAACCAATTATAAACAGGAAAATGAGAACTAATATGGAAACAATAATTAAAACACGTTTATCGGCATTTTTATCGGCATTATTTCGATAATCGTCCCATGCCGAAATAAATTTCGTTTTCAGACCTTTATTACTTCCAACCGTTGTTCTAAAATCATCAAACTTATGTTTTATTTCATACGGATTTCCTTCACCTTTGTAGTGTCTTGGCGTATAGCTGAATTTTTTATTTTTTCTTGTCTTAAAAAAACCCATAATTTACTTATTCATATTGACTTAAAACATACATAATTATCAGTACTGTAATCAAAAACAAGACCAAAAAAAGCGGTGAGCTTAAAAAACTCTTTTTTCTTGACCTAGAGTGCTTTAAGTTTTGCCATTCTGTCTTAATATTGGCATTATTATCTTTAGCCGCATCATCTTGAAATCTCGGTTTGTAATTAAAATTTCTATTTGATTTTGCCAAAGCACCTACTGTTAAGAGATAAATTCAAAAATACAGAATTTACAAAGAAATACTAAAGTAATAGTCCCAAAAATTGTTAACAAGTAGAAGTTAAAGCGCTATTGAACTTTAAGTTTTCAAGTTTAGCTTATCGTATTCAAATGAGCCATTTTAATCGCAGCAATAGCAGCCTCTGTACCTTTATTACCGTGTTTACCGCCTGAACGATCAATGGCTTGCTGCATAGTATTATCAGTAAGCACACAGAATATTACAGGTGTATTATGAAGAATATTTAAATCTTTGATACCTTGTGAAACGGCATCACAAACAAAATCAAAATGCTTTGTTTCTCCTTGAATCACGCTACCTATAGCAATCACAGCATCAACCTGTTGCTCCTGCATTTTCTTACAACCAAAAATTAATTCGTAGCTGCCAGGCACGTTCCAACGCAGGATATTTTCCTGACCTACTTGATTTTCAATTAATGCGTTATAGGCGCCATTGTAAAGGCCTTCAGTTATGGTATCATTCCATTCTGAAACAACAATCCCAAACCGAAAATTTTTCGCATTTGGGATTGAAGCTTTATCGTAATCAGATAAATTTTTATTTTCCGTTGCCATAGTACTTTATAGTATTTGGCTAATTATTTATTTGCTAATGCTCTTGTTTTACCTATAAAAACATCAATATTGGCAGCCTCTGTTGACTCGGGATAATTCTCCTTAATATTTTCAAAGTGCTTTAAAGCTTTATCAGTCTTACCCAATTCCATAGCAACAATACCTGCTTTATACAAATATAATGGTGTTGTGAAATCATTGCTACGCATGCTAGCAGCCTCTTCATAATAGCCTAATGCATCCTCTTCTTGATTCAGTTGAACGAAAGCATCACCAATTCCACCTTTTGCCATTGGTGCCAAAATTTCATCCTCTCCTGAAAACTCACTTAAATATGTTACAGCATTTTTATAATCTTTCATATTTAAATAAGCCATTCCTGCATAGTAATTAGCCATATCAGCAGCCTTTGAGCCACTATATTCTGAAGCAATATCTAACATGCCATACTTTCCTTCACCACCATTTAATGCTAAATTAAAAAGCGAATCTTTTGCAGTGGTTGAAGTAACTGCTTGGTCATAGTACTTTTGAGCTTGGAACATATCATTCATGGCCTCACTTTGTTTAGGCTTCGCTATAAATTCATTGTAACCAAGATATCCCAAAACTACGGCTGCGACAACTCCGATAATAACAAAAATATACTTTTGATTTGCTATTACCCAATCTTCGGTTTTTGATGCCGTTTCATCTAGGGTATTAAATACTTCAGCTGTTGTTGAGTTATCCTCAATATTGTGCTCCTTTTCTTCTTTCGTCTTTGGTTTATATCCTCTCTTCTTGTACGTTGCCATATATTGTAAATTAATGCGCCGCAAAAATATAATTTTTCTTTAGATTTAAAAGGGTATTTATTTGTTATTTTTCAATAATTTGCACATCCTTTAGCGAAAAAAACACAAAAATTATTAATACGTCGCTTTTTTATGATTCTAAAGTCATTAGCCTTACTCAATTATAAAAATTTTGAAAATCGTTCGTTTGATTTTAATGAAAAAATCAACTGTTTTGTTGGAAATAATGGCGTGGGTAAAACAAATGTATTAGATGCTATTTATCACTTATCATTTGGGAAAAGTTATTTTAATCCTATCGCTATTCAAAATATCAAGCATGATGAATCTTTTTTTGTTATCAATGGTGAATATGATAAAAATGATGCTACTGAAAAAATAGTTGTCAGCTTAAAAAAAGGACAGAAAAAAGTAATTAAACGCAATGCCAAAGCCTATGAGCGTTTTAGTGATCATATAGGTTTTTTGCCGTTGGTCATTATTTCACCAGCCGACCGTGATTTGATTATTGAAGGTAGTGCAACACGTAGAAAGTTTATTGACAGTGTTATTTCGCAGAGTGACAAAGCTTATTTAGAAACACTCATTAAATACAACAAGGTATTGGCACAACGCAATTCATTACTAAAATATTTTGCGCTAAACAATACGTTCAACAATGATACACTGCTCATTTATAATGAACAACTAAATCAATTTGGTCATGATATTCATAAGAAACGGACTCGTTTTTTAGAGATTTTCATACCCATATTTAAAAATCGTTATAAAGCCATAAGCAATGGCAATGAATCAGTAAATTTAATTTATGAAAGTGATTTAACTGATAAAAATTTAGGACAACTATTATCAGAAGTTATCAATAAAGATAAAGCACTACAATACACAAGCGTTGGTATTCACAAAGATGATCTACTCTTTAATATTGATAATCATCCCATTAAAAAATTTGGTAGCCAAGGCCAGCAAAAGTCTTTCTTAATTGCCTTAAAACTGGCACAGTTTGATTTTATAAAAGCACAAAGTGGTGTAAATCCTATTTTATTATTGGATGATATTTTTGATAAATTAGATGAACAGCGTGTTTCACAAATAATCAAATTGGTTGATGATGAAAACTTTGGTCAGTTATTTATTAGTGATACACATGCTGATAGAACGGAAGCTGCTATAAAACAAGTACATCAATCTTATGAAATATTCAAACTATAAATTCGCCTTAACACTATTAACTTTTTTGCTATTATTCGATTGCAAGCCTGATACAACTGATTATATAAATCATCTTGAGGGCTACTGGGAAATAGAATCTGTTATTTTAAATAATGGTGAGCAAAAAGATTATAAATTTAGCAATACCATTGATTTTATTTCAATAAATGATAGCCTTAATGGTAAAAGAAAAAAATTAAAACCTAATTTTAATGGTACATTCGAAACTTCAAAAAACTCTGAAAGTTTTACTATAAAATTTGAAAATGACAGTATAAATATGTACTATGAAACACCATTTGATAATTGGAAAGAAACAGTTTTAAAAGCAACCGAAACACAACTAACAATTATCAACGCGAATAATGTGATTTATAACTATAAACGTTACAAACCCATAAATTTAAATAACCTAAATTAAAGATTCCTGCTTTCGGAGGAAATTTATATGGCAAAACGACACACAGAATACCGAAATATAGCTGATGCTTTAAAAGAGTTTGTTGAAACTAATAAACTGGATAAAGGCTTAGATGCTGTGAACGTGCAAGATGCTTGGAAAAACATGATGGGTAATGGTGTTAATAATTACACAACTAATATTCAATTAAAAGGTGATGTGTTATATGTACAATTAAGCTCTAGTGTGTTACGCGAAGAATTAAGCTATGGGAATCAAAAAATCATTAGTATGCTCAATGAGAGCCTAGGAAAAGAGCTTATTAAAAAATTAGTTTTAAGGTAGTTTATAACAATTTTTTGGTATGACTTTATCATGGATATCCTGAATTAAGTTTACGCTAAAAAACACATACTCCACAACGTTTATAACAATAAAAAAACCACCAGTTTCCTGGTGGTTTTCTTTTATTTAATATTACTTAAACCATTAGTTATTAATAATTAATCGTTTAGTAGATACGCTGTCATTAGACTGAACGCGAACTAGGTACATACCGTAAGGTACATTATTAAGTTCTATTTGTAATTTAGGATCTTGTAAATTTTGAACCGTTCTGTTTAAAATAACATTGCCTCTCAAGTCAATTACCTGAACATTAATGTCATTGTTAACAAAATCTTTTAAGTCTAATTTCACTTGACCTTTTGATGGGTTTGGATACATAGTCCATTCTAAATCTTCAGCTAATGGTGCAGCTTCACGAGCTCCTCCACCACTACACGTCCAAGAAACAGTATAGTTCCAAGGGCTAGATATAGAGCTGTTTACAGAGCTGTCAGGTGTTACTCTTACTGTAATAGTATCACCACTAGCTTGGAAAGATAATCCAGTTAAATCGCCACTGGCTCCATAACCATTATATAATTGGGTACCATCAGTATCTAAAATGATTAACTCATCAAAGTTATTTTCTGTACGTCCAGAATTAAATTCAACTTTAATAGCAGAACCGTCTGTACTTGTGTAAACAAATGATTCTGTTGTGCTATTTGTGTACGTATAGCCTGTAATAACTTGAGAGTTATCACAAACTTCTGGTTCTGGACCTCCTGTACATGCCCAAGAAACAGTATAACTCCATGGATTTGATGTAGAACTGTTTACGGAACTATCAGGTGTTACTCTTACAGTAATTGTGTCACCACTTGCTTGGAATGATAAGCCTGTTAAGTCACCAGAATTACCATATCCACTATACAATTGAGAACCATCAGTATCTAAAATAATCAATTCATCAAAATTATTCTCCGTACGTCCACTTATGAAATCTACCTTAATTGGAGATCCATCTGTACTTGTATAAACAAAGGATTCTGTAGTACTATTAGTGTAAGTAAATCCAGTAACATCTGTTGTTTCAGCACATACTTCTTCAGTTGTACATGTCCATGAAACCACATAACTCCAAGGGTTGGACAAAGAACTGTTGACAGAACTATCCGGAGTTACTCTCACAGTAATAGTATCACCACTAGCTTGGAATGACAATCCAGTTAAATCACCAGAATTACCATATCCATTGTACAATTGCGAACCATCTGTATCCAAAATAATCAATTCATCAAAATTGTTTTCAGTACGGCCTCCTGTAAACTCAACATTAATAGCAGATCCATCAGTGCTAGTGTAAACAAAAGATTCTGTTGTACTGTTGCTATATGTAAATCCAGTTACGGTTGTTGAATTCTCACAACTAGTTTCTGGTCCTGGAACATAACAATCTACATCAAAATCCCACTCGGTTCTAGAGCCGCTTCCACAACTGACAGAAAAGTCAGAATCAACTACAATCATAATTGAATCACTCGTTCCATTAACTGTTAAGCCAGCTAAATCACCACCATTATTACCGCTGTAAAGCACAGGGTCTGATGTTGTAAGACCATCATATATAATGATGTCATCACAACAACTCTCAATAGTACCAGAATTGAACACAACCTCTAATGGCGAACCATCATCACTTGTAAACTGGAATTGGGTAGTATCATTGTTACCATAGCAATAAACTGTATTCTCTGGAGAACCACAGGTTACTGTTCTTGCTGGTGGTGGAGTGTATTCATTCACACAGATAGTAAAAGTACCTTCTGTATTAAAGTCATCATACCAAATAGCTAATGTGTAAGTTGTTCCAGCAGTTAAGCCTTCAAATCTCTGATCTGTACCAGATGCACAAGCTAATTGAGTACCGCTACAGCTGTCAAATAAAGCCATTTCAGTAGTACCTGATTGAGAACCATTAGTAACTTCAACATCAACTGAACCTGAAGCTGGAGCAACAAATGTGTACCATGAATCTAAATTAACTCCAGTGGTATCACAACTAAAGGTTGCATTACTATCTGTAGCATCAGTATGATCAGTTTCATACACTACAGCACAAGGATTGTCTGAAGCATTGACAGTTAATCCAACTGCCCCATCACAATCATCATTTGGTAGCGGGTCTTCAACAGTTGTAAAGCTCGACAAAGAACAACCTGAAGCCGAACCATTCACATTATATGGTGTTACTGTTACAACATATGTAGTTTCGTAATCTAAATCGAAGTCAATATCAAAAGACAATACATCCCCTACATCTTGACTATCAATTACTGCTACACCACCAGAAGTTTCAACATTTAACAAGTATCCATCAACGATACCTGTAGCAGAAGACCAAGAAATTGATGGTCTAATAGAAACATCTGATTCACCATCTGCAGGTGCTAATACATTAGCATCACAAAATGGTAATTGTTCATCACAACTTTCAGTACCACATGCACCCAAAGAATCACCATGATTTAAATGTGCTTGCGCAGCATTTACAGACACACAAATAGTTGTACCATTATGACATATTTCTATTTTATCTGAATTACCACGGTCACAATCAATATCAACAACATAAACAAAGAACTCTTGAGTTGAAGAACAACCATCAGCATCTACCATAGTCACAGAATATTGTTGAGTACCATCTGCAGCAAATACATCAATTGAAGGTGTAGTAGCACCTGTATTCCAATTGTAAGAAACAACTGGAGCACCACCTTGTAAAACACCTGTTAACGTAGTGCTAGACGTAGGATCATATCCATCATAAAGCGTAACACATTCTGTTGACGCCGTAAAACATGGACATTCAACTGAAATTTCAAATGTACCAACTTGAGTTCCAAATCCGGTAACATAAACATAATACGTAACACCACTATCAGTAGCAAATTGCACCGTTGACGTTCCTC
This sequence comes from Hanstruepera ponticola, assembly GCF_002940745.1. Taxonomy (NCBI): domain Bacteria; kingdom Pseudomonadati; phylum Bacteroidota; class Flavobacteriia; order Flavobacteriales; family Flavobacteriaceae; genus Hanstruepera; species Hanstruepera ponticola. The sequence goes on from NZ_POTB01000001.1 coordinate 746,812, forward strand.
CAGAACAACCTACGGCATCATCATTTCCTGCAATACAGTTTAAATCATCACATGGGTTATCTTCATCTGTAGAAGCAAAGACCAATATTTTTGTATCAAAATCTGCTGCTCCACAAGTAGACAAAATAATATCACCACCTGTTCCTTCAATAGTATACCATACTCCTTTTTCAGCATCACCTGCTCCATCACAAACAGATTCTGGTGCATCTCTATCAGTAGATAATACTGTAGAACCTTGTAGTGTAGTTCCACAACTTAAAGCAACGGCTGCATCACATAAATCATTTTCTACCGCATCTTGGCAACTTACTACTATTTCATAAGAACCTGAACTAAACAGGCTAAATCCAGACAGCCAAATGTAATAGGTCTCTCCGTCTTCAGCAAAGAAATCCACAGCAGACCTTGTACTACCGCACTGACCACCGAATGTATCATCATTACCAGTAACACAAACTAATTCATTACATGAACCAGAATAAACATTCAATTTAGTATCAAAAGTTGAGTTACATGCACTCACATTAACAAACTGACCTTCTCCTTCAAGAACATAAAAATATCCTCTAGGACCTGGTGTTGTACCACAGCTAACCGATGTATCAGGACCAGCTGTAGAACCATTCTCGCCACCTATATTACCAGTGTCTGAACCACCACATGAAATTGGAATAGCAATTGAACATGGATCTGGCTGGCAAGAGATTTCTAAATTAAAATCTCCAACTGCTCCAAAGAAACCTGATACAAAAATTAAATAATCAGTACCAGATTCAGATAAGAATCTTACTGAAGAATCATCGCTGAAATCTCCATTTTCACCTATAACACATGTTAATCCATCACACCCTCCAGTATAAACCGAAATTACTGCATCATAATTAACACCTTCTAAATCTAAATCGACTATATCACCTGTACCTTCAAACGCATACCAAACACCTGGAGAATTTGTAGCCGCATCTGAATCACAGAAAGGCACTCCAGCGTTAGTTGCTAAATAAGTATCACCAGAAACCGTGTCACCACATACAATGGTTTCAGCATCTTCACAATTATCATTATCTGGCGGTGTAGGTGGATCTTGACATGTAAGTGTTATATCAAATGTTGTATCTGGTGAAGAACTAATCCAGCTACCAACTCTTACATAATAGACCATATTTTCATCTGAAAGGAAATCAACAACTGACGGGTTAGAAAAACCATCAGCTCCTGTCGTACAACTTCCCAATGTAAAGTTATCACAATTGGCATCTATAACTTCATAAACTTCAACCTGTAATTCTTCATCTCCAGTAGCATTTACCGTTAAATTAAGATTAAAACCTGTACCTGCAACCAAATACCAAACATCATTACCAATAGAACCAAAACAAGAAGAAGAACTTCCTCCTGTAGCTAAAATAGTTGATTGGTCAACTAAAGTTTCACCGCAATCTAAATCTATAGCATCGGCGCATAAATCATTTGCTGGAATGCTAGGCGGTGGTGGTGGTGCAACACCATCACATAATACCTGCATTTCATAAGGACCTGTTCCATTACTAAAATCAGAAAAACCTGCTATATAAATATAATAATCTGTATTAGGCTGGGCATCAAACTCAAAGTAAGATGCATTCCCAGAACCACATTGTGAAAACAAATCATCATTAAAACCAACACAGTCTAAATTATCGCCTGAATAAACACTTACTTCAGTATCAAATCCAGAGCCGCATAAATCAAGAACTACTCCTGTGCCATTGACAAAATCTGACGTTACATTCATGGTGTACCAAACACCCACTTGACCAGTACTAAAATTAGTATTACAGTCCACACGACCTGCTTCAGTATTTCCAAAGCCAGTTGTATCACCAGATACTACATCACCACAACCAACAGGTAAGGCGGTTGCGCTAGATAAGCCATCACCAGTTGGTGCTTGACAATTTGATGATGTAACTTCAATTTGATAAGCTCCTACAGCAGTAGCTCCTCCTGTAACATATAAATAATAAGTATCACCTCCAGCAGCGAAAAAAGATGCTGAACCAGTTCCTTGACCAGCAACACCTCCTTGACATTGTAAGGCACCACATGAACCTGAATACACATGTACTCTAGGTGCAAAACCACCACTTCCTGTTACAGAAATTACATTATTGGCATTATCACCAGTCATCACATACCAAACACCGTTACCCAAAGAGGCTCCTCCTCCACAATTAATAAAACCTGCGTTAGAAAATCCTGATGTACTACCGGAGATAGCGCCATCATTACAGTCAATCTCAACAGCGTTCGAGCAGTCATTACTACCTTGTCTGGCATAATACAATGGAATACTTTCAGGGTTTTCAATTGCATTCATTTCAGCTTGAATCTGAATTTCAGATAAGCCTTTATTTTGCAGCCTAATTTCTTCCTTTTGAAGTATTCTTTCAGCTTCAGTTGAAACTGATTGAGTACTTAACGGTGTTTGTTGAACAGCCTGTCTTTGAAACACCATAGGTTGATCAAGCTCTACCTTATTGCCATATTTGGCATCTAAATAAGCTTGATTTCTAGCTTCTTTTTCTGTTAATTGCTGTTGCTTGTTACTTTGCGCGAAAATCAATGCAGGGAGTAACAAAAGTGCAAAAAACAAAGTTGCTTTAGAATAGAGTAAACCTCTAAAACTACAACAACTTTCTTGATTTTTTTGTCGATAACTCGACTCCAAGTTAGTTTTTCTCATAATTGTTAAAAATTGGTTAAAAATTAATTGTGCAGGTTCATTATAAACCCTTGATTATTACCACAAAAATCATTTGTAATATTTAGGTTTAAAATGTAGATCTGGAATATATTATTAATTTGAAGATTTTTACAATCTCAAAAATGTATTTTAACTGTCAATAAATCAAATAAATAATATATGTGTTGTGGTTCTAATAGCAAAAACCATTTCTAAAAATAGAAAAATTGTTAAAAAAAGTGTTAAAGAAATATAGAAAATAGATGAGTGTCGTGTTTTTATAGATTATCGTCACAAAAATGCAATTTTATAGGATGAACGTAACCAAAAGAAACAGTTTATTATTTTAGTTTTGAGGATTAAAACACTGAAATTCAGACACAAAAAAACCCGCACAAATTGTACAGGTTTTTATGCTAATATTTATGTTTGTTTTAGAACATATCACGCCCTGAAAAATGAAAAGCACCTTCAATGGCAGCGTTCTCATCACTATCACTTCCATGAACCGCATTTTCACCAATTGAAGCAGCATACAACTTTCTTATGGTTCCTTCTGCAGCTTCTGCTGGATTAGTAGCACCTATCAACGTTCTAAAATCTTCTACTGCATTTTCTTTCTCTAAAATTGCAGCAACAATTGGTCCACGCGTCATATACTCCACCAATTCACCAAAAAATGGTCGCTCTTTATGAATTGCATAAAATTCTTTAGCGTCAGCAGTTGTCATTTGCGTTAACTTCATCGCGACGATTCTGAATCCTGAAGCGTTAATTTTTTCTAATATTGCGCCAATGTGTCCTTTTTCAACAGCATCTGGCTTAAGCATTGTAAATGTTCTATTTGTTGCCATTTTCTTGTTTTAATTTGGCTGCAAAAGTAAGACTTTTAAATAAAAAACCCATACAATTCATTATTAAAAAATTGTATATTCGTTGCCTATGACAAATGACGATTTAAAAGCAATTAAGCAACTTTTACAATCACCAAAAAAAATAGTGATTGTGCCACATAAAAATCCTGATGGTGACGCCTTGGGCTCTACTCTGGCCTTACAGCTTTATTTGGAATTAAAAATGCACCGTTGTACTATTATTGCTCCTAATGATTATCCAGACTTTCTGAAATGGCTACCCAAAGAATCGGAAATATTAAAGTATGATTCTGATTTTAAATCTTGTGATACCTTAATTAAAGAAGCTGACATCATTTTTACGCTAGATTTTAATGCTTTAAATAGGGCTGGCGATATGGAAACTGCTCTGTCGAACAGTTCAGCAATAAAAATCATGATAGACCACCATCAACAACCTGATGATTATGCCACTTACATCTATTCTGATAGTAAAATGAGTTCTACCTGTGAAATGGTTTATCATTTTATAGATATGTTGGGTGACAAAAATGTGATTGATAAACATATAGCTACCTGTCTTTATACAGGTATTATGACAGACACCGGTTCTTTTAGGTTTCCATCAACTACAAGTGATACGCTTCGAGTTGTGGCCTTTTTAATGGATTGTGGTGCTGATCATTCTGAAATACACAATCAAATTTTTGACACAAATAGTTATGAGCGTTTACAGTTATTAGGCAAAGCATTGTCTAATTTAAAGGTGATTTCAGAATCAAAAACAGCTTATATTTCCTTATCACAAGAAGAATTAAATGCTTTCAATTTTAAAAAAGGAGATACCGAAGGTTTTGTAAATTATGCCCTGTCATTAAAGGATATTATTTTTGCCGCTATATTCATTGAGGATAAACAACAGGATATTGTAAAAATATCATTCCGTTCAAAAGGCAACTTCTCTGTGAATGAATTTGCACGAGCACATTTTAATGGTGGTGGACATACCAATGCTGCTGGTGGTAAAAGTGATTTCAATTTACAAGATACCATTGATAAATTTATTAGTATCTTACCGGCTTATAAAAATGCCCTAAATAATGAATAAATTTTTATACATATTAGTTTTTTCGTTGCTTCTTTCAGCCTGCAAGTCTCCAGAAGCAAGACGACCTATATCTGCTTCAACTGGCTCATTTATTGATCAATCTGTAGAACGCAATATTAAGCTGAATGAACGCGAAACAGCACGATTTGAAAAGCTTATGTCTAAAAACCCAGAGATTAATTATATAGCGTCTGAAAGTGGTTTTTGGTATTATTTCAATGATAAAGCAGCAGACTCACTAAGCACTCCAAAGTTTGGTGATTTAGTAAACTTTGACTACAATGTTAAAGCCATAGATGGTTCAGTAATTTACTCGAAAGAAACCTTACAAACACAAAATTATGTTATGGACAAACAAGAACTATTTACTGGCTTGCGTGAAGGTTTAAAACTAATGCGCCCAGGTGAGACAGCTACTTTTTTATTCCCTTCCCAAAAAGCGTATGGCTATTATGGAGACGAGAATAAAATTGGAACGAGCGTGCCTCTCATATGTGAGGTTACTGTCCATAATATAAAAGATATTCAATAAGTACCAATCACAATACAAACATAAATAATATGAACATTTTAAAACATACTATGAAAATTTTAGTACTTGCTCTTTTAATGAGCTTAAATTCTTGTGAGCAACAAAAATATCCAGATTTGGAAGATGGATTGTATGCTGAATTTGTAACCAACAAAGGAACTATGGTTGCCAAGCTTTATTATGACAAAGCTCCTGTAACAGTTGCTAATTTTGTCGCATTGGCAGAAGGTATGCATCCCGATGTTTCAGAACAGTTTAAAGGAAAACCGTACTATGACAGTATCGTTTTTCACCGTGTAATTGATAAATTCATGATTCAAGGTGGTGATCCTACTGGCACAGGTACTGGTGGCCCAGGTTATAAATTCCTTGATGAATTTCATCCAGATTTAAAGCACGACAAGCCTGGTATTTTGTCAATGGCCAATTCCGGACCTGCCACAAATGGCAGTCAATTTTTTATCACGGAAGTCCCAACACCACATCTTGACAACAAGCATTCAGTTTTTGGAGAACTCGTAATTGGTTTAGATGTATTAGATACAATTTCAAATGTAAAAGTTGCGCCCGGAAATAACAAACCTGTTGACCCTGTGGTTATTGAAAAGTTAAATATTATTAGAAAAGGTAATGATGCTACTTCCTTTGACGCAGCAAAAATTTATACCGAAGAGTTACCAAAAATAGAAGAAAAACAAAAAGCACTTAAAGAAGAGGCCCGCAAAAAGCTTCAAGAATCTGCAAGTATTGCTGCTGAAAATTTCATTGAAAAGAACAGTGATTTGCCTGGACCAGTTGAAAAACTAGATACTGGAGTTGTCATGATTTTCCACAATAAGAATAAAGATGGTAAAAAACCAAGTAGTGCAGATCGTGTATTGATTAATTATGCTGGCTATTTTGAAGATGGTCGTTTGTTTGATACGAGTTGGGCAGATGTGGCCAAAGAAAATAATGTGTACAATGAACAACGTGACAAACAAGGCGGTTACAAACCATTTGATGATGCCTACAATGAAACTGCAAGAGTTGTTCCTGGCTTTAGAGATGCCATGCTCAACATGAATGTTGGTGATAAAGCACGTGTATTTATACCATCATATTTAGGATGGGGTGAGCAAGGTTCTGGACCAATTCCACCTAATGCGAATGTTATTTTTGACATAGAACTTGTTGGAATAAAATAATTTTGAGAATTTTAAATAAAAAAAGCAGCTCGATGAGCTGCTTTTTTTATTTAACAATCATATTACTTTTTAGGAATTTGCTTTAAAATTTCTAAAACAAACTTCCAATACTTTTGTGCTGAAGAAATTTGAGCACGTTCATCAGGTGAATGCGCTCCTTTAATATTGGGACCAAAACTTATCATGTCCATATCTGGATAATTTTGACCTAAAATACCACATTCCAATCCAGCATGACAAGCTGCCACGTGAGGCTTCTCATTATTCATTTCAACGTAAATGCGCTCCAATACTTTCAAAATTTTTGAATCCATATTAGGTTTCCAACCTGGATAATCACCAGAAAATTCTACTTCACATCCTGTTAGTTCAAATGTTGCACGAAGCATATTTGCCAAGTCCCACTTTGAACTTTCAACAGAAGATCGTGTTAAACATTCAATTTTTATTTCGCCATTATTAATAGAAACTTTCGCAATGTTATTAGAAGTCTCAACCAAATCTGGAATATCTGCACTCATTCTATAAACACCATTACAAGCAGCATATAAGGCACGAGTTACTCCTTCTTGAACACCCAAATCCATTATAGTTTTAGGAGTTTCACATTTAGAAATAACAATCTCTAAATCAGGTTCCATTGTATGCAATTCTGTTTTAATAGTCTGGGCTAATTGTGCCATTTCCATAATAAAAGCATCTTCATGAATGGCATCTATAGCAACGGTTGCAACACTTTCTCTAGGAATGGCATTACGCAAACTACCGCCTTGTATTTCGGATATACGCAAACCAAAATTTTCAAAACCATCAAACACCATGCGGTTCATAATTTTGTTAGCATTTCCTAATCCTTCATGAATTTGCATGCCTGAATGACCACCTTGCAATCCTTTTACAGTAATTTTATAACCGATTTTAAATTCTGGTGTTTCTTCAACTTTATAAGATCGTGTTGCCGTTACATCAACACCACCTGCACAGCCAACACCAATTTCGTCATCTTCTTCGGTATCTAAATTCAACAAAATATCACCTTCAAGTAAACCACCTTTTAAACCCATTGCTCCGGTCATCCCTGTTTCTTCATCTATAGTAAATAGGGCTTCTATTGCAGGATGTTCAATATCTTTGCTTTCCAATATAGCCATTATTGTTGCTACACCCAATCCATTATCTGCTCCTAAAGTAGTTCCTTTAGCGCGAACCCAATCGCCATCAATATACATGTCTATTCCTTGCGAATCAAAATCAAATTCAGTGTCGTTATTTTTTTGATGCACCATGTCTAAGTGTGATTGCATAACGATTGTCATGCGATCCTCCATTCCTGGAGTTGCTGGTTTTTTTATAATAACGTTTCCAACTTCATCCTCTATAGTTTCCAATCCTAATTGCTCTCCAAAATCTTTCATAAATGCTATGACACGTTCTTCTTTTTTTGAAGGTCTGGGCACAGCATTTAAATCGGCAAATTTATTCCATAAGGCTTTGGGTTCTAATTCTCTTATTGCTTCATTCATATGTCTATTTTTTAAGTCGAACAAAGGTAATTAATGTATAGCGTATTACAAACAATTCGCTATTTTTGAATCATGCGAAGAAACCCAAAACTTTATTTAGCGCTTGCTTTAATTCCGCAACTCATTATAATTAAAATTCTAACCTACTTTCCAGAATTTATTGAAACGTATTATAGTAATGGATTGTATCAATGGATTTCAAAATTATCACGTTATATTTTTGGCTGGCTTCCATTTTCATTTGGAGACATTTTTTACGCACTAGCTATTATTTATGTTGTAAGATGGCTCATAAAAAATAGGTGGCGTTTTGTTAAAGATTTAAAAGGCTGGATAATTGATGTCTTTTCTGCTGTATCTGTTATTTATTTTGCCTTTCATGTATTGTGGGCTTTAAATTATTACAGACAACCGCTTCATGAAAATTTGGGTTTACAAGCAAATTACAGCACCCAAGAATTGCTTATGGTTACTAAAAAACTTATTGATAAGTCCAATGAGTTACATACATCCATTTCCAAAAATGATAGTCTCAAAATTGAATTACCCTATTCCAAAAACGATATTTTAGATTTATCTCCAAAAGGTTATCAAAATCTACAAAATGATTATCCACATCTAGCTTACTCACCTCCTAGCCTAAAAAAATCCTTGTTTAGTTTACCTTTAACATATATGGGATTTAGCGGTTATTTGAATCCATTAACCAACGAAGCCCATATTGACAAGCTGATTCCAACTTACAAGTTTCCAACAACAGTTTCACATGAAATTGCACATCAGTTAGGTTATGCTGCTGAAAACGAAGCTAATTTTATTGGTGCACTTGCAGCCATATCTCATGACGATATTTACTTTAAATATAGTGGCTATACGTTTGCGTTGAGGCATTGTTTATTTGAAGTTTACAAAAGAGACCAAGATTTATATTTTGAATTAGTTGAAACTATTAACAAAGGCATTATAAAAAACTATCAAGAAGTTCAGCTATTCTGGGATTCCTACCAAAACCCATTAGAACCCTTTTTCAAAAAAACCTATGACAGCTACCTTATTGCAAATAATCAAAAAGATGGTATGCAAAGCTATAGTTATGTCGTTGCTTTGCTTGTGAATTATTTAAATCAACCAGCTCCCTAAATGTTAAAAATAGGGTCTTATAGTTTTTATAGACTCGTGATTGCCTATCTTTAGACTTCAAAATTTCTAACCAATATTTTATGATTAAAAAAATTCTATTTCCTGTTCTGGTTTTGTGCTTTTATTTCGTTTCCGCACAAGACTATGTTCCTAAAAACGATGGCGTAAAAGCTGAAAATACTAATTATGTAGCATTTACTAATGCAACTATACATACCACACCTTCAGAGGTCATTAATAACGGAACACTTCTAATTAAAGACGGCAAAGTGGTTTCTTCTGGAACAAATATTAGCATTCCAAAAAATGCTGTTGTTCATGACTTATCAGGCAAGCATATTTACCCATCATTTATTGATGTTTACTCTGATTTTGGGGTTAAAAAACCACAACGTTCTGAACGTTCCAATGCTCCTCAATACGATGCTTCTCGAGAAGGGTACTATTGGAATGACCATATCAGGCCTGAACAAAACGCAATAGAGCATTATAATTTTGACTCAAAAGCCGCTAAAGAATTACGTGAAGCAGGTTTTGGAGTTGTTAACACCCATATTGCTGATGGTATCATTAGAGGTTCGGGAAGTCTAATTGCTTTAGCACCAAATACTAATGATGCTGAACGTATTCTAGATGACAGATCTGGACAATATTATTCAACACGTAAAAGTGTTACCTCTAACCAAGCCTATCCCACATCATTAATGGGTACTATAGCTTTACTCAAACAAGTAAATTACGATGCAGATTGGTATGGAAAAGGATTGTCAAAAGTAACAGATCGCTCTTTAGAAGCTTTCAATAACAACAAGTCATTAGTGCAATTCATAGAAGCAGGCAATAAAATGAATGCTTTACGATTTGATAAAGTTGGCGATGAATTCAACACACAGTATGTTATTATTGGAGGTGGTGATGAATATGAAATGATAAATAACATAAAAGCAACAAATGCCACATTTGTTATTCCAATAAACTTCCCAGATGCTTACGACATGGAAGATCCGTTTTTAGCTCAAGCTGTTGGCTTATCTGAATTACGCGAATGGAATCAACGCCCAACAAACCCAAAAGTCTTAAATGAAAACGGTGTAACATTTGCATTAACACTGCACGATTTAAAAGCTCCTAAAGAATTTAAAGAGAAACTTCAAAAAGCTATTGAATATGGTTTTGACGAAATAGCTGCATTAGAATCACTAACGACTATTCCTGCTAAAACACTTGGTAAAGAAGCTAGTTTAGGGCAATTAAAAGCTGGCTATTATGCCAATTTTCTAATTACGTCAGGAAATATTTTTGATAAAGAAACTACCTTATACGAAAACTGGGTGATAGGTGATAGACATGAAATTACTCCAATGAATGCAGTAGATTTACGCGGTGATTACGATGTTAATGTTGCTGGACAGAAATACCAGGTTTCTATTTCTGGTGATGTCAATAAGCCAAAATCAAAAGTCAAAACAGACAGTCAAGAATTAGGCTCTAGTATTTCGATGACTGATGATTGGATGACTCTAATTTTCTCAAGCATTGATACCACGAAACAAGATTTTGTGCGTTTAACTTCTAAAATAAAATCAACAGAAAACTTTAATGGTGTAGCCATTTTACCAAACGGTAACGAGACCACTTTTTATGCTACCAAAAAAGTTAATGAAGACACTTCTGAAGATAAAAATTCTGACATAGAAAAAGAGAAAGACCATCCAAAAGTATTCCCAGTAACCTATCCAAATGAAGCCTATGGCTTTACTGAAAAACCAAAGCAAGAAACTATTCTATTTAAAAATGCAACGGTCTGGACCAATGAATCAGAAGGTATTTTAGAACAAACCGACATCTTAATTAAGGATGGAAAAATTGCGAAAATAGGGCAAAACTTAAGCGCTGGTAATGCTAAAGTAATTGATGCTACTGGCAAACATGTAACCTCTGGAATTATTGACGAACATTCACATATAGCAACAGCAGCTGTAAACGAAGCAGGGCACAATTCTACTGCCGAAGTTAGTATTGAAGATGTTGTTGATTCTGAAGATATCAATATTTATAGAAATTTGGCTGGTGGTGTGACTTCCATCCAAATATTACATGGTTCTGCAAACCCAATTGGTGGACGTTCAGCAATCATTAAATTAAAATGGGGTGAATCACCAGATAATTTAATTTATAACAATTCACCAAAATTTATAAAGTTTGCATTAGGCGAAAATGTAAAACAATCCAATTGGGGAGACAACGTACGTTCTCGTTTTCCTCAAACAAGAATGGGTGTCGAGCAAATGTTCACAGATTATTTCACCAGAGCTAAAGCTTATGATGCTGCCAAAAAAAGTGGCAAACCATATCGTAAAGATTTAGAAATGGAAGTCATATCTGAAATTTTAAACAAAGAGCGTTTTGTCTCTTGTCATTCATACGTTCAAAGTGAAATTAATATGCTTATGAAAGTAGCTGAAAGATTTGACTTTAACATCAATACGTTTACACATATTTTAGAAGGCTATAAAGTAGCTGATAAAATGAAAGAACACGGTGTTGGCGGTTCTACATTTAGTGACTGGTGGGCTTATAAATTTGAAGTGAACGATGCTATTCCACAAAATGCAGCAATTATGCACAATCAAGGAGTTGTAACCGCAATAAATAGTGACGACAGAGAAATGTCTAGACGCTTGAATCAAGAAGCAGCAAAATCAATTAAATATGGTGGCATCAGTGAAGAAGAAGCTTGGAAATTTGTAACACTCAATCCTGCAAAACTATTACATATAGACAATCACGTAGGTAGTATAAAGGTAGGTAAAGATGCTGATATAGTTTTATGGAGTGATAATCCATTATCTATTTATGCCAAAGCTGAAAAAACACTTATTGATGGCACGGTTTATTTTGACATGGAGCGCGATGAACAAATGAGAGCATCCATGAAACGTGAAAAAAATGAACTCACAACCATGATGCTCCAAGCCAAAAACAAAGGTTTAAAAACAAAGCCTATTGAAAAGAAAATAGATAAAGAATTTCATTGCGAAACTATAAATTAGAAAGATGAACATGAGAAAACTATATATATTAATTGCTTGCTTTTTAATAACAAATATGAGTCAAGCACAACAGACACCAGCTCCCAAACAATCAAAAACAAAAGCTATTGTTGGAGCAACAGCGCATATTGGAGATGGTAATGTTATTGAAAACAGTGTCATTATTTTTGAAAATGGTAAAATCCAAACGGTAGCAGATGGATCTACTATAAGAATAGACAGAACTAAAACTGATATCATCAATGCTCAAGGCAAACATGTATATCCAGGTTTTATTGTTCCAAATTCTACTTTGGGTTTGGTAGAGATTGATGCCGTACGTGCCACGCAAGACAGTGATGAAGTTGGGCAAATGAATCCAAATATAAGAAGCTTAATTGCCTATAATGCCGAATCTAAAATTGTTGAATCCATGAGACCAAGTGGTGTACTTTTAGGTCAAATAAAGCCAGAAGGCGGTCGTATATCTGGTACCTCATCCATTGTACAATTTGATGCATGGAACTGGGAAGATGCAGCACTAAAAGTTGATGATGGTGTTCACTTAAACTGGCCTAGCCCCTATTCTAGAGGTCGTTGGTGGTTAGGCGAGCCAAATGTATTAAAGCCTAATGAAAATTATAACAATCAAATTACAGAACTCACTGACTTTTTTGCTGCTTCAAAAGCGTATTTAGAAGGTGATAGAAAAACTAAAAATCTCCAATATGAAGGATTAAAGGGTGTTTTAGATGGTAGTCAAAAACTGTTTATAAATGTTAATGATGAAAAAGGTATAACTGATGCTGTTGAATTTGCTAAAGAAAACAAATTGAATATTGTAATTGTTGGAGGTTATCATGCTTACAAGGTTGCTAATTTGTTAAAACAAAATAATATTCCTGTGATATTAAATGGTGTTCACAGCTTACCTAACAGTGATGATGATGATTATGATCTTCCCTTTAAAGCTGCTAAGCTATTAGTTGACCAAGGTGTATTGGTTGGTTTACAATCTGAAAGCCGAAATGAACGTATTAACACACGAAATATTCCATTTTATGCAGGAACCTGCGTGGCTTATGGTTTAGACAAAGAAGAAGCCTTAAAACTTTTAACATCTAACACAGCCAAAATATTAGGTATCGACGATTTTTGTGGTACTCTTGAAGTCGGGAAAGACGCTACTTTATTTATTAGTGAAGGAGACGCTTTGGATATGCGAACCAACATCTTGACAAAAGCATTTATTCAAGGTCGTGATATCAGTTTGGAAACGCATCAAACAGAACTGGCAAAACGATACTCCGATAAATACAAAAATGAATAATAAAAAAGCCTCAATTAAATTGAGGCTTTTTTATGTTATTAATTTATAATAAGCTTTTTTATCTCCTGAAATTCATCGTTATAAAACTTAATAACATACAAACCAGTAGATAAGTTAGAAACGTCTATTTGGAAATTTATTGTGTCAGTTTTATACAATTCATCCGAAATCAATTTTCCTTGAATATCATAAATCGCCACCGACAGCTGACTCCCTATTTGACCATTCAGATTGACATTTAATACATTATTTGTAGGGTTTGGATAGATTGAAAATTGTGAACTATCAAATTCTGTTACTGATAGATTATTGACAAATTCTGTTTCAAAAGTGTTCGTAGTAATAGCCGGATTAAAATCAAAATAGATATCTGCAGTATTTGGTATAATATCGCCTACTGCAAAACCAGAATTTGGTTTCACTTTGAATAACACAAAACCATTACTTCCTGCCTCATCTTCGCTTTCGGGTGGCAAATTAACATTACTAAATTGCCATACCAGTTCATTATCTATCCTAGTCAAAGTATATTCATGGCTGGCTGACAGCATTTTAAAGGTAGATACATCCAATTGAGAATCCAGTACATCCTCTATTCGAATATTAAGGGCATCAGCATTACCTAAATTCTGAAACCTGATGGTATAAAATAAATAATCGGATTCTGTGAAATCATCAATAAGAATTTTGCCGCCATGAGATTCCGCTTTATCGTTTGGATCATAGGAATTAACAACCTCTTCGGTTAAAGTAAAGGAATTATTGCTTAAATCTAAATCTGTTTCATTATAAACGACTGTGTGCGTTAACACATCTCCAAGATTTAAAGTTGTTGGAACATTGAGTCTAATTTGTACAATCTCTTGCTCATTAGCTGGTAAATCATTAAAATCTAATATAAACCCACTTGCGGTAGTAGTAACTGTATCGTCATTATTAACATAATAAATACCTTCTAAAGTAAGTGAATTATCATAGGTAACTTCAACAGAGCCAGAAATAGTAATATCGCTGTTATTCTCAATAAATAAATTAACTCTGTCTACAAGTCCTGGCCTTGGCGGAATGGCATTTGATAAAAAAACACCAATATCATAACAACCACTTATTTCTGTTATGGGAAAATCCACTGATTCTGTATTCCCAAACAGAACATTTACATCTTCAACCAAATTAAGAGTTTGGTTCAAACAAGTCTCATATTCTTCATATAATGCGAATCCAATATCATAGGTATTGTTTTCATCAAAATTGGGTATAATAAAAGTGCCTGTTGAAGATGTGACATTGTTGACAACACCATTGTTATTGACTTCATAAGTAAATACACCATGACTAAATAAAGATTCATTGTTATCGAATATGGTATCTTCATCATTATCCAAAAAGGCATTCACCCGAATAATGCCCACAGAATCCGAGCAGTAAACATCAAAGTCAATAGGACTGGCACAACAATCACTTCCAGATTCGCAACTTACGGAACCATTTGACACAATAGCCACTTTTATTCTTCCTGTAGTTGAATTAATCACTAAATCTGTTAAATCGCCACCATTATTCCCTGAATACAATAGATTATTAGTAAAATCATCAAATACTTGAATCTCATCACAACAAACTTCCAAACTTCCTGAATTAAATATTACTGTTAATGGCGACCCATCCTCACTTGAAAAAACAAACTCGGTTGTATCATTATCTGAATAACAATAAGTAACATAAGCAGGTTCACCACATGAAACTGGGCAATACGCAACTTCAAGACTTAAATCCGTAATTTCAAAGCATCCAGAATTAATATTCTCTACTCGAGCATAAATGGTTTGTTGATAGGGCAAAACGTTAAAATAATCTGTCGATATCTCATTAGTTTCAGATTCTGCATCTACCAAAGACTCATAATAAGTTATGGAGAATTCATTTGGGTCTAAACCATTTAGAATATCTGAATTAGCTTCATTCAAATCAAACTGCGCCAATCCATCGTCGGTATTTAAATAGTCGCAAGCTGTTAATGTATTTCCTGTACCTAAAACTATATCAACGTAAATAGTTATTGTTTCTGTTGCAGTCTCAGTATCGTTCGTACTTACATTATAATACTCTAGCACGGCTGTATAATTGGTAGTTGTTTCAGGGCAAACATTTATAGTAGCCTCATTACTTAGTAATACATTATTATTATCATACCAAGCATACATATTATTGTTGGCAGGACCATCTGGATTAAATCGCCATGCTTCATTTTGTGCTGTCCAAACACCTGTATTTCGCCCAGGAGGCACATATGCTATTGTCCCAGCATTATTTTGAACACCTATAACAGCATTGCCACCATTCCAAGTTTGACACACAGGTTTATCTTGTATGTAAACATCAACAAAATTGGTTGTCTCATATAACACTATCATTTGGGTTGTTTTTAAATCATTACAACTAAAATGTGCTACATTAAACATACTAACTACAAAAGCTCTAAATGGCGCTACCCCTATTACCTCCCATCCAAACTCGTGGGTTCCATTACTGGCAGCAGGGTCAATATCATGACATGCACCAAAAATATTACCTTCACTCAATGTTGGATTGGTATTATTTGGCAGAGATTCCGAAAAAGCCCATCCGTTTCCAGTATTGGCATTCGATACATCAAACGATAAAACGCCATTTGTACCTATTACTAGTTGATTATAGTTAGCACCAAAAAAATTAAAATCGAACGGTAGATTAACAACACCACTCCATAAATCATCGGTATTTAAAAATAACTGATTTACTAATCCGTTAAAAGTTGTAGGCGGATTATATGGAATACTTTCCACCTCATAACTTGTTGTTTCACTATTTTGAGTGAAATTTATAGTTAAATCAGAACAGTTTGTATCACAATCTGTTACCTGATCAATAATACTATTTGTCTGTGAGTAACTATTAAAAAATACAATAAAGAAGAGCGTTAAGGGTAAAAGATTTTTCATAAAGATTGGTTAATGATTATTAGCGTATATGTAATAGATACAAAAAAGCTCAAAAGGTTGCGTGAAAAAATACACAAATTATAAATTACATGTTTTCAATTAATCAATAATGAGCTTTTTTATCTCCTGAAATTCATCATTGTAAAACTTGATAACATACAAACCAGTAGATAAGTTAGAAACGTCTACTTGGAAATTTATTGTGTCAGTTTTATACAATTCATCCGCAATCAATTTTCCTTGAATATCATAAATCGCCACCGACAGGTGACTGCCTATTTGATTGCTCATTTTCACATTCAGGAAATCATTTGCCGGGTTAGGATAGATTGAAAATTGTGAACTATCAAATTCTGTTATTGATAGATTATTAACAAATTCTGTTTCAAAAGTGTTGGTTGTAATAGCCGGATTAAAATCAAAATAGATATCCGCATAATTAGGAATGACATCACCTAAAGCATAACCAGCCATAGGTTTGATTTTAAAATACACATAGCCATGACTGTTGGGTTCGTCCATACTTTCGCTTGGCAAATCAATGTCGTCAAATTGCCATGTCAAGTTATTATCTGTACGTGTTAATACATAATCGTGACTGGCATGCAGCATTTTAAATGTCGAGGCATCCAATTGGGAATCCAAGACATCTTCAATACGGATATCTATAGCTTCGGCAGTTCCCAAGTTTTGAAATCGGATGGTATAGTATAGGTAATCACTGCTGGTAAAATCATCCAACACAATTTCAGGACCATGGGATTCCATCTTATCATTTGGGTCATAAGAGTTAACCACTGCTCTTGTTAATATAGATTCATTGTTATCTAAATCAAGATCGCTGACGCTATACACAGCAGAATTGGTCACAATATCTCCTAAATTTGCGGTTGTTGGAACATCAAGAATAATGGTTACAGTTTCAGAATTTCCTGATTGTAAATCATTAAAATTTAAAATAAAGCCACTGGTCGTATTCGTAATTGAATTTCCTGTATCAACATCTACAACTTCAATAAGTGACAAAATATCATCATGAGTAAACTCCACGGAGCCTGAAATTGGATTTAAACCCAAATTCTCAACAATCAGTGTATTGTTATATTCTACTCCTGGCCTAGGAGAAGCACCGGTTAAATAGATCGATATATCATCACAATCAGAAATTGGTACTAAAGGGAATTCTGCATAAACCCTTTCTCCATTAGTAGCTGTTAGATTTTCTATCAAATTTATAGTTTGTGTAAAACAAACATTATAATTGTCATACAAAGTAAAACCAATATCGTAACTGTCTCCTTCCTCAACAATGGATAATAAAAAATTTCCAGAGTTGGTATAGGCATAACGCGTTATACCATCATCGTTTAATTCATAGGTAAACTCGCCACCATTAAAACTGACTTCGGAAGCATCAAAAATAGAATTGGCATTTTCATCAATAAAAGCAGTCACTTCAACAAGTCCAATAACATCACTACAATCCGCAGTGAATAGTTCAATAGTTGAATCTCCACAAGCTCCAGATGTTGTATACTGCACTGAATATGTAAAACCTGGCGTAATTCCAGTCACTTCTCCTGTAATTGGATCAATTACAGCACCATCTGGTGGTTCTGGATTAAAACTAAATGTCCCTCCTGGAGTACCTGTAATAGTAGCAAAAGCACCTCCTTCACAATCTGGTGTCATAAAGAAACTAGGGTCATCCCAAAACAACACGGTAAATGTTTCACTTGTAGAACTTCCACAAGTCGCAGTGATTTCGTAAACTACAGTTAATGTTTGTCCAGGTGAAGCTCCTCCAACAGTTCCTGTAACCGGGTCAACCCAAGCACCATCACCTGGATCTGGATCCAAATAAAATGTCCCTCCAGGATCACCCAATAAAGTTACTGTTCCCCCATCACAAGTTGGTGTCACTATAAAGTCTGTAAAAGCCGAAAGCAATACCGTAACGCATTCTGTACTAGAAACCGTTGAGGTTCCCGAAATTGTATAAGTAACACAATAGGTTGCCCCAGATGTTCCATCCGTAATGGTTCCTGTGTCAGGATGAATTGAAGCGCCATCGCCTGGTTCAGGATCCAATGAAAAAACACCTCCAGGATCACCAGTTATGGTTGCTATGGCACCATCACAAGTTGGAGTCATATAAAACGAAGCATCTTGAGCGTAAGAAAAAATATATAATGCGGGAAGTATTAAAAAATAAAAAAGTAATTTTGATTTCATTTTTAGACAATTAGTATTTAAAGATAGTCATAATGACTTATAAATCAATAAAAAGCACACAAAACCCATTTATCAAAGACCTTTTTCAGCTTAAGGAGAAATCACGTTCAAGAAAAAAATCTGGTCAATTTTTAATTGAGGGTGTTCGGGAAATAACGCTTGCCATAAAAGGCGGTTATGATATATCGTACATTCTATTTCTACCAGAATTAATATCGGAGCAAACTGTAACGGAACTAACTAAACAATCCATAGAGCTTATTGAAATTTCAAAAGAGGTCTATCAAAAATTAGCACATCGCGATACAACCGAAGGTATTTTGGCAGTTACCAAATCCAAAGAACATAGTATCAACAATCTAAAATTGACCTCAAAAAACCCATTAATACTCGTTGCTGAAGCACCCGAAAAACCAGGTAACATAGGTGCATTATTGCGTACGGCTGATGCTGCCAATCTAGATGCCGTAATTATCGCTAATCCTAAAACCGATTTATACAACCCCAATATCATACGCTCCAGTGTTGGTTGTTTATTTACCAATCAAATAGCCACTGGAACCACTTCTGAAATCATTCAGTTTTTGAAAAAAAATAATATCCATATTTACTGTGCTGCTTTACAGGCCTCAAAAGATTATCATATTCAAGATTATTCAAAATCTACTGCTATTGTCGTAGGAACAGAAGCGACCGGATTAAGCGACGAATGGCTTCAGGAATCTACCCAAAATATTATCATTCCCATGCAAGGAGAAATAGACTCCATGAATGTGTCAGTTGCGGCAGGAATTCTTATTTTTGAAGCCAAAAGACAACGCGATTTTAAATAATTATCATGACAGTAAACACCCTATTCTGGATCATTATTGCAATAATCCTCATTAATTTTATTATTGATAAAATTTTTGATGCCCTGAATGCCAAACACTTTAATGACGACTTGCCTGACGTTATCAATGATGTTTATGATGAAGACGAATACAATAAATCACAAGCATATAAACAAACAAATTACAAATTCGGGATTTTAACCTCAACATTTTCGTTGGTTTTAACATTAGTGTTTTTATTCCTTGATGGCTTTGAATATGTGGATAACCTCGCCAGAAGTTATTCAGACAATCCTATAATTATTGCTTTGATTTTCTTTGGTATTATCATGATTGGTAGTGATATAATAACGACTCCTTTTTCCTATTACAAAACCTTTGTAATTGAAGAACAATTTGGGTTTAATAAAACCACAAAAAAGACGTTTGTCCTAGACAAGATAAAAGGTTGGATTATGTTAGCTGTTTTAGGAGGTAGTATTTTAGCACTTATTATTTGGTTCTATCAAGCTACTGGAGACAACTTTTGGTTATATGCTTGGGCCGTTGTTACTGTATTTACTGTAATTATGAATATGTTTTATGCTAAACTTATTGTACCGCTATTTAATAAACAAACGCCATTAGAAGCTGGCGCTTTAAGAGATAAAATTTCATCTTACGCAAAAACAGTTGGTTTTAAATTAGATAAGATTTTTGTGATTGATGGCTCAAAACGAAGCACCAAAGCAAATGCTTATTTTTCTGGGTTTGGCAGTGAAAAAAGGGTAACACTATATGATACCCTAATCAATGATTTGGAAGATGAGGAAATAGTTGCTGTTCTAGCGCATGAAGTTGGGCACTATAAAAAGAAGCATATCATTTTTAACCTTGTAACTTCAATACTTCTGACTGGTTTGACCTTATATATCCTATCAATCTTTATTTCTAATCCGCTTTTATCTAACGCATTGGGTGTTGAAATTCCAAGTTTCCATATAGGACTTATTGCTTTTGGACTACTGTATTCGCCCATTTCAGAAATTACAGGACTAATCATGAATTGGTTTTCAAGAAAGTTTGAGTATCAAGCCGATAATTATGCCAAAGAAACTTACAAAGCTGAACCGCTAATAACGTCGCTCAAAAAGCTCTCAAAAAATAGCTTGAGTAACTTAACACCTCATCCAGTTTATGTGTTTATGCATTATTCGCATCCAACACTTTTGGATAGAATTAGAAACTTAAAATCTTAAAAACAATAAAGGTTACTTTTTACGCTTGGCCTTTGGTGGCATTGTACCAAATACTTTGTCCCAAAAGGTATTAGAAACACCAAACGCTTTATCTGGATATTGATAATGATGTAAACTATGATGATGCCATAAATGCTTAAATCGTTTAGGTGGCTTCATTATGTGGGTTGCTCTATGCACAAATGAATACATTAGATAACCTACAAAGAACCCTGGGAAAAAGCCATAGACTAATTGTGTGTAACCTGTTATCCAAAAAATGATAAAGAAAAAAACAAATAAGATTGACGCTAGTATTAATCCAGGTACAGGAGGCATTAATAAACGCTCCTCATCTTTAGGGAAATGATGATGAGACCCATGCATAATAAAATGAAAACGTTGTGACCACTTGGCTTCAGTGACCCAATGAAATACATAACGATGTAAAACATATTCCGCAAAAGTCCAAAAAAATAAGCCTATAACAAATAGTCCAGCAAACTGCAATACACTTAAGCCCATAACTTCAATCGCAATATAGCCTAAAACTAAATTAGTTATGCCATATACTATGATATTGGATACAGGGTCTGTTTTTGTCAAACGCTCTAAAAAGGGATTTTTAAAAATCTGCGCTTGACCTGTTTGAAATTCTGTTGTGACTCGTGGCTTCATAATTACAAAATTAACTTGTGTAAATAATAACACAAAATTACCTAATTTTGAATAAAAAATTGAATTCCTTTTAAAATTCCTCAAATTTAGACTTAACAAAATCGAATTATTGCATGAGACAATTAAAATTAATTTGGGATTTCAGAGGACCAGATGCCCTAAAAACGGCTGAACACCATGAAATTCATTTAAAAGATTATATTAAAACTGAACAGTTACAGACAGATATAACTGGATTTCAATCTATATCCAATATACATGCAATTGCTTATATGGTTGTACCAGAAAATATTATGAAACCCATTCGTGATACCTTAAAACCACATCGTGGCCAACTATATCAAGAATAAATATGATACTAACAGCCTTAATTTTTATAGTTCTAGGAGTTTTAATAAAGCATGGCAAATTTTATAATCTCATTGCTGGTTACAATACCATGTCCAAAGAAGAAAAAGCCAAATATAATATTGTAAAAATAGCTACACTATTCAGAAATGTCATGTTCTACATGGCCATTATTACCATACTAGGTAATCTACTATCTAAATATTATAAAAATGACAAAATTGGCCTGTACGCTATTATTCTAGCAACAATAACTGGTTTGCCTTACCTTTTAATAAAGTCGAATTCAAATGCTTATAAAAAGAAAGACACTGATTAACGTGAATAATTAGGTGATTCTTTAGTAATGGTCACATCATGTGGATGACTTTCATTAATACCAGAAGCAGTAATCTTTACAAATTGTCCAGTCTCCTTTAATGTTTCTATGTCTTTAGCACCGCAGTAACCCATTCCTGCTCTTAAGCCCCCAACAAACTGATGAATACTTTCGTTTAATTCACCTTTATAAGGTACACGACCAACAATTCCCTCTGGGACTAATTTCTTAATGTCATCTTCGACATCTTGAAAATAGCGGTCTTTACTACCTTGCTTCATAGCTTCTACCGAACCCATACCGCGATAGGACTTAAATTTACGTCCTTCATAAATTATTGTTTCACCTGGTGACTCTTTGGTACCAGCTAACAAAGAACCTAACATTACACAGTCTGCTCCTGCTGCAATAGCTTTAGGAATATCGCCTGTATAGCGAATACCACCATCTGCAATTACTGGAACACCTGAACCTTTAATGGCCGCAGCTACTTCCAAAACAGCCGAAAACTGCGGAAATCCGACACCTGCAACAACACGTGTTGTACAAATAGAACCAGGACCAATACCAACTTTCACGGCATCTGCTCCCGCTTCAACTAAATATTTAGCAGCAGCAGCTGTTGCTATATTACCAACAATGACATCTAAATTTGGAAACTTAGACTTGACATCTTTCAATACATTTACCACACCTTTAGTATGACCATGAGCTGTGTCAATTATAATAGCATCAACACCTGCATTTACCAAAGCTTCAGCACGATCAACGGCATCGCCTGTAACACCAATAGCAGCAGCAACACGCAATCTACCATAAGAATCTTTATTGGCATTTGGCTTTTGTGTTAACTTCGTAATATCTCTAAATGTTATTAATCCAATAAGTTTAAAGTTTTCGTCAACTACAGGTAATTTTTCAATTTTATTTTCTTGAAGAATATCTTCGGCATCCATCAAAGATGTTCCTTTACCTGCTGTCACCAAATTTTCAGAGGTCATAACCTCCACTATTGGACGATTATTGTTTTTCTCAAAACGCAAATCACGATTAGTCACAATACCTTTTAAAACACCATTATCATCAACAATGGGGATACCACCAATACTATGTTCCGCCATGTTTTCTTTAGCATCACGAACAATCGCAGTTAAAGGAAGTGTCACTGGATCGATAATCATACCGCTTTCTGCACGTTTAACCTTTCTAACTTTTGATGCCTGCTCCTCAATAGTCATATTCTTATGCAACACACCTATACCGCCTTCTTGTGCCATGGCAATAGCCATTTTACTTTCGGTAACGGTATCCATAGCTGCTGAAACTATAGGTACATTAATGGTAATGTTTTTAGTGAATTTTGTTTGAATACTGACTTCGCGTGGTAAAACTTCTGAAAAAGCTGGGACAAGAAGAACGTCGTCATAAGTTAAACCTTCTCCGACAATTTTGTTTTGATGTGCAATCATGATGCAATTACGATTATAATTGCATGCAAATATACAACTTAAAATAGGAATAACGTTTTTAGCAAGCGTTAATTTATTGGTAATGCTTTTTACAATAAGTTCTTAATTTGTTTAGAGCGTATTCGTAGCGCATTTCAGCACTCTTAATATCACCTTCAAAGCGAATAGCATTTGGCACCAAAAGTGCATAAAACCCCTTCCCTTTTGCCATTTTTGTTATCGTTTTTAAGGTTTCATTATCCACATCAGAATAAATTTCTGACAGCCACAAGTATTGTTCTTTATGTAAAAACATTTTATCCCATTCTAAAGCATTCTGCCCTTTTAAATTGTTGTTTGAATTTACCAATCTAGCAATTAGTTCAAAGGCATTATTAAAAACAGCCTCACTGCCTTGATAAGCATAATCTTGTACGCTCTTTTTTGTGAAAACATTAAACGGAAACGCTTTGGTTAATCGCAACTTTTTTGAGATATAATGTGCCATTTTTGGCCAAACAACCTCACTGTTTTTTTCTTCTAAACAATGATATAGCCATTCGTAGAAATCACGCCTTTGAACTATTGTAGTATATTCAAAGGGCTGTTGGTTATTCAAATTATAAATATTGGCCTCATGCCAAACTTGAGTATGACGCTTCCTGTCCGATTTCAACCAATCGGATGCCGTTAATTCTTTTAAACCAGTTTGTTTTTGAAAATCATTTAAAGATTTATATTCTTTGGAATAGCAAAGATTAGAAATATTTAAAGCTACAATAAGAATTAAAACGTACCTCATGTTTATTTATGAAGCTTAAAAATACAAGAAATTATTAAATTTTAATCTGTAATGTGGCATACCAGTTTCTTGGAGCCGATGGAATAATTCCTGGTCCAGGATAACCTGTAGCACGCCTAGTAAAATAAGTATTATCCAAAAGATTGTTTATGCCTGTTTCTAGTTTAAATCTTTTATAGCTGTAAGACAACGAAATATCTAAAATATCATAACTCGGTATTTCTCCAATGACACCACTAATTGGTGCATCAACGGAATTGGTTGCGTCTGTAAATTGACTAGACAAGTATGTATATTGTAAATTGGCTAATAGGTTTTTATACCCAAATCGCAAACCTGTTTTAATATTAATCTCTGGAACAAATTCTACTTTATTACCTTTAATTCCGGGTTTTTCAGAAGCTGTATATTCTGAATTAATGAACGAGGAATTTAAGAAATAATTCAATCTAAATTCAGGGTTTAAACCTACTAATCTCTTGGCATCAACATCAAATAAAGATTCTACGCCAAACATAACAGCATCACCAACATTAGTTCGCAAACTAATAATACGTCCATCTGATAAAACCTCTTGAACAAACCCAATTCTATTATTATAAACCAAGCTAAATATATTAGCATCATAAGAAACAATGCGCTTAAAATTACCTCGAATACCTAAATCTGATGTAAAACCTTTCTCATCTGTAATATTAGGGTCTATGGCAAAAGCTGGATTAAAAATACTGATGTCTGAAAATGTTACTGAACGATAGTTTTGTGATACATTTCCATAGAACTCTATATTATTATTTGGTTTAAAACTTAATCCTAAACCAAGCAATACAAACGATCGCTCAAAATCTTGATTTTCATAAACGGTTTCATTAAAAATTGGATTTCCTGCTCCATCCAAACGAATTTCTTGATAAAATCCATCACTTAATGTTTTTATATATTCAAAACGCGCTCCTGGTGTGATAGAAAACTTGTCAAATAAGTAAAAAATGTTTTCTCCAAAAACAGCAATGTTTAAATTTGGAAAATCATAGGAAGACTGATTTGGATAGTTAGGAAAATCTTCTGTTGCAACATTAAAATCTGGACCTATACCATCAGATCCTGGTCCTTGTTGCTGGTCGTTATTAGCATTGTAATATTTAGCTCCTATTAAAAATGTAGCTTCTTTTTCAAGAACTTTATATTTACTTAAATATCGCGTTTCAAACCCAAAATTCTTGAAATTCCCTTTTATTAAGTCACGTTCATTCAATGGGTCAATTTGATCAACACGATTAGTTCTGAACCCAAGAGCGTAGCGTGATGCTTGCAATCCGAAAAAGTTAAATGAAAAATCATTTTTTTTAGAAAATTGATGTTCAAACTTTAAATTATATAATAACCAATCTACCTGAAACCAGTTTCTAGTTCGGTTACTTTGATAAGGGTCTTCTTCGAACATATCATCAGTTAAACCACCTGCTTGCTGTGCCAAATAACGCATATAAGTTAACTCACCAGTCAATGAGGTTTTTTCAGAAAACTGATAGCCAATATGAGCAAAGACATTTTTAGATTCGAATTCGGAATTTGGTCTAAATCCATCTCCTTTCTTATAATTAAAGTAGCCATAATAACTCCAATTGTCTTTTGTTCCACTAATGCTGGTAAAGTTGGTGTATAATCCAAAACTACCTATTGTATTTCGTGTAATGAGTTCAATAGGTTTGTTTGGATTTGGAGATTTCATTTTAAAATTCACCAAGCCACCAAACTGTGTCCCGTATTGTAAAGATGCGGCTCCTCTTACAACTTGAATTTCTTCCAATCCTTCAGAAGCTGGTGTGTAGTAACTTTCAGGGTAACCCAAAACATCGGCACTAATATCGTAGCCATTTTGGCGTGTGTTAAAGTTTGATGTTCTGTTTGGGTCCAAACCACGACCACCAATATTAAGTTGTAAACCAGCATCATCATTTTGGTAAATGTTTAAACCAGCGACCTGACTAAATATTTGTCTAGCATTGTTTGAAGCTAGATTTGCCATAGATTGATCTACCAATACGACTTCTGTTTTTTTACCAGCAAAAATGGCTGTTCCTTCTACATCTTTCAATCGTGATAATTCAAAAACCTTGGTTTTTCTTGCTGTAATTTCAACTTCAGAAAGTTTTACTGATAATGCATTCAATTGAATGTTTAATTCTGTATTTTCAGATGCTATCAAGGCTATTTCATAAACTTCAAATTCATAAGAGAAAAACGCCAAGTTGATGTTTTCCTTATTAGTTTCAAATTCATAATATCCTGAAGAATTTGAATTTGTCATTAGACCCGAATCTTTATCATAAACAGAAACTTGACTAATTGGTTGATTGTCCTTGGCATTAGTTACAAAACCAGAAATTTTATACTGTGAATAGGTTGAGACACAGAAAAAAAGCATCCCTAATAATTTAAAATCCTTTAATGTCATCTGTAAATGGTAAAATCCAGGTTTTGTGCTGGAATGATTCTTTTTCTTTATATAAATCGACTGTTGAATCAATAAATGGTTGACTCAATCGGCCATTAAGTGCCACATAACTTTCGGCAAATACCTGAACATTTTTGTGTCCTTGCGCTGAAAAATGATCTCCTAAATAATGTGCGTATTCTAAAATAAAATCAGGTTGAAAACTCATTTGTTTTTCCTGAAATGCAGTTAAAAAATCTGAATTGTCAACTACAAATTGTTTACCTGTTTCAGCATTTTTAATGGTAAATGTGGTGTATCCCATTTTTTCCATAAGCATGACACGCCATGAAAACCGATAGCCTTCTTCTGTCCAAAACAATTCGCCTGGATAGGCTAAATAGCGAAAAGGAAATAATAATTGAATAACAAAAAATACTCCTATGATTGATAGCACTATTTTCTGTCTCTTTACATTGAAATTTTCCATGATTGCCATTGTTGTGAGACCACTAGATTGTGTTCTAGGTAACAACATGGATGTTATTTTTTTTATGACATATATAACTTTATGATGAAATTTTGCATCAAAGAAAATTAATGTTGAAACAATCATGATAAATGGAAACATACCTATTGGAAACAACACACGCGTAAACACATGAAAAAACACGACTAACACAAAAGCAACTAATCGGGTACGCTTGTATAGTAATAAAAACGGAATGCTTAAATCGTAGATCATCCCACTCCAACTCATAGCAAAATGAAACCATTCTTGTTGCATAAAGTTTTCGCCAATAAAAGGTAAATCATATTTAGATGGCAACCATATTTTTAAAGGCATGGCTTTAAACAACCAATCACTATTAACTTTGGCTAAACCAGCATAAAAATAGACAATACCTAAAAGGAGTTTTATACTATCAATAGTCCATTTAGGCACTTTTGAATAACTACGTTTCTTAAAGTAACTATCTAATGAAAAATAAGCATTGGCCGGTAAGAAAATCATTAAAAAACTCAACAGGCTTATAAAATAATAATGATTTAGATAGGTCGTTTTATCCATGAGTTCGATGTAAGTAAAACTCAAGAAAAATGTGATAATAGCAACCCTGTATTTTAAACCTAAAGCCACAAACAGAGCTGCTAATCCGCAAATAATAAAAAGCAAATAGGTGTAATTTCCTAACGGTTTCACCCATTCAAAACCATAAAATGAGAAATGAAATTTTGGCTCTAAATAAAGTTTTTCAATCCAACCATTTGCCCAAAAACGAATGATACTAAATATCATCATTACGCCAAACAATACGCGAAATACAGCTAAAGGTGCTGCATCTATCTGCTGATTACTATATCTTTTAAGGTTGCATGACATACAAAAAAAGATTCCTTAATAATCAAGTGCTATTAAAGAATCTATACTGATTTATTTAAGTTTTTTAATCGCCATCAGCATCAACATAATCTACACTGATATTCATAGCTTGAACCATATCTACTTTCAATAATATGACTGCTTTTTGCAATTCGTCATAAGCTTCAGTCATTTTAGAATTATCAGTGTTTATTTGTTGTGTGAAACTTGTGTTTAGGTCTTGAATTTTAGTTCGAGCTAGATTGAATTGATTGTTAATTAAAACATCTAAATCTTCACCATTTTTCATGGTGTTTAAATACTGCAAGTAATCTTTAAAACTATTATCAATTGAAGAACTGTTGTATGCCTTACCATTAAAAAAGTCTTGAACTGCATTTAAGGCTTCCAAAGCTAAAACTTTAGATACATTGCTATTATAAAAGGCTTCAACTTTGTCTGATAAGGGATCTGTAGAAAATATACCTGCAGGTATTCCTATTTTATTAGCACGTAAACCTTTTTCATAGTAAAAAATAAAATCGTTAGTTAACTTATTGGTAGAACTTGTTGCTGTATTGGCTGTGCTATTTATGAATTGACCTCTGTAAACTGTCGTCCAATCATTCAGTACCGATTGCGTTAAATTCTTCATTTGATCAACCAAATCAGATAAATACACTTTATAATTTTCGGCATTGGTGTTTGTTGTGTAAACAGCTACAATTTCCATGTCTGAATTAGCAACACCATACAGTAAATAATCTACTGCTGGAAATCCAACAGCATCTTGATTGTTAGGGTGTGCTAAATTGTAAGTTCCAGATGTAATATTAGCTTCAATTTCAGTTACAGAAGCAGGATAGATATTCATTTGTGAGTAATAGTTAATAGCTTCTGCATTCCCAATATTAAACATCTCGGCATATTGCCAAACCTTATACGCATTTAACCATGATGTACGCAAAGTATTCAAATTAGAAGCATTTGGAACTGCTACAAAAACATCTTTTGCATCAACCAAATTTTGCAACTTACCATTTAAATCTTCAAAAACTGGAATAATGATATTATCTGCCCAATTATTAAGCATACTTTGCCTGTTGAAATTATCAGGATTATTTCCTGAACCTGGATTATTATCGTCAGAAGAGCTACAGGCAGCTACAACAATCAAGACTACTAAAACTGAAATTATTTTTTTCATTACTAATTTATTTTAATTAGAAACCATAAAACAGATACCTTAAAAAACGGCATCTGTTTATGGTTATAAACTAACTCACTTAAAAATTCCTTTTTTAATCTATAGTTTGTTCAACAGTAAAGTTGAAACGTGATGCAATTTCTTCTGATATGGTGTCTAATGTTTCAGCTGTCACATCCCAAAAACCATTTCCTGTCATTAATTCAGTTACATAAGCTTCCACTTCCTCATGCGTAAAATAGGGTGCATTGGTATTAGGCTTTCTTGTAAACTGTAAACTATAAATAAATCCGAAACCTTCTGATAACTGATGACAAGCAGCTGCCATATCACCTTCAACAATTTTATTCTTACCTACTTGTAAATAATGAACAGCCCTTACAGCACTAACTTTAGAAATACGTTCTCTAATTATTTCGGCTTGTGCATCACGAACCTCATAGTTATTGGCAACGATTGCTGCACGACCTAATTTAAAAGCTTCAAATACTTCTGATGCAATACCCGAAAAATCACTATCAGCATCTACTTGATTTAAATAAGTGTTTAAAAAACTATCGGCTCCTAAAACTGGCATACTTGGGTCTGCTTCATTTCCATACAAATACCCATAGGCTTCATCCCATTTATGTTCCATAGTTGTGTATGATTTACCATCTTCTAGCACTTCATTATTGTTATTACTAACATTTGATGCTTCATCTAAAACAGAAGTACTTAAATAGTTATTAAGCATCTGGTCAGTCATCAACGCACCAATCAATCCTTTAGCTACGGCTTGATTTAACTCTAGACCTTTTGCATTTAAATAGCGTGTAGGACCACCATTAAACTGTTGTAATTGACCAGCCACACCTGCAGATGCTGTAACATTCCAATTTGGAAAAACATTGTTAGCCTGGTCAGCAATCCAAGCATCAAAATCAGCTTTTATTGAGTTAGAAACAGTTGTATTAGCAGAAAAATAATCTCTTGAAGCAGCTGTTTTACTACGTATATTTTTATTAGAAGCATTTAAATTGGCATTTGAAAAATCAGCTTCTCCCTCAATGTGAGCAAACATACTATTTAGTGTTGTTTCAGTTTGTGTGTTATCCCTTAAAGCTGATGTTAATTCACTAGCCATTAAAATTCGGGTTGTTTGACCTTCAAAACTTACTGTAGATTCTCCATTTCTTTCAAAAGAATAAGTTGTTGGAGTTGTGATACCGTTATCTATTATAATTGCGTTATCGTCATCATTAGAACATGATGTTAATACCATTGCAGTTAGGGCTGCTGCCACAATAATTTGCTTCATTTTTATTTAGACTTATTATAAATAGTTATTAAATTCAAGTGCAAAAATAAAACAGAATGACAGTTTAACAAAGTTTATTTAGATTAATTTTAAATAGTTTTTGAAGAAAAAATATAACTAATTAATAGTAAGAGCTATAAGAGCAAAAAAAATTAATGATATTGGCTAAAAATTTTAGTTGCTTCGTTATAAGCACTCTCAAAACTCATAGCATTTAAATCAGATTTCTTTTTTGTTGTGAAATACGACAGTAATTTTTCAGTGGGCATATTTCCAGTAAGCTCATCCTTAGCCATTGGGCAACCACCAAAACCTTGGATCGCGCCATCAAAGCGATTACAGCCGGCTTTATAAGCTGCATCAACTTTTTCAAACCAGGTTGATGGCGTAGTATGCAAATGTGCACCAAATTCAATTTCAGGATACTTTGGAATTAAATTAGAAAACAAATAATCAATATTTTCCGGATCTGAACTCCCAATGGTATCACTCAAGGATAATATCTTGACACCCATATTACTTAAGCGTTCAGTCCACTCCCCTACAATGTCAACATTCCAAGGATCACCATAAGGATTGCCAAATCCCATTGAAATATAAACCACGACTTCTTTATTTGATTTATCGGCTATCTCTAAAATTTCTTTCAAAGTTACAACCGATTGTGCAATGGTTTTGTGCGTGTTACGCATCTGGAAATTTTCTGAAATGGAGAACGGATACCCTAAATAATCGATTTCTGTATGTTGTGAAGCATCTTGTGCGCCTCTTGTGTTTGCAATAATAGCGAGTAGCTTACTGGTTGTTTTCGATAAATCAAGTTGTGCTAAAACTTCGGCTGTATCCACCATTTGTGGAATGGCTTTAGGAGACACAAAACTTCCAAAATCAATAGTATCAAATCCCACACGCAATAACGATTGAATGTATTGAACCTTCTTTTCAGTGGGTATAAACGCTTTGATACCTTGCATGGCATCACGTGGGCACTCTATGATTTTGATTTCTGTCATATTCTCAAAAATAGAATATTTAAACATTAGTAAAAAACAATTTAGGCATGATTCTATTTTTAATAGATTTATAATACCTTAACTGATTAAAAACAAATAAATTTTAGCTTTGATAAAACCAGTAATTTCAAAAGCCGATATAAAATTAACTACTCAATTAGCCCATAAAATTTGGAACCAACATTATGAGCCCATAATTGGGCAAGACCAAGTAAATTATATGGTTCATAAATTTCAAAGTGAATCGGCCATAACCAAACAGCTAGAGGATGGCTACCTATATTTTCTCATTGAACATCAGTCAAAACCATGCGGCTATCTTGCTTTAGTTCCTCATGAATCAGAAAATAAATTAATGATTAATAAAATTTATGTTGACATAGATTATCGAGGCTTAAGTTTGGGTACTAAACTTTTAGAATTCACCATTAAAAAAGCTAAAACAGAAAGCTTTAGAACTATTTGGTTAACAGTAAACAAATACAATACAAACTCTATAAAGTGGTACGAAAAAAAGGGGTTCAGAATAAAAAAAGAAATAGTAATGGATATAGGGAACGGCTATATAATGGACGATTATCTATTAGAACTACTAATAAATTAACCCATAGTTTGTAAGCAATCTATATTATGGCACGACTTAACTCAAAACATCTTGCCATGAAAAAAACTTACTTTTTTGTCTTTTTACTTTTTAATGCTTCTTTTATATTTAGTCAATCTGTTGCAACTTATGACATAACATTTCAAAGTACTTGGAACGCTTCCGAACATACTTCAATTCCTAATAATGCCCATTGGTCTAATTTAGTTGGTGCCACGCACAATACAGCAAATGAATTTGTTCAACTTGGTCAGAATGCTACTCATGGAATACAAGATGTCGCTGAATTAGGTAATAATGCAGCTTTTGAAGATGAAGTAAATATGGCAATCAATCAAAATAAAGCAGATAAGTGGTTGCAAATGGGTTTTTCGCCCAACATAGCCCAAGCTGTTACTACTTTGGCAGATATTGAAATTAGCGAAGATTTCCCATTTCTAACATTAGTTTCAATGGTTGCACCAAGTCCAGATTGGTTTATTGCAGTAAATAGTTTGAATTTAAGAAATGATGCGGATAATGGCTGGAAAGACACCTTTACAATTGATGTTTTTGCATATGATGCTGGAACAGATGATGGTTCCAATTATGATTCAGCAAATAACGCAAATACACCAGTTCCTGTAAGTATGATTAACGGTTTTCCTATTAACGGAAATAAAATGGGTACACTAACACTAACTCTTAAATCTGTTTTAAGTATTGAAACTCCTGATTTTTCAAACAATGTTAAGATTTATCCCAACCCAAGTAATGGTGTTGTTACAATAAAGAATAATACTGCAGCCAAATTGAGTACAATTAGTATTTATGATATTCTTGGTAATCAAGTACAATATATGCCATTAAAAACCAATGCTAATAATACTATTGATTTAACTAATCTTACAAAAGGAATTTATTTAGCGCGATTAGAAAGTGTTGATGGTCAAGTTAAAACTCAAAAACTAATTATTAATTAAAGCTTTATTTATATCCTTAATAAGTTTTGGGCCTTCGTATATAAACCCAGTATAAAGTTGAATGAGGTTTGCGCCTGCCTCGAATTTCTCTAAAGCATCAGCAACAGAATGAATACCTCCTACTCCAATTATCGGAAATGCTTTATTGCTTTTATCTGATAAAAACTGGATAACTTCGGTAGAACGATTGGTCAATGGTTTACCACTTAATCCACCCATTTCAGTTTTATTATCACTTGTCAATCCATCTCGTGATATAGTTGTATTGGTGGCGATTACACCATCAATTTGCGTTACGCTAACAATATCAATAATATCTAATAATTGTGAATCGGTTAAATCAGGTGCTATTTTTAATAATATGGGTTTTGGCTTAGGCTTTTCGTTATTTAAATCTTTAAGCGTCTGTAACAATTTTGTAAGCGGCTCTTTATCTTGCAGTTCACGTAAATTTGGTGTATTTGGTGAACTCACATTGACTACAAAATAATCGACATAATTAAATAATGCTTCAAAACATATTTTATAATCCTCAACAGCTTCCTCGTTAGGTGTTACCTTATTTTTCCCAATATTACCACCAATTAAAACGCCTTTATTTTTCTTTAGTCTTTCAACAGCAGCTTCTACACCACCATTATTAAAACCCATTCTATTTATTATAGCTGAATCTGATTGTAATCGAAATAAACGCTTTTTCGGATTGCCATCTTGCGGCTTTGGTGTTAGTGTTCCTATTTCTATAAAACCAAATCCAAAATTCGATAATTCATTAAACAGTTTAGCATCCTTATCAAAACCTGCAGCTAATCCAACTGGATTCTTGAATTTCAACCCAAATAAGTCACGTTCTAATTGTTTATTATCAACGTTATAAAAGCTTTTTATAATGCCTGAAACAAACGGTAATTTGTTAAAAAAACGAATAGTTGAAAATGTAAAATGATGAATTTTCTCTGGATCAAAAAGAAAAAATAATGGTCGGATTAGTAATTTATACATATTGCCTCTTTTGTGCTGCAAAAATACAATTCTAATTATTGAAAAACTGTGAAATTTTACTCTTTTTGAGAATGCTTGATATACTTTTCGATAACGACAGCAGTAACAATCACCAAATAAAATTGACCAATCATAGCTAAAAACATTGACGCTTTTTGAGCCACATCCGTTATAGGTGTAATATCGCCATAACCAATAGTCATAAGTGTTATGTAACTGTAATACATTAGGTCGTCAATATTAGTAGTGGTCATTCCTGATTCAATTAACCCATTAAAGGAACCAGGTTGTATCATTTCGATACAATTAAATATAAAAAAACCAATAAGCCCAAGAGAAATATAGCCACTCATTAAACCATAAATAACTGTTTTATTGACGCGTTTGGAGTTCCACACTTGAGAAATAATTTCCACAGAGACCAAAGCATAAAATCCGAAATAAACAAAAAACCTTATATAGTCTAGTATGCGCTCATCTGTTTTTGAAATCAAGCGATAAAGAAAAACTAATGACACGAGGATTAACATAATTACCACAACCCACGTTTGTTTTTTCCTTTTTTTAAATATCACTAAACCAGAAGCAATATTTAAAACAAATAACAGTGGCATAATAACCGTATTTAAAACATGCCTTGGAAATATTAATGAACCAAATAAAATAACAATTAAGCTGTAAAAGAATAGCTCAAAGCGATATGTATATAGCTTTTTTAATAGCATGTTAATCTTCCATTAATTCTTCATTGAACGTGTAATCCTTATAATTTACCTTATACAACACACTGTAAAATGATGGAATAAACAACAATGTTATAAAGGTTCCAAACAATAAACCAACCATTATACTTACAGCCATACCTTCCCACATTTCACCTCCACTTAAGTATAGTGGAATTAAACCTAACACGGTTGTAAATGTAGCTAATAAAATAGGTCTAAAACGTTGTAAGCAAGCTGCTATAATAGCATCTTGAATAGGTCTTTTCATTTCGTTTTCTTCAATCTGCATTCTATCAATTAATACAATGGCATTATTGATTACGATACCTGCTAATGAAATCACACCTAGAAAGGGCATGAATCCAAAAGGCTCTTGAAATATTAATAGACCTATAACAACACCAATAATCCCAAGAGGAATAGTTGATGCCACCATTATTGTTTTTCTAACAGAATTAAATTGAATAATTAATAACAAGATTATGATGAATCCAGACAACGGCAAATAGCCTAATACAGCTCCCATGTTTTCAGCAGTGTTTTCAGCATCACCACCAAATTTATAGGTATAACCTTCTGGCCAACTTTTAGATTCTTCTTCAATCCATGGCGTAACTTCTTTCATTATTGCTGATGCATTACCATCATCATTCAATTCACTTGAGACTACAATAGTTCTATCGATATCCAATCGTTTAATTTTAGCATATTGCCATTCAGGCACTATGGTTGCCACCTGACTTAAAGGAACACTTTTACCTGTATTTTGAGCATAAATATTTAATGTTTCAATAGATGCTAATGATTGTTGCTGACTGCCATCACTTCGCATAAGAATTGGAATGGATTTATCGTCTTCACGATATTCACCAGTTTGAAAACCATCTAATACAGTTTGTAAAGAGGTAGCTATATCCTGATTTGAAACACCTGCTAAACGTGCTTTATTTTGATCAATATCTACTACAAACTTTTTACTTTTTGGACCCCAATCATCTTTTACATTTTTAGTTCCAGTAATTTTAGAAAGTTTTTGTTTTGTTTGTTCTGATAGTGTAGCTAATATATCTGGATCTTCACCAGAAATTTTAATTTCAATTGGTGTGCCTCCACCTCCAGATCCTAAAAGACTTACTTTTACATCAGCATCTGGAAAATTGTC
The DNA here is from genome assembly GCF_002940745.1 of Hanstruepera ponticola. Classification (NCBI taxonomy): domain Bacteria; kingdom Pseudomonadati; phylum Bacteroidota; class Flavobacteriia; order Flavobacteriales; family Flavobacteriaceae; genus Hanstruepera; species Hanstruepera ponticola. The sequence continues at coordinate 782,882 of NZ_POTB01000001.1, forward strand.
GTAACAAAAAGCATCCAATCTATTTACTAATTCATTGTTATAAATGGCATCAGAAACGTTTACAAGCATGTGACCATAACTTGCATCTGGCTCATCTGGCGTATAACCTAAATCATAAGACTCTGGTCCTTTTCCAACATAAGTGGACCAATCTGTTATGCCATTAACTCTTGTTTCATTAACTAAAAGTGAATCGCGCATGTAAACTTCCAACTCTGCAAATAATTCTTCTGTTCGCTCAATTCGTGTACCTTGAGTCAAATTAACATCTATCGTAATCATATTACGATCACTATCAGGAAAGAAAATAAAAGGTATTTTAGTGAAGCCGTAAAGTGAGAGTATAAACAAACCAACAATAGTTAAAAGGACTATTGCTTTAATAGATAAGGCTTTCAATATTAAATCTTTATAATAACCTTTAAGCTTATAAATAACTTTATCAATGGCGCTTGGTTCACGTTCAGCCTTTGGTTTTATTTTTAAAAATAGTACGCAAAACAAAGTAATTACTGTTAATGCCAATAACCAAGATGACAATAGCGCCATTGAAATTACCACGAAAATTGGTCCAACAATATCTCCCATAGTAGATTCCGCCAAGTAAAAAGCTAAAAAGGCAGCCGATGTTGTTAAAGTGGAAATCAATAAAGGCGTAAATAATTCTGCACAGGCATCAATAGCAGCCGTTTTTGCTTTTGCGCCATTCTCCATTTTAACCATAATGGTTTCAGCAACTACAATAGCATTATCAACCATCATACCTAAAGCCATAATTAATGCGGCTAGTGTTACCTGATTCAAGCCCATACTTATTACACCCATAAGCATGAGTGTCATAATAGTAACTAAAGGAATTAAACTAGCAATTATAGCTCCTGTTCTAACACCTAAAAATATTAGCATTACAAGCAATACAATAATGATTGACTGCATAAGATTGACAATAAAATCACTAATCTTAACGTCAATATAGGTGTCTAATGATGCTAGTCTAACGAGCTCTAAACCAACGGGTAGCCTGGTTTCCCAATAGTCCATGACTTTATTAACGTCTTCACCTAATTGAATAACATTAGCACCTTCTTTTAAGCTGATATGCATGGAAATGGCTTCTTTACCATTAACTTTTACAATTTGGGTAGGTGGATCTATATAGCCTTTTACAATGGTCGTTATATCGCCTAAATAAACCATTTGCGTTCCATCTCCAACTGGAATTAGGGTGTTCTTTATATCTTCAACTGAATTAAAATTTCCTGTTGGTTCTAAAATTATGCGTTCGCTGTCTAGATTGACTTGACCTCCTGAACTCAATATATTGGTGGCACTAATTGCGGATTGTAATTTAGATGCCGATAAACCGTATTCCTTTAATCGCGAATTATCAAATTCCACAAAAACACGCTCATCTTGAACACCTCCAAGCTCCACTTTTGCCGCAAATTCAAGCTTAATTAAATCATCCTTTATATCATCAACATACTCTTTAGCTTCTGCATAAGAATAACCATCAGAAATAATTCCTACTGCAATTCCAAAAACTTCACCAATACCATCGTCATCTAAAAATGGTACCACATTAGCAGGTAAACCTTCTATGGCATCTAATTTTCGCCTTAATCTATCCCAAACTGCTTGTAATTTTTCAGGTTTAACCTCATCTTTTAATTCTACGGTTACAACTGAAAGTCCAGCACGAGACGTACTGGTTACTTCTTTTAATTCCGGTAATTCTTGAGAGACTTTTTCAACCTTGTCGGTTACTAAAAGCTCAACACGTTCTGGACTCGCTCCAGGAAAACTGGTTACAATATTCGCAACACGAACCGTATAAGGTGGCATACTATCGCGAGATAAGCCTTGATACAAGACGATACCCATTAAAACAATAGTTGCTAATATCGTGAAGGTTATTCTATTGCGCTCTATTGAAAATTTCGCTAAATTCATATATTGCGCTTAATTTAATTTAACTTTTTGACCATCTAAAAGGGTTTGTAAACCTGCGGTCGCAATCTTTTGTCCTTCCTGAAGTCCTGATTCTATTTCAAATCCTTCAGCAGTTAACTCACCAATAGTTACTTGCTGACGTTTTATAACGTGCTTCCCTTCAGATTCTTCAATTAAAAATACAAAACGGTCATTGCCATTTTCGCCAACACTAACTGGTGGTATAACTAATTTGCGTTCCTCACTCTGACTTGTTGCAAACTCAAAAGTTACACTAGCTGCCATACCACTTTTAATTCTTTCGTCTTCTTCAGTTATTGTTACACGAATTGGATACGTTGATGTATTACTATCTAAAGCTGGTGCAACTTCGGTTACTTTAGCATCATACTGTTTATTATCAATAGCAGAAAAAGCTACCTTTACATTCATGCCTTTATGAACATTATTAATAACGCTTTCTGGTAATCCAATTTCTATTTCAATGGCTGTACCAGCATTTAAAACTCCAATGGTTTGACCAGGTGATACGTTTTCATCTACTTCGGCAATTACAGATGCAATAGCACCATCTTCTGGCGCATATAAATAACCAAATTTAATTTGTTCGGCCTGTATGGAAACACTTCGTTTAGCCGATTCAAAACTGGCAACTGCGGTCCTATAGGAGTTTTTCGCTGCTTCATAATCACTTAAAGAAGAACTTCCTTTTTCGTAAAGTGTTCTAACTCGGTTTAAATTAAGTTTAGCCGTGTTCATTTGAGATTCTGTACTATTTCTAGATTCAATTGAGCTTTCATAATTCAATCGTGCTTGTACATTATCTAACTGCGCTAATAAATCACCTTTTTTTACTTTTTGACCAAGCTTCATGTTAAGCATAACAATGATTCCTGTATTTCTAAAACTTAAATTTATTATTTTTTCAGTTTTAGCTGTACCACTAAAATGCCTAATTTTATCAGCACCAGAATACTTAACCTCCGCATACTTTACTGGCCGTAACACCTCTTTTTTAGGAGCTTCTTTTTTACCACAGCTCACTAAAATACCAAGTGTAAGAATTACTAATACTTTATAGTGTTTGTTTAGTTTCATAATATTTATTTTAATCTTCTATATTAGCTTTAAACTCTAAAAAACGAGCCAAGAAGGCATTGCGTTCATCAGTAGATTCAAGCAAGAAAAAGTTTCCAATGTAGCGTTCTAAAGTTAGCATAGCTATCAAGTAATTATACGTTGCATTGCTACTTGCTAATTGAGCTTGCAAGTAATTATTTTGAGCATCTAGTAACTGAATAATATTAACAGCTCCATTTTCATAAGACGTTTGGGTTAATTCTAAAACCTCTTTAGCAGTTTCTTCAAATACTATAGATAGTTCGATGTTGGTTACCTGATTAATGATTTCTAATACGGTATCGTTGATATTCTTTTCAATTTGAAGTTTGACATTATCTGTTGAAAATTGTATTTGTTCCTTTTGAATAGTAGCTATTTGCTTATTAATGTTTTGTTTATTTTGATTAAAAATAGGCATAGATAAACTAACACCTACATTATAATAGCCATCGGGTGGTGTCGGTATAAATACTGGAAATGTACTTCCAGCACCACTTCTAGAAAACACATGATTGTACTGACCTTGCAAAGCAACTGTTGGCAGAAACCTGCCTGGTCCAAATAATTTTTCACTACGTTCTGTAGCAATTAAATTATAATCTAAAAATTTTAATTCTGGTGAATTATTTAAAGCCTCTTCAATTAAAAAATCTGTAAAGGGTTTTCGCTCAACTGGATCATTTAATAACCCATTAAATTCATGATAATCATATTCTTCAAAAATTCCAGAGTCTAGTTGGGCATCGTTTACATCAATAATCAAATCAATAGGATTATTAAGCAACTGATTTAAAACATAATAACCTTGTTTTAGTTGATTAAACGATTCAATATTATCTTGCATATTTTGAACCAATTCACTCCTAAAACGCAATACATCAGATTTCCCAGACTGACCTGCTTCAAAATTTTGTGATGCAATTTCTAAATTTCGTTTAGTCAAATTAAGATTTTTACTTTGAATTTTATAATTGGCTTTCAGAATAAGCGTATTAAAATACGCCGTAGCTGATTCAAAAATTACGTTTAACTCCTCTCTGTTATAGTCTTCCATTTGTGCTTTTTGTAAAGCCGTTTGAATACCTATATTAGCATTAGCAGATTCAGAAAATATTGTCTGGGACAACGTTATATTTCCGGCTGTTAAGACTTCTGGATTTTGACCGTTTGTTGCTTCGGCAAATTCTGGATCGTTATAATTTGCCGATGCTGCTGCCGACACGTCTGGTAAATAATTACTTTTAGCTAATTCGGCATCTTTTTCAGCAATATATACATTTTGTTTTGCCTCTTTTAAAGTCAAGTTTTCAGCAATTACTTCTGTCATAACAGAAACTAAATCATATTCTTTATCAGCAACAATATCGGAAGCATCGCCAACAAAATTGGTAGTAGCAATAAGGCTATACTTAAGGGGTATACCAATTTTTTGAGCCGTGTTAAAATTTATGGTAAGGCTTTTATTTACGGTTAACAATGAGGATGACTCGTTAAACACATCATCAACCACAATAGATTCCACACTTAAAGCGATACGTCTAAAAAATTGATCAATCTGCGTTTGGTCATTATTGGTGGCAAGCAATCCGTTTTCAACATCGCTAATAGGTGATGTAGTAAATGATGGGATTTTTCGCTGAATCAAAGCATCAGCTACTGTTTTCATTTCAGCATCTGTAAGATACAATCCACCTATAAAATAAACCGCTTTTTGATCATCAAGTGCATTAATAATATCACTTGTATTATCAAAAGGCACCAATGATAAATCTAGCTCTAACTCTGCTGCTAAACTTGTTATCATTTCAGAAATAGGGTCGTAAGCAATTGCACCACGTTCAATTAAAATACCAACTTGTTTACACCCAACAAGCTTTTTTAGAAATTCTAAATCTTCTTTATAGGACAATGGCGTAACAATTGACGTAAAATTATCTACTTCATGATTAATGTGTTTTCCGTCTTCAATAAAATCTTCATTAACGGTTCCAAATAAAATAGTTGGTTTGGGATAGGTATCTCTTTTTGCTAACACTTCATTGCTAACAACACCATAAGCGATAATAATATCAACCTCATTAACCAAAGTCTCATATTGCTTTTTAGCCAATAAGGGATCAAAATTATTGGTGTACCTATTATTATCTGGAAATACAACGGTAGCATCTTCGCCTACAACTGCTGTAATTTCTTCCTCTAATTTATCTACCAATGAAGCTATTTTAGAATTCGTTTTATCTAATAGGAATCCTATTTTATACAATTTTTCTTGAGAAAGAGCAGTAGAACAAATTACGAAGCAGAAAGATACAGTTAAAAAATAGCGCATTTAAAAAAGTAAATTGTTGAATAGCTAAAATACTTGTAATTTCAATCTAATCAAAGACTAATAATAAATTAAATTATACTTCAAGATAGTTTATAATAACAAATGATATTTTTATTTTTGAACAAACAAACTAACCATGATAGATAAAAAGCACATCATAGATCGATTTATTAGTTACGTAACGGTTGATACAGAATCTGATCCAAAATCCGAAACCACACCAAGTACAGCCAAGCAATGGGATTTAGCCAATGCGCTGGCTGCAGAGCTAAAGGCCATTGGTATGAGTGATGTTTCTATAGACGATAATGCCTATATCATGGCCACTTTACCTAGTAATGTAGACCATGACGTACCAACTATTGGTTTTATTTCACATTTTGATACCAGTCCCGATTTTACGGGTGCCAATGTAAAACCTCAAATTGTTGAAAATTATGATGGTAAAGACATTATTTTAAATAAAGAGCAGGACATTGTACTCTCACCAGATTATTTTGAAGATTTATTATTGTACAAAGGACAAACCCTTATTACAACTGATGGTACTACCCTTTTAGGTGCCGATGACAAGGCTGGTATTTGTGAGATTGTTTCTGCAATGGAATATTTAATTCAGCATCCCGAAATCAAGCATGGAACTATACGCGTAGGTTTTACACCTGATGAAGAAATTGGTCGTGGTGCACATAAATTTGATGTTGAAAAATTTGGAGCTGATTGGGCTTACACCATGGATGGTAGTCAAGTTGGCGAATTGGAATATGAGAATTTTAATGCAGCAGGTGCTGTGGTAACTGTAAAAGGAAAAATAGTACATCCAGGTTATGCTAAAGGCAAAATGGTTAACTCCATGTATATCGCAACCGAGTTTATCAATTCGCTACCACGATTAGAAACTCCGGAACATACGGAAGGTTATGAAGGCTTTTTTCACTTACACAATATGAATGGTGCTGTAGAAGAAACTGTATTAGAATATATTATTCGTGATCATGACAAAGAGCATTTTGAAGCCCGAAAAGAAATGATGCAAAAATTAACCGATGAGCTCAATGAACAGTATGGTAGAGAGGTTATTACTGTTGAAATCAAAGACCAATACTTTAATATGAAGGAAAAGGTTGAGCCTGTGATGCATATAGTAGATATTGCAGAAGAAGCCATGAAGCAATTAAACATTAAACCACTTATAAAACCGATTCGTGGTGGTACAGATGGCTCACAATTAAGTTATATGGGCTTACCTTGTCCTAATATTTTTGCAGGTGGTCATAACTTTCACGGACGTTACGAATATGTTCCTGTAGAAAGTATTATTAAAGCTACTGAAGTGATTTGTAAGATTGCGGAGTTAACAGCTTTAAAGGCTAAAAATTAGATTACTACCATAATATGCCGACTTGAATTTGTCAGAAAAAAAGACGAACTTCGTTTTGCATTGTGTTTAATTTACCTATATTGATTATAGTCGAAATGTTAAAACAATGCCATACACTTTTGTTATATGCAAACAAAAGACCAAAATAAATATTGGTGACATGAAATTATTAACTCTTAAATTTAAAAACCATGAAATTAAATTGTTTGAAGTTTGGATTAATCCTTTTAATAGGATTTGCCTCCTGCAGTAAAGACGAAGATTCAAATCCAGAACCTGTAACAAAAGCTAATATCATTGGCTCTGTAAACTTGTTTGACGAAGGTGTAACGCAGATTGACAACTCAAATATGACTGTGAGCATTGAGGGAACAACATTTTCCGCAACAACAGATGTTAATGGTGATTTTGTATTAATCGATGTCCCTTTCGGTACATACACCCTCATTTATGAAAAGTCAGAATATGGAACATACAAAAAGTTTAACATCGAACACAGAAACACAGGTTCGTCAACAGTGATTACGAATAATCCTTCACTGGGTCAAGTTTCAACTACCACTATTACTAATCTAACGGTGAGTTCAAATACAAATGTCCCAGTAATACTTACCTCTACAACTAATCCTGCAGCCAGTTCTGTGAATCCAAAATATATTAGATACTTCTTATCTACAGATCCAACTGTTAGTAATATAAATTATGAAAATGCTTTAGAAACCCTTGAGGCAAATAATACACCCAACAATTTTAATTTGACTCAAGCTGCTATTGATGCACTTGGTTATGATAGTGGAACAACCGTCTATGCAAAATGTTATGGCGAATCCTTTTGGGGCAACAATTATGCTGATCCAAATTTAGGTAGAGATGTTTTTCCAAATTTAAATTCAACGTCAGCACCAGCAGTATCTTTTGTTGTGCCATAAAAATGTCGACATGCTATTTTGTATAAACGGCATTAAAACAACCGTTTATATTAACTTTAAAACGAAACATGAAAAAAGTTTATTCAGTAGAAGAGTACATTGAAGTCAATAATCATTTTGCTAATGAGTTGTCCGTTCTACGCGACATTATCATTTCAACTGAATTAGAAGAGACGGTAAAATGGAGTGCGCCTGTTTATGCCTTAAATGGTAAAAATGTGGTGGGTTTAGGAGCTTTTAAAAATCATTTTGGTATTTGGTTTTTTAATGGTGTGTTTCTTAAAGACGAGAAAAACCTATTAGTCAATGCACAAGAAGGCAAAACTAAAGCTCTACGCCAAATGCGTTTTGAAAGCATGAATGATATTGACCAAGCGGCAGTATTAGCTTATGTAAAAGAAGCTATAGAGAATCAAAAATTAGGCAAAGAAGTTAAAGCAGAACGTAAAGGCAAAAGTGTAACAATCCCTAGTGAACTCAAAACACTGTTTAAAAACCAGCCTGATGTTCACGATAGCTTTAAGGCGTTAACGCCAGGCAAACAACGGGAATACTGTGAACATATAGAATCAGCCAAACGAGAGGCCACCAAGCAATCGCGTTTAGAGAAAATTATACCTATGATTCTACAAGGTGTCGGATTGCATGATAAGTATAAAAACTGCTAGTTAGTTGCTAGTGGTTAGTGGTTAGTGGTAAATAAGCATAAAAAAACTCCGAAGTTTCCTTCGGAGTTTTTTATTTATGATTGATTGAAATTATTTAGCTGGTGCATTTAATTTCTTGCTCATTTCCATAGAAATAGCTGATTTATCAAATTTTATTTTTCCAGCTAATGTTTCAATCACACAGCTACCATCTTTATCATTCAGCTCAACAATTTTACCATGCATACCGCTTTTGGTAATTACTTTGTCGCCTTTTTTTAACTCGGCTGCGAATTTTTTTTCTTGTTTTTGACGTTTCATTTGCGGTGCAATCATAAAGAAATACACAACTACAAACATTAAAATAAACGGTAAAAACGTACTTATACCTTCTCCCATAAATTATTTTACTTGCGGTACAGCTGGTTTAGCAGGTTGTACGGCATTAGGATCTGGCTTTACAAAAGCTGTAATTTTTACAGTTTCTTTTCCTGTTTCCGTATTAGCAGTTATAGTTACTGTTTTAGAAACCTTATTCTTACCTGAACCATTAAATTTTACTGTAAACTTATCGCTCTCACCTGGTGCTAAAGGTTCTTTACTCCAATCTTCAGGTACTGTACAACCACAAGAACTCTTGATGTCAGTAATAACTAAAGGAGCATCACCTGTGTTGGTATAATTAAATACAGTCTCTACATTCGTTTTAGCTTCAATTTCACCAAAATCATGCTCCGTTTTATCAAAGCTTATAACAGGGAAATTTGATGCAGCTGCATCTCTTTCAGCAGCTTCTGCTACGTTATTATCATCAATCTTTTTTGTAGCATCCTCTTTACAAGATGTAAATGCAATTAAGCACATGGCACTTAAGCCTAATATCACTTTTTTCATAATAAATTATTTTTGTTCGGGCAGTAAAAGTAATAATATTTTCTTATTACATCAACCCTCTACCCGTTTTATTTAATTTGTCGGCTTCTTCGTACTCCCTAACCAATTTATCTAAAATACCATTTATAAAGATACTACTCTTTGGTGTAGAGTACTCTTTGGCTATTTCCAAATATTCATTAATAGTGACCTTTACAGGAATTGAGGGGAAATTGGTAAGCTCACAAATAGCCATTTGCAACAGTACATTATCAATATCAGCAATACGATCAGCATCCCAGTTTTTTGTTTTTTCAGAAATGGCCTGATTAAGCTTATTTTGATTTAAAATTGTTTTCTTGAATAAATCCAGTGCAAAAGCCCTATCATCGTCATCTTTATAAAGTTCTGGCAAAAGGTGTTTTTCTGGTGAGCTTGGCTTGAGTTTTCTGATAATTTTAAGAATAGCTGTATTAACCACTGGTAAATCATCAGTCCAGGTTAAATTTTGGTCTTGTAAATAATCATAGAGCTTATCATTAGGAGCTATTATTTCCTTAAACACATCTACAATAAAATTTTTATCTTCTTTAAAATCTGAAGTACGTGTTTGCATGTATTCTTTATACAAATCACTTGATAAAAGTGCTTTGAAAATAACATCGACATATTCATTGTCTAGTTCCCAATTAGTTATCTTTTCATCTTGAAGCGTTTCTTGAAGTAACACATTGTTCTTCAACTGTAAAAGCACTTCATTGTTTATAAACTTACTATTAGGGTTTTTATCCTCGGAAGTAGCTAAATGTTTCTTTTGTGTTTTTGCCAGATGATCTGCTGATCGCTTTTGAAGCTCAATAAGTAAGGAGAGTAAAAGCAAATAAAGGTTGAACATATTGTCCAAACTTCTTAATAAAAAGGTTTGTTCTGCTTTAAAATTGTCACCTTCACCACCTTTGAAGGCGTATATGGTTTGCATAACCTTGATACGAATATGTCTTCTATTTAGCATACTTACAAAGAACTTTTAATTTAAAGAGGCGAAAGTTATGCAACTTTCGCCTCGCAAAAATAATACTATTTTAAGAACTTACTTTGAATTCTCTTTTTTTCTTGTTTCAATTCTGTTTTGAGCAATATTCAACGCTGCATGATTGGTTGTTATATTGTGCGTTTGCGCATTGGATAATATCTCTAAGGTCGTGTTGTAGATATTTTCTGTTTTTCTCATTATTTCCTTGCGGTCATAACCCTCCAATTCAGCATATACATTAATAATACCTCCTGCATTTATCAAAAAGTCTGGCGCATACACAATACCTCTTTCCTGAAGAATCTTTCCGTGCTTTTCTTCAACAGCCAATTGATTATTTGCTGCTCCTGCAATAACTGCTGCTTTTAATTTATAAATGGTATCATCATTAATGGTAGCTCCTAATGCACATGGCGCATAAATATCCATAGATTCCGTATAGATATCATTTCCTCCATAAATGGTAACACCATATTTAGTACGTACTTCTTCTAAACGATCTTGACTAATATCTGAAATAGTCACATTGGCACCTTCATCAACCAAATGTTCCACAAGTGCTTCACCTACATTACCTATACCTTGAACAAATACCGACTTACCTTCAAGAACATCGCTTCCAAACTTAAATTTCGCAGCAGCTTTCATTCCCATAAACACACCATAAGCCGTAATTGGCGACGGGTTTCCGGCACCACCAATAGATTCTGAAATTCCAGTTACATAAGGTGTTACCTCACGAACTGTATCCATATCTTCAGTGGTCATACCAACATCTTCTGCTGTGATGTATTTACCATTAAGAGAATGTACAAATTCACCAAACTTTTTCATAAGTTCTGATGTTTTTTGTGTTTTAGCGTCTCCTATAATAACGGCCTTACCACCACCAAGATTTAATCCAGTGATAGCAGACTTAAAAGTCATACCTCGTGATAACCTCAACACATCATTCAACGCTTCCCATTCGTTTTGGTAAGCCCACATTCTGGTACCACCTAAAGCTGGTCCTAAGACTGTGTTATGAATTCCAATAATTGCTTTTAAACCTGTATCTTTGTCGTTGCAAAAAACAACTTGTTCGTGATTATCAAAAGATTGCTGTCCAAAAACAGGATCAACTTTATGTAAATCTTTTGTATTTATGACGTCTGTAACCATTGCGTTATTATTAATTGTTAGGTTCGCTTTTTATATATTTATTAAAAACGACGTGCAAAATTAAGGGAATATTAATGTTTTTACAACATAATTAATCTTAAAATACGAATTTGTTAAAAACTTTATTTTCAACCCAATCTATTAATGAAGGAGCTAAAACATCTAAACAAGTACTTTTTAAAATATAAATACAAGTTGATTGTTGGTGTTATTATCACAATTGTAGCCAGAATATTTCTACTCTTTACACCACGCTATGTAAGAAAGATATTTGATGCTATTGAAAAAGGACTCAATGGCTCTATTACAAAAGAAGCTTTTAAATCGGAACTCACATTAGCGATTCTTTATATAATTGGTGCAGCCATAATTGCTGGGATTTTCACCTTTTTAATGCGACAGACCATAATAAATGTCTCTAGATACATTGAGTTTGATTTAAAAAATGAAATCTATCAACAATACCAACGGTTATCATTAAACTTTTACAAGAAAAATAGAACTGGAGATTTAATGAACCGTATTAGCGAAGATGTTGGACGTGTACGTATGTATGCAGGTCCTGCCATAATGTATAGTATAAATACAGTCACACTTTTTGTTATAGCGCTCATTTTTATGTACAATCAAGCGCCTACACTCACACTTTATACTATTATTCCATTACCTATTTTGTCTGTTGCAATTTATAAATTAAGTCGTGAAATACACAAGCGTAGTACAATCGTACAGGAATACCTATCCAAGCTATCAACATTCACACAAGAATCTTTTAGTGGTATTGCGATAATAAAATCCTATGGAATAGAAACGCAGACTGCGGATAATTTCTATAATTTATCTCATGAGAATAAAGAAAAACAATTAAGCCTTGTAAAGGTTGGTGCTTTATTTTTTCCCATGATGATACTACTTATTGGCGTCAGTAATTTATTGGTTATTTACATTGGTGGATTGCAATATATGAATGGTGAAATTGAAAGTCTTGGTACCATTGCCGAATTTATTATTTATGTAAACATGTTAACTTGGCCAGTAGCTACTGTTGGCTGGGTGACATCAATTGTACAACAGGCTGAAGCATCTCAAAAACGTATTAATGAGTTTTTGAAAATAGAATCTGAAATCAAAAACCCAACCACTGAAAACACAAATATTATAGGCGATATTGTTTTTAAGAATGTTTCTTTCACTTATGATGACACCAATATTCAAGCTTTAAAAGATGTTTCTTTTTCGGTAAAGCATGGTGAAACTTTGGCCATTATTGGACAAACAGGCTCTGGAAAATCCACCATATTAGATTTAATTGGCAGATTATATGATATTGACAGTGGCCATTTGCTTATTGATAACAAACCAATTGATACAATTAACCTAAATGGCTTGAGAGATCATATAGGATATGTGCCACAAGATGCTTTTTTATTTTCAGATTCTATAGAGAATAACATCAAATTTGGTAAAGAAGATGCCACAGACCAAGACGTTATTCAAGCAGCAAAATATGCCCAAGTTCATAAAAATATTATGGGTTTTAAAAATGGTTACAACACGGTTTTGGGCGAAAGAGGCATTACACTTTCTGGTGGGCAAAAACAACGCGTATCTATTGCTAGAGCAATAATAAAGGATCCTAAAGTATTGTTGTTTGATGATTGTCTTTCAGCAGTTGATACTGAAACTGAAGAAAAAATACTAAATAATCTTAAAAAACTGACCTCTGGAAAAACAACCATTATTGTCAGTCACCGTATTTCTGCTGCTAAAAACGCTGATAAAATAATCATTTTAAATGATGGTAAAATTGTTCAATCAGGAAATCATGAAACACTCATTAACACGGAAGGCTATTACAAAGACCTTTATTTAAAACAGTTGAGCGAATCAGCCTCCAACTAATTAACTATCTAAATATAGCTTGCTGTTTAACAGTGAATTAAATCAAAAATAAATACCAAACCAAAAGAAAATTAATTATTTGTTGGTTGGTAAGGGTTTTTTTTAGATTTTTGGTGAAATAACAACATATTTTTTAATTGAATTTTGATTATGAATAATAATGATATGATGGAGAAAGAAGAAATTTTTTCAAAAGTGTTAAGAGCTGGTAGACGAACTTATTTCTTTGATGTACGTTCAACAAAAGCTGGTGATTATTATCTAACCGTTACCGAAAGTAAAAAGTTTACTAATGACGATGGATCCTACCACTACAAAAAGCACAAAATTTATTTGTACAAAGAGGATTTTTCTGAATTCAATAGTATCCTACAAGAAATGACTGATTATATTATTGCTGAAAAAGGCGATGAAGTCATAAGCGAACGTCACCAAAAGGATTTCAAAAAAGAGTATGACAGTGATGGAAGCTCTGAAAACGATTCAACTGAAGACAACAAACAAACTCCAGAAAGTTTTACAGATATTGATTTTGATGATATATAAACCAAACAATTATATACTGAAAAAGCCGCTATTAATTTAGTGGCTTTTTTTATGTTATAATTTTACAGCAAGTAAACTAGTTGCCAGCGTAAATAACACAAAATAAAAGGCAGCGACTCCTCCAAAACAAACACCCAGAATAAGCGCTATTACAAAAATCCACACAGGAACTAAAGTTATAGCAATTGCAAATCTGAAAGTAGAAACAAATTCAATTTCATTAATTCTAGGTTTAACGGCGTATCTCCAAACTAAATAAGGCACAAACAAAGCCAGCAACATCAAAAATTTAAAGATTTGTTTTACTGTTTCTGGTCTTCTATTCACCTTAAATGAGCAATCTTCATAGTTAGAATTTATACATTTATTAACAGCCGTTGGATTTAAAAAATCAACTTTAAGTTGCTGTAATTTTTCCATATGACTAGCATATGCTTCAACAGGTATATGCGTCGTTAATGTTTTTATAGTTTCAGACACTTTTTCTTTCAAATTCAAGATATTCTGATTCCTATTATCGGTTATAAAGGCATTAGCTTGTAATGAATCTCCAATAACCATAGAAACACTATCAGCAAAAGCATCGGCTTCTTCATAATTTAAACCAATAGGAATTATTTTAAGATTGGTATCAGGATAGTTGTCTAAAGTTTCGAAAATAATTCGCGTAAAACCTTTACTTAACGGTCTTACTGTACGTTTTATATTATGATTCCCTTCTGGAAAAAGCGCAACAACTTTTCCTTTATGAAGCAATTCTCTGCAATATTCAAATATGGCATTATTCTCTTGAATACTGGACCATCCATCACGTACGCGGTACACGGGTAACATGTTCAAACTCTTTAAAAAGGTCTTAACTTTTGGATTTTTAAAAACACTGGCACGTGTTAAAAAATATGAAAAACGTCCGGCACTAGTTGCAATCAACAAAGCATCCATCAAGGCATTATTGTGATTGGATAATATAACTAACGGTCCCGTTTTGGGAACTGCTTTTTTGTTTATCACATAAAATCTACGGTAATAAAAAAACAACCCTATTCGTAAATAACCTCTAACCAAATGTAACCAAAGTGATTTCAAACTAAAGCTTGTTGATTTTTTGTTTTAACAGACCAAAAGTAGGCTAGAACTAATCCTGAAATAATATGCCAAATACCCCAAAATGCAGCCATAATAGCCATGCCTCCCAAACCATTAAAGAAAGTAAATATCAGTAACAATCCTAAACCTGAATTCTGGATACCTGTCTCTATAGCAATGGTTTTTTGATTTTTAAATGAAAGCCTAAATAACTTGGCAACCAGTAATCCGAGTAAAATAGCTACTACATTATGGCTTATTCCCAATACCAACACATGATGAATGTAATTATTAAATACATCCAGATTTTTCATAAATGCCATAATTACAATAGCCACAAAAATAAGGATTGAAAAGGGCTTTAATAATTTTGATGTTTTTATAGCAAATTCCGTGAATCGATATCGTACTAGCATACCTATCAACAAAGGAACACCAAGAATTAAAACCACCAGTTTAATTAAGTCTATTGGACTTAAAGAGACAAACTCCAACAATTCTGCTGTTGGCGCATATCTGTTCGCATAAAACTGAAAGTTAAATGGTGTCATGACCACAGCAATAAACGTTGAAAATGCTGTTAGACTAACTGATAGCGCTGTATTACCATTAGCCAAATGCGTCATGAAGTTGGATATATTCCCACCTGGACAAGCTGCAACCATCATCATACCCAATGCTATACTAGCCTGTGGTTTAACAATTATAATAAACAGAAAGGTTACAAGTGGTAATAATATAAATTGTGACAACACACCAACTAATACCAATTTAGGCTGTTTTAATAAACCTTTAAAGTCATCTACAGTAATACCCAGTGCAACACCAAACATAACAACAGCAAGTGCTATGTTCAGTACCCATAAATTATTAGAATCGAAGTTTATTTGAACCTGATCGAGTTCTAGCATATATGATTAGTTAGTAAGCCGTAAGATGGTTGTAAATTTTATAAAAAACAAGTGTGTTTTTAAAAGAAGTCCCAGTTATGATACTACCGAACCGTTTTTTACCTTGTTTTCAGGGTTAAGTAAAACAACATCAGTACCCATAACAGCACCAAGCACAAGACACTCGCTCATAAACTTGGCTATTTGTTTTTTTGGAAAATTTACCACAGCAACTATTTGTTTACTTAATAATTCTTGTTTACTATAAAGCATTGTAATTTGAGCCGACGATTTTTTTATACCCAATGCGCCAAAATCAATAGTTATTTGATAAGCAGGATTTCTAGCTTCAGGAAAATCTTGCACATCTATGATAGTACCTATGCGTAAATCTACTTTTGTAAAATCCTCAAATTTTATTACATTATCCATCGGTTAAAAATACAATTTTTAACGAACTTTGATAAAAATAAAAAATATGTCTTTAACACCATCAAATATGCTTCCGTTGGGAACGCAAGCTCCAAACTTTAATTTACCAGATACCGTATCTGGAGAGAATTATAGTTTAAATGAATTAAAAGGGTTAAATGCTACGGTTATCCTATTTATTTGTAATCATTGTCCGTTTGTAAAGCATGTAAATTCAGAAATAGCCCAATTATCCATGGACTATAAAAGTAAAGGGGTTAATCTGATAGCTATTTCTAGTAATGATGCAGAAAACTACCCTGAAGACGCGCCAGATTTGATGAAGCAAAATGCTATTGAAAATAATTTTAAATTTCCGTATTTATATGACCAAACTCAAGAAGTAGCCAAAGCCTATGATGCGGCTTGTACTCCAGACACTTATGTATTTGATTCTCAACTAAAACTAGTTTACCGTGGACAGCTTGATGATTCGCGTCCAGGAAACAACATACCACTAACAGGTGAAGATGTTAGACACGCTTTGGACTGTGTTCTTGAGCAAAAAGAGAACACAAAGCCACAAAAACCCAGTATTGGTTGTAATATTAAATGGAAATAATTTATTTTTTTTCAATTGAGCCAAAACGAATCCTTTTATTTTAATCAACACGAACCAAACAAAAGTTGTTTGTTGACTCTTCGGGATATTATTAGTAATCAGGATGAGAATATAACTGAAACCAAAAAATATGGGATGCCCTGTTTTTGTTATAAAAACAAGATGTTTGCATACTTATGGGTTGACAAGAAAACTCAAGAACCTTATATACTGTTTGTTGAAGGACAACATTTAGAACATCCTGAATTGGAAACCGGAAATCGGTCACGCATGAAAATTTTCAGAATTAATCCTAAAGCGGATTTACCAATAACCACCATTAAATCTTTACTTCATGATGCATTAGATTTATATAGAAATGGTATAATTAAAATAAAGTAACTTAAATCCAGCCTTCACGTTTCATTAAGTTTTCTATATGCGTATAATGGTGGTCGCAATGCCAAGCATATATACCAATATTCTTTTTTAAAACCACTTCTTCATTATGTTCTGGATGAATAAAACTTTTATTTAAATCGGCTTCTGAAAGTTGCTTTAACAAATACACCAACTTCGCATGAACAGCTTCTAAATGCTTCAATGATAAATCAATTGGCCCATATTTAGAATCATCTAGTTCAGACCATAGCGCTTCATAATAATATTTTATTACTGGTTTATCTTCTGTTAATGCCCATTTAAATCTGATATAACTATGATGATGACTATCGGCAACATGATGTACAACTTGTCGTACAGTCCATCCCTCTGGTCTATAAGCTGTGTCTAATTGCTGGTTAGACAACCCAGATACTAATTGTGTTAATCGTTTTGGAAACATTTCTAAAACCAATATCCAATTTTCAATTTGTGCTTTAGAAATCACATCAGGACATTGAAAATGACCAATAGGATACATTAATCGTTCGAGTTCTCTGCTATTCCATGCCATAGTCCTTATTTAGGTTTAAATTGTCAAATAATCTTTAAAATCATAAAAGTAATCTAACTGAATAAATAGTGCACTTATATAAATTCCTCTTTAATTAAAAGTTTCATAGGAATAGATTTAAAAATTATACCTAATTCACTGTCTTGATTAATTAACTTTCTTTTCAATCAAATTACCAATTGGCTTGGTAAATGGTAAAATTACTATAGTAATAATCAAGTTAAAAATCAAATGGGCATATGCAACTTGAAAAGTAATGCCCACATTAATCATCTGAATTAAACTTACGAACAATTTAGAAAATGGTAAAAATATTAATAGACCAATTCCATTGAAAACTAAATTAGCCAATGCAGTTCGCTTAGCGACTAAAGATAAATTCATGGCAGCAATAAACGCTGTTGATGTAGTTCCAATATTTGACCCAACCATTATAGCTATGGCACTATCTAATTCTAAAAACCCTTGACCACAAAGAATTATGCTTAAACCAATAGTCACTGAACTTGATTGGCATATGGCAGTAATAACAGCTCCTAATAAGACACCAATAATTGGATTTGACGCAAATGACAAATAATGTATCAATTCTTCACTTTCCTTTATTGGCCCTAATTGTTCGCTAATCAACTCTAAGCTAAAGAGAATCAGTCCTAAATAAAAAATAGGTTTACCTATCATTCCCATTTTTCCCTTAAAATACCCTAAAACAAAACCTAATGCCAACAATACAATGCCAATTGTATCAACTTTAAAAGACACGAGCCAAGCTGTTAATGTCGTACCTAAATTTGAGCCCAATAAAACAGGTAATGCATTATGAAATAATATAATCCCAGAATCAACAAATGAAATAACTATAGCCACAACTGCACTACTTGATTGAATTACAGCAGTAGCCGTAAATCCAATAAAAATTGCTCTAATTTTAGAATCAGTAAATCGACCAAGTACATTCTTTATTTTCTCGTTAGCTCGTCCGCGTAAATTTTTAGAAAAACTTTCAAGGCTATGAGTAAATAAACCTATAGCTGCAACTATTGAAATAAGAATTTCCAAGTTATCCATTCTTCATGTGCATTTAATAATTACTTCATTTAAAAAATTGAATTTCAATAATATTATTTTAAGTTTTTGATTATCTCCATTTTAAACGATCCAAATCCGTATTCTATTTCCAAATATTAAATATCAATCCTACACTTAAAAAGAGTTGTAGTTTTTCAACATCATTTACATAAGAGACATCAAAATTTACAGGGCCTAATAGAGAGTCATAAGACAAAGTCATTCCGCTAGAAAGTAAATAACTTGTTTCTTGGGTTTCAGTCCAGTTATTCTGCTGTTTGAAAAAATCGTTAAAATAGTCTGAAGTATTAGTAAATCCAACAGAAGCAAAATTGGTATGTGGTGTTAAATATATACTCCCAAATAAATTTATTTGAACGGCTAAATTGAATTGTGCAAATTGGGTAACTATCAATTCCGAATCACTTAAACCCTTCAATGGTATAGAGTACCTGCGATTTTGATTAAGGTTTCCACCTATAAAGTATTTTGCACCTTGACCATGTTCAATAAATGATAATTGATTTGATTTTTGACTATCTATAAATGTCAATCCAGCACTTGCACCAAGCACAAAAGCATGTTTGTGAATAAATGGAAAACGCTTTTCATATTGAAAATTAACCTTTGTAAAACCGTTTGTCTCACCAGATACGTTAAATTCTGAAAACTCATAATACTCAACATTACCACTATTATACAATGATCGTGATACACGAAAGAGCAATTGCGTACCATCTGTTGGGAAAAACACTTTATTCATGGTGTTCAGATAATAGTAGGCACTAACTTCTAACGTATTGGACGAATAACGCCTTAAGTCATAAATGTTGTTATTGACTGATGGGTTTACTTTGGGTTTTGCTTTAAAATATTCGTAGTTAACATCTAATCCTACATAACTAAATAGCGGGTGAATATTTTTATTCAACTGCAAATTAGCCTTCAAATAACTATTCTTTAGTAATTCGCCTTCATCTCCATAACTATAGTAACTCTGCTTCATTTTTTGTCCAAAAATTTGGGTTCTCCACCACCATGTTTTTAAATCACCAATATTTTGCTGATACTCCACTCGAAATTTAGGCTGTTCGGCTATATCTACTCCTAAAAGTAAACGCGAAGAATGACCAAAAATATTTCTTCCGGTATAATTTGCTATTAAACCAACGCCTTGATTGGTGTCATAATGAATGGACCCTCCTATTTGACTGCTAGCTTTTTCAAAAAATTCGAGTTCTAAAATTGTCTTATCATTAATCTTCACAACATCAAAAGTAATCTGATGAAACAATTCAGTACCCATGGCTCTTTCAATAGCCATTTTAATTTCAGTCGTACTGTAAGGCACTTGCTCTTTTAAATTCATTCTTGCATTAACCAATGATTTGTTCTCATTACTTAATTTTTGATAATCTATTGATGAAAATGTAATTTTGCTCGCAATTTGTGGGAGTTCATGACTTCGCTGTGGAAATTTTTCCAATATTTTTGCCAGTTTAATTAACTCATCAGTTTTTTGGTTCGTTGCAATACTTCCTTGTTTTAGAATCTCTTGGTTTTTTTCAAAATCTTGAGTTGAGTAGGTTAAATTAGCCGTATGATCAATCAGAATATCACATAGTTCACGTTGACTATCATTCCTTAAATTGCTTGTTAGCATAGACGTTTGAAACAATATATTACCAACGTTATTTAATCGTTCTTTTTTTTGTAAACCACCACCTACATCACTTCCAATTATAATATCTGCACCCAATTCTTTTGCAATATTTACTGGAAAATTATTCAATATCCCACCATCAACCAATAGCGTCCCATTATAAGAAACAGGTTCAAAAACCCCCGGAATGGACATACTAGCTCTAATGGCTGCTGTTAACGAGCCTTCAGATATTACAACCTCCTTACCATTTACTAAATCGGTAGTGACTGACCTAAAGGGAATTGCAAACTCATTAAAGTCATTTAAATCATAAACAGGATAAATTAGAGATGCCAGATATTCCCTTAAGTTTTGATCCTCTAGAAACGCAGGCTTTAGTTTCGGTTTTCCCTTTATGACATCTAAATTCAATAAATATCTTTCAAACTCACTTTTTTCTTCAATGCTAACATCACGCATAGAAGTAGTGCCAAGCATTATTTGACTCCAATCCAAGGTTTTAATATGGTACTCAATACTATCTGCAGAATATCCAATACTATAAAGCCCACCAACAACACTGCCCATACTTGTACCTACAACCAAATCAGGTACAATTCCTAAACTGTCCAATTTTTTTAGTACCGTAACATGTGCAATTCCTTTAGCACCACCACCACTTAAAACTAAAGCTATTTTTGGTTTCTTTTCTTGTGAATATGTACCACTGATAAATATCAAGCAGATTATAACAACTAGTGACTTTAGATTCTTCATTGTTCAATTTTACAGTTTGTAATTGAGCTAATGCAAATATTATTAAAATATTTTATTTGGATGACTTATTACAAAATTTATGGAATATCACGAATACACAAATAGAACATTAAAGTGTTTTTTTAACTAACCGCTTAAACTTTATAATTTGAAAAGCGGAACAATTGACCTACCTTATTTGATGTCATCGCGTTGAATAGATAACATCTAAAAAAACGAATACTAAATAATTAATTTTATATTTACAAATATGATTCTTTTGTTAAAACTGACAATTATCATTTTTAAATAACACTAATTAATTAATTTTGCAATATTACTTCGGTAGCATAAACGAAAAATAAACTACTTCATTAAATCTTACAACCATGCTAAAAAAAACAAACACGATTCTTATTTTATTGATTACTTTATTCGTATTCAATTGTAATCAAAAAGCTGAACAAACAGAAGAAAAAAAGCAACCAACCGAATCTGTAAACCTTGATGAGTTTACCTCCAAACAAATGACAGGTATAGAACAAATAACTGTTGATGTTGATTTAGATGGTGCTGTACAACGTCTATCAAAAGCGGTTACGTTTAAAACCATTTCTAATCAGGATAGAGATGATTTTGATACTAAAGCTTTTACAGATTATCACAAATTTTTAGAGCAATCGTACCCATTGGTGCATAAAACGCTAAAAAAAGAACTACATGGCGACCCAAGACCATATAGTTTACTTTACACTTGGGAAGGCAAAGATCCTAATTTAGAGCCTGCATTATTTTATGCGCATCAAGATGTGGTACCAGTACCCGAAGAATCTAGAGATCAATGGAAACAAGATCCTTTTGCTGGAACCGTAGCAGATGGTTACATCTGGGGACGTGGTGTTTTGGATGATAAAAATCAAATCCACGCCATTTTGGAAGCTGCAGAAATGAAACTAAAAGAAGGTTGGCAACCAGCTAGAACTCTTTATTTTGTATTCGGACAAGATGAAGAAGTAGGTGGTGCTGAAGGTGCGAAAAAGATTGCTGATGTTTTGGAAGAACGCGGTATAGAACGCTTTGCTTACGTTATGGATGAATCGGCTCCATTAACGCCTGGTATATTCCCAGGTATTAAAGACAACACAGCCTTAATTGGTATTGCCCAAAAAGGGTTTATTAGTTTAGAATTAGCAATAAATGGTATTGGAGGGCACTCGTCTATGCCACCAGAAGAGACCAATATTGGTATTTTAGCTGAAGCTATAACGAAATTAGAAGCTGCTCAATTTCCTTATAAAATACATCCTGCTGTTCGTTCACAATACCGTTATATGGGACCAGAATTAGATGAAGAACTAAAACCTTTGTACGCAGCGGTAGCTTTTGGTAAAGATGATGAGTTAACTGAACAGGAACAAAAATTTATAGATGCAATGGCTGGAAATGAGGTGACTCGAGCCATGCTTCATACCACGATTGCCGTAACCATGTTTAATGCTGGTATTAAAGATAACGTTCTACCCCCTTCGGCAACAGCTGTTGTGAATTTCAGACCTATGCCAGGAGATACACCAGAAGTCATTATGGAACATGTTAAAAATGCTATTAAAGATGACCGTATCACTATGCGAGACATTTCTGCATCTACACCTGCAACAAACATTGCTGAAGTAGGCAATCCTGCTTATAATATGCTTGAAAAAACCATTCGTCAAATTTATGGTAACGACTTAATTGTATCGCCATTCTTTGTAGTAGGTGGTTCAGACTCGAAACACTTTCAAGCTAGAGATTTTGCTCCAGATGTATATACCATTACAGCCATTCAATTAGAAAACACCGAAGAGTTTAAAGGATTCCATGGGGTTAATGAACGTATTTTGGTAGATGAGTATGCAAAATCTATTGGCTTCTTTTATACCATATTTGATAATCTGGAGGAGCTTAAAAAATAAATACCAATTTAATATTTATAATTAAACAACTAAAAATTTAATAATTTTTAGTTGTTTAATTATAAGGTCAATACCCTTCGGAGTAACCTATTTGGTACACTTACTTTATTTATGATTGATTATTTAGTTCGGAAAAGTATTTTTATTTGGTGTTTTTTAGTTGGAGTAACTTTCAAGATAGAGGCGCAACAATTTGTTGGGGATAACCAATGGGTCGCACCACAAGGTGTTGCTACATTTGTGGCTACTGCGGGAAAAGAGTATTCGCAGTTTTATGGTGTCTTGGCTTTTTTACCAGAATGGGAGTTTAACACACAATTGGTCTATTACTATGATGATCCAAGAACCAATTCTGATTCGTATTTAAGCCCTTCATTTTATTTAAAACGTCGTTTATATCAAAATGAATCGGAAACCGCTGGATATGCTGTATTAGGTGGTGTTGGCTTATTTCCTCAACATTTAGATCAAGGTGAAGTAACCCAAGGATTTAATTCTTGGTGGGTAGTAGGTGTTGCCACTTATGCTTTTGCCAACAATACGGTATTATGGGATATCTTACCAGGTGCAACGGTTAATTTTGACCATAAGCAAACGGGTAATACGGCTTGGGGCTTTACCTACAGTTCGCGACTAGCTGTTTATAATATTATCCCGCAATCGGCTGTAGTAGGTGAAGTATTTGGAACAGCAGGTCAAGCAAATGCGCCTTTTAGTTATCGTGCAGGAGTAAGGTGGGAAAGTCCAAGATGGATAGCAGCACTAACCTATTCTAATGCTTTCGATGGTTCATACGGCGCAGGTCTAGAAATGGGACTGATGTGTTATACTAATGCTTTATTTGGTAAAAACCACAAAAAAAAGACGATTAAATAAACTGTTTTTTTTAATTATATTTAGAATGAAATTAACAACACATATTACAACATTGAAACATTATACAATTTTACTTCTTTTGGTTGCGGTTTTGATTCCATTGGGAATGTGCGCACAAGTAGAAACTACATCGGATTCGATTAGTGATCAGTTTGTAATTCCAGAAAAAGATCTTCGAGAACAGATTTTAAAGACTGCAAAAGAACAATTGATTGTTTCAGATTTCAAGGGATCCTGGCCCATGTTTGGCTCGGATTTACGCATGAAAATTGGCGGCTATGTGAAAGCCGATTTCTTGTATGATTTAGATGGCACAACAGACAAAAGTCAATTTTTACTATCTACCATTCCTGTTAGAGGAGAACCCGAATACGGCAATGAAGGTTACATCTCTTTTATAGCGAAGGAAACTAGGGTTAATATTGATTTAAGACGCTTTGCTGAAGATAAAATCCCCTTACAACTATTTATTGAAGGTGATTTCTTTTCAGATGGCAACCGCTTTAGATTACGTCATGCCTACATTACGGCGGGTGATTTTATAATAGGCCAAACCTGGACCACACTGTCCTTTTTAGGTTCAATGGCAGCTATGATTGACTTTGCCGCAGGCGATGCCTTGTTTGGTGGGCGGTCAGTGCAAATAAGATATCAAAATCAACTTTCAGAAAAAGTTAAACTTGCAGTTGGTGTTGAATATTTGAGTTCATTGGGCATTGAAAACCCTAACAATCTGGAAGGGCAAGCTAACGTGCAATTACCATTGTTAGCTTTAAGAATGGATTACAAATGGAAAACTGGTGTGCTTTGGACAGGTGCCAGTTTAGCGCAATTGCGATGGGATGGTGGTTCTACGGGACCATCAGATCAAACCGTCCAATGGGCATTAGTTGTTGCAGGACGACAGTATATTGGTGAGAATAACTATTTCACATTCAATTTTAATTATGGTGACGCCTATGGGGAAAATATCATCGCATTTGCAGGAAGTAACGCCAATGCCGTATTAAATGACCAAGGCAAGCTAGAATCCATGTTGGCAAAATCTATTATGGCTGGTTTCATGCATAGATGGAGTTCTAAACTGGAATCTAATTTTAATTATGCCTACGGCTGGTTGGATTCGCCAGACTCGAGAGCGCCTTTTTCCTTAAAACGAGGTGGTATTGGTCATGCCAACCTTATTTACCAATTTGATAAAAACTTCTCTATTGGTGCTGAATATATGTGGGGTGAACAACGCACCACCAATGATGCCTATGGTGCCGCACATAGAATACAGACCATGGCAAAATTTGAATTTTAAAAAATATAAAATAATGAAAAACAAATACTTAATATCAACAATTTGTTTGCTTTTTACAATAGCAACATTGAATGCTCAAGATGAAAAACCTGAAAAAAGTGCTGCCGATTTAGCTAAAGAATTGGCTAACCCTAATGCTACTTTAGGACAAATGTTATTTCCTATAGATTTTATTGGCTATAATGGCGATATCAATAATGCCAGTAGCCAAAGTGCTTCGGTTATTAGCTTTCAACCATCACTACCGATACCAATTTCTGAAGGATTAAATTTATATGTACGACCTTTAATTCCTATGTATATTTCACAACCTACAATTACAGCCAATGGTTTTGAACAAAAGTCTGGACTTGGTAATATTAGTGCAGATGTGGCTATAGGTAAGACTTGGACTTCTAAATGGATAACTTTAGTTGGTGTTTTCGGAAGTTTCAGAACAGCTTCAGATGAAGCATTACGAGCAAATTATACCACGTTAGGTCCAGAAATGATGATTGCAAAACTAACTAGTTTTGGAGCGCTAGGTATCATTGTTAGTCATGCATGGAGTGTTGGTAGTGGTAAAGATGCTGATCCTACCAGTTCAGCTATATTACCTGATGACTTTTGGGCTACTTCTGGTCCATCAGCAGATGGTATAAGCATAACGGCTGGACAATACTTTTATACCATTAATCTAAATAAAGGTTGGCAAATTACAGCCTCTCCAACTTACGCCTACAATCACAATGCTACTGATGGCAATAAATTTACATTACCTATTGGTACAGGTATTCAAAAAGTAACAAGAATTGGAAAGCTTCCAGTGAGATTTGGTGCACAGTATTGGTATTATGTTGCATCGCCTGAAGCCTTTGGTCCTCAGCATCAATTTAGAATAACTATTGCGCCAGTAGTTCCTTTACCATGGTAGTGCAAAGAACGCCTTTCAAAATTTGATGAGAAACATCTCCATCCTATTAAGTCTGCTTTTTATTACAACTCTTTCAATAGGGCAAAATAAAACTCAAGATAGCTTGAATCACACTCAAGTGAACGAAAAAAATCTGGACTTTACGGTTATGCCTTTTTTAAGTTATAACCGAAATTTAAAGTTTATGTTTGGTGGCATACCTATGGCGATGTACAAGTTAAATAAACAGGATAGTATATCGCCTAAATCCTTATCTGGTGTTGCTGGTGTGTACACTACTAACAAATCGTATTTTGTTGGTGTATTCAATAAGTTCTATTTCAATGAAGACCGTTGGCGTGGCACCTTATTTTTAGGTTTAGGAGACCTTAACTCGCAATTTTTTGCAGGTGAGTTTAATAGTGCTGACTTTTACAATTATGCTACCAATGCTACTATATTCAGCATCGGCATTCAAAGAAGAATAATCAACAATTTATACGGTGGTTTAACCTACACCTATGCCAGTTATAATACGGTTTTTGAAGATAATATTGTAGACGAATCAACCACAGTAACTCATGGCTTGGAACTAAATGCCTTATTCGATACACGAGACGATGTATATTATGCCACAAAAGGCCATATGGTTAATGCCAAATGGATTACCTATGCCGAATGGTTTGGAAACGATGCTAGTGCTAATAAAATAACTACCAACTATAACAAATATTTTCCTGTTAGAGATAAAACAGATGTATTTGCGGCACGTTTTTCTGGTACTTTTGGATTGGGTAATATTGCTTTTGAACAACAAGCTATAGTAGGTGGAAATGATATTAGAGGTTATTCAGAAGGTAAATACCGTGGGAATACCGTTATGGCGCTTCAAGGCGAATACCGTCTGAATTTCGCAAAACGCATGGGTGTTGTGGGCTTTGCAGGTATAGCCACACTATTTGGTGCTGATAACGACGATTTTAATGGCGAAGTTTTACCTGGTGGTGGCGTTGGATTTCGCTATAGGGCGTTTAAAGACACCAAGTTCAATATTGGACTTGATGCGGCATTAGGTAAAGACGATTGG
The DNA here is from genome assembly GCF_002940745.1 of Hanstruepera ponticola. Classification (NCBI taxonomy): domain Bacteria; kingdom Pseudomonadati; phylum Bacteroidota; class Flavobacteriia; order Flavobacteriales; family Flavobacteriaceae; genus Hanstruepera; species Hanstruepera ponticola. Next base: position 810,286 of record NZ_POTB01000001.1, read on the forward strand.
GGTGTTTATTTTAGAATTGGAGAAGCGTTCTAAAATCACCGAAAAGGTATAACCCATGTTTTTTACTGTATGAGTATCAAAAAAAAGGCACTTAAAAATGTTGTGGATAGCAAATTAAAAACTCTAAATATCATTTTTAGAGTTTTAATTGTTTTCATGTCTGTAGTTGTTTTGTATGATGCTTTTGTTTATGGGACACCGCTTTATTATATGCTATTCTTTTTTGGTGGTATAGTTATTGGAAAACTATATTTAAAATTATACTCGGTTAAGCAAAATGAAGAAACGGGTAAATTGCATTTAAACACTAGCATATTAAACATTGTTCTAACACTATTGCTTTTAGCGCTGCGTTTTATATTCGGAAAACAAATTCTGGACTCTTTTGATTTTCAATATACTAGTGATGCACTTTACCTCTTTTTTATTGGTCTTTACAAATCGAAATGGAAAGCCATTGTACATCATTTAGAGAATAAATTATTCAGTAACTTCTAAAATAGAAAAGCCCAACATAACGTTGGGCCCTTCAGCAATTAACCAAATACTGGTTAGCTAGTTAATCTTACAACTATCGTTTTATAATGCGTTTAACAATATGCTTGCCTAGACTATCAGTAACTTTTACTAAATACACTCCTGAATTTAAATCAGATATATCTATTTGTGATGCTTGGTTAACTTGTTTAACTTGAGCACCCAACATATTATAGATAACAACAGATTTTGCATGAGCACCTGGCTCTAACGCAATATTCATAACATCTTTAACAGGATTCGGGTAAATTAATAATTCAGCAGTATCCAAAGTTGGTGTCTCAACACTCAAGGTTTGATAAAGAACATCATATGCTATAATCCCTAAATCTGATGTTGATAAATAGGTTGTTACTCCTGTACCATCGTCAAGAAAATCAAACGCCATACTCACAGATGTACTGTATAATAATTCAGTTGCTGGCACCATTGTCCAAGTTGTACCATTATCTGTAGAGAAATAAATAGCGGTTTCAGAAACTTGCGATGCATAAGTGGCTGCAACAATAATATCTGGGTTATTTGGATCGTAAGCCACTTTCTGAACATTATTAGTCGCTAAAACTTGATTCCATGTAGTTGCGCCATCGGTTGACTTCCAAACACCATTTGATGTAGCTAAAACAAATTCATTGGCATCATTAGCATTATTTAAGATTTGAAACACAAATTGAGATGTCACATTTAAATTTAGTCCAGCGCTCACATTACTCCAAGTAGTTCCACGATCTGAACTTGACCACACTTCACCACCTATTCCAATTAATACATTTTGATTATTTGATGGGTCAACCCAAGTAGAATAATGTCTTTCTTCCGTAGGGACCGTAATATCGATTATTGTCGGACTCCATGGGTCTGCACTTGTTACATCAATAATTTTTGTTCCGCTTCCAGAAAACACATCAAAAGACACCCATACTTCATTAGTATTTACAGCATCAGGCTGCATGTGTAATACTGGATCCCAAAAACCTGTATAGAACATTTGAAACGTTTGACCATTATCGGTACTCACATTCAAAGCTCTGCCATTAAAATCTTCAACTGAAGAAAACAAACGCCCATATTGGTTTTTATCTACAAAAAACATTGGAGGCGCACTACCAGATGCAATATCAACACCCTGTACACCATAAGCTGTTTCAGAATCATCTGTAAGATTTTTAGCAACTACTCCACCTTGTATTCCGTAATATAAAAAGGGGTCTTCAGCACCTTCATTATGTGAAACAGCTACTGACGTCGTGAATGAATAAGGTGTTTGGACTAAATCTAAAGTTATACCACCATCTGTAGAGCGATGAGGATACCAATTAGATGTAAAAAGCATTTCATCGACATCAAAAGGATTAAACGTAGCAGACAATCCAAAGTAATAGTTTGTTGGATCAAAAGATTCATGTATATAACTTGTCCAAGTTACACCGCCATCATAACTAATAACAATTTCATTTGTCTCAAGAATAAAAATTTCATCTTGATTAGTTGGGTGAAAAATAATTTCGTTAACCGCTTTGTCCCAATACGTATCAAAAGGAACAGTTAACTCATTCCAATTTGTTCCGCCATCCAATGTTTGGTAAACTACTTCATCATCTCCCCATCCTGGATCAGATCCAATAATCCAATGGTCAGCATCAAATGGATCTACAGCAACACCTCTAAAATTAATATCAGCAAAGTATTCTGTCCATGTAATTCCAGCATCGTGACTTACTAAAAATCCACCATTTACACCATTAGCACCGTTTCCTCTTGTAATAAACAATTGATTTGGATTGCTATGATTAATTAAACTCTTATCAACTGATATCAAATTATTTGAGGCCTCATCATAAACTAAAGTCCAGGTTTGCCCACCATCTGTTGTGTAATGCACACGATCGTAAGTATCAAACCCAACACGATAACCCTCATTATATAGCATGATATCAGTATCACTTTCGTAAATATTATAATCATCAATCCATCTATCAGAAGAATCATTATTCTGTGGTCTATTTATGGTTGTAATAGTCTGTGTAAATAAATCAAAAAGATGAATTGTATTATTTTCTGCAACATTTGCGTTTTTTAAAGCAAAACTTAAATGCGTATTATTAAGCATGCGCAACTCATTAATAAATCCTGAAGGAAGAGAATATAAAACATCCCAAGTAACAGCATTGTCGTTAGAAATTAAAATGTGATTGTTCATACTAGCCGCATAGACACGATTTTCTACATTTTGGTCGTAAACTAAATGGAAAATACGTCCATATTCTTCCGATCCTAAAAATGTGATTTGTGCGCTAGAAAATAACGTCCCCAGCATGAAGCATGCCGTAAGGAATAGTTTAAACTTTTTCATTGTGTACTTTTTTTGCATTATGATGTGATTTAAGATTTTCACAAAAGTCAACAAATGATCTTGTTTAAACCGAATTTTATTCCGGACAAAACGTGACATAATACATAAAAAACGTGATGTAGTCTATATTTGAGAGATGTACGTGTACAAGTCTTCGTTTTCAGTAAGCTCTATTTTTTTAGAAATTCGTTCTTTACGTTTTCTGCAAGCTTCTGGAGTAATATTCATTATAGTGGCTATTTCTTTCATAGATAAGTTCATAAACAAATACGAAATAAAACGAATATCATTAGCATTTAAATTTTCATGTTTTTCCTTAAGACGATTTAACAAACCATGGTTAACTTCATCAAAATACTGTACAAAATTCTCCCATTCCTCGTCACTTTTTAGAAGTCCTTTCAAACGTCTAATATGCTCTGTTACTTCCCTACTCGGTTTTATTTTATCTGACTGTTCTAATTCTTGAATAATAGTTTCAACCAAGCGGTTTCTATCTATTAAATACAGAGCTTTAGCTGAAAGTTTTCTGTTTTTAGATTCAATTTCTCGCTTATGTTGTTCTTGCTCTAATAGTAATTTGGTTTCGTTTTCTTTGAGCTGATTTTCTAAAATTAAATTATTGGCCTTTTCGTTCTCCAGTTCCAAATTCAGTATTTTTTCTTGTCTAGCCAACAAGTCTTTGCGTTGCTTGTTTTTTATTCTACTTAATCTTAAAGACCATAGCAGCAGAAAAATTATAAGAAAAGAACTAATAGCTAAAATAAGTATGAGTCGTTTTTGTGATTTAATACGTTCGCGACCGTCATGTAATTGTGTTTCATAGTTTAACACTTCAAACTTTACCTTATTAGCTTGATATTGTCTACCACTTCGCAAATCGTGAATTTCTTGTTTTATATGCAACATACTATCCATAGCAATTAATGCCTGAGAATAATTGTTGGCCTTTTCATTATACGAATGTAGTAGGCTATAAATTTTGTATCGTGTTTCTAAATTTATGGGTTCTTGATTAAGTGCAGTATTACCCAATACCAAAGCTTGGTTTAGATTGTTTTTGACATGCTCAATTTTGGCTAGTGTAAGAAAAAGTACAACTCGTGTCTCGGCATAGCGGTTACCTTTCAACTTTGGCAATAAACTAGTTATAAGATTTTCAGATTCTTGCTCCTTTCCTAATGCATGTAATAATACGGCCTGTAAAGCTTCAGCTTCAAGAAGATAATCTTCATCAGCTTCTAATAGTTTAATAGCCTCTTCAATATAAGGCATGGCAATATTAGCCTGACTTTTATCATTATATGCTTGAGCCAAATTTATGGCATAAATACCTTTCTTTAATTGATCTTGTGGTACTTCTGCTAGGTCATATGCTTTTTGAAAATATTCAATGGCCTTATCTAAATCATTCTCTTGCGAATATAGTATGGCTATATTATTCAAGGAGGTCATTTCATAAGAATAATCCAATTCTTTTATAGCAATCTTATACGATTCTAAATAATACTCTAAAGCTTCGTTATTATCTAAAAGTTTATGATAATTTAATCCAATATTATTTATAGCTACAAATAGATTTTTATAATCTTCTTCTTCCTCTGCTATAACACGAGCTCGAGTCAATAGCTCAAGAGACTCACTATAATTACCTTCCATCATAGCATTAACGCCTTCAACTATTATGGCATGGGTGTCATTTTCTTGACTAAACACAAATGATGTGTACAGACTCAAAAAGATGAATAAAATAAAAGACTTAATTTTCACACGAACACTATTTACTTTTACAAAAATACAATAACTGAATGACTATTAATTTCTATAGGTAAGCTTAAAATTATAAATTTATTAGAAACGCTATTTTAGGAGAAGTTATTTAGATATTTCAAATGAGAAATTGATAATTTTGTTACCTTGACCTTTTTTAAGTGCGCAGTAAATGAATAAAACCAATTGTACTTTAAGTTTAGGTTTTTTGTTTATTTTTCAGATTTCATGGTCACAAGCCCATACTACTGAAAAAGACAGCACCTATTCGCCATATCAATTATTGTCCAGTTATTACGATACAGATTTTAAGCCGTTTAAAAAAAGGAATGTGTATTTAGGCATGGCACTTTCTTTTGAGGACAGAAAAGTTGAAAATGCCAATAACATTATTGAAACGGTATTGGATGGTGACAGAACAAATTATGATATTACACTAAAAGGTGGTTATTATATTGGAAATTATGCTATGGCTGGCGTTGGTGTCAATTATCATCAGAACAAGTTTTTTGGAATAGTATTAAGAGATTCTGATACCATTCAATCTAAATCTATAACAAGAGGATATGCTATTACACCTTACTTTAGATCTACAGTACCGCTAACCAGTAATGAACGCTTAAGTTTTTATACCGAATTGGGCGTAACATTTGGAGGTGGTAATACTCTGACCCGAGACATTAAAAATTTGGACCAGATTGACAAAGTTTATACTACTAATTTCAATTTTAGAATTGGTTTAAGTCCTGGTATTACGTTTTTTGCTATGGAAAATTTTGCTTTAGAAGTGGGCTTGGATGTATTGGGTTATGAATTAAATTCCTCTAAAACTACCAAAAATGATATAGAAGAATCCAGTAAAGTCCGGCAAAATGTAGATTTCAACATTAATATATTGTCACTAAACATAGGATTGGCCTATTATTTTGGAGGATAACACTATAATTCGGTGTGCATTAAAGACTCAAAAAATGAAAAAGACTATTTTAATTATTACAGCATTAACATTCATGTTATGGTCTTGTGTTGAAGAGGATTATTTTGGAAAATCCCAGTACGGCTATATCAATACTATTGAAGTAATCAACCAATCTGGTGCGGCATCAATTATGAGGGATAGTTTATTGGTTACAGTAGAAATTCCTGGTGGCGTTGATTTAACCGCTATTAGTATTGAAAAAATTGAAATTTCTTCATTTGCACAAAGCAATAAAATACAAGGTGATATTCTTAACCTTGAAAATGATGATACTATTGTGGTTACTGCAGAAGATGGTTCTGTTTATAATTGGACGATTCGTGCTTTTGTGGCTTCAGAAACACCTCAACTCGATAATTGGCAGTTAAATGATTGGTATATGACCGCTACTAATTACTATGAACCAGGAACAGATGCCGAAACGACTATTTGGGGAACTGGAAATCAAGGGACACAAATATTAAACATACTGGCTACTATACCTGAAGATTTAGGTAATGATAATTTAGCTGCAAAAATGATGACCATGGATAATGGTTCCTTGGCAGGCACTTTTGGGGCACCCATTTCAGCAGGCTCATTGTTTACAGGATATTTTGACCCAGACAATATTGATTTAAGCGACCCTGAAGCAGCAATTGAGTTTGGCACGCCATTTTCTGGACGACCGTTAAAAATCAGATTTAAATATAGCTATGTGCCTGGTGAGGAAAATAAAGATCGTGATGGAAACCATTTAAGCTATGGCGATGCCTGTGATATTTATGCCTTATTAGAAATTAGACAAGGTGGAGAAGTACAGCGTTTAGGCACAGCTTGGTTTAGAAGTGATGAGACCCAAAACGAATTTATAACTCAAGAAATTGATTTTACTTATGGTGAACTGGATAGCAGTTTTCCAGCATACATGTATCCAGAAAACAACAATTATGTCACACCAGACGTGGCCGATTTTGGACTACCAACTCATATAACATTTGTGGCTTCTTCCAGTTTTGATGGCGCAAGTTTTGCAGGTGCCATTGATAGTATTTTAATAATTGATGATATAGAATTAGTCTATGAATAAGCCCATATGGCTGTTAAAGAAACACCTACTCCTTTTCAAATGCTTTAACAAATTGTTTAGCACGTGGATTCCCTGAATTGAGCTCCAATGCCTTTTTGTAGTTTTCATATGCATTCAAGCTATCGCCTGTTCGCAAATAGGCATCTGCTAAACTATCATACACGTTATCGCTTTCTGGATATAAAGCAACATTCATTTTAAAAACTGCAATGGCGTGCTCGTTTTCTTTTTTGCGCAATAATTCATAGCCATAACTATTAAATTCCCGTTCTTCAATAAATACACTAGTTGAATCTTGTTCCTTTATTTCTAAAAAGCCTGCTAATGCTGCATCAAAATTATTGGCTTTTAAATGCATACTTGGTGTTTTAAATGAATCTGGTACTTTTAAATAGTCATACGTGAATTTAGAATCATCACCTTCTGATACAATACCTAAATACTGTTCTTTAGTTTCTGGGTGCTGGACAAAACGCAATTTTTGATACATATCCACCATAAAAAAGGTGTTTTCGTCCAAAACAACCGGTTCAATTTTTTCTGCACCTCGCCATTTCACATATAACTTATTGTTTTCATAATATACTTCAATAAGCTCGTCAGGATTAAACAAATAGCGTCCAGACGTTTTTTCAATATGTTCGGGTGAATAGTTGAGATTTTTTGAACAACTGATTGTAATTACTGTGAATAGTAAAACGAATGGTAATAATTTTGATTTCATTGGTATTTTGATTGATTGGTTATCGCCTAAAATATAAGCAAAAAAAAGTCTCATTATAAATGAGACGATTTTTTATGAATTTTGTTACGTGATAAATAACGTTCTTATGGTATTATTTAATAGCCATTAATTCAACATCAAATATCAATGTTGCATCTGGTGGAATTACACCACCTGCACCACGACTACCATATCCTAAATCACTCGGAATAACTAAACGTGCCTTATCACCTACGTTAAGTAAGCAAATACCTTCATCCCAACCTGGAATTACTTGACCAACACCAACTGGAAATTCTAAAGGCTGATTACGCTTATACGACGAATCAAACACGGTTCCATCGGCTAATTGACCTTTATAATGTACAGAAACAGTTTGTCCTTTTTCAGCTTTCTCACCAGTTCCTTTTTGAAGAATTTGGAAACGTAAACCACTATCTGTTTTTTCAAATCCTGAAGCCAATTTATCAAGTTCCGCTTCACGAGCTTCCTTTTCAGCTGCAACACGTTTTTCTCTAGCACCTTCAAAGGTTCTGAAAGCTTCAACAGCGTTAAATTTTTCAGCCTCTTCTCCTACTCTGATGATTTCTAAAGATTCTATGGCATCACCTTGTGCTATAGCATCAACAACATCCTGACCTTCTTTTACTTTACCAAAAACAGTATGATTACCATCTAACCAAGGCGTTGCAACATGTGTGATAAAAAACTGACTACCATTGGTTCCTGGTCCTGCATTTGCCATAGACAAAACACCTGGTCCATCATGTTTTAAATCGGGATGAAATTCATCATCAAATTGATAGCCTGGATTACCTGTTCCAGTTCCTTGAGGACATCCGCCTTGAATCATGAAATCTGGAATAACACGATGAAATTGTAAGCCATCGTAGTAAGGATTTCCTTGCTTTTTTGCAGAATTTTCTAAATTCCCTTCTGCTAAAGCAACAAAATTACCAACCGTACCTGGCGTTTTTTTGAATTCTAAATTGATTAAAATATCACCTTTTGAAGTATGAAACTTTGCATATAAACCGTCTTGCATCTTATTAATTTTTAATGAGGTGCAAAGATAAGGAATCATCTTTGAAGTTAGAAACTAGCAAGCAGAAGATTTTATAAAAGACTAATTAGCAACTTCACTTATAAATTTAATCCGATATAAGCGCAATTCTTCATCATCATAATCACCATCAAACTCGTCAATGGCATCATCTATTTTATCTGTTTCAGATTCCATAAAATAATCATGAATTTCTTCTTGTTGATCTTCATCAAGCAAGTCTTGAATCCAATAATCAATATTCAGTTTAGTACCAGAATATACTATGGCTTCCATTTCTTTTATAAAATCTGCCATCTCCATACCCTTAGCTGATGCTATATCATCTAGAGGTAGTTTTCTATCGATATTTTGAATAATATAAAGCTTTAATGCCGAATTGGTGCCTGTTGATTTTACAATTAAGTCATCAGGACGCTCAATATTGTTATCTTCAACGTATCGTGCTATTAAGTCAACAAAATCTTTACCATATTTTTTGGCCTTGCCATCACCAACACCATGCACATTACTTAATTCATCTAGTGTTATTGGGTATTTTAAAGCCATATCTTCTAAAGAAGGATCTTGAAAAATAACAAATGGTGGCACACCAAGTTTTTTGGCATTACGCTTACGCAAATCTTTCAGCATCGCCATAAGTGCTTCATCGGCAACACCACCTCCTTTTGTAGCTGTTATAATAGAGTCATCATTTTCACTATCAAAAACATGATCTTCAGTCATCATAAAACTGTCTGGATTTTTCAGGAATTTTTCACCATCATCTGTTATTTTAATGACACCATAAGTTTCTATATCCTTCTTCAAATACCCAGCAACCAACACTTGGCGAATTAAAGCCATCCAGTATTTATCTGTTTCTGCCTTTCCCTTTCCAAAAAACGGTTGCTCATCAGTCTTGTGAGATTTTATAAGCGCATTTGCTTTTCCTATTAAAACATTCACCAAATCTTTTGATTTGTATTTTTCATTGGTTTTTTGAACAGTATTGAGCAAAATAGTCACATTTTCTTTGGCTTCATGTTGCTTTTTAGGATTTCGCATATTGTCATCCATATCACCACCTTCGCCAGTTTCATTGTCAAACTCTTCGCCAAAATAATGCAATATAAACTTACGTCTCGAAATAGATGTTTCAGCATAAGCTACAACCTCTTGAAGCAGAGCCTGACCTATTTCTTGTTCGGCAACAGGCTTACCAGACATAAATTTTTCTAACTTTTCAATATCCTTGTAATTGTAAAATGCCAGACAATGTCCTTCACCGCCATCACGCCCTGCTCTTCCAGTTTCTTGATAATAACTTTCAATACTTTTAGGAATATCATGGTGAATTACAAAACGAACATCAGGTTTATCTATTCCCATACCAAAAGCTATAGTGGCTACAACCACATCTACATCTTCCATAAGAAACATATCTTGATGGGAAGCTCTAGTTTTTGCATCTAAACCAGCATGATATGGTACTGCTTTTATACCATTCACTTGAAGGGTTTGAGCTAACTCCTCCACCCGTTTTCTGCTTAAACAGTATACAATTCCAGATTTACCTTCATTTTGCTTTACAAAGCGAATAATATCGGCATCAACATTTTTGGTTTTTGGACGCACCTCATAAAATAAATTTGGTCTATTAAAAGATGCTTTAAAGGTAACAGCATCAGTCATTCCTAGATTTTTAAGAATGTCCTCCTGTACTTTCGGCGTAGCTGTTGCGGTGAGACCTATAATGGGAATATCATCTCCTATTCGTCCAATAATGTGTTTTAAATTTCGATATTCAGGTCTAAAATCGTGTCCCCATTCACTAATACAATGGGCTTCATCTACAGCCATAAATGAGATTTTGACCGTTCGGAGAAAATCAACATTTTCATCTTTTGTAAGCGATTCTGGTGCTACATAAAGTAATTTAGTAATACCATCAACAATATCTTGTTTGACTTTTTTTATTTCAGTTTTGTTTAGGGAAGAATTTAAAACATGAGCAACACCTTCATGTTCAGAAACACCACGAATAGCATCAACCTGATTTTTCATTAATGCAATGAGTGGTGAAACAATAATGGCTGTTCCTTCTTGCATAAGCGCAGGCAATTGGTAACATAATGATTTACCGCCACCTGTTGGCATAATTACAAATGTATTTTTACCTGATAATAGTGTTTTTACAACTTCTTCCTGTAACCCTTTAAATGTACTAAATCCAAAATATTTTTTTAGTGCAACTTGCAGGTCTTTTTCAATTACAGACATCTACTTCTTAATATTAATTATCTTACGTTCAATACACCAAAAACAAAAATGCTATTAATTAATTATGTAGTGTATTTAGAGAACTCTCATTTATTTTTTTGTTAGCTTTGTAGCTTTAAAAACTAACCCTTAACAGTTAGTTTGAATTACTTTAAAGATAACAAAATCTTTAGAAGCATCAACCCAAAAAAATAATAAATTTTGAACAATCAAAATTCCATTATTCAACTAGCCAAGCAAACAATAGAAATGGAGAGTCAATCCATTTCCAATCTTTCCAATTTAATTGATAAAGATTTTGAAGCTTCGGTATCTTGTATTTATAACTCCAAAGGTCGTGTAATTATTACAGGAATTGGCAAAAGTGCCATTATTGCAACTAAAATTGTTGCCACACTCAACTCAACTGGAACACCAGCAGTTTTTATGCATGCTGCCGATGCGATTCACGGTGATTTAGGGCTTATTTTGGATGATGATGTGGTTATTTGCATCTCTAAAAGTGGTAATACTCCCGAGATTAAAGTATTGGTTCCTTTAATTAAACGAGCCAAAAACAAAATGATTGCTATCACCGGCAATCCGGAATCATTTTTGGGTAAAAATGCCGATTATGTTTTAAACACTTATGTTGAAAAAGAAGCATGCCCTAATAATTTAGCACCAACAACCAGTACAACCGCTCAATTAGTAATGGGAGATGCATTAGCAGTTTGTCTTTTGGAATTAAGAGGATTCTCAAGTAAGGATTTTGCTAAATATCATCCAGGAGGCGCTTTAGGCAAAAAACTGTACTTGCGCGTTAGTGACCTATCTGATAATAATCAAAAACCGGCTGTAACTTCAGAGGCAACCATAAAAGATGTTATTGTTGAAATTTCCGAAAAAATGCTTGGCGTGACTGCTGTTGTTGAAAACAGTGAAATTGTTGGCATTATTACAGATGGTGATTTAAGACGAATGCTAAATAATTCTTCAGACTTTTCTAATCTAAAAGCCAAAGATATTATGGGATCTAATCCAAAACGGATAGATTACAATGCTATGGCTGTAGATGCTAAAGAAGAAATGGAATCTTATGGTATCTCTCAATTATTGGTTGAAAAAAACGGGCAATATGCTGGAGTGGTACATTTACATGATTTAATAAAAGAAGGAATTCTATAATGGCTAAAAAGAATATCAATGAGATGTCTTTCCTTGACCATCTTGAGGATTTACGTTGGCATTTAATTCGTGCCTCTCTTGGTATTATGATTGCTGCCGTTGTAGCATTCTTATTTAAAAGTTTCATTTTTGACACCATTATTTTAGGACCAAAACACATGTCATTTCCAACCTATAAGTGGCTTTGCAGTGTTTCTAGGTTCTTTGGTATTGAAGACACGACGTTTTGTTTGGACGCCTTCCCATTCATTATTCAAAACCGTACCATGGGCGGGCAATTTTCAGCGCATATTTGGACCTCTATTTATGCAGGCTTGGTAATAGCCTTTCCCTATGTTATTTATCAATTTTGGCGATTTATCAGCCCTGGACTTCATCCAAACGAACGTAAACACTCAAGAGGATTTATAATTATCACATCGTTCTTGTTTTTTTTGGGCGTTTTATTTGGCTACTATGTGGTGACACCGCTTTCTATAAACTTTCTAGGGACTTACACGGTAAGTGCTGAAATATCGAATGAAATTGACATCAGTTCTTTTATTTCATTGGTAAGGTCATCATCATTGGCTTCTGGTTTTATATTTGAATTGCCAATCATTATTTACTTTTTAACGAAAATTGGATTGGTAACTCCTCAAATTTTAAAGAAATATCGAAAATTTGCTTTAGTGATTGTGTTAATATTATCGGCCATAATCACACCACCAGATATTACGAGTCAAATTATAGTAGCTATACCAATATTAATATTATACCAGGTGAGTATTTACATTTCTAAATTAGTTGTAAAAAAACAAGAAAAGAACGCAAAACATGTCTGAAATAGTAAAAGAATTTAATGATTATCGTTCAAAAATGAATGATAAAATATTGGCTGATAATAATAAAATTATCAAGCGAATATTTAATCTAGACACCAATGCTTTTCAAGCAGGTGCGCTAGATGTAAAAACAAAAGAATTATTAGGTTTAGTGGCTTCAACCGTTTTAAGATGTGATGATTGTATTAGGTATCACCTTGAAAGTTGCTACAAGGAAGGCTTAACAAAAGAAGAGGTTGTTGAAACCTTGAGTATTGCTACATTAATTGGTGGCACAATTGTTATTCCACATTTAAGACGAGCTTATGAATTTTGGGATGCCCTAGAAGCACAGCGTTAAACTTTATTTAAATTAAAACAGAATTTCTAATAGTCATTTTGATTTTACTATTTTAGCCTTGAGTTATTTTGTATGAAACTAAAAGCAGAACATTTAATGAAATCTTATAGCGGCCGAAAGGTTGTTAAAGATGTTTCTTTGGAAGTTAATCAAGGTGAAATAGTTGGGCTTCTAGGACCAAATGGTGCTGGAAAAACAACGTCTTTCTACATGATTGTTGGGCTTATAAAACCCAATGGCGGAACCATATATCTAGAAAACAAAAACATTACAAAATACCCCATGTATAAACGTGCCCAGAGTGGCATAGGTTATTTGGCTCAAGAAGCATCAGTTTTCAGAAAATTGAGTATTGAAGACAATATTCTAAGCGTGCTCCAATTGACCAAATTAAGCAAAAAGGAACAACATCTTAAAATGGAATCCCTAATTGACGAGTTTAGTTTAGGGCATATCCGTAAGAATCGTGGTGATTTATTATCAGGTGGTGAAAGGCGTCGTACTGAAATTGCCAGAGCCTTGGCAACAGATCCTAATTTTATTTTATTAGATGAGCCCTTTGCTGGAGTTGATCCAGTTGCAGTTGAAGATATTCAACGTATTGTAGCCCAATTAACCAAAAAGAATATTGGTATTCTTATAACAGACCATAATGTACAGGAAACGCTTGCTATTACTGATAGAACGTATTTAATGTTTGAAGGCAGTATTCTTAAAGCAGGTGAACCTGAAGAATTGGCCAATGACGAAATGGTGAGAAAAGTATATCTAGGTCAGAATTTTGAATTGCGTAAAAAGAAAATTCGGGATTAATTATTTCTTCAAACTTTTAATCACAAACATAACGCCTTTATAAATAAGTAAAGTCGCCAAACCTACTCCCAAGCCTACAATAAAATCACGCAACAAACTAGGCCAAGATTCCAAAATATGATGTAAAAAGTCAATATTATGAATAAAAATGCCTCCAGAAACCAATAAAAGGGCAATTGTTCCAATTATTGAAAGACTTTTTATTACCCAAGGTAAAGCCTTAACTAAAAGATTGCCAAGTGTATAAAGAAACCCTTTTTTATCTTGATTTTTATTAACCAACCACAATCCAAAATCATCCATTCTTACCAATAAAGCTACAATACCATAAACACCAACCGTAGCAATTATGGCGACAATAGAAACCACTAAAATTTGAAACAACAAATCCTCTTCTACAACAGTACCTAGCGCAATTATGACAATTTCAACTGATAAAATAAAATCGGTAACAATCGCCGATTTTACTTTTTTCTTTTCAATATCAATCACGGCTTCTTTAGGCAAGCTTGCTGATACTTTTTTTTCATCACTTGGATGCGCATGTGGGACAAAAAATTCATAAATTTTTTCGGCACCTTCAAAAGCAAGATAAACGCCACCTAAAACTAGAATGATTTTTATGGCTGGCGGTAAAAAAGCACTCAATAAAAACGCAACCGGTAGAATAATGAGTTTGTTTATAAAAGAACCTTTAGTAATAGCCCACAAAACTGGCAATTCTCTTGATGACATAAATCCAGAGGCTTTCTCGGCGTTCACTGCCAAATCATCACCAAGAATTCCTGCTGTTTTTTTGGTAGTCACTTTACTCATCACAACAACGTCATCCATAAGAGCACCAATATCATCTAGTAAAGCAAAAAATCCTGAAGCCATAAATTATGAGTAATTACATTGATTTTAAATTAAACAATAGATTTTTGGGATAATAAAGACAAGACTATGTAAGTCAATATGATTAACGGAATTGCGGCAAACTGCAACACAACCAATAAAACAATACAGAGTATAATAAAAATATAACGCATAGCATTACTTTTAAAATCCCACGTTTTAAATTTTAGAGCAAATAGTTTAAATGACCCATTTAATAAATAGCAACTCAATAAAGTGACGATAATCAAAAACCATTTATTTAAAATAATAGTATTCATAGCATCACTGTTTTGAAATTCCATAATAAGTGGTAGTGATAGAATAAGGATAGCATTTGCAGGTGTTGGAAGTCCTTTGAAGTAGGTCTGTTGGTCTTCATCAATATTAAATTTTGCCAATCTATAAGCAGAAGCTAATGTAACTAATAAACCAACTAGTACTATTGGTTGTATTTTGAACCCTAACCAGATCATAGTATCATTCCAATCTGCTTGGCTCACAATAAAAGAAGAGCCAATAGCAAGACCAATTAATTTACACATCACCAATCCAGGCGCAAGACCACTAGTAACCATATCGGCTAAAGAATCCAATTGAATACCCAAATCACTTTGAACTTGAAGTTTTCGAGCCAAAAGGCCATCAAAAAAATCAAAGAATATCCCTAAAAACACAAATAAAGCTCCCAAAACATAATTATCATTCAAGACAAAAATAACAGCAATGCAACCGCAAAACAGATTTGCGAGTGTAACCAAGTTAGGAATGTGTTTTTTCATAAGTTTAGAATATAGGATGTAAAAATAACAAACTATTTACGTCTAAAACAACAAACAGGCAATAAGTCGTGACTTTTCAAGTTTATTATATTGAAAAATTATAGCATCTTTGCAAAAAAAGAATTGTACTTGAAAACATTACTAACCACAGCACTATTTATAGTATCTGTATCAGTATTTGGTCAAACTGTACGCAAATATTCCAATGAGTTTATGAATATTGGTGTTGATGCAGCAGCTTTGGGTATGAGTAATGCAGTTACGGCCCACTCTGCCGATGTCAATTCTGGCTATTGGAATCCTGCTGGATTAGTACATATTGAAGATAAGCAAATAGCCTTGATGCATTCTAGCTACTTCGCTAATATAGCTAACTATGATTATATTGGTTTTGCAATGCCTATTGATGATAGAAGCTCGATTGGTATCTCGATTATTCGTTTTGCAGTTGATGACATATTAAATACCACCCAGTTAATAGATGACCAAGGCAATATTAATTATGACCGCATTAGCTTGTTTTCAACAGCTGATTATGGCGTGACTTTTTCATATGCCAGAAAATTACCTTTGGACGGTTTAAATTATGGCATTAATGCCAAAGTCATTAGAAGAATAATTGGTGATTTTGCATCATCTTGGGGTTTTGGATTGGATGCTGCTATTCAGTTCGAAACGCGTAATGAATGGAAGTTTGGAATCATGGCAAGAGATATTACAACAACATTTAATGCCTGGGCAATCGATGAAGATCAATTTGCCACCATTCAAAATGCCGTTGAAGGCCAAAATCAAGAATTACCTGAAACTTCTGAAATCACCATCCCTAAATTACAAATTGGCGTAGCTAAAAAATTTATTATTCGCTATGACTATTCCCTTTTAGCTGAATTAGATTTGAATGTACGATTTGAAGAAAACAATGACATTATTTCTACATCTTTTGCCAGCATCACGCCATCATTGGGATTAGAATTTGGTTATATTGACATGGTTTATTTACGAGCAGGTGTGGGTAATTTTCAAAATGAACTACAAATAGACAATAACGAAACCTTATCCTTTCAACCAAGTATGGGTGTTGGATTTAAATACAAAGGCATACAAGTTGATTATGCATTTACCGATATAGGTGACCAAAGCGTTGCATTATATTCCAATGTGTTTTCTTTAAAACTGGATTTTAGTATTTTTAGGTAAAACATGCTGATATGAAAATTCGATTTCTTTTTATTCTTTGTATTTCAGTATTTCAATTTATTTCCGCACAAACACTTTCTCCAAATGCTCAAGTTAGTGTGTTAACCATAGGACCAGGATTCTCGTTAAATGATGTATTTGGACATAATATTTTTAGAGTAAAAGATCCCTTAAACAATATAGACATTGCTTATGACTATGGCCGTTTTCCATTTAACGAGCCTAGATTTTACCTAAATTTTGCCAGAGGTAAGCTTAATTATTCCATAGGAAAGAGTAACTATCGTGACGTCAGAGATTTTTATATATGGCAAGACAGAACCATCAAAGAACAAATTCTCAATATTTCTGCAGAAGAAAAACAAGCTATTTTCAACTATTTAAAAAACAACTACAAACCTGAAAATAGAGAGTATCTTTATGATTTCTTTTACGATAATTGTGCTACTAAAATAAAAGATGTTTTAGAGAGTACACTCAAAGGGAAAATTGAGTTTCATGAGCCTGTTGCTTTTGAACAAAAATCATTTAGAACACTCATACAAAATAATTTAGACTACAACTCTTGGGGAAGTGTAGGCATTGATATTGCTTTAGGATCGGTAATCGACAAGACAGCTACTCCTGAAGAGCATATGTTTTTGCCAGAATACATCCATAGCTTTTTTGGAATAGCTACACATGGTAATTCAAAAAAACAATTAATTGATAACGAAAACACGTTATACGAGCAACAGAATTTAAAAACACATAATAGTTTTCTTACTAGCCCTTTAATGGTGTTTTTCCTTATAGCTATCATTATTCTGTTTGTAACATACAAAGACTATAAAAACCAAAAACGCAGCAAATACCTAGATGTAATTTTATTTTTTGTTACAGGAATGATAGGTGTTTTTCTATTATTACTTTGGTTTGCCACAGATCATACAGCGACAGCTCAAAATTACAATCTACTATGGGCTTTTCCTTTTAACATACTTCTTATTTGGAAATTGAAAGCACAAAAACCTTGGGTCATTAAATATCTAAAGTTTTTAGTAATCATGATGTGCTTATTAATCTTCCATTGGGTAGTCGGCATTCAGGTGTTTGCTTATGCGCTTATACCCCTTTTTGTGACTATGATAATTCGGTATATATTTCTAATCCAGTATTTCCAAAGAAGTAATAGTCGCTAACTACCGACAAACCACTACCAACAAAATACTAAATCACTGTCCTCTAAAAAAGATCATAGTGCTGAAAGTTTTAATAATAACATTAGCATCCAAAAAGAAACTTCTATGCTTAATGTAGTAAAGATCATATTGAAGTTTCAACAGACTGTCTTCAACTGTCGATCCATAGCGTACCTTTACCTGTGCCCAACCAGTTAAACCTGGTTTAATTATATGCCTTGTTTCATAAAAAGGAATGACTTGTGACAGTTCTTTTACAAAATAAGGGCGTTCTGGCCTCGGTCCAATTAAACTCATATCTCCTTTCAAGATATTAAGGAATTGAGGAATTTCATCCATTCTAGAACGCCTTAAAAATTTACCAAACAAAGTGATTCTTTGGTCGTCTTTACTAGCCCAAACTGCTCCATCTTTTTCAGCATTCACAATCATGGATCTAAATTTAATGATATTAAAAACGTCACCATTTTTTCCTACTCGCTCTTGATAGTAAAATAATGGCCCTCTATTAGCCAATAGGTTACCAACAAAAATAATTGGAATAAGCAAAACGCCTAGCGTTACACCCATTAAAGCAAATAAAAGATCAAAGAGTCTGTGAAAAAACAGATACAATTTGTTTTGATTACTACGGCTAAAAGGAAAATATTTATAAAAATCCTTTCCCACAAACTGAACAGGAACCCTATAAGTAATGTCTTCATAAACCTGAGTATATTCTTTAATTGGGAAACCACGTTCTAACAACACAATTAAGTCATGATAAATTTCAGGCGTAATGGTCTCTGCATTATAACTCGCAACAATTATTTCTGAAATATTTTCATTCTTGATAACACTATGTATTTCATCTGGTTTATACTCTGCAATACCTTTATATTTTAGGCTATTTGGCTGTTCCTCTTCACAGTTTATAAAACCAATAATTTTATAATTTGGATCTGAATTCTTAAAAGCTTCAACAATTGTTTCAATATTAGACGTTTCTCCAACAATCAATACTTTTTTATAAAAACGAGGTGATGTAATAAACGTCATGTAAATAAAGCGCCAAATAGCTAAAGCAAGCAAAATAGCTAAAAAGAAATACAATATTTGCAGCCTGTTTTCAGGTAAAGAAGGTGTAAACAAAGGAGTTAACAAATAGAATAGTACGGTAATGGATACGGTTAAAATAATATTTGGCATGACCGATTCCAACCTACTGGCTTTTTGCAAATCGTATAGTTCAAACACAGTTCCAAACACCGAAATATATAGAATGAGTACAAACACCCATGTCCAATTTTCTTTTGTTATTGTAAAATAATCAAATACAAATGAATTACTTATAAAGTATAATGACAAAAGAACACATACAATATCCATAATCCGTAATAATATTTTACGTTCAGATATATTAAAATGAATATCTTGTTTAGCCATCTTGTTAATGAAATGTTAAGGGTAAAGATAATAAGTTCATTAAACTTCACAAGTGATGTAGGTTAAATAAAGATTAGCCTATCTATTCAAAACTTTAAACCATTCTTGTTTTACTATTTTCCAATCATATGTCTCAACCTTTGTTCTAGCATTTTTTATAATTGTTTTCGTTAAGTTAGGTTCTTGTTTTAACCTTATAATCGAATCTGTTGTCATTAGGACATTATTTGCAGGAACAAGTAGCCCATCCTCCTCATGCTTTATTAAATAAGGTATACCACCAACATTTGTAGAAACAACAGGTAAACCAATTGCCATGGCCTCAATAACACTGACAGGCATGTTGTCAAAATTGGTGGTATTAATAAATACATTGTAATTTTCAGCTAACGTAATCCATTCTGATTTAGGCAATTTCCCGGTAAAAGTTACTGGAACATCTAGATTTCTAGCTATTTGCTGCGTTTCTTGAAAGCTCCCATCACCAGAATCGGGTCCCACCATACATAATTCCGCTTTATAGCCTTTATCTGTAAGCTGTTTGAGAACCTTGACTGCTAGGCTTGGATTGTAAATTTTAGAGAATGAGCGCACCCATAACAGTTTGATTGTATCAATATGCCATTCTCTAAAAGAATAATTATTAATATCTAATGCATTTGGAATAGAAACGATATTGAAGTAACCATAAGATTCAAAAACCGATTTAATAAAAGGAGATGGTGCTATATTTACTTTTGAGTATTTAAAAATTAAACGACTCAATTGAGGATAATGTTTTAAACGACTTTCAAGATTTCCACCATGAAGGATGGGTATATAAGGCATCTTCAATAAGCGACATAACTGACTTGTTACTAGTGCATAATAAAAATTTTGAGTGCTGTAGGTATCTATCAAAACGCAATCCACTTTTCTATATGACTTTAAACAAGTCAAAACCATGTCCAAAAGTCTTAACACTTTATTTGATTTAGAGGAAGCATACGTCAAAACAAAACTTTCTTTTTCCAGAGCTTTTCCTAAAACCTGAATGGAAGAAATGTTTGAAGAACTACGCCTTAACTTGTTTCCTATGTATAGAACGTTTATCATTTGTTACATGTAATAAAGCGAGTGCATACACAAAAGCTGGCATAGCTATACGCATGGACATATGATTAATAGTAAGAAACCAAAAAGCCAAAAAGGCAAAAAAATAATAATTTCGTTTGTTTTTTACACGGACATCTAATGGTTTAAATAGTAAAATAAGGAGTATCATAACACCGAAAATACCGTGCTCTGCCAAAGTTCTACTAAACTCACTGTGCGAGGTGACACCTTGCCCTTCTATTTCTATACGCTGATCTTTGGCCCGACTGGATCCAATACCCAAAAAAGGATTGGTTATAAAACCTTCAATCTCATTAGCGAACAGCTCTCCACGGCCTGTTGTTAAATCTTTCTTTTCACGACCTAGATGATCTTTATTGGCATAACGTAAATTAGTTAATCCTCCTGTTTGGTTAGCACTAACCATCCAAGTAATAACCAGACTAATACAAAACAACACAAATACAGCCAAAATATCATTCTTTTTTTTAGTATTCACTTGATTGTAATAAAAAAACAGGAATACCAGAATAGCTGCGATAGCTGTAATAACGCCACCACGACTTAAAGTTGAAATAGCACGAAAAGAAATTAAACCTAAAATAATGGCATTTAAAACTTTTAATTGGATGGTTGGCGATTTTGTAAATAACCTCATAGCCATGATAAACATTCCTAAACCTAAAACAGCAGCTACCTGATTAGCTCCAAATCCACCAGCGGCTTCCCTATTTGACACGGCACTAGATAAAACATCTTCCAAATTAGGTGTATACAAAAAAACATAGGCTGTATGGGCTATGATGGGCAATACCATAAATAACAATATTTGTGATATCTGATTATAACTTACTTTTTTATTATAACAAAACAGTGCTGCCAGCCCAAGGCACACAGGGCCACTCAACACAAAAGCTATATTGGTCCTGAAATTGGCATCAAAACTTAATGTTGTGGAAGCCACAAAAACTGAAGGCACAAGCAACATCAAATAAAGAAAGTATGGATAACCTTTACCCGATAAGCCCTTATAAAACATACCCATCAACACAAAAAGAATTACTAGATACTTTCCTGCTTCATAGGATATAGCACCTCTAGTTGTTCTAAAAAAGACTTCAGCACCAACAAAATAAGCACAAGCCAATAAAACCTCATGTGTTTTTCTATGATTAGCTGCCATAATAATGCGATAAACAAAATAAAACAACGCCGTAAAAAAGTAAATTTTGGCAAGGGTTTCATTTAAATAAATAAGCACCCCAATACAGGCATGAAAAACAATAGCAGTTATGTAGGTAATATTCTGTTTAAACACGTGTTGTTATAATAATTTATTTTAAGTAATTCTCTACTACGTGAAAATTACAGGAACAAGTATCCTCTTACATTCAATCCTTGAGGATTTCTAATTATAAATCTTCCGATAATCATCTAGTGGAAAGCGATAATGATAACTTTTACCAAAAACATAAATAATAAAGTGAATTATAAAAACCGGTACATATGGTCTAAAAAAACTCAAGTATTTATCATAAGTTTTATTGGAATAGTTACAGACTAGAAAGGGTATAGTATCTGGCTCTAAATAGTTTCTAGTGATTCTTTCGGCTTTTATTTCAAAGGAATCTTCAAATGCTTTATATGTGATTTTCTTATTCTCACGTAAATTTTCATATAGTTGAACAACCGATAAGGGCGTATCACTTTCAAAATAAAACATAATACAATAAGATATATCTACCAATACCCATTTATTCAGGTCGTTACAAAACACTTCATTAAAGGAGTGTCCTCCAAAAGCTTTGTGATATGGTCCTCTGGTAGAACCCCATTCACGAACTTTGATATTATTTATAACACAAAAATTGTTAAAAACTTGAGCCCGATCACTACAAACTCCCCCTTTTCCAGAAATCATGATTTTTAAGGCTTGTTCGGATGGCTCACTCAAACCAGGACCGCCCTTTATATGTTTTTTTAACCAAACCCCCATTTTTTTTACAATTTCCGAATCTTTTATGGGTTTACCGTTTGCAAATATTAGTTTATTTATTTCATTAAAGTATTCTGGTATTTCGTCTATGGGATTTACTTCATTATAAGTGTATGATTCAATTTCTTCTACACTTGAATGTTTTGAAAGCAATTTAAACCTGGTTATATACAGGAATGGATGTCGTTTAATAGCCCAAAGTAATTTTTTAAATACCATTATTTAGAAGAAATTGAATTTAAAATGCCAAAAGTAACTTTTTTTTTAATATGCCTAAAATCAAGGTTTTGTATCATAATAAATATTTTTAATACATTTTGTTTTTCATAGCTATAATATTCTTACGGCAACATGCGCATAATAACTTTTCGATGACTTTGTATAAGCTACAACCTCAAAATCAACACCATAAGCACTACAATAATCTTCAAAAGCTCTAAATTCGTGTAATATACTTGAAAATTCATCAAATATAATTATGGAATCTTTTTTAATTATGTCATGAGCCTTTGTCAAAACAAACAACGTTGAAGAATATAAATCAGCATCAATATTAATTATTAATAGATTACTTGGGTCATAATTAAATAGAAAATCAGGTAAAGTATCTTGAAATAAACCTTTTTTAAAGAAAACACGTTTGTCTGCAATTTGTGGTAACTGTCCATTAGTATCAAATGTTCCTTTTTTTAATCCACCCGTAAAATTATCCCAACTTTCTGGTAATCCACTAAATGTATCAAAACCTATAAATCTAGAATTTTTATCAGTATTCAAACGTGACCAATACTTAATACTCGCACCTTTAAAAACACCAAACTCACAATACGTAATAGCCTTATTATTAATTATAGAATTAACATACTTGTACAGTTCATTTCTACTAACCAAAACAGCACTATGTTGTCCGTACTTTTTATCGAAATCATGTAATTTTGGCAACCAAAAAAGATAACGTAATTTTTCTGAATTAGGAAGCAATTTGGAAAGCCATATTTTAAATTTTGTTGTAAGTTTTAATTTCATGAATTTTATTTTCTATTAAAATAATTTATCTCTCGCTTTGAATAAAACCAAAGCCACCTTTTTGCTTTTATGGAAGCTAATTTAACAAACCCAGCTTTTTCAATCCCTTTTATCGAGCTTTCATTTGTTTTGTTTACCACAACAAATACTTCATTACAAGTACTTTCTAATAACCATTTGGCTACGCTATTTATTACATAGGGATAAATGGATTGTCCTCTGTATTTTTTATTCGTAAAGCAATCACCAATCACGGGTCCATTTTTGTGAATTGACTTTAATAAAAAAACCTTTTTAAACACATAACTTTCGTGTACTAATGTATTTAAATCTTTTATAAAAAAACGTGTCTTATTATGAATATTCTCACGCTGAATAGTATATTTAAATTTAGGTAATTGAAATTCATTATGCTTAACCATATGGTATATAAATACATCAATACTAACTAGTCGAAATTTTCTAAAAAACCTATTCATTATTTAAGATGTGATAACAATTTAGATATTTTTGATTTATAAGGCTTCAAATGACTATCAAAAAATTTAAATAAATTGAAGTTAAACCCATTAAGTACTAAATGATAATGTGGGTTTTCATAAAAGATGTTTTCCGCACCAAATTTCGATTTGAAATCTTGAACTCCCAAAGATCCGCCCATAGAAATATTGTAACCATTAAAACCTTGCTCAAACGATTTTTTTATAATTTCATACTGTAACATATACCCTAATTTAATATCAGGTTTTTCTCGCAACACACCTCCCATAATATTAGTTATATAACCACTTGTTTCAACAAAAAATGCCGCTGCCTTGATTACATTATCTACTTTACAAATTATAAAATAGGCTTGCTTCTTTGCTATTAAGTCTAGTATAGTACCTTTAAATTCTTTAAATGATCTAAGCGCATAGCCTCCTTGATTGGCGTTTTCTAAAATTACTTGATATCCTTTTTCTATAGACTTTTCATCCGTTACAAATGTGGCTTTAGCGTTTTTGTTATAAGGCATTCTGATGTTGCGTCTTACTTTGGCTGACCGTTTTTTCAAAAAGGTTTCAGCATTATCAATCCCATAAAAATTTATCCAATTTAAGCCGTAGGTCGTGTAAACATACTTAAACAACTTACCTGAAACAAAGCCTTGATTTAGAGGGTTAATTCTTTTTGAATTATAAACATGCCTTTCAACAGATTTTTCAGTTGACAGCGGCAAACTCAACTGCAAATAACAACAACCTCTATTTAAGGCCTGCTTTTTCAATTCGCTAAGATGTGTATCAAAGCAGCCTTCATGATTACCATTATAAATAGGGCCATGAGGAATAATATAAAACTTAAAAAACAAAAATTTAGGTATGACTACACCACAACCACCAATAATTTCGCCATGTTTTAAAACCAAACCTAATTCGTATTCAAAACCATAAGCTGCATAAGACTGTAACCAATCAGAAAGTATTAAATGACTACCTTTTGGATTCTTGACAACAAACAAATCCCAGGCATCCAACCATTTCCTATCCTTGGTAAAAACATATTCTATCATCTTACTTTTCTAGTTATCAAATCGTCTTGGTTCAAGACAATTAAATTACCCTCGGCATCACAGTCAAATTTGACACTTTCAAATTGCTTCAAATAGCCTATGAGTTCAGTTAATGTAGGGTTCCAAATAGCTTGAGATTTAATCTTTTGAGACAAATAGGAAAAATTTTTTTCAACTTGAGCATCAATCTCTCCAACCTTTCCAAACAATTTACCTTGATGGTAATTCATTGGTGCCGAAAAATAGGTATGGGCTATAAACAAGCCATGCTCTTTTATTAATAGGTCTATATTATTCGGGCACAACCCTAACTTAAAATCAATCATCTCCAAGGTTTGGAATACGGTAAACGTTTTACCTGATAACTCATGATTAAAAATTACTGGTGCATATTTGGCCAAAGGATATACATTGTTTTTTCTATTGCGCCAAAAAAGTCCAATGGGAATAAACAACCTTAAAAGCTTTAAACCATTAACGAGAAAAAACAAATGCTTACTTATAGATTTTTTCCTTTTAAAAGTTTTTAAGTACCGAGCCACATACCGATATAATCGTAAACTATAATCGTTATTGAAATAATGGAATATGGTATTTTTAATAAACATGGAAACTTCCGTTTTCCAACCCAGATTCTCAAGACCCTTGGTAAATGTTCTTAATGTGAATTGGTTTGGATTTAGTTGATTAATAACACCTCGTACGGCAGTTCCGGAATCGACGTAATTCCATAAGGTATAAATACCGGCTTCCTTTAGTTTCTTTGCATAATCTGATTTAATTTGCTCATAATTATAATACTGAGACAGGTTGTAGGGCTGGAACCCATGATCTATATAGGTTTTAATAGACTTTAGAGGAGGATTAAAGTTTTGAAAATCCTGTAAACTATCTGACAAAGGTTTGATAGACTGTGATAAGGCATGATAAGCCAACTCATGACCATCTTCCAACCACTTTTTATATTCCTCTATATGTTGATTAAAACTCGCCGTTTCGGAGTGTTTAGAATAGTGAGTCAAAAAGAAACCCTTTGTGAGTTTGATGTGGTGTTTTTTAAAGAATTCACGTTGCTGTATTAAATTATTCAAAGTATCAAAATCACAGTGATCGGTAAAGCAGGTAATGGCCGAGAACGGAATTTTAGATCGGCTTAATTCCATAGCATAGTCTTTCACCAATAACAAGGCTAAAGTAGCTTGTTCTGAAACGCCTGAATTTGCATCAACTATGCGTTTGGAATTATTAGAATCATATTGGGCTAGCGGTTTTGAGTATCTTGGATTAAAATGCCACAATAGAATGTGACTTTGTGCTTTATCAATTTCCCAAATCCCAGTTTGTTGATTTGCCTGTATTATCTGACCATTTTCAAGTTTAATAATTTTTGGGGAATGCCAATTTACAGCATGTGTCTTTTTTACTTCAACCCAAGTATAATCGTGATTTCTAATATGTTTGATATTAGTATCAAATATAATTTGTAGCGTCAGGGGCTTTTCGTCAATTACAAGTGTATCAATCGTTATTTTGTGGACATGTTCCTTTCTAAACGAACATACTTGTTTGTCTTTACCACTAATAAGATTAATTGATTGAACCATGTAAATTCTTATAATCAAAGGTATCCATTACCTCTTAAAATTTTAGGCAAAATACGAGAATTTTTATAAGTATTAAATTAATATTAAAGAATGTCGTTTACTATACGTTTGTTGTAGTAATTATATGTAAATCGCTTCATTTCATTTTTTTGAGAGCTTATGATTTGTAAATAAGCTTGAGGTGTTAATTGTAAAAACTGCTTTAAGGCCTGATGTACTCCTTTTGAATCAATACTATTTAATAGATAGCCATTCTGTTTGTGTAACACATAAAGGCTGATGGCTGAAACATTGGATACTATAGGTAAGCAACCATAATTCATAGCTTCTGCAATCACCTTTGGGAATCCTTCGGAGGCCGAAGGCAATACAATAGCATGCGATTGCTTGTAGATATCATGGACTTCAGACCGTGCTAGCAGTCCATAAAATTTAAATTGGACTCCCGTTTTTTGAGACTGTTGTATATAGTAATCTTTTAAAGGACCATCTCCTATTATATGAATAGTCTTTAATTGCCTTTTTTCGACTTCATTGAGCAAATTGATGCCCTCAATTAAAATACTTAAACCTTTAGCATCTTCCAAGCGTCCGACAAAACATAAATGAATATCATTCTTGTCAAAATGCTTATTAGCTATAACAGTCTCGCCTTGTGAAACCTCAACATCGGTCAAACATGGATTTTCAAATGACAAGCATTGTTTAGGTTGGTCATGCCACAAACCATTAATAGTTACAGATCTTTGTTGATTCTTTAAAAGCCATCTTTGAAAACGAGACGCTAGTGGCGGATTTTTCTGTTTCCAATTACCCGCATATTTAAACCAGCCTATTTTATCTTGAAATAGTATTACATAAGGAATTATAAATACACCTATTCCCGTAGGTGCCCTAAATTGAAAACAATCACCTTTTTTAAGTTCTGCTTTTACAATCTTAATTATTTTGAGACTGTTATTTAAAATCCTTAACTTATCAGCTAGTGATTGCCCCCCAACTGCTGGCAGTGCCACAAACTTTATCCTTTCAGAACTATAAGGTAGAGCATTTGATGGTGGTTCACCTTTATGTAGCATAGCCACATGAGTAATGGTATCAAAAATATCCAAAAGATGATTAATCTCTGTTACCGTTGAGCCTAGCCCGACTAATGTACCATCAGATTTAATAAAATGTTCTGTATGAGAAATAATAATCAGCTTCACAGGTCTCTTACTAAAGATTTTAAATATAAAACTTCCTCCTCATTCAAAGCTTCTAAATAAGCTTTATTGGTTTCAGTTTTAATATGCCAACTTGTAATTATTGATTGAAAACGTAGTGAATAATGAAGCCCAGTTTTATCACAAATATCTTTAAAGAAAGTTACCTTGTCTTTTACTAAATCCTCATATTGTAACTCAAAAAAATTAAAACGCTCCAGTTCTTTTCGTTCATTGATGTATTGGCTGTATCGTTCAGAATAGCCTTTAATAAGTTCTTTTTTTGATTTTAATTGAAATGCTTCAAGATTATCCTTATAACCCCATTTATTCTTGTAATAAGACATGATGACGGCTTCTGGATTTCGGTTAATCCATAATATAGTAGGAGATTCAAAAACAGCATCCAAGGTTTGCCATCTTGAGTTTCCTGTCAATTTAGTAATAAACCGTTCTTTGTTTGATATTTTTAGAATTTTATTGATTGCCTTAATCGTTTCAGTAATTGCCTTTTCATCTGGATTTAATAGCATTTCAGAATTAAAACCTGGTATATAATGCGTCCAAAAGCCATAAGCTTCAGAAGGCCTTGGAACTCTACGTTTATTTCTGCTAAACTTTTCAAAGGCCCTATTATTCTGTAAACTATTGAGGTATGCCAATTCCAAAATATTTGGATACTTATTAATATAACCCGAAATCCATCCCAAATCCTCATGTAAAGACAGAATACTACTTAACAAGGTAGTGCCACTCCTTCCAGGTCCATGAACTATTATGGCATTTTTAATTTTCATGATATTGAGCTATTATTTCTATATAGTCTTTTACAATACATTCCCAGCTATGGTTTTTTGCCCAGGTTATCGCTTCTTTTGAAAACCTTTCATGTTTGGCTAAAATAGCATGTATTGCCTGTTTAAATGAGGTTATATCATCACTGTTAATCAAATAGCCTGTAATACCATCTGCAATAGCATCTTCAATACCACAACCCTTTGAACCAATGGCTGGAACACCTAAAGCATTGGCCTCTAAAATAGCGATTCCAAAACCTTCAACATCTCCAGTTATACTTTCAGTACTCAACATGACAAATATATCTGTGGTCACTAAAGCAGATTTCAGGTACTTATCATTAACAGCACCATGAAAGGTAACGTATGATTCAACACCTAAAGACCTAGCTATAACCATAAAATCTTCAGCCTCGGTGGGAATTCCAATGCAATGGTAATGAATTTCTGGAAAATCATAAATTAGTTTTGGCAAACGTTTGATTACTTCTAACTGCCCTTTACGACTACTCACACGCCCTATTGTGGTAAGTACGGGGTAACCCTTTAATTCCTGGCATTCCAAATGGTCTTTATTCCATACCACTGTATTGATTCCATTTGGAATCACAGTCACTTTTAAATTTAAATGAGACACGAGTTTCTTGGTATAATTTGAGACCGCAATAACCTCCGTAAATCGCTTAAGAGCCCAATTAACGGTAGTCCTTAAACCAAAGGATTTAAAATTCACTTCAGTACCATGAATAACAGCCAAACTCGGACGTTTCAAAAACAGGGTACACCACGCAACATTCCATAAAGAAAATTTTCCTGTTGCAATAACCAAATCACTTCGTTTTATAGAATTATATGTTTTAATCACTCTATCAAAATACATAAAAATACGCTGATTACGAAGCTTTATTCGTTTCACAACAAAGGAAACTTTCTGGTCAAACTCAAGGTCATTTTTTAAATCATATGATCGTTGATCTGCCAAGACTTCAACACTATAAGAATGCTTTGATAAAAACAATGCCAAATGATAGGCATGATTACCTATCCCTCCAGGTAAAGGTGGGAATTCAGAAGTGACTATGAGGATTTGCTTGTTATTCAAGGTTGTCGGTTGTTGATTGTCCCTTGCCTTCGCTTAAGCTTTGGATGGGCAAATGTTTCTTAATTTATTTGAGTTCGATAGTCCATACTATACTGCTTTGATGGTTCACACTTCTACGAGCTCAATGTGACCTAGTTAAACCATTTTCAGTCTGAGCCTGTCGAAGACGATTTATCTTCTATAATCTATTTCTTTATTCTTAATTTTTTGCACTTCAATTTCAATAAAACTCTTATGCCTTTTAACTTTTCACGATTCACTCACAACTCCTCAATCATCGCCCCTTCTTCCAGTTTCTTTCCAGCCAACCTCCAACTCTTAATTACCTGAAAAACCACCAAGGGCAGAAGCAAGATACTTAAGAATACTCCAATTAGTAACATGGGTTTATTTTTCTTAAACTGATAGGGTAAAATAGATGTTGGAATGGTGCGCAATAAAGCCCAGCGTGCCGCCTTATTGCCAAAGTATTTCCTAAAATAGTATAAAACGCTAGGAATGGGTCTTGGAGCAAAAACAGATGCTGGTCTAAAAGCATCCCAACTTCCCATGTCTCGCAAACCACCTGTTCCCGCTTTAACATCTATACAAGAGGCTTCTGGGTTTGAAATGCTTTTTAAATCAGCCAAATACAAGCGCATTCCAAATTCCCCATCACCCATACGCTGTTTTTCAAACTGCCTATCAAATAGTCCTACTGTTTTAAAAACATCACGGTATAGTATAGCATTGCCCGTAGCAAATTGCGACCCAATAGCAAAAAAAGAGCGCTCTTTAGGAATCTTTTGACCATCTGGATAAAAAACACCTGCCGAAATCTGCGCATTAAAGAAATCTAGACATTTTAAATGTGATGAAATCCAATTGGTATTAATGCGCACATCATCTTCTGATAATCCGATAATGTCTCCCTTGGATCTTTTAATGCCTGTATTCCGTGCTAACCAGAGCGCTTTTTCCTCCTGACGAATCAGTTGGATATCCAATTTGAATTTGGAATAAAAATCAGGGTCATAAGCATCAGATTGATCAATTACCAATACTTCAAAATTCGCATAATCCTGATTCTCAAAATCTCTTAAAATATGTTTTAAGTGGTCATAGCGATTTAACGTAGGAATAATAATACTAACTTTTGGATTCCTATCCATTAAAATAGAATGGAATGTTGGCCATTCTGAATACTTTATTGGTGAAAATTCCAGAAACCGCTGAACCTCACGTGTATTAAACCAAGCACTTAATTCTTTAATGGGGTTTTTTAAGGATACTAAACGGATGCATAAAACATATAAAACCCATGCACTATGAAAATAACGCCGTGCAAACCTATAATTATCATAAACCGATATGGCTTCAAAATGTTCATACCCATCGGCATCTCCAATATAACCAAGTTGTATGGCTTGCCAAGATAAATCATACTCTTGCGCTCGTTCAGATTGATAGTTACTATCTCGTTTTAAATGATGCAATATCCTGTCAGGCAACAAATCAATTCTAGGAAAAACGGTTCGTCCAGTTTTCGTATGCAATCGAAAATAATGCGTGGGCTGTAAGTATTTAAGAAATAAAAACGGCATCAAATGGTGTTTGGCAGGGGTGCATTTTGTGGTATCCCTTTTAAATAATGAGGATAGGATTTGTTTTTAGGCAGTAATAACAAGTGGCATTTGCCACGATTCTTAATGGTAACGGCATTAATTAATGCCTCACCTGTTTTAAGATACCAGGCATTGTAGTCCATCTCTTTACACCAGTCTAACATCAGCTGGCCTGCCGCTTCCATACCTAAATGTTCAACATTGTGCATTTCGATAAAAAAAGTACATTGTGTTTCTTTGGCTAGTTTTTTAGAAGCTTCCATCACCAGTGTCTCCGCACCTTCAACATCAATCTTAACTAAATCGGGAACTGGTTTATAATCATCATACAAATAATCTAAAGTCAGGGTTTTCACATCCATAGAAGCGCCAAGCGCTGAAGCTGTTTGGGCATGCGAAGCATGCATACTGCCTGCTGCACCAGAACCTATGGTATAAAACTTAATAGTATCATCCACAGAGTTACCAACAAAGGCCGACACGTAATTCACGTGATTTCCAACCCCATTCATGATAATATTTTGAGCTGCTTTTTGTAGAGCATTCGGGTTTGGATCAACCAAAACCAACTGTTTTTGCGGATCTTGAATTAACGCCAGTAAAGCCGTATAGCCCACATTACAGCCAATATCAAAAATGACTTGGTGATGTTTTGCCAAATAAAACCACCAGGCATCATCTTGATCTACTTGCTGTCTAATAGTTCCCGCCAAAACTTGCAAGGGTACCCCACATAGTTTTATAGTATCTATTTTTTCTTTGTTATTACCTATTTTATAAGATAGCGCCTTTAGTATCATTTTTATTTGCATCCTGTTGGTTGTTTTTTTTATCTTACAGTTGCTAATTTAAGCATTTACCTTATTTATAAGCGACAGCAATTAAATGAGCTGTTCCCGATGGTGTCTCTTGAACACCTATAGACTGAAGCCTATTAACTATATTTCCTGTTATGGATTTAAAAAGTGTCAAAGGATTCCCTTTTTTAAAACTTTGCAAACCCCATACACGATATTTACCTGTTCTTACAGCATAATGCACGTCAACGTTTGAAAAATACTTTTCCAGCAAGGTTTGTAATTGCTGCTTTGTATAATGCCTTACATGATCGGGATTTTTATCAGGGCCTTCATTTTTAATATAATCCCCATTGGGTGTTGTAAAATAAGCCCAACCACCTTTTTTTATAACTTTAGAAATGTTTTGAACAAACAACTCATCGGCCTCCACATGCTCAATAACCTCAATACTTACCACTGCGTCATAAGAAGCCTCTGGTAGTTTTGATTGGGTCATGTCCTGAATAATAATCTCATTAATATTGCTACGCTTATTTTCAACAAATGATGATATGTCACTTGTAAATCCTAAATGTAGCTGTTCTTGAGTTTCACTTTCTTGTGGCACATCGAGCAAGGTGACATCTGCTTTTAAATTGATAGTATAAGGTGATTTCCTACCCCCAACATCTAAAATATTCAGGCAATTATCAACTTTACTAGTAACTTTCAACAAATGTTTTAGGTCATTTCTAACAACATTTAAATGTACGGGCATCAAAGGAAAGGTTGCCCAACGCATAAATTCATAAATGGTCATTGCTGATTTTTAAAAAATTTTTAAAATACAATAATAAGCGATATACATAAGAAATCCTTAAAGTTTCTTAAAAAGAAATATAATAAGCTGTGTCATTTAAATTTATAAGGCACCTTCTACCATATTTGTCTTTGTGTCATAAAACGCTAAAAATGCTTGCTGTTGTAATTCCAGATTAAACTGCTCACGAACTCTTGTAACAGCCTGATCTCTGATGGATGCTTTGATAGAATCAGGTAATGCCATGACTTCCTGAATTTTTTCGGCTAATAGTTTAGGCTGACGTTTGGGAACAACCCAACCCGTTTGCTCATGCAAAATATTTTCAGACAAACCCTCGGCGTCACTAGAAATACATAACAATCCCATGGCTTGCGCCTCTAAAACCGCATTACAAAACCCTTCTTGAATGCTGTATTGCAAATAGATATCTGCCTTACTTAATTGTTCCTTTATAACTTCGTGATTGGCCTTACCTAGAAAATGAATGTTGTCTAAAATGTTTAATTGATAAGCAGCAAACATTAAACGTTCATACTGTTCACCTACTCCAATAATGGTGTATGTAAACCTAACGCCACTAGCTTTTAGAAGCGATAAGGCTTCCAAAGTATATTCCAATCCTTTTTTCCAATGCAATCTGGCTACAGTAATAATCTTAAGCATTTCCCCATTATAAATCAGGTTTTGATCTTGTTTTTGAAAAAATGAAACATCAATAGCTGGTGTTATTACCTGAATTTTTTTACTGGAAATACCATATTGCTGTAAATCTCGCTTCATTTCCGCTGACAAAACGTGATAATGAACATGCTTTTTAAATAAATTCACATAACAATTTGGATGTTTTAAAGGCGATAAGTACAAATCAAACCCTCTAAAACTCACAGCCATTTGGGCTCCTATAGCTTTAGCAACATTTTCACGATTTACAGCCAGCATACCAAAACCAAAATGCAACCAATCTAAATCCTGTTTTAAAATAAAAGCATTTAAAACAATGTTCTTTATTCTTTTTTTAAAAGAAAAACCATCAGACTTATCTAAACGATAAAGCCTCAAGGTTCGCATTGGGTGTAAAATAAAAGACCGAATCAACACGCTAAAAAAGGTCATTGCTTTCAAAACTATACCGCCATTAAAACTAGGGGCCGCATAAATTGAACAATTTAAATCATCTGGTATTTGGCCTAAATTTTCAACAAATAGGACTACCACATAACCATGTTTCTGAAGGCCTCTTATTTTATTCCTAAAAAAGGTTTCAGAATACCCTGGTGGTGATGATAAAACTAACCCAATTTTAATTTTTTGTTTCATTCTATAAAAATGAATCTAATAGTTTTTAAAATATTTTATGACATCAGTTCATTATAAATTTGAATCATATTCAGTACCATTTGTCTTTCGTTATGATTTTCAATAATAGTGCTATAGGCTTCATTCAGCACTTCTGTTTTACGACGATCATCCAATTTACTAATCGCTAATATACTATTAGCCATTTGCACTGAATCTCTTATAGGTGCTAAAAAACCATTCTTATCATTTACAATTACTTCTTCAACACCTCCACAATCCGTACTTAAAACCAGAGTTTTAAGAGCCATTGCCTCCAATACGACATTAGCTAAACCTTCTTTTGTGCTGGGTAATAACAATAAATCTGAATTATTAATATATTTTTTGACTTCGTGTAACGGCATTTTATTCAGCAGCACAACTTGCTCTTGCAGGTTTAAATCGTGTATTTGGTGCATTAATTCAACATTATTAGCTGCACCGATAATTATGTACTTAAACATAAAGTTTTTGGACTTCAATATACTACAAGCATCAAGAGCATATTTATAGCCTTTAATCCAATGTGGTCGTCCAACCGAAATAATATTAAAACATGAGCCTGTTTTCGTTTGTTTATCTAAATTAAAATCATTTAGGTCAAGACCACTATAAACGACTTTAATTATGTCTTTTAGAGCACCATACTTTTCAGATTCTATGCCTATTGACTCTGAAACGGCATGAAACGCATCAACTTTAGGAAAAGTTTGCTTATATAATTTGGCCAAATTGACATCTGCTATGGGCGAATAATTAATGTGGGCACCTCGCAAGCTTACCACAAGTTTCATCCCAAATTTCTGAACCCACATCCAATCTCCAATACCTTTCGCCCATTGCAAATGAAATATATCTGGTTTGTGCCATAATACGGGATAACTTTTCACTTTATCATTTAGTGTATTTCTATCAGCATCTTTAAGAAGTGCATCAAGAATACATTTTTCTTTTCTTTTAAAAAAGAAGAGCAATAATGTATATTTTAATAAATGTAATGCTTTACTTAAACGGTTCTCTTTATACCCAATCACCTTAATTACTTTAGGGTATTTAAGAGAAATTCTTTTAATTCCAAAAAGAAAAATTTCATGGCTTTCATTTGACAATCCCTTAATTAGCCGTTCAATAAAAGTTGTACTTGGTATTTCACCTGAATAAATGGCTATTGTCATAGGCTTTTTCAAAAATTCATGGTTGTTTTAAATAGTCCAAAAAATCTGCAGCAAATTGAAGACTAGCCTTTTTTCTACCCGAGGTATTGATATGAATAATATCATGAAAAAAACTTGAATTTTTTAATAAATCAGAGTGATTAATGATATGATAATTCTTGTTATCCACAAGAGCTTTAAGGCCTTTCATTGGTGTAATATAACAAATCATCGTAATGCCATGCAAATCACATAAATCTTTAATTTTTTGAACATACTCATTTTCAAAAGTAATAGAACTAGGTTTAAATGACTTAATTGGAGAATCAATAAAACTTTTATTAGGATAGGTATAATTGCCCTTATCATCAAATCGATTATGACTTTTAGGTTTTATAAAACTATATAATGAAGGATATAATAATTCAGCATTGTAGTAAGATACTCCAAGAACGGGCAACCAACTACTGTGCTTTAAAATATTGGCACGAGTTCCTGAAAATAGTTTGTAATAACCATTTACATAAGGTCTATTGGCATACATTATAAAACGGTAATCATTATCACTTAAAGTATGGATTCTGGTATTGTAATTTTTTGGGTTTGGTGCCAATATACAATAATCTGTTCGTTTCCCTTGCGCTAAAAAGTGTTGTAACATCAAATACTGACTGGGTAAAGCCGTATCATCAACTGATAAATTTAAGCCTTCAGTATGTAAAACAGAATCTATAGTATGCGTATTTAAAGTTGTTAAACCCGTACTAGCTCCCAAAATTATATAGTCAAAATCCGTTTGCTTAATACCGTTAGTCAAATAACTAGGCTTATAAAAATGGGACTGACGCAATAACCACAGGCTTGCATGACTAATTATGTAGGATACTAAGAAAGCTCCTATTAAAATCAGTCCCATTTTTTTAAAAAATTGCAACATCTTTAAAATTGAAAATAAATAAAATCAGATGGGTTTTTAAAGACACCCATAAAGACTATTAACAGCACTATAAATATAGCGGAATAAGAAGTTAACTGAACCTCTTTCTGGTTTTTTTGAACTGTTTTCAACTCAAAAAACAACATGATTATTATGCTAAAAGTTATAATAATACTAAATAACTGTGATTTTGAAGTAGCATAAAAAAACGATATAGATTTACTATTGAAACTTAATATATTTTCAATGATGCTATTAGCCATCGTAATTGTGTCAGCTCTAAAATACACCCATGCTAATGTTACTAATACAAAAGTAACAATCACTTTAGGAAGTTGTAAAAGTGATAACCGCGTAGTTATCAAATGAGTTCTATTAATTTTTGCTAATAACAAAGGTAAAAATAACATAGCATGAATACCACCCCAAGCTATAAAGGTCCAATTGGCACCATGCCAAAAACCACTAATCAAAAAAACGATAGCAACATTGCGCACACGCATCCATGTACTACCTCGCGAGCCACCCAATGGTATATACAAATAATCCCGAAACCAGGTTGAAAGCGATATATGCCAGCGTCGCCAAAACTCGGCAATATCTCTTGAAAAATAAGGAAATGAAAAATTTATCTTTAGTGAAAAGCCAAACAATCTGGCAACACCAATAGCTATATCTGAATAGCCCGAAAAATCACCATAAATTTGAAATGCAAAAAGTACTGCTCCCAAAAACAATTCCATTGAAGAGAAACTACCCGAACCATCAAATATCTGATTGACAAAAAAGGCACAATTATCGGCCACAACTACTTTTTTAAACAAGCCCCAGATTATCAAATAAAAACCACTTATAGCAAATTGACTATCAAAAACTCTGGTCTTATTAAATTGAGGTAGTAAGTTTTTAGCACGCTCAATAGGACCAGCTACCAACTGCGGGAAAAATGATACAAATGCTGCAAATTGAACAAAATCATTTGTTGGCTTCAGTTTTTTTCGGTAAATATCTATGGTATAACTCAAGGTCTGAAAGGTATAAAAGGAAATACCAACAGGAAGAATAATCCTTAAAGTTTCAATTTGCATAGAAACTCCAAATAATGACCAAGCATCCATCCAGCTTTCAATAAAAAAATTGTAATATTTAAAAAAACCTAACAGCCCTAAATTGATGAGTAAACTTATACACAGAAGACATTTTCTATTTATATCATGTTGAACTTTGTTTATTTGTTGAGCAACAAAAAAATCAACTAATGTACTGAACACAATCAAAGAAAGAAACCGCCAATCCCACCAACCATAAAACACATAACTAGCTATAACAATAAATAGGTTTTGCAGTTTTAATGAGTTCTTAAAAACAAACCAATACAGCACAAAAACTATTGGTAAAAATATAGCGAAATCTATGGAGTTAAATAGCATATTATTTTATATCACTCAAGTTTGGGGTAAAGTCGTGTTTTAAAAACATCTAATATCAAATTTATTCTTTCTAAATCACTGACAACCCATTTATTTTCTTGTTTGTCTGTATTTATTATAACACTTCTTGAATGTGTTTTAGTTGATGGCTGTGCATATAATTTATCTAAATCATCTATTGGTGTAATATCTAATTCTTCACATAACAATCTATATTCCTCAACATTTGACTTTAAATCTTCATATCTGACTAATTTAAACAGCTTATTAGTATTCTTTAGGACTTCCAAAGGCAATACATTTTCTATACACCATCTTAAAGTTAATACTTCAACATCACTCAATTGCGAATAATTGGAAATATCAAAGTTAAACTTGTCTTTGATTAAGATTTTTAAATCTTCCTGAACTACAAAATGTGACAAATCATAGAGCCATGGAAATTTGACACGTTTTTGTGACAATATAACATCATATGGGTTTCTAATCATGTGAATTACGGGAATCTCAAAGTAGTCATTAAAATAATGAGATAAAAGATTAGCACGAACAAACTTAATAATATACTTTTTGGGTATCAAGGGCCATAAATGACGTTTAAATTTACGATTGCTATTTTGTGCAATCCAATCATTATCAATCTTATTCCCAAACACATTATTTAAATACCTATGAGCATCTGGACTGTCATTTGTATTTCTATACCATTTATCACAAACTAAATGTCCTTTTTGAGTTTGTGTTTCATGCTCTGGTTCAAACAAAAGGCGGTATCTATGTTGGCTGGCCATTGTTTCGCTCAACCAACTTGTCCCACTCCTAGCGCTACCCAAAATAATGATATGTTTATTGAACCTTGACATTATTAATTTTTATTCACTAGTTTTTTATACAAGGATTCATGAGACGCTATAAATGTTTCCATAGAATAATGAGATTTACAATAAACCCGTAGGCGTTCTCCAAGTGCTTTGCGCTTTTCAACACCTATAGACTGCATCTCCCGAATCTTCAAACCTAAAGCGTTTGAATCACCAGACTCAAAAAGCAGTTCCTTAAAATCTTTTAAAACAAAATTGATTCCCGATATATTCGAACCAAGTGCAGGCACTCTCATACTCATTGCTTCAACCAATGCCATTGGCATACCCTCTCTTCGCCCTTGGTTTAAGGTTGGTATAACATACAAGTCAGATGACACCAAATATGGCCTGACATCAAGTTGTTTTCCAATAAAATCAACTTGTTTTGACATTCCTAACGTTTCGGTTAAACCTATTATTTCTTGCGCATATAATGTTTGATTATCTCCTAGAACTGTAAGTTGAATAGTTGAATCATTAAGATTTTTAATAGCATGAATCAAAACTTCAATCCCTTTAACAGGTACCAAGTTGGCTACTGTAATTACTTTAAATTTAGAATCATTATTATTATTTTGATTTTTAAAACTATCCGGATTATAATAATCTGTATCAATACCCAAAGGAATCAA
Organism: Hanstruepera ponticola; assembly: GCF_002940745.1. Classification (NCBI taxonomy): domain Bacteria; kingdom Pseudomonadati; phylum Bacteroidota; class Flavobacteriia; order Flavobacteriales; family Flavobacteriaceae; genus Hanstruepera; species Hanstruepera ponticola. The sequence goes on from NZ_POTB01000001.1 coordinate 849,588, forward strand.
TGCTTGTGCATTCTTATTAGGAAAATAATCACGCATCTCATCATTAATAGTAACAATAAAGTCAGCTATATAACTTTTAATGCGCCAATGCTTACTTTTAAAACCCATTGCTTTTTTAGTGTATAACCATTTGGCACCACTAAATTTAGCTGCAACGGCCTCTGTCCAATCATTGCTCCACTGCCAAGAGTGGACTATATCATACTGATGTGTTCTGAAAAAACGAGATATTTTCAGAATCCTATAAAGCAATGAATGATAGGGCCTATAAGTCGTTTTTGTTTTAAAAATATGAATAGGTAAACCTAAAGATTTTACAACTTTAAAATAATGTCCCTCGTCATTTCCACAAGCAATCTCAATATCAAATTTTGTTTTATCCAACCCATTGATTAAATCATAAATAACTTTTCCACTACCAGCAGTATTGAAATTGGAAGTTGTAAAAAGGATACGTATTTTTTTACTCATTAGGTAGTGTTCTAATTATTTGAGCTGGATTTCCGGCAATAACACAATTAGAGGGTACGTCTTTAACAACAACCGAACCTGCCCCTATGCTAACGTTATCACCTATAACAATATCGCCTATAATGACTACTTGGGCACCTACCGTAACATTGTTTCCAATTTCTGGTAGCAGTGAATTATCATTGTTTTTGTTTCCAATAGTTAAACCATTTCTAAATTGAAAATTCTCTCCTATGGATTTAGCATTAATAACTGTCGCAAAGGGATGATAACACATTAAACCTCCAGCTATTTTAGTGCTCTTAAAAATTTTACAATGAAATTCCTTTACAAATAACCTGCGCCAACGGTAGTTATTTTTATCAATCCGCCAAAAAAATAAAAAGGCAAATTCAGGGTAATATAACATAAGATGATCAAATTGTTTTTTGGGTATTTCAGCTACCATTTTACTACCTCTTGCTGCTAAAGTCTGTTTCATATCTGCCTTTACAACATCATTACTCAAAACATATTTTTGAAATAACAATTTTAATAAAAGTTTCTTTAATATATGTCTTAATTTAAGGCTCATTTCAGTATGGCTTTTGGCTTGGAATTCTTTTTACAGCATACGGAACAATATAATAGCCATATATTTTTCTATTAAAAGAGAATGGAAATACAACTAAAATAGTTAAATAAACCCGAATCAATAGCGGTATTTCAACTTCGGCAATCTCATCAAATAGCTGTTTTTTTAATTGAAACCTTTTTGTAATACCTTCTGTGAAAGTTATTTGACGGCCTAAAGACTGGAATAGTTGTGAAAACAGTAAGATTTCAAAACGCTTCGGTACTTTATGTGAGAAATAAAAAGGCAAATGCTCTTTTACCAAGCGCGGCCAAACCATAAAAGCACGAGGCATTTTCTTCTTGACACCTTGAATCAGTGAAATATCATGCTTAAAATATAAATAAATATAGGTGTCCAAATAAGCTATATTACATAACATACCTAACTTAATATCAAAAGCCAAATCGGTACCAATTATTGGCAACTCCTCCGTATAACAGCCAATTGTTTCAAATACCTTTCTGCGATGCATAAAAGCCCCTTCTCCTACCACAGAACCCAAATCAGAAAACCATTTTAAACCCCAATAGGGTTTCTCTTTAATCAGAACCTCGTGTGTTTGATCACTAGGTATATTAATTGTTGCTAATGTTTTGTTGGTTTTATACATCTTACCAAATACTGCATCTACTTCAGGGTATTTGTCCAAAACTTTAATCATACGATTTAAGACACTAGGAAAAGTTTGGTCATCTACATCCAATTGATATAAATAATCGCCACTAGCTTTCTCAATACCCATGTTTCTGGCTTGTGCTTCTCCCTGCTTCGTTTGATTATATAATTTGATTTGAGAATTTTCCTGTTGTAGAATTCGTATAATTTGTTCTGAATTGTCAGTAGAATTATTATTGATGTATAAAATTTCATAATCGATATCCTCAATATTCTGATTCAGAATAGATTTATAAGATCTTAAAATAAATTTTTCACCATTATAAACGGGTATGATGATAGATAACTTCATTAGCCTATTATTTCATTAATGCTTTAGCTTGTTATTAAAATGTTTCTGCCATAACGCAAAAGTCAACAACATGCTCACAGGGTGCGAGTAATATACCACATCTTTTTCCTTAAACAAATTGTAAAATGTATGTGTAACCTCTTGAGGAATAAAATCTGATAACATATCATCAAATAAATGCATACTTAAGGCCTTATCATTTTCAACTCCTAAAAACTGTAATTCAAAATTACGCTGAATGTAAGGTTTACCAGTAGCTGCCTGTAAACTTCTTTGTAATTTATTCATTACCCTATAAGGCAGGTTGTAAGGTGTTTTATTATAATCAAAATTATTGATACTATAGGGTCTTTGAGCTTGCCAAGTAATATTAGACAAAGCTTTATCTTGTTTTAAATGTGCAATTTGCAACCTACGATTCGCTAGAAATGCTTCAGGAACTGTACATATAAACTGACTCATCCGATTATCATAATAAGGAAGTGTTATGGGATTTGCAGCTTCAAAAACACTTAAATTGTTCGTCGTCCAACGATGTGCCCATTGAGTTGTTTTAAATGCTCTTATTTTGGCACTTACATTTTCTATATTGATTTTGGATAATGCAATTTCTATTCTACCAATAAAATAAGATTTAAAATCACCATCCAAACCCCAAGCTTTCCATAGAGCATTGGCAAATTCCAACCCACCAGGCTTCAACATTTTTTTTAACAATAAGGGTAGTATCTCGACATGAGTTGACCCTTCTGGTGCACCCTTATCAAAAAGGACGTCACCCCAATGACCTAATGAAAACACACCTTTCATTTGCTTTAATTGTGGTAAAACAGCCATTTGCCTTGGATGGGTAAATTCAGAATAGCACTTATTTATATGAGCCAAATCATCGATGCAATGCCACAAATAACCCTTTGGGATCTGAAAAGCTTCAAAAGAAAAACCACAAACATCGGCTATCTTTTTCGCTATATGATGTTCTGGATACCCATTTAAAAAACGATAACTGTAAGCGTGTACAGGATTATCAAAATCTTTAAGAACCATTGCCTGACTGCGACTATCTAAACCACCTGATAAAGGTAAAATAACAGGGTTATCGCCCAATTGTTCTTTAGTAATTTGTGTCAATAAAGCTATATAAGCTTCAAGAGTTTGTTCAAAAGTCAGTTCGTTTGGTGAATAATGCCATTCAAACCAAGGTTTACTGGATTTCAAGATACCATGCTCATCTAACTGATGTTTGTGAGCTGGACGCAAACAAACTTCATTTTTCCAATAAGTATCGTCATCCATAAAAAAACCCGTAGCTGCAAAGATGCAAAGAGCTTTTAAATTTAAGGTGTTTGGCTGGTCAACCTTGGCTATAACATGACAATTTGGTAAAATGTCAGTTTTAATTACTTCCACACGTGTTAGGTTAGGTTGGAGTCAAAGTTATTCAATTATAATAAAATATGTATGCCGTTTGCTAATTAAATACCTAAAATTTTAAGAATTATTATATTTTCTGATTGTCTAAACGACAATACACAGTAAAACTTTCATACTAATAGAAATTAAAATTTAAACAATTGCAATTAGAGTTAATTACTTAAATATATTTGTCATTAATTAAATAAAAAAGGTAATTTGTCAATTAAGAATTTAAATTTGATTAAAACCTTATATCTTTTATATTGGTATTAAATTATTTTTGATAATGATTCAAACACGCATTAACACTAATGATAAAAATATTGGTCAAGTATCAAAAAATAATCCTGGCTGGAGAGGAAGCGGAGAGCCTTCGTTAAAAAGTCTGATAAATCAATCGTTTCATAATATTAAAGCCAACCTCTTAAAAGGAAATGTAAGGTTTTTTTTAAATTATCAGATTCAGGTTTTTGCCAATACAAAAACTTTCGTTTTTAATAAAAATAAGAAGATCAAAATATGTCCTTGTTGCAAATATTCAGGTCCAGGATTTATTGCAACATCAAATGATAAGAGAATTACTTATCATTCTAGATGCCCAAACTGTGATTCTAGATCAAGGCATCGTGGGCTTTCTATTGTACTCAACCAGCATCTTGAAAACAAAAAACTGAATCTTCTTTTTTTTGCACCTGAAAAAGTAATTCTAAAAATTCTACAGAGCAAAAAAAAAAATATTAAAATAAAAACCACCGATTATTATTCTCATGATGTTGACTTTCCTAATCAGGATATTCAAGAATTAACTTTTCCTGATAAAAGTTTTGATTACATTTTATGCAATCATGTAATTGAGCACGTACCAAAGGATGATTTAGCCTTCAAAGAACTATCAAGAATTTTAAATAATGGCGGAAAGGCCATAATTACAATACCTGGCGATTACCATTTGTATGATACAGTTGAATTTAAAAGTACGGACAGAAATGGTCATTTTCGACATTATGGTTTAGATGTAATAAAAAAAATGCAATTATATTTTGACAAGGTAGAAGTTATAGACATGGGCTCCGCTTGCAAACCTGAGTTTGGCGTTAGAAAAAATGATTTGGCCTTTATTTGTTATAATCTCTCCAAACAATAACCTTTAAAATTTCTATTAGTATAACCTTTGACTTTAAGCTAAAGTTTTATTTTTGAGAAGAATGCTAATTTTAAATTAACTATTCATTTAGGTTTTACAAATTCTTAATTATCAAAAACCCTTTAAGTATTTTTGATAAGGAACTTAAAAAACTTACGAATGGTGTGCGGTCTTCCGTTAAAGGTGACTATTTTATAGATAAAAATTACTGTAAGTATCTTTAGCTGTTCTGTTTTAGAAATAAAATTAAAATCAACCATTTTATTTACTGTAGCCTTTATGGTTTTAACCATCATATAATCAGCAAAAAACAGCATGTTGGATTTAAAAAAATATAGTAAATCCGCTTTGTTAATATTTTTATCATGAAAATCTTTTAGGTAATAATCTAACATCAGAAGCTTATCCTTATAAATCTGTCCATTTCTTTTGTATTTTTTGGTCGTGTTCCGCTCATGCAACCTCATAAAATTTAAGGGTTGTGGTAAAAAAAAGATATCATAGTTTAGAGCAACACCCAGATAAACAAATACATCACCTGTATTTTTAAACTTTTTTAGACTATTAAAATCCAATTGTAAAAGGGCTTCTTTTTTAAAAAGTACACTACTGGCATTTACAATAACCATTTGTTTTAATAAATAGCTAGATAAGTTTGACTTATTAATTAAATCATTATTATTTGATAAATCAGCCAATATACTCTTGCTTTTAGACACAAGACCTAGAGAGTTTCCTTGATAGTCAACTTTTTCAGTATCAGTAAATACCATACCCAAAGAATCATTATACGAAAATGGACTAAGTGTTGTTTCTAAAAATTTAGAATCAGCATAATCATCACTTTCAGCTATCCAAATATATTTGCCTTTAGAGAGCTCAATACCTTTTATCCATTGCTTGAATACAGACCCTGAATTAACTTCATTAATTAACAAACATGATACTTTTGGATGAGATAAATAAAGTTTTAAAACATCTTGACTATCATCACTAGACGCATCATCTAAAAGGATTAACTCAAAGTCCTGAAATGTTTGATTAAACACACTATCAATTCTTTGTTTTAAAAAAGGCTGGTGATTAAAATTAGGAATGATTATAGAAACCTTGGGCATGTTAATTATTCGTTATAAGTCCAAAAATATAATAATAGTATTCTTTTAAGGTTTAATTAAAAACTAATTAAAAGCTTCTTCAATTTTAAGCAGAATAAAATAAAACCATAAATCAAAAAATAAAAATAGTGATTTTGAGTTTTATACTTTTTTACAATTTTGGTGGTGATATTAATCAAATTATTCAATGGTAATTTAAAAAATCCATACTTAAACAATATTTCATTTTTTAAATCCAAAAACTTCTCATCTCTATTATGTGTACTATAGCCATCGTCAGCATATTCTGCAATGGTTACTTCTATGTATTGATGTGGTATCTTGCGGTTATAAAACCATCTAATATTATGGTGCCAATCGGCAACAGACGTATAACTGGTATCAAAATTACCTATTTTATCAAAAACATGTTTCTTTACAAATATGGCTTGGTGACAAATGTTTTTACGTGTCAGTTTTAAACAATCAAATTCTCCGTCATAAAGACCGTTAAAACCATCTGACTGCACTTGACCATAAACAACTTCATAAGTAGTATTAACAATAAAGCTATGAACAGATTCCAATACTTGATTATCAAATAAATAATCATCGCTACCTAAAAAGTACAACCATTCCCCTTTTGCTAAAACAATACCCTTATTCATGGCATCATAAATCCCTGAATCGGGTTCTGAAACCAGGCTGATAGAAGGATTTTTTACTTTAAAAGCTTCAACAATAGCACACGTGCTATCGGTTGATAGACCATCCATTATTAAAATTTCATAATTTTTAAATGACTGCTCTAAAATACTTTCAAGCGCCCTTGCTAAAGTAGCTTCAGAATTATAGGTAGGGATTATTATGGAAAATACCGGTTTTTTCAACTGTTGGTATGAAAATAAATACTATAAGATTGTAACAAATATAAGATTCATAACCAAACAAAAGTATTAAGTAGGTACAAACCTTGTTTTATAAACCGATTCAATACCAGAAACAAGCTCAATTTGGTGTCGCCATCCCAGATCATGAATCTTACTTACGTCCAATAATTTTCTGGGAGTACCATCTGGTTTGTTGCTATTCCATATAATAGAGCCCTTGAAACCAACAATTTCCTTGATAATTTCAGCTAATTCCTTAATAGATAAATCAGTTCCTGTGCCTACATTAATTGGTGCGCCATCAGAATACTGTTCCATTAAAAAACAACAAGCCGAAGCCAAATCATCAACATGCAAAAACTCGCGTTTAGGATTCCCAGTACCCCAAACCTCTACAGTAGGTAAATCAGCCTCTTTGGCTTCGTGAAACTTCCGCAATAATGCAGGTAGCACATGTGAAGTCTTTAAATCAAAATTATCATTGGGACCATATAAGTTTGTGGGCATCACCGAAATAAAATCACAACCGTACTGTCTTCTATAGTTTTCGCATAACTTCACGCCAGCTATTTTGGCAATAGCATAGGGTTCGTTGGTAGGTTCTAAAGCCCCTGTAAGCATACTGGATTCATCAATGGGCTGATTGGCAAACTTTGGATAAATACATGATGAACCCAAAAACAAAAGTTTTGTAACATTGTACTCATAACTCGCATGAATAACATTTGAAGCCATCATAAGATTATCATATAAAAATTCAGCCCTAAAAGTATTGTTAGCTTGAATCCCACCTACTTTTGCAGCTGCCAAGAAAACATAGTCAGGCTTTTCGACTTCAAAAAAATCCCAAACAGCTTCTTGATGTATTAGGTTTAATTCTTTTGAGTTTCTAACCACGATATTTTTAAAGCCATCTGCCTGAAGCTGCCTTAAAATAGCAGACCCAACCATACCTGTATGTCCAGCAATATATATTTTAGCTGTTTTATTCATACTTAAACGCCGATTTTTTGTCCTCACTATCAAAACCACCTGCACTTAAATGGGAATGGCGTTTACAGTGTTCCAAGTCACAAGCCATCATTTCGGTTATTAATTGTTGTAAATTATATTTTGGCTGCCATTTTAAAAGATTATGACATTTACTGGCATCACCTACCAACAAATCAACTTCTGTAGGTCGGTAATAATTAGGATCAACTCTTACTACAATATCACCAGTATTTAATTGATAATCTGGATGATCACAACTATCAACAACAGCTACCTCTTCTGCCCCTTCACCTTTAAATATGAGACTTACACCTACCTCTTTAAAAGCCTTTATTACAAACTCACGAACGGTAGTCGTAACACCTGTCGCAATCACATAATCACGAGGTTCGTCTTGTTGTAGCATGAGCCACATAGCTTCAACATAATCCTTGGCATGACCCCAATCACGTTTGGCATCCAAATTACCTAAATACAGAACATCTTGTTGTTTTAAAGCTATCCTGCTGGCGGCGCGGGTGATTTTACGCGACACAAAGGTTTCCCCTCGTAAGGGCGATTCATGATTAAATAAGATACCATTACATGCAAACATGTTATAGGCCTCCCTGTAATTTACCGTTATCCAATAGGCATAAAGCTTGGCAACACCATATGGTGAACGTGGGTAAAATGGCGTGGTTTCGCTTTGAGGGGTTTCTTGCACCAAACCATATAACTCAGACGTTGAAGCCTGATAAATTTTGGTTTTTTCAACGAGCCCTAATAAACGAACCGCTTCTAAAATACGTAAGGTTCCCAATCCATCTACATTAGCAGTATATTCAGGCATATCAAAACTCACTTTTACATGACTCATGGCACCCAAATTATAAATCTCATCGGGTTGAACTTCTTGAATAATTCGTGTTAAATTCATAGAGTCACTCAAATCACCATAATGTAATGTAAACCGAATATGATCCTCATGTGGGTCTTGGTACAAATGGTCTATCCGGTCTGTATTCAATAATGAAGCGCGGCGTTTTACACCGTGTACTATATAACCTTTAGCCAATAAAAATTCAGCCAGATAGGCACCATCTTGACCAGTTATTCCTGTTATCAATGCTATTTTCATTGCTCTGTTCTTTCTTTTTGTAATAATCTATTGTCTCGCAAACTATATTGCTGCTTATCATGCAAATAGCGAATATCTAAACCTTCTATATTCAGCAGTTTATAACGCTTGCTCTCTAAATAATTGAGGTTAAATAGTCGCAACTTACTCAATAATCTAATAAAAAAACTAATCCAACGTATTTTTTTTAAAGCCAACTTTTCAGCTTGATTTTGGGAATACGAAACCACAATATCAAATACTTCCTCATTATAAGTATCATAGTGCAATGCGGATAACTGCCCTGGCCGTTTCCTGAAGGCACCTAAAGGAATGGCCACATAATACAATCTGGCATGTTGAAAAAATCGAAACCACAGTTCAAAATCGCCTGCTAATTTTAGATTAGTATTTATTTTGGCACCTGAAGTTTCCCAAAGACTACGACGCCAAAAGGTCGATTCTTGTTGTATCCATCTATAATCGCCATTTAGTACAGTTATCAGACTAAATCGCTTGGGAAATTGAGTACTTATAATATAACCCTTCAAATCAATTACAGTATTCAAGCCCTGCAACCAATTTACCTGGGGTAAATCGGTAAATAATTTTGAAAGGGTCAACAAGGCTTTTGGCAACAAAATATCATCACTATTTATCCAGCCCATAATATCCCCTGTTGCGTGTTCAAAGCCTTTGTTCAAGGCATCGTACATCCCTTCATCGCGTTCACTTACGTAAGTGCTTAAGTGTTCTTCGTAGGCTTTTATAATTTCCAATGTGCCATCCGTACTACCACCATCAATAATGATATACTCTAAATTGGGATAATCTTGCGTAATAACTGATTGTATTGTAGCTTCAATATAATCCACCTGATTATATACGGGTGTGACAAGTGATATTTTTGGATAACTGCTATACAAACTTTATTGGTATGAATGATGTGTAAAAGCCTTATCAGTCTTTTTAACAAAAAATGTGTCCATTTGCCAAAAAGAGTGGTCATAAGCCCTTAAGGTAAAATCAACCATTTCAATAGGATAAAAACCCAAGGTTTCCATATACTGACACATCTCATAATACCGCAAGCTATTAGAGGTTAGCTGATAGTTATAGGTTTCTATAATAACCAACGACGCTTCTTGCAATATAGCTGTAGCTCCTTCCAATATTGGAACTTCAAAACCATGGGTATCCAGTTTTAACAAATAAGGGGGTTCAAATCCGCGACGCACAACTTCATTATCAAGTGATATAGCTGCGACTTCATGGTTATTATTTAACGGGTCTATTGAAGCTAAACCACCAAATAAATCGGCATTATCAAAATACACGGTACCATCTTCAGGTCCTGCAGCAGCTATGGTGTAAACTGCATGTGGATGACTCTTACAATAAACTTCCAACCTATCTTGGTGTTCCTGTTGGGCTTCTACTAGTAAATAATGGGCATCAGGATAGCTTTGGGCACAAAGTTTAGACCACCTACCATCAGACGCTCCAACATCTATTACGGTTTTAACTGATAAACCTCGCGCTAAACAGCGCTGTAAACCACCTGCCATGGTAAATGATTTATTGACATTAACGTTGCCAGTCTTAAAAGGCCTCCGCCTTAACTCTAGGCCAAATCGAGCCAATAATTTATTTAAAAAATTCTTAATCATTCATCAACATGTTAATACTCTATTTCATCTATATAGTTCCAACAATTTCTGTAATTACTGATTTCTAATAAATTTTCATCTAATATATTCATTGATTTTTTTTCCTCAAAAACACTTGAAGAAAGCTCTAAATGAGCTCTTGCCAGTAACGCGTTCCTATAATCCGCATCTGTAATTTTAATCATAGCATTATAAATGTCATCAGATAATAATGGGTTAAAATATAGTGCCCCATCTCCCATTTGCTCTTTATGGCCTTCAATATCAGAACAAAGTACTGGGCAATCTAAAGCTCTAGCCTCTAACAAAGGCATATTAGTAGGCCCTAAACATGTTGGCATAACTAGTGCTAAAGCATTTCTGTACAAAGTATTCATGGCGTCTAATTCAACAAATCCTAAATATTTAACTGATTCCGTTAGCTCCTCTTTTTCTATTAAACTTAAAATATAGTTTAAGTTTCCTTTATCACTCCCAGTCAAAACTAATTTCACATCCTTTTCTATTGAAGAAAAAAGCTTAAAACCTTGAATTAAATTATAATGGTTTTTATGTGCCCAAAATTGAGCAGGGTAAAAAAAGTATTTTTGAGATTTTAAACCAAGTTTAGAAAGTATCTTGGTCTGAATATCAAAACTTAAATCAACATGAATAACTTTACCAGGAAAAATGGGTGTTACAAATATTCTGGCTTCATTAACATTCAAGTAATTTGTTACTTCTCTTTTTCCAGATTCAGATTCAACAAAAACAGCTAATGCTTTTTTAAATGTAGTATGATACCATTTTTCTCTTTTGGCAAAACAAGCATCATTACTCACTTCAGGGAATGCATGCATACTCAAATGACCTAAATCCCAATTGGTAGCTATAAAAGGAAAGTTTGGCACACTCTGCATAGTTTGAAACAAATAATATATAACATGAACATGGTTAATCTGTAATTCTTTTATTTCGGCTGCATTAACCTTTTTTTTATGCTTATTTTTGAGTCTGACAGAAATATTATTGAAAATTTTGATTTTATTAAAAAAGCCAATAAGTATTTTATGAAAAAATGGCATTTTTAATTCTGATCTTGAGTTTAGAATTAAAACTGGTTTTTTATATTTAGCCTTTAAAGGTTTTCTTGCCAAAAAAATTAATTCTAAATCTTTTGAGAACTCTTTCTCATCAATAAGTTCTACCAATCTATCAGAGTAGGAGAAACCTCCTCCAACTTGTTTATCTATATCTTCATTGAGCCAAACTGCTACTTTCATCTAGATTTTTTTTGCTATAACAACTGCATTCCAGCAAGAGTCATTAGGTTTATCAAAAGTCATCCATTCAAAAAAATCTGCCATTTTAAAGCCTGAACTTTCCAAATAAAATGCTAATTCTTTAATAAAAAAATAGCGCATTGAGTGTTTTTCTTTTATACTTTCTGAAGAACCTGAATTTTTATCCAAAATGTCAATTTCATAATTTACATCTACAACATTTTCATTTATAAAGAGTCGTGGCAAGGCCTTTCGCTTTACTACAATCTTATTATTTTCTAACTCCTTAATTCGCATTTCAGGACGTTCAGTCAATACGCCAGGGCCATACCAAAAATCAAAAATAAACAAGCCTTGATTTTCTAAATGATTATAAGCCGTTTTAAAAGATTTTAATAATTCAATATTGGTATTCTGATAACTTATTACATGAAATAATGATGTCACTAAATCATAAGTCTTATTTGATTTAAATTCAATTATATCATCAACATAAAAGTTAAGTAGCTGATTATTTCCAAAAGTGTTTTCAGCTTGTTCAATCATCCTTATCGAAGCATCTACGCCATCCACATTACAACCTAATTTGGATAACAAATTAGCATGAATACCCGTTCCACATCCTAAATCCAATACATTTTTTAAGGGAGAAAGACTATGACGTTCAAACAACTGGAGAATATAGTTGACTTCAGATTGATAATCTTTGTCTTCGTATAAAAGGTTATAATATGCTGCATAAAGATTAAATCTATCCATTGCAATCAGCCGCTTTTAATAAATGCTCTGAGACTTCATCAATTTCTGAATCACTTAATCCTAAACCTGAAGGAATATAAAAACCGTTTCTTGCCATTCTTTCAGCATTTGGATAGGATTCTCCCAAAAACAAACCTTTTGAGTTAAAAACTGGTTGCTCATGCATACACCAAAAAAATGGACGAGTTCCTATTTTATGTGAATTTAATCTCTTTTGAATGGTCAAAGACAAATCCTCACTTTCTGCAACCATACCAAAAACCCAATAGATATTTTCCGAATACAACGTAGAATCCAAAGGTAATTGAAGACCTTTAATATACTTCAAGTTATCTTGATACCTATGGCCTATATATCGCTTCCTTTCTATTATATAATCTATTTGTTCTAATTGAGCTACACCTAGAGCCGCTTGCATATTGGTCATCCTATAATTCCAACCAATCTCTCTATGGACAAACCGACGCTCTGCAATAAAACATAAATTTCTTAATTGCCTACAACGTTCTGCTAATTCATTATTATTTGTCAAAACCATGCCTCCTTCACCAGTCGTAATGTGCTTATTGGGGTAAAAACTAAAAATACTAATATCACCAAAGCTACCACACTTCTTTCCATTATAAGTTTGACCGTGCATTTCAGCCGCATCTTCAATAATTTTTAAGTTATATTTCTTTGCAAGGTCTAAAATTGGTTGAACATCTACAGGTAATCCATAAATATGGACTATTAATATAGCCTTGGTTTTAGCGGTTATTTTGGGCTCTATTTGGTTAACATGCATGTTCCAAGTGTTAGGGTCAGAATCAATTAATACTGGAACTAATTTTTCGTTATATATAGATTGAATAGGAGAAATAATAGTAAAAGTAGGAACTATAACTTCGGACCCTTCTTCTAAATTTAGGGCGCGCACTGCTATGTCCAAGGCGGCCGAACCATTACTTACAGCAATACCATGACTCATACCAATATACTTTGAAAAGTCATCTTCAAAACGCTTAACAAATGGTCCTTCAGAAGATATCCAACCAGAATCTATACACTCATTAAGATATTTTTTTTCATTCCCTTTAAGTAGTGGCGTATTTACTGGAATCATTTGTATCTGATATTTTCTTTACTTACCGGAGTAAATCTAGTTTTATCTTTATCTCCCGAATAAGGTCCTTGTTTGACTTCAATTATCTCACTTGTCTCTAGCATGCAAAATCCATGACCTCCTGATGCCAATAAAATAACATCACCTTTTTTAACTATTCTACTTTCTAAATATACTTTATCATCATTATAAAAGTCAACACGTACCCTACCCGACTTAATAAAAAGAACTTCTTGTGTCCATACAACCTGTCTTTCAACCGGATTATGTACATGGGGTTCAATAAAGTAATCTTTTTCACGTTTCATGTAACCCAGCTGTTGAGAAAAATCATTTGGAGTAAAAAAAGATATGCCTTCCTTTTCATATGATGATTTAACAAGTATTCCCAATAGTTGATTATTATGCTTTATTTCTTCAATCATTTTATTCTCTTTGAAGTTTTAAAATCAAACGTTTCTTAATAAGTCTTCCCAAACTCAATTCCTCATCCTTTTTTGTTAAAAGCTCAAAACTAGAATTAAATATATAACTTTTTTTAGGCTTATGTTTTTTTAAATTTGTAATAATTGTATTTAAATCGTATTCAAAATAATCAGGATAACTTTTCTGCAGCTCTTTTAAATAACCCAAAGCTAGTTCTTTCTTTTGACTTGTGTCAATTATTTTTTTCCAACTATCAATATAATTATCTGTAGCTTGTTGATGCTTTTTTAAGCTTTTGGTATCTATAGATTTTGTTTCACTAAATGTCTCTTCAAGATTATAGGTCAACATATTTTTAGGAACTTCCAAAGACAAGTAATTGAAAATTTTTTTTAGCTCAAGTTCAGGATTCTTAACCAATTTCTCATACTCAATTAAAATATGTTTATTGTGTTTATTAGCAAAATTGCTTATGTTTTTTGGAGCTAAAAACAAATCATCCATTCTGTCTGATGATGATAAAAACTTAAAGTATTTTCCATTAAAGTTATAATCGAGCATAGAAGCAAAAACAGATAAGGGGTTTCTAACTAAAAACACGTATTTGGCATTTGGGAATAATTCATTTAAATCTTCCAATATGTGGTAATATCTAGGTGTTTTATCTAAAAAATAGCCTTTAAACGGCTTCCTAATATTATAAGTTTCTAATGCAAGTTCTTTTATTTGACTTTTAAAATCTTTTAAACCATTGTCAGTCAATTCCAAAAATGAGATGAAATTGGAAGCAGTAAAATTAGGATTATAACTAGAAGAAATAGATGTACTTTTATAGGTATGAATTAATGAAAGCATCATCCAAGGTTCAGGTACCGAAAAAATTTGCTCACTATTAAGTAACAATTGTTGAAGCAATGATGACCCAGAACGTGGTTGAGATATTAAAAACAATAATTGATTTTCTTGCATAAATCTAGTTAATTAATCTCCAGTCACAATCAATTATGACACAACCAATATCATCATTAAAATGATTTTGAAATATTGTTCCTGTTTCTTCAATTGAGAAGTTTACAATATTATCTAATTTCCTAATAATATATTTTTTAAATACATGATATCCTACTGTAATGTTATAATCGTTAGGAGAAAGTAACAAACTAGGTATAGTAACCTTAAAAACGTACACCCCTTCAGAATCAATATAATCAATTAAATTAATATTCGTTGAAAAAACGATTCTTTCAGATTTGTCAATTACTTTAAAACCTAACCTCGCTTTTAAGTCATTTGAAGCAACTTTTAGTTTAAATTCAATGTCAATAGCATCAGAAAAAGAAAAAACATTACTTGGAATACCTTCTTTTTTCACAACTATTTCTAAAATGTCTGACTCTTTAATTTGATTATCATTTATAAATTGATAAGAATTATTTTGTGAATTAATCTGTAAATAATAATCCACAGCCTCATCAGTATTACCCTCAAAAACTGTTGTTCCATGCTCTAATACCATGGCCCGTGTACACAAACTTTTTACCGCTGCCATATTATGACTTACAAACAATACCGTACGCCCATCTCCTTTGCTGATGTCCTGCATTTTACCCACGGCTTTTTTTTGAAATTCAGCATCCCCTACAGCCAGTACCTCATCAACCACCAAAATATCGGGCTCCAAATGCGCCGCAACGGCAAAAGCCAATCGTACACGCATCCCAGAACTATAACGCTTCACAGGTGTATCTACATAACGCTCACAACCACTAAAGGCAATGATTTCACTTTCTTTTGCCTTAATTTCAGATTTAGTCATCCCCAAAATAGCACCGTTCAAATATATGTTTTCCCTGCCAGTTAATTCTGGGTGAAACCCCGTCCCAACTTCCAGTAAACTGGCGATACGACCTTTGGTCTTTATTTCCCCAGTGGTAGGACTTGTAACCCGACTCAATATTTTTAACAAAGTACTCTTGCCTGCACCATTTTTACCAATAATTCCTAACACCTCACCTTGATGCACCTCAAAATTAATGTCCTGTAGTGCCCAAACATAATCACTATCAGCTTTGGCACTTCTATCATTTACAGAACCTACTTTCAAATAAGGATCTTCCTTTCCGCGCACACGATACCACCAACGGTTTAAATCATGGCTCAAGGTACCAGTCCCTACGAGACCTAGGCGGTATTGTTTACTAATATGTTTGGCTTTTAGTATAACACTCACAGTTTAACACTTTTTTTTAATCAAGGATTATTAATCACTCTCCTTTGGTTTCTCATAAACAGCCACTAGAGTAGCACTTAAATATTTTGTTGGGTGTTTTTCCAAGTATGGATTTATCACATACTTAAAAATAATGCGTGTGGACTTAAAAATAAACTTTTGAAAAATATTTAATTTTTGATGTACACCAAATGGAAACCCTCCATGATATTCTAAACGCAGAATTTTAAGATTATTTCGTTTTGCAAACCCTTTAAACGTATTAAAATTCATACATTTTAAATTATGGGCTTTTAAATTCTTATAATCCACAAGATACCCATAAAACTTACGCAAATAACGTTTATTTGGAACCATAACCAGTAATCTGCCACCTGGCTTTAAATAATCCAAATGCTTGTCTAAAACGGTATCAAAATTCTCAAAATGTTCTATAAACCCTAATGAAATTACATAGTCATATTGTTGCTTCGTAGTATGAATATTAAAATCAGCCTCTAGTAAATGGTAATCAAATACACCCATAGAAGCAAATGTTTTTTGCAATTGAGAAGCATCCGAATTAAAATCAAGACAGGTTGGCTTCAATTGGTATTTATCAGCTAAATAGGCCAGATAACGGCCAGGGTAACCACCAATTTCAATTATCGTTTGCTTTTTAGAATCATGGGTTATTAAGGTATTCCAAAAGAGATCATATTTTGAACACACGGTTACAATGTGTTTTCTGCCACTGTGGTCATGCTTATAATACCCTTCCCAATATTCTCTTGTTGTTAATTCCGTTTCCATAAAATCACACCGTATCAATAAATGATTTTTCAGTTCGGTTAAATATAGTGATGCCTATTAAAAACAACATGACACTAACAAAAAAAGTATAAATAAATCCTAACCAAGTGAAACTACCAGTATTAAGTAGCATATAACGAAAGCCCTCAATAATTTGGGTAAGCGGATTGTATTCCACGAAATTAGCAACAAGTTCAGGAAATTTTTTTCGTGCTTCAGAAAGCGGATAAGGTACAGCCGACATATACATCAATAACTGAACCCCAAAACCAATAACCACGGTCATATCTCGATATTTCGTGGTCATAGATGACAAAATCATACCAAGACCCAAACCCATTAAAGCCATCATAACAATATAAACAGGAAATAATAATAGATTCGTATTTGGTTGAACTCCGGCTCCAATACCCACATAATAAATATAAAAACCAATAAAAATAACTAATTGTATGAAGAATTTCAATAAATTAGAAATCGTAACCGACAAAGGCATAATAACCCGTGGAAAATATACCTTCCCAAAAATATTCTGATTTTTTTTAAACGTATCACTGGTACCAGACAAACATTCTTTAAAATAATTCCAGGCTGTAATCCCTGCAAGGTTAAACAAAAAACTAGGCACGGCACCTGTATTAATATTTCCTAAATTATTAAAAACCAAAGTGAAAATTACCGAAGTAAACAGCGGCTGAATTATATACCAAAGTGGTCCTAGAATGGTTTGTTTATAAACCGTAACAATATCTCGCTTTACAAACAAAATCAACAAATCACGATACCTCCAAATTTCATTAAAATTCACATCAATAAGCTTGCGCTTAGAGGAAATGGTATATAGCCATTGATCGTTATCTGGAGTACTCAAAGTAACCTGCGTTTTTGGTTAGGGCTAATATAAAGAATGCCATTTTAACAACAAAGCATAATAAAGAACTAATATCTAAAAACTCCTATGTCATTGCAAGCTAAAAACGAAGATAGTAATCATTAATAAAGCCCAACCTGTCTAGGCACTCTCAAAAGCTCAAAAAAGGTTTTCCTGTTTAGTAGGAAAACCACTGTAGTAATAAAAGGACAAAAACTTCAAGAACAGGAGCTATGCGACGCCAAGTTATGAGGTTTGTTCACCCAAGATTAAATGCCTAACGACAATAAAAGCACTTATCGGTTCTTATTTGTGCTTAAAAAAGAACAAACAACTTCCAAATAAAATCCCAAACTCTCTTCGTCATTGCAAGCAAAACGAAGCAATTTCCTTTGTAATCCTAAATTTGATTCAGGAACCACAAACTTCCAACGACCAACTAAAAACTACTGAAAAAAATCCCAAGTTAATTTCAACCCCTCACGAACCGAAATTTGTGGCTCATAACCCAATAGGTCATGGGCTTTAGAAACATCAGCTAAACTATCACGAACATCACCCTGACGTTGCGGTCCATAGGTTGCTTTCAAATCGGAATTGGCAGCTAGCTGTAAAGATTCCCACAAATAGTTCACTGAAATACGCTCGCCACAGGCAACATTAAAAACTTGATTGCGAGCTTTTTCATCAGCAAAAAAGCCTTTTATATTAGCTTGTACAGCATTATCAACATACGTAAAATCACGTGTTTGCTCACCATCTCCATTAATTTTGGGCGACTGATTGTCTTTTAACGCTTGCATAAATAAAGGTATAACCGCAGCATAAGCACCATTAGGACTCTGCTTTGGGCCAAACACATTGAAATAGCGTAATCCAATAACATCTGTCCCATAGGTTTTACCAAACACATCAGCATACAATTCATTAACATATTTGGTAACAGCATATGGAGACAAAGGCTTACCAATAGTGTCTTCTATTTTGGGCAGGTTTTTACTATCGCCATAAGTAGAACTGGAAGCAGCATAAACCATACGTTTAACAGACTTTGAATCCTTTAACGCTATCATCATATTTAAAAACCCAGATATATTAACGGCATTGGTTGTAGCTGGATCATTTATGGAGCGTGGAACAGAACCCAGTGCAGCTTGGTGCGAAACATAGTCCATACCATCCATAGCTTCATAACAGGTATTCAAATCACGTATATCGCCTTCTAGCAGTTCAAATGAAGGATTATTCATAAACTCGGTAAGGTTTTCACGATAGCCATTAGAAAAATCATCAAGCACACGGACTTTTCGCGCACCATGTTGCAAAAGATAGCCAACCAGATTAGAACCTATAAAACCAGCACCTCCAGTTACCAAAAATTGGTATTTAGAAAGATCTTGTGTATGATGTTGACTACTGCTCATTATAATCTGGCATCTACTAAATCTTTTGGAAATAATGACTTAACGTCAAACACAACACCGTGTTCAGATTTCAGTTGATTAATATCTAATTCTAAAAACTCTTGATGGCTAACAGCCAGCACAATAGCCTCATATGCATCCGCCAATTCAGAAGTATTGGTCAATAGATCAAAACCATACTCTTCGCGCACTTCTTCTTTAGAAGCCCAAGGGTCATAAACATCCACTTCTGCATGGTAAGCTTCAAATTCTCTAATAATATCAATGGCTCTAGAGTTTCTGATGTCAGGGCAGTTTTCTTTAAAAGTAATACCCAAAACCAAAACTTTGGCCCCCTTTATGGTAGCACCCTTTTTTATCATCAACTTCACGGTTTCTGTCGCTACATAGCTCCCCATACTATCGTTCATTTTACGACCGGCTAGAATAATCTCTGGGTTATAGCCACTTTCTATGGCTTTCTGCGCCAAATAATAAGGGTCAACCCCTATACAATGACCACCAACCAAACCAGGTGTGAACTTGATGAAATTCCATTTCGTACCGGCAGCTTCCAAAACCGCTTGTGTATCTATATCCAATAATCTAAAAATTTTAGACAGTTCATTAACAAAAGCAATGTTAATATCACGTTGGGAGTTTTCTATAACTTTGGCAGCCTCGGCAACTTTAATTGAAGGTGCTTTGTGCGTACCTGCAGTAATGATGGACTTATACAAATCATCCACAACATCAGCTATTTCGGGTGTAGAACCCGATGTTACCTTTAAAATTTTAGTAACCGTATGCTTTTTATCGCCCGGATTAATGCGTTCAGGTGAATAACCAGCGTAAAAATCTGAATTGAAAGTTAATCCAGAAACAGATTCTAGTATAGGCACACAAATATCTTCTGTGACTCCTGGGTAAACTGTTGATTCGTAAATAACAATATCGCCTTTTTTCAAAACCCTACCTATCGTTTCACTGGCTTTAATTAAAGGGGTGAAAACAGGTTTATTTAACTCATCGGTTGGCGTTGGCACCGTTATAATGTAAATGTTTGATGCATCAGTATCTGACACCAAATCCGTAATACGTAATCCAACAGCATGAGGTTCTTGGGTTAAAACGGACTTCAATTCAGATTCAGTAACTTCTAGCGTTCTATCGATGCCATTTTGCAATTCCGCTACACGTTTACTGTTAATGTCAAAACCAATCACTGGGAATTTTTTGGCAAATTCAACAGCCAGAGGCAGTCCAACATAACCAAGTCCAACGATTGTAATATTCTGTTTTTTCATGTTTAAATGGGGTGAATTTAAATTTAAGAGGTTGTGGTTTAAATGCGTTTAATAAAATCTGTTACTTTTTTCCAGGTACTACGTTTACCATCCTCATGATAAGCATTACCATAAACACCGTAGCCGTATCCATAGCCATAGCCATATCCGTAGCCATAACCATAATTGTGATTGGTTTTATGCTTGTAAAAATTAAGTACAAAACTAATATTTTTAATCTCGCCGCCTCGATATTTAGCGTTAATTAATTGCAACATTCCTTTTTTGGTGTAATCCAAACGCACCATAAAAATGGTGGTGTCTGCATATTTTACGAGTTCCAAAGCGTCTGTAACCAGGCCTAAAGGTGGTGTATCCAAAATAATAATATCATAGGTTTCTCGTAAATTGGAAATGAGTGCCTCCATCCGATTACTCATTAACAACTCCGAAGGATTGGGAGGTATCGGACCAGCTGGAACAACAGATAAATTTTCAATATGTGTTTTATTAACAACATCATCAAAGTCCAAATCATCAATAAAATAGTTAACCATCCCATAATCATTCGTCAATTCAAAATCATCGAATATTTTAGGTTTACGCAAGTCTAAACCTAATAAAATTGTTTTTTTTCCAGATAATGCATAAACGGTAGCGATATTTATGGAAGTAAACGTCTTTCCCTCTCCACTAACTGAAGAAGTGACCATAATGGTGCGACCACTTGGTTTTGGTGTTTTATTTAAAATAAATTGCAAACTAGATCGAATAGATCGAAACGATTCCGCAACGGCAGATTTAGGTTTTTCAAAAACCACCAAATTGTTGTGATAACGATATTTTCCAATCAAACCCATTATAGGAATGCTGGATAATTGTTCAATTTCGTCGGAACCATGAATGGTTGTATCTAATAAGAATATAACAAAAATCAAGAACATAGGGATAAAAAAGCCCATCATAAGCCCCATCATATAATTCAACGATTTATTAGGCCCTATTTTACCACCACCAATATCTTTAGCCTCATCCACTATTGTAATATCTGAAATATTGGCGGCTTTCACTATGGCGGCTTCACCGCGCTTGGCTAAATATAAATCATAAGCCTCCTGACTAATATCTAATTTACGTTGAATACGAAGGTATTGTTGTTGATCCTCTGGTAAAGTACTTAATTTACTTTCAAAGTTTGCCATATTCCTATTAATAGAATTTATAAGCGTATTAATAGTGCTTTTTGTAGAGCTAATGGTTTCCAACAAAACCTGCTTTTCAGCTTCAATACGCCTATCTAAATCCTTAAATAAATCAGATCCTTCCCGAGTTGTGTATTCCATATTTTGGCGTTCAATAGCCAAAGATGTAATCGTTTTAACACTCGTTAAGATATTAGGTTCTTCGATTCCAACCGAGGTGGGTGCAGCAATGTTTGTATAATTGGTTTTAGTGTTGAGATAGGTCTCTAATAAGTTTAAATAATCTAATTTTATGCGTTCCTCTTCCTTTTGTCTTTCTAGTTCTTTAAGTTTAGATGACACTTCTGTCATCTCGGCATCAATATTAAAAACTTTATTTTGCTTCCTGAACGTATTCATTTCATTGTTAAAATCTTGCAAATTGTCATTTACAGCCTGCAAAGTACTATCAATAAACTTGATGGTATTTGAGGCATATAAGTTTTTTCGCTCCAATTCGGTTCGACTCAAAATGGCGGCAGTAGTATTTAAATAATCAACTATTTTAGATTTGTTATGTCCAGCTAATGACAGTTGCAAAACAGATGAAGCATTAGCATTAAAAGTATTTACAAAAATTCTACTTTGATAATGATTAACAATGGCATCAAAACTATTGAATTGTATAAAATATTCAGATTGGGGTTTAATAATATGTTCAGGATGACGCAGATAAATGGTGGCATCCATAAATGGCAGTGATATGGGCTCCCCAACCTTAAACTGTTGTCTAAAGTCACCTACTGGCACTGAAATTGAAACCATTTCTTTTGTGTCGTATTGTTGAGCACTCCTAGTTTCAGATTCAAATTGCGTGAACAACTCAAAATGTAACTGATCTAAAAACCGAATACCTATGGGGTGATTAAGGACTTGTTTACCAGACAAATTTAAATCCACAACAAACGGAGCTGTTTTATAAATATCAACTTTACGGTATTTTCCTTCAACCAAGTAATCCATAAAGTATTGAAGAGAATCGACTACTTTTTCATTGTGTGTACGAGTTTTCAGAGTAGTGATGGTTTTACCTACCTTACCAGATACACCTCCCCAGTTGAATGATATACTGGTGTTTGCCGTAAAAAATGGATTTTGGTCATTTTCCACAGAAATTAACGAACTTAATTTATAAACATTCTGTTTTCTAACATTTATTAAATAAGCAATCAGCAAAGCAAATCCAATACATAACAGCACAAATTTCCACAAATTGAGAACTTTAAATAAATAGCCTTTAAAATCAAAAGCTATTTGATTCCGTTCCTGATATTGTTCGGTTTCTAAATGATTATCATTCATATCACTATAGCCTATCAATTATTAAAAGAGTAGTTGTTAGTAAAGTCATTACACTTACTACAGTAATTATAGTTTCACGACCAGTGGTTCCAAATCCCCAAGATTTTTGTTTTAAAGGTTTTACATAAATAATATCATTTGGTTGAATATAGTAATATGGTGATTCCATAACAGCTACATCCAATAAATTGAGATGGTGAATTTTTTGACCTTGCGGATATTGCCTGATAATCAATACATCTTCACGGTTTCCCGTTACTTCAATGTCACCAGCATTAGCCAGTGCCTCAAAAACATTGACTCGAGGTTGGTATAAGGTATTGGTACCAGGAGAGCCTACCTCACCATTCACAGTGTAACGTAAGCCTGTTAGTTTTACAGAAACAAAAATATTAGCGGTTTCTTTAAACTCTTCTTCCAATAGCTTTTTTTCTAGCATTTTTTCAATTTCTTCAGTTGTATAACCCAATACATTAATCTCTCCGAGAACCGGCACACGAATGTTACCATGCAGATCAACTGTAAACCCATCAAAAAAAGCCCGTTGATCCGTATCCATATTCAGTTCCTGCTCACCAACCGGATTAAATATTTGAACATTTTCTTGATCTAGTGCCTTGACACGAATATTTAGAATATCATTTATTTGAATACGGTAAGGCTTTTGCTTCTCAGTGATAGCAAGTGTACTATCAACAGCTCCTTCTCTATTTTGTAGATACACCAATTCCTTATTAGGAATACAAGAAGATAGAACGCTTGAAAAAATAAGTATAACTAGAATATGCAATTGCTTCATATCGAGGGCACAAGTTTGTTCACAAATATAGCCTTTCACTAGGAATATCAAAACTAATCGTTTAAATTTTGGTTTTTTTACGTTATTTGCAAAAAAGACCCGTTGAACTACCTTACTGTTGAAAATATTTCGAAATCTTATGGCGAATTAAAGCTGTTTGAAAATCTGTCCTTTAGCATCCATAAAGATCAGAAAATAGCTTTTGTGGCTAAAAATGGCACAGGCAAAACGTCAATATTAAATATGCTTTCCGGAAGAGACCAACCAGACTCTGGACAAATTATATACCGAAAAGATATTGTTACAGCTTTTTTATCACAAGACCCCAAATTAGATAGCAACCTGACTGTGGAGCAGGCTATTTTTGATACAAAAAATCCTATTCTAGATATTATAAAACAGTACGAAACTGCCATTAAAAATCCAGACGACACGGAAGCTTATCAAAAAGCGTTTGACAATATGGATAGGCACAATGCATGGGATTTTGAAACACAATACAAGCAAATACTGTTTCAATTGAAGCTAGATAACCTCAACCAAAAGATAAGCACCTTATCGGGTGGACAAAAAAAACGTCTAGCTTTAGCAAATGCCTTGCTGAAAAAACCAGACCTTTTAATTCTAGATGAGCCAACCAACCATTTGGATTTGGAAATGATTGAATGGTTAGAATCCTTTTTTGCAAAGGAGCAAATCACTTTATTTATGGTTACTCATGATCGTTATTTCTTGGAGCGTGTGTGTAATGAAATTATTGAACTAGACCATGGCGAATTATATACTTATAAAGGCAATTACTCTTACTATTTAGAAAAACGTGAAGCTCGTATAGAGCGTGAAGCTATTGAAACGGGAAAAGCAAAACAACTCTTTAAAAAGGAATTGGACTGGATGCGCAGGCAACCCAAAGCACGTACCACAAAATCCAAATCGCGTATTGATGATTTCCATGACATTAAACATCGAGCGCATCAACGTAGAAAAGACCATGAAGTGCAATTGGAATTAAACATGGAACGGTTGGGTAGCAAAATATTGGAATTACATAATATTTCGAAAAGCTATAAAGACAAAACCATACTTAACAAATTTGAATACACCTTTAAAAAAGGGGAACGCATTGGAATTATTGGAAAAAATGGTACTGGTAAATCAACTTTCTTAAATATCATTACACAATCCGTCGTACCAGATTCTGGAAAAGTTGTAATTGGTGAAACCGTAAAATTTGGTTACTACACGCAATCCGGAATTCCTGTTAAACAAGAACAAAAAGTAATTGATGTTATCAAAGAATTTGGTGATTATATCCCTTTAAAAAAAGGACGACAAATTAGTGCCCAACAACTGTTGGAGCGATTTCTCTTCGACAGAAAAAAACAATATGATTTCGTTGAAAAGTTAAGCGGTGGTGAACGCAAACGCCTATATTTATGTACAGTCTTAATTCAAAACCCTAATTTTTTAATTTTAGATGAACCAACCAACGATTTAGACATTGTGACGCTCAATGTACTCGAAAATTTCTTATTGGATTTTCCTGGGTGCCTCATTGTGGTTTCGCATGACCGTTATTTTATGGATAAAATTGTTGACCATTTATTTGTATTCCGAGGCGATGGTGTTATTGAAGATTTCCCAGGAAATTATTCTGACTTTAGAATTTATGAAGACAGTCAAGAACCTGAAACTACTGACAATTCGAAAAAGGATAAAAAGCAATGGAAAAAAGACAGTAATAATACCCTATCCTATAACGAGCAAAAAGAGTTTAAGAATATTGAAAGTAAATTAAAATCATTGGAGTTTAACAAAAAAGAACTGGAAAGTCAATTTCTTAATCCTGATTTATCAACCGATGCCATTCAAGATTTATCCAATCAATTACAAGTAATTTTAGATACCATTGAAGAAAAAGAAATGCGTTGGTTAGAACTTATGGAAAAAATGGAACAATAACCATGTGGTATTCAATTCTATCCTATTTAAAATTTATCATATCATCTACCAATCAACACGGTGTGCATTCGCCTTTTATTTATGATATGGTTACAAAATGCTTTTACGACCAAACAGTATATACTGCTTATTCAAAATTAAGTCGCTACAGAACCCATTTATTGCGAAATGATAGTCTGATTAAAATAACTGATTTAGGACCAGGCTCCAAAAAACACAAATCAGAAACACGTCAAATTTCTGAAATCGCTAAAACTTCAGGAACTACATTAAAACGAAGTAAGCTCTTATTTAGACTAACGCAGTATCTAAATCCTCAAAATATGTTAGAGTTAGGCACATCATTAGGCATAGCAACTAACGCACTGGCTTTAGGGAATCCTAAATCTAAAATAATCAGTATTGAGGGCTGCCCTAACATAGCGACATTCACAAAACAGCAACTTAAAAACCATACAAACACAACAATCCTTACAGGTGATTTTAATGCGTATCTTCAAAAATTAAATACCCAATCGTTTGATTTGATTTTTTTTGATGGTAGCCATACCAAGGAAGCTACAATAAATTATTTTAATCAATTGTTACCTACAACCAATAATAATAGTGTTTTTGTTTTCGATGACATTTATTGGTCAAAAGGCATGACAGAGGCTTGGGAACAGATTAAAAAACATCCACAGGTAACAGTCACAATAGACACCTATTTCTGGGGTTTCGTATTTTTTAGAAAAGAGCAGGTTAAAGAGCACTTCAAAATTCGCGTATAAAGCCATTGTTCAATAATATTTAACCTTTAACTTTGTTCCCATGAAAATTTACACCAAAACAGGCGATAAAGGAACCACAGCATTATTTGGAGGAACACGAGTCCCCAAACACCATATTCGTATTGACAGCTACGGAACTGTTGATGAATTAAACTCGCATTTAGGACTTATTCGCGACCAAAACATTAAACAACATTATAAAGATATTATTACCCACATTCAAGATAGGCTGTTTACAGTTGGCGCCATATTAGCCACTGATCCGGAAAAAGCTATTTTAAAAAGTGGTAAAGAACGTCTGAACATTCCAAAAATTTCAGAAAAAAATATCTCGCTACTTGAAACCGAAATGGACACCATGAATACGGAGTTACCTCAAATGACACATTTTGTGTTACCAGGCGGTCACCAAACCGTGTCATTCTGTCACATTGCGCGTTGTGTGTGCCGTAGAGCGGAACGTTTAGCCTCTGCCCTAAACGATTTAGAACCCATAGATCCTATGGCTTTAAAGTATTTAAACCGACTCTCAGACTATCTTTTTGTATTGGCACGGAAATTGTCCTATGACCTGCAAGCAGATGAAATTAAATGGATTCCTGAAAAACACTAATTCATCTTCTTGATTAAAACTATTATTACTGTAAAAATAACATGGGTTTTTATGTTAAGGGTACAGCTAAAAACACGTTCTTATCATTATTGAGTAATTAATTGTTTTTTTTCTTGCCTATTTAAACTAAAAATTTATTTTTGCAAAAAAATTAAAACACATTACAAATGTATTGGACATTAGAATTAGCATCTTATTTAAGTGATGCACCTTGGCCAGCAACAAAAGATGAACTAATTGATTATTCAATTAGGACTGGAGCACCTTTAGAAGTTGTTGAAAACCTACAATCTATTGAAGATGAAGGAGACTCTTACGAATCTATTCAGGAAATCTGGCCAGATTATCCAACTGACGAAGATTACCTCTGGAATGAGGATGAATATTAATATTTATAAAAGCTTATAAAAAAAGTCTCGTCAGAGACTTTTTTTGTGTCTGATAATTATAAAATTGACCAAATCAACCATATCTTTGAGAGCCTAAAATCTTAAAGTGTAAAACATATTTCAAAACTAGCATACATGCTAGTTAAACTAAAACATACAAACATGAGTTTTTTAAATTCTGTACTAAAGGTATTTGTTGGCGACAAATCAAAACAAGACGTCAAAGCCATCATGCCTATAGTCAAACAAATAAAAACATTTGAATCTGCTTTAGCGCAATTATCACATGACGAATTACGTGCTAAAACCAGCTTTTTTAAGGAGAAAATTGAAGAAGCGCGTAAACCGCTGAATGAAAAAATAGAATCTTTATTAGAACAAGCTGAAAATACGGAAGATATTGATGAGCGTGAAGACATCTATCTTGAAATAGACAAAATAAAAGATGAAATTTACGACATAACCGAAGGTGTTCTCAATGATATTTTACCTGAAGCTTTCGCAGTGGTAAAAGAAACAGCAAAACGCTTTGTTGATAATACTGAAATTGAGGTCACAGCCAATACATTTGATCGTGAAGTTTCTGGTGAAAAAGATTATGTAACACTTGATAATGATAAAGCAATCTGGGCAAACTCCTGGGATGCAGCAGGGAAACCCATCACCTGGGACATGGTACATTATGATGTGCAATTAATAGGTGGTATTGCCATGCACCAAGGTAAAATTGCCGAAATGCAAACAGGTGAAGGTAAAACATTGGTAGCTACCTTACCGGTTTACTTAAATGCTTTAGCTGGTCGTGGTGTACACTTAGTAACCGTTAACGATTATTTGGCCAAACGCGATAGTGCTTGGATGGCTCCTATATTTGAATTTCATGGTTTAAGTGTCGATTGTATTGATTATCATCAACCCAATTCAGCTGCTCGTAAAAAAGCTTATCGTGCCGATATTACTTACGGAACTAATAATGAATTTGGTTTTGATTACTTGCGTGATAATATGGCGCATTCACCAGATGATTTAGTACAACGACCACACCATTATGCCATTGTAGATGAGGTGGATTCAGTATTAATTGATGATGCACGTACACCGTTAATAATTTCTGGACCAATTCCTCAAGGTGATCGTCATGAGTTCATTGAATTGAAACCAAAAGTTGATGACATCGTTTCGGTTCAAAGAAAATATTTAACTGGAGTTTTAGCTGAAGCTAAAAAACTAATTGCCGAAGGTGATACAAAAGAAGGTGGTTTTCAATTATTACGAGTGTATCGTGGTATGCCTAAAAATAAAGCCTTAATTAAGTTTTTAAGTGAAGAAGGTATAAAACAACTACTTCAAAAAACCGAAAACTTCTACATGCAGGATAATAACCGTGAAATGCCAAAAATTGACGCGGAATTATACTATGTCATTGAAGAAAAGAATAATCAAATTGAATTAACGGATAAGGGTATTGAATTTCTTTCAGGAAAAGATGATCCTAACTTTTTCGTCATGCCAGAAATTGGTATCGAGATTGCAAAAATTGAGTCACAAGGCTTATCATCTGAAGAAGAAGCAAACCTTAAAGAAGACTTATTTAGAGACTTTGGTGTAAAATCAGAACGCATTCATACTTTAAATCAATTACTTAAGGCTTATGCCTTATTTGAAAAAGACACGCAATACGTGGTCATGGACAATAAGGTAATGATTGTTGATGAGCAAACAGGTCGTATCATGGATGGTCGCCGTTATAGCGACGGCTTACACCAGGCTATTGAGGCTAAAGAGAATGTAAAAATTGAGGATGCCACCCAAACTTTTGCAACAGTAACGTTACAGAATTACTTTAGAATGTATCGTAAGCTATCTGGTATGACTGGTACAGCCGTAACTGAAGCTGGTGAATTCTGGGAAATTTACAAGCTAGATGTCGTAGAAATTCCAACTAACAAACCTATTGCGCGTGACGACCGTGAAGATTTAGTTTACAAAACTAAACGTGAAAAATACAACGCTGTAATTGATGAGGTTACTAAATTATCACAAGCTGGAAGACCAGTTTTAATTGGTACAACGTCAGTTGAGATTTCAGAATTATTAGGTAAGATGTTAAGTATTCGTAAGATTCCTCATAATGTCTTAAATGCCAAGCAACATAAAAAAGAAGCTGAAATTGTAGATGAAGCTGGACGAAAAGGGCAAGTAACTATTGCAACAAACATGGCTGGTCGTGGTACCGATATTAAATTGTCTGACGAAGTAAAAGCAGCAGGTGGTCTAGCTATAGTTGGTACAGAACGTCATGATTCCCGTCGTGTAGATAGACAGTTACGTGGTCGTGCTGGACGTCAAGGAGATCCAGGAAGTTCTCAGTTCTACGTGTCTTTAGAAGATAATTTAATGCGATTATTTGGTAGTGAGCGTATTGCCAAAATGATGGATAGAATGGGCTTGGAAGAAGGTGAAGTTATTCAGCATTCCATGATTTCAAAATCTATTGAGCGTGCACAGAAAAAAGTGGAAGAGAATAACTTTGGGGTGCGTAAAAGATTATTGGAATATGATGATGTGATGAATGCGCAACGTGAGGTCGTTTATAAACGTCGTCGTCATGCCTTACATGGTGAGCGTTTACGTGTAGATTTAGCCAACATGATATATGATACGTCTGAAGGTATTGCTGAATCTAACAAGGAAGCCAATGATTACAAGAATTTTGAATTTGAATTAATTCGTTATTTCTCAATGAGCTCACCAGTTACCGAAGCTGAATTTGGAAAACTAGGGGCACAGGAACTAGCAGGCAAAATATACAAAGCTGCATTTGAGCATTACCGTGAAAAAATGGAGCGTAACGCTGAAATGGCTTTCCCCGTTATTAAAAATGTGTATGAAACTCAGCGCGATAAGTTTAAGCGTATTGTAGTGCCTTTTACTGATGGTGTTAAGAACCTACAAGTAGTAACAGATTTAGAAAAAGCTTATGAAACCAATGGTAAGCAACTTATCAATGATTTTGAAAAGAACATCACGTTGGCCATAGTTGATGATTCTTGGAAAACACATTTACGTAAAATGGATGAGTTAAAACAGTCTGTTCAATTAGCAGTGCATGAGCAAAAAGATCCGCTACTTATTTATAAGTTCGAAGCTTTTGAGTTGTTTAAAAGTATGATTGACCAAGTGAATAAAGATGTTATCTCATTTTTATTCAAAGGTGAATTACCAACAGAAACACAAAATACTATTCAGGAAGCTCGTCAAACCCGAAAGAAGGAAAAACTAGAAACTTCTAAAGAAGAAATTCCAAATATGGATGAACGTGCTGCTCAAAGTAGAGCAGCTGGTAATACACAACGCCAACAAGAGGTTGTTGAAACCATTGTACGCGATAGACCTAAAATTGGACGAAATGATCGTGTAACAATAAAGCACGTTATGAGTGGAGAAAACAAGACTTTAAAGTATAAACAAGCTGAACCATTAATCAATAAAGGTGATTGGGTTTTAGTAGAATAGTTTAACACATATTTAGTAATATAAGAAGCCCTGTGATTCAGGGCTTCTTTTATTTTATTATTCAGCATAACTAATATTTTTCCATTACATCGAATAAACCATAAATTACTCATTTACTTAAGTATATATACTTAAATTTATATCATAATTCTCTTTCCAAAAAGATTTTTCGGTTAATAGCAGTAATTGAAAATTAAAAAGAATGACCTTTATTATTAATGCATTTAAGTTTGGTTTTGGTTGCTTAACCACAACTTTATTACTCATGGCATTTATGTCATCAAATTTAGTTGCACAAACCATAAGCTTTGGTTCAACAGGACTTCAGAATGAAAATGTTTTAAATCCAACATCTTTAGAATTTGGTCCAGACGATAGATTATATGTAGCTCAACAGAATGGTATCATATGGGCTTATACTATAGAACGTGATAATGCTGTAGCTGGTGATGGTACTTATACCGTTATTAACAGCGAAGAAATAACTAATATCCGATTTGGTATTCCCAATCATAATGATGAAGGGATTTTCAATCCAAGTCAGCAACGACTCATTACAGGAATCATGACGGCTGGAACCGCCGAAAACCCTGTTTTATATGTAACTTCTTCTGACTATTTGTTAGGTGGTGGTGCTGGCGGTAATGATACTAATTTAGATACTAATTCCAGTATGCTATCCAGACTCGAAAAAATTAATGGCGTTTGGGAAAAAACCGATTTAATTCGTGGATTACCACGCTGTGAAGAAAACCATGCTGTGAATGGATTGGATATGTTTGAACGAAACGGAGACACTTTTTTATTGATTGTTCAAGGAGGGCAAACTAATAAAGGTGCTCCAAGTAACAATTTTGCTGGTACGCCAGAATTTTTCTTTTCAGGCTCCATGTTAATTGTGAATTTAACAGATTTGGAGAGCATGCCAGTTTATACTGACCCAAGAAATGGCAGTAATTATGTATATGACTTACCCACTTTAAATGATCCAACTCGTTTAGACATTGACAATACACATCCTGAATTCCCTTATCCAGTAGGACATCCCATGTATAATTCGACTATCGATATTGGTGATCCGTTTGGAGGAAATAATAGTTTAAATCAGGCCTTCCCGGAAGTTGGAGGTCCTATTCAAATTTTTTCTGCAGGATTTAGGAATGCCTATGATGTTGTTATAGCTGAAAATGGAAAAATATATACTTCAGATAATGGTGCCAATTCCCTTTGGGGTGGTTTACCTAGAATTTATGATAGCGGTACTGATACGTTTTTAGGTGATGAAAGCACGATGGTCTATGACCCAAATAACCATTATATTAAAAATGAACTGAACGAAAATGGTAGTACAATTATTAATGATCCATTACATTACGTAGGGACTATCAATGATGCCAATGAAACATACTATGGCGGACACCCTATTCCTATATTGGCATTTCCATCAAGAGCTGGAATTTACACCTATGAAAAAGTTGATGGCTCTTGGGTTGCTACAAATTCTTATGATTTAGAAAATTTAATAAGCGGAACATCTGGTTATTTCAACTCCAGTTTTACCATTACCGACTTTCCCGATCGTCCAGAACTTGGTGAGTTTTTAGCGGATGAACCTATAGCAAGTCCTAGAAATAATATTCTAGCGCGAGTCAATTCATCTACTAATGGCATTACAGAATATACTGCTTCCAATTTTGGTGGTAACATGCAAGGGAATATCTTAACTGCATCTTTTAATGGTAATATCAATCGATACGTCCTCAATGAATCTGGTGATGAAGTACTAGAATCTGAAACCACTTTTAATGGTTTCGGTAGTTTACCATTGGATGTTACCGCACAAGGTGATGATGATATTTTTCCTGGAACAGTTTGGGCTGCAACTTATGGATCCAATAGTGTAACTATTTTTGAACCTACAGATATTAATTGTTTGTTGCCAGGCGATGCAGGCTATGATCCAAATGCAGACAATGATGGTGATGGTTACACCAATCAAGATGAAATAGATAACAACACAAACCCATGCTCACAAAGTAGTAAACCTAAAGATAATGATGGTGATTTTATTTCTGATTTAAATGATCCCGATGATGATAACGATACTATTTTAGACGTGAATGATGTTTTTGCATTAGACCCTAATAATGGTACAACAACTAATTTGCCTATAGATTACCCATTTTGGAATAACAATCCTGGAACAGGTTTCTTTGGACTTGGTTTTACTGGTCTTATGTTAGACCCAAGTGGCACAACAGATTATCTAACACAATTTGATGAAGAAAGCATATCGTTTGGAGGTGCTGCTGGAAAAGCCACTGTTGATAATGTAACCGGAGGTGATGCCTTTGAAGCACTTAACAATCAAGATTATGGTTTTCAATTTGGTGTAAATGTAGATTCAAACTCAAATCCTTTTACTGTTCATTCAAAAATAGAATCGCCTTATTTTGGTTCTGGTGGTTCACAAAACGCTCCAATAGACTATCAATCTTATGGTGTTCAATTAGGTACTGGTGACCAAGACAATTATTTGAAATTGGTTTTTATGAATGGGACTTTAAATGCTGATGCTTTAAATGGACTACAAGTAGTTTTAGAAGATAATGGCATCGTTACAGTTAACGAAAGCTATAACATTCCTAATATATTAAACTCAAGTGCTATTAATTTATATATTTCTGTTGATCCAGTCAGTAATCTGGCTCAACCATTTTATTCTATTGATGATGGGGAAACATTAAATTTATTAGGATCGCCTATTGTTCTACCAACAAGTTTTTTAGATGATTCTGATAACAAAGGATTAGCAATAGGGCTTATTTCTACTTCAAGGAGTGATACCAGTCCAAATCCCTTTACTGCGACTTGGGATTTTATAGAAGTTTATGAAAATCTTGATGGTGTACTCTCTATTAATCCAGCACCATTAAATTTTGGATTGACTCCAGTAAACAATTCACAACGTACCAAATATATTACGCTTAACAATGAAGGTGGGCCCACCGATAGTTCGATAACCATAACTGCCTTAAATTTCATTGGAACAAATTCTAATTTATTCTCAAGTGATTTTCAATTACCTTTCAATTTAAGTCCTGGTGCATCTGTTAAAGTTCCAGTGGATTTCAGTTCCGACGAAATTTTGGGAGAAAAAACAGCTTCGTTAGAAGTTGTTCACAACGGCACCAACACACCCACAACCATTTCATTAACTGGAGAATTAACGGATATATATTCACCAGTTGTTAGAATTAATTCAGGTGGTATTATGGTACTTGCTTCAGATGGTGGCCCAGAATGGGAAGCCAACACCTCAACAACAGGAGATTCATACGTAGTATCTTCTGGATCACCATTTACAATTGACGAAATCATTTATGAAAATCGAGATGTTTCTATTCCAGACTACATAAGTCAAGCCGAGTATGAAGAGATTATGCGTTCTGAATTAAGCACTAATGACCTCGATTTCCCTGTTACTTATTCAATTAGTCTTCCAAATGGTTCCTATATTGTAAATCTCTATTTCGCTAACCTTTATAATGGCACATCAGAACCTAATGAACGTATTTTTAACGTCAATATCGAAGACATAAGAGTCATTGAAAAACTGGATCCTTCAAAAGAATTTGGACATCGCATAGCAGGTATGATTCAAAATAATATTGAAATCACTGATGGTGTTATGGACATACAGTTTCTATTTGAACTACAGAATCCAATAATTAATGCTATTGAGGTTTTAGGTATAAGCTATCCGCCTCTCAATATTGAACCTATTGCTGATAGATCAGACTGTGAGCTGGAATTATCTGATTTTCAAGCTGAAGGTTCTGGTGGTAATCCAGCAGACAATTTGGTGTATTCCATTAGCGGACAGCCTTTGGGTATAGATATTGAACCTACAAATGGATTAATATTTGGCGTCATTGATGAAACAGCAGTTAATGGTGGACCAAATAGTGATGGTGTTTATGAAGTGACTATTACAGTAAGCAAACCAGGTAGTTTAGATGTTTCCACTAATTTTATTTGGACGGTAATTAATGATATTGAAGCTCCAGAAATAAGCTGTCCAGATGATCTAATTGAAGCTGTATCGGTTGGTACAAATGAAGCAAACATTACCATTACAGAACCGTTAATTACTGATAATTGTGATAGTGATATTAATATTGAAGCTAGCCGCTCTGATGGCTTGGAACTCACAGATGCTTTTCCTTTAGGAGATACCACTATAACTTGGATTGCTACGGATGCATCTGGTAACGTATCAGATTCTTGTGAGCAAATAGTTACTGTGGAAATCCCTGAATACAGTCTTCAACTGAATGTCTCTTTACAAGGGCGAACAGACTATAGTGGTAATTTTGACATACAACTTTTCCATATAAATGATTTAGTAACTCCGTTATATGCTTTTACTGAATTTGGAAATGCTTTAGGAGAAATCAGTTTACCATCAACCATTAGTCAAGGCGAATATAAAATTCTTGTAAAGCATCCTATGTATTTGCAGCGTTTAAAAACCATAAACCTAACAGCCAACAGTATTGAAACATTTAATGATGTACTATTGGCAGGTGATGTTAACAATGATAATGTCATCAATATATTTGATCTAGGTATTTTCTCTGGAACTTACAATTTGAGCTCTGGAGATTCTGGGTTTGACTCACGAGCTGATTTTGATAATAATACTACAATCAACATTTTTGATTTAGGAATTTTTTCTGGAAATTATCAATTGTCAGGAGAGACACAAAATGATTAAAAAGAAGACTATGAATTTATTTAATAAGATTATTTCGTTTTTTACTATTAGCCTTTTGCTTTCGTCTGGGTTTATTTCAGCACAATCTGTTGATTTGATTGCCTCTGCTGATCAAATGCCACCGTTTACTAATGGCCAAACATTTAACTATTCCATTATGTCAACAGGAAGCCCCTACAATGCTTTACGTATAAAATTAGAATACAACCCAAGTGTTATCCAAATTAATAGTCTAACACCTGTTTATGCTTTTGGCTTTACTCCTGTGAATGATACTAGTACTCCGGGTCTTGTGAAATATGAAGCCGCTAGTCTATCGGGTAACATTACTACTGATGAAGTTATTTTTAATATTGAATTTGAAGTGCTTGATAACAATCAAGCTATTTCTATTGCTCATAGCTATGATGCTGCCGACGGAACTGTTGTTGTTAATAGCGGCGGGAATAATATTTTGGGAACAGCTAATGACATACTTTTGGAAACCTTAAGCATTAGCCACAACAATTTTGAGTCGCTCACTATTTATCCTAATCCTGCTAGTAATCAGATTTCAATAAT
The DNA here is from genome assembly GCF_002940745.1 of Hanstruepera ponticola. Classification (NCBI taxonomy): domain Bacteria; kingdom Pseudomonadati; phylum Bacteroidota; class Flavobacteriia; order Flavobacteriales; family Flavobacteriaceae; genus Hanstruepera; species Hanstruepera ponticola. The sequence continues at coordinate 886,018 of NZ_POTB01000001.1, forward strand.
TAAAAGTCAACCTTTTCAAATTAAAAGCATTACATTATACACGTTAGAGGGTAAAATGATTATGAAACAATCCATTTCCAATCAAGATTCAAATAATGAGAATATTATTGTGGATGTATCATCTTTAAAAAACGCCTTATACTTTATGGACGTTATTGATCAAAACGATTACAAAAAGACTTTTAAGGTTTTGGTATCTCATTAACCCAATTTCAATAATGTATTTGGATCTGGGCAATTATTAGAAAAAAACTCTAAATCGTTTAAACTGCACACGCCTGGATAATCACCTTTATAAGCTGACATGTCTCTTACAATTTGAAAATGCAAATGTGGTGCGTAGTCTCCATTAACTGTGGCATCACCCAATGTTGCTATACATTCTTGAGCTTTAAAAAATTGACCAACTTTCAAGTCCTTGATTGACTCCAAACTCAAATGACCATACAATGTAAAAAAGTTGGTTTCACCCATTTGATGTTCTAAAATGAGTGTTGGACCATAATCACCATAATTAGTGTTATTAGCAAAACTATGAACTGTTCCGTCCAAGGGTGTGTAAATGTTACTTCCAGCTGAAGTCCATAAGTCTAATCCTAAATGTATGTTTCTTTCGGAGTCTGGATTATTTTGATTGAAGTAAGAACTGCGTTTATATATATTTCGCTTCTCTAAATAGCCTCCATAAGCCACACTAGCTTGATGGTTTTCGCAATAGCTATGTATATATTGCTCCCATTGGGTTGATGAATTAATATCAAAAGTTTGTAAGTCTTGATTGGAATCAGATAAGTCTATGAAAACGAATTCATGATGTGGAATACGCTTATCTAAAACAGGTATTGGTTGTGGATAAAGTGAATTTAGAAATGAGGTAAAAGTATGGGTGTTCATTAAATTGAATATAATTCAAATATAATAAACTATTCCATGACTACTTTACTGTACCTAGCATTTATTGCAATGGTTTTATTACTATTCAAACTCCCTAACTTAAAAGACGACACCGCATTATCATTCTTGTTTTTGGGATGATGTAATCGTGAGTTTTTACCTTGATATTGTAGGTTAAAATCCACTTTAGGAAGCTTAACAGCCGCATTACTATTATCAAGTGTTATATTAATATTATTGAAGTCTTCAGATATATTGTGAATAACTAAATCTCCAAAACTACCTGTTAAAATAGCATTACCAGCTAGTCTGTCTATACCAATATTTGAAGAATTGGAATTTAACACCAAGCCATTGACATCTTGTAAAATAGCATTTTCAACAAAATTTAATTTAAGAGTGCCTAATTCCCAACTTTTAATCAAAACAGAGCCATAAGAAGCATTGATGGAGGTTTTTTCTCCATCAATGCTGTTAGCTAAAAAAGTGGCATGATTCAAATCAGCCTTCACGTTGTTGATTAATGACGATACTTTCAATTCACCATGCCTCACGTTTAAATTCAATTTTGCTTTTTTAGGGATTTTTATTTTTATAACCTTTTTAATATTTAAATTTTTAGATGATCGAGATTCAAATAATGCACGATAGGCCTCTTCATTCTCTTTAGAACGCTCCTCAAGAATACCGGCTTGTTCTTCCCAAACTTTTGCTTGCTCTTCCCAAACCTTTGCTTGCTCCTCCATTTGCTTGCCAAACTCTTCACCCCATTTCTCCATACTTTTCCCAAACTCTTCACCAAATTCTTCGCCCCATTTCTCCATGCTCTTACCAAATTTTTCTCCGAATTCATCACCCCATTTCTCCATATCTTTTTCGAATTTAGCACCGAACTTTTCACCAAACTTCTCGCCCCAAGCTTCCATATCCTTTTCATATTTAGCTAGTGCTTCAGAATCCACTTCTTTAGCCCACTTTTCCATTTTTTTAGCATAGGCTTCTCCATATTTATCGCCATACTCTCTACTCCATTTTTCCATATAAGCTTCACCTTCTTCTTGGTAGCGCTCATAATCAAAATTGATATTACTCATACCATCAGGAAGATCTGGTAAATCAGGCATCTTTGGCATTTTCGGCATTTTTGGCATATTGGCTAAATCCATAGACTCCAATAAGCCTTCAACCATAGGCATAACTGGAATATTAGCCAGTTCAACTTCAAGGTCCTGAAGCGCATCCAATGATTGTAATTCGAAAAGACTAGAATTATCAGACCATGACAAACCTCCTAAATCAGAGGAAATAATCACTCTATCTTTTGAGGCATCAACATCTATCTTCCAGTTTTCTAAATGTTTTTGCAACTCCTCCTTACTCAATACACTACTTTCAATGTAGGCCTCTACCTCAATAATGTCTTTGTTCCAAGTATCTATTTCAATATTGGTATAACTGGTATTTAAATCAATCTTTACATTATCATTGACATTGATAGATTGTGAAACTTTATCCAACTTTTGCTGTGCTGAAACACTCAAGCAAAAGCATAAAAGCAACGGTATTATATATATTTTTTTCATTTTTAAATTAATTTAAGCTGTTGTTCGTTTTTGATTTGATTGTGAATTACTCAATGTTTTTAATTGTTCTTTTAGACGATACATAAGATTTAAACGCAACTTTAAATTGGTAATCAATGCATTAACTGTTAGTTCATTAGGGCCTGAATTAGTAAGTTCAACTGAAAGTTTTTTATATTCTTTGTTAAGTTCCCCCAACTGATTTAGATAACCATCAATAAGCTCTTTGTTCTCAGGTGTTAGCTTCACTTTTGACAATTCTAAATTGATATTTGCCAAATAATAGTCTTCCACTTTTTTAAGATCTGGTGAAATGTCACCCAAGGATTTCATTGTGGCTTCTTGAGTATTGGCATCAACTACTTTTGGTTCAATAACATTAGGGCCGTCTATTTTAAAATAATTATAGGCACCATAACCTAAACCTAAAGCTATAACTACACTGGCAGCAATACGTAACCAGGACCAAGATTTCAATTTTTCTTCAGGTAATTGTTCTTCCAGTTTTTTAAGAAAACGTGCCTCATGACCTTCTTGCATTTTAGTATGCACTGGTGTTTTATCGTTTTTAATTACATCTCTAATATCTTGTGCCATCCTTTTTGTATTTTAACAGTTCTTGCAATTTTAATTTTCCTCTATAAAGCTGTGTTCTTGAAGCAACTTCAGTAATATCTAATATTTCAGATATCTCCTGATGATCATAACCTTCTATCAGGTAAAGCATCACAACATATCTATACTTTTCAGATAATGAATTAATAGCTTCTTTTATTTCTTCAATAGTCACAGCATCGTCAACCAACCATTTGTCATCATCACTAGTATCAACCACTTTCAGGTGCACCTCCTCCAATTCAACCAAACGTTGTTTATTGGCTTTAAGGGTGTCAATACTGGTGTTTATAACAATACGTTTTAACCAAGCCCCAAAAGTAACTTCAGCATGATATTGATGTAGTTTTGTGAATGCCTTAATGAAGGCATCCTGAACAACATCTTCAGCTTGAGCATCATTCTTAATAAATCGTTTGGCAACTATATACATACCATTGCAGTACTGGTTGTATAACTGCATTTGTGCTTTACGATCATTTGCTTTGCATTTTTCAATGATATCAGTCTGAAACATGCTTTACTTTTTGGTATTTTGATTAGTTCATCTTAAAGACGACATAAAAATATGAATGTTGCAAAAAGATATTTATTTTTCTATAATAAAAATATATTGCTTACTATTTTAGTAGCATTTAGAATTGAATTATCTTTATCTTAATTAATCTCAAACATCAATGAATAAACTATTTAAATGGTTTTTTGGTTTTTTATTAATCGTTGCTATTGGTCTTTTTTGTTACTCATATTTTATAGATGATAGCTTATTAGTCCCTCGCAAAAGTCCGATTGATACTGTGACACTAGTAGAAAATGACTTACAGCTTGATGTGGTTTATAATAGACCATCAAAACGTGGCAGGGAAATTTTTGGTGGTTTAGTTCCGTATAAAGAAGTATGGCGAACAGGTGCCAATGAGGCGACTACGTTTAAAACAAACAAGCCCTTAAAAATAAATAACGATTCACTTCCCGCAGGAAAATACACGTTATGGACCATTCCTAATGATTCCACATGGCAAATTATGTTTAACACAAAACAATATGCTTGGGGAGTAGATAAAGAAATGAAACCTATGCGCGAACCTGAATTTGATATTATTAGTTTGGCTGTACCTGTGCAACATATTAATAAAACTGTTGAACAGTTTACCATAGGATTTGATAACACGTTAGACGTTATTGCATTAACAATGGCATGGGACAAAACCAAAATTGAGGTACCTATAGAAACTTTTGACTAAAAAAAAACCACATATTTCTGCTTTAAGTGAGCAACATGGTGTTTCTGATTCAGAAATCACCAACGAAGCTGCTTTAGACAAATTAAAATTAAAACGGAAAAAACAGCCGTCTGTTGATGAATTAGTACAAGAAATTTTAAAAGGAAATATTTCATCTTTAAGTCGTGCTATTACACTTATTGAGAGTAAAAATCCAAGCCATTATAAAACGGCCAGTGACATAATTAAAGCGTGCCTCCCTTATGCCAATAAGTCAATTCGCGTAGGGATAACAGGAGTTCCTGGTGTTGGAAAAAGCACATTCATTGAGAGTTTTGGAAAATATCTTTCTCAAAAAGGCAATAAAATTGCGGTTTTGGCTATTGACCCAAGTAGTTCCATTTCTAAAGGAAGCATTCTAGGTGACAAAACCCGTATGGAAGATTTGGTAAAAGACAACAATGTTTTTATCAGACCATCCCCTTCTGGCGACACGTTGGGAGGTGTAGCTAGAAAAACTCGTGAAACCATCATATTATGTGAAGCAGCAGGTTTTGACACCATTATTATTGAAACCGTTGGTGTTGGTCAAAGCGAAACTGCGGTGAATGACATGGTTGATTTCTTTTTACTCTTAAAATTGGCAGGTGCTGGTGATGAGTTACAAGGTATTAAACGTGGTATTATTGAAATGGCAGATCTAATCGCAATAAACAAAGCAGATGGCTCCAATTTAAAAGCTTCTAAATTAGCTAAAGTGGAATTTAATAGAGCACTCCATCTTTACCCTAAAAAGGAATCTGAATGGCAGCCAAAAGTATTATTATGTAGTGCCTTAAAAAATGATGGAATTGACAGTATTTGGAATGCTATTTCTGATTACCTAACTCTAACTAAAGCAAATAATTATTTTTCCAAAAGGCGTCAAGATCAAAATAAATTCTGGCTATTGCAAAGTATCAAAGATAAACTACATACCGACTTTTTTGAAAATACTGTTATAAAAAAAGCATTAAAAGAGCAGTTACTTTTAATTGAAAAAAACCAAACAACACCTTTTGCAGCAGCAAACTACTTGCTGAACTTAAAAAAGGAATTATAGAAAGTTTTCTTTATACCAAGAGACCTGCTTTTCCACTCCTTCCAGCAATGTAGTTTCCGGATTATAATTCAACAACTTTCTCGCTTTATCTATATTGGCTTTTGTTCGCCACTGATCACCTGCTCTAGCTTCAACATGGTTTATTTTAATAATCATATCCATGACTTTTTCAACAGCATCAATACCATCTTGGGTAGTATGTTCTATTTCAGTACCTAAATTAATAACTTCACCATCAACCAAATTTTCCTTACCGATAACACTCACCACACCATCTACAATGTCATCAACATAAGTAAAACTACGTAGATGCTTGGCACTTCCATCAAAAAGCGGAAATTCTTCTTGGTTAAAACCACAAGCAATTAATTTTGTGTACATCTTTTCAGGACGTTCACGAGGTCCAAAAACCGAATACAAACGTAATGAGCATGCCTTTAATTGTTTTTCTCTAGATTTTTGAAGAACCAATTGTTCAGCAGCCAATTTTGTAACGCCATAATGCGAAGCTGGCTTAGGCGCTATATCCTCTGGAAATGTCGCTTCCAATCCATAAATTGATGATGTACCAATATTAACAAAAAGCTTTAAATTTGGCAGTTTTAAAGCATAGTCTATTAAATTTTTAGTGGCAATAATGTTATTGGAAAAATAATCTTCAAAACTTGAAGACGACGATATTCCTGGCTGTGCTGCGAAATGGAATATGTATTCAATATCTGAAGGCAAACTCTCCTTAAGGTCAGTATCTCGTAAATCTTTTTTTATAACTTGAATACCAATTTTTTCTAAATCACGTTCATTTAATTTCTTTAATGATTCACTGTAATAAGGAGAAAAATTATCAAGACCTACCACATCATGCCCTAAATGTTTCAATCGTTCAGCAGTATGAGAACCTATAAAACCAACAGCACCTGTAACTAATATTTTCATAAATCTAATATCTTGTACAAAGAAACATTTTTTTTCTGTAAGATTAGAATTCTATAAAAAAGAATACATTTGTAAAACCAACCCATTAAATATGGATTACGAATTTACTGTTATTGTACCTGTATATAATGAAGAAGACAACCTCCTTCGCGTTGAAAAAGAACTCCTTAAATATAGCGAAATAGCCAAAAAGAAAACTAAAATTCTTTTTGTGAATGATGGGTCAAAAGATGCCAGTCAAGACCTTATTGAAGACATTTCTAACAGACATGATAATTTCACTTTTATCAGTTTTGCTGAAAACAGAGGCTTGAGTGCTGCCATAAAAGCTGGTTTTGATTATACTAATACTGAATTAGTTGGTTATATTGATTCTGACTTACAAACAGCACCTGAAGATTTTAATTTATTGTTAGAGCACATTGGTGAATACGATTTGGTAACTGGGGTTAGAGCGAATAGAAAAGATTCGTTTGTAAAGAATATGTCATCAACTATTGCCAATGGTATTCGCAGAGCCTTTACAAAAGATGGTATGGATGATACAGGTTGCCCTCTAAAAGTCATAAAAACAGATTATGCTAAACGCATTCCTATGTTCAAAGGTTTACATAGGTTTTTACCTGCTATGATATTATTACAAAATGGGAAAATCATTCAAGTTCCCGTACAGCATTTTCCGCGTGTTGCTGGTCAGGCTAAATTTGGTGTTTGGAATAGGCTAATTGGGCCCTTAATGGATTGCTTTGCCTATTTATGGATGAAAAAAAAATATATTAACTATTCCGTTGCAAAAAAGAGCGAATGAGTAATTGGATAATATATAGCATTGGGTTTCTGGCTCAAATATTATTTTCCTCACGACTCATCATTCAATGGATTTATTCTGAAAAGCAAGGTCGCGTCATTACACCAACTATTTTCTGGACTTTAAGTCTAATTGCATCATTTTTATTATTTGTTTATGGCTATTTACGGGATGATTTCGCCATAATGCTCGGTCAAGGCCTTACCTATTTCATCTATATTAGAAATCTTCAGCTACAAAACAAATGGGAGCAAATGCCAAAATGGTTGCAATGGTTTATTTTATTAGTGCCTTCTTTTATTATTATTTATTATTTTAATAATAACAGTATTGATGTAGAAAAATTATTTAGAAATGATGCCATACCTTTGTGGCTATTAATTTTAGGAGTTATTTCGCAAATTGTGTTTACATTGCGTTTTGTCTATCAATGGTTGTATTCCGAAAAACAAAAAGAGTCCTCTCTACCTATGGGCTTTTGGTCATTAAGTTTGATAGGTTCAATGCTAATTTTAACCTATGCCTTTTTCAGAAAAGATCCTGTTTTATTTATCGGTCATATTTTAGGTGCTACCATTTATGTTAGAAATCTTTTTTTAATTTACAGATATGCTAAAGAAACTAGTTGATTCGTATCCTGTTTTAACGCTCTGCCTAATATTCCTCCTAATTTTACTTCCTAATTTGGAAGTGCTAGATGTGACAATTATGGAGGCTCGTAATTTTATTACAGCTCGTGAGATGCTAACGGATAACAATTGGCTTTTAACGACTATGAATGGAGAAGCACGATACGAAAAACCACCATTACCAACCTGGCTTACAGCTATTTCAGCAGCATTTTTTGGTGTAAAAAGCGTATTCGCTATGCGTCTTCCTGCTGCTCTATTTGTGATTTTACTAGTTGTTTTTGTATTTAAAATTTCACGAGGGCTAACCCAAAATAACACTTTTGCATTTAGAAATGCTCTGATAGCTGGTTCATCATTTTACATCATAGGAATTATTATTGAAGCACCTTGGGATATTTTTACTCATGGTTTTATGTGTGTTACAATTTACTTTCTATTTCAATTTTTAGAGCAAAAGAAATTCCATGTGAAATATGCGTTTTTAGCAAGCTTATTTATAGGATGTTCATTTTTAAGTAAAGGTCCTGTTTCATTATATGCTTTACTCTTACCATTTTTGTTAGCGTATGGTTTTACTTTTAAGTATAAACCTTTACCCAAAAAACTTATTGCTATTGTTAGTATTTTAGTAATTGGTATTTTAATTGGAGGTTGGTGGTATCTGTATGTTCGGGCCTATGATCCTGAAACCTTTGCTGCTATTACAGAAAAAGAAACGGGAAATTGGAGCAGTTACAACGTGAGACCATTTTATTATTATTGGAGTTTCTTTACGCAAAGTGGTATATGGACCATTCCTGCATTTATTAGCTTATTATATCCTTATTTAAAAAGTAGAGTTAAAAACCTAAAGGCTTATCAGTTCAGTTTACTATGGACATTACTAGCGGTTATATTATTGTCCCTAATTCCAGAAAAAAAATCACGCTACTTGATGCCTGTTTTAATTCCGCTATCCATTAATATCAGCTTTTACATAAATTATCTAATTACAGAATTTAAAACTCTACAGGACAAACGCGAAACACTCCCTGTGTATTTTAATTTTGGTTTGATTGGTCTAATTGGAATCATCTATGCATTTATAGTTGGTTGGCTTTTGAAAGATTCTATGGAAGGCTACTTTTTGTATTTTATAATTTCTGGATTAATCCTTTTTGGAATTGGGATTTTAATTTTTAAGAATTTAAGAAAAAAAGAACTGTTAAATGTCTTTTACTTAACCTTTGGTTTATTTGCAACTTTACTTATTACTGCATTACCACTTAAAAATGCTCTAATAAGTGATACTTACAAACCTATTTCAGAATTAAAACAACAAAGTGACTTGAACTTATATCAGTTTAATTATATAGCGCCAGAAGTGATTTGGCAATATGGTGATAAGATTCCTCCAATAAAATTAAAAGATGGCTCTATTGAATTCCCAAAAGAAGATACATTTGGTTTATTAGCTATTGGTATTAGTCCTGAAGATGCAGAATATATACAATCCTTATATCAAATAGAAGAACAAGAGACTTTTGATTTAAACCAAGTTAGTTCAAATTCAAGGCAGTACAAAGAGCGCTTACAAGCTAATTACTACATTCTCACAAAACAACATTAACGCATACTAAATCGGTTTTGAAGGTATTTATCCAAACGATAAAACGCATAGCCTGAAAGCCCTCCAAATATCCATCCACTCAAAACATCAAGTGGATAATGCACACCAATATAAATACGGCTAAATCCCATACCAATTGCCCATACAATTAAGATATATAGTAAATATTTAAATCTGTAACGCAACATAAACCCAGCAAATATAGCAACTGCCATAGAGTTTGATGAATGCCCTGAAAAATATCCAAACTGACCACCACAATATGGTTTCACTAATCTAAACAACCCTTCTAAAGCTGGTTCATGACAGGGTCTCAAACGAAGTACCAATACCTTTTTAAACAAATTAGCAATTTGGTCAGTAAAGGTTATCATTAAAGCAATGATGATAACGGTTAAAATAAATATTTTAGGATTTGGCATTTTGTATATCAAAAACAACAAAATGGCATACAATGGAATCCAGTAAAATTTAGTGGTATAAAACATCCAGAATCCATCCCAAGTAGTTGTTCCTAAATTATTGAGATATAAAAAAAGATCTGTATCTAATTGTACTAATTGTTCTAGCATAACTATTCTTCGTAGCGTTCTACTTCCTTATCGTAGAATTTATTGGCTTGTTCAATTAAATTTTCAGCTTCTGTTTCCAGTTCACGTTGATCGTGTTGATCGAAATCTTCAAGCCATTCCACTTCATCATTTTCAAGATTAATAATAAATCTTGGAAATTCGGTATGTATCACATAAATAGCGTCTGGATAATCGGTATTATCGCCTAAAATAAATTTAGGAAGTTCCATGTTTTGCATCAATTAACTTTTTAGTTAAATAATTAAATCTAATATACAATAAAATAGCAGCAGTAGTCAAACCAGCTAACAATCCAAGCCAGATTCCAAAACTACCCAAACTATCAGCTTTCCCAAAATAAATACTGATTGGAAACCCAATAATCCAATACGAAATAAACGTAATTATTGTTGGTATTTTCACATCTTGTAAACCACGTAGTGCTCCTAATACAACAACTTGAATACTATCACTTATTTGAAATATTGCGGCAGCAATTAACAATTTAGAGGCTATAGCCATTACTTCAGTATTATCAACAGCATTCAATAAATCGTTTTGATCCAAATATAATTTTGGTAATTCATTATGAAATGCAAAAAACAATAATCCGAATAAAATAGCAAATAAGGTTCCCATTAAAAACAGTGAAAACGCAATACGCCTTAATTCAAAATAATTTTGTAATCCCTTTTGATTACCAACCCTAATCATAGATGCGACACTTAAACCCATTGCCACCATAAACGTCATAGAAGATAAGTTTAAAGCAATTTGATTAGCCGCTTGAGCATTCTTACCCAGTAAACCACTTAACCAAATGGCTGCAGTGAAAATAGCTACCTCAAAAAACATTTGCATGGCACTTGGAGATCCTAAATTCATTAGTTTTTTAATCATGCTTGAATGCAATACAAAGAATTTAATATGTGTTACAAAGGCTTTAGACTTCTCATGACCTTTTAAAAGCCACCATAAAAAGGCGACCATTACAAACCTTGAAATTAAAGTACCATAGGCAGCACCAACGATTCCTAATTGCGGGAAACCTAGTTTTCCAAAAATCAAAACATAGTTTAATACCACATTAACAATATTGGCAATCAAGGTTGCATACATAGGGTAGCGCGTCATCGATAAGCCATCACTAAACTGCTTAAAAGCCTGAAAAACTACCAAAGGAATTAATGAAAAAGCTACTAAATCTAAATATGGAATGGCCAGTTTCACAACTTCATCAGGTTGTTTCATGAGGTACATTAACGGCTTTGCAAAAAACACCATTAGAAATAATAGAATTCCTAAAATAGTACAGAGAAACAAGCCATGTTTAAATGCTGATTTTCCAGACGCAAAATTATTTTCTGCATCTGCTTCCGCAACCAAAGGTGTAATGGCTGTTGAAAAACCAATACCCAATGACATAGCTATAAACATAAAACTATTACCAAGGGATACGGCTGCCAATTCAGCTGTACCTAATTGACCTACCATAATATTATCAACAAAACTCACAAAGGTATGACCTAGCATGCCGAGCATGACTGGTGAAGCTAATTGCCAATTATATTTAAACTCTTTGGTATAGTTGCTCAAAACCATGAGGCAAAAGTAGTGCATTACTTTTGGTTTTATACCGTAAAATTTTACAGATTAACAAAGTCTTAAGACAGGTGATTATCAGTAATTATTATCTTGTTTAAAAAGTTCTACTATGAAACATATTTATTTCTCTATTTTCTGTTTGTTTTGTTTATTTGGCAATTCTCAAGAAATGCCTATACCGTTTGCATCTGATATAACTTCTAAATTTCCAAATGTTCGTGATATTGCTATTTCTCCAAATGGTAATGAAATGATGTTTACGGCTCAAAGTGTCATGGGAAACTTATCTGTTATAATATCGGTAACAAAAGAAAATAATATTTGGAACAAGCCTCAAGTAGCGTCATTTTCAGGAATGCATTTTGATTTAGAGCCATTCTTTTCGCATGATGGTTTAAAACTTTATTTTGTTTCCACTCGACCACTTAATCAAAACGAAACACAACCCAAAGATTTTGATATTTGGTATGTTGAACGTGCAAATCTCAGAGCGCCTTGGTCTACACCAAAAAATTTGGGAAGTCCCATAAATACTGAACATGGTGAGTTCTACCCTTCAATAGCAAATAATGGTAATTTTTATTTTACGAGAGACGATACGACTAAAAACCGAAAGGATGATATTTACGTCAGTAAATTATTAAATGGCACATATCAAGAACCGGAAGCTTTACCTGAAACCATTAATACAGAAAGTTATGAGTACAATGCTTTTATTGCACCAGATGAATCGTATTTACTTTTTGGCGGCTACAACAGAAAAGATGGATTGGGAAGTGGTGATATTTACATCAGTAGACTAACCAAAAATGGATGGGAGCAAGCCGAAAATTTAGGCCCTAATATTAATTCAGATAAAATGGATTATTGTCCATTTGTAAAAGATCATATACTTTACTTTACCAGCAAACGCGACCACACTAAAGTTGATCACAAACAACCTTTAAATTTAGAAACGTTAATGAAGGAATTCCATAAAGCTAATAACGGTTCTAGCCGATTATTTAAAATAAAAACAGTTACTTTTGCCGAATAAAAACAGCATGGTCTGTTTATTTATTTAATATCACCTATTTATTATTGTTTTTACCTGTTCCAGCTATATGAATACATATTTCCATTATACGCTTTTCAACATTTTATTGATCCTAAACTGTAGTTTTAGTTTTGCACAGAACCAAGAAATTGTGGTTATGGGTTCATTGGTTGAAGAAGAAAGTAATCAACCCATGCCCTATGCTACCATTGCAATTTATAACGCATCCTCAAAGTCCATTATATCAGGAACTACAACAGATGACTTTGGTAAATTCGAAACTACAATCCCTAATAAAGACGTGTATTTTGAAATTAGTTTTATGGGTTACGAAACCAAAACCATTTCTACATTTTCGGTTGCAGATGGCACTGCGAATTTAGGGACAATAACATTGGCTCCAGATAGTCAAGCGCTTGATGAAGTGGTGTTAACTGGTGAAGTTTCAAAAACAGTTTTTAAATTAGATAAACGTGTTTTTAATGTTGGAAAAGACATAAGCAGTACTGGTGTTAGTGCCCTTGAGGTTTTAAACAATGTACCTTCGGTTAATGTAAGTATTGAAGGCGAAGTTAGTCTGCGTGGCAGTGGTGGTGTACAAATTTTAATAAATGGTAAACCGTCTATATTGGCTGATCAATCAGGGAATGCACTAGGCACTATAACAGCCGACATGATTGAAAGCATTGAAGTTATTACTAATCCATCAGCGAAATATGAAGCTTCGGGTACTTCTGGAATACTCAATATCATTTTAAAAAAGGAAGAAAAGCAAGGCTGGAATGGTTCTATATCTGCCAATACCGGAATACCTGACAATCACAGTATTGGTGGCAGTATCAATCGTAGGACTGAAAAATTCAACCTATTCACACAATTTGGTGCAGGATATCGCTCCTTGCCAAGAGACAATGAAGCCATTAACTATAATCTTATTAATGATGAAACAGTATTTAGCAATGGAGAAGAATTTAGAAATGAAACCTTTTTCAATATCACACTAGGGACCGATTATCATTTAAATGAATACAATGTATTTACACTATCCGGGAATTTTGCCTATGAAATTGAAGACCAGCCCTCTGAAACTAATTTTAGTTTTTTTGAGGGTAATAATTTAATTTCCCGCTGGGTGCGTGAAGAGACTACCGAAGCCACAAACCCGAAATGGCAATACGAATTTAACTGGAAAAAAACCTTTCAGAACAATGAAGACCATTCGTTTCAGTTAAGTGCTTTGGGAAGCTTTTTTGGGAAAGACCAATCGTCACTATTTACAGACACAACTATTGAAGGCGAAGACCAAAATAGCAATCAGCGTACCGCTACCGAATTTCAACAAGCCGATTATACGTTTAAAGCAGATTACGTAAATCCAATTAATGAACTATTCACCATAGAAACCGGTTTACAATATGTTATAAATGACGTAGGTAACGATTTTGAAGTTGAAGATTTAATAAATGGTTCTTATGTCATCAATGAAAACTTAACTAATAATTTTGAATGGAATCAAAAAGTATTAGGTGTTTATGCTACAGGTGCTTATGAAAATGACACTTGGGGTTTAAAACTAGGTCTGCGTATTGAAAATACAGACCTCAACACGTTACTCACTAATACCAATGAAGCCAATGCGCAAAACTTCACCAATTTGTTCCCTTCGTTTCATACCTCGTATAAAGTGAGTGAAGGTTTTTCGCTTCAAGCCGGTTATTCCAGACGTATTTTTAGACCACGATTATGGGACCTAAATCCGTTTTTTAACATTAGGAACAATTTTAATGTAAGAGTAGGTAATCCAAACCTACAGCCAGAATTCACAGATTCTTATGAGTTAACCAGTATATACAAAATTGGTAAAGCCTCGTTAAGTTCCAGTCTATACCATAGATACACAACAGATGTTGTTGAGCGTGTTTCGTATTCTGAAGATAACGTCGTGATAACACGGCCTGAAAATATTGGAACAAACGCCACTATTGGTTTTGAAACCAACGGAAAATATAGTCCCACAAAATGGTTGACTTTAACTGGCGATTTTAACTTCAATTATTTTGACCGAAAGGGAACTTTTGAAGACCAAATTTTTGATTTTACCGGTAATCAGTGGTCAACCCGATTGGGTTCTAAAATAGGGTTTCCAGCAGATATTGATTTAGAATTAACAGGAAATTATCAATCGGGATTTGAAACCGTACAAGGTGAACAAAGTGGTTACGCTTTTCTGGATTTAGGACTTCGTAAAAAAATATTTAAAGGAAAAATTGTAGCAAATTTAGGTATAAGAGATCTTTTTGCCTCTCGAATTGATGAACGTTTTGTAACACAACCGACTTTTGAAACTTATAACTACAGTTTGCGCGGACGCTTTGTTACTTTTGGTATCAGTTATGGCTTTGGTAAAGGTGAAGCTATGACTTATTCTGGCAGAAGACGTTGATGCCTATATAATTTTTCAGAGCTTATTGACGTATTGCTTGGCCATCTCAAATTCCAACATCATGTCTTCTATAATTTGAGCTGCTGGTTTAATGTCGTGAATTAATCCAGCTATTTGACCAATTTCTAATTCACCATCGTCTAAATCACCTTCAAACATTCCCCTTTTTGCTCGTGCTCTTCCTAATAACTCTTTTAATTGCTCAATTGAAGGAGCCGTTTTATACAATTCTTGAACCTCATTAAAGAATTTATTTTTGACCAATCTAACTGGAGCTAATTCTTTTAATGTCAATTGGGTATCGCCTTCTTTGGCATTTACAACCACTTGCTTAAATGCTTGATGCGCTGAACTCTCTTGGCTTGCCACAAATCGACTTCCAACCTGAACAGCATCGGCTCCCAATACCATAGCTGCCAACATAGCTTGTCCTGTCGCTATTCCTCCAGCTGCTATTAAAGGAATTTCTAAATGTTCTTTTACCATAGGTATTAAAGTCAATGTTGTTGTTTCATCACGACCATTATGCCCACCAGCTTCAAAACCTTCAGCCACAACTGCATTAACACCGGCTTCTTGTGCTTTTAAAGCAAACTTCACACTACTAACAACATGCACAACTATAATACCCTTTTCTTGTAACCATGTGGTCCATGTTTTTGGATTACCGGCAGACGTGAAGACAATTTTCACATCTTCTTCAACAATAATATCCATGATTTCCTGAATATTTGGATACAGCATGGGCACATTCACACCAAAAGGCTTATCAGTTGCTTGCTTACATTTTTGAATATGTTCCCGCAACACATCGGGATACATGCTTCCTGCCCCTATCAAACCCAAAGCACCTGCATTACTAGCTGCCGAAGCCAAGCGCCAGCCTGAATTCCATATCATACCAGCTTGAATGATTGGATATTGTATATTGAAGAGTTCGGTAATTCTATTTTGCATATTATTGATTTTATGGAAGTTTTCTCGACTACACTTCGAGTTGCCTTAATGACCACGCTCGAATTGACATGTTCAAAAGTAAGAAAATGAATTTAGATTCCTGCCTTCGCAGGAATGACAAAATTTAAGAAATGACACCCGAACCAATTAGTTCGTCGTCTTGGTACCAGGCAGCAAATTGCCCTTCAGTTATAGCCGATTGCGGCTCATTAAATTCTACATAAAGACCACTTTCCACTTTATGCAATATGGCTTGTTGCAAGGGCTGTCTGTATCGTATTCGTGCTTGAACAGACATTGTTTCACCGGCTTGTAAAGCCAAATCTTCACGTATCCAATGTAGTTCGTTATTTGAAATAAATAGGGCTGATTTATACAATCCAGGATGTGATTTTCCTTGACCGGTATAAATAACATTTTCTTTCACGTCCGTATCTATTACAAATAATGGCTCGACCGTACCTCCTACCGCTAGTCCTTTGCGCTGACCTTTAGTATAGAAATGTGCACCTTGATGCTTGCCTACAACTTTGCCATCAGTCATAGCATACTTTAATTTTCGAGATTTAAACTCCAATTCCTTTACTTTAGAATCGAAATTATTGATCTGCTCATTATAATTGACATTCGTTTCAGGTACCTCAACAATGACGCCCTCTTTTGGCTTAAGTTGTTGCTGTAAGAAATCAGGCAGCCTAACTTTTCCAATAAAACAAAGTCCTTGTGAATCTTTTTTATCTGCCGTGACCAAGTCTAATTTAGCAGCTATTTCCCGAACTTCAGGTTTTGTCAACTCGCCAATTGGGAACAGTGCTTTTGCTAATTGTTGTTGTGACAACTGACATAAAAAATACGACTGATCCTTATTGGTATCAACTCCTGATAGCAATTGATAAATGGAATCGCCATTTTTTTCAATGACGCCTTTTCTACAATAATGCCCCGTTGCTACATAATCTGCACCAAGATCAAGGGCGATTTTCATAAAGACATCAAACTTGATTTCGCGATTACAAAGCACATCAGGATTTGGAGTTCTCCCGCTTTCGTATTCTTTAAACATATAGTCTACAATACGCTCTTTGTACTGTTCACTTAAATCTACAGTTTGAAAAGGAATACTCAATTTATCGGCTACTAACATGGCATCGTTACTATCGTCTAGCCAAGGACATTCATCAGAAATAGTTACGGAATCATCGTGCCAATTCTTCATAAATAGCCCTATAACCTCATACCCTTGTTCTTTTAAAAGATATGCGGCTACGCTAGAATCTACACCTCCAGAAAGGCCTACTATAACTCGTTTTTGCTTTTTCATAATTAGGGTGCAAATATACGGAAATACCTGAATATTTAATTCTATTTAACTGGTTCTTAATACTTCTCAAATTTACTAAATACTCAATCAAAATGACTGCCTTGTTATATTTTGATTTTAATATAAACAACTAATATTCAAATATTTAAATGATTATTTAGAAGTTTAACTTTAAACCATTTTGAATTAAGAACATTAATATCTATATTGTCATCACTTATGTTTAGGTAACTCTCCATTTTGATTGATTAATAGCTTACAATATTAAAATGTATATACCTAAATAAACAAAGCTCCTTAAGTCTTTAAGGAGCTTTTGTATTTATACTGTTTCAGGTTCTATTTCTTTTTGTAAGGATTTTTACTTCTTACCGTAAAATCTTTTTCCTCACTTAATTTGCCATCTTCATAGTATTTCCAAATACCATGTTTTTTATCATTTCTATAAACACCTTCAGCTACCATGGTTCCTGACTTATCATAAAATTTAGCTTGTCCATGCAGTTCACCCATATTATAAATATACTCCTTAATCAACACACCCTCTTCTGTGTACCACAGAGCCTTTCCATGTAACTTATTGTCTTTGTACATTGACTGTTCAGCTATTTGACCATTTGGGTAATAAACAAAACGCTCTCCTTCCAACATACCTCTGGAATTATAATGCTCTAGAGTCATGAGTTGTTTGCTCTTGTTATGGTAATATTTCCAAGGACCAATATATGTACGCCCTCGCATTAATCCTTCACTTATTACCTGACCTTCGGAGGTGTAAAATTTCACTTCTGCCAAATCATCGTTCTCATGGAACTGTCTGGTAGCAGTTAAAACAGGTTTTCCTTTGACATTTTTATAAAACTTAAAAAGACCAATTTCTTTACCATGTGAAAATTCACCTTCATATCTAACGACTTGTGTCCCTTCAAAGTTTTTTTTCCACTTACCATGACGATTACCATCGCTATCAAACTGATTCAAAGATTGACTCATTAAGGTTCCGGATAGTAAAACCATTACGCATAACACAAACTGTTTCATATAATCTATTTTCATTTTATACTTGTGTAACGAATTTATTCAAGATTTGTTATAACAAAAAAGCTGCCAAAACTGGCAGCTTATTTTTTATTTTCGTTGTTGATTCTTTTTTTGCTGCTCTGCCTGCTCCATCATTTCTGCCATTTTCTTTTGAAACTTATTCTGCTTTTTAGGTTTCTTTTTATTTTCTTGAATCCTAGCATGAATCTTATCTTCATCAATGATGTAGTTTTTAATTACTAACATAATTCCAATGGTAATAAGGTTAGAAACAAAGTAATACAAACTTAATCCAGATGCATAATTATTAAAGAAAAACAACATCATGATTGGTGAAAAGTAAATCATATACTTCATCATTTTACCCATATCAGGCATGCCTTCTTGCGTTGGCTGTGAGGCCATTTGTTGTCCAGTGGTCATGCGCATGTAAAAGAATATGGCCAATGATGCCAAAATTGGAAACAAACTCACGTGGTCACCATAAAACGGAATATTGAACGGTAGTTTGGCAATGGTATCATATGATGATAAATCTTCGGCCCAAAGGAAACTTTTTTGTCTTAAATCAAATGCTGATGGAAAAAACTGAAACAGTGCATAGAAAACCGGAAGCTGCATTAATGCAGGTAAACAACCAGCCATTGGACTGGCACCAGCTTTGCTATACAACGCCATGGTTTCCTGTTGTTTTTTCATTGGGTTGTCTTTGTACTTCTCACTAATCTCTGTGATTTCAGGTTTTAACACCTTCATTTTTGCTTGAGACACATAAGACTTATAGGTTACTGGCGACATAACTATACGTACTAAAATAGTCATGACTATAATAGCAATACCATATGGCAAGAAGCCACTTAAAAAACCAAACAACGGAATAAATACATAACGGTTTATCCAACCAAAGATTCCCCATCCTAATGGAACGACTTCGTCCAGGTTTCTGTCATAACCATTTAGTATTTTATAATCGCTAGGACCATAATACCAATTCATGCTCTTTTTAATTTCGCCACCTTGCAATTCCAGAGGCATTTTTGTGGCAAATGCTTTGGTATAAACGGTATCAATTTCTTCGTCTTGAACCAAGTTTCTAGATTCCAGACTAGCGGTTTTAAAAGGCGAATCGGCTAGAAGGATTGAGGTGAAAAAATGTTGTTTGTATGCCACATACGTCACATCTGATGCGGTATCATCTGTTAGTTCTTGTTGCCCGAGATAATCGTCTTTACCACCTTCGTATTCAAAAACCACTTCGGTGTATCTGTTTTCATACGAAATACTCTTGGCATGACGTATGGCTTTTAAGTCCCAGTTTAAGTTAACCTCTTGTGAGCTATTGAAAACATCACTTAAGCCTTGCGAGCGTATGGTGAAGTCCATCATATAATCGTCAGGCTTCAACTCATAACGATATTCTAAATATTGTTGAGGAGACACCTTTAATTTCATGGAAACGACCGTGTTGTCTCCATTTTTGGTTATAGTAGGCTCAAAATATAGATCTTGAGTGTTTAGAATGCGGCTATCTGTTGTGCCAAAATTGATATTAAATTGCGCGTTACCATCTTGGATGATATAGATTGGAGCTTCGTTATAATCTACAAACTCTTTTAGTTTAATTTCAGAAATATAACCACCCTTATTACTGAACTTTATAGCCAACAGATCTGTTTCAACTAATGTTTCATTGGCCTTGGCTGATGGTAATGATGCGGAATAAGCAAAGGCTCCTAATTTATTATTTAGAGCCACCATTTGAGCCGAGTCTTGAACGGCTGCAGCCGAATAGTCTTCGGTGGTGGTGACTTTAGTGTCTTTTTGTTCTGCTGCTTTCTTTTCTGCTTCTACTTGCTCTTGTTTGGCTTTTTCTTGTTCAGCCAGTTCTTCAGGAGTTGGTTGATTAGTATACATCATGTACACTAATATTCCGAAAATAAGAACGAATCCAATAATCGAATTTAAATCAAATTTCTTTTCTTCCATATTTCTATATTTCTCCAATTGGTTTTGGAGCTACGTTGGGTTTACAAAAAGCTTTCCAATATTATTTTTGTGCCATACTGACACCTTTTTGCTTGTTTTTATGTTTTAAAGCTGCCTTGACGAATGCCACAAATAACGGATGTGGACTGGAAACGGTACTTTTATATTCTGGGTGATACTGTACGCCTACAAACCACGGATGCTCTGGTATTTCAATAATTTCAACTAATTGTGTATCTGGATTAATTCCAGTTGCAATCATACCTGCTTGCTCAATATCTGATTTGTATTTATTATTGAATTCGTAGCGATGTCTGTGACGCTCCATAATGGTATTGGCCTGATAGACTTTGTGTACAATACTATTTGGTTTTAAATCGCATGACCACGCTCCTAGTCTCATAGTCCCGCCTTTGTCTGTAATATCTTTTTGTGATGCCATTAAATCTATAACCGGATTGGCTGCTTTGGCTTCCATTTCGGTTGAGTTGGCATCTTTTAGGTTTAATACATTTCTGGCATATTCAATTACTGCCATTTGCATGCCTAAACAGATACCAAAGAAAGGCATATTGTTTTCACGCACATACTTTACCGCATCTATTTTACCTTCTATACCTCGCTCTCCAAAACCTGGAGCTACTAAAATACCATTGAGGTGTGATAGCTTGACGGCAATATTATCTTCGTTTAAATATTCTGAATGAATGGGTTCTACGTTTACTTTTACTTCATTTTCTGCACCGGCATGAATGAAGGCTTCTAATATAGATTTGTAGGAATCTTGTAGCTCAACATACTTCCCGATTAGTCCAATGGTTACTTCGGTTACGGGATTTTTATGGCGCTTTAAAAACTGATTCCACTGCGTGAGGTCTGGTGTGGCACTTTCTAGTCCTAATTTTTTAAGGACTACTTTAT
The DNA here is from genome assembly GCF_002940745.1 of Hanstruepera ponticola. Taxonomy (NCBI): domain Bacteria; kingdom Pseudomonadati; phylum Bacteroidota; class Flavobacteriia; order Flavobacteriales; family Flavobacteriaceae; genus Hanstruepera; species Hanstruepera ponticola. The sequence continues at coordinate 907,302 of NZ_POTB01000001.1, forward strand.
CTAAACCTTGTTTTAACATGAGGTTTGGCACATCGTAAATGGTTGATGCATCAATAGATTGTATAACGGCTTCTTCACGTACATTACAGAAAAGCGCTAACTTGCTACGTAAGTCTTCTGGCAGCTCATGTTCTGTACGGCAAACTAACACATCGGCCTGTACACCGCTTTCCATTAAGGTTTTTACACTGTGTTGGGTTGGTTTTGTTTTAAGTTCGCCAGCTGCTGATAGGTATGGTATTAAGGTTAGGTGAATGACTATGGCATTGTGTTCTCCTAAATCCCATTTTAACTGACGTACGGCTTCAATGTATGGTAGTGACTCAATATCACCTACGGTTCCACCTATTTCGGTAATGACGATATCGAACTCACCAGACTTACCTAGTATTTGTACGCGTTCTTTAATTTCATCTGTGATGTGTGGAATAACTTGTACGGTTTTCCCGAGAAACTCACCACGACGCTCTTTTTCAATAACGCTTTGGTATATGCGTCCTGTGGTTACGTTATTAGCTTGGCTTGTAGGCACGTTTAAAAAACGTTCGTAGTGACCAAGGTCCAGGTCTGTTTCGGCACCATCATCGGTGACGTAGCATTCGCCATGCTCGTAAGGGTTTAGGGTTCCTGGGTCTACATTGATGTAGGGGTCCAGTTTTTGAATGGTGGTGCGGTATCCTTGAGCTTGCAGGAGTTTGGCCAGAGAGGCAGCAATAATGCCTTTTCCTAATGAGGAGGTTACGCCCCCAGTTACAAAGATGTATTTAGTAGTCGTTGTCATGTTGCGTTGTTAAACGCAGGCAAATTTACAAAATTAAATTAGGTATTTAGGCATGTGATGCGGGTTAAAAACGTGATTTTTTTTAGGCTTGATTTTGAGGGTTTTTATGGGTTGGAAACGGGATTGGCTTTGAAATTGTAAGAATTTTCGATAGCTGACCCGAAGGAAACCCGAAGGAGACCCGAAGTAAACCCGAAGGAGACCGCAAGGAGCACCAAGGGAAAACGCTTTAAAATGTGTTTTTTGTAGGAATTTTCACGGCTTGACCTGAAGGAGACCTGAAGGAGACCTTAAGGAGACCTTAAGGAGACCTGAATAAAACCTGACGAAGACCTTAAGGAAAATTGACCAAAATTTACCCCTAAAATCTACGTACAAGTACGTATGGTTTAAGTGGGTAAAAATGATTAGATTTGGGTAGCGGTATAAACTCACTAGTAAACATATATGCCTTATTTGGGTGCAAAAGCACATTTTTTTGGTATATATATAATACATATAACACTACTAGTAGTGTTATACATACGTTGTGTTTAATTGTTAATAACTAACTAATCAATAAAATAAATACTATGAATGATTCAAACACAGGTTACATTTTAACAGAAATATGGAATGCACGGCCTTCTTGGACTAACCTAACTTCTGAGCAAAGAACAAAATATTTTGAAGAAAAAATAAATCCATTATTAATGGGAATGATTGGAAAAGGTGCTGAAATACTGGGCTGTGCAATTAATGATAATACTGGAAATGAGCGAATGGATTATCAATTTATGGCTGTGTGGAAATTGCCGAATAAGGAATTTTCAGATGAATTGGAAAAAGCTGCCAAAGAAGCTGGATTTCTTGACTATTTCGACCAAATTAACTTTAGCGGAAAATTAATTCCCCCACCTGTCCTAAATGAAAATATGATCAACATTTAGAGCTGAAAAAAAATAAACTAAACCCAACACCGTGTATAGCTCATTGCGGCTGAATTCCTAATCGGAAATTCAATCTTATTAATTATCTTTCGTTTACGGCGGAAAAGTCCATTGGACATTTTCCGCAACGAGCCATATACAAGACCGTTGTACTTCATTTTCCCTCACTCGCACGGAATTAAATATTTATTCTAACTTTAGAGAAATATCTACCCAATGATAAAATTCTTTAGAAAAATTAGACAGAACTTACTTTCGGAAGGTAAAACAGGAAAGTACTTCAAATATGCATTAGGAGAAATTATCCTAGTAGTTATAGGAATTCTAATCGCTCTTCAAATTAATTTAAAAAGTCAAGAAAAAACCAATCGAAACAATATTGAAAATATCTTAAAAAGTGTATTTACAAATCTGAAAAATGATATATCACATCCTATCAACACATATATCTATGGGTTTAACATCAAAGATTCGATTGGTAACTTGATATTAAATAAAACCATAACGCCAGCCGATTATAAAAATACAAATCCACAGTTTGGAGGAAGCATTGCATATCATTTAACTTATGAATTTGAACCTTTTCAATTTCAAAGACAAGCCTATGATCGCTTAATGGCTAATATTGAAAATATTCCTGAAGATTATATTCCAATAGTTAATTTACTACAAGATGTTTATAGTAAGGAAGTACCTGTGGTAAATGAAGTGGCTTTAGAATTGAAAAAATTTATTGATGAAATTGAAGATAAATACCAAAACAAATATGAATGGTACTCGAACGCGGACAGTACACACTTTTCACAAAAAGTAGCTTATATGATGAGTGATCCATTATACCTTAATGATGTTAAGCGACATCAAAAGATAGCTGACCATTTAAAAAGACATTTGATTGCACTAAAAATGCAAATTTCAATTGCCTATAGCAGAATCTATAATCAGTTTAATTACAACCATCCTTTTCCAGATAGCATGGAACAATTTTATTTTCCTACACAAGAGGAATTAGAGGAATATGTGGGAGTTTATGGTAATAATAAAGGTAGTAACATTACATTAAGAGCAAATGATTACTATCTTTTTGACGGTGACAACTTTAAGTTAGTAAAAGCAAATAACAAATTCGTACCAGTAACAAATCCAAGTGATGCTTATATAGAATTTGTGCGTAATGAAGGTGGCATTGTTAACGCACTTACCATTAATAGAATTAGAGATAATGACACACTTACAACAGTGCACAATAAAATCAAATAACGAAAGCACAACATTGGCTATAAGCAATTGCTTGTTCTCGCCTACTTCTGAAAATTTGCTACGCACAGTTCGCACTACGTGCTCGTGTCTCGCGGATTTTTGCTACGCACAGTTCACTTCGTTCGTGTCTATTCGGTTTGTATTTGCTAAATTAGTTGCTTAAACACGCCACTAATCATACACAAAACCGTTGTACGCAAGCTTGAAAATAAATTCTGTTTTATTGATTCTTCTCATATTAAACATAGATGACGTAATAATGTCATAAACATGACGACATCAATGTCCACACTACTGTTTTACTTTTGTTTCAAACATTTAATCATAGTTATATTAATGGAAACAGAATTAGACATCAATCAAAAATCAACAGTTTATCGAGCTTTTCAACTCGCCAAAATTCCAATAATAATTGCATTTATTTTAACACCAATTCGCTTCTTACTTGAACTAATTGGATTACCTAATAGTGCTATTTTTATTATTGGATTGCTTTGGCTAACATTAGCATTTGCAATTTATTGGGGAACAAAGTTATATAATACAAAACATGCCTATCTTTTACTATTGTTGAGTTTGATAATTTATTCACCAATTTCAAGGTTTCCAGTTGCGTTGTTTTGGTGGATTGACACTAATTGGGAAATAGGCACACATTATGGATTATATTTTAATAATTTTGGACAAGCTCTATTAAATCATATAGGTTATGGATCTCTGGTACAAATCATACCTGGATTTATATTAGGCTCAATAACAATTGCATTTATGAGTAATAGAAAAAATGAGATACAAAAAACTAATACTTTAGAAGATGAATAAGAATCTCTTAGGACTAAGAATAAAAGAATTAAGAAAACAAAAAGGGATGTCTCAAGAGTTTCTTTCTAATGAATCAGGACTGAGTTTGAGAACTATTCAACGAATTGAAAATGGAGAGACAAATCCAACTGGTGAATCTCTCAAACGATTATCAAATGCATTGAATGTAAATCCTGATGAATTAATTGATTGGTCTATTAAAGAAGACAAAAGATATTTGACGTTTCTAAATCTTTCAGCCCTAACTTTTCTATTCTTTCCTCTACTTGGAATTTTAATACCATTCATACTATGGACATCACGAAAAGGAAAAATCAAAAGCATCAATAAATTAGGAAAAGATCTAATCAATTTTGAGATAACCTGGACATTACTTCTATTTTTTATTCCTTTTTTATGGTTTCTCTTTTCAAAAATTGGAATATTAGAAAGTTTTACTTTAAGAAGGATATTCCTTATTATTGGGGTTATGTACATCATCAATTTAATTTTCATATTACTAAATACATTAAGAATTAGTAATGGAAATGATATAATTTACAATCCCAAATTTAAATTTTTAAGATAAAATCCAGCGTACAACAAGGTGTATAATTCATTGCTGGTAATACCCTACTTACGAAAGTCCGTGAGGACTTTCTATCTGTGTTTTATTTGCTAAATTTAGTGCTTAAACACGCAACGAAATCATACACAATCACGTTGGCATTAATGCTGAAAAGTGACAATTTGCCAAAAAGTGAATTTGTAAATTATTTGTTTAAATATGTATAGTACACGCAACCTTTAAGCTGATTAAGCATCTTACTAATATAAAAGATGAAATAAATTATGAAAAAAATAATTCCCTTTCTGTCAATTGTATTAATGTTACTTTTTATAAGCTGTGATAGCGATGATAATATTGATAATTCTGAAAATCAAAATTCAATAGATGTTTATGTGTCGGGTAGTATGAACGGAAACGCTTGTTACTATAAAAACGATGAATTGGTTTTGCTGGACAACAACGGCTTGAGCAGTACTTATGCCAGCAAAATTTTTGTAAACAATAATATTTACACTTTCGGAGGAGGTTATGATGGCCCACAACAACAATCTACCTTCTCTAACTTGCTTTGGACAAACGGAATAGTGACCGATTTAAATGTTGCTTACAGCGATTCAGATTTTGAACTTTTTCTGATTTCCGATTTTTACGTCTATAATGATGATGTTTATTTTGTAGGATATTTAAGAAACATCTCTAATCCTTCTCAAATTGATATGGTATATTGGAAAAATGGTGTCAAAACCACCATTATTCAAAACACCACTTATGATGGTAATAGTCCTTCCCTAATAGTAAGCAATGATGATGTGTATGTCTATTTAAAAAATGCAAATAATGAATATGAAATTTTTATAAACAACATTTTTTATCCAATAAGTCAAAATTACGGAGCAGTTAGAATGGCAACAAAGAACAGCGAAGTATATATCTTTGGGCAAATATTATCCTCTTCAGATGGGTTCTATTATAACATTAACACTGGCGTCGAAACAATCACACCTTTCTTTGTTAATCGTTTAGTCGTTGATAATGATGATATTTATACTTTGGCGCTTTACAGTGGTGGTAGTTTCCTTGAAAAAATTCTAAAAAACAATAATTTATACTATCAAACGCCAGCAGAATTCATTGTTGATGATTTTTTTGTAATTGATAACACTCTTTACTCAATTGAACGTAATTTAGACAATGGTCCACAAATAGTATTTGCTAATAATTTACCTATTGTGACACTGAATAACCCAACAAGTTATTCAGATAGCTTCCTTGGGGATATTTATGTTGTTCAAAATTAATCTCAACAAATTGGTATTTAGTAAAAGAACAACAGTTTGCACTAATGCCAACAACGTGTATAGCTCATTGCGGCTGAATTCCTAATCGGAATTCAACGCTTATTCGCTATCTTTGGGTTACGGCGGAAAATCATAACTGATTTTCCGCAACGAGCCATACACAAAACCGTTACCTACAATTTAAAAAATGGACATTCTTAAACCGACTTGGAAAGTATCAGAAAAAGAGATTTTGACTAATTTCTCTTTCCTGCAATCTGAATTCGGATTTCCGAAATTCAAGAAAAAGTGGATTAAAGATGAATATTATATAACAACTCAAAAAGCTGATATAGAATTCTCAACTCTGATTTTTAAATTTGACTCAAGCGCACCAATTATCGGAATTACAAATCATTCGGAACCGATTGAATTTAATCACCAAATATATCCAACGAATTTTTATTGGATTCATAATCTCGATGAAACTGGCGGATTGAAAATGATGACGGAAAATGGACGAGACTTTGTTGAAATTTATATAACTGAATGTGCTGAATTATTAAAAGCTAATCCCAAAATATTAAGCGGAATAACAACTGATTTTAAACGGAATAAAAAACTGTAGGTAACACCGTGTATAAATAATTGCTATTTTAGGCTTAAATAAAGGTAGTTGCGTATTTGCTACATCTGAATTTCCTTCGGAAATTCCTCGCACGCAAACCCGCAACTATCCATACACAAACACGTTACCCAACATTTGAAACTGAATGAAAACGAAGAAAATTAGAGGACATAATCGAATTTGGAAAGACATTGAAAAATGGAAAAATGCTAATCTGAAACTTGATTTAGAAAACCTAAAACATAGAGAAAGAGATTATGTTAAAATTTGGGTTCATCCATTTAGTGGAATCTCATTAACCAATAGCCAAAATCCTGAACCAAGAGGAGAAACTAAAGAACGAATTCTAAACGGACTTTTTGATATTTATGAGAATTGGAAAAATCAACTTGACGAATTGAATGAGCCTTATTATTTGAAAATATGGCTTTTTGAGTCAAGTTTCTCGAAATCACAAGTTGTTTGTGCAATCGGGAACTCAATTGATTTTTATAATACAACTTTTAATAGTCCCGAAAATGTAGAAGAATTTAAAACTGACTTTGTTGGAATCAAAAAAAAGCGGATTGAAAACTTTAATTGGGAACATAAACTTGACGAGGATTTTATGTTTAGTACAGACATTGGAAATCCAGAAGATTACGAAAACGAAAAAGAATATTTAGAAGATAAAAAATGGTTTAACGATAGATTAAAGAAAAAACACACTAGAAAAACTTTGAATGACGGAACAGAAACTTATGCTTTTGAATTAGGAAAAGTATGGATTGGAGAAAATAAAAACGTTGGGTAACAACGTGTATAATTAATGGCTGGTTCTCGCCTACTTACGAAAATCCTCGCGGATTTTCTATTCGGTTTTTATTTACTAAATTAGGTTCTTGAACACGCCACTAATCATACACACGAACGTTGTACTTCATTATCTCTCACACGAGTTAAATAATTGTTCTACCTTTCAAGAAACAACTAATCAATGATAAAATTCTTTCGAAAAATTAGACAAAATTTACTTTCAGAGGGAAAAACTGGAAAGTATCTCAAATATGCCATTGGAGAAATTATTCTTGTTGTTATTGGGATTTTGATTGCATTGCAAATCAATAATTTTAATCAGAAAAGTCAAGAAAAAGACCAATTAGAAGCATCGCTTATGCTAATGCAATTAAATTTGAAAGAAGACATTAATGAAATAGAAAAACAGATTCTTTATAACCAATCTGTTCTTGAAGCAGTTGACTATACTTTTCAAATCATCTCAAAACAAACAGAAAGTAAAAACATATCATACCAAAAAATCGGAGATATTGCACGTGAAAAAGCCTATTATTCTGTTTCCACGGCATTAAAATCTATGGAGTCAGGCGGGCATTTTAAATGGATTCAGGATAATAAATTGAAAGAATTAATTTACAAATATTACTCTTTTAGTGAAAGATTTTCAAAAATAATAGAAATTAATAATCAGTTTGCTAGAGAAGAAATAGAAGGATTCGCTTATAGGAGTTGGGATTTGAATAATTTTATGACTGGAGTAAATCCTTACGGTAAAGATAGAATTCCTAGAATAAATAATAGAAACGTGATTTTAGAAAGCGTAGAATTTGAGAATATTTTACTTGGAAGACAGCTTAAAACAAAAGCAGAAATAAACTGGGCAAATGATGCTAAAGAAAGTGCGCAAGAATTATACGATGAAATTGAGAGCTATTTCTATTAGTCCAATAAATAACGAAAGCACAACACCGTGTATAATTAATTGCTTTGGCAAGTGCTTATTTGGAAAATTCCTTCGGAATTTTCTCGCGTTCGTTTTTGTTTACTAAATTAGTTGCTTAACCACGCAACTAACCATACACAAAACCGTTGTACGCAAGCTAAAAAAATAAACTATACCTGAAAAATAAACTATACCTGAATGAAACTTACATACTTTCTTTTCTTATTATTTGCCTCATTATTATTTAACAGTTGCGACAATGATGAATCTGCATCACCTGTAATTGGAATAATCTCACCTAATGAAAATGAAACCTTCTTTGTTGGAAGCAACATTACAATTCAGATAAATGCAAATGACCCTGATGGCATCATCGAAAGGATTGTGATAGAAGTAAATGACCAACAAATAAATGAATTTGATTTTGAACCTTATAGCTATGTATGGTCTACAGATGGGTACCCTGAAGGTATTCAAAATATCAAAGCTACTGCATTTGACAATGATGGTTTATCAAGTTCTACATCAATACAAATAACATTGGATGTGGAAAATCCTCAAATTGCAACCCTTCCAATTTCTTTTATCGGAACAACTTATATTCAAAGTGGTATAGAAATTGAATCAAACGGAAATCCTTCTATCGTACAGTCAGGATTATGTTGGAATCAAACTGGGAATCCCACTATAGATGATAATCTTGTAGGTGCGAGCATAGAAGGAAACCCAATTATTATATCTGGTCTTGAGGTGGATACTGAATACCATGTTAGAGCATTCGCTGATAATGGCATTTCAATAACATACGGCGAAACAATGACAGCAACCACATTAAGCACCTATATTAGTGATACAGGTTCCATAGTAGATTCCAGAGACGGAAACACATACAATTGGGTGCAAATTGGCAACCAAAAGTGGTTTGCTCAAAATTTAATGTACGAAGGTGAAGGGCCTAATTTTAATTATATTGAAACACCTTATGGTTTTATTTATCGAGGAGAAGGCGCAATTTGCCCTAATGGCTGGCACATACCAACAGAAGATGAATGGAACGAGTTGATTGATTTTGTTGGTGGTCCAGAAATTGCCGGTGGTGTCTTAAAAGAATCTGGAATAGAGAATTGGGAGTCGCCAAATACAGGTGCAAATAATACAGCTGGTTTTTCTGCTCTTCCTACAGGATTTGCTCTTAGAGGTCCTGCGGAGGAATGGGAATTTGTTGAACTACAAAATGAATATAAATCGACTGCATTTATTATGAGTGATGCCGTTCGGCGCCTTGGTTTGACATGGAACTCGGAAAGTACAAATCTACCTTATTATGGTAATGGAGAATATCTGGCAGCTTGCCGATGTATTGAAGATTAGTGAATTTAAGAAAATTAACACAAAAGCCAGCGTACAACAATGGCTATAAGTAATTGCTTGTTCTCGCCTACTTTGGAAATTCCTGCGGAATTCCCAACTTGGTATGTACTTGCAAAGTTAAGTGCTAAACCACGCAACTACTCATAGCCGAGACCGTTGTGCTCAATTAAAAATTCGAAAAAATGAAAAACCAATCATTATCATTAGTAATCTTCCTTCTCATTTTCACCTATAATGTAACTGCTCAAAATAAAAAAAATGATTATCGTGCGATCAGCAAAGAAATAATAATAAGAATAGATGAAGATTCCATCGCTGCTTTTGGCATGTTAGCAGCCGGTAAAGAGAAAAAAGAAACTATTATTCTTCTGCATGGACTTCCAGGAAATGAAAAGAACCTTGATTTAGCTCAAGAATTAAGAAGAAATGGTAGAAATGTAATTTATTTTAATTACCGTGGTTCTTGGGGAAGTCAAGGGGAGTTCATGTACTCTAATTGTTTGGAAGACGCAACTAAAGTAATAGACTTTTTCTCTACTCCAGAAAATTCTGAAAAATACAAGATTAAATTAAACTCGTTTATTTTATTTGGTCATAGTTTAGGCGGTGGAATAGCCTTATTAAAAGGAGCCCGAGATAAAAGGGTTAAAAAGATCGTTGTTTGTTCTCCAAACCCAATTGGAACTTTATCTCAGGAGTTAATGGACTGGGTTTATAATTATATAAAGACCGCATTTATGTTAAATATAAATCCAGATAAATTTTATAATGAATTAATTGTAAATAAAAATTCTTATAATCCGTTAATCTATAAGAATGAATTATCCCAAAAAGATGTGTTGATTTTTGACGAAGATTTGAGAAATAAAGAATGGGTTGATCAATTAGACAATGTTGAGTATCTTATATGGGAAACTGACCATTCATTTTCTGATAAAAGACTTGAATTAATAGAAAAAGTTAATGAATGGATAAATAACTAAGCACAACAACGGCTATGATTCAGCGTGGTGATAGTGCAAAAACCAAAAGTAAAACATATATTTAATCTGATTTCTCTGCGGAATAGTCCTGCGGACGATTCCATGCCGAAATCATAGCCCAACCGTTGTGCTTCATTATGAATAACCGCTAACTAATGATAAAATTCTTTCGAAAAATACGATACGACCTTATGGAGAAAAACAAAACTGGAAAGTATTTTAAATACGCAATTGGAGAAATAATTTTAGTCGTAATTGGGATATTAATTGCTTTACAAATTAATAATTGGAATAATGAAAGACTATCAGCACGAGAAGAAAAATTGCTTTTAGAAAATCTAAAAGAAGAATATCAAGAAAACTTATTAAACCTAAATGTTGCCATTAAAAAAAGAGAATCGCAAATGAAGGCGCTAAATTCATTATACGATTTTGTAGCTGGCAAATTATCTGTAAATGAGACTAACAAATCAATTGATAGTCTAATAGGTGTTAGTAGATATATTCCAACATATGAATCACGTTCTGGAGCGTTGCAAGAAATCATAAATGGAGGAAAATTAAATATTATTCAAAATAGACAACTCCGAAAATATTTGTCTAATTGGAGCGCAGAGGTTGATGATTTAAGAAAAATTGAAACTGGTGTTTATGACATAATTTTAAATAACTATAACACCTATTTAATCGACAATTACACATTAACATATTCTGATTATTTTATAGCACAAAGTCTATGGAAAGACATACCAATGAAAGAAACCAATTGGAATGGAAAAAAATCAAATAATAAAATAGACATACAAACCATATTAAATGATCCGAAATTTGAAAGTATCCTTTCTTTGGTTAATCTTTGGGCAATAAGTAGTAAAATAAGCGCAAGTGAATTAAAAAATAAAACGGAAATCATAATAGGATTGATAGATGCAGAAATAATTAAATAACGAAAGCACAACAACGGCTATAGTTCATTACGGCTGAAATTCCTAATCGGAATTCATTGCAATTTGCTATCTTTCGGTCACGACGGAAAATCCTCGCGGATTTACCGCAACGAGCCATACACAAAACCGTTGTGCATAATTATGAAGAAACTACTTTTCATTTTAATATTGATGTTTTCAATCCAATCTTTCGCGTGTTCTTGCGAATGTAATTGGGATTGTAGATTCGGAGCAGTTTCTGATAATCAGGAATTCGTAGCACTTATCAAAGTCATTGAATACACGGATTATTTGGAACACCGAAATGAAAAATTCCCTTATTCGATAACAGTTGAAATAATTAAAAAATATAAAGGTTCGGAATCTCGAAAACGAATAAAAATTTGGGGAGATAACGGAATGTTATGTCGACCATATATTGAAGAATTTAAAGTTGGAAAATATTATTTAATTGCACCATCGAAAATCGAATATGACTCGGAACCTGAACAAAAAAATGATTATGACTTGTTCTCTTGCCATACCGACTATTTAGAAGTGGATTATGAAAAGAAAATGGCTTATGGAGATTATTCTTGGTGGCGAAAAGAAATAAGTCTGAAAAATTTTGAGAGTAAACTGAATAAATAACTATGCACAACACAGTATATAAAAAATTGCTGGTGTTGGGCTTAAATAAAGGTCGTTGCTTGTTTTGTTACGTCTGAATTTCCTTCGGAAATTCCTCGCACACAAAACCGCAACTTTCCATATACCAAACCGTTAGGCAACATTTGAAAAAACTGATATTCACATATTTGACTTTTGGAATTTTTACAATTTCCTGCAATTCTCAAACATTGAGAGTTGAAGACAAATTAATGAATTGTATTTACCAAAATTATGAGGATAATGGAACTAAATTCAAAAAAGCACTAACTGAATTTGAGCAATTACTCATAGATGAAAAAATATTAAAAGATAGTAGTGGCGAAAGCTATGTTGCAATTTTTGAGAAAATAGTTGAGGAAAACGATTTTAACTATAATCCATCAAAATCATTTTTGGACAAAATAATTGATATTGGAATGCCACAATCGGAATCCTTTATTAAATGCCAATCGGAATTGAAAGAAAGTGAGTTCATTAAAAGTAATGAATTGCAGAAAGTATTTGATTCACTTAAAGAGTCCGATAACTTTTCACCTTCAACAGTAGCAAAAGGAATTTTAACGGTATTGAATTCCGAGGACTTTGAGCTTGACTATTATAAAATGAGTGTGTTTTTCTTATTTGACACCATTTCTTATGTCAACGATGACGGATTAATTAGGGAACTTCCAGAAATTCAAGAAGACGATACCGAATACGATTTAAGTAAAGCTATAAACATATACATTGATGGAGAAAATCAAATTTTCGTTAATAAAAAGAACGTAAATATCGATGAACTGAAAAATGCCATAAAAGAGTACGAAGAAAAAAGTAAATCGGAATCAATAATAAGTTTAAAAGCAGAAAGGGAAACTATGTATAAAACTTACATTGATGTTCAAAATGCAATCGTTGGTGAAATCAAAAAATTAAGAACTCGACTTGCAAAAGAAAAATATAACAAAGAATTGGATAGCTTGACCAAAGAAGAAATGACTGAAATTAGAAAAGTTTATCCTCAAAAATTAATTGAATAAAATACGTTGCCTAACAACGGCTATAGTTCATTACGGCTGAATGATACTCGCGTACCATTCCGTAACGAAACCATAGCCCAGAACGTTAGCACATTTTCAAAACTGATATCGAATAACTCTTTTTTTTTTAAACTGTAACATTCATAAAACATTCTTGTCTTGTATAGGTAGTTGAAAAAAACTAATCAACAGAATATGTTCTACAGAATTTTATTTATAATTGGAATTAGCTTCCTTTTAATTGGACAAATAATTCTTTCAAAAGGTAATGCGTTTGTCTACAGCCTCGAACCAATTGATTTTGCTCATTGGTCTTTACTTGTTGGTGTTGTCCTACTAATTCCTCAAGTAATCTCATTTCCCAAGAAACCTTTTAGTTACATAGGAATACCTCTAACTATCATCGGAATAACCTGTATAATCGGCATGTGTGTAATTGATTTTATTTTTTGGAGTTTCACAAATGATCAATTACATGATGATTTTACGAACCACATAACTCAAGTCCCATCGATCTGGAAACCGTTTATAACTATTGGACCAAGCTCGAAAGTATTTAATCTCGGATTGTTAATATTAAGTTTAAACTATTGGAAAACTGAAAAGTTGGGTGTCGGAATTTTAATTCTCGCTACTTTGATTTTATGGCATGTTATTCCTACTCCTCATAGATTAATTTTTGGATATTCATTTACGCTTATTGCATTCGGTATTATACTTTTTGGCAAAGACATAAAAACCATGCTAAAACACCGTTTATAATTAATTACTTTGGTGGTTGCTTATTTGGAAAATTCCTTCGGAATTTTCTCGCGTTCGTTTTTGTTTGCTAAATTAGTTGCTTAAACATGTCACAAGGCACACACAAAAGCGTTTGCCAAACATTACGTAAACCTCATGAAAAAAAGAACAATAGCATTATTACTTTTGATTATCGGACTCGCTTTGAGTGTTGCCTTTATCATGAAGATTGAATTTCCCCAAGGATTCGAGTTATATTTTAAAAGAGAATACTATAACCAATATGGTCCATTAGCTATAAGTGTTGAATTGTTATTTGCAAGCTATTATCTATTTATTGGACATAAAAAGACAAATTTCACTTTGGCTCTTTTTGGTTTTACGGCATTGCTAGATCCCTTTTTTAATCAAATAGGGCTTTTCAATAGCATTGTGCCTTTATATGGTACTATAATTTTGGCGATTTGTGCAGTATTGTGTTTATGGTTGGCATTTTCAAACCCATTTAAATTAAAACGTTTATCTCATTTAGCAGCCATATTTAGTGTTGTACTTGGTGTTTTTATTGAGCTTTTCTTTAATTACATATAATGTGTGCTAGGAAATGATGTGTATAATTTGTTGCTTAATTATGGCTTACTCGGAATTTCCTTCAGAATTTTCTCGCGTTCGTTATTGTTTACTAAATTAGTTGCTTAAACACGTACCTAATCAAACCCGAACATATTGTGCAAGATGATGAATACTAAACTATAAAAACTTAAATTCAAAACACATGAAAACTCTTAAATCAATTTTTGCACTATTAACCCTTACTTGCTTTATTAATTGTAGTACTTCAAAACAGGCAACTGTTCTAGAAAATGATTATAAATTAGAGACGGTTGAATATAATGTTCAGGATAGTAGTATTGAAGATTTATTGTACACACATAAGGATAAAACGAAATTTAAAAAGGGGCAATCAATTAAAACGTCTACGTTTATTAAAGAGAGAGAACGGATTGTGAAATTGATTCGTAGTAATACAAATTCAGATTTTTCCGCTGATAACGTAAGTTTTGTAATTGACACTACTTTATCGAATAATAAATTCTCTGTGACTGCTGTAGTCAAACTATTTTGACTTTAAAAATAAAACTAATAGTATTTGCCTAATTAGTTGCTGAAATACGCAACGAGGCATACATAAAACCCTAACACACTAAATAAAACTATGAAACAATTCACAAAACTCCTACTATGCTTAATATTAATTAGTTGTTCAGATAAAGAAAAATCTGAATGTAATTACATCACGGACTATTATCCAATTACAGCAAAGGCAGAAATTGAATTTTATTTAGGGAATTATGAAAAAGCTTACGATTATTATCAAGAAGCTTTTGAGAATTGTGAAGCTATTAGATTAGGGGTTCAACAGGACACAGATAAATTTGCAAAGGTTTGTGCAAAATTAGGGAAAGATGATTTAGCAATAGAGTACATAAAAAAAGCAATTTCAAAAGGATCAACAATAGGTACGTTTAAGAATAACGAAATTTTCAACGACATATTTAATTCTGAAAAAGGGAAGGAGCTTATAGCAGAATACGATAATAGACGCGAGGAATATATTAATAGTCTAAACATGGATTTGAGAACTGAAATTATACAAATGATAGAAATAGATCAAAGGTTAGTTGGAAATCCGGAAGAGAGAATTAAAGTATTTAAGAAAAACGATAAACGACTTGTAGAAATATTTGATGAAATTGGCTATCCAAATGAGCAAGTTGTAGGCAATTTTGGAGTAGACTTTACGTCTGCTGACCCTGGAATTTTATTATTACACACAGATGACAGTATTAGAATAAATTATTTCATTCCTAAAATCAAAGAGTTCATTGAAAAAGGACAATGTTCCCCTATTACACTAGGTACTATGTACGACAATTTAGCAATTTACAATAAGGAACCGCAAACTCACGGAACCTATAAAAATAATACTGGAGACGATTCAAATATGATTTCTGATAAAAATAAGGTAAATGCCAATCGAGCTGAAATAGGATTACCAAGTCTTAAAATGACTAAAAAAATTGATAGCTTAAAAAAATTATAATGAGAATTAACGTAGCTCAACAGCTTGCATAATTTTATTTCCATTACGCGCTTACTTACTATTTGCAATGGCTAAATTAGTTGCTGAAACTCGCAACGAGGCATAGCCGAGACTGTTACTAGGAATTTACATTTTTTTACATTTTTTTTACATTTGAGAATTTACATTTATCTAACTGTTTCATAGTTTTGATAGACTCAAATCTTTATATTTTTCAGTAAAGTCATTCCAACAATAGAGATATCGTTTCTGGTAAAAAACAGCATATTTATTTTAATTGGGTTTTTAGTTTTCAATTCTTGTAATCAAAATCAGAAAAAAACCGAAATCGATTGGGTTTTTGTAACTGGCGGAACATTTGAACAAGGTAAAAATCAAATTATTATCAGTCCGAAAGGTGATACGATTAGCGGTTTTACAAGTCCTCATCGATTTGTTGAGATTAGTGACTTCTACATTAGTAAATATGAAATCACAGTAGAACAATACAGAGCATTTTGCGAGAGCACTGGAAGGACAATGCCAGAACCACCAATTGAAAATGCATATGGAAAGCAGGTGTATTATACATGGGAAAATAAAAAACCCATGTTAGCAACCTGGGATGAAGCGAATGCATTCGCTCAATGGGCTGGTGGAAGATTACCAACTGAAGCTGAATGGGAATATGCTGCCAAAGGTGGACAAAAAAGTAAAGACTTTAAATATAGCGGAAGTAATAATCCGATTGAAATTGGCTGGGTGGGTGAAAATTCTGACAGTACGTTTCATCGTGTTGGGCTTTTAAAACCTAATGAACTCGGAATTTACGATATGACTGGAAATGTTAGCGAATGGGTTTCTGATTGGTACAACCCAGAAAAAGATAGTTTAGTGAGTAAAACAAATCCTCAAGGTCCGCCAGATGGTGAAGGTAAAATTTCAAAAGGGGTGAGTTGGTTTTACGATTCCCAAGATGAGGATGGAAAACCATTAGAATTTGGAATTCATATACCTGAAGTCAGATATCAGTCACCTCGCAATACAAGAAATGATGGATTTGGTTTTAGAATAGCAAAAGATAAATAACCGCAATTGCGTGTATAGTTATTAGCTCGTTCTCGTCTACCCTTCCACAAGCCCTGAGCATTGTTTGCGTAAATTTCTGTTTTACAGCTCCATATACTCGTGTCTATTCAGTTTTTATTGCTAAATTAGGTGCTAGAACTCATTGTACTTCTAAATCACCAACCAATAAGATTCCCGCTTACTCGGGCAATAGCATATGATAAAATTCTTTCGAAAAATTAGACAAAACGTGCTTTTTGAAGGCAAAACTGAAAAATATTTGAAATATGCAATTGGTGAAATCATTCTTGTGGTTATTGGGATTTTGATCGCGCTTCAAATAAACAATTGGAATGAAAACAGAAAAGAAAGTAATAAAGAAGACCTTCTAATTGATGTTTTAATTACTGACTTACAATCAAAAAAAGCTGAATTCACATCTGATTTAGCCATAGGAAAATCAATAATTCGTAATTCTGATGTATCAATTAATTATTGGAAAAAAAGTAGTGACATAGATACTTTAAATTTAAAATACCTACTAAAATATTTAGCTGAAGACGAATGGTTTTTTAATGAAAATTCACCCGTTTATGCAACTATTGCGGGTTCTGAATTATGGAAACAATTACCCGATAGCTTAAATAGACAAATTGATAATATGTACAGAATACAGTTCGGGTTAATCAAATCAGCATTTGCAAAGCAAAGCGAATATGCCTTAAATGGTAAATTAAACTTTCTCGCACCAAATCATCTGTTGAATCTAAATGAAAGCACATTAAATCTGCAGCGAATAGTAGCAGAAAATGATGAGGACTTTATTGTTTTCCTTGAATTATTTAAAAGTGGAGTTATTCGGTTGACTTCTAAATTTGAAACGACCATTCCTTCTATTGATAGGCTTATTGAAAATTTAGAATTCTATAAAAACGATAAATAAAAAAGTAATAATTCATAGAGTAAGAACCATGAAAACAATAACAAACACTGGTAAAACAATTATTTTATGTTTAAGCATTTTGCTTTCTATTTCAAATCTACAAGGCCAAACATTTGAAAAGCTCAATCATATTAAAGGTCATAATTTAGAAACCTATTATAGTAATGGTTCAAATACAGAAGCAGAATATATGGCCGCACTTTGCGATAGCGTTATTTCATTTTATAGTGCATCAATAAATTTTAAACCCAAGGTGACATTGCTCGTATTGTCTCCAACTGATTGGAATACATACACCCATTTTCCTGTATACGGAATGCCACATTACCCTAACGAACAAACACTTGTAGTCGCTGCTGAAGACAATGGTTTTTGGAAAAGTATGCTTCCACCTATTGATCAATTACCAAAGGACATTGCTCAACAAATTTCTAATACATATGTTGATAATACTGGTAATTTGACTATGCGAGAATTTTTTGATTTATTGGCTATTCATGAATTGGGACACGCATTTCACGAGCAAGGTAATCTTACCATGCAACGTAAGTGGATTGGAGAATTGTTTTGCAATATGTTTCTGCACAATTACATAGCTGAAAAGCAGCCTGAATTATTACCAGCTTTAACAGTCTTTCCAAATATGGTGGTACACTCCACCAATAAAAATGATTTAAAATTTACAACATTAGGTGAGTTTGAAGAAAACTATGGTTTAATGGCTAGTCAGTTCCCTCAAAATTACGGGTGGTATCAATGTAGGTTGCATACTGCTGCTGGAAGAATTTATGATGAAACAGGTGTATCTGCATTTCAAAAACTTTGGAATGTCCTTCAAGTAAACAATGAGCCTTTGGATGATACTGCGTTAGCCACATTACTCTTAAATAATGTTCATGAAAATGTTGCAAATGTTCAGTTAAAATGGGACAATTAAAAGAGGCTAACCAATAATAAAGAATTGAATTAAAAAACATGTGAAAATCTTACGGATTCCCTCACTGCTGAAGAATATGTTTTTCTTTTTATTAATTTGTCAAACAACGAAATAATGTTCATAAATGAGACGCTTATTACAATTGGTTGTTGTTGGTTTAATTTTTTACAATTGCACAAGTAAAAAAACTGAATTAGTGCTTCTTGGTACCGTTCATGATCCAGTTCAAAATTTCACTCCAGATAGTCTTTATAATATCTTGACAAGAATAAAGCCAGATTTAATTCTTTTTGAGGTTGATTCATCTTTTTTTACGAATGAATTTAAGTTTAAGAAAACCTGGGGAAGTAATGAAAACATTGCCACAGTAAAGTATATGAATAACTTTAAAGTAGATGTAAGGCCCTATGAATTTACAGGAAGAAACGAATACAGAATAAAAATTGGATCACGACCAACAGATAGCAAAGCATCCAAATTGTTAGATAGCCTTTACAGAAACAATTTATTAAACGATTTGGATAAAAAAACCTATGAAACTTTTCTTAAAGTAAATGATTCACTTAATTCGTTTGCCTATTTATGTGCAAAAGCTTTTAATAATTCTGAAACAGATAGAATTGCTAAAATCAGGCAAGAATTTCAGTATAAAAAGCTTTTAAATATTATGAGTGAATATCCTATTTTTTCAAACACTTACTATAAAAAGAATGACAATGATAGTATAAGTTACTTGGAAGGCTATAAAAAAGCATCTGAATTCTGGGATTTAAGAAACCAAACGATGTCTAAAAACATTTTACACTTTGTTAGTGAATACGATGGTAGTAGAATTGTTGTTTTGAACGGTTATTTTCACAGGTATTATTTAAACTTACTAATTAAACCAAAACAAGAAGAAATGGGCTTTGTTGTAAAAGAATTTTACGAGTATTAATACAACTACTCACACTCGTTTGAAAATATTGTTCATGTCTTCCGTTTTTTCTATAGGCTTTTCTATTTGCCTATTTAGTTGCTGAATTATGCTTACGGAATTAAACACGTCATTAAGATTGTGGTTTACTATAATGAATAAAAAAAGGAATAACCTAAAACTGTTTATAATTAATAATTAACTATTTTTGATACTCTTACAATTAATAACCATTAATACTAACCAAAAATGAATTTATTTAAAAAGTGTTTAGTAATTTTCACAATTCTACTTGTCTCTCAAATTACTTTTGCTCAAGAAAACGACAAAGAAATACCAACAAAGGAAATTTCTGAAGTTGTTGAAGTAAAAGGAACGATAACTGAAATTAATAAAGAGACTCGCGATATCACGATCATGGGTTCTAAAGGTGATTTGCATACCATTACTGCTGGTCCTGAAGTAGAACGATTTGATGAAATTGAAGTTGGCGAGGTGGTTACATTTGATTTTTACAAATATGTAAAAGCTGAATTCCGTAAACCAACTGAAGCTGAATTAGCTGAACCACTAGTTATTATTGCTGAAGCAGGTAAAGCAGATTTAGATGTTGAACCTGGAGCTGCTGTTGGTGCCATGGTGAAAGCCGTTGTAACTATTCAAGTTATAAACCTGCCTTTTATGTTTGTAAACATACAAGGTCCTCAAGGCGATTTTACAACTATCCACATGAAAGACAAAGACTTAATACAAAAATTACATGTTGGCCAAGTTGTTATTCTTACATATGCAGAAGCTGTTGCTGTATCCTTAACAAAAGTTGACTAAATTAGGTCTGTATTATATTGAAAACGTCAATATGCTAGATTTTAGGATATTGACGTTTTATATTTCGAATTAAATCTTCTAACCCATTTACTTTTAGTTCATAAACTGTTTGTAAGTATTCTCCTAATTTGCCTTTTGGGAACCCTTTTGTGTTGTACCAAACCACATAGTATTCTGGCAAGTCTATTAAATAGCGGTCTTTGTATTTACCATAAGGCATTTTGGTATGTGCCAGTTTTATTAAGAAGTCCTTATCTGGTTCCAGAGCCATTTAATTCGATTTTGCAAAACTATTTAAAGCATTCAACTGTTCAGTTATGTTATCCTTCCAAAGTTTTTGTTGTTCTTTATTTCTTGAGAAATCAGAAGCGTTATCATAGTTGTTTTGTATAGTGCTCAAATCCTGTAATATCTGTAAGTGTAATGCATCTAATTTACTACCAACAGAATTGGATATAGATAACTCACTTACTTGTTGTCGTAATTTACGTGCGTGGAGTTCAGTAATATCAAAATGCAACTGTTCATGCTCCAAAATATGGTTGCTAACTTCTTCTGGTTTGTACCAAGATTTATCAGGATAAAAATGTGCTGTTACATCAGCGGCAAAATCTGTAATATTATCATCAGTCTCACTTAATCTATAACCAAAGGTAATTCCGGAAGCTGTAGTGGCGGCAGCATCAGAATTATTATTAGGTGTACCTTGAAAATCTGACCATTGTAATTTGTAGTCAGGTGACCATGCCATTTCCTTTTCTACTATAAGAAGGCAAATAACACAATAAAAGGCAAAGAATATTTTGTTCATTTTTAAGGCATAAAGCACTTAATAAAACGCTGATTCATGCAAAATTATTGCTTAAACTGATCTGAGACATCTGAATTTGGAGTGACCTCAACAATTTTTAAATCTTGATATTTTACCAAATACACCGTGGTATTGTAATATCCACCCAATAATTGCTTTTTGTACGCGAATTTATTCTCAACATAAGATGTTAATGGTGCCATATTGACCGATTCATACAAATCTTCATAATTCAATATCCTTAAAATAACATCCATTGTTACATCAAACCCTCTTACAGCAACTTTATTTGGCGTGACGCCAAATCTGTTTATATAATTTTTAGAAAAACTGTTACTTTCATCCTCATTATAGGTTTTGGCAATGGCTGGGAATAGAAACTGTAAATTTGATAGATGGTAATTAGAAACTTCGTCATCTTCAAAAGCAGCACTCATATTTGAAGTTGCCAAAATAATTTGGCGGTCTTTTGTAATAAAAGCATTTAACTTACTTGAAACATTAGATACCAAACCAGGATTTGAGGTCTCAAGGAAAACGAGATTTTTTCCCGGTTTCAGTTTAGGAATAATATCGTCATCCAATATATAATAAGCATCTTGTCCTTCTTTATTCTTTCTTGAATAAACTTGTGGTGCAAAAGCAAATTCGCGTTTTAAATCATTACTTACTTTGGTATGGTCATTATCAGCAATAATAATAATTTGGTTAATTGAAGTGTCTTGCTTTACGTAGTTTACAATTTTATCATACAATAAATCTTCTGATGGTCTAGATTGAAAAACATTATCAGTAAGCGTTACATTTTTTGTGATTGGAGATACAACTGGTATGCTGTCCGATCGTAATTGCGAAGCTACTTTCTGAATGTTATTGGGCATAAAAGGTCCTATAACAACATCTACATTCTCAAAATTATTTTCATTTAGAATTTTTGAAACTTCACTAGTTAAGTTTTTGGTATCATACACATCAACTTTTAATGAAACTCCCATTTTGTCAAGAGAATCTAAAGCCACAACAACGCCCGAATAAAAATCCAATGACATTTTTAAGAAGGGATCTTTTTTCATTTGTGCTTTTGTATCGGCCACAGAATCAATATCTACCTTGTTTAATTTAAAAGGTAACATTATAGCGACGTGTTTTGTTTTGCGCCTATCAATGCCACTTGATAAATCTACTGGCTCTAAAGCACTTGATGTATTCACGACTTTTTGAGTATAAGGAATCTTCAAAACCATACCTACTTTTAATCCGCTATCTTTTAATTCCGGATTCAATGCTTCTAATTCAGCTTGATCTAAACCTAACTTCAGTTTCAATCTGTAAAAACCTTCTTTAGGTAAAACTTCATAATATGAATACTGATTATCAACTTTTTTCTCTTCGGCCAATTCAATATTAGGAACATTTATTTTATCACCTGGATTAAGCACCTCTGCCATACCTGGGTTTAAAGCTTCTAACTCATCAACCGTTATCCCATATTTGTAAGCTATACGCCATTTGCCTTCTTTTGGCAATACTGTGTATTGCTTTGAAGGTTTTTTGACTTCTACCACTTCTAATACACGCTTAAAAACTGGAATTTTTAATCGGTCTCCCTTTCTTAAATTATTAGCATATAGAAACGTATTGTGCTTTTTGATATCATCCTCTTCAACATCATACTTTTTAGATAAACTATATAATGTTTCTTTACGTTTTACTTTATGGTCTTTAAAACCAACTAATTCTTTTGTTATTGATGCTTGAGGTGACGGGCTTAACTTTGATTTTGGAATAATTAATATCGTATTTCGTTTTATACCTTTTTTGGCATCTGGATTGAGGCTGTAAATATCAAATGGTGTTACGTTGTATACTTTTGCAATACCTTCAATAGTCTCTCCTTCTTTGACTTTATGAGTTTTATAATTTTGAGCGTTGGTTGCAACACAACCAAAAATTAATAGAAAGGATAGGAGATAAAAAAACTGTTTCATTTATGATACTTTATTAATATACGCTTCAATGTTTAAAATGGACTATTCCCATTCAATTGTTGCAGGTGGTTTTGAACTAATGTCATACACTACTCTATTAACGCCTTTAACTTTATTTATTATTTCGTTGGACGTTTTTTGCAAAAATTCATAAGGTAAATTAACCCAATCTGCCGTCATACCATCAGTACTTTCTACAGCTCTCAATGCCACACATTTTTCGTATGTACGTTCATCACCCATTACTCCTACACTATTTACAGGCAGTAAGATTGCTCCTGCTTGCCACACACTATCATACAAATCATACTTTTTAAGGTTACCTATAAATATGGCATCAACCTCTTGTAATATACGAACTTTTTCGGCTGTGATATCACCTAAAATCCGAATAGCCAATCCTGGACCAGGAAATGGATGACGCCCTAATAGCATTTTATCCATATCCATAGAGGCTCCTACTCTTCGAACTTCATCCTTAAACAAAGCCTTTAATGGTTCTACAACTTTTAGCTTCATAAAATCTGGCAATCCGCCAACATTGTGATGACTTTTAATAGTAGCACTAGGACCGCCTGTGGCCGAAACACTCTCAATTACATCTGGATAAATGGTGCCTTGTGCTAGCCATTTCACATCAGTTATTTCATGGGCTTCATCATCAAACACCTCAATAAACACGCGACCAATAGCCTTTCGCTTTTGCTCGGGATCACTCAACCCAGCTAATGCATCCAAAAAGCGTGCCGAAGCATCCACACCTTTTACATTCAATCCCATTCCTTTGTATTGCTCTAATACATCATGAAATTCATTTTTGCGAAGTAAGCCGTTGTTTACAAAAATACAATAGAGGTTTTTACCTATGGCTTTATGCAATAACATGGCGGCTACTGAAGAATCCACACCACCTGAAAGTCCTAGAACAACTTTATCATTCCCTAATTTTTCTTTTAACTCTTCAACGGTTTCTTCAACAAATGATTGAGGCGTCCAGTCTTGATTAACACCTGCAATGTGAACTAAAAAATTTTCTAGTAACTGCTTACCATCTGTTGTATGATATACTTCTGGGTGAAATTGAATGGCATAAGTTTGTTCGCCTTCAATTTTATACGCTGCATTTTCCACATCATGCGTGCTTGCCAGCAACATGCCATTTTCAGGTAATTGCTTTATAGTATCACTATGACTCATCCATACTTGGCTACCTGTTTTTATATTATTTAAAAAAGGTTCCTGATCCTTAACAAACGACAAGTTTGCACGACCGTATTCACGGGTATTTGAAGGTGCTACCTCACCTCCAGAAAAATGTGCTAAATACTGCGCTCCATAACAAACAGCCAATAATGGTTTTTTTACACGAATTTCTGCTAAATCTGGATGTAAAACAGCTTCACCTCTAACAGAGTTAGGGCTTCCCGAAAGAATAACCGCTTTAAAATCTTCAATATTATTTGGAATCTTGTTGAATGGATGAATTTCACAATAAATGTTTAATTCTCTCACGCGACGAGCAATAAGTTGTGTGTATTGCGAGCCGAAATCTAATATAAGTACGTTGTTGTGTTGCATGCGCAAAAGTAATATTTAATACTAAAAATGTATTTATATAATTAAAAAATTATACCATGGAATTTAAAATCAATTGAATATCTTTTTCCGTTGTATCTGGATTAATAAAGCAAAATCTTGAGACGGTTTCATACACTTCACCATTTTTCCATTTGGTTGGTGTTACTAAAGCAAATCCTTTGTTATGATTTTCATAGGTCCAATGGGTGTAGTCTTCCGGCTTCCATCCTTTTCTTCTATACAGAACACATGATAAACTTGGCTCTCTTACCAACTCCAAATTAGGATCAGCCTCAATCATACGACCAGCTATTTGAGCCAATTCAATACCGCGCTCAACCGACTCCTTATATCTATCCGTTCCGTGTGTGGCTAAAGAAAACCATAATGGTAATCCTCGAACACGACGCGTTAGTTGTATTTGATAATCTGTAGGGTTAAAACCGTGAGCACCCTCGTCTTTAAAAATATCTAGATAAGAGCCCTGTTGAGAATGTGCCTCTTTTGCTAGCTCTGGCTCTTTATAAATTACTGCTCCACAATCATATGGTGAAAACATCCATTTATGCGGATCAATTGTTATACTATCAGCTTTTTCAATACCTTTAAATAAGGGCCTAACAGAATCTGCTGCTAAAGCACCACCACCATAAGCAGCATCTACATGAAACCACAATCGTTCTGCTTTGCATACTTTGGCTATTCCTTCTAAATCATCAATTATTCCAGCATTGGTAGTTCCACCAGTTGCTACAACGGCAAACAAACGCTTGCGTTGGTGAAAAGTTAGGTTTTCAATTGTTTCTTGAAGTGCAATACCTGTTAGTTTTTCTTCTGTATCTACTAAAAGTATATCGACGTCAGCCACTTTTGCCATGGCCTTAATTGAGGAATGTGCACCAATTGATGTAATAATTAATCCTTTTTCACGCTTATAAGTATCATCTCTACGCCAATATTCTCTTGCTGTAACTATGGCAGATAGATTGGCAGCAGTACCACCACTTGTAAAGACACCAAATGCGCCTTCTGGCATTCCAGTAAGGGAAACAATCCATTGCATGGCTTCATTTTCACAAAATATACCACCTGCTCCTTCCATCCAATAAGCACCATGAATACTTGAAGCCGAAGTCACCAAATCAAACATAACTGCAGCACGCGTTGGTGATGCAGGTACAAAAGCAAGATTTCTTGGGTGATCAACTGGCACATTAGCTTTGGACAAGTGCTCTTTCCATAAATTGAATGCATACTCACCACCAATCCCTTTTTCGGTAATCGTATCACCAACCAAAGCTTTTAGTTCTTCAGCTTTCTTGGGTTTACCAATATGATGTTCAGTAGCTGATATTCTACCAATGGCATATTTCATGACATCCAAAGTCATTTCAATAAGCTCAATATCTATTTTATGCATGAATTAGTCTAAATTTAGTATTGTAAATTCGCCTTTAAGTGGTTGCAAATTTAACACTAACTGCTGAATTAATTGGTCTCCATACTCTAAATAAAAGTCAGAAAAATTAGCTTGACGTTCTTGTAAGCTTTGGTTTGGGAATAGCGTATCTTGGATATTGGTAACACGACTAATAACATCTTTTAGTTTACGCTTTTGGGCTTTTAACAAACGTTTTTCAAGATGCTCCAATCCTTTTACTTGTTTACGTTCTTGAGCAGCTACAGCTCCGAGAAATGATTTATCTGTTTTTTTAGCCAATTCGTAGAGGTCTTCAAATTGCTTATTTAGTTGATTTTTTTGAGCTGTAAAATCAATATTAATTTGCGAAAATTGTTTGGTTACTTTTGTTATTAAATCATCTTGCTTTAAAAACATTTCTGAAATGTCAATATCCAACTTTTCTAATTTCTCTCGTTGTTTTTTTGAAATAAGTAGCACCGAATTTCTTAACAACAAAACTGGAAAAGGTACTTGATGAGCTTCAAAACTTGATTTCAACTGAAACCAGTAGGCGAGCTCTCCACCTCCTCCAATATAACAAAGATTAGGCAAAATTACTTCTTGGAATAAGGGTCTAGTAATTACATTGGGACTAAAACGTTCGGGATTATTTTCAACTTCATCTATAATAGTTTCAACATCCCATTTGATATCCGTGTCCAATACTTGGTAAATTCCCTCATTTTCAACAATTCGCACCCGCAAACCATCGTTTATATAAAACAAATTTATCTCTCTAGGATTAACTTGAACTTTATAATCAGCTTCAAGTTTATTCAGATTTTTATTGGTTTCAGACACCTTTTGAAACGTTGTTTTATTTAACAACTCATCCTTTATATTTGGTATAAATAATTGCTTCAAGCTTTTATCATTACCATCTAAAATCACTAAACCTAATTCTGAAAAAAACGTATTGACCAAATATCGCGTAGCTTCTGCTAATGTATCATGTTTTAGATAAGCGTCTTTGAATACTGTTTTTAAAGCATCAGCATTATTTCCCAAACCAATTTCTACGGAAAACGCCTCATATACTGCATCCAATCCACTTAAATTTAACTCGCCTACTGCTCCCGAAACCTGTTTAGACCATTGAACTTTTTTTCCGTTATGATTAAAAAAATTTATTTCATCAAAATCATGATCTTCACTAGCCATCCAGTAAATTGGAACAAAGTTATAGTTAGGGTATTCCTTTTTTAATTCACTACAAAGATTAATAGTAGAAACAATTTTGTAGAAAAAATAAAGCGGTCCGGTAAATAAATTTAATTGATGCCCAGTAGTAACAGTAAACGAGTTTGAATCTTTTAAAGCAGAAATATTCTTACTTGTTTTGCTTGAAACTGAAATGCTTTCATTTTGAGAATGAAGCGCTTTTACAAGAATCTCTCTACTTTCTTTATTGAATGACGCTTGTTTTTCTTCAATTTGAAGTTTAAAATTATTAAGTTCAGGAAACTTATTGTAAAATGGTTGCAATCTGGGTGATTGATCTAGATAATCACAAATTAAGTCCGAAAAATAACCTGTTTTCTTAAACGGAATATAACTTGATGGCATATAGTGACTTCATTTTTTTGTAAAGATACCATCTTTTGAAGATAATATTCAGAATTTCGGTTTTTAGCTTTTTTTTAACAGCCCAAAAGAGTTACATCAAATTTTCATACATTTAATAAATTTTCGAATACGAAAACCATCATTAAATAAATATGTTTTAATTAGAGGCATTATGAAAAATTTCTTTTGGGTTAGATCAATAAGTTTGCTTTGTTTGTTTCTTATTACAACTTCTAATTTTTTTGCTCAAAAGATTGACAGTTATCTTGAAATTAAAGGCTTGGTATTAGACAGCAAAAGTAATGAACCTTTAGTTTTAGCCAATTTAATGGTTTTAGAAACTAATATTGCCACAGTCACTAATACTGAAGGTGAGTTTTTATTAAAAATACCAAAAACCCTTTCTGATTCGACAGTAAAAATTCAATATCTTGGGTATGCTGATTTAAATATTTCAATTATAGCCTTGCAAAAGGACAGCAATATTCTTTTAAAACCAATATTTACGGAGCTAGATGAGATTAACATTGTCAGACCAAAAAATGCGGAGTCTTTAGTGAAATCTATGCTAAAAAGAAGAGGTGAAAATTATTTCCCCTACAATATAAATATGACTGCGTTCTATAGGGAAACCATAAAAAAGAGACGACAAAATGTTTCACTATCTGAAGCCGTTGTAAGTATTCAAAAGCAGGCTTACACCAACAACAAAAGAGATGCAGTGAATCTAATTAAAATAAGAAAAAACACAAATTATTCTAAATTAGACACATTGGCTCTTAAACTTCAAGGAGGGCCTTTTAGTAATCTGTATGCTGATATTATTAAATATCCGCAATATATTTTTACTGAAGACAATCTTTCTGAATACATATTTACGTTTGACAAATCAACTCAAATTAATGATAGGCTGGTTTATGTTGTAAATTTTAAACAAAAACCAGAATTAAAAATTCCATTATATTATGGTAAGTTGTACATTGACTCTGAAAGCCTTGCCCTTATAAGTGCTATTTACAGTTTAAATGTTGAAAATAAGGTATTAGCAAGTGAATTATTTATTAGAAGAAAACCTAATAAAGTTCGCGTATATCCTACTGAAGCTAACTATCGTGTAAATTACAGGGTATATAAAGATAAATGGTATTATAGTTATAGTAATATCTTTTTAGCATTTAAGGTCAATTGGAAAGGGCGTATATTTAATAGTTATTACTCACTTAACAGTGAAATGGCAGTTACTGATTGGGAAAATGCTTCAGAAAAGTTTTCTAAACCAATAGACAAGAATCTTATTTTAAAACCAACAAGTATTCTTATAGATGAAGCTACTGGTTTTTCTGATCCTGATTTTTGGGGAGAGTATAATATTATTGAGCCTGAAAAATCAATTGAATCAGCAATCGAAAAAATAAACAAACAGTTGGAAAAATCAGAATCTTAATTCAGTTATTTATGAGTTTGAAACAACTAGTAAAAAGCATAACACCAGGATTTGTAATCAAAAAAATTCATGCTTCCAGAAAAGCCAAAGAAATGGCTGCTTTTCACAAACTATCTACAGAACAGCTTGATTCAAAAAATCTAATTCATGAAAATGACGTCAACCTTTCAGAAATTTTAAACTCAAAAACTATTGGTGAATTTTGGAATCAATCCAAGCAAGAAATAGATCAATTTATAATTCCTGATGGTACAGGAGGAGTCAATCCTGGAGACCGAAGAGCACTTTATTATTTATTATGTCATTTCAAGCCCAAGTCTGTTTTAGAAGTGGGTACACATATAGGTGCCTCAACACTTCATATTGCCTCTGCTCTTTTTATGAGTCAGGTTAACCATGGTCTTGAAGTTGATTTTAAAACGGCAGATATTCGGGATGTTAATTGCAAGCAAAATAAACCTTGGCTCGACTATGGCACTAAATATTCTCCTTTGGAAATGATTACCAAATTTGGCTATGACAGCTTTACGACTTTTAAAGCAGGCATGTCTCTTGATTTAATTAAAACAACTTCTGAAACATTTGACTTTATTTTTTTAGACGGTGATCATTCTGGTGGAACTGTTTACCAAGAAATTCCCGCTGCATTAAATATTTTGAATCCTAATGGTGTTATATTATTACATGATTTTTTTCCAGAAATGAAACCACTTTGGTCTAATGGTTCTTTGGTTGAAGGACCTTATCTGGCAACCGAAAGATTAATTCAAGAAGGCGCCAACATTAAAGTTATACCACTTGGAGATTTACCGTGGCCTACTAAACTAGATACTAATATTACAAGTTTGGCTTTATTGGTGAGAACTTAAGTCTTAATGAGTTCTCGAAAATAATCTAAAAAATAATCTTATTTTAAGTATGTAATCAATTCGATTAGTGACCCTTATGAAAGCATAGAAGGTGCGCTTCCAGAACATGATTCTGAATACAATTACTTTGTCTACAAAGGTACTAACAATGCTATTAGTACAACAGGTCATTTGGCAATTTACGAATCGGTGTCTATGGGTTATAGGAACATTTCAGGAAATAGTGGCTGTTGGTATGCTAATGGAGATAGCAACACGCTTGATACTGAAGCTAGCACAAGTAATGCTACATTTTTATATCAAGGCTTAAGTACTACCCAAAAACAATGGGATTAAACCCATACTATTTTATGGTTAATTATAAGGGAAGCTTGAAGCTTCCCTTTTTTATTGACTTTGTAAAAAAAATAACCGAACTTCGTTATCGACCGATATAGTTAATTAAATAAAACATATCTTGAAATTACAAGCTATTAGGAGAATATCGCAAATGAAAAACATAAATTTTATATTTCTATTTATTGTTTCAGCCATAGCATATGGACAGGAAATAGATACACTTTCGTTTTACTCGAAAGCATTTGGGGATGAAAGAACTGTTTACATATGCAAACCCGAATTCTACAAATACAAATCAGATTCCGTAAAACTTCCTGTAATCTATCTACTCGATGGACAACACGAATGGTTTGCCAAACCAATCATTTCTGATATTCATTATTTACGATTTACAAAAGAAATTCCAAGTGCCTTAATAGTTGTTATTCCTTTAAAAGATAGAACTAAAGAATGTGCTATTGTAGATTTAAAAACCGAACTATCGTTAGATAAATTCATAACCAGAGAACTTGACAAAGAATTAATAACATATAACCCAAGTGAATTAAAAATAATTGTTGGACATTCTTTTACAGCATCTTTTGCGCTTTATTCATTTTACAATCATCCAAACTATTACACCTCTGTAATTGCGAATTCACCGTATGACCAAATGGAAATGCTTGTTGAAGGATTTGAACAATCGGAAGTTATTGATAAGTCAAAAATTTCGATTTCTATTGGCAGTAGCGTTAAGGATATCGCACATAGAAAGAAATACGACAATCTAAAAGTTCAATTCCCTTCATTTTTTGAGTCCATTTATACATTTGAAGCTGGTTACTCGACTCATAATGCTGTTCCAATAGTAGCAGTTCCAACTTTACTTACAAAAGTATTTGAAGATTATAGAAATCGCTTCTTTGAAATTGCTCAAGTTGATATGGAATATAAACTAATAAATAAACCGGGTTCAATATCTGAAGAGTTGAATAAAATAAGAGTTGCCTCAAAAATTGGAAATTATGATTATCCACCTGAAATATCTGACATTAATGGAATAGCATCTCGTTATTGGAACAACGAACTAGAAGAATATGCGGCTAACATTTATGAACTTGGAGTAAAATATTATCCCAATTATTATGACTTTTATCTCTCCCTATATGAGTTAACACTAGATAATGACAAAGAAACCTCAAGGAAATATTTAGAAAGAGCAGAACTTCTTTTAAAAACAGCAGAAAACAACTGGGAAGGAAAACTTGAAATTATTAAAGAAATACATGCTGAAAAAATAAAAAACGGTTGGCAATAATGCAAAAAACCGATATTATTTAAGCAAAACTTAATTAATCACCTCACCATAAAGGTCAAAATCAGCGGCATCTG
The DNA here is from genome assembly GCF_002940745.1 of Hanstruepera ponticola. Lineage (NCBI taxonomy): Bacteria > Pseudomonadati > Bacteroidota > Flavobacteriia > Flavobacteriales > Flavobacteriaceae > Hanstruepera > Hanstruepera ponticola. The sequence continues at coordinate 939,184 of NZ_POTB01000001.1, forward strand.
TGATTTTAACTTGGGTATATTCGCCCGTTTTTAGATAGGTTTTTGAAGCATCAATTAACACTTCATTATCTACATCTGGAGAATCATACTCCGTGCGTCCCACAAAATAATTACCTTCTTTTCTATCAATAACCACCTTGAATTCTTGTCCAATTTTAGCTTGATTCAACTCCCAAGAAATCTGGGATTGAATTTCCATAATTTCATTGGCACGTTCTTGCTTGACCTCTTCCGGCACATCATCTTCTAAATTATACGCATGTGTGTTTTCTTCATGAGAATATGTGAAACAACCTAAACGTTCAAAACGCATATCTTGTACCCATTGCTTTAACTCTTGAAAATTTTCTTCGGTTTCTCCGGGATAACCCACAATCAAAGTCGTACGAATAGTAATTTCAGGAACTGCTTCCCGAAACTGTTTTATGAGTTTGGTGGTTTTTTCTTTTGTTGTACCACGACGCATACTTTTTAAAATATCATCCGAAATATGTTGTAATGGTATATCCAGATAATTACAAACTTTAGGTTCATGTTTCATGACATCTAAAACATCTAACGGAAAACCTGTTGGAAACGCATAATGCAAACGAATCCACTCAATACCATCAACTTTTACCAAAGCTTCTAATAATTCAGCCAGATTACGCTTTTTGTATAAATCAAGTCCGTAATAGGTTAAATCTTGGGCAATAAGAATCAATTCTTTTACACCATTGGCAGCCAATTTTTCAGCTTCGGTTACCAATTCTTCAATAGGTGTACTTTTATGTTTGCCACGCATTAAAGGAATAGCGCAAAAACTACAAGGCCTATCACAGCCTTCGGCAATTTTTAAATAGGCATAATTCTTAGGAGTGGTTGTTAAACGTTCACCTATCAACTCATGCTTATAATCGGCACCAAGTGCTTTTAATAAATGTGGTAATTCGGTTGTTCCAAAATAGGCATCTACATCAGGAATTTCCTTTTGCAAATCGGGTTTATAACGCTCGCTTAAACAGCCTGTCACGAACACTTTATCAACTTCACCAGCTTCCTTCTTCTGCATGAATTCTAAAATAGTATTCACACTTTCTTCTTTCGCATTATTGATAAATCCACAGGTATTAATCACAACAACATTCCCTTCTTCCTCATGAGCCACGTCTTTGCCATTAGCCTTTAGCTGACCCATTAATACTTCGCTGTCGTAAACGTTTTTACTACAACCAAGCGTGACCACATTAATCTTATTCTTCTTTAGTGATTTTGTTCGCATGAAACGTAAGTGATTAAATTATAACGATCTTTCAACAAGATCAGGATGAGCATTTATTTCTATTTGAAGAACGAGTCTACAAACTCGTATTTATTAAAGACTTGTAAATCTTCGATACCTTCTCCGACACCAATGTATTTTACAGGTATTTGAAATTGATCTGAAATACCAATAACTACACCACCTTTGGCTGTACCATCTAATTTGGTAACCGCTAATGACGTGACTTCGGTTGCAGCTGTAAATTGTTTAGCTTGCTCAAATGCATTTTGACCTGTAGAGCCATCTAACACTAACAATACATCATGAGGTGCGTCTCCAACTACTTTTTGCATAACGCGTTTTACTTTGGTAAGCTCGTTCATTAAGTTCACTTTATTATGTAAACGTCCTGCCGTATCAATAATGATGACATCGGCATCTTGGTTGACACCTGATTGCAAGGCATCAAACGCAACAGAAGCTGGGTCGCTTCCCATATCTTGACGTACCATAGGTACATCTACACGATCTGCCCAAACCTGTAATTGATCTATAGCTGCAGCTCTAAATGTATCGGCTGCGCCTAAAACCACTTTTAAACCTTTCTTTTTAAACTGGTAAGCTAATTTTCCAATAGTCGTGGTTTTTCCAACACCATTCACACCAACTACCATCAATACATACGGTTTTTTATCTTCTGGAATGGTATAATCGGTTTCTTCACCAGATTTGGTCTCACTTAATAAACCTGCTATTTCTTCACGTAGTATTTTATTAAGTTCTTCAGTTCCTAAATATTTATCTTTAGCAACACGTGCTTCTATTCGTTCAATAACTTTTAAAGTGGTATTGACACCTACATCACTGGAAACCAAAACTTCTTCTAAATTATCTAAAACATCATCATCAACTTTAGATTTCCCCGCAACTGCCTTACTTAATTTATTTAAAAACGATGTATTGGATTTTTCTAATCCCTTATCAAGTGTTTCTTTTTTTTCTGAAGAAAATATTTTTTTAAAAAAACTCATAGTAACTGTTTATAACTGAATATTACTCTAGCAAAATTCTTGCCTCGTAAATTATATCTGCACTTTTGTCATTCGTGCGTAAATATAAAACAAAAAGCTGCTTTCGAAAACCGAAAGCAGCTTATATATCATAAGAATAAACTCTTATTGTTTGTTTAACCAATCGTTTACTAACTCTGGAGCCATAACAGATTCTACAAACATGTAAGATCCCGTTTTTGGAGATTTTACCATTTTGATAGCTTTTGTTAATCTTTTAGATCCTGTTTGTAACGATGCTACTGATTTCTTTGCCATGTCTAAATATTTTTTAGGACATTTTCACTTAATGAAAATCTCTTTATTACTTAATCTCTTTATGAACCGTCATTCTCTTAAGAATAGGATTAAATTTCTTAATCTCCATTCTATCTGGCGTGTTCTTTTTATTTTTAGTTGTAATATATCTAGATGTTCCTGGTTGTCCAGACTCTTTGTGCTCCGTACACTCTAATATTACTTGTATTCTGTTACCTTTCTTTGCCATTTTACTAACTTTTTATGTAGCTATTACTTAATGAAACCTTTTACTTTTGCTTGTTTTAAAGCAGCAGAAATTCCAATTTTGTTAATAGTCTTTAATGTTGACGCAGCTACTTTTAAAGTAACCCACTTATCTTCTTCAGGGATGTAAAAACGTTTTTTAACTAAATTCGCATTGAATTTACGTTTTGTTTTATTCATTGCATGAGACACGTTGTTTCCAACCATAGCCTTCTTTCCTGTAAGTTCACAAACTCTTGACATTGTTCTAACCTTTAAATGTTATTGTGTTCTGAATTGACGATTCTTTCAAAACAGGGTGCAAATTTAGTAAAACTTTGGAATATCAACAAACTTAAATAACTACTTTTTTAAAATTTCTTTTTGTAGCATTTCAAAAGCTTTGTTTACCGCCTTTCTAACCACTTTTTTTCGGTGGTTTCCAAAATTGAATTCTTCGGAGTAAACCGTATTTTTTGTAGCTATTGCTATAAAGACAGTACCAACTTCTGCATCCGAATCACCTTTGTCAGGTCCTGCATTTCCAGTAGTTGCAATGGCATAATCTGTTTTGAATAAATCACGGGCACTTTGTGCCATCGCTTCAGCTACTTCTTTTGAAACGACCGAATGCTCATCGATAACAGCCCTTGGAATTTTTAAGACTTCAATCTTGGCTTCAGTAGCATAACTTACCACACTTCCTTTAAAATATTTAGAAGCACCTGGAATTGCTGTAAAACTTTCGGCAATTTTTCCACCTGTGCAACTTTCGGCAGTAGCTAATGTTTTGCCTAAATCAGTTAATTGTTTACCTAATAATGCTTCCAAAGAATCGTCCGTATCATAACCAGCAAAAATATCTTCAATTTGTGGCAGCAACACTTCAATTTGTTTTTGCATTTCGGTTTCAACCAAATCTTTATCCATTGATTTAGCTGATAAACGCAATCGCACTCTACCCAAACCTGGCAAATAAGCCAGCTTCATGAAATTGGGTAAATTATCTTCCCATGCTTCAATGCGTTCAGCCAAAGAACTTTCTCCTAAACCATAAGTCAATAAAGTGATATGTTTAATAAAAGGGAACTTATAAGCTTTGCGCAATTTTGGTATCACCTCATTTTCCATGAGTGCTTTCATTTCATATGGCACTCCAGGTAAGGATATAAATACTTTGTCATTTTTTTCTAACCACATGCCTGGAGCACTGCCAAATCTGTTCATAAGCACTTGACATTTTGAAGGCACCAATGCTTGATCAATGTTTACTTGTGCTAATGGCTTTTTAATGTATGTTTCCCATAAATGCTCAATATTTTTCAGTACAGCTTCGCTTTGCACTAACGTATCATTAAAATATTCAGCTAATGTCCTTTTGGTAATATCATCTTTAGTTGGGCCTAATCCACCTGTAATGACAATAATGTCAGCATTCTCTTCGGCTTCATACAGAGATTTAAGTATGTGCTCCTTATCATCTTGAACCGATGTAATTTGATATACCGAAACACCTATTCTATTAAGTTCTTTGCTTATAAAGGCTGAATTGGTGTCAACAATCTGACCAATTAGAATTTCATCTCCAATGGTTATGATTTCAGCTTGCATTACAATCCAAAATCTGTTTTTATTTCGGCAACAGCATTTTCAACAGCCACAGTAACAATTTGTAATTTTTCAGTAGGATCCATATCCGTTTTTTCAAACTTTCCCCAATCCTGAACTTCAATTAGGTCTTGAAGTACGCCTAACTCAAATAAATCGACTGTAGGTTTCATTTTATGAGCGGCTTGATAAGCCGAATAATAATCTGTGTTGGCAACAGCCGTTTTTAATCGTTCCAAGTCTTCTGGCACTTCTTCTAAAAATGCAGCTGCTAAAGCAGCCACAAAATCTTCGTCATTATCTGCCATTTCGCGTACTCTGTATAATTTGTAATGTTGTTCCATTTATTTTACTGTTATTGAAAACATTTCGTTGTCTTCTATATATCCTTTTAATCTATCGTTTGCAACTACCTTGCCAACTCCTGCAGGTGTTCCGGTAAATATAATATCTCCAATCTTTAAAGTAAAATATTTAGAGACATATTCTATTAATTCGTCAATTTTCCATAACATATGACTCGTGTTACCATCTTGAACAACCTCATCATTCTTCTGTAATGAAAAAGACAAATTGTTTAAATCTGAAAACTGTTCTTTGGGCAACCACTTTCCGATTACAGCGGCTCCATCAAAAGCTTTAGCTTTTTCCCAAGGCAATCCTTTCTCCTTGAGTTGTGCCTGAAGATCACGTGCTGTAAAATCAATACCCAAACCTATTTCATTATAATATTTATGAGCAAACTTTTTGTCAATATGCTTACCAACACGATTAATTTTAACCAAAACTTCTACTTCATGATGGACGTCAATGGAGAAATCCGGAATAAAAAACGGTTGTTTTTTTAATAGAATGGCTGTATCCGGTTTTAAAAACACAACAGGATCTGTTGGCTTTTCATTTTTCAATTCTTCTATGTGCTTGGTGTAATTACGACCTATGCAGATTAATTTCATTTTTTTAAGATTAAAGAATCAAGACCGCTTTGCTTTTAGACTCAAGACTTATGTAATTGGTAGTAATGTCTTGACTCTTGGTTCTTGGTTCTATGTCAATTTATTATTAAACGCCCTTAATTTAATGGCTGTCAATACTTTTTTAGTGTATAGTGGAAAATCGGCATTAAGCAGCCATCCAAAATAACCTGGTTCTTCTTCCAGAATATCTTCAACACGTTTACCTTTATGCTTCCCAAAAGAAAAACATTCTTCGCCCTTTTTATTGTAGGTAATAAAGCCTGCGAAATCGGCAAACCGTTTACGTGAACTAAACTCGGCCAAAAATTTGGAGTCATTTTCAAGTTCATCATATTTGGCTATTTGCGCCTTTAACACTTCATACGTTGCATTTGTATCGGCTTCAGCGGTATGGGCATCTTCCAATGTTTTATCGCAATAAAATTTATAAGCAGCACTTAAGGTACGTTGCTCCATTTTATGAAAAATGGTTTGTACATCTATTGACAACCTATTTTTCATATCAAAATCCACTTCAGCACGTAACATTTCTTCTGCTAACAACGGAATATCAAATCTATTAGAATTAAAACCTCCTAAATCCGAATCTTTTATCATGTTATGAATCTCTTTTGCCAATTCCTTAAAAGTCGGCTCGTTAGCAACATCAGCATCAGAAATGCCATGAATTGCGGTTACCTCTTTTGGAATTGGACGCTCTGGATTTACCAACCAACGTTTGGATTCTTCCTTACCATCTGGATAAACTTTAAGGATAGCAATTTCGACAATACGGTCGGACGTAATATTAACACCTGTAGTTTCTAAATCGAAAAAACAGATGGGTTTTGATAAGTTAAGATTCATTAAAAAGTTGTTTTGGCAAAGGTAGTTAGAATAACTAAAACTATAAACTGATTTTAATTATTTGAAATACGATATGAAAAGTCGAAATTTACATCAAAACAGAAAACTTTCTATGAAAAAGAAACCTTCGGATTCTATCACATTTACCTGCGGACTACAAATGAAAAACCGCTTTATGTTGGCTCCATTGACTAACCAACAAAGCCACGAAAATGGTCAGTTGTCTGATGACGAATACCATTGGCTTACTATGCGTGCCCAAGGTGGTTTTGGATTGGTAATGACCTGTGCCTCTCACGTTCAAGAAGTTGGCAAAGGATTTCCTGGACAATTAGGCATTTTTTCAGATGATTTAATTAATGGTCATAAAAAGCTAGCCTCTAAAATTAAGAGTTATGGGAGTTTGGCTGTTATTCAACTGCATCATGCTGGTATGCGCTCACCCTATGAAGTGATAAAACAAAAAGCGATTTGCCCTTCGGATAGTGAAAAACATAACGCTAGAGCCTTGACTTTAGACGAAGTATATCAACTTAAAAACGATTTTATTCAAGCTGCCATTCGTGCTCAAAAATGTGGCTATGATGGTGTTGAAGTTCATGGCGCTCATGGTTATATTTTAACCCAGTTTATAAGCAGTGAAATTAACAAGCGCCAAGACCAATATGGTGGATCACTTGAAAATCGTTCTCGATTATTGTTTGAAATTGTTGATGGTATTCGCAATGCGTGTGGTAAAGCATTTCTGTTAGGTGTGCGCTTATCTCCTGAACGTTTTGGTATGAAATTGTCTGAAATAAAAATTATCAGTCAACAATTGATTGATGATTATAATATTGACTTTTTAGATTTATCTCTTTGGGATTGTTTAAAAAAACCTGAAGAATACCCAGATTCCGATAAAACATTGTTACAGCATATAACCGAATTAGATTTTAAAAATATCAAACTAACCGTTGCTGGGAATATTAGAACTGGTGATGATGTGCAAAACGTATTGGATTCGGAAGTAGATTTTGTAACCATAGGTCGTTCTGGTATTTTACATCATGATTTCCCAATACATGTGATGAAAAACCCAAACTTCAAACCTATTGGAAACCCTGTTTCGGTAGCATATTTAAAATCTGAAGGCTTAAGTGACACGTTTATTGATTATATGCGTAGATGGGATGGGTTTGTGGAGGAAATAAATAAGTAGAATGTGTAAATAAAAAGTCAAAGACTAAAAAAGCACAACTTAAAAGTTGTGCTTTTTGTTATATATGGGATTCGCCTTGCTGAATCTTCGATTTCTTGCCTTCATTTCGAGAACATTTCGACAAGCTCAATGTGACATCTCAATGACCTCGCAGGAATTTATATTTCTCTATTTGGATCCCAAGCTTCCAAGTAGTCTTTAACTGCTTTTACAAATTGGCCACCTAATGCACCATTAACCACTCTGTGGTCATAAGAATGTGACATAAACATACGGTAACGAATACCAATAAAATCGCCTTCAGGTGTTTCTACAACAGCAGGTACTTTTCTAATGGCTCCTAAAGCCAAAATACCTACTTGTGGCTGATTGATAATTGGTGTTCCCATAATACTACCAAATGTTCCAACATTGGTAACTGTGTATGTTCCGCCTTGAATATCGTCTGGTTTTAATTTATTCTCTCTAGCTCTTCCAGCCAAATCGTTTACCTTTTTGGTCATACCAACCAGATTTAATTGATCAGCATCTTTGATAACTGGTACAATTAAGTTCCCATCTGGTAAGGCTGCAGCCATACCTAGATTGATATGTTTTTTCTTAATAATATTATCACCTTGTACTGATATATTCATCATTGGGAAATCACGTAAGGCTTTTGCTACGGCTTCCATGAATATTGGTGTAAAGGTTAAATTTTCACCTTCTCTTGCAGCGAACTCTTTTTTAACTTTGTTACGCCAGTTCCAGATTTTCGTTACATCCGCCTCAATAAAACTTTGAACATGTGCAGATGTTTGAACTGACTCTACCATGTGATGCGCAATCAATTTGCCCATTCTGGTCATTTCAATGATTTCGTCATCACCAGAAGCTACCACAGGTGCTGCTTTTTCTTTTGGCTGTGATTTTTCTTGAGTTGGTTGAGACTTCTCGACTGCGCTCGAAGAGACAGTTGCTTGATTACCTCTATTTTCGATATATGCTAAAATGTCATTTTTAGTAACACGTCCATCTTTACCTGTTCCTGGCATGGCGTCTAATTCGCTTTGAGAGACACCTTCTTTTTTGGCTATATTTCTAACTAAAGGCGAATAAAAGCGATCTCCTGAAGATACTATTGGAGCAACGCTTTCTTGAGCTGCTAAAACAGTATTTTGAACTTCAGCTACTGCAGGTGTTTCTGGAGCAGCTTCAGTTTTTGCAGGTTCTGGCTGTGAAGCCGATGCATTAGCCTCTCCTTCGGTTTCTATAACTGCAATAGTTTGACCTACTTGAACCACATCATCAACATCAAAAAGTTTTTCAACTAAAACACCTTCAACTTCACTGGGCACTTCACTATCTACTTTATCGGTTGCTATTTCTAAAACCGCTTCATCAGCTTCAATAGTTTCACCTACTTCTTTTAACCAAGAGGTGATAGTTGCTTCTGCGACACTCTCTCCCATTTTCGGGAGTTTTAATTCAAATTTTGCCATATCTGTAATGGAACACTGTTTTTTTAAATTACGACTGCAAAATTAATGAAAAATCATCGAATTGATTGCAGTTTTGTTAATTAATTCTTTTCAAACAACACGATTTCGCCTCTACTCTTCGAACTATTACTACCTACCATAAAATGTGCATTATTAGGTAATATTTTAAAGGAAATAGTCCGTTGCGTCTTATAATTATCAATGAGTTCTATAATGGATTTGTAACTAAAGGTATGCGCATCAAAAATAATTTCGGTGTATGGTTTTAACTCTGGTAACTCCGAAACCACTTCTATTGGTTTTTCGAAAAAAGGTTTAATAAAATCGCAAGACCGTTTTGACAAAACCAAGTAAGCGTCAACACGTTTTGCTTGTTGCTTGGGCTCTGAACGCAGCAGGTAAGCTGCTTTTATTCCAAACCAAACTATGGTATTGAAAAACCAATTACTTTTAAAATGTTTTTTATAGAAAATCTGCATAGCCCCATAAAACCGTTTGGCATACTTTACATCCTTTAGCGTGCTTTCACCTTTATAATGGATAATACTGGTTGCGCCATTATAGTAATTTTTATAGCCTGCTTTTAAAACTTTATAGGAAATGTCCACATCTTCACCATACATAAAATAGTCTTCGTCAAATCCGCCAACTTCATTATAAACACTCTTTTCCATTAGCATAAACGCACCTACAAAAACAGGAACTTCTCCAATACCAAATTCATCAACTTGATTGGCATAATAATCATAAGGATTTCCAAGTAGTTTTTTGAGAGCAACACTAGGCTTTGGAATATTACGTTTACTTTCAGGCAAGAAATGACCAGTTCCATCTATTAAGCGACAACCTACAATACCCGGATTTTCTTGTTGTTTGATAAATTGTAATAATTTGGAAAATGTATCTTCGCTAACAACAGTATCTGGATTCAAAATACAGATATATTCACCCTTGGCATGAGCGACGCCTAAATTATTTCCTTTTGAAAAACCATCATTGTTTTTATTTTCAATTAAAATAACTCCCGGAAACTGTGCTTTTACCATTTGACAACTGTCATCTGGCGAATTATTATCAACTACTATTATTTCGGCATCCAAATCTGATATAGCAGCTTCTACACTTTTTAAGCACAACTCCAAAAAGTAACGCACGTTATAATTTAATATGACAACGGAAAGTTTCAAATAATTGAATTTAAGATTTTAGGGATGCTTCAAATGGAATACGGTTAATAATGCTTCTACCTAATGTCACCTCATCTGTATATTCCAATTCGTTCCCAACCGAAATTCCTCTGGCAATAGTTGACGTTACCACATTATAGTCTTGAATTTGTCGGTAGATATAAAAGTTTGTGGTATCACCTTCCATGGTAGAGCCTAAAGCAAAAATAAGTTCTTTAACCTTACCAGTTTTTACCTTTTCAACAAGAGTTTCAATGTTTAAATCACTTGGACCAATACCATCCATTGGTGAAATTTTTCCTCCCAAAACATGATACAAACCTCTAAAAGAACTCGTATTTTCTATAGCCATTACATCACGAATATCTTCAACTACGCAAATAATTTCATCCGTTCTATGTGGATTTGAGCAAATCTCACAAATGGTATTATCACTAATGTTATGACAACTTTTACAAAAATTAATTTCCGAACGCATGGTTTTTAAAGCATCAGATAACTGATTGGTTTGATTTTCAGGCTGTCCCAATAAATGCAAAACCAAACGCAATGCCGAACGTTTACCAATACCTGGCAATTGCGACATTTCGTTTACAGCACGTTCAAGTAGTTTTGATGAAAATTCCATAGCTGCGAATTTACGATTTTACATTTAAGAATTGTATATACAAACGTAATTTGTATTTTGGCTAAACAATATTTTTATATGAATCCTACGCAGATTATTCTACTTATTGCAGCATATTTTGGCTTGCTTATTTTGATTTCATATTTCACTGGAAAAAAATCTGGAAATGATGCCTTTTTTAAGGGCAATCGACAATCCCCTTGGTATGTAGTAGCCTTTGGCATGATAGGAGCCTCATTATCTGGTGTTACCTTTATTTCTGTTCCAGGTTGGATTGAAGCTTCGCAGTTTAGCTATATGCAGGTGGTTTTGGGGTATATTGTAGGCTATCTGGTTATTGGCTTGGTACTTTTGCCTTTGTATTACAGATTGAATTTAACATCCATTTACACCTATTTAGAAACACGATTTGGAAATTACTCGTATAAAACTGGCGCTTCCTTTTTTCTAATATCTCGTGTAATTGGAGCCAGTTTCAGACTATATTTAGTTGCTAATGTGTTACAAATTATACTGTTTGATGAATTAGGAATAGAATTCTGGCAAACAGTTACTATTACGGTACTTTTAATTTGGCTATACACGTTTAAATCAGGAATTAAAACCATAGTTTGGACCGATACCTTACAAACCCTTTTTATGCTTATTGCCGTTGGTGTTACCATTTATTTTGTAGGTGATGAATTAGGATTAAGCGGTAGTAATATTTTTAGTTTTGTTTTAGATAGCGATTTGAGTAAAACCTTCTTTTTTGATGATTTTAAATCTGGTAATTATTTTTGGAAACAATTTATTTCTGGAGCATTTATAGCTATAGTTATGACCGGTTTGGATCAAGATATGATGCAAAAAAACTTGACGTGCAGAACGCTTAAAGATGCACAAAAAAACATGTTTTGGTTTACAATTGTTTTAACAATAGTGAATTTTGTTTTTTTAAGTTTAGGCTTACTCTTAACGGTATATGCGCAACAAAATGGAATTGACGCCCATAAAGATGACTTGTTCCCTATTCTGGCCAAAAACCATTTAGGAATTGGTGTTTTTGTATTTTTCCTATTGGGATTAATTGCTGCAGCATACAGTAGTGCCGATTCGGCATTAACCTCTTTAACCACATCGTTTAGTATTGATATTTTAGATATTGAAAAGAAACACAATACCGAAAAACAAGTACGTATTAGAAAGCGGATTCATGTGCTTATCTCTTTAGTACTAATTTTAGTAATTATCGCATTTAAGTACATTATTAAAGATGCGAGTGTAATTGCTAAACTTTTTGTGTTTGCAGGTTATACTTATGGACCATTGCTGGGATTATATGCTTATGGCTTATTTACAAAATGGCAGGTGAAAGATAAATGGGTTCCAGTTATTGCCATACTATCGCCTATCCTTTCTTATATTATTAGCGTAAATAGTACCAAATGGTTTGGTTTTGAGTTTGGGTTCTTTATCTTGATTTTAAATGGATTCTTAACCTTTTTAGGCTTAATATTGATTCGTAGACAACAATACTAAAGTACAAGCCACTTCAAATTCAATATTATGGTCTTGCAATAATTTATAAAATTTGGGGTTTTCAGTTCCGGGATTGAAAATAACACGTTTTGGCTTCAAGCTAATTATATAATCGTAATATGCTTCTTGACGATTGGGATTCAAATATAATGTAACTGTGTCAATATCATTATAGTCAACCAATTCAGTATCAATTACTACTCCAGAAACCTCACCAGATTTCATTCCAAAAGCAGCAACTTCATGCTTATTTGATACCAAACGTTGAATGGCATAATTAGAATATCTATTAGGTTTTAAAGATGCACCAAATACTAATGTTTTTTTGCTCATGTGTTAAAGTGTTGTTAAGTAATGTTAAAAACAGTAACAAGCTGTAAAAATAGACGTCTGTAATAATAATAACAAAAAATAAAACATCAATCAAAAGACAACCAATCAGATGAAAAAGCTATTAGCAATATGCTTGTTATTATTATTAACTCTATTCTCACAAGCTCAAACTTCTGTAAATAATATTCCGACTCTTATAAGTGGAACTATTACAGGAACCGTAATAGACGAAACATTACAACAACCCTTACCATATGTAACCATTATTTTAAAAAGTGAATCAGATGAAACCATTAATGGTACTATAACTGATGACAACGGTAAGTTTGTTTTACAAAAAGTTCCAGGAGGAAAATATATAGTAACTATTCAGTTTATTGGTTATAAAAGCATAGACAAACCAATAGAAATCAATAGAGATAATAAGGATATTAATTTAGGAACTTTAGCCTTACAAGAAGAAGCAACAGGTTTAGACGAAGTAACAATTATTGCTGAAGTATCTACTATTGAACAAAAAGTAGATCGTAAGGTGGTTAATATTGGTAAAGATTTAACTACTGCTGGCGCTACCGCTTCTGACATAATGAATAATATTCCATCGGTTAGCGTCGATCAGCAAACTGGAAATATCAGCTTACGAGGAAACGAGAATGTTCGTGTTATGATAGACGGTACATTATCAAACGTTCCTATTGCTCAACTCTTAAGACAGATTCCTTCAACATCTATTAAACAAATAGAATTAATTACAAACCCTTCAGCAAAATACAATCCTGAAGGTATGAGCGGCCTCATTAATATCATTCTTTATAAAAATACTAATATTGGATTTAACGGTAATATTAATCTAGGTCTAACTAAAGAGATAAATGCCAGATTCAATGGATCTATAGATATGAATTACCGTAATGGGAAATTCAATTTGTATGGCAATTATGGTAATAATGTTGGAACTAATGCTAGCTATGGGAATATTTACAGAACAGACAACCTATCTAATCAAATATTTGATACTGATAGAACTGGTAGCTCCCATCTATTCAAAGTAGGTTTAGATTATTATTTAAACGAAGCCAATACCATATCCTTCTTCACTAATCAAAATATTTTTGACGGTAAAACAGATAGTACAACTGATGTAGAATATGAAAATAGACCTACCGAAAGTCAATTATTCAACAACACTATAGACAATATTTCGTCGCAATACAATTTGGCCTATAAACACAACTTTAAAAAAGAAGGTGAAAAATTAGATGTTGAAATCGATTACAGTGATTTTAATCAAGAAGAAAATGCCAATTTCGATTTTGTAAATATTGCTTTTCCACCAAATTATGAAGATTATGTTGATACTAATCGGGCGCAAACTATTGTAAATGTTGATTATGTAAATCCTTTAAGCGATGAAACTAAATTAGAAGCAGGATTAGAAGCGCGTTTATATGATACAGAAGTTAATTATGATTCTTCTGGATTATCCACAAATCCAAATCAAGATGACATTATTGGTAATGGTGACGAATTTATACCAACACCTTCAACATTCTATGATTATAAACGAGACATCTATTCGGCCTATATTACTTATGGGAAATCATTAGAAAAATGGAGCTATCAATTTGGTGTCAGAGCTGAAACCGTAACTGTTGATGCTGTTGCAACCAACTTTTTAGAAAACGCATCTGAAGTAAATCCATTTGAAAATGATTATTTTCAGCTTTACCCTTCGGCGTTTTTAACCTACACACCTAGTGAAAAAAACACTTATCAAGTAAGTTATAGCAGACGTGTTGATAGGCCTGGTGTTGGACAGGTTAATCCTATTCGCGAATGGAGCACGCCACTACTATCCAACGTTGGTAATCCAGAATTGGAACCACAGTTTACCAACTCGATAGAAGCAAATTATATTCGAAATTTTGAAAAAGGTTCGGTAACTGCTGGTGTTTTTTACAGACTTATTGAAGACGAAATTAATCGTGCTGTTTTTGTAGACCGTTTAGATTATAACAAGTACATCCTGACGTTTGAGAATTTTGACAACACATCAGCCTATGGTATCGAACTATCTAGTAATTACAGACCGACAAAATGGTGGAGTTTTAATGCTAGTTTTGATATGTATTCGAGACAACAGAAAGGATTCACCGAACGTGTTATTGCGCCTCCAGGTCAAGAACCAACAGAAGACGACATCATTACTGAAGAAGTAACAGCGGATAATATTATATGGAACTTCAGAGTTTTTAATAATTTTAAACTGGTTAAAAATTTAGATTTGTCGCTTTTTGCTTTATACCGTGGTGAAGAAGAAGGCATTCAGTTTACAAGAAAACCTATGTATTTTGTAAATACAGGAATTAGATACTCATTCTTGGAAGATAATCGTGCTACAGTAAGCTTCAATTACAATGATATTTTTAATACTATGGCATTCGAATTTGAGGGTGAAAATCCTGTGCCTTCTATAGGCGGATTCTATTGGGAAAGTAATACGTGGAATATCAATCTTTCTTATCGTTTTGGAGGAAATAAGTACAGAGCATTACAACGTAAAAACCGCGATGACAATGAGAAATCAGGAAGTGGTGGATTTATATAATATATTTGGTAGCCTTCATAATAGTTGATGGTTAGTGTTATTGTTTGGCTATTAAATAAGAAAACCCAAGGTGTCACTGCCTTGGGTTTTTGAATTAAGGATGTTAAATGATAGTTAAAATCTGTTATCAATGAAATAAAAACAGACTTTTTACGTCTATATAGATAAGTGATAAGTTTTTAAGTAATATAACTGTAAAACTTCTTACGGTTAGTGTTAGTTAAAATTGGTTAATAGCGAAAAAACCCGAAGCAATCTTGCCTCGGGTTTTTTTATGTATTAAATTCAAATACTAAAAAAACTTGTTACCAGTTAATAATGACACTTCCCCACGTAAAGCCACTTCCAAAGGCAGCCAACACAACCGTATCGCCTTCTTTTATATTGCCTTGTTCCCAAGCTTCGGTTAAAGCAATAGGAATTGAAGCTGCTGTTGTATTTCCATATTTTTGAATATTATTGAATACTTGGTCATCATTCAATTTAAATTTTTTCTGGATAAATTGAGCGATCCGTAAATTCGCTTGATGTGGAATTAGCATATCAATATCATCAACTTGTAAATTATTTTTCTTTAAGCCTTCCATAATCACTTCACTAAAACGTACTACTGCATTTTTAAAGACAAATTGCCCATTCATATACGGATAGTAACTTTCATCATTTGGATCATTTTCTGCTAAAATATCATTTACCCAGCGCTTACCCATACCTGGTGCTACCAAAACTAACTCTTCAGCATGCTCACCTTGTGAATGTAAATGCGTCGATAAAATACCTTTAGAATTATCTTCTTCACGAGTCAAAACGGCTGCTCCTGCTCCATCACCAAAAATAACAGTTACACCTCGTCCTCGAGTGGTTTTATCTAATCCATGAGAATGTAATTCACTACCAATAACAAGCACATTTTTATACATGCCTGTTTTTATAAAATTATCAGCAACAGAAAGTGCATAAACAAAACCTGAACATTGGTTTCTTACATCTAGAGCACCAACCGTTTTAATATCTAATGCATGTTGTACTTGAACACCAGGTCCAGGAAAATACATGTCTGGACTTAAGGTGGCAAATATTATAAAGTCAATATCATCTTTATCAATTCCGGCACGTTCTATAGCTACTTTAGCAGCTTTTACACCCATTGTTGCAGTAGTATCACCCGTTTCCTTTACAGCCCAACGACGTTCTTTGATTCCGGTTCGTTCTTGAATCCATTCATCATTAGTATCCATCATTTTAGACAGATCGTCATTAGTTACTACATTTTCAGGAACATAATGTCCTAAACCAATTATCTTTGAATTGTACATGCCTTCAAGGTTTAAATATGTCACGCAATTTAACCATTTACGCCCTAATAGATTTGAATTGTCAATTGTAATCGTTATGCGTGCATAACAAATAAAGTTTAAGATTTATTAACTTTTTAACAGTATTCTTTTTAAGTATCTTTAAGGCTCTAATTAAAACCAGTTGTCATGAAGCGTATTTTTACATTATGCCTATTTTTATGCATTTCTTACAGTTTTTCACAAGAAAATCTTACTTATCAAAAACCTCATCAAAATATTCTTGAATTAGCCGAAGCGCCTCTGGCACCAAGTATCCGTATGGATAGTAAAGGTGACAACATTGTATTTTTATTCCGTAGCAACTATAAAACGATCGAAGAGCTTTCAGAAACCGAATTACGTCTTGGTGGTTTACGTATAAACCCTGTGACTAATATTGGCAGTAGAACACGCTATTATACTGATATAAAAGTTAAAAATGGTAAAGGCAGTGAACCACAAACCATAACAGGGCTGCCAGAAAAAGGGCGATATGCAAATTTCTCTTGGTCGCCAGATCAAAAGTATATGACGTTTACCAATACTGTTTCCAATGGTGCGGAACTGTGGTTATTAGATGTTTTAAATGCTTCGACTAAAAAAATTACTAATGCCAATTTAAATGCTAATATGGGTGATCCTGTTACTTGGTTTAAAGACAGCGAATCAATGCTAGTTAAAATGCTTCCAAATGACCGAGAACCTTTAATTAACACAAAAGAAGCAATTCCAACAGGTCCAACCGTTTCTGTTAGCGAAGCTGGTGTTAAAGCTCAAAATAGAACATACCAAGATCTGCTAAAAAACAAAAATGACGAACATAATTTTGAACAATTAGCCAAGTCTGAAATCTATAAGATTAATCTTGATGGATCAAAAACATTATGGAAAACAAGCGATATGTATCGAGGTTTATCATTCTCTCCTAATGGAAAATATATTATGATAACCACTATCAACAAGCCATTTTCATATTTAGTTCCTTATTATAGATTTCCATCGGCTTCAACTATTTATAAAAGTAATGGTGATAAAGTTAAGACTGTTCTAGAGGTTCCTTTGATTGAAGATTTACCAAAAGGCTTTATGGCTGAGCGCAAAGGTAAACGAGACTTTACTTGGAGAAATGACAAACCAGCCACATTGGTTTGGGCCGAAGTGCTGGATGGTGGTGATCCTGCCAATGAAGTTCCTTATCGCGATGAAGTATTTCAACAAGAAGCGCCATTTGATGGCCCAGCAAAATCCATTTTAAAAACCAAGGATAGGTTTAGCGGAATTATTTGGGGAAATGACAACATTGCTGTGGCATACGATTATTGGTGGAATACCAGAAATTCCAGAACCTACGTTTTTAACCCATCTAAACCAAATGATGTAAAAATTTTGTTTGACAGGAATTATCAAGATAGATATAATGATCCTGGAAGTTTTGTAACTACTAAAAATGAATTTAATGAGTACGTTTTAGATCTTGACAATAATTCTGCTTACCTCATTGGTGATGGATACAGTAATGAAGGTAAGTTTCCTTTTGTTGATGAATTAAATTTAGAAACAAAAAAAACCAATCGATTGTATCAGTCGCAACTTACTGATAAAGTTGAAGATATCTCCAGTGCTTTAGATGCTAAAAAAGGTGAATTTGTAGTTAGAATAGAATCAAAAAATGAATATCCAAATTACTACATCAGAAATATAAAAAAAAGGATAGGACTTATTCCATTAACACAATTTGAAAATCCATTTAAAAGTATTCAAGATGTTGAAAAGCAAGTTATAAATTATAAGCGTGATGACGGTTTAGATTTAAGTGCCACACTCTATTTACCTACCGATTATGAAGCTGGTAAAAAATATCCTATGATTATGTGGGCTTATCCACGTGAGTATAAAGACAAAAATAGCGCAGGTCAAAATACCTCTAGTTCAAATGAGTTTACCTATCCGTATTATGGTTCACCAATTTATTGGGTAACACGTGGTTATGTCGTTTTAGATGATGCGGCATTTCCTATAGTAGGTGAAGGTGACGAAGAACCAAATGACAGTTTCATTAAACAATTAGTTGCAAATGGTAAAGCTGCCATTGATGCCGTTGATAATATGGGCTATATTGACCGAGATCGTGTTGCAGTTGGAGGACATAGTTATGGTGCCTTTATGACAGCCAATTTGCTATCACACTCTAACTTGTTTGCGGCAGGTATTGCCAGAAGTGGTGCGTACAACAGAACATTGACGCCTTTTGGTTTCCAAAGCGAAGAACGGAATTATTGGGAAGCTCCAGAAATATATTATAACATGTCACCGTTTATGCATGCCGATACTATGAAGACACCGTTATTATTAATTCATGGTGAAGCCGATAATAATTCTGGAACCTATCCATTACAAAGTGAACGTTACTTTAATGCTTTAAAAGGTTTAGGCGCTCCAGTACGTTTGGTTATGTTACCTAAAGAAAGTCATGGTTATGCCGCCAAAGAATCTATTATGCACATGCTTTGGGAGCAAGACCAATGGCTAGAACAACATGTAAAGAATAAAGCAGACTTAAATACACCTGAAGAAACAATAAAAGATTAGCATAAATGAAGTTATTAATCACTATATACACTATACTTTTTTTACTCTTAACAACTTTTCAAAGTGAATATTCTAATAAAAAAGAATATTATACAATTAATATTCTCGGAACAAATTTTTATAGAGAAGCAGATTTTAATTCAAAAGTTCTAGATAATATAGATGTAGGAATAAAACTTATTGAATTAAAAACTATTACATCTGATGATGAGTTTGAAATAGGCAATGGGTTTAGTCTAGATGGGAAATGGATAAAAATTAAACTCAACAATAAATTTGGTTATGTATTCAGTTCTGATTTATCAAAAATAAACCCAAAACCAATTCTTGATAAATTAGGGACAAAACTTCATTTGAAAGGAGACTTAATAAATAATTTTTCCGAAACTAAAATGATTCAAACAGAAAATGGAACTTTTCCAAAATATTTTGAAACTAAATACTATTCTAATTGCACTTATAATTATACTGCCTGGGATGGTTGTTTTTATCATGTTTTTGAGTACACAAATTTAAGCTTAAATGAAGTTTATCATCAAATGATTTCTGAATACTCTGGTTACACTGCTGAAACAAATGAGTATTGGATTCCAGAACCAAAAATCATTACAAAAAAGAAAATAATATTTGATAGTATTGGTGCTACAAATGATTTAATAATTGAAATTAAAGAAAATGACACCATTGTAGTTTCTTCTGACGATTGTACTTAAATAAGTTTTAAATGTCAGTTTGTCACATTTTATGTCTTGGTACTTTTTTTGTCTATTCTGTTTGCAGAACAAATATTTAATTAATCTGTCTGTTCGAGTACAGTCGAGAACTAAAAGACCTCTCGACTACGCTCGAGGTGACAAAATAAAATAATAAATCATGACAAAAGGAAATATTAATGTTTCGGTTGAAAACATTTTCCCACTCATTAAAAAATTCTTGTATAGTGACCACGAAATATTTTTACGTGAGTTAATAAGTAATGCAACAGATGCTACACTAAAGCTGAAGCATTTAACCAGTATTGGTGAAGCCAATGTAGAATATGGCAACCCACAGATTGAAGTTAAAATAGACAAAAAAGGCAAGAGACTTCACATTATTGACCAAGGTATTGGTATGACAGCCGAAGAAGTTGAAAAATACATCAACCAAGTTGCTTTTTCTGGTGCTGAAGAGTTTTTAGATAAGTATAAAGATGCAGCTAAAGATTCTGGAATCATTGGTCATTTTGGTCTTGGTTTCTATTCTGCTTTCATGGTAGCCAATAAAGTAGAAATCATAACCAAATCTTATAAAGATGAACCTGCTGCTCACTGGACTTGTGATGGTTCGCCAGAATTTACTTTAGAACCAGCTGATAAAAAAGACCGAGGAACCGAAATCATTCTTCATATTACTGATGATGATAATGAGTTTCTAGAGGAATCACGAATTCGTGAATTATTGGTTAAGTATAACAAGTTTATGCCAGTGCCAATTAAATTTGGAACTAAAGAAGTAAATGATCCAGACTTCACGCCAAAAACCACAAAAGACAAAGACGGCAAAGAAACAACCGAACCTCACAAACAGATTACGGTTGACAATATCATCAACAATCCGAATCCTGCCTGGACAAAACAACCAGCAGATTTAGAGGATCAAGATTATAATGATTTTTATCGCGAATTGTATCCTATGCAATTCGAAGAGCCTTTATTCAACATTCACTTAAATGTCGATTATCCGTTTAACTTAACTGGGATTTTATATTTCCCAAAAATGACCAATGATTTAAACATTCAGAAAGATAAAATTCAATTGTACCAAAATCAGGTTTTTGTAACTGATAATGTAGAAGGAATTGTTCCAGAATTCTTAACCATGCTTCGTGGTGTAATTGATTCTCCAGACATTCCTTTAAATGTATCACGTAGTTATTTACAAGCCGATGGTGCGGTGAAGAAAATATCATCGTACATCACGCGTAAAGTTGCCGATAAATTGAAGTCACTTTTTAATAACAATCGTGAAGATTTCGAAGAGAAATGGGATGATATTAAAATCGTTATTGAATATGGTATGCTTTCAGAAGAAAAATTCTTCGAAAAGGCAGATGCTTTTGCACTGTATCCAACAGTAGATGGTAAATACTTTACTTACGACGAGTTATACAATGCTATTAAAGCGAAGCAAACCGATAAAGATGATAAACTTGTAATTCTATACGCATCAGATAAAGATGCACAACACAGTTACATTGAAGCTGCTAAAGGTAAGGGTTACGAGGTGTTATTATTAGATTCTCCTATCGTTTCGCATTTAATGCAAAAACTAGAAGGTAGCAAGGAGAATATCTCATTTGCTCGTGTAGATGCCGATCATATTGATAATTTAATTAAGAAAGAGGATACTAAAATCTCCAAGCTTTCAGAAGACGAAAAGAAAAATCTTGATGAATTATTAAAAGAAGTCATCCCTTCAAAAAAGTTTATGGTGCAATTAGAAACTATGGATAGCGATGCGGCTCCATTCATGATTACGCAACCAGAATTTATGCGTCGTATGAAAGAGATGCAGCAAACTGGTGGAGGCGGTATGTTTGGCATGGGCAATATGCCGGAAATGTACAACTTGGTGGTAAATACCAACTCTGAATTGGTTGGTGAAATTCTAAACACCAAAACCAAGAAAAAGCAAGAACGTCTAATTAATCAGAGTTTAGATTTAGCGCGATTGAGTCAAGGTTTACTTAAAGGTGAAGAGTTAACGAACTTCATTAAACGAAGCTATGACATGATTAAGTAGTTGACACGCTGATTTATTCAGCATCCTACATATATTCAAAACCACTTCCTAACCGAAGTGGTTTTTTTGTAACCAATTGCGAACTTGTTCGTCATACTATAAAGTCGTAAATTACTAACAAACAATAACCAACTCATGAAAAACACAAAAACTCACTTTTTCGGAATCTCCTTTCTTATATTATTCCTACTCACCTTTTCATTACAAGCTCAAAGTTTAGATCAAAAAATTGATGCAATGGCATCAGAAATGTATCCAGAAGATGGTCCTGGTGTATCCATTTTAATAGCGAAAGACGGAAAACCTATTTATCAAAAGGCTTTTGGTTTAGCGAGTTTAGAATTGAATGTTCCAATGACAACAGAAAATGTATTTGAAATAGGTTCTATAACCAAACAATTTACTGCAGTTGCCATTTTAATGTTAGAAGAACAAGGAAAGCTTAATATATCTGACGACATGTTAAAATACATTCCAGATTATCCAACTAAAGGAAAAACAATTACCATCCATAATTTATTAAACCATACCTCTGGAATTAAAAGTTATACAGGAATGCCAAGTTTTCAAAAGTTTGCAGCGCAAGATATGACACCTACTGAACTAATTGATCATTTTAAAAACGAACCTATGGATTTTGATCCAGCTGAAGAATTTCGTTATAATAATTCTGGTTATATCCTACTCGGCTATATCATTGAAGTGGTTTCAAAAATGACCTATGAAGATTTTATTGAAAAGAACATTTTTGAAAAACTAGGCATGTCTAATTCCTATTATGGCAATAACAATCAAATTATTCCTAATAGAGCTGACGGCTATCAAGAAGGAACTATTGGGTTTGAAAATTCAAATTACTTAAGCATGACATTACCATATGCTGCTGGTTCACTAATGTCCACAACAAATGATTTATTAATATGGCAAAACGCACTGAATAACCATAAATTAATCAGTAAAGAGAGTTATGAAAAAGCCATTCATGGTTCAACATTAAATAACGGAGAGCATATTTTATATGGCTACGGACTGGTAGAAGAGAAAATAAGCGGATCAACAGTCATTCAGCATGGTGGAGGTATTTTCGGATATACAACAATGGGAGTATATTTCCCTGAAGAGAAGGTATTTGTTTCTGCATTAAGTAATTGCAACTGTAAAGATGTTGGTGCTTTAGCAAACAAAATTGGTGCTTTAGTAATTGGTAAACCTATAAAAGGAAAAGAAGATGCAATAACTTTAACCAACGAGCAACTAAATGCTTGGACCGGTACATATGAATTTGATGGTAATGTATTGCGCTATGTTACTGTTGAAGACGGAAAAATATTCAGTCAGCGTGAAGGCAGCACAAAAATGGAGATTTATCCGTTGTCACCTAACAAATTTATATTTGATGCTAATAATACAAGTTACGAATTTTCAAAAGACTCTAATGGATTAAAACAAGTAACAATGCAATTAAGTGGAAAAGAAATAATAGGAAGAATAACAGATAAGAAAGCACCTGTTGAGAAACCAAGCATTACAGTTTCTCAAGAAATACTTGATACATATGTTGGTAAATATGAATTACAACCCGGTTTTATTATTGAAGTAACTACAGCTAATGGACAACTTTTCGGTCAATTAACAGGTCAACCTCTATTTGAAATTTTTGCAGAAGACGAAGACACCTTCTTTTTAAAAGTAGTATCTGCTAGTATTGATTTTAATAAAGATGAATCTGGAAAAGTGACAAGTCTAACGCTCCATCAAGGCGGTCAGGATATACCTGCTAAAAAAATAGAATAGTTTGCTCCAAGTGTTATGAAATTATAAACCCACTTCCAAACAGAAGTGGTTTTTTTGTATTTAAAAAATCAATAGCACCATTGGTATTTGAAATAAAGAGCAAGTTATGTTCGTTTATAATATCATTATCTTTAAACAAAAAGAAAAATTATGAAACATTTAAAATCAATTTCGTTTTTATTACTATTGTTTATTTCGAGCGCGTTATTCGCTCAAGAAACTGAAGAAACCAGTTATTCCAAGTTTAGTGTCATTGCATACGGAGGTATTGGTTATGGTATTGTTGACAATGACAATGAAGCAAATTACAATCTAAATAGTAATTCAGGAGATTTGGTTCTTAACTACAAATTTTCCCAAAACTATGGTATTGCTACTGGTGTTGGATTAAATCAGTTAAGTGGTAACGGATTTAATTCTGCAGGACAATTTTACCATGAACGTGACTTGATAAAAATTCCGTTGTTATTGAGTATTGATAAAAATGTAGGAAATAATTTTAAAGTATTTGCTTATTTAGGCCCTTACGCCCAAACTATTATCAATGATGAATATACTTTTGTAAATGGAAAAGTAGAAGATGTCTATGAAGGTTGGAATTTTGGATTTCAATTAGGTTTAGGATTCTTATATGAAGTGAGCGATAGATTTAGCCTAGGTTTGAATTATTTAGGTCAATCTGACTTTTCAAAATTAGAAACCAATAATAATCAGATTATTGTTGATGAACAAAAAATGAAAAATCTTAATACTGTTGGATTGATGTTTATCTTAGGCTTTTAGTTAATACGAAAACCTAAACTATTTAATTTCGAAATCAAAATATGTATCCGGAAATGGTTCTTGTCGTAAAGTGAAATGCCACCATTCTTTTGGATAGTTTCTAAAACCATGTTTTAACATAACCGTCTGCAATAGCCGACGGTTATGTTTTTGATTTTCTGAAATTTCGGTATAATTAACCCAAGATTCTTTACCAAAAAAATCATAAGGACTTCCCATATCCAAAGGCTCTAATGTATTAGCATCAATTATGGTTAAATCCAATGTACTCCCTCGACTGTGTCCTGATTGTGAAGCAATATATCCATCTCTAAATAAATGTCTTTTTACAACATCAGGATAAAATTGCTGTTTATTGATAGTATCGCTCAAATCCCTTGCCCAACGTATAAAATGATTTACAGCCCTTTGCGGTCTATAACCATCATAAACCAACAAGCATAAGTTTTGTTGCTGTAGTTCTGCTTGAACTAATTTAAGAGCTTGGGCTGTTGGTTTAGTAATTATAAGCCTGTTAGCATGATATCCATCAATAGTGTCACCCACAAAATTATTGACGCCAAAGTAGCGCAATTCTACTTCCAAATCAGGAATAATGGATTTGGCGTACACAAAATTATCAGGTAAGTGGTTTTGTCTCACTAATGCAAGTGTACCAAAAACAATAAGAAGTAGAATTACTTTGATTTTCATATGCTAACTGCTAATTTAGAAAAAAAATCGCCTATGGATTTGTTTTCAAGTCAAAAAACCATTCTTGAATTACCTGATGCTCATATCACATATGTTGCTGATTTTCTAAAAACCGATGAAGCTCATGAACTTTTTGAACACTTGAAGCATAAAACCAAATGGCATCATGATGATATAACCCTTTTTGGAAAAACCTACAAACAACCTAGATTAACAGCTTTATATGCTGAAACAAACAAAACATATACCTATTCAAATGTCACCATGCATCCAGAACCAATGTCTTCAGAATTATTAAGCATCAAGAAGAAAATAGAAATAATCACAGAGTCAGAATTTAATTCAGTACTCCTAAACTTGTATCGCCATGGGCAAGATAGTAATGGCTGGCATGCCGACAATGAAAAGGAGTTAGGAACTAATCCCATTATAGCTTCCTTAAGTTTGGGAGCGGAAAGAGTGTTTCATTTTAAACATCGAAAGATAAAAACTGCAAGACATAAACTATTATTAAAAAATGGCAGTTTATTAATTATGTCAGGTGCTATGCAACATCATTGGTTGCATCAAATACCTAAAACACAAAAGCCAATTAGCGAGCGCATTAATCTAACATTTAGGAATATCTATTAAACAAAAAAACCGAGGTCCCTCAACCTCGGTTTAGTTTAATTTGCATTTTTATTATGCTGTTAGATTTAGGGTCTCTAGTATCAACGACATAATGCAAATATTAATTAATTAATCCATTGAACTAAAAAGTATGTCTTTTAGTACATATCAAATGTAAAATTATATTTTAAAAAGAACGTTTAAATACATTTATTTTCGATGAAATGCATCTTTTTTTAACATTTGTAGTTGAAATATTGCATTTTATCGATGAAATGCACGATTTAATTTAGTGATTTTGATAATTATCGTAAACTCATTTACATAATAAAAACCTATTTTTACGTTAGTAAAATGTAATTTGATTTTTATAATCTGAATAATATGAGAGCTTCATTTTTAATTTTTTTACTCACTTTTCATTTTATTAGTTTTTCTCAAGAAGATAATCCAATAGAAACTAGCATTGTGATCAATGAACACATTGAAGGGTCCCTACTATTACCTGAAAATGCTAATTCAGATTATTTAGCAATCATTATTGCTGGATCTGGACCAACAGATAGAGATGGTAATCAGAATTTCCTAAAAAGTAATAACCTAAAAAAGTTAGCGCAAGCTTTAACTAAAGAGGGTATCGCAACCTTTCGTTACGATAAACGTATAGTTAAACAAATAAGGAAAGGTAATGTAGATAAAAATATCATGTTTGATGATTTTGTTACAGATGCTTCATCAGTTGTTGATTATTTTCATAATCAAGCTCAATTTAAATCCATTTACATCATTGGACACAGTCAAGGTAGTTTAGTTGGTATGCTGGCTTTATCTGAAAAGGTAAACGGTTTCATTTCATTGGCTGGTGCTGGTCAAACCATTGACGAGGTTATTACTGAACAAATTCAAAAAATGGCACCAGGATTAACTGAAGATGCCCAAAAAACATTTGAAATCCTTAAAAAAGGGGAAACTACAACCGACTACCCTCCTGCCTTAGCATCTGTTTTTAATATTGATACACAACCCTTTATTTCCAATTGGATGCAATATAAACCCAAAGAAATTATTTCAGAAGTCGAGATTCCTATTCTAATTGTAAATGGCACAAAAGATCTTCAGGTTTCAGTTGAAGAGGCAAATCAGCTAAAGGAAGCCAATACAAATGCTGAATTAAAAATTATTGAGAATATGAATCATGCACTTTTTATTATTGAAGGCGACGATTTAGAAAACTCAAAATCTTATAACGAATCTTTCAGATCAATTTCTTCAGAACTTGTTGAAGCTATTTCTAGTTTCATTAAGAAATAAATTCCTGTTACATAAAAAAAAAGAAAAGCATCCCGAGAGGGATGCTTTTACTTACTAACCAACCAAAAATATGAAATGTTATTGTCTTTAATTAAGGTAACCACACTTTAATTAAAGTTAAGTTACAATAACACTATTTATAATTCAATTAGCGTGCCAAACTCAATTTGCAGGATAATTATTTTAATGATATATTTGTGATATCATTTTAATATCATTTTAAATTTTACAATCATGAAAGAAGAGAAACTCATAGTACCTGCAAACGGCTACATCATGTTGTTCGTATTTTTAATACTGTTTTTTGGCACCATTGTTTTTGCCATTACTACAGGAAATCCTGAATATCTACCTATTATTATTGCTGCAATTCTTATTGCTCCGGGATTTATTATGGTTCAACCAAATGGTTCACGAGTACTGCTACTATTTGGTAAATATGTTGGTACTGTTAAAAAAAATGGTTTCTATTGGGTAAATCCATTTTACACGAAAAAGAAAATCTCTTTACGAGCTAGTAATTTTGATAGTGAACGTTTAAAAGTTAATGACAAACTCGGTAACCCAGTAATGATAAGTACTATTTTGGTGTGGCGTGTTCAAAACACTTACAAAGCAGCTTTTGATGTTGATAATTATGAAAATTTTGTGCGTGTACAAACCGATGCAGCAGTTAGAAAATTAGCGAGTATGTATCCTTATGACAACTTTGCTGACGAAGGTCTTGATGAAGACATTACACTACGCTCAAGTGTTAATGAAGTAAGTAATGCTCTAGAAAGAGAAATTGATGAGCGTCTTTCTATTGCTGGTATTGAAGTGCTTGAAGCCCGAATAGGTTATTTAGCTTATGCTCAAGAAATTGCAAATGCCATGCTGAAACGTCAACAAGCAACAGCAATCGTAGCTGCAAGACATAAAATTGTAGAAGGAGCTGTAAGCATGGTCGAAATGGCTTTAGAAGAATTAGGCAAAAAACAAATTGTAGACCTAGATGAAGAGCGTAAAGCAGCTATGGTGAGTAACCTGATGGTGATACTCTGTGGTGATAAAGATGCTTCACCTATAGTTAATGCTGGAACTTTAAATCATTAAAATGAGTAAGAATCAAATATACAGTATTGCAATAGGAAGTGCGTTAGGAACTAGTATAGGCACTACAATTGGAGCTGTGGTGGGAGATGTTGCTATAAGCCTAATATATGGATCAATGATTGGAACATTAATAGGGATAGTAATAGCTCTCACCGTCTTTAAAAAGGATAAAAAACAAGAAAATTAATTAGATATGAAGGAATATAAAGTGGTAAACTGGAAAATGGGATTATCTAACAACAATAAAAAATTAGAAATGACCTTAAATGAACATGCCATTTCTGGTTGGAGAGTGATTCACATTGGTGAACAAACAACAAGGATTGTTTTTGAACGTGACAAAAATAGATAGTGATGATGAGTAATGATAGACCGCGAATAAAAGTTCCATTAGAAAGTTTTGATGTGGTATTAGAATTAATATCTATTACCCTTATAATACTAATGTGGGTTTACTTAATTGTAGAATATCAAGAATTACCCGAAACCATTGCATCACATTTTAACGCTAAAGGTGAAGCAGATGGTTATAGCAGTAAAAATTATTTATGGTTTTTACCAATAATATCAACAGTAATGTATGTTAGTTTGTTTATGATTAATAAATTTCCGCATACACATAATTACATGGTTAATATTACAGAAGAAAATGCTTTAAAAAATTACCGATTTAGCACGCGGATTGTTCGCGTCGTAAACACCTTAACAGTTATTATGTTTGCCTATATTATTTATTATATTGTACAAAATGCCAAAGAACATGATATGCAATTTAGCTCTTGGTTTGTTCCCTCTGTTATTAGTTTTAGTATATTATTACCTATTGGTATTTACTTATACTACAAAAAAATAAACAAGTCTTAAGAACATGTCAAAAAAGAAAGCCTTTGCATTACGATTAAATGAAGAGATGCTCAAAGCCATCGAGAAATGGGCTTCTGATGAGTTCAGGAGTACCAATGGGCAAATTGAGTGGATGCTAATGCAATATTTAAAGGATAATAAACGTGAACCCAAAACCAAAAAGAACAACAATAAAGACAGCGACCAATAAGGTCGCTTTTTTTAACCCATTTATTTTGGTATTTTGCACCCTTAATATATCCAAATGAAACCAATATTTAAATTCACTTTAGTTTTTTTATTTTGTCTATTTTACAACATTTCTTTTGGACAAAGTATTTCCATTGAAAAAGTAGATGCAGATCGAAAAAGTTCATTTAATATACCAGTAAATGCAAATAATTTAAATTTCAATTCATTTGATTTAAAAATTCAAGTTATTGATTCATTGGTCAAGATTAAGGAAATCATTTTTTTGAATGATGAATTAAAAAAGAATTCTATAGTAAAACAAACAGATTATTCCATAAAAATTTCTTTCGATTCTAATCGAGAAATCTCAATCATTGATGACAAAATATTTAAAATATTAGTAAAAGCTGATAAAAGTTTTGTCAACAAAAAAATATTAAAATTAAATCAACTCGATTTTACTAATAATGCTTCAACTTTAGATGTAAGTTCAAACGTAAAAAGTGCAACTGCAATAGTAAGAAAACCAATATTTATAAAAGACGCTATTGTTTTTGGACTCCTTATGTTAACTTTAGGTTTTATTTTTTATACTGAATCCATAAAAACAGGATTCTGGCCTAAATTCTATAAAATTGTCCCAGGACTATTTATGGCCTATATGCTACCTGCAGTATTAACCACATCTGGGTTAATTGCGCCTGAATGGGAAACAATTGGCGAATCAGACATTATTCTTGAGCACAGTACCAATCTCTATTATGTAGCTAGTCGGTATTTACTACCTGCAGCATTGGTTCTTATGACATTAAGCATCGACTTAAAAGCTGTTTTTAATCTAGGTTGGAAAGCACTTGTGATGTTTCTTACTGGTACTTTAGGTATCGTGATTGGTGGTCCAATAGCCATTTTATTAGTTTCCATGGTGTCACCAGAAACTGTTGGAGGTGTTGGTCCTGATGCTGTATGGAGAGGTTTATCCACTTTAGCTGGTAGCTGGATTGGTGGTGGAGCCAACCAAACTGCTATGCTAGAAATTTATGGCTATAATCAATCTGAATACGGTAAAATGGTATTTGTAGATATTGTTGTTGCCAATATTTGGATGGCTATTATTTTAATTGGAATTGGACGTTCCAAAGCTATTGATAAATGGCTACGAGCAGATAATTCAGCTATTGAAAGCTTAAAAGAAAAAGTAACCTCCTTCGCCAAAAGCGTTAAACGTAATCCATCGTTAACAGATATCATGATTATTGTTGCTATTGCCTTTGGAACAGTAAGTCTTGCACATATAGGAGCAAATCTACTTGCACCATATTTTGAAGGTGTTATAAGTAATATTGAATCTGCAACAACGCGAAACACATTTACATTTCTTGGCTCTCAATTCTTTTGGATGATAAGTATTGCTACTCTTATTGCTATTTTATTATCATTTACAAAAGCTAAAAACTATGAAGGTGCTGGTGCAAGTAAATTTGGAAGCGTCTTTATTTATATACTTGTGGCTTCAATTGGTATGAAAATAGACTTAGGTTCTATTTTCGATAACCCTGGACTCATTGCAGTAGGCCTAATTTGGATGACCATTCATGCGGTATTATTAATCATTATCGCTAAAATTATAAAAGCACCATATTTCTTTTTAGCCGTAGGAAGTCAAGCCAATGTTGGAGGTGCAGCCTCTGCTCCTATCGTAGCATCTGCATTCCATCCATCATTAGCTACTGTTGGTGTGTTATTAGCTGTCTTTGGTTATGCCATTGGGACTATCGCAGCTATTGGCTGTACAATTCTTATGGAATTAGCAGCCGTTAGCTAGTATTTAATCATTTTTTATAAGATATTTGCCCTCTTAATTTTATAATGTAAATGAGAAATTTAATCCCAATAATAATTGCCTTATTAATTGTTTCATGTGCGAATGAGAAACAACACGACCTAACTGTTAAAGGTACAATTAAAGACCTTAAGAAAGGAACTGTTTATTTACAAAAAGTTGAAGATTCTACATTGATAAATGTTGACTCTATGACCATTACAGGTCAAAAAGAATTTATACTTCATTCCGATTTAGAATCACCAGAGGTTTTTTATTTACACCTGAACAAAACAAACGAAGATAGTGATCGAAAAATAGTTTTCTTTGCAGATAAAGGCACCACTGAAATACATACTACCCTAAAGGATTTTGCTTTCAATGCAGAGATTAAAGGTTCCTCTCAACAGGAAAAATTAGAAGAATATTTAAAAATGATGGAGCGCTTTAATGACAAGAATTTAGATTTAATTAAAACTGAATATGACGCCAAAGCTGCTAATGATTCTACCCTAATTGAAGAAAACCAAAAAGCTTTTGAAAATTTATTGAAAAGTAAATACCTCTACACAGTCAATTTTGCAGTTACTAATAATGATAGTGAATTGGCCCCTTATTTAGCTCTAACGGAGATTTATGACGCTCAAATTAAATGGTTGGATACTATTAATAATGCATTGACTCCCAAAATTAAAAACTCAAAATACGGCAGGGAACTCGAATCCTTTATTAATAAAAGAAAAAATGAACAATAAAAAAAAGCCTCTCAAAATTGAGAGGCTTTTTTATGATTATTGAGCCAATGGAGAGACTCCCTTCGACTGCGCTCAGGATAAACTTCTCGCCCTATTTCAAAATTTCAAAAACCCTTTGTAAACAAAAAAGTCCAGTGTTATACTGAACTTTCATTTTGAGCCGATGGAGGGACTCGAACCCACGACCTGCTGATTACAAATCAGCTGCTCTAGCCAGCTGAGCTACATCGGCAAAACAGTTCGCAAATATAATCTTGTAAATTATAATTGCAAATTATTTTTTAAAAATTAACCTAACTTGTTTATTTTTTCGATTAACTCACGACCTTTAGATTCAAGCTCCTGATTAATTGCTTTAAAGTGTGCTTTTTTATCTTCAACTTTTCTATCATTTACTTTTTCAATTAAAGTGTCAAAAGTCTCAATAGCCTCGTCAATAATAGCTTCACTTTTTTTTGTGTCTTTGTCTGTATTTGAATATTCCCAAACATAAACAGCTTCAATAATATCACCTAATACGTAATTAATATCTTTTTTTAGGTCTCTTTTATTTGCCATAATTTTATAATTTATTTTGCCACAAAATTACACATAAACTTCTAATAGTATGGCATTTTTAGAACTAATTTCGAAGTCTTTAATAGCTGCTGGCAATAGAATTGTTTCTCCCAATTTAATGGTTTCATGCACACTATTTGTCATGATATTTGCTTCTCCTTCAACACACATATAAATTAAGAAAGAATCATGTATATTTTGCTTCTTTATGGGACGTGTTAATTTTAAATAATTAGTTGTAAAATAAGGACATTTAACCATTTCATTTGAAATGTTTTGTTCCCTATCATATGAAATTCTAAAATTATCAGGCATATTAAAATCGAACGCATCAATTGCTAAATCGTTATGTAATTCACGTTCATTGCCATTAGCATCAACACGATCCCAATCATAAACACGATAAGTTATATCGCTAGTTTGCTGTATTTCAGCTAATAAAACACCAGATCCAATTGCATGTACACGACCAACCTCAATAAAATAAGTGTCTCCCGTTTTTACTTTGTCAAAATTTAAAATTTTTGTGAGCGTTTTATCATTAAGGTGCTTGAGGTACTTTTCAGCTGTCATTTCCTGATTAAAACCAACAATTAGGTTTGATCCTTCATCTGCCTGCATAACATACCACATTTCGGTTTTACCAAAAGAATTGTGACGTTTAGAAGCTAATTCGTCATTAGGATGTAACTGAATAGATAAATCTTCTTTGGCGTCAATAAACTTGATAAGTAATGGAAATTTGTCTCCAAATTGGTTATAATTTTTCTTACCAATTAAATCCGACTTAAACACTGTTAAAATATCCTGTAATGATTTTCCTTGAAGGTTTCCATTGCTAACAACTGATGTATCACCTTTAACATCACTAATCTCCCAGCTTTCACCAATATTTGGCAAACTCGAAGCTTTGTTTAATAGTTTTTTTAATTTATTTCCACCCCAAATTTTTTCTTTTAGAATAGGGTGAAATTTTAAAGGATACAGATTACTACTCATTAATTTCCGTTATAACTAACAAAGTTCCTTGGTGTTTCATAAAGCGTCACTTCAAGATCTAAATTAGCAGGTAGCTTTGTTTTCATTTTATCAAAAATAACAACTACAATGTTTTCCGCTGTTGGATTTAACTCTTTAAATTCTGGCACCTCAACATTTAAGTTTTTATGGTCAAAAGCATCCTCAACTTCACTCTTTATAATATCTTTCAACACCTTCATATCAATTACATAACCAGTTTCCTTATCAATTTCACCAGTAACGCTAACTATTAACTCATAGTTGTGACCATGATAATTAGGATTATTACATTTACCAAAAACAGCATCATTTTTTTCAAAATCCCAGTCTTTTCTATAAAGTCTATGAGCCGCATTAAAATGTGCCTTTCTACTAACCGTTACTTTCATTTTGTGGTATGTTAATATAATTATAGAATTTATCAAATATTATTTTAAACCAAGCCGTATAAATTTCAGGGTTCAGCTTGATATCTTCTTTCACAGCATTTAAAGACATCCATTTCCAGTCGGCTACTTCATCAGGATTAATATTAGGAGCGTCATGATATCTTCCAACTAAAATATGATCATATTCATGTTCCGTGAGCCCATTATCAAAAGGGGCTTTATAGATAAATGAAGTTGTTTCTGTTAAGTCTGTAACAAAGCCCATTTCTTCTTGTAAACGTCGCTTTCCAGCTTCAATATTGGTTTCTCCTGCACGTTGATGGCTACAGCAAGTATTTGTCCACAAGCCTGGAGAATGGTATTTGTGTAATGCGCGTTGCTGAAGCATAAGTTCATTTTTGTCATTAAATACAAAAACCGAAAAGGCACGATGTAAACGTGCTTTTTCATGAGCTTCCATTTTGGGCATCAATCCAATTTGTTCATCGTTTTCATTAACGAGAATGACTAGTTCTTCTTCCATAGTATCACAAAAATACCAAGATATACATTAATAATATCATTCTTAATTATAAAATGTGTTAAGGCTTTAAAAAATGACAATTTAAAAAGTATCTTTGCATCCCATATTTCAAAGCATATTATGAGTTTTAAAAGTGAAATAGAAAGACGAAGAACCTTTGGTATTATATCGCATCCAGATGCTGGTAAAACCACCTTAACAGAAAAGTTATTATTGTTTGGTGGAGCCATACAAGAAGCTGGTGCCGTAAAAAGTAATAAAATAAAAAAAGGTGCCACAAGTGACTTTATGGAAATTGAACGCCAAAGAGGTATCTCTGTAGCGACTTCTGTTCTAGCTTTTGAATATGATGGCATTAAAATCAATATTCTTGATACGCCTGGACACAAGGATTTTGCTGAAGATACATTCAGAACGCTTACAGCTGTAGATAGCGTTATTGTTGTAATTGATGTTGCCAAGGGTGTCGAGGAGCAAACCGAAAAGTTAGTTGAAGTGTGCCGCATGCGTAATATTCCAATGATTGTGTTTATTAATAAACTAGATCGTGAAGGTAAAGACGCTTTTGATTTATTAGATGAAGTAGAACAAAAATTAGGGTTGAGTGTGGTTCCATTGAGTTTCCCTATTGGAATGGGTTACGATTTTAAAGGTATTTACAACCTTTGGGAAAAGAACGTAAATTTATTCAGTGGTGATAGTAGGAAAAATATTGAAGAAACCATAGAAATTTCTGATTTAAGTTCTCCTGATTTAAATAAACTTGTTGGAGAAAAAGCTGCAGACACTTTACGTGAAGAGATTGAATTAGTTGAAGGTATTTATCCAGATTTCAATAAAGAAGAATATTTAAATGGCAAGCAACAACCTGTGTTTTTTGGTTCTGCATTAAACAATTTTGGTGTTCGTGAATTATTGGACTGCTTTGTTGAAATAGCTCCAAAACCAAGGCCAAAGCAAAGTGAAGAACGTCTGGTAAAACCAGATGAAAATAAATTTACTGGCTTTGTATTTAAAATACACGCCAATATGGATCCTAATCATCGTGATAGATTAGCATTCGTAAAAATTGTTTCAGGTAAGTTTGAACGCAATAAACCCTATTTACATGTAAGAAACAATAAGAAACTTAAGTTTTCAAGCCCTAATGCTTTCTTTGCAGAAAAAAAGGAAATTGTAGATATATCATACCCTGGTGATATTGTAGGATTACATGACACCGGAAATTTTAAAATTGGTGACACTTTAACAGAAGGTGAAACCATTAATTACAAGGGCGTTCCGAGTTTTTCGCCTGAACATTTTAGGTATATTAACAATGCTGATCCTCTAAAATCAAAACAACTTTTTAAGGGTATTGATCAATTAATGGACGAAGGTGTAGCGCAATTATTTACATTGGAACTTAATGGTCGAAAAGTAATTGGAACTGTTGGTGCATTGCAATATGAAGTAATTCAATACCGATTAGAGCATGAATATGGTGCCAAATGTACTTACGAAAACCTAAATGTGCATAAGGCTTGTTGGGTAGATCCTGAAGATGAGAAGAGTGAAGAATTTAAAGAGTTTTTAAGAGTAAAACAACGATTTTTGGCTAAAGACAAGCAAAATCAATTGGTGTTTTTAGCAGATTCGGCTTTTTCATTACAGATGACTCAACAGAAATACCCGAGTATTACCTTTCATTTTACTTCAGAATTCAATTAAATGCATGTCATTCATCTAATATTTGTGTAAACATTTGCTTTTTACCGAATATTTCATACTTTTAATCGATAATTTTAAGTGTGATAAAACTTGGATAGATACATTTAAAATAGATTATAACCCCAAATAATGATCTACTTATGGAAACAAATGACAATGTTTTCAGTAATAATGATATTACTGTAACTTACAACCCAAGTGCTTGCATCAATGCCGAACGATGCGCTCGCGAACTTTCAAATGTCTTTAGAAACTCTGTAATTCCTTGGATAGACCTAGATGGTGCTTCAAGTGATGAGATTATTAGACAAGTGAAAAAATGCCCATCTGGTGCATTACAATATTGTATAAATAAAAAAGAGGCTTGTTAATTAAGCACAAGCCTCTTTTTTATTTATAGCAATTTATGCTGCATTACGCTTGACCTGTCGGTCCGAAATTCAAAGGAATTGGTGGTTGCTACATGTAAACATGTCGAGAAACTTCAACCAATTAAATTTAGGCCTGACCAGTGGGCCCAAAATTCAAAGGAATTGGTGGTTGCTACATGGAAACATGTCGAGCAACCTTTCTCAAATTTAATTTAGGCTTGACCAGTGGGTCCGAAATTCAAAGGAATTGGTGGTTGCTCGTAATCTTTGATTTCACCATGTGCATTTTCAAATCGCGTTACATTTTCTCCTAAAGCCTTTAACAAGCGTTTAGCATGTTGCGGTGTTAAAATAATACGAGATTTAACCTTACTTTTTGGTGTACCAGGCATAATACTAACAAAATCCACTACAAATTCAGAAACCGAATGGTTTATAATTGCTAAATTAGAATAAGTTCCCTCAGCAACTTTTTCATCAATCTCGATATTTATCTGACCTTGCTTTTTTTGATTTTTATTTTCACTCATAATAATATGTTATAAAAAAATAGCGTGAATTTCTTCACGCTATTTTTAGTATTAGTTATAATTAACTTCTTGTTTAGCTTGCATCATCTCGTCAAACTCTTCTTTGGATCCTACTATGATGTTTTCGTAAGCTCTCATACCAGTACCAGCTGGTATTCTATGTCCTACAATAACATTCTCTTTCAGTCCTTCTAGAGTATCAACCTTTCCATTTACTGCAGCTTCGTTAAGAACTTTAGTAGTTTCTTGGAACGATGCAGCCGAAATAAATGACTTAGTTTGAAGCGATGCTCTTGTAATACCTTGAAGTATAGGCGTTGCTGTAGCAGGTTGTGCATCACGTGCTTCAACCAACTTCTTATCCTCACGACGTAATAATGAATTCTCATCACGTAAATCTCGTGGTGAAATTATTTGACCAGCTTTGATGTTGACAGAATCGCCAGCATCTTCAACAACCTTCATTCCAAAGATTTCATCATTTTCTTCAATAAAATCAGCTTTATGAACCAATTGGTTTTCAAGGAATGTGGTATCACCAGAATCCATGATTCTAACTTTACGCATCATCTGTCTTACAACAACCTCGAAGTGCTTATCATTAATTTTCACACCTTGCAAACGATATACCTCTTGTACTTCATTTACCAAATATTGCTGTACAGCTGATGGTCCTTTGATATTCAAGATATCATTTGGTGTTACAGAACCATCCGACAACGGCATACCTGCTTTTACGAAATCATTCTCTTGAACAAGAATTTGATTAGATAATTTAACCAAATATTTCTTGATATCACCTAATTTGGATTCAACAATAATCTCACGATTACCTCTCTTAATTTTACCAAATGAAACCACACCATCAATATCACTTACTACTGCTGGATTAGATGGGTTACGTGCTTCAAATAATTCTGTTACACGAGGTAAACCACCTGTAATATCCCCAGATTTAGCAGATTTACGAGGTATTTTAACTAAAATCTTACCGACTTTAATTTTCTCACCATCGTCTATCATAAGGTGAGCTCCCACTGGTAAGTTGTAAGAACGTATTACATTTCCTTTAGCATCATCAATATGCAATGTTGGAATTAACTTCTTATTTCTAGATTCAGAAATCACTTTTTCTTGGAAACCTGTTTGCTCATCTATCTCAACTTGGTAGGTAACACCTTGCTCTATATTTTCATAACGAACTTTACCCGCAAATTCAGAAATAATCACACCATTATACGGATCCCATTGACAAACAACATCACCTTTCTTAAGTTCATCACCATTCTTTATGAATATTGTTGAACCATAAGGAATGTTGTTGGTACTTAACGTAATTCCTGTTTTCTTATCTATTAATTTTAATTCAGATGTACGAGAAATAACAATATTTGCTGTTTTTCCTTCAGAGTCTTCACCTTTTACAGTTTTCAATTCATCAATTTCAGCAATACCGTCAAACTTAACAGCTAATTTATTTTCTTCTGAAATGTTTCCAGCAATACCACCTACGTGGAATGTACGTAAGGTAAGCTGTGTACCAGGCTCTCCAATAGATTGAGCTGCAACCACACCAACTGCTTCACCACGTTGTACCATTTTTCCAGTGGCTAAATTACGTCCGTAACATTTTGCACAGATACCTTTTTTAGCTTCACAACTTAATGGCGAACGTACTTCAACAGATTCAATTGGCGAATTTTCAATTGATTTAGCAACTACTTCATCAATCATATCACCACTAGCGACTAACAATTCATCAGATTGAGGATTGTAAACATCGTTAAGTGAAATACGACCAACAATACGATCACCAAGTGTTTCTACAATTTCGTCATTTTTCTTAAGTGGTGTAACTTCAACACCTCGTAATGTTCCACAATCTTCACTGTTTACAATAACATCTTGAGAAACATCAACTAAACGACGCGTTAAGTAACCAGCATCGGCTGTTTTAAGAGCCGTATCGGCAAGACCTTTACGAGCACCGTGAGTAGAGATAAAGTATTCTAAAATTGAAAGACCTTCCTTAAAGTTAGAAAGAATTGGGTTTTCAATAATCTCTCCACCACCAGCAGTCGATTTTTTAGGTTTAGCCATTAATCCACGCATCCCTGTAAGCTGACGAATCTGTTCTTTAGATCCACGAGCTCCAGAATCAAGCATCATATATACCGAGTTAAATCCTTGTTGATCTTCGCGAATACGCTTCATAGACAACTCTGTCAATTCTGCATTTGTTGAAGTCCAAATATCAATAACTTGATTATAACGTTCGTTATTAGTAATAAGTCCCATGTTATAGTTAGCAGTAATACCATCAACTAATCCATTGGCTTTATCAATCATATCATGCTTCTCTGGTGGTATAATAATATCACCTAAACTAAATGATAATCCACCTTGGAATGCGAAATTATATCCTTGTGTTTTAATTTCATCAAGGAATGCCGCCGTTTCAGGTACACTTGTAACTTTTAAAATATCACCAATAATGTTACGTAGTGATTTTTTCGTTAATACCTGATTAATGAATCCTGCTTGTTGTGGTACTTTTTCATTAAATAGCACACGACCAACAGTTGTTTCTATAATTTGAAGTGTTAACTTACCTTCTTCATTAAAGTCCCAAGTTCTTACTTTGATAGCTGCATTTAAATCAACACGCTTTTCATTGTAAGCAATAACAACTTCTTCTGGAGAATAAAAAGTTAAACCTTCACCTTTGATTTTTACTTCATCAGTAGATTTACGCTCTTTTGTCATATAGTATAATCCAAGTACCATATCTTGAGATGGTACTGCTACTGGCGAACCATTAGCTGGATTTAAGATATTATGAGAAGCTAACATTAATAATTGTGCTTCTAAAATAGCTTCTGGACCTAAAGGTAAATGTACTGCCATTTGGTCACCATCAAAATCGGCGTTGAATGCCGTAGTAACTAATGGGTGTAATTGGATAGCTTTTCCTTCAATTAATTTTGGTTGAAAAGCTTGAATACCCAATCTGTGAAGTGTAGGCGCACGGTTTAGTAATACTGGATGTCCTTTAAGAACATTTTCCAAGATATCCCAAACCACTGGCTCTCTTTTATCTATAATTTTCTTTGCAGATTTTACAGTCTTAACAATACCTCTTTCAATTAATTTTCTAATTACGAAAGGCTTGTATAATTCTGCTGCCATATTTTTTGGCAATCCACATTCAAATAATTTTAATTCTGGTCCAACAACAATTACCGAACGTGCAGAATAATCAACACGCTTACCTAGTAAGTTTTGACGGAAACGACCTTGCTTACCTTTTAATGAATCAGATAATGATTTCAAAGGTCTGTTAGAATCTGTTTTTACTGCAGAAGACTTACGTGTATTATCAAATAACGAATCTACAGATTCCTGTAGCATACGTTTTTCATTACGTAAAATTACCTCTGGAGCTTTTATTTCAACAAGTCTCTTAAGACGATTGTTACGAATAATAACACGACGATATAAATCATTTAAATCTGAAGTTGCAAAACGACCACCATCTAATGGTACTAACGGACGTAATTCTGGTGGAATGATTGGAATAACTTTCATTATCATCCATTCAGCACGATTCTCACGATTCTCGTTAGATTCACGTAACGCTTCAACAACTTGTAAACGCTTTAACGCTTCTGTCTTACGTTGTTTAGATGTTTCGGTATTTGCTTTGTGACGCAATTCAAATGATAATTCATCTAAATTTATACGCGATAACAATTCGATTAAACATTCTGCTCCCATTTTAGCCAAGAATTTATTTGGATCAGTATCGTCCAAATATTGATTCTCTTGAGGAAGTGTTTCTAAAATGTTTAAGTATTCTTCTTCTGTAAGGAAATCCATTTTTTGAACTGGTTCCCCTTCAGCATTTTTAGCTATTCCTGGTTGAATTACTACGTAACGTTCGTAGTAAATAATCATATCTAATTTTTTAGATGGTAACCCAAGTAAATAACCTATTTTATTTGGTAACGAACGGAAGTACCAAATGTGAGCCACAGGAACTACTAAATTAATGTGCCCTACACGATCACGACGTACTTTCTTTTCTGTTACTTCAACACCACAACGGTCACATACAATACCTTTGTATCGTATACGTTTGTATTTTCCACAAGCACATTCGTAATCCTTTACAGGACCAAAAATTCGCTCACAAAACAAACCATCACGTTCTGGTTTATGAGTTCGATAATTGATAGTTTCTGGTTTTAATACTTCACCACGAGATTCTGCTAAAATAGATTCTGGTGATGCTAAACCAATTGAGATTTTATTAAATCTCTGTACTGTATTCTTATCTTGTTTTCTTGCCATAATATATGGTTGAAATGATTTTTAATTAACTACTCCTCTAATCTGATATCTAAACCTAAACCTTTCAATTCGTGCATAAGTACATTGAATGATTCTGGTAATCCAGGTTCTGGCATTGGTTCACCCTTAACAATACTTTCGTATGTTTTAGCACGACCAATTACATCATCAGATTTAACTGTCAATATTTCTCTTAATGTTGCAGACGCTCCATAAGCTTCAAGAGCCCAAACCTCCATTTCACCAAAACGCTGACCACCAAATTGTGCTTTACCACCTAATGGCTGTTGCGTAATTAATGAGTAAGGTCCAATAGAACGTGCGTGCATCTTATCGTCAACCATATGACCTAATTTCAGCATGTAGATGACACCTACTGTTGCTGGTTGGTCAAAGCGGTCACCAGTACCACCATCATAAAGATAGGTGTGTCCAAATCTTGGGATTCCAGCTTCATCTGTAAATTCGTTAATTTGATCCAAGGTAGCACCATCAAAAATTGGCGTTGCATAAGTACGATCTAATTTTTGACCTGCCCAACCAAGAACAGTTTCATAAATCTGACCAATATTCATACGTGACGGTACACCAAGTGGATTTAATACAATATCAACAGGTGTTCCATCTTCAAGGAAAGGCATATCTTCTTGACGAACAATACGAGCAACAATACCTTTGTTACCGTGACGACCTGCCATTTTATCACCAACTTTAAGTTTACGCTTTTTAGCAATATAAACTTTAGCTAATTTGATAATTCCTGCTGGCAACTCATCACCTACAGAGATTGTAAACTTCTCTCGGCGTAAAGAACCTTGTAAGTCGTTTTCTTTAATCTTGTAATTGTGAATTAAATCGGCAACAAGCTTATTAGTTGCATCATCAGTTGTCCATTGACCACTAGTTAAGTGAACATAATCATCAACAGCATTTAACATTTTAAGTGTGTATTTTTTACCTTTTGGTAAAACTTCTTCGCCTAAATCATTAAATACACCTTGAGCTGTTTTTCCACCTACAATAGCAAATAGTTTTTCAACTAAAATACTTTGTAAGTCGTCAAACTTCTTGTTATATAATGCTTCTAATTGTGCAATATCCTCTTTATCTTGAGCACGTTTACGCTTATCTTTTACTGCACGAGCAAATAATTTTTTATCAATTACAACACCATTTAATGATGGGGATGCTTTTAATGATGCATCTTTAACATCACCCGCTTTATCACCAAAAATAGCACGTAACAATTTCTCTTCAGGAG
Organism: Hanstruepera ponticola; assembly: GCF_002940745.1. Taxonomy (NCBI): domain Bacteria; kingdom Pseudomonadati; phylum Bacteroidota; class Flavobacteriia; order Flavobacteriales; family Flavobacteriaceae; genus Hanstruepera; species Hanstruepera ponticola. Next base: position 981,695 of record NZ_POTB01000001.1, read on the forward strand.
TAGGATCTGATTCACCTTTAGGTGTAATCTTACCAATAAGAATATCACCAGGCTTAACTTCTGCACCTACGCGAATCATACCATGTTCATCTAAATCTTTTGTAGCCTCTTCAGATACGTTTGGAATATCATTAGTCAACTCTTCGTTACCTAACTTTGTATCACGTACTTCTAAAGAATACTCATCAATATGAATTGATGTAAATATATCTTCGCGAACAACTTTTTCAGAAATTACAATAGCATCCTCAAAGTTATACCCTTTCCAAGGCATAAAGGCTACTTTCATATTTCTACCTAAAGCTAATTCACCATTTTGTGTAGCATAACCTTCACAAAGCACTTGCCCTTTAGTTACTTTATCACCTTTCTTAACAATTGGCTTTAAGTTAATGGATGTACCCTGATTTGTTTTTCTAAACTTAACTAAAGGATAGGATTTTGTATCGCTATCAAAGCTAACTTTAGCTTCATCTTCAGTTCTATCGTATTTGATTACAATTTCGTTAGCATCAACATATTCTACAACACCACTACCTTCTGCATTTATTAAAACACGAGAATCAGATGCTACTTGTCTTTCTAATCCAGTACCAACAATAGGTGCTTGCGGACGTAATAACGGTACAGCCTGACGCATCATGTTAGATCCCATTAATGCACGGTTTGCATCATCATGCTCCAAAAATGGAATTAAGGATGCAGAAATAGAAGCAATTTGGTTTGGCGCAACATCAGTATAGTGTACTTGACTTGGTTCAATTACTGGAAAGTCACCTTCCATTCTTGCAATTACCTTATCATGAACAATTTTACCTTTTTCATCAACTTCAACCGTAGCTTGAGCAATTAATTGCTCTTCTTCTTCTTCAGCACTTAAGTAAATTGGATCGCCTTTAATATCAACAACACCATTTTCAACTTTTCTATAAGGCGTTTCAATGAATCCCATTGAGTTTACTTTAGCGTAAACTGATAATGAAGAAATTAAACCAATGTTTGGTCCTTCAGGTGTTTCAATAGGACACAAACGACCATAATGTGTATAGTGAACGTCACGAACCTCGAAACCTGCTCTTTCTCTTGAAAGACCGCCTGGTCCTAAAGCTGATAAACGACGTTTGTGAGTAATCTCAGCTAATGGATTGGTTTGATCCATAAATTGAGATAACTGGTTTGTACCAAAGAATGAATTAATTACAGACGATAAGGTCTTAGCATTAATCAAATCGATTGGTGTAAATACTTCGTTGTCACGAACATTCATACGCTCACGAATAGTACGAGCCATACGTGCTAAACCAACACCAAATTGTTGAGATAATTGCTCACCAACTGTACGAACACGACGATTAGATAAGTGATCAATATCATCAATCTCTGCTTTAGAGTTGATAAGTTCGATTAAGTATTTTATAATAGTTATGATATCTTCTTTAGTAAGCACTTGCTTATCCATTCCAATATCAAGACCTAATTTTTTGTTCATTCTATAACGACCTACTTCACCTAAAGAGTAACGTTGGTCTGAAAAGAATAATTTGTCAATAATACCACGAGCAGTTTCCTCATCTGGCGGCTCGGCATTACGTAATTGACGGTATATGTGTTCAACAGCCTCTTTTTCAGAGTTTGTTGGATCTTTTTGTAATGTGTTGTGAATAATTGCGTAGTCACCTTGTTGTGCACTTTCTTTGTGTAAAAGAATAGTTTTTACACTAGTTTCAAGGATTTCTTCAATATTATCTTTATCTAGAACTGTATCACGATCTAAAACAATTTCGTTACGTTCAATAGATACTACTTCACCAGTATCTTCATCAACAAAATCCTCATGCCATGTGTTAAGTACACGTGCAGCAAGTTTACGTCCTAATACTTTTTTCAATCCAGCTTTAGATACTTTTATTTCTTCAGCTAAATCAAATATTTCTAAAATATCTTTATCGCGCTCAAAACCAATGGCTCTGAATAAGGTAGTTACAGGTAACTTTTTCTTACGATCAATATAGGCATACATAACACTATTAATGTCTGTAGCGAATTCAATCCAAGATCCTTTAAAAGGAATTACTCTAGCGGAATATAGTTTTGTTCCATTAGCGTGAAATGATTGACCAAAGAAAACACCAGGTGAACGGTGTAATTGTGATACAACAACACGTTCAGCACCATTTATTACAAAGGTACCACTAGGCGTCATGTAAGGAATTGTACCTAAATACACATCTTGAACAATGGTCTCGAAATCCTCATGTTCAGGGTCTGTACAGTACAATTTCAACCTAGCCTTTAGCGGAACGCTATATGTAAGTCCACGCTCTATACATTCTTCAATGGTATAACGTGGTGGGTCAATAAAGTAATCTAAAAATTCTAAAACAAATTGATTACGTGTGTCTGTTATTGGGAAGTTTTCCATGAAGGTGTTGTATAACCCTTCATCTCCTCGTTCTTCAGATTTAGTTTCTAGCTGGAAAAAATCCTGGAAGGATTTAATCTGAATATCCATAAAATCTGGATATTCTGTTCTATTGACTATAGATGAGAAATTTAATCTTTCAGCTTGTTTTGCTAACATCAATGGACGGAATTTTGATTAAAAAAAATGTGACTGCGTAGTATGTCACGGTTATATACGCAAAATGGTCTAGGCCCAAAAGCGATTAACTTCAGGCCTAAACCGTTATGTGTTTGAGGTGTTAAGCTTACTTAAGCTCAACCTCTGCTCCTGCTTCTTCTAAAGAAGTTTTTAAGCCTTCAGCTTCATCTTTAGAAACACCTTCTTTAATTGCGCTAGGTGCACTATCAACTAATTCTTTAGCTTCTTTTAATCCTAAACCAGTTAATTCCTTAACTAATTTTACAACTGCTAATTTAGAACCACCAGCGGCTTTAAGGATAACATCGAATTCTGATTTTTCTTCAGCAGCTTCACCACCACCAGCACCAGGGCCAGCAGCAACAGCAACTGCAGCAGCAGCAGGTTCGATACCATACTCATCTTTTAAAATAGTAGCTAACTCATTAACTTCTTTTACTGATAAGTTAACTAATTGTTCTGCGAAATCTTTTAAATCTGCCATTTTTCTATCGTTTTAATAAATTTTTAATTTTAATATATTTGTGTAAAAAGTGCGTACTTTTTTGGATTATCCTTCTTTTTCGGATAATGTTTTAATAATACCTGCAAGCTTACCACCACTAGATTGAAGTGCTGAAATAACACTTTTAGCTGGTGATTGTAATAAGCCAATAATATCGCCAATAACTTCTTCTTTAGATTTGATATCAACTAAAGCGTCCAATTGTTCGTCACCAATGTAAATAGCTTCCTCAATAAAAGCACCTTTTAAAAGAGGCTTATCTGATTTTTTACGGAAGTTTTTAATTACTTTGGCTGGCGCATTACCAGTTTCAGCATACATGACTGAAGTATTTCCTTTTAATGTTGAAGGAAGGTCTCCAAAATCTTTATCTGATGCTTCCATTGCTTTTTCAAGCAAGGTATTTTTAACAACTGCTAATTTAATGTTAGCCTTAAAACAAGCACGACGTAAATCTGAAGTCGTACCAGCATTTAATCCTGAAATATCTGCTAAATAGATATTTGAACTATTGGCCAATTGTGCAGTTAAGTCTTCAATTACTTGTGATTTTTCTTCTCTTGTCATAATAAAAGTTTTAAACTACTTAACCAATTTTTGGATCAACGGCTAAACTTGGACTCATAGTACTAGACATATAAATGCTCTTTACATAAGTTCCTTTAGCTGCAGTTGGCTTAAGTTTCATTAATGTTTGTAATAATTCATTTGCGTTACCCGCAATTTTATCAGCGCTAAAAGATGCTTTACCTATTGAAGCGTGTACAATACCTGTTTTATCAACTTTAAAGTCAATTTTACCAGCTTTCACATCGCTTACAGCTTTAGCAACATCCATAGTTACTGTACCTGTTTTAGGGTTTGGCATTAAGCCACGAGGACCTAACACACGTCCTAAAGGACCTAATTTACCCATAACACTTGGCATAGTAATAATTACATCAACGTCTGTCCAACCACCTTTAATTTTATCAAGGTATTCGTCTAAACCAACATAATCTGCTCCAGCTTCTTTAGCTTCTGCTTCTTTATCTGGAGTTACTAATGCTAAAACTTTCACGTCCTTACCAGTACCATGAGGAAGTGTTACAACTCCTCTCACCATTTGATTTGCCTTTCGTGGATCTACACCTAAACGTACAGCTAAATCTACAGATGCATCAAATTTTGTATTGGTAATTTCTTTAACTAATGAAGAAGCTTCTTCAACAGAATAAAGTCTCCCTTTTTCTATTTTTGCTAAAGCCTCCTTTTGTTTTCTTGTTAATCTTGCCATTTTAAAAATTTTTTAGATTAATTAGGGGCTTGGCCTCCTTTTACAGTTATACCCATAGATCTTGCAGTACCAGCAACCATTGTCATGGCAGACTCTACTGTAAATGCATTTAAATCTTGCATTTTATCTTCAGCTATGGTTCTAATCTGATCCCAAGAAACTTTAGCTACTTTTTTAATGTGAGGTTCACCTGAACCCTTCTTCACCTTGGCCGCTTCTAATAATTGTACTGCTGCAGGAGGAGTTTTGATTACAAAGTCAAATGATTTGTCTTTATAAACAGAAATCACAACAGGTAAAACTTTACCTGGTTTATCTTGGGTTCTCGCATTAAACTGCTTACAGAACTCCATGATGTTAACTCCAGCGGCACCTAAAGCGGGTCCAACCGGTGGCGACGGATTCGCTGCACCTCCCCTAACTTGTAGTTTAACTACTTTACTTAATTCTTTTGCCATTTTTAATAATTTAGTTTCATACAATACTTATGATTGGAAGCGTAAGATTGTATTTTTATCTTGTAACAATTATTATACTTTTTCAACTTGCATATAACTTAACTCTAATGGTGTTTTTCTTCCAAAAATCTTTACCATTACTTCAAGTTTACGCTTTTCTTCATTTATCTTTTCAATAGTACCATCAAAACCATTAAAAGGACCATCAATAACTTTAACAGTTTCCCCTTTTGTAAATGGTATAGCCACATTAGAATCTGCCTCTAATGATAACTCATCTACTTTACCTAACATTCTGTTTACTTCAGACTGTCTTAATGGCACCGGGTCTCCTCCTTTTGTTTCTCCTAAAAAACCTATAACATTAGTTACCGATTTTATAATGTGAGGGATTTCTCCAGTTAAATTTGCTTTTATCATGATGTAGCCAGGAAAATAAACCTTCTCTTTATTTATTTTCTTACCATTTCTAATTTGAATAACCTTTTCAGTTGGCACTAAAACCTCATCAACATAATCTCCAAATCCTAAACGGGCAATTTCGTTTTCAATGTAAGTTTTGATCTTGTTTTCTTGACCACTTACAGCTCTAACTACATACCATTTTTTTTCGTTTCCTTCAGACATACAATTTTATTTTAACCGTTAATCCATTTAAAGTAAAATCCTATGGCTTTGCTGAACACTGTATCTACTCCCCAAATTGCTAACGAGAATATAATTGAAAACACTGCTACAAGCACTGTTAAACTTTGTGCTTCTGCCCAAGTTGGCCAAGACACATTATTTTTTAACTCTCCGAACGATTCTTTTATATAGTTTACAATTCCAGCCATTATATGTTTTATTTACAATTTTAGAGCATCAAACTATTGATTACTCACTGTTTTGTTTTACTTCCACGAGTTGAGAGACTTCCCTTGGGTCAGGCTACTCGCCTCGTTTACTCTATTAGCACGGGTTGAGAGGCTCGAACTCCCGACACCTGGTTTTGGAGACCAGTGCTCTACCAACTGAGCTAAACCCGTAAATACAAGTCAAGGTATTCCGAAAAACGGAATACCTTAACTTACTATTTATTGAATTTTATTAGTCTAAAATTTCAGTTACCTGACCAGCACCAACTGTTCTACCACCTTCACGGATAGCGAAACGTAAACCTACGTTCATTGCAATTGGTTGGATTAACTCAACAGTAATAGTTAAGTTGTCACCTGGCATTACCATTTCAACTCCATCAGGAAGCGCAATGTTTCCAGTTACGTCAGTTGTACGAACGTAGAACTGTGGACGGTAGTTATTATGGAATGGTGTGTGACGACCACCTTCTTCTTTTTTCAAGATATAAACCTCTGCTTTAAATTTAGCGTGAGGTGTTACAGAACCTGGTTTAGTGATTACCATACCTCTAGAGATTTGAGTTTTCTCAATACCTCTTAATAAGATACCTGCGTTATCTCCAGCTTCACCTCTATCAAGAATTTGACGGAACATTTCAATACCAGTAATAGTAGAAGTTAACTTCTCTGCACCCATACCGATAATTTCAACTGGGTCACCTGTATTAGCAACACCAGTTTCTATACGACCTGTAGCAACAGTTCCACGACCAGTAATTGAGAATACATCTTCTATTGGCATTAAGAAAGGCTTATCCATATCACGAACTGGCTCTTCAATCCAAGTATCACAAGCTTCCATTAATTCTAATACTGTATCAACCCACTTTTGCTCACCATTAAGTGCACCTAAAGCAGAACCAGATACTACTGGTCCATTATCTCCATCGTACTCATAGAAGTTTAATAAATCTCTAACTTCCATGTCTACTAATTCTAATAATTCCTCATCATCAACCATATCCACCTTGTTTAAGAAAACAACGATTCTTGGAATACCTACCTGACGACCTAATAAGATGTGCTCACGAGTTTGTGGCATAGGACCATCTGTTGCAGCAACAACTAAAATAGCGCCATCCATTTGAGCAGCACCAGTTACCATGTTCTTTACGTAATCCGCGTGACCTGGACAGTCAACGTGAGCATAGTGACGATTTGCTGTTTGATATTCTACGTGAGATGTATTAATTGTAATACCTCTTTCCTTCTCTTCTGGAGCGTTATCAATTTGATCGAATGATCTTGCTTCTGAAAAACCTGCATCAGCTAATACTTTAGTAATAGCAGCAGTTAAAGTTGTTTTACCGTGATCTACGTGTCCAATAGTACCAATATTTAAGTGTGGTTTTGAACGATCGAAAGTTGCCTTTGCCATGTTTAATTTATTTAATCTTATTTATATTAGTGTTCAATTTAATTCTATCTTGAAAAAGAGCCAATGACGAGATTTGAACTCGTGACCTCTTCCTTACCAAGGAAACGCTCTACCCCTGAGCTACACCGGCGTAAAGGTTTTTAACTTGTTCTTCAAACAAGACCTGCCGTGGCAGGATTTTTTTGAGCGGGAGACCGGGTTCGAACCGGCGACATTCAGCTTGGAAGGCTGACGCTCTACCAACTGAGCTACTCCCGCGATTTCATATTTTTAGGATTACCTCGTTTTACTTAGTGATCCGTGAAGGTGACCCTTCACTAAAAATTCTTATTGCAGTCTTACAAAATCAAGCTTTTGACAACTACTATAACAATTTTTGTGGGGAGAGCAGGATTCGAACCTGCGAAGTTAAAAAACAACAGATTTACAGTCTGTCCTCGTTGGCCGCTTGAGTATCTCCCCAATAAAATTTAATCCAGTCTTTTAAAGAACTTTGAGCCGATGGAGGGACTTCCTTCGACTACGCTCAGGATAAACTTCTCGCCCCATTTGAATTCCGTATTATTAATCCAGAATACAACCCTGTGCTTTTGTTTTAAAGAGCCGATGGAGGGACTCGAACCCACGACCTGCTGATTACAAATCAGCTGCTCTAGCCAGCTGAGCTACATCGGCTTTTCACTTACTTTTTTAACTAAAAAAAAGCCCGCTATTTCTAACGGACTGCAAATGTAAATATTTATTTTCTTATTCAAAACATTTTTCGAAAAATTTTATCATAAATATGCTCGTAATTTTTCTTTACGCTTTTTTAATTGTCTTTCTAACGATGCCACAGCACTATCAGTTCCTTCTTCAAATGTTTTACATTGCTTCTTTACAACAAAACTATCGCCTGGAACACTTAACCTTGCTTCAAAAATCTTATTGGCTTTATCACTGGTATTCTCAACTTTTAAAAAAACATCTGATTGGATGACCTTATCATAAAACAAATCTAACTTATCCATTCTTCGCTGAATAAAGTCTATCAACTTTTTGTCTGCATTAAAATTGACTGATTGCGTGTTTACTTTCATACTCTACTAATTTTTATTAAACAATAGATTTACTCTTTCATTTGTCACTTCGAGGATGCGATTTTAAGTAAACTTTTTTAAGTTCTGATATACTATTATGGGTGTAAACTTGGGTCGCAGCCAAACTTGAATGACCTAGCAGCTCTTTAACTGCATTTAAATCGGCACCTTGATTGAGTAAATGAGTCGCAAATGAATGTCTTAAAATATGAGGACTCTTTTTTACTTTTGAAGATGCTAAACTAAAATACTCATTTATTATTCGGTAAACAAGCGTTTCATAAATTTTAACGCCTTTTTTTGTTAAAAATAAATGTTCAGAATCTTTTATAATCTCCAACTCATCTCTCTTATTTAAATAAGATTTTAGAGTTTCAATCACAGATTGAAGTAACGGAATAAATCGTTCTTTATTGCGCTTCCCTAAAACTTTTAATATTTTTTTAGAAAAATCAATATCAGCAATTTTTAACTGTACTAATTCTATGCGCCTTATTCCTGTAGAGTAAAACAACTCAATTATTATCTTATCGCGTATTCCCTCAAAACTATCATCAAAGTGCCAATTATCTAAAACTGCAGTAACTTCTTTTTCAGAAAAGGGAATCTGTACCTTTTTACTTGTTTTTAAGGCTTTATGCTTGGCTAGGGGATTTAAACTAACATCACCTACTTTCAATAAAAATTTATAATATGAATTGAGCGATGATATTTTTCTGTTAATAGTTCTATTGCTAATGCCTTTTTCAACAAGTGTCACTATCCAACTCCTTATTTGGGAATAGCTTATTGACAATATGTTATCAGATTGATATTCTTCCTTAATAAAACTTGAGAATTCAACTAAATCTCTTTCATAAGCTTTAAGAGTGAGCTTTGAATAGTTTTTTTCTAACAGCAAATAATCTAAAAAAGATTGTATTGGCATTTATAAAAGTTACTTTGTGGTTTTCATAAAATTACAACCTTTTGATGAGTTTTGGTTTTATTTCAAAAAAAAATCCTGTTATTTCTAAATAACAGGATTGATTATAGATACTTTAACAATTAAATATCTTCGTGGTCTCTTAAACGCTGAATATACTGCGCTTTTTGGATTTGAGCTCTACGAGCTACAGAAGGTTTTGTAAACTGCTTACGCGTTTGTAAAGCACGTTTTGTTCCCGTTCTATCAAACTTACGCTTGTAACGCTTTAATGCTCTATCTATATTTTCTCCGTCTTTAATTGGTATAATTAACATAGTCCTTAACCTCCTCTCTTTTAGAATTTTCAGGCTGCAAAAATAATAACAAATTTAAATTTTGCAATTAAAAAAATAAAAAAATTATTCTTTGAATAAGGAATATCTTTTGGTTAGGTCCTGAATGAGTTTTTCTTCTTCTTCACTCTCCAATAATGTGTTGTAATTTTCCCAGAAAGCTTTATCATAAGGTTTAGGCGAAAACATATCGGAATCCCAAGGTTCAGATAAAGCTTCATCAACAGTTTGTTGATCAGTAATGATTTCAGTAAATAATATTTCTTGAACTGTGTAATAAAAACGTTCGTCCTTGTTTACTGCTGATTCATCAATTTCTGTTCTTGGATCATCTTCAGCAACACCAACATTTACCAATTTTGGTGTTTCGTAATAAATATAATTTAAATACATTTTATCTTGATACTCTTTGTATGAAATCACCAATTTATGATTCAAATAGGTGTCAAAAAGTGTCTTACTACGACTTCGTTGCGCTTGAGAAGCTGCATGTAATTCATATTCAATTTTTTTAATAGCGTATGTATCCCAATAAATATAAATCCATCCTTTTGGTTGGAAGCCATCATTAAAAACGCCCTTGGTTTCTAGGTTTACATGTTCAAAACTTTCAGAGATTTCTATTTTATAAATCTTCCTGTCGTTTTCTACCAAAACGGTATCCAATTTAAATTGATGTTTGCTTAAAATATCCTCAATATCAAATAAGGCCTTTGGATTAGATGAATTTCTTACCATGTTCAACTTTCCTCCAAACAAGGTTTCCAAACCATTTATACGATTATCATTCCACTTGATTGCTTTTATAAGCGATGCCGTTTCTATAGTGTCTCGAATTAAATTTCTAGATCTTAGCTTAACGTTCTTGGCCTTATTTTTTAGATAAGATGTATAAGTCAGTAAACTATCTACATCTCTCAAATCATAACTCTTACGGACTTGATCTACATTTATTCTCATCTTCTCACCTGGAATGGTATCATAACCAGGATCATAAAATGTAATCGCACTTTCAATAAGCCACTTAAATTCTTTTTTATTACGTTCTTTATGTCGTAAAAACCCTTTTTGCAAATAGGAAGAATCAGGTAGGTTTACAGGTATCTCCTCTAAAGCACGCAGCATGATATCATTTCCCGTTTTGGGCCGAGTTTCAGCAACAAGTAACACCTCATCCAACGATGCAACATCTGGATCTAAATACACATCGAAAGAACTATCAAATTCACCAACGGGAATTTTATAACTTTTAAAACCAATAGATGAAATAACTAATGTATCCTTTAGATGCTTATTAGGTACAACCAACACAAATTTACCATCAGTATTGGTTATGGTCCCTATGGTGGTATTTTGAATATAAACACTGGCGCTTTCTAATGGCTGAAATGTTTCGCCATCAAGAACGGTATTCATTAATTCGGTTTGAGAAAAAACACCTAACGTATAAATTGTTAGGGTTATACTAAATAAGCATTTAGTCAATTTCATTTTTGTTATTTTTTAGGTAGCAGGCTTATAATCTTTACCATCTAAAGTCATTTTCGCAATAATCTCACGTAGTATTTCGGAAGTTCCTCCACCTATAGGGCCTAAACGACTATCACGTAAAAGCCTAGCCATAGGATACTCTTCCATATAACCATAACCTCCCAAAAATTGAAGACATTGGTAAATAACCTCATCAGCCATCTTGGTGGATTGCAATTTAGAAATCGTAGCTTCTTTCACTACATATTCTCCTTTGTCCATTCTATGGGTTACAGAATAATTAAACTCCTTACAGATTTCCATGTAACTGTAAGCGTCTGCAAAGGCATGCCGCAAAGCTTGGAAGTTGTTTATGGTTTTACCAAAAGCCTGACGCTCACTCATATATTGTTTAGCATAATCCAAAGCATATTCTGCTCTTGCATGTGCATTGACACCCATAATTAAACGCTCAAATGCAAAATGCTGCATAATGTAAGGGAATCCTTTATTCTCCTCTCCCATTAAATTTTCTGCAGGAATGGTCACATTATCAAAAGCAATTTCAGCTGTATCGCTTGCTCGCCATCCCAACTTATCTAATTTTGTTGATGTTATACCAGGTGTATCACGATCAATAATAAACATGCTGATTCCTTTGTTTCCTAACTCCGGATTAGTTTTAGCAGCTACCACTAAATAGTCACTGTAAACACCATTGGTTATAAATGTTTTTGAGCCATTAATTACGTAGTTATCACCTTGCTTAACTGCTGTACTTCGCATTCCAGCAACATCACTACCACCAAAAGGCTCTGTAACACAAAGACAACCTATCATATCTCCGGAAACACTTGCCGTTAAATATTTTTGTTTAATAGCGTCACTTCCTTCAGCATTCAGATGTGTCATTGCTAAATAAGCATGAGCCCACATATTGGCCGCAAAACCACCCGAATTTATTTTTTGCAATTCTTCAAGGAAGATAACTGTATAAAATAAGTCTAAATTTAAACCACCATAGACTTCTGGATAATTCACCCCAAAAAATCCCATCTCACCAAACTTCTTCCAAATAAAGCGTTCTACGTTTCCATCTTTCTCCCATTTTTCAATATGTGGAACCACTTCCTTTTGCAAGAAATCTTTTAAACTCTGCCTAAACATGTTATGTTCTTCAGTGAAATACATGCTATTCATACCTTCTATTTTTTAGCAATTAATTGAGAGTCAAATATAACTTAATTATCTCAATTTTGTGAACTGGGAAGTCTTTAACTTTTGTTAATTCGTCTAACGATTTAAAGCCATCTCGAAGTGTGCGTTCTTCAATTATGTTATAAGCTATTTCGTAATCTATATACTTTATAGTAACCAATTGATCCTTTGAAGCCGTATTCAAATTAATTTTTTGAATGGTTCTTGGTGTTTTTACTGTAAACTTTCTGGTGATATTCTCAATAACATCTGGTTTCAGCCCATATACTTCAGATAATTCTACGTCAGAAGCAAAACCACCTTCCTGTTGGTTTCTGTATTTTACAATATTTGCAGACAACTTTTCACCTATACCGTAAACACTTTGTAATTGACTTGCAGTAGCTTTGTTTAAGTCAATTTTTTCTTCGTTAGTCTTTGGACTATTATTAAAATCTGTTTTTTGATAGGTTTTAGGTTTAGGGTTTATCACCCATTCAGGAAATTTAAAATAAGGTGATAAGGATTTAAGCAATGAATCTGACACTTGAGTGACTTGCTGAAACTCGGCAGCTGAATTCACCCATTTGTCACGTGCTCTAAATTCTAATAATCTATCAATTTCTTCATTACTCATTCCAAGGGTGTAGCCTTTATAATCTGTAATGAAATTAGGGTTAAAAGGATATATTTTGGGTTTAGAGGATGCTAACTTTACTTGCTTTAAGGAATCAACTTCTCTTTGAAATGCTATTAATTCGGAATTGTTTTCAAGAGGTTTATCTTTCGAAAAATCAATAAAATAAAATGCACATTGCACAATAAGAATTAAGAAAAGCAATAAAAAAATCCCATTTCGTTGTTTTTTAGTAAACGTAAAATGGGATTTTATATGTTTCATTTTAAAGGTATTTTCTACATGTGCTTTGTAATATCTTCATGACCTTCTTCTAGTGCTTCTTTTTTAATAGCTATGGCATCTAAATAACGCTTCATTTCTTCACGCACTTTCGGGAATAGCAATAATAGTCCAATCATATTTGGAAATACGAGCGCTAATATCATAGCATCAGAGAATTTAATCACAGCATCTAATGTTGCTGCCGCACCAATAACTACAAATAATAGGAATAATATTTTATAAACCATATCTGCAGTTTTTCCTCTTCCAAATAAATACTTCCACGATTGTAGACCGTAATAAGACCATGAAATCATTGTTGAGAATGCAAATAATACAATCGCTATTGTTAATACATAAGAGAATCCTGGTATCACAGAATCGAAAGCTATAGATGTTAAATCAACACCGCCTATTTGTTCTCCAGTTGCATTAATCATGACATTACTACCTTCTACGGCTCCATAAGTAAATACACTTTGCATATTAGCTCCATCAATATTAAAAAAGATAATTACCAATGCAGTCATTGTACAAATTACGACTGTATCAATAAATGGCTCTAAAAGCGCTACAACACCTTCAGAAGCTGGGTATTTTGTACGCACAGCTGAATGAGCAATAGCTGCAGAACCTGCACCTGCCTCATTGGAAAATGCTGCACGTTGAAAACCTACAATAAGTACTCCCATAAAGCCACCAAGACCAGCCATTGGCGTGAAAGCTCCTTCAATTATCAAACCAAATGCATCATCAATATATTGATAGTTTGCAAAAATAATTACTAATGATGCCAAGATGTATATACCAGCCATAAAAGGCACTACTTTTTCAGTAATTTTAGCAATACGTTTAATACCACCAATAATTACAATTCCAACAAGTACCGCCATAATAACACCAATAATTGTTCCTGATGCTCCACCTTCTAGACCCATTAGAGATGAAATTTGCACAGTCGCCTGATTAGATTGAAAAGCATTTCCTCCACCAAACGATGCACCAACACATAAAATAGCAAACAACACCGCAAGAACTTTACCTATTCCAGCTTTTCCAGTCGCTTTAAGCCCTTTAGATAAATAATACATTGGACCTCCATAAATTGTTCCATCATCACCAACATCTCTATACTTAACACCTAGTGTACATTCTACAAATTTAGTAGACATCCCAAGAAGACCACAGATTATCATCCAAAACGTAGCTCCAGGACCACCCATAGCAATTGCGACAGCAACACCTGCAATGTTACCCAAACCAACAGTTCCAGAAACCGCAGTTGCTAAAGCCTGAAAATGCGATACTTCACCATGAGCACTTTCATCACGAATAGTATCCAGAATATCCTCTTCTGCTAACGCCTCATCATTATCGTATAATTTATCAACACCATGTTTTTCAATATCAACATACTTTCCTCTAACTGTATTAATAGCAGTTGGGAACTTTGTAATACTTGGCACTTTAAAATATAATGTAAAAAATGTTGCTCCAATTACCAATAGAATTACAACTATAGGCACATCAAGTCCCGCAATAGGAACAGAAGTTAAAATAAAACCTTCCCACCAAGTTGCAATTGGCATGAAAGCATCATTTACTTTTTCATCAATTCCTTTGTCTTGAGCAAACCCAATTATTGGCAGCAATACTGCTAGTAAAGAAAATAAGTATTTTCTCATAATAATATATTTCGTTAGTTTAGTTTAAGTAATAAAGTCAGCAAGATGCTAAAAAAAAATGAGTTTTTAAAACATCTGTTGTTAAAACAAAAGAAGCTTTAATTTATATTATACTCTGAATTTAATTTTTGGATTTGTTCAGGTCTTCCCAAAACTATAATTTTTGAATTTGGCATGAGTTGTTGTTCGGCTTCAGGATTAACAATATATTCGCCATCACCATTTTTATAACCTATAACATTACAGCCTGTTTTTTTTCGTAAATCCAAATCTTTAATAGTTTTAGTTTGTGATACGTCATACAATTTATTCACAGGTATTTCTTCAATATTAATGTTGGATTTTCCAACTATTGATAAGTTATCAATAAATTCAATTAAATCAGGTACCACAACTAGTGACGCCATGTGGTCGCCTCCAATTTTGTCAGGTAGAATAACGTTGTTAGCTCCAGCTAGTTTTAATTTTTTATATGAGGTCTCTTGTGATGCTCGACTGATTATGGTCATTTCATTGTTAATTTGTCTAGCTGATAGCACAACAAACAAATTATCTGCATCATTAGGTAATGCAGAAATTAAAGTACTCGCACGATCTATTCCTGCTTGAAGCAGTATTTCATCTTCATTAGCATTTCCATGCACAAATGGCACCATTTCACTTTGATATTTATCAATGATGTCCTTGTTTCGTTCAATTACAACAAAAGGTTTTTTGTAAGCAATAAGCTTTGTAGCAGCCTGTTTACCGTTTCTTCCATAACCACAGATAATAATGTGATTTGAAAGGCTATCAATCTTTTTTTGCATTTTCTTCTGTTTTAATTCATCAATATTATTCTGACTTAAAATATATTCTGTAATCACTTTTAGGGCATAACCAACAATTACTACACTGGTAAGGATTAAAAAAATAGTAAATATTTTTGACGGTTCATCTAGAGGCCTAACCTCACCAAATCCTACAGTGGTAATGGTTATAACCGTCATATACAACGCATTAATCCAAGTATAACCAGACAACACTTTAAAACCAACAACTCCAATTAGCAGCAAGAAAACTAATAAGAAAATGGCAGTGTATATTTTTGACCTAAATAGACCTAGTATTTTATTGCTCATAAATTATAAATCAAAAACTGATGATCGTTTTGTGTACAACAAATCTTTAATTCGCATCCAAAAAGCAATGAATAAATACAAAGCAAAACCAAAACCCAAAGTTACAAACGTTAAATACATAAATGAGGTTCTCACAACCTTGGCTCGAATTCCCAATCTATCTGCAATTCGTTGACACACGTAGTATCCATGTTTTTGAAAATACAATAAGGTGTTATAGAAAACATTCATGCTGCAATGTAATAATTTATTCGCTTAAAAGTGCATTTCCAATGGCACATTGCAAGCATTTATTTTTATCACAATATTGTTTTTTGAGTTGAATGTAGGCTTGCGTTTCATAAGCCGAAAAGGGCTCTTTTTTTAAGTCTTGAAATTTTTCAATGATACTATTTTTTTCAGCAGGTAAAAGGCGAATCAATTCAAATATATCTTGTGTGTTTTCATTACCTCTACTTTTAGAATAAGCAAATTTGATCGGAATTATAGTGTTTATAAGAAGTAGATTAATAAAAGCCTTGGTAAGTGCTTTTTTTGATGAACTAGATACAGTTCCAAAATTATAATGTGTTTGCCAATAATCTGAAACTGAAATTTCAAACATCTGATATAAATCGGTTAAATCTTTTTTTGATATCAATTCTGAAAACAGGTTATGTTGCTTGTAATATAATGCTGCTAGTTGCGCTAATCGAATGGTTGGGAAGTTTGGTGGTCGTAATTTGTAAAATTGAGCAGGTAAAACTGAATTCTCATCTAATTTGAACTTATGTTTGATATAGTGATATTGGTCTTTTAAATCAATAAAGTATCTGTCTTGATGGTCTGCATTCATTAGTCCCATTTGACCTAAAAACAAAGCTTCCAATTCTTGCTGATTGGATTGCAATTTTCTAACAATTGAAAAATCGAATGACTGACTCATACTCAAAAATGCCTCGCCATTAATGTTCAGTCCAAAGTTTTTTGCGAGCATTCCAAACAGAACAGCTTCCCAATTATTTTTTGATTTATTAAGCAAGTCTTGAATTACTTCTGATTTTTGTTCCAACCGCTCTATGTAAAGGCGTTCTAACCAAAGTTTCAAAACAAAATCATCCACATCAGGAAAATCCTTTTCACAGTTAATCCATTTGCTGGATTTCGAAAACAATTTTTGATAATTATCCAATACAGATTGATTTATGTAATTTTTAAGTTCAAGTGTTGGTATTACCGAATTATCGTTTCTGAAAATATCCGCATCATGCTCCCAAACTACATGTAAGATAACATTATCGTAATTTGAGTCTGTTTCATGATTGTGTACATACCAATCACTAGATTTTAAGTGAATTTCAACATTGCCTGCCCATAATTGATTGCCAATAGTTATTTGTGCATTAAAAAAATCAGGACCAGCTAAATGGTTATGAGTTCCAGATGATTTTACTAAAACGTCACTGCCATCAACCGTTTTTAAATTAACCGATTGATACTTTTTTTGCTTCCAGATATAGTGTAAAAAGTCTTCTTTCATACTTAAAAACAAGTTACTAAAATTTGCTATAAATGTTTATGTTTAGTTTAGGATAATACACAGTCCCATTTTGTATTTTTACATAAAAACAAAATGAACACGCATATAATCTATACCTGCTTGCTCATAATTTTTCAAAATACTATGACTTTATACGATTTCAATACAGATAGTAAAGCCAATGATTGGCTAGTTGTTGATGATGTTGTTATGGGTGGACGCTCTGACGGCAATTTTTATGTTGACGAAAATGGTTATGGTATTTTTGAAGGCAACATATCACTAGAAAATAATGGTGGCTTTTCTTCTGTAAGATATGAATGCTCTACGATAGCAGTACATGATTATTCAAAAATCAGGCTACACGTTAAAGGTGATGGCAATACCTATCAATTACGAATTAAAAGTAACCGTAATGATTATTATTCTTATGCTGCGTATTTTCAGTCAGATAATAATTGGGGCACTATTGATATTCCTTTGAAAGCTTTTTACACTGTTTTCCGAGGTAGAGATTTAGATATGCCTAATTTTAATGGTGAAACCATTGAAGAAATTGGTATTTTAATCGGTAATAAAAAAGCACAAACCTTTAAATTGGTACTGGATAAAATTGAACTCATTAAATAATGATTAGAAAACATACTCCAAACGGCCTCAACTCCATACTTGATATATGGTACAAAACATCAACATTAGCACGTCCTTTTTTGGAAGACAATTTTGTTGAACAAGTTAAAACAGCTATGCGTGATATGTACATTCCAGGCTCTGAAACTTGGGTTTACGAAGAGAACAATAATATTCTTGGTTTCATTAGTATGATGGATAATGAGATTGGCGGCTTATTTGTTTTACCAAATCATCATGGCAACGGCCTAGGCACTCAACTTGTAAACTTTATAAAACCTATGCACAGGAGTTTGGAAGTAGAAGTATTTGATAAAAACACTATTGGAAGGGCTTTTTATAAGAAATATGGTTTTGAGCAAATGAACCATTATTTTCATAAAGATAGTAACCAAGATGTGTTGCGTTTAAAACTTGACAATCTCAAATAAATAAACGAACTTCGTTAGCTCTAGATATAAAAAACCTGTATTGAGCCTGTCGAAATATTAAAACGATATCATATCAATAAGTTGGCATTAATTTGAATGAACAAATTACAAGAAATATTATATCGATTTAAAATTCTGAATTTAAGCAACAGAAAAATAGATTATTGGATTAAAACAAAACAATTCGATAAAATAATTTATGCGTCAAAGAACGGCAATTATAAAATTCGAATAAAAATTCTCGACGGAATAAAAGATATACTGGAATTGGAACCGATTTTAAACATTGCATCTGATTTAATCGATGATAATGTTAAGATTGTGTCCGAAAAAGCCATTGAACTTTTAAAAAGTAAACCTGATTACTCAAAACGAATTTCTGCAAAAGAAACTTTTTGGAAAGAACAAAATAAAAAACGTATTGGGCAAAATATTACTTCTTCAAAAAATGACCAAACTTGGAAAAGTAATAAAAAAGGAATGGTTCGTTTAAATCAGGTCAAACAGCAACTGAAAAAATCAATGTATGGAGAAAAGTGGATGTAAAAAAACTAATGCCAACACCGGCTATAATCCATCGCTCGCAAAATGCTAAACCAAAAGTAAAAACATTAAATCAGCTTGATTTCTCTGCGGAATAGTCCTGCGGACGATTCCACGCCGAAATCATAGCCAAAACCGTTAACGAAACTTCAATAAAACTAGTCGATATAACCCATTTTCTTCATCCAGTCGTTATTAAACATTTTACCAACATAACGACTGCCATGATCGTGAAATAGCACCACCACCACGTCATCTTTAGTAAAGTGTTCTTTTAACTGTAAGAGTCCTTTAATAGCTGCTCCAGCAGAGTTTCCTAAAAACATCCCTTCTTCTTTGGCTAATAACTGGGTGTAAACCGCAGCATCTTTATCGGTTACTTTTGTAAAACCATCAATAATGGAGAAGTCAACGTTTTCTGGTAAAATGTCTTCGCCAATACCTTCGGTTACGTAAGGATAAATTTCTTTTTCATCAAAAATGCCTGTTTCGTGATATTTTTTAAAGACGCTTCCATAGGTATCAATTCCCCAAACTTTTACATTTGGGTTTTGTTCTTTTAAATATTTACCAACTCCGGAAATGGTGCCTCCAGTTCCTACACCAACCACAAAATGCGTGACTTTACCATCTGTTTGCTCCCAAATCTCTGGACCTGTGCTCTCATAATGCGCTTTAGCATTGCTGGGATTATCATACTGATTCACATACCAAGAATTTGGTGTTTCTTCTCCTAAACGCTTTGAAACGGAATAGTAACTTCGTGGATCTGTAGGTTCCACATCAGTAGGACATACTACCACTTCAGCTCCAACAGCACGAAGAATGTCCATTTTTTCTTTAGACTGCTTATCTGAAATTACAAAAATACATTTGTAGCCTTTTACTATCGCTGCCAAAGCCAAACCCATTCCCGTATTTCCTGAAGTGCCTTCAATAATAGTTCCACCCGGTTTTAAACGACCATCTGCTTCAGCATCTTCAATCATTTTTAAGGCCATACGATCTTTAACCGAATTTCCAGGATTGAATGTTTCATATTTAGATAAAACCAAACATGGCAACTCTTCTGTAAGTTTATTGATTTTTACTAATGGTGTATTACCAATAGTCTCCAAAATATTCTTTGCGTATTTCATTCTAGGCTCGCAAAAGCGAGAATCTTTTTGTTGTTAATATAAATTTTGCACAAAAGTAATTAATTTAATGAGATGCTGAAAGAAGTTCAGCATGACTGTGTTGCTTATTCAAAACGCATAGCTTTAACTGGCGATATCTTGGTAATAATGTAAGATGGTAATAACAGCATTATCATACACATAACAAAGGTGCCTATATTTAATGCCACGATATACCCAATACTTAAATAAACAGGTGCTTCACTCACGTAATAAACATCAGGGTTTAATGGAAATAATTTGAAATATTTTTGTGCTAGTAGAATTCCTAACCCAATGATATTTCCCCAAAAAAGCCCCAAAACGATTAGGTAGGATGCATTATAAAGAAATATTTTACGGATACTTAAATTACTGCTTCCTAAAGCTTTTAAAATACCAATCATTTGAGTCCTTTCTAAGATTAACACCAATAATGCTGTAATCATATTGATACCAGCTACCAAAATCATGATGCCAATAATGCCATAAATGTTTTTATCAAATATGTTTATCCACTCAAAAACAGATTCGTATTTCTGTTCTACGGTAACGGTATTCATTTTAGAGGGTGTGTTTTCATATACGGCATTCTGTATATTTTGCAATTCATTATAATCATTTACAAAAACCTCAAAATGTCCAACTTGATCTGGTTCCCATTTATTCAAACGTTGTATATGCCTGATGTTTGAAATAATATAGGTTTTATCCAAATCTTGAAATCCAGAATTATAAACACCTTTTATTTTATATGGAACAATACGTGTATTTTTATAGTCTTCACTCAAAAAATAGGTTTGAATAGTATCTCCCAATTTAAGATTCAATCTATTGGCAATATATTGTGAAACCAGAACATCCTCACTGTACGCCTGTGTGTATTTAGGAAGTTCGCCTTCTATTAAAAACTCTTGAAAATAATCCCATTTAAAATCTGGTCCGACACCCTTTACTATAACAGCTTCAAAATCGGTTTCAGTTCTAATAACTCCAAATTTAGTTGCAACACCTTGAATATGATTGACGCCTTCTACCGAATTAAATTGAGGGTAAAAATCCTGATTGAGAGAAATTGAACCGTCACTTTCTTGGGAATTATTATTTCCAAAATTTGAAATCAATATATGCCCATTGAATGCGACTACCTTGTCACGAATTTTTTGTTGTAACCCTATACCTGTAGCAATAGCAATCATCATCACGACCATTCCAATAGCAATTGCTGCAATACCAATTTTTATTATTGGTGCCGAAACGCTACTTTTATACGTTTTACTATCAATTATGCGTTTAGCAGTAAAATATTCGAAATTCAAATGTTGCAATTAGATTTTAATAAGGTCAAAAATACCGTTTTTTTATTTGTTTTAGTATTGATTTCCTGCGGAAACTTTTCGCAAACAGAAAGAGAAACCCAAGTTAATCATAACAATACAAAGAATACTTCGTCTCTTGACTCCCTGTCTGCCTTCAGCCAAGCTCACAATGACGAAACTATAATTGTTGGCGCCAATCAAACCGAAGATTATTTACCTCTATTAAACAGTAAGCGCGTTGGAATTGTTGCCAATCAAACTTCAGTAATCTTTAAAAATGATAATTATATACATCTAGTTGATTCACTATTAAAATTAAACATAAACGTTAAAAAAGTCTTCTCTCCAGAGCATGGTTTTCGCGGTACCGCTGATGCTGGCGAATTAGTTAGTGATGGTATAGATACAAAAACAGGTTTACCTATTGTTTCTTTACATGGAAAAAACAAAAAACCTACCCAAAAACAGTTAGCAGATTTAGATGTTGTGATTTTTGATATTCAAGATGTAGGTGTTCGTTTCTACACTTACATATCATCTCTACATTATGTTATGGAAGCTTGTTCGGAAGAAAATATAACACTGCTAATTTTTGACAGACCTAATCCTAATGGACATTATGTTGATGGTCCAACTCTAGAAACTGAAAACAAAAGTTTTCTTGGCATGCATCCTATTCCGTTAGTACATGGTATGACTATTGCCGAATATGCAACAATGATAAATGGTGAAAAATGGTTAAAAAATGGTTTACAATGTAATATCACTATAATTCCAATTAAAAATTACACGCACCAAACGCCTTATAGCCTACCCCTTAGGCCTTCGCCTAATTTACCGAACGATCAATCTATTAAACTATATCCTAGCCTTGGTTTATTTGAAGGCACCAACATAAATGCTGGTCGTGGTACAGAGTTTCAATTTCAGAGATATGGTGCGCCTTTTCTGAATCCTAAAACTATGACCTTCACTTATACTCCAGAACCAAATTTTGGAGCAAAGAATCCAAAACATAAAAACAAAGCCTGCTATGGTGAAGATTTAAGTGACGTTAAAATTGATGGTATGACCTTGAAATGGATTATTAAAGCTTACCAAAATTCAACTGATAAATCGTTGTTTTTTTTAACGGATGGATTTACAAAACATGCAGGAACAGCCAAACTCCAACAACAAATTGAAGCTGGTTTAACGGAGAAAGAAATAAGACAAACTTGGCAAGAAGATTTAGAGACTTTTAAAAAGACACGTAAAAAATATTTACTTTATGAATAATTCTAATCATCTGAGTAAGTCAATTTAGAACGTTCTATTGAAGTTAAATTTTTAGAATCGTAGATGTGTAATACGAACACAATTTTTTTAGAAGATTGACTAACAACTAATACATGCTTCCCTTGAGATAATTCAGTTAATGGTAAACTAAACTCATTTTTATTAAGATAAACATCAACTTCACGTTTGTATTCAGTATTTATGGAATATACGTTAGTAATAAGTTTATCACTTTGTAACAATAAGGTATCCTTTGTTTTATTTAAATCATGATTTATGTTGGAAGCACTCAAATTAGCGTTTTTCTCAATCAATCCAATATGACTAGATTGTGCCATAGCAAAATTGCCAGCAATACTGACAATTAAAATTGTCCAGATTGAAATACAATTATATTTATCTATCATTAGCTAATATGTTTAAACAACATATTTTAATGAATCCCGAATGATAAACATATGTAAATCAATAAGTTATTTCATCAAGAAATCTATAAACAGTAAAAAAACAGGATAAAATAACATTTTTAAACGAAAAAGACTTTCAAATTAATATATTCTATTTCAATGTTTTAATCTTTAGGTAATATCGTTGGTTTTTGATATTTTTGAAAAGGTTGTTTGAGTAACTCACCTATTTTTCCATTGGCTATTTCATCAGGAAATACATCTACACCATAAACAATTTTCTCACGATCTAGCTCCATATAGGTGCCAAATAATCTGTCCCAAATAGAAAAAATATTACCATAATTAGAATCTGTGTAAGGCAAAACATAGTGGTGGTGAACCTTGTGCATATCTGGAGAAACAATAATATAACTCAACCATTTATCAACTCGCTTGGACATTTTAATATTGGCATGAGTAAATTGCGTAGCAACTAATGATAAAGACTGATATAACATGATAATTGCTATAGGTGTTCCAACTAAAAACACTCCAAGTAAGGTAAAGGCGAAACGAATTACACTTTCTATTGGATGATGTCTGTTGGCTGTTGTTGTATCGACATTATGATCGGTATGGTGAACCAAATGCACCATCCATAAAGGTTTTACTT
Organism: Hanstruepera ponticola; assembly: GCF_002940745.1. NCBI lineage: Bacteria > Pseudomonadati > Bacteroidota > Flavobacteriia > Flavobacteriales > Flavobacteriaceae > Hanstruepera > Hanstruepera ponticola. The sequence goes on from NZ_POTB01000001.1 coordinate 1,005,465, forward strand.
TATGCTCAACATAGTGAGCCAAATAAGCACCAAAAAAATCTAATAACAAAACGCCTAATAACACATATAACCAAAGTGGCATTTCTGGCAACCAATTGATAATTCCAAAATTATTTTCAGCCACCCAATCAGATGTTTTTAAGAGCAAAAAAGCTAATCCGAAATTGATAATAACAGTTGTAAACGTGAAAAACAAATTAGGCAATGCATGTTGCCATTTTTTATACTTGAATTTGAATAGCGGTAATGAACCTTCTAAAAGCCAAAAAAAAGTTATACCTCCAACAAGAATTAAACTACGATGCAGTGAAGGAATATTTTCAAAATAATTGATTAAGGTTTCCAATTTCTATTTTTCTTTAAATATAAAAAATGTTCTGCTTATAACTTAATATGCTTTTTCATTTCCTCAACAATATTATATGCAGCAGGACAAATAGCAACGTTTTTCATAGTGAGATTAGAAATTTGCTGAAACTTTTTTCTATCTGTATGCGGGAATTCTTTACAAGCTTTAGGCCTTACTTCGTAAATACTGCAATAATTATCAGCTCCCAAGAATGTACAAGGTACAGACTGTAAGACATAATCATTTTCTTCATCAATACGTAAGTAAGTTTCAATAAACTGCTGTGGTTTCATTTTGAAATGTTTAGCTATTCGCTGTATATCTTTCTCGGTAAACAAAGGTCCTGTAGTTTTACAGCAATTGGCACATTGTAAACAATCAGTTCGTTCAAATTCTTCATCATGTAGGTCTTGCATGATATAATCCAATTGTTTGGGCGGTTTCTTTTTTAGCTTTTTAAAGAAGGCTTTGTTTTCGTTATGCTTATCTTTGGCCAGCTTTGGAAGATTGTCAATAATGTCTTGCATGGTGTAAAAATAGCATAACAATTTTAAATAATAGATGCTGAATCAACTTCAGCATAACAAATTTCATGGAACGAGATTTATTAGGGAAAGCATTATTAGATTATTACAACGGTAATTATACCGAAAACATCATGACATCAACCAACATTTCTGATGAAGATGAATTACCCTTACCTTATTTATTCCGAAGTTTTAAAAACATGCCAAAGCTTGAACAAAAAGCATTACAATTATGTCATGGAAAAACGCTTGATGTAGGATGTGGATCGGGTTCCCATAGTTTGTATCTTCAAGAAAAAGGTATAGATGTAAAAGCCATTGACATTTCAAAAGGTGCTATTGAAGTTGCTAAAAAGCGTGGTGTTAAACAAGTTGAAAGACTTAATATACTAGATGAAACAGAACAATTTGACACCATTTTACTTTTGATGAATGGTACTGGAATTTTTCAAGAAATTGAACAAGTTGGCAAATACCTAACCTGTTTAAAATCACTCTTAAAAAAGGGTGGTCAAATTTTAATTGATTCTTCAGATATTCAATATATGTATCAAGATGATGATGGTGGTTTATGGATTGACACCAACGCAGCATATTATGGCGAATTGGATTATTACTTGAGTTATAAAGGCGAAGACGAAATACCCATGAAATGGCTCTATTTGGATTTTGACACTTTGCATTTAGCTTGTACAAGTGTGGGTCTGAAATGCAAAAAAATTATGGATGGAAAACATTTTGATTATTTAGCCAAACTTTACTAATCCAGTTGTGGTTGTCCACTTACATAAGTTTGCAAAACTTTAATGTTAGGAACCTTCTCAATTTCTACGGTCATAATATCTTGATCGATGATAACAAAATCAGCAAACTTTCCAACTTCAATACTGCCTTTTTCATCCTCTTCAAAATTTGAATAAGCAGCCCAAATTGTCATACCCTTTAATGCTTCAGCTCTTGACAAACCATTTTCTGTTTGAAAACCACCTTCTGGAAACTGTTTTAAATCTTGCCTAGCAACAGCAGCATAAAATGTTAAAAACGGGCTGACCTGTTCCACAGGAAAGTCGGTTCCCAGAGCTACTTTCCCGTATTGCTCTAAAAGTTTTTTATAAGCATATGCTCCTTTAATACGTTCTTCCCCTACTCGATCTTGTGCCCAATACATATCACTGGTAGCATGAGTTGGTTGCACTGACGGCAAGATATTATCGAAGTATTTAAAATCTTCAGGCGACACCACTTGAGCGTGTTCTATTCGCCAGCGTCTATCAACATTTCCTTGTAAGACATTTTTATAAGTCACTAAAACTTGATGATTAGCAGAATCACCAATGGCATGTGTGTTCATTTGAAATTCAGAGTCCGCTATCCGTTTGGCTGAATTTTCAATATGCTCCAATGACATAACTGGTAACCCATATGTGTTATGTTTATCAGAATAAGGTTCTCTTAAAAGAGCACCTCGAGAACCCAACGCACCATCGGCATAAAATTTAAATGATCGTACATTCAACTTATCGGTTTTTGTAATTCCTTTGTTTAAATAATAATCTAAATTAGGTTCAATTCCAGGAACCATCATATAAAGTCTTATTTTCAAATTGCCAGATTTTTGGAGGCTGTCTATCAACTCTATGGTTTCAATCCATGGTGAGGTAAATATATCTGGACCAGCATCTGAAATAGTAGTCAATCCGTTTTCAAAACATATTTTTTGGGCAGCTAAAAGCGCCTCAATCAATTGTTCCTTTTCAAAAGCAGGCCAATTGTTCATGACCAATTGTTCGGCATTATCCAGAAGAATACCTGTTAGCTTACCATTTTTCACTTCTACTTCACCTCCTTCAATAGAACTGTTTACAGTTACATTCCCTAAATCTAGAGCTGCTTGATTACAAAATGAGGCATGACCGTCAATACGCGTTAAAGCAACCGGTGTATTAGGAAATAATTTATCTAAAATGGTTTTATCGGGCATGTTTTTATCTTCCCAATCATTTTGATCCCATCCTCTACCCTTTATAAAGGGCATGTTATGTTCTTTTTGGAAATCTAAAACACGCTTTATCATATCATCAAAACTAGTGGTACCAATAAGATTTACTTGCTTTTGTAGTTGTCCTAGTGTTAAAAAATGTGCATGAGCATCAATTAAACCTGGCAAAATAGTCTTGCCATTGGCGTCTATTATAGTGTCAGCAGAATATTTTTCTTGAAGAACTTTTGAAGATGCTATATCAAAGAATTTCCCATTCTTAACGGCAAAGGCTTCAGCTTTGTCAAAATCATCCAAAATCGTGTAAATGTTTCCGTTAAGGACAATGGCATCAACGTGTGGCTTTTCTTTTCCACAGGAGAGAATACTTAAAAAGATTAAAGACAGTATGAGTTTTTTCATAAATAGTTATTATAAAATTTGCCCTAAATTAATTATTTTGATTGAGTTTAAATATAGTCCAATCTCTTTTTAAAAGCCATATATTATCTTTTCTTGATATTAAAATGAGATTCAGAATCAGGTTTAAAAAACTCTATCTCTCATCAAAATTATTAAGAATTTACTTTTTTATAAACTTTGTAGTTTGTTCACCATCAACCGTTTTTAAGTTTAAAAAATAAATACCCTTTACAAGTTTGCTTACATTTAATCGTAATTGGTTTGTTGATGTCAACTGCGTAAGTACCTGCCTACCATGTACATCATAAACTATAATAGATTCCAAATTAGTTTTACTTTCCAAAATAATGACATCTGCTGCTGGATTTGGATATACGGTTATTAAGTTTTGTAATTCAGTCTCTTCAACAGACAGGTTTTCGGCAACGGTTGTTAATTCATCATTAGTGATTATTGGCGCATTGTAATCAAAATAGATTTCGGCATCGTTTGAAAAGGTGTCACCCAATTCCAAAGTCTCCAATGTTTTTATTTTAAATAGCACATAACCATCATTGTTAGCATCATCAAACGGTAAGTTAATATTCTCAAAAATAAACTCTACAATATTATCATCCTTTATCCTCGTTACAAAATCGTGGCTACCATCTAATGGTATCAATGTTGATACATCGTACTTGGCCAAATCTATTTCATCCTTTATCACAACATTCACGGCACTGGCAGTTCCTGTATTTTCAAAACGGATTAAGTAGTGAACATATTTGCCAACATCTTCTGGAGCAATGGTTTCACCTTGCAGGCAGGTTTTGTCATTGGGGTCGAAAGAGTTTACAACCACTTGTTTTAGTTGAAAATTATTGTCGCCTGGTATTTCGTCACCAGTTATTGGAAAGATATTAGCCACAAAACCTAAATCATCACCTCCGTTAAGTGGTGGTGTATCCGTTGGTGAGTTTAAATTCATGGTTACCAGAATCTCTCTTGTTTCAAATGGCATCAAATCCATAAAATCCCAGGTTAGTACATTATCAACGTGTTCATCTGCATTTGGTTCAGAAGAAACCAATTCCATTAGTCCAGCATTTTCGTTGTAACTGAATTCCAACGAATTGGAAATAACTGTATTCCCTTTGTTTTTGTAAATTATTTTATAGTCAGTATCAAAACCTGGACGAGCTTCTTCCATAGGAATAATCACAATTTCTAAATCGTTATGACTACCATTTTGCGTAACACAAAAATCAAGGTTATAGGGACTTGTTTCTGAAGGAAAATCTATTGAAATGCTTTCTGGAATTATTGTAAAATACTCTGAATTTTCTAAAACTGGATAAATCTCATGTATACCCTCTTGAACTGAAATAGAATAATTCCCAGAAGTATCGGGAATAATTGTTCCATTAACTGTACCATCAGTAATATTAAATTTTATATTGGGAATAAACGGGTCGCCCAAATCACAACCATTATTGTCTAAATCAAAAGTAACAGATCCTTCAATAATAGAATAACTACCTCCAGGCACAAATGAGCAATATGTATTTACAACACAGTCTGTGTTACCATATGCAATTGCCTGGTTTTTTACAGCATTTAACTCTTCTTCATCAACACATATGAATTCTAAATTATTGGTATATAAAAAATTAAAACTGTCAAACTGACTACCATTTTTTATGAACAGCGAAGTCAATTGGCTGTTATTGTAACAATTCAAATAATTGAGATTTATCAAATTATTTACATCTAATGTGCTGAATTGATTAGAATTACAATCTAAATAGGTAAGATTAATAAGAGCATTTACATTTAGTTCTGCTAGTTGATTTCCACTACAAGTTAACTGAACTAAATTTAATAAGCTTTCTAAATCTAAAGTTGTTAATTGATTATTACTAACATTCAATTCCGCAAGATTAGTCAAATTACTCAAATCCAGTTCTGGTATTTGATTTCTACTGCAATCAATAAATGTACAGTTTGATAACCCACCTATATTTAAATCTACTAATTGATTAGAATAACAATTCAACTCCAAGAGACTAGTTAAAGCACTGACATCTAAAACATTTAATTGATTATTGCTACAATTCAATTCCTCTAGGCTTGACAAACCACTTAAATCTAATGACGTTAATTGATTTACACTACAATCTAAAAGATTAAATTCTGAAGACAATGGTAAAATTAAATTTGTTAGATTATTATAATAACAATTCAAATTTGTAATATTTATCAAGTTACCCAAATCCAAATCTGTTAGTTGGTTTTGTCCGCAACTCAAATTATTAAGATTTGTTAAAGAATTCACTTCAAGTGTTGTCAATAGATTATTACTGCATGATAAAACTGATAGATTGTTTGGCAAATTATCCTCACCCAATATGGTCAAATCATTATTTGCACAATTTAAGTAATTAAGATTTTCTAAACTACTGACATTCAATGTGCTTAATTGATTATTCCAACAAGTTAACTCTTGCAAATTAACGAAAGCCTCAATGCCTTCTAAAGATGCAATATATCGACTTGAGACATTAAGTTTTAAAACTGCTTCCGCTTCAGAAACCTGAATTTCTCCATCATCATTTGTATCCGCATCTTCATCTCCATTTCTATCGCCAACGGTATCAACACAATTACCGTTTACAAGCATATTCTTAAAATTAGCATCTGGTATATTGACAATTTGCGCTTGAGAAAATGTAAACGAAATGAGGGCAATTAGGATTAAGTAATCATGCTTCATAATAATAGTGTTAAGTATGCAAAATACTAATATTTATGGCAACTAAAAAACGCTCATATTGAGCGTTTTAAGTATTTTATTAGATTCTAAAACAAGTTCAGAATAACAAAATTATTGCTTGATGAATTTTGTAGTTTGTTCACCATCAACCGTTTTTAAGTTTAAAAAATAAATACCCTTTACAAGATTGCTTACATTTAATCGTAATTGGTTTGTTGATGTCAACTGCGTAAGTACCTGCCTACCATGTACATCATAAACTATAATAGATTCCAAATTAGTTTTACTTTCCAAAATAATGACATCTGATGCTGGAATTGGATACACAGTTATTAAGTTTTGAATTTCGGTTTCTTCTACAGATAGGTTTTCGGCAATGGTTGTCAATTCATCGTTAGTAATTATCGGTGCATTATAATCAAAATAGATTTCGGCATCGTTTGAAAACGTGTCACCCAATTCCAAAGTCTCCAATGTTTTTATTTTAAACAGTACATAACCATCATTGTTGGCATCATCAAACGGTAGGTTTATATCCTCAAAAATAAATTCAACAATATTATCGTCCTTTATTTCTGTTATAAAGTCATGGCTACTATTCAATGGTAGTAAAGTTGATAAATCGTATTTTGACGCATCTATTTCATCCCTAACAACAATATTAACTGCACTAGCAGTTCCTGTGTTTTCAAAACGGATGAGATAGTGCACATAGTTACCCACTTCTTCTGGTGTTATGGTCTCACCTTGCAAGCAGGTTTTATCGTTTGGATCAAATGAGTTGACTACTGTTAATTTTATTTGGAAATTATTATCATGAGCTGTTTCGTCTATGTCTTTTGGGTAAATATCAGCTACATAACCTATATCATCTCCTCCGTTTAATGGTGGTGTATCGGTTGGTGTATTCATGTTTAAAGTAACTAACACTTCCCGAGACTCAAAAGGTTGAAGATTACTATAATTCCATGTCACTATGTTACCGGCAACATTGTCTGCTTCTGGTGTTGCAGACACAAAAGTCATAGCATCCCTATTTTCATCATAATCAAAAAGCACAGTTCCTGAAAGCGTTGTATTCCCTTTATTTTTATAAAGCACTTTGTAATCTGTATCAAAACCAGGTCTCGCCTGCTCTAATGGAATAATAAAAACTTCCAAATCATTATATACTCCATTTGGTGTAATACAAAAATCTTGATTATACGGACTTGCTTCAGTTGGAAAATTCACAGTCATACTTTCTGGTGTAACCGTAAAATAATCTAGATTCTCTAAAACAGGAGTAACAGTGTGTTCTCCCTCCAAAACAGGAAAAGAATGACTTCCATCGCTACCAGAAATGAAATATCTATTTATAACACCATCATTTACATTAAGTTTTAGATTGGGATAAACATCATCACTCACATCACAGCCGTCCATTGCAAAATCTAAATGGGTTTGTCCATCAATAACATAAAAATTTCCTCCTGGCTCAAAGAAACAATAGGAATTTACTTCACAGTCCGTTAAACCAAACAATTCAGCTCTATTCTTGACATAGTCAATTTCAAAATCATCAGTACAGATATATTCTAAATCTGGATTATTGTAAATATCTAAATACTCTATGTGACTGCCATTTTTCATGAACAAACTCGTTAATTCATTATTAGAGCAATCTAAATCTGTTAGATTTGGCGACTCATTAACATCTAATGATTCTAAATAAAGATCAGTACAGTCTAAATTCTCGAGACTTACTAACCCACTTAAATCTAATGAATTAAAAAAAAAGTCAAAACCGTTGCTACAGTCTAAATCAACAAGATTAACCAAACTACTTAAGTCTAATGCTGTCAAATAATTAACAGAGCAATTTAATTCTGTTAGATTTGTTAATCCACTTAAGTTCAATGTAGATAAATCGTTATTATCACAAAATAATCTATCAAGGTTTGTCAGCGCAGTTACATTTAAAGTTGTTAGTCTATTTCTGGAACAATTCAAATATTCGATATTAGTTAAACCAGTAATATTCAGATTGGTTAATAAGTTGGATCCGCACAACAAATCAGTAAGATTGGTTAAATCACTAACATCCAAATTTGTCAGATAATTAGCCGTACAATTCAACATTTCTAAATTTACAAAAGAGGAAATACCTTCTAATGAGTCAATATTTCTGTTTAAAACATCTAAACTCAATACGGCTTCTGCTTCCGAAACTTGTATTTCTCCATCGTTATTGGTATCTGCGTCTATATCTCCTGTGTAATCACCATCTGTATCTACACAGTTGGTATTCACCAAGGCGTTTTTAAAATTAGCATCTGGAATATTAACAATTTGCGCTTGAGAAAAGGTAAACGAAATTAGTGCAATTAGGAATAAGTAATTATACTTCATGAATATTAGCGTTAGGAATGCAAATTACTAATATTTATGGCAACAAAAAAACACTCAAAGAATGAGTGTTTTTTTTTTGTATTTAAGAGGTCTCGACTTCATTTCGAGTTGCCTCAAAGACCGTGCTCGACGTGACAAAGAGATTCATGCCTTCGCAGGAATTAGTTAAAAATCAAATTTATAGGTTACGCCACCTAACAATTGAATGCCTTGAACGTTGAAATTTTGCCAGCGTTGATAATCTTGGTTGGCTAAATTATTGCCTTTTAAATAGGCTGATAATCGGTCAGTAATATGATATCCAACATGTGCGTTTAGATCAAAATAACTATCTAAAGTAACTGTACCTTCAAAAAGTTGAATAAGGTTTGGATAAAATATATAATCTTTTCGTTCGCCTACGTAGAACAAATTGGCTCCAGCAAACCATTTTTCATTGATTTGATAATCCATAAACAACGACGCCTTAATGTCAGGTAAATTCCAAGCTTCACGCTGGTCACTAACATCATAAATAAAATATTCCCCTTGAATCCCTAGGGTGAAATTTCTACTGACGTCAACACTTAATTCGCCACCAATTGAAAAGGTTGATACATCATCATATACCACACCAAATGAATTACCATAGGTATAACTTTCACCCGTAGCAATAACATCGTTATTCAAAAACAAGGCTTTATTGTTTTCAGCTACGTAAGCACCTTTTATATTATAGCCCATACTATTGGACAATTTTCCTTTAAGTCCAATAAATGCATTGTATTGCTGATCAGTTGGCGCAATGAATAGCGTTGGTGATACAAATGGGTTTTCCTGTGCAAAATCATAATAACTATTCTGAAGCAAACCACCTTGAATGCCTCCATAGGCAATAAGGACCTCGTCTACCACTCTATACGATGCTGATAAATTGGGATAGATATAGAATTTATTTTCACCCATTTCTGTATCGTTTAAATAATAAAAAGACACACCCAAATCTAATGTTAAATCATCTTGTGTCAATCGGTAGGTTGGCAATAAGCCAACATTAAAATTTCCGTATTTCAATTCCTCATCTACATAATAACTTCTATCAAACGAACCGCCTAAATAGTCTATTTTTAACTCGGTTGTAATTTCAAAATCTGAAATGGGAATGTTGCCTGCTGCTTTTGCTTTAAACCTATTTTCTCCAGAACCTCTATCGTCTCCAAAACGTCTAAAAAACACCGATCCAGATGTAATATAAGAGTCTTCAAAAGAAATATCACCTGACACATGTGCACCATAAAATTCATGTAAAACTGGTAATCTATCGACATCTGATTTCTCAAAAATAGATTTTGGAACACCATACCAATTATAACTTTGGTGCAAACCACCTAACTCAACATTCCAAGCCATATCTCGTAAGTTTTGAGCATAGTTCACATTCAATTTTGTATCATAAAAACTGTCATCCAGAAATACACCATCAATGCCACCTTGAGATGAATGGTGGCTAATATAACCTCCAACACTCTCTGTTCTTGATATAGCATGATTCAAGTATAATTCACCTAAAATATTAACGTAATTACCAAACCCTAATGATGCATAGTTATCATATATTTTTGGTGGTTTTTCTTTGTCAACCACTGCAGCTTTACCTTTTGCTGGTGTGAACGTTGATGCAACAGGGAATGAAAAAATATTATACTGAATGTCTTTTTTTGTTGTGGTCACCTCATCATCTAATGACGGTTCTTCTTTTACCTTAAACGCATCAGAAATAGATGGCTCATATGGTTTCACCACATTAATAACATTCGTATCAAGCGTATCGTTTGGTCGTTCTTGGGCCCAAGTAGATCCAATAGAAAAAACGATTGTTATTATTAAGATTTGATAAACTTGCTTGCGCATAGATTTGTTTTTTGTTTGATGTATTTTTTGATTATTTACAATTCTAAACTTCAGATTTTAGTCTTCCTCGCTTTGAACTGATGCGTTCGTTTTGGCTTGCTCTGTTTTTAGTTTATTGAGTTCCGTTTGTGCCTCTTCAACAACATCATCAAAATCAGGAAAATTTTCAATGACGCTTTCCAAAATATAGGTTGCTTGAAAGGCATCTCCTAAAGCATAATAATTTTTAGCCATAACAATTAATCCTTTGGCACTATAATATTTATACCCTGAATAATCCTTTGCCAATTGCTGAACCGTTGTATTGGACGCTTCAAAACTTCCTGCTTTGTGTTTAAAATAGGCATTGTAATACAGGGCTTCAGCAGCAGTTTCACCTGTTGCTGTTTTTTCAACTTCAGTGTAAGCAGTCTTGGCACGTGTTTCATTGCCTTGTTTTATAGATGATCTTGCAATAATGACGTGTGCATCACTCTTTATTTTATTATCTATACTGACATTAGTCAATACTTTTTCGGCATAAGAAATAGCTTCATTATATTTTTCTAATTGATAATTAGCTTTCATTAAATTTGATTGTGCAAAAATGACATTCTGCGGGAAACTTGCTTCATTTTCTAAACGTTTTAGAACAGGAATCGCTTCATTCCAATTTTTGTTTTCTAAATAAATTTGTGAAAGTCGCGATAATGCTTCTTCGGTAAATTCATTTTGAGAGGCATTAACAACCGCTTTATAATGCGGTGCCGCATTAGATTTCAAGTCTTTTTTAAAATACAATTGTGCTAAATAAAAATGTGCTTGTAAGGCATGAAGACCTCTAGGAAAGTCATTTAAATAGCCATTAAACTGACGTATGGCATCATCGGTTTTATTTTCAATATATTTTTTCTCGGCAGATTCAAAGGTTGTATTATCCAAATCGGCATCTGTTACCTCTACATAATCCAAGGTCTTTACCCAAGACGCATATTCGTTTACACGTCCTAAATCAATATAAATCAAACGTGCAGTTGAAACAGCCTGATTGGCTTCTGGTGTTCCTGGATAATTGGTTGCTACGGCTTTAAATTTATTTAAAGCACGTTCATTTTCACGAGCATTATAATGAATCAAACCTTGACGTAATTGGGCCTTTGGTGCCAGAATACTCATGCGATATTCTGAATTCAGTTTATCATACATCCTAATCGCTTTATCTGATTCGCCTTTTTTTACATATGAGTTTCCCAACTCATAAATAGCATCATCACGTAAAGTAGATTTTGGAAATCTGTCAATAAATGTTTCCAAACCTGAAATTTTTTGATTGGAATTACCAGCATAACCTTGGCTTAATGTTTTTTGAAAATAGGCATAATCAGCATCTATCTTGTTCAACTTAACGGCTTGGTCGTAAGCCTGAATGGCCTCATTGTATTCAGTTGACACAAAATGCGCATCTCCCATTCTTAAATAAGCATCATTAAGACGAATATCATCATCATTTACACTAGAGATAAATGAATTAAAATGCTCACTTGCTTTATCATAATTTTTCTGCTTAAAATACGTATATGCTAAATTGTACTCAAGGTTGGTATATTCAGGTGTTCCGCCAGAACTTACTTGTTGCTTGAATTGTTTAAATCCAATTAAGGCATCTTCATAATTGGTTAAATTATAATCAGTTTCAGCTTTCCAGAATGTAGCTCGAGCCGTATAATTATCGTCTCTAGGTTCTTTAATTGATTTCTCGAACAATTTACTTGCTTCTTGATAATTACCTTCGTTATACAATTCCAATCCTCTATAAAAAGCTACTTTTTGGAATGCTACCTTGCTTTCAAAGTTGCGCTTTCCTTCCAGTAAAACTAAAGCCTCTTTATAATTTTTAGATGTGATATACGAGTCAATTAATAAAGTTTCAATTTCTTCTTTGTATGCTGTATCTGGATATTTGTCTAAATAATCTGTCAACACTTGCGGAACGGATTGATATGGATTTCCTATTTCATAACTAATTTTAGCATAATTGAGCCAGGCATCTTCTTGAATTTTTAAATCGAAATCCATTTGGGATGCATTCCGAAAAGCATTGAGTGCTTCTTGTTTTTTATCGAGATTCACATAGCTTTCACCTAAATGGTAGTAGGCATTTTGTGCTACACCATTATCGCCATCTATTATTTTATTGAATTCTGAAATAGCATCCTCATAGTTACCTTGTTTGTAATAAGCATAACCCAATTGATAGTAATCAGTATTATTCCATTTACCACGTCTGCCTTTGAATTCTTGAAGGTACGGAATGGCTTCAGCATATTTTTCAAGATTAAAATAACTTTCTCCAATTATTTTATTGAGTTCAGACACTTCATTCCGATCACTATCTGGCAAGCGTTCTTTAGCTAGCTTTATGGCTTCTTCAAACTTTCCAAGTTTGAAATTTAAATCGGCTTGATAGTATGATAGTTTTTCCTTGTATTTCTCCTGATCGCTTACCTGATCAAAGTATTCATTGGCTTGATTGTAATCATCGTCTTGATAAGCCATAAAACCCATATAATATTTTGCTTGAGAACCATACTTTTGTGAAGTTTCCAATCGGGACAAATGCTTTTTGGCTGTTTTATAATCACCTGTTGTAAAGGCTACATAACCATTGTTAAAACTGAATTTATCTCGTTCACTGCGAGCCAGTGAATTTTCATCCACTTTGTCATACCATTTTTTGGCGTGTGCATATTTTCCGTTTACGAAATAATAGTCTGCTACATCTAAAAAAGCAGTGTTACGCTTGGTACTTGTTGGATAATTTTCAACAAAATCCTCGATCAATTTGTCGGCATTTTGCTGATTGAGTCTAACTGCACAATTGGCTATAAAATAATCACAATCTGATTTTAAAGCATCCGTTTCAGCATCTTTTTTTATATTTCTAAAAAGTGTTTGGGCGGCTAAATACTGATTGTTATTATAAAGTGAAAGTGCTTTTTGGTAATCTACCAAATCATTGGTGTAAGCTTCGGTTTGCTGGGCCACAGATATTTGAAATACTCCAAAAACCACTATAAAAAATAAGGCTATTCTTCTTAACATGAATGCTTGCTTTTAATTCAAAATCAAAGATAAATCAATATATATTTCATAACGTTGGAATTAACTTATAATTATAAACAGAGTTATAAAAATCGGAGCTTCATATAAAATTACTCAAACTAACTTGCCGTAATTTTAAAGAAAACAATACATTTACAAACAGTAACTGTTAGCTTTCAGATCCGCTTATATGAATACTTCTTGCGCAATTATTGTTCCATGTTTTAATGAAGCTAATAGAATTGACATCGCTAAATTTGAAGCATTTAATAATCATAATGCTAATATGAGCTTCTACTTTATTAATGATGGAAGCTCTGACAATACTAAATCTATTTTAGATGGCCTTTCTAATACATCAGAACGATTTCATTCCCTGCGTCTTGAAACTAATGTTGGGAAAGCAGAGGCTATTCGCCATGGGTTCTTGAAACTTAATTCTATTTACGACTATGTTGGCTATTTGGATGCAGATCTTTCAACACCACTGGAGGAAATAGAGCGTCTGTTGCACTATGCACAAAACAAGCAAAAACCTTTTGTTATGGGTTCACGTATTAAACGCATTGGAAGCGATATTGATAGACGTTTAAAAAGACATATTTCTGGGAGAATCGTTGCTACTATTATCGATTCCTTTATTTTGCAGCTAGGGATTTACGACACCCAATGTGGTGCCAAAATTATTGATTATAATTTAGCAAAAGTATTATTTGCTGAACCTTTTAAAACCAAATGGCTTTTTGATGTAGAATTGATTCTGCGTGCTAAACTAAAATATGGTAAAGCGTATTGTTTAGATAACATCCATGAAGTTCCATTACTCGAATGGAAAGATATTGGTGCATCAAAAATTTCTAATACAGATATTTTGAAGCTACCATTTGATTTTATAAAAATCTACAACCATTATAAGTGAAAACATTCCAAAACATATATAAAACACTTTTAACCAATCCTAAAAGGAACATTCTAATTTATGCCGTTTTGGTTAGGGTTTTGGTATTCATTTTCTATAATGCTATCACTATTTTTCCAGATACTGAAGACTATATTAATCTCGCAACTTATATAGGCAATCTTAATCTTTTCAATTATACTGGCGAAAGAACACCTGGATTTCCATTTTTAATTGCTTTAACTGGGCAAAATTTACATCTGGTGGTTTTTTTCCAAGTCATTTTAGGGGTTGTAAATACTTATCTACTTTATGATTTTTGCTGGGTAAAAACAAAAAGCAAGGATATTGCTTTTATAACAGCAGTTATAACAACTTCTTTTTTATCTGTGGTTTTTTATGAATTTGCCATATTAACTGAATCCTTAACTTACACCTTAATGATTTTGGCTTTTTGGTATATTGAAAAGTACAAATTGCTACATGTCACTACCTCAATTAAACATTTAATTATATTATCGCTTATTTTCAGTGCTTTATACCTAACAAGACCACTATTTATATATTTCCCATTAGGCTATATTCTGTATTTTGTATTTAAGAATTTTAAAGTCAATCTCAAGTCAGCATTTTTAAAATCGGCTATTATTTTATTCATTCCCTTAATTAATTTTTACAGTTGGAATTCACTGAACAAACATAATATTGGTTATTTTACTAGTAGTTATTATTTAGGAATCAATCTAGCACAAACAGCAACGTCATTTTTTGAAAAAGCACCTGATGAACACCAAGTTATACGTGATATTTTTGTAAAACACCGTAATTATGTTGTAAAAAACGAACCTTACCATCAGTATCCTATGACTGTTTGGTATGCCTATGATGAGCTTATTACAGCAACCAATCTATCTCCTCCAGATTTATCTCATAAATTAGGCGAAATCTCAATAAACCTTTTTAAAAAACATCCTGACCAGTATTTAAGACAAGTTTTTATTTCATGGAAAGATTTTTGGGGAGGGACCTCAACACTTTTATGGAATGTAGATAAATTTGAATACAAAGTTATTAGAAAAGGATTGGTTGGCCTTTGGAATTATATTCAAAAGCCTTTATTAATACTTATTAATATCCTATTTCTAATATTTGCTTTCAAAAAAATATTGACTGTCTTAAAACAGAAATTAAGAGTTTTAGACTACGACTTATTTATGGTGTTAATAGTCTTATCTGGATCTCTGGCTCAAGCATTGGTAGCTTATGGTACAAATTCCCGATTCTGCTTTCCCTATTTCGCATTAATTGTTTACTTTGTCATCACTAATTTATTTTCATTTAAAAACTCAAAATCATAAACATGCAGCAAGTACTTTATCTTAAAGACGCTTCTATTTTTCAAGGTGATAGTTTGGTATTGTCTGATATTAACGTTGAAGTTAATAAAGGTGATTTCGTTTATTTAATAGGTAAAACCGGAACTGGGAAAAGTAGTTTTATGAAAACGCTTTATGGTGATTTACCATTAACCAAAGGCGAAGGCAGCATTGTTGATTTTGATTTGAGAACCCTTAAAGAGAAAGATATTCCGTTCTTAAGACGGAAATTGGGTGTTGTTTTTCAAGATTTTAAACTTTTAACGGATAGAACAGTAAACGAAAATTTATTATTTGTATTGAAAGCAACAGGCTGGAAAGACAAAAAAGAAATGACTACAAGAATAGAAGAAGTTTTAAATAAAGTAGGGATGAAAACCAAAGGCTTTAAATTTCCGCATGAGCTCTCTGGAGGAGAACAACAGCGTGTAGCTATCGCAAGAGCTTTATTGAATAACCCTGAATTAATTCTGGCAGATGAGCCTACTGGAAACTTGGATCCACAGACAAGTGTGGAAGTCATGGAGGTTCTCCAAGATATTAACAAAAATGGCAATACCATTTTAATGGCTACCCATGATTATGCTCTATTATTAAAATATCCTAGTAAAACACTTAAATGCGACGATAATCAAGTTTATGAAGTGGTGCAGAAAAAAAACTAATTCTACTTACTCTTACTATGAGCTAGTTTAATCAATTCATGTATTATTGGTAAGCTAGTAATGGTTTTCCTGAAATTAGTCCTGTAGTTAAAAGGTGACATTATCAAAAATAATCCAATGCAAATAATAGCACCATACATTGAGACATCTAATGCCAATGCTATTCCTGCATGCAGAAACAACAATAGCACGCCCCAAATTTTATGAAGATTTGCTCTAAAAAATATTAGTATTGAAAACAATTCAATATAAACAGCTCCCAAATATAAAAACCAAGCAATCCAATAATTTTCTACAAGCCACGATCCAACTACTGTTGGTTCAATTAATTGGTTTTGCAAAATAATAACATTTCTCATGGATAGTGGTGAAAACAGGCTTACCTGACCATTAAAACATTCAATAACGCCCCAGAATACTTTCCAAAAACCAGTTAACGAATATGTTAGCAACAAAAAAAATTGCATAGAGGCAAACATTAAAATGGTTTTTTCTTTGTAATGTGCTTTATTACTATTTGGCATGAAAATTATCCCAAACAAATACATGAGCGGCAAATATAAGCCATGGTTTATTTTACCAAATGAATTAGTAAATGCTACAAATAAAAAGAAATTGATAAAAGCAAAAATCTTTAAAAAGAGATTGTTATTCTTAAAACAAAGCAAAACAAACGAAAGCAATAGACTTAATTTAAAATATAAAGCAAGGTAAACTGATGAAACACCTTTAAATACTTCTAAAGGCCACAACGGGTTAATTCGTTCAGCCGATTCCAATTCCCTAATATTAAACACATTATCTAGAATTAATACCAAAAACAAGACATAAGAGAACTTAACTATGATTTGTATATCGCTGTATAGCTTATCAACTGGCTTATTGAAAATTGGGAATTTACCAAAGTTATATTTCCAAAAATAATGATCTTTTAAGAACTCAATCAAAATCTATAATCTTGTTATCTATAATGTTACAAACCTTTGTGGTTTTTTCTGTTTTTAAATATTCTTTTTTACTCAAATCTAACGTTTTCACAAAAAGTTCAAAGTTACTTCCCGAGGGAAGAATTCTTAAAAAATTGGTATGATCCAACTCTGATTCATTCAAATTATTGGATACTGCCTTGTAAAAGTTAATTACATTCAAATTCATATCCAGAGCTGAAACATGATGAATATAGCTTAAATCTAATATATTAGTTGGTGGAATCAGTGAATCACCTATTTTGGTTACCATAACAAATGGAAATTCGACTTTATTTGGTGTTTTCGAATATAAGGACCATCTAAAAAAAGGAAAAACTTCTTTATGATACGTTGTAAATCTGCCAATAAAAGCAATAGCCAAATAAATAACAGTCCAAAAAACAACAAAGTTTTTATAAAATTTCATGCTAGATAATCATAACGTGTCTAAAGTAATGAATATTAACAAAACTAAATGTGCCTACCTATAAAAACTAAAACAACCATTTAAATAAACGATTAAAAAAACCCTCTTTTGCTTCAATCAATAACTGCGGTTTAAATTCAATAATATAAACCCCAAAATTGTTTAAAGATCTGTTTTCATTTCTTTCAAGCTTCATTGGAAATACTATTTTAGAGTCGTTTTTTACAGTTCCTGTTTTTAATTCTACATCTAAATTTTCCACATCGCGAATAACATAATTAGAGTTTTCAGCAATATCATAGTTACTAAAATCAACTATAATATCATTTTCATTTTTGCTAAATAAAACAACTCTATAACTGTGGTCTTTATAATCATTTTTTGAAATATCTAAAACCGATGGCAAATCAAACTCTTCAAGGCTATCATGACTACTCTCACTATCTTGTTTAAATACAGATTGCCATTTAGAAAACATATATTTTTCTTTATCAACTCTAAATGGAGTTTTGTTTTTTGTGTAGTAAGTATTATTGTTTAAGCTAATGGGATTAAGGTTATTTGCTGTTTGAGATAGCAGGTGAATATAACCTCCATAAAAAACATTATTGGATATTGAAACAGATTTGGCGTGAAGCAATCTAAACGGATTATTTCTTCCTAATATTAAATTATTCTTAATGAAGATATTTTCTACTGGTGCATTTTTGTAGTAGCCTATTGTTAGTGATGGTGCATCTCCATTAACTTCATTTTGCAAATAATTGGTATTATGGTAAAGTATGTTATTTGTTACCGTTATATTTTTAGCTATGTTAATACCATTTCTATCATTGGTTGCAACAATAATATTATCAACTGTCCGTCCTGAAACCAAACCACTATTAAAAATTACATTATTGTCTAAAGTTATGTTTTTAACATATTCCCTATTCGCTTTTTTATTGGCAGACCAGACTTCAATACCTTTATAATAGTTATTGAAAATGATATTATTTTTTAAAACCCTTATTTCAGTATCACTATCATTTTGAACATAAAACCCCTCACCTAGACCTTTAATGCTTTTACCTACATACCCATTATCATAAACAATGCAATTAGAAATTATGGTTCCTCCTGTTTTGTTCCATGACCCAAATCCCAAACCATTATTTCCATGAATAATAAGGTTAATGAACTTACAATTTTTTCCACTATTATGACTTACGCCTCCAAATGGGCGAAAACCTGCTACTTTTTCATCTCTAACTTTTAAATTAATTGGTGAAATTTCAAAATCTCTGTATGTTACATTTTTGCCTACGACACTTAAAGTAGCAACATTAGGCCCAGGAACATTTCCGTTTATAATTGCCCATTCACCTTTGTATGAAGTAACAATAATATTTTTATTTGGTATTGTACTTTGCAGCTTACTTGTAAACCTACCCGAATAAATACCTCCATGCAACCAAATAGTATCACCACCATTCACGACTTCACTTTTTTGGTTAAGTGCTGTTTGTAAATCCCAAGGGTTCTTTAAGCTACCATCACCCAGTTTTGAGCCTTTAATAGTTGGATGATCTTTAGGAAATACATGGAAGGCCTTTTGTGCCTGTAATTGGAACACAATAAAACAAAAACTAATAGCTGCTAAAATTGATTTCATGATAGCAAATTTACAATTACCATACCATCATGATAATTTTAAAGTTGTTATTATTAAAAAAAAATGTGATTTATTGTTTAGTTTTGAATTCATTGATAAAAATCTATGCTTTCCATTTTAATACCTACATACAATTATAATGCTTATCCACTAGCTGAAAAACTTGTAACACAATCTTTAGAGTTGGGAATTAATTTTGAATTATCTTGTATGGATGACGGTTCAAACTCAAATCTTAACACTGAAAACCAAAAAATAAACACACTTGAAAGCGCAGAATTTATAATAAGCGAAAAGAATGTTGGACGCACAGCTACGAGACAAATTTTAGCTCAAAACGCTAAATATGATTGGTTGCTATTTTTGGATGCTGATGTGATGCCAAAAGACAATACCTTCATAAAAAAAATAGTTTCAAACATAGAAAATGACACCGACATCATTTTTGGCGGTATTACTTATCAAAAAACAAGTCCAGAAGCAATCAAAATACTACGATGGCATTATGGCCGAAACAGGGAACAACAGCCTTTAAAATACAGAAAAAACAGGCCTTATCAATCTATAATTTCAGGAGCTTTGGCTATAAAAAAAGATGTCTTTCTGAAAACTAATTCTGAATTAACAGAGAACAAATATGGATTGGATATTCTCTTTAGTACGTTATTAAAAAAAAACAAAACGAATGTTGTTCATATAGAGAATCCTGTAATCCATTTTGGAATTGAAAACAATAAATTATTCTTATCTAAAACTAAAAAAGCAATAGATACCTTGTATTATCTGGTAAAGGAAAACAAAATTTCTTCATCTGAAACAAAATTGTTGAAAGTGTTTAATAAGCTTAAGGCTATTGGTTTAGCATATTTTCTTGGAACAATAACACTAAAATTTAATAATGTAATAGAAAAGAAACTGTTAAGTAAGTCACCCAATTTAATATTATTTGATATATACAGACTAGGTTACTTTTGTAGATTAAACCAAAAAGATAATGCCTAAATTTTCTATTGTCATACCACTCTACAACAAAGCTAAATATATTGCTAAAACTTTAAATAGGGTTTTAAATCAAACGTTCTCTGATTTTGAAATCATTATCGTGAACGATGGCTCAACAGATAATAGTTTTGAAGTTGTTGAAAAATTCACTGACGCCAGAGTTAAATTATTTACAACCAAAAACCAAGGCGTATCTGCTGCTAGAAATTTTGGAATTAAAAAAGCTCAAGGAAATTATATAGCTTTTTTGGATGCTGATGATTTTTGGGAAGAAATATTTTTAGAAACTATAAACGGACTTATTATTTCTTACCCTAACGAACATATATTTGCAACTGCTTTAAAGATCATGACGTCAAAAAGGGTTTATCCAGCAACTTATAAGCATTTCAACCTAAAACAAAACGAAACAGGTATATTAAGCTATTTTACAGCTAGTATTGGGCATTCTATTTTACATTGCGCAAATAGTGTTTTTAGTAAAAAGGCTGTTGAAAATATTGGATATTTTGATGAATCACTAAAAACGAATGAAGATACAGATTATTGGATAAGGAGTGGGTTTAAATACAACGTTGTTTTCGTAAATAAACCATTAGCCACACATCATTTTACTGGCAGTGGCTTATCAAAAACCAACAAAACAACTTATAAATCCATAGATTTTAAAAAATATATAAAGCAATCAAATAAACAACCTCAATCCAAAGCATTTCTGAATAAGAACATCTATTCTTCTATAATTAAATATAAATTATTGAGTGATAGAAAAAACAGCAACGCACTAAAAAATATTATAGAGCCAAAACATATTAATATTAAGCAAAAATTTGTCATTTCATTACCTCCAACAATGCTTAAACCCTTAATTTATTTCTATAATTTATTTAATAAAGAAAAGAACTATTATTAGTTTTTCTGGGCAAGGAATTCTTTATAGTCCCTTATATAATCAGTTTCCTCAAATTCATCAGAAGCCAGCACTAAACAAACAGATCCAGATGAAAAATTCTCTAATTCTCTCCAAATTTCTGTTGGAATAAGCAACCCTTTATTAGGTTTATTCAAAGTGACTTTTGTTCGGTCTTTTCCATCATCTAGAACTACATCAAAACTTCCGCTTAATGGTATTAGAACTTGAATTAATTTTTTATGTGCGTGACCGCCTCGATAGGCATCACTTGGTACCTCATACAAATAATAAACACGTTTAATATCAAAAGGCAAAACATCTTTTTCAATAACAGCTAAACTTCCCCTAGGGTCATGGATTTTAGGAATATTTACTAATAATATATCACTTATTTTACTCATCTATTTTTTATTTAACTCTTTATATTTTTTGATACCTTCAATTGCTGTTTTTATCTTTGGGATTACCTCACTCAATGGAATTAATCCTTTTCTTATTAATGAAAAAACTAGTTTGATAATATAAAAATAAGCAAGTATACCATATGATTTATAATACATAGCGCTTCTTGCAAAAAAATAATTGTCTGATGTTACATTATCACTTGAACTGTAGGGCTTGTGCTCTACAATAAATTCAGGAACAAACTTTGATTCTAAATTTCTTCTAAATATTTCATTAAAGAAAAACACATTCTCACCATCTTGAAAGGTACTTCCTAATCCAAATTGCTCATTGAATTTCAGATTATTTTCTTTAATTGATTGTGTTTTAAAAGCAATTTCAATTGACAGAATTTTTCTATAAAACGACTTAACATTAACAACTTTGTTTGGGTAATTCCAATAGGGTTTACCTTCGGTCGTTAGAGTTTTAAACGTAATAACATCACAATTCTGATTGTTTTTAAAAGCATGAAGTATTTTTTCAGTGAACTGTTCAATGTAAACCGCATCATCATCTGCTAAAAGACAAATAGATCCAATAGTATTTTCAATAGCTAAATTTCTACTCTTACTCAACCCAGTTTCAAAGGAATTTATTACACGAATATTTGGTGAGTCAGATATTAAAAGACAGTCTTTTGAAGTTTGATTAACTACTAAAATATTTAAGTCAAAAATATTATTGTTTATGAACATGGGGGCTAGAAAATCCAGTGAATTCCTATTCATAGTTGACACAAGAATTTCTAATGTAACTTCCGTTCCCGTTTTATTATCCATTTAAACAATTATCTTTGAAACAAAGATATTAAAATAAGCATGCGAATACTTTTGGTTGGTGAATTTAGCCGATTACATAATTCTTTAAAAGAAGGCCTAATTGAACTAGGTCATGATGTTAAAATAATAGGCAGTGGCGATCAGTTTAAAAAATACCCTGTTGACATTAATATTAGCAGCACATTATTCAAGACAAAAGCAGCTACTTTAATGAGAAAACTAATTCATAAACTTACTAGATTTGATATCGCTGAAATTGAGATATACTTGAATATAAAAAGGAATCTACCGAAACTTTGTGGATTCGATATTGTTCAATTGATTAATGAAGATGCCTTTTTTCTTCATCCAAAGTTACAAATCCCATTATTAAAACGTCTATTTAGCCAAAATAAAAATGTCTTTTTATTATCATGTGGAGATGATTTTATTTCGATTAATTATTACTTAAATAACAACTTAAAATATTCAATACTTAACCCTTTTTTAGAAAATAAAAGTTTGAAAGCTAAATTTGAATATTCTCTAAAATACATAACAAAACCTTATGGTAAGCTACATCATTTTATATATAGGAATACCAGAGGTGTCATTGCTTCTGATTTAGATTATCATTTACCACTTCTTAATAATAAGCAGTATTTATGTCTGATACCAAACCCTATCAATATTATTAAGATTAGCTTTATTAAACCTAAAATTGAAGATAGAATCATAATTTTCATGGGTATTAATAGGGCAAACTACTTAAAAAAAGGAAGCAATTTTTTTGATGAAGCTTTAGAAATAATATCTAAAAAGTATGATAATAAGGTAAGCATTATAAAAACAGAAAACCTTCCATATGATGAATACATCCAATCATATAATAAGGCACATATTATTCTAGATCAAGTCTATGCTTATGATCAAGGCTACAACGCTTTAGAAGCTATGGCTAAAGGCAAAGTGGTTTTTACAGGTGCTGAACAAGAATGGTTAGATTATTATGGTTTGAAGGAAGATACTGTTGCTATTAATGCTTTACCTAATTCCAACCAAATTGCCAACAAATTGTCATGGCTTATTGAAAATCCAGAAAAAATTATTGAAATCTCCGAAAATGCTAGAGCCTTTATTGAGAGAGAGCATAACTACTTGAACATCGCAAAACGTTATCTAGAAATTTGGCAAAATCATTCAACAATTTAATTCTCTAAATCAGGTTCATCTGGTAATACACCAAACAATGATGAACTGAATATTAAAAGTATTAACCCATAATAAGCAACATATGTCACAAAGTGCGCAATATTGGCTCCTTTTGTTCCATAAATATCAATAAAATAAATACTCGTAAAATACAGAATGATCACAGAAAATGCTTCGGTAATGATATAATGCCAAAACATTTTTTTAGCCAAAAACTGATAAGCAATAACTATGGATAGCACTTTAACAAAATCACCTAAAAGCTGCCATAAAAACAAATCCTGTACGGGTAAAAATTCTTCAGAAAAAATTAAAAGGATTATATATTTTCTAAAAAGATATATAACCAATAATCCTAATCCAAAAATGGGAATAATGGTTTTGTAAAAATTAAAAACTTCATTTCTAAATTCTTTTACATTATCTATTTCAGATAAACGAGGTAATATATAAAGTGTCAATAATGAAGATACGAACATCAAATAATACTTTGAAATCCTGTTCATAGTTTCCCAAAAACCAGCTTCTCGTATTCCAACCGAATCAGTAATATAATTCCTTATAAATATGGCAACTATAGGTAATAAAATAGCTGAAAAAATAGCCATCATGGAATATGAACTCAATTTTTTGACATAACTAAAACTAATGTTCTTTACTTTGACTAATGGCGCCAAACTTCTTCTATTGGCAACACCTACTAGTGTGATTAAAAAAATCAAGGATTCTGAAATAGCTACCGAAATTAATGCACCATCAATACGCTCTTTATATATTAACAAAATGGTAATAGAAAGACCTAAAATCTGTCCAATAATGTTAATTATGATTAAAATTTTATATTTAGAAAACCCATTGAGAATACCAAACGTAAACATATTCAATGCGTAAAACGGCAAAGCTATCGCGAGAATTCTAATAACATAAGCGTAATCATTGTAATAGGAAAACACATAATCATTAATATAATCTGCTCCAAAGTAACAGGTAAAAGACACTAATATGGTAGAAAAAAAGCCTAGATAAAAAATAGTAGAAAGGGTTTTACTCAATTCAATAGTATTCTCCTTAAATTCAGCCACATATTTTACGATACCATTATAAAAACCCAATATGGAGACTGTTTGAACTGAACTTAAAAAGTTCCGTAGATTTCCTATTAAGGCCATTCCTTCTGCTCCAACAAAAAGGGCAATGGCTTTTGAAGTTAAAAATCCTGCTATAATTCTCGTTGCTACTGAAGCAGAATTCAATGAAGCAACCTTGATTAAAACATTATTATTTATATAATTAAGTAATCGTTTCAATTAATAAGAATTTAGTAGGTTAACAATTTGAGAGACCTCTGAATCAGTCATAACTGGGCTCATTGGAATACTGACTACCTGTTCATGTATGGCATCTGTTACTGGCAATTTCAGATTACTGTATTCCGCTAGGGCTAATTGTCTATGAGCTGGTTTAGGATAATGAATTAGGTATTGTACATCATTCTTCTCCAAAAAAGAGACAAATGCGTCTCTATCTTCTACCCTAACGACAAAGACATGGAAAACATGATTCCTGCTTAAGTCATAAAAAGGCAGTTGTATCTTACTATTTTTAATTTCACTTAAATATTTTTTAGCAACCTCACGTCTTCTGCTATTGTCATTATCCAATGAAGGAAGTTTAACTGATAGCATGGCAGCCTGAATATCATCTAAACGGTTATTAAAGCCCAGACTTGTATGCACGTACTTTTCAGTGGAGCCATAATTTCGTAACTCCTTAATAGTTTCAGCCAATTGAACATCATTAGTAGTTACCGCACCAGCATCACCAAGCGCACCTAAATTTTTACTCGGATAAAAGCTAAATGCTCCAGCATCAGCCAAGTTTCCTGCTCTATTTCCTTTACTATTAATAGCTCCATGAGCTTGCGCAGCGTCCTCAATTACTAGTAAATTTTGTTTTTTTGCCAAAAGATTGATTTCATCCATTTCCGCTAATTGCCCATACAAATGAACTACTAAAATAGCTTTAGTATTTTTGGAAATATGCTTATTTAATTCTTTAGCTGATATGTTAAAAGTCTTTTCATCAGGCTCTACAAAAACTGGCTTCAGTCCAGCATGAACAACAGCCAAAATACTAGCTATATAAGTATTTGCAGGAACTAGCACCTCATCACCTATTTTTAAAATACCTAATTTAATATATGCTCTAAAAATCAATATTAAGGCGTCTAGCCCATTACTGACTCCTAGGCAATAATCAGTACCGCAATATTTCGCATAGTCATTCTCAAAAGTATTTAATTCATTACCGAGAATATATTGTCCGGAATTTAAAAACTGCTTAAATCGCTCTTGAAAAGCCTTATCAAAACGTTCGTTTATTTTCTTTAGATCTAAAAATTTAATCATATCAAAACAGCATCTAACCGCTTGTAATTTTCAATTGGTAATTGATAAAAATCCTGAACTATGGCTCTCGCACCAAAACCTTCTTTCCAATATTGTAATCCAGAATTAACTTTGAAGCCATTATTTTCATTTGAAATACCAAAATCAAAATATGTTTTCTCTGTAAAAACTTCTTTCAATAAATAGTCATGCAAAAAATCTAAACTCCCTGTTTTATTCTTTGTTTCATCGGCAGAAATGTATTGCGAATGGACAACTTTTTCAGTAATAAAGATAGTTGTCCCAGCAATAATTTTTTGCTGGTCATAAACATTAAACTGCATGATGTTTTTTGGAAAACGCTTTTTAAGTAATTTAATTTCATCCAAGCTATGAACGGGATTAACACCATGTTTTTTTTGCAGGTTTGGAATTAATATTTCATTCCAAAAATTATCAAAATCATCATCTGATTTAATAATTAAATGTGCTTTCTTTGCGCGTTTGACACCATCCTTTCTGTCTTTTGAATATTTTATTGGGTTTGACTGATTTAAAACCGAGAGCATGTCTCTTCTTATTAATTTAGCATCCAAAATATGCATTAAATACAACATGTCATCACTTGGTTGCTTACTATATATAGCAGGTAACGTTTTAACTTGAAGGATATTAAAACCTTTTTCTGAATAGTATTTCAAAACCTCCTTAAAACATTCTAAAATAGTATGAAATTTCAATTTTTCACTTACAACCAATCCGCCATAGGTAAGACCTTGATGTGAATAAACCATATTATCAACTTTGTTAGCAGGTAAAAGAGCTACAACTTCATCATTTTTAAATATTAATAGTGAGGCATCTTCAAATCGATCTTGATGGTATTCCATAAAATCTCTATTGAATAAAAAAGTAGCATTTTTTGCACTACCAATAAAGGCGTCCCAATGAGATTTATATTTTGGATGATATGGTTTTACTAAATACTTAATTTCTAAATTGGTTTAAATTTGAGATGAAAATACTAATTATAATTTACTCTATTGGGCTGTTTTTTTTGAAACTCGATTAAAAGTAATTTCTCCTTTATCGTTGATATATTCGTAAACACCAAAAGCAGCTTTTCTATTAATAGGAATATAGCTTTTATCTGCTTGAAGGTTTTCTAAATACATCTCATTGTCGCTTAAATAAGAGAATAGAAACCTAAATAAGTTTACTGGCGTTTTAATTTCTTTTTCAAAATGAGGAGTGTCATTTGACCATCTAATTGCTAATTGTGAAGAAAAAATAGAGTAAATTAAATCTCTATTTGTCTGTTTTTCATGAGACTCTATAGTTGTATGCATACCAACAAACCCACCATGATCTGCGGTTATGACTATCAAGCTATTTGGATCATTATCAATTATAAAGTTGATAATATCCTTTAACCAAACATTAGCCATCTCAAGCTTACTAAAATACTTATCCCGTTCAAAATCAGCTACGTCTCCTGGATTAGAACTATTGGTTATATGACCAGGCAACAATTGCTCAATAAAGAAAAAATTATGAGAATCATTTTCAAGAGGAAACAATGATTCTAAATTCTCGCGTACATCTTTTGTTACATGAAATCCTCTAGAGAAATATGTAAACTCATTATAATCTATGTTACAATAATCATATTGCATTTCTGGTCTATTAGTCAATAAATATGATTTTTCCATTAATAAGTGAGTCTTATATTTATTCTGCTTTAGAATATCAACCACAGGATTATCTCCAGCAATCACATCTCTTGCATTATAAACCTCTCTAATTTTATTATTTGGAAAATTATAATAATGATGCTTCATTGCAAACAGCGAACTATTAGAACTTAATGTTGAATAATAATTGCTCCTATAATTATCAAATAATTCAAAATTATTATTTAAAAGATATCCTTTGAAATCTGAATTATCATAGTTGTAATAACCCTTATCTATTTCAGAAAAGTTAACATAGCCATCAGGTTGAATAATATAAATGTTCGGTTTCTTCTTGAATTCTACATTTTCAATATTATCAGGTTGATTAATCCATTCTTTAGGTGTCTCGATATCAAAAAAAATGTATTTCATTAAAGGAATTAAAACCAAAACAGCCATTAATATTTGCAAAGCAATTATTTTATTAAAATGCTTTTTTAGGACAACTCCAAGTACAAAACCTAATGCCAGTGCCAGCAGCATAAACTTAATATGAAACCCTTTCGTAATTAAAACCAATAAATAAGCAAACCACATTAAGTTAAAAACAGGTGTTGCATATACTTCAATGCTCTTGAAATAGGAAACTCTTGAAATCAAAAATCCCATAAGCTTAAATACGCCAATGGGAATAATTAAGAAGTATATTATAAAAAATACAATTTGTTCTGAAGAGTTTAGCAAAGTCAAATTGTTATTATAATAATACAATAAGGGGTACAATCCAGCAGCTATAGCAGCAATTAGTGGTTTGTCCTCATCACTGTTTATGAATGCTATAATTCTATCACGCAGATTACTCATTGCTATTTTCTTTTAAAAGAATACATAACCCGTTTAGAATTCGGTATGTCTATTTTTTCTACCAAATCAAACTTCTTCAAATAGGCTTTCTCAAAATTTTCTTCGTTATAAAAATCAAAATGATTTCTGAATTCTCCTTTGGTATTTAGTAAACGTAATGCCCAAGAATCGTCTGGTTTTGGAAATTCAATTATTAAATTTCTAGAAAAATTGGCAAAGAATTCAGCAGACATGTCAAAGGTCACATTTCCTGAAAGCGTCATATGATGAATAACTGCCAACGCTAAAGTAATATCTGGAGCATATTCTTCAATACGATTTAGAAAAGACGTTCTTTCTTTATTGTTAAACCCAATATTTGCCGATGGGTTTAAAATATCTAAAACAAAAGGCAACATATAGGCTTCGTTATTTGTTTTAGTAATTTTGTAATTATAATCAACGGCATTATTATCAATATCACAGACCAAAGCTTGTTCTAATTCATGATTTAGAAGTCTAACAAAAGTACCATCGTTGCCACCAATATCAATTAAGGTTTTAGGTTTAATTGAATTCACCCATGTATTTATAACTTCAGATTTTGTTTTAAAAGCCGTATCTGAATAATTGGTTTTACTATAATAGTCGCCCCATTCAGATTGTTCTTTTAAGGACATTTTTTTTATGAAATCGTAAAGCGATTTAATAATATTTAGTTGCGCTTTTTTAGAAAGTTTGGTTTGCTTAATGTTTCCCTCGTAGTCGTCATTATAATTCTCTTCAAATTTTGCTAGTAGGTGCACATTTGAATACAAAAACGGGTTTAATTTTGTTTTAAATGGTAACATGGATGCTAACTGCTTCATTGGCATACCGTCTATAAAACTTGATAATAGCTTTAGAGATTGTGTACCATGATATTGTGCGAGCAGTAATGGGCCCAAAAAGTGTGCTATAAATTGCTTGTAAGCACGCCAAGGTTGACCTTCAGTATAAAAATCAAATGATAAGGTGTCTATAAAAATGGCTTGGCTATTATGAAACGTCACATTGAAAGCCGATGCATCTTTTAATGAATAGCCATGCTCTAAAGCATATTTTTGGATTTTTAAAGTAAGTAATGCAGCTTCTTTATATTGCAAAAAACTCCATTCGTAAGGATAGGTGATAAAAGGGATCTGTTCAGGTACTATTACTATTTCAGCATCGTTAGATTGATCTTCAGTATGTGAAATCAATAACTTATTCTGAAATAATTTTTTAAAGAAACCTGAATCTTTTAAACTTCTATATTGACGAAAGTATATTGGGTTAATAACACGCTTAAAAACATTTTGGTCTTTAAAAACGTATCCAGATGGATCTCTAAATGAAGATGGATGCCTTTTATTACTTGTCACCTGCTTTGTTGTTTTCTATGTCAGAATCTTTAACGTCAATATCATCAAATAAGTCATCGTCGTTTTTAACAAGACCCAAAAATGATTTGATTTTAAACATAAAACTTTTCGAAAACAAAACAACTCCTGCCACAGCTGCAACGACCGCTTGCACAATCATAGCACCAATACTTGGATCGAAATATAGAAAATGCATATTCAAACTTTTTGTAAATATAATGAACTCTACCTTTTCTTTAACACCAAGTAATATATGTTTATCAAGAATATGGCTGTATTGGTAATAACAATGGGATAAGACAAGGGATTAAGCATAAAGCCATAAATCACAAAAAGTAAACAACCTACAGAATTTACCATTCGTAAGTTGTTTACTTTTTTCATTAAGAATGAAATTAAAACTGTAGCCATGGCAGCATAACCAACCCAATCTGTTACAGTAATCAACTCCATAATTTATATACTTTTATTACGCTTACGTTCAACTTCCGTCAATAGAATTTTACGTAATCGTAAATGTTTAGGTGTTACCTCAACATATTCGTCTTTCTGGATATATTCTAACGCTTCTTCTAATGAAAACTTGATAGCAGGAACAATTTTAGCCTTATCATCAGCACCTGATGAACGCACGTTACTTAATTTTTTAGTTTTAGTCACATTAACAACCATATCATCTCCACGAGAATTTTCTCCAATTACCTGACCTTCATAGATATCTTCGCCTGGATCAACGAAAAACTTTCCACGATCTTGTAATTTATCAATTGAATACGGAATAGCTTGTCCTTTTTCCATAGAAACTAACGATCCATTTTGACGTTCTGGAATACCACCTTTTAGAGGCTGATATTCTTTAAAACGGTGTGCCATAATAGCCTCACCAGCAGTAGCTGTTAATAATTGATTACGTAAACCAATAATACCTCTTGAAGGTACTATAAACTGGCAAACCATACGCTCACCTTTAGCTTCCATACTTAACATTTCACCTTTACGCATAGTAACCATTTCAATAGCCTTACCAGAAACTGTTTCAGGCAAATCAATTGTCATTTCTTCAACAGGTTCACATTTTACACCATCAATTTCCTTAATGATTACTTGTGGTTGACCAATTTGCAATTCATATCCTTCACGACGCATCGTTTCAATTAAAACAGATAAATGCAATACACCACGACCAAAAACCATAAATTTATCAGCACTATCAGTCTCTTCAACACGTAAGGCTAAATTCTTTTCAAGTTCTTTAGTCAAACGTTCTTTTATGTGTCTTGAGGTAACATATTTACCATCTTTTCCAAAGAAAGGCGAATCGTTAATAGTAAATAACATACTCATAGTTGGCTCATCAATGGCTATGGTTTTTAGACCTTCTGGATTTTCCCAATCAGCAACCGTATCGCCAATTTCAAATCCTTCTAAACCTACAATGGCACAAATATCTCCAGCTTTAACCTCTTCAACTTTCTTACGACCTAAACCTTCAAATGTATGTAATTCTTTAATTTTAGATTTTACAATACTTCCATCGCGTTTTACCAAAGAAATATTTTGATTAACCTTTAATTCTCCACGTGTTAAACGACCAATTGCAATACGACCCGTAAACGAAGAAAAATCTAAAGATGTAATCAACATTTGCGTTGTCCCTTCTTCAATTTTTGGCTCTGGAATATGCTCGATAACCATATCTAGTAACGGCTCAATATTATCAGTTTCATTCTTCCAGTCGTCACTCATCCAGTTGTTCTTTGCAGACCCATAAACCGTTGGAAAATCTAATTGCCACTCTTCAGCACCCAATTCAAACATTAAGTCAAATACTTTTTCATGTACTTCATCTGGTGTGCAATTTTCCTTATCAACTTTATTAATAACCACACATGGTTTTAATCCTAAATCAATAGCTTTTTGTAATACAAAACGCGTTTGTGGCATAGGACCTTCAAAGGCATCAACCAATAACAGCACACCATCAGCCATATTTAAAACACGTTCTACTTCACCACCAAAATCGGCGTGACCAGGTGTATCTATAATATTTATTTTAGTGTCTTTATAAATAACAGATACGTTTTTAGAAGTAATTGTAATACCTCTTTCACGCTCTAAATCGTTGTTATCAAGAATGAGATCTCCAGTGTTCTCGTTATCACGAAATAACTGACAGTGATACATGATCTTATCAACCAAAGTTGTTTTACCGTGGTCAACGTGTGCAATAATTGCAATGTTTTTAATTGTAGCCATAATAATGCCCTATTTTAAGCGCGCAAAGGTACGTTATATTTTAACAACTATTATAAATTATAGTTAATTATATGTTACAATCAATATTACAGATACGATTTATAATTATCTTTCGTTAAAGTATTATTAGTAAATAGCCATTACTAACCAACTTCATAACCACCAAAGGCGCTTTACTCATGTTAAATTACATGTTTAACCCTTAAAAATGTAAAAAATGAAATTGATTAGTAAATATTCTAAATTCATCCCCTATCTTTATTATATAGCCGTAATTTCCTATTGGTTTACAGATGTAAATAGAAGCGATGGTCTTACTGCCTATCCCATTTTATTATTTAGCATACCTTTTCTTTGGCAATTAATTAAACCAAATAAGCAACTCAATTTCTCACTAGGAATTGTATTTGTGTGCTTGTCATCCTATCTAATTCTCGCTTATTTATCTGATTTATTCAATATTATTGATTTTTCGGCATCAACTAGAACCTTCATTATTTATGGTGGTCTCTTTGTGTTTACCAATTTTTTAATGGCGCTTTGGATGATTCGAAATAGCATTAAAAAAGCGTTTTAATTTAACTATCTTTGTAGCTTAAATTTTTAAGCTCATGAATTTAAGAGACGTTCCAAAGTTAATGCATACAAATAGTAATAACTTTTTTTTATTAGCAGGACCTTGTGCAATTGAAGGTGAAGATATGGCTTTGCGCATTGCTGAAAAGATTATTTCTATTACCAACGAATTACACATTCCGTTTGTATTTAAAGGCAGTTTTAAGAAAGCCAATCGTAGTCGTATAGATAGTTTTACTGGAATAGGTGATGAAAAAGCTTTAAAAATTTTACGTAAAGTTTCTGAAACCTTTGATGTACCAACAGTTACAGATATTCATGAAGTATCTGATGCTAAAATGGCTGCCGAATATGTAGATGTGCTTCAAATCCCAGCATTCTTGGTACGTCAAACAGATTTAGTAGTTGCGGCTGCTGAAACAGGCAAAGTAGTTAACCTAAAGAAAGGACAGTTTATGAGTCCTGAAGCTATGAAACATGCTGTACAGAAAGTCAAAGATTCTGGTAGCGATAAAGCTTGGATAACCGATAGAGGAACCATGTTTGGCTACCAAGATATGATAGTTGATTTTCGTGGTATTCCAACCATGCGTCAGTATGCACCAACAATATTAGATGTTACTCACTCATTACAACAACCTAACCAATCGGTTGGTGTAACAGGCGGAAGACCTGATATGATTGAAACTATTGCGCGAGCTGGTGTTGTAAATCATGTTGATGGTTTATTTATAGAAACCCATTTTGATCCTGCCAATGCAAAAAGTGATGGTGCCAACATGTTACATTTAGACAATCTAGAAGGTTTACTCTCTAATTTAGTGGCTATTAGAAAAACAATAAATAGCTTAAAATAAGTCTATTCTATGGATATTGAAATTCGCCAAGCAACCATTGAAGATGTTCCAGAGATAACTGCACTATTTAGGGATACTGTTCGTGAAGTGAATTCAAAAGATTATTCAGATAAGCAGATTCAAACCTGGTCTGCTGGAGCCAATGATACTGAAAAATGGGAAGAAAGAGTTAACAGATTCTATTTTTTAATTGCTGAAACTAATGACACCATTGTTGGTTTTGCCTATTTAAAAAACGGCAACTATTTTGATGGTCTGTTCGTTCATAAAGACTATCAACGTCAAGGTATTGCTTCAAAATTATTACGTATCATAGAGTCGAAAGTTATGATGGATGGTTTCGATGAAATCAAATCTGATGTTAGTATTACAGCATTACCCTTTTTTGAAGACCATTACTACGATGTTATTAAAAAGCAAAAGAAGGTATTGAAAGGCATGACATTCGAAAACTATATTATTTCAAAACAACTTTAAATAAACCAAGCCTTTTTACTCTGCTCCAATTGCTTTGCTGCTGTTTGCAGCAATTTAATAAAACGCAATTC
This sequence comes from Hanstruepera ponticola, assembly GCF_002940745.1. Lineage (NCBI taxonomy): Bacteria > Pseudomonadati > Bacteroidota > Flavobacteriia > Flavobacteriales > Flavobacteriaceae > Hanstruepera > Hanstruepera ponticola. The sequence goes on from NZ_POTB01000001.1 coordinate 1,039,722, forward strand.
ATCTAAATCTTCAATGCTTTTTAATTGAACAGAGCGCACTTGTTTTCGGTTATTATAATCCTGTAACTCCGGAAAGTCATTTTCCAATAAAATACCTTGAACAAAAGCCACATCTACAAAATCAGTTCCTTTTAAAACATTCAAATATATCATAGGCTTTTTCCCCATGTTATAAAACGGAATTTTATAGCTATAGCGTTCTTGAATATTAGGCAAAGTCTTCAAAATTACCTGTCTTACGTACAGCATAATAGATTGCAATGGCTCTTGTTGTTCCAAAAAATAAACATCAACTGGTTTCATTTAGTTATATGAAATTGATTATAATTTGTAAGAATTTACTAAATTACTAATCGAAAATGACCATCCAAAACTACTAGTCAATTTAATTTACTTGGAACTAACCAGTAAATGCTCAAATTCTTTCGTCGTACCAGACAACATCTTCTTGCCGATAACAAAACAGGTAAATACATTAAATACGCCATTGGTGAAATAATTCTTGTAGTCATTGGAATTCTCATTGCATTGCAAGTCAATAATTGGAACACTGAAAGACAATTAGAACAAACTGGACGTAAATTGTTGAAAAATATTCAAAAAGATCTTTTAACAGATATAGAAAGCGCTACAAATATTTTAGAAACCTACGTAATAAAGGACTCGTTAGCACGATTAGTTGTCAATAATAAATTCACAATATCTGATTATCAAAATAGTATATACGGACCAGAAGGCACCTATTTCATGTATTGGTATGATAACTTCGTAATCAATAAAGAAGCTTTTTTAAAGTTTAAAGACTTCGTGAAAAACCTGGATGATTCATTTATTAGCTTTCAGGACTCATTAGATGAACTCTACATTACTCAAGGTAATTATATAGACAAGTTCAATCAACGAATAAGCACAACAGTATATAAAAATTTAGACTACCTCGCCAAGAGTAAAACATGGTATTATGAATGGCAATATGGAAGCGACACTGGAAACCATGATGAAAGCCATTTGTTTTTTTTAGAAGACCCTTTATATAAAAACCAAGTTGCTAATTACATTAACGATTATAAAAACCTAAATAGAGGTGCACAAACCTTCAGAGTACAGGCTGTATCACTCTACAAAAAGATAAGCGATGTGTTAAATGAAACTCCAGAAGACAACGAATTACTTAAGTTACAAATCAGTCAAGAGCATCAACTTGATCATTATTTAGGAGACTATAAACCCGATAGCGAATCTATAGATATGACAAGAATTATATTAACAAACAACTATTTACAAAGACAGGATTCAGACGGTCAAACTACTAGGATGTACAGACATTCGAACACCTCGTTTTTCATGTTTAAAACCAATGAAGTTGAAGTTGTAAAATTTAATTTATACAGCGACCCAAATGAGACGAGTATTAAGATTATGGCAAAACACAAGTATCTAAACTATAAAAAGGTGAATACTAATGATTAAATTCTTCCGAAAAATACGCTACAACCTCATGGAACAAAATAAAACAGGCAAGTACTTTAAATACGCCATTGGCGAAATTATTCTTGTAGTCATTGGGATTTTGATTGCATTGCAGATTAATAATTGGAATGAACAGCGAAATAAAAATTCACTTGAAAAACAATATATAATTAGACTAATAGAAGATCTAAAAGAAGAAGAAGCTTTGGTTAAAGCTGTTATTAATTATTCTAATCAGATTTTACATCATGCAAAAAATGCCATAAGCTTATTTGAAGATCCACAAAAAGAAATTACTAACCCATCACGTAGCTTAGTTGACATGTATCAAGCCAGTCAATTACAAGACCCTAACTCTATAAAATCAACTTATTTAGAATTGATTGCATCTGGGCAAATAAATCTTATTAAAAAAGATAGCTTAAAAACCGCTTTAATAAGACATTATGAAGTGGAATGGTCAAAAAACAAATTATTTGAAATGAATAATGACTACAGAAAAAATTTGAGAAGTAAGATGCCAAACTTTATACAGGAAAAAATTCGTGAAAAATGCGATGACATCTATTATAAAGTACGAAACAGCATAGAGGCACGATTACCAGAAAATTGCGAGGTGGATATATCAGATGATGAAGCTGTTATAGCTATAGAATTACTGCGGAATGACACCTCATTAAAAAAAGACCTTCGGTTTTTAATTGGAAATGAAGGTGCTAAAAAATTCCTTTTAGAAACCCACTTAACTCAATTACAAAGGCTCATTCAAGACCTAGAAACCACTGTTAATCATGATTAAATTCTTCAGGAAAATACGCTACAACCTAATGAGTGAGAACAAAACCAGCCCAAATGACTCGGGCGGGCGGGCGGGCAAATACTTTAAATATGCTATTGGTGAGATTATTCTTGTAGTCATTGGGATTTTGATTGCACTACAGATAAATAATTGGAATGAGACTAGAAAACATGCCATAGCAGAAAAAGAATTTTTTAAAAGCATAACAAATGATCTTAATCAAGATCTAAAATTTATAAACTATGTTCAAAGGTATTTAAAACCTAAAACAGATGCTTATAACTTATTAAATAGTAAGTACTCAACAGATTATGAAAACCATAAAACACAAATAGATTCTTTAATGTCTATTTATCTTTTTTCTGGACAACGTACATTCTACCCTGTCTCTGGAGCTTTCAAATCTGCAATAGCGGGTAATGAAATCAATACCTTCAGTCAAAAAAGTAATATCCAAAGTATTATAAAACTCTATGGTTCTAATTATGATAGACTTATTGACAATGGTAAAATTGTAGATGAAAGATGGAGTCATTTAAGTAAAAAATATATTCATTACAGAAGAACAAATGCCTTTAACGATGTAAATAATATTACATATACCAAAATGTTAGACGACTTCCACTTTCATTATATTCAATTAAACTGGTACAATAAAATTTTAGATGAAACTAAAATTGAAGTGAATCAATTATTAAAAAAATTACAATGATTAAATTCTTCAGGAAAATACGCTACAACCTCATGGAACAAAATAAAACCAGCCCGAATGACTCGGTCGGGCGGGCAGGCAAGTACTTTAAATACGCAATAGGCGAAATTGTCCTAGTAGTTATTGGTATTCTAATTGCCCTTCAAATTAATAATTGGAATGAAGGCAGAAAACTAGAAAAAAGTAAAAGCCAACTTATGTTAGCTTTAAAAAGCGAATTGGTCAAGAATAAAAAGGAATTGGATAATTATAGTTTAGAAATACATGAAAGCAACTCAAGATTCAATAAAGTGCTTCTTTATTCGGTAGGAGATTATACCATTCCTAATGATAGTCTAAAGTTTTATCTATCTGAAATGATTTATGGCAGAACATTATCCTTATTGAGTTCCGTTCAAGAAGAAGCTATTAATTCTGGTAAATTTGAAATGTTAAGTGATAGCTTAAAGCAAAACCTTTCTGTACTAAAAGATTATACCAATTCTAGAAAAGTGATTAGTGATAGAAGTACTGCCATGCTAAATGTTGATATTGATAACAGGATAGTTAATTTAATGGCTAGATTAAATATGCTTCCTGTCATTCCTGATGAATTTTTAAGTCATCCATTAATTCCAACACATCCTGATTTTTTATTAAGCAATATGGAGTTATCATCTCTAGTCAAAAATCCTGACACCTACCTAACATTAAATAAAATATATTTAATGTATGCAGCCGATGAAGTTTGGGTTAAGTATGGCCTTGTTAGACTAACAGACAAAACAATTGCATTAATCGACAAAGAATTGAATACAAATGATTAAATTCTTTAGAAATATCAGAAAAAAACTTCTTAACGAAGGTAAAACTAGTAGGTATTTTAAATATGCTATTGGTGAAATTATTCTTGTAGTAATTGGGATTCTAATTGCCTTGCAGATTAATAATTGGAATGAAAAGAGAAAATCCAATAAAATGGCCTATGAAGTTTATACCAACTTACTTACCTCATTAGAACAGGATTCCATAGAGGTTGAACGAACCGTTAGTTTGTTGACTAAAAGTTTGGAAACTCAAAAAAAATTGATTTTAAATCAGTCTAACCAGTTTACAAAACAATTGAATCAAAATGATTTGGATAAAATGGTTCAAGAGGTCTTCTCTGGGGTTATGAGTTTTTTTCCAAAGACAGGTGTTTATGAATTAATAACTTCAAATAACAGCATGGACTTATTACAATCAGAAAACATAAAATCTTTGCTTATTAACCTTTATGACTTTCAGTATAAACGATATGAAAATGTAGATGCCATTGTTGATTATAAATATCATTACCATTTAGGCTCTCTTATTCGAAAAAAACTTGGATTTATTGTAGAATATAATTCTGAATCAAAATTAAACGTAATTAAAGGTGTTGATCCCGTTCAATTCAATGCACATTATGATGAATTAGTCTCTGAATGCCAAGACGTCTATGGTGTGTTATCTACTTCTAATAATTACCTTATTGAAATCAAAAAGTCTATTAATGAGTTGCAACTACTCATTAGAAAAGAACTGAAAGACAATTAAAGCACAACACATGATCAAGTTTTTTAGAAATATCCGAAAATCACTTCTAGCCGAAGGAAAAACCAGCAAACCTCCCTTGCCGGCAGGCAGGTATTTTAAATATGCCATTGGTGAAATTATCCTTGTGGTTATAGGTATTTTGATTGCTCTGCAGATTAATAATTGGAATGCTCTCAAAAAACAAGAAAGCAATAATATATTCTTAAGTAAGCGGCTACTTGTAGAAACTGATAAAAACATCATTGAACTAGAAAAAGAAATCATTTCAATAGAAAAATCAATAAACTCATTGCTCATGATGTTACACCTTTCAGGTGAAGACTACCATGAAGTTGACCCCAAAAAAGTTGACAGTTTAATTTATAATATTTTGGGCACACCAACCTATTATTTTAATGATGCTGTTTTAAATGAAGCCTTATCAACTGGTCAAGTGTCTAGTTTTGAAAATGACAGTTTAAAAAATATCATTTACAGTATTCCAACGACTATGGAAACAGTCAAATTTCGCGAGCAAAACATTGAACAAGACACCAATACCAATTTAATTCCTTTTCTCTACAATTACATCTCTTTAAGGAATGTGGACTACCAATTCTCTAACCTTGATAACCTAGGAAAAAGCCAAGTAAAAGAAATTGATAATCGTCAAATACTCTCCATGTTATTTTGGGAAAATGAAATTGACAACCTCCATTTTATATATAACACATTGCTAGAAGAAAGCTACAGGAAACTTGATAGAGACTTGAAGAGTTTAAAGATATTATTGGAGCAACAAATAAACCGCAATCATGATTAAATTTTTCCATTATCGAAAAATAATTTTGCGTTTGCAAAATCAAAGGTCTTGTAGACCTTTGTTGGAAATAGCCGCTTGCGGAAAGCTCAAAATTAAAATGTGTGAAATATGATTCAGTTTTTCAGACACATACGTAAATCACTCCTCATGGAAAATAAAGCAGGCAAGTACCTAAAATATGCCATTGGTGAAATCATTCTAGTCGTTATTGGTATATTAATAGCCTTACAAATCAACAACTGGAATGAGACAAGACAAATCAGAAAAGTAGAAAAAGAAATTCTGAATGTATTACTTGAAGATTTAAATTCTGCAAAAGCGTTTTCAGCGCAATACATTAAAAGTGAGCAAAGCTACCTGAATGTTATTGAAACAATACTGCATAATGATTCAATAAAAACAATCATAAACAGTAATGATAAAACAACACAATATTTCAACAAAGCATTTTGGGACTTCGAAATAAAAATTCCTGTAATTAATACATATTCCGATTTAAAAAATGCAGGAAAAATTGCCATTGTTCAAAACGATTCTATTCGAGACAGGTTAAGCATTTTAGAGGCAAATATTTACAATTTAGATAAGTTAATCCAAGATAGGATGAATGTTCATCAAATTAGGATTGATGAAATATGTGTGGAAAATGTAAATTTTCTTCAACTTTTAAAATTTAAAATACCTGACTATAATATTTCATTAGGTTCTCAAAATGACTATATCGAAATCATGTCACAACCAAAAGTTCGTAACTTAATGGGGATTAAGGCCGTTCTGACAAATGAGGCATTGGGATACAGGGAAGATCTACACAATGAAATAGTATCTATTATTGAATTGATAAAGACTGAACTAAATGACAGTCAAAATTGAAAAAGTATAGTTAACACAAGTATAATCAACCCATGATAAAATTCTTTAGAAAAATACGCTACAACCTAATGAGTGAGAACAAAACCAGCCCGAATGACTCGGGCGGGCGGGCGGGCAAGTACTTTAAATATGCTATTGGCGAAATCATTCTTGTAGTTATAGGAATTCTAATTGCACTACAGATTAATAATTGGAATGAAAACAGAATAAAATCCAATAAAGAAACTGCTATTTTAGCCACTATTCACAAAGAGTTTAAGGAAAATAAAAAACAGTTGGACTCGGTAGTTAATCAACATCTTATGGCAAGAAATAATTGTGCAAAAATTATCAATTTATTTCCAATAAAATCTAAACCAGAACCTGCTATTTTAGACTCTCTGCAACATCAATTGTTTTGGTCCTATGGTGGTACCACTTTTAATCCATCTCAAACAAGTATTAATGCACTAGCTAGCACATCGTCTTTTGATATTATTAAAAACAATACCTTGCGTGATCATTTAATTTCATGGAATGATTTGATTACAGATTATCAAGAAGAAGAATTAAGAGTTTCGGAACATATGGTTCAACAATATGATCCATATATGTCTAAACATTTTGACTGGAATTTTAATTTCAACGATGAACGCAATGATTTTAATGCACTTCAAACATTGGAGTTTGAATATTTAGTCAGAAATCAATATTATTTAATTGATCAAATATTGACTGCCACTGGTGAACTTCAAAAAGTACAAAATACTTTGGTTAAGATTATTAATCTATCAAAACCTAAAAACCATGATTAAGTTTTTTAGGAAAATACGTCAAAATCTTATTATGGAAAATAAAACCAGCCCGAATGACTCGGTCGGGCGGGCAGGCAAATACTTCAAATATGCCATTGGTGAGATTATACTTGTGGTCTTAGGAATTCTCATTGCGCTTCAAATTAATAATTGGAATGAAGAAAAAAAGAACCACCAGTTAAGAGCCTATTACATGAATTCCATTAAAAACGACTTAAAAAAAGATACTATTGATATCAATCGTATAACTAGAATCCAACGTGCCGATAACCAGGCTTCAGATCAGTACTTAAAGCGTATTCTGGCACCAAATAGCACTATAGACACGATAATTAACATATCAAAAAATGAGTATAATTTTAAGTTTGCTGTTAAACGGGAGTATGCCAACAACACTTTTAAAACATTAATTTCAACAGGTAACATTGAACTTTTAGATAAAGAACTTACTCAAAAATTAATGGATTTAAATAGCCAACAACTTGATCAGTTGGAACGCTTTTATAGCCATATGGGTTATTTTGAAAGAATAATGTCTGACTATCTTCAAGATTATCCCATTTATAGTGATATACCCGAAAATTCAATAGTTGAAAAAATTTTATGGGAAGATGTCAACGAAAAGGAACTCGTAGGTAGTTTTACTTCAATTCTGGGTTTACGTAAATTTATGTTCGAGAATTCCATTAGCGGACATTTAAAAGTTAAAGAACAGTCTGCTGAAGTACTCAACCTAATTGATAAATTGTTGGAACAAGAATGAAAATTGATTTAGCTACAAAAAAAACAATAGAGCTATAAGGCCTGTAATAAAATTAGAGTTCACCAAAAAAAGCGTTATTTATAAATTTAACTATTGTGAAAAATTTAACTAGGATTATAAGATAATTTTATTTTACTTTGTATTTCAAAGTACTTTTATATGGAATCAAAAGATTATCTAAAAGACATTAGTGAGATTAAAAACCTCATGAATAAATCGTCTCGCTTCATATCACTATCTGGACTTTCAGGAATATTAGCAGGTATTTATGCACTTGTAGGCGCTGCAACAGCTTATTGGCTAGTAACAACTTATAGTTATGGCACCTTAACTTTAGATGGTTGGGTATTTAGAACCTGTGTGTTAATTTTAGGTTTGGTGGCATTCTTTAGTATAGTCACTGGAATACTACTTACCACACGCAAAGCAAAAAAACACGGTGAAAAAATTTGGGACACTACTTCAAAGCGTTTAGTTTTTAACTTCTTAATTCCATTAGTAGTTGGCGGTATTTATATTCTTATTATTCTCAATCAACAAAAATATGGGCAAACAGCTGCATTAATGTTACTTTTCTATGGGTTAGCATTGATTAATGCCTCGAAATACAGTATTGGCGATATTCGATATTTAGGACTTATTCAAATAGTTTTGGGACTAATTTGTGCGCTTTTTCCAGGTTATGGCTTCTGGCTTTGGACACTTGGTTTTGGCGTTATGCACATTATTTATGGCACTTGGATGCATTTTAAATACGATAAACAATAAATTAATAACTAAAATTTAAAATTATGTTGACACAAAACAAGCGATTGATTACAATCATGCTCTCGGTTGGACTCCTATTATTAATTCCATTAATAGGGATGCAATTTTCTAATGACGTTAATTGGACAGTTTCCGATTTTTTAGTTGCTGGCGGTCTATTATTAGGAGCAGGTTTAACAATTGAAATAGTTATAAGAACTATCAAAAAGAAACAGACTAGAATATTATTAATTTTAATAATTGCAGCAATACTATTATTAACTTGGGCCGAATTAGCAGTTGGAGTATTTGGTACACCTTTCGCTGGCAGTTAAGTAATCACTAAAATGTCCTCATTAGCAGGACACCTTATGAGCATAATAACTAACATAAATAAAGTTTTTGATCATCGCATTCGATTGGGTATCATGTCCATTCTAATGGTTAATGAGTATGCCGATTTTAACACACTCAAAGAATTATTAGATGTTACAGATGGCAACCTAGCAAGCCACACCAAAGCTTTAGAGAAAGCGGAATACATTTTGGTTGAAAAACAATTTATAGGCAGAAAACCAAATACACGTTACGCAACTACTCAATTAGGTCGTTCAGAATTCAAAAAACATATTAACGCACTTGAAAAATTAATAAATAAACAATAACATGTATCACGCTCAAAACGAGCTATTTTTTTATCAATTTACTTTGTATTTCAAAGTACTTTAATTTAATCAATATGAAAAATATACCATTAATAATAGGTGCCGTTTTATTCAGCACGCTTTTTTACCAACAAGATATCGGTTTAAACATGTTATTATTTAGCTTAATAACTATTATTATACTTGCCATTTTTAATTTTAAGGAAATTAAAAAGAAAACAACTATTGCTCTAGCAACTATGTACCTCTTGACAGCTTTAGCTATATTTTTTTATAAATCAGAACTTTCAATTGTTGCCAACTGCCTAGCTTTTTTCACTCTAATAGGTCATGTATCACAACGAAAAACATCAATATATATAAATTGGCTAAATGGACTTTACACATTTGTAGCAGGATTCTTTCATCGCAACTTTCAAACTTTAGAAACAAATAAGAGAACAAAGCAAAACAAACAAATTGACTATTTGCACTTAATAAAGATTATTGGAATACCGTTAACAGTTGTAATCATATTTATCCTGTTATACAAAAATGGAAACCCAGTATTTAACGAAATCATATCTGACATTGATTTCAGTTTTATTAATTTACAATGGACATTACTCACAGTATTAGGTTATTATTTGTTTTACAATATTTCAACTCCAATTCAAGTAAATCCAGCTACCAAAATAGATTTGAATACCAAGAACGTTTTAGATAAAAAAGATCCGTTTTCAACTGAAACATTAAAAAAAGAAAACCAATTAGCCATAATATTAATAGTGCTTCTCAACCTATTAATTGTTTTCTTTCTTATAACTGACATTTCTTACTTGACTTCAAAAAGTGACGTAATTGCCGCTAATTTATCAAACCAAGTTCATAGCGGAATAAATGCGCTAATAGCTTCAATAGTAATGGCAATTATCATTCTTCTGTATTTTTTTAGAGGTGATTTAAATTTCTATAAACACAATAATAAACTGAAAGTTGCTGCATTTATATGGATAATTCTAAACACCATTTTAGTAATAAATACAGCATTCAAAGATGGGCAGTACATCTTCTTCTTCGGATTTACCTATAAGCGAATTGGTGTCTTCATTTATCTACTGCTCACTTTTATCGGTTTAATTACTACAGCTCTCAAATTAATTCAACTAAAAAACCTTTGGTTTTTATTCCGTGTAAATAGCTTAACTGCATTTACAATACTTGTTATCTCATGTTCAATTAATTGGGATTATTTTATTACATATTATAACTTATATCATGCCAAGTCAAACGATTTTAAATATTTAATCAACCTGTCCTTCAACAATGCATCTTTACTAAAAGAGTATTCTGAAAATAATCCGTTAACTACTAGGAATCAAATTCTAGTTGATAAAAAACATGATTCATTCTTAATAGAACTAAAAAATAATTCTTGGCAAGAAATGCAGTTTGACAATTTAAAAACTAGTTATAAATAATGAGATATTCCAAAACAATATTAAAATCCATTTTACTATCCACAACAATATTTTGGACAGTAATTTTTTCGGAAGATTTTGACACCAATATGCTGTTCTGGGCATTCATATCAATGATACCAATAACACTTTGTTGTTCGTTAACTATTATGTTTACAATATCACCATGGTTTTATATAAACGCAAAGGTAAAGCCGCAAGACGTGTATAAAAGGTATTTTCCTTATTATGCAATAATATGCTTTTCAATATGCGTATATGCTATTTGGAAAAATAATTTTGACATCTACGCTATTAGTTTCTTCTCTTCGGCATGTCTCACTTTGATGCAAACCTGGAATTGGTTAGTGACTGATAATCAAGCATCTCAACTAATTAATAAATGACATGAGACTAATAAAAAGATTACTTATTCTAATAATCTGCATTACCGTCTATTCCCTATTGTGCAGTTCATACATTACCTCTACTGCAAAAAATCACAACTATACCTCAATATATAATATTCCAAAAAATAGAGTTGGCATTATTTTAGGAGCAAGTAAGTATACTTCAAATGGTAGGATTAACTTATATTACAAGTACAGATTAGAAGCTGCCGTTTCTTTATTCAATTCAGGTAAGATTGAATATATTTTAATTAGTGGCGATAATGGAAGAAAAGACTATAATGAACCGAATGATTTTAAGATAGATCTTATGAAATATAAAATTCCTGAAAACAAAATATTTCTTGACTACGCCGGATTTAGAACATTAGACTCTATGGTAAGAGCCAAAGAAATTTTTGGTTTAGAATCTTTTACAATTATCTCTCAAAAATTTCATAACGAACGCGCTTTATTTTTAGCCAAGCATTATGATATAAATGCAATAGCTTTCAACGCAAAAGGCATATCAGGTCGTTACGGTTTCAAAACCAGAGTTCGGGAATATATAGCGAGAACAAAAGCATCTCTAGATGTTTTGTTTAATGTGAAACCAAAGTTTTTAGGTAACAGAATTGAAATAAAATGAAACGGCATTTTAATAAAACATATTTTATTAGTTTTATAATCCTTTTTATTGCTGAAGTACTTATTGAATCCTTTTTAAAAAACGGCTTTATACGTCATACATTTGGTGATTTTTTAGTAGTTATACTTCTGTATTGCTTTATTAAAAGTTTCTTCAATCTCAAAACAACCCTTGTAGCTTTTGGTGTTCTTCTTTTCGCTTATGGTGTTGAATTTTTACAAATGACTTCTATGTTGGAGGCGCTAAACCTTCAAAACAACCAATTTGCAAAAATAGTTCTGGGAACCACCTTTCATATTTCTGATTTAGTAGCTTATACTATAGGTGTTATGTTTGTAATTTTAATTGAAATATCAATAGATAAAAAAACCTGAAGTTTATTCTTCCCTATTCTTTTCTTGAATCCTTCTTACTATTTGAGTGGCCATATTGCGTGGTATAAAACGCGGTAGTGTACCCAAAATTTTATTCAATCCACCAGGGATAGCAACAGACTTGCCTTTTTTCATAGCCTTGTAACCATAAGCAGCTACATCTTTGGCATTAGCCATATTGAAAGTGATTTTATTCTCGGAAGAAGCACTGGATACAACTTGCTGAAAAGACGTTTTAGTTGGCCCAGGACACAAGGCTGTAACTGTAACACCAGTTCCTTTTAATTCGTTAGCAATAGCTTCGGAAAAAGATAAAATATAACCTTTGGTAGCATAATACAAAGACATCAATGGTCCTGGCTGAAAAGCCGCTAATGATGATAAGTTTAATATCATTCCTGAACCACGTTTCACCATGCCATCTAAAATCAACTTTGTAAGATGGGTTGTAGTCATAACATGCAGATTCAACATTTGTTCCTGACGCTCCCAATCAACTTCATGAAAGGCTCCAAAAGCACCAAATCCTGCATTATTTACTAAAGCATCTATTTGAGTTTCTCCCAATTCAGACACAATTTCTTCAGAGATATTGACTTGGCTCAAATCTTTAGCCATTATTTGTACTGGCACTTGATAAGTAGATTCTATTTCTTTTTTGGTTTCCAAAAGCTTATCCGAATCAATGTCAACTAACACCAATCCATAGTTGTCTTTTGCAAACAACAAGACTAATTCATACCCCAAACCAGATGCACCTCCGGTTATTAAAGCCGTTTTTCTAATTTCCATCTACATAATCTTGAAGGTACCCAAAGCGCTCTGTAAGCTTACCATTCTCGGTAATTTTTGCACGCTTTAAAATACCACGTTCATCATTGTTAAAAAAAGCTGGAATAACATGCTCTAGAAACATATCACCAAAACCTTCACTGGCATCTTTTGGTAATTCGCATGGCAAATTATCTACTGCCATTACAGTAATAGCTCCGCTAGCATCAAAGGCTACCTCGCGTTCTGTCTGGGCATCATACCCATAAAAAGGATTGGCAATTGTTGAAGCTCGTATGGTCGATGCTACTGGTCCGTCAATGTCACAGCTAATATCAGCAACTAAATTTATTCTAAAGTCTGGATGCTTGGCATCTTCTCTTGTAAACAAATAGGGTGCATTATTACCATAAAAATGACCCGCTATAAAAAAGTCAGTTTCTTTGGCATAAGGCATAAAGTTACTCTTGTAAGCTGTTGGATCCTTATAAAAAGCCCACTTATCTCCTACTTTACCATCTTTACGCTTATTATATTCCATCACATCAACCCTACAATAAACTGGTTCTGTAAATTCAGAAGTTAGATATAGCGCATCACTAACCTCTTTAATTTTGAGGTGATCTAAAATTTCTTTCGCACCTTGAGCAACTTTACCCGTTCCAGACAACAATATTTTAATGCTTGGTAATGTAATTTTATCGAGCTCGGCTTTAACCTCATTTAAATCGGCTAAAGTTTCAACTTTTGGTAAGTTAAAAAGGTTATCGCGTAATCCTAGAGCTCTAACACCATTATAAGCTCCAACCAATCCAGCATAACGCCCAAAACCAATTAAACGTGCCCCACTTTGTTTAATTATAGTTTCATGATCATACATCTCAATATTTTTATCAAGCATAGCTCGAAGAAGCTTCCTATTGTAAGGCTGCTTTTTGATGGTATGAGAAAAGTAAAAGTATTTTTTATTGGGTATCAAATTTTCAATCGGGACTTCTTTTACGCCTAACATGACATCACAATCTGACACATCTTCAGTGACTGTAAAACCCATAGCTTTATAAGCACTATCAGGAAATATACGAATATTGCTAGATTCAACCATAAACTCGGCATGAGGAAACTGTGCTCTGGCTTCAGCCAATTTTTCAGGTGAAAAAACAACACGTCTATCAGGAGGATTTTTACGTTCTTTTATGATGGCAAACTTCATAACTTATAAGTTGGAATAATTATTGCACGAAAATAAGTGTATTGGCAAGGTTATACAAACTTTTTGATAACTTTGCAATCCATTATCATTTTGATAATTAAAAATTGGGGTCGACTGGTTTTGACAGCGAGATTAATGAAATGGTAAGCACGTCGTGTAATGACTTTGAAACACGTAAAAGGCTAGGTCAAACTTTTAAACGGCGAGAATAACTACGCTTTAGCTGCCTAATCCGAATTATAGTAGGATTGGCCTAGGTACACAAGGTGTACAAGCTAAATGTCTCCTGAAAGCCTTGATTAACGGCGTTCGATTAGAGGCATCGTAAATGTTAATATAGAACGTGAAGTGCTTCGATTTGCGTTTGAAACTTAAGAAGATAAGTTGTAAGTAGGTTGTCTGTAACCAGCTTATAATCGAAAAAACAAGAACAGAATAAACGTGTAGAAAGCCCTTTGATTACTTGTTTGGACGAGAGTTCGATTCTCTCCGACTCCACAAAAAACCCTTGAATATACAGTAAATTCAAGGGTTTCATTTTTTAGGGGATAATTCAGGTGACAATTAACACTATTATAAATGCTTACTGCAACACTTTAACCTCTTGCCCTTCGTGTTGCCATTTAGAAATACCGCCTTCTAAATCATAAATTTTGACAAATCCAGCATCTAGCATTTTTTGTGCACAACTAGCACTTCTGCCTCCAGATTTACAATATAAAATTACAGGTTTATTTTTATCTAATTTAGCAATATCCTCATCAAAGGTTGGCGATAAAAAATCGATGTTCTGAAAATTTGCAATATAGCCTTCTTGGTATTCTTCAGGTGTTCTCACATCAACCAGTTGAATATCTTCCAATTCTAATAGCGATTGCATTTCTTCAACTGATACGACCTTAACCTCTCCTTTTTTCGCCTCTTTTTTGCAGCTACTAACACCTATAAATAGTAATAAACCGCAAAGTATGATACTTTTTTTCATTTGTTGTGTTTAATTTTTAGTGGTTTCTCCTTGCCATTCTGTAAATCCTCCTACAAGGTTATAAGCACTCTTAAAACCTAATTGGTTCATAATGGCACATGCTTGAGCACTCCTGCCACCGGATTTACAATAAACATAATAATGCTTGTTTTTATCCAATTCTTGGACCTTGTCAATAAATGCTTGCCCTTGGTAGATGTCAAGATGAATGGCATTGGGTATAAAACCGTCCTCTAGTTCTTGTTCGGTTCGCACATCAATTATTACTGCATCAGAATCTTTATCTAACTTTTCGCGCCATTCAGTTTGGGTATAATCTGCCATCTTCTTTAATTTGAATTAAAACAAAATTAAGATTTCTTTAATAAAAAGACGAAAAAAAATCCGAAGTGTTACGCTTCGGATTAGATAATTATTAAACTTTTATGGAGCAGCCTATCGCTCTTGTTTTTGTTTCTGGGACTTCTTTCCCATTTAATAAAGCGTCAACAGCGTTTTCAACATACCTTTGATTGACCGCACTGGCATCTTGGTAATTATCATCTATTGCTCCAATGTACTTCACCTCATTTCCTTTTTTTGTTTTTTGTAAAACATATACATGCGGTGTTTTTGTAGCACCATATTGCGGATAAATTTTTTGTCCTTTATCCATTAAATAAGGAAATGTAAAGCCCTTAGCTTTAGCTCTTGCCTTCATAGCTTCCATGTTGTCTCCAGGTTTTACATCTGTATTATTAGGCATAATGGCAATTACTGGATAACCTTTACTTGCATATTTTTTATTCAGAGCTTCTATTCTATCTTCATAAGCAACAGCATAAGGACAGGTATTACAGGTAAATATTACTATAAACCCTTTGGCTTCTTTAAAATCAGCCAATGACACCATTTTTCCATCGATGTTTTCTAAACTAAAATCGGTAGCAATATCGCCAATATCATAACCACCACTATCAGTACCTGTTGTAAAGGCAAATAATGTTGCTACAACCAGGAAAGTAAAAATTGTTTTTAGTGTTTTCATAATTGTTATTTTAAAAATTGTTTAAGTTCGGTTTCTAATTCTTCATAACTGAAAGACTGTTCATAAAAATGTCTTTTATCATTATTGTATATTAAAGTTGCTGGTATTGCTCCTGACCAGTTTTCGTTAACCTTTGGTATCCATGAATTGCTATCAACATCATTCAAAACAATCATCTTAGATTGTAGTTTTTTTTCAGCAATAAAAGGTTTTAATTTAGATTCATAATGCTTTGGAAAGTCAAGACTAACGAGAATCACTTCTACATCTTCTGATTTATAATCAGCTCCTATTTTTTCAAAATATGGTAATTCCTTTACACATGGCGCACACCATGTAGCCCAAAAGTTGACTATATATGTTTTATCATCGTTATAATTTAGATATTTCTCAACACCTGCAAAATCATAAATTTCCAAAGGGGTTTCTTGCTGTATTGTATCAACCCTTTCTGTAACCGTATCTTCTTTATTTGACGTTACATCTTTCTTGTCATTATTACAATTAAATAAGAAAACAGCTAAAAACACAAATATATACTTCATAAGCTTAAAATTATAGATAACTTTTGAGACCAAATAATGTTTAACAAATATTTAATTATTAGTGGTTTATACATATATTTTTTTACATTTGTATATACAACAGTTGTCATGAGAATTGAAGACATTCTTAAAACAAGTAAATCGTTATCAGACACTAAAAAAACTGTTGTTAGTTTAATTTATACAGCCAATCTGGTTAATCACAAATTAAATGAAAGCCTTAAAGCTCATGATATTTCTTTAGAACAATTTAATGTTTTAAGAATATTAAGAGGTAAAAAAGGGGTTGCTGCGTCGCTTTCTGATATTCAAGAGCGTATGATAACAAAAATGAGTAACACAACTAGGTTGATTGACAAATTAGTAGTCAAGAATTATGTTACCAAAAAACTAAATGCAGCAAACAAACGAAAATTAGATATTACAATAACCAAAAAAGGTCTTGAAGTTTTAGAAACTCTAGATATTTTGATCGATAACATTGAAAAAGATTTAACAAGCCAACTAACCAAAGTGGAATCCCGAGAATTAAACAAGTTACTGGAAAAGATTCGATTAATAGCTAACTAATTCTCTTTACATATCTAGTAACTAGAAAACTACCATCTTGTATGGTAGTTTTTTTTAAATTTTATTTTGGATACTAACAAATTCATTCTATATTTGACTAAACTATGAAATTAATAATAAACAATATCTGGTGGTGGAATTTTCGAAAACAACTTTCGTGAATTAACCCTATATATTTAATTAAAAATATTTAAAAGGCTTGTCATTCACGACAAGCCTTTTTTATTTGAATTATGAAAACATTCAGTCTCTATACACATTACAAAAAAATATTGGCAGATACCTTAACACCTGTTAGTGTGTACCTTAAAATAAGGGATAAGTTCCCCAATAGTATCTTACTAGAGAGTAGTGATTATCATGCCAATGATAATAGCTTCTCATACATTTGTTGCAATCCAATTGCCTCAATAAAAGTTCAGAATGAAAAAATCTTACAGCAATTTCCTGATGGCAGCAGTTTGACCACACAAATAACTAAAAAAACTAAAGTTGCCGATAAAATACATAAATTCACAAAACGCTTTAAGACACAGTCGTCCAAGGAATTCAAGTTCATTAATAATGGCATTTTTGGTTTTACAGCCTATGATGCTGTAAGGTATTTTGAAGATATCTCAATTTCAAAAAAACCGAATAATTTAGAGATCCCTGACATTTACTATGCTGTTTACCAAAACATAATTGCTATAAATCACTTTAAAAATGAAGCTTATGTTTTTGCACATTGTTTTAATGCCGAAAATAATATTGATGATTTATTACAGCTCATAAAATCTAAAAATTACGCAGCCTTTAATTTTGAAACAAATGGTGAAACCAAATCAAATTTAACTGATGAGGAATATAAAAAGCATGTAACAAAAGCTAAAGAACATTGCGCCAGAGGTGATGTCTTTCAATTGGTGCTTTCAAAAAAGTTCTCACAACAATTTAAAGGTGATGAATTTAATGTTTATCGTGCATTAAGAAGTATCAATCCATCACCATATTTATTCTATTTTGATTATGGAAACTTTAAGATTTTTGGAAGCTCGCCAGAAGCACAACTTATTGTCAATAAAGGTAAGGCTGAAATACATCCAATTGCTGGAACTTTTAAACGCACAGGTAATGATGAACACGATGCCGAACTAGCTAAAAAATTAGCTATGGATGACAAAGAAAATGCTGAACATGTTATGCTTGTTGATTTGGCAAGAAATGATTTAAGCAGACATGGTAGTACGGTAAAAGTGGATACATATAAAGAAATTCAATTCTTTTCACATGTCATTCATTTAGTCAGTAAAGTATCTGGAATAAAGAACAGTCAAACAACAACCATGCAAGTGGTAGCGGACACATTTCCTGCTGGAACGTTATCTGGTGCTCCAAAACACAGAGCCATGCAACTTATAGAGCAATATGAAAAAACAAGTCGTGAGGTTTATGGAGGCGCCATAGGTTTCATGGACTTTAACGGTAATTATAATCACGCCATTATGATTCGAACATTTTTGAGTAAAAACCATCAGTTACATTGGCAGGCTGGTGCAGGCTTGGTATCAAAATCCAATCCTGAAAATGAATTACAAGAAGTATATAACAAGTTAGGTGCATTAACAAAAGCTATAGAACTTGCCGAAACCTTATAACATGAAAAAAGTATTAGTTATAGATAATTACGATAGTTTCACTTACAATCTGGTTCATTATTTAGAAGATTTAGATTGTGATGTAATCGTTTTAAGAAATGATAAATTTCAACTTGAAGCTGTAAAAGAGTTCAATAAAATTTTATTGTCACCTGGACCAGGAATTCCAAATGAAGCTGGATTATTAAAACCCTTGATAAAAGAGTTTGCTTCCACCAAAAGTATTTTAGGTGTGTGCTTGGGACAACAAGCAATAGGGGAAGTTTTTGGTGGTTCCATAATTAATCTGGATTCAGTTTTTCACGGTGTATCTACTAAAATTGAAATTATTGATACTGAAGATTATTTGTTTAGTGGACTAGATAAGCATATTGAAGTTGGACGTTACCATTCATGGGTTGTGAGCAATGACCTTCCTGATTGTTTAGTTGCAACGTCACGAGATGACAATGGGCAAATTATGTCCTTAAAACACATAGACTATGATGTGAGAGGCGTACAATTTCATCCTGAATCCGTATTAACACCAAATGGAAAAGACATTTTAAAAAACTGGGTTGAACATTAATATGAAACATATTTTAAACAGATTAATAAATCAAGAAAGCATCTCTAGCGAAGAAGCCAAAGCCGTATTGGTAAATATTTCTAAAGGAGATTATAATCAAAGTCAAATTGCATCATTCTTAACAGTCTATATGATGCGAACAATAACCATAGAGGAATTACAAGGTTTTCGTGATGCCTTATTAGAGTTATGCATTCCTGTAAAATTAGATAATTATAGTACCATTGATTTATGTGGTACTGGTGGTGATGGTAAAGATACATTCAACATATCAACTTTAGCTTCATTTGTTACTGCTGGAACAGGTATTCATGTTACAAAACACGGCAACTATGGTGTATCTTCAGCATGTGGATCATCAAATGTTATGGAGTTTTTGGGCATTAAATTTTCTAACAATCCTGATTTCTTAAGGAGTTGTTTAGATCAAGCAGGCATTTGTGTATTGCATGCTCCATTGTTTCATCCAGCAATGAAACATGTAGCTCCAATTAGAAAAGAATTAGGTGTCAAAACATTTTTTAATATGCTCGGTCCTATGGTTAATCCTGCTTTTCCAAAAAACCAATTAGTCGGTGTGTTTAGTTTAGAATTATTAAGGCTTTACAGTTATTTATACCAAAGCACAAAAAAGAAATACACACTTGTACATGCATTGGATGGCTACGATGAAATATCGCTTACAGGTACAGCCAAAGTTATTCAAAATGACAGAGAACAAATTATTGATGCTTCAACTTTTAATCTCAACCCATTAAAACAAGAACAAATTCACGCCGGAAATTCGATTGAATCATCGGCGAAAATTTTCACCCATATTTTACTAGGTCAAGGCACTGATGCACAAAACAATGTAGTTTGCGCCAATGCCGCATTGGCCATATCAACAGTAAATAATACATCAATTGAAGACAGTTTTCAAATAGCTAAAGAATCCTTGATATCAGGCAAAGCCTTAAATAGTTTTAAAACTCTTGTAGAATTAAGCCAAAACTAATGAACATTTTAGACAAAATAATAAGAGATAAACATGTTGAAGTTGGCTTAAAAAAAAGTCTAATTCCAGTTTCCCAATTAGAAAATTCTGTACTGTTTGAAAGACAAACAATGTCACTTGCAACTGCCTTAAACAAAAGCAAAACAGGTATTATAGCAGAACACAAAAGACGCTCACCTTCAAAGTCAGTGATTAATCAAAATACAAATATCCAAGATGTAGCCAAAGGATATGAAACGGCAGGCGTTTGTGGCATGTCGGTTTTAACTGATGGAAAGTATTTTGGTGGTAGTTTAGATGACTTACTTATAACGAGAGCAAGTTGTCATTTACCTATACTACGAAAGGAATTTATTGTAGACACCTATCAGATTATTGAAGCGAAAGCTTATGGAGCTGATGCCATTTTATTAATCGCTGCAATACTTTCTAAAGATGAAATCAAACAATTTTCAAAATTAGCTAAAACACTCCATTTGGATGTACTTTTAGAGGTTCACAACGTAGCAGAATTACATAAATCAATTATGCCTAGTCTGGATATGTTAGGCGTGAACAATCGCAATTTAAAAACTTTTGAAGTTAGTTTAGAAACAAGTAAAACATTAAGCAAGCTAATACCTGATGAATTCGTAAAAGTCTCTGAAAGTGGTATAAGTTCTATTGAATCAATAAGAGAATTGCAATCTTACGGTTATAAAGGATTTTTAATTGGTGAGAATTTCATGAAAACTAATAATCCTGGTGAAAGTGCCAAAGAGTTTATAGATAATTTAGAAATATAGAATTGTCATTCCGCACTTGATGAGGAATCCATTATAAATTAAACAATATGAATAAGGTTCCTGCTTTCGCAGCAGTGACAGAAAATAAGAAGCGTGGTGAGATTCCCGCTTTCGCGAGAATAAAATGAAGTTAAAAGTTTGCGGTATGAAATATCCAGATAATATTTTTGAAGTTGCCAGATTGCAACCGGATTATCTCGGCTTTATATTTCATGAACCCTCACCTAGATGTTTTGAAAACTCAATACCTGAAATAGCACCAGAGATAAAAAAAGTTGGTGTTTTTGTTGATGAAAAAGTTGAATTTATCTCCAGACAGATTGAAACACACAATTTGAATGTAATTCAACTTCATGGTCATGAATCGCCTGAATTATGTCGAATTTTAAAATCGTCAGGCGTTGAAGTTATTAAGGTTTTTTCCATTAAAAATGAATTTGATTTTTCAGTTTTAGAATCTTATGAAGACGCATGCAATTATTTCTTGTTCGATACTAAAGGCAAACTTCCTGGTGGCAATGGTTATTCTTTTGATTGGCGCGTTTTAAGTAATTATACATCAACGAAACCTTTCTTTTTAAGTGGTGGTATTGGATTAGAAAATGTAGATGATATCTTGTCATTCCTAGCCAAACAGGAATCCAAATATTGCTACGGTATAGATGTCAATAGCAAATTTGAAATTGAACCAGGTTTAAAAAATATTGAACAATTAAAAGAATTTAAAAACAGATTGTCATTCTGAACGAAGTGAAGAATCTCGAAAGAGATGCTTCGACAAGCTCAGCATGACATAAAAATAACATTATGTCATACAACATCAACGAAAAAGGATACTACGGAGAATTTGGAGGAGCTTTCATTCCAGAAATGCTCTATCCAAATGTTGAGGAACTACGGCAAAATTATTTAAAAGTAATGGCTGAATCAAGCTTTCAGAAACAGTTCAACCAGTTACTTAAGGATTATGTCGGTCGTCCTTCTCCACTATATTTCGCCAATCGATTAAGTAAAAAGTATCAAACTAAAATCTATCTAAAACGCGAAGACTTAAATCATACTGGCGCACATAAAATCAACAATACTATTGGTCAAATATTAATGGCCAAACGATTAGGCAAAACACGCATAATAGCAGAAACGGGTGCAGGACAGCATGGTGTAGCCACAGCTACTGTTTGCGCGTTAATGGGTTTAGAGTGTATTGTTTATATGGGTGAAATTGATATAGCTAGACAAGCACCCAATGTTGCCAGAATGAAAATGCTTGGAGCAAGGGTTGTACCAGCTACTTCTGGTAGTAAAACACTAAAAGACGCTACTAACGAAGCCATTAGAGATTGGATTAATAACCCTGAAAACACGCATTATATTATCGGGTCTGCAATTGGACCTCATCCATATCCAGATATGGTAACACGTTTTCAATCGGTTATTTCTGAAGAAATAACATGGCAATTAAAGGAAAAAGAAAATCGTGAGTATCCTGACTATGTCGTGGCTTGTATTGGAGGTGGTAGTAATGCTGCTGGTACCTACTACCATTTTTTAGACAATAAAGGGGTTGGAATAATTGCTATTGAAGCAGCTGGAAAAGGCATTGACTCTGGAAAAAGTGCTGCAACATCGGCTTTAGGAAAAGCAGGTATTATTCATGGTTGTAAAACACTCTTAATGCAAACTAATGATGGTCAAATAACAGAACCCTATTCCATTTCGGCTGGATTAGACTATCCTGGCGTTGGACCATTACATGCACATTTATACAAAACTGGACGTGGCGAATTTTATTCGGCAACTGATGATGACGCTATGCAGGCTGGGCTAGAACTAACACAATTAGAAGGTATTATACCAGCCATTGAAACAGCCCATGCATTGGCTGTTTTTAAGCACAAAACATTTAAACCCGATGACATTGTAGTAATTAGTTTATCGGGACGCGGTGATAAAGATTTACAAAACTATATTGATTACTTTAACTTATAAATATGAATAGAATCAATCAAAAATTACAAGAAGACAAAAAGTTAATTTCTATTTATTTCACAGCGGGTTATCCCAATTTAAATGATACAACCACAATTATTAAAAACCTTGAGAAAAGCGGTGTGGATATGATTGAAATTGGCCTACCGTTTAGCGACCCTTTAGCCGATGGTCCTACCATACAAGCTAGCTCTACACAAGCCTTAAAAAATGGCATGACAACTGAAGTTTTATTCAATCAATTACAAGATATTCGTAAATCGGTTTCCATTCCATTAATTATTATGGGCTATTTTAATCCCATTTTACAATATGGTATTGAAGCCTTTTGTAAAAGATGTCAAGAAATAGGAATCGATGGCTTAATACTGCCCGATTTACCTGTGGACGTTTTTGTAGAACAGTATAAAGCAACTTTTGAAAAATACGGACTCATTAATGTATTTCTTATTACGCCACAAACATCTGATGAACGCATTAGATATATAGATTCCGTTTCTAATGGATTTATTTATATGGTAAGTTCGGCTAGTACCACTGGAGCTAAACTAGGATTCGGCGTAGAACAAACCAACTACTTCAAACGTATAGCGGACTTAAATCTCAATAATCCGCAAATTGTTGGTTTTGGCATTTCAAACCACAAAACATTTAATCAAGCAACACAATATGCCAAAGGTGCCATTATTGGTAGTGCGTTCGTAAAATTTATAAAAAAAAGTCCTTTAGATAATATTGAAAATTTTATCCCAACAATATCTATAGGCTAGTTGTTTTGCTCAAAAACAGTTATCTTTATAACGACTAATCAATCATCAATAAATGAAGAATTTATATTTTCTACTAGCCATACTTATTCAAAGTTTGGCCTTTTCACAAGATAACCCTGATAACATAGTCGATAATCAAGACCAAGAAATATCTCAAGCAGATAAACTAGCCAAGCAACTACAAAACCCTGTTGCTAGTTTAATAAGCGTGCCGTTTCAAGGGAATTTTGATTTTGGTATTGGTACGGAAAACGGTTCACGAATGACCTTAAACATTCAACCGGTAATTCCATTAAGCATTAGTGAGCACTGGAACTTAATTGGCAGAGTAATTTTACCTGTAATTTCACAGCACAACGCTTATGGTAATAGTGGTAGTCAATTTGGCTTAAGTGATGCTGTTGTGAGTGGATTTTTCTCTCCAAAAGAACCTACATCAAATGGTATTATTTGGGGAGCAGGTCCTGTACTGCTAGTTCCAACAGCTACTGACGACTTACTAGGGACTGAAAAATTTGGAATGGGTCCTACTGTAGTCATACTTAAACAAGCAGGAAAATTTACAATTGGTGCTTTAGCAAACCATATTTGGTCTGTGGCAGGAAGTGATAACAGAGCCGATGTAAATAATACATTTTTACAACCTTTTATTGCAAAAAACATTAAAGGTGGCTATTCTATAACTCTAAACACTGAATTAACTCAAAATTGGGATGCTGATGCAACTTCAGGAAGTCTTCATCTTGTTGGTGCAAAAGTATTTAGTATCGGAAAGCAACTCACACAGTTTGCTATTGGTCCAAGAATACCCTACGGCAACGCAAATACTGCAGATTGGGGTTTTAGAGCCATGCTAGTTCTATTATTCCCAAAAGGATAAATACCAAATGCATAAAAACAAGTTAATAATGGCATATCAAAAAATTACATTTCTTTTTTTAGTCGTTTTAGCACCTTTTATTTCATGGTCTCAAAACGACACAATCGTCTTAAAAAACAATGACAAATTAGTTGGTGAAATTAAATCAATGGACAGAGGTGTTGTTACTATTGAAACTGATTATAGTGATTCTGACTTTACTATAACCTGGATAGACATCATTAGTATTAAAAGTAAACAAAACTACCTTATGACACTTTCTGACGGTACAAGAATAAATAGTTCTATGTATACAAAAGATGGCGATTCGGCTGTTGTTACATTACAAGGTCATAATAATGAATTGGTTAAAATAAGAGATATTGTATATATCAATCCCGTAAAAAATAAATTTTTATCCCGAATAAAAGCGTCTGTTTCTCTTGGTTATAATTTTACTAAAAGTAATAATTTGAGTCAATTGTCAGTAAATAGTAATTTATCTTATACCGCTTATAAATGGGGCTTAAATGGAAGCTATAATTTGGTAAGAAGTAATCAAGACAGTGTTGATGCAACTAGCCGTGTAGATGCTTCTGTAGGTCTCAAATATTTCATGAAAAAAGATTGGTTTTATTCCCTTTCAGGTGACTTTTTATCTAACGATGAACAAAAACTTCAATTGCGTTCAACGGTAAAAAGTGGTTTAGGCAAATACATTATTCATTCCAATAGCATGTATTTTGGTGGTGGTTTTGGTTTAGCTTTCAACAACGAAAAGTTCACAGACATTAATAACACCAATAGAAATTCCCTAGAGGCTTATGTAGGATTGGCCTTGGACATTTTTGATGTAAAAGATTTTAACCTCAATACAAATCTGACATTTTATCCCAGTTTAACTGAATCCGGCAGATACAGAGCCGACTATAATTTGAATCTAAAATATGATCTCCCATTAGATTTCTTTATAAAATTAGGATTAACCTATAACTATGATAGCAAACCTGTTGAGGGAGCATCGGTATCTGATTATGTGTTTCAATCTACTTTTGGCTGGGAGTTTAATTAATAAACACTATGGGTATTTTAAATAAATCGTCAAGAGCTCTAATTTTTGGAGGACTATTTTTTATAGTTCCGCTATTATTGATAATTTTTGCTTGGACGCAAATACACAAAACCCTCAAGCCTATTAGTGCCAAAATAAGTGAGGCACTTGATCTCAATTCAGTTTTTGGTTCGGCATCGATTATTATCGTTACTATTATCCTCCTTATAATTTTATGTTTTGTAGCTGGCTTACTTATAGAAAAAGGGATTGTAAAAAATTGGAGTTCTGGTGTAGAAAAAAAATTATTCATTTTTATGCCATCACTTCAAATGCTGAAATTTCGTTTAATTGGTGATAACAATAATGTTATAAATGAGTTTTGGCAAGCTATAATTTTTAAGGAAGATAGTTTTTATCGCATTGGATTTATTACTGATAAAACAAAAACGCATACTACCATTTATATTCCTGATGCTCCAAAAATTGATGCTGGTGAAGTTCGCTATATGACTAATAGTGATTTTGAATACTACAACATTTCTATGAAAGCTGCCATGTCTGCTATATATGCTTTTGGTGAAGGTTTAGATGTTGAAGCTATAATTGCAAATTCTAAAAAAACAAATTAGCCTTTATTTTTAATCATAGTTAAATACATTGCTTCAACTTTAGTTCGTGCCCAAGGTGTTCTTCGTAAAAATTTCAAACTAGATTTAACCGAAGGATTATCAGTAAAACAACGAATATTAATGACATGTCCCATATATTCCCACCCATAATGTGCCTCTAACTCATTAATGATTTGTTCGAGTTTAACGCCATGAAGTGGATTATTTGGCTGACTCTCCATGTATCAAGCTTTTAATTTTTACAGCCTTTTCAAAATGATCTAATTGGTGTGTTTGTATCCACCATGTTGCAGCTTCCATTAATAATTCTGGATGGTCATTTTATTAGCAAAAAAGGCATAAAACGACAAACCAACAGTATCTCCTTTTTGGGCCATTTTCTTATCACAAACAGCTAGTATTTTATCTCTTAAAACGGCTGTCAACACTTAATTATTTGAGCGTCTTCTATTTCTATTTCGGTTTCGCCCAGTATGAGATGTATTATCCCTTTTAGATGGTTGTCTATTTTCTCCTTTAGGTTTTGATCGCTGCTGCCTACCTTGACCTTGCTTTCTGGGTTCAGTTGATGCATTAGGATCAGGTTCAAACCCTTCAACAACAGATACTGGTATTTTTTCACCAATTAACTTTTCAATATCCCTCAAATAGGTTGTTTCATCAGCACTTACTAAAGAAATAGCTTCGCCACTGGCTCCTGCTCTACCCGTTCGTCCAATGCGGTGTACATAGTCTTCAGAAATATTGGGTAACTCAAAGTTAATAACATGCGGTAATAATGGAATATCCAAACCTCTAGCTGCAATATCTGTTGCCACTAATACCCGTATTTTACTAGTTTTAAAACCGCTTAAGGCCTTGGTTCGTGCACCTTGACTTTTATTACCATGAATAGCAGCAGCTGAAATTCCCGCACCAATCATTTTTTTACAAAGCTTATTAGCACCATGCTTGGTTCGGGTAAAAACCAAAACCTGTTTCCAGTTCCCATCAGAAATTAACTTGATAATTAACCCCGTTTTTTTGCCTTTGGCTACACGATACACTTTCTGATTGATAACCTCAACAGCTGTGTTTTCAGGCGTGGCCTCAACGGTCACAGGTTGGTGCAAAATACCATTAGCCAACTTTCTAATCTCTTTTGAAAACGTGGCGGAAAACAACAAACTTTGTCGTTTTTTAGGCATGGAATCCATGATGCGTTCAATATCACGTAAAAAACCCATGTCTAGCATACGATCGGCTTCATCTAAAACCAGAATTTCAACACGTTTTAACGACACTATTCCTTGGTTTTGCAAATCTATTAAACGACCTGGAGTGGCAACTAAAATATCAACACCTCTACGAATAGCAGCCGCTTGTGGCTTCTGATTAACACCGCCAAAAATAACAACCGAACGTAAATTGGTAAATTCACTATAAGACTTGACATTGTCGTAAACCTGTGCAGCCAATTCCCGAGTTGGTGTTAAAATTAAAGCCCGTATAGGTCTGTATTTTGAATGCTTATTCTCTTCTAACAATTGCAACATAGGTAAGGTAAAACCAGCTGTTTTTCCAGTACCTGTCTGTGCAGAGGCCAATACATCTTTCCCTTCTAGAATGACTGGAATGGCTTTTTGTTGAATAGGTGATGGTTCTGTATAACCTTGTTGAGAAACCGCTTTTAGTAAGGCATCGGTTAAGCCTAGAGATTTAAATGACATATAAATGATTGTGCAAATGACATTCTTATTTATAGCGTCATTTTCTATTAGGTGTCAAAGATACAGCTATTATTTTTGGTGTTCGCTATTTACTTGATTATATCAAAAAAATAGACGAACTTCGTTTACAGTTGATATAGATAACCTGTATTGAGCTTGTCGAAATATTAAAACGCATTCATATCACAGCGTTGTGCTTCATTATAACCAACCATTAACCAATGATAAAATTCTTTAGAAAAATCCGTTACGACCTTATGGAGAAAAACAAAACTGGAAAGTATTTAAAATATGTCATTGGCGAAATTGTTCTTGTAGTAATTGGAATTTTGATTGCATTACAGATTAACAATTGGAATGAAGGCAGAAAACAACAATTGGTTTTAGACCAATATTACGAACTCTTACTAGGTGACTACGAAGAAAACAAGAAATATATTAATACTTTAATAATATCATTAAAAGAGGGAATTACTTCCTTTGAAAACTATTATCAGGAGTTTGGAAAGAAAAATTTAGAAACTAATGACTTCATAAGTGAGCTTGATAAAATCGATAATGTTACAGCCTATTTAAAGTTTGAAAATCCTACGATTCAAACGGTTCAACATACAGGAGAAATAAAATTATTACCCGCAACTTTACGTGAGAAAATTCTAATCCTTAACGGAAATCAGGAAAGATGGACAATTGTTAATAACTCAAATAATGAAATTTTTTTATCTCAACAAATGAAAGCCATTGCCTTGGGGTTAAAAACAAATATCAAAATACGAGCAAACAATCACCCGCAGCTTAATAAAGATTTGCAAAAAGAAGTGAGTCCAATCAAATTATTACTCGAGGCTGAAGCTGCATTTGCACTAAAGTATTTTACCGAAAAAAACTTACTAGTAGAGATGCAGAAGATGATTGATGATATTACCGAAGTAGAAAGTTTAATAAAAAAAGAGCTTAATAAAAAATAACGAAAGCACAACAATGGCTATAGTTCATTACGGCTGAAATTCCTACTCGGAATTTCAAGCCTTTTTACTAAATTTATGGTTACAGCGGAATGATACTCGCGTAGCATTCCGTAACGAAACCATAGCCAAAACCGTAAACGAAACCTTAAAAATGGTTATATATTTCTTATACTTAAAATTAAAATTTCCTAATCACAACGTTAGTTTCTTGCTAAAAAGCTTTAGCATAGTATTTAGTTTAATTCTTTTAAGCTGTGAAACACAAACCAAATCGGTTACCGCAGAAACTCTAACATTCTTGTCTGATAAAACTATTGTTGATTTATCACACGAATATTCCACAGAAACCGTGTATTGGGTTACAGCCAAAGAGTTCGAACTCGATACCGTTTTTGCAGGCGACACCGATAAAGGGTTCTACTATTCAGCTAATAATTTTGCCACTGCCGAGCATGGCGGAACCCATATTGATGCACCCATTCATTTTTCTAAAACAGGGCAAACCGTTGAAGAGATTCCATTAGAAAACTTAATAGGTTCAGCTATTAAAATTGATGTATCTAAAAATGCCAAGGGTAATCCCGATTATTTAATTTCGGTTGAAGATTTAACAAGCTGGGAAAACCAAAAAGGCCATCAAATTCCTAATAACAGTATTGTGTTGTTGCAAACAGGTTTTGCAAAATACTATCCAAATAAAGAACAATATTTAGGAACTACAGAACGTGGCGACCATGCCATTGCCTTATTGCATTTTCCTGGATTATCACCTGAAGCCGCACAATGGCTGGTTGATAATAGAAACATTAACGCCATTGGTATTGATACACCAAGCATAGATTACGGGCAATCGCAACTGTTTAAAAGTCATGTTATTTTACTATCTGAAAACATACCAGCTTTTGAAAATTTGACCAATCTGGATAAATTACCACAGGATGGTTTTGACATTATTGCCTTACCCATGAAAATAAAAGGCGGAACAGGTGCGCCTTTGCGCATTATAGCATTACTAAACAACTAAAATTATAAAACATATATTATGAAAACTCTTATTGGAAATCTTATAATTATACTCGCTTTTTCATGCTCTGTTTTTTCACAGAACAATTTGGAGAAAGTTACCAACGCCATGGAACCGTTACATTTCATGTTAGGAACTTGGGAGGGTGATGCTTGGACTATGACTCGAGAAGGCCGAGTTGAATCGCGTATCAAAGAACAAATTTATTGCA
The DNA here is from genome assembly GCF_002940745.1 of Hanstruepera ponticola. Classification (NCBI taxonomy): domain Bacteria; kingdom Pseudomonadati; phylum Bacteroidota; class Flavobacteriia; order Flavobacteriales; family Flavobacteriaceae; genus Hanstruepera; species Hanstruepera ponticola. The sequence goes on from NZ_POTB01000001.1 coordinate 1,070,066, forward strand.
AAACAGATTGCAACATAATGGTTGCTGAAGGATTGGGAACAAAAACCGATGCTGAAACCAATGAAACCGTCGTTGTTCATGAAGCTTTTGGCGTGATGTATGTAGATCCAGAAACCAAAAAACTCATGTTAAGAGCCTATAAGGATAATAAAATATCCATTTCAGAAATAGATATTATTTCTGAAAAGGTTATTCGCTGGAAAATGGAAATCCCAAATCAAGGTACCGTGAGGTTTACTAGTGATTACAGTAAAGACAATACATGGGTTGAAATAGGCGAATTTAGTCGCGATGGTGAAAACTGGATGCAGTTTTTAGGTATGGAACTTACCAAAATTGCCGATTAAAAAACCTGTGGCTAACACGTGCATAATTAATGGCTAGAACTCGCCAACTTATGACAATTGCTTGAGCCAGTTCGCTACGCTCCTCTCTCGCGGATTTTCTTTTCCGTTTGTATTTGCTAAATTAGGTGCTTAAAACACGCAACAAACCATTTACAAAACCGTTGGCGATAATTAACATAACAACAAATGTCAGAAAATATGAATAATAATTTTTATGCAATCGTGATGATTCTTTTTTTGACTTTCGGTTGTAAAAACGAAACAAAAAAGATTGAAGAAGTTTCAAAAACAGAATTCACTGAAGCGTTAAATGTATTAGGTAGCTACGTTTCTGACGGTTATTCAAAGAGAAGTGAAGGCTATGATTGGATAGCCATATCAGTTACAGAAACAGAAAATAATCAATTGAATATTTCAGTCCGCTCAAGAGCAGACAAGAAAAAACCTACTTGTACATTTGATGCAGTTGCCTATAAAGTAGATGACAAACTTTACCAAACCCAAATTGATGGAAAATCCATTCTGTTTGAATTTACTAATGCGCAAATCACTATATCTACAGAAAAGGAAGATGATGAAAGCTTACTGTATTTTTATTGCTCTGGTGGTGCAAGTATTGCCGGAACATACCAAAAAATAAATGAACCAATTGATCAAAATCAAATTGACAAAACAAAATTCAATAGCGTACTAAACTTACAAGACGTTGGATTTAATGTCTCTTCAATAGAAAAAGATGGCAAAAACACCCTTACAATTTTCACATTTGGATTAAAAGAACGTGAATACCAAGAGACACTCAACATTGACGGTGAAGAAGTAATCAACGCAGAAGTTGAAGACCTTAATTCTGATGGCTCACCTGAACTTTTTGTTTTTACTCGGTCAGTTGGAAGTGGAAGTTACGGAAATGTGTACGCATTTTCCGTTAATAATAAGAAATCAATGAGTGAGGTGTATTTTCAACCTACAGCAGAAAACAGCGAGATAAATAATGGATATATGGGACACGATGAATTTTCGCTCGTTGAAAATACTTTAAGTCAACGCTTTCCAATCTATAAAGAAGGTGATACAAATGCTGAACCAACTGGAGGAACAAGACAAGTTTCTTACAGACTAGTAGAAGGCGAAGCCATGAGAAAACTTGAAGTTGATAAAATCACTGAATATTAAAAACAGTAATAAAAAATAAGATGAATAGAGCATTAAAGCAATCCATGAAACCGCTAATGATACTTTTCATTATCCTTTTCAACCAAATTACATCTGCTCAAACTGTTTCTTTCGAAGATTCAAACCTTGAAATTGCAATTAGAGAAATAATTAGATTACCATCGGGAGAAATCACAAAAATACATGTTGACAGTATCAAAAGATTGGATATTCGAAATAGAGGAATCACTTCGTTAAAAGGTCTTGAGTTCTTTAAAAATCTACAAATAATATCTGCGGATTCTAATCCAATTAGTAACCTGTCGCCTTTAACTAACTTGAAAAGATTACGAGTCTTAAATCTTGGTAACGGAAAAATCAGTGATCTCTCACCTCTATCTGAATTAGATAGTATGTACGGTATTTGGGTACCAGAGAATAAAGTTTCAGATCTCTCACCTATCAAAAAATTAGTTAGCTTAGAGCATCTTATTATATCAAAGAATAAATTAACTGATATTGGCCCTGTTTCAAACCTGACTAACCTTGTTCAGCTGAATTTAGATTACAATGAGATTGATAACCTATCACCTCTTTCAGGTTTGTTAAAGCTTGACAAGCTATCACTCCACGGGAATGATATAATGGATTTAAGCCCTCTTGCTACTCTTGTAGCACTGAAGCACCTAGACCTTCGAAACAATCGTATCAAAAATCTCAACGCTCTGGAAAACTTAACTTCTTTGGAAAATTTATTCCTTTGGAACAATCAAATTGAGCATATATCTGAACTTTCGTCATTGATCAACCTTGAGTGGCTGGAACTTGGTGCCAATGAAATTGTCGATATCTCCCCATTATCAAACCTTAATAAGATAAAACGGTTATCCATCAATGACAATTACATAAACTTTAATGCTGGTTCTGATGCATTAAGCTTTGTTGAATCTCTTCAAACAAAAGGTACTATTGTTTACTACCTCCCACAACAGAATTATAACTATTTCAAAAAGCTTAATTAAAATCAATGTTCTAGAAATAAACCACACACAACACCAAAAAAAAAAAAAAAAACAGAACAAAATGACAAAATTTAGAGTTTTAACAACAATAATAATTTTCGCAACTATTCTGATTAGTTGCTACTCTGAAAAATCGAAAAATAATTTAGAAAAAGAGAGCATAAATCAAAAGGAAATAGAATCAGATACACTGACTAAGCACTTAAAACCATTCAAATCTGAATTGCCAACAATCGGACTTTTGATGTATAACGGAGTTCTACAAAGCGAAGTAATTGCAACTTCAGATGTTTTCGCAAAACCAACCGAAAGCGGAAAACAAATTTTTAATGTAATCACAATTGCAGAAACTGAAAAACCAATCACAACCGAAGAAGGAATGCATTTCGTTCCTGATTATACTTTTGAGAATTGTCCAAAATTAACTGCTCTTTTTGTGCCAAGTGCTTATGATATGTATGCACAAGTTAACAACGAAAAAATAGTAAACTTCATAAAAAAGAAAAACAAAGAAACTGAATATGTTGTGAGTAATTGCGCTGGAGCTCAATTAATCGGGAAATCTGGAATTGCAGATGGACATAAAATCGTTACTTGGATTGGTGGTGGAGAACAATTACAAAAAGACTATCCAAATTTAAAAGTTCAGAATGATAGTTTAGTAACTTTTATTGAAGATGGAAAATTCAGTTCGTCAAATGGAAATTTGGCAAGTTATATTTCAGCATTAAATTTATTGGAAAAAATGACAAGCTCTGAACATAAAAAGTTCGTGCAAAGTTATTTATATCTTGACCGACTTCAAAATTGGAAAGAATAAAGTACGGTGGATAAAAATGTGAATAATTCATTGCTAGTGCAAGCCTACTTACGGCACAAGCACAAAGTGCAAACACGTTGCAAACAATTTGAATAACAATACTATGAGAAACTATATTTTATTTTTTATACTAATAGCATGTTTAAAATCAGGAATTAGCTATTCTCAAGATGTCAATGTTAAAATTGGAATTAAAGACAGCCTTCAATCAAAAATATTAAATGAGAATAGACAACTAGTAGTATCTCTGCCTATTGACTATGACGTATCAAACGATACGTATCCTGTTCTCTTTTTGTTAGACGGAACTGAAAATAATCTCATAGATGCCAGATTAGTAACCTATAATCTACGTTTAAAAATAATTATTGTAGCAATTTCAAACACTGACCGAGAAAGAGATATGATGCCAATTAGCAGACCATCATACCAAGTAGAAAATCCTAAAGCCGATAATTTTATATCATTCCTAGAAACCGAACTAGTACCATATATTGCTAAAAAATATCGTACAAACGGTCAGAAAACCATAAGAGGTAGATCTTTAAGTGGATTATTTGTAATGTATGCCTTTTTATCAAAACCAGAATTGTTTGATAATTATATAGGAAATTGTGCTGGGTGGTTTGCAGATATGAATACCTATTTCAATAAACTAGCAGACAAATCTTTTCAAAACAACAATAATTTTAAAGGAAAAAAATTATTTGTAGCAAACTCGTTGGCTGACCCATTAGACCCAAACAAGGAAATACACCAATCAATAATTGATTTATCCAAGAGAATAGAACATGAGTTAGGTGACCAAATAAAATATGAGTATATAACTTACGAAAATGCTGGACACGTTCCCTATTCAGGTTTTTATGACGGAATGAAATTTATATTTGAGAAAGAATAAAAAACTGTTACCTAACACCATATAAAATTGACGGCTAATTCTCGCCTACTTATGGCACAAGCACAAAGTGCAAACTGGCAAAGCAAACCATATACAAAACCATTAACAAACATTTGTACATAAATAAATGAATACCTTTTTTGAAATTTTATTTTTTGGATTTATAGTATATGCCTTTTATTTCATGTTTACTTTTAAGACTAAAAAAGAAAAGGAATATGAAAAAAAATTAAAAAAAAGCCTAGAAGACGAATTTATTATTGACCCAGAAACTGGAACTAAACTAACACTAGAAGAAGCTGAATCTGGACATTGGATTGCACACGACAATGAATTTCGTACCATTCCAGAAACTGAACTTGAGAACCTCCCAACCGAAGACGAAAAAATAGCCGAAAGAGCATTAAACTACTTAAGAAAAAGTAAAGATTATAGGAAAACGAAACTGACTGATGAGCAACTTGATATTTTTGAAAAAACAAAAATTTTAAATAGTTATGACGATTGGCACTACTCAAACCCGTTTGAATTTAAAAATGGCATAGTGTTTTTACCTGCTCCTGAACTTCATGGAATGACCTATTATCAAGACACCTACTGTGAATCTCATTTAATGTATTGGATTAAAATTGATAATATAAATGGACACTATTTTTTTAGAGAAAAGTCTTCGGGAGAAAAGTTTCTTGACCTTTTGAGGAAAGATGACGAATTAGAAATTAATGACTATGAATGCTTTACCCTAAAGAAAAGTCACAACATAATTCTAATAAAAAATCTTTTAAAGAATTTCGAAAATCAAAAAGGATTAGAAATAGAAATTGATAATGATAATCTATTCATAAAAACCACAAAACTTGTGAATTTAGACGATATTTATAAAATAGAAAACATAATAAAAAACGTTTGCTAAATTACGTGCTAAAACACGCAACGACACGAGCAAAGCGAACTGAACAAAGTTAAATCAAAGATTCAACGAAGTTAAATCATACACAAAACCATTAGACGCAAATTGAATGAACAAACTCATTAAAAAACCATATCTAATTTTCTGGACGTCAATTCCCATAATTAGCTTACTCGGATTTTTTATTAAAGCTGATTCTTTTGGATTCAATGTTCACGACACCTATTTTGTAATTGCCACTAACCATTTAATCATGCTGATTTCATTACTTTTCGTAATAATTGGACTTGGATATTGGATTATGGAAAAAGCCAATAGAAAACTATCAAAATGGCTTAATTTAATACACATTACCTTGACCTTTGGTGGAATTTTAATTGTTTTGATTTTGACTCAATGTTATAGGAATGAAATTATGGAATATGATTTCAATAATAACCTGACTTTAAGCATCACCCTTATTTTAATTACTGTAATATTTGGTCAATTAATTTTTCCAATTAATATAATAAGAGGACTAATAAAAAAACTACCCAACCCCTAGCCTAAAGAACAAAATCTACCCTTGTCCCGACCCATAGCCTCGGGAGTCTCCCGTCTCCTATCTTCCATCATCAACAAATAACCAAATCAACGAATCAACCCAACACCCTTTGTCAGTCTGAGCAAGCCTGTATCGAGCTTGTCGAGATGTCGAAGACACAACCCTCAAATCACCTGTCCCAACCGATAGCCTCGGGAGTAACCCATCATCGGTCATCGGTCATCGGTCAACCACCATCCGTCATCAACAAATAATCAAATCCACGAATCCACGAATCCACAAAACAACCATTCAACCCATAAAAAAGCACTTAATCGTTAAAAAATAACACTTTATCGGTAAAAAGTCTTGCGTATTTCAAAAACCTTTTCTATATTCGTTTCGTTTTAAGGCAGTTAGTAGGTAGTAAACAATAACCAAATCAACAAATAAACAAGCAAACACTACTGCCAACAAAACCTCTCCCTAACAACAAATCCCGACCCATAGCATCTGGATAAATTCTCTCCCTACAAGTAATAGCAAAAACAGGCTACCCTGCATGGCCGTGGCATGGGCAATCTGTATAAAACCAGAAAACGGCAAAACCAAGTCTTTATTAACCTAAAACAATTAAAATCATGAAGACACAAGTAAAAAATGGTTCCAAGTCGCACACAGCGGACGAACTAATTAACCAAGTGGCACAAATGCCAAAACAACTATTAGAAAAACACAACATCCAATTGTTAACTCCGACGGATAACGTCCCGACCGCCAGCGTCGAGACCGATAGCGTCGGGCTTGTTCAGACTGCTAACGTCGAAAAGCTCAAGCGCGCCCGCACCGCAGGCTATTACGAAACTGGTATGGCGCTCAACATCACGCACGGTATTCAGGTGGTTGACTACCTGATTACCTATGGTACGGATTACAACCCCAGTAATCCCGCCATTGCCGTGGCAAGTCTGCAAACCATGAACACCACAGGGCAAGACCTCTTGGACAACGCCCGTGCCAAAATGCAGGAAAAGAAGCTCACCACCCAAGCCCGTCAAGATGTGTATGGCGACCTCAAACCACTGGCAACACGCATCCTAAACGAGCTTGAAGCCTCCGGTGCCCCACAGGCAACCATAGACAACGCCAGGCACTACGTTCGCAAAATCCGTGGAACACGTATCATTAAAATAGATCCGGACAGCACCGCAAACCACGTGAGTGCCAGCCAGACCTCCTTTACCGAGCAGATACAACACTTTACAGACCTCATTAACGTGCTAACGCCTTGCACCCAGTACCAGCCCAACATCCCCGAGCTGCAACTCACCGCACTGGTAGCCAAGCGCGATGCCATGAAAGCCACCAACAATGCCGTAAGTACCGCACAAGCCGTATGGAGCACCTCGCGCGTAGAGCGCAACAAGTTCTTCAACGAGCCCGTAACAGGCTATGTAGAAACCTTTCAGGCAGTCAAGCGTGCCGTAAAAGCCATCTTTGGTGCCAGCAGCCCGCAGTACCAGCAGTTGGGAGGCCTAACCTTTAGACGTATTAAAGAGTAAGGCGTATAGTACGGTAACAACCCTTAATTACTTTTTAAAAACCACGAATGCTTGGCGTTCGTGGTTTTTTTATATCACACGCTTATCAATTAATTTAATATATTAGTGCTATAGGTTGGATATAATCATTGATTATATCCAAATGTTAGCAAACATTTGATGAAAATCGCACTCAAAATAATCGGAATTCTATTGATTGTATATTTTGTTTTGGCTTATGCTTTACCAAAATTTGTTGCGATTCCGTTTGCTGCGTGGAATTCAAAACAAGTTTGGACTGAATATGAAGAAAGTCAAAAGAACGAACTTAATCAAATTGATTTAGAAATAATTGGAGTTTATGAATATCAAACCGAAAACGAATCAGAAAATCATCTGATATTTATAGATACAGTTGACACCAAATTAGTCGGATTCTATTTTGGAACCGAAGATTCTGGTGGACACGGAGTTTTTCATTATGGAAATCCACTCTTGAATTTCAAACTGACTGAAAACGAAATCGCATTTGAAATCGGACAAAGAGAACTTTATGAAACTACGAGAAATAAAGTTTACAAACCGTCACAGAAACCCAAAAAAGAAAAACCAATCGGACTTTCGAAAACCCATATAAAATATAACGGAAATTTGATTGAATTTGGATTTAAATTAAACTGTGAATCTGAATTTCAAGATTGCTGGCAGAATAAAATGGAATTTAGAAAAATATATGATTAAAAATCGTTTGCTAACAACGTGTATAGCTCATTGCGGCTGAATTCCTAATCGGAATTCATTGCAATTTGCTATCTTTCGGTTACGGCGGAAAATCATAGCTGATTTCCCGCAACGAGCCATACACAAAACCGTTGTGTGTAATTTGAAAACAAAATTATGTTGAAAAAAATTTACTTAATCTTAACTGTAATATTTTTCTGTAATTCTTGTGGCAGTAATAATACTCATCTTAACAATCAGAAAAAAAATTCTCAAATAGAATTTACTAATCAAGAATTTGATTTGAGTCGATTTAAAGGAAAATGGCTTACTAATTCAAGATTTGACAATAGTAATTTTGCGATTTTTCAGGAAGATTTATACGTACGCTACAGCGATAAAAGATATGTCCCATATAAGTTGGAGAAAGACAGTATATTTATTTATTTTAACAAGAAAGTGGCAAAAGGTCGACTAATAAATTTAACTGAAAGTGAAGTGGAAATACTTTGGGGAACGAAAGAACCAAAAGAAAGGATAATATATTATCGACCATAAAAACTACACACAACAATGTATAACCGCAATTTGCTTCGCCAGTCGCTACGCTCTAGTCGGCGGATTCGACTAAGTCCGAATCCACTCGGAATTGCTAAAGTCTGTGTCAAACCAAAAATTAACGCATATTAACCCGTAACCAACGGTTATACGAAAACCGTTGTAACCAATTTAACCATGCTCATGTAAAATTATGATGACATTAAATTCAAAAAATCTTGTTAGGATAAATAGATTAATAATTATATTGATATTTCATATTATTCTCTATAATAATTGTCTAAGTCAAGAAGGAAGTTTAGATACTAACTTTGGGGATTCTGGGATTAGCACAGTGGACTTTAATTCTAATTTTGATGTTGGAAGAGATGTCGCAATACAGTCTGACGGAAAAATACTTCTTACAGGTACATCTAATTCAAACATTGCTTTAACTCGTTTAAATCCCGACGGCACTTTAGATCTAAGTTTTGGAAACCTAGGAAAAGTAATTACCAATTTAAATTATTATGATGATGCTCTAGCAATTAAAATTCAGGATGACGGGAAGATTTTATTAGCTGGTTATTCAAGCGAATATATACCTAACACAACAACATTAATTTATTCATTTATTTTAGTTCGTTATTTTTCAAACGGATTAATTGATACTAGTTTCGGAGACAATGGTATTGTAATACCGAACTTTGGTGACAGTAATCAAATATTTCGTGCATTGGGAATTCAACAAGATGGAAAAATTGTTGCCTCTGGAGATTGCTATATTGGCTCGAATAAAGAATTTGTAATAATGCGTTTTAACTCTGATGGCACTTTAGATAACACTTTTGGAAATGGAGGTGTTTTTCATACATTAATAGGTATTAACTTCAATACTAACCATTCACTTGCCATTCAAGCAAATGGTAAAATAGTTTTGGCGGGTACAACTGGAATATCCCCAAAAAGTATTGCCATAGTTCGTTTAAACACAAATGGTACAATTGATGATACTTTTGGTGAAGAAGGAAAAAAAATAATATCTATTTCAGGTGTTTCAGATTATTGCAAATCTGTAAACATTCAACCTGACGGTAAAATTTTACTTGCTGGCGAAATATTCATATCAACTGGTGATTTTGATTTTACTTTAATCCGCTTAAACAACGACGGAACTTTAGATACTACATTTGCAAATAATGGCATTTCAATTAAAAATATATCAGGTAATGACAATTGTAATTCAAGTATTATTCTGTCTAGTGGTGATATTATTTTATCAGGTACAACTAGTACCAATAACATTGCCAAAGTTGCCATAATTAAATTTAATGAAACAGGTATCCTTGATACATCATTTGGAGATAACGGTGTTACAACTATAAACCCAAATGTAGAAAATAGTGATTTTTATTATGGTGTAAGCAGTGCCTCTCAACTTGATGGGAATATCATTATTGGTGGATATGCAAGAATTCAGTATGAATATGATTTTATGATTATAAGAATTATAACAAGTTTAGAACTTGGTGTTTTGAGTAATAATAAAGAGGCAGATTTAATGTTTTATCCAAATCCCATCAATGAAGTTGGTATCTTAAAATTTGAATTACTTTCTAGCCAAAAAATTTCGATTTATTTGAGAGACATTACAGGTAAAATTATTAAAACTTTCATTAATCATAAATTGATTCCTTCTGGAAAGGTTCAAGAATTTCTTTATTTCACAAATATCAATTCAGGTATTTACATATTATCCATTAAAACTAAAGAAAGTATAACTTCGATTAAAGTAATTAAATAAAACTGGTTACAACAAAGTATATAATCCATTGCTAGTAAAAGCCTACTTACGAAAATTTGCTTACGCACAGTTCGCACTTCGTGCTCGTGTCTCGCGGATTTTCTATTCAGTTTTTATTTGCTACATTAGGTGCTTAAACCATGCAACAAACCATATACAAGCTCATTACCCAACATACGAAGATTGTTAAAAGTTCAACGCAACCTTTTCACTTATTATGCATCTTATGGGTATAGATTGTCTAAAAAAATCAATTCAATATGAAAAATCTGTTTTTAATTTTTAGTCTTGCTTTTTTCTTGTTTTTTTCATGTTCTTCAGAAAATGATGAACGTACTCCTTGTCAATACGAAACTACGTTAACCACTTCAGTAGCATCTGATATAACAGATACTTCAGCGACTTTAAGTGGAACTATAAGTGTAATTTCAGAAAACTGTGAAGTGCCTAATAACACTGAACAAGGCTTTGTGTATGCAACTACTATACAGCCTACAATAAACGACAATCAAGTCAATATAAATGGAACTGAAATTAGTACAACCATTATAAACCTTGAACCAAATACTACATACTATGTAAGGACATTTTTAAAGAATACATATGGAGAATTTTATGGTAATGAAATCAGTTTTTATACCGAAGAATTAGGATACTCCAATCCTATTTATTTAGACGACAACGGTGTAACCATAAAAGCAAAAGAATGGGCAGAAATAGGTGATGTGGGAGAAGTTGATGGTATTGAGTACACAATTGTAGATTTAGAGACTTTAAATTCTATGATACTGAACAACGAAGATGTTACCGTGATTTGTACATCAAGAATTAACAATATGAATGGTATGTTCTATGAGAATGAAACATTCAATCAAGATATAGGTTCTTGGGATGTGAGTAACGTGACTGATATGAGTTATATGTTCGTCTCCTCACTTTTCAATCAAGATATAGGTGCTTGGGATGTGAGTAACGTGACTGATATGAGTTATATGTTCGTCTCCTCACTTTTCAATCAAGATATAGGTGCTTGGGATGTGAGCAGTGTTACTGATATGAGCAATATGTTCTACTTTAATTCTGTATTCAATCAAGAAATAGGTAATTGGGATGTGAGTAGCGTCAACAATATGTTTGAAATGTTCTTTGGTTCAGTTTTCAATGAAGATATAGGTGCTTGGGATGTGAGTAATGTAACAAGTATGAGGGGTATGTTCATCCAATCTCTATTCAATCAAGATATAGGTGCTTGGGATGTGAGTAATGTAACAAGTATGCGTAGTATGTTTTCCCTTTCTGAATTCAATCAAGATATAGGTGATTGGGATGTGAGCAGTGTGACTGATATGACGGGTATGTTCAATTTTTCTGAATTCAATCAAGATATAGGTGATTGGGATGTGAGCAGTGTTACTGATATGACGCGTATGTTCAATTCTTCTGAATTCAATCAAGACATAGGTGCTTGGGATGTGATTAGCGTGAATACAATGGAATCTATGTTTAGTTCTTATTCAACCTTCAATCAAGATATAAGTAATTGGGATGTGAGTAATGTCACAAATATGAAGGGTATGTTCTTCCGTTCTGTGTTCAATCAAGATATAGGTGCTTGGGATGTGAGCAGTGTTACTGATATGAGTATTATGTTCGCCTCCTCACTTTTCAATCAAGATATAGGTGCTTGGGATGTCAGCAGTGTCACAAGTATGCGTGGTATGTTCCTCTCATCTCAATTCAATCAAGACATAGGCGCCTGGAATGTGAGCAGTGTTACTGAAATGTCGTCAATGTTCAAATATAATTCTGTATTCAATCAAGATATAGTTGCTTGGGATGTGAGTAATGTAACAAGAATGATTGGTTTGTTCTCTTATTCAGTATTCAATCAAGACATAGGTTCTTGGGATGTAAGCAATGTCACAAGTATGCGTGGTATGTTCTATGAGAATGAAACTTTCAATCAAGACATAAGCTCTTGGGATGTGAGCAATGTCACAAGTATGTATTATATGTTCTACAATTCAGTATTCAATCAAGATATAGGTGCTTGGGATGTGAGTAGCGTGAATACAATGGAATCTATGTTTAGAGAGAATTCAACTTTCAATCAAGACATAAGCTCTTGGGATGTGAGCAATGTCACAAATATGTATTATATGTTCTACAATTCAGTATTCAATCAAGATTTAAGTTCATGGGATGTTAGTAATGTCACTTCTTGTGGATCGTTTTCATATTCAACTCCTTCATGGGTACTTCCTAAACCTAACTTTACTAATTGCACTCCTTAACTAAACTAAAATCGAACTATTAATTTGATTTATCCATTATAACATCATTCGAATTTCACTTTTAAATCATCTGAATAAAGAATAAACGTTGGGTAAAACGTGTATAATTAACCAGCCCGACAAGTCATTCTGGCGGATTGCTGGTGCAAGCCTACTTACGAAAGTCCTTGCGGATTTTCTATTCGGTTTGTATTTGCTAAATTACGTGCTAAACCACGCAACGAAATCATACATGAACACGTTGGCAAACATTTAACCCAAAAATCGAACTATGAGATTAACATTCGTATTTATCTTATTTACTTGCCTGACTTTCGGACAAGAAAAACCAATAATTTTCTATAATGAAAGTAGAGAAAAAATAAGCAAGCAAGATTTCATTAAAACTAAAGATTATAGTAAAAATTTAGACTTATATTTTGAGAATGATACTACCCAAATTGGATTATTAGTAACTCGAAAAAAATTTGGACAACTTGACAAAACTACTTTTGAGAATTTAAAATCCTACTTAACTGAATTAACTGACAAAACAATCGATTCCACTCAAAATATTGTAATAAATTATTTAACTGCATTTCCGAAAAAAGCTGATAACACAAAATCAAGGTCTACTTGGAATATTTTAGATAAAGACTATTTGAAAAAACTTCACAATATTGCTGATATAAATCAATTTTGGATAAACTCACCTGAATCTGACAATCTTAAATATTATCATCAAAATAAAATTAATTGGATAGCAGATAAAGAGAATTTATTTAAAAAATTATTTTTTCCTTATGAAGTAAGATATGGAAATTATATTCTGATTAAACCAGACGGAAAGTTCTATTATTATTTAGGAGAGCATAGTAAATATCAAATTTGGGAAAATGCCGAAAAATATTTTTAATAATAACGTTTGCCAACAATGTATAACCGCAATTACGGCTCATCTTTTTATTTCATTTTAACCATTCCAACAGCGTTATTAGTCATTCCCCAAGCGTTATTAGTTATTCCCCAAGCGTTATTAGTCATTCCCCAAGAGTTATTGGTCATTCCCCAAGCGTGATTAGTCGTTCCCCAAGAGTTATTAGTCATTCCCCAAGCGTTATTGGTCATTCCCCAAGCGTGATTAGTCATTCCCCAAGAGTTATTGGTCATTCCCCAAGAGTTATTAGTCATTCCCCAAGAGTTATTGGTCATTCCCCAAGAGTGATTGGTCGTTCCCCAAGCGTTATTGGTCATTCCCCAAGTGTGATTGGTCATTCCCCAAGCGTGATTGGTCGTTCCCCGAGCGTGATTGGTCGTTCCCAAACACGAATAACCAAATCATCAAATCAACTGTCCCTACCTTTAGCGTCGCGAACCCAACACCTAAAAAAACGCGCTGTACTGCATAACCCGAAAATCAAAGGTGTTAAACTCGGGGTTTTTTGCTTTTAACTGCTTATACAAAGGCAAGCGGCTAATGGAAATATTGGCAGCTCCAGAACCAGAAGTTAATGATACTGTTTTGATGGTTCTATTTTGAAGCTGAAATTTATGGATTCTGGGTACTTCATTATTTACCAGCTCCAGTTTCAGGTTATAATCCCGTAAATGCCTTCTAAAAAAATATTCCGGACCATTTTTACTATTACCTCCTGTAAATAATAAAGTGTCAATATGAGGATATTGCTTTAAATAGCCTACCAAATCACGTAACACAATGTTTGTCATACCCAAATCAGAAGCATCTATCTTCTCCCTTTCGGCTGATGCCACAATATCACAAACACCTATTTGATGCTCAATTAAAAACGCTTGACGCTGGTCTATGGCTTCCTGCGAGTTATCATACCGCAATCCCAATTGATGTATTTCATCTATAAACAACCACAAACTATTGTAGTAACTCCCATAGCAAAAATCAACATCCTTTTCCAGTAAATCGCCCGTAGAAAAACGTGGCGGTGGCAAGGTGCCAACAATCAGTTTTGTGGTGTTCCCTTGAATAAATGGCTCGTATGGATGTTTGTGCTGGAACATAATATAATTGACTCCGTCGAATCTTCGATTTTCTGCATCACACTGAACAAGTTGGTGTCTGAAGTGCCACATTGTGCAAGCCTGTATTCTTGTCACACTGAGCCTGTCGAAGTGCCACCAAAGGCAAGAATCTATAGTGCATTTTGATAAATTTCGTCAATTCGAGTGGATTTTTCGATTGAAATGAGAAAAATTTGTATCGAGAATCAGAATTTTAACACTCAAAAAAAAGATCTCGATAACTCTACCCATCCTGTCGAAGTACAATTTTTTGCAACTATCAATAACCACTCATTTGTCATTCCTGCGCAGGCAGGAATTTTTTTGTTACATGCTAAACTACAAATTTTAAAGCTTAACTTTTTTCACTATATTAAAGGATAAATAAGTTTAATTAAATAAGATTCCCACTTTCGTGGGAAGTAAAAAATGGGAAAAGGCGATAAAAAAACAAAACGTGGAAAAATCAATCGAGGTACATTTGGTGTCAGACGTCCTAGAATTAAAAAGAAAGTAAAACCAGAAGATAAAATTAGTATCAACAAAAAAGCTAAACCTTAATGTTATTACCTAGTTTTTTTCCTAAAGCATAGGCACCTGCTATAGAACCTATAATGAGGCATATTGTTAGAAATACATAAACGGTGTATAGCAATAAGCTGTCTTTTGAGTTTATACAAAAGGAATCCCACAAACAAGTTTCTAATGGATCTTCATTAATTTTTATAAGTAAAAAACTGAATCCAAATAATACAACAAGAGAAACCAAAACGTATTGTAGGGTCTTGTTTTTTGGCTTTTTACCAGTAGGTTTAAAAGCTCGCCGTTCAAATTCTGAACGTTTATTATCTTGTAAAGACCAAATTGTTTTCTTTGGAGAGTTGCTCATGAAATCTGTAATTTTCTAAATCAAAACCTTTAATATCATCCAAGGTTTTCGCATCATTTTCAATGATATAGCGCGCCATTAATCCACGAGCTAGTTTGGCGAATATACCAATGGTTTTGTAGTCGCCATTTTTTAGTTCTTTAAAATCAATATGTACCACAGGTACTTTTAAGGCTTTAGTATCTACAGCCTTAAAATACTCATTACTGGCCAAGTTTAAGAATAACTCACCTTCTTCCAATTCATCATTCAAAGCTTTAGTAACTTTCTTTTTCCAGAATTCATAGAGGTTTTTGTTTTTTCCAACCGGTAGTTTTGTTCCCATCTCCAATCTATAAGGCATGATTAAGTCCAATGGCTTTAAAACGCCATATAAACCAGACAGAATCCTAACAGTATCTTGGAGTTTGCCCAATTTCTTGGTAGATATATTATAAACATCCAAACCACGATACACATCACCATTAAATGCATAAACCGCTGGTCTTGCTTTATCTTTTGAAAATGGCAATTCCCATGCCTGATTGCGCTCGTAATTTAACTGTCCCAAATTATCAGAAATACTCATGAGCTTGGATAAACTTTTAGCCGATTTCTTTTTAAGCAGTTTATTTAAACGCTCCGCTTCTGATAAAAAACAAGACTCTGTTGCTTTGGTAGTTGGTAATTTACTATCATAATCTAGAGATTTGGCAGGAGATAACACTAGTTTCATAAACAATTTGTATTTTCTTCAAAGTTACAATTGTAATTAATAAAATTCAAGATGCGTATTTTATATTTTCTATTGAAGCATTGACTAGCTTTATACTAAAAATGAAATTGGTTTTCTTTTAAAACTTCCCAATTAAAGTTTAAATACAAATCACTTCTGGCATCCAATGGGTTTTTGGCTGTTTGTAATGTTTTTAATTTTTTTTCATTAAGTGCATCATTCACAGTTAGGTCTCTAATCAAACTATTATGGTTCTTAAATTTGGAGTGTTTGTGTTCCCTATGAACAACATTTGAATATGTGTAAATATAAAATTTGGTCCCTAAAGCTTTTTGCAAAAAATAGAAGAAACTATCCTCATGACCATAATGACCGCAATATGCTTCATCTACACCCTGACTTTTGTAAAAAACGTCTTGAGTTAAAAAAAACACATTAAAATGCGGGTCAACTTCCTTTAAACCATAATATCTTCTGAACTTAAAAATAGCATCTTTAGGAATCTCAAAGCTTATAAGGCTCTCAAATAAGTTTTCAGGAAACAATACATCTAAATCCGTTAAAACCATTTTGTCTGATTTAGCATAGTTGACACCTAAATTGCGTGCGCCTCCTTGATTCCATTCAATATCATCTGTGATTCTTAATAAAGTATAGTTGAGTGGCACATCTTCAGGAATTATAAAACGGATTGGTGAGTGATCATCTACAAATACAAAATGAATGTGCTTTAAAACATTGGGACTATAACGACTGTAAATCGCTATTAATTCTAAAAGTGGATTAAACTTGCTATTGTCTAGATAAAACGGCACAACATAAGTCAACGCAATTTGGTTATTTGATGCTTTTGACATGTGCTTTTATTTAGTGATCGAATTTATTTCTAAAATATGGAGTTGAATAAGTGCCTCAAAGCCTTCTGTAAATTCTTTAGGAACTTCGTCTTTAAAAAAGACATTACGATCAATTGACTTAACCATAAAGTCATAACTGGCTAAATCAGTTACATCAAGTAAATACTCATGCTCATGACTCGTAAAAATAAAACTGTGATGTTCTTTGCTTACTTTAAATTTAGGATTTAATACATAGTTAACCATGAAAAACAATCAGGAAGTGTTTAATTCTCTAAAAAAAGTGTCAAAAGGAAATAAAGATTGTCAATTAATAGCCATCGTCATAATAACCATCATCGTAGTACCCATCGTCATAATAACCATCATTATAGAATCCATTATCATCATCATCTGATTTACATGATACAATAGACGAACCTATTATTGTTACCGCAGAAGTAATTAACAATGTTTGTCCTGTTCGCTTTAAAAAGTCACGTCTTTTCATAAGATGAATAATTTAAAACTAAAGTAATATTTTTTCGGATTAATCCAAAATATTCTCTTAAACATCTTGGTGTTTAGAATACTGACGCCATTTTTCAACACAAGCTTGCATATCTTCGGGGATTTCAGAATCAAACCGGAGCATTTTACCAGTTTTAGGATGCATAAACCCAAGTGTTTTGGCATGAAGTGCCTGACGTGGTAGTATTTTAAAACAGTTTTCTACAAATTGCTTGTATTTGGTGAAAGTTGTTCCTTTTAGTATGCGTTCACCACCATAACGCTCGTCATTAAATAGCGTATGTCCCATATGTTTCATATGCACCCGTATTTGATGTGTACGACCTGTCTCCAATTTACAGGAGACCAATGTAACATAACCCAAACGTTCCAAAACTTTATAATGTGTAACAGCAGGTTTTCCTTTGTCAGCATCATCGCCTTCATAAACGGTGTTTTGCAATCGGTTTTTGGGATGTCTTCCAATATTGCCTTCTATGGTGCCTTCGTCTTCTTCAATATTCCCCCAAACCAATGCCACGTACTCACGTTCGCTAGTTTTATCGAAAAACTGTTTGGACAAATGCGTCATAGCTTCCTCATTTTTAGCAATCACCAACAAGCCACTAGTGTCTTTATCAATACGATGTACTAAACCTGGTCGGTTACTAGAATTATTAGGTAAGTTATCAAAGTGATAGATCAAGGCATTAATCAAAGTACCTGAATAATTGCCATGACCTGGATGCACAACCATGCCAGCTTCTTTATTTACCACCAACAAATCATCATCTTCATAAACAATATTAAGTGGCAAATTTTCTGGCGTGAGTAAATACTCGTAAGGTGGATGCTCAAACAACACTCTGATTTTGTCCAGAGGCTTTACCTTGTAGTTCTGCTTTACAGGAACATCATTCACATAAATATTTCCGTTTTTTGCAGCCGCTTGAATTTTATTTCGTGTAGCATTTTCAATAAAATTCATTAAGTATTTATCTATTCGAAGTGGTTGCTGACCTTTTTCGGCTGTAAATGCATAATGCTCATACAAGTCATCATCTTCTGGCTGATTTTCTGGTGTGTATTGATCCATGATTAGTTTGAACCAGGTCTTTTACCATTTCCTAATACCAAATCTATTTTTGATGTTTTAGGTAACATGTCACCAGCCTTAATTTCTTCTCCGTTATGAGTCATCTTTAATACCACATCAATAGCTATATTATCTACATACTTTAAGTTTCCAACTTCAAAACCTAGTGCTTCTAATGTTGGTTTGGCTTGCCTTAAAGTGCGTTCTTCCAATTCTGGCACCATCACTTTCCTATATCCCGAAGGGTTTAGCGTTAAATATATTTTACGGTTTTCTTTTACCTGTTTACCTGCAACAGGATCTTGCTCAATAACTGAAAACTTTGGATAATCTGGATTGAAATTTGAAGAATCCAATATTTCCATGGCCAAATTATTCTCGTTCAATTCAATTTTAGCCACTTCAATTGACTTCCCCTTTAAATCAGGAACTGTTTCAAACTCACCGTGATTTGTTGAAATATTCAACCATTTTAACATGATAAAAACAATAACGACTATGGCTACTAACGCCAGAACCAATTGTTTTAAAAATACTTTACTTTTAAGGAATCCTATTAAACTCATGGGTGATTATTTCTGAAACAAATATATAAAAACAGAACTGTTTTTACTTTCGATTATTTAGTGATATTTTAGCTTAACTAATATTAGATACGTTTTATAGTACGTTTCAGATTACACATATAGTATTAATTAACAAGGTTTCTACATGAGTAGTAAATATTTATGAAAAAAAATATTGGTATTATAATGGGAGGATACTCAAGCGAATATGAAATTTCGCTTAAAAGTGGACAAGTGGTTTATGAAACATTAAATCCCGAAAAGTACAACGCCTATAGATTACATATTTTCAAAAACAAATGGGTTTATGTGGATGCCAATGACCAAGAGCACCCTATTGACAAAAACGATTTTACGATAACAATTGATCATAAAAAAATTTCATTTGATTGTGTGTTTAATGCCATTCATGGTTCTCCAGGAGAAGATGGCTACATGCAATCTTATCTTGAATTAATAAACATACCACACACCAGTTGCGGTATGTATCAAGCCGCTCTGACCTTTAATAAACGTGATTGTTTAAGTGTATTAAAACCTTATGGCATAAAAACGGCAGAAAGTTATTATTTGAATTTTGGTGATTTGATTGATGAAAGTGCCATTATCAAAAAAGTGGGTCTGCCCTGTTTTGTTAAAGCCAATAAAGCCGGAAGTAGTTTTGGAATCACAAAAGTATATAAAAAAGAAGAGCTTAAACATGCTGTTGAAGTGGCTTACAAAGAGGACGATGAAATTATTATTGAGTCTTTTTTAGATGGCATTGAGGTTTCTGTTGGTGTTATAACCTATAAAGGAGAAACCAAGGTATTACCTATAACAGAAATTGTAAGCGATAATGATTTTTTTGATTACAAAGCAAAATACTTGGGTGAATCTCAAGAAATAACACCGGCTCGTATTTCTGAAACTGATGCTGATAAAGTAAGAAGGCTAGCAAAACAAGTTTATGAGATTCTCAAAATGAAAGGTTTTTCTAGAAGCGAATACATTTTTAAAAATGGAGAACCACATTTACTAGAAGTTAATACAGTTCCAGGTTTAACTAAAGCCAGCATTTTACCTCAACAAGCTGCAGCTGCAGGAATTAGTTTAGCCCAATTGTTTGAAAACGCTATTGATGAGGCTTTGAAATAAAATTTGTAATTTTAACTTTATGAAACGAGCCATATTCCCAGGATCTTTTGATCCCATTACTCTTGGACATTATGATATAATAAAGCGTGCCGTCAAACTATTTGATGAAGTTATCGTAGCCATTGGTGTTAATGCTGAAAAGAAATATATGTTTTCATTAGAAGAGCGAAAGCAATTTATTTCTGATGCATTTAAGGATGAACCAAAAGTGACTGTAGTATCTTATGAAGGATTGACTGTTGACTTTTGTTTAAAAAATAATGTGAAATTTATTTTACGTGGCTTACGGAACCCAGCCGATTTTGAATTTGAAAAAGCCATAGCACATACTAATCGGGATTTGGCTCCTATTGAAACCGTTTTCCTATTAACAGCTGCTAAAACATCTTATATAGCTTCGTCGATTGTTCGAGATGTTATTAGAAACCATGGTGATTATACCAAACTGGTTCCAAAAAGTGTTCGTGTGAAATAATTGTCATGAAATATTCGAAACTTTATTATTTTCTATTTATCATTCTCGTTTTAGGATGCAAAAAGGAAGAGACTAAAGAATTAGATAAAGCACAAATTATTGGTGAAATCGAAATTATGTTTAACGATTATCACGATGCTATTAAGCAAAATGGTTTGCCAGCTGAATTTGATTATCTTGATGATTCAGAAGATTTTTATTGGGTGCCTCCTGGTTATCAATCGACAATAAAATATGATTCAATTAAAGCAATTCTTATTCAGAATAACAAAAGTATCCAATCTATTGCTTTTGAATTTGAAACTTTAGAAATCTTTCCTTTATCATCAAAAATTGCTAACTATTCAGGTATTGTAAAAGGCGAAATGGTTGACACAGCCAATGTTACTTCCCAATTTAAAATAATAGAATCAGGTACACTTATTAAACGCACTGATGGCTGGAAATTGCTTAATGGTCAATCTAGAAGTTTAGACTAAAACTTATATTCCGATAATGAATTTGGAAATTCTTCAGGATTGGCTGCCAAGTGATAGCGTGGATCATCAATATCCTCAATAATCACTTCTCGAAACTTCGGACTAGCCTTATATAATAAAATTTTACAGTCTTCGCTTAAGTGTTTGAGTTTTATAGATTTATTTTCAGCTTCATATTTTTCAACCAAATTAAAAATAGCTTCTAATGCCGAATGGTCACTTACACGTGATTCCACAAAATCTATTTCTACGGTATCTGGGTCGTTTTTAACATCAAACTTATCGTTAAAAGCCTTTATGGAGCCAAAGAATAATGGTCCCCAAATTTCATAAACTTTAGTGCCATCATCCTTAATGCGTTTACGCGCACGAATACGCTTCGCATTTTCCCATGAAAATACCAAAGCACTGACAATAACACCTGCGATCACAGCAATGGCTAAATCGAATAAAACCGTTAAACCAGAAACTAAAATCAATACAAACAGATCAGTTTTAGGAATCTTATTCATAATTCTAAAACTTGACCAAGCAAAAGTCCCAATAACTACCATAAACATAACGCCTACTAAAGCTGCAATAGGTACTTGTTCAATAAGACCTGACGCAAATAAAATAAAGCCAAGTAAAGCTAAAGCAGCAACAATTCCAGACAATCGTGTTCGACCACCACCTTTGATGTTGATTATGGATTGCCCAATCATGGCACAACCTCCCATGCCTCCAAAAAGGCCTGTTACGATGTTTGCTCCACCTTGCGCCAGACACTCCCGATTGGTATTACCTCTTGTTTCAGTTAATTCATCAATGAGATTCAAGGTCATTAAAGATTCAATTAAACCTATAGCTGCCAATATCAACGCATAAGGACCAATAAATTTTAAGGTTTGCCAAGTAAAAGGCACTTTTTCAAATATGTCAAATTGAAATTGTGGCAAACCACCTTTTAAGCCTTCACCACCACCTTCACGAATAAAGCTACCAACAGTGGCTACATCTAAATTTCCAAAAATAACAATAGCAGATACAACTAAAATAGCTAATAAGGCTTCAGGTAGTTTTTTGGTTAATTTAGGTAAACCGAACATGATTCCCATGGTTAAAGTAACAAGACCAATCATAGTCCATAATTCAGTTCCAGATAACCACACTTCCATTCCATTTTCAACTGTCATAAACATTCCTAATTGTGATAGGAAAATCACAATAGCCAATCCATTAACAAAACCCATCATTACGGGATGTGGAATAAGACGAACAAACTTTCCAAGCTTAAAAACACCTGCTAACATTTGAATAATCCCCATAAGAATTACCGTTGCAAATAGATAATACAAGCCCAATTGCTCGCCTGCTGCTCCCATGGCATTACCTTCGGCTACCAAACTAACCATAACCACTGCCAAAGCACCTGTTGCACCACTAATCATACCTGGTCGACCACCAAATATTGACGTAATTAAGCCAATCATAAAGGCTGCATACAATCCAACTAATGGGTCTACGCCTGCCACAAAAGCAAAAGCAACTGCCTCTGGAACCAATGCTAAAGCAACGGTTAAACCAGATAAAATATCGTTTTTGGCATTGGCTGCACGCCTTCTAATAAACTCTGTCATGATGGTTGTTTTACAAGCCGCAAAAATACGGTTAATCTTAAGAAGCACAAGTTTATATTGGTTTAAATTGATTAAGTTTACTTTTTAAAATACCTATTCATGAATAGAATTTTTAGTATACTTCTTGTTTTTTTAATTTCAATAAATCTTTTGGCTCAAAGCAAAAAAGACTTCAATACCGTTTTTGAAAAGAGTAACGGAACAGAAACGGCGACCTATCAACAAACGATTTCATATTATCAGAAGTTAGCCAACACGTATCCCGAAATTAACATACAAACTATGGGCCTTACAGATTCTGGGGAACCTTTGCATGTAGTAACTTTAAACCCAGACAAGGAATTTGATTTTGATGCTGTTAGGACTAATAAAAGAATTTTACTTATTAATAATGGTATTCATCCAGGAGAAAGTGATGGTGTTGATGCCACGATGATGTTGTATCGTGATCTTGTTCAAGGGAAAATTAACATGCCGAAACATACGGTTTTGGCAACCATTCCTATTTACAATGTTGGTGGTAGTCTGAATAGAAATTCAGGAACACGTGCCAATCAAAATGGGCCAATGGAATATGGATTTAGAGGTAATGCCAGAAACTACGATTTAAATCGTGATTTTATAAAATGTGATACCAAAAATGCTAAAACCTTTGCACAAATATTTCATTTAGTTAAGCCTGATGTCTTTATAGATAACCATGTAAGCAATGGAGCCGATTACCAATATACATTAACCCACTTATTTACACAACACAACAAACTAGGCGGTTCACTAGGTAATTATTTACATTCTGAAATAATGCCACAACTAGAAAATAAGCTAACAAAAAAAGATTGGGATATCACGCCTTACGTCAACGTATTTAATCAGATTCCTGAAAAAGGTTTTAGTCAGTTTATGGATTATCCTAGATATTCAACGGGTTATACTACATTGTGGAATACTTTAGGTATGATGGTTGAAACTCATATGTTAAAGCCCTATAAACAACGTGTAGAAGGTACTTATGAACTCATGATAAGTATGATAGAAATTATTGAAGAAAATCATGATGCAATAAAAGTCAACAGACAATTGAGCTTTATGAAGTTTCAAGCCAACAATTCATATACTCTTGATTGGGAAATTGATGAAAACCAAACAAGCATCTTACAGTTTAAAGGTTTTGAAGGTGAATTTATCGAGAGTGAAATCACTGGATCACAACGCTTAAAATATGACCGCAACAAGCCTTTTACAAAAGAAGTAGTTTATAAAAATCATTTTAAACCAAAAATTGAAGTAACAGTTCCAAGAGGTTACATCATTCCACAAGGTTGGCACAATGTCATAGATTTATTGAAATTAAATAAAATTGAAATGAAACGCATTGAAAGTGACACCACCATTGTTGTTGAATCTTATAAAATTTCTAATTACGAAACACGCAAAAATGCCTACGAAGGGCATTATCCACATTACAATACCCAACTAATTCCCACAACAGAGGAAGTCGCATTTCGAAAAGGTGATTATTATATTTCTACCCATCAATATGGTAAGCGATACTTATTAGAAACTTTAGAACCCCAAGCGCCTGATTCGTTTTTTAATTGGAATTTCTTTGATACTATTTTACAACAAAAAGAAGGTTTCTCGCCGTACGTTTTTGAAGATGAGGCTCTTGATATTTTAAACAAGAACCTAGAACTAAAAACGGAATTCAATAAAAAGAAAGAAACAGATTCTGAATTTGCAAATAACTGGTATGCCCAGCTTAATTGGATTTTTGAACGCTCGGAACACTACGAAAAAGCCCATTTGCAATATCCTATATACCGAATAATTAATTAATCGTATTTTGAGTTTTCAATTGTAATTTGAATTACTTTTACATGAACTAATTTCGTTATAAATGAAACCTCAAGACATAGAAAATATTGAACTCGAGTACCTAACTTTAAATGATTATCAGGAACTTAAAGGCGCCATGCAAGAAGCCTATAAGTCCATGCCAAATTTGTATTGGAGAGAGCATCAAATAAAAACATTGATTGAAAAATTCCCTGAAGGTCAAGTCATCATTAAAGTAAATAATCAAATAGCTGGATGTGCATTATCTATTATTGTTGACTATGATAGTATTGATGATATTCATACCTATGATGATATAACTGGTAATTACACCTTTAACACGCACGATGCTAAAAAAGGTGATGCTTTGTATGGTATTGATGTCTTTATAAAACCTGAATTTAGAGGGTTACGACTTGGAAGGCGTTTATATGATTACCGAAAGGAGTTGTGTGAAAAATTAAACTTAAGAGGCATTGCTTTTGGTGGTAGAATTCCAAATTATCACAAGCATGCAGCTGAAATGACGCCAAAAGAATACATTGATAAAGTCAGACGAAAAGAAATTCACGATCCCGTACTAAATTTTCAAATTTCAAATGATTTTCATCCTGTTAGAATTTTGAAGGGCTATTTAGAAGACGACAAAGCTTCTGGCGAATATGCTGTACTATTGGAATGGGATAATATTTATTATGAAAAACCTACTAAAAAAGCGGCTACTAAAAAGAAAGTCGTGAGGTTAGGATTAATCCAATGGCAAATGCGATTGTATAAAGATATGGACGAACTTATGCAACAAGCCGAATATTTTATTGATGCTGTTGCTGCCTATCGTTCTGATTTTGCTTTGTTTCCAGAGTTTTTCAATGCGCCATTAATGGCAGAAAACAACCATTTATCAGAATCGGAAGCCATTAGAAAATTGGCTGAATTTACCCCTATAATCGTTCAGAAATTTTCTGAATTTGCAATAACTTATAATATCAATATTATTACTGGTAGTATGCCAGAGATTAAAGATGATTTACTCTATAATGCAGGTTATTTATGCAGACGTGATGGTTCAATAGACCGATATGAAAAACTTCACGTCACACCAGATGAAGCCAAAGTTTGGGGTATGCAAGGAGGCTCAGAAATTAAAGCCTTTGACACCGATTGCGGCAAAATAGGCATATTGATTTGTTATGATTCAGAATTCCCTGAATTAAGCAGGTTGTTGGCTGATGAAGGTATGGATATTCTATTTGTACCTTTTTTAACGGACACTCAAAATGGCTATTCTAGAGTTAGACATTGTGCACAAGCAAGAGCCATAGAAAACGAGTGCTACGTTGCCATTGCTGGTAGTGTTGGTAACTTACCAAAAGTACATAATATGGATATTCAGTTTGCACAATCTATGGTATTTACACCTTGTGATTTTTCATTTCCAGCCAATGGCATAAAAGCAGAAGCCACAACAAATACCGAGATGATTTTAATTGCTGATGTTGACATTGATTTGCTGCGAGAACTCAACCAATTCGGAAGTGTTAGAAATTTGAAAGACAGACGGAAAGATATTTTTGAACTTCGCAAAAAATGACTTTCATAGACTGGTTAGGTTTTATTGGTGTGTTTTTAATATTGCTTGCCTACTTTTTAAACGTATCAGGCAAACTAAAAAGCACCGATTTGCCATTTATATTACTTAATTTAATTGGAGCTGGAATAGCTTGCCTTGCCTCTATTTTACTCCATTATATACCTTTTATTCTTTTGGAAGGAGCCTGGACATTAATATCAGCGTTTACACTTTTTAAATAATTAAAAAACAACTAGTTATATAATTAATAATTATCTATTCCATTTGTAAAACGTGTCAAAAAATAACTTAATATTGCAAAAATTTTATATCGCATTTTTGCGCATTTAATGAATAAATATATTGTTGTTAATCAACCTGAAAAATGGCATTTTTCGATTGAGAACATTACCGTAATATCTTCGCAAGATTATCTTACAAATCCAAAGTACTCGCTGTTAAAAAAAGCACGAATTTTTAATTTGTGTAAAGACTATTCCTATCAATCAAAAGGTTATTATGTATCGCTTTTGGCTGAAGCTCGTGGACATATGCCAATTCCAACTGTAAAAAACATTGTGGATCTAAAAACCTTAAAACTTGTTCGTATTGTATCTGATGAATTTGATGATGTTATTCAACAAAGTCTAAAAAACATTAAATCACAGGAATTCACGTTAAGTATTTATTTTGGCCAGAATGTTGCTCAAAAATACAAGGAATTAAGCGCTCTATTTTACAAACATTTTCAAGTTCCGTTTTTAAGAGTAAAATTTAATCATACTACAAAATGGCATGTTCAAAACATTAGAGCCATTTCAGAATCCGAAATACCAGCAGAGCATTTTGAAAGTGTACATATTTTTGCGAATCAGTATTTTTCAAAAAAACGCTATGATACCCCTAAACTTGTTACTTCAGATTTCGATTTAGCCATTTTGGTAAACCCTAATGATCTTGCTCCGCCTAGTAATCAAAAAGCCCTAAAAAAATTTATTGATCTTGCAGAAAGGATGAATATTTATGCAGAAATCATTGAACCCAAAGACCTCTCACGATTATCCTCTTTTGATGCTTTGTTTATACGTCAAAGTACTGAAGTGAATAACGAAGCTTATGCCTTTGCCCGAAAAGCCCAGCAAGAAGGGATAGCTCTCGTTGATTATCCTGACGCTATTTTAAAATGTTGTAATAAAGTATATATGGCAGAAGCGTTGAAAAATGCCAATATAGATACTCCAAAAACAATTATTGTTCACAAGGACAACAGAAATCAAACTTTAGATATGGTTGGATTACCCTGTGTACTCAAAGCTCCAGATTCCACGTTTTCTTTCGGGGTAAAAAAAGCTAAAACTGAAGAGGACTTTCAGACCTTGGTATCAGAAATGCTCAAGGAATCCGATTTAATTATTGCGCAAGAATTTTGCCCATCAGATTATGATTGGCGTATTGGCATTATTGATGACAAACCCTTCTATGCCTGTAAATATTATATGGCAAAAGGACATTGGCAAATTTACAATTGGAATGCCAAGAAAAAAGATGATCAAGATGGCAATGCGGAATGCTTACCAATTGAAAAAGTGCCAAAAAAAGTACTAAATATGGCGTTAAAGTCTGCAAGACTCATGGGTAAAGGTCTTTATGGTATCGATATTAAGGTAGTAAACAACAAACCTATGGTCATTGAGATAAATGATAATCCGAATATAGATTTTGGCGTAGAAGATTTACATTATGGTGATGCTGTTTATACTGAAATTCTCTTAGCATTTAAAAACCGATTAGATTAAGATGGGCAAGAAATATCATTTATTTGAAGTTTACGGTATTGAACTTGAGTATATGTTGGTTTATAATAACTTGAAACCCGCTCCAATTGTTGATAAACTACTTACTAAAAAAAATGGCACATTAACCTCAGATATAGAAAATGGCGCGATTGCTTGGAGTAACGAATTGGTGGCACATGTTGTAGAGTTAAAAACCAATGGACCAACACCAGATCTTAATAATTTATCTGATTTATTTCATCAAAATATTTTAGAAATAAATACGCTTTTAAAGCCCTTAAACTCACAATTATTACCTACTGCTGCGCATCCTTTACTAAATCCGTTACAGGAGACAGAGCTGTGGAAGCATAGCTATAGTGAAGTTTACGAACTATACAACCGTATTTTTAATTGTAAGGGACATGGTTGGAGTAATGTTCAAAGTACGCACATCAACTTACCTTTTTATGATGACAAGGAATTTGAAAAATTACATGCTGCTATTAGAATTATTTTACCATTAATTCCGGGTTTATGTGCGAGTTCGCCTATTTTGGAAGGCAAAAAAACTGGCTTTAAAGACACGCGTTTAGAATACTATAAAACCAATCAGAAAGAAATTCCAGAATTAACGGGTTTGGTAATTCCAGAGCGCGTTTTTACGAAGGTAGATTATTATGCAACCATTTTTGAACCTATAAAAAGTGCTATTAGACCTCATGATACCAAAAAAATACTGGATCATCACTTTTTAAATTCTCGTGGCGCCATTGCACGTTTTGATAGAAACGCTGTTGAAATACGTCTAGTAGATATTCAGGAATGCCCAAAGGCCGATATTGCGATTTGTGTTTTAATCATAGAAGTCATCAAACTACTTGTAGATAAACAATTAGGTTCTTTACAGCAACAAAAAAAATGGCTAAAGCAAGAACTATTTGACATTTTAAACCCGATAATTAAGGATGCCGAAAGTTTTGTTATAGACAATATTGATTACTTGCGTTTATTCAAATTAGAAAACCCTGTATCGGTACAAAACCTATGGAAACACTTGTTTGCTCTGGCTAAACAAAACATTCACAAATCCCATCATGACACCTTGGAATTCATTTTAAATGAAGGGACATTGGCGACTCGCATTTTAAATGCAATGGAAAATAACCATACTGAACAGTATATAAAACACACCTATGCAAAACTTGCTGAATGCCTTCAGGAAAATAAGCTTTTCAAACCGTGAAACTTATTTTAACTTGTGAACATGGTGGAAACTCGATTCCAATAGAATTTTTTGAATATTTTAAAAAACATCAATCGGTATTAAACTCACACAGAGGTCTGGATATTGGAAGTTTAGATTTATTTCACTCTTTAAAACCATTATCCGATTTTTCGCTTTACAGCGAGATAAGTAGATTACTCATTGAACTAAATAGGTCGCTACATCATAACGCGTTATTTTCTGACTTTTCAAAAAATCTTTCAAAAGCAGACAAAGAAAAGCTCATTAACAGTTATTATTTAGTCTACAGAAACAACGTTGAGAATCAAATTAGAAACTATATTAACGCTAATGAACATGTTCTACATATTTCAATACACTCTTTTACGCCTATTTTAAATAATAACTTAAGAAATTGTGATATTGGCTTATTATATGATTCAAGACTTTCGTCAGAAAAACAATGGAGCAAGAATTTAAAACTAAGTATATTAAAGAGCAATCCTAATTATAATATTAGATTTAATTATCCATATTTAGGAAAAGCAGATGGTTTCACTACGTATTTAAGAAGACAATTCCCTAGCAATTACTTGGGAATTGAGCTTGAGATTAACCAAAAATTCGCTAAAGCAAACATGATGTCCTCACGAATAAAACGTGATTTGTTCTCTGCCTTATATTTAACAATAAACAAAGAACACCCCTAAAAATTGAGGTGCCCTTTTCTTAACTAAAAAATAGTTGGTTGATTAGAAATTGTTATTCTAAACAGATTTTATTGGCCGAAGGTGATGAGTTCAATACCATGGTGATTGAAGATGATTTGAATTATTTCATCAAGAAATTTACCTTGACAAAAGCAAAAAATAGAAAAGAAGCATTGGAATATTTCAAATCAAATACATATGACATTATACTAATGGATTTGCACATGCCTGTTTTAAACGGTATTGAAGCTACTATTGAAATCCGTAAATTGGAACTAAATAAAAATTCAATTCAATCAATACCTATTTTAGCTATGACGGCCAATATTGTAAAGTCCGAACTGGATAAATGTATAAATTCAGGTATGGATGCCGTTATACCAAAACCCTATAAACCCGAACAATTACTCTTAAAATTATCTGAATTTTTTCCATAAAAAAAGCCCCAATTAAGGGGCTTAAGAAAGTCATAATTTTTCTTTTTCATTATCTATTAATCAAAACTTTCTTTGAAATTGTTCTGTAATCAGATTCAAAATTAAGTATATACATACCATTCTTTAAGGCGCTTGTATTAATACTCTTTGAACCCGTGTCAAATGTCATTCCATTGCCCGATAAAACTTGTCTTCCAGTCATATCAAGTATTTTAAAACTCATTATTTCGTCATCAAACAATCGGATATTCACATTTAAATCATTGACCACGGGATTAGGAAACATTCTAATTTCAGAATGAGTATCAATAAAATCCTTTTCAAATGATTTATAACTATCATGATTATTTACATATGATGCTAAATTGGAATTATCATTTCCATTTTTATGGAAATAGTATTCTATAAAATCACAAATCCAATCGTAGGCTAAAACTAAATTTATAGCTCCAGCAACATCTAGTGATGCACAAATTTCATTTTCTGTTACTAAATTCACAACGTCAAAACCTGTAGTTACGCCAATTTCAACCACACTTAAATCAAGCGTACTTGGATCATACACTAAACTGTGAATTCTATAAAAGCCTCTATTATTAACGGTAAATTCTGGGGAAGTTGAAACATTTAATATAGTTAAAGAAAAAGCCTCCGTTAAAACAAATAATTGTTGGAAGCCGTCTGGAATAATTGCCGCTTCATCTTGAGATGCTATCAAAGTAGCAGCACCATCATTCAAGCAATTCACAGGGTTCATAGAATACATAGTTCCAGAATAAGCAACACATACATTATCCTTAACATGCACTGGAGCACCTGGTACATCTAATGATGCACAAATACCATTGTCATTTATCAAGTTCAATACATCTACTCCTGTAGTTACTCCTGGCTCTACAACACCTAAATCTAATGTCTCTGGATTGTATACCAATGTGTGAATGGTGTAATCTCCTGACTCACTTACTTCAAAGCTTGGCTCACCACCTGCATTTACTATCACTAATCCTGATCCTTGTGTTAAGACATAAACTGTGTTGTATCCAACTGGTACATTTGAGTTGCCATCTGGTGTCGCTGATAACGTAGCCATACCATTTACTAACTCTACTGAATCCATATCGGCTGTTAATGTACCTGCATCTGCCATGCATTCCATTACTGAAATTGGAGCACCTGGTACATCTAATGATGCACAAATACCATTGTCATTAATTAAGTTCAATACATCTACTCCTGTAGTTACTCCTGGCTCTACAACACCTAAATCTAATGTCTCTGGATTGTATACCAATGTGTGAATAGTGTAATTTCCTGACTCACTTACTTCAAAGCTTGGCTCACCACCTGCATTAACAATCACTAATCCTGATCCTTGTGTTAATACATAAACTGTGTTGTATCCAGCTGGAACATTTGAGTTACCATCTGGTGTGGCTGATAACGTAGCCATACCATTTACTAACTCTACTGAATCCATATCGGCTGTTAATGTACCTGCGTCTGCCATGCATTCCATTACGGAAATTGGAGCACCTGGCACATCTAATGATGCACAAATACCATTGTCATTAATCAAGTTCAATACATCTACTCCTGTAGTTACTCCTGGCTCTACAACACCTAAATCTAATGTCTCTGGATTGTATACCAATGTGTGAATGGTGTAATCTCCTGACTCACTTACTTCAAAGCTTGGCTCACCACCTGCATTAACAATCACTAATCCTGATCCTTGTGTTAAGACATAAACTGTGTTGTATTCTGCTGGTACATTTGAGTTGCCATCTGGTGTCGCTGATAACGTAGCCATACCATTTACTAACGCTACGGAATCCATATCGGCTGTTAATGTACCTGCGTTTGCAAAACAATTATTAGTAATAGTAATTGTAAACATAGCACGGTCACAGTTTCTACCCCTTCCTCTATCTCCGGCATGAATAGCAGTCATTACTTTGAACGTTCCAGTTCCTAAACTCCATGATGTGTCATCATTTGGGAATGTATATTCTTCAGAGTTGTCAATAATTGCGATTCGTTCATTCGTTTCTAAATTTTCAGCAGAAATTCGAGCGCTTTCTGAATTACCTTGAACATCTAATTTCAAATAGAAGTTCGCAGGTAATTCACTTAAATCGTACACGTTTCCATCTTCTATACTTATGGATTGAGAACCATTTGTGAATTGAACACTTTCAATTGTTCCACAATCTCTATTCAATGAAGAAATAGATTGTTGCGCATGGAATTGAAATGAAAATAAAAATAGAAACAAAAGTAGCATGGTAGTTTTGGGGATCCGAAAGGTAATGTTTTGTTTCATCTTTTAAATATTTTTGTCTAATGTTTACTGTACAAATATAGACAAAAATATATTATTTGTCTAACTTTTTATTTTTTTTATTGTACAAAATAATAAAAAAAATATGTATGCATTTGATTTTCAACAACATATGTAATTAAATAAAATTCAGATTATCAATTTATAGCTATCAGCAAAAAAAAATCCCTTCAGTGATAGGGATATGGAAGGGATTATATCAAAGATTTGATATTGGCATAGCTGTTTTTAAGCGCTTTGGTAATTTCCGATTGATTCAACCAAGCTACTTCGGTAATACCTTCGTTTTCTTCAGGCTCTAATTTGCCAGTGTAAGTTGTAGTCATCTCAAACCAATGCGTAATCTTAATTTTATATTTTCCATTACGTTTGAAAATATGATAGGTAGTTTCTAATGGTTTTACAATTTTTAAATCACGTACTTTAGTTTCCTCTTCAACCTCCCGAATAGCAGCCTCCTCAATAGTTTCTTTACCATCAACTTTACCTTTAGGAAGATCCCATTTCCCATTTCGGAAAATAAAAAGGATTTCTTCATTATTATTATAAACCTTACCTCCACCTGCTACAACATTAGGAAGCTTTTTTAAAAATTTTTTAAGGAGTTTATCTTTGTCATCATGAATAAGTCTTACTTCTTTTATTGAAGAACGGTTTAACTCTTTGATAACTTTACTAATATTTACTGATTTTAGCAGATAGTTTTTAAAACCAGATTCTTTTTCAACTTCTGTCGTTAAGATAATAGGTTTATCATTAACAAAAACTTTGTACATATGAACAATAGTTGTATTAGTGTCATGTAAAAATATCAAAATTTATATGATCACACTAGAATTAAAAAAATAATTTTAAAAACTTACATTAACTAAAAAAGTGTAATTTTGCGACTATGATTTTCAATAAACATACCGCCAGAAAAACCGCAGAAGTTTTACTTCAAATTAATGCAATTAAACTTCAACCAAAAGATCCTTTTACATGGGCTTCAGGTTGGAAATCCCCTATATATTGTGATAATCGTATAGTATTATCTTACCCACATATACGTAATTACATACGTGAAACTATGGCCAAACAAATTGAAAAACAATATGGACGACCAGATGTAATTGCAGGCGTTGCAACAGGTGCTATTGGTATAGGCATGTTGGTTGCTGAGTATTTAGGTTTACCCTTTATTTATGTTAGACCTGAAGCCAAAAGTCATGGTCGTAAAAACCAAATAGAAGGACATCTGGAAAGCGGTCAAAATGTAGTGGTTGTTGAAGATTTGATAAGTACCGGAAAAAGTAGTTTGAATGCCGTTAAGGCCATAAAAGCCAATAAAGGTGTCGTTAAAGGTATGGTTGCTATTTTTTCGTATGATTTTCAAGTTGCAAAGGATAACTTTGAAAAAGAAAATGTGCACCTTCTAACTTTGAGTGATTATGAATCACTTTTAGAGCAAGCACTTCATACAAATTATATTTCCAGCAAAGAGCAAGACATTTTAACATCTTGGAACGCCAATCCTTCAGAATGGAATGCTAATTGATATCTTCTTTACAGAAAAATAAAAAAACCATGAATTTAGAATCTCCAAAAACAATCGTAAATAAATCACCACAAGAGGTATTCAATTTTCTCTCCGATGTTAAGAACTTTGAAAAACTCATGCCTGAAAACATTAGTAAATTTGAAGTTTTAGATGAGGATAAATTTCTTTTTGCTTTGAAAGGTATGCCTGAAATTATCTTAAAGAAAAAAGAAGCTACATCTCCAAATAAAATTGTACTTGGAGCTGCAGGTGGAAAAATTGATTTTTCGTTGGTAGGTAACATTACTGAAATAGATTCAGATAAAAGTGAGGTTCAATTGGTATTTAATGGTGATTTTAATCCCATGATGGCCATGATGATAAAGGGACCTATTACAAAATTTATTGAAACCCTTTCAACCAATATACCTAGCTCTATTTAATAAAGGAGTGTAATTTCCTTTAGATTAAATTCTGCTAAAACATTATCTTCTAACAACAATTGCAAGCATCCTGAATCTGTCACCTGCTTAATGTAGCCTGAAAAGAGATTTCCTTCAGTATCACTAAAAGTTGAGGGTTTATCTTTTCTGAATAAATGAGACTCATATTCAGTTTTCAATTTATCGAAAGCTTTGGCTTTAAGAATTTTAAAATAATGCTTGATATTTGTAATAAGTCCAAATAGCACCTCATTGATATCATAATGCTGTCCACTTAACAACTTTAAAGATGATGCTCTGGGTAAATTATCAAATTGTGTTTGATTAACATTTAATCCAATTCCAATTATTGTGGCTCTTAATAGATCTTGTTTGACTACATTTTCGATAAGAACACCGCACAACTTCTTATCTTCTGACAAAATGTCGTTCGGCCATTTTATACTTAATTTTGTAATTGAAAATTGCTGAAGAGTCTTAATTATGGCTAGAGAAACAACCATACTGATATAAAAATGAGATTTTAATTCAAGAAAAGAAACATCTTTAAACATACTAACCATAAGGTTTTTACCTGATTCTGATTCCCAATTAGTCCCAACTTGTCCCCTACCTTTTGTTTGATAATCACTCATTACAATGGTATAATCCTTCAACGGTTTTGTACTACTCAATTGCCGTAAATATGAATTGGTGGAATCAATGGCATCAAGTTTGATTATATGCATTCTGGTGGCGTAATTTTAAGAGGCTAAAATCTTATGATTTTTTTACACTATAAAGAACT
Source organism: Hanstruepera ponticola (assembly GCF_002940745.1). NCBI lineage: Bacteria > Pseudomonadati > Bacteroidota > Flavobacteriia > Flavobacteriales > Flavobacteriaceae > Hanstruepera > Hanstruepera ponticola. The sequence goes on from NZ_POTB01000001.1 coordinate 1,105,627, forward strand.
AAAAAATAATAACTTTGCACAAATTAAATCAAGTTAATGGCGAAAAAACATTCTAATGCAGACCAATTAATAACTTCTATATTAGGCGGAATTGAAGATGTAAAAGGAAAGGAAATAAACATTCTAGATTTACGGGAAATTGAGAATACAGTTTGTGACTACTTCATTATTTGTGAAGGTACGTCCAACACCCAAGTAAATGCCATTGTTAATTCCATACAAAAAAAAGTAAGCAAAGAGTTAAAGGATAAGCCTTGGCATATTGAAGGAGAAGATAATGCCGAATGGGTACTCATGGATTATGTCAACATTGTTGTTCACGTTTTTCAAAAACATATTCGTGAATACTACGACATTGAAAGCCTTTGGGGCGATGCCAAGACAACTGTAATTGAAACAAACTATTAAAGAAATTAATGACAGATAATAAGAAATCAAATAATAAGAAACCTAAATTCAGTCCCTATTGGATTTATGCTGGAATCATAGCTATCTTTTTAGTTGTAAATATTCTAGGTGGTAGTAGCTTTAATGAAACCAATCCTACCACACCTTCTCAATTTATGAGTTATTTAAGAGATGGTGATATTGAGAAAGTTGAAATCGTAAATAGACGCGAAGCTAAAGTTTACTTAACAAAGGAAGCTGAACAAAAGGATATACACAAAAAATCTAAACCAACTACATTTTTACCAACTGCAAGCCAATTACCAAATTACAAGTTTGAATTTGGTGATCTTCAGAATTTTGAAGATGATATGGCTCAAATAGTAAATTCGGAAAATTTAGATCCCAAACCTAAAATAGAATACAAAACAGAACAAAATCTTTGGGGTGACTTTTTAATTGGTTTGCTTCCATTTATTTTACTAATTGGTGTTTGGATTTTTATCATGAGACGCATGTCTGGTGGTGGTGGTGGTGGCGCTGGTGGACAGATTTTTAATATTGGAAAATCAAAAGCCAAACTATTTGATCAAAACACCGAAGTTAAAACCTCTTTTAAAGATGTTGCAGGTTTGGAAGGTGCAAAAGAAGAGGTTCAAGAAATTGTTGACTTTTTAAAGAATCCTGAAAAATACACCTCATTAGGAGGTAAGATACCAAAAGGAGCCCTACTAGTAGGCCCTCCAGGTACAGGTAAAACACTTTTAGCTAAAGCCGTTGCAGGTGAAGCCAAAGTACCTTTCTTTTCATTATCTGGTTCTGATTTTGTTGAAATGTTTGTTGGTGTTGGAGCGTCCCGAGTACGTGACTTATTTAAACAAGCTAAAGAAAAATCACCAGCTATTATATTTATTGACGAGATTGATGCCATTGGTCGTGCCAGAGGAAAAAATGCTATGTCAGGTAGTAATGATGAACGTGAAAACACGCTCAATCAACTTCTAACTGAAATGGATGGTTTTGGAACCAATACTAACGTCATTGTATTGGCGGCAACTAACCGAGCTGACATTCTAGATAAAGCCTTGATGCGTGCTGGTCGTTTTGACAGACAAATTTTTGTTGACCTTCCAGATGTAAGAGAGCGTAAAGAAATTTTTGAAGTTCACTTGAGACCTCTTAAAAAATCTAAAAATTTAGATATTGATTTTCTATCTAAACAAACACCTGGGTTTTCTGGTGCCGACATTGCAAATGTTTGTAATGAAGCTGCTTTGATTGCTGCTAGACAAGGCAAAAAGGAAGTTGATAAGCAAGATTTTTTAGATGCTGTTGATAGAATTGTTGGTGGACTTGAAAAGAAGAATAAGATAATTACTCCTGACGAGAAAAAGGCTGTTGCTTATCATGAAGCTGGTCATGCAACCGTTAGCTGGATGCTTGAGCACGCTGCTCCACTTGTAAAAGTAACTATTGTACCAAGAGGAAGATCCCTTGGTGCTGCTTGGTACTTGCCAGAAGAGCGTCTTATTGTAAGACCAGAACAAATGCTAGATGAAATGTGTGCTGCTTTAGGTGGTCGTGCTGCTGAAAAAGTGATATTCAATAAAATTTCAACAGGAGCTTTAAGTGACTTGGAAAAAGTGACTAAACAAGCACGAGCTATGGTAACTATCTATGGATTGAGTAATAAGGTTGGAAACCTTACCTATTATGATTCATCTGGTCAAAGTGAATATGGTTTTACAAAACCCTACAGCGAAAAAACAGCTGAACTTATTGACAAAGAAATTTCAGATATTATTGAAGAACAATATCAACGTGCTGTTAATCTGTTAGAAGCCAATAAAGATAAACTAACCCAGCTAGCAGAAGTACTGCTTGAAAAAGAAGTTATTTTTAAAGACAATCTTGAAAAAATATTCGGAGAGCGTCTATTTAAAACCAACGAGGTTATTGCAAAGCAAATCGATGTTGTAAAGGACGAAGAAGAATAATATCTTTTTTTCTGTTAACATTAACTAAAAATCTTAAATTAACCCAATGGTTCGTTTAAGATTTTTTATATTTGAAAAACACCTAAATCACACAGATTAATAGCAGTTAACACATGAGTCTGTTTAGAAAAATTTTTGGTTCCAAATCTGAAGGCAAAGAGGAAGAATTAAAATCAGAAGATAGAGGCAAATACATGCCAGAGGTAAAGCTACCAATAGACGAAAGGTTTACTATAAACTTTAAGGCTAATGGCGGTAAATTTCTCTATTGTGAAAATTTAAGCGAAATTTTTGAGAGTTTTGAAAACATACTTATTGAAAATGATTGGCAGGATAAAAATGGATTTATTTTAGATAAAAACCTTAAAGACCGTTTTAGTGATATTGATATGACTAAAACCCAATCAGTTTCTGATGCCATGTATTTTTTAACAACTTGTGAGAATCTTATTGCTGATGATGGATCACTGTTAATTTCGTCAAATCAAATTGCTGAAAAAAAGCTAAAGGAATTTCCAGATAATTTTATTGTCTTTGCCACAACCAGTCAAATTACTGCCAATATTGGCGAGGGACTTCGTGGTATCAAATCAAAAAACAGAAAAAAAATACCTACAAATATTACCACTATCAAACATTTTAAATCGGTTGAAGAAAAAGATTTCATGACCTATGGTAGTAGTTCCAAAAATTTATACTTGCTTCTATTAGAAGATTTATAAAATGAAAGAGATTTTAACACGCTCATTTACTGGTTTACTATACATTTCCCTGTTAATGGTTTCTTTGTTAAACCAACATGCCTTAATCATATTGTTCTATGTTTTTGGTTTAATATGTCTGGCAGAGTTTAAAAAACTTATTGGTTATAAATCTATAATTCCCTTTATAATATTTACCGTACTATATATAGTGTTTGGTTATTGGCAGTTTTTCATGAACTCCAACAACGGCCTGGACGAAGCCACTCGTATCTTACAGGTTATCACCATTTTTGTGCAACTCTTTTTAATTAAAGACTTGTTTACTGAAAAAACTATACCCTTATTTATCTCAAAACGCTTTATTATAACTACCTTTTACTTATCCAGTAGTTTTGTGTTTTTAATACTGATAGCTAATCCCAAACACACCTTTGAACCATTGGTACTTCTTGGGTCCTTCATATTAGTTTGGACCAATGATACCTTTGCATTTTTGGTTGGTAAAAACTTTGGGAAACAAAAACTATTCTCCAAAATATCACCCAAAAAAACAGTTGAAGGATTTTTAGGCGGTTTATTTTTTGCTTGTGTAGCAAGTTATTTTATTGCTACCTTTACAAAAACTTTGAATTTTAATCACTGGCTTATTTTGGCTATTATTATCAGTGTTTTTGGTACGCTTGGAGATTTAATTGAATCTAAATTTAAACGCCAAGCAAATGTAAAAGATAGTGGCATTATCATGCCAGGTCATGGCGGATTACTTGACCGTTTAGACAGCATCATATTTGCCTCACCATTTATTTATTTGTTTCTACAAATTATATAGTATGTTTCATAAAGAAGGTCATAAAATCATTTTAATCACACTCATTTTTGTAGTGGGCTTATTCTTGCTTACAGATAGTTTTAATCTGGCCTATTGGCTAAAAACACTTATAATGGTTATATTATTGGTGTTTTTAATATTGATATTACAATTTTTTAGAAACCCTAAACGATTTATTCATATCAATGACGACAATGTCGTATCACCTGTTGACGGAAAGGTTGTTGTGATAGAAGAAGTTTTTGAAAAAGAATATTTTCAGGATAAATGTATTCAGGTTAGTGTCTTTATGTCACCTATTAATGTGCATGTGACGCGTTATCCTGTGGGAGGAAAAGTATTATACAGTAAATATCATCCTGGAAAATATTTAGTAGCTTGGCATCCTAAAGCCAGTGAAGAAAATGAACGCACAACTGTTGTCATAGAAAACCATAGCTTTGGCAAAGTATTATACAGGCAAATTGCAGGTGCTTTAGCAAAACGGATAGTGAACTATGCTAAAGAAGGTGAAAACATCATCCAAGGTGCGGATTCCGGTTTTATTAAATTTGGGTCAAGAGTAGATTTATTTTTACCTTTAGACTCCAAAATCAAAGTAACATTGAACGAAAAAGTTCGTGGTGGTGAAAGTATTATAGCAGAAAAATGACTTCCGAAGAATTAAATATTGCATTTAACGAAGCCGTTGAAAGAATTAATGCGCATAAAGAGCCATTTCCTGCAGATTTTCTTTTGAGACTTTATGCTTATTACAAAAAAGCCACTAATAACTACGGAAGACCAAGTAGTAGAAAGCCAATAATAAATGCTTTCAAAACCAATGCACTATTTCAGGTTCAAGACATCACTCAAGATGAAGCCAAACAAACTTACATTGATCTAGTTAATAATTATTTTCTGTATAGAAAGTAATTTATCTAATTATCAAGCACAAACTCTAAAGGCTTTCCTATAGATCCATTTGGGAAACTGATTTCCAACAACGCTGAAATAGTGGGTGCAATATCAACAATTTCAGTACGGGTTATTGTACTGCCATTTTGAATTCCCTTGCCAAAAAATAGCAGTGGCACATGAGTATCATAATTTAAACCGGTATGGTGATCAGTTCCAGTTCTATTCCAAGGAGTATCCTTAAATACGGCTGGTTCGTAAACAAACAATATATCGCCCGATCGCTTTTGATTATGACCGTTTCTTAATAAACTTTCTAAATAGCCATCAGGTCCTTCAAAATGATTGAGTTCAGAAGTAATATAAACCTTATCAATAAGATTATAACTCAATAACTTTTTGGCTAGTTCTGCTTTCACATCTTGTAAATTAAGATTGACTGCCTCAAGTTTCTCATGATCTAAAAACAGCTGATTATTAGTTCTGCTTAAAATCACATTATCTAAATTGTATTTCTGCAACAAATAATCATTCAACTCCTTTCGCATGCTACTTTCATCAAAAAGCCCTGAAGGTATTTTATTCGATTTCAAATAACTAGGCACATTAGGAGCAGCGTGGTCAGAAGTTAAAAAAACCGTATACTCGCCTACCCCAACTTGCTCATCTAGTACTAAAAACAAACGCTCCAAATCCAAATCCAATCGTAAATAGGTGTCCTCAACCTCAACTGAATTAGGTCCAAAATCATGTCCGACCTTATCGGTACTTGAATAGCTTATAGTCAAAACATCTGTAATGCCATCTTTTCCGAGTTCTTCAGCTTTAATGGCCTCAATTGCAAAATCTGTAGTTAAACTATTTCCAAAAGGTGATTCAGTTATAATTTTAAAATTACCATTTTGAGTTTTTAAAAGTTCTAAATCATAAGGAAATGTAGCAGTTTCTTTGCCTTTAAACAGTCTTTCGAATGTGTTTAAATCACTGCCACTTTCATTGTAAGTTGTAATATCATATAAGGTATTCCATACCTTAAAATAAGATTCAGTAATATCCGATTTATTAAAATCATCGACCCATTTGGGTAATGTGTTCATATAAAATGTACTACTTATCCAATTACCATTACCGTTATGATCATAATCAAGCCAATAGGCTGCATTAGCCGTGTGACCAGCAGGCAATATTGCGCCACGATGCTTAATAGAAATCCCAATAGTCTTTCCACGCAATTGCGTAAATAATCTATTCTCATCAGCAAATGTAGTATTCAATAATCTTGCAGGTGATTTTTTTCCATCATTACTTGAAGTACCTAACGCATCTACTGTATCATCCTGAACACAATTAACCTGGGTATTTAAATTTTTATCAAACCAATTATTACCAATAATACCATGGTATTTAGGTGTTGTCCCAGTGAAAATTGTTGCATGGCCAGGGCCTGTCTTGGTTGGTATGTAATTGAAATGATTGTTTTTACAGTTGTAACCTTCACGCATCATTCTTTTAAAACCACCTTCACCATATCTGTTTGCAAATCGAGTTAGGTAATCATAACGCATCTGATCAACCACAATTCCAACAACTAATTTTGGTTTTGAATTTTCATTTTCTTCATTTTGAGCTTTATTATTTAAATTTTGCGCTTTGCAGAAAAAAAATAATGCTCCAAAAAATAACAACAAATAGGTTTTTTTCATTTCTACTAATCAATTAAAAGCCAAAAATAGTCATTTTTAAACATCGCTATTTAAAATTACGGTTAAATACATTTTAGTTTTTTATTTTAGCATGAACAAAATAGTCTATGACGTACCTGCATAATATTGGCGTTTATTTTTTAATGATTAAAGAAATGTTTCGTAAGCCTACCAAGTGGTCGGTTATGAAAACATTAATTTTTAAAGATATTGATGATTTAATCATGGGGTCATTGGGCATTGTAGCTTTTATTTCCTTTTTTGTTGGTGGTGTAGTAACAATACAGACGGCCTTAAACATCAGTAACCCTCTAATACCAAAATATCTAGTTGGTTTTGCAACCAGACAATCGGTGATTTTGGAGTTTGCTCCTACCTTTATTTCCATCATTATGGCTGGAAAAGTGGGTTCATTTATTACTTCTAGTATTGGTACCATGCGTGTTACCGAGCAAATTGATGCCCTCGAGGTTATGGGAATCAATACTATTAATTATCTTGTATTTCCCAAATTTGTAGCCATGATGTTATATCCTTTTGTGATTTCAATTGCTATGTTTTTAGGTATTTTAGGCGGTATGGCGGCTTGTATTTATGGCGGTTTTAGCACATTGGAAGATTATATTATGGGTGTTCAAATGGATTTCATTCCTTTTCACATTACTTATGCTTTTATTAAAACTTTTGTTTTTGCCTTCCTCCTAGCTACTATTCCATCTTATTACGGATACTATATGAAAGGTGGTGCATTGGAAGTTGGTAAAGCCAGTACAACATCCTTTGTTTGGACGAGTGTGATGATTATTCTTTTAAATTATATATTAACCCAAATGCTATTGAGCTCATGATAGAAGTAAAAGATGTACATAAGTCGTTTGGAGATGCACATATTTTAAAAGGTATATCCACATCGTTTGAAAAAGGCAAGACCAGCTTGGTTATTGGACAAAGTGGTTCAGGTAAAACGGTCTTTTTAAAATGCTTATTAGGTTTGTTTAGTCCAGAAAAGGGCACCATATCCTATGATGGTAAAGCTTATTCAGATTTATCTGATGACCAAAAACGTGATTTACGTGCCGAAATGGGCATGGTCTTTCAAGGAAGCGCTTTGTTTGACAGTATGACAATAGCTGAAAATGTTATGTTTCCCTTACGCATGTTTACTAAGCAGAGTAAAAGTGAAATGCAAGATCGTGTAAACTTTGTTTTAAAGCGTGTAAACCTAGAAGATGCTCATAACAAAAAGCCTAGTGAAGCATCAGGTGGTATGCAAAAACGTGTTGCCATTGCGCGAGCTATAGTAAACCGTCCTAAATATTTGTTTTGTGACGAACCCAATTCTGGTTTGGACCCCAAAACCGCTATTGTGATTGACAACCTGATACAAGAAATAACAGAGGAATATAATATTACGACCATTATCAATTCACATGATATGAATTCGGTTATGGAAATTGGTCAAAAAATTGTGTTTTTAAAAGATGGTCATAAAGCTTGGGAAGGTTCCAACAAGACTATTTTTAAAACAGATAATGAAGCTGTCACTAACTTTGTTTATTCTTCAGAATTATTCAAGAAAGTCAGACAGATGTATATAGAAGAAAGGGAATAGCTGGTTTTTTTTAATTATTTTTCAACGCTTCGGATATTTGTCTTTTCAGATTAATTATTTTTTCTTCCATAGTTTTTGCGCGCAGTCTAACAAACTTATTTTCAAAATCAATAGCTCTAATTAATTTAATGAATGAATCATTGTTTTTCAATTTTAAATAATCGTCTTGAGTACAATTTAAAGTTGTTAGAAAATATTTATCTAAATCACTCATCCAACTAAAATATTTTAAAAAATATGGCTGAATCAGGTTTGATTTAAACATTATTCGCTCTTTCTCATATTGATTATAATATGGATAATAAGACTCATATAAATCTGAAATAGCTATACGCAAACTATCATTAACTACTATTTCGACACCTTTTGAACTTAATAATTCATAACCGCTTTTATTTGGATTAAAATGTGGAGCGACTTTCATTTTGGCTACGTTATAATTAAACTTTTCAGATGGTATTTCATGATTACTTATATAATCAACAATATCAATAGCTGCAAATTCAATACTATCCATTAATGAAATGTCCTCGCGAATTTCTTCTAGATCGAAACTTAAGTTAGTATCTATCTCTTTTAATATTTTTATCTCTAAATCTGACTTTTTTTTCTGATCGTTCCAATCGTTTATTTGTAGAGCAATTAAAATACCAATGACCACTAGTATGATTTCACCAATAGCATAAAGCATGTATTTGTTAAAACGGTTTTGAGACACAAGGTTTCGACGTATTTTTCTTAAAAGCGTTACCATTTTAGTTTTTTCGTCTGATGGCCAAGGTATCTAAACTCAATTTCACCTTTAACCAACGACCTAACTTATCAGTTTCTGATGGAATATTGGCTTCCTTAATTTTAGATTTATCCCATTTTACAGTAAAAACAGATAGTGTGTCTGATTTTTTAAAATCAGACGATATTTCATTGGCATAACTAAAACTTTCCAACGCGTCATAGTTGATTTGTACTTCTTTTACAACCTGGTCAAACGGAATCATTTTTTCTTCCAATGCGGCTAACTTCTTTTCCCTATCTTCTAGGTAAGCTATTTTTTGCGTTTGGTTTATTAAATCAATAGAATCTCGATAACGCAATTGTTCCATATATTTTAAATTATCAAATTGCTCAACGCGGTTTTGGTTAAAAACAATTCTTGTATCTAATAAGGCTGGATAGGACGCTTTTCTATTTTTAAGCAAGTTTATTGTTGTTTCAGGAATTTCATCAAGTCCATAGGTATTGAATGAAATAAACGAATTGCCATCATTAAAACTATAATTGGCGTTCTTCTTAATATATTCAAACTGTGGCAAGGCTTTCAATTCATTATCAATAAAGCTTTTTGCAGCTGTTTCAAAGTTACTCTCTTTAAGTACATTCCAAAAAGTCCACACGGCAGGTACCATTACAATAATGGCCAGAAAAGAGGCTATTCTGGCAATTCGCTTACGCTTTTTGGAATTAGCATATTTAAGCATGGGGAAGCGCAAGGCTTTTACAACTATAAATGTTGCTAGAGCTATAAAAATAGTATTGATTATAAAGAGGTACATAGCACCAAAAAAGTAAGGCCAATTGGCTTTAGCCAAACCATAACCAGCTGTACACAGAGGTGGCATTAAGGCTGTGGCGATTGCCACACCGAATATAACTGAAGCAATAGTCCCCTTTTTTGTTTTTGCAATTATTAATGCTGAACCACCAAAAAAGGCAATAAGCACATCACGAATATCTGGTTTTACACGACCCAATAATTCGGAGGTATCTTCACTTAATGGGAATAACCAAAAGAATAAAAACGCTGTGAGTAAACTCAATACAATCATGATTGCCAGATTAATGAGTGACTTACGCATGGTATCAATATCATTAACTGCCACGGAAAGACCAATACCCAAAATAGGTCCCATAAGCGGCGAAATTAACATGGCACCAATAACAACAGCCGTGGAATTGGCATTTAAACCTATGGATGCCACAAAAATAGAACAAACCAAAATCCAAGCGGTAGCACCTTTAAAAGAAATATCTTTTTTTATGGCTTCAATAGTCTCATCTCTATCCGTATCTTCTCTAAAATCCAGTAACTCAACCAGAAATTTTTTAATGTTTTGAAAAAGCCCTTTAGCATCCTTCTTAACAGCTTTTTTTGATTCCTCTACTGCAGCATCTCTTGAAGCATTACCATCTTCAGCGTGCGCTTTTTCTTCATCAGAAAAATTGAATTTATTTTCTTCCATATACTATCCTAGATTGTCTCCAAACTTATCTTTTACGCTTTGGAGTACCTTTTTAATATCTTGTTCTTTTGCTTTAGGAAAGATAAGCAAAACTTCTTTTTTGTCAACAATTATATAATCATCAATACCATCAATGACCACCACCTTGTTTTTAGGTGTACGTATCATATTTCCTCTTGCGTCCTCAATAAGAGTTTGGGCATTAACAACAGCATTATTATTAGCGTCTTTATCCAATTTATCATAAAGACTTCCCCATGTTCCCAAATCATTCCAATCAAATGTAGCTGGAAGGACATAGACATTTTTAGAGGCCTCCATAATGGCGTAATCTACTGATATGTTTTCGGCCTTGGCATAATTCTCTTTTATGAAATCTTCCTCCATAGCTGTGTTATATGCAGCTATACCCTGTTTAAACAACTCAAACAATTCTGGTTGATTATTCATAAAGGCTTCAATCACACTTTTTACACTCCACATAAAAATACCAGCATTCCACAAGAAATTACCTTGTGCTATAAATTGCTTGGCCGTTTGATAGTCTGGCTTTTCACGAAACTGTGCTACCGGTTTTATGGCTGCACGCTCGTTTTTATCATATTCTATATAACCATAACCTGTATTTGGGAACGTTGGCTGAATCCCCAAGGTCATAAGAGCATTGTTTTGTGAGCAAAAATTGAAAGCGTCTCTAACATTTTGTTCAAAGGCTTTTTCGTCTTCTATCCAATGGTCGCTTGGCGCTACAAGCATTAGGGCATTTGGGTTTTCTTTTTGTATTTTAAGTGAGGCATACAAAATACAAGGTGCCGTATTGCGCATGGCTGGTTCCAGAACTACCTGACGTTGTGTAACATCGGGTAACTGCTCTAAAACCAACTGGTTATAACGCGCATTAGTGAGTATAAAAATGTTTTCTTTTGGAATAACGTTGGCAAGCCTGTTAAAGGTTTTTTGTATCAAGGTATCTCCTGTTCCCAGCATGTCATGAAATTGCTTGGGAAATTCCTGCGTACTTATGGGCCAAAAACGCGATCCTACACCTCCTGCCATGAGTATGGCATAATAGTTTTTATTCATAATTAATTAACTAATTCTACTTCTGCATTTGGGTTGAAAAGATACAATTTTCCTGATGCAACCTCAACACATTCATAGCGTTTTACACGTTTTTCACCTTTTTTAAACACTTTACCATTGTATAACTTAAAGTTTTGTCCCAAAGGTACTTCAAACACAAAGGTTTTATCATTGGGTTGATCAAACTGTTTTAATGCCCAAGCTAAAGCGGTATCAGTATCACTAGATGCTTTGGGATTTTTAAAATGTTTAGCCAAGAGAGGCAACAGAGCCATAGGAAACACTTGTGGATTTAAAAACGGGAGCATAAGGTGTTGAAAGGTGTGCTTCCACTCTTTGCCATGTGGTTTTATGTTTTTTCCAAAGGATTTATAGGCCTCAAAGTGCGCTATTTCATGAATAAGCGTTATTAAAAACCTATAGGTGTTTAGGTTAGCATTAATGGTTATTTGGTGTTTTCCGTTTGGGAGACTTCTATAATCGCCATGTCGTGTTTTACGTTCGCTTTTAACCTTTACAGTAAGTTGGTCATGATTTAACAAGCTTATGACTTGATTTACCGCTTTTGGTGGAATGTGATTTAACAGAGTTTTATGCATGACACAAACATAATATTTTTTAGGACTCAAAATTGTAGGAATTTTCACGACTTGACCTGAAGGAGACCTTAAGGAAACCTGAATAAGACCTGACGCAGACCTTAAGGAAATATTAACCAAAAATTAGGCATAACCACCTGTGGTTTTAGTGGTATAAAATGATTAGATTTGGGTAGTGGTATAAACTCACTAGAAAACATTTGCACCCAATTTGGATGCAACAGCACACTAATTTGGTGTATGTACAATAATAATAAACACACTAGTGTGTATCCACTTGTTGCCATTAATTTGAAAATGAACCTTACGAAAGAAATTAAAAATCGGAAAATTGGTTTTGAACCTAAAGTTAAGGTATCTAATAATCGAATTGAAATTGAGAAAATAGGAATAGGAATTGAACTATCGGACAAATTTACTGTCGCGGATAAATCGGAATTTCGGAATTTTATATCCGACTATGAATTTCCTAAAAATTTGGAATTAAGTAAAAAAGACAGAGAAGGATTTGAAAAAGAACTTTTCGAGCCAATTTTTACTCTTTCGGACAAAGAAAATAATCGACCAATTATCGCCTGTTACCTTTTTAATGTTAATGACCTGAAAGGAAATACAAATCTAAATATTCGGAGTATCACGAAATATGAATTAATGTGGGCGGAATATGTTTTGGAATCGAAAAACAATCGGAGAGTAAACGCTAAAAGAGTTGTTACGAATGGAATTAATGGCTCGATTTCGGAAAATTATTGGTTTGCTTATAAAAGTACAAGCACTAATTCAGAAATATTGTCTCGTTTGCGGATTTTAAACTTGGAAATTAATGATTACGTTTTGACATTTTATATTGTGGATGATGAACAAAACGCTATGAGCGATACGGAATTGGAAAAATTCATAAGCGGAATAAAAAACTAATGGCAACACCGTGTATAATTAATGGATAGTCCTCGCCTACTCACGAAATCACTTACACTAGTTTGCCACGCTCATGTCTATTTGGTTTGTATTTGCTAAATTAGTTACTGAAACACGAAACGAAATTATACACAAAACCGTTGTATACAATTTAAAAAAACAATCATATGAAAGAAATTAAATATCCGAAATCATTTTCACATATTGGAATTACTGTTCCCGATATTCACAAAGCTGTTAACTTCTATGAAGAAATTATGGGATGGTATGTAATTATGAAACCGTCTATAGTAAAAAAAGAACGCGATACTGCAATCGGACAAATGTGTATTGATGTTTTTGGAGAGGATTGGGAAGAATTTGAAATTGCGCATATGTCAACGTCTGACGGAATTGGAATTGAGCTCTTTACTTTCGCTAACGGAATTAAAGAAGCACCTGATTTTAATCCGTTTAATACAGGGTTATTTCACTTTTGTGTTCAGGATCCTGATATCGAGAACCTGACAAAAAAAATAGTTGAGGCTGGTGGAAAACAGAGAATGCCAATAAGAGAATATTATCCAAATGAGAAACCTTATAAAATGGTATATGTAGAAGACCCGTTTGGAATCGTATTTGAAATTTATACTCACAGTTACGAGTTGACTTATTCATCAGGAGCATATCAAGAATAAAAAACCGTATACAACAACAGCTATAGTTCCTTGCTTCTGACTTCAGGCATCAATCCATCCACAAACAGGTTATATTACATTTGCTTAAAAGAATTTAAACAAACTCTAAAAAGATAATAATACTGAAACACCTGTATAATTCACAGCATTAAAGCTTACTGCTCCATTCTGTAATTGTATTTTAGCCTTTTTTTTGTGCTTACCTGCCGAAATAAATAAAGGAATACTTACTAAAGTTGTTGCACCACCCAAATAAGACAACCAAAGGCCTTTACTGTTATTTGTAGAATCACCATCTACGATTCCTCCGCTCATATTAATTCCAAGTCCACCAACTATCATAGCAACTCCACCACCAAGAGTTATCCATGCCGCTGTAGAGTTTGTTTTCTTTTTACTTATATGAAAATCATATAATTCTTGAGGAGATTGATTTTTATCTTCCGTTAAAACTTGCCCTAAAGCAGAGTTAGAAAACCCTAAATAAAATATCAGTATTATTAGCGTTTTTTTTAATAATTTCATGAGATATATATTTAAAAACATTTATAAATTTTATTGTAATTTGAAGCTAATAATTACATGCCTAAAGGAATCAAAAGTTATGAAAAAAATATTTAACAATTTTATTATCAGTAATCTATATTGAAAAATCCTATTAAACAGCAATAGCATCATGCTACAAAAATGAACCCAAATTATATTTTCATACTATCAATATTATTCATGAGCATCTCAAGTTTTGGTCAAGGGTTGATAAATAACTATCCTGATGTTCAAAAAGAGATAATAAAGATTGAGCAAAACGACTAATCTCATTTGATTCATCTATTCGATTCGCTCGTGTTTATTTGGTTTGTATTTGCTAAATTAGTTGCTTAAAACATACAACTAATCTTATACTAGACCGTTTGCAAACACTTTTTATACTGTAACAATCAAAAAAAACAACTGTCATTATAGGTAAACTAACATAAAATGATAAGAAAGAAGATATTGTTAATTGTGCTTATTTTAAATGTGTTTCTTCTTAATGCTCAAGATTTGAAATTACCCAATTCTGGTTATTTGAGAAAAGAAACAAAATCAATTGACGTAGATTCAAACTACACAAATGGTAATTGGAACCCTTTACTTGAAAAGGTAAAAAACAAGCGAATAGTTTTGCTTGGAGAACAGAATCATGGTTCAAAAGAAATATTTATATCAAGAAACGATTTGATAAAATCACTTCATGAAAAACTAGACTTTAATGTGATTATTTTTGAATCTGGAATAGGAGAATTAGCATCTATTGAAATACAAAAAAATACATTAACTCCAACTCAAATGACATATGGTTTTTTTAGTGGTTGGAGAACAAAAGAATTTACAGATTTAATGAAATATGTTAAATTCAATAACATTTCAATAAGTGGATTTGATGTTCAAAAAACTGGCAGTTCGTTTGAAAACCTATTAATATCGACCTTAAAAAAACTTAAACTCAATTTGGATCAATATCCTGATTTAGAAAAACGATTTGATAATGAAAAACGAAAGTTAACCAATAGAAAAGCTGTTTTTGATTCTGTCCAAAATTCAACTTTAACATTAATAAATGATTTTAAGTCACAACTTTCAATCATTGAAAAATCAGACAGTCAAAAATTTGATAATTCAACTCATTTTGTAACAAGAACTCTTAAAAATCGGATTAAATATTTAGAATATTTTTTAGAATTCGTTCAAGACCAAGATTGGAATAAAAGGTGGGAAGCAAGAGATTACATGATGTATTCTAATATAGATTGGCTTTTAAAAACAGTTTATAAAAATCAAAAAGTAATTGTTATTGCACATAATTTTCACATTTCAAAATTTAATGAAAAATTAGAAGTCATGGGAGAATTTCTTAATCAAGAGTACAATTCTGAAATTTACACACTTGGAATATTTGCAGGTACAGGAACTTTTTACAATAACCGTGGGCAAGAAGAAAACTTAACACCAGCATCTGATATCACATTAGACATCAAACACATTATTAATTTATTACAAAACAGAGTAAACTTTTTAGATATTTCTAGCATGGGTAATGAAAAATCTTCTTGGCTATTTAATGAGATAATAGTTAATGATACATTTATTGATTTAAGTAATTCCAATAAACTAGTTTTATCAAAAAATTTCGATGGTCTTTTATTTATTGATGAAATATCAGTGCCTGAAAAAAATTAGAACTGTAGCTAAAAACCCAATAATTCATAGCCGCTAACTTTCCTCTTTTGAATATACTCACGAATTTTTACTATATACCATTCATTACGCAAATGTCTATTTAGTTTTATTTGCTAAATTGGGCGTTGGAATATGTTTTGATTCATTATAACCAACTAATAAGATTCCAGCTTTCTCGGGAAATAGCATATGATAAAATTCTTTAGAAAAATCCGCGAGCGACTGCTGACTGAAAATAAATTCGACAAGTATTTGCTTTATGCTATTGGTGAAATTATTCTGGTAGTATTTGGATTTTTGATTGCATTACAGATAAATAATTGGAATGAAGAAAGAAAAACAGAAAATCTAGAAGTTTCAAAATGAAAGGAACTGAATGGACAATAAATAGTCAAGGACTCATTCAAGAATCAATTGGAATATACGATGTCGATGCATATAATAGACAATTAGAATTTGTATTAACATAATAATACAGCCAAAACTGTAACACTTAATTATAACCAACACTAAATGATAAACTATGAATCCAAAGGTTGATTGGTTTTTTGAAAAAGATACAACTTGGAAAACAGAGTATCAAAAGTTAAGAGAGATCGTACTCGATTGCACTTTGGTTGAAGCATTAAAATGGGGAGTTCCTTGTTATACTTTTAATAAAAACAATATTGTTTTAATTCATGGGTTTAAAAATTATTGCGCATTGCTATTTCATAAAGGGGTATTGCTTAAAGACACTAATAACATCTTAATTCAGCAAACTGAAAATGTTCAAGCGGCAAGACAGATTCGGTTTACCAATTTAAATGAAATAATAGATTTACAGCCTATTATAAAAGCCTATATTTTTGAAGCTATTGAAGTGGAAAAGGCAGGATTAGAAGTAAAAATGAAAAAGACTTCAGAATTTGAAATGCCTGAAGAACTTAAAATAGCATTTAAAAACAATACTGAATTGGAAACTGCCTTCTATAACTTGACACCAGGACGGCAAAGATGCTATCTTCTACATTTTTCGCAAGCCAAGCAATCTAAAACTCGAGAATCGAGAATTGAAAAATGTACTGATAAAATTCTTAGCGGCATGGGATTGAATGACAGATAGCGTAAATGACAATGTGAAAAGCCAGTTGCTAACAGTGACCTACCTGTCCTGCAAGCGAGCAGGTAATTACTTGAACTCGTCTGTTTAAAAAAAACTCCGTTAGACTTTACAAAATCTTTTTCTCACTTTATTCATATAGAATTTATTATCTTTTCAATCTCCAATCAGCACTATATCTAACCTGCAACTTGAGTGCATTATAAAAAATGAATCGCATACTTATAACTGGAGCAACAGGAAATATAGGAACAGAAGTAGTTCACTACCTTTCTGAATTGGGCAATGAATCTGAATTAATTGTAGCTGTCAGAAATGTAGAACGTGCGAAGATAAAGTTTTCCTATCTATCAAATTTATCCTACAGGTTATTTGACTTTGAGAAGCAAGACTCTTTTGATGCCGCATTTAAAGATGTTGACATTTTATTCTTGCTTCGGCCACCACATATTTCAGAGGTCGATAAATATTTTCAGCCTCTATTACAATCAGGGAAAAATAATGGCATTAAGAAAGTGGTTTTTCTTTCGGTACAAGGTGCAGAGAAAAGCAAAGTTATTCCTCATAATAAAATTGAGCGGTTAATTAAGTCTATTGGTTTCAAATACATTTTTGTGCGTCCTAGCTACTTTATGCAAAACTTAACAACTACATTACTACCTGAACTACAAAAAAACCAAACTATTACGCTTCCTTCAGGACAGGCAAAATTCAATTGGATAGATGTAAAAAATATTGGAGAAGTATCAGCCGTATTAATAAAATCATTTGATAAATATCAAAATAAAGCCTACGACATTACAGGATTGGAAAACAAAAATTTTCAAGAAGTGACAGAATTAATGAGCGAAATAATAGGGACTAAATTCAATTTTAAAAGTATTAACCCAATTAGTTTCTACTTCAAAAAGAAAAAAAGTGGCGTTAAAAGTGAATTTGCTTTTGTTATGACAATGCTTCACTTCTTACCAAGATTTCAAAAAGAACCTGATATTTCAGATAACTTTGATAGAATTACAGGAAAGAAACCAACAACACTAAAAGCGTTTATAAACAGGAAAAAAGAAGTTATAAAAACACCTCAACTATGTATATAAAATTGTTGAGATAGATTTTAGGCACTCATTATGAATAATCAATAAGATTCCCGCTTTCTCTGGAAATAGCATATGATAAAATTCTTTAGACACATTAGGCAGCAATTACTTTCAGAAGGCAAAACTGGAAAGTATTTTAAATATGCCATTGGCGAAATAGTTCTTGTAGTGATTGGAATTTTGATTGCATTACAAATTAATACTGTCAAAAATAAAAATGACAAAAGAGCTGAAGAAATTACTCATCTTGAAAATATTTTATCAGACTTAAAACAAGATAAATCAGAATTAATTAAGATAATTGACAGAAGGCAATCCAAAACAGAGTCTGCAACGGTTATGGAAAGCTACTATCATACAAAAAAAGTAGATAGTCTTAACCGCTATTATTTTCACTGGACAAATGTCCTTATGTGGGAAACACATAATCCAAGTTTAGTTACTTTTAAAGAACTTATTAATTCTGGTAAACTTTCAACTTTAACAAATGAAAACGTTAAGCAGTTATTACTTCAAATAGATTATAATTACAACCAGATGTTTGAGCTCAGAAATCATTTGTATCATGATTATACCGATTATTTTTATAAACCATTTGGAGATTTTATTGATTACGAAAATGGTCTTAAAGCATTTTTAGAACCAAATGCGAAAATTGAATTATCAAGAGAGGATGTTGAAATAGCACTCAAAAGTAAACGTATTAAAAACGGATTTACATTGGCAAGACTCAATAATCAGCTTTTGTCCCAGCAATTAACCGACATATTAACTAAAGTTGATTCAACCATTGTGCTAGTTGAGCAAGAGATAAAAAAATAACAACAACTAAAAAAACACTCAAAATAAACGGGATAGCCGAAAACCGACCACAGTAGGCAACTAACAATCAAATTTATGAAAACACAAACTTACCAATTAACTTTATTCACATTACTTTTTACTTTGGTTTTTGGAATCCAAAGTTGTGAACAAAAACAAAACGAGGAAACTAAAGAAGTGGAAAAAGAAATAGTTGTTGAACCTGAAAAACCCGAATACTTTTCGCTACGACCAGAAGTGGAAAAAGCATATGGTTATTCACACGCTGTAAAAATTGGTAATGCCATTAAAGTTTCTGGTGCTGTAAGTATGGATAATGAAGGAAATCCAACAGCCATTGGTGATTTGGGACAACAAATGAAAAACTGCTATGCCGATTTGGAAAAAATTCTAAAGCATTACGGTTGTACATTTGATGATGTTGTCGTTGAAAATATTTTCACAACCAATATGCCTTTATTTCTTGAAAATGCAGCTTATCGCTCTGAAATTTATAAAAATCATTTCCCTACTGGATCTTGGCTTGGTGTAAAGGAATTGGCAATTCCAGAATTTATGATTGAAATTGAATTGGAGGTTCATAAGATTGAATAATAGTTAAAAGTATCATAGCATTATTACATACACTATTAAAAAATCTGGTTCACAACCGCTAGAACTTGTGAATCAGATTTTTACCGATTTTTTTTATTTTGATTGAATGAAAATTGTTATTTTCACAGTCAGAAAAAATTCGAGTCTCTCATGAAATCCTATTTATTTGCAGCGTGTATGCTGTTTTTGGTTATGTCTTGTTCAAGTGATGATGATGTAACGGTTCCGCAATGTGCAAAACCCACCAATGTTTCAGCTAGTGCTGTCACCTTTGAAAGTGCTACCATATCATGGAATGATAACAATGCTAGTTCTTACACTGTTGAATTTGGTTTATCTGGTTTCACTATAGGTTCAGGAACAACTTCAAACACTAATGAAAATAGCATAGTGCTTTCAGGCTTAACAGCCAATACAAGCTATGATGTTTATATAAAATCTAATTGCAGTACTACCAACACAAGTATGTACACCAATACATTTACGGTTACAACTGCTGCACCTTTGGTAGTACCTCAATTTATGCCAAACCTTTCGGAGTTGAATTTATTTACTGGTGACCTAGAAAATCTAACCCCTAGCCCATATGCTTTTGTATATGACTTAAACACACCACTGTTTACAGATTATGCATACAAGCATCGTGTAATTGCTTTGCCGCCAGGCACAACTATGGATTATGTTGACAATGGCTTTCCTGATTTTCCAGACAACACCGTTATTGCAAAATCATTCTATTACTTTAATGATGAGCGTAATGAATCATTAGGAAAAAAGCTTATTGAAACGCGCATATTAATAAAAGTTGCTGGCGAATGGGAATTAGGAAACTACAAATGGAACGAAGCTCAAACTGATGCCATATTGGATAACACCACTGGTACCGTTCCTGTAACTTATATTAATGCGTCTGGTAATACACAAAACGTGAATTATGTTATTCCATCAGCAAACCAATGTTTTGACTGTCATAATAACGAAAATATTGTAACACCAATTGGTCCAAAGTTGCGAACTATGAACTTTGATAATCAATTACAAGATTTTATTGATGCTGGATATTTAAGCAATTTGACTGACCCGAATACGGTTACTGTTTTACCTAATTGGGAAGATGACTCCTATACTTTAGAGCAACGTGCAAGAGCTTATTTTGATGTAAACTGTGCGCATTGTCATTCAGATGGTGGGTTTTGTCAGTTCCAAACCCTGTTGCGTTTAACCTATGAAACACCATTTGAAGATTCTTATATTTTTGAGTCTAAAGATGAAATAGATACCAGAATGGAAACTTTTAATCCACCATATACGATGCCGCTAATTGGCACAACCATGGTTCACGATGAAGGCTATGCTTTAATACGTTCTTACTTAAGTACGTTGGAATAAAAACAAACCCGTGATTTAATTAAATCACGGGTTTTACTTTTCTACCTTTTTCATAAAATTACTTTTCTATTTATTACATCTCGCATGTTTATACATGCCCTTGTATGGGTTAAAGCCTTTTGGCAAGTAATCTTTAGTATCAAAACCAAGATTAACTTCCTCATCAAGCTCTACCAAATCAATTTTGCTCCAATCCAAATCATGCTTTCCTTTTAATGGATTGAAATTAGGTGGCAAATATTTACTGGTATCAAAACCATAACAAACCTCCTCTTCTAATTCTAACACGTGAATATCCTCAATGGCAATAGGTTCTGCATCGGGATTGTGAAATAATAGAGTTTCAAGGTGCGCTTTTTCACTTAAAACAGATTCTGTTTTATATGACGATAAATCGTCAGGCTCTTCATTTGGGGAATCGGTCACAACTGTACTTGCTGCAAGTATCAAGCTGCTCATTAAAAATACAAGTTTCATTTTGGTAAAGATTTAATTGTTTACATGAAGTGACAAAATTTTACTGAAATTGTTACATAACTTTTGAAATCTTTAACACTATAAATCAATACTTTATATTTTAATTAAGAATCACAACTCAAAACGTTAAGAATTTTAATATTTATTGCAGTTGATTTTTTATGGCTTCATGGTACGCTTCATAATCAATAAGGTTGTTATGATTAGCACCTTCTACTTCTACAAAAATAGTCTGTTCAGAGTTTGAAATGTCACGAAGCATCTTTCCTGAAGCTAGTGGTACAACCTCATCATTGGTGCCATGCAGAATTAAAACAGGACAGTTTACTTTTTTCATAAACTTAAAAGAAGGAAACTCATAGCGCATTAATTGTCTAATTGGAAAAATAGGAAACCTTCTTTGAGCTACATCTACCAAACTATAATAAGGCGTTTCTAAAATGAGATTTTTTGGAGTATTTTCAGAGGCTAAATAGGTTGCAACTCCAGTTCCTAACGAACGACCATATAGCACAATATCTTGCTCCTCATAATTCTCTCTTAAATAATCATAACAAAACTGTGCGTCATGATAAAAGGCTTTTTCACTTAATGGTCCAGTACTCTTTCCGTAGGTTCTGTAATCTATAACAAAAACGTCGTAATTATATTGCGTAAAATATTGAGCTGTTGCTCCCCATCGGCTCAAATCACTTGCATTACCATGAAAATAAAGTATCACTCCTTTGGGTTGCTTTGCTTTGAAATGAATAGCGTTGATTATGGCTTCATCGTCTGTGTTCAGAAAAATTTCTTCAAAATCTGTTTTGAAATTATAGGTGTAATTCTGATCTAGAACCGTTGGTAAAAAAATTAGCTTTTCCTGAAACATACATAGTAAAACTCCTATCATCACATATAGTCCAAGAATTATCAGTAGGATTTTTTTGACTTTACTTTTTTGACTTTTTTGACGTGTGTATGACATTAATGCTGGTTGTTTCTAAATCTAATTCTTTAGGTTTTGTATTGAGGATTTCATCTAACATTACATGATATGATTCAAAATTATTGAGATTTTTATGACCACCTCCAATTACTGTATGTAATTTGGTCAATTTGGGATTAATTTTAGACAACTTTACACTGGTTTTATAAGGTATGAGCTTATCATTGGTACCGTGAATTATATGTATTGGGCATTGAACATACTTCAACCATTTATAGGTAGGTAATGGATATTTCATTAATAATGAAAATGGCATAAATGGTGCATATCTTGCTGTAACTTTGGTTAAACTATAATAAGGCGCATCAAGAATGAGCATTCTAGGGTGATTCATAGAAGCTAACTTTGTAGCAAAACCAGAACCCAATGAGCGACCATAAAGAATAATATATTTTTCAGGCACAAGCTCTTTGAGTTTATTATAGATTACTTGTAAGTCTCTTTTTATTGCTTTCTGCGATCGTCTTCCGGTACTTTTACCAAACCCTCTGTAATCAACCATAAAGACATTAAACCCATGTCTGGTAAAATCTACTGCAAATTTACCCCAGCCTTTTATGCTTTTTGAATTTCCTTTGAGGTATAAAACAATGCCACGTGGTTTTTCTTTTGATTTAAACAAAACACCATTAAGTTCAGCGCCATCCCTGGTTTCCATATTAAACTCCTCAATGTCTTGATTTTCATAGTAAAACTGAAAATCTTTTGGCAATTTCTCTGGCTTAAACAACATGTAGTCCTGAAGAAAATACAATGTTAAACTTATAACTACATAAGCTATAATTACAATTATTATGATGGACCACCAATATGCCATTTTATAGAAATTACGTTCTTACAATATATGAAAATCAATAATGAATACTGTTGTGAGTAGTCATAATGTTAATATCAGGTTAAAATACCATGAAGGATTAAACTTAAATCAAGTTTCATAGTCAAAGCAATACATTAACAAAAAACGGTATAAAATGAAAAAACTATTTTTAATTGCGTTGGCTTTAGTAACACTACAAGTTTCCGCACAGCACAAAAGAGAAGGAGACAAGAAGGGTGATAAAATGGAGCGCATGAACGACTACACGCCAGAACAAATAGCCGAACTTCAGACAAAAAAAATGACTTTACATTTAGATTTGAATGAAGACCAGCAACAAAAAGTTATGGCATTGAATCTCCAGAATGCCACTGACAGAAAAGCGATGATTGAGGCTAAAAAACAGATGGCAAAAAAAAGTGATGATCAAGAAATGTCAAAAGAAGACAAATTGAAAATGAAAAATGATATGCTAGACAAGCAAATTGCCCTGAAGCAAAAAATGAAAGATATTCTAGACGAAAAACAATATGCTAAATGGGAAGAAATGATGTCTAAACGAGGAGAAAGAGGTCGTGCCTATCAAAAGAAAAAAATGCACAAAAAGAACGATTAATATTTGAATTAGTTTAATTGGTTAGTTAGTTAAAATGGGCAATTCTATTATTGGAATTGCCCATTTTTATTTATAAACTTTTACTAACCTTATTAACCGCTTCAATAGTTTTATCTAAATCGTTATAAGTTAAGGCATCAGTAACAAACCATGTCTCAAATGCACTTGGTGCTATATAAACCCCTTCATTCAACATACCGTGAAAGAACTTTTTAAAACTTTCATTATTTCCAGTTGCTGATGATTGAAAATCTACAATTTCGATATCTGAAAAATGTACAGAAATCATCGAACCTACCCTATTGATAGTATGTGTAATATTATTTTCTATCAATACTTTTTGGATACCTTCGTGTAGATATTTGGTTTTGTTTTCAAGTCTATTGTAAATGTCACTATCTTTATTTAATTCCTCAAGCATAGCCAAACCGGCTGCCATTGCTAACGGATTACCACTCAATGTTCCTGCTTGATAAACTGGTCCTACAGGAGCCAAATAATTCATAATTTCATTTCTTGCTGCAAAGGCACCGACTGGCAAACCTCCGCCTATAACCTTTCCGAAGCAAACAATATCAGCCTTGATATTGTAACGTTCTTGAGCACCACCTTTGGCCAAACGAAAACCAGTCATAACCTCATCAAATACCAAAAGAATATCATTAGCATCACATAATGCTCTTAAATCTTCCAAAAAACCGCTCTTTGGCGGAATGCACCCCATATTACCTGCAACTGGCTCTAAAATAATACATGCAATTTCATTCTTGTTTGCATTAATAATGTCCTTTACATTTTCAATATCATTATATGAAGCCAATAAGGTATCTTTAGCAGTGCCTTGGGTCACACCTGGACTATTTGGTGTGCCAAAAGTTACAGCGCCACTTCCAGCTTGAATCAAAAAGCTATCACTATGACCGTGATAACATCCTGCAAATTTTATAATCTTTTCCTTTCCAGCAAACCCTCTAGCCAATCGCACGGCACTCATACAAGCTTCTGTCCCTGAATTGACAAAACGAATTTTATCAATATTGGGCACCATGGATATAGCTAACTCGGCAATTCTGGTTTCTATTTCTGTAGGTGTTCCAAATGACGTACCTTTTTTTGCTTTTTCCACAACAGCATCAACTACAGGTTTGTAGGCATGACCCAATATCATAGGTCCCCAGGAATTAATGTAATCAATGTATGTGTTGCCGTCAGCGTCATACAAATAAGCACCTTGAGCTTTTTCAATAAAAATTGGTGTCCCACCTACAGCTTTAAATGCGCGTACTGGAGAATTGACACCGCCAGGAATAACGCTTTCTGCTTCAGCAAACAAAGCACTACTTCTTTGATAGTTCATGTTGTTTTGATTATTTGGATTTAACGATTAACACATTGCCAATGGTTAAATCATTTGATTTTAGATTGTTTAGCCTTTTAATTTCTTCAACTGTGGTATTGTAGCGTTTAGATAGTGAATACAACGTATCTCCTTTCATAATTTGATGAGTAAGTCCAATGCCTACCGAATTGATTTCCGAAGTTTTTCCAAGCACAGCCTCATCATATTTGTACAATTGATAGCGCTCAATTAAACTAATCAACTTGTCTGGATATTTCCTATCGGTTGCATAGCCAGCCGCACGCAATTCTTTTGCCCAGCCTCTATAATCATCTAGTTGTAATTCAAATAATTTATAATAGCGTTTTCGTTCTTTTAGAAACAATGAATGATCACGAAACGAATACCTAGCGTCGTTATATTTTCTAAAACACTCTTGTCGGGCATCATCATCATGATAAATTTTTGCGCCAGTCCACTCATGACATTTTATACCAAAATGGTTATTGGCTTCAACAGATAAACGTCCTTTACCTGAACCCGATTCTAAAATCCCTTGAGCCAATGTAATACTGGCAGGAATACCATATAATCGCATTTCATTTTGAGCAATAGGACTGTATAACTGGATGTATTGTTCAGTAGGTGTGCCTGTCAATTCAATTGTGCTTGCCGTTCTCGTAGGTTCTGAAACCGCATTATTGTCTCTGGTTTCAGGTTGTTTAACCACACGTTCCGTTTTGGGTTTACTTCTATTTGTTTTACTAACAGCTCTTTTTTTTGAGCCACAGCTAAAAATTAATATGGTTAAACCTATAATACATACAATCCTTTTCATCATTTCAATAAGGGCATTTTTTTTCGTTCTAAATATTGATTCATTCCAGATATTCCCTGAAGGCCACCTGTGTGAATTGCTAGAATTTTTGATCCTTTCTCAAAAAATTCTTTCTCAATTAAATCCATGATTCCAAAAAGCATTTTTCCAGTATAAATAGGATCTAATTGAATATCATATTCCATTTTAAAATCATTTATAAAACTGATTAATGCTTCATTTATTTTAGCATAGCCGCCAAAATGGTAATCAGTAATCAAGTTCCAATTGGATTTATTGGCAAATTTACTAATATCTTTCTTTAAAAAATCACCTTTTAAGGCTGGAAAACCTAAAATTTTTTGATTCTCAAAACTAGCATTAATTATTCCTGAAATAGTACCTCCTGTGCCAACAGGACAACAGATATAATCAAACGCTTTATCGGTTTTTGTTACTATTTCTTCACAGCCCTTAACTGCTAGGCTATTTGTTCCTCCTTCGGGTATGAGGTAAAAATCTCCAAACCGTTCTCCTAGCCTATTCATAAATTCCAGATCATACTTATTTCTGTAATCCTCACGGGAAACAAAGTGGAACTGCATACCGTTTTGCTGTGCAAAATCTAACGTTGGATTGTCTTTTGCTTTAGTCGATATTTCCTCACCTCGAATAACACCTATAGTTTTAAAGCCAAACTTCTTACCTGCCATGGCAACAGCTGCAATATGGTTTGAATAAGCACCTCCAAAAGTGAGCAAAGAAGATTTTCCCGATTCTTGAGCTTCTAGGATATTGTATTTAAGCTTGCGGTATTTGTTTCCAGAAACTAATGGATGAATAGCATCTTCACGCTTAATTTTTAGAGAAATTATGCCATTATTTAAAATGGTATCATTAGGTACTTTTACAGACTCAAAAAACATAAAATTTAGAGTTCAAAACTAGGTTCAAAATTACAAAATAAACTGATGAAACGTCAAAAACAGCAGAGTAATATTATGACTACATTATACCGATAATAATTTGATTTCCACGATGTAATGAGGGTATTCAACTTATAAAACAAACTCTTTATCGATTTTGGTACTCAATATTATTTTTCTTAACTTAAGAATGATATTTTTATGTTAATAATTTTTTAAAAAAACACGTTTTTAAGGTTAATTATTTATTACTAAATTCTTAATTTTCAACGCTTTTGTCAAAAAGATTGCTGTTTCTTTTAAAATTTAAGATTTTCCCCAAAAATCTACATAGATCTTGACCCATTTTGTTATTTAAACATGATACAATTTTGTACTATGTTTTGAATTAATTTTTAGCAACCTAAAAACGATATCCGTTTTTTAATCATAACATAATGAGGCACCTATACAAGCTTATTTCGTTTTCAAAAAACAATTTATTATTCAATTTTACCTTAGCGTCAGCTTTCATTTTACTATTTTCAATGAATGGTTTTGGTCAGGGTCCAGCATGCGGAACAGCCGAACTGATTACCATTAACCCAGGTAGTACAGTGTGTGATTCTTCACCTGGAACAACTTCAGACACAACTGAAAACCTCCCAAATATTTCTACTGGTTCATGTGCTGGGGCTAATTTTAACCGAGAAGGCTGGTATACATTTACTGTTACTGGCGGACCTTTAGACATTACAATTACAGCCCAAAATTCTGACACTAGAAATCTATACTTACAACTCATGTCTTCTACTGGGTCTTGTGCAGGTAGAACCGAAATAGCTTGTGCCAATAATGATACTAACAATGCTGCTCAAACTGAAACTATAGGACCATTGAGTTTAAGCAATGGTGATTATTATGTAAAAGTTGTTGATGTCAGAAATGGAAACGCTAACATGAATATCGCTAGCTTTTGTATAGAAGCCGTTGCCCCTTGTAACGCACCCACTGTTACTGCAGCAACAGCAATAACCAACACAACAGCAACCATTAACTGGACTGCGGCTAGCCCAGCGCCTAGTAATGGTTATCAATATGTAGTGTCCACATCTAATACAACACCAGCTGGTGCCGGAACACCTGACGCTGGATCACCTGCAAATGTAACTGGTTTGACTGCTGGCACTACATATTATGTATTTGTAAGAAGTGATTGTGGTAGTGGCTTTAGTTCGTGGTCTGGCCCAGTATCCTTTACAACCTCTTCCGGTCCTGTTAATGATGATCCTTGCGGTGCTATTGCATTAAGCTCTGGATGTACAACTGGGACAACAGTTGGTGCGTCTGCATCAACTATTTCACCTTCAAATACCGCAGGATGTGGTAGCCACAGTGGCAATGAAGATGATGTTTGGTTTTCGTATGTTGTTGGGGCTAGTGGTTCTATAGAGATTGATGCTTTATTGGGAAGTATGACAGATCCTGTTATTGCCGTTTACTCTGGAACTTGTAGTGGCTCGTTAAACTTAATTGATTGTGATGATGATAGTGGAACTGGACTAGAATCAAATCTATTATTGACTGGATTAACTCCTGGTTCAACTATATATATAAGAGTTTGGAGATATAATGAAGATACCGGTGGTGGTAACGGAACGTTTGATATATGCGTCAATGATATTGCTGATCCATGCGCATCAATAACAAATATCAGCAGTTGTGGTTCAACTACTATTAATGCAACAATAGCATCTGGGTCTGGAGCTTTCAACGATTCCTGCTTTGGCACACCTGGTGATGAACACATATTTTCTTTTACTCCTGCTACAACAGGTAACTATAACATTACGCAAATATCATCAAATGTTGGTCATGTTAATTATGGTTACAACACAACATGTGGCCCTTCTGGCTGGACATGTATTGATGATATGACTACTAATGGCGACACTAGTTTTTTCAATTTTACTGCAGGAACTACATACTATATTATGCTAGACACGGAAGACTCCACTGGTGGCAGTGTGAGTTTTACCTTAAACTGTCCACCACCCGTTCCACCAAATGATATTTGCACCACATCTACAACTTTAAATTGTGGTGATGCTGACGTTCCAGGTACAACTAACGGATCTACTAACGTAGCCCACGGTACTGGATGCGGTTCTATAAGTAATTATGGTGTTTGGTACACTTTTATTGGTGATGGTAGTCAAACCACTATTTTCACTGATGCTGATCCTGGTTTTGATCACGAAATGGCTATAGTTTCTGGTAATTGTGGAACATTAACAAACATTGCTTGTGTTAATGCAAGCGGTGCTGGAGGAACTGAATCTTATACCTTTATTACGACAAACAGCACTCGTTATTTTGTATATATTGCTGACGATGTTAATGGTTCAACCGATACTGGTAATTTTACAATTTCTAGGAGCTGTACTCCTGTTACTCCTCCACCAAATGACGATTGCCCTAATGCTATTGACCTTACAGTAAACGCTAGTTGTGTGCCTACTTCTGCCACCAATGAATTTGCAAGTAACTCTACAGGTGTTACTAACCCTTCATGTGGTAACTATCAAGGAGGTGATGTTTGGTTTACCGTAACAGTACCTCCAAGCCCTGGAAACTCTATTACAATAGATACTCAATCTGGTGGTATTACTGATACAGGTATGGCTGTTTATACTGGAACCTGTGCAGGTGGTTTAACAGAAATTGCATGTGATGATGATAGCGGTTCAGGATCTATGTCCAACATTACACTTAATAATGCGAATGATGGAATAATAACCGGACAGGTTTTATACATTAGAGTTTGGGAATATGGTAACAATGATTTTGGTTCCTTTGGTATTTGCGTGACTGCTCCAACTCCTTTTAATTTTGATGTTGAAATTTGTCAAGGTGATTCTAGCCAAGCTATGGCTACCGATTTATTTTGTTTTGATGGTGGCACAAGTTTAGGCGCAACAATTACTGGATCTATTGGTTCTGGAAGTCCTCAAGCTAATAGTCAACCTTGGTTAATAGTTAGTACTGATCCCTGTGCTTTTGCTGGTAACTTTAGAAGATATGATACCAACACCTTTACCGTTTCCGCTTCAGCCACTTATGTGTTTTCCATAGATGGTGCTGCTACTACTATTGGCGACCCTATGGGTTATATATATGAAACTGCTGGAACAACAAGCCCTGGAACATGCGGAACCGGTTATATAGCTGGTGATGATGATTCTGGCCCAGGATTGGATTCTGAAATTACTGCCTTTTTACAAGCTGGTGTGAACTATACAATTGTAACAACCAATGCTCTTGGTGGCAGTACAGATTCAGGTAGCTACACCTGGGATGTTGGGGCTGTTGCTACTTCAGCTGAATGGTTTACCTCTGCAACAGGAGGCACTCCTATAGGTTACGGTTCATACTTTGACCCCGTAACTTCTGGATATTTTACTGATACAGAAACACCAGGTACATTTTCATTCTGGGTAGGATGCCCTAACAGTTCAGATCCTAGGATAGAAACATTCTATACAATAAACCCAAGACCAACAGGTGTCATTTCGGGTACTAGTACTGGTGCTTGTGGTTCTTATGAAATTACAATTACAATTAATGATCCTTCTGCTACGCAATGGGACATTGAATACTCAACTGATGGTGGCACTACTACAACAGGAGTCTTTGGCATTAGTTCGCCTTACACCTTTACAGCAACAGAACCAGTTGGAACAACTTATACGTTAGAATCTATTTTAAATTATTCTGGTTTTTGTTATGCTGACCCTGCTGATATGACAGGTAGTGCCACTGTTACCTCTGCTGCCAAAACGTGGAATGGTACGGTAAGTACTGCATGGACTAACCCTAACAATTGGTCTCCTAGTGGCGTACCAACCTTATCCGATTGTGTTATTATTCCTAACGCAGGAGCCAATTTTGACCCTATAATAGATGGTACTAATGACAATGCTCAAGCTGGTTCATTAACTGTACAAAACGGTGGCTACTTATTAGTACTTGCGGGTGGAACCATCACTGTGCAAAATGAAGTAACCGTTGTAGGTGGTGGAACATTTGAATTGGAAGGTGCAAATGGAGGAGCAGGTGGTTCATCATCAAGTATAAGTGCTAATTTAATTCAGATAAGCGATTCAGCTGTAAACTCCGGGGTAATCACTCAAGACAGAGCGACTTATGTACGTATTCAAGATTATGCCTACTGGTCTTCACCTGTAGAAAATTATAATAGTTCTTCTATATTTAATACGCAATATATTTATGAATGGATACCTACGGTTTATGTTGACGCTACAACACAATTTGGTAATTGGAGTTCTGCCACAAACACTATAATGGAAGCTGGTAAAGGCTATATTGTTCGTGGCCCTAGTGGCAATGGTAACACTAATGACCAAGCTGAATGGAACATGATAACATTCAATGGCACACCTCATAATGGCGTTTATCAGCCAACAATAGAGCGAGGCTCATTTACTACCGGTAGTACACCTGGAAACAATAACGGTGATCCAGGTGACGAAGATGCTACTCATGAAGACGACAATTGGAATTTATTAGGAAATCCGTATCCTTCAAATTTAGATGCTGATGCTTTTTTATTGGAAAATGCAGTAAATAATACAAGAATTGATGGAGTCGTTTATCTATGGACACATGGTACCAAAATTAGACGTGGTAACAGTCCATTTTTTGGGGATTACACCTTAAGCTATGATGAAGCAGATTATTTAGCCTATAACTATACAGGTTCAACTGGTGGGTTTAATGGCATTATTGGTTCTGGACAAGGTTTCTTTGTTTTTATGGAAGACAGCTATGGGACAGCTAATGGAAATTTATTTGAAGGTACTGCAACTTTTAATAACAGTATGAGATTAGGCACAGACGAACAATTTTTTAGAACCTCAAATTCATTGAGAAGGCCTTCAGAGCTTGAACGCCATAGGATTTGGTTGGGTCTAGTACAACCTTCTAACAATGTAAGCACCATTTTAACTGGATATATTGAAGGTGCCACTATGGGCAAAGATCGCTTATTTGATGCAGGGTTAATGAGTGGTAGCAGCAGAAAACTATACACTCTAATTGATAATGACGATAGAAAGTATGTTATTCAAGGTAGAGCTTTACCTTTTGATGATTCTGATATTATCCCGCTAGGAGTCATTATTGATCAAGAAGGTGAATACGCTATTTATCTAGAAGATGTTGATGGAATTTTTAATATAGATGCAACACAAGATATTTTCATTGAAGACGTCGCACTAGGAACAATTCATAACCTTAAAGAATCTCCTTATTTCTTTACCCCTACAGAAATGGGCGAATTCAATGATCGTTTTAGAATTAGATTTACAAGTAATTCTCTTGGAGTTGATGAGTTTAGTACAGATTCTAATATTACGATTATGGCACCCAACAGTGATTACGTAAAAATAAATACAACATTTGATGTTATTGATTCTGTGGTGGTTTATGATATTTTAGGCCGTAATCTCATGAGTTTTGATATGGTCAATGAGCAAGAACTCATTATTGAGAATAATGTCTTAAGTGATGGTGTCCTTATGGTAAAAGTAACTTTAGCAAATGGGGCTCAAAAAATTCAAAAAGTAGTATTAAGAGATTGATATTCTGATTAATCCTAAAAATCCCTCAAAAAGGTCTTGGTATATTCAAGGCCTTTTTTTATTAACATAAACACCTGAATATCAAATCAAACAGTGTTTTAAATGAAATTTAAGTCGTTCAACGATTTTGATTTTAAATTGATCTTAAATTCCCTAAACTTGTTAACAAAATTAGCTTAAATGTTTAATTTTTAGTATTTTAACTATAGCTATTACCAAATTCAGGATGTTATGAAGAAAATTACTTTTAATAATAGATGGGTAATTCCGTTTAATTCAAAACAACCAACCAAAAACTTAAAGCATCTTTCAATTATACTACTTGTTTTTTGCTTTTTCAATCAAAATACCTTTTCTCAAATCTTTACTGAAGATTTTGAAGCAGCTTCATCGACTGCCCCAATACAAGCTGAACATGAATTGAGTGCAGCTGCTTACTTGAATTGGGAGAGTGCTCAATTTACTGCACAAACAAATGACAATTATTGGTGGATTTTTGATAATACTAGGTGTAATGTTATAACTGGTAATTATTCAATGGCTGTTAGCCAAAATAATCCTGTAACTTCTGGTACTTTACCACAATATGCTACAAATAGAAGAGCATATACTTTAGGCTATCATACTGTTGCTATCGATGCAACAAACTATATGAATATTACATTAGATTTTAATTGGATTGCTGGAGGTGAAGCAGGAGAAGATTATGGAAATGTTGTTTATTCTACTGATGGAGGAAATACATGGTTTACAATTCCAGGAGATTACTTGAATCAAAATACTACACAATCGGTTACAAATTTAGACTTATCTGTTGTTGATGGGCAAATTTTTCATTTAGGATTTAGTTGGATTACAGATAATAATGGCGGTGATAATCTTGGATTTGTAGTTGATGATATTGTGGTGAATGGAACGCTTTTAACTCCTTGTACTACACCCAATCAACCAACAACTTTATCCTTAACACCAACTGGTGATACCATAAATGGATCTTTTAACGTTCCAGGTACCAACCAGCCTGATAATTATTTAGTGGTAATTAGCACCTCTGCTACAGCACCTACTCCTACTAATGGAACAGTCTACAATATTGGAGATACTATAGGGGCTGGATATACTGTAGTTGACAATGATTCAGATACTCTTTTTACAGCAACTGGTTTAAATCCCTCCACAACCTATTACATTTATATATTTTCATTTAATACAGGTTGTTTAGGAGAACCAACCTATAATGCTACAAATCCATTGACAGGTTCAACAACAACAACAAACTCTACATATTGTTCACCAGCCACAAGTAATAATGTCAACACACGTTACATCAATGATGTTGAATTTATTGGAACGTTAAATGATATTACTAATAATGGAAATGGATCATCATCTACTTCTAATGGTTATTCTGACTACACAGGGTTGACTAATTGCATTCAGGCTCAAGGTGAAGGAGTAAATATTTATGTTGGCAGCAATTCTGGAAGAGGTCATTTTAAGGCTTGGGTTGATTGGAATAAAGACGGTATATTCAACAATGATGCTTCTGAATTAGTATATGATTCTGCAGGAATAGCGACTTCAACAACAACATTTGGCTTTGTAATTCCAGCTGGTCAACAAATTGGCGATTACCGAATAAGAATCCGCTTTTTTAACAGCTTTCGTTCTCAAGGTCCAAATGTTTATGAATATTATGCTTATGATTTCAACGCTTGTGAAACATTCTCAACACTTGCATATGCAGGTAGAACTTATACTGCATATGGAGAAGCAGAAGATTATTTATTTACAGTAGTTCAAAGTTGCCCAGCTAAAATCACTAGTCTTACTGAAGGCACAACTTGTGGTCCAGGTTCAGTAACCCTGTCTGTTACAGGTTCTGCTGGTGTAACAGGCTTTAACTGGTATGACTCTGAAACGGGCGGTAATTTAATAACCACCACTAATAGTGGTAATTTTACACCTATAGTATCTCAAACAACAACTTATTGGGTAACTGCTACTAATGGAAGTTGTGAGTCACTTGTAAGAACAAAAATTGTTGCAACCGTTAATCCTGTCTCCGAGCTAACTATTAATTCGGCAAATAGTATTTGTGGAGAAGATAACATCATTGAAATTTCTGCAACTGGCGATACTGAGCTAGCCTATTTAATAGATGAAGATTTTGAAGGTGGTGGGTTAGGTGTTTTTACTGGAGTTAACTACGATCTAAACGGCACTGCAATTGACGATTTATCTGAATGGCAAAATGAGACAAGTACCTACGTTCCTTCAAATCTTGTATGGTTTCCTGCAATTTCATCTGGGTTTGGCACAAATAATTTTGCGATGTCAACATCAGACGTAAATCCAACTTATTACGTTGAAAATTCTTTAGAATCACCAACAGTTGACACCTCTAGCTTTAATGATTTAACGTTGGATTTTGACATGTATTTTTCTAGATATGTTTTTGACAATTCTAATCCGGGATTATATGAGTTTGTTTACATTGATGTTTCTATAGATGGCGGAACTAATTGGACGAATATTCAAGTGTATGATAATGATATTGGTTATGGTACTAGTTTTGAAAGTAGATCATTAGATTTGTCTGCCTATGTTGATGAGACTAATTTTAAAATTAGAGTATATTATTTTGCAGCTTGGTGTGATGGTGTTGCAATAGATAATATTCAACTATATGGCACTAGAGACTTGATACCTTCTTTTACTTGGACTAGTGCGACAACTATAGATGCCTATACAAACCCAGCTGCAACAATACCTTATGTTTCAGGCACAGCTACTTTAGGTACTATTTACATCAAACCCTCAATCACTCAATTGGAAGATCCTAATTTCACTTTTACTGCTAATGCCACGTTAACCAATGGGTGTATTATTAATAAAGACATAACCATTCAAAACAAAACAAAAGTATGGCAAGGATTGTCATCTAATTGGAATGACCCTAGTAACTGGAAACCTTCTGGTATTCCAGATAATACCAATTGTGTAATCATACCTGATAAACCCATTGACCCAATAATAACAAGTGGTATTGATGGTGATGCTTTTAGTCTATCGGTTAAAGATGATGCCTTACTAACAATTAACGCTGGTGCAACGCTAACGGTAGTTGATTTAGTTAATATTGACGCACTTGGAGAAATTATTTTGGAAGGAATTAATGGTGCGGTTGATGGCAGCAGTTCTAGTGCTAGTGGTAGCCTCATTCAAGTAGATGATAGTGCTGTAAACACTGGTACTGGAAAATTAACACTCAATCGAAATACATTTGTTAGAAGTCGAGATTATGTATATTGGTCTTCTCCGGTTGAAAATTATGCAGTGACAAGCATACTAAATACACCTAATATTTTTAAATGGATTCCTACAATATTTGTTGATAGTGCAACCCAATTTGGAAACTGGACAGCTACAACAGAAAATATGTTAGCTGGTAAAGGATACATAGTGAGAGGTGGACCAGAAGGAAATGGAACTAATGATACAGCTGCATGGAATACTGCTACTTTTGAAGGTATTCCTAACAATGGTATTATCACAATTCCTATTTTAAGAGGTACCTGTATGGGTAATGGATGCGGAGGTACAGGTAATGGAGGAACCAATGGCACAGATTTCACTGAAGATGATGATAACTGGAATTTAGTAGGTAACCCATATCCTTCAGCTTTAAGTGCTCTTGAATTTTTACAAGAAAATTCCGAAGACAATGACCGAATTGAAGGAACCGTTTACTTATGGACGCACGGTACTAAAATTAGAAGAGGTAATAGTCCTTTCTTTGGCGAGTTTGTTTTTAATTATGATATTGACGACTATACCGAATTTAATTACACTGGCTCAACTGGTGGTTTTAATGGTTTTATTGGCTCTGGTCAAGGATTCTTCGTATTAATGGACGATGCTAGTCCATCTGGAACAAATTTAGTTTTTAATAACAGTATGCGTGATAGGTCTTACGAATCTGGCGTTCAGTTTTTTAGAAATTCTAGTGAAACAGCTAATAATAGAGAACGCCATAGAATTTGGTTAGATTTAATTCCACCGTCAAGAAATGTAAGCACTACACTTATAGGTTATGTTGATGGAGCCAATAATACTAAAGATAAACTTTTTGATGCAAAGTTGATGAATGGCAGTACTAAAAAACTTTACTCTATAATAGAGGGAAGTGACAAAAAATTTAGTATTCAAGGTCGTGGATTACCTTTTGATCAAAATGACAAAATTAAATTAGGTCTTATTTTAGAGGAAGATGGTGAATACGCTATAAATATTCAAGAAATTGATGGCTTGTTTGAAACCGAAAACCAAGCCATCTTTTTAGAAGATTTAGAATTAGATATTGTGCATAATCTATCAATATCACCATATTTCTTTAATACTTCTGAAATCGGTGAATTCACAAACCGTTTCCAAATAAGTTTCACAAATAACGCCCTATCAATTAATGAATTGGACAATGATTCTGGTATTGGTATTTCAGCACCAAACAATGAATATATAAAAGTGAAATCATATTTGGTGGCTATAAACAGTATTACAATTTATGATCTTTTAGGTAGAAAACTCGTTGATAAAAAACATTTAAATCGCAATGAATTAGAAATTCATGATATTGTTAAAGGCAACGTATTTATGGTAAAAGTTACTTTGACCAATGGTAGCCAAAAAATTCAAAAAGTAGTTTTGAAATAATTTAAAAATTATAAATATCTAATAAATGAGAAAAAAGATCTTGATTTTAAATAATCAAGGTCTTTTTCATTTGTATAAGCTTCTCGTTCAAAGGAGATATTCTGGTATGCTAAACGCCATTTTTTATATTGTAATAACCTAATAATAAATTCAATAAGATACCAAATAAAAAAAGGAAGAATAAGGATTTCTAATTGTTGTTTTAGATGGATTTTTTCATGATTAACTAAAACATTATCTTTTTTACTACTCCGGTATTTCAGAAAAACGAATGGAAATATGGTTATCCCCAAATAACCGTTAGGCACTAAATATTTAGAAATTAAAATCATGCTTTATCACAATCAAAAATCTATCCAATTTACATTATCTTTGTAACATGAAAAAGATAATCCCTATTGAAAAGGGTGATTTTTATTGGACACCTGAAGGTTATCGTTGTTTTACCGAACAATATCACCTTAAAAGAGGTTATTGCTGTGAAAGTGGCTGTAGACACTGTCCGTATGGCTATAACAAAAAAACTAATACACAATAAACGTAAATTGGATATTCTTTTTATGACATATCGAATTAAAGTTGCAAATACTCACCATCGTATAGACATTCGATATCCATAGTTTCATTCTAAAAATTCCGCATTTTTAGATTAATAATAAAACCATTACAAGATGACATTCCAAGAAGCTATATTACAAGGTATTCCAGATATAATACCTAAACCCAAAGTATTTGAACCCCAAATTAATCACGCACCAAAGCGTAAAGAAATTCTTTCTGATCAAGAAAAAAAACTTGCATTGCAAAATGCACTGCGATACTTTGAGCCTAAACATCATAAAATCTTATTACCAGAATTTAAATCAGAACTAGAACGCTACGGTAGAATTTACATGTATCGTTTTCGCCCTGAGTATAAAATATATGCTAGGCCAATTGATGATTATCCTGCAAAAAACAAACAAGCCGCAGCAATCATGCTTATGATTCAAAACAATTTGGATTATGCGGTTGCACAACATCCTCACGAACTCATTACCTATGGCGGAAATGGAGCTGTATTTTCTAACTGGGCACAATACTTATTGACCATGCAATACTTGGCAACCATGTCAGATGAACAGACTTTAGTTATGTATTCTGGGCATCCAATGGGCTTGTTTCCATCGCATAAAGACGCGCCACGAGTCGTGGTCACTAATGGCATGATGATTCCTAATTATTCCAAACCAGACGATTGGGAAAAATTTAATGCTCTTGGTGTTACTCAATATGGACAAATGACAGCAGGAAGCTATATGTATATTGGTCCGCAAGGTATTGTGCATGGTACTACAATCACTGTATTAAATGGCTTTAGGAAAATAAAGAAAGAACCTAAAGGTAATTTATTTGTAACGTCAGGATTAGGCGGCATGAGTGGCGCTCAACCAAAAGCTGGTAATATTGCTGGATGTATTACTGTTTGTGCCGAAGTTAATCCTAAAATAACACAAGTAAGATTAGACCAAGGTTGGATAGATGAAAAAATTACTAATCTAGATGAATTAGTAAACAGAGTCAACATTGCCAAAGAAAAAAATGAAACTGTTTCAATAGCATATTTAGGAAATGTGGTTGACGTATGGGAAAAATTTGATCAAGAAAATATCCATATTGATTTAGGAAGTGATCAAACATCACTTCACAATCCTTGGGCTGGTGGCTATTATCCAGTTGATATCTCTTTTGAAGATGCTAACGAAATGATGGCTAATGAACCTGAATTATTCAAAAAGAAAGTACAAGAGACGTTACGTAGACATGCTGATGCAATAAATAAACATACAGCAAAAGGGACTTATTTCTTTGATTATGGAAATGCCTTTTTATTAGAGGCTTCACGTGCTGGTGCCAATGTGATGTCAGATAACCCAACCATTGGAAGAGAATTTAAATATCCTAGTTATGTACAGGACATTATGGGGCCTATGTGTTTTGATTACGGTTTTGGACCATTTCGCTGGGTTTGTGCTTCTGGGAAACCCGAAGATTTGGCCAAAACGGATACAATAGCTTGCGAAGTTTTGGAAGACATTATGAAAAATTCTCCGCATGAAATTCAGCAACAAATGGCGGATAACATACAGTGGATAAAAGGTGCTCAAGAAAATAATTTGGTTGTAGGTTCACAAGCCAGAATTCTATACGCTGATGCTGAAGGGCGTATGAAAATTGCTAATGCATTTAACGATGCTATTGCAAAAGGTGACATCGGTTATGTTGTTTTAGGTCGTGATCATCATGATGTTTCGGGTACAGACTCGCCATATAGAGAAACCAGTAATATATATGACGGCTCTCGATTTACTACAGATATGGCAATACACAATGTTATTGGTGATAGTTTTAGAGGAGCCACTTGGGTTAGCATTCACAACGGAGGAGGTGTTGGCTGGGGAGAAGTTATTAATGGAGGATTCGGCATGGTTCTTGATGGTACTAAAGATGCTGAAAGGCGTTTAAAATCAATGCTTTTCTGGGATGTTAATAATGGGATTTCTCGTCGTAGCTGGGCAAGAAATGAAGGTGCTATTTTTGCTATAAAGCGTGCTATGGAAGTTGAACCAAATTTAAAAGTAACTATCCCAAACATAGTAGATGATAATATACTAGACTCGTTATAACTAATTAAAAACAATTGCTATGAAAAAATTAATTTTTAAATCGCTACCGCTACTTATATTAGCACTAGCGTTTTCTTCTTGCAGCTCTGTGAAAGTGGTTGCAGATTATGACAAGCAAGTAAACTTTAATGAATTTAAAACATTTGCTTTTTACAAACCTGGTATTGACAAAGCAGAAATTAGTGATTTAGATAAACGTAGAATTTTAAGAGCAATTGAGAGTGAATTAATTGCTAAAGGTTTTATTAAATCTGAAGATCCTGACTTACTGGTAAGTATTATAGCTTCATCTAGAGAAAAAATTGATGTTTATAATAATTTTTATGGAGCTGGCTGGGGCTGGGGCTGGAACCCTTATTTCTACGGAAACTATAACACAGTTTCTACCTCAACGGAGGGTGTTCTATATATAGATTTAATAAATGCTAAAAACAAAGAACTTGTTTGGCAAGGACAGGGTATCGGTTATTTAAATGTATCAAGTAATATTGATAAAAAAGAAGCTAGAATTAAAGAGTTTGTAAAAACAATTTTAGAGAAATATCCACCTGAAATGTAATTTTTAAATAAAAAAAATAGCGGTCAATTGACCGCTATTTTTTTTATCTATAAAGCAAATGTTATTTCTTTTCTTCTTTTTCCAAAGACCTCATGTAAATTGCATATTGTTCTGGATTTAGAATAGCTTTAATTCTTGTATTAGTGTTATCCATAACTGCAGCTCTAGTTTTTTGACTAGATTCAATATTTTGATTTGTAGATCCAATTGCTGATAAATTACTTTCAGCATCAACTAATAACTTGAATATTTCTCTTTGCTGATCACCACTTAAACCAACTAATTCATGAATCTCGTGAGTTTTTTGTTTAGCAATAGCTTCTGGACTTTGTTTCTTTTCTTGCGCATTTGAATTTTGCATTCCTACAAAAAACAAGGCAATAATACTAAATAATGTAATGTATCTTTTCATAATTATACTATATTAATTGTAATTTAAGAGGTTGAATATACAAAATATATCATTATATTTTTTAGAACTTATTCAATATTCCTTATACTACCTAAATATCGGTTTAATTACATTCAAGCCCTTTTAAAACCTTACATTTGAACGTCATGTTCTTCTGGAAATTGTTGAGGAATATCTTCTAAACTCTCATCTAGCATTTGTCTTAAATCAATTTCTATTCCTCTAGCTATTGTTGAAATTGGTACATCATTAGAAGTACCCTCAAATGGATTCTCACCTACTCTTGCCATACGCTCCATAATATGAAATGCCCAAGAAACCGCAGCACAAAATGGAATTCCTAACCAAATAAAGTTTTTACCAATATGCCAGAAGTCATCAACCATTGTAGCTCCAATCTCCGCAAATTCCGGAATTATTCCAAAAGGTAGTAGCAAAGCAAACAAACGTGTTAAATACAGAGCTAAACTAGCATATTGTCTGGGGTAAGGGAAGTTTTTTATACGTTCACTTTTGCCTTGATGCGTAAATAACTCTTCTAAAACATTCTCCAATTCTAGAAACGCAAACTCCCAAATAAGTCCCTTATCTTTTAACTCCTTAATATGTTTGGATTGTAAATAGAGGATTGCAGTTTGTTTATTAGATTTACTTAAAACATAAGCTTCCTCTTCAGGCGATAAATATAACATCAAGTTATCTTCTAAATCGGATACTCGCTCTGGAATATGAATCATTCTAGACCATTCCTGATTGGTTTTAGCGGTATGTTGCGTTTCCCAAGACTTTCGTTGTCGCATAGCGTATCGTAAAGCTGTCAGCCAAGCAATATGTCTATAAATGAGCGTTTTTTTATGTGCTTGAATTTCGGATTCAGGAACTATGACTTTACCAATAGGATTGGAAACCATATCCTGAACTTTCATGCCCCAAGTACGTGAGGAGTTTACAATGGCACCCCATATTTTTCTCGCTTCCCATATTCTGCCATAAGCCGAATTGTTCTGAAAACCAACCATAAAGGCTACAGCAGTACCAATTAGGGCTACAGGTGTCCAAGGAACATTTAAAAATGTAAAATCAAAAACCCTATATAAAACAGTAATAAAACCTGCATAAAAAAAATATATGAGGGTTTCCCATCGTGACCACATCACAATGTCTTTTACTGAATAACGCTTTTTTGTCAGCATTTAATAATTAAAATTTTCGTTAAGATAGAAAATTAACGTCATATGCAATTACATAACAACATCATTCTTCCATTCATAAGGTTCAGGAATTTCGGTATCATCAATTAACTGTCTAATATCAATTTCAATACTTCTTGAGAGGTCCGTTATTGGCACATCATTTGGACCTCCTTCAAATGGGTTTTCAGAAATTTCCCCTATCACTTCCATGGTATGAAACACCCATGAAATTAAAGCACTAAATGGTATAGAGAACCATACAAAATGTTCAGCTATTGTTTTTTGCAACATATAACGAAAAGAATTTTGAATTCCCGATTGGTCTATTATAATTAGTATTTTATCTCCAAAAGCTTCAAATTCTTCCATTATACCATAAGGAATGAGCAATATAAAAATCCAAATAAAAATATAATTCAATGTTGCAAATTGTCTAGGATATGGAAAGTTCTTAATGCGTTCACTTTTACCTTGAAGTGTATATAATTCAGTCAACATTTTTGACATTTCCATATGTCTAAAATTATCTATTAAGCCTTCTTCTTTTAGTTGTTTTAGTCGTTCAGACTGGACACCTAATAATTGAGATGCTTGGTTAGATTTTGAAGAGATAGTATTGTATTCTCCCTCTGATATATAGCCATTAATAGCCTCCTTAATTGGAATTTTGTCCTCATAAACAATATAGTTAGTATTCTTAACCTCCATGGCCGAATGCTTCCCCTTTAAATGCAATTCCCAAGGTTTATCTTTACGCAATTGATATCTTAAAGCTGTTAACCATGCTACATGACGATGCACTAGCTCACGTTTAATTAATCTTAATTCTTCAGAGGACTTCGATAAATTGGAATGATTATTAGTAATAAAATCTTTTACCATAACGGTCCAAGAACGAGACGAATTTACAATACCACCCCAAATTTTCCGAGCTTCCCAAAGTCGGTCATAAGCCGCATTATTCTTAAAACCTGTAATAAATGCTACGGCCGTACCTAAAACACCAAGAGGTAACCAAGGAACATGCAACCATTTTAGCCCTACAACTTCAAACAGGAATACGGGAATTATCCCTATTAATAGGAATAAAAATATGTAACGGCGAGTCCATTTTATAACTCCTAAAACTGGAAATATTCGTCTTGTATACATGAAATACGATTAGATTTTGAAATATACAAAAACCTAATAATCCAACAAGTCTTCTATTTTCTTTTTCACTTTTTCAGTTGAAGGAATCATAGTCTGTTCTAACGTAGAATTCAAAGGAATTGCAGGCATATTTTCACTCCCAATAGTCATAACAGGTGCATCTAAATACTGAAAACATTCTTCTTGAATTTTCCCTGCCAGCGCTCTTGCAAAACTATTATTAGATGGTTCTTCAGTTATGACTAAAC
This sequence comes from Hanstruepera ponticola, assembly GCF_002940745.1. NCBI lineage: Bacteria > Pseudomonadati > Bacteroidota > Flavobacteriia > Flavobacteriales > Flavobacteriaceae > Hanstruepera > Hanstruepera ponticola. Next base: position 1,149,065 of record NZ_POTB01000001.1, read on the forward strand.
ATTTACCAGTTTTCTTAACCGATTTCATTATCGTTTCTTCATCTAATGGGAAAAGAGTTCTTAAATCAATAATTTCAATTTGATCACGCATATCTAATTCACCAGAGGCATTATAAGCCCAATGAACACCCATTCCATAGGTCACTACGGTTAAGGTTTCAACATCCTCTTGCTTCCAAATTTCTTGTAAAACCCAGGCCTTTCCAAAAGGTAATACATAATCCTCTGAAGGCTCCACAGATGTTGCTGTTAAGGTCCCTGGTACTTTAGACCAATATAAACCTTTGTGCTCTAAAATTACCACAGGATTTAGATCGTGATAAGCAGCTTTTATCAAACCTTTTAAATCCGCTCCATTACTTGGATAGGCTATTTTAATGCCTCGAATGTTAGTAATAACACTTTCTACAGAAGATGAATGATAAGGGCCTCCACTTCCATATGCGCCAATGGGTACTCTTAAAATCATACTAACTGGCCATTTCCCATTAGACAAATAGCAACTGCGGCTCACTTCTGTGAATAATTGATTGAGTCCTGGCCAAATATAATCCGCAAACTGAACCTCAACAATGGGTTTTAGTCCTACAGCACTCATACCCACTGTTGACCCAACAATAAACGCTTCTTGGATTGGTGTGTTGAATACACGATCGTCGCCAAATTTTTGAGCCAAGGTTGCCGCTTCACGAAAAACACCACCAAGTCTTCCACCTACATCCTGCCCATACAGCAAACACGCTTTGTCTTCTTTCATGAGCTCCTCCACCGCAAATAAAGCACAATCTACCATTACCACTTTATCTGCACCTTCTGGCGAACGCTCTCCTTTTTCTTCAGTAATTGGAGTCGGTACAAAATCATTTGTAAATAAATCTTCTGGTTTTGGATCTTCAGCTTTTAAGGCTTTTTTGAAATCGGCCTCAACTTTTTTCTTCGCTTTAACTTCCAGATCCTTGACTTCTTTTTCTGTAAAACCATTATCCAATAATTGTTTTTTCAAAACCGGATAAGGATCTCTTGAACGTGCTTCATCTAAATCGTCACGATACCACTCCATTCTAACTCCAGATGTATGGTGATTTAAAAGTGGAACTCGAGCATGCACTAAAAAGGGTCGTCTTTCTTTTCTAATTGTTGCGATTACCTTTTCTAGGGCATCATAGCTCTCCATAAAATTAGCGCCATCAATAGATATGGCTTCCAACCCATTAAAACCTCGCGCATATTCATATGCATTTTGTGCTCTAGTTTCTTCAGCATTTGCAGAAATATCCCAACCGTTATCTTGAACTAAATACAGAATTGGCATTTGTTTTAAAGCTGCCATTTGAAAGGCTTCAGCGATTTCGCCTTCAGTAACTGAAGCATCACCTAAAGAGCAAACCGTAATTGGCTTAATATCTCTTGATTGCGCTCGAGATGACATATCTAAAACAGTGTTCTCTAAATTTTGCTTTTCTAAATATTGCATACCCATTGCAACTCCTGTGGCAGGAATAGCCTGCATACCTGTTGCAGAAGATTGATGCGGAACTTTAGGTTTATCATCATCTTTTATACTTGGGTGCGAATAATAGGTTCTACCACCTGAAAATGGGTCATTTTTTTTAGCTAATAACTGAAGCATTAAATCATAAGGTTGCATACCAAATGCTAAAAGCATAGCATCATCACGATAATATGGAAACGCATAATCTTGAGGTAACAATTGCAAACCTAATGCCGTTTGAATGGCTTCATGACCTCGAGATGTAGCATGCACATATTTTGAAACCTGTTTAAAATTTGCTTCATATAGTTCAGCCATAGATTTGGCTGTACATAAATTTAAAAATCCTTTTTTTAAAATTTCTTTTTTCATATCGTTCTTTCCACATCAAATTGTTCAAAATAATCAGCAACTCGACGTACAAAACTGCCGCCTAAAAAGCCATCAACAACACGATGGTCAAAAGATAAAGACAAGTACATCATACTACGTATAGCGATTTCGTCACCATTTTCTGTTTCAATGACTTCTGGCCTTTTCTTTATAATTCCTAATGCTAGAATGGCCACTTCCGGCTGATTTATTATAGGTGTTCCCATAATACTCCCAAAAGTTCCCACATTTGAAATGGTGAAAGAACTTCCTTGGATATCATCTGCTTTTAAATTGTTTTCTCTTGCTTTTTCGGCTAGTGCATTAACATCAGTTGCCAGTGATACTAAATCTTTGGTATCGGCATTTTTTACTACTGGTACAATTAGATTTCCACTAGGAAGTGCGGTAGCCATACCAATATTAATATCGTCTTTCACAATAATGTTTTTACCATCAACCGACGCATTAATATTTGGGAAGTCTTTAACAGCTTTAGCGACAGCTTCTACAAATAGAGGTGTGAATGTTAATCGCTCGCCATACTTCTCTTCAAATGCTTTTTTGTTGGCATTTCGCCATTTTACCATGTTTGTCAAATCGGCTTCAACATATGCCGTAACATGAGGTGAGGTGTGTTTTGAATACACCATATGATCTGCAATCATTTGGCGCATACGATCCATTTCTATGACTTTACCTTTCCCTTTGTCAAAAGTTAATTGTGGAATACGGTAAGCCGTTGGATCTTTAGTAACAGGCTGGGCAAACTTAAATGGTCGCCCTTCTTCTATATACTGGAATACATCGCTTTTTCGCAATCGCCCTTCTTTACCTGTTGCTGGAATTCTAGCTAATTCTTCAAAACTGATATGGTGTTTTTTTGCAATAGAAACGACTAATGGTGAAAAAAACTGATTTGAATTTGATACAGAAAATGACTGTGCTTGAGATTCCTCGACTGCGTCTGGAATAATTTGACGTTTCTTTTTAGTTTTTTGTTTTTGTGAGGCCTCAACTGCGCTCGACGTGACAGCAGGTTTTTTTGATGCCTTTTTTGAAGTTGACACTTTACCATCAGTTTTAATTATGGCAATGGTCTCTCCTATTTTAATAACATCATTTGCTTTAAAACGTATTTCTTCAACAACACCTGAAACGGTAGATGGCACTTCAGAGTCAACTTTATCTGTAGCGACCTCTAAGAGCATTTCATCTTGTTCAATGGTATCACCCACGTTCTTAAACCAAGTAATAATGGCTGCTTCTGTTATACTTTCACCCAGTTTGGGCATTTTAAATTCGAATTTCGACATTCTTTATTTTTTCATAAAATCACGAAGTGTATCGTAAATACCTTCTTGTATTTTCATTTTCGCTGGAACCTCTCTTAATGGTTCTACTTCCTTTAAACTTTCATGGCAATCTTTTGGTAATTGTTGATAAAGTTGCGTGCCTTTGGTTTTCCAAGCTAACATCTCATCATTTACTTGATTTATAACTTTTGCTGGATTACCAAATACTAAACTCCGATTTGGAATTTTTGTTTCAGCTTTTATAAAAGCCATAGCACCAACTATACTTTCATCACCAATTTCGGCATCATCCATAATAACAGTGTTCATGCCTATTAAACAATTTTTACCCAAGTTTGCTCCATGAATAATTGCACCATGACCTACATGAGCACTCTCTTTTAGCGTTATTGATTTACCGGGAAACATATGGACTGTGCAATTTTCTTGAACATTAACACCATCTTCTAAAATGATTTGTCCCCAATCACCTCGAATAGCCGCTCCTGGACCTATGTAGCAGTTTTTACCAATAATTACATTCCCAGTAACAGCAGCTAAAGGATGTACGAAACTGCTTTTATGAACCACTGGAGTGTAACCTTTAAAGGAATATACCATTATTTAAATCCTTTTAATTTCTCTTTTGTAAAATCGCTTAATACCAATCTACCACTGGTTTGAGCACGTTCAGCTAGCAAATTATCCCAATTATCTGTTCCTTTCCAGAATACTTTTTTCATTTCCATCATGGCTTCTGTATTATAGGTACATAAATGTTCTGCTGTTGCTTTTACGGCTTCGTCTAGGGCTTCTGTACTCTCATAGACATGTGTAAATAAACCTTTTTGTTTAGCCCATTCAGAGGGATAAAATGAGTTTGCATCAATAGCTATTTGCGACATGGCACTTAAACCCATTTTACGCTCTATTGCTGGCCCAACTACAAAAGGTCCTATACCAATATTGAGTTCACTTAATTTAATTGCAGCAAATTTTGTTGCCATACAATAATCGGTTGAAGCTGCAAGCCCTACACCTCCTCCAACGGTTTTTCCTTGAATGCGCCCAATGATAAATTTTGGACATTTACGCATGGCGTTAATCACATTTGCAAATCCAGAAAAGAAAACTTTTCCAGTTGCCGCATCATTAATATTTATAAGCTCTTTAAAACTGGCGCCAGCACAGAAGGTTCGGTCTCCTCCACTTTTTAGAACAATAACTTTAATAGCATCGTTATGTCCAGCATCAGTAATAGTTTGTGCTAATTTTGCCAACACATCTCCTGGCAATGAGTTATGAGCAGGATGAAAAAATTCAATATAGCCTACTTCATTTTCTATTTCTAACTTAACATAAGGGTCACTCATATTGTTTTATTTTATCTTTTTGTGAGACCTCTCGACTGCGCTCGAGGTGACATTAGTTTTAATTTATATTAATCCAAATTGTTCGAAATGGTGATTTAAATGTTTACGTTCTAATAAATACCACTCGTATCTATTTAATTCACCAAAAACCATATTTTTTAATGTCGCATCGGGATGTTCTTTAAAAAAATCTAGATATTTTTCACGCTGAGACTTAAAATTTTCAATTGCTGCTGCTAAATTTTCATACTTTAAATTATCTAGTGTGTCTTTCTCTAATAATGGAAATTGAGAATTTTGTGGAAACTTTTCATAATTATATAATGAATGATGAACTTTCTCTAATATCTTTTCTGGAGTTGAAATTTCAAAGTCTTGAATCTCTCCAGCAGCTATTTTATATGTATATTCCAAATGTTCAATCATATGTTGTGGTGTCATGATTCCCCATTTTGGTTTAGTATCTTCTTTTAATTTTGACAAACACTCTTGAATTTTACGTTCAGTCATTTCAACGAATGTCTCTTGTTTCTTTTGAACCATGGTTAAAATAGTAGCCACTGCAACTAATGGACTATCTTTTTCGTTTTTTTGACTTTCAGGTTTATTTTCAAAATTAGCATCAAATACCTCAACATGCCATTTAACAATCCCACTTGGATGTTCAGCCGTAGTTACATCGCGATCTACTTTCTCCTTACACGTTAAACGCACATAAATCGTATCATTATGATACAATGGCCTTAAAAAGCGAATACTATCTAAACCATAATTTGCCGCTACGGGACCTTTGTTTGGATACACAAATAATCCAGCTGCGGCTGAAATTATAAAATAGCCATGAGCCGTACGTTTTTCAAATATGCTTCCGTCTAATGACGTAATATCTGTATGCGCATAGAAATGATCCCAAGTTAAATTGGCAAAGTTTTGAATGTCAGTATCTGTAATTGTTCGCTTATGAGTTTTAAGTGACATTCCTGGTTGAATATCTTCCCAATGGTATTGAAACGGATGTTGTTCAGCATTTTTATATTTTGCATTTTGCTGATAAATGCCTGTTATTTCCGTAAGTGTTGTTGGTGTTCCTTGAATTGCTGTACGTTGTAAATAATGTTTTATTCCACGCATACCTCCCATTTCCTCTCCTCCACCTGCTCGTCCAGGACCACCATGTACTAATGTAGGTAATGGCGAACCATGTCCAGTACTTTCTTTTGCCATTTCACGATTAATAACTAAAATACGTCCGTGATGACTAGCCGCATTCACTACATATTCTTTAGCAATATTATCATCATAAGTAGCTATAGAAGACACTAATGAGCCTTTGCCCATTTGCGCTAATTTCACTGCATCATCCAAAGTTTTATATGGCATGATTGTGCTTACAGGACCAAAAGCTTCACGTTCATGAACAATGGTGTTTTGGAATGGATGATCTGTTCTAAATACCACTGGACTTATAAAAGCACCTTTGTTAGCGTCTGCACCAATGGTCTCAATTTTATCTAAATTACCATAAACCATTTCGGCTTCTTTTGCAATATCAGAAATTGAATTTTTAACAGCTTCAACTTGTTGCTTACTCACTAAAGACCCCATTCGCACCTCTTTTAATCGTGGATCACCAATAGTTATTTTATCTAAAGCCTTACCTAATGCAATTTGAACATCTTCAACCTGGTTTTCAGGAACAATAATGCGTCTAATAGCTGTACATTTCTGACCCGCTTTGACAGTCATTTCTTTACGGACTTCTTTGATAAATAAATCGAATTCAGGTGTTCCTGGTACAGCATCTTCCCCTAAAATAGAGGCATTTAAAGAATCGGCTTCCATAGTAAAAGGCACAGACTCTTGTATTAATCTTGGATGCGCTTTTAATAAACGACCCGTAGCTGCTGACCCTGTAAAAGTGACTACATCTTGCGATTCTACAGGATCTAAAATAGATTTAACTGTCCCATTAATAATTTGCAACGCACCTTCAGGTAAAATTCCGGAATTGATAATTTCTTTAGCAACAGCTTCAGCTAAATATGATGATGAAGGTGCTGGTAATACCACAGCCGGAACTCCAGCCATCCAATTAACAGCACATTTTTCAAGCATGCCCCAAACTGGGAAATTAAAGGCATTAATATGAACGGCTACACCTTTTTTAGGCACCATAATATGATGTGCCATAAAACGTCCTCCTCGCGATAAATCTACAGGATCGCCTTCGACGTGATAGGGCTGATTAGGAAATAATTTCCGCAATGACGCATTGGCAAACAAGTTACCAAAACCGCCTTCAATGTCAATCCAACTATCAATTTTTGTAGCTCCAGTTCTATAACTTAATTCATAGAATGCGTCTTTTCGTTTGGTTAAATAAAAAGCAAGCTTCTTAAGCATATTACCACGCTCTTGAAAGGTCATCTTACGTAGGACCTCACCACCTTTTGTTCTTCCATATTGCAGAATTTCTGGAATATCTAATCCTTCAATTGCGACACTAGTAAATGCTTCACCAGTAACAGCATCAAGAATTGGTGTACCTTCTTCTTTACCTGTTGTCCAATTACCCTGAACGTAATGTTGTATTTTGTTCATATTCTATAAAATAAAATGGATTCCTTCCTTCGCAGGAATTACATACCTCTATAAATTCACATTTTCAATAATAGCTGCATAGCCCTGACCAACACCCACACACATCGTTATTAAAGCATAGCGCTTGTTTTGCTCTTGTAATTCTATTGCTGCTGATAAAGCAATTCGTGCTCCCGTAACGCCTAATGGGTGTCCTATGGCAATAGAACCACCATTTGGGTTTACTCTGGGATCATCATCAGCTAATCCCCAAGCTCTTGTGCAAGCCAATGCTTGAGCCGCAAAGGCTTCGTTAAGTTCAATGATATCAATGTCGTCCATGGTAAGACCTGCTTTTGCCAATGCTTTATTTGAAGCTTCAACGGGCCCAATACCCATGATTCTTGGCTCTACACCAACCACAGCAGAACTTACAATTCTTGCTAATGGTTTTAAGTTATATTTTTTAACGGCATCTTCTGATGCAACGATAGTTGCTGCTGCACCATCATTTAAACCAGAAGAATTGCCAGCAGTAACACTGCCTCCTTCCTTTTTAAACGCTGGACGAAGTTTAGCTAAAACTTCTAAAGATGTTGTTGGTTTTACAAACTCATCTTTTGAAAATCGGATGGGGTCTTTTTTGCGTTGTGGAATTTCAACGGTTACTATTTCTTTATCTAAACGTCCATTTTCTTGTGCTTTTGAGGCTTTCATTTGGCTCCAATACGCAAACTTATCTTGATCTTCACGGGAAATATTGTATTTCTCGACCAAATTTTCTGCCGTATTACCCATGCCATCGGTTCCATACATATCCTGCATTTTCGGATTGATAAAACGCCATCCGAAGGTTGAATCATACATTTTAGAATCGCCTCCAAAACCCGTTGATGGCTTAGCAATAACGTATGGTCCACGTGTCATGTTCTCAACACCTCCAGAAATAAACAGATCTCCATCTCCAGCCTTAATAGCACGATTAGCATGAATAATTGCTGACAAACCAGAGCTACACAATCGGTTTACCGTTTCACCAGGAACCGAATACGGTAATCCTGCTAACAACGAACACATACGTGCCACGTTACGATTATCTTCTCCTGCTTGATTTGCACAACCCATTATCACATCATCATAAGCTTCTTTTGGGATATTTGGATTTCGTTTTACAACTTCTGAAATTATTAAAGCTCCTAAATCGTCTGTACGAACAGCTGATAAGGTTCCTTTGTAATTTCCTATTGGTGTTCTTATGCCGTCTATTATATATGCTTCTTTCATAATTATTTATATAGATTCCGCATCACATGCGGAATAACAAACTATTTAAAAATTTATTCTTTCCAATCCTTTTGAGTTCTATAGACAACACCTTTAAAAAGTGCTACTAATTCATCGCCTCGTTTCACTTCGACGATATTAAACCCTAATTTATTGTTTACTTTTTCAATGACGGATTCGGCCACTAAATAATCACCTTCCTCTAATGCTTCAATATGATTAATACTAGTTTCAATAGATACGGCATATTTGCCATGCGTATTTGCTGTAAAACCAAATGCTGTATCAGCCAATGAATAACTTACACCACCATGTGCATAATTCATACTGTTAAGCATATCTTTTCGTATGGTCATACCAACCTTACAACGCCCAATCTCACATTCTAATATCTCAATACCTAGCCATTGACTAAAAGCATCTTGACTTAACATCTTGTAAGGTATTTGTTCTCCATTCATTTAATAGAACGTTTTATTTTCTCTATTCATTTTACGTAATAGAGGACTACAACGGTATCTATCTTCATGATATTCGTTATACAATTCATCCATTTTATTGACGCACCAATCAATTTCTTTTTCATCTGCCCAAGCCAATAAGCCCTTTGGGTAGTTAACGCCTTTGGTCATGGCATTATCAATATCTTCTGCCGATGCAATGTTTAAAAACAAAGCATCTGCTGCTTCGTTGATTAGCATGGCTAATACGCGTTCGAAAATTTTTTGTGCTAATTCTTTGTTTTCTAATGGACTGGGTTTCGTCGCACCTTCCGAATAATCATAATAGCCTTTACCGGTTTTACGACCTAAATATCCTGCTTCAGCAAAGCGTTTCTGTGTAAATGCAGGTTTGTATCTTGGGTCGAAATAAAATTCCTTAAATACAGTTTCTGTAACGGTATAATTGACGTCATTCCCGATAAAATCCATTAATTCGAATGGTCCCATTCGGAAACCTCCCAAAGTTTTTAAACTCCAATCTATAGTTGCGAAATCTGCAATGCCTTCTTCGTAAATACGCAAAGCTTCACCATAAAATGGTCTTGCCACACGATTCACTATAAATCCTGGTGTGTCTTTTGCAACTGCCACCACTTTTTTCCAATCCTTAATAGTTTGTACAGATTTATCTAATACGTCTTTTGAAGTTTGAATCGCTGGAATAACCTCAACTAACTTCATTAAAGGTGCTGGATTAAAAAAATGAATCCCAACACAACGTTCTGGTTTCTGTAATGAAGCTGCTATTGATGCTATAGATAAACTAGATGTATTGGATGCAATGATACAATTGTCAGAAACATAAGTTTCTAATTCTGAAAACACCTTTTTCTTAATATCCAGATTTTCAACAATAGCTTCTATGGTTAAATTAGAATCTGCTAAATCCTTTAAATTATCTACATATGATATATTAGACTGAATTCTATTTTTCTCATTTGAATCGATTCGGCCTTTTTCAATAAGTCTATTTAATATTTTTTCAAGGCTTGCTTTAGCTTTATCTAAAGCCGCTTGGTTGGTATCGTATAATTTTACATTACAACCAGAAGTAGCTGCAACCTGCGCAATGCCGCTTCCCATTGTTCCACTTCCTATTATTCCTATGTTCATAATTCTGTTTATCTTTCAATGCGACCTCTCGACTGCGCTCGAGGTGACCACTTTAAATTATTTTCCTTTAAAAGTTGGTTTACGTTTTTCAACAAAGGCTGCAACACCTTCTCGGTAGTCCTCGCTTTGTGCTGCTTCTATTTGTAATTTAGACTCTAATGCTAATTGCTCTTCTAAACTATTTGTCATAGATTGATTAAACAATTCTTTAATCATACCTAGTGCTTTAGTTGGCATATTAGCCAATTTTAAAGCAAGTTTACTAACCTCATCTTCAAAGTTTTCTAAAGGAATCATTTTGTAAATCATTCCTAATCGTTCTGCTTCTTCAGCTGAAATCTTGTCTCCTAACATGGCTAATGCAGTTGCTTTTTGGAATCCAATAAGTCTTGGCAAAAAGAATGTCCCAGCACTATCTGGAATTAAACCAATTAGGCTAAATGCTTGAATAAAACTTACTTTTTCATGAGCAACAACAATATCGCAGGCCAGTGCAATATTTGCTCCTGCACCAGCTGCTACTCCATTTATTGCACCAATAATTGGTTTTTTGATAGAACGAATTCGAGTGATTATTGGATTGTAATGTTCTTCGAGTATTTTTTTAAATCCTGGGTTTAACTCTGGATCTGTGACTTCTTTTAAATCTTGGCCAGCACAAAATGCTTTTCCGCTTCCAGTAAGGACAATTGCTCTTACATCAGTATTGGCTTCACAGTCATCCATAATAGACTGGAGACTTAAAGCCATTTCACGATTGAAACTATTAAATACTTCTGCTCTGTTTAGCGTTATATACGCTACTTGGTTTTCAATTTTTAAAAGAATTGAATTGTTGCTCATACCTATGTTTCTTGTTGTCTATTTAAGACATTTAAAATAGTCGAATGGCTCTTGACATTCATCACACTGAAACTGTGCTTTGCATGCTGTAGAACCAAACTGACTTACTAATTTTGTGTTTTTGGATCCACACTGTGGACATTTTACCAATCGTTTACCATTTAGCAAAACATCTTTATCTGCCTCTGCCTCTAAAGGAGCCGCAATGCCATATTTCTCCAGTGCTTTTCTACCTCGTTCTGTAATCCAATCCGTTGTCCAAGCGGGATGGAGAATGAGTTCAATTTTAGATTTATAACCTGCATTTTTAAGTGCTGCCATAATATCATCTCCTATCACATCCATGGCTGGGCAGCCGCTATATGTTGGTGTAATTTCTACTTTTACAATATCATTTTCAATAATTGCAGAACGCACAACACCCATATCCATAATGGATAAAACAGGAATTTCAGGATCTGAAACCTGTTCCAGAATTGGGATTAAGATTTTATCTATATGTTGTTCCGTTGTTGTCATAACATTTCCCGTGAAAACGGGAATCTTATTATTACTTCCTTTTATTCATGAGATTCCTGCCTGCGCAGGAATTTGTTACCATTCCATATTGGGATAGGCACGTTGCATATATTGTAATTCAGCCAACAAATAACCCATATGTTCTGTATGAATTCCGTGTTTACCTCCTTTTTGAAAATATTTTAAATCTGGCACTTGAATTGTTGCCTCTGTTAAAACTTCTGCAACATTATTATAATATGTGTCCTTGAGTTTAGTAACATCAACTCCTATCCCTTCTGAAACCATCTGTTTATCGGCATCAGTTTGGTGAAATAACTCATCTGTATAAGTCCATAAACCATCAATGGCATCTTGCATTTTGGCATGACTTTCTTCAGTACCGTCACCTAATCGTTTCACCCAATCTGAAGAAAAACGCAAATGGTAACTCACTTCCTTTAAGGATTTTGTTGCTATAGCTGATAGCGTTAAATCCTCACTCTTTTGTAATTCAGTTAAAAATAGATGATGGTACACGTCAAATAAAAATTGACGTCCGATGATATATGCAAAGTCTCTATTCGGTTGTTCTACCAATAACACATTTATATAGTCACGCTCTTTGCGCAACATCGCAATATCGTCTTCAGTTCTATCGTCTCCAGCAATTTTTGCAGCGTATTGATAATAACTACGTACTTGACCAAATAAATCTAAAGATAAATTTGTACATGCAATATCAGTTTCCAAACTTGGTCCATGACCACATAATTCACCTATTCTTTGACCAAGGATAAGACTATTGTCCGCTATTCCTAAAATATATTTGTATAAATTATTTTTCATAGTTTCTCTTAATGAGATTCCTGCCTTCATTTCGACAAGCTCAATGTGACACGCAGGAATGACAATTATTACATGTGTTTTATTTCATCAGGCAGATCATAAAATGTTGGATGACGATACACCTTATCTTGAGCAGGCTCAAACATTTCACCATTATGTTCTGGATTGGATGCTGTTATGTGTTTAGATTCTACCACCCAAATACTTACACCTTCATTTCTACGCGTATAAACATCTCTTGCATTTTCTAGAGCCATTTCTGCATCTGCTGCGTGCAGACTTCCAAAATGCCTATGCTCTAATCCATTTTTACTTCTTACGAAGATTTCCCAAAGTGGCCAGTTTTTTGTTGACATAATAATATTTATTGATTTATCATTTATTATTGATTCGAAATATCTTAAAAGAATTTCTATCAAATTGATGATAATTTTAAACTACTTGTTTTGCTTTTCTTTCTCTTTGCTTTTCGGCATAAGCCATAGCCGCATCGCGAACCCATTCTCCGCGTTCCCAAGCACCAACTCGTGCTTTCATACGTTCTTTATTCATTGGACCGTGACCTTTTACTACTTGCCAAAATTCATCCCAATCAATTTCACCAAAATCGTAACTACCGCGTTCTTCATTCCATTTTAAATCTGGATCCGGAATGGTTAATCCAAGAATATCTGCTTGAGGCACAGTTTGATCTATAAATTGTTGACGTAAGTCATCATTCGATTTTCGCTTTAATTTCCATTTCATGGATTGCTCTGTATGTATAGATTCTGCATCTGTTGGCCCTAACATCATTAAACTTGGCCACCACCAACGATTCAATGCATCTTGTGCCATCTCTTTTTGTTCTGGTGTTCCATTACACAATTTCAGCATGATTTCATAACCTTGTCTCTGGTGAAAACTTTCTTCTTTACAAACGCGAATCATGGCTCGTGCATAAGGTCCGAAAGACGTGTTACACAATGGCACTTGATTGATGATAGCTGCTCCATCTACCAACCATCCAATAGCTCCCATATCTGCCCAAGTAAGTGCAGGATAATTAAAAATGGACGAATATTTGGCTTTTCCTGTATGTAATTGCTCATACATTTCATCACGTGAAATACCTAAAGTCTCGGTTGCAGAATATAAGTATAGTCCATGACCTGCTTCGTCCTGAACTTTGGCTAACAATGCTACTTTACGCCTTAATGACGGTGCTCTAGTAATCCAATTTCCTTCAGGTAACATACCAACAATTTCGGAATGCGCATGTTGAGACATCTGACGAATATGTGTTTGACGATACTTTTCTGGCATCCAATCTTTTGGTTCAATTTTTTCGTCACGTGCTATTCGCGCTTCAAATTGCTCTTCTAGGTTTTTTATTTGTTCTTCACTCATAATTTAGTATTTAGTGAATAATTCTATTTATAATAGATTCCTCGACTGCGCTCGGAATGACATATCTTTTTAAACATCAAAATCCACAACAACTTTTTCTGTTGTTGGTACGGCTTGACAGCTTAATACATAGTTTTGTGCGACTTCTTTATCTTCTAACGCATAATTAATCTTCATTTCGACTTTACCTTCTTTTATCTGACACTTACACGTACTGCAAACACCACCTTTACATGCAAACGGCAAATCGGCACCAGCACCTAAAGCGGCATCTAAAATATTATCGTATTCTTTGGTCATGGTGAATTGGAATTCTTTCCCACCATCAACAATAGTGACTTGTGTGCCTTCTACATTTTGCTGTGCCAAACGTTCAGCTCGTTTAATATCTTCTTCTGAAAGACCGGTAACAAACAATTCAAAATGCACCAACTCTTTTGGCAAACCTTTATTTGTCAAATATTGGCTTACGTACTTAACCATTTGTTCTGGTCCGCACAGAAACACTTCACTAGTATCTGGAATATCAATAAATATTTCTGTAAGTACCTTCATTTTCTCATCATCAAATCGCCCATTAAACAAGTCTATATCACGTCTTTCTTTGGTTAAAAAATAATAGATTTCTAGTCTTCCAAAATACGTGTTTCTCAACTGTTCCAAGTCTTCTTTAAAGATAATGGATTTTGCCGTTTTATTCACATAAAACAATTTGCAAGTTGAGTTTGGCTCTTCAGCCAAATGCGTTTTTATCATAGACAGTATAGGCGTTATACCACTACCTGCTGCAAAAAACAAATAATTCTTGTTTTTTTCTTTATTACAATTAACTCCAAATGTTCCGCTAGGTGTCATTACTTCTAGTGTATCTCCTGCTTTCAATTCTTCATTAACATAAGTTGAAAATTTTCCTCCTGGAATGAGTTTTACAGCTACTTTCCATTGGTTCTCTAAAGGGCTTGAACATAATGAATAGGAACGCCGTACGTCTTCATCGTTAATAATAGCTTTTAAAGTCAAATGCTGACCTTGTCTAAATTTAAAAGCATCTTGAGATGATTCAGGAATCTCAAAAGTGATAACCGATGTATCTTCGGTTTCTTTATAAATATCTGCAACTTTTAAGTTGTGAAATTCTGTCATATTATTCTTTTGAACATCTAACTAACACTTGTTAGTTAGATTTACAAATTTACAAAAAAATTCTATTAACTATTTGTTAATTCCACTAATTAGGATTGTACTCAAATTTTTTGATAACTCCTCAAAATTTAAATCTTCTTTTTTAGGTATCCAGAGATATAAAGAACGTAATGTAGATAATAGCGAAAACAACATAGTTTCTATATCCGAATCAATAATTTCATTTTTACTAATACCATCAATTAAAATGTTTCTAAAGTCATTTTCATAGTTAGTTCGTAATTCTAGATAATACTGCAATTGGCCTTCAAGATGCATCCAATCATTATTCAATGATGCCATACCATAAGTATTCTTGCTCGTAATGTTAATATGCAATGCAATGATGTCCTTTAACTTTTGAATTGAAGATTGGTTAGAATTATTGATTTGCTCCATACCATTAGTAAATTCTTCAGCCAACGAAATGATTATTTCTTTTAATATCTCTTGTTTAGAACTTATGTGGTTATAAAGACTTGCAGCTTTCATACCCATGGTAGTAGCCAAATCGCGCATGGTCACAGCACTAAATCCTTTTTCTTTAAATAATTGTGCAGCTGTTTGAATTATCTCCTCTCGTCGTGTTTCAGATTTCAATTGTAGATTTTAATTATTTATTTGTAAATTTAAATAAAATGAAATGACTATGGGATTCTTAGATTTTTTATTTGGAGCAAAGAAAAGACAGATTCAATATTTTTTAGAAAATGGGGCTGTAATTCTAGATGTTAGAACAAAAAAGGAATGGGATAATGGTCATATTGAAAATGCTGTACATATTCCTTTAAACGAATTACAAAATCATGTTGAAGAACTAAAAGCAATGAATAAACCTTTTGTAGTATGTTGTGAAAGTGGTGTACGATCGGCCAAAGCTGCGAAATTCTTGAATCTAAAACGTATAGAAGCTACTAATGGAGGTGGCTGGGTAAGTTTGAGAAAAAGATTATAATTTTAATCCAGTTAGTTCATTTATATTATCGATAGGTTTTTCATTATACTTTAAAGTCCATCCCATTGAATTTGTTAAAATATGAAATTTTGCCAATTCGCTTATCAATCTGTTTTTTGCATTTAATTTTATATCTGAAGCCTCTACCTTTTGCATGAGTGATTTCTTTACAGTCTCTTTAATATTGTTATAGTCTTTGGCTTCAAAAGGGTTTAAATAATCCGCTTGAACATCATAATATTCAAAATCAGGATTTATTTTTATTTCTTCCTTTGGCACACCAGTAATATGAAGCGTTTTGTTTTTTTCATCTATACTGTAAGTTATTTTACTTAAATCATATGCTATAGTCACATCGGCATTGACTACAACTAGTGCTTTTTTTTCAACGTTGACTAAATCGGCAAAAATGGCTTTTGAATTTTTATAAGTAAACACTTCACTAAAATGACCTTCAGTAACCACTAACTTACCAACGTTTTTAATTTGTTCTTGTATTAATGTGGAATTTTCCTTTAGAAGAGTTTCTTCTTTTTGCTTATCGCCACAATACTTGAATGACAACAAAACCACCAATGTAATTATTATACCAAATAAAATTTTTCGCATATTACTAAAATACATAAAAAAACAAAGCACTGATATCTTCGACAATGAAGTCTTATCAATGCTTGCGTTCTTCCTTGATTAATAGCAATTCAAAAATACATCAATAGAAAAAATCAAATGTTCTCTATCGATTAAATTATTGTTAAATTAAATTATTGTTTTTTGCTTTTTGAACGGCTTCAATCTTATTATGGACTTGCAATTTTTTGTAGATGTTTTCTATATGTTTTCGAACGGTACCTGTGGATAGTATAAGATTTTTGGCTATTAAATTATAACTCAATCCTTTGCTTAACTGCTCTAAAACCTCAACTTCTCTTGGAGTTAATTTTATATCTTCCTTATCAGACTCATTTTCAATATTAAAGGGATTTCTTAATAACCTAAGAGTTTTCATTGCAATAGAAGGATTCATAGCTGCACCACCATTTAATGTTTCAACTATGCCATCATGCAGATCTTTAGCATTGACATCTTTTAACAAATAACCATCTGCTCCAGCTTTTATGGCATTAAAAATGTTTTCGTCATTATCAAAAACTGTGAGCATAATAATTTTGATATGCGGATATTTTTGTTTCACTATTTCTGTAGCTTCTATACCATTTAAAACTGGCATTTCAATATCCATTAATATTAAGTCAATATTGTGATTGGACTCCAATTTTACCAGTAGGTCAGATCCGTTAAGTGCGGAAAATTTAAAATCTAAATCTTCAAAAAAAGACAGTTTTTCATTTACTGAAGTAATTAAAAAAGAATTATCATCTACTATAGCTATTTTAATTTTCATCATTCTAGTTTTTACAAAACGAATTTACTAAACAATACAAAGCCTTACTTATTTATAGCCTTTTTCACAATTATTGAAGTGCCATGTTTAGGGTTGGAGTTTATTTCTATCTCTGCTTCCAATTCATGTGCTCGCTTTTTCATATTGTTTAGACCATTACCAAATTCGACCGTTTCTATATCAAAACCTTTTCCATTATCAATTACTTGTATGACTACCGCATTGTTAACCTCTTGAATTTTTACAGTAATTTCGGTTGGGTTTGCATATTTTACAGCGTTATGAATGGCCTCTTGGATAATCCTATAAATATTCATGCCTTCAACTGAAGTAAATTTTATAGTATCATTTACGTTTTCTGTGTGAAATGAAAACGTTATTTTTTCAGAGGCTCTATCTGCCTTTTCAATAAAATTTGAAATTCTGGCTTGTAAATCATCAATAGTAATCTCATTTTTATTCATTGCCCAAATGGTATCTCGCAATTCATGAATAGTGGAGGTTGTAAAGCGACCTATAGAATCTAATTTATTACTCAACTTTTCTGGTAATTGAAACCCGTACTTTAAATTATCTAAAGACGAAATTATAAAGGTTAATTGCGCGCCTATATTATCATGCAAATCCCTTGAAATTTCAAGGCGTTGTTCTTGAAGTTTATTTTGTGTTTCAATCTTCACCAATGCTTCTTTCAATTCACTTTCTCGCTGTAATTGTTTGTTTTTTAGTTTTTGCTGACTGTAAAACAGATAGCTCAAAATAAATAAAAGCACAGCCAAAATTATCAAGCCAATTACTTGTGTGTTTTTCCTGTTTAAATCAAGTTCCTTTTCAGCCAAATCAGCTCTTTGAGCAAGAATTTCCTTTTCTTTTTTTTCGGTTTGATATTCAATTTCCAATTCAGCAATTTTGTTTTTAGTATTTTGATTATGAATACTGTCTTTAAAAGCGGTGAAATCTTTGTAGTAAATTAATGCTTTTTCAGGTTGACTATTGGCTGAATAATAAGTCGAATAATTTTCTAAAGCCATTTCAATATCTGTAGCGACTTTATATTTTTTAGCAGTAGTATAAGCACTATCAATATACTTTTTAGCTTGTGGTACTCTGTTATACTCCAGTAACACTTGTGCGATATTGTTGTAACTAGCTCCAAGACCTGCAAAATTTCCGATTTCTTTTTCTAATGTGGCGGATTTTTCAAAATAGACAAGAGCAGAATCAATTTCACTCATATAATAATAAACAGCTCCCACATTATTTGCCGATTCAGCAATGCCTTTTTTATCGTTTAAGATTTGTTCTATTTTTAAAGAGTATTGAAAATATTCCAATGCTTTTGTTAGATTTCCTTCATTAGCATAAATAATAGCAATATTATTATATACTTCAGAAATACCTTTTTTATCATCCAATTTTTCAAAATCAGCTTTGGCCTTCAAATGGTATTCTATAGCTTTATCATATATATTGTTGAAACTGTAAACTATTCCAATATTGTTATGAGTAGTTGCAGATTCACGACGCATATTTTTTACTTCATAGATACTCAATGCTTTTATAAGGTATTCAATTGCTTCATCATACAACCCTAAATTTCTGTTGACTACGCCAATATTATTATAAGCTGAAGCACTTATTATGGAATCATTAGTATAATTTAAGGCTTCAAGCGAAAGTGTTTTTGCTTTATCAAAAGTTCCCAAATCTCTATAAACAACGCCCAAACTGTTTTTTAAACGTC
The DNA here is from genome assembly GCF_002940745.1 of Hanstruepera ponticola. Classification (NCBI taxonomy): domain Bacteria; kingdom Pseudomonadati; phylum Bacteroidota; class Flavobacteriia; order Flavobacteriales; family Flavobacteriaceae; genus Hanstruepera; species Hanstruepera ponticola. The sequence continues at coordinate 1,167,939 of NZ_POTB01000001.1, forward strand.
CTATTTCTTTTTTATCATTATCCTTTTGAGCTATTACCAACCCTTCTTCTAAAATTGAAATGGCTTTTTGATGATCACCTTTATAAATATCTAAAGCTGAATCATTAAGAACTTGCGCTCGGTTTTGCGAATATGATAATGATAGGGTAAAAAAAAGTAAGACAAAATAAATACGTTGTTTCATGTGGTTAGCTTTTACATATTTAATAATAAACAAAAAATGTTTATTGACTTAATAGTTATTGGATAATAAACTCTTTTGCAAATCCATCAATTCTTTAAATATAAATGAAACTTGCTTAAACATAAACACGTTTAAACTATCCAATAATTTTACTCTATGTTTAAGCGAACTTTGTAATTGAATTTGATCAGATAGTTTATTTGTTAAAACATTAAAACTCTGATTTCTTGTATTGACATCTTTAAGAATCTGAAAAAATTTAAATATTGAAGTAATTACAAGAAAGATTACAAGCGTAATAATAATAACATTGAAGTACATCTTGATGAAGGTATTAAGCAAAAAAACACCAATTATAAACTGTTTTTACACAGTCTATTAAATTGATGTTTCTTTATATATTGATTAATAGCATAATAAATTTACGATTTAAAGTGACATGAAAATTAATTTTTCGATAAACTGCCTTTAAAAAAGATTAAGCGTAATAACTGTCTGGTCATCACGCCTAATCAACAAATCTCAACAACAAGATTTAATTATTGCTTGTTAAGATTTTCAAGTATTGCGTACAAACTCAGACTGATTTAGGTTGTTTGTAATGTTAGGTTAAACGAACCATCTGTTATATTTTTTACAGAACCGTCGTTACTGTTTTTGCATTCGTAATTAAAGGTTCCTTTAACCTTTGTTTCTGTTTGTTCTGAAATATTTATTTCACCAATAACTCCCGAATCTTGAAAAGGTGCTGACCACGTTTGTGTATTTGAAGGGTCACTAATGTTAGGCTCAATATAAGAAGCTACAATAAACACATTGTCATCTGAAATTTCATAAGATCCAACACCTTCATAACCATTGATTATAATATTAATAGCTTGAGATTGTGTGTTCCCTTGAAGAATTAATGTTGTTTGACCACCTCCTGAAGACATATTAGCAAATGATGTGATTTCTAAAGATGTAAATTGGTTTCCGTTAATTTTAGCTGAAATAGTACCTGAAGCAGCTCCAACGCTACCTGGATCTCCACCATCATCATCACTTTTACATGATGTTAATGACACCATTGAAGTTACTACTACTAATAACATAAATTGTTTTAAAGTTCTCATTGTTGATAATATTTTATTGTTAATAATGGTTCAAAATTGCAACAATATGAAAATGAAAACAATACGATGAATTACGTATTTTTAAAATACGATATGGGGAAAATCCTTTTGTAGATGGATCTGTTTCTGCTTTAAATCCTCTAGAAATCTTTGATGTTCTTCAGAATTAGGATTAAATGGCTTATGTAAAAGCCGTTTTTGGATAGCATCAATATTTTGAAGAGTTTCTGTAGCTTGATTAGAAACCCAAACATTTTGAAACTTTTCCCAAATATAGTTTACGGCAAGCGTATTAGGATGCAACATGTCCTCCTTATAAAAACGGTAATCACGTAATTCGTCTAACATGATTTCATATGAAGGAAAATAATATATCTGATTTCTTGGTTCTACTACTTGGTGAATAGCTGCAACTAAATGTGCTTTATTTTGGGTATTTTCAACAAATCCATCTTTAATGTGACGAACTGGAGACAGTGTAAAAATCACCGAAGCATTAGAATTGACGCTTTTTATTAATGCCACAATACTTTTAAGTGATTCCGAAATATCATCAACAGTTAATAATTCTTTTACAAACTGTTTTTGAGATACTTTATGACAATTAGCCACAATGTTATCGGTTTCTAAATTTCTATAAACCCATGCCGTACCCAGTGTTATGATAATATGTGATGCTTCTTTTAAAAACGAATTTGTAAGAGAGATTTGATTATTTAGTTCTTCTATTAAATCTTCTTTTGATGAATTACTCAATCTAGAGTGAGCATCATAACAATGCCACTGCTCATTGTGAAAAAAAACATCATTTTTAGAATAATCTTTTTTATTAATAGCATTAGTAATCAATTTCTCAATGCCCAGTGGGTGAAATAGAATACCAAACGGATTTTGTAGCTGCTGAAACTTAAAATAATTTAATTTCTCACCTATATTCTCTGCAAAACACGACCCAAACAGTATTATTTTGGAGTGATAATCAATTTGATTATGCCGCTGTGGTTTTAAGGGTATTTGGGTTTGTAGTTTCATAATATTAACTTGAGACAAGCTCAAAATGGCAATTAATCAAGATAAGATTTAACTGCTTTTAAAGCTTCTTTGATACCATCAGGATTTTTGCCACCAGCTGTAGCAAAAAATGGCTGACCACCTCCACCACCTTGGATATGTTTTCCCAATTCTCTAACTATTTGTCCAGCATTCAAGTTCCTTTCAGCAACTAATTCTTTTGAGATATAGCAAGACAATAATGCTTTACCGTCATTTTCTGCACCAAACAAAAGAAATAAATTATCATATTGGCTTCCTAATTCGAAACATAAATCTTTTATACCTGAAGCATCTAAATCAACTTGTTTTGCTAAAAATTGAATTCCATTAAACTCTGTCAATTCGTTTTTAAGTTCGCCTTTTAGGTTTTTGGCTTTTTCCTTCAGCAAATTTTCAATTTGCTTTTTTAAATTACTATTTTCTTCTTGTAAATTTTGAAGTGCTTTTACGGGTTCTTTAGTGTTATTAAGCATGCTTCTGATGTTCGTAAAGACTTTATAACCTTCCTCAAAATAATCTTTCATCGCATCATTTGTTATGGCCTCTATTCTGCGTATTCCAGCCGCAACTGCACCTTCTGAAACAATTTTAAAATACCATATATCGCCAGTGTTTTTCACATGTGTTCCGCCACATAACTCTATAGATTGACCAAATCGAACCGTTCTAACGGTATCACCGTATTTTTCGCCAAATAATGCCATGGCTCCTTCCTCAATAGCTTGTTCCATTGGAATGTTACGCTGTTCTTGTAAAGGTAATTTCCCAGCAATTCTAGCATTTACAAAGTTTTCAACATCGCGGAGTTCATCAACCGTCATTTTTGAAAAATGCGAAAAATCAAAACGCAAATATTTACTATGCACTGCACTACCCTTTTGCTCAACATGAGTTCCTAAAACTTCACGTAAAGCTTGGTGTAATAAATGCGTTGCTGTGTGATTACACTCGGTTCGGTAACGTTGTTTCTCATCTACAATAGCTTTAAAGTTTCCTTGAATATTTTTAGGTAGGCTTTTCGTAAAATGAATGATTACGTTATTTTCTTTTTTGGTATCAACAATATATATTACATCTCCTGTTGCATCCTCAAGATAGCCTTTATCACCAACTTGACCACCTCCTTCGGCATAAAACGGAGTCAGATTAAAAACCAGTTGATACATATCGCCATCTTTTTTTGAGGTCACTTTACGATAGCGGGTAATTTTCACATTGGCCTCTAAAGCATCATATCCAATAAATTCCTGATCGGCATCATTAATTAAAACCGTCCAGTCATCGGATTTTAATTGAGAGGCTTGCTTGCCTCGTTCTTGTTGCTCCTTTAATTTTTTACTAAACTCCTCATGATTATAGGTAAATCCGTTTTCACGAAGAATTAAATCTGTTAAATCTTCAGGAAAACCATACGTGTCTTTTAATTCAAACACTTTGTTTCCAGAAATTTCTTTTGAATTGGAATGCGTAATAATTCTGTCTAGTAATAATAAGCCTTGATCTAATGTTCTTAAAAATGAAGCTTCTTCCTCTTTTATTACATTTTCAATAAGTTGCCTTTGTTCTTTTAATTCTGGAAAAGCTGATCCCATTTTTTTAATAAGCACATCAACTAAACGATATATAAATGGTTCCTTTTGGTCTAAAAATGTAAATCCATATCGAATGGCACGACGTAAAATTCGACGTATCACATAACCCGCGCCTGTATTGCTTGGTAATTGTCCATCAGCAATTGAAAAAGCCACTGCACGTACATGGTCACTTATAACTCTTATTGCAACATCTACTTTGTTAGACACCCCATAATCTTTCCCGGAAATGGTTTCAATTTCACGAATGATTGGTGTAAATACGTCAGTATCATAGTTACTCTTCACACCTTGTAAAACCATACATAAACGCTCGAAGCCCATTCCTGTATCAATATGCTTATTCGGTAAGTTTTCAAGCGAGCCATTGGCTTTACGATTGTATTGCATAAAAACAAGGTTCCAGATTTCAACCACTTGAGGATGATCCATATTTACCAAATCTTTTCCAGAAACATTGGCTTTTTCTTCTTCTGAACGAATATCAACATGTATTTCACTGCAAGGACCGCAAGGACCTTGATCTCCCATTTCCCAGAAATTATCTTTTTTATTCCCCATTAAAATACGGTCTTCAGAAATGAGTTCTTTCCAAAAATCGTAAGCTTCTTGATCCATGGGAATATTATCCTCCTTATCGCCTTCAAAAACGGTTACATATAGTATGTCTTTATTAATTTTATATACTTCCGTTAACAATTCCCAGGCCCAAGCAATCGCTTCTTTTTTAAAGTAATCGCCAAAGCTCCAATTTCCCAACATTTCAAATAATGTGTGATGATAGGTATCATAGCCCACTTCTTCCAAATCATTATGCTTTCCTGAAACACGCAAACACTTTTGCGTATCTGCAATTCTATTGTTTTTAGGCTCGGCATTTCCTAAAAAATATTCCTTAAAAGGTGCCATTCCTGAATTAACAAACATAAGCGTTGGGTCATCCTTAAGCACCATAGGTGCTGAAGGCACAATGGCATGTTGCTTATCTTTAAAATAATTCAAAAATGTTGAACGTATATCTTGGGATTTCATGTATGAGTTTGTGTTTCAAGCTTGTGTTAAAATTCCGTAAAGTGCTAAACTATTTTTATATTTGTTAGTTTACTTGTCAGAAAAACTACTTATTAGTAATAGTTATCTGCAAAAATAGTAAATTTAGCCAATGAGTAAGGTAAAATATTATTACGATTCTGAAACGCTTTCTTATAGAAAAATAGAGCGCAAAAAAGGACGTACATTTAAATACATATCAGTTTTTATACTGGCTGCTGCCTTATTTGGTTTTCTTACAGTTTTTATTACTAGTCAGTATGTTGAATCGCCTAAAGAAAAAGCTCTGAAACGTGAATTATCTAATATGCAATTACAATATGAATTGCTTAATAGAAAAATGGACGAAGCACAATTAGTTTTAGAAGACATAGCGAATAGAGACAATAATATCTACAGATTATATTTTGAAGCCAATCCTATACCAGATGAACAACGTAAAGCAGGTTTTGGCGGTGTAAATCGTTACAAATATTTAGAAGGATTTGACAATTCGAAACTCATTATTGAGAGTAGTAAGCGATTAGACATCCTTCAAAAACAAATTGTAGTACAATCAAAATCTCTTGATGAAATTGCCAAAATGGCCGAAGAAAAAGAAAAGTTATTGGCCGCCATACCAGCCATCCAACCTGTAAGAAATGAAGATTTAACACGAATGGCTTCTGGTTACGGCATGAGAAACGACCCTTTCACAAAAGTGAGGAAAATGCATTGGGGAATGGATTTTACTGCACCAAGAGGCACGCCAATCTATGCCACTGGCGATGGTGTTGTAACCAGAGCTGATAGTAATTCGGCTGGATATGGAAAACACATTCGAATTGATCATGGCTATGGTTATGTGAGTCTTTATGGGCATTTATATAAATACAATGTCAGAAAAAATCAAAAAGTTAAACGCGGTGATTTAATTGGTTTTGTAGGAAGTACAGGTCGATCAGAAGCTCCTCACCTACACTATGAGATTTTCAAAGACGATCAACGTATCAATCCTATTAATTTTTATTATGGTAGTTTATCACCACAAGAATTTAATGAACTACTAGAAAAGGCAACTTTAGAAAACCAATCTTTAGACTAATGCATATAGAACTACCAGAAAAAAGATATTACGGAATTGGTGAAGTAGCCAAAGCTTTCGACGTAAACACGTCATTAATTAGATTTTGGGAAAAGGAATTTGATGTACTGAAACCAAAAAAAAATGCAAAGGGCAATAGAAAGTTCACACCTGATGACATAAAAAATCTTAAACTTATTTATCATTTGGTTAAAGAACGTGGTTTTACTCTGGAAGGCGCAAAAATTCATTTAAAAGAAGAGAAACAGCAAACACTAAATAACTTTGAAATCATCAGTAAACTAGAAGATGTCAAAGCACAGCTAATCAAAATCAAAGAACAGTTGTAACATTTTATTGATTTTGTCAACTTATTAATAGTTACTTACAAAAAACACTAACATTCAAAACTTAATATTATGAAAAAATGGTTAATCCCAGTTATCGTTATTGCCGTAATTGCTTTTGCTCTTTATTCATGGGCAGTTGGATTTAACAATACTGCAGTTGAATACCAAGCTGATGCAGAAACTGCATGGGCTGATGTTGAAAGTTCTTATCAGCGTAGGAATGACTTAATAGGTAATCTTGTGAAAACCGTTCAAGGTGCAGCAGATTTTGAAAGAACAACACTTCGTGAGGTTATTGAGGCTCGTGCCAAAGCAACTTCAACAACAATTGATGCTAGTAATTTGACAGCCGATAATATGGCCCAATTCCAACAAGCTCAAAGTGGTTTAAGTGGTGCACTATCAAAACTATTAGTTTCTGTTGAACGTTATCCTGATATTAAAGCCAATCAAAACTTTTTGGAACTACAGGCACAATTAGAAGGTACTGAAAACCGCATAAATGTTGCCAGAGATCGCTATAATGAAAAAGTCAATATTTATGACAAGCATATTTCAAAATTCCCTGGAACCCTTTTAGCAGGATTATTTGGTTTTGATGACATGCCACGATATAAGGCAGATCCTGGAAGTGAGAATGCACCTGATGTAGATTTTGATTTTGAATAAACCTTATGTCAAAAATTGAAGATTTCCTAACAGCAAAAGAAGAACAAGACATCGTTTCTGCTATTCGTCAAGCTGAAAAAAACACGTCTGGTGAAATACGTGTGCATATAGAAAACTCTACAAAATTAGATGTTTTTGATCGTGCAAAGGAAGTATTTCATATGTTAAAAATGGATAATACCAAGCAGCAAAATGGTGTACTAATTTACGTAGCAGTAGAAGATAGAACTTTCGTGATTTTTGGTGACGAAGGTATAAACAAAGTTGTTGAAAGTGATTTTTGGGATACGACTCGTGATGCCATATTAAAAGAATTTAAAAAAGGTGATTTTAAACAAGGGTTAATTAATGGTGTTTTAAAAGCTGGAAAAGTACTTGAAACTTATTTTCCATGGCATCAAGCAGATACTAATGAACTTCCTAATGATATATCAAAAGGTTAATGGCGTTATTTAAAAACTTATTAATTTGGTTGCTTTTTTTGGGTTACTTTTCAACAAGCACTTTATATGCGCAATATGAAATTCCTGAAATACCAAAAGAACAGACCTCTGTTTATGATTACATTGATTTATTATCAGTTTCAGAAAAGAACAGCCTTGAAGAGAAACTGATAAAATATTCTGATACGACGTCTACACAAATCGTTATTGCTATAATAAGTTCAACTAAAGGCGAGAACATTAATTATTTAGGCGCACAATGGGGAGAAAAATGGGGAATTGGTCAAGCTGAAGAAGATAATGGCATACTCATTCTATTGGCAAAAGATGATCGTAAGATTGCTATAAATACTGGTTATGGCGTTGAACATCTTTTATCAGATGCTATATCAAAACGAATCATAACCAATGATATAATCCCTTATTTTAAACAAAATAATTATTACGGTGGATTGAATCGAGGTGCTGATGCTATTTTTGAAGTTATGACTGGCGAGTATCAAGGCTCGAGACAATCTTCTTCTAATGGATTTCCAATAGGTTTTTTCTTCTTCTTATTTATCGTATTTATTATTATCCTGATTGCAATTTCCAAAAATCGGAGAGGTGGAAATAATGGCGGCTCTGGTGGTAAAAAACATGAAGGTATAAGTATTTTAGATGCCATTATATTAAGCAATATGGGTCGTGGTAGTTATGGTAGAAGTTCTGGAGGCGGACTATTTGGTGGTGGTTCAAGCGGAGGATTTGGTGGTGGTTTCGGCGGTGGCTTTGGAGGCGGTGGCTTTGGAGGCGGAGGTGCCTCTGGTGGCTGGTAGCAATCTTTTATTTTTAATCAAAAAAGAAAACATCATTACCACCTGTTTCTCCTTTTTTACCCAAACTATTAAATTTCCAACTAAAACTCAACATAAAATATTGTTCTAATACAGTACTTTGCGAATCTTGAATATAATTTTGTGTAGCCGTTCTTCGTGCGTTAGTGTTTTGATTTAATAAATCATAGACCTTTAAAGTTACAGTTCCATTGTTTTTAAGAACAGAGTACGCTAACGTAGAATTCCAAAACCAGGCACTACTTTGAAATCCTGGACCAATATTTGGGTTGTAGTTATATTGTATATCATTTCGCCATTCAAAATTTTTAGGTAAAAATAAGGCTGTTTTAATATTTAAATCATGATAAGAAAACTTTCTATCCTCAAAGTCATCAATGTCATACTTATTTGTAGTGAACGTAATACGGTATCTTGGTCTAATTTCAAGTATATCCTTCCAAGTAAACGTTAAACTTGCGCTTGGTGAAATTGATCTCACCTTACTTGCATACATAACATCATTATTGAAATTTATGCTCTTATTTAAATTTGCAAAAGCACCTACACCAAACTTAATTGTTCGTAAACTATCTACTTTAACATCCTTACTGTAGTCCAAATTTCCATTTACTCTGTAATTCCCATCTACATTGGCATAAGTTGTTTCTCTAACAAAATTTTCATCAATAGTCGTTTTAGACACCACTTGGTTTTCAATAAATGTAGCACTTACATAACTATAAAACCCCGTTCGTTTTTGCCAGTCAAACGCGTTAAACCCCATGCTGATTCTATGGTTGTTGGATGGCTCTAAGTTTGGGTTACCTACAATAGTGTTCAATGGGTCAGACACATTAGCAAATGGCTGTAATTGTTCTAACTGTGGCGGTGTGTTATTTAAACGATAACCTGTCCACAGTGAAGCTTTTGGGTTGAACCTGTAATTAAAGCTAGACCATAATTCTGTAGCTTCAAAACGTCGTTTTATACTTAATTGTGGTCTTAATAAATCGACATTTTCGAGTGTTCTAAAAATATAATCAAATCCAGCTCTAGCTGACCATTTCTCCTTACGATAACTTAAACTCACACCTGGAGTCATGCTTTCATTTAAATACTCAAAATCCGTGCTCAAATCATCATTAAATATACTGTATTCACCATTAGCGTCTTTATCAAAAGTACTTTTCCTATCGGTGCTTTTGTCTCTACTATAATCATAGTCAAAATTGATGAAAAACTCTTTTTTAATAATAGGCAATCGATATCTAATATCTGATCTAAAATTACTCACACCACCCTCGCCATCAGTGTATTGGTCACGTATCACTTGGTCTATCAAGACATAATCTGGATTATTAGGATTGTTCACATCTTCTCCATAAACATTTGTTTGCGAAGTCAAAAAATCATCTGAATTACGCGCATTAATTTCATTTGTTAAACTAACTCTCACAAATGCACCTTTATCTCCAAATCGTTTAGTAACATTTAAATTATTTCTGAAATTTTTGGCATCGTTTTCAACCAGTGAATTTGTATTTGATTCATTGGTCAATATACGCTCATCATTTAATGATTCTTCAAAATTATCAAAAGTGGTTTTACTTTTTGAATAGCGAAAGGATGGATCTATATTTATTAAAAAAGTAGAATCTACTTCAATATCAAACCCCATATTTGCACTGTGATTATCATTGTCATTGTATGTACTTGATAACGAGTTTGTGAAATATCTTGAATCAGGCAAAATATTCTCTCTTTGGGTTGCTCGTTTGTTTTCTGAACTACTTCCTGAATAAAAATAGTCTGCAGATATGTCTGTGGTTTCACTCAACTCATCAGCATAATTAGCTCCAATATTTTGTGACTTCACAATACCTTCTCCACCTCCAAATGAACGACCATCAATAGTAAAAGAGCCATTACTTGACATAGACATGCTAGAACCACCCCCAAACATTTTTCTAATTTCTCCAAAACTAAAACCAGGCGAATTAATATTATTACCCCCAGCCAAAACACTTATTCGTTGATCATTATCAAAATAATTAAGCATTCCTGCCATTTCATAACGCTCATCAGTTCCGCCTCCTGCAGCTACTCTACCAAAAACACCTTTATTATTTTCTTCTTTTATAGTCAGGTTAATAGTTTTATTCTCACCATCTACCGTCTCACCTGTGAAGGCTTCAGATTTTGTTTTGGTATCAACAACCTGAATTTTTTCAATAATATCTTTTGTTAGGTTTTTAGTGGTAATTGTTGGGTCATCACCAAAAAATGGTTTTCCATTAACAAGTATTTTATTAACCTCTTTGCCATTGACTTTTATTTTTCCTTCATCATCGACTTCAACACCTGGTAACTGTTTTAATAAATCTTCAACAGTAGCATCCTTTTTGGTTTTGAACGATTTCACATTAAACTCCAATGTATCTTTTTTAATAGTGATTGGAGCAGCCGATTTGATAACGACTTCATCAAGCGCATTTGAAACTTCCATTTCAATAACACCTAAATCTATGGTTTCTTTATTTAGCTCAACCTTTTTGTAATATGTTTTATAACCAACATATGAAATATAAAGATTTACTGATTTGTCATTGGTTTTATCTTCCAATTGGAACTCCCCTTCTTTATTGGTAATGGTATATGAAATAACTGAACTATCTTGAACTCTCTCAACATGTACTGTAGCAGATTCTAAAGGTGAATTCTCGTCAATCGATTTAATACTACCGAAAATTTTAAAATTGTTGGATTGTGCAAAAGTAAAAGTTATGCAAAAGCTAGTTGCTATCAGAAAAAGATACTTCATTTTTTGATTGATGGTTGATTAAGATTATTCTGAAAAACGAAGGTAAATCGATTTTCGTATGAATTTTCTTAAAAAAAAGATAAAGTTGTGTTATTTTTTTCTCATATAAACGCTTACCGGAACACCATGGAAATCAAAATGTTCGCGCAACTTATTTTCAAGAAAGCGCTTGTAAGGGTCTCGGACATATTGTGGTAAATTACAGAAAAACGCGAACTGTGGTTGGGGTGTAGGTAATTGCATAATGTATTTAATCTTCACAAACTTACCTTTATATGCAGGTGGTGGATAATTTTCAATAAGCGGAAGCAATACTTCATTGAGTTTACTCGTCTTAATTTTCTTCGAACGGTTTTTGTAAACTTCAACAGCCGTTTCAATAGCTTTAAAAATACGTTGTTTATTCAAAACAGAAATAAATACAATAGGCACATCGGTAAATGGTTCTATTTGAGACTTTATATATTTCTCAAATTCCTTGATTGTTTTATTATCCTTTTCAACTAAATCCCATTTATTGACTAAAATTACAATACCTTTTCGATTACGTTCTGCCAACCAAAAAATATTTTGAACTTGACCGTCAAAACCTCTGGTGGCATCTAAAACTAGTAGGCACACATCACAATGCTCAATGGCTCGAACACTTCGCATAACAGAATAAAACTCAAGATCTTCCTTGACTTTGGATTTTTTTCTAATTCCAGCAGTATCAACCAAATTAAATTCAAATCCAAAACGATTGTATTTTGTATCTATAGCATCTCGTGTAGTTCCTGCAATATCGGTAACGATATAGCGATCTTCACCAATTAAGGCATTTATAAATGATGATTTACCAGCGTTGGGTCTCCCTACAACGGCGAAACGAGGTAGCTCTTCTTCTTCAACTTCTTCTTTTTCTGGAAGTGCCTCAACAAGCGCATCCAGTAAATCACCTGTACCACTACCATTGATACTAGCAATAGTATAATAATCTCCTAAACCAAGCGAATAAAATTCAACAGCATCTTCAGCGCGTTTAGCATTATCAACTTTATTTACAGCTAAAAACACAGGTTTTGTTACTTTTCTCAATAATCTAGCAACATCTTCATCCATTCCAGTAACCCCTGCTTCCACATCGACCATAAAAATAATTGCATCAGCTTCATCGATAGCAATTTCAACCTGCTTGTCAATTTCAGCTTCAAAAATATCGTCACTACCTTTTACATAGCCACCGGTATCAATTAAAGAAAACTCTCTGCCGTTCCAGTCACTCTTACCATAATGACGGTCTCTAGTGACACCACTCACAGCATCAACTATTGCTTCACGACGTTGTATTAAACGATTGAAGAATGTTGACTTTCCAACATTTGGCCTTCCCACTATGGCTACGATATTACTCATTACTTATAAAATTTGATGCAAATATAATGATAAGCTTATGATTTCGTTATATTTTAGTGCTAACAAAAGCATATAGTATTTAAGATCAATTACAGGATTTACTAAAATGTCCATTAAGAAACAAGATATTGTCTTACGCCCGCGATTTAAAAAGCTACTGAATAAAAAAAATACTTTTTATTTAGAACAATTTCAAATGGCCAAAACCAACCAGAAAAAATTTATTGTTTCAATAATTGATGACCATGTATTTTTGAAACTCCCCAAAGACAAACAACAGTTTTGGTCTCCTCAATTACATTTGGAAATAAATGAAGATGGCGAAAAAACTGCTATTCTACACGGTGTTTTTGGACCCAATCCAACAGTATGGACCATGTTTATGTTTTTTCACTTTATTGTTGCTGGTTTATTTATTGCTTTCGCTATATGGGCTTACTCAAATTGGGCTTTAGATAATTCCTACGTTGTTCAACTAGGTGTTATGTTTTTATTGGTTATTTTATGGTTTGTACTCTATTTTGCAGGACGCATTGGGAAAGATTCTAGCAAAGAAGAAATGCACGATCTATACGATTTTATGAATGAAGTTATAAATGAAAAACCCAACAATAAATAATACTATTGATTGTAACCAAAACGTTTCAACTGTCGTTGATCACTACGCCAGTTTTTATTGACCTTCACATATAGTTCTAAATGCACCTGCTTACCAAAAAATTTCTCTAAATCCTTTCTAGCCTCAATACCAACTCGTTTAATGGCTGAACCTTTATGTCCTATAATAATGCCTTTTTGAGTTTCACGCTCTACCATTATTACAGAACGCATGCGGATAATATCATCTTCTTCAAAAAACTCTTCTGTATCAATCTCAACAGCATAAGGTATTTCCTTTTTATAATGCATTAAGATTTTCTCACGAATGGTTTCATTAACAAAAAAACGTTCGGGCTTATCTGTTAGCTGATCTTTTGGATAAAATGGAGGCGATTCAGGTAATAACTCAACTATACGACTAAATACTTCTTTTACATTAAAACCTTCTAATGCCGATATGGCAAAAATCTCTGCATTTGGGACTTTTTCAGACCATAAAGCAACATGTTCCTCTAATTGCTCTTGATTGGACTTGTCAATTTTATTTAAAAGCAATAGAACAGGCGTTTTCGAATTGGTTATTTTATTAAAAAAGGCCTCATCTTTTAATTCCTTTTCACCTATTTCCACCATATAAATAAGCACGTCAGCATCATCAAATGCTGATTTTACAAAATCCATCATGGATTCTTGCAATTCATATGCTGGCTTTATAATACCAGGCGTGTCGGATAAAATCACTTGAAAATTATCGCCATTAACAATTCCTAAAATTCTATGTCGAGTTGTTTGTGCTTTGGAAGTAATAATAGACAGCTTCTCACCAACAAAGGCATTCATCAATGTTGATTTCCCAACATTGGGATTACCTATAATATTTACAAAACCTGCTTTATGAGAAACCACACTATAAAAAAAAGTCTCTCAAATTTTGAGAGACAAATTAGTAGCGGGAACTGGACTCGAACCAGTGACCTTCGGGTTATGAGCCCGACGAGCTACCTACTGCTCTATCCCGCGATTTAGACTGCAAATATACAATGCTTTTTAGATATTACAAGTATATTTTACAGAAATTTATTGTTCAATACTTTCAGCATTAAAATAAACTAATTCGGTATTGTCAAATTTCACATGTATTTGAATAGGATTACAACACACCTCACAGTCTTCAATACAACTTTGCTTTTCTTGACTAATATCTAACAACATGGATATACTTTCCCAACAATAAGGACACTGAAAAAACTGTTCTAACATGACAATAATTTACAAAAAAAGAGACCATGAATTATTTCATGGTCTCTTTTTTAACTATTGTTAAAACTTAAAAATTAATCATTGTCAGTAATTACGGTATCTACGTTATTAAAATCCATAAAGTTTGGATTATTACCATTTACAATGCTAATGTAATCTTGACTTAATTTGTTATCACTTACCATAAACGTCATTAATTTTGGAAAATAAGACAGTTCAAATGGTAAATCTCCTGTTAATTCATTGCTTGCTAACACAAGTTCTTCCAACTGCTTTAATTCAGCAATTTCAACAGGAATCTCACCAGAAATCTTATTATCGATTAAACTTAATTTTTCTAATTTGGTGAGGGAATTTATCTGTGTTGGAATCGTACCAGACAACTGGTTACTTCCAATTAACAATTCTTTTAGGTTAGACAAGCCTGTAATAGCCACTGGGATCTCTCCTGACAAACTATTACTGTATAATTTTATGACTTTAAGATTTTGAAGGTTACCTATTTCATCTGGAATACGCCCTTCTAAACTATTCATAAATATTTCTAGAGATTCTAATTGCTTTAACTCACCGATTGATTGAGGTAAATTTCCAGTGATTTTATTAAAACCTAATTTGATTGATTTTAAATGAGTTAACTTTCCTAATTCTTCAGGCAATGTTCCTTGCAGATTATTAAACTCAAGGTTTAAAGCAACAACTTGATTTTCTTCAACCGTAACACCATACCAAGTATTAATTGGTGTACTTAAATCCCAAGTGTTTACCCATTGGTCACCTTTGGTTGCGTTGTATAATGCTAGAAGTGCTTCTTTTTCGCTTGTTGAAACGCTTGCAAAAGAATTTACAGCTACGAAAAGACAAAGTAATGTTAGTTTTAAAGTTTTCATATTCAATAGATTTGGGATTAATCTGATTCAATATTAGAACAATGAACGCTTAAATCCAAAATTATTCGATGAACTACTATTTAATGTAAGAATTTACGTATTAATTATAGTGAATCTATTTGTTCATGTACTTTTTCCCAATCTTTCATAAGACTCTCAAGTTTATTTTTTTTTCCTTGATAGTCATCAAAAAAAGCAGGATCCGACACTACTTCATCATAATTAGTTGCTAATTCTACATCAATGGATTTGATGTCTTTTTCTAGTTGATTAATTTTGGATTCAAGATTACTCAACTTATTGGTAAGTGATTTTAATTTTTTTTGAGACTCGTAGGAATCCTTATTACTTGCTTTAGGCTTTTGCTTTTCAACCTCTCTTTTTTCAACTTCTCTCAAATTTTCAACATTTCGCTGTTCCAAATAAAAGTCAATATTACCTAAATACTCCTTAATTTTTTGATCTTTAAACTCATAAACCACATCAGTAAGTCCTTGTAAAAAATCTCTATCATGTGATACTAAAATCAAAGTGCCTTCAAAATTTTTCAAAGCATCTTTTAAGACATTTTTTGATTTAATGTCTAAATGGTTTGTTGGTTCATCCATTACTAGCACATTGAATGGTTGTAATAGTAATTTTGCCAATGCTAAACGGTTACGTTCGCCTCCTGATAAAACACGTACATATTTATCAACTTCTTCACCACGAAATAAAAAAGCTCCTAATATATCACGAACACGACTCCTGTTCTTTTCATTAGCAGCATCAATCATAGTATTTAAAACCGTTTTGCTTCCATCCAAATACTCTGCTTGATTTTGGGCGAAATAAGCTATTTGAACATTGTGCCCCAGTTTTAAATCACCTTGATGTTTTATTTCACCAACAATTATTTTTGCCAAGGTAGATTTCCCTTGACCATTTTGGCCTACAAAGGCAGTTTTTGTATCTCTTGAAATAGTTAGATTAATATTTTTCAAGACCTGTAAATCATCATAATTTTTCGAAATTTTTGATGCTTCTACAACAACTTTACCAGGTGTAACTGAAACTGGAAAATTCAAGGACATTACACTGTTATCCTCCTCATCAACTTCAACGCGCTCCATTCTATCTAATTTTTTTATTAATGATTGCGCCATTGATGCTTTTGATGCTTTTGCTCTAAATTTTTCGATAAGTTTTTCAGTTTGCTGAATTTGCTTATCCTGATTTTTCTGGGTTGCTAGTTGTTGTTCCTTAATTTCTTTTCGCAGCACTAAAAACTGTGAGTAAGGCTTGCTGTAATCATAAATCCTACCTAGTGAAATCTCTATAGTTCTGTTGGTCACATTGTCTAAAAACATTTTATCGTGAGATACAATAACTACAGCTCCAGGATAGTTTTTTAAGAAGCCTTCTAACCAAATAATTGATTCTATATCTAAATGATTGGTAGGCTCATCCAACAATAATAAATCATTATTTTGAAGTAATAATTTGGCTAATTCAATACGCATACGCCATCCTCCAGAGAAGGTATCTGTCAACTTATTGAAATCATCACGCTTAAAACCAAGACCTTGTAATATTTTTTCGGTTTCTCCTTGATAATTATAACCACCTAAAATTTCATATTGATGTTGCAATTCATTTAAATCAATCATCAGTTGATGATATCCTTCACTATCATAGTCAGTTCTTTCAACCAATTGTTTATTAATATCTTCTAGCTTACTTTCAACTTCTTTTATTTCTTTAAAAGCTTCATACGATTCTTCCAAAACCGTACGTCCAAATTCAAAATCTATATCTTGTTTTAAAAACCCTATTTTTAAGTTTTTATCAGCTGCTATTTGCCCTGAATCAGGTTCCATCTCTTTGGAGAGAATTTTAAGCATTGTGGATTTACCTGCACCATTCTTTCCTATGAGCCCAATGCGATCTCCAGAGCTTAATTTAAAAGTTATTTCTTCGAACAAATATTCGCCCTGAAATGAAATGGAAAGATTATGAATGTTAAGCATTTTGTTACAATTGTTACAAATTGTTATTGATTAAAGAATTAATTTTGCAATTCCCAAAGTGCAAAAGTAAACTTTTAAAGATGATTAAAAAAGGAAGTAAGATATATAGTATTCTAACTGGAAGATGTCCTAAATGTCATCAAGAATCCATGTATGAGAACAAAAACCCCTATGTTTTAAAGGATGTTTTAAGAATTGGTGAAAAATGTTCTCACTGTGGTACAAAGTATAGAATAGAACCTTCTTTTTTTTATGGCTCTATGTATGTAAGTTATGCTGTTGGAATTGCGTTTGCTGTTGCTGCATTTGTAATTAGCTATTTAATTCTGGATGCAAACCTAGACGTCGTATTTATATCTATAATTGGGACACTTATCGTTTTTGCTCCTGTTATCATGCGCTTATCACGAAATATATGGATTAACCTCTTTATGCACTATGATAAAAGCTTGGTTAAAAAGAAAACCGATTAATATCAATTTCTGGAATTAAGGGTTCATTACATTCTATGTAATTGAATAATGCATTCGCTATAAAAGGTGCAATCATTACACCTCGAGTTCCCAAGCCATTTAGAACAAAAAGATTATTGTACGCTGTATGTGAGCCCACAAGAGGTCGTCTATCTTTAATGGTAGGTCTAATACCAGCAACTTGATTTATTACTTTAAATTCACAATGTATAAGGGTTTTTAATTTTGAAACCAATTCTTCACGTGCTAATTCTGTAATAGATTGGGTCTTATCTTCCCAATTATAAGTAGCTCCTACTGAATATACATCTTTGCCTTCTGGAATTACAAACACAGACGATTTTAAGGCATAATCTATTTTTAATTCAGGAGCTTTTATGGTTAATACTTCACCTTTAGTTCCGTTAAGTGGCAAATAGTTGAAATAGATATTTTTTTTCAATCCGAATCCTTCACAAAAAATTACTCTATCAGCTTTTAAACCGTTATATTCAATCTCATTATCAAGTATCTTGAGCTTTTCGTATTGAAATCTTTCCTTTTTTAATACATTTTCATGTTCTAAAAATTTCAAGTAATGATCAATCAGCATGTTTGTATCTACTCTACCTGCTTGTAAGACTTCACCAAAACCAAAACTAGCTTCAATATTACTATTGGAGTTCTTAATTATTGTTTGTGAAAGAAAAGGCTCCAATTTAGGTTTATCCATAGCGTCAAACCACAAATTTTGTTCTTGTACTGAAGTGAATTTTCTATACAACTTCAATTCATGATCTAATTTTACATTAAGAAGAGTTTCCAATTGACTGTAAAAAGGCTTGACCAACTTTAATTGTTCAGAAGCTAACCATACTTCAGAAAAACGTTTTAGAATAACAGGGTTATACATACCTGCAGCGACAATTGATGATTGTTGAGAGGCATCATCAAATAATAAAAATGATTTATTGTTTGTTCGCAATTTTTCACAAAATGCAATGCCTGCCAAACCACATCCAACTACAATATAATCTACCTTGTTCATTATACTTTTTTATACACTTTGCAAATATCGTAATAAAAAACGCTCACTAAAAAAGTGAGCGTTTAAACTATTATTTATTGTAGAACTTATTAGTAAGCCCACATATCTAATTCGAAGTTTCTTATCTTCTCCTTTATTCTATCTGATTCTAGTAACTGCATTAAAGCATTTTCAGAAATATATTCGGTTACCTTACGGTCGCCATATACGTTTTCCTCTTTGTAAACATAACCATTAAAGCGTCTAGAGTTCAACAAGTGATCAAAACTAAATGAAACAGCACTGTTTTCATTATTAAACGCTTTGGCCTCATGTAAAATATCCCTGGCATCCGGATAAAACACCCAAAATAGTGGAATAGGCTCCTTATTGGCTTCATCATCAGAATCTAAAAAGTTAACGTCTGGTGCAGCTGGTGCTATACCAATAAGTCGATATTTCATTTCAGCTTGACGCTTATCAAAATACCATAAACCTTTCATTAAATAAGCACTAACATGAAAAGAAGTAATATCCGTTTTTACAATATATTCCGGATCAACATAACCATCAGCGTTATACTGTTCGTATCCAATATCCAAAGTATCAATTTTAGACATACTCGCTTTCAGATCTTTAATTGTACGTTTTGCTGTGAAATAAGAATCATCATAGATGTTTTCCAAATCACCTTTTTTAACGCTATTCCATAATACATCAAATAACGATCTTCTGTTTTTACCAATATTATTAGTATCAACAGGATAGTATAACGGAAAATTAACACGCTCATCAAGAACTACGCGTTCCCATGTCATTTTTGAATACATGATATCTCTATCATCAACATACCCATATTCCAATGGCTCATCATTGTCCAATGCTTTTTGGGCTTCAGTTCTTACACCTATTTCTTCAGGTGATTTCGCGCTCAATAAATTGGCCTGCGAAAACGAAGCAGTCACAAAAGACATACTTAATACGGTTAATAATAAACTTCTTAATTTCATCTGTTTTAATTTTAGTTATTAGGGCTTATCATCAGATGCTTAAACCTTCTATTAATTTGTAATCTCAACAACTACAGGAGATACACCTTTTAATTTATAAGATGAATTCCCTCTAATTTGAGCTTTAATATCAAATATTGAAACTTGATCACCACGTCTAGCTTTACGTAATGCATTTTTTGCTTGGCTGTTTAACTTGGTTCCATTAACTGAAACAGAAGGTTGTCCTGGTACTTTTATTTTAAATGATGTTACCTGAATTGGTAATTCAAAATCAAAATCGTCCAATTTCGCACCTATAGTTGAAATCTCAACACTATTACGAGGTAATTTAACAATACCATCTTGTCCACTTACAGTTCCTGTAGGTTTAGGAATATCCTTAATTCTAAAGACAGCACGATCACTTACTTTAGTTCCATCAGGCAAAGTACCATTAACATTAATAGCCACCTCTCTTCCTGAACCAGGATTCATAACATATTTACCAACTCCAGATCCCTTACTTAAACCAGGAGCACTTGCAGTTACATTGTTATCAGAAACTCCAGCAAAAGAAATAGTCATTGGGTTAGAAACACCACGATAAACAACATTCATCTTGTCAGCTGAAATAGTAGCTGAATTTGGTTTAGGTACAACTGCATACGTTGACTTCACAGGAATAGAAATAATAGAATCTCCTTCTTTAAATTGAAACTCACCTTCTATTTCACGTTCACCAACAGCTCCTGCAGGGAACTTAAGTAATGTTTGACCAGCTTGCATAGCTGTATCAGCTAATGTTTCACCGTTTATAATTACTTTATCAGCACGTAACGTTTTATCATTTTTACCTAAAATAATACGTCCAGTAAAATTTTCTCCTGAAAAGAATGCTGTTTTGTCTGGAACAACAATCGCATCAAAATTTGTTAATGACGCCTCAACTTTCAGTTTACCAGCCAACATTGATGATAATACTTCAGATTCTGTAGTCTTAACATCGGCTTGTAATTGTGTCATTTTAGTTAAAGATGCCACTAATGGAAAACCTTTATAGTGATAATCTAACCAATCTATTTCATTTCCATCTCTGTTTGTTACAGGATCTGTAGCAAACTTCTTCTTAACATCTTGAGCTATGCTTTGCATATCAGGATTTGTTTCTAGGATAGCTGAAACACCATTTCTGAATTTAGCTATTTCATCTAAGAACTTTTGTCCTTCTGGCTTAAGCTTTTCTCCTATGAAAAAATAATTATCAAGGAAATCTCCTTTGTCCATTATTTCATAATCTTTAGGGTCTTCAACCGTAGCTGTCATTTTCCCCTTTAAATCAACAATGTATGAATTAAAGTCATTTGCCAACTCGCTGATTTGATCAGCATCTCTTTTTAATGGTTGATATTTAGCTGGTTGTTCTTCAACTTTTTCAGCTAAACCCTGCATGAAAGCCTCATTTCTTTCAGTAGCTGCTTCATTAGATTCGACTAATTTTTCGTTCATTAGTCCGAATGCAGATAGCACCTCTTTTGACATATTTAATGCTAGCATCGCAATGAATACTAAATACATCAAGTTAATCATTTTCTGCCTTGCAGATAATTTTCCTCCTGCCATTTCTAATTAGTTTTTTTAGTTATTGTTAAATACATTTTGTTTGTAAAAACTAATTAGCTTTTATTCATTGCAGATAGCATACCACCATAAACACCATTTAATGACGATAAGTTAGATGCTAATGATTGCATTTGTTCTTTTAATTTAGTAGCGTTTTCAACAGCTTCTTCATTGATTGCTGCTTGTCTATTTGCAGCATCCATTTGAACTTTGTAAAGACTATTTAAAGACTCCATTTGAGCAGCAGCCAATGACATTTCCTCACCGTACTTTTTAGTCGCAGCAATTGAATCAACTGTTGGGCTAATACCTTTTGCAGCACCTTCAAAATTCTTGATGCTTTCTCCTAAACTTGACATTAATTCAGCATCAATTTTAGCTTCTTTTAATAAGTTATCTAATTTTTTAGATAACAGTCCTTCAGCATCTTTTGGTTGCTCTTTCTTTTTATTAGCTCCCATACCTCCAGCTAACTCTGGGTAAACCAATGACCAATCTAAATCATCATCAACAGGTTCAAAAGCTGAAAGTGCAAAGATAATTGCTTCAGTTACCAGACCAATAGTTAACATTACGTTACCTGTAAGTGGTCCTATTTCAAAGTGAATAATTTTAAATAGTGCTCCAACGATTACAATTGATGCTCCTAACCCATAAGCCATTGCCATGAATTTCTTAAATGCTCTTGATTGTCCTGCCATAATTTCTGGTTTTTTAGTTAAGTATAATACTTAGGTAGTTTAATATTTAGTTATAGTTTAATTAATTTTTTGCGTTTAATGTTACGTCTGTTCCCATATAATCCTGAACAGTTCTAAAGCCAATGTAACTTCTTGCTGAATCTGCATATTCGTAATCTCTTGAACTAACCTGCATATAATAGGCTACATCTTTCCATGAACCACCACGAACAACTTTTCGTTGGTTGTTAACGTCATTGACACTTGGATTTACAGAAGATACAAACTCATAAGATGACGGATCATATGATGCATGCACCCATTCTGATACGTTACCAGCCATGTTATATAAATTATAATCATTTGGCTCGTAGGATTTTGCTTCTACAGTATATAAGGCTTGGTCGGCCGCATAATCACCACGCAACGGTTTGAAGTTAGCCATAAAGCATCCTCTATCATTTTTAGTGTAAGGACCACCCCATGGATATGTAGCAGCTTGAAGACCACCTCTTGCTGCATATTCCCATTCAGCTTCTGATGGTAAGCGATATTCGTTTACAAAATGTTGTTTTTTCTCTTTTCTGTAAGCATTATGGTATAGCGTACGCCATTCGCAAAATGCTTTGGCTTGTTTCCAAGACACACCAACAACTGGATATTCATCATAAGCAGCATGCCAAAAATAATCATTGTGCATAGGCTCATTATATGAATACGCAAAATCACGAATCCAAGCTGTAGTATCTGGATACACCTCAACTTCTTCAGTGATGATGAATTCAGAACGTTTTTTACCTTTATTCTTTGCTTTCGCAGCCTTTTCAATATCCATGTATTTATACTGGAATTTGAATTTGGTTACATCCCAAGTACGTTGCCCGTTATAAGACTCTTCCATTGGTAGGTACATGGTGTCCATAACTTCAGCATAATACTCATCGATATAATTAGCTGTATCAAACTCAATATCAATATCTTTATTAAGTTTTCTGCCTTCGTATCCTGTAGGTCCTAAACCAGCATAATTGTCATACATATACTTTTCGTATACAGACATATCATCTGGATTTTGATCAACAAAAGCATAATCACCAATAGTTCCAGCATCGGCTTGTGTCATTCCAACCTCATCAGCTAGAATAGCCAAGCGTGTTCTGATTGTTGAATCACGAACCCACTCAACAAATTGTTTGTACTCGCTATTAGTAATTTCAGTAGCGTCCATATAAAAAGAACGAACTGTAACTGTCTTCGCTGGCGCATCGTGAATACCGGCAAGATCATCATCTGCCTTACCCATAATAAATGCTCCACCAGGTACTAATTCCATACCATATGGCTTCTCGGGATGCCATTTTTTTCCTTTAACTCCTACTAACTGCCCCCTGTCACCAGAGCCACAACTTGTCAGTATAGCTAAAACTGCGGTTAATAAAAATAATTTCTTCATATCCATAGAAAACTCGAGGTTAATTATTGTCTTAAAAAATTTAAGAGCGTAAACATATTTATATATTTTGTAAAAAACAACTTTTTATCAAAAAAATTTACGTTTCATCGTGAAAAAAGTGCATTTTACCGATAAAAACATCGACGAACGGTAACTCATTTACACACAATTCTTTTGAAACGCTTTATACCAGCGCTCTGGCACTACATTATTACAAGCATCTAGATAATCTTGGTGCATGCAAGGTAATAACGTATGTCTTTTTAATTTATTATTCACTTCTTCCAAAAATGGTATTTCAATCCACCAACGTTGCGTTTTCATACTTTTATAGAATACCAACTCTTGTAAGTCCACTAAGGTAGTGAATTTTTGATAGTTATCATCATTTAAAAAATCATCATCTTTCACCCTAAAATTCACACCTTCAATAAAGTACCATAGCATTTGGGAAATTAAACTAGCTGTAATTTCATCATCTTGACTAGGTTTATATTCAAAAATACCAAATGAGGATACTTTATTACTTATTCCTGCATATCTGGATATAGCACAAATCTCTTTACCATCTAATCCATTTGGTGAAGACTTTTGTTTTGAACTAACTTCTGAAGCTTTAACAACATTTAAATCAATACTTACTATGTTGGCATCTCTCAAAACAGGCTCAACCATAGTAACGTTATTAGAAACTTGACCCAAACGATACGATTCAAAGTACAGCTTGTCCATTAAGTCAATTTCTTCTTGAGAATTATAGTATGTTTGATAGCCAATTGATGCGTAATTGAATAAATTATAA
Source organism: Hanstruepera ponticola (assembly GCF_002940745.1). Taxonomy (NCBI): domain Bacteria; kingdom Pseudomonadati; phylum Bacteroidota; class Flavobacteriia; order Flavobacteriales; family Flavobacteriaceae; genus Hanstruepera; species Hanstruepera ponticola. The sequence continues at coordinate 1,192,277 of NZ_POTB01000001.1, forward strand.
GGTTGGTCAAGTATAACTTTCCCTACAAAGCTGTTATTCTTAATGGGTTTATTAGAATCACCCAAATCAAATTTGGAATCTACATTTACAATATTAACCATTGGCATTAAAGAGTCATAGGCTCGATACATGGGATACGTTAAGTCTTGACTCCCACCAATAATAATAGGAATAATATTTTTTTGAATCAATAATGAAACAGCAGTCTTTAGTGCAAAATATGTGTCTTCAACTGTTTCCCCTTTTTGAATATCACCTAAATCAGCTATCTGTGTATGCCAATTACCTGGAAAAAGTGCGTAAAGCGCTTTTCTTATTTCATTTATATTGAACTCTTCACCCAAAAAATCAACATCGTTTCTATTTTCAAGAACACCAATAATTGCTAGCTGAACATCATCTAAATCAGGGATTCCTAATTGTTTTGAATGAATTGTCATTTTTTTACCAAGTGATTGCTGTGATAATAACTCATTATGCGCGACAACAGAATCTGCAACAGGTGATAAAAAATTAAAATTCATAATCTGCTATTTCTTTTTAGAAGTACTTTTCTTTTTTGTAGTTTTTTTCTTTTTTGGTGCATTCTTGTCCAAAATATCTTGAGCTTCTTCCAATGACATGTCAGAGACGTCTACTGTTTTTGGTAATTCAACTTTGGTTTTTCCTTTTATAACATTGTGTCTCCCCCAACGTGCTTTTTCAACACGAATTCCAGCATCTTCCCAATTGTGAATTAATTTATCTTTTTCTTTTTGAATTTTATCCTCAATCAATGTTATGATATCATTATCACTTAAATTATCCCAATCATACTTTTTGTTGACGTTAATAAACATATTGTTCCACTTTATAAATGGACCAAAACGACCTTTACCTTTTTGCACTGGCAAATCTTGATACATATATATAGGTGCATCTGCTTTTTTCTTTTCTTTTATCAATTCAATAGCATCTTCCAGTTCTACGCTCAAAGCATCCATACCAGCTGGTAATGACACAAATTGCTTTCCAAACTTTACATACGGACCATAGCGACCATTATTAACTTGCACTTCTTCACCTTCATAAGTTCCTAAATCTTTAGGCAGTTTAAACAAATCCATAGCTTCTTCATAAGTAATGGTGTTTAGTTGTTGGTCAGGTGACAAACTAGCGAACAATGGCTTCTCCTCTTCCTCTACTGTACCTATTTGAACCATTGGCCCAAACTTCCCTAATCTCACACTTACTTGACGACCTGTTTTTGGATCTGTTCCCAGCACACGTTCTCCAGACTCTCTATCAGCATTTTCCTGTACATCTTCTACAACAGGATGAAAGTTTTTATAAAAATCTTTCATCATTTTAGACCAATCTACTTTACCTTCAGCAATATCATCAAAATCTTCTTCAACTTTGGCTGTAAAATTATAATCCAATATTTGCTCAAAATGATTGACCAAAAAATCAGTAACAATCATACCTATATCTGTTGGTACTAACTTACCTTTATCTGAACCTACTTTTTCGGTTAACTGCTTATCTTTTACTGCTCCATTTTCTAAAGTTAATTGAGAATATTGACGCTCAACACCATCAACAGTACCTTTCTCAACATAGTTTCTATTTTGAATAGTCGAAATAGTTGGCGCATAAGTAGATGGACGTCCAATGCCTAACTCTTCTAGTTTCTTAACCAATGACGCTTCGGTGTAACGAGCAGGTGGACGCGTGTAACGTTCGGTTGCTGTGATGTAATTATTAAGAAGTGTTTCATTAACTTTCATAGCAGGCAACATACCATCTTGTTCGGTATCTTCATCATCAGTCCCTTCCAGATAAACTTTTAGGAATCCATCAAAGGTGATAACCTCTCCATTAGCTGAAAATAATTCAGCATGCTTATTTGCCGAGATTTTCACATTCGTTCTCTCAAGTTTAGCATCACTCATTTGTGAGGCAATAGCTCGTTTCCAAATCAAATCATATAAACGCGCCTGATCACGATCAATATTTACTGAATGTAATGAAAAATCAGTAGGTCTAATAGCCTCATGTGCTTCTTGAGCACCTTTAGATTTTCCTTTATAATTTCTTGGTTTACTGTATTCAGAACCATAAGACGATTCTATTTCTTTTTGAGCACCTTTACGTGCTTCATCAGACAGATTCACGCTATCTGTTCTCATGTATGTAATTAAACCAGCTTCATAAAGACGTTGCGCCATCGTCATGGTTTTACTTACTGAAAAGTACAATTTACGAGAAGCTTCCTGCTGCAATGTTGATGTTGTAAAAGGCGCTGCAGGTGATTTTTTTGCTGGTTTTTTATCTAATTCTGAAACTTTAAATTCTGCTGAAATATTAGCTTTTAAAAAATCTTCGGCTTCTTTTTTTGTATTGAAATTCTTAGGTAGTTTTGCTCGAAACGTTTGGCCTTCCTCATTTGAGAACTCAGCATCTATTCTGTAGGAACCTTGTGGTTCAAAGTCTTGAATTTCACGCTCGCGCTCTACTATTAGTCGTACTGAAACCGATTGTACACGACCAGCAGACAAACCTCCTTTTACTTTTCTCCAAAGTACAGGAGACAATTCATAACCAACTATTCTATCTAAAACACGTCGTGCCTGTTGTGCATCTACTAAATCATAATCAATTCCACGAGGGTTTTCAATAGCCTTTTGAATAGCCGATTTTGTTATTTCATGAAAAACAATACGTTTGGTTTTTTCTTTATCTAAATCTAACGACTCTGCCAAATGCCAAGCAATAGCTTCTCCTTCTCGATCCTCATCACTAGCAAGCCAAACCATTTCAGCTTTCTTGGCTAAATCTTTTAATTTTTTAACTACTGATTTTTTATCTTTAGAAACCTCATATTTTGGTTTAAAATCGCCATCAACATCAACACCCAACTCCTTTGAAGGTAAGTCAGCGATATGCCCAAAACTAGATTCTACTTTAAAATCTTTTCCTAAAAATTTCTCGATTGTTTTTGCCTTTGCAGGTGACTCAACAATTACTAAATTCTTTGCCATGTATCATTTTTTAAGGCTACAAATGTATATGAAAAAAAGTTTATGTTCCTAATTTTAAAATCTTGAATACCAAAAATCAAAGCTAATTGAAAGAAAAAACCCATGCTTTTTTTAGTATAAAAACACAGGTTTATTAGTATTAAAATAATATTTTAGATTATTCTACAATATGGTTAATTGGGCTATCAGAATTAAAGCCTACTACATTTTTATAGACTAAATAGGTGGGATGATAAACAAAGGCTGCCGTGAATAGTACGCCAATTCCACAGAGTATCATTCCTATTATTTGTGCCAATAATGATGAAACAATTAATAAGCCAAAAACCAATAACCACTTTTTATTACCTAAAGCAAAACTTCCTTTAATAATGTCACTAACCGAGAGCTCTGGGTTGAAGGCAAAAAACATAGTGAAAAATGACATAGGCACCATAACATATATTAATGGTAAGAAACATAATAAGGTTGCTATGGATGAAATAACAACAGATGCTAACATTAAAACAAATAATTTGCCTAAATATTTCCCTTTTATAAAATGAAAGAAATCGGATGTTAGAACTTCTTCATCATGATCCAAACGCTTCATTATTCTAAAAAAACCAGCTTGAAGCGCAATCGTTACAGTGCTTAAAACCAAAGCACCAACAATTATTAAAATAATAAATAAAACAGAAAAGCCTGCAAACACAGCATCATAGGCATCTGGGTTTATGTCACCACTTTCTGCTTGAGCAATCATGACACCAATTAACGGCACATAAATTATCAGTATTAATGGCAACATAATTATCATGGAGAATAATTGCAGTAAAAATCCTTGCATCCAAGTTTTCTTAAATAATTCAATGGAATCATTAAAAATGTTACCAAAATCTAATGCTTTGGCATTTTGAATTTTTTCTAAAATACGTTCTATTGTATTCATATATAATGTAAGATTGGTTAGTTTCGTCTATCAAAGTAACCATATAAATAGTCAATAACAAAATTATTTTAATTGTATGACACTTTGTCACTAATTAGAAAATAATCGTAACTTTGCATACTTATTGACTGAAAAGACTTTCAGAGGTATTTATGGAAAAGATAATAGACGAAAATAGACAAGGTGAAAGCCTAAATTTAGAAGCCAAAAAAGATAATAGCCGTAAACTTTTTATTGAAAGCTATGGCTGTCAAATGAATTTTAGTGATAGTGAGATTGTGGCTTCAATTCTTTCAAATGAAGGATTTAACACAACACAAAACCTCGAAGATGCTGATTTGGTATTAGTAAACACCTGCTCTATTCGTGATAAGGCCGAACAAACTGTTCGCAAACGTTTAGAAAAATACAATGCTGTAAAAAAGATTAATCCAAAAATGAAAGTTGGTGTTTTAGGCTGTATGGCAGAACGTTTAAAAAGCAAATTTCTTGAAGAAGAAAAGATTGTTGATTTAGTTGTTGGTCCAGATGCTTACAAGGATTTACCAAACCTGTTATCAGAAGTTGAAGACGGTCGTGATGCTATAAACGTCATACTTTCAAAAGAAGAAACATATGGTGATATTTCACCAGTTCGTTTAAATAGTAATGGTGTAACAGCATTTGTCTCAATTACCAGAGGCTGTGACAACATGTGTACGTTTTGTGTTGTACCATTTACCCGTGGCCGTGAGCGCAGTCGAGATCCGCAAAGTATTATTGAAGAAGTCAACGATTTATGGAATAAAGGTTTTAAAGAAATTACGCTTTTAGGACAAAATGTGGACAGTTACCTTTGGTATGGTGGCGGATTAAAAAAAGATTTTGACAAAGCCAGCGACCTTCAAAAAGCTACTGCTGTAAATTTTGCGAAATTATTAGATATGTGCGCACAAGCACAGCCTAAAATGCGTATTCGCTTTTCAACTTCCAATCCACAGGATATGACGCTAGATGTTATAGAAACTATGGCAAAGCATCGTAATATTTGTAATTACATTCACTTGCCAGTTCAAAGTGGTAGCAACCGTATTTTAAAAGAAATGAACCGTCAGCATACGCGTGAAGAGTACTTCAAACTCATTGATGACATTAGAAACATTATTCCAGATATAGCCTTAAGTCAAGATATGATTGCTGGTTTCCCAACAGAAACTGAAGCCGATCATCAGGACACCTTAAGTTTAATGGAGTATGTAAAATACGATTTCGGTTTTATGTTTGCTTATTCGGAACGCCCAGGAACACTAGCAGAACGAAAGATGGATGATGATGTTCCAGAAGCTGTTAAAAAACGTCGCCTTCAAGAGATTATTGATTTGCAACGTGCGCATGGTTATTATAGAACACAGCAACATTTGGGTAAATTGGAAGAAGTATTGATTGAAAAAGAATCAAAAAAATCTGACTTGCATTGGTCAGGAAGAAACACACAAAACACCGTAGTGGTTTTCCCTAAAGAAAAATATAAAGTTGGAGATTTTGTTAATGTAAAAATAACCGATTGCACCACAGCTACGCTTATTGGTGAAGCGGTTGGATATTCTGAAAACAATTAAAAAAATAAAGAACCAAGAGACAAGAATCAAGAATGACTCTAAAATATTTTGTTAAAAAATATATAGTCTTGACTCTTTTGACTTGACTCTTGAATCAAGAATAAATATGGAATCCATTCAAGCAATAAAACAACGATTTGGTATCATTGGCAATGATCCCACACTTAATCGTGCTATTGAAAAAGCCATACAGGTTGCACCTACAGATATCTCCGTTTTAGTTACTGGCGAATCTGGTGTTGGTAAAGAGAGTATTCCAAAAATAATACATCAATTATCGCACAGAAAACACGGTAAATATATTGCTGTAAACTGTGGAGCTATACCAGAAGGCACCATTGATAGTGAATTGTTTGGTCATGAAAAAGGTGCTTTTACAGGAGCCACTCAAACACGCTCTGGTTATTTTGAAGTTGCGGATGGCGGAACCATTTTTTTAGACGAAGTTGGCGAATTACCACTTACTACTCAAGTACGTTTACTGCGGGTGCTTGAAAATGGTGAGTTTATAAAAGTTGGCTCAAGTAAGGTTCAAAAAACAAACGTTAGAATTGTTGCTGCTACAAACGTCAACATGTTCGAAGCCATCAAGAAAGAAAAATTTCGTGAAGACCTTTACTATCGCTTGAGTACTGTTGAAATTCACTTGCCGCCTCTTCGTGATCGCAAGGATGACATTCATTTACTTTTTAGAAAATTTGCTAGTGATTTTGCCCTTAAATACAAAATGCCAACTATCAAATTAACTGATGACGCTGTAAATCTACTATTAAAATATCGCTGGAGCGGTAACATACGTCAGTTACGAAACATTGCCGAACAAATTTCTGTTTTAGAACAGAATCGCACAATCAGTGCTGCAACTTTAAAAGATTACTTACCTGACGCATCAAGTAACTTACCCGCTGTAATAAATACCACAAAATCAGAAAGCGATTTTAGCAGTGAGCGAGAAATATTGTACAAAGTTCTTTTTGATATGAAGAGTGATTTAAATGATTTAAAGAAACTCACCATGGAACTAATGAAAAGTGGCAACGGTTCAGAAGTTCAAAAACAAAATGAAGGTCTTATTCAAAAAATATATGGTGAAGATGATGAAGAAACAACTGTTGAAGATTTAGAAGTATTATCAATCCCTGAAAAATCATCTGAATCTAATTACTCTGAATCTGAAGAAATCCATGATAAGTATCACTTTGCCGAAGAAATTGAGGAAGAAGAAACATTATCTTTACACGACAAGGAGTTGGAACTCATAAAAAAATCACTTGAGCGCCATAACGGTAAACGAAAACTAGCAGCTCAAGAATTAGGCATCAGTGAACGCACGCTTTACAGAAAGATTAAGCAATTTGATTTGTGATAATTTATTGATAACTTAACGAATTATAATTCAATTCATTATGATTCGATTACTAACAATAATCTCCCTAATCTTTTTCTTTTTTTCCTGCAGTGACAATTCTGATGATAATCAATCACCACCTAACATAAATGAAAATGCTGGGCTGGAAGTCACTAATATTGTTGAAGTAACTTCTGATGAAAACAACTTTTTGGGTGTTGATGATGTTTTAACCTACACCATTTCGGTTAAAAATATGGGTGAGGTAGTCTTATCCAATGTCAGCTTGTCTTACTTTTTGATTGACAACGATGACAATGTCTTATCCCTTAATTCTCCCGTTAACTTTGTGAGTTCAGATTCGGGAAGTAGCGATGGATCACTTTTAGTTAACGAAACGGCTATTTATAATGCAACTTACACTATTACACAAACTGATGTAGATGCTGGAGGCATTTCTAATACCATTTCTGTTAATGCCACAACTCCAAATGGCAATATCATTATTGATGTTAGTGATGACGGCATTGACACGGACGGGAATCTGACAGATGATGCCACAATAACCAATTTAACCGAACCAACAACAGACTCTACCATAATCTCACAATTTCATATTCTCAATTCAGATGGTGATCCTTATATAAAAATGTATTTTGATTATTATGGGCAATTGTATAAAATATACTACACTGATATTCGTACGCAACCGCATAATATTTACATTTATGATTTTGAGTTTGATTCAGAACAAAGACTTGTTAATTACTCAAAAAATGATGTCAATGGTGTGCCCTTATGGTCTAGCAATATTACTTATAATTCAGAGAATAGGATTATGAGTATTGGCAGTCGTCAGATTGAATTTTTTGATGATGACCCTGACTATTACATTGATTCCACCAATTATACAGAAGATGTTTGGACTGATGGTAACATTGAATATACCGAAGCATATTTTGCAAAGTATATTATTAGTAGTACTAATCCAATGCTAAGTGTATGTAGCTATTTTTACACTTCTGAATACAATACAGTGACGGATGAATTTTCAGAATTTGGATCATGTGGCGACATGTTTTGGAATGGCTATAGTGGTAATGTTACCAGTGATTGTTCAGATACTGACTGTGTAGCATTTAGCCATGACAATATTACTAACCCGTTATACTCTACAACTAATTTGATTAATTTATTCCCTTTAATTGATCCTTTTATTGGAAATTACAATCCAATATTTTATTTATTCTCTCAAAACAACTTAACCTTAATCAATTATTCTGATCCAAGTATGATTACCTTTAGTTACACCTTGAACGGAAACAATTTACCAGAATCTTCAACTAGACAGTATATTGATGAACTCGGACCTCAACCTGAAAGAGCTTTTGGCAATTATTATTATCAAGGCGATGTAATTCCAGATTAATATTTTTTGAAAACTTTATGACTTACTTGCATTTAAAGAATTAAATTTGAACTTCATTTATTTTTAGTTTTTCTAAAATGATTCAAAAAAGAGTTTATATATATATTGGATTATTGATTTCCACTTTAACATTTATTGGCTGCGGAGCGTATTCGTTTACAGGAGCCTCTATTTCATCAGATGTCAAAACGTTTCAAGTAAATTATTTTCAAAATAATGCTCTATTGGTTGAACCAGGTTTAGATCGTGATTTCACATTAGCTCTACAAGATTTACTTTTAAATCAAACTAATTTAGATTTGGTGAAATCTAATGGCGACTTGGTTTACGAAGGCGAGATAACCGAATACAGGATATCGCCAACAACAGCTACCGCAAACAATACAGCAGCCCAAAACCGCTTAACCATGTCTGTAAGAGTTCGTTTTTATAATAAAAAAAATGAAGAAGATGATTTTGAGCAGAATTTCTCTTTTTTTTATGATTATACAGGTAGTACCCTATTAACAGGTGCAACAAAAGACGCTGCATATGAAGAGCTTTTTACACGTATTACACAAGATATCTTTAATGCCTCACTAGCAAAATGGTAATATGAATACTGCTGAATTTTCAAAAATTATTCAAAAACCAAAAAAGGTTACCTCTAATCATACTGAAGATTTAGAAGCAATAATTAATAAGTACCCTTATTTTCAATCAGCAAGAGCAATTCATTTAAAAGCTTTAAAAAACAACGATAGCTCTGATTATAATTCCGCCTTAAAAGTGGCAGCAGCTTACACTACGGACAGGAGTATTCTATTCGATTTTATCACTTCTGAAAATTTCATTCAAAACGAAATATCGCAATTTATTAAGAGTCACAACGACCACGTTAAAGACATGGATGTTTCTGCTGAAGCTGTTTCGGTTGATAAAAGTATTGAAATTGATGACGCCCTAAAACAACAAATAAAAGATACTACTGATGTTTTAGACCCAGATTTATTTCAACCAAAAGTTAAAAAATCTAAAATTGTTAATTTTCAATTGGATGAAAATGAACCTATAAAGGATGCACTTGAAGCTAGTATTGATCTAGAAGAATCTCCTGAAGACATTTTAAAAATTGGAACGCCTTTACAATTTGACATCAATGAAAAACATTCTTTTAATGAGTGGTTAAAGCTTACACGCTTTAAACCTATTGATCGTTCAATTGCTGAAGAAAAGTTAAGTCATACTTCAACTTCTAAAAACCCAAATGAACGTGATAAAAAATTTAAGCTTATTGATAGTTTCTTAAATACAAATCCTAAACTAAAGCCTACCAAATCGGAAACTAAAAATGTTAATTTGGCTGAAGAACAAATGATACAGCCAGAAGCTTTAATGACCGAAACTTTAGCTAGAATTTACGTGGAGCAAAAGAACTATAAAAAAGCTATTCAATCTTACAAAATTTTAAGTTTGAAATATCCAGAAAAAAGTGGTTTCTTTGCAGACCAAATTAAAGCAGTAGAACAATTACAAGAACAAAATAATAAAGAATAATGAGTACGTTTACAATATTTTTAGCCTTAATAGTTGTTGTAGCATTTTTATTAGTGGTAGTAATTATGGTACAAAACCCAAAAGGCGGTGGATTATCGTCATCATTTGGTGGTGGTGGCACTCAACAATTAGGTGGTGTAAAAAAGACAACAGACTTTTTAGATAAAAGTACTTGGACTTTAGCAACACTAATGTTGGTATTAATTTTACTTTCTAATGTTGCTATCAACAGAGGCTCTGGAAATGCAGAGTCAAAAGCAATTGATGATGTTAATACAACACAACCTGTTGTTCCTGCAGCTACAGCACCTGCCCAGACTGATGATACAGGGACAGCAAATGATTCTGCCCAATAATTTACAGATTGAAAAACACAAAAAAGCCAACTAATTTAGTTGGCTTTTTTTGTACCTCAATTTATAGTGAAAATTTGTCAGTCCCAATCCATTGGCACATTTTTAGCTAACTATATATGCATAAAAACAAGTTTAATTAATCAAAATATAATACAAAATGGCATTAAACATTAAACCATTAGCAGATCGTGTTTTAATAGAACCGGCTGCAGCTGAAACTAAAACAGCTTCTGGAATTATCATTCCTGACAACGCCAAAGAAAAACCCCAACAAGGTAAAGTTATGGCAGTTGGAAAAGGAACCAAAGATGAACCAATGACTGTTAAAGTTGGTGACAAAGTTCTTTATGGCAAATATGCTGGAACCGAGTTAAAGCTAGAAGGTAAAGACTATTTAATTATGAGAGAGAATGATATTCTCGCAATTGTTTAATCATCATTTAAAAAACTAAAGAAAAATGGCAAAAGACATAAAATTTGATATTGATGCACGCGATGGATTAAAACGTGGTGTAGATGCATTAGCAGACGCAGTAAAAGTAACATTAGGCCCAAAAGGTAGAAACGTAATTATTAGCAAAAGTTTTGGCGCTCCTCAAGTAACCAAAGATGGTGTTACAGTTGCCAAAGAAGTAGAGCTTGAAGACGAGCTTGAAAACATGGGAGCTCAAATGGTAAAAGAAGTTGCTTCAAAAACCAACGATTTAGCTGGTGACGGAACAACAACTGCAACCGTTTTGGCACAAGCTATCGTAAAAGAAGGTTTACGCAATGTAGCTGCCGGAGCAAATCCAATGGATTTAAAACGTGGTATTGACAAAGCTGTTGAGGCTATCACTAAAGATCTTGAAAAACAAGCCAAGCAAGTTGGTAACTCGTCAGAAAAAATTAAACAAGTAGCTTCTATTTCAGCAAATAATGATGATACCATTGGTGATTTAATTGCCAAAGCTTTTGGAAAAGTAGGTAAAGAAGGTGTTATTACGGTTGAAGAAGCCAAAGGTACTGATACGTATGTAGATGTTGTGGAAGGTATGCAATTTGACAGAGGCTACTTATCACCTTACTTCGTGACTGATGCTGATAAAATGATTGCAGATTTAGAAAATCCATACATTTTGTTATTTGACAAAAAGATTTCTAACCTTCAGGAAATTCTTCCAATTCTAGAACCAGTTGCGCAATCAGGAAGACCTTTATTAATTATTGCAGAAGATGTTGAAGGTCAGGCTTTAGCAACTTTAGTTGTGAATAAACTACGTGGTGGTTTAAAAATAGCTGCTGTAAAAGCACCTGGATTTGGTGACAGACGTAAAGCAATGTTAGAAGATATTGCTATCTTGACAGGTGGTGTAGTCATTTCGGAAGAACGTGGCTTTACACTTGAAAATGCTGACTTAAGCATGTTAGGAACTGCTGAAACAGTAACTATTGATAAAGATAATACTACTATCGTAAACGGTTCAGGTAAAGCTTCTGATATAAAAGCTAGAGTGAGCCAGATTAAAGCCCAAATAGAGACAACAACTTCAGACTATGATAAAGAAAAACTACAAGAACGCCTTGCTAAATTAGCTGGTGGTGTTGCTGTCTTGTATGTTGGAGCAGCTAGTGAAGTAGAAATGAAAGAAAAGAAGGATCGTGTTGATGATGCTTTACACGCTACAAGAGCAGCCGTTGAAGAAGGTATTGTTGCAGGTGGTGGTGTTGCTTTAGTAAGAGCTAAAAAAGTTCTTGAAAAAATTACTACAGAAAATTTAGATGAAGTCACAGGTATTCAAATTGTGGCTCGAGCTATTGAAGCACCATTGCGTACCATTGTTGAAAATGCTGGTGGTGAAGGTAGTGTAGTGATTTCAAAAGTTATGGAAGGTAAAAAAGATTTTGGTTTTGATGCCAAGTCTGAAACCTATGTTGACATGCTTAAAGCTGGGATTATTGACCCTAAAAAGGTAACTCGTGTTGCATTAGAGAATGCTGCTTCAGTTGCTGGTATGATTCTAACTACAGAGTGTGCTTTAATTGATATTAAAGAAGATGCTCCTGCAATGCCGCCAATGGGTGGCGGTGGCATGCCAGGCATGATGTAAAATAACATTAATAGCAAAATTAAAAACACTCCAAGAAATTTCTTGGAGTGTTTTTTTTATGAACTAAAATAGTATCTTTATTTTTTCATCATTATTAAATCTAAACTTTTACATATTGAAATCTATTACCTTATTAACCTCCTTAATTTTAGTTTTACATTGTGGATTTTCTCAAAACGAAAATAATAATTTAGTAGAAGATAAATATGTTGAATATTTTAAATTAAATCCTGAAACTATTTACACCCATGTAAATAAGTCAAAATTTTCTACTAGCGAAACATTATGGTTTAAAACATATATATATGACACCAAAACTCAAAAACCATATTTGAGTACAACAAATGTTTATGCCGCGATATATGATGCTGAAGGTCATTTAATTGAAAAAAAAGTTTATTACGCTAAAGATGGAATGACACATGGCGATTTCAGTTTAGCAAAAAATTACTCTCCTGGTATTTATTTTTTAAAAGTTTCAACAAATTGGATGCGGAATTTTAATGAATCTCGTCATAGCTTGCAAAAATTCATGATTTTGGATGAATCTGTTAATAAATCAAAAATTGTAAACCAACAACAAAAAGTTGATTTTCAATTACTACCAGAAGGAGGTCATCTAGTAGAGAACACAAATAACAGTATTGGTTTTAAAGCAATTGATTTTAATGGAGACCCACTAATAATAACTTTAGGCAAAGTTCTGGATAGCAATGGCAACATTCTATCTAGCTTTAAAAGTAATACCTTTGGCATTGGAAAGTTTAATCTTTTTATAAAAGAAAATGAGTCCTATAGAGTTGAAATCACAGTTGATAATGGTACAATTATAACTAAAGATATTCCAAAAGCTGATCCAATAGGAATTGGCATCAATATTAACAACATCAATGATGAAATATTGTTTGTAAATATCAAAACGAATTCTAAAACTTTGCCAAGCCTATTAAACGGTTCATACTACTTTTTAATTCATAGAGATGGTTTATATAAAAAAATAGATATAGCTTTTGAAACTGAAAAATATGAATATCTAACCTCTATCCCTAAAAATCAGTTATTCGATGGTATAAATATTTTAACATTATTTAATGATAAAAATCAACCTGTTTTAGAGCGACTTTTATTTAACAAAAAAGATAAATTAATTAACGATGTCATGTTTTTATCTCAAAATTCAGATAAAGATTCTACACAAATTAAACTGGCGTCTAGAGGAAAGAACCTATTAAAACAAACTATTAGTGTCTCTATACTACCCGCAGCATCTGAAGCTTATGAAAGCGACAACACAATAACATTGGCACTCTTATTAAAACCATATATTAAAGGACATATTGAAAATCCTAGTTATTATTTTAAAGATAATAGCAGGAAAACCAATCATGATTTAGATTTATTACTACTCACTCAAGGATGGAGTTCTTACAACTGGAAAAACATCTTTTACAAACCTCAAATTGCTAAATATAATTTTGAAACAGGATTTCAAATTAAAGGAAAAATCAATTCAGCAAAAGACACTGACGTTAAAGAGATAATATTATTTTCAGAAGAAAATGAACTGATGGTAACCTCTGAAGTTAAAAACACATATTTTAACTTCGATAATCTGTCCCTAATGGATAGTTCGGTTGTTTCTCTTAGTGCTAAAAATATAAAAGGAAAATTAGTAAAACCACAGATATATTATAATGTTTACCCAACATATGTAGTTGATTCAATAAAAACAGAACACCTACCTGAAATAGATTTCAAATACAAGAGTACTGTTGATGGTTTTATCTATGACGAATTTGTCACACAATTGGATACTGTTCTCTTATCTTCAAAGAAACAAGAAAAAGAACAAAAATTTATGGTTAACGGCGGTGTTAATAATAAATTAATAGATTTAGAAACATACTACTCACCAAATACTCGAATAATTGATATTATTAGAAATAATGGCTTTGAAGTTAGAGAAAGCGGTCAGAATTTAAGTATTCTATCAAGACGTGTTACAAATTTTAGAGGCGCACTAAGTCCAAGTGTCTCTTTAGACTATGTGCAAATTAATAGCACTTTAGACTTTATTCAATACTTAACTGTTTTTGACGTAGAAGCATTATATATTTCAAGAATAGGATATGGCATGAATAGTCCTGGTGGAGCAATTAATATCTTTACTAAAAAAGGTATGTCCACTAAAAGCTCAAATAAAAGTAGGTTTAATAATAATAAAATAAAAATAGGCTTTTCAATAGCTAAAAATTATTATTCACCAGCATATGATAAAACAAAGCAAGAAATATTTGCTAAATATGGTGTTTTAAACTGGATACCAAATCTATCAAATGATGAAAATGGATTTTTCATTTTTAAAATCCCAAATTATTACTACGACTCAATCAACTTGTATATTGAAGGCATTTGTGAAGATGGTAGTTTAATCTCAAAAACTCATAACATTAAATTATAAAATTAAAAAACACCACGAGTTGTGGTGTTTTTTGATAGGATTGCTTCGTTAATCTTCATGATCTTTTTTTACATCTTCATCGCGATATCGGCAACATGCATGCACACTATTGTATGCTTCTTCCGTTGCTTTTATTTCTTTGGTATCATGACCAACATTAGCAATATTTTGATTAATAGTTTTTAAATCGGTTTTGCGTTCGTCATAAATTAATTTTAATTCATGTGTCTCAACATTCCATACAGCCGATTTCACACCTTTAGTTTTAATACAGGCTTTCTCTATACGCTCTTTACACATCATACAAACACCATCCACCTCAAGTGAGGCTCTGGCATTCTTATCTTGTGCATAGATAACGGAGCCTACTAACATGATTAATACAATAACTAAATTTTTCATAAGTTTTATTTTTAAATTTTAATTTATTCTAAATCGCAATCCTGCGTAATACATACTTCCAAATACAGGACCATACACAAATGTTGTATCAAAATTCGCTCCAAACGGATCGTCTGCAGCCAAAATCGGATTGTTCTGCCTAACATTGGTTATGTTTTCACCTCCTAAATATACTTCAAATTTTGAAGAAAACACTTTTGTTATTTGCGCATTGATTGTTCCAACTGTAGGCGAGTATTCAGGCAACCTATATTGCGCTGGATTTGTAACAGTTGACGAAAAACGCTGTTTGCTTAACCAATTAAAGGTTGCATCAAACTTCCATTGACCGCCTTTGTCACCTGGTTTGGTTTCATAAGAAGCATTGGCAAAAAAACGATGCTTTGCTGTTAACGGCTTCTCTAATTCACCTGATTGATACTGTGTTTTTACATCATAATATTTATATGCCAAACGCAAATCAAAATGCTCAAAAACATTGTAATTTAATTCCGTTTGAAAACTATTAGCATAACTATCACCTTGCAAATTATAAAAGCTAACTGCTTGAGGGTTTTCATAGTCAACTACAATTTGGTTCGTAAAATCAGTTCGATAATAATCAAAAGCAACATCAGCTTTTCTACCAAACAAATTGAAGCCTTGTAAATATGACAAACCGTAATTCCAAGCAATTTCGGGATCCAAACCGTAGATTTCACCTCCAGAATTTAAAATATTAATTTGACGAGATGTTGCAAACACACTTTGGTTTTCAGTAAAAATATTAGCACTGCGTTTACCTCTTCCTATAGAAGCTCTAAAAGCTGCTTTTTCCCATGGTGTATATCTAGCATGTAGCCTTGGTGTTACAAAAAAACCTAACAAGTTGTGGTTATCAACACGTAATCCTGCTGTTAGATTCAGCTTATCAAGATTATCATAATTATACTCAAAAAAGGCGCCAATGGATGTTTCTGTTCGTTCAAAATCAGTAGTATTTACAAACTCATCATAATGATCATAGGTATAGCTAATACCCGTTTTAATTTTGTGCCTAGAATCACTGATTATAGAGTTATACATGGCATTAGCATAAAGACTATTGTGTGTAATATCATATTGATTCAACCCAAAGTAAGAGTCTTGTGTATGACTACTAAATGCTGTTTGAACACCAATACTTTGATATGGAATTTCTGGATTTACATAACCTAATTTAGCCGAAATCTCATAGCGTTCCGTATCAATTTCACTTCCCCAAGCATTTGTGGTTAACTTATCTGTATCTGGATTAAAATCTAGCTGACCCGTTTGCTTACCATCATTTAGGTATTTTAAATTGATAAAACTCACAAAACCTTTTTCAGGATTAGTATACTGCCAACGGTTCATGATATTTATCTGATTATACAAAGGCATATCTAAAAAACCATCATCATTAACATCGTGCTTTTTGTTATGCGTATTGCCATGTAAGTACAAACCTGTATGCCATTTATCACTCACTTTGGTATTAACATGAGTGTTTAATTCCATACGCTGGCTACTGGCTCCATAAAAGTTGACAAACAATTTATCATCTGTTGATGGTTTTACAAGTTCTGTATTGATTTGCCCTGCAATGCTTTCAAAACCATTAACAACACTACCTGCGCCTTTGGTTATTTGAATGCTTTCTACCCAAGTCCCTGGAATGAAACTTAATCCATATGCTTGCGAAGCTCCTCTAATTGACGGAATATTTTCAGTAGTAATTAAAATATAAGGACTCGTTAATCCTAGCATTTTTATTTGTCGCGTTCCTGAAATAGCATCTGCAAAATTCACATCAATTGAAGGATTGGTTTCAAAACTCTCCGATAAATTACAGCAAGCAGCTTTCAACAATTCATCACTGCTCACAGTCATAATATTTTGAGCTTGTAAATATGATTTTGCCGTAGCTTGTTTTCTTGAGGTTACTGTTACCTCATCAAGGGTACTGGTACTTTGTAGAGTATGACGGATTCGTTTTGGTTCCGTTATGGTCAAGGTATCCGTTTTATAGCCAACATAACTAATTACCAGTTTTTTGTAATCGCTTTGATACGGAATAGTAAACTTTCCATCAAAATCGGTTACATCACCAACCGTTGAGTTAAGCCAATAAACATTAGCTCCTGGCAATGGTACTTCTTTGTTTTCAGCATTAACTTCCACTATCTCTCCACTGATTTCGGTTTGTGAAAAAGACAAAAAAGGAAGCATTAACATAATGATTAATATCCTTTTCATGAGCTATAAATTTTAATCAGCATGATAATAGCCATAACCATCATAATACTATTTTCAATAAAAGTCGCTTTGGTCATAGGCAGTTTTAATGCTGTTCCCAAACAAGCGCATTGAATGGACTTTTTATCTAATAATGTTTTGGTGACTCCAACTGTTGTGATACCAAGAACAATTAAAGTAATTACTAAAGCTAAAGGAATTTGAAAACGCATCAGGAACATCAGTCCCAAAACAACTTCTATAAATGGGTATATCCAACCATAGGCTGGAACAACTTTAGCCAATGGATCGTACATTTTAAATGATTCCGGAAAACCTTTTAAATCCAATAATTTAAAAAAGCTAAAAACAATATAGAATAAGCCCATAAAATCAAGCATAAAACTGCTCCAATCCATTGGGCTGTTATTTAGTAAAAAAGCCGTTGTAATTATATAGCCAAAGATTAAAAACAAAGGAAACAATTTCTTTAAGTCTGATTTTTCCTCCACCTGTTTTGAAGTTGAAGCAAAGATGTTTTGCTCTTTTTTTTGCGAAATCTGATATTTTTCTGGTAATGCGTCTTGCAACGTTTTATTTGCTATGTGTTCTGTCATGGTAATTCGTGCTTCTTGAGCTTCCAAATTTACCTGAACGTCATCAACATAGTCTAAATTTTGTAAAGCACTTTCAACTTTTGCCTTACAACTGTTACAGGTCATTCCCGTAACGGTATATGTATGTGTCATTTTTGTTTGATTTATAAATTGAACAATTAATTAGCTATCCGTTTTCACGGAGGTTGTTCAAAAAAATCAAATTAAGAAAACCTGGTCACGTATCTGTATATCGTGAACCAAGTTGGGAGGTGAGTAATCTTTATGAGGAATTACTTGTTGTGATAAATCCTCAAATAACGTTAGATAAGAATATGCAAATGTGGTAACAAATACTTGTTGCTCAAAATCAAGGTCATCAAAGGCTTTCACTGTGAGCTCGTCCTGTCCTTGAACAACATCAATGGTATCTTTGCAGCAGTCCATTTTGGCAATAATTTCTTCAGCTTCTGAAGCACATTTTTCAGCTTCAGCAAACAAAGACACATCTACCAATACATCACCACAAAAATGTTTTTCAATAGTGAATGAAACCGTAGAAAACAGCACTAAAAAAGCCATTAGAACTGAAAACATACTATGTAAAACTTTCTTTACCACGATACAAATTTACAAAAAAGGGAATTAATAAGGTTTGTTTTAAAAAAGGATTAACATTTATTGATGCTGCTTATAGTAATAAAAAGCTGGAATCAACAAAAGCAGCAACAAAGGTTGAATTAAAAACCTTCGAATATTAAAAAACAAATAATAGTCTTCTTGTCTGGGATTAACAACAAAGTATAAAAAGAGGACAATTAATATTAAAAATGAAATCCCATAAATAATAGCTGAAAACTTGACTATACTTTTATCTTTAAACAGAACATACAAAATACCTAACGAAATTAGAGTATTGAGCACAAAACGTAAGCTAGTAAAAGCGGTTAATTTAAAAACTTCACGCCTTGGCGAATCAATGTATAAATAATCGTTTTTAAAAAACATCAAAAAAGGATCGTAGAACAAACTGTTTTCAAAAATGCGTATCAAAATCAACAGGCCAAACAAGAAAAAAAGCAATAATATCTTTATCCTTTTTTTCATCGTATCTGTTTTACATTAGAAAACCTATTAACCCAAAACACCCATAGCAAGCAGACCATTCCATAAATTATACCAGGAAAAATAACTGTGTGCAAAATATCTTTTCTCCATGGGTAGTGATATAGCCCAACAGACAATATCACCACACGAACCAAATTAACCACATAAATCAAAACACTTCCAGCCAATATGTAAAAAAAAGTCGTTTTAAATTTTCCTGAAAACGCAATAATAAACGAGACAAATAGAATGATGACACTTACCGAATTACAACCTTCAATAATACGCGCCACATATTTCTCATTAATTATTAATTTCATAGAAGCCTCATCAGGATGCGGAATTACTTGCACTCTATAGTCTAAATCATGTAGCAAATATGCAGTTTGATTTGCTACTGCATGTGTTAGATAATCAGGATAATATTTTTCGCCTGTTGACCATTGCAAGTAAAATTTATATGATATAGAAAGCACAAAATATACTAACAAAAAAGTTAGAATGAATTTAATAACTGATTTATATTTTATGAATAATTTCTTCATTTTGTCTATAAAATATCTGATGTTAAATTTATACAAAATGACATACTAATATAACCGCATTTTAAATACTTTTACCAAAACTTTTAAACAATGACGCTCCAAGGGTTAAAACCAGAAATAACTAAAATAGTTTCAAAAAAAGACACATCAGTTGATGATAAGTTATTTCTTATTTGCCAACTTCTTGAAAAAGAAATCTCTTATTACAATTGGGTTGGTTTTTATTTTAAAAATGGTGATAAAAACGAATTGAAATTAGGCCCATATGTTGGTGAACCTACAGACCATACCATCATCCCATTTGGAAAAGGTATTTGTGGGCAAGTTGCCATAAGTAATAAAAATTTTGTAGTACCTGATGTTTCAGCTCAAGACAACTACATTGCTTGTAGTATAACGGTTAAGGCAGAAATTGTAGTTCCAATTTTTGTTAATAGCCAAAATATTGGTCAGATAGATATTGACTCTAATACTGCCGATCCTTTTACCGAAGCCGATGAACGTTTTTTAGAATTTGTCTGCAAAAAAGTAGCAACAATTTTGTAGTTGTTAACAACTTCCGTTTTAAGTTGAAAAAACAACCATTTTCGCAGCCTTTTTAGACACTGTTTTTTGATTGAATTAACTACTTTTGCAATCATTAAACAACACATCTAAAATGAGCAACAACAAAACCATTAAATCAGCATTAATATCTGTTTTTAGTAAAGATGGATTAGAGCCTATCGTTCGTGAATTAAACAAGCAAAATGTTACTATTTACTCAACTGGTGGTACTGAAAAATTTATCAAAGATTTAGGAATTAATGTCGTACCTGTTGAAGACGTAACCTCCTACCCATCCATTCTTGGCGGTCGCGTAAAAACATTACATCCAAAAGTGTTTGGCGGTATTTTAAATAGGCAAAACAATGATAGCGATGTAGCTGAATTGGTTGATTTTGATATTCCACAAATCGATTTGGTAATTGTTGACCTCTACCCTTTTGAAAAAACCGTAGCATCTGGCGCGAGTAATCAGGATATTATTGAAAAAATAGATATTGGTGGTATTTCTTTAATTAGAGCAGCTGCAAAAAATTATGCTGATGTTGTTTGTGTTTCATCAGTTGATGAATATTCAACATTTTTAGAATTATTGCAAACCAAAAATGGTGAAACATCGGAAGATGACCGTAAACAATTTGCAGCTAAAGCATTTAATGTTTCTTCACATTATGATTCAGCGATTTTCAATTATTTTAATAGCAATCACGAAATAGCTACTTTAAAAATAAGTGAAACAAATGGCAAGGTATTACGCTATGGCGAAAACCCTCACCAACGTGGTTTTTTCTTTGGAAATTTTGATGATATGTTTACCAAAGTTCATGGTAAAGAATTAAGTTATAACAACCTATTAGACGTGGATGCTGCTGTAAATTTGATGAACGAATTTAATGGTGAAGCGCCTGCTTTTGCTATTTTAAAACACAATAACGCTTGTGGTTTTGCACAACGCGAAACTGTTCATCAGGCATACGTTGATGCTTTAGCTGGTGATCCAGTTTCAGCATTTGGTGGTATTTTAATTGCTAATACTGAAATTGATAAAACAACTGCCAACGAAATTCATTCCCTATTCTGTGAAGTGGTTATTGCTCCTTCTTTTTCCAATGAGGCTCTAGAAATCTTAAAAGGAAAAAAGAATCGTATTTTATTGATTCTAAATGATGTCGAATTACCTCAAACAACTGTAAGAACCTGTTTAAATGGTGTTTTAGTTCAAGACAGAGATAATAAAACGGATAACGTCGAAAATTTATCTTACGCCACAAACAATAAACCGTCAGAAAGCGAGTTAGAAGATTTAATTTTTGCATCCAAAATTTGCAAACACACCAAATCTAACACCATCGTATTGGCAAAAAACAAACAACTATGCGCTAGCGGAACAGGTCAAACCAGTCGTGTTGATGCCTTAAACCAAGCAATTCATAAAGCAAAATCCTTTAATTTTGATTTGAATGGAGCCGTTATGGCTAGTGATGCTTTTTTCCCATTTCCAGATTGTGTAGAAATTGCAGATAATGCAGGAATTAATGCTGTTATTCAGCCAGGTGGTTCAATAAAAGACCAGTTAAGTATTGATTATTGTAATGATAATAATATTGCTATGGTATTTACTGGAACACGTCATTTTAAACATTAATTTTATTACATTTACGAGATAGACTTAATTAACCTCAAAAATTTACTTATAGCACATGGGATTTTTTGACTTCCTAACCGAAGAAATAGCAATAGATTTAGGAACTGCCAATACATTAATTATTCATAACGATAAGGTTGTTGTTGACAGCCCTTCTATTGTTGCTCGTGATAGAGTTTCAGGCAAAATCATTGCCGTTGGAAAGGAAGCTAGTATGATGCAAGGAAAAACGCATGAGAATATCAAAACCATTAGACCTTTGAAAGATGGTGTTATTGCCGATTTTGATGCTTCAGAACAAATGATCAGTATGTTCATTAAAAATATTCCGGCGCTTAAAAAGAAATTGTTTCCACCATCCTTAAGAATGGTTATTTGTATTCCTTCAGGAATAACAGAAGTTGAAATGCGTGCTGTAAAAGAAAGTGCTGAACGTGTAAATGGGAAAGAAGTCTATTTGATTCACGAACCTATGGCTGCTGCTATTGGTATTGGTGTAGATATTATGCAGCCTAAAGGAAACATGGTTGTTGATATAGGCGGTGGTACAACTGAAATTGCCGTTATTGCTCTTGGTGGAATTGTATGTGACAAATCAGTTAAAATTGCAGGTGATGTATTCACAAACGATATCATTTACTACATGAGAACTCAACATAATTTATATGTTGGTGAACGTACCGCAGAAAAGATTAAAATTCAAATTGGTGCAGCAACTGAAGATTTAGAATTACCTCCAGAAGATATGAGTGTTCAAGGACGAGATTTATTAACTGGGAAACCTAAACAGGTATCTATTTCGTATCGTGAAATTGCAAAAGCACTTGATAAATCAATCTTACGTATTGAAGATGCCGTTATGGAGACGTTATCACAAACACCTCCTGAATTGGCTGCTGATATTTATAATACTGGTATCTATTTAGCAGGTGGTGGTTCTATGTTACGTGGATTGGATAAACGTCTATCACAAAAAACCGATTTACCAGTATATATTGCTGAAGACCCACTACGAGCTGTTGTTCGTGGAACAGGCATTACACTTAAAAACTTATCAAAATACAAAAGCGTATTGATTAAATAGCTTTTAAATCATGCAACAAATAATCAACTTCTTTTTAAGAAACAAAGTCTTTTTGTTGTATTTGTTTTTGATGTTTTTAGCTACGGTTTTTACCATTCAGTCACATTCCTACCACAAAAGCCGTTTTATAAATTCAGCCAATTTTTTAACAGGTGGTATTTATAATTCTGTTAATGATGTCCAGTCTTTTTTCAATTTAAGACATCAGAACAAACTACTTCAGGAGGAAAACAATTATTTAAAATCCATCCTATATAATTCTCAAGGTGAATTAAAAAATGCCTATGATAGCACACAAGCCCTAGGCAATTATAAGTTTACGCCTGCTAGAATTATAAAAAACAGTTATGCTTTAAGCAACAATGTTTTAACACTTAACAAAGGAAGAAAAGACAGTATTAAACAAGATTTTGGTGTTATTACCTCAAAAGGTATTTTAGGAATTATTGATAAAACCAGTAAAAATTACGCAACTGTTTTATCCATATTGAACACTAATATTAAAATAAGTGCTCAATTAAAAAACACCAATCATTTTGGTTCCTTAATTTGGGACACCAAGTCACCTAACATCGTACAATTAACAGAAATCTCTAAAATAGCGCCACTAAAAAAAGGCGATACCATTATCACTTCTGGTCGTTCTATAATTTTCCCAAAAGGCATACGTATTGGGACAATTGAAAATTTTAAACTTGATGACGCAGAAAACTTTTATACAATTAACGTTAAACTGTTTAATGACATGACCAACATTGAACATGTTTATATTATAGAAAATAGAAGCAAAGAAGAAATCAATAGTCTGCTCAATAATGAATAATATTATTTTTTCATATAGTATAAGGTTCATTGTATTGGTTTTAGTACAAGTTTTAATTTTGAACCAAATCAATTTTTTGGGCAGTATTAACCCTTATCTGTATGTTATATTTATTTGTCTGTTTCAGGTGAATAATAACCGTATGGTATTTTTGTTTTTGAGTTTTCTTTTAGGACTTACCATAGATGTTTTTTCGGATTCTGGAGGTGTTCATGCTGCTGCATCAGTGACCATTGCTTTTATTAGACCAGTTGTTTTAAAATTTTGTTTTGGATCTGTTTATGAACACCAAACCATTAAATTCAAGAATGTAGATTTTGGAGCAAAAATTTTCTATTTCATAATCATGGTCCTAATACACCATCTCATTCTATTTTTATTTGAAATTTTTAACCTTTCTGAAATACTTTTAATACTCAAAAAAACGTTATTCTCTGGAATATTCACTATTTTACTGTGTGTCGTAACATCTATAATTTTCAGTAGAAAAACATAATGCGCCAATTTTTATTATTTATCATCATCATTTTAGTCGGCTTTACTTTTTTAGGGCGATTATTCTATCTTCAAGTCTATACATTTAACACTCAAAATCTATATGAAGATAATGCCATTAGAAAGGTATATGATTATCCAAAACGAGGATTTGTTTACGATAGAAATGGCAAACTTTTAGTTGGTAATCAGCCCTCTTATGATGTTATGGTTATACCAAGAGAAGTAAAACCATTGGACACAACAGAGTTTTGTGCTTTGTTAAAAATCACAAAAGAACAGTTTATCAAGACTTATAATAAAGCCTATAATTATTCTCCAAGATTACCTTATGTCTTTATTCCTCATTTATCAAAAGAAGATTATGCCGTTTTACAGGAAAAGATGCGTAAATATGAAGGTTTTTATATTCAAAAAAGATTGTTGCGTGATTACCAGACTACAGTTGGTGCCAATGTACTAGGTTTTATTGCCGAGGTCACACCAACTCAAATAGAAAAATCTCCTTATTATAAAATGGGCGATTTAATTGGGAAGCAAGGTGTAGAACTTTCTTATGAAGAAGAGTTAAGAGGTATTAAAGGTATCAAATTTATTCAAAAAGACCGATTTAATAGAGATATTGGTCCATATAAAGAAGGTAAATTTGACACCTTACCAAAGCAGGGTAAAGACATTACAATTACAATCGACACAAAATTACAAGAATACGGTGAGTTGTTGATGCAAAATAAACGCGGCGGAATTGTAGCTATCGAACCAAATTCAGGTGAAATCCTAGCGCTAGTTTCGGCACCTTCATATAACCCTAATTTATTAGTTGGAAGAAAACGTTCACGAAATTATACAAAACTCTACAACGACTCCATCAATTTACCATTGATTGATAAAAGTTTATTACGAGTACATGAACCTGGCTCACCATTCAAATCATTAGTGGCATTGACAGCATTACAGGAAGGTGTTATAAATACTGAAACTTCAATAAGCTGTTCAGGCGTTTACAGATATGGCCGACGCGGCACAATGGGTTGCCATTGTGGTGGTGGTAGACGCAGTTTAAATTTGGGTATTGCCAAATCATGTAACTCCTATTTTGCTAACGCCTTTAGAAAAACTATTGATAAATATGATAATGCCAGTCATTCTATGGACATTTGGAGTGGTCACATAAAAAGCTTTGGCTTAGGCCAATATTTAGGAACCGATTTACCAATAGGAAAAAAAGGAAATATTCCTGATGGCGCCTATTATGATAAGTGGTATCCAGATTTCAACTGGGGAGCTACTACGATTATTTCAAACGCAATTGGACAAGGTGAAGTACAAGTTACTCCAATCCATTTGGCTAATATGACTGCAGCAATTGCCAATCGTGGTTATTATTACACACCACATATAATCAAAGATATTGAAGGTCAAGAAATAGACAACAATTTTACCACTAAACACCAAACGAGTATTGACGAAAGGCATTTCGAACCAGTTGTCCAAGGCTTGTTTGATGTGTATAACAAAGGTACAGCGCATTTTTTACAAGTCCCAGGAATTGAAATTTGTGGCAAAACAGGAACAGCCGAAAACTTCACAATAATTGATGGGACTAGAACACAATTGACAGATCATTCTATTTTTATTGCGTTTGCACCAAAAGACAACCCAAAAATTGCTTTGGCTGTTTTTGTTGAGAATGGTTATTTTGGAGCACGTTTTGCTGGTAGAATTGCCAGTTTAATGATTGAAAAATATTTGAAGGATGAAATCACTAGAAAAGATTTAGAGCATTGGATTTTAACTCATAGTCTTGAAAATGAATATGCAAAACCGTATTCTGGTGGCCCTTTCAAAATAAATGCACAATCGCAATATCAAGTAATTGATTTGCCAAAGGAGACCGAAACCCAAAATCAATCAATAGTAATTCCAGCGAATGAGACAAACAGATAGATATTTTAAATTTGACTGGATAACCATTCTTCTCTTTTTACTATTAGTTGGTTTTGGCTGGATGAATATCCTTTCAGCTTCTCACATTGGTGAAACCATTGACTATTTTGACTTTTCTCAACCTTATGGCAAACAACTTGTCTTCATTCTACTTACTTTCTTATTAATAATTGTACTACTATCCATTGAAGCTAAATTTTATGAACGTTTTTCAAGTATTATTTATTTGATTGGAATTCTCTCTTTAGTGGGACTGTTTTTGTTCGGTAAAAATGTAAATGGCGCTACATCATGGTATGGTATTGGAGGTATGACCATTCAGCCTAGCGAGTTTGCCAAAGCAGCAACAGCACTTGCTGTCGCTAAATACATTAGCGATATGAATACAGATATTAAATCTTTTAAAGATCAAATTAGGCTTTTTATCATTATTGCTCTTCCTGCTATTTTAGTATTGCTTCAAAATGATGCAGGGAGTACGCTAGTTTACGGCTCATTTTTCTTTGTATTATATCGTGAAGGATTACCTAAAATCTATTTATGGATTATTGTTATACTCGGTTTAATATCTGTTGCAGCATTAAAGTTTGGTCCCTTAATTACAATAGCCGCAACAAGTATTATTGTTTTTGGATTTCATTTATTAAGAAAAAAGAAACCTTCAATAATTCAGCCAATAGCTATGCTTATAGCAGCTATTATTTTAACGTTTGGTGTTAATTTTTTCTACCAAAACATACTGCAACCACATCAGCAGGATAGGATAAGCTTATGGCTTCGATTAGAAAAAGATCCTGATAAAATTGAACAAATGCGTCGTGATATTTTGTATAATCTCTACGAATCTGAAAAAGCTATTAGCTCGGGTGGATTTAATGGAAAGGGGTTTTTAGAAGGCACTCGAACAACTGGTAAATTTGTCCCAGAACAGCACACTGATTATATTTTTAGCACAGTTGGTGAAGAATGGGGGTTTCTGGGTAGTGCGCTGGTAGTTATTGTTTTTGTGCTACTCTTATTACGTATATTAAGACTCGCCGAACTTCAAAAGTCGCAATTCAGTCGGGTTTATGGCTATGGTGTAGCCTCTATATTTTTCTTTCATTTTTTGATTAATATTGGGATGGTTATGGGATTAATTCCAACCATTGGAATCCCACTGCCCTTTTTTAGCTATGGTGGCTCCGGACTTTGGGGCTTTACAATTTTGCTCTTTATTTTTATCAAACTTGATTCCAACAAGATTAACGAGTGGTAATCATTTTTAATTATTTTTTTACTTCGTAAATATTATTGAGACGATATTATCTCATATTTATTTTAAACCATAATATTAAGATAATATTAATCTTCCGTGATTTCATTTGATAATTGTTTCATTTACAGGATTTTTTCTTACTTTTATTAGCCATATATAATTATGGTTTTTCCATTTAAAACTAAACAACCAAAAATCATGAAAACACATCTTTCATTATTATTTTTTTTAATATTTTCAGTTAATTCGTTTTCGCAAATCAACAAAGATCACGATTCTACAGCAATTTTTATTTTAGATAAAATGGCCGATGTTATAGGAGATTTGCAATCTGTAACATTTGAATTAGATAATTCAACAGATCAATTTGATAGCAACAACAATATTGAAAAGCAATATTCTACGAGTACCATTTCTTTTTCTGGACCTAATAAATTAAGAGTGAAAATTGAAGGTACTAATGGGACAAAAGGTTTTTGGTATGATGGTAGTTATTTATCATTTTACAACTTTGATGAAAACAATTATGTTTCACTCGAAGCTCCTGAAACTACTCTAGAAATGATTGATGAAATGCATGTTAATTATGATTTTCAATTTCCAGCAGCAGATTTTTTCTATCCCAATTTTACAGATGATATGATGGAACAATTTGATTCCATTAAGTTTTTAGGAAGAAAAACTATTGATAATGAAGAATGTTATCATATTATGGCGACGAATAGCGATTTAAATGTTCAGTTATGGATATCTAATAAAACCTATCTTCTACCAAAACATTTTGTCATGATTTATAAAAACAAATCGAATTTACAATACGAATCAACTTTTAAAAGTTGGAATCTAAATCCCGATATTCCAGATGCAGCATTTGATTTTTTACCGCCTCCAAGAGCAAGATTAATTAGTATTCTTAAAAAATCGTAACGTAGTTGTTTACCATTCAAAATTTTACATCATGACAAAAGAAAACATAAATTTCAAATACATATTAGCCACTGTTTTACTATTTATAGCACTTATATTACCATCTGAAATAATGGCTCAACGCATGGGACATGGAGCATCAAGAGGTGGTGGACGAACCATGTCAAGAGGCGGAGGTCATTCTATGTCAAGACCTACAAGCAGGCCTTCAACTAATAGGGCTGCTCCAAATAGAAGTTCAAGTAGAAACAAGGCAACTACACGACCATCGACCTCAAACAGAACGCCTTCAAGATCAATTAATGGAGGGCATACCAAAAACAAAAGTCGAGATTTTTCCAAAAATAAAACGCCTAATAGAAGTACTAATAGGGCAACAAATAACACGGCACGAGATCGGTCAACTACTGGCGATAGATCTGCACGTGACAAGTCTGCTCCAAAATTAGACACGCGTAATCGCAAAACCTCAAATGTTAAAGACAGAAGTGGAAATAGAGGTAATAATATTAACAGTGGCAATAGAAGAAACATTAACATAGATAATAGTCGGACTGTAAATGTCAATAGAAGAAACACTTATGTCAGACCTAGTCCTAGACGATATACGAGACCACCTTATGCTTATGGTGGCTATCGCTATTATTGTCATAGACCATATTTCTATCATCCTTTCGTACCTTTTTATTGGGGTCCTTATTATCATCCATGGGGATATTTTGTAACCTCTTTGGCAACAACAGCAATTATTGTAAGTATTGTTAACGATAATGATGACGACGATGATGAAGAATATCACTACGAAAATGGCAATTATTATCTTAAAACTGAAGATGGTTTCGTGGCAGTTCAAGCTCCTGTTGGTGCAGAAGTACCAGACTTACCAGATGAAGCTGAAAAAGTTGAAGTCAATAACACCACAAATTATTACTATGGCGGAGCTTTCTATGAACAAAACAAAGATGGTTACATTGTAGTACCTGCAACGGCTGGAACCATTGTTCCAGGCTTACCTGAAGGTGGAGAAGAAGTAAAAATAGGCGATGTAACTTATGTGCAATTTGGAGATACCTATTACCAACCCATTCAAGTTGACGGTAAGGATATGTATGAAATTGTGGAAGTAAAAAAAGAATAACTAAACCTAAAATTTAATTAAGCTATTAATTGTTAAACAAAAACTATATGAAAAAATTAAACATTATTTTATTGCTCGTATTAATTCCAATACTTGCTATTTCTCAAAACAATAAAAAACCCAATATTCTGGTAATTTGGGGAGACGATATCGGTACATGGAACATTAGTCACAATAATCGTGGGATGATGGGATACATGACTCCTAATATCGACCGAATTGCCAAAGAAGGTGTTGGCTTTACAGATTATTATGCACAGCAATCTTGTACAGCAGGACGAGCAGCATTTATTAGTGGTAGTGTTCCGGTGCGTTCAGGAATGACTAAAGTTGGTATGCCTGGTGCCAAAGAAGGTTGGCAAAAAACAGATGTTACCATGGCTACTGTTTTAAAAAGTCAAGGGTATAAAACTGGACAGTTTGGAAAAAACCACCAAGGGGATTTAGATGAGCATTTACCAACCATGCATGGGTTTGATGAATTCTTTGGGAATCTGTATCATCTTAATGCAGAAGAAGAACCTGAAAATTTTGACTATCCAGGAGACATGGTTTTAAAAAATGGTCAAACATTTAAAGAAAAATTTGGTCCTCGTGGAGTTATTCATAGTTGGTCTGATGGTAAAGGCGGTCAGCGTATAGAGGATACAGGCCCATTGACTAAAAAACGTATGGAAACTATAGATGATGAAAGTGTTGCTGCTACTAAAGATTTTATAAAAAGAACAGTAGATTCTGGAGAGCCATTTTTTGTTTGGTGGAATGGAACACGTATGCATTTTAGAACACACGTTAAAAAAGATAGACGTCATCCAGGAAATGATGAGTATACAGATGGTATGATTGAACATGACATGCATGTTGGTCAACTTCTTGACTTTTTAGATGAGTTAGGAATAACTGACAACACTCTTGTGATGTATTCAACAGATAATGGCCCACATTATAACACATGGCCTGATGCCGGTACAACACCATTCCACGGTGAAAAAAATTCTAATTGGGAAGGTGCTTATCGCGTACCAGCTTTTGTAAGATGGCCAGGTCAATTCCCAGCTAATGTTACATTAAACGGTATTGTAGCCCATGAAGATTGGTTACCAACGTTTGCTGCCATTGCTGGAAATCCAAACGTAAAGGATCAATTAAAAAAAGGAACTACATTAAATGGTCGATCATATAAAAATCATATTGATGGTTATAATCAGTTAGACTATTTAACAGGAAAAGTGAAAGAATCTCCAAGAGAAGGTTTTATATATGTTAATGATGGTGGTTCTATTGCTGCCTTAAGATATGGCGATTGGAAGGCTACATTTTTAGAAAATAGAGCACGACAATTACAAATTTGGCTGGAGCCATTTGTAGAATTAAGAGCTCCATTATTAACTAATTTACGTCGTGACCCATTTGAAAAAGCTTATCAAGGATCTAATACGTATTACGACTGGTATATTGATCGCGCCTATATTTTAATAGCTATTCAAAGTTATGCTTTTAATTTCCTTTCTACATTTAAAGAATACCCACCTAGTCAAACCGCAGGTGACTGGAGTTTAGGTAAAGTTGAAAAACAAATTGAAGCCATGGTTACAAAAAGTAATTAAATTATAATAAAAGGCAGACGATAATGTCTGCCTTTTTCTTTAAATTGGACTTTTAATGATAGTTTATTTTTTATTAGTTATATTTAAATACATCGATATTTAGATAACATTGAAAAAAATTGATATCACACTAAACGGATATTTACCTTCATTAATTGAAGGTCTTGAATATGATGGCATCAACACTTCTCAATATTTAAAACATCCTTTTTTAAAAAAATTAAACTTATTTGACCCCAATAGCTATATTCCGAACAAACTTCTAGAAGACATTTTAGTTAATATAAAAAAAGACTTAGGGATTAAGAGTTTAGCCAACGATTTAAATCATCATTTTAAATCTACGAAAATGGGAAAATACAGTCAGCATATTTTCCAAAGCCCAAGCTTTCTCACGTTTCTCACAGAAGTAGTTAAATATCAAAAACACATCCGATCTAATTATGAAGCTAGGCTTGATATAATGGGTCCATTTTCTAGATTTTCAGTAAAAATAATTGAAAGACCAAGCCAAGGAAAACTAATCTGTGAAGAAATTGATATTATGCGAATTCTGGACGCCTTTACTATTGTTGGCGGATCAAGTTTTGTTCCTGTTGAAATTGGCATTACAGGCAAATCTGCATATTCAATTGAGCCTATCTTACCACGAGGCTATTATAAATTAAAGCTAAACCAAGATAAAAGCTGGATATTGTTTAATACCGATTTATTAAACAAAAGAATCCCTAATGTTCTTGACAATGCTCCACTTGAAACTATTATTAAATCCAAAAATCCAGAGTCTTTTAAAGTTGAAATGCTTTTGAGAAGTTTTAAATCAGGTAATATTCCAAACATGGATGAAATAGCTTTAATGTTCGATGTTTCTAGGCGTACATTAGAACGAAATCTTAACAAGGAAATGTCGAGTTTTTCTATAATAAAGCAAAAATTCTTACAACAACGAAGCATTGAATTATTACAATCTCAATCCTTAACTATTAAAGAAATTTCAGAAAATTTAAATTATTCTAATAGTCAAAATTTCATTAGGAGTTTCAAAAAATGGACTGGAAAAACTCCCGAAGTCTATAGGTCTTTGACATAAAAATTGCATTATTTGTCGTAAAATGATTATTACTAAAAGGTCATATTTTTAGTAAGTTTACAACTTTAACATTCACTAATTCAATTTTTTATAATGAAAAAGTTTACAATAATTATGGCAATGCTTGCATTGCCCTTAATTTCGTTAGCCCAATCTGAAAAACCTAATATCCTCGTAATATGGGGAGATGACATTGGTTGGTCTAATACCAGTATTTACAACAGAGGTATTATGGGTTACAAAACACCTAATATAGACCAAATTGGTAAAGATGGTATTATGTTTACCGATTACTACTCACAACAATCGTGTACAGCAGGTAGAGCTGCTTTTATAACAGGTCAATCACCTTATCGTACTGGTCTAACAAAGGTTGGACTTCCAGGAGCTAAAGAAGGTTTAAGTGAAAAAGATCCAACTATAGCTGAACTACTTAAAAATCATGGTTATTCTACTGGGCAATTTGGTAAAAACCATTTAGGAGATCGTGATGAGCACTTACCAACCAATCATGGTTTTGACGAATTTTTCGGCAATTTATATCATTTAAATGCTGAAGAAGAACCTGAACATCCAGATTACCCAAAAGATCCAGAATTTAAGAAAAAATATGGCCCAAGAGGCGTAATTCATTCCTATGCTGATGGTAGAATTGAAGATACAGGACCGTTGACCAGAAAGCGTATGGAAACAGTCGATTATGAGACGAAAGATGCTGCAATAGCATTCATGAAAAAATCAGTTGATGATGGTAAACCATTTTTTACATGGTATAATTCTACTTTAACTCACGTATGGACACATTTAAATGAAGAAGATGAAGGCCAAACTGGGTTAGGAATATATGCAGATGGTATGGTAAAACTCGATAAAATTGTTGGGGAACTTACTAAAGCAGTTAAAGATTTAGGCATTGAAGAAAACACGATTATAATTTTTGGAACAGACAACGGAGCTGAAATCGTATTTTGGCCAGATGGTGGTATGACACCTTTTAGAGGTGAAAAAGCCACAACATGGGAAGGTGGATTTAGAGCGCCTTGTTTGGTAAAATGGCCTAACAAAATTAAACCTGGACAAGTAAGTAATGCTATTTTTTCTGGTGAAGATTGGTTACCTACCTTTCTAGCTGCAGCTGGAGAGCCAAATGTTAAGGAAAAATTACTTAATGGTCATTCAGCAAACGGAAGAACATTTAAAGTTCATTTAGATGGTTACAATCAATTACCATTGTTAACCGGGCAATCTGAAGATGGAGCAAGAGAAGAAATCTTTTATTTCGATGATGATGGATCTTTAAATGCTTTTAGATACAAACGATGGAAAATCCATTTCAAAATACAAGAAAATCATGGATGGAATGTTTGGCAAAAAGAATATACAACCTTAAGATTTCCAATGCTCATTGATTTATATGGTGATCCTTACGAAAGAGCTCCACATGATTCAGAAGATTATAGACATTGGTCAGCAGATCGCATGTTTGCTTTGGTGCCTGCTCAAGCATATGTAGCTAAATTTTTAGCAACATTTAAAGAATATCCTCAAAGACAGCCTGTAGGTAGTTTTAGTTTAGATCAAGTTATGGATGCCATGAATAGAGCACAAAGAAATTAATATAGAATAAGTTTTTATAAAAAACCGAATGGTCTCATTCGGTTTTTTTATTTTTATACAAATTAATATATTATGAATTCAAAAATTCTACTTGGCATTTTAACCATATCACTAATTACATTTGGATGCAAAAATGAAAATTCAGTAGTGAATGAAGTAATAGTTGAAGAAACTATAACAGAATCAGACCCACTACCTTCGTGGAATGAAGGAGCAACCAAAGAAGCCATTGTCGATTATGTTGAAGATGTTACGAATTCTAATAGCCAAAACTTTATCCCTATTGGAGACCGTATAGCCACTTTTGATAATGATGGTAACCTTTGGAGTGAACAACCTGCTTATTTTCAATTATTCTTTGCTATAGACAGAATTAAAGCTATGGCTTCAGATCATCCTGAATGGAAAGAACAGCAACCTTACAAAGCCATTTTAGAAAATGATATGAAATCATTAATGGATATAGGAATGAAAGGTATTGTTGAAATTATAATGGCTACACATGCAGGCGTTACTGTCGCGGAATTTGATTCCGCTGTGAAAGATTGGGTTAAAACAGCAAAACATCCCAGCAAAAATGTGGGGTATAATGAATTAGTTTATCAACCTATGCTCGAATTGCTGGAGTATTTAAGAGCTAACAACTTTAAAACATATATTGTTTCTGGTGGTGGTGTAGATTTTATGCGTGCTTTTGTTACAGAAGTTTATGGAATACCTACCGAGCAAATTATTGGAAGTCGCGTAAAAACAGAATATGATTACAATAATGGAAACCCAATAATTAAACGTTTACCAGAACTGGACTTTATAGATGATAAAGAGGGAAAACCTCTTAATATTCAAAAAATTATTGGTAAAAAACCGGTTTTTGCTTCAGGTAATTCTGATGGTGATTTACAAATGCTACAGTGGACAGATTCAAATTCGTATAAATCATTTCAATTATATCTTCATCATACCGATGCTGATCGTGAATGGGCTTATGATAGAGATTCTCATATTGGTAAGTTAGACAAAGGACTTGACGAAGCAACAGAAAAAGGCTGGACAATTATTGATATGAAAAACGACTGGAAAGTAATTTATCCATTTCAAGTAGAATGATACCAAGAGCAATTGCCCTCATTTTTTCATGAAATTTTTGTTTTACATTGTTTTTATTTTTTTTGTTAGTACAAGATTACATGCGCAAGACAGCTTAGTAAACCAAGACATTAAAGTAAACAGCCAAATATGGCTGGATTATAATTTCTATAATGCTG
Organism: Hanstruepera ponticola; assembly: GCF_002940745.1. Classification (NCBI taxonomy): domain Bacteria; kingdom Pseudomonadati; phylum Bacteroidota; class Flavobacteriia; order Flavobacteriales; family Flavobacteriaceae; genus Hanstruepera; species Hanstruepera ponticola. The sequence continues at coordinate 1,227,376 of NZ_POTB01000001.1, forward strand.
TAAAAACCGATTTGGTTTTGCAAACACAAGTGGGTTACAGAAAAATATTTCCTGATGTTTTTAATCGATTTGTAGTAGTTTCCACCTTAAATATTCCTCACAAAAAGAGCTTGAAATTTCTTAATTTGGAAAAACCAATTATACAATCGTTTCACCTTGGTGCAGGCTTAATTTACACACAAAACTATGATTTTAATGATAATTTAGAATTTCGATTATTTCAGGGATTTAAGTTTAATATCCCTACAGTTAAAGCCATTACTTTTGGTAATTATGTGAGATTAGAAGAACGATTTCAAAATAATTTTAGTAATTCTGGTTGGACTTCAGGATTTCGATTACGGTATAGACTTTCTACTATTCTTAATTATAAAAAACATATTACTGACTTTGTAGATGGTTTTTATATACCATTAAAAGCAGAAGTGTTTTTAAATCTTATTAAATCAGATAGATACAATGACTTAATACGTCTAGAGCCTGGTATTGGTTATAAGTTTAAAAACGATTGGAAATTTGAATTGTACTTTATTTTTAACGAAACAAAAAACAATACAGCTACTAATAATACTTCTAGCGATTTTATTTTGAGACTTCGTCTTTTTAATGGAAATATTAAAAATCGTAAACTAGATTAACTCTTTGTAATAGGTGGAGGCAAAAAAATAGATGCTAAAAATACTCCAAGAATACACATGTAAACCATTACACACATATACCTCTCATTTTTAGTTGCTTAATAAAAATAAAACCCCTAATTTTAAGTAACATTAGTACAATATTGGTATCTAAATTCTTTAACTAATTAAACTAAAAATTATGAAAAAACTTATTGCTGAATTTATTGGCACACTTTGGCTTGTGCTTGGTGGATGTGGCAGCGCTGTATTAGCTGCTGGAATTCCTGAATTAGGAATTGGATTTGCAGGTGTTGCCGCTGCATTTGGTTTAACGGTTTTAACGGGAGCCTACGCCGTTGGACATATTTCAGGCGCTCATTTTAATCCTGCTGTTTCAATAGGGTTATGGGTTGGAGGTCGCTTTGAGGGGAAAGAGCTACCAGGCTATATTATTTCCCAAGTTCTCGGCGGACTTGCCGGAGCAGCTATTTTGTATGCTATAGCAAGTGGTATTGATACATTTAGCCTATCTGATGGTTTTGCCGCTAATGGTTACGGCGAGCATTCTCCTATGGGTTATAGCATGACTTCGGCTTTGGTTACAGAAATTGTTATGACATTTATGTTTTTAATAATAATTTTAGGTGCTACTCATAAAAATGCATCGCCTGGAATTGGTGGTATTGCAATTGGCTTAGCACTTACTTTAATTCACCTAATCAGTATTCCTGTAACAAACACATCGGTTAATCCTGCAAGAAGTACTAGTCAGGCCTTGTTTGTTGGCGATTGGGCTACAGGTCAACTATGGTTGTTTTGGGTAGCTCCTATTATTGGCGCTATTTTAGCAGGTATTGTTTATAAATATTTGGCTCCTGATAAGGATTAAAGCTTACATATCTCAAAATAAAAGGACCTGTAGAACAGGTCTTTTTATTTTTTTAATTCTAATTTTTCAGCAAAATAATCACAGAAATCCTTCATTGTAGCTGTCATTTTTTCATCTTGTGTCGCTTTATGAAATGTATCACTCATAGCCACCAATGTTTGATGAAAAAAAACTTTCATTTCATCAACTGGCATATCCTTTGTCCACAAATCTATACGCAACGTCTCTTGTGTTTTATGATCCCAAACTGATAAGAGCATGGCTTTTGCCTCCTCATTATTAATACCGCCATCTTGAGCTGTCCAATTCAGTTTTTCCGGAACACGATTTTCATCTAACTCCACAGTCAATTCTATCGTCGATTTTATATTTGCCATTACTTTCTGGGTTTAAACTTAGCATTATTAAAAATTTCGGTCGCTTCTTTACCTAACATATCTTTCAATGTCACATCATTATTTTTCATATATGATTTTACAATTTGCCAACCTATGTACTGACCTATTCTTCCTGGTGATTCCTTATCAATCAATTCTAGATAAAACTTTGAAAAAGGTGCAGGATTTATAAATCGTGATGAGAGCTTAGGATCTGTACTATATAAAAGTTCTTTATCCATAAAATGATTCCATATAAAAAACTCATTTGCTTCAGCCCAATCCAGCTGCTCTTGAGTGTAGCCAATTTTTTCTGCATCAGTTTTAAAGGGAATCATGATATCTTTAAAATATAGTAGTTTTCCAAAATAAATCATTTCATCAAGCAACGTTTTTCTATTAGTTTGAAAACTATATTTTTCAGCATAAGCTTTGGCCATGTCAACGACGATTTGATCACTTTCAAAATTTTGTCGTAAATAATTCTGAATGCCTTGGTAAAACTTATGATCTTTCCCTAAATATGTGTCAATAGATATTAAAACAATAGTATCCGTAACAATTACTTTATTTCTATAATCAACAGATGACGTAGTTGTGATAACTCTCGGCGTTTCAAACTCTGGAAAATAGTATTTTAAGTGTTGGAAAAGCTGCGTGATATCATCTTTCTCTTTCGAAAAATCTTCAAAAGCCTCAATACTTTCGTTCACCAATTCTTGCTGTAATGAATCATTCATTCTATCAATCCAAAAGTTGTCATCATAATGTTTAGGAAACATAAATGGGTAAGCACCTTTTAATTGTGGTAAATCACTTGCATTGGCTTCACCAAAAGCTTTATCAAAACGTTCAACGACAAAATCAATATCAATAGCATTTATGGCTTCTTCATTTTTATTTCCTTCATTACAGGACACTAATAGTATTACCAAAATAACTATGTTTAAATACCTAATCATTTATTGAATGTTTTTTATTTTATTTACTTTAGGGATTTATTTTTGTAGGGCAAAGGTACATTACTTTGATTAAAAAATTCATTAAAATGCAAACGGAAAAAATTATTGATTATATAGTAAATTGGCTTAAAGATTATGCAACTAACGCAAAAGTCAATGGATTTGTTGTGGGAATATCTGGTGGAATTGACTCTGCCGTAACCTCAACGTTATGTGCTAAAACTGGTTTGGACGTATTATGTATTGAAATGCCAATACATCAAGCAGAGAGCCATGTAAGTCGCGCTCAAGAACATATACAACAATTGAAAACACGTTTTGATAACGTACGTGATATAAGAGCCGATTTGACACCTGTTTTTGAAGAATTTAAAACTGAAATTTCTCTAGAAGGCACTCAAGCGACCGTAGATATGGCTTTGGCCAATACGCGTGCACGTTTGCGAATGACAACTTTGTATTATTATGCTGGTCTACAGAAATTATTGGTGGCTGGAACAGGAAACAAAGTCGAAGATTTTGGAGTAGGCTTTTACACCAAATATGGTGATGGTGGTGTGGATTTAAGCCCAATAGCCGATTTGTTAAAATCTGAAGTTTACAAACTCGGTGATGTTTTAAAAGTACCTGATTCCATTATGAAGGCTGCACCAAGTGATGGGTTGTTTGGTGATGCAAGAAGCGATGAAGATCAAATTGGTGCTTCTTACCCTGAATTAGAATGGGCTATGAAAATGGCTGATTTAGGGCATACATCATCTGATTTTGAAGGGAGAAAAAAAGAAGTATTTGAAATTTATAAACGTTTTAATTCATCCAACAAACATAAGATGGTACCCATTCCTATTTGTGAAATACCAAAGAATTTAAAATAATTACACAAATTCATATTGAATTTCTTATCTTTACTAAAGTGTATTTGCTAAATACTCGTTTTGCCTCAACAGTGAAAAACGTCTAAAACTCTCAAGTTATGATTAAACTGTTGGTTGCCGATAGCCACCCAATTGTAAGAAAAGGTCTAGAATTACTTTTTGTTACTTCACCACATATTCAAGTTATTGGTGGTGTAGATAATGGCGAAGCTATTTTTGACTTTTTGAAAGAACATAGAATCGATATTATTCTTTGTGAAATTGACTTACCTAAATTGAATGGTATTACAGCGTTAAGACGCTTAAAACGAGAACACCCTGAAGTAAAAACCATTATGTTTACTTCGCAACCAGAAGAAATTTATGCTATCAATACCATCAAAGCTGGTGCTGATGGATACCTCAACAAAGCCGCGAATATTATCACACTTAAAGAAGCTATTTTAAAGGTACACGAAGGAGGCACTTATTTAAGTAATGATATCGCACAACAAATGACACTTGGCAGGCGTGTGACCCGTTCAGGTTCTGTTTACAAAAAACTTTCTACTAGAGAAATTGAAGTCTTAAAGTTATTATCATCTGGGAGAAAAAATAAGGAAGTTGCCCACGAATTAAATATCAACGAAAAAACGGTGAGTACCTACAAAGCGCGATTAATGAAAAAATTGAATGTCAATAATATTGTTGATTTAATAAGCCGTGCGAAACTATTGGAATTATAACACCCTATTCAGTTTTCTTGAAAGTAACATTTTTAAACTAGAATAATCTTTTACTTCTTCTAGAATATTCTTATTTACTACATTTTTAGACTCTAATGTTTCCTGCTTAAACTCGACTACTTTTTGCTCAATCAAGTAACAACGTAAACTTAAAATTGTTTCGCTTACCAGTTGTGATATAGAGTGTTGCTTTTCCTTTGGATATATATTTTTTCGCTCCCAGTTTGCAAGCGTGTAACGCTCATCCTCCATCAAAATAGTCGTAATTTCACTTGCTATTTCAGGCTCTACTGTGTTTATGAAGTTTTCAATGGCAAAATCTGGCTTTTGATTTAATGTATCAATAATTGTATAATACAATTCTCTAAAGCGTTCGTTTGAAAATTGCATTTCATCATCTTGTAAATCCAAATAGATTTTCTCAAATACTTTGGCTTCATGTTTTACTGGTTCTAAAACCAACTCATTTTTATCATTTTCCTTTAAAATCAAATCTTCAAATTCCTCCTTTTCACTCCCATACAATAATAGGATTTGAATGATTTTTCGCTCCAATTCATACTGAATATCAACTTTTTTAACAGGCTGTTTGTGTTTTATAACCTCAAACGCTTTTCGATCTTGTTTATATTGTCTGTTACTTTCTTGAAACTCTTTTTTATCAATTTGAGCAAGGGTACTAAAAAGTACGTCTTCACTTATGTCCATTATTCGTGCACATTCCTGAATGTAAATTTCCTTTTTTATTCGATCAGGTATTTTGGCAATACTGTTTACAATGTCCCTTACCGTTTCAGCCTTTTTGATAGGGTCATTTTTTGAAAATTCAAACAATAATGAAGCCTTAAATTGAATAAAATCTTGAGCATGCTCATCTAAATAGACTGTAATTTCTTCTAGGCTATTGTTTTTTGCAAAACTATCAGGATCTTCACCATCTGGAAAGGTACAAACCTTTACATTCATACCTTGTTCTAATATCAAATCAATACCTCGCAATGACGCTCGCAGGCCAGCTGCATCACCATCAAACAAAACGGTTATGTTTTTGGTAAGCCTGTTTATAAGCCGAATTTGTTCTGGAGTTAATGCTGTTCCTGAAGAGGAAACAACGTTCTTAATACCTGATTGATACAGCTGAATCACGTCAGTATAACCTTCAACCAAATAGCAATTATCCTCTTTGGCTATACTTTGTTTAGCATGGTAAATACCGTATAACACTTTACTTTTTTGATAAATATCACTTTCGGGTGAATTAAGGTATTTGGCTGCTTTTTTGTCATTCGTTAAAATACGTCCTCCAAATCCTAGCACGCGCCCACTCATACTCTGAATAGGGAACATCACGCGACCTTTAAATCGATCAAAACGTTTCTCTTCTTTTACAATGGTCAATCCTGTTTTTTCAAGATATTCCAACTGGTATCCTTTTTTTAAAGCATCGTCAGTAAATGCTTGCCATTCACCGAGAGAGTAACCTAAATTAAATTTTTTAATAGTTTCTTCTGTAAAACCTCGTTCTTTAAAATAACTTAATCCAATGGCTTTTCCCTGATCTGTTTTATGCAAGATGTTTTGAAAATATTTACTTGCGTATTCACTAACTAAATATAAGCTCTCACGTTCATTGGCTTGTTCTTTTTCCTCGTTGGATTGTTCAGTTTCCTCTACTTCTATATTATATTTTTTTGCTAAATATTTTATAGCTTCAGGATAGGTGAAATGCTCATGTTCCATTAAAAAAGCAACCACGTTGCCACCTTTACCACTTGAAAAATCTTTCCAGATTTGCTTTACGGGCGAAACCATAAAACTTGGCGAACGTTCATCGCTAAAAGGACTTAACCCTTTGAAATTACTACCCGATTTTTTAAGCTGTACAAAATCACCAATGACTTCCTCTACTCGGGAAGTTTCAAAAACTTGGTCTATGGTGGATTTTGATATCAAGATTGGCGATAATTATGTAACCGTAAAAGTAATACAATCTTCTTGTATTTAAAATTAATAGTTCCATGAAAAAAGGCCTCAAAAATACTTGAAGCCTTTTTAACCAATTCAATATAATTAACACTAGTCCATATCAAAACGTAAACCTAATGATATGTTGTTTTGATCAATAGCTTGGTCCTTAAATATGGTTGATAAATCATATTTTGCATAAATACCTACATTTCCCCAAGAAATATAACTACTTATTCCATATACAAAGTTATTGGTGTTATAATCCTTAAACTTATCTTTCTGTTTTTGACCATCTTCATCATACTTAAGCTTTTGTAACGATTGAAGAACAAAGCCACCATACCCACCAACACCTATTTTGAATTTCTTATAGGTTGAATATCTAAAATAATCCTCTCGTTCAATTTTTTTGGAGGGTCCAAATTCAAAATGTATAGGAATCACTAAATTAGTCGTTCTAAATTTTGATTTTTTTAGATTTAATGGATACTCTTCCAATGTAACCACATCATCAGCCTCAGTAAAATACAAGTTATCTTTTATATCAAGCTTATTCCATTGGAATGACAAACCATACTTAATACGCATGGCGTTAGAATTTTTGAATACTCGAGTTTTCCATGCCCATCCTAACTCAACAAACCCTGAACCTCCAATTTTATATGGTGAATCGTTAAGTGATTGCCCCTCAATAATAGCATTATTAAAACCAATTGCAAATACTAAATCACTTGTTGTACGCCTGTCATACACACGTGGTTTACGCTTATGGTTAGGACCAATATAAATGCTTCCTATATCATATTCATCAGAGTCTTCATTCTTACCAATCTCAAGGACAAAACTTTCCAAATTGGCTCCCGTATCATAATTCACCTGCTCATTTCGCTCCAACAATGCTATCCGGTTATCAATAATAGCCAATCTGTTTTCAATATTAAGCGCATACTTTTCAGCCAATTCTTTTTTAAGTTCAGTGGCTTCTTCCAAAGTAATTTCATTATTATCCAAGCGCTCATTAATTGCCTCTACGCCTTTTTTAAGAGCCTCTTTTTCATTGCTCTCTACAAATTCTTTTTGAGATTTTAACTCTTCAATTTTGTCTTTGTTTAAATCTTCTTGCGCAGTAATTCTTTGTACTGCAAATACTAGTACGATGACTACTAGAAATCTGGTAAAATTTTGCATAACTGTTTGTTTTTTTAATTGATGATTTTAATTATTACGGTCTGCAACCGCTGTTTTTACTTTTTTGAAATTGGTTTTTAAAGCTTCAAAAACTTTATTTTTAAATGATTGATCCAAATCGTTCTCGACATCTTGTAAAAGTGTATTGGCATCTATAGTTTTTGTATTATTTGTTGCTGTTAGCGTCGTTTGAGCTTCATTTAGAAGTTTTTCAATTTCAGAATCTAAATCTGATTGGTTTACAACTACTTTTTCAGTACTATTTGCAACGGATTCTTGAACTAATTCAAATGTATTGTCTGTCTTTTCAACACCTATTTGTTCGAAATCAAAAGCAGTATTCAAAACATGTTGACTGTTTTGATTTTGAGCCAAATTATTGGTTTTAGCATCCGCTTTAATACGGTTTTGTCTTTGAGTGGTGTTCTTTGAAACCTTTTTCGAATCTGATGTTAATTCATTAGCAGATTCATGATTATTAGAATGTTCTGGATGATCTTCTAAAACAGGAGTTTCAACCAGTTTAGTATCTAATTTTTCATTATCAAAAGGAATCTTTTCGCCATCAACTACTTGTGGTAGATTTTCATCAATTTTTACTGGTGTATTGAACAACAAGCTATTCGCGACAAATAAAATACCGATAATACTGGCTGCAATGCCAACGTACCAAAATAATTTATTTGATTTTTTACTTTCATGTTCATCTAGTTTCTTTGAAAGCGCATCCCATGATTTGGGATTAGGCTTTAAAGTTCGCTTTTCTAACCTATCCTTTATATGTTCTTCAAACTTAATTGGTGCCATAATTCTGACTGTTTAATTCATTAATTTGTTTTTGCAAAACGTGTCTTGCCTTAAACAATTGTGATTTTGAAGTCCCTTCTGAAATGTTTAGTATTTCTGCTATTTCAAAATGTTTATAACCTTCAATAGCATACAGAACAAAAACCATTTTATATCCTTCAGGCAAAGCATCAATTAGACTTTGAATTTCTGCAACTTCCATATTACTCTCAATATCATTAGAAAAATCTTTTGAGGTAATTATGTTCTCTTCGAGGAATTCAACTCGTTTTTGAGCTCTTAAAAAAGATATGGACTCTCTTACCATTATTTTTCGTAACCAACCTTCAAAACTACCTTTGTCCTCAAATTTTTTAAGATTGGTAAATGCTTTAAAAAAACCATTAAGCATAGCTTCTTCTGCTTGTTGCAAATCTTTTATGTAATAACGACAAACACTTAACATTTTTGGCGCATGAACTTCATAAAGTCTATTTTGCGCATCACGATTTCCCTTTACAGCTTTACTGATAAGTTCGTTGTTATTTTTATAAAGTTGAATAACCTTCAAAATAGCTTTCATTAGACTTTCTATTTATAAAGACGCAATTATGATGCAAATGGTTGCCTGGATATGAAAAAAAATTATTTTTTACGTTCTATCACGTAATTAACCATCAACTTTAAAGATGATTTATATGTAGATTCTGGGTAAGTTTCAAGAATATTTAGCGCTTCAGCTTGAAAAGCCTTCATCTTATTAACGGCGTATTCCAATCCATTATTCGCTTTAACAAAAGCAATCACTTCTTTTACTCGTGTTTTATCCTTATTATGATTTTTTATGGAATTAATAAGCCAATTTTTTTCTTTTTTAGAAGCTTGATTGAGAACATGTATTAAAGGTAACGTCATTTTTTGCTCTTTAATGTCTATACCTGTTGGCTTACCAATTTTTTCTTCACCATAATCAAACAAATCATCCTTAATTTGAAATGCCATCCCAATTAACTCTCCAAACTTTCTCATCTTTTCAATATCTGAAGAATCAGGTTTTACAGAAGCAGCACCTAAACTGCAGCACGCTGCAATTAATGTCGCTGTTTTTTGACGAATAATCTCGTAGTATACGGCTTCAGTAATATCTAGTTTTCTAGCTTTCTCAATTTGCAGTAACTCACCTTCGCTCATTTCCCTAACGGCTATTGAAATAATTTTCAATAAATCAAAATCATTATTATCTATAGAAAGTAATAACCCCTTGGACAATAAATAATCACCTACCAAAACAGCTATTTTATTTTTCCACAAAGCATTGATTGAAAAAAATCCACGACGTCTGTTACTATCGTCGACTACATCATCGTGAACCAATGTCGCTGTATGAATAAGCTCAATAACTGATGCGCCTCGATAAGTTCGTTCGCTTACTTCTCCGTTGGCAACCATTTTGGCTACTAAAAAAACGAACATAGGGCGCATTTGCTTACCCTTTCTATTTACAATGTAGTGCGTAATGCGATTTAACAGAGCCACTTTAGAAGACATTGACAATTGGAACTTTTGTTCGAAAAGTTCCATTTCATAGGCAACAGGCTGCTTTATTTGTTCTACAATTTTCAAAAATGAGATTCTAAAAAACGGATAAACAAACGTACTAAAAAAGCCAGTGATAACATAACTCAAATAAAAATAGTCCCGATTGATATGTTAAAAATTAAAATGAGCAAAAAAAAATTTGTAACTTGATACATATTTAACTCTAAACTAAACATTTATGAAAAAAATTACTTCACTGCTTATATGCTTATCTTTTAGTTTATGCATGTATTCACAACAAACTATTTCTTTCGAAACATCAGAAGGTTTTGCACTTGGTGATATTCACAATCAAGTTGGTTGGACTTCCACTGGTTGTGGTGATGGTTGCAATGTTGAAAACCAGGTTATCTCAAATGAGCAGGCATCAGATGGTACTTTAAGTCTAAAAATAGTTCAAGAAACTGCTTTTGCGGGACAGGCCAATCCTGTTGTTGGAGGTTTCTATGATTATGCAGCTCCAATTCCAAACACCATGGCTACTTTTTCGGCTGATTTTTATATTGACACCTTTGATTCTGCCAATACTTCTGATTATTTATTTGGGTTGACAAATTTAGCTGCAGGTTCTTTTAGAACTTATATTAGATTTACTTTTGAAGGTGACATTTTTGTGCTAGTTGACGATGGTACTGGCACTGTAGATTTAATCGACACAACCGCTGACTGGACGCCACTTACTTGGTTTAACACACGAATTGAAATTGATGGTGCTAATGTAGAATTCTTTATTAATGATGTTTCAATATACTCTGGTTTGACTGCAACTGTTGGGGATATTGATAGTGCAAGATTTGTACATGACAACTTTTTAGGATTTGCTTATATGGATAATTTTAGAACCAACGACGAGGATTTATCTGTAGATAATTTTAATAAGAATCAAATTTCTCACTTTTACGATTCGCAAAGCAATAGTTTCAATATTACATCTTCTTCAGCAATAACATCAGTTAAAATTTATGATATATTAGGTAAAAATGTTGTAAACAAAACCACAAATACAACTTTAGACGTTACTGATTTATCAACCTATGGGAAAGGTGTTTACCTCGCCCAAATTCAAACTGAACAAGGTATCAAAACTGTGAAATTTGTGAAAAATTAAAATCTTAACAACTTCTATATAATCAAAAAAGAGCTACAATAATTTAGCTCTTTTTTTTAACTTTTATTTGCTAATTGCCCGCATGCAGCATCAATATCTTTCCCCCTAGATCGCCTAACAGTAACCGTGATATTATTGCGCTCTAAAACTGAAACGTAACGATCTATAGCTTCTGAATTAGCTTGCTGAAAAACACCATCGTCAATTGGGTTATACTCAATTAAATTAACCTTACTAGGTGCGAATTTGCAAAACTCCACCAAGGCTTTAATATCTTTATCCTGATCATTAATCCCTTTCCAAACCACATATTCATAGGTAATTCTGTTTTTGGTTTTCGCATACCAATATTCCAAAGCTTCCCTTAAATCTTTAAGTGGAAATGTCGCATTAAACGGCATAATGGATGTTCGCACTTCATCAATCGCCGAGTGAAGCGAAACTGCCAGTTTAAACTTAACCTCATCATCTGCCATTTTTTTTATCATTTTAGGCACACCCGAAGTTGAGACAACAATCCGTTTCGGAGACATTCCCAAACCTTCTGGAGATGTAATTTTATCAATAGCTTTTAAAACGTTATTATAATTCATAAGCGGTTCACCCATTCCCATAAATACAATATTGCTTAAAGGCTTGTTATGATACAACCTACTTTCTTTATCAATAGCAACAACTTGATCAACAATTTCATCAGGATTCAAATTACGCATACGTTTGAGCCTAGCAGTGGCACAAAATTTACAATCTAGGCTACAACCAACTTGACTAGACACACAGGCTGTTGTTCTTTTTTTGGTAGGAATTAATACTGACTCCACAATTAAACCATCATGTAATTTAACCGCATTCTTGATAGTCCCATCACTACTCTTTTGCATGGAATCAACCTTGATATGGTTGATAACAAAATTAGCTTCCAACATGGATCTAGTTTCTCTTGAGATGTTAGTCATATCCTCAAAAGAATGTGCAGACTTTTGCCAAAGCCATTCATATACCTGATTACCACGAAAAGCTTTATCACCTTCACTGACGAAGAAATCGCGAAGTTGTTCTTTTGTTAATGCACGTATGTCTTTTTTTTTGTTTTCCATTGAAGCTATAAAATAATATTAGCAACAAAAAAGCCTTGATAAACAAGGCTTTTTAATAATTGTTTTATAAAATCAGCATGGCATCACCATAACTGTAAAACTTATATTTTTCTTTTATGGCTTCATCATAAGCCTTTTTAATAAAATCGTGTCCTGCAAAAGCAGAAGCCATCATTAAAAGAGTTGATTTTGGTGTATGAAAATTAGTAATCATACAATTTGCAATACTGAACTCATAGGGTGGAAATATAAATTTGTTAGACCACCCATCAAATTCATTTAGTGTACCACTTGAGGACACTGAACTTTCAATAGCTCGCATAGCAGTTGTTCCCACTGCGCAAACACGTTTTTTATTTTTTATTGCCGTATTGATGGTATCAACGGCAGGTGTTTTTATAATAATTTCCTCACTGTCCATTTTATGTTTAGACAAATCTTCAACCTCAACTGGATTAAACGTTCCTAAACCTACATGAAGCGTAATTTCTGCAAAATTCACTCCTTTTATTTCCAAACGCTTCAATAAGTGTTTTGAGAAATGTAATCCAGCAGTTGGAGCAGCTACAGCACCTTCATTTTTAGCAAAAATAGTTTGGTATCTATCTTCATCTTCTGGTTCAACTTCCCTTTTAATATACTTTGGTAATGGTGTCTGACCAAGTTCATTTAATTTCACTCTAAAATCTCTGTAGGAACCATCATATAAAAAGCGTAAGGTACGACCTCTAGAGGTTGTATTATCAATGACTTCAGCTACTAACGATTCTTCTTCTCCAAAATACAGTTTGTTACCAATTCTAATTTTTCGAGCTGGATCAACCAACACATCCCAAAGACGTTGCTCTTCATTTAACTCTCGTAATAAAAACACCTCAATCCTAGCACCAGTTTTTTCCTTATTTCCATAAAGTCTTGCTGGGAATACTTTCGTGTTATTTAAAATCATCACATCATCTTCATCAAAATAATCAATTAAATCTTTGAAGTATTTATGTTCTATGGTTTGATCCTTTCTGTTAAGAACCATTAATCGTGCTTCATCTCTATTTTCAGATGGGTATTCGGCTAATAATTCTTCGGGAAGATCAAAATTAAAATGTGATAATTTCATTTGTTGTTATTTATTTAAAATTTATGTGTGTTTTTGTAAAGGCTGCAAATATACAATCTCAAAGTAGGGGTTGTCAAGTATTTAACCAATTATTATTGAGATACTTTTATACCAAGTGCTTTTAAATCATTCCAAAAATCTGGATATGATTTTGAAACGACCTCTGCATCCTTGATAATAATATCAGTTTTAAGACAAAGTGGCGCAAAAGCCATAGCCATTCTGTGGTCATTATAAGTATCTATTTCTACTTGATTGTTTATGTTTTTACTCGGCTCCAAACGGAGTGTATTATCTGTTATCTGAACTTGCGCTCCCAATTTCCCTAATTCTATTTTAAGTGCCAGTAATCTATCAGTCTCTTTTATTTTAAGCGTGTGCAGTCCTTTTAACGAGCAGGCAGCTCCTATAGCGAAGCAAGTTACCACAATGGTCTGTGCGATATCCGGAGCATTCACTAAATTATATTCATATAATTCTTTTGAGGGTTCTTTAGCTTTTTTTAAAACCAGAGAATCATTATCAAAATTTGAGTTCACACCAAAATCATTATAAATAGCTTTTAAAGCTGCGTCACCTTGAATACTGTTTTCTTTAAAAGATTTTATTCTAATTTCTGTCCCAGTTGGACTTAAAGCAACTAAACTATAAAAATATGAAGCAGAAGACCAATCACTTTCAACTACAACGGTCTTATCCTTAATTATATCATGATGCCGTACATGAATAATATTATCTTTAAAAGTAGCATTGACACCCATTTCAGATAATAAACTTAAGGTCATGTTTATGTATGGTCTAGAAGTAATATCACCCTCTAAAGTCAATTTCAATCCATTTTCAAGTTTTGGTGCAATAAGTAATAAGGCCGAAATATATTGGCTACTAACATCTGCTTTCAAAACAACTTCATTATTTGAAAGCAGCTTTCCATTTATTTTTAATGGTGGAAATCCTTTTTGCCCTAAATAATCAATATCTGCACCCAATTTTTTTAAGGCGTCTACCAAAATGGCAATAGGTCGTTCTTGCATTCTAGCGGAACCCGTCAAGGTAACATTTCTATCGGGCTGTACAGCAAAATAAGTAGTAAGGAAACGCATAGCTGTACCTGCATGATGCACATCAACAACTTTTAAATCATTTTGGAGTGCCTTTTGCATCACTCTTGAATCATCTGAATTAGAGAGATTCTTTATTTTTAAATTTGGATAAAGCGCCTGTAGCAACAATAATCTATTGGATTCGCTTTTTGAGCCCGTGATTACAACTTGATTTGATTGCTTCGAAATGGTCGATTTATGGAGTACGATATCCATTATTTTTTTAGCTTATCATTATTGTGGTGCCTATCGTGATCACGTTTAGTTTTCTTTGCCATCTTTTTGTCAAAAGCTTCTTGCAAATCAATTCCGGTTTGGTTAGCCAAACACAACACCACAAAAACAACGTCCGCCAATTCTTCTCCTAGGTCTTTATCCTTGTCACTTTCCTTTTCACTCTGTTCACCATAACGCCTTGCAATAATACGTGCCACCTCACCTACTTCTTCAGTTAGTTGTGCCATGTTGGTAAGTTCATTAAAATAACGAACACCATGTTCTTGTATCCAATTATCAACTATTTTTTGCGCGTTTTCTATATCCATAATTAGCCTTTTTTCAACACAACTTTTTCTGTTTCCTTTTCTATCATAAATTCAAAGAACTTTTTGAATTGTTTATATTCATTTGTCAAAATTAATGATTTATTGATATCTAAATTAATTGAGAATTGTAGCATACTACCATTTTCACGCGCTAAATACGAGAATTCTACTTGGTTACCATTAAATTCAATTTTTGAACTTTCGGGTAAACTTTCTACAATATAGCCTTCGGGCAACATAATATTAACAGTATATTTTTCAGAGATTGGGTAAATAAAATCAATAGGGTAAGATCTTGTTTCTTGTTTAAAGAAGTTCTCTTTTGGAGTAAAGAATAACATAGGCGAAAAATATAATTTATCACCTATTTCCTCTATTTCACTTTCAACATGATAATCATAAGAAAATGTTATTGGTTTTTCCACTTCGTATTGATTAGTAAATTCTAGATTCGAAATTTCAATATCGCCTTTGTCTTTTTCTAAAAGGGCTATATGTGACTCTTCATCTAATCCTTTATAATCATCTCTAAAATTATAAGCTAAATAATTCGAATACAATGTTCTTACCTTACCATCAACAGATAAATCAGCATTTAGTTTAGCATTAATTGATGTAACTTCTTTAGAACTCACACTTGGCAATAAGTTTACCCAAGCCGAACTTCCGTGCTCCCTAACAATTCTACCCTGCCAATTTAATGTGTGTATCGGCAAAATATTTGGCGAAGCATTAACATCTGTTGCATCCAACATTATGAAACCATTTGACACTTCTATGGCCGCAATAACATAATTAAACCCTTTTCGAGTGGCAACAATTGGAATACCATTACTGCGTGTACTCAACAATATAGGATTGGCATTAAGACCAGCATATCGCAACATAGCAACCAACATCAAATTAATATCTCCTACATTACCTTCACCACTTTTGTAAGCTTGTTTCACTCCTTGGTCTGAAGAATATCCAACAAAATCATTTTGTTTAACCTTACTCTTAACAAAGTTGTATACTTTGAAAGCTTTCTCCATTGGGTCTGTAACTCCTTGTAAAATATTATTCAAATCATCTTCAAAATAATTAGTTTTTTGAAGTTGACCTCCAAAGCTCTCACTATCATATATTCTTTTAACGACTTGATCCCAATCTGTTGCATAGATTTCCGATTGTCCATTTGGCCCCTTAAAATAGGCATATTCCATTATTAATTTAGCCCTGTAATTATTTATATTATCAGTAAAAGGTTCTAACTTTAATGCAGGCACATTGTTAGCATTAATCATAACAATATTCTCTTGAAATTGCCAATCAGCAGAAGATCTGTTTACACTTGCCTTTCTAATTTCAGTTCTTGAAATTGAGTTTTCTTCTATAGTGGGATAAAAAGTCGATTTTGGATTAAGCAATTTATTGAAAACAAAATATTCTGGTGTTCTAACATCTACTTCCAATACATTTATAGGTACATTGTATTGCAAAATAATATCTTCAATACCATAAAAAGGAGACTCAATCCGGTATTCATATTCAATGACAACACCATCGTTTATGCTTGGCATAGTGAATTTAGTCGTTGACCAATAATCATTCACCTTTTCCTCAAAAACACTTTCGTTTTTTAATTTATCCTTTTCAACCTTGCCGCCATCTAGATAGTAAGTGTAGGCTTTCAAGCCTTTTAATTCCTGTTTATTTGTAGCAGACTCATCATATAACCTGACTTGATGAGTTGCATAATCATAGCCATCCTTATCATAAATTTTAATTCGCTCGACTATTTCATTAACTTGAACAAAACCTTCATTCTCGCGAAAATCAAAATAAACTTTATAACTTTTATAAAGAATTGCAGCATGTGCCGATGAATCTAACGGATGAACTTTTTCTGAAAGTTCTTCTTTACTCACTTTTCCAAACTTGAAATTTTGAGCAAAACTGAAATGTATTGTTATTAGCAAAAAAATGGTTAGTATGTGTTTCATCTTTAAATTTTATTGTTTTCGTTTTAAAGCCATTTTAGATTTGTCATGTTTGATAATATCGAGCCAAAATTTTCTAAAATCTTGATAATGTTCTTGGTTATAAATTCCCTTTTTAAGAAGAAATTTTCTTTTGAATATCAATTTATTAGTTTCAACTTTCTTTATTGAGAAAGAATATTCTCCAAATTGATTTTTTATATTAACATCTTCCTGCAATGATTCCACCTCAAAAGTACTTGGAATCGATATTTCAAATTCGTCAATATCTAAAAAACCTCTATCCACTTCAATGGGATGTTTTCTATCACTATATCTAGGTGGTGCTTTCATAACTCTGTTAAAAACATTTGGCTGCAACAACAACCTATTCCCCGATTTTGACGCATAATTGGAAGCCTCTACACGAATGTTTTCCGATAATTCAATCTTTGTTTTATCGTTAATAATTTCGATCTCACCTACTGTTAATCCATTAACATAATCCCAATATTCCTTATAATACAAATCCTTATCCTTTTCTGTTTTTCCAATCACTTTTTCATGTGTGCTGTATTGTGTACCATTTGATATCATTTGCACTGAAGCTGAAATATTTCCAACTTCATCCAAAGTAATTTGCGCATTGGTCTTCAGCAAATTATCATTAGAATTATACACTCTTGTATGTACAACTTGACCACCTTGAGGAGTAATTACAAGGGCGTCCCTATCATCCGTAAAATTTGCAATATGACCAAACGGGTTTGTTTGACTAGTACATTCCAACCAAATATCTTCTCCATCCAAGGGCAAGTATAAAATGGCGTGATTCCCTTCTGTAGCTGAAAACTCTTTATCTACATTAACAATATTTCTATCACCATAAATAATTGTGTAATATGAATCTATACCTACCTCTTGCATTAATGCTTTAGTATAATTTGTAAGTGCTTTACAATCTCCATAGCCCAATCTATCAACATCTGAAGCATACATAGGCTTCCATCCTCCTATTCCAATCTGAACACTGATATAACGTGTTTTGTTTTGCATATATTCATAGACGATTTTTGCTTTTTCTAGGTCAGTAGCTGAATTAGCTGTTAATGCTTTAATTTCATCTTTAATACTTTGAGGTAATTCTGAAGTATTTGAAAGTAACTGATCATTTACCCACATTCCAAAACCTTTCCAGCCGTAGTTACTTCCTCTCACGCCTTCCATCTCAAATTCAGAAAGTGCTAATCGTAAATGAGGTGCAAAAGTTCTAAATGATGGGGCATAAGCTTCTGGTTTAAGCGAATTTAAATGAGATGCTTTAAAATATGTATCACCTAATTTTTCAATTTTGTAACCATCAAAATTTGAGGTTTTAATTTTCAAATCGACTCTAGAGGAATTAATGATTTCATAACGCGACTCTTGAGTACTAACATAATATCCTTCGATAGGCATCCAATCTGGTAAAAAAGCCGTTGATTTGAATAGTACTTCTACTTCAAAGTCCACAGTATATGGATAATTTATAGGTGTGTAGTTTAAATATTTTTGTCTGTTTTCTGAATATAATGTCCCTCCTGAAACAGCACTAACGTCATTGAAATCTTTTTCTCTAATTTTTTTTATTTGGTTTCCATTAACATCGTAAATTCTACATTCCATTTTTTTTATGACACGATTACTATTGTAACCCATAAAGGCTCTAACATGAGAATCACCATATTCATTTAAAACAGTAATGATTCTGCGTTTAGTGTAATAAACATTATTATAATCTTCTACTTCGAGTTTTTCACTATTGAAACGAATAACGGCATTAGCTTTATTTTTTAAATCTAATGGTATATTATAAGCATTAAAGACATCCTCATCTTGAGAGAACAAAATAAAAGGGAAGCTAAATAAAATGAATTGAAAAAAAATTCTAGAACTCATTATTGGAATTTATTCCATAAAAATAAAATTAATTACAAAAGATTGAGGTAGAATGTAAAAAAAATTAACCTAAACTTTTTCTTTAGAGTCAATAATGATTGTCACCGGTCCATCATTCAATAATTCTACTTTCATATCGGCTCCAAATTCACCAGATTGAACCTGTTTACCTAAATCATTATCTAGCTGTTTAATAAATGTCTCATACAACGGAATGGCCACCTCTGGTTTGGCTGCTTTAATGTAGCTTGGTCTATTCCCTTTTTTGGTACTGGCATGCAATGTAAACTGACTCACCACGATAATGTCACCATTAACATCTAAAATAGATGTATTCATAACACCTTGATTGTCAGGAAAAATTCGCATATTAACGATTTTATTGGTCAACCACTTAATGTCATCAATAGTATCTTCATCAACAATACCAAGGAAGATTAAAAGCCCATTTTGAATATTGGCAATTTTCTCATTTTCAACCGTAACGCTTGCTTTTGAAACTCTTTGAATGACTACTTTCATATTTACTCGGTATCCCAATTATCGGTTCGGTAATGCTCATCATCTCCTTCAATGATTTGCACGTAGCTCTTATACCTTGAATAGGCGATTTCATCATTATCAAGTGCCTCCTTTACCGCACATTTTGGTTCATCAATATGAATACAATTATTAAACTTGCAGTCTTGTTTCAAAGCAAAAAATTCTGGAAAATAATCACCCACTTCTTCCTTATCCATATCAACTACACCAAATCCTTTTATGCCTGGTGTATCAATAATTTTAGCACCAAAACTTAAATCAAACATTTCAGCAAAAGTTGTTGTGTGCTGACCTTGCATATGCTGATTGGATATTTCTTTGGTTTTTAAATCTAATGACGGTTCAATGGCATTAACTAGCGTAGATTTCCCAACACCTGAATGTCCAGCAAACATGCTCACTTTATCCTTCATTAAAGCTTTTACCTTATCAATATTTTTACCCGTTTTAGCAGAAATGCCTATACATTCATACCCTATTTTACGATAAACATGTGCTAGATATTTAACCTCATCTAAAGTATCGCCAAAATACGCATCAATTTTATTGAACAATAAAATTGTTTTAACATCATAGGCTTGTGCCGTAACCAGAAATCGATCAATAAAACTGGTAAACGTTGGTGGGTTATCTATGGTTATCAATAAAAACAACTGATCAATATTAGCTGCTATTATATGGGTTTGCTTTGATAAGTTTACAGATTTTCTAACAATATAATTCTCACGGTCATGAATAGATTCAATTACGCCAGTTACCTCATCATTCTTGGTTTCCAGTTCAAAATCTACGACATCGCCTACGGCAATAGGATTAGTGCTTTTAATATCTTTTAATCGAAATTTCCCTTTTATTCTACACTGGTATGTTGCACCTAATGCAGTTTTCACGGTGTACCAACTTCCTGTAGATTTATAAACGGTTCCAGTCATTTCTACAAAGATGCTAAATTTCTAATTATCATTAATAATCTTCTCCTGATGATTTATAGATTCTTGATGAACGGCTTTAAAGACTCGCAGAATAAATTCCTCACTCAAGTTTTTTTCTTCACCTTGTAAAATCATTTTTCCTAAAATTTCATTCCAACGTTTTGTTTGTAATACGGCCACATTATGGGCTTTTTTAAGTATCCCAATCTCATCGGCTACATTCATTCGTTTACCAAGAATTTCTATAAGTTGATGGTCTATAACATCTATTTGTGTCCTCAAGGTGTTTATTTTATTCTTGAATTCGGTTGCCTCCCCTGTTTCTTTTCTGATTTTTAAATCGTCCATAAACTGAATAAGGGTATTTGGTGTGATTTGCTGTGCAGCATCACTCCAAGCATTATCAGGATCAAAATGTGTTTCGACCATTAAACCATCATAGTTTAAATCTAATGCTGTTTGGCACAAATCAAAAATAATATCGCGACGACCAGCAATGTGTGAAGGATCCAATATAAGTGGTAAATCTGGAAAACGATTTTGTAAATCTATTGGTAATTGCCATTCAGGGTTATTTCTGTAACGCGTTTTTTCATAGGTAGAAAACCCTCTGTGGATAACCCCTAAGTTTTTCACATTAGCCGTATAAAATCGTTCAACAGCTCCTAACCATAGGGCTAAATCAGGATTAACTGGGTTTTTAACCAAAACGGTTTTATCTGTACCTTTTAAGGCTTCAGCTATTTCCTGTACAATAAATGGACTTACCGTCGTTCTAGCGCCTATCCACAAAATATCGACATCATGTTGCAAGGCTAAATCAACATGGTTGGCATTAGCTACCTCGGTAGTGATAAGCATACCTGTTTCTTCTTTTGCTTTTTGCAACCATTTTAGACCTAAAGCACCAACACCTTCAAAATTTCCTGGTCTTGTTCTGGGTTTCCAAATACCAGCTCGCAGTACAGTTGCATCACTATCTTTTAATTGATGAGCAATTTTTAAAACTTGCCCTTCGGTTTCTGCACTACAAGGCCCTGCAATTACCAATGGATGCTCTAATCCAAATTTATCTAACCACGTTCGTAATTCTCTTTTATTTTCCATAGTCTTTTTTTATTCTATTCCGTTTAAAATATCCTTAATATGATTGGTATTCTTCATTTCGTTGCGAATCTCTTCAAAATTATCAGCTTTAATAAAATCCTTAAAAGCAGTTAGATTTTGAATATACTCTTCCAAGGTTTCAATGACATTTGCTTTGTTTTGTTTAAAAATAGGTGTCCACATTTCTGGTGAGCTTTTTGCCAATCGTACTGTTGAAGCAAAACCACTTCCAGCTAAATCGAAAATATCGCGTTCATTCTTTTCTTTTTCAATTACAGTTTTCCCTAACATAAACGAACTGATATGTGATAAATGGGATACATAGGCAATATGTTTATCATGTGCTTCGGGATTCATATATCGAATACGCATGCCCATAATTTTAAAAATAGACAATGCCCGCTCTTGTAATTTAAATGCCGTTTTTTCCACTTCACATATTATGTTGGTCTTTCCCTTAAATAGGCCTTCCAATGCCGCTTTTGGACCAGAAAATTCGGTTCCGGCAATTGGATGCGTTGCCAAAAAATTTCGACGTTTAGGATGCTGCGCTACACTGTTACATATAGCTACTTTAGTAGAACCTGATTCCATTACTAGCGTGTCATCTGAAACCCTGTCCAAAACTTTTGGGAGCAATTCTACTGTGACATCTACTGGAATGGACACAATGACAATATCGGCTTTGTCCAAGTCGTTAAAATCTGCTTTTTCGTCAATAACTCCAAGTGATATAGCTTCATCTAAATGTTTTACATTACTATCTATGCCGTAAATTATTAAATCGGGGTTAAGCTTTTTGACATCTTTCGCTATACTGCCTCCAATTAATCCAACGCCTATTATGTAAATATTCTTCATACTTCTATTAAATTCTGGCTAATGCTTCTTCTAAATCATCAGTGGTTGCACAAAGTGAAAAACGAATATAGCCTTCACCATTTGACCCAAAAATAGTTCCGGGTGCTACAAAAATGCTCTTGTCTTTTAATAATACATCTATAAATTCTTCAGCTTTGACAAATGCAGGCAATTTGGCCCAAACAAACATTCCTGAACTGTTTTTATCAAATGTACAATTAAGTGCATTGGCAATTTTCCGCACTATTTCTCGGCGTTGTTCATAGACATTATTTAGGCTAACATACCATAATTTAGTGCATTTAAGAGCTTCTACTGCACCTTTTTGAACACCATAAAACATACCAGAATCCATGTTGCTTTTTACTTTTAAAATAGCATTAATGAATTCTGATTTCCCCAATACCATTCCTACACGCCATCCAGCCATATTAAACGTTTTGCTTAATGAATTTAACTCCAAACAAACATCTTTTGCACCTGAAACACCTAATAAACTTTTCGGTTCATTATTGAGAATAAAACTGTAAGGATTATCATTAACAATTAAAATGTTATGCCGTTTTGCAAAAGCCACCAATCTGATAAAAAAGGCTTCATTTGCTTTGGCTCCTGTTGGCATATGCGGGTAATTAACCCACATGAGTTTAACTTTTGACAAATCCTGATTCTCCAAAGCCTCTATGTCTGGCAACCAATTATTATTTTCTTTCAAATCGTAATAAACTGGTTTTGCACCAATAAGTTTTGTAACCGAAGTGTAGGTTGGATATCCTGGATTTGGAATAAGCACTTCATCTCCTTCATTTAAAAAAGCCATAGAAATGTGCATAATACCTTCTTTACTTCCCATTAATGGTAATACTTCGGTCGATGGACTTAAATACACGTCAAACATATCACGATAAAAAGCGACTATTGCTTCACGTAATTCAGGTAAACCTTGATAGCTTTGATATTTATGAGCTTGTTCACCACTTAATCCCTCAACTAAAGCTGAAATTACTTTTTGGGGTGGCATTAAATCTGGGCTACCTATACCTAAATTAATTATGGGCTTACCACTAGCTTTCAAAAAATTAACTTCTCGTAATTTTTTTGAAAAATAGTATTCCTCAACATGTTCTAGTCGTTTTGCAAATTCAATCATGGTTTTGCATTTTTATATTCTCCCAATATCTTAAATTCTTCAGTCATAATTTCCATAATGGTTTTGGCTTTTTCAAAGTTCTTATAATTATCAAAAGTGACATCTATGAAAAAAGCATACTTCCACGGTGTTTCAATTTTAGGAAGTGATTGTATTTTGGTTAAATTTAATTGACAATCACTCATTACATTCAACATAGCCGCTAAACTCCCACGTTTGTGTTCCAATTCAAACTTCAATGACGCCTTATTGATTGCTGATTGCGGAATTTCATGGTTTTCTTTTTTTACAACTACAAATCGGGTTTCATTATGTTTAATGGTTTGAATACTTTCAGAGATAATATTTAAACCATACAATTCAGAAGCTAATTGACTACCCAACGCAGCCATTTTAAAGGTTTTATTACGTGCAATACGTTTAGCAACTTCAGCCGTATCAGCATCTTCCACTATTTTAATATGTGGATACTGTTTGAAAAATTCTTTGCATTGCAGTAACGCCATTGGGTGCGAATGCACCTCTTCTATATCTTCTATTAATTGATTAGGTAATGCCATTAAATGATGTTGAATATCCAAATAATACTCACCTACAACGTGCAAATTATTAGTATCTAATAATGCATAATTTGGTATAATTGAACCTGCAATTGAATTCTCTAATGCCATGACAACAGCATCTACATCATCACACAAGAGACTTTGGACTGTTTTATCAAAAGTCAGATACTCACGTATATTAATGTGATCACCAAAATAGTTATTGGCAACAATATGGTGAAATGAGCCTTTTACGCCTTGTATAGCAACCGATTTAATCATATAAAAAAAAGTCCCGATTTTCATCGAGACTTATAGTTATAGTTTATATTAAAATTACACATACAACGTCTCGTTTCTTTTGCTAAAAAAGAAATAGTACCAGTTATAATATGTAAAATTTGTATTTGCGTTCATAATTGAATAGCTAAAGTAATTAATAAAATGAAAAAACAAAATCATTTTCAAAATCTTTTGAAAAGATAACGTTTTCGTTATTGGTTCGCCTAAAAAATAAATCCTATTTTTGAAAAGCAAATAGGAATTATGTCTATATCAGTTGAAAATATCAGTAAGCTTTATGGCGAGCAAAAAGCGCTTAACAATATATCGTTTAAGGTAAATAAGCCAGAAATTGTTGGCTTTTTGGGACCTAATGGAGCTGGGAAGTCAACTATGATGAAAATATTGACGACTTATATTGAACCAACTGAAGGAGAAGCCAAGGTTAATGATTTTAATATTGCTTTACAAAAACAACAGGTCCAACAGAGTGTAGGTTATCTTCCAGAGCACAACCCCTTGTATTTAGAACAATATGTAAGAGAATATTTAGCATTTAATGCACAAGTTTACCGCGTAAACAAAACACGAATTGAAGACGTTATTGAATTAACAGGATTGACTCCTGAAGCCCATAAAAAAATTGGGCAACTCTCTAAAGGTTACAGGCAACGTGTTGGGCTGGCCAATGCCCTATTGCATAATCCGGATGTCCTTATTTTAGATGAACCAACAACTGGATTGGATCCAAACCAATTGGTTGATATTAGGAATTTAATTAAGTCTATTGGTAAAGAAAAAACCGTGTTTTTATCAACCCACATTATGCAAGAAGTAGAGGCCATGTGCGACCGGGTTATCATTATTAATAAAGGTGAAATTGTTGCCAACAAAACACTTAAAGAATTACGAGACGACAAGGAACAAGTCGTTGTGGTTGAATTTGATTATCGCGTGGAAGATGCCTTTTTATTGAAACTTCCAAAAGTTAAGCAAGTGGTAAATACGCATGACTTTGTTTACGAAATCACCTTTACAACAACTGATGATATGCGTTCTCATGTTTTCGATTTTGCACATGATAATCAGTTAAAAATTCTTCAACTGAATCAAAAAAATGCCAGTTTGGAAAGTATGTTTAGGGAGTTGACAGCTAATTAAAAATAAGCCTGCCAGTATACAACTGCTCTACCTCAACAGTTGGTGGTCTATTAACCGAAATCAAATCACCAGTACCGACCAATTCACCACTCAAAGATTGTTGGGGATTCACTATCATATCATTACTACCTCTATGGTACACGTCTACATCTTGCGCCATTAAATGAGCACCTTCAAATCGTCCAGCACCAGAGTAAAATTGAACGGTGAGATTATTAGTTTCGCCAGAAATATAGAATGATGATATGTTATTGGAAACAACACGTAAATTGTTGGTGTTGATCTGTAAATTAAAATCACCAATGGTAAAGGTTCCTGTGGCGTTAAAATCTTCTGAAAGTAAGTTTAACGTTTCATAATTCAAAACACCATCTGATTTTACAGTGTATTGTGAAGACGTTCTAATGGTTCTAATATTGGGAGCAGACACAAACACTTTGGTAATACCGTAATCACGAACATAATTACACGTATTGTTATCTATTAATTGTAATTCATCACCTACTACTTTTGCTTCTACATCATTCAGTAAGTACTCTCCTGTTTGAATTATAACTTGATATTCTGGAGCTTCTTTGATAATCAATTCTACATCACGATTAACAAGAATTTTTTCAAAATCAGTAACGGGTATTACTTGTTGAATAATGGTACCTGCATTTTGAAAACAATCATTAGCGCTTTCTTTGCTACAGGAGGCAACACTAATCATGATTAATATGTATAAAATTTTCTTCATAATAGATTCCTGCCTTCGCAGAAATGACAAAATTTATAATCTAATACCTACACCAAATTCAACGGCTTCTGCTTTAGCGCCATGAGACTTTAATGTCAACGCACCAAACCACTTATCTCCAAAATAACGTTTTAATCCCACACGGAAATACGTTCTGCCTTCAAAATCAAACGGATAATACACGTAATAACCCAATTGGGTTAAAACAGACATTTTATTAATAAATAATTCATGACCTACAAACAATCCCACTCTTTTGTAATCTTCATCTCCAGATACATTTTCATCAGGAAATGCTACTGATTGGTAATAAATCAATTCATCTAAAAATTTAGAGAAAAAAGCATCAACACCAAATTGTACTGCACTTTTATGACTCAAGCGTTTATCGGCATATGCTGAAAGAATATAAAATGGAAATTGCCCACTACCAACAACATCACTTTCGTTCACACCACTTCTAAATACCACATTATATTTAATACGTTCGGTAAACTTTTCTTTGGTAATGGTTTTAATGTATTCAGCATCTTCTTCGTCTAAATTATAGGTCACACCAACATTAAAAGTTATGGAATTCACGCTGGTGTTTGGCGCCTTAACATTGGCATTACTATAGTGAATTAAGCTCAATCCTGCCTGCAAACCAAACTTATCAAAAATGCGTTCCTTTTTATAATTTAACATCAAATAGGTACTACTTAACAATGTAGAACCAAAGGCAATATTTTTATGGTTATCAATTTTATCATAAGGATTTGTAGTATATGCCAAACCCTGTCCAATACGAAACATCAAGTTTCGTTTAAAAAAATAGAAATTATAATGTGCGTACAACGAATAATTATTACCAAGAACCTCATTTTTTAAATTCTGATAAGCAAACGACACGCCATAATCGGGATAGCCATATCGCTGTTCCCAATCTTGATTACCAAAGGTTTTTTTATTCCAACTTAAAATAAAGCCTTCTGGGTGCCCTTTTATTAAATGTAAAATGTCATTATTATGAAGCGCAATATTACCTTTAAAGTAATTAAGGTCAATGTAGGTGTTTGACTGCTTTTCTTGCGAAAAAGCTAAAGAAATCAAACAACAAAAAAGAAATGCTAAATAATGCCTCATGAAATAGGTTGTGGCGCAAATGTATATAAATTATTAAACAGTTATTTGTTAAGTTTCAATAAGGCTGTTTCTAATAATTCAAAAATGGTATTGATGTCTTCTTTTCTGGCTGTTCCAACCGACAACCTAAACCAATTGGAATCTGTTGATGTTCCAAAGGCATAGAATGGCACAATAGCTAATTTGGCTTCATTCAATAAATAACTAGTTACCTCTTGAATGGTATTCAACTTCAAACCATCCTTAGTCGACTTTCCAATTAAATCAAATTGAACTGTCAAGTACAATGCGGCTTGAGGTTCTATTGCCTTAACTGAAAATCCTTTTTTCTGAAGTTTATTAAATCCTTCATAAAAAGTCACTAAACGTTCATGCAGTTCAGATTTAATGTGTGTTAAATATGATGAAACAGGTTTTTCTTGTTTTAAATAAGATGCCGTAGCCAACTGTTCTGCTTTTGGAGACCAAGCCCCAATATGACTTAGCAAAGCTTTCATTTTATTTATTACATGACTTGGTCCAAATGCCCAGCCCACACGAACACCAGTTGCAGCAAACGCTTTAGATATACCATCAATAAAAATGGTGTAGTCACGAACTTCAGGAACTAATCCCACAGGATTATAATGCACGGTGTCACCATAAGTTAGCTGCCAGTATATCTGATCATAAAGTACATATAACGGTTTCTCATTTAGTGATGCTCTTCGCTTATTTTCTACAACAACTAGTTGTGATATTTCTGTTAATGCTTCTTTATCAAATGTCGTTCCTGTTGGGTTTAATGGCGAACAAAGTGCTATTAAATTAACCAACTGAATATGTGGTTTGATATCTTCAACAGTTGGCATAAATTTGTTTTCTGGCTTGGTCTCAATAATCACAGCCTTGTTTCTGGACAAATATGTATAGGCATCATTGTTCCAAGAAGGTACAGGATATAAAACAGTATCTTCAAGATCTAAAATAGTTTGATAAACAGCGTAAATTAATGGTCGTGCACCTCCAGATATTAAAATTTCATCTTTAGAATAATCCAACTTAAGATTTTTGGAGAGATAATCTGAAACACTAACGCGTAAGGATTCCATGCCATTAGCCGCAGGATAATTTGTTTGATTATCATGATAAGCGTTTACAATTTCTTGCTTAAGCTCATCAGGTATCGGAAATATATTGGCATCAAAATCACCAATGGTTTGGTTATAGATAGTCTCACCTTGGGCTTTAAGTGCATTAACTTCTCCTGCAATTTTTATGATTTCTGAACCTTTTAATCCTTCAGCTAGTTTAGATGTTTTCATTACCCCGACTTTTTTTGCAAAAATACACTTTCTGAACCTATTTCTGCAATGCCTAACTTCTTTTATTAAAACACCTCTTGCGCAATGGTTTTTATATTATCACTTTTTCCCATGGAATAATAATGTAACACAGGTATGCCAGCTTTTTGAAGTTCTTTGGATTGCTGAATACACCACTCAATTCCAACTTGAGCGACTTGGCTATTGTCTTGACATTTTATTATCTCTAAAATCAACGTTTCAGGTAAATCCACATGAAAGCGATGCGGAATTAAGTTTAGTTGTTTTTTAGTGGCAATTGGTTTTAACCCAGGAATGATTGGCACTGTAATACCTTCTTTTCTGCATTTTTCAACAAACTTGAAATATTTATCGTTATCGAAAAACATTTGGGTAACAATGTATTCAGCACCTTTTTTTATTTTCTTTTTCAAAAAATGAATATCGCTATCTAAACTAGGCGCTTCTGCATGCTTTTCTGGATAGGCTGCAACACCTACACAAAAATCGGTTTTAGAAGAATTTAAAAGATCTTCGTCTAAATAGTTCCCTTGGTTTAATTCCTGAATTTGATTTACCAAATCGCTGGCATAGGCGTGTCCCTCTTTTTCTGGTTTGAAATAGGTTTCCGTTTTAACAGCATCACCTCGTAA
The DNA here is from genome assembly GCF_002940745.1 of Hanstruepera ponticola. Lineage (NCBI taxonomy): Bacteria > Pseudomonadati > Bacteroidota > Flavobacteriia > Flavobacteriales > Flavobacteriaceae > Hanstruepera > Hanstruepera ponticola. The sequence continues at coordinate 1,256,630 of NZ_POTB01000001.1, forward strand.
AGCCATCACATTTTGAATGCCTAAAAAATCTAAATCAATTAAGAAATTTTCAGTATCCTCTTTAGTAAAGCCGCCACATAAAATATGGGGAATGGCATCAACACCATATTTATTTTGAATAGCTGCACAAATACCAACCGTTCCAGGACGCTTTTTTACGACTTGCTTTTTTAATAAACCATTTTCAAGTTCTTTGTAAACATATTCTTCTCTATGATAGGTAACATCAATAAATGGCGGTTTAAATTCCATTAATGGATCTATATTATCAAAAATTGATTGTACATGTTGCCCTTTTAATGGAGGTAAAATTTCAAATGAAAACTGTGTGTTTCCGTTGGCTTGTTTGATATGTTCTGTTACTTTCATATTAATGCCTGCGAAAGCAGGTATCTTTTGTTAATTTAATGTTGTCTTTTAATAGATTCCTGCCTGCGCAGGAATGACAGTTATTCTACCAAATTTGGCCTTAACCATTTTCTCGCTTCTTCATTACTAATGCCACGACGCTTGGCATAATCTTTTAACTGGTCTTGAGTTATTTTTCCTAAACCAAAATATCTGGCTTCTTTATTGCCAAAATAATAACCGCTAACACTTGCGGCAGGCCACATGGCTAAATTATCGGTGAGTTCTACACCAATATTCTGTTTGACATTTAATAATTTCCAAATGGTCTTCTTTTCTAAATGATCAGGACATGCTGGATAGCCAGGTGCCGGACGAATTCCTTTATAACTCTCAGCAATCAACTCTTCATTGCTTAAATTTTCTTCGGAAGCATAACCCCAATAATTGGTTCTGACTTCTTTGTGTAAATATTCTGCATAGGCTTCTGCTAAACGGTCTGCTAAAGCTTTTATCATTATGGCGTTATAATCATCATGGTTTTTTTCAAACTCGGCTGCCAACTCTGAAGTTCCAAAACCTGTGCTCACACAAAAGCAGCCTACATAATCTTGTTTCCCTGTATCTTTTGGCGCGACAAAATCGGCTAACGCAAAATTAGGCACGCCTTCACGTTTGTCTAATTGTTGGCGTAAGGTTAGAAATTTGTATTTGATGGTTGGTGTTTGGTTAGATGCTGAATCAGGTTCAGCATGACAATCTTCAATTGCCACCTCAATATCATCATCATGAATGGTGTTTGCTGGAAATAACCCAAAAACGGCTTTAGCTGAAAGTAGTTTTTCATCAAAAATGCGTTGAAGCAATGCTTTGGCATCTTTAAATAATTCCGATGCTTGTTCTCCTACTATGTCATCGGTTAAAATATCAGGATATTTTCCGTGCAAATCCCAACTTCTAAAAAATGGACTCCAGTCGATATATGGTTTTAGTTTTTTGATATCAAATGTATCAATAACCTGAATTCCTAAATGGTTTGGCTTTACAATTTCTGCTGTGTCCCAATCAATTTTAAACTTGCGTTTTCGCGCATCTTCTATCGTGCAATAATCCTTCTTTTTACCACGTTTTAAAAATTGCTTACGAAACTTTTCATATTCATCTCTAATTTGATCTTTATAAACCTTGTTGTCCTTCTGCAATAAATTACCAACGACGGTTACCGCCCTAGAAGCATCATTTACATGCACTACTGTATTTGAATAATTAGGAGCGATTTTCACTGCCGAATGCGCTCTAGAGGTTGTTGCACCACCTATAAGTAATGGTACTGCAATGTTTTTCTTTTCCATTTCTTTAGACACGTAAACCATTTCATCAAGCGAAGGTGTTATTAGTCCGCTCAAACCAATGATATCTGCGTTTTCCTTTATGGCAGTTTCAATGATTTTTTCTGGCGGAACCATCACTCCTAAATCGATAATTTCATAGTTATTACAACCCAAAACAACGCTTACTATATTTTTACCAATATCGTGAACATCACCTTTTACAGTTGCCAATAACACGCGACCAGCAAACTCTTGCTTACCGTCCTTTTCAGCCTCAATAAAAGGTTGTAAATAGGCAACCGCTTTTTTCATCACACGTGCTGATTTCACCACTTGAGGTAAGAACATTTTTCCGCTTCCAAACAAATCGCCAACCACATTCATCCCAATCATTAAATGACCTTCAATAACTTCAATAGGTTTTTTGCTTTCTTGACGTGCTTGCTCAACATCTTCAATAATATAGGTATCAATACCTTTTACCAAACTGTGCGTAATACGTTCTTGAAGCGATTCATTTCGCCATTCTAAAACTTTAGTTGTATCTTCTTTTTTATGGCCTTTTACAGTTTCAGCAAAATCTAATAGTCGTTCTGTAGCATCATCACGTCTATTGAAAAGCACATCTTCAACATGCTCTAATAATTCCTTTGGGATTTCGTCATAAACCTCTAACATGGTTGGGTTTACAATCCCTATAGTCATACCATGCTGAATAGCATGATATAAAAATGCCGAGTTTATGGCCTCACGAACAACGTTGTTTCCACGAAACGAAAAAGAGACATTACTGACACCACCCGAAACATTGGCATAAGGTAAATTTTCACGAATCCATTTAGTCGCGTTGAAAAAATCGAGCGCATTTAAACGATGCTCATCCATTCCTGTTGCCACTGGGAAAATACTGGGGTCAAAAATGATATCTTCAGGCGGGAAACCAACAACATCTACTAATATTTTATAAGAACGTTCACAAATTTCAATTCTACGCTCATATGTATCGGCTTGCCCATCTTCATCAAACGCCATCACAATGACTGCTGCTCCATAACGTTTTACCAATTTTGCCTGACGAATAAATTCGGCTTCGCCTTCTTTAAGGCTAATAGAGTTCACTACCGATTTCCCTTGTACAACTTGCAAACCAGCTTCAATGATTTCCCATTTGGAGCTATCAATCATAATTGGTAATCGTGCAATATCAGGTTCTGAAGCAATAAGGTTTAAAAAGGTCACCATGGCTTTTTTTCCATCAAGCATACCTTCGTCCATATTGACATCAATAATTTGAGCACCACCTTCTACTTGATCGCGTGCAACATCTAATGCTTCTTCAAATTTCTCTTCTTTTATCAACCGTAAAAACTTACGCGAACCAGTAACATTGGTGCGTTCACCAACATTAATAAAATTACTTTCTGGCGTAACAATTAAAGGCTCAAGTCCTGAAAGTTTTAGGTACTTAGTTTTTAGTGTTTGGTTTTTAGTGTTTGGTATTTGGTGTTTTGTTGAGCTCATAATTATTTTTTGCTTTTGAAATAATTAATGAATCCGTTTAATAGTTTTTTGCACGAGGTAGTTTCGTTCAGAACATTTTCAAGTTGGTCTTGTGAAATATATTCTAAATCGAAAGCTAAATATAATTGAGTCTCCAGTTCAAAAAGCGAACCTTTAGCGATATATAAAAACTGTATAGTTTCTTTATCTGATTGCCTTCCTATTCCTTCAGCAATGTTTGAAGGTATTGAAATAGCGCTTCTATTGGCCTGATTAGTTAAAACGTATAATTCTGAATTTGGAAATTGCGAGGTAATACTATAAACCGACTTTACTAATTTTCTAGCTATTTTCCAGACATCTAACTCTGTATAATTCTTCATAATTCTATCTTGTTTAATACTAAACACTATCACCTAAACACCAACAACTTTCTGTCTAGGTTTATATTTAGCTGCCACTTCTGCAATGGCTTTGATGTGTTCTGGTGTAGTGCCGCAGCAACCACCAATAATGTTTACCAAACCATCTTTTAAATAATTTTCGATAAGTTGTTGCATTTGCTTTGGACTTTGGTCATATTCACCAAATGCATTGGGCAATCCAGCATTAGGATGTGCTGATGTGAAAAATTCAGTTTCATGTGATAAACGCTGTAAATAGGGTTGCAATAAATCGGCTCCTAAAGCACAATTGAAACCAACGCTTAATAATGGTATATGAGAAATTGAGGTCAAAAATGCTTCAACCGTTTGCCCAGATAGTGTTCGTCCTGATGCGTCTGTAATGGTTCCTGATACCATAATTGGCGCTTGAATATTTAGCTCTTCTTGCACCTCATCTATGGCGAATAAAGCTGCTTTGGCATTTAAGGTGTCGAAAATAGTTTCAACCAATAGAATATCAGCGCCTCCATCCAACAAGGCTTCGGTTTGTTGTTTGTAAGCTATTCGAAGTTCTTCAAACGTTACAGCGCGATATTCGGGTCTGTTAACATCTGGCGACAAACTTGCTGTACGGTTTGTTGGCCCAATACTTCCAGCTACAAAACGCGGTTTTTCAGGATTGGCTTTTGTGAATTCATTAGCTACTTGTTTGGCTATTTTTGCCGATTCAAAATTGAGCTCGTACACCAAATCTTCCATATTATAGTCAGCCATTGCAATAGTTGTCCCTGAAAAGGTGTTGGTCTCAACAATATCAGCTCCAGCCTCAAAATACTTACGGTGTACTTCGGCTATAGCATGCGGTTGCGTGATTGAGAGTAAATCGTTGTTACCTTTTAATGGTGACAGGTAGTCTTTGAAACGCTCACCACGATAATCCTCTTCTGAAAAATTATAGCGTTGTAACATAGTTCCCATGGCGCCATCAAGAACTAGTATTCTATTTTGTAATGTTTTGAAAATATCAGACATTTTATAATATTTAAAATGCCATCATGAAAAGAGAGAGTGAATCATTCTCGAGTCATCTTTCCCAAATTACTTGGGTAGAATTTAGCACCTTCTTTAAAAATAAAGGGTTGCTAAGGCTTCAACGGGTCTATTCCCTCTGCCTTTCGTGATAACAAATCAGTAAAATTTTGAACTTCTTGAAAACAAATATTGCAACACAAAAAGATAAAATCCAAATTAATTACTAAAAAATTTGAAAACAATTTGTGTTCTATTTTATTTTTTTACATTTGCCAAACAAATATTACAGAGGAAAAATTTGTCTGATTGCAACCTCAATAAAAAATGCTAAAGCAGTTTCAATTACTTCTCTAGCAGTCTGCAATTTCATATTTTTTCCTTAATTTCAACCAAATTAAAAATTTAGGATTTATGCCATATTTATTTACTTCAGAAAGTGTTTCTGAAGGACACCCAGACAAAGTAGCAGACCAAATAAGTGATGCCTTAATTGATCATTTTTTAGCATTTGATAAAGATTCAAAAGTAGCCTGCGAAACACTTGTAACAACAGGTCAAGTTGTATTGGCTGGAGAAGTCAAGTCTGACACCTATTTAGACGTTCAAAAAATTGCTAGAGATACGATTAATAAAATTGGTTACACCAGAAGCGAGTATATGTTTGATGGTAATTCTTGTGGCGTGTTTTCTGCCATTCATGAGCAATCGGAAGACATTAATCGTGGTGTAGATAGAGCCAGTAAAGAGGAACAAGGTGCAGGCGACCAAGGCATGATGTTTGGTTATGCCACACGTGAAACGGACAACTACATGCCATTGGCTTTAGATTTGGCTCATAGAATATTAATTGAATTGGCCGAACTACGACGCGAAAATAAAGATATCACCTATTTGCGTCCTGATTCTAAAAGCCAAGTCACTATTGAATATAGTGATGATAATATCCCGCAACGTATTGATGCTATTGTCGTTTCAACGCAACATGATGATTTTGATAATGATGAAGCCATGCTTGCAAAAATCAGAAAAGATATTGTAGATATTTTAATTCCTCGCGTAGTTGCAAAACTACCAGAGCATTTACAAGTTCTATTCAACAGCGATATTAAATATCATATTAACCCAACAGGAAAATTTGTAATTGGAGGACCTCATGGAGACACAGGATTAACTGGTCGTAAAATTATTGTAGATACTTATGGTGGTAAAGGTGCTCATGGAGGTGGTGCATTTTCAGGTAAAGACCCAAGTAAGGTAGACCGCAGTGCCGCTTATGCCACAAGACACATTGCTAAAAACTTGGTTGCAGCTGGTGTTTGTGATGAAGTATTGGTGCAAGTTAGTTATGCTATTGGTGTGGTAGAGCCTATGGGAATTTTTATTGATACCTACGGTACTTGCCCGTTTAATATGACTGATGGCGAAATTGCACAAAAGGTATCTGAAATATTTGATATGAGACCATCTGCTATTGAAGACCGCTTAAAACTGCGTCAGCCTATGTATAGCGAAACAGCTGCTTATGGCCATATGGGACGCAAACCCGAAACCGTATCTAAAACATTTTCACAACCTAATGGCGAGGATGTCACGTTAGATGTGGAATTATTTACTTGGGAAAAGCTAGACTATGTCGATAAGGTCAAAAAAGCCTTTGATTTATAAACGTTTTAACAACAGAACTAAAAGCCTCGTAATGAATTTACGAGGCTTTTTAGTTTTATAAATTATATATCACCCTAAAGGTTAAAAAACGTGGTTGTATAAAATATTCATTGGTACTTACACTCAAGCCACCAGCATTCACCTGTGTTTGTGATTGGGTATTTAATAAGTTGGTTGCCTTGAGTTCAAACTCCCATTGGGCATCGGCATCTTTTCGGTAAGCTAACGAAGCATCCCAAAAATCAAAACTGTTAGAACCACCAACTTCACGACTTACGTTGGTATAGGCATACTCTGAGCGCAGTGTAAATGATTTCCAAATAAGCGCATCAAACTCAATAGTTGGTGCACTGGTATAAGCTTTAGTTCGGCTAGATCCTTGGTCTATATCTTGTATTCCATAGCGATAACCCACTTCAAAATTTGGCGCTTCTTTAAAATTGGTGCGTAGTTCTGCACGATACGTTTGATTATAGTTCTCATTCACCGATCTTACTAACTCATTTGGATTTTGACTGGTGGCAATAAATTGATTAAACTTACTGTAGTTAAAGTTTGCATTCACGGAAGCCCTAAACTTACCAAAACTACGCTGAAAGCGGCCAAAGGCTGTAAATGTTTCGTCAGAAAAATTAGAATTAAACGGATCAGACACTCTAATTACACTACCTTCTTGGAAACGCGATACGGTACGGATATTATCAATGTTTTTGGTATAATTTACCCTAGCAAACACATTGGTGTAATTAAACATATTAAAACTGAAATAGTTTAAACTTATATTGTGCGCCAATGAACTTTCTAATTGCTGATTACCAGTAAAAAACGAATCATAGTTATTTAATACCAATCCTTCAGCCAATTGGTTGACATCTGTAAACTGGGTTTGCATACGGTAATCAAAAACTATTTGCTCACTCTTTTTAAGCTGAATTCTTGCGTTAAAATCTGGTAAAACTCTAAAGAAATTATCAGTATAATTAAAGCCAAATTGGTCATTTTTCATAGAATAAGCATGAGCAGATAGACCAGGTGTAAATGTAAAAATGCCTGCTTTCAATCGGTAATGAACACCTAAGTAAAAATCGGTAAATGTATAATTGGTATCATTAAGCGGATTATAGTCTGCTGGATTATTATTAAAAATAGAACCATCATCTAATGTCTGAAAAATTTCTGAATTGAACTTTTGGTTACTGTAAATGGTTCCTAAAGTAAAGTTGATATTACTTTTGGCATTTAGCACATTCCAGTAATCTAATTTAGCATCCAATTGATTAGATTTTACACGCTTATTCTGTGATAAATCATAAGCAAACTGCCCTCTGTCCATACCCAACTCTTCTGCTGTATCGTCATACGGATCATTAGGATCATCACCATTGTTAAATGGGTCATTCGCTAGAATAGCATTGTAAAACGGATCTTCGTCTTTGATAACATGTGTGGCTTCAAAAGCAAAGATATTCGTCTCATTTAATGTATAGTAATAGTTTAAACTTTGATTGATGCTAAACGGATTGGTTTCTTCGTACTCACTGATATCGCCAACAACCGTAGAAAATACATTTTGCTCTTGAGTCTCTTGAGACATACGCCCTAGAATCTCATAATCTAATTGATTATTGGCATTTGGCTTGTAAGTGGCATTCAATTTTAGCATGCCTAAATCACTACGTTGTGTTGTTTGGCTTTCGGTACGTTCATCTGGAATACCTCTATTGGCATCTGTATAAACTCTATCATTATTTTCTTGAAGTAAAATTTTATTCCCTGTATAAATTCCAAACCCACCAATATCCAGTTTGTCAGTTGGTGAATAGCTAAAATTCGCTGCACCAAAACGTGCATTAATTTGTTTGGCATTATTATTTTGTAAAGCCAAGAAACCTAAACCATTATCACCTAGGTTAATATTGGTTCCACTACTTTGGCTGGGTTGCCTAAAACCACCTGAAAAGTTAAAATAATCTCTTCGCGAAAATGCTAATTCCCCAATATTATTAATATCACCAATAACATTCACACTGTATTTAGGACTGTAATAAAACAATTTTGGTTGTGCTAAATACAAGCCATTATCATCTGAAAATCCTCCTCCAGCTGTTACTGTTCCAAACCAGAAACTCTCTTTTCCTTCTTTCAACTTTATGTTTAAAGCTATATTATCCTGATTATTTTGCACACCACTTAATTGGCCTACTTCAGCATAGTTCTTAAGTACCTGAACCTTATCTACAGCATTTGCAGGAATATTTTTGGTTGCCAATTTGGAATCGCCATCAAAGAAATCTTTTCCTTCAACCATAACCTTTGAGACAACCTTCCCTTCTACTTCTATTTGACCATCATCATTAATCTCTACTCCTGGTAGGTTTTTAAGAACATCTTCCAATTTTCTTTCTGTACCTGTATTAAATGAATCTGCATTATAGACTAAAGTATCTCCCTTAATGGTTACAGGCATTTCATAAATCAATTCTACCTCATCTAAACTGTTGTCATTGGCTAACGTAAAATCTTTTGTGATGTCTGCTTCTTTAGTAGAAATGGCTTCATCAGTCGTTTTCATACCAATATAGCTTACTTGAATGTTATAATTAGTGTTCTTTTCAAGAGATAATTTATAACGTCCTTGATCATTGGTTATACCATAAGAATCTAATTTATTGGTTGTTTGATTGATGGCAATAACATTAGCTAGTTCCAGAGGATTACCAATACTGTCTTTTACAACACCTTCAATTTTAACTTGAGAAAAAGTTAAACAGGTTACAATTAGTGCTGCAAGGGTTAAGGTATTTTTCATTTAGTTGTTTTGATTGATTTTATACTTTATTATGGGCTAACGACCCCTTCGACCGCTATACATATTTCGCATTTCGGCCATTTTGGTTTTTATGATTTCTTGATATTCTGATTTAGTTACTTGTTTTCCTTTTTCTGGCGGAGTAATCTCTGTTTTATCTTTTGGATTGAGTACAATTTTGGAACATAACATAGTAGTATTATCGGCACTTACCTCTAAAATCAATCCAGGTAGTCCCCAATATTCAGAAGGACCATGACTAACAGGTATTTGTGGAGTGTACCAAGCTTCAACTTGAGTCATTTTAATTTCTGTAGTATCTTTAGATTCTTCATTACTGCGCAATTTCCCCCAAGAAAAATCAAACCATGTTAAAGAATCTGATGGCACCAAGGCTACAGCTTTCATACACATATACTCTCCAATTTTTTTTGACTCACTAGTCATATTCCATTCAAATTTTAATAACTTATCACTTACAAGAAACTTTTTTCCGTAAAATTCCTGTTCTTGTAGAAGCGTGTTATTTTTTACATTTTTATATTTATCACCAGGTGCAAAATTCTTGCCCCATGAATCTGTAGCTCCTGAAATGGCATCAAGTTTCTCTTCTTCAACAAACAGAGATTCTTCAACATTAAACTTTAAAATGTACGTTTTTTCTAATCTATTTTTTAAACGATCTTGGATTTGTTTTTTTTGTGCTTCACTCATAGTTGCTCCCCAAGTGCCAAGCTCTAATCCTGATTTGGCAAAGTATTCAGCTTGTCCTTGAAATTCTTGTGCAGCAACCTTTACAGTTGTCATTATTAGCAAAATGAGACATATTTGCTTTGGGATTGGAAAAAAAAGATTGGTTTTCATAATAAGTATTAATTTGTGTTGTCTAACAAATATAGGTTTTTTGTTAGACAAATAACCTTCTTTATGAATAAATTGCTATTTGCAAATATTATCTGCCGCGACCTCCACCTCTTCGACCTCCATACATTTCCCGCATTTCTTCCATTTTATTTTTTACAATTTCGTTGTATTCTTTTCTTGTGACTTCTTTACCTTTTGATGGCTTTTTTATCTCATCCTTTTCTTCTGGGTTCAGTACAATTTTTGTACACAGCATGGTTGTTCTATCAGCATTAATTTCCAAAATTAATCCAGGCAACCCTGAATATTCTCCTGGACCATTGTTTACTGGTATTTGTGGTGTGTACCAAGCTGTAACAATAATTTCTTTAGGAACTTCAATCTCATCCATAGGGTTTTTATTTTCTGCATCAGCCGATTCCGTAGAATCCTTTTTCTTTTCCGCATCATCCTTATCTCTGTTCCTTCTTCTCATACTACTCCAATCAAACTCGTCCACTTTTTTTACAGCAGTTGCTTTAAAACAGGTGTATTGACCAATCTGTTTGGTTTCAGTGCCCATTTCCCATTGTAAATCTGGTAAAGAATCTTTTATTAAAAATTGTTTTCCAAAAAACTCCTGTTCTTGCAAAATTTCCTGCTCTTTTACATTTTTATACTGCGCGCCACCTGTAAAACTACTCATCATACTAAATCCGCGGCCGCCACCAGCGCCTGGAGCCTCTAGTTTTTCATCTTCTTTATAAATAGATTCTGATTGTGTGAAGGTCAGAATGTATTGCTTTTCCAAAAAGCTCTTCATACGTTCCATGATTTGCTTTTTTTGTTGTTCACTCATTTGACCTCTTCCCCAATTATCCAAATCCATAGTTGTTTTGGTTTGATAATAGGCTTTACCTTGAAAGTCTTGTTGCGCAATTGAAATAAATGGAATTACCATTAAAAGGCAAATGGCAATCATTTTTTTTGGAAATAGTCTCATTGATAGTAGTCTTAATTATTATTTAAAGATACCTAATAATTACTATAAGACTCATAAACCCATAAAATGTTTAATGCATAACTGTTAAAATTATCACAAAAAATTAACCGCCTATTCTGATTTCTACATTTTCACCTCGCCTATCCTCATTCCAATTCGACTTCATGCGCTCTTGCATTTCCTTTACTTTTTTGTCCATAATAGCATCATATTCTTCTTGATTAATCTCCTTGCCTTTTTTAGGCTCCTCAATATCTAGTTGCTTCTCTGGATTCAAAATAATTTTACTACATATCATGGTCGTGGTTCCATCATTAACTTCTAAAATCAAACCAGGTAAACCATGATAATTTGCAGGCCCATTGTTTACAGGAATTTGAGGTGTATACCAGGCTGTTACAGTCACTTTTTTCATTTCTGGTTCTTCACCAACTTCAGCATCCAGATCTCTATCACCATTAATACTAATTCCGCTTTGAACAACTTCAACTTCACGTATTTTGGTTGCTTTTAAACATTCATATTCTCCAATAAATTTCTTTTCATTAGTCAGCTCCCAGTCATGCTCCTCAAGTTTGTCTTTAATTAAGAATAACTTACTAAATGACTCATTTTGATTGGTGTAACGATTTTCTTTTAAATTTTTATAGAGCAAATCTGCACCTCCAGTATTAATGACCATTAATTCAACACCCGCTGGTTGTGGTGCCTCTAATTCTTCATCTTCTTTATACGTTGAAGCTTCTCTATTAAAACTTAATATATAAGTTTTTTGAAATTGCTTTTTCAACATATCCATCATTAGTTGATGTTGTTCTGAATTAACTTGTGTACTATCTAACTGAATATCTATCTTTCTAGATGTTTTGTAGATAGCTTTGCCTTGAAATTCTTGTGCCATGATAATAGTTGTCACAAATGTAAAAGCAAGTAAAATAACTATTCGTTTCATAATTTGATGTTTAATGATTTTTACTTTACAAATATGCTTCACGCAAATCCTTTTTTAAGTTAACCAGTGTTAACGTGTGTTAACCGATTAGTTATAATAAATTTTAACATATACATTTGAAACATGAATGACGTTCGCTATAAATGGATTCTCAATACAATAGTAGTGGTGATTTTATGTACTATTGCTATTCAAGTGTATTGGAATTATAAAAACTACTTGAATAGTAAACAGCAGCTTATTAACGATGTCCAAGTGAGTCTTGACAACGCTGTTGACAATTACTATGCGAAAATGGCAGAACACAACACCCTTGCTTTTGCTTTTAGTTTAGACGATTCAACAAGTATTCATGATCACAATCAAAAAATAGACAGTATCATTGAAAAATTTGATTTTTCATCAAAAAACGATTCTATAAAAATCGAAATATTTGACGATGTTTCAATTTTAAATGATTCTAAATCCATTCAAAAGAAAACTTTAAAAAAATGGCAACCTATTAAACTTGAAATGGGAGTCAATGACCATTTATCAATAGATTCCTTGACCACAGACTCTTTTAAACTATTGACTTCCAAAGTCATTTATTCAATGACAAATGATAGCTTAAAAATTGACCGATTAGATTCACTAGTGCAATTAGAACTTTTAAGAAAAAATCTTAATATTGATTACGGATTATTGTTTAAATCTCCATTCAATAATCTTGAATCAAAAAAATTCAAATCCCTAAAAAATCCAAATTTAAGAACAGCTTCAAAATCAGCTTATCTACCAAATTCCAGCGAGTTAGAAATACATTTCGCAAATACCACCATCCTTATTTTAAAACGAATTATGCTGGGGATTTTTATATCGCTGTTATTAATTTTGGCAGTGATAGGGTGTTTGTTTTATTTATTAAAAATAATCAAGCATCAAAAACAATTAGCTGAAGTAAAAAATGACCTTATTAGCAATATCACTCATGAATTTAAGACACCTATAGCAACCATAAGTGTGGCCATTGAAAGCATTAAAAACTTTAACACACTTAAAGACCAAGCAAAGACCAAAAGCTATCTCGATATGTCATCCAATCAATTAGATAAACTAACTATTATGGTAGATAAACTGTTGGAAACGGCGACATTAGATAGTGAGAACCTAGACTTGAATAAAGAAAGTTGTAATATAACAGAGCTTTTAGAAAATCTTGTTACTAAATATCAAATGCAATCAGATGACAAGACCATCACCTTAATAAAACCGGAACAGACTATTCATGCTCAAGTGGATATTTTTCATTTTGAAAATGCAATAAGCAACGTTATTGATAATGCCGTAAAGTACGGCGGAAGAAATATTTCTGTAGAACTCATTCAAACAGCAATCTCTTTCTCAATTATCATTTCTGATGATGGAAATGGATTAGACAAACATTTAAAAGATCAAATATTTGATAAATTTTATCGTGTTCCTAAAGGGAATACACATGACATTAAAGGTTTTGGAATTGGATTATATTATACCAAGAAAATAATTGAAAAGCATAATGGCGTTATAACTGTTGCTGTTGAATTGAATAAAACACTATTTAAAATGACTTTGCCTAATGCATAAAAAAATAACTATTTTATTGGCCGAAGATGAACCTGCTCTGGGACTGATAATCAAGGAAAGTCTAGAAACACGGCATTTTCATGTTTTACTATGTGAAAATGGAGAGAGAGCTTTTCAGGTATATCAGGAACATCAACCAGAATTATTGGTTTTAGATGTCATGATGCCGAGAAAAGATGGTTTCACACTTGCTAAAGAAATCAGAGCCATTGATGACACCATTCCTATTATTTTTTTAACTGCAAAATCACAAACTCAAGATGTTGTTGAAGGTTTTACAATTGGTGGTAATGATTATCTAAAAAAACCTTTTAGCATGGAGGAATTAATTGTGCGAATAAATAATCTTATAAAAAGAAAAGAAATTCAAAACACTACTGAAATCATATCATTGGGGCAATTTACTTTCAATTTTCCCAAGCAGCTTCTTCAGTTTAATTCTGAAGAACCACTGCAACTAACCCATAGAGAAGCGCATTTGCTTTTTCATTTAATAAAAAACAAAAATCAAGTCTTGGACCGCTCATTAATCTTAAACAAACTTTGGGGAAATGATGATTTTTTTAGTGCGAGAAGTATGGATGTGTTTATATCCAAACTTCGAAAAAAACTTCACCAAGATGAATCCATTCAAATTCTAAACGTTCGTGGTTTTGGATACAAATTAATCTGCTGATTTTTGGATTGATTTTTGTACTTTTCAAGTCTAATGAAATGGCTTAACTATATTCTTATTTTTTTCTCTATTACGGTCTATTCGCAAGACAGTATTATTCCAGTTATAAAACAGCAACGAAAACTAGATGTTTCAAAAATTATTGGCATTGACAATTTTGGCACCGAGTATTATGTAACAAATAATATTCTTTACAAGAAAACTCCCGAAACCACCATTAATTATAGCAATGTACAATTGGGTAACATCACAACGGTGAATACTTACAATCCTTTAAAAATTGTTTTATTCTATCAGGACTTTAACACCGTTATTATTTTAGACAATAGATTGGCTGAAGTATTTAAAATTGATTTTAACACAACACAAACTTACAGAAATGTTAGTCATGTCTCTATTGGTAATGATAATACCATTTGGATTTTTAATAGAGATATTCAACAATTAGAACTTTACGATTACAAGCTTAAACAAGTGCGTGCCACGACACTTCCTGTTACTTCTGAGGTCTTGGATTTAAAAAGTAATTATAACTACTGTTGGTTACTAACTGAAAACTTTGTCTATAAGTACAATTACTTTAGCAGTCTGCTTTATAAAATAAAAAATGAAGGCTACCAGAAATTAGCTGAAACAAATGATAATATTCTTTTACAAAGAGAAAATGAGCTACTTTATTTAGATGACAAAACACAAAAAATCCTACCACTAAATTTACCGGAATTGTTAATAAAACAGTTTTTAGTAACCACCGAAACCTTGTATATTTACGATTCCAAAATTCTACATGAATTCCAACTAAAAAATTAATTGATATATGCACGTTGCAGTAGCCGGAAATATAGGCGCAGGAAAAACTACGCTCACAAAATTATTAGCTAAACATTATAAATGGGAACCTCAATTAGAAGATGTAGTTGACAATCCCTATTTAGATGATTTTTACAATCAAATGGAACGCTGGAGTTTTAATTTACAGGTGTATTTTTTAAATAGCCGTTTTCGTCAGGTTGCTCAAATACGTGAAAGTGGCAAAGATATTATTCAGGATAGAACCATTTATGAGGATGCTCATATTTTTGCACCAAACCTTCATGCGATGGGTTTAATGACTAATCGTGATTTTGAAAATTACCGTTCGCTTTTTGATTTAATGGAATCCTTTGTGCAAGGACCTGATTTACTGATATATTTAAGAAGCTCTATTCCAAATTTGGTAAATCAAATTCATAAACGCGGACGCGATTATGAAAACTCTATTAGCATTGATTATTTAAGCAGATTAAATGAGCGCTATGAAGCTTGGATTCACGGTTACGATAAAGGAAAATTATTGATTATTGATGTGGACAACATGGACTTTGTCTCTAACCCAGAAGATTTAGGGACAATTATTAACAAGATTGAAGCTGAAATACACGGCTTATTTTAATCATTATCTTATAAAACCGTGTTCTCGTGCATGCGCAACAGCTTGTTCGCTAGAATCTACCAACAGTACAGGAGTTGTTTTGTAAGATTCAAACAGCCCTCTTATACGAAGCATTTTTTCTTCATGCTTAACGCTTCGCAAATAAATAGCTTTTACTCGGTTTGGATATGATTGGGCAATCTCTATATAAATATCAGCATCATGTTCGCCACTATCGCCAATTAGGATGAAATTTAAATCCGGATAGGTTTTAAGGATATGCATTATTTCCAATTGCTTTTGTGGTTTTTCATCAGTCGTATTTCTTTTGAAAACGGTCGACATACTCCTCAATAAAATAGGCCCTTTTGGAAAATTATGCTTCTTTAAAAAGTACTCCAAATATCTGTACATGTTCCAGGGGCTATGACTTACATAAAAAATTGGATTGGCATTTTTGCCTGATTTCCCTCTGTGAAGTAAATGATAAAATTCAGCAGTTCCTTTGAGAGGCTCTCGCCTAAATGCTCCTTTAAAAATAGTGTTGTAAAGAACACGCCATTTTAGTTTAGAAACCACACCTGTGTGTAATATGGTATCATCAATATCACTTATAACTCCAAATTCTGATGCTTCAGAAGGAATTAACATTTCAGCAGGAAAACGATTTTCATTCTGAATAACTCGTTGTATGTTGACATCTTTGTAAGAAGCCACTATTGGAAGCCAACCTTCGCTATTACACAATAACTGTAAATTGGTTAAATTTTCTTCTACTCTAAAATAACCATGCTCATCAGTAGTCGTAGAAATCACCTTATCATTTGGCAGCCTTAAGTTGATAGCCACATGCTTAACTTCGTCACTTTCAAAACGCTTAAAAGAATTGATAAACAAATTAAACCACCCCTTTGCTTCAAGGTTTATTGATTCGTCTTCGAGTGCTCTACCGCGCAGATAAAAATGGTTTTGCGTGCCATAACTCTGAAAAGTAATTATTTGAAATGGATCTTTTTTTATCATTTTCTCAAAATTAATGTGTAATAAATAAAAAACCACGCTAATTAGCGTGGTTTTTCAATTCAAATATTATCGCAATATCTATTCTTTAATAACTTCTTCCTCAATGGTCATGTCCGTTATTTTTTCTTTAAATTGAGTTGAAGAAGCTTTTAATTCTTCAATCTTTTCCTGTACTTCATTACGAGTACCAGTTATAATGCGCTCATCAATAACAGGTTTATCATTTTCAAAAGTAGTTGTTTGCACTATAGCTTTCACAATATCATCACCCACAATTTGCATATCTACAAACACTTTTTTTACAACTTCTTCATTAACAACCTCATCATTTAAGGCGACCCCTTCCTCAATAGCATGCCCTCCTAAAATTGGTGCAATTACTAAACCAATTAAGCAAGTTAATTTAATTAATATATTCATTGATGGACCAGATGTATCTTTGAACGGATCTCCAACAGTGTCACCAGTTACAGCCGCCTTATGAGCGTCTGATCCTTTATATGTCATTTCACCATTAATTTCAACACCAGCTTCAAAAGACTTTTTAGCATTATCCCATGCACCTCCTGCATTGTTTTGGAAAATTGCCCATAACACACCAGAAACTGTAACACCAGCCATATAACCACCTAACATTTCCGCAATAGCAACATGACTCATTCCAAATAACATGGGCACAAAGGCAATTACTAATGGGAATCCAATAGTTAATAAACCTGGTAACATCATTTCTTTTAAAGATGCTTGTGTAGAAATCGCCACACATTTATCATATTCTGGCTTACCAGTTCCTTCCATAATTCCTGGAATATCTCTAAACTGACGACGTACTTCTTCTACCATTTCCATAGCAGCTTTACCTACAGCATTCATTGCTAAAGCAGAAAATACTACAGGTACCATACCTCCAACAAATAACATGGCTAATACTGGTGCTTTAAAAATGTTAATACCATCTATACCAGTAAACGTTACATAAGCAGCAAATAATGCTAAGGATGTTAATGCTGCAGAAGCAATAGCAAATCCTTTACCAGTTGCGGCAGTAGTGTTACCAACTGAATCTAAAATATCTGTACGCTCTCTTACAATTGGTTCTTGTTCGCTCATTTCGGCAATACCACCTGCATTATCAGAAATTGGTCCAAAAGCATCAATAGCTAACTGCATTGCAGTTGTGGCCATCATTGCAGAAGCTGCTAATGCTACACCATAAAATCCAGCAAATGCATAAGATGCCCAAATGGCTCCAGCAAATAATAATACTGAAGGGAATGTAGATATCATACCTGTTGCTAAACCAGCAATAATGTTAGTTCCAGCTCCAGTAGATGATTGTTGTACAATATTTAATATTGGCTTTTTACCTAATCCTGTATAGTATTCAGTAACTGAAGAAATAACTGCTCCAACAAATAAACCAACTAAAGTGGCATAAAATACACGCATTGAAGAAATCTCTTGCAAACCTTCTCCGAAGAAATTCATCTTCATAGTTTCAGGAAGCATATACATACATAATCCGAAACAAGACAATGCAACTAAAGCAATAGATGTCCAGTTACCAATGTTTAAAGCACCCATTACTTGAGCTTCTTTAGCATCGTTAGATTTAATTTTAACTAGCATCGTACCTATTATAGAGATAATGATTCCTGCACCTGCAATTGCCATTGGTAATAAGATTGGTCCAATACCTCCAAAGGCTTCACCAATGTTACCACCCATATCTTTAATTACATAGTTACCAAGAACCATTGCTGCTAATACTGTTGCAACATAAGATCCAAATAAATCAGCTCCCATACCTGCAACATCACCAACATTATCTCCCACGTTATCTGCAATAGTAGCAGGATTACGAGGATCATCTTCTGGAATTCCAGCCTCTACTTTTCCAACTAAATCAGCTCCAACATCAGCAGCTTTTGTGTAGATTCCTCCACCTACTCTTGCAAATAATGCAATAGATTCTGCTCCTAAAGAAAAGCCAGCTAAAGTTTCTAATACAATTGTCATATCCATTGTATTAGTCCAAGCCCCATCCATAAATACATGGAAAAAAATAATAAAGAAAACTGTTAAACCTAAAACGGCTAAACCTGCAACACCAAGTCCCATTACAGTTCCACCTCCAAAAGATATATTTAATGCTTTTGGTAAGCTGGTACGTGCAGCTTGCGTAGTTCTAACATTCGTTTTTGTGGCAATTTTCATCCCGATGTTTCCAGCAAAAGCAGAAAATATAGCTCCAAAAACAAAAGCTATTACAATTAGCCAATGCGTTGTAGGTACAATAAAAGACACAACAGCTAATAATGCTGCAACAATTACAACAAAAACTGTTAATAATCTATATTCTGCATTTAAAAATGCTAGGGCTCCTTCGTAGATATGATCTGAAATTTCTTTCATCTTTCCATCTCCAGCATCTTGTTTCATTACCCAAGATTTCTTTACAAGCATGTAAATTAATCCTAAAAGTGCCAAAGCTATTGGCATGTAAATCATCATTGATTCCATATTATTTAGTTTATATTTTTAATAATTAGCTGGGCAAAAGTAGTGAAATCGATTTTAATAGAAAAACCCTACTAAACAATACATTTAGTAGGGTTTTAAATTTATTATTTTACCTTAAACTATATAGTGAAATTACCTTTGGCTTTGTGTTCGCTATTTTCATAGCGTTCTACACATTTGTTGAATATATCATAGGCTTCTTGGGCATTTCCCCAACCACCTACATCTACTTTCTTTTTTTCTAAATCTTTATAGACTTGAAAAAAATGGGTAATTTCTTTTTTTCTATGCGGATTTAAATCTTCAATATCATTATAACTGTTCCAAATAGGGTCACTAACTGGTACACAAACCAATTTTTCATCTGGTCCTTTTTCATCTGCCATGTGAAAAACACCAATAGGCTTTACCTCCATAACGCACATAGGAAACGTAGGTTCTGTACCCATTACCAAAACATCTAAAGGATCGCCATCTAATGCCAAGGTTTCTGGAATAAATCCATAATCACCTGGATACATCATAGAAGAAAACAACATACGATCAAATCGTATTTTATTTAATTCAAAATCGTATTCATATTTATTACGGCTACCTTTTGGTATTTCAATCAGTACATCAAATGTCGTTTTACCCTTATTTGTCATTGTTAATTTTTTAGGACTGCAAAGGTACGGAAGTGTTTGCGTTTGGGCAACATTATGAATTGACTTTATACTTTTTTCTAATTAACTAGTTACCAACAATTAATGTTAAAATAAAAATCCTCATTTCATTTTTTTATATCTTTCAACTCCAATCAAAAAACCAAAACAACATATTTAGCATGAGACTTCTATTAATCATTCTCGTTTCTCTTTTTAGCTTTCCAAATATCCAATCGCAAACCCAACCTTGGCAAGGTAAGTTTGAACCCATTGATAATATGATAGCACCTCCAAACAGTTATCGCACAGCTAGTGGTGCACCAGGAAAAGCCTATTGGCAACAACGTGCCGATTACAAAATAAAAGCGACGCTTGACGAAAAGAATAATATGCTAACAGGTGAAGAAACTATTACGTATTATAACAATTCTCCAGATAACTTAAGTTACCTCTGGATTCAATTAGAACAAAATGTCAACAAAAAAGGAAACCCAGATTTTGGTGATGCTTTTGGTGGTGTTCGTGATAATATGACTACCAGACAAATGCAAAGCTTAACGCGTGCTATTGATTTTCCTGCTGGTTATACTATAAAATATATAAAAGACAGTTCAGGTAAAGACATGCAAGCCTTGGTAAATAATACCATGATGAAGGTCATGCTAAAGGAACCCTTAAAATCTGGCGAATCTATGAGTTTTTCTTTGGCATGGTCTTACCCAATTACTGATAGAAGTATGTTCTTACTGTCTCGTGAAGGATATGAATATTTTCCCGAAGATAACAACACAGTGTACTTAATTGCACACTGGTTCCCGAGAATGGCCGTTTACAATGACACTGAAGGGTGGCAAAATCAACAATTTCAGAGATTAGGTGAATTTGCTTTAGAATTTGGTGATTATGATGTTGAAATTTCTGTTCCTGAAGACCATATTGTAGCTTCAACAGGACGACTTCAAAATAGTGAATCGGTTTTAACCAAAACACAAAGGCAACGTTTGGAACAAGCGGAAAAAACATTTGACAAACCTGTGATGATTGTTACTATAGATGAAGCTATAGCCAATGAAAAATCAAAAGCATCCAAACTAAAAACTTGGAAATACACGGCTAAAAATGTGCGTGATTTTGCTTTTGCTTCGTCTCGTAAATTCATTTGGGATGCTCAAGCAGTTCAGTTAGAGACTAATAAGGTTATGGCTATGTCATTTTACCCAAAAGAAGGCTTGCCTGTTTGGAAAGATGAGTCAACAAAAGCGGTAAAAGCTGCATTAGAAGTGTATTCCGAAGCTACTTTTGAATATCCATATCCTGTAGCTATTTCGGTTAACACCTCGAACATTGGTATGGAATTCCCAATGATTAGCTTCAATGGTGGGCGCCCTGATAAAAATGGGAAAATTAGCGATCGTGCTAAACAAGGTATGATAGGCACCATTATTCACGAAGTTGGTCACAACTGGTTTCCCATGATAGTTAGTTCTGATGAGCGTAAGTGGATGTGGATGGACGAAGGACTGAACACCTTTTTACACCAACGAACTGTTGCCGAACGCTATCCAGAATTTCATAGTACCGAACCAAAAGATATTGTTCCGTTTATGCAAGGTGATAAGAATATTTTACGCCCAATTATGACGACTTCTGACAGTGAGTTATTAACCCAATTTGGTGCTAATTTCTATCAAAAACCGACTGTTGGATTACAAATGCTTCGTAACTCTATTATTGGTAAAGAACTGTTTGACCAAGCGTTTAAAGAATATGCCAATCGATGGAAATATAAGCACCCTAATCCAGGTGATTTATTTAGAACTCTAGAGGACGCAACAGCGACAGATTTAGACTGGTTTTTTAGAGGATGGTTTTTTACAACGGATAATGTTGATATGGAGTTAACCGATGTAAAATGGTATAAGGTTTATGAAGAAGATTTGAATATTGAAGACCAACAGAAAAAAGTGAAAATTGCGGCGACTGTTGAAGGCACTGAACAAAAAGCAAAAGATTTTTCCAGTGGACTAGATATGATTAAACTATCAGAAACACCAGATCAAGCTTATGGCGGATTTCTATCACGTTTAGATGAAGATGAATTACGCAAACAAGTTTCAGGAAAAAATATTTACGAAGTAACTATCAAGAATATAGGTGGATTAGTCATGCCTGTAAAAATTGAATGGGTTTATAAGGATGGTTCAAAAGAAACAGATGTACTACCAGCAGATATTTGGAGAAGAAACGAATATCAGGTTTCTAAAACATTTCTAAAGGACAATGAAGTTGAAAAAGTGAATTTAGATCCAAACTTTGAATTTGCCGATACTAATATGACTAATAACAGTTTCCCAAAAGTTGAGGAAACATCTCAATTTGATGAGTTTAAGAGCAAAAAAAGTGATTAGAATACAAACCCAAAACTTCCTGTAATTCCAAAATCTCGAGCTCCAGGATTATCCAAGTAATTACCTCTAAAATTAAAGTCAATTCTAAAAACCTTGAAAATATTGCCAATACCAAAACTGTATTCGTAATATATTTCATCAGTTGGAGCTACCAACGGAATATTAGAAGGTGCACTTAAAGCTATGTTTTCATCAGAAATTTGTCCCCAAACGCCTCTTATTCCAATTATTTCACGCCAATTTAGTTTACGCAGTAATGGTATTCTTGAAAATAACCTACCGTTAAAATTGTGTTCTAAATGAAGTGACGCATAAGTGTCAGTTACAAATTCATAAAAATTTAATTGAGAAAAGGATTTATAAATCGAGAAATAGGACTGGTTACCAGGAACTACACTTAATAATCCCAAAGGCACTTCTCCAAATGTTTTACCTACCTCAATAGTAGAATACAATCTTCCAAATCCTCCTAAAATCCATGGTTGTATATATGAAAATTGCCATTTTGTATAGGTGAAATCACTTTTAAACAAATCATCCCTACCAACACTTAATTGTGCAAAGATTGAAGCATAGGTATCATTAGCGTTACGTCGTTCTACTCCGTAACCAGACATTTTTCTGCCAGGAAAATAAGAAACTGATAATGTACTTTCAAATTGTTTTACTTCAGATGAAATTCCAGTTGGCGACTCTGGGTCAATATAATCTAAACTGAATGTTGGTGATGCCGATGAAAGCGTTCTATAATCGCCACCTACACGGAACATCACATTCTTAATAGGCTCTATTTCAATAGCTAAAGCTGTTAAATTTATATTTGAAAGTTTATCATTTGGTGCTGTAGTAAAAACAGCATTAGATGCTAAACTACGCCCTAAAACGTCCGTTGAAGTGGTTAAACTAGCTCCAATTTGTTCTATATCACGTCTATGTCCTGCCGAAATGATGAGACGATTTCGTTTATTCAACAACCATTTAGCCGAAAAACCATACTTAAACTTATCATCATTAAAACCATATGCAATAAATCCTTGTAAGCGCCATAAGTCGTTTGGACCAAAGTAAGTCCTTCCTCCTGTTCTTAACCTGATGCCTTCAACATCATTATATCCAACAGTTGAAAAAATGGGTCCATAATCCAAATTCCAATCATCAAATTCAATATATCCTGAAGCCAATATACTACCAACATTATAGAGACGCTTGAATTTTTTGACTGTTTTAAGGGTATCTAGCATTTTATAAACCCCTTTCTCATCCTTACTCAAGGCTTCCATGCGATTAGCTTCCCAAAAGGCATCTTCACGATTGTAGGCATCTTTATCGTAGTCAAAAACTTCTTCTTTATAAAACTTTTCATCTTTGACCTCATCAAAAACATAATTATCATAAAGCGTCGTACGCTTTCCATAAACACCTCGAGACTTTTCCTTTTTATTAAACGTAAAATCGGACATAAAATAATCACGCTTAATCAAAAAAACCGAGTCATTTACAACATCAAACTCTTGTTCAATATAAATTTCCTTAACCCAGTTAATATTAGCACTTTTGGAGGCTTGTAAATTGATTTCCTTTATGGCATAAGTAGTATCATTCACCCAAAAATCACCTTTAAATGTCAGTTCATTCTTTCGCCTTGGGTAATAAATGATGTTATAACACCATTTATCGCCAATGAAAGCACTATCTGCCAACACATAATTATAGGTGTTAATACCAGTTTTAGACAAAGGGCTAACAAAACTTTTATCAAAGAATTTTAGATAATTCTCATACACATCATATTGTGAATACAAGTCTTTAATGAAGTCTATGATAGCTTGGTTGTTACTAAAACCTGAATTTTTATTTCCCTTAAGCACTAGTTTTTCTTTATCCAAAATATTGTCTCCGTAAACCTTTGCTGCTTCTTCATTTATAAAAATGGGTAAATAGGTTTTTCCTGTTACTTTTGAAGTGTCTACCTGTTCAAAAACAAACTCCATACCCTTAAACAGGTTACTTTTTATAAGTGAACTGTCAATAGTATTCAAATCGAATTCTACCTTTTCATATCTATCATAAGCATATTGATTAAATTGCCTAAGGCCATTCTGACGTTTTCGTTCCCATATTTTCTGTAATATGGCTATTGCTGGATTTTCTTCGGCTTTTTTGGATTGTTTTCCTGAAACAATGACTACTTCATTTAAAGCTGCAGCTTCTTCTTCAATAACGAAATTTAAATCGTAATTAACTCTTTTAGTTAGTGGAAATTCAATGGTTTTATATCCTACAAATGATACGATAAGTGTATCCCAAGTTTCATCAGATTCTAAATAAAATCGCCCATTTTCATTGGTGATAGTTCCTTCTGAAGAGTTTTTAAAAATAATATTGGCATATGCTACTGGCTCATTGCCTTCATCAATAACATGCCCACTAACTTTAGTTTGGGCAAAAACGGATGAGCATCCGATAAAGAGCAATGTAATAAGTAGATTAAACTTCATAATTATAAAAAAACTTCATCAACAATGTTGCCAATGAAGTTTATTTAACGTAGAAAACGCCATTTTATTTATACATAACCTTTTTGACTGCCTTTATAACATCGTTACTGTTTGGCAACCATTCTTCCAATAATACAGGAGAATATGGAGCAGGTGTATCTGCCGTATTTATCTTTATAATGGGCGCATCTAAATAATCAAAAGCTTTTGATTGCACCTGATAAGTAATTTCAGTGGCAACATTACCAAATGGCCAAGCTTCCTCAAGAATTACCAATCTATTAGTCTTTTTTACTGAATTTAGAATAGCATCATGATCCATTGGTCTTACCGTTCTTAAATCAATAATTTCACATGAAATACCTTCTTTTTCAAGTTCTTCAGCAGCTTTATAAGCTTCCTTTATAATTTTACCAAATGACACGATTGTAACATCAGTTCCTTCTCGTTTGATATCAGCTACACCAATAGGAATAACATATTCGCCTTCAGGAACTTCACCTTTATCACCATACATTTGCTCACTTTCCATAAAAATGACCGGATCATCATCACGAATAGCTGATTTTAATAAACCTTTTGCATCATAAGGATTAGACGGTACTATTACTTTTAAACCAGGCGTATTAGCAAACCAACTTTCAAAAGCTTGCGAATGTGTTGCTGCCAATTGACCTGCTGAAGCAGTAGGTCCTCTAAAAACAATTGGGCATTTGAACTGGCCACCTGACATCTGTCTTATTTTAGCAGCGTTATTAATTATTTGGTCTATTCCAACCAAGGCAAAATTAAACGTCATAAACTCAACGATTGGTCTGCATCCTGTCATTGTAGATCCTACCCCAATTCCTGCAAAACCTAATTCGGCAATAGGCGTATCAATTACGCGTTTGGGTCCAAATTCATCCAACATACCTTTACTGGCTTTGTATGCACCATTGTATTCAGCTACTTCCTCACCCATTAAATAAATGCTGTCATCTGCACGCATTTCTTCACTCATGGCTTCACAAACAGCTTCCCTAAATTGAATTGTCTTCATGTAATTACTTATTATGATGAGCAAAAATAGGAATAAATGAAAAACTTTACTTAATTGTTGTGATTAAAAATTTACTATGCGCGCATAGTAAAAATTCAGAATAAAATAAGTAACTTCGTAACCTCAAAAAATTATACGTTTTATTAAAAAATATCGATATGAAAATATTAGTATGTATTAGTCATGTTCCTGATACGACTTCCAAAATTAATTTTACAGAGAACGACACTAAATTTGACACTAACGGTGTTCAGTTTGTGATAAATCCTAACGATGAATTTGGACTAACCAGAGCCATGTGGTTTAAAGAAAAACAACAGGCAAATGTTACCGTTGTAAATGTAGGAGGTCCTGAAACTGAACCTACCCTTCGAAAAGCTTTAGCTATTGGAGCAGATAGTGCTATACGTGTTAACACAGCTGCAAAAGATGGTTTTCAAGTTGCAAAGGAACTAGCCAAAGTTGTTCAAGATGGTGGTTATGATTTAGTGATTGCTGGTCGAGAGTCAATCGATTATAATGGTGGTATGGTTCCAGGTATGTTAGCTGGTTTAACAAACGCCAACTTTGTAAATAATTGTATAAGCCTTGAAGTAGACGGTAACAATGCCAAAGCAACAAGAGAAATTGATGGTGGTAAAGAAACTGTCTCTACTGCTTTACCATTAGTTATTGGCGGACAAAAAGGTTTAGTAGAAGAAAGTGATTTGCGTATTCCAAACATGCGAGGTATCATGATGGCACGCCAAAAACCATTACAAGTTGTTGAGCCCGTTGATGCTCAAGCAGAAACTGATTCGGTAAAATTTGAAAAGCCAGCTCCAAAAGGTGCAGTAAAGTTAGTTGATGCAGATAATGTTCAAGAACTTGTGGACTTACTACACAACGAAGCCAAAGTAATTTAATTAACGTTCAAAAAAGAAAAAAATGTCAGTTTTAGTTTATACAGAATCAGAAGGCGGGAAATTTAAAAAAACCGCATTAGAAGTGGCCTCATATGCCAAAGCAGTGGCCGACAAAATGGGAACATCTGTTACAGCAATTACTTTTAACGCTGATGACACTAGTGTTCTTGGAAATCATGGAGTAGATAAGGTTTTAAAAGTGACTAATTCACAATTAGAGTCTTTTAATGCCAATGCTTATGCAAGCGTTATTGCGCAAGCAGTAAGAAATGAAAATGCTAAAGTGGTTATTATAAGCTCAAGTGCAGACAGTAAATATCTGGCACCACTTTTAGCCGTTGATTTAGAAGCAGGATATGCTTCAAACGTGGTTGAAGCACCTTCAAACACGGCGCCTTTTACAGTTAAAAGAACAGCCTTTACCAATAAGGCATTTAACATGACAACTATAAATACAGATGTGAAATTAGTGGGTGTTTCAAAAAATGCTTTCGGAGTTGTGGAGAACACTGCTTCGGCAACAGCTGAAGATTTTTCACCAAGTATTCCAGAATTAGGTGTTTCTGTTGAATCTGTGGATAAGGTAACAGGCAAAGTAACTATTGCAGATGCTGAAATAGTTGTATCAGGTGGTCGCGGATTAAAAGGCCCAGAAAACTGGGGAATGATAGAAGAGCTTGCCGATGTTTTAGGCGCAGCTACAGCCTGTTCTAAACCAGTGAGTGATTTAGGTTGGAGACCACATAGTGAACACGTTGGGCAAACTGGAAAACCCGTAGCTTCAAACTTATACATTGCCGTTGGTATTTCAGGTGCTATTCAACATTTGGCGGGAATTAATGCTTCAAAAGTAAAAGTAGTTATCAATACAGATCCTGAAGCACCTTTCTTTAAAGCTGCAGATTACGGGATAGTTGGTGACGCTTTTGAAGTAGTTCCAAAGCTAATAGAGAATTTAAAAACGTTTAAGGCACAACAATAAATATATTTTTTTTAAATTGTATTTATAAAGGGCTGTTTAAATTAGTTTAAAGTACCAAAAACTGTGTGTAACGGTTTGGTAAAGTCCTAATTTAAACAGTTCTTTGCTTTTTAATAGCCTATGAGTTTAGTACGACTGAAAATAAAAGGTATTTCCTATAGCCAAACACAAAATGGTGCTTATGCCTTAATATTGAATGAAGTAGATAGTGACCGTAAATTACCTATAGTTATTGGAGCTTTTGAAGCCCAATCTATAGCCATTGCCCTTGAAAAGGAAATCAGGCCACCTAGACCACTAACTCACGACCTTTTTAAAAATTTCGCCGATCGTTTTGACATCGTCGTAAAACAAGTGATTATCCACAAATTGGTTGATGGCGTTTTCTATTCCAGTATTATTTGTGAGCGGGATAAAATTGAAGAAATCATTGATGCACGAACTAGTGATGCCATTGCGTTAGCTCTGCGTTTTCAGGCACCTATTTTTACATACAAAAATATCCTTGACAAAGCAGGTATTTATCTCAAAATAAATCCGGAAACCGAAGACGAATCAGAAGAGGACAGCGTCCTAGTTGATGATTTAATTGCTGAAGAGCTTGAAACAGGATCGGTTCAGGAAAGCTATAAAAGTAAGTCTTTAGAAGAATTGCATAATTTACTTGATGAAGCTGTAGCCAACGAAGATTACGAGAAAGCAGCAAAAATAAGAGACGAAATTTCAAAACGCTAAACAGCATTTAAAATGAAACAATTTTTATTAGCTATTACGGCTATTTTTTTTGGACTAACCACAATAAGTGCTCAAAGTATTGAAAAAAAATGGCAGTTTCAGGCTATAGAAAATGATACGGTTTCAAATCTTTTTGAATTATCAGAGTCAGATATTTTTGTTTTAGATAAAGGTAATTTTAAATATAATATTCAATCTCGAAATTTACAAGCTTCAGGAGATTACATGCACCAAAATAATCTTTTGGTATTTTACTACAATCAACCAAATGATACTATAAGAAGGTATAAAATATCTGAACTCACTGATTCCACTTTGGTTTTTAGTGAAAACAATACGCGTTATCATTTTAATTCGGTACCAGAGTCACAAACAGCTGAAACAGCAGTAGTTCCTTCGAGCACAAAAGATACTATTATACCTAGTCAAGGATTTTCAATGAATAGTCTTTGGCGAGGCGTTTTAGGGATGATTTCCTTGATTTTTATTGCTTTTTTATTCAGTAGTAATCGTCGTGCAGTGAACTGGAAAACAGTTGGTATTGGATTAGCGTTTCAACTCGTGATTGCTGTAGGTGTGCTCAAAGTTCCTATCATTCAAAAAATATTTGAAACCATAGGGAAGCTTTTCATAAAAGTACTTGATTTCACTAGAGCTGGTAGTCAGTTTTTATTTGAAGGATTAGTGGTTGATATGGATACCTTTGGATTTATTTTCGCCTTTCAAGTACTACCAACCATATTATTCTTTTCAGCTTTAACATCTGTTTTATTCTATTTAGGTATCATTCAACGTGTGGTTAAGGCTTTTGGATGGTTGCTTTCTAAACTACTCAAAATTTCAGGTGCCGAAAGTTTAAGTGTTGCTGGAAACATCTTTTTAGGACAAACTGAAGCACCATTATTAATAAAAGCCTATTTAGAAAAAATGACTAAATCTGAAATGCTTTTGGTCATGATTGGTGGCATGGCAACAGTAGCTGGTGCAGTACTGGCAGCATATATTGGCTTTTTAGGTGGTGATGACCCAGTGTTACGATTGGTTTACGCAAAACATCTTCTTGCTGCATCTGTAATGGCAGCTCCAGGCGCCATTGTCATTTCAAAAATATTATACCCACAAACTGAAAAAATAAATACTGATGTTTCAGTAGAATCCGAAAAAATTGGGTCTAACTTTTTAGACGCCATTGCAAATGGCACCACTGAAGGTTTACGTTTAGCTGTTAATGTTGGTGCAATGTTATTGGTTTTTGTAGCCTTTATTGCTATGCTAAATTATGGATTCTTTAAAATAGGTAGTTTCTCTGGTCTTAACACGTGGATTGCTGCTAATACACCTTATCCAAATTTATCTTTAGAACTTATTTTGGGTTATATTTTCGCACCTCTTATGTGGCTTATTGGTGTAGCTAAAGAAGATATGATGATGATGGGACAATTGTTAGGTATCAAATTGGCTGCTAGTGAATTTGTTGGCTACATTCAATTAGCCGATTTAAAAAATGTGGCGAATGCAACCCATTTAAATTACAACAAATCGATTATTATGGCAACCTATATGCTATGTGGGTTTGCAAACTTTGCCTCTATTGGTATTCAAATTGGAGGTATCGGTTCTTTGGCTCCAGGGCAACGTAAAACATTATCTGAATTCGGTATAAAAGCACTAATTGGTGGAACCATAGCGTCATTAATTTCAGCTACAATAGCTGGTATGATAATTGGGTAAATTAGTTAATAACTTTTAATATAATTTTAGGGTTGAATCGCTTTGATTTGACCCTTTTTTCTATTTTTATTTTTCATAAAATTAAGTTGAAGATGAAGCAATATCACGACCTTGTTAAGCATGTTTTAGAAAACGGAAATGAAAAGGCAGACCGCACAGGTACTGGAACAAAAAGTGTTTTTGGTTATCAAATGCGTTTTGATTTAAGTGAGGGATTTCCAATGGTAACTACCAAGAAATTACATTTAAAATCGATAGTATACGAATTACTTTGGTTTTTAAAAGGTGATACTAATATCAACTACTTAACAGAAAATGGTGTGCGTATTTGGAATGAATGGGCTGATGAAAATGGTGATTTAGGTCCTGTTTACGGTCATCAATGGCGCAACTGGAATAGTGATGATATTGATCAGATAAAAGATATTATTCAGACTTTAAAAACGAATCCTGATAGCCGTCGTATGTTGGTTTCGGCTTGGAACCCTTCGGTGCTTCCAGACACATCAAAATCCTTTTCAGAAAATGTAGCCAATGGCAAAGCAGCATTACCACCTTGTCATGCTTTTTTTCAGTTTTACGTTGCTAATGGCAAATTATCATGTCAATTATATCAACGTAGTGCCGATATCTTTTTAGGCGTGCCTTTTAACATTGCTTCTTACGCCTTATTTACCATGATGATGGCGCAGGTTTGCGGTTATAAAGCAGGTGAATTTATACACACGTTTGGTGATGCGCATATTTACAGTAATCATTACGAGCAATTAGAATTACAACTATCACGCGATATCAGACCGCTTCCAAAAATGATTTTAAATCCGAAAGTAAAAAATATTTTCGATTTTAATTTCGAAGATTTTACATTAGTTGACTATAATCCACATCCACATATTAAAGGGGTTGTTGCTGTTTAGACTTATGAAAATTAAACTTATTTTTCTTGCATTCTTTTTATTTTTAAACACTCTATTTTCTCAAAATAATAATCAACAAGATAATACAATTGAGACAGGAATTGAAGATATAGAAAAGCTAGATCGTGTTCCTATTTACCCAGGTTGTGATAATAATATGGGTAATCAAGCTCTGAAGGAATGTATGAATGAGATGTTGGTAAATCATGTAAAAAGTAATTTTAATTTAAATGCCGTTAAAAATATAGGCTTGAATAATGGCACTTACCAAATTAGAGTTTTTTTCAAAATTGATACAGTAGGTAATATTTCAGATATGATAATAAAAGGAGAATCTCCAAAAGCAAATAAAGAGGCAAAACGCGTTATGGACCTTCTACCAAAACTTGAACCTGGTACCATTGATGGAAAACCTGTTCGAGTACCTTATTTTTTACCTATAAAATTTAAAGTAGATAATGAAAATGACTTAAAAACTAGATTTCCAATTTATAGAGGCTGTAAAGAAAGTATCAATAATGTCGCTTTAAAAGAATGTACCACACAAAAGATTATGGATTACATTAAAGTTAGCATCAATTATGAATTGGCAGACAAATTATTTCCTTTAGATAAAACCACACAATTTTTGGTGAGTTTTACTATTAATAAAAAAGGCAAATTAGAAAACATAACAGCCAAAGCACATAAACGTGAAATGGCAGCCGAAGCCATCAATGTTCTAAAACGTATGCCAAAACTAAAAAGTCCTGGGTATAAAAATGGTAAGCCCATTAATACAGACATGGAAATACTTATGACTATTTATTTTTAGCAATTAATCACTAACTTGTAGAAAAAGGTTAAATTTACTAGAGATAATTACTAAAGATGTTCGGAAAGAAAAAAAGCAATAATCCAGAAATAGACAAAGAGCAATTAGAACTCATTAAGCATGCCCAAAAGCGCATCAAACAAAAAAAGCGTTTGTATGCGCATTTTGTAGTATTCCTCATTGGCGCTGTTTTTTTAATAGTCGCCAACCTTGTTTTAAACATTGGTAAAGACGTCACGTTTTTTGGAATTAACTGGTTTGTTTTTGCCATTTTAGCTTGGTTATTTCTATTTATTTATCATCTTTTTAATGTATTTGTGACTTCCAAATTATTAAGTAAAAAGTGGGAAGAAAAACAACTCAATAGTTTAGTTACCAAACAAAAAGAACGTATTGCCGAAATCCAAAAACAAATTGATAAAGATTACCCGCTTCCTAAAGTTTCAAAAACACCAACAAAGGCATTAAAAAATTCCGAAATAACACTTATAGTTGCGGCTGGTGAAGATAATGCCATAGGCAAAGACAATGACCTTATCTGGCATTTGAGTGACGACCTTAAACGTTTTAAAAGTTTAACAAATGGTCATCATATTATTATGGGACGCAAAACTTTTGAAAGCTTTCCGAAACCTCTTCCAAATAGAACGCATATTGTTATAACGAGACAAGATAGCTATCAAGTTCCTGATGGCGTGATTGTCGTAAATAATCTAGAAGATGCTTTTGATGCCGCTAGAAGTGATAAACAACCATTTGTAATTGGTGGTGGCGAAATCTATAAACAAGCCATGCCATTTGCTGATAAAATTGAATTAACTCGTGTGCATGAAAGCTTTGAAAATGCGGACACCTTTTTCCCTGAAATAGACTTGTCATTGTGGAATGAGTCGCAAAAAACTTTCCATGATAAAGACGAAAAACACCAATACGCGTTTTCATTTATTACCTATTTACGCAGTTAAAAAAGTGTAATTCATTACAATTTAGTACATTAGCTTTATTAGAATCCCAAATCTAAACATTATGAAACGATTTCGTTTTAACATTCTGATTATAGCAACTACTGCTGCTATGCTCCTATTTTCATGCCAATCCATGAATAATTTAACCATGAGCGTTACAGAGCCTGCACCTGTTTATGTGCCTTCTTCCTTACAAAATATTGGTCTACTTAATCGAAGTTTAGCATCAAAGAAAAACAAACCATTAGACGATATTGACCAAATTCTATCTATTGAAGGGAGAAATCTGGATAAAGAAGGTGCAGAATATACCATTCAAAGCATAAAAGACACGTTTGAAAAAGACAGTCAATATAATACTGTTGAAATTATAACTACTGAAAAAATAGAGAATCCTGGTTTAGGTATTTTTCCAAGTGCTTTACCTTGGGAAACTGTTGATATGCTTTGTAAAGAAAATCAACTAGATGCTATTGTTACTTTATCTTTTTACGATACTGATGCTAAAGTATCCTATAAAACGAGAACCGTTGAACAGCTAAATGCGTTTGGTGTTAAAATACCCATGATTGATCACGAAGCTACTATTTCGACGCATATTAAAGCCGGATTTAGAGTTTATGACAATATCAATAAGGTGATTCGTGATGAGATTACTCTAGATCGTTGGATTACGTCGGTTGGTAAAGGCATTAATCCCACTAAAGCCATTGAGGCTATAGTTGGACGAAAAGAATCCCTATTGCAAGCCAGTACGGTAATTGGTCAGGATTATGTATATAGAACCTATCCGTTTAAGATTCGCGTAACCAGACAATATTACGTGAAAGGCACCAACAACTTTGAAATTGGAAAACGTCGCGCGCAAACAGGCGATTGGGATGGCGCTGCGGAACTGTGGGAGCAGGAACTTAACAATCCAAAAGGAAAAATTGCTGGTCGTGCTTGTTACAACATAGCTATAATTAATGAAATTAATGGCGATTTAGAAACTGCTATGTCTTGGGCTTCCAAAGCCTATACCGATTATGAAGATAAAAATGCCTTACGCTATTTAAATATCCTTAAAAACAGACAAAACAAGAACAATTTACTTCAACAGCAATCACAATAAATAATGGTAAGATGGCTTTGCATATTGAGTATTGCTTTTATTTCCAAACTGGGAATTTCTCAATCGGCCATTGACATCCCGATTGAAAACGGCAATATCCATGTTACTACCTTCGGTATTGGCAAACCCATTCTAATCATAAATGGTGGTCCAGGTATGAACAGCGAAGGCTTTACTTCATTGGCTCAAGAACTCGGAAAAACGAATCTGGCCATTCTATACGATCAACGTGGCACAGGGCAATCGACTATTTCTGAAGTTAATTCTGAAACCATGACTATGGACCTCATGGTGTCAGATATTGAAGCTATTAGAAAGTATTTTGGCTTTAAAGACTGGGTAGTTTTGGGTCACTCATTTGGCGGCATGCTGGCTTCATATTATCTCAAAAAACATCCCGAACGCCTATCAGGTTTAATTCTTTCTGGCTCGGGAGGTTTTAATTTAAGTATCACCAGAAATTTGAATTTACTATCGCGACTATCTAAAAACGAACGCGATTCGCTTAACTATTGGAATAGACAAATTAGCCGTGGTGATACCAGTTATCAAGCTCGCTATAATCGTGGGAAATATTTAGCACCAGCTTATGTGTATGATAAAAAACATGCACCTGTAATTGCCGAACGCCTGACGCAAGGCAACCGCACCATAAACAGCCTAATCTGGCAGAACATTCGTACTATTAATTTTGATTGTAGTGAAGCCTACAAAAACTTTGAGAAACCTGTATTAATTATTCAAGGTAAGCAAGATGTTATGGGAGACCACATCGCAAAAGAAGCTTATAACTTATTACCGAACTCTACGTTGGTTTTTATGGATAAATGTGCGCATTATGGCTGGCTCGAACAACCGAGAGACTATTTTGAAGCATTATCCAACTTTCTAAATCAATTTGACTAAACTGAAATTCTAATTTTTAGAAAAAAAATCAAATTTTAACGCAACCTTTTAGAGTTTTTTGCATCTAGTAAATAAACTAGCCAATGAAATCTTTACTATCCTTTATTATCATTTTTGTAATTCTCTCTTGTTCAGAGGATGATTCATCAAATAACAACCCATTAAGCGTAGTCCCAATTTTTGAATTTGTTGAAGGTTTGGGTAATAATACATTCGAGTCCAATGGTTCTACATATACTGATATAGTCAGTTTACATATTGTCAATTACAATCAAATTCCTGCAAATACTAATGTTGAAATAAATATCACCATAGATAATGAAAACTCTACAGCTATTGAAGGAGTTGATTTCAATTTTAATTCAGGCATATATATCTTTAATAGTAGTAACAATTTTATTCAACCTATACCTGTAGATATTATTCCTAACCTGGCATTTGAGGATTACTCCAAAACCATAGCGTTTGTTGCCAATTTAGTAGGTTCAGAACTTAAGGTAAGTAAATCCTACACCATAAGTTTTAATTGCCATGTTGACTTAACGGGAACGTATCACGCTTCGAATGATTGGGACTCTGAAGATGGCATTGCAACTATTTCGCTTGCAGAAAATGGTAAATGGTATATAAGCGATATTGGAGGCTATTGGCAACCTTATGATTTAACTATAAATCCTGGTTATATTGTAGTTGAAGATTGCAACCGAGTGCCATTTTCGGATGACACAGCTTTGGCACAATTTGATACAGGAGTTGTTCTTAGCGGTACTTGGGATCAAGAAAATGGAATATTAATAATGAATCATGTAGATAACTTCTTTAATGGAGGCCCTTATTATTGGACATCAACCTATGTTAGACAGTAATGTTTAAAAACGGTTTGGGTAATACCACTAATTGAAATTTCCGATAAACAATTCAGCATTCATCACGCATTTTTCCCTAATTTCGCCACATGATAAAAGAGCTTCAGTTGCGTGTGACTCTCAAAGAAGAAACCATTCCAGATATTCTTCTTAAGAAGTCTGCAGAATCGTTAAGTCTTTCTCACCATGACATTTCTGGCATTAAGGTGTTACGCAAATCTATTGATGCACGTAAACCTAAAATTATATTCAATTATAAAGTTGCTGTTTACATAAAGGAACCTCTTCCTGAAAAGTCTGAATATCAATTTCACTATAAAGATGTATCTAAAGCCAAGCCTATTCACATTATTGGTTTTGGACCAGCTGGGATGTATGCGGCTTTGCGTTGTATCGAATTAGGTTTTAAACCCATAGTTTTAGAACGCGGTAAAAATGTACGTGACAGACGTCGCGATTTAAAAGCGATTAACCAAGACCATTTTGTAAACGAAGATTCTAATTATTGCTTTGGCGAAGGCGGAGCTGGCACGTATAGCGATGGCAAATTGTACACACGAAGTTTAAAACGTGGCGATGTGCGTCGCATTTTTGAGAATCTGGTGTATCATGGAGCTACAGACCAAATTTTGGTTGACGCTCATCCACATATTGGCACGAATAAACTCCCCAAAGTGGTTCAGAATATTCGAGAAACTATTTTAAAATATGGTGGTGAAGTTCATTTTGAAACCCGCGTTGTAGATTTTGTAATCAAGAACAATGAAATTAAAAGTATCCAGTTACAAAATGGCGAAGAGCTTGCAGCCAATCGTGTCATTTTAGCTACTGGACATTCAGCTAGAGATATTTTTTATCTCTTAAACAACAAGAAAATAGCATTAGAAGCCAAATCATTTGCCATGGGAGTTCGTGTAGAACATCCGCAACATATTATCGATTCTATTCAATATCATTGCCAAGGATTACGTGATGAATTGCTTCCAGCCGCATCTTACAGTTTGGTGCAACAAGTTAATGACAGAGGTGTCTATTCCTTTTGCATGTGTCCAGGCGGCTTTATTGTACCTGCCGCTACCGCTAATGGCGAAGTAGTCGTGAATGGTATGTCGCCTTCAAAACGAAATAATCTGTTTGCTAATTCTGGAATTGTTGTCGAAATAAACGTGGATAAAGACTTGCCCAAATATGAATCATTTGGCGTGCTGAAAGGATTAGAATATCAAAAAGATTTAGAACGTCTCGCGTTTACTTCTGGGGGCAGAACGCAAACAGCTCCTGCGCAACGCTTAACAGATTTTGTTGAAGGCCGCTTATCGGCAGATTTAAATCCATGTTCTTATCAACCGGGATTAAAAAGTGCGCCTTTACACTCCTTACTTCCTAAATTAATAGGTAGCAGATTGCGCAAAGGCTTTCAAGCTTTTGGTGAAAAAATGCATGGTTATTATACCGATCAAGCTAATGTTGTAGGTGTAGAATCTAGAACTTCCTCTCCTGTTAGTATTCCAAGAAATGAAAATTTAGAGCACATTCAAATTAAAGGCTTATACCCTTGCGGCGAAGGTGGCGGTTATGCTGGTGGTATTGTTTCTGCTGCAATGGATGGTGAGCGTTGTGCCGAAGCTGCCATTAAAGGCTTATAAGTTTAATATTATTGCTATTTTTGCAGCAATAAAAATTAGAAACACATGAACGCATATATATTTCCAGGTCAAGGGGCTCAATTTTCAGGAATGGGTTTAGACCTTTATGAAAACTCACCATTAGCACAAGAATTATTTGAAAAAGCCAACGATATATTAGGTTTCAACATTACCGATATTATGTTTGAAGGTTCGGCTGAAGACTTAAAAGAAACTAAAGTTACCCAACCTGCTATCTTTTTACACTCCGTTATTTTAGCTAAAACATTAGGAGACAGCTTTAAACCAGATATGGTAGCTGGACACTCGTTAGGTGAATTCTCGGCATTGGTAGCCAATGGTGCTTTGACGTTTGAAGATGGTTTAAAATTAGTGTCACAACGTGCTATGGCCATGCAGAAGGCCTGTGAATTACAACCAAGTACTATGGCAGCTGTTTTAGGTTTAGATGATGATGTGGTTGAAAAAATATGTGCTACAACAGAGGGAGTTGTTGTTGCAGCAAATTATAACTGTCCTGGACAATTAGTGATTTCAGGAGAAGTTGATGCTATCAATTTAGCTTGTGAATCGTTAAAAGCTGAAGGTGCACGTCGTGCTTTAGTCCTGCCTGTTGGAGGTGCATTTCACTCACCACTTATGGAGCCAGCTCGAGAAGAATTAGCAGCCGCAATAGAAAATACAACATTTAGTAAGCCTAATTGCCCAATATATCAAAATGTTACTGCAAGCGCAATAACAGATGAAACAGAAATTAAAGCCAATTTAATTTCTCAATTAACGGCTCCAGTAAAATGGACACAATCCGTACAACAAATGATTGTAGATGGCGCAACTTTATTTACTGAAGTTGGTCCAGGTAATGTATTGCAAGGTTTGGTTAAGAAAATTAATCGTGAGGCTCAAACGGCTTCTGCTACATTTGAAAAAGAAGCTTAATGAAATTATCTCGTACAGCTTTTATAATTGT
Organism: Hanstruepera ponticola; assembly: GCF_002940745.1. Classification (NCBI taxonomy): domain Bacteria; kingdom Pseudomonadati; phylum Bacteroidota; class Flavobacteriia; order Flavobacteriales; family Flavobacteriaceae; genus Hanstruepera; species Hanstruepera ponticola. The sequence goes on from NZ_POTB01000001.1 coordinate 1,294,883, forward strand.
ATTGATTGTTTTCAATATAGCCATAGATCAAATTTCTAAAGTTATTGTTAGAGCGCAAGTAATTCCTGGAAGTGAATCAGAAATTTTAGGTGATTACTTGACGCTTCATAATGTTGAAAACACTGGTGCCTTTTTAGGCATGGGTAGTGATTTCAATCCTACATTACGATTAATACTTCTGTTAATTCTACCCATTGGCGTTTTAGGGTATGTTCTTTATTATATCATAAAAAATAAAACATTAGACAGATTATCCTTGATAGGATTTTGCTGTATTATTGGTGGAGGTATTGCCAATGTTTACGATAGAATTATGTATGGTTCTGTAACCGATTTCTTGCATATTGATTTAGGAGGTGTGTTTAGAACAGGAATTTTTAATGTAGCCGATATGTCGGTTATGCTCGGTATGGGACTGTTACTTTACAGTAATTTTAAAACCAATAAAAAAGAAAAAGCCTCAAATTAATTTGAGGCTTTTTTATGTTTTATCTTGCTAATTCACAAGATTCACAGTCTTTTATCTCACCATAATAGGTTTCTCGATACTTATGTACTGTTTTAAAAGGAATACTTAAAAATTGCTTTTTAATGTAGGTCACTTTTGTTCGTAATTCACCCATTTTTGGAGTAAATCTTTTTTCAATTTGCGTGGCGCGTTTTACTGTAATCAATTTCATAATATCATTTATCATTTGATACAAAGTAACAAAGGATATAACGCTTATCCAAAAAATCACTATTAAACCTTTGTTAATCAAATAATTAATATAAATATGTTAATGATATCGCCATATGATTAAGAGATTCGTAATGATTTTTACGAATTATTAACAGTCTTAAAATGCTATTTTTTATAAATTTTACCTGATTTCATGACAAAAACAACATTCTCGGTAGTTTTGATATTTTCAACAGGGTTTTCATTTGTTGCTATAATATCGGCAAAATAACCCGCTTTTAACTGACCGATTTCATGTTCCATATTCAATATTTTAGCATTGGTCACAGTAGCACTTTGAAGTGCTTTTATTTCTGGCATACCAGCTTCAACCATATAGCCAAATTCTTTAGCATTTTCGCCATGTAGAAATACCCCAGCATCCGTACCAAATGCAATACCAACGCCTTTTTTGTATGCTTTGCTAAAAGTATTCTGAATTTTTGGACCAATATCTAACGCTTTACCAACAACAACATCTGGATAATAACCCGGTATTTTAGCCTTTTCGGTAACTGATTTTCCTGCTGTAATAGTAGGTACTAAATACGCATCATGTTCTATCATAAGTGCCATAGTTTCTTCGCTCATAAGTGTTCCATGTTCAATAGTTTTTACACCACCCAAAACTGCACGTTGCATTCCTTCATCACCATGCGCATGAGCCGCTACATGAAAACCGTAATCTTTTGCTGTTTCACAAATAGCTTTAATTTCTTCAATTGTAAATTGTGGGTTTTGCCCACTTTTGGCCACACTCAACACACCTCCAGTTGCTGTGATTTTTATTAAATCAGCGCCATTTTTATAGCGTTGACGAACTGCTTTTTTAGCATCTTCAACACCATTAACTACACCTTCTTTTGGTCCAGGATCTCCTTTTAATTCATCTTTCACACCATTAGTCGGGTCGGCATGACCACCTGTGGTTGCCAATGCTTTTTCTGCGGTAAAAATCCGTGGACCTATCACCTTTCCATCATCAATCGCATTACGTAACGAAACATTAATACCACTTCCACCTAAATCCCTAACAGTTGTAAAACCAGCTATAAGCGTTCGTTTTGCAAAATCTAACGTATTGTACGCGACATCCGCATCATTTAAAGTGAACCCTTGAATATAACGCTTTGGATTTGTTTCGCCTTCTAAATGCACATGCATATCAATGAATCCAGGCATAACAGTTTTGTCTTTTAGGTCAACAACTATATCCTCTGATGCAGTAGGTTGGACATAACCATCATTAATCGATAAAATTTTATCACCTGAAATGATAATAGTTTTTGTTTCTATAACTTTCCCGTTTTTGGTGTCAAGAAGTTTTCCGCAATGTAAATAGGTGTTCTGCCCTATTACCGTGGTTGTCAGTAAAAGGGTTAAAAAATAAATGAACTTTTTCATTATGATAGTTTTATAAATTTCTAATCTGTTTTTCCCATAACCAGGCAGACTTCATGGCATCATCTAAAGTAGATTGCGCTTTCCAACCTAGCACATTATTTGCTTTGGTTGTATTGGCATAAGCTTGGATTACATCACCTTCACGTCTAGGTGCTATTTTATAGTTTAAAGATAATCCGGAAACGCGCTCAAAAGACTGTATAACTTCTAAAACCGAACTACCAACGCCTGTTCCCACATTAAACGTTTCGTAATTGGCTTCATTATTACCTGATAGTAATCGTTGTAAGGCAACAACATGTGCTTTTGCCAAATCGACTACATGAATATAATCACGAATACAAGTACCATCTGGTGTAGGATAATCATCTCCAAAAACCGAAAGACAATCACGCAAGCCAGCAGCTGTTTGCGTAATAAAAGGTACTAGATTTTGAGGCACGCCAATTGGTAATTCACCTATTTTGGCCGTTGGATGGGCTCCAATAGGGTTAAAATAACGCAATGAAATGGCTTTTAGATTAGGCACTACGTTGCAGGTGTCTTGAATAATTTCCTCTCCTATTTGCTTGGTATTTCCATAGGGAGATTCGGCGGATTTTACGGGAGCATTTTCAGTAATGGGCATCACATCGGCCTGACCATAAACCGTACATGAAGAACTAAATATGAAATTAGACGTTGGCAAAACACTTAATTCTTGCAGTACATAAACCAGTGTGTTTAGATTATTTTCATAATACTTCAATGGATTTTGTACAGATTCGCCAACAGCTTTGCTTGCCGCAAAGTGAATAACACCCTTAATATCTTGATGATTTTTAAAGAAACCTTGAACTTTTTGTATATCCTTTAAATCCAGTATCTCAAAAACAGGAGATTTCCCCGTAATTGAGGTAATACCGCTTAAAACATCTATTGAAGAATTCGATAGATCATCAATTACAACAACTTCAAAACCTTCATTTTGTAATTCAACAACGGTATGGGAGCCAATAAAACCTAATCCACCCGTGACAAGTATTTTATCCATCAATAAATTCTAAAACTTTAGTCGTAATAAAGGCAATTTGTTCATCATCTAATTCAGTATGCATAGGTAATGAAATGACCTCTTTTACCAATTGATTAGTAACCGTGAAATCGGCTTCATTGTAACGATCATCTTGATAGGCTTTTTGCTTATGCAATGGTATTGGATAATATACACCACATGGAATATCATTGGCATTTAAAAACTTCACCAGCCCATCGCGATCAACACCATTCAATTTTAAAGTGTACTGATGAAATACATGACAATCACAAGTATCACAATTACCTGAACAGCCATTACTTTTTCTAAATGGTATTTCAATTTTTGAATGATTTTTAAACGCAGCATCATATTTCGAAGCGGCTGCTTGCCGTGCTTTGTTATACGCATCCAAATGAGGTAGCTTCGCATCCAAAACTGCTGCTTGAATGGAATCTAAGCGTGAATTCACACCAACCACATCGTGATGGTACCGTTCATACATCCCATGATTTACAATACCTCTAATAACATGGGCCAATTCATCATCATTGGTAAAAATAGCACCACCATCTCCATAACATCCTAAATTTTTTGAAGGAAAAAACGATGTCGAAGCAACATGGCCAATAGTTCCCGTCTTGGCTTTGTTACCGTTACTATACGTATAATCTGAACCTATACCTTGTGCATTATCCTCAATAACATATAAATTATGCTCTTGGGCTATATTCATGATTGCTTCCATGTCTGCAGCTTGACCAAATAAGTGCACAGGTACAATGGCTTTTGTTTTTGGTGTAATCGCTTTTTTTATGGCTTCAACGCTAATATTGAAATCGTCTGGGTTTACATCAACCAAAACTGGAGTTAATTGCAGTAAGGCAATAACCTCAACAGTGGCCGCAAAAGTAAAATCAGCTGTGATAACTTCGTCACCTGGTTTTAAATCTAATCCCATCATGGCTATTTGTAGCGCATCAGTACCATTGGCACAAGGAATGACATGTTTAACACCTAAATAGTTTTCAAGATTTTTTTGAAACTCATGAACCTTTGGTCCATTGATAAATGCTGTAGTTTCTATAACTTCCTGAATGGCAGGATTAACAACATCTTTTATACCGGAATATTGACCTTTGAGGTCAACCATTTGAATTTTTCTCATACGTTACGAAATTACAAAATTCAAGGTTGCCAACCAATGAAAGATAGTTGATAAATATCAATTTTATAAAGAAAATATTTTAAAGAAATGTATTTTAGCAACAAAGTACAGAATTTGAATATCATTTATAACATTGCTATTGGTTTAACAGAACGTCTATTGAAGTTCATTGTTTTATTCAATCAAAAAATTAAGTTTGGAGTCGAAGGTCGTTCACAAACTTTTTCAACTTTAAGAAATACGATTCAAGCCACTGACAAGTGTATTTGGTTTCACTGTGCCTCACTAGGTGAATATGAACAAGGTCTTCCCGTTTTTAAAGAAATAAAAAAACTTTATAAAAGTCATAAAATCATTCTGACGTTTTTTTCACCTTCAGGTTATGAAATTCGTAAAAACACAGAAATAGCTGATGCTGTCTTGTACTTGCCAATTGACACTAAACAAAATGCTAAACGTTTTGTGAATCACATAAATCCAGAACTTACTGTTTTTGTGAAGTATGATATTTGGCCTAACTATTTAAATGAACTAAAAAAAATAAAGGGGAGAGCCATTTTAATTTCAGCACTTTTCAGAAAAAATCAATCTTATTTTAAATGGTATGGACGTTTTATGCGTGACACCTTATTTGCCTTTGAACATATTTTCACGCAAGATGACAAATCAAAGAAATTATTGAAGACCATAGGTTATCACAATACATCTGTTTCTGGCGACACCAGATTTGATCGTGTTTATAGTCAGCTTGAACAAAACAATAGCTTGGATTTCGTTTCAGAATTTAAAGCTGAAAATCTCTGTTTTGTTGCTGGTAGCACGTGGCCAGAAGATGAGGATATACTTGTAGATTATATAAATATTTCAACTGATACAACCAAGTTCATTATTGCGCCTCACAATATAAAATCAGCTCAAATCCAAAAACTAAAGCAAAGCATTAAGAAGAAAACCATCCTGTTTTCAGAAAAAGAAGGAGCTTTACTGCACGATTTTCAAGTATTAATTGTTGACACCATTGGCTTGCTTTCTAAAATATACTTTTATGCTGATATAGCTTATGTAGGTGGAGCAATTGGCACAACTGGTTTGCATAACATTTTGGAACCTGCTGTTTTTGGCGTACCCGTTATAATTGGTAATAATCATAAAAAATTTCCAGAAGCCGCTCGAATGATAAAAAATGCTGGTGTTTTAGAAATAAAAGATGTGGAAGGATTTAAATTGATTATGAGCACATTATACGAAAACAAGACGTTTTTAAGCGCGCTTGGCGAAAAAAATTCAGATTTTATAAAAAAAAATACAGGAGCCGTAGTCCAAATCATGGACTACCTACGTATATAGTCCTGAAAGTGTCGTTGATAACAATGTTAAAAAATGTTAATTATTTTATTTAACATTCAAAATTAGTTGTTAAATTCGCACTATTAATTAACACTAAAACTTTAAACTAATGAAAAAATTATTATTAAGTGTTGCTTTCTTATTGGCATTGAGTATTTCTTTAACATCTTGTAGAGATGAGAAAAAAGCTGATTCAGCTGAAGACGCTATAGAAAATGCTGCTGATGCTACTGAAGACGCTATGGAAGACGCTGCTGACGACGCAGAAGGTGCTATGGAAGAAGCAGGAGAAGCAATTGACAATGCTGCTGAAGATGTAGAAGACGCTGTAAATAATGCAGTTGATGAAACTGGTGAAGCTCTTGATGATGCAGCTGACGCTGTTGAAGGTGCTGCCAATGATGTTAAAGACAAAGTTGAAGACGCAACTGATGACAATTAATTAGTTTACCAACTAATTATAAAAAAGTGCTCACCAAATGAGCACTTTTTTTATGCATAAAGGTTATGTTTTCACAAAATACTTAATAAATTATAGATATTTTATAATTTGTTTAGACCATGAGAAGTTATCCTCTTCGCACTATTTTACTCTTATGCCTGGCAATTTTAATAGTAGATTGCATAGCTTTTTATTGGCTACAACCTATTACAAGTTTATTATCTAGTTCTGTTTTAAGTTATATCATCAATATTTTATTTTGGTTTTTCTCTATTGGACTTATAACAGCTATTATTATCTTAAAAGTTAGACTAGATGGCATTCAACCTAGAAGAAAACAATTGTTAATATCCTCACTTTATGGTTTAACAATATCCTCTTTTATCCCTAAAATTATATTTGTAATCATTATTTCTGTTTTCTTTTTTGGAAACCATATGATTTCAAACAAGGAGTCTTTACTAATTATACCACTTATAGGTCTTTTTTCTGGATTCTTGCCTTTTTTTGTTATTGCCTATGGAATTTTCAAGGCAGCTTACCGCTTTAAAATCCATCACCTAGAATTGCCATTTGATAATCTTCCGGCAACTTTTAATGGTTTAAAAATTGTTCAAATTTCTGATTTACATTTAGGAAGTTTTAATCATCGTTTCAAAATATTAAAACGTGCATTTAAACTAACTAATGAACTAAATCCTGACATCATATGCTTTACTGGTGATTTGGTAAACAACTATGCCTGGGAATTACGTGGCTGGAGTAGAGTATTTAGAATATTGCAAGCCAAAATAGGCATGTATGCTGTTTTGGGAAATCATGATTATGGCGACTATAGCAAATGGCAATCAGAAGAAGAAAAAGAGAAAAATTTCAATCGGATAAAAAGTTTTTTAACAGAAAATGGTTTTAATCTATTACTGAACGAATCGGATTTGATTAAGATAGACCAAGACAAAATAGCCATTGTAGGTGTTGAAAATTGGGGGAACCCACCATTTAAGCAATATGGCGACTTGAACAAAGCCTTAAAACATGTTGAGAATAAAGACTTTAAAATCTTACTTTCTCATGACCCATCACATTGGAGTCAAGAGGTTATAACCCAAACAAACATAGCATTAACCCTTTCAGGGCACACACATGGGATGCAAGCAGGCATTCAATTAAAAAAGAAACAATGGAGTCCTATCAAATACAAGTACAAACATTGGGCTGGCTTGTATGAGCATGACAAACAATTTCTGTATGTAAATCGTGGTTTGGGCTGGATGGGTTTTCCTGGCAGATTAGGTATGCGACCTGAAATAACCTGTATTACTCTTAAAAGTGGTGAAGGTTAAAAAGATAAAAGCCTCTATCAAAAAAGATAAAGGCTTTTGTACTGAAGGCGGGACTTGAACCCGCACGGCCATAATGGCCATTGGATTTTAAGTCCAACGTGTCTACCAATTCCACCACTTCAGCTTACTTCGACATGCTCAGCACATCGCTTGGTATATTTTCAAGAAAGTTTTCAGAGCGAAAGACGGGATTTGAACCCGCGACCCTCACCTTGGCAAGGTGATGCTCTACCCCTGAGCTACTTTCGCAGTTTTTTAATGAACATACAACCTCTCGATTGCGGATGCAAATTTAAAATATTTCTAGGAATTGCAAAGCCTTTTTAAAAAAATAATACAATTTATTTTAGGCGTGTTTTTTCTTAACCAACATGCGTTTTATTTCATTGAGTTTCATTAAAGCCTCAACTGGTGTTAGTGTATCAATATCAATATGTAAGATTTCTTCCTTGATATTTTCAAGTAAGGGATCATCTAAATTAAAGAAGCTTAATTGTAAGTCATCATCTTTCAACGCTTTTACTTTATCGGTTAATTCTTCACTAGAATGCGATTTTTCCAACTTCTTTAATATTTTATTGGCCCGATTAATAACCTGTTGTGGCATTCCAGCCATTTTAGCCACATGAATTCCAAAACTATGCTCACTGCCACCTTGGACCAGTTTACGTAAAAAGAGTACGTTATCTTTCAATTCTTTTACCGAAACATTATAGTTTTTAATACGCTCAAATGTTTCTGTCATTTCGTTGAGCTCATGATAATGCGTAGCAAACAAGGTTTTAGCTTTTGCTGGATGCTCATGTAAATATTCACTGATTGCCCATGCAATAGAGATTCCATCATAAGTACTTGTACCACGACCAATTTCATCAAGCAAAACTAAACTGCGTTTTGAAATATTATTTAATATGGAAGCAGTTTCATTCATTTCAACCATAAATGTCGATTCGCCCATAGATATATTATCGCTTGCTCCTACTCTCGTAAATATCTTATCAACTAAACCAATTCTAGCCGATTTAGCTGGCACGAAACTTCCGGTTTGTGCCAATAACACGATTAATGCCGTTTGACGAAGAATTGCAGATTTACCAGACATATTAGGTCCAGTAATCATAATCATTTGCTGCTTCTCTCTATCTAGATAGACATCATTCGCGATGTATGCCTCACTAGGTGGTAATTGTTTTTCAATAACAGGATGACGCCCATCTTTAATATCTAAATCAAATGAATCGTCAATATTAGGATACACGTAATTATTATCGGTTGCTAATTGGGCAAAACCACATAAACAATCTAATTGCCCAATTAATAGAGCATTTTGTTGTACTGGTTTTATATACTGGGTCATCCAAAGAATGAGTTCTGCAAACAACTGTTGCTCTATAGCCAAAATGCGCTCTTCTGCTCCCAGTATTTTGGCTTCATACTCTTTTAACTCTTCCGTAATATAGCGTTCAGCATTCACTAATGTTTGCTTTCGTATCCATTCTTCTGGCACCTTGTCCTTGTGCGTATTACGTACTTCAATGTAGTAACCAAACACATTATTAGATGCTATTTTAAGCGATGTAATTCCTGTACGTTTGGTTTCGCGTTCTAGCATTTGATCTAAATACGCTTTTCCAGAACTAGACAAGCCGCGTAACTCATCTAATTCAGATGAAAAACCTTTAGCAATAGTATTGCCTTTTAGCACATTAACCGGCGCATCTTCGTTTAAAGTTTCCTTAATTTTTTCGCGAAGCACATCACAGCTTTGAAGGGTATCGCCAATAATTTTTAAGGCTTCATTATCACAATTAGATGCCAAAGCTTTAATGGGTACAATAGCTTCTAGAGAATTCTTAAGCTGTATAACTTCTCTTGGGCTGACTTTACTCGTGGCAATTTTGGAAATCAAGCGTTCTAAATCCCCAATGTGCTTGATATGGTTTTGAATTTTTTGATGAATGGATTTATGTTTACTCAAAAAATCAACTACCTCATGACGCTGTTTGATTTTTGTAATATCTTTTAACGGCAAAGCTAACCAACGCTTTAATAAACGCCCACCCATTGGCGAAATCGTTTTATCAATAACATTTAATAAGGTTACTGCATTATTATTGGTAGAATGGTACAACTCCAAATTTCGAATGGTGAATTTATCCATCCACACATAATCATCTTCTGCTATACGACTTATTGAGGTTATATGCTGCAATTTATTGTGTTGCGTTTCACCTAAATAATGCAAAATGGCACCAGATGCTATAATGCCTTCATATAAATCTTCAATGCCAAAGCCTTTTAAAGTTTTAGTCTTAAAATGTTTAATAAGTGTTTCGTTGGCATAATCGGTTTGAAAAACCCAATCTTCCAAATAAAAGGTGTGAAAATTCTGACCAAAAACCTCATTAAAATGCATGCGTTTTTGTTTAGACACTAATACTTCACTCGGATTAAAATTCTGAAGTAACTTATCAATATATTCAGCATTACCTTGTGCGGTTAAAAATTCACCCGTTGAAATATCTAAAAATGAAATTCCAATAAAAGTCTTAGCAAAATAAACCGAGCACAAAAAATTATTAGATTTTGAATTGAGAACCTCATCATTTAATGCCACACCTGGCGTCACTAATTCGGTAACACCACGTTTTACTATAGTTTTAGTTTGCTTAGGATCTTCCAGCTGATCACAAATAGCCACGCGCTCACCAGCTTTTACCAATTTGGGCAAATAGGTATTTAAGGAATGATGCGGAAATCCAGCCAACTCCGTTTCGCTCTCACTTCCTGCACCGCGTTTGGTTAAAATAATATCTAGAATTTTAGCGGCACGCACGGCATCTTGGCCAAAAGTTTCATAAAAATCGCCAACACGAAACAACAATAAAGCATCAGGATATTTAGCCTTAATGGTATTATATTGTTTCTTTAACGGTGTTTCTTTCTTTCCTTTTTTAGCCAATGTTCAACTGATTTTTATATATTACTTTTGCATAAAATGTAGGATTGCTAAAGTACTTATTAATTTAAGTTTTTTAAAGCCTGAAACTTATAAGTTATCTACAATTATCACAAGAAATTAACATGCGTAAATTAAAAAATAGCGAACTGGACCGATTGAGTGTTGACGAATTTAAAAACACGGTTAAAACACCAATTATTATTGTTTTAGACAACATTCGAAGTTTGAACAATATTGGATCAGTATTTAGAACAAGTGATGCCTTTTTAATAGAAAAAATATACCTCTGTGGTATAACCGCCAAACCACCGCACAAAGATATTCATAAAACAGCTTTAGGCAGCACAGATACGGTTGACTGGGAATATGTAGAAAACACTATGGATTTAGTTAAGCAATTACAAGAGGAAGATATTCACGTCGCATCAATTGAACAAGCTGATAATGCCACCATGCTAAATAATTTCACCCCAGAACGCAATAAAACATACGCATTGGTATTTGGTAACGAAGTCAAAGGCGTGCAACAAGAAGTTGTTTCTGCCAGCGATGTTGTTTTAGAAATTCCACAATACGGCACCAAACATTCGTTGAATATTTCTGTAAGTTGTGGTGTTGTGATTTGGGATATTTTTAGTAAAATCCAAACCCTAACATAAAGCCCTCTGAATTCGATTGATTAAATTTTAATATATTTTTATTGTTTTTCAATAAATATTTATCGTTATTTGTGTCTGAAAATTAAATCATGTTTTATTATGAAAACAAATTCAGACCGCATTTTATCCATCATGAAGTTTTTATTTTGGTTCATTTTTATTGGGCTTTGTGTGCAAACAGGAAGTCTCATACTAACATTTATATTAAGTTTGACTGGCCATATTGAAACTGCCTCAGATTTATATTTAGGCTTAAATTTAACTTCGCTCTATGAGTTTAGCACTTGGCAGTTTGTCAATCTCATGACATTAATTATAACCTTATCCGCACTAAAAGCTTATATAGCCTATTTAGTGGTTCAAATTTTTACCAAAATAAATTTTGATTCTCCTTTTAATGGTTTAACAGCCATGCGTCTTGGACAAATTAGTCATGTGGCGCTAGGAACTGGTATTTTAGCATTAATTGCAAACGGATACAACATGTATTTGTTTAAACGAAGTTTAATAGACTTATCGGCTCAACCGTTTGTTGAAGGTAGTCGTGAGTTTCTATTTCTTGCAGGAATTATATTTGTAATGGCTCAAATATTTAAAAAAGGTGTTGCTCTACAAAACGAAAACGAACTAACCATTTAAGTTATGCCCATAATTGTAAATTTAGACGTCATGATGGCGAAGCGAAAAATGTCTTTAAACGAACTCTCTGAACGTGTTGGTGTAACGCTCTCAAACCTTTCTATACTTAAAACAGGTAAAGCCAAAGCCGTTCGTTTTAGTACTTTAGAAGCGATTTGCAAAACCTTGGATTGCCAACCTGGTGATATTTTGGAATTTGAAAACGATTAACAGCTAATGGATTCCTGCCTACGCAGGAATGACAATTATGAGTAAGAAGTACAAAAAACCCTGGCCAACCAAAGCCGTTATGGAACAAATCTATGACCAGCATCTTTGGGGTGGGCACGATTTTGATTTTTATTCAGGTGAAGGTTCTCACAAACCTGAAATTATTAAGCCATATTTAGAACGTGTAATTTCGTTCTTGAAAACGCATCATGCAGCGTTAGAGGTATGCGATTTGGGTTGTGGCGATTTTAACATAGGTAAACAGCTCACACCATACACCAAAAAATATATAGCCATTGATATTGTTGAAGACCTCATTGAAAGAAATAAAAAGCTTTACCATGAAGTACATCTAGAATTTCATTGCTTAGATATTTCAAAAGATAAACTTCCAGCAGCAGATTGTATTATTCTGCGTCAAGTTTTACAACATCTCTCCAATGCTGAAATTCTAGATATCACAAAAAAACTAGAGGATTACAAGTATGTTATTCTAACCGAGCACTTACCAAATGATGACTTTACGCCAAACCTAGATATTATTTCTGGCCAAGGTATTCGGCATAAACACAATAGTGGTGTTAATCTTTTAAAATCTCCCTTTCATTTAAAAGTTAAGAATCAAAGCGTTTTGCATGAGCATATCTTGCCTAATGAAAACGGCTGTATAAAAACTATTCTCTATACAACGTATTAAATTACTTTGGTTTTAAATGCATAAAAAGCCTAACTTCGTTAGCGTAAAATTAAAACCAAAGTCATGAAAACCAACCTTTTTATTTTAGTATTTACACTCGCCTCGCTTTCTAGTTATGGACAAACACGAGCTAGAGATTTAGGCATTCCGTTTAAAGGTGAAACCGGAGAATTTAATGCCATAACAGATGTAAAAGGTGTAGAAGTTGGCTATAGCACCATAATTTCTGGTGAAGGTGAAAACATTGTTGGCAAAGGTCCTGTTAGAACTGGTGTGACTGCCATTTTCCCAAGAGGCAAAGCCAAAAAATTTAGTCCTGTTTATGCCAATTGGTACAGCTTAAATGGTAATGGCGAAATGACTGGAACCACTTGGATTACCGAATCTGGTTTTTTAGAAACACCTATTATGATTACCAATACCAATAGCGTTGGCGTAGTTCGTGATGCTGTATTAAAATATTATGTTGACAACGATTGGTATAAAGGCGAAGATTGGTGGTACACCTATCCTGTTGTTGCCGAAACCTATGATGGTTTTTTAAATGATATTTATGGCTTTCATGTAAAAGAAGAACATGTACTGGAAGCTATAAACGATGCCAAAACAGGTAAAATAAAAGAAGGTAACGTAGGTGGCGGAACTGGAATGATGTGTTTGGGTTATAAAGGCGGCACCGGAACATCATCACGCGTTATAAAAGTTGGACCAAAAGAATATACCATTGGTGTTTTAGTACAATCTAATTTTGGGGCAAAAAAAAATCTCACCATTGCAGGTGTGCCAGTAGGTGTTGAATTAAAAGACACTTTAAATTATGTGTATAAAGCACCACCAAAATCTAGACGACAAGAAGGTGATGGCTCCATAATTATTGTTTTAGCGACAGATATTCCGCTGTTACCACACCAATTAAAACGTGTGGCACAACGCATTCCATTAGGTGTTGGATTGGTTGGTGGACGTGGCAGTAATGGCTCTGGAGATATTTTTATAGCTTTTTCAACTGCCAATGAAGAAGCCTTTAATCGTGACGATTTTGCAACGGTTGAAACCTACCCTAACGACCAATTATTTCCTGTATTTGATGCAACCGTTAATGTGGTTGAAGAAGCCATTATTAATGCCATGATAGCAGCCGAAACAATGGAAGGCATTAACAACAACAAAGCTTATGGCATACCTCATGATCTTTTAGTAGAAACTTTAAAAAAATATAACCGTATTAAGGAATAAGGTGTTGTTAATTTGATTTGATTCTTAAGGTTTAAAAGTTAATTTATGCAGGTAATAAAGATTTAATATGAAAGATAGTTTTATTATTCTTTTATTTCTTCTAATTTATTTTTCTCCAGTTTTTTATCAACTACATTTTGTATTAAAAGAAAGAAAAAAAGGAAACCTTATTCCATTAAGGAAAGCAATTCGAATATTGAAAATCAGTATTTATATACTTCTTCCAATTACACTCTTTTTCACAATCCTTATGTATATTAATTTTTTAAACTACGAAAAACCAATTCCTTACAACAAAATAAATGATATATCTTTTAAAAATTTTAGAGGTCTTGAATTCTTTAAAAAATCACTTTATGGAAATAAACGATTTGCTTACATCGTAACTAATATTAAATCTGAAATCAATCGTGACGATGTAAAAATAGAATCCTATTTCCATCCCTCACGCTCATTTGTCTACAATTCTCATACAGCAAATGAAGAGCTTTTAACTCATGAATTATATCATTTTAAAATCACAGAACTATACTCTCGCTTGATTAAAAGTGAAATATCTAAATATGACACTTTAAACATAAAAAAAGTAAAAAACATAATTAATACATTTAAAAACAAAGAAAATGATTTTCAAAAAAAGTACGATTACGATACTTTTCATAGTTATGTTTTATCTGAACAAAAAAAATATGAAAGAACTGTAGATAGTTTATTACTTTTACTTTCAAATTTTAAAACACCAAAAATTAATATACATGTCAAAAATTAAGATTGTTTTATTTTCTATTATATGCTTATTAATATTGAATTGTAACAATAATGAATCTGAATTCCCATTAGATAAAAGATATTGGGATGCTATGGATTATTCAAATGCAATTCGAACTATTAAACTTAATTATACAACGAAAGAAACATTGCCAACTTTCAGCGACTCACAAACTCGTCCTATAATTGAAAAGTTGACCGATGAACAAAATTATTTGGTCGTATTAAATGACAGAGAACTTGGATTAAAGCATAGATCCAATGTAGCCACTGACTTCTTCAATAGATGGAGAGACATGAGCAGTATATATTTTATTAGAGATAGAAAAGACAATTTTATTTATGAGGAAGAATACTTAAAAGTTTTCCATTTTGGCTTAGGGTTACAGATAATGTACTTTAAGATTGGAAATGAAGAAATTCTTGAAAGAGTAGATGATCCTGATGCTTATCAAACAAAGAAGGTCATAAGATCTAACGCTCAAACGATAGTTAATAACTTCAATCATTATTTAGATGAAATTAACGATGAAAATTCTTATTCAGAAAAAGGCATCTTTCTTTTTTGTGATGGGATTGATAAATACTTTCCTAAACTAATAAATGAATTTCCTGAAGCAGATTATAGTGGTATGATTAAAAAAATAGATTTAATGGATAAAAAAAGTAATTCTCAAAAGGTAAAAGAGTCATTAACTAAACTCAAAGATTTAATAAACAACCAATAATTGAATAATTACAAAAATCATAGAACTAATTACTTTTTTCCAAGTGCTGCTCGAATCCTAGGGTTTGTAATGATAATTATTGGTCTTATTGGTATCTTTTCTAGAGGAATTGAAACTATATTAATTTCTTTCATTGGGTTTGGTATTTGCTTTACCAGATATGGAGTTTTAATTGATACTACAAATCATAAACTTAAGGATTACAACCAAGTATTTGGAATTAAATTCGGCAAGTGGGAATTATTTAAAAACTACCCATATATAACAGTACTTACTATAACTGAAAAATCCACTACTTATAGTCAATCCAATCTTGAAAATTCAACACGAAGAACTGTTTATCGAATTACTTTGCTAAATGAAAACCATTATAAAAAGCTTCTTCTAAAAAAATTAAAAAATGAGAAAGAAGCAAATAAGCTAGCTGAAGATTATGCTAAACTATACAAGCTAGAGAAAGTTGTTTACAGCCCAGGTTAATCTTTAAAGTCTATTCACAAACATTTGACACTTTTTTGACATTTTTTATACCGCAATAAGGAGGTCTTACCGCTACATTTGACTAAACGTAAAAAACAAAACCCATGAAAAAGCGTCTAATTATTTTTGGTCTAATTGCAGTAACCGTTAGTTTAGCTGCCTACAGTTTTATAAATCGAGAATCTAAAGTTTTAGTCAAAACAACAGAAGTTAAAAAAGACTTACCAGATACTTCAGTTAGTTTTGCAGACAAAAAACCATTAGAGTTTTTCTTTTATGTTGGATCACGTTTTGAGAGTATTAAAAAAAGTGAGATTGAAAACGCAACATCAATCTACGATTTCATTTCGGCTGAAGACAAAAAACAAATTAAAAAACTACATGCTACAGAGCTAATTTTAGTTATAAACGATAAGCGAACCCATATGCGCGAATATGGCACAGAAGAAAACCTCACAAGCGAACAATTAAAACTATTACAATCTATAGATTACTCAAAACATTTTGTAATGAAAGCGCTTTATGAGAATTATGACTCTGAGCATCACGATTTTAATCCGCATTATACCGTAGTTCCTGAAACGCAAGCATCGTATGAAGCAGGAAACAAGGCTCTATTAAAATACCTAAAGGAAAACAAATCTAAAGACTCACGTTTTATTGATGAAAAGAAATTACAAGCGGTTAAAGTGTCCTTCACCATTACAAAGGACGGCATCATGGAAAACGTGAATCTAGACAGAACCACGGGTTATCCACAATTAGATTTAGAATTAAAGGAACTCATTACGAATGCACCTGGAAATTGGATTCCAGCAAAAAATCAAGACGGCAATCCGGTTGACCAAGAGTTAGTCATGTCATTTGGATTGGCGGATATGTGCTAATTCACTTTACTGGTACCCAAACTTCCTCTTTAGCGTTTGAATCCATAGGATTATAGCCTTCAGGTAATTTTTCAAAATGCGGTCTGTTGTCTAATTCAAATTCTGAATTTGGCAACCAGTCTCCATGCAGGTGTTGCCAAAATTGCGGAAAGCCTTGAGCAGAACCTTGATACTTAAAAACCAAATAATTTCCAGCTGGAATAGTGAACAATTCCATGCCTTCAGGAACACTAGAAGCATCAGAAACCGCAACACCCACCCACTTTTCAAATGTAATTGATGGGTGGAATGCTTTAAAATCAAAATGATTATAATTTTGAAGTGAAAACGAATGAGTCCCTACACGGTTTTGAATGTCATGACGTCTCGGCATAAATAAGCGTGCTAACTTTCCTGTTTCCGCATTTATATTTTGAAATGACATTTTGGCTTTCATGCCAATCATAAAAACGTCTTCAGATTTCACCAATTTATAGTTCATTATACTACTTGCTATAGATTCCTGCCTACGCAGGAATGACAGTTAAATAATTTTGTCATGTTGAGCTTGTCGAAACATCTCAAAAAGATTTGTGAATTACTTCACCTATGATTTATTACAAATCTCATTTAAAATCCACAGATAATCTTCACGATTCTTTACAAAATCCCTATCCGAAATATCAATAGTTTTCACATTCAATTCGGTTTGATTCTTTAAGAATTCCAGATATCCAGAATTTATTTTATCTAAATAATCGTTGTCAATATTTTGTTCGTAATCGCGACCACGCTTTTTTATGTTTTCTTGCAAGCGCTCTGTGTTTTGATATAAATACACATACAATTCAGGCTTGGCAATATCTTTATACATTAAATAGAACAAACGTCTGTAGAGTTTAAATTCATCTTCTGGCAAGGTGATTTTTGAGAATATAAGCGATTTATAAATATCGTAATCACTAACAATAAAATCCTTAAACAAATCCAGTTGCGATAAATCGTCACTAATTTGCTGATACCTATCGGCCAGAAAACTCATTTCTAACGTAAAGGCATAGCGTTTGGCATCTTCATAAAACTTGGGTAAAAACGGATTATCTGCAAAACGTTCTAATATGAGTTTCGCATTAAAATCGTTTGAAATTTTAGTTGCTAAACTCGTTTTACCTGCACCAATATTACCTTCTATAGCTATATAGTTATATTGTGATAAATTAAATTGCTTACTTGGGTTTTTTAACCAAATATTGATAGGTTCAAGTGTGCTTTTATCTTCACAATTTTCTAATAATTCTGAAATAGTTTGATTTAGAGTTGGATGTACTTGTTTTGGTCCAATTTCAAATAAGGGTTGTAAAACAAATTTCCGGTTAGGCATTTGTGGGTGAGGCACCATCAACGCTTTGGTATGAATAATATCATTGTTAAAAAGCAGAATGTCTAAATCAATAATACGTGACTCGTAACCGCCAGATTTTAAGCGCTCACGACCCATTTTGGTTTCTATTTCCAATAAATTTTCTAATACCTCTTGAGCAGACTTCTCTGTTGAAGCCACCAAACAGGTGTTTAAAAAATCAGGGCCTTCAAAACCTAATGCAGGTGTATTATAAACCTTGGCTATAAGTTGTACGTGGCCTACTTTCTTAAAAATAGCATCAACAGCTTCTTGAAGATTTTTTAACCTATCCCCTTGGTTACTCCCTAATGATATATAAACGGTATTTTGTTGACTCATAGCGCAGGCCAAAATAACTAAAAGAAAATTTAATAGTTTATATTTACAAAGCCTATTTATTCACAATTTTCAATGACCGTAAAAGATAAACTTCTCGCACATCGCATCTACCTACTATTAGCCGCTTTATTTATTACCTCATTAGTTGTTTCAAATTTAATATTTCAGAAGTTTTTTTATTGGTATCCTATGGATATCGAAGTGTTTGATACTAAATTATTTGAAATATCAGTTGGTATATTACCTTATCCTATCACCTTTTTAATAACAGACTTAATTAGTGAGATTTACGGAAAAAAAGCAGCTAACCAAGTTGTAGTTACAGGAATATTTGCCTCTATTTTCTCAATGGCAATTATTTATACAGCCAATGCAGTTCCTGCTACTTCCTGGTCTCCAGTGTCAGATAAACTTTTTACAACTGTTTTTGGAAGCACTGCCATAGCCGTTATGGCTAGTATGTTGGCTTATTTGTTTGCGCAATTTGTGGATATTCAAATTTATCATTTTTGGAAAAACCTGACTAAAGGGAAACATTTGTGGTTACGCAATAACTTTTCTACGTTCTTCTCGCAATTTGTTGATACTTGCACCATTTTATTGCTACTTTGCTCATTTCAAATTATAGCTTGGGACAAATTCTTCGGTTTATTAGTGGCAGGATTTCTTTTTAAAGTCCTTATTGCGGTTTTGGACACACCTTTTTTGTATTTGAGCACATATCTGTTTCGAAAAAGATTTAATTTGAAAATCAACGAAGAGATTAGTCTTATTTAGTATTAAAGTTTTATTAAACTTCTGACATTCAAAGTCTAATCAATCTCAACAAACGTATATACCTACAAACCGATTACTATCACTTATGAAAAAAGCATTTAAAATAATTGGAATAACATTACTCATCATTTTAGCAATTTTATTGGCAATTCCTTTTGTGTTCCAATCACAAATAGAAAAAATAGTCCAACGCTATGCCGACGAAAATCTAAATGCCAAAGTATCTTTTAGTTCAGTTAACTTAAGCTTTATTAGAAGTTTTCCAAATGCACAAGTTGATATCAATGATTTGGTTATTACAAATTTTAAACCTTTTGAAGGAGAAACATTGGCAACATCGAAATCCATTTCACTTGCCATGCCAATAAAAGAAGTTTTCAAAAGCTCAAGTGATGAACCTCTTACTATCAACTCGATTAATTTAGACGAAACACTTCTGACTCTTAAAACCAATACACTTGGTGATGTAAATTATGATATTTTAAAGGAATCTGAAACTAAAAACAATGATAGTTCTGATGCACAAGGTTTTACATTTGATGTCAAGGACTACAGTATAAACAATAGTGCCATAACTTATATAGACGAATCATCAAATACCTCTTTTTTTATAACCGAATTCAACCACAATGGAAAAGGAACTTTTTCAGGCGAGCTTTCTGAACTGGATACAAAAACTGAAGGAAAAATCAGTTTAAACATAGATAGCACTAATTATTTAGATAATAATACGCTAAAACTAGATGCGTTAATTGATTTAGATTTAAACAAAAATAAATACACCTTTAAAGAAAACAAAGGTCTCATTAATCAATTACCAATTACATTTAATGGGTTTGTTCAACAAATTGAAAACGGTCAATTAATTGATATTACGTTTGAAAATCCAGGCTCGTCGTTTAAAGATTTCCTAGCTGTTATTCCCAAAACCTATAGCAAAGATTTAGAAAATGTGGAAACAACAGGTGATTTTAAATTAAATGGTATGGTAAAGGGCGAGATTACTGATAACTCAATCCCTAATTTAGATATAAAAATCAACTCCAACAACGCTTCGTTTAAATATCCAGATTTAGCAAAACGTGTAGAGAATATCAATATTGATGTAGCTATCAAAAACACAACTGGTAATACCGATGAAACCTACGTGGACATAAATGCTTTAAATTTTAAAATTGACCAAGATGTCTTTAAAGCATCAGGTACACTTAAAAATATTACAGATAATATGCTGGTTAACCTTGATATTGACGGTGTTTTAAACTTATCAAATCTGAAGCAAGCCTATCCTATAAATTTGGATCAAGACTTAAGCGGTATTCTTAAAACAAAACTTAATACGGCCTTTGATATGGAGGCTATTGAAACAAATGCCTACAGTAGAATAAAAAACACAGGAACGGCTTCAATTACTGGTTTTACTTACTCTTCAGAAGACATGGTAAACCCTATTCAAATTTCTAATGCTGATATGACCTTTAAACCAGGTACCGTTTCATTAAACAGTTTTAATGCCAAGACCGGAAGTAGTGATTTGGCCGCAACGGGTTCGATTAATAATTTGTTAGGATATTTATTAAGCGATAAAAAGCTTCAAGGCAATTTTAATGTTAGTTCCCAACAGTTTTTAATCAGTGATTTTATGGAAGCTGATGATAACGCCAAAGAAAAAAACAAAACAACGGCAGATAGTGAATCATTGAAAATACCAGATTTTCTTGATTGTACAATATATGCCAATGCTAAAACTGTTGTTTATGATAACCTCAATTTAAAGAATGTTGTTGGTAAATTGGTCATTAAAGATCAACGAGCAACTTTAAGCAATATGACTTCAGATATATTTGACGGAAAAATGTCTATATCTGGCGATGTTTCAACACAGGGTACAAAACCATCATTTAATATTAATTTGGGAGCTGATGGATTTGATATTGCACAATCATTTACGGATCTTGATTTATTAAAAAATCTTGCGCCCATTGCAAAAATTTTAGATGGTACATTGAACACCACGATCAACTTAAAAGGAGATTTAAATGAATCCTTCTCTCCAGATTTGCAAACTGTTTCAGGTGACGCTTTTGCTGAAGTTTTAACTCGGGAATTAAATGCTGAAAACAGTAAATTATTGACGGCATTGGAATCTAACCTCAACTTTATTGATTTTAACCAATTAGATTTAAAAGATTTAAAGACCAATTTAACGTTTGATAATGGTAAGGTTAATATCAAACCATTTTATATAAAATACAAAGATATTGACATTGGTATTGCAGGAAGTCATGGTTTTGATAAATCACTGGATTACAATTTGGTTTTCAACGTACCTGCTAAATATTTAGGAAGTGATGTAAACCGCTTAATAGGTAAAATAAACGATCCAGAAGTCAACAAAATAAGCATACCTATTTCGGCCAATATTGCAGGCTCTTTTACGAACCCTAAAGTTAGTACCGATTTAACTTCCGGTGTTTCCAAACTCATGAAACAACTCGTTGAGATTCAAAAGCAAAAACTTTTAAGTCAAGGAGAAAATACTATAAAAGATATTTTAAGCGATGTCATGACTGGTAATTCTGGAAATTCCAATACACCAAAAGACTCTACTGTTATAAAAACAGACACCACAAAAACAAATACACCCAATACAGAGCAAACCATAAAAAACATACTTGGTGGTTTACTAAATAAGAATAAACAAAAGAAAGATACTGTTAATTTAAAATAATAATAGTAACTTTGTCGTCCTTAAAATTTAAAACGAATTATGTTAAGAATAGAAATTAAAGAAGGTGAAAATATAGAACGTGCATTAAAACGTTACAAGCGTAAGCATAGAAATGTTAAGGTTATGCAGAATTTAAGAGAAAAGCAATTTTTCACTAAACCTTCAGTTAAACGAAGAAGAGAAATACAAAAAGCAGCTTATATTCAAGGTTTAAGAGACGCTGAAGACATATAGGCTTTTGCTTAAAATATATATAAAAACACGCTTTTAATAAAAAAGCGTGTTTTTTTATTTAGACTACCTTAATATTTACAACGAGACCTTCGTTAGAGCGAATATTAAAAACGGTTTGATCCTCAAAAATTAAGTACTGCCCTTTAATGCCCACTAATTTTCCGTTATAAATCTTTGCCTTTTCCAGATTTAAACTTTTTGGTTTTTCTGGATATTTTTCAACCGGAAAATTCAAATTAGTTTCCGTGTTGTTGGCAATGTAGTAATCAGAAGCTTCTTCAGGAATATAATCCTTTAAACGCTCACGCCATTCAACCAAATTCTCATCTTGAATATCATTTTTTAGCATAGTTCGCCAATTGGTTTTATCACTTACATGATCTTTTAAAGCTACTTCTGTAACACCCGCTAGATAGCGATTAGGAACCTCAACAATTTCTATAGCTTCATGAGCTCCTTGGTCAATCCAACGTGTAGGTACTTGACTCTTTCTGGTAACACCCACTTTTACATTACTACTATTTGCCAGATATACAATATGTGGTTGCAGTTGCACTTTCTTTTCGTATTCTAAATCACGATCCTCCTTATCTAAATGCGCTGTACTTAATTCTGGACGCATAATCCAATCGGCAGCTTGAGGAATATCAAAAAAACAACTTTTACAAAAACCCTGTCGGTAAATTGGCTTATTTAAACCACAATTTAAACATCGATAACCAACAAATTCAATTTCAATGGTTTTATTCAATAATTGATTTATATTAATAAAATCGTTTTCAAACACCAAATAGTACTGAATGGGTTCCAAAAATTCAGTTTCCATTTTTGTCAAAACACCTTGGTAGGTCATAAAAAAAAGTATTATTTTTAGTTTTTTTAAAGATAATGCAAATATGCCAATTCCTATAGTAAATTCTATTGCTTCGTGGTTTTTAAAAAAACGATTTCATCAAATTGATTTGTTTTTAAAATACCCTAACGAAGTTCAAACCGAATTACTAAACAATCTACTATTAAAGGCAAAAGACACTGAAATTGGGAAAAAATATGATTTTGAATCGATAACAAATTATGAGACGTTTTCAAACAGAATTCCCATTTCAACCTATGAAGATTATCACGAACTAATTGAACGTTCTCGACAAGGTGAAAATAATATTTTCTGGCCACAACCTATAAAGTGGTTTGCAAAATCCAGTGGCACGACTAATGCGAAAAGCAAATTCATTCCTGTGAGCCAAGACTCTCTTGAAGATTGTCATTATGCAGCGAGTAAGGACTTACTTTGTATGTATTTAAACAATAATGAAAACTCACAATTATTTACAGGGAAAAGTCTGCGATTAGGCGGCAGCAAGGAACTTTATAAAGAAAATGGAACCGTTTTTGGGGATCTTTCAGCTATACTTATAGACAACATGCCTTTCTGGGCCGAGTTTAGCAGCACACCGAGTAGCAAGGTATCTCTAATGAGTAACTGGGAAGAAAAAATGCAAGCTATAGTTGAAGAAACCATTCAGGAGAATGTTACAAGTTTGGCAGGTGTTCCTTCTTGGATGCTGGTGTTATTAAACAATGTTTTAGAAAAAACTGTTAAGGATAATCTTTTTGATATTTGGCCAAATTTAGAAGTTTACTTTCATGGAGGCGTTAGTTTTCTACCCTATGTGGATCAATACAAAAAAATATTACCAAAAAAAGATTTTAGGTATTACGAAATATATAACGCTTCTGAAGGCTTTTTTGCTATACAAGACCAGAATAAATCTAGCGAATTACTACTCATGTTAGATTATGGTATTTTTTATGAATTTATACCAATGGATACGTATGGAACAAAAAATGAGAAAGTTATTCCATTGAGCGAAGTTGAAACCAATAAAAACTATGCCGTAATAATTACGACAAATGCTGGATTATGGCGCTATAAAATTGGTGATACAGTTAGATTTACATCAACCAATCCCTATCGCATTAAAGTTTCTGGACGCACAAAACATCATATCAATGCCTTTGGAGAAGAACTCATTATTGAAAATGCCGAAGACGCCTTGAAAAAAGTTTGCAAAAAAACCAAAGCCGAGATTGTAGATTATACAGCCGCACCTATTTTTATGAATGGTAACGAAAAAGGTGCTCACGAGTGGCTTATTGAATTTAAAACACCACCTAAAGACATCAACTATTTCAATGAATTATTTGACAATGCATTAAAAGCGTTAAATTCGGATTATGAAGCCAAACGCTACAATAATATGACACTAAATAAACCAACTATTCATATAGCTAGAAATCATCTTTTCTATGATTGGTTAAAACAACATAATAAATTAGGTGGCCAACATAAAGTGCCAAGACTTTCCAACACAAGAGATTATTTAGATGACCTTCTTAAGCTTAATTGCTAATGCTTTTAAACGAAGATATTTGTTTTCAAAAAACACTTAACGAGATTAAATGTTAGTTGGTCTAAAAATCGTTACAGTCATTTTTTTCTTACAGAAAATAGTATAGTTTTACAGAGCTATTAATCATAAACAAGATAATTTATCATAATGTTGAATTATTAATTAACATCCATACAACCTAATAAAAAAGCCACTCAAATGAGTGGCTTTTTTTTCAACTAACTCGTTAATTTTCCTTTTTCAAAAACTCTATAAAATCTTCTGGTCGTGATAAGTAAGTCACACGATTATCTTCAATAATTTCTTCTAAATTCTCAGGATTACCAGAAACGCACAGCGGAATATCAGAATAAGAACACAAATCATCTACTTTAGGTAGTACCGTTTTATGTATAGGCGTCACAAACATGGTAAGCATCGCATCAGGGTTTACATCTTTTATAACTTGCTTTAAATTTATGACAGGTACATTTTGACCTAAATAATAGACTTTCCAACCCATTTCTCTAGCAATGTAATATGCCAAGAGCAAACCCAATTCATGATGTTCATACTCCGTTAAAAACATCACAATTGATTTAGCATTATCTTTGGGATAAGACAATTGATCAATGGATGAAAAAAAACGCTTCTTAATCAAGCTTGAAATAAAATGTTCTTGAGCTGGCATAACTTTATCAACACCCCAAAGTACTCCAACCTGATTTAGAAATGGATAAATGATTTCTACAGTTGTCACTAGCAGACCTCTTTTTACAATCTGCTCCTTGACAACTTTATCAAAAGCCATCTCATCCATGTCTAACATAGAAGCAATAAGTGCATTTATTTCAACTTCATGATTTTCGTCAGTTATCTGGCTCGTAACAGCATCGTGAATTTCGGTTTCAGACATTTTATCAATTTTAGATATTCTAAAACCATTCTTTGTCAATAAACTAATATTCAATAGTTTTTTTAATTGACTATCTGAATAATATCTGATGTTCGTATCTGTTCGCTCTGGATCAATAATACTATAACGGGTTTCCCATTTTCTCAAAGTATGAGCATTAATACCAGTTAGAGTGACTATTTGTGCCATTGTATATTTACTCATGTCTAATAATTTACAATGCAAAGTTATACAAAATAATTCACTTTTCAAGAAATCATAAAGAAATTTTTGTCCAATTTTTTTTTATTTTAATTTGACAATAACAAATTTATTTATATATTTGTCCAATCTTAAACATAAAACAATAGACAAAATGAAAACAACGAAATTATTATTGCTATTTGTAAGTATTGCTTTTTTAAGTTTATCTTGCAGTAGTGACGACGACAATTCGACTCCGTCGAATCCAAGCCCTCAACAAAAGAATATTGTTGAAATTGCTTTGGAAACTCCAGAACTTTCAACTCTTGTAGCTGCTCTTACAAGAGCAGATGGCAATTTAGTTGCTGTTCTTAATGGTGATGGACCATTCACGGTATTGGCTCCAACTAATGCTGCATTCACAGCTTTTTTAAATCAAAACGGATTTGCATCTCTTGACGATGTTCCAACTGACGTGCTATCTCAAGTGCTTTTAAACCATGTTATTATGGCTGATGTTACTTCTAGTGATTTAGCGTCTATGGGAGCAGGATATGCTTCAGGGAGCGCAACAAGTAGTGTTGGCTTACCTATTAGTATCTTTTTTGATACTTCTAATGGCGTAAGATTTAATAACGCAGGTGCAGTAACAACAGCAGACATAGACGCCTCCAATGGAACCATACACATTATTAATGGTGTACTAGGGTTACCAGATATTGTAGATCATGCTATTAACAATCCATCATTTACTAGTTTGGTGACAGCTTTAGGAGCTGCTGATGGTGATTTAGTGTCTGATTTAAGATTAGATGGTCCATACACAGTTTTAGCACCAGATAATGATGCTTTTGAAACGTTTCTTGATGGCACTCCTTTAGGAAGTGTAGATACTGCAGTTTTAAGAGAAATTTTATTAAATCATGTTTTAGGTGGCGCTATCAATTCAGAATTTTTGATTGATGCTGGAGCAGGTTACACTATAACTTCAGCTACAGGAGCCGGTGGAAATGCCATGAGTTTATATTACAATACTAGCAGTGGTGTCATGTTTAATGGGATCTCAACTGTTTCTGAAGCAGATGTTGTTGGAACTAATGGAATTATTCATGCTGTTGACGCTGTTATTGGCTTACCAACAGTTGTGACATTTGCAGCCGCAGATCCTAACTTTTCTACGCTTGTTTCGGCATTAACTGATTTAACTCCTGGAACTGATTTTGCTGAAATTTTATCTAGAACTACAGGTAGTAATGCAGATGGCATTAATCCAGATTATACGGTTTTCGCTCCTACCAATGGTGCGTTTGAGGCACTAATTGAAGATTTAGGAGGCGTACCTGATGAGGCAACATTAACAACTGTATTATTGTATCACGTAGCTAGCGAAGCTAATGTGACTTCTGGAGATTTAATGGTAGGTGCTAACCCAGTAACATCTCTACAAGGAGGTGTCTTTACTTTAAACGTACCAGGCACAGGCGATAATATTGCTGATATTACAGACGGTTCTGGCGCCACAGATATAGGAGTCATTGCAGTTGATGTGCAAGCATCTAATGGTGTCATTCACGTTCTTAACAAAGTAATGTTACCAAACTAAAAGATTTTACTAATAGATATAGACAATTTAAAACGGACTAATTTCAGTTGTTTTAAGTTAGTTAGATAGTGAGCCGGTAGCTAATTTTGGTTACCGGTTTGCTTAATTAAAATTTATTGTAAATTTAAAAGAATGAACTCAAGTAAAATTATTGTTATTGGCTCTGGATTTTCGTCCTTATCTGCTGCATGTTATTTAGCAAAGCAAGGTCATCAAGTTACCGTTCTTGAAAAGAATAAAACCGTTGGCGGACGTGCCAGACAATTCAAAAAAGATGGGTTTGTTTTTGATATAGGACCGACATTTTATTGGATGCCAGACGTTTTTGAACGCTTCTTTAATGATTTCAATAAATCGACATCAGATTATTACAAGCTAGAGAAACTCAATCCGGCCTATCAAATTTATTTTGGTAAAAATGACTCCATAAGTATTTCTGACAACCTTGATGACATAAAAAAAACATTTGAAGCTATTGAATCTGGTAGTGGCAACAAACTTCAAAAATTTATTGATAAAGCACATGCTAATTATAATATCGCAATAAAAGATTTGGTTTATAAGCCTGGTGAGAACGTATTTGAAATCATCAATGGCAAAACATTTCTAAAACTGCATGAGTTTATACTAACCATTAAAAATCAGGTATCTGGATATGTTAAAAATGAGAAGTTGCGAAAAATACTAGAATTCCCAGTACTATTCCTTGGAGCTAAACCGAGTAACACGCCTTCATTTTACAACTTCATGAATTATGCTGATTTTAAACTTGGAACATGGCATCCCAAAGGCGGCATGTATGAAGTAGTTAAAGCTATGACAACGTTAGCTAAAAGTCTTGGTGTAAACATCATAACAGATAGTGAAGTAATCAATATTGAACTAAACAACAAAAAAGTAACAGGAGTAAATACTAATAACGGTTTACTGAAATGCGATATTCTTTTGAGTGGTGCCGATTATCATCATACCGAATCACTATTGCCTGAAAATTACAGGCAATATTCTGAGACCTACTGGGACAAAAAGACCTTTGCACCTTCAGCATTACTCTTTTACGTTGGTTTTAATAAAAAACTAAAAAACGTTTCACATCATACCTTATTTTTTGATACTGACTTTGAGGAGCATGCCAAAACTATTTATGACACAAAAAAATGGGCTGAAAAACCACTATTTTATGCAAGCTTCCCAAGTATAACTGATGACTCTAGTGCTCCACAAAATAAGGAATCTGGTATATTCTTAATCCCTATTGCTCCAGATATTGAGGATACAAATGACATTAGAGAACATTACTTTTCTCAACTCATACAACGTGTTGAAAAAATTACTGGAGAATCCTTAAAAGAGCATATTCTTTTTAAAGAATCCTACTGCGTAAATAACTTTAAAGAAGACTATCATTCTTATAAAGGCAACGCTTATGGTTTGGCAAACACCCTATTACAAACACATGTTTTAAGGCCGAAACTCAAAAGCAAAAAAATTAATAACCTATATTTCTGTGGACAACTTACTGTACCAGGACCAGGTGTACCACCATCACTTATTTCAGGCAAAATAGTGAGTGATTTAATAAAAAAATATCATCAAAAATGAAAGCATTATTTGACACATCTAGTTTAAAGTGCAGTAAGGTTGTAACCAACGCCTACAGCACATCATTTTCATTAGGAATTAAACTATTTGCCCCTTCAATCAGACCTGCTATTTATGCCATCTATGGCTTTGTACGTTATGCCGATGAAATTGTTGATTCATTTGAACATTACAATCAAAAAGAACTGTTTAATGATTTTATGGTAGATTATCACAAAGCTTTGGAGCGTAAAATAAGTTTGAATCCTATTATAAATTCATTTCAAGAAGTGGTTCATAAATACCATTTGCAAACCTATGCTGAAGACTTTTTAAAACGTATGGAATCTGATTTGTATATTACAGAGTATGACACGAAAGAAGCTTATGAAAATTACATTTATGGTTCGGCAGATGTTGTTGGTCTCATGTGTTTGCGCGTTTTTGTAAACAATGATGAAAACAAGTTTAATGAATTAAAATTATCTGCCAAGCATTTAGGATCAGCCTTTCAAAAAATAAACTTTTTACGTGACTTTAAGGACGATACTGAAAAACTAGGACGTTCGTATTTTCCAAATTTATCGCATAATAACCTAGACAACATAACTAAACAAGAAATCATTGAAGATATTGAGGTAGATTTACTAGAAGCCTACAACGGTATTATACAATTACCAATGGAAAGTAAATTAGGTGTTTACATAGCATATAGATATTATTTGAAATTACTTAAAAAACTAAAAAAAGCTGACTCAAAAAAAATATTAAATGAGCGCATACGAATTTCTAATGGCATTAAATTGTTTATTCTAACCAAATCTTACATTCGTTATAAATTTCATGCTTTTTAATGTTTAATTAAATTCTTAACTTACAATATGAAGATTATACTATATATCATAATAACAGTTGCTACATTTTCAATTATGGAACTCATCACTTGGTTGACTCATAAATATGTGATGCATGGATTTTTATGGTATTTACATGAAGACCATCATCAACCCAAATACCCTCACGTTTTTGAAAAGAATGATGCTTTTTTTGTCATTTTTGCCATACCTAGTGTTTTGTTATTCTATTTCGGTCTCGTTCCTGAACTCAATTTTTTATTCTTTATAGGATTGGGTATATTTTTCTATGGCGTAACTTATTTTTTAATTCATGATGTTCTCATTCATCAACGTTTTAAATGGTTTAAAAACACAAAAAATAAGTTCTTATTAGGATTACGTAAAGCCCACAAAGTACATCACAAACATTTGGATAAAGAAGATGGTGAATGTTTTGGAATGTTGTATGTGCCTAAAAAATATCACGATCAGTACAAATAAATGGAATCATACACCTACTTGTTAGTTAATCTGGCGTGTGTGAGCATCCCTTTAATTGCCAGTTTCTATCCTAAACATGCATTTTACAAAAAGTGGTTTGCTTTTATAAAAGCTAGTTTAATAGTTGCTATTATATTCTTAATCTGGGATTATTGGTTTACTAAAATTGGCGTTTGGGGTTTTAATGAATATTATTTAACAGGGATCTACTTATTAAATTTACCATTAGAAGAGGTCCTGTTTTTTATATGTATTCCCTATTGCTGTGTGTTTACCTATTTTACATTTCAATATTTATTTAAGAAAAATCTGTTTGACAAAACTTTTCCAATTATAAATTATAGCTTGATAATAGTATTATTTATTGCAGCTATATTAAATTATAATAAACTTTATACTTCAATAACTTTTTTTAGTACCAGTGCTTATTTAAGCTACTTGGCATTTAGAAAAATAAATTTATCTTATTACTATTTAAGCTATTTATGTATTCTACCTTTCTTCCTTTTGAGCAATGGTATTTTAACAGGTAGTTTTCTTGTTGATCCGATTGTTTGGTATAATGACACTGAAAATTTAGGTATCAGATTGTTCAACATCCCAATTGAAGATAGTATATATGGGTTACTCTTGATTTTTATGAATATTCAATTGTTTGATTATTTCAATTCCAAAGCATAAAAAAAACCACTTTTACAAGTGGCTTTCAATATCTTATTTTCTAATTTCTTATGAGACTGCTTTCAATTTCTTGAGGGTTGTCTTGGTAATCTTATCTTCAGCATACGCTTTAGTAACCTTCAGTTCTTTATCATCACTTCCTGGCATTTCAAACATGGCATCAGTTAAAATCTCTTCACATAAAGAACGTAATCCACGAGCACCCAATTTATACTCTATAGCTTTTTCAACAATAAAATCTAATGCACCATCAGTAATACTAAATTCAATATCATCCATTTCAAACAACTTTTTGTATTGTTTAATAATGGCATTTTTAGGTTCAGTTAGAATAGCTCTTAAGGTTTGTGCATCTAGAGGATCCATATAGGTTAGTACGGGTAAACGACCAATAATTTCAGGTATTAATCCAAAATCCTTTAAATCTTTAGGAATAATATACTGCAATAAATTATCTTGATCTACGCGTTCATCAGACATGGAAGCACTATAACCAACCGCTTGCATGTTTAAACGCTTCGATATTACTTTTTCAATTCCATCAAAAGCACCACCTGCTATGAATAAAATATTCTCCGTGTTAACCTCTATAAATTTTTGATCTGGATGCTTACGACCTCCTTTTGGTGGTACATTCACTGTTGTTCCTTCTAATAACTTTAATAAAGCTTGCTGAACACCTTCACCTGAAACATCTCTTGTTATGGATGGATTATCACTCTTTCTAGCAATTTTATCAATCTCATCAATAAACACAATACCTTTTTCAGCTTTTTCTAAATTATAATCAGCGGCTTGTAATAATCGTGTTAAAATACTCTCTACATCTTCACCTACATAACCAGCTTCAGTCAAAACCGTAGCATCAACAATGGCTAGTGGCACATTAAGCATTTTTGCAACTGTTTTTGCCATCAAGGTTTTTCCTGTTCCTGTTTGGCCAACCATTATGATATTACTTTTTTGAATTTCAATATCATCATCCGTTGGCGGTTGCAATAACCTTTTGTAGTGATTGTAAACTGCAACAGACATAACCTTTTTCGTAGCCTCTTGCCCTATAATGTATTCATCTAGAAAACTCTTTATTTTTTGAGGTTTACGCAACATTAATTCGGCAGACAAATCACTGTTATCGCTTTGCTTTGATTCTTCTAAAACAATACCATGAGCTTGCTCAATACACCTATCACAAATATGCGCATCTAATCCGGCAATCAATAAATTGGTTTCTGGCTTTTTACGACCACAAAATGAACATTCTAAATCTTCCTTTGCCATAAATCTAATTTCTGTGTTTTATGTAACGATTAACTACGCACTAATATTTCGTCAATCATGCCATATTCTTTCGCTTTATCAGCTTTCATCCAATAATCACGATCACTATCAGCATATACTTTGTCGTAATCCTGACCTGAATGCTTACTTATTATTTTATACAATTCTTCTTTTAAAATAAGGATTTCTCTAGCCGTAATCTCAATATCACTAGCTTGTCCTTGAGCACCTCCAAGTGGTTGGTGTATCATAACACGCGAGTGCGTTAACCCACTGCGCTTCCCTTTTTCCCCTGCACAGAGCAACACAGCTCCCATTGATGCTGCCATACCAGTACATATCGTTGCAACATCTGGCTTAATGAATTGCATGGTGTCATAAATACCTAACCCAGCATAAACGCTTCCGCCTGGTGAGTTTATGTAAATTTGAATGTCCTTTGTCGAGTCTGTACTCTCTAAAAACAATAATTGAGCTTGAATAATATTAGCCACTTGATCGTTAATTCCTGTACCAAGAAAAATAATACGATCCATCATTAAACGTGAAAATACATCAAAAATAGCAATGTTCATTTGACGTTCTTCAATGATATTTGGAGTTAGATTTGTCGGGTACATACTGCTAATAATCTTATTATAATATGTGCTACTTATCCCTTGATCTTTTATTGCGAATTTTTCGAATTCTTTTGCGTAATCCATAGTTATTTTTAAATTTTTATGTAAAAAATTAGGCGCTGAATTTTTGTGTTTCAGCGCCTAAATATAAGGATTTATTCTTTAAAAGCTTGTTAAGGTTTACACAAGTCTAACCTTGCTTTTTATAGAATATATTGATTATTACTTATCACCATAAACCTCTTTAACAAAATCGTCATAAGTAATTTCTTTTGTTTTTATCTTGGCCTTTTCCTTGTAAAGTGCCAAAAGTCTTTGACTAATAATTTGTTCCGACATACGCCGTGCTTCTTCTTGATTAGATAACACACGTGCTGCAATATCTTCTAGTTCTTTATCTGAAGGATTCATTTGACCAAATTGTGCCATTTGAGCTTTAATCATGTTTTTTGCATGATCTTTAATGTCATCCATGGTTACCCTGATATCATTATCAGTAATTAATTTACCTTCAATTAACTGATAACGTAAACTCTTTTCCGATTTCTCATATTCCTCTTTTGCCTGCTCTTCAGTCAACTCATTTTCACCAGCTGTTTGCATCCATTTTTGTAAGAATGTAGTTGGTAAATCAAATTTGGTGTTTGCCACTAAATGTTCAGTAACGTCGTTCAATAACTTTTGATCCGATTGTTGGGTAAATTGCTTTTCAGCATCTTCTTTAATCTTATCTTTTAATTCAGTTACTGATGTCACTTTACCTTTACCAAACAATTTATCAAATAATTCTTGGTCTAAATCGGCTAACTCACGCGTATTAATTTCAGTGATTTCAAAAGTTACTGGAATATCTAACCCGTGAACATCATCGTGTGACAACTTTAAAGCATGCATAAGTTCATGCTCATCAGCATAAAGACCTTTTGTTTTTAATTCAATGACATCACCTACTTTAGAACCAACAAATTTCTTTTCAGTGGTTTTACCTTTAAATTTATCTAAAGTTAATGTAACTGTATTTTCAATTTCGCGTTCTTCGTTCTTGTAAACTCCAGTTATTTCACTGTCCTTTGAAACTTCAGTTTGAGAAATTAACTTCCCATATTGTTTTTGGATATTCTCAACTTGATCATTGATCATTTTATCACCAGCAACAATATTATAATGTGTGAATGCCTTTTTAGGCTCCAAATTCACCTCAAATTCAGGTGACAAACCTAATTCAAATTCAAATGACAATTTATCAGCATCCCAATCCAAATCGTCTTGAGGTTTTGGTAAAGGATTACCTAAAACGTCTAACTTTTCTTCAGTTAAATATTTGTTCAATGCATCTTGAAGTAATTTATTTACTTCATCAACCAATACAGCTTTTCCGTATTGCTTTTTAACCATTCCCATTGGCACATGTCCTTTTCTAAAACCGGGAATGTTAGCTGTTTTACGATAATCTGATAAGATTTTTTCAACTTTGTCGCTATAATCTTCTTTTGCAATATCTACTTTTACTACAGCATTTAAAGCATCAATGTTTTCTCTTGTAATATTCATTTTCTAACTATAAAAATTGGAGTGCAAAACTACTACTTTTTTTACACTCCAACAAAGTATTTTAACGTATTGTATTTCAGTCTGTTTTCTCGTCTCCCAAAACCGAATAAAATATAGATTGTAAGATGGTTAAAAGGATACTAAATAATAAAGCTGTCCAGAAACTACTCACCGTAAAACCACTTATTAAATTATCGGCTAGAAGTATAATACATGCGTTTATTACAAATAGAAATAGACCCAGTGTTAAAATGGTTGCAGGCAATGTAAACAGCACTAGTAATGGTTTGACAAAAATATTGAGCAGTCCTAAAACTGCCGCAACAATAATAGCTGTTGTGTAACCATCAACAGAAACACCAGATAGTAATTTTGACAATAAAACAACGGCCAAAGCCGTGAGCAATACCTTAAGAATAATTCTCATATTTTGAATTTTTTAATTTTTAAAAAGATACGAATTATTTTAATTCAGAAATGACACAACAGCATCATAAAAATCTTCAGGGTTTTCAGCATGTAACCAATGACCAGCATTTGCAATCGTTACAATTTTTGAATTTGGAAAATGATTTTTAATAATTGTTTCGTCTTGGTGACCAATATACTCTGATTTATCACCTCGCAAAAACAAAGTATTTCCCTCAAATTTAGCGTGCATTGGCAGAGATTCACCTACTTCTGCTACATGTTCCTTTAGCACATCTAGATTCATGCGTAATGCTAATTGACCTTTTTCTTTCCAATATAAATTTTTCAACAAAAACTGTCTTGTTCCAAAGTCTGAAACGTATTGTGCTAATTGTTTATCGGCCGCACCTCTACTCTTCAATTCTGCAAAATCAAAACTACTCAACCCATTAAGAATCGTATCATGATGAATGGGATAATAGCGTGGTGAAATATCTGCAACTAGTAGCTTGTTTACCATTTCAGGGTATTGAGTTGCAAACAACATAGCTGTTTTCCCTCCCATACTATGCCCTAAAAGCACGATATCATCTAGATCATTAGTCTCTAAATAATGTTTTAAATCGTTTACCATATCTTCATAGCTAAAGTTATCATCATGAAAACTTCTACCATGATTGCGTTGGTCAACTAAATGTACCTCATAGCCTATTTCGCTAAATTGTTGTCCAAGGGTTTTCCAATTATCTCCCATTCCTAAAAAACCATGAAGTATGATAAATGGCTTGCCTTCTCCCAAAACATTGGCGTATAATTCCATTACTTTAACTTTCTTAAATACATTTGAATTACATTTTCTGCTCCTAAATACAAACTTTCAGCAATTAACGCATGACCAATAGATACTTCTAACAGATTAGGAATATTTTGCTTGAAGAATTCAATATTATCTAAAGATAAATCGTGACCAGCGTTTACGCCAATATCTAAACTATCAGCCAAAATAGCGCATTCAGTATAAGGTTGAATTGCTTGTTTATTACCTAAACTATACTGGTGCGCGAAGGCTTCGGTATAAAGCTCTATTCTATCAGTTCCCGTTTCTTTGGCGCCTTCAATTTGTTTTAAAACAGGATCAACAAATATTGAAGTTCTTATACCATTGCTTTTAAACTCCTGAATGGTCTCTTGTAGAAAACTTTTATTTGTAATAGTATCCCAGCCTGCATTACTTGTAATCGCATCAACAGCATCTGGCACCAATGTGACTTGTGTTGGCTTTATTTCTAAAACCATTTTCACAAATTTCTCGATTGGATTCCCTTCTATATTATATTCAGTATAAACTTCAGATTTCAAATCGAAAGCGTCTTGATATCGAATATGCCTCTCATCTGGTCTTGGATGAATAGTGACACCTTCACCACCAAACCTTTGAACATCTTGAGCAAACCTAACAACATTTGGTTCGTTTCCTCCTCTCGAATTTCTTAATGTAGCTATCTTGTTTATGTTTACACTTAATTTTGTCATTATCTTATTTTTTGAAATACAAAAATACAAACTCATTAAGGCTTAATGTAGTATTTTTTAATTAATTTGCATGTTCATTAATTCATTCAAAAATGAATCTTTCAGATTACATTATTAACGACATAAAACCACTAAAAAACACTGATAAGGTTGGAGACATGCAAGGACTATTCAACCAGTTAACTTATTCACATATTCCAATAAAAAATGAATATGACGCGTATGTTGGCTGTATGTCAGAAACTGATGCTCATTGTTTTGATAATGACAAATCCATTAGCGAATATGCACATGCTATTGAGGGCTTTTTTGTAAGAGAAAACACCAATTGGTTAGATGTTTTAGAAGCTTTCGCAATGAATTCCACCAATATTATGCCTGTTTTGAGTCCGAAAAACATCTATTTAGGTTATTATGAACTAAACGATATTATTGGACTTTTTAATGAAACACCCTTTTTTGCCGAAGCTGGAGGTATTCTAATTGTTGAAAAAGGCTTGGTTGATTATTCCTTTAGTGAAGCATGTCAAATAGTAGAGTCCAATGATGGTAAACTTCTAGGTGCTTTTATTTCAAAAATTGAAAATGACATGGTACAAATCACTTTAAAAATAGGCAACACTGGACTGAATGATATTATGCAAACCTTCAGGCGTTATAGCTACAATGTGGTTTCTGGGCATGAAGAAGATAGCTATATACAAAGTCTTAAGGAACGATCAGAATATTTAAATAAATATTTAAACATGTAATATGAAAATAGCTGTTTTTGGTCAATCTTTTCAAAAAAGCAATGAAGAATCGCTTCATATTCTATTAAATTGTTTAAAAGACAAAAATATTACGGTTCATATTGAACGTCAGTTTTTTAATACAGCTAAAAATTTATTCAATAATCTTTTAGATTCAAATAATCACAACACATTTGATATACTAGACTCTAGTTTTGACTTACTCATAAGTATTGGCGGTGACGGTACAATCTTACGAGCCATTACTTTCGTGAAAGATTTAAATATCCCAATAATTGGAATAAACACGGGTCGCCTTGGGTTTTTAGCAACTATCCAAAATGAAGATATACCATCGGCTATTAGAGCTATTCTTGACAAAAAATATAAAATATCCGAGCGTAATCTCTTGACAATCTCAACCAATCCTGATTATGACGACTTCAAGATTCTTGATTTTGCTCTAAACGAAATTGCCGTCAGTCGTAAGAATACGACCTCTATGATTACCGTTGAAACGCGATTAAATGGCGAATATCTGACTTCCTACTGGAGTGACGGTTTAATAATATCAACACCTACAGGATCAACAGGGTATTCATTAAGTTGTGGTGGTCCAGTGATTACTCCTGATACCAATAGTTTTGTAATTACACCTATTGCACCACATAATTTAAGTGCTAGACCATTGGTAATTACAGACTCAACCGAGATTCAGTTGAAGGTTAGCGGTAGAGAAGATAATTTTCTGGTTTCATTAGACTCAAGAATTGCAACACTTTCAAACGATACAATTGTAACTATCAAAAAAGCACCCTTTAAAATTAAAATGGTTGAGTTGCTAGACGAAAGCTTTTTAGACACCCTAAGAAAAAAACTACTTTGGGGAGAAGACAAACGCAATTAAACAATAAAATCCTCTAAAAACAGTTTAAATCAAATACAATTTGAATCAAATTGTTATAGGCTAATCATATTTATTATATTTGCAAACTTTTGAACATTTATGAGGTATTTAACCGCAATAGTATTATTCTTTATCAGCAGCCAACTTTGTCAATCTCAAACACATGAAATTGGATTATTTGTTGGTGCCAGTAATTTTATTGGTGATGTTGGATCAACAAAATACATTGCTCCAAACAAACCAGCTTTTGGTGGTATCTATAAATGGAATAGGAGTCCACGTCACTCATTTAGGTTTTCTTTAATTTACAGCGAATTAGAGGGAAAGGATTCAAAATCTGATGACCCTAGGCGTGTACAACGTAATTATGAGTTTACAAATCAAATTATCGAGGCATCTGTAGGATTGGAATTCACAT
Source organism: Hanstruepera ponticola (assembly GCF_002940745.1). Taxonomy (NCBI): domain Bacteria; kingdom Pseudomonadati; phylum Bacteroidota; class Flavobacteriia; order Flavobacteriales; family Flavobacteriaceae; genus Hanstruepera; species Hanstruepera ponticola. The sequence continues at coordinate 1,333,194 of NZ_POTB01000001.1, forward strand.
TTTTTGATTTTGATTTACACACAGGTAAAAACGTGGCAACACCTTATTTGTACACAGGAGTTACGGTAGCTTATCATGATAATTATTATTTTAATTCACAAGGAAACTTAACTTCAGAAAACACATCTAGTTATGCCTATGGTATTCCAATGGTCGTTGGTTTTAAAATGAATATTTTTGATAGCATCATCATAGCTGCCGAGATTGGTGCACGCTATACTTTTTCTGATGAATTAGACGGTAGTGTACCAGACTCTAAAAACATACAGGACGTTTATAGTTTTGGCAATATAAACAACAATGATTGGTACATGTTTACTGGCATTACCTTAACTTATACTTTTGGAAAAAAACCTTGCTTTTGCATTTTTTAAATGAACTTAAAAGAATCCATTAATACTAAATCATTACCGAAACACATAGCTATCATAATGGATGGTAATGGTCGTTGGGCTAAACAAAAAGGTCTTTTAAGAACGGTTGGACATGAAAATGGCACGAAATCGGTAAGAGAAACGGTTGAAGCTTGTGCTGAATTAGGTATTGAAAATTTAACCCTATATGCTTTTTCAACCGAAAATTGGAACAGACCTAAAATTGAGGTTCAAACGCTTATGAAGCTTCTAGTCTCTTCATTAAAAAAAGAAATCAAAACTTTAGAGGAAAATGACATCAAACTTACCGCTATTGGTTGCTTGAATGAACTTCCAAAAAAAGCTTACAGAGAATTACAAGAGGTCATTGAAAAAACAAAAGACAACAAGCACATGTGTTTGACGCTAGCTTTAAGCTATGGGTCAAGAGAAGAAATATTAAATACCGTTAAAAAAATAAGTGCTAAAGTTAAAAATAATATAATTTCGCTAGAAAAAATTGATGAATCGGTTATAAATGAGCATCTTTACACGCGAAATTTACCAGACGTAGATTTATTGATACGCACCAGCGGTGAGCAACGTATCAGTAATTTTCTATTATGGCAAATAGCTTATGCTGAATTTTATTTTACACCTGTTCTTTGGCCAGATTTTACCAAGCAGTGTTTATATGAGGCCATTATTGAATATCAAAAAAGAGAAAGACGATTTGGGAAAACAAGTGAACAACTTAATTAAGCTAACTTCATTGAGAACATATATAGGTTTTATAATTACATTCACATTTTTACTAGCTAATTTCAGTGCACTAGCCCAAGATGGCTTAAATACTAGCACAGGTAAAATGTATACGTTAGGTGATATTTCTGTTTCAGGAAATACCCATTTTAGCCCTCAAACTATTGTAACGTATTCAGGATTAAGAAAAGGGCAAGAAATATTAATACCTGGTGATAAAATAAGTGAGGCCATAAAGAAATTATGGAAATCCAACTTATTTAGTGATATCAATATTTATTTAGTAAAAACTGAAGGAGAAACGGCATATCTTGAAATAAGGCTATTTGATTTACCTGAATTGAACGAACTCAAAATTAATGGTATTAAAAAAGGAAAGAAAGATGATTTGATTGATGAAAACAATCTTCAAACAGGCGTTAAAGTAACTGAAAACCTTTTGACAACTACCAAAAATTATCTCACTCATAAATACCAAAAGGAAGGCTATTTAAACACTAAAGTTTACATTAATACCATTGAGGTTAAAGATTCTACCAGCAGACCTCAAGTAAATATGGTATTGAACATTGACAAAGGGCAAAAAGTTAAGGTTAGAGATATTGAATTTATTGGTAACACTGTTTTTAAAGAGTCTAAACTAAAAAAGGCTATGAAAAACACAAAACAAAAAAACTTTGTACGTGTTTTTAAACGATCTAAATATATAGAAGAGAGTTACAAAGAAGATTTAGTTAGTCTAATTGATAAATACAAAGAAAATGGTTATCGTGATGCTCGTGTGATTTCAGATACTATAGTTCATAATAATAGTAAAGATATTACATTGAAAATTAATTTGGAAGAGGGTCAACAATACCGATTTGGGAAAATTGATTTCATTGGAAATACTGTTTATTCAGATCAAACTTTAAAAAATGTACTCCGTATCAATGAAGGTGATATTTATAATGGTGTAGAATTGGAAAAACGCATAGCTGATGATTCAAGACCAGATGCCCAAGATATAACCAATTTATATCAAAATTCTGGTTATTTGTTTTCAACCATTAATCCTGTTGAAGTAAATACCGAAGGTAATGTTATAGATATGGAAATCCGTATCTCTGAAGGAAAGCCAGTTTATTTCAACAACATTTCGGTTTCTGGTAATGATACTACAAATGATAAAGTTATCTATAGGGAGTTACATACTCGCCCAGGTCAACTATATAGTAAAGAAAATGTAGTTAGAACCATTAGGGAATTAAGTCAACTAGGTTATTTTGATGCAGAGCAGATTGGAACAAACTTTAACAACCCAAATCCCAACGAAGGCACTATTGATTTAGAGTATGTAGTAGTTGAAACAGGCTCAAGTCAAATAGAACTACAAGGTGGCTACGGTGGTGGTGGTTTTATAGGAACACTTGGTCTGTCATTTAACAATTTCTCCTTAAAGAACATTTTTAATTTGGATGCTTACAAACCAGTACCAAGAGGAGATGGTCAAAAACTATCATTACGATTACAAATAAGTCGTTTTTTCCGTACCTATAGCTTTTCTTTTACTGAACCATGGATGGGAGGAAAAAAGCCTGTACAGTTTTCAACATCTATATCTCACTCCCAACAGTTTTTATATGACCCTATAAGTGGAAGTGCAGATAAAGATAAGCGTTTCAATATCACAGGTGTTACAGTTGGACTTGCAAAAAGACTTACTATTCCTGATAACTATTTTACACTCTCGCAAGCAATAAGTTTTCAGCATTACAATTTAAAAAATTACAATACAGGACTGTTTACTTTTGGCGATGGTTACTCCAACAACCTATCTTACTCTGTTGGATTGAGTAGAAACAACACTTACAACGATCCTATTTTCCCAATAGGTGGTTCAAACTTTAGTATCAGTACAAAACTATCATTACCTTATTCCCTTTTTAATGGTGTGGATTATGAAGAATTAGCAGAAGAAAGAGAAGATTTAGATGAACTAATTAACAATCCCGATCCAAATATTAATCCAAACTCAAGAACAGATGCTGCTCAACGTATAGCTGAAATTGATCAAGAGCGTTTTAAATGGTTGGAATTTTATAAAATAAAAATGAAAGGTGACTGGTACACTAGATTAGTTGATAAATTAATCGTTAAATCATCAGTTGAATTTGGATTCCTTGGCGCCTACAATCAAGACAGAGGTGTAATTCCTTTTGAAAGGTTCTTTTTAGGTGGTGATGGTCTTGGTAACTTTAGTTTAGATGGACGTGAGGCAATTGCCCTTCGAGGTTATCCAAATCAATCATTACAACCATTAGATGAAAATGGATTTTTAACAAATGATGGTGGGACTATTTATAATAAGTTCTCAATGGAACTACGATACCCAGTAAGTTTAAAACAACAAGCCAAGATTTTTGTTCTTGGTTTTGTTGAAGGTGGTGTATCGTATAATGACTTTAAAGATTATAATCCATTTGCATTGTATAGATCGTCCGGTGCCGGATTACGAATATTCATGCCTGCTTTCGGATTATTGGGTATTGATTTTGGTTACGGATTTGATCCATTACCTGGTCAATCTAAACCAAACGGATGGGAAACACATTTTATAATTGGTCAGCAATTTTAATTTTGGCACGATATTTTCTATTGACAGTTTAGTTATTTAAAACTTGAATTAATTTTTTTAAAATTAAATTTCCTTAATTTTGGAAAGATAAATTCAGAATGATTAGAATAATTATAAAAGTCTGTCGTTTTAGAATTTATAAGCCAACAAATTATAAAATATGAAACAGATGAAATTAAAAGTTCTTTTTTTAGTGACAGCAATGTTCATGTTGAGCCTTTCTTCGTTTGCACAACGAGGTGTTAGAATAGGTTACATTGACACTGAATATATACTTGAAAATGTTCCTGAATATCAAGAAGCAACTTTACAATTGGAGAATAAAGTTCAAAAGTGGAAAAGCGAAATAGAAACACAGTTAAGTAGTATTGAACAAAAACGCAAAGATTTAAGCAACGAAAAAGCCCTTTTAACAAAAGAGCTTATTGAAGAACGTGAGGAAGATATCGCTTTTGAAGAAAAAGAAATATTAGATTATCAACAAAAACGATTTGGACCCAATGGCGATTTAATGATTCAAAAGAAACAATTAATCCAACCCATTCAAGACCAAATTTTTGCAGCTGTTCAGGATATAGCAGATAAGCAGAAATACGATTTTGTTTTTGACAAATCGGCTGATGTAGTCATGCTTTATTCAGCGAAACGTTTTGACTTTAGCGAACAAGTTATTAGAAGTATAACTAGAAGCGCCAAGAGGAAGCAAGCTGGTTCAAAAGCTGAACGTAAAGCAGCCGAAGAAGAAGATGTTGTGATAGAAGTCAATGAAGAACTAGAAGCTAAACAAGCCGCTGATGATGAACGTAAGCAAGCAGTTTTAGATGAGCGCGAAGCCAGAAAACAAGCAGCCCAAAAAAGAAGAGATAGTATTATTGAAGCTCGTAATGCTGCTAGAGAGGCAAAATTAAGAGAACGAAACCAAGAAACGGTTGATGACATTCAGAGTGAAAGTGAAAATGTAAGTGATGGTGAAGCACCGGCAGATGAGGAAACAAAAACACCTGAACAAATAGCTGAAGAAAGAAGACAAGCTAAAATTGCTGATAGAGAACGTAGAAAACAAGAACTTGAAGCGCGTAAACAACAAATTTTAGAAGAAAGACAACGAGCAAAGGAAGAAAGAGAAAATCAAAATAGTAACACGGAAGAGACCGACGACGATGGCGGTGATGACAATTAATAATTTATAACACACATTAATACTTTTAAAAATGAAACAATTTAAAACCCTTTTATTTGCAGCAGCACTATTTATTGGAGCGACAAGTTTTACACAAGCTCAAAGTAAAGTTGCGCATATTAATACTCAAGATTTAATTCAAGCCATGCCAGAAATGGCTGCAGCACAAGCTGAAATGGAAAAACTTGGAAAAACTTACGAGGCTGATATCAAAGCTATGGCTACTGAATATCAAAATAAAATGAAGCAGTACGAGGCCGAAGCATCATCAAAAACAGATGAAGAAAACCAAAAACGTTTAGTTGAAGTTCAAACGATGCAACAAAACATACAACAGTATCAAGGAACTGCTCAACAACAAATGCAAGAAAAAGAATTGGCTTTATTAAAACCAATTACCGAAAAAGCTAAAGCTGCTATATTAAAAGTAGCTAGAGCTCAAGGATTTCAATATGTTTTAGACTCTACTCAAGGTGGTGGTGTCATCATGGCAGATGGTAAAAACCTATTGGACGACGTTAAAAAAGAATTAGGAATTTAATTCCAAAAAAATAAAATTTGAAAAGCCACTTTATAGAGTGGCTTTTTTTATTTTTGATATTATGAGCAGCAAACCTATAGGCATATTCGACTCTGGTGTTGGAGGAACCTCCATTTGGAAAGAACTTAAAGCGCTTTTACCTTTTGAAAACACCATTTATCTAGCTGATAGTAAAAATGCTCCTTATGGTAACAAATCAAAAGAAGCTATACTCGGCTTAAGTATTAAAAATACGGAACTGCTTATAGAAAAGGGTTGCAAAATTATTGTAGTAGCTTGTAATACAGCAACCACAAATGCCATAAAAGAGTTACGAGAAAAATATGATGTCCCTTTTATAGGTATAGAACCAGCCATTAAACCTGCTGCCCTTAAAACACAAACTAAGGCTATTGGTATTTTGGCTACAAAAGGCACCTTGACCAGCGAGTTATTTCATAAAACCACAGATTTATACAGTAATGGTATAAGAGTTGTTGAACAGGAAGGTGAAGGCATTGTTCCACTCATTGAATTAGGGAAAATCCATTCAGAAGAAATGCACGCTTTATTACAGCTTTACATTAAACCCATGATAGATGCCAATATTGATTACTTGGTTCTAGGTTGTACACATTATCCTTACCTGATACCTCAATTACTAAACATACTACCTAGTAATGTAAATATTATTGATTCAGGTGAAGCTGTTGCTAAACAAACAAAAACTGTTTTAGGTCAGCACAATTTGTTGAACTCAAATGCCCAAAAGCCAAAGCATCTTTTTTATAGCAACTCGGAAACAGAAATATTGGCTTCATTAATTGGAAAGGATAAAGACATTCATTATTTAGACTTTTAATCTGATCTTTTAAATAGAAAATCCACCTTGCGCTTTTGTCCATTGACTGAACCTTCTATCCATGCATGAATAGAATCCTGGGTTGGATTTGAATAGGTAATACGCGTTGGGAAATCATGTTCTGGATTTTCAAAAGTGAAAATACCTTTTTTTGAATCACGCATTTTAAACGTTACGGGCTGATCATTATTCTGCTGATAGGCAATTACTGTGAAATACACATCGTCTCCGTTTTGTTTTAGCGTAACTTTTTCTGCAAAAACAGTATCTGTTCCAATTAAGGTAAAACTGTGGCCTAAAAGGGTACTATCGTTTTCTTGAGTCCAATGTTCAAATGATTGTTCGAGTTCAGTAACATTTTCCCAATTACCCTTAAGCCATTTTAACTGTTCTATTTTGGCAAATTTACTAACTGCTATTTCAATTGATTTATCGTCTTTCTTACATGCTAAGATTAAGAGTAAAACAAATACTAATAATATTATATTTTTCATAGGTTATCTTCTTTAAACCAGCTAGAATACTTCACATAATTGTTAGCAATTCTATCTATTTCACCTGAAATTAAAGCTTCGCTCACATCTTTAACTTTTTTGGCTGGAACCCCAGCATATATACTTCCTGCTTTTACATGCGTGTTTTGTGTTACTACAGCTCCTGCAGCAATAATGCTATTGCTTTCCACAATGCAATCATCCATCACTATACTTCCCATACCTATTAAAACATTATCATGAATGGTACAACCATGTACTATGGCATTGTGCCCTATAGAAACATTGTTTCCTATGGTAGTTGGTGATTTTTGATAAGTAGCATGAATAACTGCTCCATCTTGAACGTTAACTTTATTACCCATCTTTATAAAATGCACATCACCTCTAACAACCGCATTAAACCAGATACTGCATGCGTTACCCATACTGACATCGCCAACAATGGTCGCATTTTCTGCTATATAACAATTGCTAGGTATTTCAGGGTTTTTTCCGTTTACAGATTTTATAATAGGCATATTGTTATTTCTTTAATTTGTAAATTTCTTAAAATAAAACAGCTAGAATTTCTTTAAATAATAAAATATAAGCTATTTAAAATACGATAATAAATCTGACTTTTTGGAAGCAGAAACCATAATTTGTTTACCATTGCTTAAAACAACGCTACCTCCTTTTCCTTTCACATACTTAACAACCTCATTGACATTAACTAAATACGATTTGTGAACACGGGCAAAGCCACCAGCATTCAAAGCCTCTTCAAAATACTTCAGTGTTTTACTTACTAATTTCTTTTTATTATTGTTCAAGTAAATTTCGGTGTAGTTATCATCAGCCTTACAAAATAAAATATCTGCTGTATTAATAACTTCAAATCCATCTTGTTGCGGAATAGTAATTTTACCATTTACAGCATTCGTTTTAGGCACCAGTACTTCTTCATGCAGTGCATTTTCCTTTGTTTTTATTTCCGTGACATAATCTACTGCCTTAATTAACTCTTCAATTGAAATAGGCTTCATTAAGTAATACGAAGCATGAGCATTTAGTGCATCAATGGCGTAATGATTGTATGCTGTTACAAAAATAGTTTCAAAATCAATGTCACCTACTTTCTCTAACAAATCAAAGGCATTGCCAAATGGCATTTCAACATCCAGAAAAACTAAATCTAATTCATTGTTTCGAATGAGTATTAAAGCTTCATCTATATTTTCGGCCTCACCCAAAACCTTTACGTTTGGGCAATATTTACTCAAGTAATTCTTTAAAATATCTCGGCTAGTTTTTTCGTCTTCGACTATTATAGCGTTTAGTTTCATAATTAATCTTTTTTTAGTGTTACAACCACTTTGGTTCCGGCATCTTCAGATTCTTGATAATTTGTAATAGATACATCTACCTTATCTTGATACATATCATTTAAAATAGCAACACGCTTTTTAATATTGCTCATTCCTTTTGAATTGTGTTTCTTTTGATTTTCAGTTTTTAAATTTCTTGAGCGTTCACGACCTATACCATCATCTGCAATAGTAATAGTGATTTCAGAATCATTCTTTTTTTGAATATCAATATACAAATGCCCTTTTTCTGATTTATAGCGCAACCCATGCCACACGGCATTTTCAATATAGGGTTGCAATAACATAGGCGGAATTTGGTAGGCAGAAATAGTTATTTCTGGATCAATATTTATAGAATACTCAAATTTATCCTTAAACCTAAAATGCTCTAATTGGGTGTATAATTCCAATAATTCTATTTCCTTTTCAAGTGGAATAAAATCCTCTTCACTGTTTTCTAAAACTGTTCGCATTAAATAAGAAAAATCAGATAAATATTTATTGGCTGTTAGTTCATCACTACTTGCAATAAAACTGTTTACTGAATTTAAAGCATTAAATATAAAATGTGGGTTCATCTGACTTCTCAAGGATTTCAATGCTAGGAGATTGTTAGCCAAACGTTGCTGCTTGATATATTTATACATAAAGTATGCCGTTACGAGTAGTAATACCAGTCCACCTATAAGCGAATATATCCATAATTGCTGTCGCTTATTTCGTTCAGAAGTTAATTGATATTTACTTTCTGACAGTTCTCTATCGGTTTCTAATCCTGTTATTCGGTTTTGTTTATTAGCAATCTCACGACTAAATCTTGCAGCCTGGATAATTTCCTGTTCTTTCTTCACATAAAGTGACTCTACCAATTCTGTATATTCCTTATAAGTTTCTAACGCCTTATTATAATCACCTGAACTACTATATACTTCTGATAATTTCCTTTTGGCATCCTTTTCTACTACCAAATCATTTTTGGTTTTGGCTTCTTCAATACTCTTGTCCAAATAAGTTATAGCACTTTCATAATCCTTTTTTAAATAATATGCATTACCAATTTTATAATTTTGTTTTTGAACAGTCAATGGGCTTTCATTGTCAATAACAGAATCTGATTCAATATTCTTGATGTTTTCTATCGCTTCTTTTCTTAACTGAATTTCGTCATTAAAGTTTCTTTTTGAGCTCTTAAAATCAGCAACTTTAACCTTCTCCTCCAAGGCTCGTTTTTCATTTTCTTTTGAAGCAAGATTTAATGAACTGTTAAAGTAATCTTCTGCCGATTCTAACTCACCTTTAGCTTCATAAGTTTGAGCTATTTTAGAATTTAAATCTGTTATTTTAGGTTTTATTGAATGGATTTTGGCAATTGAAAGACCTTCCTTATAATTGCTTAAAGCCTTTGTGAAATTTTTTATACTAAAGTGAGTATCACCTAAACCCTCATACAAAACTATTTGTTGCCAATTAGACAAATCCTGTATATTGATTGCATTATAAACCTCTATACTTTCCTGATAATTCTTGTTATGCCAATAGGCCTTTCCCAACTTCAGTCTTACTTCATTGGCATTGACACTTTGTAAACTAATTTGGTAATTGGTAACAGCCAAATCATATTGTTTCCATTGCAGATATATATCACCTAGCACTTCATATACCTCGGCATTATTCCTTACTGATTTACTTTGAGCTAAAGCATCGGTTACAAACTGAATGCTTTTTTCAAAATCCGATTTTATATACAAAGATGCTGAATCAATCAGCGAATTAAATGCAGCTTCGTTCTTACGAGGGTTTATAGGTTTGTTCGCACTATAGGGGTTAGCCTGAACCTCTATTTTTATACGCTCCTGATCCTTAATGGTGTAATAAACCGTTTCAAAGTCTTTATGCTTCACAACAAGTTCATCACCTTTTTTTACCTGAATTCTAAAATCACCTGCAAGATTGGTCGTAGTATATGCACCACCATTCACTTCTATATTAACATTGGGAATTGGTTTATATAGTTCGCTATCATAAACCGACCCTCTAACCGTAAAAGAAGAGTTATCTGGTTGACTTCCAAATTGATTTTGTTGTGCACTAACCAAATTTGAAAATACCAGCACAAATAGAATGGTATTAAAAAATGATTTCACTTTTTCGAATTACATTATATAAACATACATACTTTAAATGGTATAACGAAATCACATATTGCCTTTCATAGGCTATTTTTTAAAGAAAAAGCTATGTTCACTCATCCAGAAGTAACAGTTGCTAATTGATTGATGCTGTAGGCTCATTTTTAGTTTTTAAAAATCAATTTTGAACATAAAAAAACCTTTCCGTCTGGAAAGGCTATTTATTAATTCTATACTTATGTTAATTAACCGCAGGACAGTTACAGTGGTAACGTTCTTTTCTACAGTTAAAGTTAAATCCTAAAGTAATTTGATGAAAGCCACCATTATTAAAAACAATAGAGTTGGCTTGATAGGCATAAGTGTATGCAAACATGAATTGGTCAAAATTAATACCTACTAAAGGAGAAATTAATTGCAATTTCTGACTACTCACACTGCCATTGTCAAAATATTCAGCACCATCAAAACTTCTTCTGTAAGAAAGTCCAGCCCAAAGTTTTCCAAAATCCATTTCTTTATAAACTTTAGCATTAATGTCTATTGAAGACTCTTTGGTTGCGTCTCTATATTGGTACATTATTGATGGTTCGTAGCTCCACTCACTTCCAAATTTTCCAAATACATAACCAGCTGAAAGCATATAGCGTCTCAAATTACTGGTGATTTCCAGATCATTGTTTATACCTTCATTCTTAAGTATATTTTTAACCGTTGCATGTGCATAGAAGTTGTATAAGTGATATGAAAAACCGAAGTCAATATTAAAGTTTGTAGAACTCTGCTCAATACCTGAAATTAATCTATCTGGTAATTCGTTCAAGAACTCTGTTTCATCTAATTTATATTGAATAGCACCAACACTTAAACCAAACGATAACATGTTTAAATCTATTTCATTTCTAGAAAATAGGATATGATGTGCATAAGTAATGTATCCACCTGTTTGGGAATGATAACCATTCTTATCAGTATAAAACATTGCTCCAATACCTGAATTCGATTCCCCTATTCTTCCATTGGCACTTATAGTCAACAACTTTGGTGCATTCTCGTGTCCAAACCATTGTTGACGACCAGTCATTCTGATTTTAGCACAATTCGCTGCTCCTGCCATTGATGGGTGAATTAGGTAATAATTATCGGTTAGATAATCTGTATATATTGGAAGCCCTTCTTGTGCGTTTACAAATTGTATAAAAAAGGCAACAATTGCTATTAAATAAAACCTTTTAATTCTCATAGTATTTCTTTCAAGGTAGATTGGCATAAGATTATGGCTTTTCCCTTATATAAACTCAATTTTTTAATTTAAATTATAAATTAAGGTACCAAATATATAAAATTACTTTTTATCCAAAGCATTAGAATAGTTAAAGCCTTTTAATATTCTGAAATTACAAAACGAGCTTTCATTAAAAAGTAACAAAACTCAAATATATGGATATCTCATGTTATCTTTTAGTATTTTTGCAAAAAACAAAATAGCATGAACACATTTAAGGTTTCCATTAAAGAAACTTCAAACGATACAATCATTAAATTTGAACTTAATAAGTTCATAACTAATCATCAAAGCTTTGAGTATAACAACATTGATGAGGCTCAAAAATCACCATTGGCACAGCAGCTTTTTTACTTACCTTTTGTAAAGAAAGTATATGTGACTAGCCACTTTATAGCCATTGAACGCTATAATATTGTTGAATGGAAAGATGTAAAGGAAGAAGTTGCTACCCAAATTGAGGACTACCTTAATTCTGGTGGTGTGGTTGTAGATGACTCCAACACTAGTAAAAAAGTTCCTGTTACGGTATATGCTGAAAGCACCCCTAATCCTGCTGTGCTAAAGTTTGTAGCTAATAAAAAATTAGTTACTGCCACCTATGAATTCACCTCAATTGAAGAGGCTAAACATTCGCCTTTAGCAACCGAATTATTCCATTTCCCTTTTGTGAAAAGTATTTTTATTGAGGATAATTACGTTTCGGTTACAAAATATGATATCGCTGAGTGGGAAACAGTTACTATGGAAGTGCGCGAGTTTATTAAAAGCTTTATTGAAAACGGAAAAACCGTGATTGACGAAAATGCACCTGTAGCTTTACAGAATACGCCTGAACAATTAGACCAATCATTTGAAGCACTTGATGATACTTCGAAAGAAATAGTCAACATTATTGAAGAATATATTAAGCCTGCTGTAGCCAGTGATGGTGGAAATATAAAATTTGAATCCTATAGCCCAGATAAAAAGCTTGTAAAAGTTATATTGCAAGGAGCTTGTAGTGGTTGTCCTTCATCTACTTTTACTTTAAAAAATGGCATTGAAAATATGCTTAAAGAAATGCTAAACGGCAAAGTAGAAACTGTTGAAGCAATTAATGGATAAGTAGTAAATCTCAATATTTTTTTATATATTATAGCTATTGTTTAATTATAAAAAAATAAGAATATGGCAGTATTGAAAGTTATTGAAATTTTATCAAATTCAGATAAAAGTTGGGAAGATGCCACCAGAAAGGCTGTTAAAGAAGCATCGCAAACTATAAATAACATAAAATCAGTTTACGTTAAAGAGCAAAGTGCCATTGTTGATGGTGACAACGTAACTGAATTCAGGGTTAATCTGAAAATTACTTTTGAGGTTAAATAATTTTTAAAAATAGAGCACTCAAGTTGAGTGCTTTTTTTGTTCAATGGATGTTATCATCAATATACTAGTCGGCTTTGTAGCATTAGAACATTTTTATTTCATGTATCTGGAAATGTTTTTATGGACAAAGCCAAAAGGCATTAAAGCATTTGGCTTAAAGTCAAAAATCTTCGCAGAAGAGACTAAAGTTCTAGCAGCTAATCAAGGTTTGTATAATGGATTTCTAGCCGCAGGGTTATTATATTCATTACTTATAGAAAACAATAACATGATGGCATTCCTTCTGGTTTGCATCATTATTGCTGGTATATACGGAGCCTATTCAACTCAAAAGCGAAAACTTTTTTATATTCAATCACTTCCAGCAATTATTACTTTGGTCTTAATTTATTTAAAATCACAAAATTATCTTTAAAGTATTTTCTCTTTATTAAATTTGTATCGCTATTAATTTAAACAAACAAACATGGAAAACTTCAATTTAGAAAAATGGACTGAAACTGGTATGGAATTTATTACCGTTTATGGTTTAAAAATCATTGGTGCCATAGTCATATGGATTATTGGTTCTTGGATTATCAAAAAAATAATTGGTGCGTCAAGAAAAATAATGACTAAAAGCAATTATGATGAGAGTCTTCAAAAATTCTTACTCAACTTATTAACTTGGGGCTTGAAAATTTTACTGGTTATAACGCTTTTAGGAACATTAGGCGTGCCTACCACATCATTCGCGGCTGTTATTGCTGCTGCAGGTTTAGCCGTGGGTCTAGCACTACAGGGTTCATTAGGTAATTTTGCAGGTGGTGTGCTTCTTATGATTTTCAAACCAATAAAAATTGGTGATTTAATTGAAGCTCAAGGTGAAATTGGTGTTGTAAAAGAAATTGAAATTTTCACTACAAAACTCACGGGTTTATCAAACAAAGAAATCATAATTCCTAATGGTGCGCTCTCAAATGGAAATATTGTAAACTATACAACTGAAGGTACTCGTCGTGTAGACTTGGTCTTTGGAGTTGGTTATGATTCAGATATAAAGAAAACCAAAGAAGTGTTGATGAATGTTCTTACATCTCATCCAAAAGTACTTCAAGATCCAGCGCCAGCTGTAACTGTTATGGAACTAGCCGATAGTTCTATAAATTTTGCGACTAGGCCTTGGTGTAAAACGGAAGATTATTGGACCGTTTATTTTGACGTCACAGAACAAACCAAAGAAGCTCTTGATGCCGCAGGTATTGAAATACCTTATCCACATCAAGTTGAAATACATAAAGGAGAATAATTATTTTGATTTTGGCTTTAAAGCCACAAAATCTTTTAAATAATATGGTTCAAAATAGGCGACATCCTCGATGTCGCTTTTTTTATACTTATGGTAAGCTAGTGCTCCCATTTCGCTGGCAGAAGGCAGTTTGTTTTCAATAAAAACAGCATTACTATGTGAAATTATCGTTTTAGTTTTTGCAACAGCATTACCTATAAAATGTACTAACCCATTTTGTAGAAAAAACTCATAGGAATTTTCTGTTAATATTTCTGCTTCAATATCCCTTACAGAATTATGCTTGACATCAAACACTTCAGCATATACTTCCATACGTCTAGCATCTAACATGGAAACTATAAATCCCTCTGAAGCCTCAACTTGATGAGCCAAAGATTCTAGTGTAGATACACTAATTAAGGGAATTCCAAGAGCATAACAGAGTCCTTTGGCTGCTGAAACACCTATGCGTAAACCTGTGTAAGAACCAGGCCCTTTACTAACGGCAATAGCATTGATTTGCGATTTTTTAATAGCATTCTCAAGCAATAATTCTTCTATAAAAACATGCAATCGTTCAGCATGAGAATAGCCTTTGTTATAATCTTCTTTTAAAGCAAAAGTCTCTCCATCTTTTGAAAGAGAGACCGAACAATTGGTTGTTGCTGTTTCTATGCTTAATATTATTGACACCTAATTAATCTGTTAAAGGTTTTCCAAGATAGAAATCTAATACTTTTGTTTTAAATACAAAATCATATTTAGCATTTATTAGTCGTGATTGTGCATTAATAAGTTGTATTCTGGTTTGTTCTAAATCAAATGAATTCATTGATCCTAAATTGTAACGTTCTTGCGAGTTTTGCAACGCCAACAATTGTGCTGCTTTAGATTTTTTTGCTGCTTCGTAAGCCTTTAATGCTGCTTGTGCATCTGTAAAAGCTCTTTGAATATTGCTTTCTAAATCCAATTTAGCTTGGTCTAAATTTAACTTGGCATTTTCTTCTTGAATTTTAGATTTTGCTACAGCAGTTTTGTTTTGGAATTGAGAAAAAATGGGTACACGAAAACTTAAACCGAAGTTTTGTGATTTATTATCATTAAGTTGATTAAAAAATGATGCTTCATCATCAGATAAATTTGAATAAAAGACATTAGAACCAAATCCATAATTAAATGACACTGATGGTAAAAACCCACTTCTTGATATTTCTGTACTTAATTCAGCACTTTCAATATCCTTTTCCGCAACCTTTATCTCATATCTATTATCATATGCATAATCCAAAATTTGGCTAATATCACTATACATGAGTGCAGCTGAAGGACTGTCAATATCAATTATTTCCACCTCAAATCCGTCATAAGGCAATTGCAATAATTGAGATAAAGTTAAAAGTGCTAAATTATAATTGTTTTCAGCAACAGTTAAATTTTGTTCATCGCTACTCAAAGTTGCTTCAACATCATAAATATTAGCTCGAGGTTGCACACCAGCATCTACTAATTCTTTCACCTGCTCTATTTGTGCTTTCGAGAATTCAACTTGAGCCTGCGCTGTTTCAAGGTTTTCCTTATTAAACAACACATTTAAATACGTGTTAACTACATTTAGTGAGATATTATCTTTTATCCTATTTAATTCTAACTGATTACGTTCTAATGTTAGCTGTGATTGTTTGTATAAATTAGTTAATCTAAAGCCATTAAAAATTGGTTGATTGATATTAATACCAATATTGGTGCTATTGGCTGTTCTATCTACAAACTGCCCTGGAAATATCTCTTGATTACCAAGTGTTAAGCCTTGCCTGCCGCTTAAATCTAGAGAAGGTAGCCTGTTTCCATCACTTGCAATAACATCTTGCTCATTGATTAAGAGTGTGTTTTCGCCTTGTCTAACCGAAATATTATTATCTAAAGCATAATTTATACACTCCTCCAAAGTCCATACTTTTTTTTCTTGCGCTATACTTACTATTGAAAATAAGCAAGCAAATATGAACATAACACTTACTTTTTTATTAATCATCTTCATTGTCTTTTGATGCTTTATTCCAAACTTTAATTTTATCACCTTCGCTAATGCCTTCCTTAATTTCCACATTTATTCCATCAGAAATTCCGAGTTCTACATATTTCTCTTCATAAGAACCATCTTCTTTCTGAACTTCGACATATGGCTTTTCAGAAATTCTATTGAATTGTAATAAGGATTCTTTGACGACTAAAATACTGTCCTTGCTTTCCAATTCAATTTCGGCATTTGCACTGTAACCTGCTCTAATTTTAGTTGATTGCTCAACTTGCACATCAGCCTTGATAGTAAATTGAACCGCTCCGTTTTCTTCAATACCTTTAGGAGCTACAAATGTTAATGTAGCCGGAAACTCCTTTTGGTTTATAGCTCCCAGTACTACAATAATTTCCTTACCTTCCTCTATTTTACCAACTTCGGCCTCATCAACTTTTCCTTCAAAAATCATTTTACTCATATCTGCAACAGAGGCGATAGTTGTACCCTCATTAAAGTTGTTACTCTCAATAACTTGATCACCTTCTCTAACTGGGATTTCTAAAATAGTTCCCGAAATTTGAGCTACAATATTAGTATTTGCAGCACTTCCTCCTGACAATGAACCTTGTTTTATAATTTGAAAATCGTTTTGTGCTTGTCTTAATGATTCATTGGCTTGATTTAAAGACAACTCACTGTTTTCAAAATCTTGTTTTGATATGACTCCTTTTTCAAATAGTGCTTTGTTTCTATCATAAAGTGTTTTTGCATTATCATAGGACAATTTAGCGGTATTGATACGGCTGCGTGCACTTACTAAATTCTGCTCATTAGGAACAACACGAATTTTAGCTATAAGGTCTCCTTTTTTTACGATATCACCTTCTTCAACCATGATTTCATCAACAATTCCAGAAATTTGAGGTTTTAATTCAATTTCTTCTTCTGGATTTAATTTACCAGTAGCGACTACCTTGGTGTTTATAGACGTATAGAATGGTTCTTCTACTTTGAACTCTTCAATTTCCTTAGAGTTTGAGTCTTTGAAATATTTAATTACCCATACAAATAGTAATAACAATACTATTCCAACAATGATTTTTAAAGTTTTATTCATTTTATTATGATTGATTGTTTTATTCTTCTCTTAATGCTTCTATAGGTTTTATACTGGTTGCTTTAAAAGCTGGTATTAAACCAATTAATGTTCCTAATATGACTAATATGATTACTGCAATAAACACAACGGCAATAGATACCGATGCATTTACTATAGTTGCGTCATCCCCTTGACCAAAAGCCGAATCCAATGCAATTAAGATCCAACCGCCACTAATTATTCCAAAAAATCCCGCTATTAATGTTAAGGTTACGGCTTCTACAACTATTTGACGCTTTATTTCAAAAGGGGTCGCTCCCAATGCTCGCCTAACTCCTATTTCTTTTGTTCGCTCTTTTACCGTGATTAATAAAATATTTCCAATAGCAAAGACACCTGCAATAAGTGTTGCTATTCCTACGAACCATGTTAAAAACTGCATGCCAGTCAAAAAGCCTGTCATTTTTGCAAATTCACTTCCTAAATTAAAGCTACCAAACGCACGTTTATCTTGCGGATGTATTCTATTAAGGTTTTTAAGCATAAGCTTTGCATCTTCCTCAATTTGCTTAATATCGTATTCTGGCTTTCCAGTTATCATCATCCAGCCAATGCGATCGCCTTGATTATAAATTTGCTGAAATGTAGTAAATGGAATATGAATTTCAGTACGTGGTCCCATATTCATGTTTGAGTCTTCAAACATCCCAACCACCATAAAATTCATGCCATTTATTTGAATGAATTCACCAATAGCTTCTTCATCTTTTTCGAATACTTGCTTATAAATACTTTCAGAAATTACGGCAACTTTGCGGTTTGTATCAATATCATTTTGATTAATAAAACGGCCATGCTGCAACTTCACTTTTTGAACCTTATCTAATAGCGGATAATCTCCATTGATTCCAAATGTGCCCGACAATTCTCTTCTTACTACTAATGCTTGATTTTGATTTCGCGGTATTACAAACTCAATTCCTTGAATATTTTCTTCAATCTTTTTGGCATCGGTAAGAGATAATCTCACTTGTTTACCTTCTTGAAAACCCTTGAATGGTTTACTTGTACTTTGACCCCAAATAAATACACTATTTGTTGCAAAACTTCCAAATAGTCTATTAAATGAATTTTCCAAACCACGTGCTGAACCTAATAATGCGATTAACAACAATATTCCCCACCAGACACCAACCATAGTTAATATGGAACGTAATTTGTTCTTGCTAAGACTGTCTGATACTTCTTGCCAAGTATCTCTTTCAAATAAAAATTTAAACATATTAATCGTCTCTTAATGCAACTATTGGTTTTATACGTGATGCTTTTTTAGCCGGTAAATATCCAGCTATTCCTCCTGCTAAAACTAGTGTAATGGTTGCTCCAATAATTAATGTTGTACTTACGCCAGGATCCTTAATGAAGTAAGTTTCCAACATTGGCTCTGCCAATTTTAATACACCAACACCCATTAACAACCCAACATACCCAGCTATTGCCGTAATTAAAATAGATTCAATTAAAATAATGGATACTATGGATCTTGGTGAAGCTCCTAATGCCTTTCGAATTCCGAGTTCTTTAGTTCTATCTTTTACGATGAATATCATAATATTACTGATTCCAACAATTCCTGCTATTAACGTACCAAATCCAATAACTAAAATGATAATTCCTAAAGCAAATGTCATTTGACCTACAGCTTTAGTTCCTTCAGCCATGTTTCTAACTCTAATGGCTCGTTGATCATTATCTGCTACATCAAATCGTTCTTTTAGTTTTTTATTAATTAAATTTCCGAATGCAAGTGCTTGATCAAAATCCATTTCAGGGTTATAGGTTAAGTTTATTTGATCAATATAATCGTTGTTTCCATAAATACGTTGAGCAGTTGAAACTGGCATATAAATAAGCCTTTCTTCATTATCACCACCATCATCAGTAAAAATGCCTACAATTTTAAACTGAATACCATTCATGTTTAAATATTTACCCAATGCAGTTGTTTTTAGAAATAAATCTTCTTCAACCAAACGACCAATTACCACTACTTTAGTTTCATTATCGATATCCAATTGGTTGATATATCGACCTTCTTTCATCATGGTTTTCTCTAAATATTGATGGTCTGGATGAACAGCTCGTACTGAATAATTATCTTTTTCATTTCTAAATGAAGCGGTAACGTTTCTATATATACGTGATGTAATGTACTGAACATCATCACCAAAATCTTCCTTTAAATATTCATAATCTTCATTCTTAAACTGAATACGTCTTCCTGCTTGTAATCCTTTATGTGCTTTGGTAGTATTACCAGAATTAATAAATATGGAATTATTAGCATCATCAACAAAAGCTTCAGCAAATGTGTTTTGCAATCCGTTAGCCAAACCAAATAAGATAGCAAATAATAAAATAGCAAAAGCAACCGTAAAACCAGATAATAAACTACGGGTCCTGTTTTTATTAATACTTTGAAATATTTCGCGCCAAAGGTCTATATCAAACATACTGCTCTGCTCTTACTTGATCTACTTTTACATCTTCCATAATGACACCATCTTTTAAACGTACAATACGTTTACACATATTAGCTATATCTTCTTCATGAGTTACAATTAAAAGGGTCTTACCTTCATCATTTAATTGCTGAAGAAAGGCCATTATATCATATGAAGTTTTGGTATCTAAAGCACCTGTAGGCTCATCAGCTAACAGTAATTTTGGGTTAGCAGCTAATGCTCTTGCAATGGCTACACGTTGTTTTTGACCACCGGATAATTCACTTGGATGGTGCTCTGCCCAATCACGAAGTCCTACCTTTTCTAAATGAAACAAAGACTTTTCTTGACGTTCTTTACGCTTTAAACCTTGGTAATACAGCGGTAAAGCCACATTTTCTTGAGCCGTTTTAAAATTGATAAGGTTAAAAGATTGGAAAATAAATCCTAAAAATTTATTCCTATAAATAGCTGCTTTCTTTTCGGTAAGGTTTTTAATTGGGACGCCATCTAATATATACTCACCTTCATCAGCTTCGTCAAGCATACCTATGATATTTAACAAAGTAGATTTTCCGGATCCCGACGAACCCATAATGGCTACCATTTCGCCTTCTTTTACTGAAAGGTCTATTCCTTTTAAAACGTGCAAACTTCTATCGCCTATTGGATAAGACTTGTGTAGTTTATTGATGGTTAGCATAATTTACTTTTGTTTTTTTCTTGTAATTAATAGTTAGACTACTTAACCCTGAAAATGTTACAACAAAAGTAAATATTAATTAAGCCTTGCTTTTTTTTGCCTTGTTAAACTTTTTATAAATTAGGAAACCTATAGCTCCTACCAGGATGTATGGTATGGCCATAAGATATATAATTCCATCATTAATTCCCTTGGCAGTTTCTTGACCTTCCTCACTTTCTAAAACTGCACGACACATAGCACATTGTGCTTCTACTGGAAGACTAGCCAAAACTAGTAAAAATAATATGATAAGATGTTTTTTCACTTTAGTAGTAGGGTGAAATCATTATATAAACCACAACGCCTGAAATGGCTACAAACAACCACAAAGGAAATGTTATTCTAGCAATTTTTTTATGTCGTTCAAAATCATTAGTAATAGCTCTAACATAAGTAATTAAAACAAAAGGAATAATTATGATTGACATTAAAATGTGTGTAATTAATATGGCAAAATATAAATACTTCATAGCACCTTCTCCACCATATTTTGTTGAATCACTGGTCATGTGATATAAGACATACATCACCAAAAAGCATACAGAAAGAATAATAGCAAACTTCATTAAACGTTCATGAAGAAGGCGTTTCCCATTTGTTATTGCTAAAAACCCTAGCACTAAAACCAAAGCTGTTATAGCGTTTATTGTTGCATAAATTGGCGGTAAAAAAACTGGTAATTCTATATCCAACTTAACACCAAACAATGCCGCCACTACCAGTGGAATTACTATGGATAAGATTACAATCCATTTATTATATTTTTTTGTATTTATTGTTGTGTTTGCCATTACTCTTTTAACAATTTTGCAATATCCTCTTTTAACATACTTATTTCTTCTTTCATGCCCTCATCATCAACTTTTTCAGCCTCACTAATAATACCTGAATAGAAAATTTTCGGGTTTCCAAAATCGTCTTTTCTGGATCGTATGTAGCCTTCTTTATCAATTAACGCAAAGTTCCCTGAATGTTCAAAACCAGCTTCAACGCTATCATCTTTTCCTACGTAAATATTGAAACCAACATTGGCTAACTCATAAATCTTATCTTCTTCACCTGTCATTAAGTGCCAATTTGGATTTGTAATTCCATATTTAAGGGCATAGGCTTTTAAAACCTCTGGCGTATCAATTTCTGGAGTAATCGTGAATGATGCGACACCAAAATTATCAAACTGGGTAAATTCATTTTGAATTTCAACCAAATTTCTATTCATCCTAGGGCATATTGTTGGACAAGTCGTAAAGAAAAATTCCACAACATATACTTTACCCAAATAATCTTGATTTGATATGGTATCTCCATCTTGATTCACAAAATTGAATTCGGGTACTTTTTTTGGTGAACCGTTAATTTCTAAATAAGCTAAATCACTTTTTGTAGCTCTTTCTTCTTCAGTTTTAATATTTAACCTATCATTTTCAACGGTGTTATTATGCTTTAATCTATCAATAATTTTCGGAACAAAAATTATCCCAAAAACCAAGATGATAAACCCAACACCTACATAGGAATAGTTTGCTTTTTTACTCATCAGTATTGTTTAAATCATTGGCTCTTCTGGATGTAGAATCGAAATTTCCTTTTCTTTTTTGACGGTATTCCGTAAAAAGAACTCTCAAATCTTCAGCACTCATCTTGTTTTTTATGACAGCAACCTCAATGCAATCATAAGAATTCAAGCCATAAATTTCTTTCTTTTTTGCTTTCTCATTGTCAGATCTATCATCCAATCGTCCTCGTTGGTTTAAGTCGGTATCTATAATATACACATGGTCTGACGATAGGTTTTTATCTAATTCTTCATTAGATTTTAAACCTTTAAAAGTACTTAATATCTCATACTCATTGGCAGTAACAAAATGCCAAAAGCGTAAATCTTCATAGGTTGCTATCTCTCTGTACAGTTTTTCAGCCTCTTCTTGGGCGTCTTCAGTAACCAAAACAACTATTTGAAACTTTTTAAAGCCTTTAAATTTGTCATAAACCAATTCTTTTAAATTAGAACCAGCAATAACTTTGTCCAAGGGTTTATTACCAAAAAATGCCAATACGGTAATATGATCTTCTAAAACTATATTGTCTTCATTTACAGGAAGCTCAACAACCCCTTCTTTAACGATGTCAAGTGTATTATAATTTTCTTTTGAAAGCGATAGAATTAAAACAAACATGACGGGAAGAAAGAATAAAATTCCCAAAATCACATTTCGTTTTATTAGCTTTTTTTCCATAGTGCAAAAATAAAAAAAGGCGGTTTAAAAACCGCCTTTAAATATTTATATTTCATTGTTATTAGAAATCTCTTTTTACAAATCCTGAAGAATAAACACCTTCAATGTAACCACCTTCTTGCAATAAGATAAAAATCAAATAACAGATTAAGAAAACTGCAGTCCATACCACCATACGTCTTAATGCTTTAGTTTCGTCGCGCATGTGCATGAAATCCCAGGTGATGTAGTAAGCTTTAACAATAGTAAGGATTATAAATATCCAGTTTAATAATTTCATACCTAAAACTTTGGCCATTAAAGCTTCTGGTTTATAGATACCTAAAACAACTTCAACAGCTGTAACAATTGTTAATAGAATCAATACACCCCAGATTTTTTGGGTATTAGACTTAAATTTTATTAACCCTCTTAATATTTCTAATTTATGTGCGTGTGCCATTTTAATTTTTTTTATCTGAAATTAAACAAGGTAGAAGAATGTAAATACAAATACCCAAACTAAATCTACAAAGTGCCAATACAGACCAACTTTTTCAACCATTTCGTAACTTCTACGTTTTTCATACGTGCCTAATATCACATTGAAAAAGATAATAATATTGATTACAACTCCAGAAAATACGTGAAAACCGTGAAACCCAGTAATGAAGAAAAAGAAATCAGCAAACAATGGAGAACCATACTCGTTAACTTTAAGATTAGCACCTTCAACAACAGCTATACCGTTTTCTTTTACTTGTTTTAGAGATTCAGCTCTTGAAAGTACTGTTTTCTCACCGTGCTCATTAATCATTTGAGTTCTGACTAATACATTTTCATGAGATTCCAAACCATGCATAACTTCATCCATAGTATACGTTGGTAAGGTTCCCTCATCAACAAACCACAAACCATTCTTACGTTCGTGAGCCGTTCTATCTCTATGTCCAGCAACCACAAAATCACCTAAAGCTACACGTTTGCCTTCAGTATCTACAAATTGTAAAATGTTACCACCTTTTGTTTGGATAGCACCATAATCACCTTTAATAAAAGTAGCCCATTCCCAAGCTTGAGAACCAACGAATATTAAACCACCAATTATAGTTAAGAACATGTACCAAGTTACTTTGGTCTTTTGCATTTTATGACCCGCATCTACTGCCAATACCATAGTTACCGATGACATAATAAGAACAAAGGTCATAAAAGCCACATATATCATTGGCAATTCCTGACCATGTAAGAAAGGTACGTGAGTAAAAACCTCATCGGCTATAGGCCATGATTCGATAAATTTAAATCTTGAAAACCCGTAGGCTGCTAAAAACCCTGAAAACGTCAAGGCATCCGATACGATAAAAAACCACATCATCATTTTACCGTAACTTGCTTTTAGAGGCTGATTTCCGCCTCCCCAAGTTTTACCTTCTGTTCCAGTATTTACAACTGTAGTACTCATATTTAAGGTTTAGTTTATAAAAGTTGCACAAAAATAATCATTTTATTTTTCTAAAGAAACATCCTGCTATAAATTATACTGACTCTAAACAAATATCAGCTAGGATGACACTTCAGACCATTAAAATGAACTATAATCTATTTGAAAAAATATAAAAAGAAAAAGAGATATACCCATAGTAAATCCACAAAGTGCCAAAAGGTTGCTGCCAGTTCAAAACCAAGCATATTTGTAGCATCATACTTTTGTTTAAAATGATTATAAATTACCACCATCAAGCAAATTAAACCAACAACTACATGCAAAATATGCATAATGGCTATTAAATACACATAAGACATAGTAACGTTACTTGTAGGGCCAGTAAAATTATAACCTAAATTTATAATTTCTTGAAAGCCTCTAAACTGATTATAAATAAAAAACAACCCCAAAATAAAGGTTGCAACCAACCATTTGGATGTAGTTTGATGTTGACCACTTTTTAAACTGCGCTTTGCCAACAATAAGGTTAAACTACTAATAACAATAACAATGGTACTTATTACAAAGGCATCAGGTATTTTAAAATCCGTTAACCAATCGGGTCTAGAACTACTCACCACAAAAGCACTGGTCCAGCCAGCAAACGACATAATTAGAGAAATGATACCAAACCAGAGCATCATTTTTTTAGCCCTGTTATTTTTTTCTTCTTGAGTTCCTTGGGTTAAATCCATGGTTATCTTATAAATTTATCTAGTACGTAAACTATTTGTAAAAGTGTAATATATGATACGCTAGCTAACATGAGTTGTTTAGCCGCTTTTTCTGTCATTTTTTTATAAAGCTGTATGGCAAAATAAACCATTCCCATTCCTAAAACAGCAACAATAATGGCTGATACTGGTGTTAAATACAAACGTCCAGTAAAACCAAATGCTGGAATTAAAGACACCAACAACGTCCAAATAGAGTACATTAATGTTTGAAGAGCTGTTGCTTTATCTTGCTTTCCTGTAGGCAGCATAAAAAACCCACCTTTTTTATAATCCTCATATAAAAACCAACCAATCGCCCAAAAATGTGGGAATTGCCAAAAAAACTGAATAGCAAATAAGGTTCCTGGTTCTATTCCAAAATCATCGGTAGCTGCAACCCAGCCCAACATAAAAGGTATGGCACCTGGTATAGCTCCAACAAAAACAGACAACGGTGTTTTTGTCTTTAAAGGGGTATAAACACAGGTATATAAAAATATAGAAATAGCCCCAAACATGGCTGTTTGCGGATTAATAATGTATAAAATAACAATACCCAGTATGGTAAAAATTGTAGCGATGGTAAAAGCCACATTTACTGACATTCGTCCTGCAGCCACTGGCCTATTTTTGGTGCGATCCATTAAGGCATCTAAATCTCTTTCTATAATTTGGTTGAACGCATTGGAAGCGCCTACCATAAAATAACCACCAAATGCCAGTAAAATTAGTGTTTGAAAATTGACAACCTCTGCTCCTAACAAATAACCAGCCAAAGACGAAAACACCACACTTAATGCCAAGCGCATTTTGGTAATTTCTTTAAAATCTGAAATTATTGATGGTTTAACTGTTGACGTTATTGGCTTACTCAAAGTAAAGGATTGCTTTTTCGCTTATTTATTGCGGTGCAAAGATACTTTGAAAAGTTAAATTAGCAATTAAATAGCGTTAAAAACATCCCTGACAAATTAGTTCTAACTACTAGAATACAATAAAAGAATATTACAAATCAAAATACCAGTTAAACAAGTCTGTTCTAATACCTAAATTAAACCAAACGGTGTTACTCTTTAAAGCTGTATTGGTAACGGTATTGGGATTAAAGTCTCTAACCGTTACATCAACAAATATTTTAAGATTGGTTGCTGGATTAATTAAATAACCTACTTGCAAATTGGTAAAAAACGTTGTTGTTTTATTGCCTTGACCTAACTCAATACCGTTGTCACTTGGTCTATCGTTATAATTGCGATATATATCACCACCGTAACTAAAATTGTCATCAACCGTATTGAAATCCAGACCACGTTCCCCAACTATCATTTTGGCATTGGCAAACCAACGCTTGTAATGATAACGACCAATAAGTACAAACTCGCTAAAATTTGCTCCCCATAAATGCGCCATAGATTGGTTATTGTGTCCATAATTCAATACAATTGTATTATGGGAATAGGTATATGGTCTGACGCGGTTGTATTCTGCTTGCAACATTAAGTTTTTAACCTTAAACGCATTAAAATATTTCAGACCTAATTGATAACCATACTTATTTTTCCAACTTTTATTACCTCCTGTCATATCATCCAATGAAAATTCATCTAAAATGAATTGCCCATAGCTGTAAATATTATCTGTAAATTTATATTTAGCTGATAATCCCATCACCGCATTTCCTGCATCCTGTCCCGTTTGGAACTCAATAGCGCGATAAAATATAATAGGATTTAAATAACTCACATCAAAACCACGATTATCAGATTTAGCCCAAATAACCGACTCAAACATACCAATGTTCAAACGCTTGGTAGCATTCCAACTCAAAAAATGGGTAGCCATGTACTTGCTTAAATAAGCACCTTCTGGATCAGTTGCTTCTGGTCTAGAATCTTTTAACCACATCCAAGTACTGGTGTATTTTATTTTCCAAAATTTAGTATTCAGTTTTAAAAATGGGTATGGACTTGCGACATCGCTTATAAATAGGGAGCGATACCCATCACCAATAAAGTTTTTACTTTGCCCAAATTGTACATTAAAAAATTTGATAGGAGAATAGGACAAATAAGCTTCAGCTACAGGATAATCATAGGCATCTTTTTTAAATTCTTTAGCTATACCACGACCAGGGATAATGGCAATTTCATCGGCTGCTCTGATGGATTCAGCATACTGATTGAAATATTGTGGAAAACGACCTTGACTTTCAAATACTGAAGTATAAAACGTTAGCTTTTTTCCTAATCCACCTTGAAACATGATACCACGTGTATTATTAAAGGTGCTATTAAATTCTGCTTCGGTATCCTTACCTACTTCAAAATCAAAAATAGGATCAACTGTAAACCAATAATCTTTTCCTTGAACTCTAACAAAGCGTTCATTCCATAATTTTCTACCAGCAAATGATGATTTTTCTTTGGCTAATTTTTCTTGTTCGGCTTCAAAGTCATAATAGTTCGCTACGTCTTCATACATGTAGGGTTTTGATCCTGTATGACTATTAGTACCTACTAAATTGATATTCCTATCAAACTGCGCATAATAACTGTGGGTAAATGGGATATTTAATGTACTTGAAAACTCTCTATTTGAAAAGGGTTGCAGTCCTTTGTTTACACTATCATATTCCGATTTAGCAGCATTCTCGAGCTCCGCCAATTCTTCATCTTCGGATAAATCTTTTGTAGTCACAGATTGATCAACTAACGGAATTCTAATACCCATTGAATATTGCTTAAATGTGGCATTACCATTATAAGTTGCAGGCTGTATTTTTGGGAAATCTTCAAACACGCGTCTAGCTTCATCTTTCAACTCACTATACATGGCGTCAACATATATCACACGAAATTCTCCTTCGGCGTCAACTTCAAATAGGATAACAACTTCGCCGTTATAATTATCTTCAGTTACCTTATCTGGGACTTCAAATTCATTGAAGATTTTAGTGTAGACCTGTTCATCAAAACAAGCTTGAAGTGAATCGACTGAAGTGCTTTCACATTCGGGAAAAACAGGTGGTTTTTCAAAAAATAAATCGTCTTGAGAATACAGATTATATTGTATGGCACAAAGCACTATTACCAGAAATGGTTTCCAATTCATTGATACAATTTTTATGAAAGGAGAAAGATACTATTTTTTTAATAATGTCATAAAAAATACCGCTATCAAAACTTATTAATAGCGGTATGTTACAAAAAACTGTGTCTAATTTTGAATAGTAAATGAAATTGGTAAGGTATATAAAACATCAACTGTTTTATTACCATGTTGACCAGGTGTCATTCTCGGTAATTTATTGACTACTCTATTGGCTTCTTCTCCCAGCTTATTGTGAGTTGCTTGGGTTTGTAAAATCTCTACATCACCTTGTTTATTGATTTTAAAATTAACATAAATTTTCTGTTTTCCTTTTAACCCCAATCTTGAACCTAAATCTGTATCAAATTTCTTTTGAATAAACTTTGATAGTTTATTAGACATACATTCACGTCTCTCTTGATTAGATGTTGCTTTTTCACAGCCAGGAAATACTGGAACAGTTTCTACAAGCATAATATTCATTGGTTCTTTAGGTGCCTCGTCAACTTGGACATCTTCAGGTTTTATAGGCTTGTCTGTTTTTGGTAATTCTTCATTAAATATTTCATCTGCCTTTTCATTAACATCCTTGTCATTATCAGCTACTTCAATTTGATTAGAAAATTTAGTTGGTGTTTTAGGTGTTTTGATAATTTCTTTCACAGGCTCTTTGTAGATTTCATATTTATCCATTGAGAATTCTGACGGAACATCATCAACAAACGCCATGTCTGAAACTTTAGTTTCCGTTTTTAGGAATTTCATTTCTAAAAGGCCGTAAGCAAAAAGCAAACACAGAATTAAGCCAATTTGAAAGTAGAGCGTTGAGTTTTTTTGTAAATTTACCTCGTGCTTTTGCGATTTTCTCACGGTTTTCTCATTTTGCCGAATGAGTTCGTGGTTTTTCTTTGAAAAATTCATAATACTATAGTTTAAATTGTTAATATTATGATAAAATCACAATAAGCATACCAAAAAAGAAATCCCGTTACAAAATATGTAACGGGATTTTAATTTATTTTGAGAACTACTTAAATTTAATCTTGTACTTGAAACTTAATTGGTAAGTAATATGGTACCCTTACAGCCTTACCACGTTGTCTACCAGGCTTCATTTTTGGTAAAATACCAATGACACGTCTAGCTTCTTTTTCTAAACTTGGGTGCGGCGCTCTAACTTGTACATCAACAATATCACCAGTTTTATCTATTTTGAAGAAAACACGAATTTGCTGAATACCTGATAAGCCTAATTCACCAGCTAAATCAGTATTGAATTTTTTTCTGATGAAATCATTCATCTTTTTATTCATACATGCTTTCTTCTCATCGTTATTCCCTTTTTCACATCCTGGGAATACAGGAACATTTTCAATAACCGCAAATGGAACTTCTACATCTTCTTCAACTTCTTCAACCTCAACTTCTTCAACTTCGACAATTTCTTCTTCTTGACTAGTTTCTGTTGATTCAATAACCGTTTCCTCTACTTCTTCTTCATCTTCAACTACCTCAATAACTTCAGGTGCAGCTGGTGGTGGAGGTGGTGGTGGAGGTGTAGTAATCTGTTCAGTAATTGGAACTTCTTCATCAAGTTCTTCATCTAAATTCAATTGTCCAATATCAATATCTGACTTGTCGTAAGTTTTGTAGTTTATAGCATAATTTGTTAAAAACAACATTAATGCTAAACCAATAGCAAAAAACAGCGAACTGTTTCTACCAACATTTGATTCTGGATTTTTTTTAGGCTCCATAATTTTAATTTATTACTGTTTGCTAAAATAACCAATTTAATGGCAAATAAGCAAACGATTAATATTTTTTAACGTCAGTTTTTTTGACGAAGACTATTAACATACTCATAAACATCACACCTAGTATATTTGCTAACATATCTGCCTCATCATAAAACCGTGAGATGGTCAGTACTTTTTGTAGTACCTCAACAATTGTACCAAATACTGCACAAGAGATGCCTACAATCAGTAACGTTTTGATTTTTGAGAACTCAATTTGGTGCTTTATAGCATAAAACCACAATAGTGTGAGTAAGCCATATGCTGTAAAATGAAAGATTTTATCTCCATAAGAAGGCACAATAGAGTCTAAACCTCCAAAATCTACTGTTATTAAGCTAACAATTAGTAATGATACGGTATAGAAAACTGCAATTTGTACGCTTCTTTTTTTAAGCACCTACTAGCTCTTTGTATTCATCTGAAGACATAAGACCGTCCACTTGAGATACATCCGAACATTTAACCTTTATCATCCAACCATTGCCGTAAGGATCAGTATTTACTGTTTCAGGCTCATCTTCTAAAGCCTCATTAAACTCAATAATCTCACCAGCAACAGGTAGAAATAAATCAGATACTGTTTTGACAGCTTCAACGGTTCCAAAAACCTCATCAGCTTCCAAAGTTTCATCAACTGTTTCAACTTCAACGTAAACAATATCTCCTAATTCACTTTGTGCAAAATCAGTAATGCCAACCGTAGCTACATCACCTTCCAACTTTACCCATTCATGATCTTTAGTATACTTTAATTCGGATGGTATATTCATGGTAATTTAATTTTTTACAAATGTATTTATTCAGATTTTAAAATCAAACAATTAGTTTTTAATTACCAAAATTATATCTCAATGTAATTCCAGAACGGATTGTAGTTTGTGGAAAGGCTGTTGAAATGGCATATTCTGAAAATGCATAATCAAAATAGAAAATACCTGTTAGGTTTTTACTGAATGCATAATCAGCTGAAAACTTGGCTGACCAAATAGTTTGTCCAGAGGTTATTTGATTATTGTCTAAATCAAGATATCTAATTATGGTTTTATTATCACGGACAGACACATCTGCTTTCATGTTTAAATCACTTACAATTATTCGTTTTGGCCCAGCAAGTTTAGATCTAATTCTAACATCCTTAATTCTATATCCCAAACCTACTATATATTCATTTCCTTGAATTTCAGTCATCAAATTATTATCAAAACTTAAGGATAATAATCTGTCTTTTTTCATTTCTGCTAAAATTTTAATGGAGTTTTTCATCTCCATATCAATACGGAATAGCGGTGTAAACATCTCCGATAAATTGATATTACTGTATATGGTTTCATTTTTAAAATTACCACTTTGATCAACTTCGGTTGGGTTATCAGGATCATAATCCAAATTTGAACGGAATTGATTGATAGTATAATTTGAACGGTATCCATGAATTATTGAAAAACGCTTAAACTTATCTTTAAACCATTTTAAATTCATAAGCCCTGTGTACTTGATATCCCAGTTAGGAATAGGTACATCTCTAAAAGCACTTAATGAGACTTTTCCAGCATCTTGACCCGAATAAGCTGATAAGAATGAGGGTAGTAATACTGCTTGACTGTTTTTACCAAATCCAACAGGGTATCCTTCTGCATCTACAGGGAATGAGGTAGTTCCGTAAAATTGTTCTGCCAACCTATTGGCCACCTGGATTCTATTATTTCTAAAATCATTAAAGGTTTGTGATTCCCTCTCATCACTTGCACTAAAAGCAGTTTTAATTAAAAGTGTTGATATGTTGAAATTTCCGAAGGAGTTAGGTGTTAATGATTCATACTCCAATTCATCACCTAAATCATTCACGCGAT
This sequence comes from Hanstruepera ponticola, assembly GCF_002940745.1. Lineage (NCBI taxonomy): Bacteria > Pseudomonadati > Bacteroidota > Flavobacteriia > Flavobacteriales > Flavobacteriaceae > Hanstruepera > Hanstruepera ponticola. The sequence goes on from NZ_POTB01000001.1 coordinate 1,364,917, forward strand.
AATTTTCAGTATAATTTTCAGCATAAATTCTGTTCCCAACTAAATCTATTTTAAGGTCATTAAATGGCTCAACACTGGCTGTGTAATCAAATTGACGTGTTTTGTTTACGCGATACTGATCATTAAAATCTGGATAAAGCGTTAGCCATCCTCTTCTAGCTGCCATTTCTCTTACATCATTTTGACTACCAAAAGTGAATCCAGCAGTTGGCTTTAAGGTCCCAATAAAACCAGGAGTTTGCAAATATCCTGGAATGTATGTACCGTTGGTTTCGGCATAGTTAAAAGTCATTCTTTTAACGCTCGTTAAAATACCAATTCCTGTATTCAATAATTTAGTACCACCACTATTGGAAACTTTTTTAGGTGGTTTTTTAGAATCATCACCATCTTTTGATGGTGGTGATGCCGTTTTACTATCTCTACTTATTGGTCTTGAAGTACCACTCCTCCTCACAGGCTTTTTCTTTAAACCTATATAGTTGTAGAATTTATTCATATTAAGCGTGGTGTTCAACGTATGCTGATTAGCATTTGAAATAGTATTACCTAAATCATACGTCTGACCATCTACTTCCAAATCACCAAATAGGTCTGATCCCTTCTGCCATTGAAACTCTCCACTATATGAGTAAGTTGCATCAATAAATGCAAAGGTTGGTATTTTATTAATAGGGATTTCATAATTAACACCTAATTGTTGGTATTGCGTATTAGGGTCTCCAAAATCAAAGAATCCATCCCAAACATCTAATTCTGGATCTTGTTCTCCATTTAGGATATCATTTTTGAAATAATTTCTAACAATATTCACATTGGATGCGGTGAAATTCAAACTCAACGAATTAGTTAAGTTGTAATTAATAGTATAACCAAAATCGAAGGTATAGTTTCTTCTGTATAACTCTTCAAGACCGATGTTACCACCCGTTAAATCGACTTCCCTAAATTTTTGTTTATTAAACTGTCTGTTGATATTTGTATTTACAACAAAACTTGCTGGAAGTGGATTAAAATTAAAATCTTTTAATAGTTTCCAATACTTTCCTGTGAACAGAGAATCATTTTTCTTGAATGGCTCAATAACCAATGGATTGAAATTATAGGCATAATTTACACCTGTTCTTACATTTTTATCAACTGAACTCTCTATTTCAAAGTCTCTATGTTCAACTTTATTGTATGAATAATTGAATGTGAAATTTTCAACATCATAGAATCTTGGCGTAGCTTCACTGGTCCTGATTTTACGAACACCGATAAAGTTTATACTCTTACGTTTGGTATAATTCTCGTTGACATTTAAAATAGAATCATTGTTACTATTGTTGTCCAATTGGGTTTGTAATTCAATGTCCCTATAAAATTCATCATACTTTGGTGTGATTTTTTCTTCACTTACTCCATAATTAAAAGGAATTTCAACTCCCCATTTTTCAGGAAGTAATTGTCCAATGTTCACATTGGTAACAACATCATATTGCACAACATCTTCAATACTTCTTTCTAAAGGTCCTTGTTCTATGGTTCCAAAGCCAGAAGTGCTTTGCCTACCAGTAGCACTTACGCTAGCAAAATCAGCTATATTAGAGTCCATACTTAATATTGCAGCCCAACCACCTTTACTTTCCATATCAGATAAACGCAACTCATTAAACCAAAGCACACCACATTTATCTATATCAGATCGGTTTTTTACCCCTACCATCAATGTTCTTATATCTCCAAAATTTGGATTTCCTACAATTGCCACACGATGGTAAAAATCACCACTACCTAGTCCTGTTGGCAACGGATCGTACTCTAAAACCTCACCTGTTACTTCCTCACTTATAACATCGTAAAAAGTTGGGTCTGGACTACTAATATTTCCGGAAGCTATTGATTTTGCCTTAATCTCTTGAAGAACTTTTAACGGTAAATTTATTTGATTTTCTTCAGGCCATAAGGCTTCGCGAGACAATCCTCTAGACACTTTTAAAGGTACTTCAATCTGATAATAGTTTTGAGTCAAATCATTACCCATCCTAATAAAACCAACTAAATCATCATCATCTAAACCTGGAACATTACCTGGTTCAGCATGCATAAACATTCTAATGCGCTTATACTGTCGCATATCCACGTTGATATTTTTAAAAACAGCCCTACCATCATGTGATTCTAAATCACAAACATCTACCAATAGCGATTGCTCATTTTGTCTAATAACAGTGTTATTATTAAACAACTCTTCTGGATCGACACCAGGAGGTGATTGGTAACTCCCATCATTCTTCAAAGTACTAATCACACCTACAGAAAATTCCGTGTTATCTAAAGAAGGGTCTCCTTCATCCTCGTCCAATGTTTGTGTATAACGTCTCCATTCGCTTCTCACTAAATCTAGTGTACCAAATCTCATAACCGTTTTTTCGGAGAATTCTTTAAGATACATACGTGCAAAACGAATAGACCTTAAATCTGTTATCCCTCCAATAGCATCAGAAAATTCGGTTACAGGAATTCTAAATTGATACCAAATTGGCGTAACTGTTTGTCCGTTGGGAAGACTTCGTATTTGCGTGTTTTTAATATCAACAATGTAAGGGTTATCGATGTTTAAGGTAGAAGGTGTTAGTTCAACTTCATATTCAAAATAACTATCAATCGTGTTCATGGTATTATCACGATTAACGTCTTCTACATCAGGTTGGGCATTGGCTCCACGATCAGTATCAGAAAATGTGTCTGGTGAATTTCCTTGAACGCCGTTATATCGCTTATAACGATCAAATATGTCACCATCAGCATTTAAAAAATAGGTGTAATTATCATTTGCTGGATCGTTCAAAGATGAATATGTTGGGAACTTTATACGTTCATCAACATCATCATAACCATCATAACCTACATCTTGATTAGTACGTTCTTCACCCGTTGTATCAAACGCATAAATTAGTGATTGGTTTTGTGGATAAACAGTTCCCCAGGAAGGTGATTCAGGTAGAACACCAATTACGTTACCATCAGCTGGTAGTCCATTTTCATATAGTTTACGTCCATCTTTTATAATGTCTTCAGATATGTTACCTAAATTAAATACTAATTTACCACCAGTGTTACCTGGGTTGTCTTGATATGGATCTTGTAACCAGAATTCAATATACTCTACGTTTGCCTGCTCAAAATCTGTTGAAGTTAACTGCCTAGTTATACCTGCCCAGCTATCTTCAGGATTGGTTAAGGTATTTGTACTGATGTCAACATCTGTAGTTTGGAAATTATAAGGTCCTCTTTCTTCAGGATAAAACGCTAGATCTAAAGTATTTAATATGGTCGTCTGACCTTGTGCTATGTCTTGTTGCGGAAATAACTCATTGATAAAAACACGACTCGTGAACAAATCTGAAATATCATCATCGGATATGCCATCTGGTGCTCTGTTACTATAAAATATTGGATCAATAAAATACCAGTTTAATAATGCTCGGTTAAAACCTTGTTCAATACCATTTTGGTCATCATCATTGTTATTAATTCCTTTTGGTCTACTGGATAAGAACCAAGATTGCGGAGATTTTAAATCGATATTATTTTGGGTTCCTTCAAAATCATCTACGTAGGATGTTGCTTCACCTTGAAAATCTGTTCCTTTAGGAGAGCCAGGTGCTAGATAAGCAAACTCACCTCTTAATGACACATTTGAAGGAACATCTGTATCAATGTTTGGTAATTTATTAACCATTCGTGTCAGGAACGGGACTTCAGTCGAATAATTTCCGTTAAAGCCAAAAATATGGTTGTTAATAGGTTCTTGGGCATAATTGGCTTTTTGCGTAATTGGCCTCTCATTTAAATGCAACCAGGTACCACCAATAACAAAATTCTCATTGAATTTATGTTCAACATTTACGCCTGTAAAACGTTTTGTCTGTTGACCAAATACCGCATTATTCTCTGTTGAAACTTGAATTGGCGTGTTTGAAGCCTTTAATGCTTCATCTAAAATTTGAACTGTTCCTTGCTGATAATTAACTGTGTAGTCAATTCCCTCAACCAAGGTACGTCCACCTGCAGTTACAGTAACCGAACCTCTGGGCACATTAAATGCACCTATTGGAATTCCGTCTCCACCTGATGATTTATAGCGTCCTTTTAACTTAAATTTATTCTTATCGGCCTCTTCTAAAGCTGCTGTTTTGGTTTCTTTATATAAAATATCATAGACATACTTCGCTTGATTATCGTTATAGGTAGCGGTATTGTTGTAATCCTCTCCACCTAAAGACAGCGTGTTGAATAAATACTCACCAAAAGGCTCAACCTTTGTGAATACAATTTTTCCATTTTGAGGTAAAACGGTTATTCCTGGAACAAAATCAAAAAAACCATCACCATTGGTTTGTGGATCGTTGTTAAAGTTTAATCTATCAAAATTAAAAAGTCTTAATAGTGTTGTTTCCTGAATTGGTTCACCATTAAATGGTGGAAATGGCGTACCATCTACTGGAGTGATAAAATTTAACGGCGAAGCTTCGTTATAAAAAATGTTCAATTTAAAATCCTCTTGACTTAATTGGTAAGCTCCGGTGTCATAGATGTTTTTCATCATCAAATCCCAAATTGGTTGCTGAACATTTGTGACTGGACTTTTCAATAACTTTAAAACCAAACTGTTGTTTGTAACAGTCGTTATACTGCCAGAATTATCAACACCTGTTGGATCAACACCTCCGTTAGCAAATTCACCAACTTGAAAAACTTGACCACCAACTGTATATTGAAATGCAACAGCTATAACTTCATCATTTAATAATCGCTGATTTAATGAAATATAACCTAACTGCGTATTTACTGTATATTCCTGTCCTTCAATTAATTTTCTGGCATTCTCCAATTTAGCATAATCAGAGCCTTCATTTACTCTGTTTGATAAACTACCAAATCCTTGTTGTGCGGTGGCAATATCTCTAATCAAATCATTTAACACAGAACCAGACCCGATAGCTGTTGGATCATAATCGTTATTTCCGTTATCAGGAAATGCATTAGGCCCAGCATTTAAAAACCCTGGTGGTATAGGTTGTAAGTAAATATCATTGTCCACTGGATCTGGGTTTGACTCCCCTAAATCTTGAATTGCTACAACATTCCTTACATTTTCTGTTCTGTTTGTTCTATTGGTTACCCAAACCTCAATTCTTGTAATTTGAACATTGGTGTTTATAAAAGGGTAATTGGCTAATGCCTCATCATAATTATCTCTAAAGTAGTGTGCCAAAAAGAAGTGACGGTTTTCATCATAATCTCTAGCAAAAAAATCAAATTCTTCTAGTGTTCCTCCACCTTGCGCCACAACGGTTCTTCTGTCTGAACGTTGTTCAGAAAAAACACCTGTGATGGTAGTTCTACCAAATTGAAGCTGGGTTTTTACACCAAATAAACTTTGTGCACCCGTAATCAAGGAGCTATTGAGTGGCATACTCACATTACCTACTTCAATTTTTTGAATAATATCATCTTCTGTAGGTGTATATTCTAACTTTATAAGATTTTGAAAATCAAAAGTTGATTCGGTGTCATAGTTGGCTGTTACTTGTAAGCGTGTTCCAACTTTTCCTAATAAACTTAAACTAATACGTTGATCAAAATCAAACGTAAAACTACTTCTATTCCTGGGAGAAAAAGCAGGATTATCCTGTTTGGTGTATAAAATACCCAAATCTATTTCCACAGAACCTTGTGGTATTATTTCAATAGTATTACTTCCAAATATGGTTTCAAAGAAACCAGAATTGATATAGAATTCTGGCAATAAATTTTTCTGTTCTTCTTCGGATCCTTCTTTCTTACCGTCGAATGCATCAATTTGCTGCTTATAATAGGATTGAATGTTTTCTTTTATAACAAGATCTTCATACTCTTCTCGTGTAAGGATAATAGGGTAATTAATATTAAAACTTCCAACCGTTTCTGTGTAGATATATCTATCTGTTATCGGATCATAGGTGTATTTAGATTCAATACTATTGGGATTGGGCATCTGCATATTTCCCAAATTATACCCTGTGGCGGTTGAGTCCTGCTCTACAGGCTCTTGTGACCAAGCCATCACTGAATGCAAAAAAGCGACAGCAATAAAAATATAATATTTACTTGATGTGTATAAACTCGAGTTGGTAGTATTCAAAATCAATTATAAATTTTTAAGCGCTTGCTTTATAATAGTTTCAACGTTAGCATTTGGTTCCTGTGATAGAATTTTGTCTATCACACGTTCAGATTGTTTTTTTGAAAAGCCTAAAACTTCTAAAGCAGATAACGCTTCATCTTTATTTGTATTGCTTTCTAGGGCAGAATTTTCATCAATATCATAGACTTTCAAAATTTTATCTTTCAAATCCAAAATTACTCGTTGAGCGGTTTTGGCTCCAATTCCTTTTATAGATTGAATTAATGCTACATCTCCAACGGCTATTCCTTCCCTTATTTGTTTGGGTGTTAATGATGATAGCATCGTACGAGCTGTGCTAGCACCAATACCACTAACTGATATTAAAAGCCTAAATATTTCTCTTTCTGAAGTTGTGGTAAAACCAAACAACGTATGAGAATCTTCTTTCACCTGTAAATGCGTGAAAAGCTTTAAGTTTTCTTGATCTGGAATTTGCGAAAAGGTATGTAATGAGATATTTAAATTATAGCCAACTCCACCACAGTCAATAACAACGTTCGTTGGTTTTTTCTCGACAAGTTTACCTTGAATATGTGAAATCATTAAATAGGAATCTATTAACTCTCAAATGTAATAAAATTATTTACAAAACAAAGTTGTTTAATGTCCTATTCCTGCTTTTAATTCAAGCTCTTTTTTTTCTTTTTGTTGTGCATCAATTACGGCAATGGCAGTCATATTTACAATTTCATCTACACTGGCATCCAACTGTAAAATGTGAATAGGTTTTCGCATACCCATCATTATAGGACCAATGGAATCAGCCTTATTCAATTCTTTGAGCAATTTGTAAGTGATATTGGCTGATTCTAAATTTGGAAAAATAAGTGTATTTACTTTTTTTCCTGCTAATTTTGAAAAAGGGAAAATATCCTGTAACATTTCGCTATTCAATGCGAAATCTGTTTGTAATTCCCCATCAACCAACAGATTTGGATGTCTTTTATGTAAATAAGTTACAGCCTCACCAACTTTAGTAGCAGTTTGATTTTTAGACGATCCAAAATTTGAATATGATATCATCGCCATAACAGGTTCCATACCAAACATTTTTACCACACCTGCAGTCATCTGAGCTATTTTTGTTAGATCGCTTGCAGTTGGATTAATATTTATAGAAGTGTCACTCAAAAACATAGGACCACGTTGTGTCATCATCACATTGGTTGTTGCTACACGCGTTGATCCTGGCGCTAGTCCTATTAATTCTAACATGGGTTTTACCACAGATGGATAGCTTCTTGAATAACCAGAAATCATAGCATCTGCATCACCTTCATTAACCATCATAGCTGCAAAATAATTACGTTCACGCATAATTTTTTCTGCAGAATATAAGGTCACGCCTTTTCGTTTACGTTGTTCCCAATAAACTTTAGCATATTTATTTTTCCTTACTTCTTCTTCGTCAGATTTAGGATCTATTATTGGCACATCAGCATCAAATTCAATTTCTTCTTTTAGCTTTTCAATGGCGTCGCGTCTTCCAAGTAGAATTGGAAAAGCAATGCCTTCGTCATAAGCAATTTGTGCAGCCTTTAAAACATCCAACTGATCAGCTTCTGCAAATACTACGCGTTTAGGATTGGTTTTAGCACGGTTGAGTAGTAATCGCACTATTTTATTATCAGAACCTGATCGCTCTAGCAATTCATCCTCATACTTTTGCCAATCCGTTATGGGTTGTTGGGCAACACCACTTTCCATAGCAGCTTTGGCAACCGCTGGTGGAACTTGTGCAATTAAACGTGGGTCAAAAGGTTTAGGAATGATATAATCCCTACCAAATGTCAGACGTGTTTCGCCATAAGCAATATTCACTTGTTCAGGCACTGGATCTTTTGCTAACTCTGCCAGCGCCATTACAGCCGCCATCTTCATTTCCTCATTAATTTTAGTGGCACGAACATCTAACGCACCTCTAAAAATAAAAGGGAAGCCAAGAACATTATTTACTTGGTTAGGATGATCACTTCTCCCAGTAGCCATAATAATATCATCGCGTGTATCTATCGCTAAATCATATGCGATTTCTGGATCAGGATTGGACATGGCGAAGACAATTGGGTTTGCGGCCATGGATTTAAGCATGTCTGGCGAAACAATATTTGAAGTAGATAAACCAATAAACACATCAGCGTCTTTCATGGCCTCATCTAAAGTGTCAATTTTTCTGTGAGTCGCAAACTCTGCTTTTTCTTTTGTTAGATTCTCTCTATCTTGCCTTATTACTCCTTTACTATCCAACATTACCATGTTTTCGCGAACAGCACCAAATGCTTGATACAATCGTGAACAAGATATGGCAGCAGCTCCGGCACCACTTATTACAATTCTTACATCTTCAATCTTTTTATTTGCCAACTCTAGGGCATTTAGCAATGCTGCGGCGGAAATTATTGCTGTACCATGTTGGTCATCATGCATAACAGGAATATCCAACTCTTCTTTTAAACGTCGTTCAATTTCAAAAGCTTCAGGAGCTTTGATATCCTCAAGGTTTATGCCTCCAAATGTTGGTGCGATATTTTTAACCGTAGCTATAAATTCTTCAATGTTTTCAGTGTCAACTTCAATATCAAAAACATCAATATCTGCAAATATTTTAAACAACAATCCCTTGCCTTCCATAACAGGTTTAGAAGCTTCTGGACCAATATTACCTAATCCTAAAACTGCTGTTCCATTTGAAATTACTGCTACTAAATTCCCTTTGGTAGTATATTTATAAACGTTGTTTATATCCTTGGCTATTTCTAAACAAGGTTCAGCTACACCTGGTGAATAAGCTAGCGACAAATCTCGCTGACTCGCATATTTTTTAGTTGGAACTACTTTTATCTTTCCTGGTGTTGGCTTTGCATGATAAACCAAGGCCTCACGTCTTCTACTTTGCTTGCTCATAAAAATATTATAATGAAAGCAAAGGTAATAAATAACTAGCTTTATTAAATGGCTTAAATACTATGACTTGTAATAATAATAGTTAAATTTGGTTTTAACTATTAGTTACTTCATTCATATCAAATTACTCACAAGTAATCTATGAGTTTTATTAGAACTTTTTATGTGATGGTGTTTTTTATAAGTGGAACACTCATCCACGCTCAAAACAAACCAGAAGAGAAAGATTCTACGAACATCTATAATAAAATTGAAAAGTTTTCGGAAAAGGGAAAAGTTACTAAAACGTTGCATAGCTTTTTGTTCAGGTCTCAAAAAGAAAATGACAAACCTGTTACAGACCTGCCTGAACGTCCTAACCTAAAAAAATATAATAATAAGATTATCCGAAATATAAATATCATTACGTTTGACCCGTTTGGTAAAAAACTTTCTGACACAACACAAACAGTAGATAACTGGTTAGAACGCACTGGTAATTTCTTGCATGTTAAAACAAAGGACTGGACAGTTAAAAACTTGCTTTTATTTAAAGAAAATCAAGTATTGGACTCACTACTCTTGACTGAATCCGAGCGTTTAATCAGAACAAATAATTATGTTCGTGAAGCCTTGATTACCCCTGAATTGGTTTCTAATGATTCAGTAGATGTCACCGTAATGGTCTTAGATTCTTGGAGTTTAATACCAAATGCTTCAATTTCCACCTCAAAAAACACCTTGAAATTAAAGGAAAGAAATTTGCTGGGGTTTGGTCATAATTATAAAATAAATTACACAACTCGGTTTGAAGATGGTGAAAAGGCCTACGACATAGCCTATAATATTCCAAATTTTAAAAACACCTATATTAACACATCAATAAATTATTATCAAGATCTAGATAAAAATTATAGAAAGAGTATAGACATAAACAGACCTTTTTATTCACCATTAACCAAATGGGCTGGTGGTGTAACTTTTAGCGAACAATATTCCCAAATTTTCCTGCCAAATTCTATGGATAGTTTGTCCATACAAGATTTAAAATTCTATACACAAGATGTTTGGTTAGGATATTCCTATAAAATATTTAAAGGATCTAGTGTAAAAGAACGTACAACCAATCTAGTAACTTCTTTAAGATATATTAATACAGACTACAAAGAAAGGCCAGATATAGCCTATGATAGTATACGCTATTTTTCAAGTGAATCTTTTCCCATTGCTAGTATAGGTCTATCATCTAGACAATATATTCAAGATGAATATCTTTTAAACTATGGTATTATTGAAGATGTGCCAGTTGGAACCATATATTCCCTTACGGGTGGATATGAATATAAAAACCAGAGATATAGAACTTATTTAGGTGCCCGAGTTTCAATGGGTAATTATACCAAATTGGGATATTTAAGTTTTAATTTAGAATATGGCACATACATTAGAGGAAAAACCAGAGAACAAACCACTTATGTTTTAGAAGGCTATTATTTTTCAGATTTGGTCTCTTTGGGAGATAAATGGAAATTAAGGCAGTTTATTAAACCTCAAATAATTATTGGCAGTAAGCGCTTGGGAACCGTGGCTGATAGAATTTCGTTAAATGAAAACAAATCTTTTCAAGGTTTGTATGCTAGTGCGTATGAACGTAATAATGCTAGTGGTTTACCAGATTTTGATTCCTCATTATATGGGACTGAAAAATTTGTTATATCGCTACAAACTCAAGTTTACTCTCCATGGAACCTACTTGGATTTCGGTTGAACCCTTATATCAATATTACTTCTGGACTTATTGGTGACGAAAACAATCGTTTTTATGAAAACAAACTTTACAATGCCTTCAGTCTAGGTTTTTTAATTAGAAACGATTATTTAGTATTTAATTCCTTTCAAATATCCTTTACATATTATCCAAGTATTCCAAATGAAGGCAGTAACATTTTTAAGACTAATACTTTGGAGACAGATGATTTAGGGTTTCCTGATTTTGAATTGGGGAAACCGCGCCCTGTGCTATTTAATTAAATATTGTTTTTAATAAAATTGATGTTTCGCTTCAATCCAGAATATTTGGTACGTTTCACAGGCGATTTTTTAAAGACTTTTTTAAAGGTATCTTCTGTAATTTCATCCCAATCTTTTTTGGTCATATCTAAAAGTTCTGGGTGCGGATTGAATAATGGTTCGTTATGTGATTTTGAAAAACGGTTCCAGGGACATACATCTTGACACACATCACAACCAAACATCCAATCATCCAATTTTCCTTTAAAACTTGTTGGGATATTCTCTTTTAATTCAATGGTTAAGTAAGAAATACATTTACTTCCATCTACCACATAGGGTTGTATAATGGCTTCTGTTGGACAAGCATCAATACAAGCTGTACAAGTACCACAATGGTCAGTTACAGGCGTATCATATTCTAACTCTAAATCAACAATCAGTTCCGCAATAAAATAAAAAGACCCTACTTGTTGGGTTAACAAATTACTGTGTTTACCAATCCAACCTAATCCAGATTTTGCTGCCCAAGCTTTGTCTAAAACTGGCGCAGAGTCTACAAAAGCACGACCATTTACTTCTCCTATTTCATTTTGAATAAATCGCAACAGTGACTTTAATTTGTCCTTGATGACAAAATGATAATCTGTTCCATAAGCGTATTTGGATAACTTATAACTGTTTTCATTTTGTATTTCAGAAGGAAAGTAATTAAGTAATAGAGAAATCACACTTTTTGAACCTTCTACAAGTTTTGTTGGATCAAGGCGTTTATCAAAATGATTTTCCATGTATTGCATCTCACCATGCCTATTATTATTCAACCATTTTTCTAATCGTGGTGCTTCATCTTCTAAAAATTCTGCTTTGCTTATGCCACAGGACAAAAAACCGAGGCGCTTGGCTTCCGTTTTAATTATATGACTATATGTAGATTTACTTTGATTCAACTTTTTAAAATTTCAAATTTTACAAAAGCATTTTTAGGTTTTAGGGTAATCAACGGATTAATTTCAATATTATCTTTTACAGGTTTAATTGAAAATTTTAACAATATCTCTGAAATGGTCAAAATCATTTCAAACATGGCAAAATTATTACCAATACATTTTCGTGGACCTGAACCAAAAGGAAAATACTGTGATGAATAATTTTTAGCTTTTTCAGGTTCGAAACGTTCTGGAACGAAACTATCTGGAAATTTCCACAAAGCTTTATGCCTGTGAATTTCATAGATGGAAAACAGTAAATTATTTCCTTTATCAAAATGATATCCATTACATGAATCACTTTCAATATTGACCCTGTCTATAAAATAGGCAGGTGGATACAATCGTAAGGACTCTTCAACTACTTGTTTTGCTAATTGTGATTGTATGATAGCAGCCATGATATCATTATTGTTGTTTTTTAAAATTGACTGATATTGACTACGTATCTTCTCTTGCCATTCAGGATGTTGAGCCAATAATTGTATTGTAAAACTCAATGCATTAGCGGTTGTTTCATGTCCTGCAACAAATAGCACCAAAATCTCATCTATTAACTGGTTCATGCTCATTTCGGTACCATCTTCATAACGTGCTTCAAGGAGCATATCCAATAAATCATCAAATCTTGTTTGAGATTCTTTTCTTCTGATTATGATGTTTTTTAGAATATCCCTAGATTCATTTGCACGCTTTAGATGTCTATCAATAATGCCAAAGGATTCAAAATACCATTTTAAATATGGTTGCCGGAGCTCTTTTACCAACATAAGTTGATTTTCTTCGGTTACATGTTGTAGGGTTTTGATTTCGGAATCTGTTGCTGCATTACTAAACAAAGCTCTAACAACTACTTTAAATGCCAAATCACTGAAAAGTGGTAGAACATCCGTTTTGACTTCAGTTTTAATTTCAACCAAAGATTCAACAATGGTTTGCTTAACAGTTGCCATCAGGCTTTCTAAATTAGATTTATGAAAGGCTGGTTGAATTAGTTTGCGTTGTCTACGCCAATAAGTCCCTTCAGAAGTTAGCAGACCGTTACCTAAATATTTGGCAAGGTCTTCGGTTTGAATAGCTGACTTTTTATAATTCTTCCAGTTTTTTTGTAGAACATATTCAGCTAAGACTGCATCTCTGGAAAAGATAGCATGTTTACCAAAACCTACATTTAGCTTAAAAATATCACCATAGCGCTCAAAGTTTTTGTGATGAAAAGGTAATGGATTGTTTAATATTTTAATGGCTTGCCTTAAAAAGGTAAAAGTTGAAACTTCTGGTATCTTTTTAATAGGTGTCATTAAAACAAGCCTCCTTGTGTAGGTCCTTTTATTTTCCCTAAATGTTTGTAAGCTTGTTCAGTCACTTCTCGTCCTCTTGGTGTTCGCATGATAAACCCTTGTTGAATAAGGAACGGCTCATAAACTTCTTCAATTGTTTCGGCACTTTCGCTTACTGCTGTGGCCAAGGTTGTGATACCTACTGGTCCACCTTTAAATTTATCAATAATGGTTGACAATATTTTATTGTCCATTTCATCCAAACCGTGAGCATCTACATGAAGTGCTTCTAAAGCAAACTTTGAGATTTTAATATCAATATTGCCATCACCTTTTATTTGGGCAAAATCACGAACACGACGTAATAATGCGTTTGCAATTCTTGGTGTACCTCGACTACGACCTGCAATTTCAACAGCTGCTTCCATGGAAATTGGAACATTTAAGATGCTTGCACTTCGTTGAACGATTGTAGTTAACAACTCGGTGTTATAATATTGTAATCTACTTTGAATACCGAAACGTGCTCGCATAGGAGCCGTCAACAATCCAGAACGCGTGGTTGCACCAACCAATGTAAATGGATTTAAGTTGATTTGAACGGTTCTTGCATTGGGTCCCGACTCAATCATGATATCAATTTTATAGTCTTCCATTGCCGAATACAGATATTCTTCAACTATGGGACTCAATCGATGGATCTCATCAATAAAAAGCACGTCACGATCTTCGAGGTTGGTTAACAAACCTGCCAAATCACCTGGCTTATCTAAAACAGGGCCTGAAGTTACTTTGATACCAACGTTCAATTCACTTGCAAGAATATGTGCCAAAGTAGTTTTGCCTAATCCGGGAGGTCCGTGGAATAAGGTATGATCCAACGCTTCTTCCCTTCCATTGGCTGCTTGAACAAAAATTTGAAGATTTTCCAACACCTGATCTTGACCAGTGAAGTCATCAAAGGATAAAGGTCTCAATTTTTTTTCTACATCCAGTTCTTCTGGTGAAAAGTGTTCGTTTGTTGGATCTAGGTTCTCGTTCATAGAACACAAATATAAACAAAAAGCCTTTCTAAATTAGAAAGGCTTTGTTTGTATTGTAAACTATTTGATTAGTGATGTAACTCTTCCTCGCCTTCTTTTAAAGGTACGTTTTGAGGAACAAAATCTACATCGTGACCTGGCTTATTATAATCATAAGACCAACGGTAAACATGAGGAATTTCACCTTCCCAGTTCCCATGGATATGCTTGATTGGTGCCGTCCACTCTAATGTAGTTGATCTCCAAGGATTCTGAACTGTTTTCTTACCAAAGAAAATACTACTAAAGAAATTATATAAATACACCAACTGAAATACACCTCCAACTAAAGCAAAGATGGTAATAATCACGTTCACATCAGCTAAATCATCAAACAATGGAAAGTTAGAGTTTGTATAATAACGTCTCGGTAAACCGGCCATTCCAATAAAGTGCATAGGGAAGAAAACGCCATAGGCACAAACGGCTGTTACCCAAAAATGGATATACCCTAGATTCTTATTAAGCATACGTCCAAACATTTTTGGGAACCAATGATATATTCCTGCAAACATACCGTATAATGCTGATATACCCATTACCAAGTGGAAGTGAGCCACTACAAAATAAGTATCATGTACATTAATATCTAAAGCACTATCACCTAAAATAATACCTGTTAGACCTCCTGTAATAAATGTTGAAACAAAACCAATAGAGAATAGCATAGCCGGGTTCATCTGGAGATTACCTTTCCATATGGTTGTTATCCAGTTAAAAGCTTTTACCGCTGATGGTATAGCAATTAATAAGGTTGTAAATGTAAATACTGAACCAAGGAATGGATTCATACCTGAAATAAACATGTGGTGACCCCAAACGATGGTTGATAAAAATGCAATTGCTAAAATTGACATAATCATCGCACGATATCCAAAAATTGGTTTTCTAGAACTAGAAGCCATAATTTCAGAAACTAATCCCATTGCAGGTAGGATTACAATATATACTTCAGGGTGTCCTAAAAACCAGAACAAATGTTCAAATAAAACTGGAGAACCTCCTTGATAATGTAATACTTCGCCTTGAATAAATATATCAGAAAGGAAAAACGATGTTCCAAAGCTTCTATCCATGATTAATAACAACGCAGCAGATAATAATACTGGAAACGATACCACACCTATAATGGCTGTCACGAAAAATGCCCAGATTGTTAAAGGTAGTCGTGTCATGGACATACCTTTTGTACGTAAGTTTATAACCGTAACAATATAGTTTAGCGATCCTAATAATGATGATGCAATGAAAATAGCCATTGACACTAGCCATAGCGTCATACCCATTCCAGATCCACCTTGAGCCATTGGTAATGCAGAGAGCGGAGGATAGATTGTCCAACCTGCAGCTGCTGGTCCAGCCTCAACGAAAAGCGAGATAACCATAACCACACTAGACAGGAAGAATAACCAATAAGATACCATGTTCAAGAATCCTGATGCCATATCACGTGCACCAATTTGTAATGGAATTAATAAGTTACTGAACGTTCCACTCAATCCAGCTGTTAGTACAAAGAATACCATAATGGTACCATGTATTGTTACTAAAGCCAAATAAATATCCGCATCCATAACACCATCTGGTGCCCATTTTCCTAATAATGCCTCAAATAATACATTTGGCTCTTCTGGCCATGCAATTTGCATACGAAACATTAAAGACATTAATACACCTATAACACCCATAATAGTACCTGTAATTAGATACTGCTTGGCAATCATTTTATGATCCTGACTAAAAATATATTTAGTCACAAATGTTTCTTTATGATGATGTCCGTGATCGTCGTGTGCGTGAGTATCTGCGTGTGTTGACATAATCTTCTATATACTTTTTAAAACCGTTTTTTATTACTTAATTAAAGAATCTTTGAATTCTTTTTGTTCAGCTATCCAAGCGTCATATTCTTCTTGAGTCTCAACAATTATTTTCATTTGCATATTGTAATGCGATTTACCACAAATCTTATTACACAATAATAAATAATCAAATTCATAACGTTCTAACGCTTCTTCGCCTTTAGCTACTAGCTCTTTACTTTTTTCAGTACGAATACGATTAATGTTTGCAACCTTATCAATCATTTGTTGCGTTTGTCTCATTTCGGCTGTAGTTACTGTAGGAGTAAAACCAAATTGAGTAATCATACCTGGTACACAGTTCATTTGAGCTCTAAAGTGAGGCATATACGCTGAATGCAGAACGTCTTGTGATCGCATTTTAAACAATACTGGTCTGCCAACAGGCAAATGTAACTCTGTCGTGATTACATCATCTTGTGCATTAGGGTCAGATTCATCCAATCCTAGAATGTTAGCATTATCAAGATTTATAAGACGTACATTAGCCTTACCTAGTGTATTGTCGTTACCTGCATAACGTGCCTTCCAGTTAAATTGTTGGGCATATAATTCGATAACTAGTGGATCATCATCTTCATTAACATTCATTATGGTATTCCATGTGAATAAACCGTAAATGATTAATCCTGCTAAAACAATTACTGGTATAATAGTCCAAATAGCTTCTAAAGTGTTATTATCTGCAAAATACAAAGCTTTTTTGCCCTCTTCACCTCTATACTTAAAGGCAAAATAATGTAGCAAGTATTGTGTTATAGTTTGCACAATAAAAATAAGTATCATGGATATAACCATCAGGTTATCTAAACCTGGACCATGTTCAGATGCAGAATTGGACATTAATGGTAAATCACCCCATTTAACAAAACAGACAATTGTTATAGCATAAATGAAGATTAAGAAACCTATCATTAAGTAACCATTGATTCTGTTGTCATTATCATCTGCTACTTGACTATTTGATGCGCCTACTTGAGCTAAATCAAATATCTTTACCATTTGCCAAATTGCAATAGCGATAAAAAGTACTATTATAATTGATAAAAAAGCTGTCATTGTCTTTTCTCTACTTTAATTTAATATTAATAATGAAAGTGTTCACTTTCTTTAATAAATGGATTTCCTTTAGCCAATAATGGTGCTTTAGTTAATGCAGTAAACACAACGAACATAAACAAGCCAGCAAACAACATTATTGAACTTAATTCAGGAATACCAATATACCATCTATCACCAACAGTTGCAGGCATAATCATATTGAATACATCAATGTAGTGACCGCATAAAATAACGATACCAGCCATTACAACAAACCAAGGAATACGCTTATAATCACTGTTCATAAGCACTAATAATGGGAACACAAAGTTCATAACCACCATACCTAGGAACGGTAGTTTATAATCAGCAAAACGTGTTACAAAATAGGTAACCTCTTCTGGTATGTTTGAGTACCAAATAAGCATGAATTGTGAGAACCATAAATACGTCCAAAATATACTAATTGCAAACATGAATTTTGCTAAATCATGTAAGTGACTGTCATTTACAAATGGTAGCAAGTCTTTAGATTTTAAATACATGGTTATTAACGCTATTACAGTAATACCACTTACAAACATACTTGCAAAAACATACCATCCAAACAAGGTGCTAAACCAGTGTGGGTCAACACTCATAATCCAATCCCAAGACATCATAGATTCAGTGTAGATATAGAATACTAAAAATCCAGCTGCAATTCTAAATGACTTTTTGAAATTTCTGTTGTCATTGATATCAGCATTATCTTGAGCAATTGAAAATTTACGAGCAAAATGTCTGTATAAACTCCATCCTGCTATAAAGATTAGACCTCTGATTATAAACCATGGTAAATTTAAAAAACTTGATTTACCTTGTATTAACTTGTCATGTTCTACAACTTCTGGATCCATCCAGATAAAAATATTATAATGACCAATAACTCCAGAAGCTACTGCAATACCCAATACAATTAAAGCACCAGGTAATACATAAGCTGTAATACCTTCCATAACTCGAAACAATACAGGTGACCAACCCGCTTGAGAAGCAAATTGAATAGCATAGAAAGCTAGAACACCTAAAGCAATCATAAAGAAAAAGAATGCAGCAACATACAATGCAGACCAAGGTCTGTTTGCAATTTGGTGTTGCACATGCTCAACATGTTCCGCATGTTCATCAGCCGCATGATGTTCAACATCTGCTAATGCATCATGAGCATTGTCTTGGTGCGTATTATCAGAATGATCTGTATCTCCTGCAACTACATGAGCTTTAGTTTCTGCTTCATGCCCACCACCATGATGTGAAGCTTCTTCAGCTAGCATGGTTTCAACCTCTTCAAAAGATTTATGAGATGTCATGAAACCATACACAACACCCAACGCTCCAATTAGCATTAGTGCGATAGAAACGGTCTTTAATTTTTTTGAGAATGTGTACATATCTATATATAAACTTTATCTATCTTATTTTTCTAATTTAGCTTTAAGGTCCAAGACATATGCCGTTACTTGCCAACGTTCCTCTTCGTTAAGTTGGTTTGCATAAGAACCCATGGCATTTTTGCCATAATAAATAGTGTGGTAAATACTTCCTGCATTAATGGCTCTTCCTGCGTCGTCATAACTAGGAATACCTAGTATTTTTTCACGCTTTACTAAATTACCCTGACCGTCACCTTTGTTTCCGTGACAGATACCACAGTAAATATCATACAGTTCTTTACCTTTAGCCATATCAACTTGCGTAGAATCTAAAGGATTTGTCAAAGTTTCTTTGGCTAAATTGTACCCTTCAGTAGTATTCTCTATTTCAAAAGGCGTATAACCTCTTGGAATTGTTCCTTCAACAGGTAATTGTGCTTCCCATCCACTTCTAAAAGCGTCTGACTCGGCGTAAGTCTCATAAGGTACAGGTTCATACATGTTAGGCATGAATTGATAGTTAGGTCTTGTATCTTTTTTACAGGATACAACAACTACTAATACTAATGCTATAACTGATATTTTTATTAAGCCTTTCATATTAATGTGCTTCATCTTTATCAACTAAATTAACTTCAACAGCTCCAGTTTCTTTTAATAAACTTGCTAATTCTGCTTCATTACCATGAATAGCAATTTCCATCAAGAAGTGGTCATCCGTTGTTCTTGGATCTGGATTTTCGGCTTTTTTAAATGGCCACATTCTACTTCTTAAATAAAATGTGATAACCATTAAATGCGCTGCAAAAAACACCGTTAACTCAAACATAATTGGAACAAAAGCAGGCATGTTCTCTATATAACTAAAACTTGGCTTACCACCGATGTTTTGTGGCCAGTCTTCGATCATAATGAAATTCATCATAACAATAGCGACAGTTAAACCAATACATCCATAAATAAATGAAGCAATAGCTATACGTGTTGGTTCCAAGCCCATAGCTTTGTCTAGTCCGTGGACCGGAAATGGTGTATATATTTCTTCAATGTGATATCTTTCTGACTTAACCCTTTTTACGGCTGACATCAATACATCATCATCAGTATAAATAGCGTGAATTACTTTTGAAGCTTCCATATGCTACTTTTAATTTTTTGATTCTTTATTATTCTCTCCAGATGTTCTTAAATCTGAACCTGTTCCAACTAAACTATCGCCACGCTCTCTTATTTTCTTGTAACGCTCACCTGATGATTTCAAGATAGTTTTTACTTCTGCTTGAGCAATTACAGGGAATGTTCTTGCATATAATAAAAACAATACAAAGAAGAAACCAATAGTTCCTATAAAAATTCCTATGTCAACAAATGTTGGTGAGAACATTGTCCAAGATGATGGTAAATAATCTCTATGCAATGATGTAACGATAATCACAAAACGTTCGAACCACATTCCTATGTTCACCACAATTGAAATAAAGAATGAGAACATAATACTTGTACGTAATTTTTTAAACCACATAAACTGTGGCGAGAATACGTTGCAAGTCATCATAGCCCAATATGCCCACCAGTAAGGACCTGTTGCTCTATTTAAGAATGCATATTGCTCATATTCTACACCAGAATACCATGCAATAAATAACTCTGTAATATAAGCTACACCAACTATAGAACCTGTAATCATGATTACAATGTTCATTAATTCAATATGTTGAACCGTAATATAATCTTCAAGGCTACATACTTTTCTCATAATAATAAGTAACGTATTTACCATGGCGAATCCAGAGAAAATCGCACCTGCAACAAAGTAAGGTGGGAAAATTGTAGTATGCCAACCTGGTATTACCGAAGTTGCGAAGTCAAACGATACAATGGTGTGTACCGAAAGTACTAGTGGTGTTGCTAAACCAGCAAGTACCAATGATACCTCTTCAAAACGTTGCCAATCTTTTGCACGACCAGACCATCCAAAACTTAATAATGAATAAATTTTCTTTTGGAAAGGTTTTACAGCTCTATCACGAATCATGGCAAAATCAGGTAATAAACCAGTCCACCAGAACACTAATGATACCGATAAATATGTAGAAATCGCAAATACATCCCAAAGTAATGGTGAGTTAAAGTTAACCCAAAGCGATCCAAATTGGTTTGGAATTGGTAATACCCAATACCCTAACCATGGACGACCCATGTGAATAATTGGGAATAAACCAGCTTGAACTACCGAGAAAATTGTCATCGCCTCTGCAGAACGGTTAATGGCCATCCTCCACTTTTGACGGAACAATAACAGTACCGCAGAAATTAGTGTACCTGCGTGACCAATACCAACCCACCAAACGAAGTTAGTAATATCCCAAGCCCAACCTACGGTTTTATTTAAACCCCAAGTTCCAATACCTGTTGAAATTGTATAAATAATACAGCCAATTCCCCAAAGGAATGCTACAAGACTTATAGAAAATACAATCCACCAAGATTTATTTGCTTTACCTTCAACAGGAGCTGCGACATCCACTGATACATCGTGGTATGATTTTTCGCCTGTAACTAAAGGTCTTCTAATAGGTGCTTCGTAATGAGACGCCATAATCTATTATAATTGTTTCTTAATTAATTTTTTTATGCTTCAGTTGTATTTCTCACTTTGGTATGATACTGAACGTTTGGTTTAGTACCCACACTTTCCAACAAGTGATACATACGGTCATCTTCTTTAAGTTTTGCAACTTTACTCTCTTTGTCGTTGATATCTCCAAATACCATGGCACCACTACTACAAGCTGCTGAACATGCTGTTTGGAACTCACCATCCTTAATTTCACGTCCATCACGTTTCGCATCAAGAATTGTCTTTTGTGTCATTTGAATACACATAGAACATTTTTCCATAACACCACGAGAACGAACCGTCACATCTGGATTTAAAACCATACGTCCTAAATCATCATTCATATGGTAATCAAACTCATCATTTTGAGCGTACAAGAACCAGTTGAAACGACGTACTTTATACGGACAGTTGTTTGCACAATAACGTGTACCTACACAACGGTTATATGCCATATGATTTTGCCCTTGACGTCCATGTGATGTTGCCGCAACTGGACAAACCGTTTCACATGGTGCATGATTACAATGTTGACACATTACAGGCTGGAAAGCAACTTGTGGGTTATCAGAAGGATTTTCCATTTCTCCTAAAGCAGTAGTCATGGCTAGCCCTTTTGTTTCGTCCTTTTTAGTATTATCACCATCAAAGGTTTCTTCAGATGAATAATATCTATCAATACGTAACCAGTGCATATCACGACTACGACGTACTTCTTCCTTACCAACTACAGGCACATTGTTTTCAGCGTGACATGCAATTACACATGCACCACAACCTGTACAAGCGTTCAAGTCTATAGATAAATTAAAATGGTGACCAATTGAACGATCAAATTCATCCCATAAATCAACATCTGGAGAAGTTACTGGAGTTTCTTTGTGATTTAACGAAACCACAGGAATAGCGTTCCAGTGTTCCTTATCCTTTGTATTGAAAATCTCTAGAGTTGTTTCTTTTATAATATCACCACGACCCATTAACGTATTGTGCAACTGCACACAAGCAAACTCATGCATACCTGCAGCAGGTGAGACACTAACGCTTTGAACGTTATTAAAATCGTGATATAATGTATAGGCATTAACGCCTGTTTTCATTTCTTCTTTTAAACCTGCCGTACGACCATACCCAAAAGATAAACCAACAGAACCTTTAGCTTGACCAGGTTGAATAAGTACAGGCACGTTTTTTAATGTTTTACCATTAACTGTAACATCAGCATAGCTACCATCTAAAGCTCCTGTTGCTACATGAATATTTTCAAGGCCTATTCTTTCAGCATCAGCTCTAGAAACGGTCAAATAGTTATCCCAAGATACTCTTGAAATTGGATCTGGAAATTCTTGTAACCATGGGTTATTGGCTTGTTGTCCATCTCCCATCCCAGTTTTAGAATATAACACCAATTCCATATCGCTAGGCGCAGTTGCACCAGCAAGAGAATTAGCAGCATTTCTTACAGAAATAGCTGAAGAAGCGGTATTTGATTCAGTTGAAACACTCGAATCATTTTCTTCTTCTTTGTCCTTTATTCCAACACCTTCGGCTACGTCATCAATAATACCTCCGACCCAAGTTTTATCTTTTGTTGTCTCACCTTCTAAAACATCTAAATCGTCATATTCGGCTGTATTACTAACAAAGAAACCATCGTGAAGTGCTTTATTGAAAGAACCTCCTCTTAAAATATCTTCGTTCCAGATTAATTTTATATAATCATGATAAGATTTACTCGTATTATTAGTCCATTTCATTAAACCTTCTTGAAATTGTCTAGTATCAAACAATGGACGAATAGCAGGCTGCATTAAACTGTAATGACCTGATTTCATTTCAACATCACCCCAAGATTCTAAATAATGTGGCGCAGCAGCAATATATTGACATTTTGATGATGTTTCATCAGCCTTCATGGAGAAAGCAATTGATAATTCTGTTTTTTCTAATCCAGCAGCAAATTCATCAGCATTAGGCAATGTATATAATGGATTTACTCCACTCATAATAACTGCACCAACCTTACCTGCATTCATATCAGTTATAAGTTGTGCTACTGCTTTGTCATTTCCTTGTCTCGTTTTTATTGAAGCTTCACTATTGAAAGCTGCACTATTTAAGTACTCATTGATTTCCAAAACAACTGCTTGGGCATTGACGTCTTGGATACCTGTAACAACAACAGCTTTCTTTCCTGCTTTTTTCAATTCAGATGCTGCCTTACTTACCGCTTGTGCAATATGTTCAGGCAAGTTAACTGAAACTGATTCTCCAACAACTTCACTATACAATTTAGCTAAAGCCAATTTTTGTTGTGTTGGTGTCATAGGCACACGCTTGTCAGCATTGGCACCTGTTAAAGACATATTAGATTCAAACTGAATATGGCGAGACATTTTACCATGATCTGGCACTCTATTTTTAGAATAACCCGAATCAAATCCGCCACCTTGCCAATCACCTAAAAAGTCAGCACCAACAGAAACAATAGTCATGGCCTTTGAAAAATCATAATCAGCTAGACCTCTTTTATTATATCGCTGTTGAAAAGCTTCTAAAGCAGCCGACTCGGATATAGCATCGTAAATCACATGATTTACATTTCCGTATTCTTCTTTAAAATCAGCTATTAAATTTCTAGTTGATGGGCTTGCATAAGTTTGCGTTAGCAACACAATTTGTTTACCAGAAGCTTTTAGGCTGTTTAATTTTTGAGTTGTTTGAGCATCAAAATCACTCCATGAAATAGGCTCGCCTTCTTTTAATGGACCTTGAACTCTTAAACTATCGTACAAACCTAAAACCGAAGCATTTACCCTAGCATTTGCACAACCGCTAGTAGCTGCCATGGTATTATTTTCAATTTTGATTGGACGACCTTCTCTTGTTTTAACTAAAACACTTGCAAAATCAAATCCGTCAGCTATAGTTGTAGCATAATAGTTGGCAACACCAGGAATAATCTCCTCTGGTTGCACTACATAAGGAATTGACTTAATAACTGGTCCTTCGCAGGCAGCCAAAGAAGCTGCAGCTGTACTAAAACCAACATATTTTAAGAAATCACGACGTGTTGTTTTAGAGCTTTCCAAAGAGTCTTTGTTACCTAAAAACTCATCCGTAGGGATCTCTTGAACAAATTCGTTTTGTTTTAGCGTCTCAACAACAGAGCTATTCTCGTTTAGCTCTTCAACACTTTTCCAGTATTTCTTGTTTGATGACATATTTATTACTAGTTATTAGTTGTTAGTTATTGGTTGTTAGATTTCTCTTCCACCATAACTACTTTTTCTTTATTAATAATGACACTTACCACATTCCAAACCACCCATTTGAGCAGCTGTCAATTGGTCTACTCCATATTTTTTGGATAATTCAGTATGAATTTTATCGTAGTATGCGTTGTCTTTTACATTTACATTTGTCTCTCTATGACAGTTGATACACCATCCCATAGTAAGTGGTGCATGCTGATACATGATTTCCATTTCTTCAACAGGACCATGACAAGTTTGACATTCTATACCAGCAACAGAAACGTGCTGCGAGTGATTGAAATAAGCAAAATCAGGCAAATTGTGAATTCTCACCCATTTAACTGGTTGCGTTTCACCTGTATACTTTTGCTCGGCATCATCCCATCCAACAGCTGCATAAAGCTTTTTGATTTCACCGTCATAAAATTCTTTACTATACTCTTCGGTAGCCGTTTCAGGTGCTACTTCGTAAATAGATTTATGACAATTCATACAAACATTCAAAGAAGGAATTCCTGAATGTTTACTTACTCGCGCTGAAGAGTGACAATATTTACAATCAATACCATTATCGCCAGCATGAATTTTGTGTGAATAATGGATAGGTTGAACCGGTTGGTAACCTTGATCAATACCAATCTGCATGAAATAGCCATAAGCAAAATAACCACTTGCTAATAATAGGAAAATGGCTGTTACCAAAACTAAAAACTGATTTTGAGCAAAAGCCTTCCATATTGGCGTACCTTTTGTTTCGGACACATCAACACCTTTAGCTTCAGCAAAACGGTTAAGTGTTTGTCTAACCAAAATAAGCGCCATAGCTAACAAAGCAAATAATACTGCTAATGCTCCTAGTATTAATTGATTTGAAATACCACCTTCTTGACTTCCACCACCTTCTTGTCCCCCTATTATTTTCTTTTCTACTGGTTCTGGAATATCTTCAGCTGTATAAGCAAGGATATGACTAATATCTTCATCTGTCAATTGTGGCATAGCAGTCATTGCTGCGCCACCATACTCATCATAGATTTTATTGGCATAAACATCTCCAGACTTTATAACAGCAGAACTGTTTCTAATCCATGCTGCTAACCATTCTCTATCCAATCCTTGCTCCTCTGAAAGTCTTTGCTCTACTTTTCGTAGTGCAGGACCTGTCATCTTCTTGTCTAATTTATGACAAGCAGCACAGTTTGCATTAAATAAAGATTTCCCTTTTGCCGGATCGCCTTCTTGAGCAGAAAGTGAGGTAGAAAACGCTAATAAAATAATTAAACTTAAACGGAGAATGTTCTTGCCTAATTTTCGGTGATTCACCTGTTTCATATTATTGGTTGAATTAACTTCTAAACTTTGGTATGATTTTTTCATTTAATAAAAGAAAAAAATACAATAATAAAATCTCATGCAAAAGTAACATTTAAAGTCGATTTGAGAAATGTTACAGAAGTGTTAATTGGTAATTTAGAGAAATTCTAAATAATAAAATACCCGAAGTTTTAGTTATTATCATTTACATTTGCATTAAATACCATTGAAAATGAAATTATTGACAGATATATTCAAAATAACTCTAGTTTTTAGTTTGGCTTTATTGACCACTAATTCTTTTGCACAACAAGGTGGTGTTACCATCAACCAAGATCAAGATTTAGTTAAATTATTAGCTTTAAAAAAGGACATGAACCTTTACGATAATGATTCTGACCGCTATAAAATTCAAATATATTCCGGCAACCGTCAAGATGCGGAAAAGGCTAAATCAAAAATCAGATTAAAAATGCCCGAATTACTTGCTACTTTAGAATTTGAAACACCAAATTATAAAGTTTGGGTTGGAAATTATCGAAGCAGATTGGAGGCGGACAGAAGTTTAGTTAAAGTTCAAAAAGAATTTCAAAACGCTTTTGTTTTTAAGCCTAAAAAAGAGAGAGATTAAAACAAAAAAAGCGACCAATTGGTCGCTTTTTTTTTATAATTCTATTAAACTTATTTTAGTTTTTTCTTAACCTCAACTTCTTGGAATGCTTCAATAATATCACCTTCTTTAATGTCGTTATAATTCTTAATTTGCATACCGCAATCGTAGCCTTTAGAGACCTCTTTAACGTCGTCTTTAAATCGTTTTAACGAAGCTAATTCTCCAGTGTAAACTACTACACCATCACGAATTAATCTTACACCAGAATTTCTGTATATTTTACCACTAGTTACCATACATCCAGCAATACTACCAATTTTAGAAACCTTAAAGATTTCTCTAATTTCAGCAGTACCTGTAATTTCTTCTTTTAACTCTGGAGACAACATACCTTCCATAGCGTCTTTAAGATCATTGATTGCATCATAAATAATTGAATACATTCTGATATCAATTTCTTCTTTATCTGCAATCTGACGCGCATTACCCATTGGTCTTACATTAAATCCAATAATCACCGCGTCTGAAGCTGAAGCTAATAATACATCACTCTCCGTAATTGGACCAACACCTTTATGAATGATATTGACCTGAATTTCTTCAGTTGATAATTTTTGGAACGAATCCGTCAAGGCTTCAACCGAACCATCAACATCACCTTTTAATATGATATTTAATTCTTGGAAATCGCCTAATGCAATACGACGGCCTATTTCATCTAATGTAATATGGCGCTGCGTTCTAACCGATTGCTCACGTTGCAATTGCGTACGTTTGGTTGCAATTTGTTTAGCTTCACGCTCGTCTTCAAATACATTAAATTTATCACCTGCTTGAGGTGCACCATCTAAACCAAGTATTGATACTGGTGTTGATGGGCCAGCAGCTATTACTTCATTACCACGCTCATCATGCATGGCTTTTACTTTACCGCTGTTTTTACCTGCCAATACATAATCACCAACTTTCAGCGTTCCAGCTTGAACCAAAATCGTTGACACATAACCTCTTCCTTTATCTAAAAAGGCTTCAACTACAGTACCTTGAGCTGCTTTATCTGGATTTGCCTGAAGTTCTAATAACTCGGCTTCAAGCAATACTTTCTCTAGTAATTCTTTAACACCATCTCCCGTTTTTGCAGAAATATCGTGGGACTGGATTTTTCCACCCCAATCTTCAACCAAGAGATTCATATTTGCTAAACCTTCTTTAATCTTATCGGGATTTGCTGTAGGTCTATCTATTTTATTTATTGCAAAAACAATTGGGACACTTGCTGCTTGAGCATGTGAAATTGCTTCTTTGGTTTGCGGCATGATATCATCATCTGCAGCAATAACAATAATTGCTATATCAGTAACTTGAGCACCACGAGCACGCATGGCTGTAAAAGCTTCGTGACCTGGTGTATCAAGGAAGGCTATTTTTTGACCGTTCTCAAGTTCCACGCCATAGGCTCCAATGTGCTGTGTGATTCCACCTGACTCGCCAGCGATTACATTTTCTTCACGAATGTAATCTAGTAATGAGGTTTTACCATGATCTACGTGACCCATAACTGTAACTATTGGTGCACGAGGTTGTAAATCTTCTGGTTTATCCTCAACTTCTTCAAATGACTCTTCTATGTCAGCCGTTACAAACTCAACTTCATAACCAAATTCTTCAGCTACGATTGTTAACGTTTCAGCATCTAAACGCTGGTTCATTGTAACCATCATTCCTAATGACATACAAGCTGAAATAATTTCGGTAACAGAAACATTCATCATAGTTGCTACTTCACTAGCTGTTACAAATTCAGTAACCTTTAGTACCTTACTTTCAGCTGCTTCTGCTTGCAAATCCTTTTCAGTTTGTTCTCTATGCTGTTCACGTTTTTCACGACGATACTTTGCTCCTTTACCTTTGCTAGACTTACCTTGAAGTTTTTCTAGTGTTTCACGTACTTGTTTTTGTACTTCTTCTTCACTTGGCTCTTCTTTAACAACATTACGTCTTCCTTTACCTTTACCCTTAAAGCGATCATTACCACCACCTCTATTGTTATTATTTCCAGCAGCTCCTGGTGCTCCAGCTTTGCTTATACGACGACGTTTTTTTCTGGTAGAACTTGAATCTTTTGAGTCAGATTTTTTGTCTTCTTTTTTCTTTTTTGGTTTGTTAAACTGCGTTAAATCAATTTTGTCACCAGCAATTTTTGGTCCAGAAAGTTTTTGGTATTGTGTTTCAACCTTTTCTTCTGGTGCATCTTCTGAAGCTTCAACTTCTTTAGCTTTTTTAGGTGTGGCTTCTTTAGGCTTGCTAGCTACTTTTTCCTTTTTAGGCTCAACAGTTTTTGGAGATTCTTTTTCTGGCTTGACCTCTTCAATTTTAGCTTCTTCAACTTCTTTGGTTTTTGCAGGCTTCTTTTTGTCGGCCTCCAGATCAATCTTACCAACTTGTTTAGGTCCAGAAAGTGTTGATTTTGCTTTAACTACCTCTTGTTCTTTTTCTTTTTGCGCAGCTTCTCTTTTGGCTTTAGCTTGTTCTTTTTCCTCTAACTCACGCTCACGTTGAATCCTTAAAGCTTCTTTTTCCTTCTGCTTCGCCTCGCTTACTTCCTGTGACTTTGCTTTTTTGTTAGCATCCGTTTCAAATTCATCTTGCAGAAGGTTGTGTACCTCTTCAGATATTTTTGTAGTTGGACGCTTCTCTATTTCAATGCCTTTGGAGTCTAAATACTCCACAGCTCGATCTAGAGAGATGTTAAGTTCACGTAATACTTTATTTAATCTAATTGTTTCAGCCATAAATCGCCTTTAATATAACCTAAAAAATATATTTAATCTTCAAATTCTTCCTTAAGAATTCTGATGACGTCTAAAATTGTTTCTTCTTCTAAATCGGTACGCTTTACCAAATCATCTACTTCCTGCTCTAAAATACTTTTAGCCGTATCTAATCCAGCTTTACTGAATTCATCAATAATCCATGCATCAATTTCATCAGTGAACTCACGTAATTCAACATCTTCCTCTGCACCTTCTCTAAACACATCTATTTCATAACCTGTTAGCTGACCAGCCAAACGGATATTGTGACCACCGCGACCAATAGCTTTGCTCACCTCTTCTGGTTTTAAAATAGCTTCAGCTCGTTTGTTTTCCTCATCTATTTTAATTGACGTAACTCTTGCAGGACTTAATGCTCTAGTAATGAACAACTGTAAATTATTGGTGTAATTTATAACGTCAATATTTTCATTTCCAAGCTCACGGACAATACCATGTATTCTTGAACCTTTCATGCCTACACATGCACCTACTGGATCTATTCTATCATCATAAGAATCTACAGCAACTTTTGCTTTTTCACCAGGAATTCTCACTACTTTTTTAACAGTAATCAATCCATCAAATACTTCAGGGATTTCCTGCTCAAACAGCTTCTCTAAAAATTCAGGTGCTGTTCTTGACATGATTATAGCTGGCTTATTGCCTTTTAGTTCAACGCTTTCAATAATGCCACGTACATTATCTCCTTTTCTAAAGAAATCTGATGGAATTTGTTTTTCTTTAGGAAGAATGATTTCATTTCCTTCATCATCTAACAATATAACAGCTCTGTGACGTATGTGATGTACTTCTGCCGTATAAATATCACCTACTAAATCTTTAAATTGCTTATAAATATTAGTATTATCATGTTCATGGATTTTAGAAATTAAATTCTGCCTTAATGCCAAGATAGAACGACGACCTAAATCAATTAACTTGACTTCTTCTGACACATCTTCACCAACCTCAAAATCAGGCTCAATTTTTCTTGCTTCAGATAAAGATATCTCCTGATTAGGTTCTTCTACTTCGCCATCAGCAACAACCACTCGGTTTCTCCAAATTTCTAAATCACCCTTATCTGGATTGATAATGATGTCAAAATTATCATCATCACCAAATTTCTTTTTTAGTGCATTTCTAAAAACATCTTCTAAAATCGCCATCAACGTAACACGATCTATTAATTTATCGTCCTTAAATTCTGAAAAAGACTCAATTAACGCAAGATTTTCCATATCTCTTTTAATTAAAATTTTATCATAACTTTTGCTTCTACTATATCTCCATAGGCTATTTTAGCCTGTTTTTGAACAGTCACTTTACCTTTGCCAACTGGTTTTGGTTCACGCGCCTTCCATTTCAAGGTAATACCATCATCACTAGCATTCTCTAGTGTGCCTTCAACTTTACCATCGTTTGTCAAAACTTCAAGATTTCTACCAATATTTTTGACGTATTGTCTTTGATTTACTAATGGTGCCGCTGCTCCAGCTGAAGCAACTTCTAAAGAAAAATCCTGTTCTTCTCTATCCAAATTGTGCTCAATAGCTCTACTAACAAAAACGCAATCATCAACAGTAACACCACGGTCACCATCAATAATTACTTTTATACTATTGTCGTTAGAAATGGTAAAATCAATCAGAAACAAATCTTCCCGTTCACTTAAGCCATCGACCAATAATTTCTCTACAGTTTCTCTAAACATTTTTTGGTATAAAAAGAGGGGACTTTCCGTCCCCTCATTTATTCTTTTTTCTTTCAACGGTGCAAATATACAATAATTAAATTGAATTGCATAATGATAGGAATATCATTTTTTTTCTTAAATTTAGTGACTACTAAAACAATTCTGAAAATTTCATTTATGAAAAAAATACTCGTTCCAACTGATTTCTCAAAGCAAGCCGAAAACGCACTACAAGTTGCTGCTCAATTAGCCAAAAAACACGATAGCGAAATTTACCTTTTACATATGCTTGAACTACCGCTTCATCAGGTAGATGCTTTAAGCCAACATAGTGAATTACCTGAAGCCATGTTCTTTATGAAACTAGCTCATAAAAAGTTTGAGCAAACTATGAGCCAAGACTACCTAAAGGATGTTGTAGTTCATGAGACTGTAGATTTCAATCAAACTTTTACAGGCATAAAAAACACATGTATAGAGCATAATATCGACCTCATTATCATGGGCTCGCATGGAGCTAGTGGTTTTAAAGAAATGTTTATAGGTTCAAACACTGAAAAGGTTGTAAGAACTGCCGAAGTCCCTGTTTTAGTAATTAAAAATGAACATGAAGAATTCAAGATTGACAATTTTGTTTTTGCATCTGATTTTAAAAATGATAACAAAGAAACATATAAACAAGCAACCGAATTGGCTAAAGCTTTTGATGCCAAAATTCATTTACTTTTTGTGAACACGGCTAACAACTTTATTACCACAGCAACGGCACAAGCTCGTATTTTAGATTTTATTGAAGGTTACGATTTTGAAAATTATTCAATTTCTATTTACAATGATGAATCTGTTGAGAAAGGCATCATGAATTTCTCCCATATCATTGGTGCAGATTTAATTGGTATTAGTACCCATGGCAGACAAGGCATTGCCCATTTCTTCAATGGTAGTATTAGTGAAGATTTGGTAAATCATGCGAAACGACCTGTGATAACTTTTAAAATATAACTATTCCAAACTAATCAAATAAAAAAATCCTAATCAAATGATTAGGATTTTTTACTTACTTGTTGGCCTACTAGGGCTCGAACCTAGACTCTTCTGGACCAAAACCAGACGTGTTGCCAGTTACACCATAGGCCATTGTGCAATTGAGGATGCAAATTTAAAACAAAGTTTTGTTTGCGCAAACATTTTTTAAATAAAATAACCTTTCAAAACTTAACGTTTCCTTAAAAGTATTTTTGATTTGATATTTATTGTTAAATTCGCCTAATCTTTCAAACTTCAATTACATGGCACATATCAGCTTTAGAAAATGGAACACTTTGTTATCTTGGTTTTCATTTTTAGTTGCTTTAATCACTTATAGTCTAACGGTAGAACCCACTGTAAGTTTTTGGGATGCTGGCGAATACATTTTAACATCTTCAAAACTACAAGTTGGGCATCCACCTGGAGCACCTTTGTTCCAAATGTTTGGTGCATTTTTCTCAACCTTCACATTTGGCAATAATGAATTAATAGGCTACATGATGAATATGATGAGTGCCGTTTCAAGTGCATTCACGATTTTATTTATGTTTTGGACAATTTCATTATTGTTAAGAAAATTAATTGGAAATGAAGACACGCTATCAAAAACGAATAAAATTGCCATTTTAGGGAGTTCTTTAGTTGGGAGTTTGGCATTTGCTTTTACAGATTCTTTTTGGTTTAATGCTGTTGAAACAGAAGTGTACGCCATGGCTACGTTAATTATGTCCGTTTTATTCTATCTGGCATTGCGTTGGGAACGTGAAATGGATACACCACGAGGTAATCGTTGGTTGATATTAATTGCTTTTGTTATAGGTCTTTCATTTGGGGTGCATTTTATGGGATTATTAACCATTCCAGCTATTGGGCTTATTTATTATTTTAAAAATTATAAAGAAGTTACTATCAAAGGTTTTATTGTTGCCAATGTAGTTTCAGTTGCTATTCTTCTTTTTATCTTTAAATTATTAGCACCAAACATATTGAGGTACTTCAGTGCTATGGAAATTTTCTTTGTAAATTCTATTGGCTTACCTTTTAACTCGGGATCAATAATAGCAGGTATTCTTTTGGTTGCTTTAATTTATTTTGGTTTAAAATACACAAAAGATAAAGGCTATAAACACTTAAACACTGCTATTCTTTGCGTAACTTTTGTAGTGGTTGGATTCTCTTCTTGGATGATGTTACCAATTCGCGCCAATGCCAACGTAGTTATTAATGAAAATGATCCTTCGGATGCTCGCGAGCTTTTGGCATACTACAACTTGGAACAATATCCAGAAACCCATTTGTTTTATGGTCCACAATTTACAGATCAATATTCTGGTCTTGATGAAAACGAGCCTTATATAGATGATAAGCCTAATTATGAAAAGGATGAAAAAACAGGTAAATACGTTATTATAAACGACTGGGAAAAAGCCAGACAAAATTATAATGCGGATCATGCTTCTATATTACCAAGAATGTGGAGCGGTGAAAATGCAGAAAATTACATGATTTTTACAGGCTATTTAGATTTTAAATTAAAGCCTGAATACCAAATGGAAAACGAATTGCGTGCAGCAGTTTCAAATTTTAAAAATGATGTGGCCAATGGCATGGTTGATTATGAAGATTATCACGCATTTTTAAAACAGTTTAGCCAGTATATAGATGTTGAAAAACCATCTTTGGGCAGTAATGTTGCCTATATGTTGGAATACCAATTAGGTTATATGTATTGGCGTTATTTTATGTGGAATTTTGTTGGAAGACAAGATGATATTCAAGGAAAGTATGACAACCATGGAAACTGGCTAAGTGGTATTGGCTTTATTGATGAATGGCATTTGGATTTATCTCAAAAAGATCTCCCAGGCGACGTAAAAAATAACAAAGCTAGAAACACCTACTTTTTCTTACCATTTATACTGGGTCTTATTGGGCTATTCTTTGTGTTCAATAAAGACAAAAAGCTGTTTTGGGTTATGCTAGTCTTCTTTCTGTTTACAGGTCTAGCCATACAAGTTTATACCAACGTTCGACCGTTTGAACCTCGTGAGCGGGATTATTCGGTTGTTGGTTCGTTTTATGTATTTGCGCTATGGATTGGATTTGGAGTTTATGCGATAATTGATGGTTTGAAATCAAAATTCCAGTCAAAATTATTAGCACCAATAGTAGTCATTGTTTGTTTAATATTAGTACCTGGTGTTTTAGTTGCCAATAATTGGGATGATCATGATCGCTCTGGCAAATATACTGCCAATGCCATGGCAAAAAAATATCTGGATTCATGTGGTGAAAATGGTATTTTATTCTCAATTGGTGACAATGACACTTTTGCACTCTGGTACGCCCAAGAAATTGAAGGTTATAGAACAGATGTTCGTGTAGTTAATACCAGCTTATTTCAAACCGATTGGTATATAGACCAAATGAAGCGAAAAGCTTATGATAGTGATCCCGTTCCATCATCCTTAACCCATGATCAATATCGTTATGGTACACGTGACTATATCATGAAAAAGCTTTTTATCTATGATTCTAAAGGACGTCCTCAAAGATTGTTGAATACGGACACTCTAATGATAGATGATTTTCTAAATTTTGTAACCAGTGACAATCCTAAAACAAAATTTAAGTACGTTTTACAACAGCAGGGTGAAGATCCAAGTTACTATCCTTCGCAGTTAGTTAATTCAAATTACTTCCCAGTTGAAAATATTCGAATTCCAGTTAACAAGAAAAATGCTATTGAATCTGGAATTGTAAAAGAAAAAGATTCTGCCGAAATAGTGGATTATATAGATATTAAAATAACTGATGGTGCACTCTATAAAAACAGGCTTTTAATGCTTGATATTGTTGCCAATAATAACTGGGAGCGACCTATTTACTTTACAGGTGGCGCCTTTGGAAATGATGACTATATTTGGATGAAAGACTACCTACAGTTAGATGGTATGGCTTATAAACTAGTTCCTATTAAAACACCTGTTGATAAAGCAAATCCCTTTGATATGGGACGTGTTGATAGTGACTTAATGTATGAAAAAGTTGTGAATTGGGATTGGGGAAATAGTGGAAATCCTGATATATACCATGATATTGAAACTAGGCGAAATTCCATTACCTATCGTGGCAATCTAGCTAGGTTAATTGAACAATTAATCAATGAAGAAAAGCTAGAAAAAGCTGAAGAAATAGCTGATATAGCTATGGAAAATATGCCAGTTGATTATTTTGGTTATTATACATTATTAGAACCTTATATTGGTGCTTATTATGAAACAGGTGCGACTGAAAAGGCTCAAAAGCTATTCAAGGAAGTTGCCAATAAATATCAAGAAAACTTAACCTATTACAGTAAGTTAGATGCTGAACAACAAAGAAGAGTTTTTGAAGAAATTTACACTGATATTGAACGCTATAAAAGTATTGTTGATGTGGTTATTGAATACGACGAAGATTTTGGCGCTCAAGAAGCCAAGACTTTTTCAAACTTTTTGAATTTATTCAAGCACTTTTATGAAGACGCACCAACAGAAGAGGAAATAACGCCATTGGATTTGGATTTAATCAATGAAGACAGTAGTGTCATTGAACCTGAAGAATAAATTAAAAACAATGGGAATCATCCCTGTTAAAACACCTTTGGTAATTAAAAAAATGCTCCCAGACTATATTTGGGAGCTTCCAGAAACGGATAAGGTGCTCTATCTAACTTTTGATGACGGCCCAACACCAGAAATAACCAATTGGACACTTAAAATACTAAATAAGTATAACGCAAAAGCAACATTTTTTTGCATAGGCAATAACATAAAAAAGCATACTAACATCTTTCATAATATTCTTGATAATGGTCATGCTATAGGTAATCATTCTAACACTCATTTAAAAGGCTGGCTAATAAAAAAAACTGATTATATTTCTGATATTGAAGCTTGTCAAAATAGTATTGATACTGAACTAGAAGAACGAGAATATTGCGGTTCAAAATTGTTTAGACCACCTTATGGTCAAATAAAACCCAAACAAGGCAAAGCTCTCTTAGATCTTGACTATAAAATAATTATGTGGAATGTTTTGTCGTTTGATTGGGATAAAAATGTAAAACCTGAAACCTGTTTAAATAACGTAATAAGCAAAGCTCAATCCGGTAGCATCATAGTATTCCATGATAGCCTAAAAGCATCAAGAAACTTGATGTTTACACTTCCAAAAGTTTTGAAATATTTTAGTGAAAAAGGATATTCGTTTAAAGCTTTAAATGTCTAAACATACTCTTGAATAATGCCTATTAAGGTATTAGCATCTTGTTCGCCGCTATGGCGCCATTTCATTTCGCCATTTTTGTAGATAATTAATGTTGGTAAGCCTTTGACGCGCAATGCTTCAGCTAGTTCTTTATTTTTATCAACATCAATTTTAATGACTTTGGCTTTATCTCCAAGTGCAGCAGCAACGTCTCTCAAAACTGCGTGCATAGCGGTGGATTGCTCATTCCATTCTGTAAAAAAGTCTAACAGCACAGGAATATTTACATCTATAAGTTCCCCAAATTTTGACATACGTTAAAGTTTTTAGTCAAATCTTATATTACAAATATAATATTTTCAGTTGATTATACGTTATTCACACCTTTTTTAAGCTCGATAACCGTTATTTCGGGCCATATTCCAACACGTCCAGGAAAGGCATGATAACCAAAACCTCTATTCACATTTATAAATCTACCAAATTCATTATACAATCCAGCCCATTGTTTATAAACATATTGTGACGGACTCCATCTAAAAAATCCCGGTATTTCAATCCCCATTTGTAAACCATGAGTATGACCACTTAAAGTCAAATGATAATTAAAATCATCCTGTTTAACTCGGTATTCCCAATGCGATGGATCATGAGTCATTAATATTTTAAAATCTTCTTTATTAACTTGGGATGTTGCTTTATCTAAATCACCTGCTTGATTAAATCCTTTTCCCCAATTCTCTACTCCAATTAATGCTAATTTCTGACCATTTTTTTCTATATAGCGGTGTTCATCAAGCAATAAATCAAATCCTATTTTAGGATGAATATCTTTTACTGCTTGAAAATTTTTAAGTTTATCTTCTGGCTTTTCCCATTGTACATAATCACCATAGTCGTGATTACCTAAAATGGAATATTTTCCATAAGGTGCTTTTAACCGTTTAAAAACATCTATCCAATCATCCATTTCAGTTGCCATATTATTTACAATATCGCCTGTGAATAACATAAGATCGGATTGCTGTTCATTTATCAAGTCAACACCATATTCAATCTTTTCTTTGTTGGTAAAACTTCCTGAATGAATATCAGAAATTTGAGTAATTGTAAACCCATCAAAAGCTTCAGGTAAATCTTCAAAAAACACCTGATATTTCAAAACTTTGTAGTTGTAACGACCTTGCCAAATTCCATATAAAAACGAGGCAAATGGAATGGCTGCAATACCTAATGCTATTTTTGAAATAAAAGCTCTTCTGCTGGTAAACATTTCAGTTTCTCCAGACGATGCAATTGAAAAAAGTTTTCTTATTACTCTGAAAACATCCTCCCCAAACATAATGAGTAGTAGCACCAACTTTGGAATTAGGAAAGTCAACAACAAACCTGCTGCTAACTGAAAACCAACCGTTTGACCAGCGCTTCTTGGTGTAGAAAAAATGGTGTAGAGAAAATTGGCATATATCGCAACAGAAACTAAAATCCAAGCCCATTTAATTAATCGGTTTCTTGTTAAAGTTTTAATGACTTGAAAAGCATATAACTCAACAAATAAAAATATTACTGTAAATATTATAATAGTTATTATCCAACGCGACATAAATCTCTTTTTCTTAAGGCTTTACAAATATACTGGCAATTAAGGCGAAGTATTTTAATACTCTGTTAATTTTTTATTCCGTTTAGAGTTTTCATTTTTAAAGATGCTATGCTGCTTGCTTGTGTATAAAACTCAACGGTTTTAACTTCGTTTGGCAACAAATCAAAGTAGTTGTCGGAAAAATGGCCTTTGTCATTACAAAATAAGAACACATCTTTTTGAAGGGTTTCACTCGACAGCTCTATTTTAAAGCCATCTGCGCTTTTTGTGATTTTTTGTTGAATGGATTCAGGTTTGAGTTTTAGGTCTTTTGATTTCGAAAAATAATGTAACCATATTTGATCTGTACTTTCAATCTTTAAGATAGTCGCCTCTTTATCAAAATTCAAAACTGTCAAATCCAAGCTGAATATCTGCTTACTTCGATTAGATGGTACGATTTCCTTTATCTGCTTATGCATGATGCTTTTGCCGTCAAAATCCATCAGTCTAACTGTCAAATTAATTGGAATATCGTCTAAAGCGTCATTTACAGCAAATGTTTTCAATATATCATTTTCTACTTCTGAAGAAATCAATACATTTTCAAAACTCCGTTTGGCTTTATAGTGCAAGGCTTTCCAATTTCCAAAGAAATCAATACTGGACCAGGAAACCGCCGGCCAACAATCATTCAACTGCCAAAATAGTGTTCCCATGTTATAAGGTTTTGCTCTGCGTTGTGCTTCAATACCTTTGCTAATGCCGTAAGCTTGCAATAATTGGCTTATATACACATAATCTTCAGCACGAGTTGGCACTGGAAAATCACGTTCCATATAGTCGTTGATAATTTGAAACCCTCTAGCATGCTTTTGATGATTTTTAAAACCTTGAGAACTGATATCTAAACTATCCTTTTGATTGATATAATTAATGACTTCATAACTTGGAAAAGACTGAAACCCAAACTCGCTCATAAAACGCGGTACATGCTCTTCAAGATGCTCAAACGGATACTCGTCATGCCAAATCCACCAATCGTGCGCATCGCCTTCAAACTCATATTTTGGATTGCCTCTTCCATATTTTGGCGAGGATTCCCAATAATCAACGTTTGAATATTGTTTGACCGTATTGGGCAAAATAGAATCAAAAACCTTTAAATAATTTTCCCAAATCTCATTTTTTTCGGCTTTACTTCTATCAGCTTGCCAACCCCAACGATGCCAGCCTTCAGAGTTTTCATTATTACCACACCATAACGCCATAGACGCATGATTTCTCAAGCGTTTCACATTATCAACAGCTTCTTGTTTTACATTTTCTAAAAACGCCTTATCACCTGGATACATAGCACAGGCAAACATGAAATCTTGCCAAACGAGAATCCCTTTTTCATCACATAAGTCATAGAAAATATCATTTTCATAAATGCCGCCACCCCAAACGCGAAGCATATTCATATTGGCCGAAACGACATCATTTAAAAGTTTTTCATAATGATCATCTGTGACTTGATTTTGAAAACTGTTTTGAGGAATGTAATTGGCGCCTTTTGCATAAACAGGAACATCATTGACCTTAAAGTAAAAGGACTCGCCCAGACTATCCTTTTCAGTAACCAGTTCGATTGTTCTTAATCCGATTTTTTTGGAGATGCTATCTAAAACCGTTTCGCCATCCTTTACTACCACTGTAATATCATACAAATAAGGCTCGCCTAAATTATGTGGCCACCAGCGTTTGGGGCTTTTGATTTGAAATGGTATTCCAGGGTTATAAATTGATGGTTTAAAATTCTTACCTCTAATAAGCGTATCATCTACGAAAATTGAATAATTGATTTCTTTTTTTAGTGATGAATCATAATTAATTTCAGCTACCAAACTGCATATTGAATCATTGAGATTTACTTTTCGAACAAATACATCTTGAATCTTAAAATCATCCCAAGCTTTAAGTTTAATAGGTCGCCAAACACCGGTAGCATTGAGTTTTGGGCCCCAATCCCAACCGTATTGAAATTGTGCTTTACGGGTAAAAATACGATCGCCTTCTGGTAAGCTATAATTAAGTTTTGCTTTGGCTTGCGCTTCATATTTTGAGGTGTTTTCAAAAAGAATGCGTAGTTCGTTTTCAGCTTTTAACAGCGGTTTGACATCCACTGAAAATTCACGAAAAGCGTTATTAGTTTTCAGAACTAAACTGTCATTTAAAAATACCGAAGCATACGTATCCAAACCATCAAAATGGAGTTCGATATGTTTTCGCTTTAATGTTTTAGCATCAACTTGAAAGTTTGTTTTGTACTCCCAATCGGTTTCAGAAACGCCTTGTACTTCTGATTCATTAGCTCCGATAAAAGGGTCTTCAATCAACCCATTTTCCATCAAATCAGAAAACACATTTCCCGGAACGTTTGCTGGCGACCACGTATCAGAATCCACTTGCTTAAATTGCCAACCATTATGTAATTCAATAGTTATAGGTGTTTCATATTTTGACTGACAAGACAAACAAAGCACTAAAACGAAGACAAAAACGCTATATCTCATTGAATCGATTTTAAAATATCTTGAATGCTTTTAACATCAGAAATTGTTTGAGGTGTATTTCCAAAAAAAACGGAAGCATCATTATTTATAGTTTTAGAAGCCGAAGCATGAATTTCGTTAAAACCTGCCTTTTTGAATGCAATAGCATTTTCGGCATTTATACCACTGCCAACTAAAATTTTGATTCTGCTTTCAGCTTGATGGTTTAATTCTTTCAATAGCTCCATACCTTCAATGGCTTTGGGTTGCTGACCGGAAGTTAGCACACGATCTATACCTAAATTTATTAATGCTTCTAATGCTTCTTCAGGATTTGGCACACAGTCGAATGCACGATGAAAGGTAAATTGCATAGGTTTTGACAAGGTTACAAGTTGTTGCGTCCTTTCAACATCTATAGTATTATCTTCATGTAAAACACCAGAAACTATACCACGAATACCCAAGTCCTTACAGATTTGAATATCACGCTTTATAACTTCAAATTCAGCATCAGAATAACAAAAATGTCCACTTCTTGGACGAATCAATACAAGCACAGGAATTGATAAATCCTTAACAACCTGTTTGATCAAGCCAAAACTTGGTGTGATACCTCCAACTGACAATTCACTACAGAGTTCAATACGATGCGCTCCAGCTTCTTGAGCATTTACGGCAGATTGGTAGGAATTAGCACAGATTTCTAGTAGCATATTATTTTATAATAATTTCATCAATAAACGTCCAAGCTTTATGACCTGATCCTTGGTTTCCTTCTGGAATAACACCGTAATTTGGAATTCTTATTTTTATAAACCGTGTTTGAACTTTCTTTTCTAATGAAACATTCACAAGATTGTCATCTGAATCAGGAATTTTCACAATTTGATTTTCGGTTTCATTATCAAATTCGATTTCAAATTCTTTAGGCGCATAAATCCATTGACCTTGTCCGTTATAAAATCGTGTTTCAATAGAGTTAATTTCAATTGCTTTGCTTAAATCAATTTCTATTTCAACATCATCGCCCCAAAACCCTAACCATTCTTTATCACCATATCGCAAATCGCTTCCAGAAATACCGTTAATCAAACCTTGAGAGCCACTCCCTGAATAGACTTTGCTAGGTTCTGGAGTTATGGTTATGGTTTTACCAACTGCTTTATGGTAGTTGAAAGTTTCAGTAAATATAGATCCCAATTGATTTACTTCATTAAAAACAGCTGCTTTTATGACCATGTCCTTGTTGAAAGGTATAGGTTTTTCATATACCTGTGACTGTAAATTTGGCTGGGATTCATCGGTTGTATACCGAATGGTTTTGTCTTTTGTAAGCGTTTTCAACGTATAAAATGACAATCCGTTTTCTGAAAACAATTCACCTTCAACCTCATACAAATGATTGGCATAATTGACGTCCAATGCATCCAAACGCTTGTTAAAGGTTTCAACACGAGATACAAAATCATCATAGTTTTTGTTTTCCGGTAAGCTCCAACCCACTTCACTCATCGCCAAAATTCTAGGGAATATCATATACTCTACGTGTTCAGCATTCGGGATATATTCCGTCCATAAATTACCTTGGACACCCAAAACATATTGAGCTTCATCGTGATTTAATTCCTTCGGGATTGGATTAAAGCTATATACCTTCTCTAAAGGCAAATAACCACCAATAGCTAAAGGCTCATTAGGATTTGTAGATTGATAATAATCAAAATAACAATGTGATGTAGGTGTCATAATCACCTTATGATCTTGTTTAGCTGCCTCAACAGCTCCTTTGGTGCCACGCCAAGACATGACCGTTGCATTTGGAGCCAAACCACCTTCCAGAATTTCGTCCCAACCAATGATTTGTCTTCCATTAGAATTTAAATGTTTTTCAATACGTTGAATAAAATAGCTTTGTAGTTCATGTTCGTCCTTTAAGCCTTCTTCTTTAATTCTTTTTTGACAAACTTGACAGTTTTTCCAATGTGTTTTTGGCGCTTCGTCACCTCCTATATGAATGAATTTACTTGGGAATAACTCTACAACCTCATCTAAAACACCTTCTAAAAACGTGAAGGTATACTCTTTTCCTGCACAGAAAATGTCATCAAAAACACCCCAAGTTTGTGCAACTTTTATGGAATCTCCACTACAACCCAATTCTGGATAAGCCGCAATAGCTGCTTGCGCATGCCCAGGCATTTCAATTTCTGGAATCACGGTTATGTGCTGTTTCAGTGCGTAAGCCACAACCTCTTTTATTTCCTCTTGAGTGTAATATCCGCCGTAACGCTTTCCATCATAAGTTGTTGGTTGATCTGAAAAATGACCTACCAAGGTTTGTTCTCGAAAAGCTGCTATTTCCTGTAGATTTGGATATTTTTTAATCTCTATGCGCCATCCTTGGTCATCAGTTAAATGCCAATGAAATGTATTCATTTTTAGCATGGCCAACGCATCAATATATTTTTTTATGAAATCTACCGAAACCATATGTCTTGCCACATCTAAATGCATCCCACGATATTGAAAACGCGGTTCATCCTCAATGGTCATGCATTGAATCGCAACTTCTTCTTCCTTAAAAGAACCTTTTTCAAAAGCTACCTGAAGCAACTGCCTTAAAGATTGCACAGCATAAAACGCACCTTGATCTGTTTTCGCTTTGATTGTTATATTTTTTGGAAGAATCTCAAGCACATATGCTTCTTCCGTTAAAGTTTCATCTTTTATAAATGATATTGTATTGTTCTCCGTTAGTTTAATTTGACTGCCTTTTTCAATGTA
This sequence comes from Hanstruepera ponticola, assembly GCF_002940745.1. NCBI lineage: Bacteria > Pseudomonadati > Bacteroidota > Flavobacteriia > Flavobacteriales > Flavobacteriaceae > Hanstruepera > Hanstruepera ponticola. The sequence continues at coordinate 1,408,198 of NZ_POTB01000001.1, forward strand.
TGCTTTCAAAAATTTAGCTGATACTTTAAAGGAATCATTATACTGAACACCTGTCACATTATTCAACAGAAAATATCCTTGAGTAACAGATTGGTTTTTTGGTGTTGGAATGATTTGGGGTTCAATAACATTGTGTGAATTTTGGCTACAACTACAAACCAGCATCACAAAAACAAAGCAAACGATTAATTTCTTGATTGGCATTTTAGTATATTAGAGGCTTTAAATTTAGCAATCCTATTTTAAATGAAACTCCCTATTCCTTTCTTTTTTGCTTTAGTAATCCTATTTACTGCCTGCAAGGAAAACAAAGACATTAAACCCGCTAAAAAAGACAAATCGCTCATCTCTTATGTGAATCCGTTTATTGGCACTGGCGGTCATGGACACACTTATCCTGGAGCAACCATGCCGTTTGGCATGATGCAATTAAGCCCAGATACACGCTTGGATGGTTGGGATGGATGTTCGGGCTACCATTATTCTGATAGTTACATTTACGGATTTTCGCACACACACTTAAGTGGTACAGGTGTTTCTGATTATGGCGATATTTTGTTGATGCCAACCAATGAAATAAACTTCAACAATGGTGCTGACGGTAAGAAAGGCTATCGTGCTCATTTTAGCCATGACAATGAAGTGGCTGAACCAGGCTATTACAAAGTGCGTTTAGATTCCACCAATATTGATGTGGAATTAACCGTTTCAAAACGCAGTGGGATGCACAAATACCAATTTCCATCTTCAGAAAATCAAATTGTTATTTTAGATTTAGAACATCGGGATGAATTGCTTGGCGGTTCAGTTCAAATAATTTCCGAAACTGAAATAATTGGTTTTAGAAATTCTAAAGCTTGGGCTACTGATCAACGTTTGTTCTTCTATACTCAATTCTCTCATAAAATAAAAGACTGGAACAGAAGATATGAAGTATTACCTACTAAATTACATTTAGAGTTCGAAAACCCAAACAACGAATCTGTCTTTGTGAAGATTGGCATTTCAGCAGTTGATATTGAAGGAGCAAAAAAGAATTTAGAGGAAGAAATAGGTGATAAAAGCTTTGAATTGGTTAAACAAGAAGCTCAAGGCGCTTGGGAATCTCAATTAGAAAAAATAGTTATTGAAAGTGACAATAACGATTATAAAACCAACTTTTACACCTCATTGTATCACAGCATGCTTGCACCTAATTTGTACCAAGATGTTGACGGTCGCTATCGCGGCATGGATTTAAACATCCACCAAACAACCGATTTTGATTATTACACCGTATTCTCACTTTGGGATACTTACAGAGCTGGACATCCGCTTTACACCATTATTGAAGAAGAGCGCACCAATGATTTCATCAATACCTTTTTAGCAAAATATGACGAAGGCGGCATCATGCCTATTTGGGATTTAAGTGCCAATTATACTGGCTGTATGATTGGGTATCACGCTGTTCCAGTGATTGCCGATGCGTATTTAAAAGGTATTCGTGATTATGATGCCGAAAAAGCTTTTGAAGCCATGAAACATTCGGCAACTCGTGATCATTTAGGCTTAAAGTCGTATAAAGAATTTGGTTTCATTCCGGTTGAAGAAGAAAGCGAGTCGGTTTCAAAAACTTTGGAATACGCTTACGACGATTGGACTATTGCACAAATGGCAAAGGCCATGAACAAAACCGATGACTATAAAACCTATACCGAACGCGCCCAATATTATAAAAATGTATTTGACCCTGAAAGCCAATTCATGCGTGGTCGATTTCGCAATACGTGGTTTGCACCTTTTGATCCTTATGAAGTCAATTTCAATTATACAGAAGCCAATTCCTGGCAATACAGTTATTACGTGCCACAGGATGTTTCTGGGTTTATAAATCTATTAGGCGGAAAAGATAAATTGGAAGCTCATTTAGATAAATTATTTACAGCCGAAGCGGAAACTTCAGGACGTGACCAAGCCGATATTACCGGCTTGATTGGACAATATGCTCATGGCAACGAACCAAGTCATCACATGGCTTATCTCTATAATTTCGTAAATAAACCATTTAAAACACAAGAAAAAGTTCATCAAATATTAACTGAACTTTACACCAACACACCTGATGGTATTTCTGGCAATGAAGATTGTGGGCAAATGAGTGCATGGTATGTGTTTTCATCAATTGGATTTTATCCTGTTACGCCCGCGAGCAATCAATATATTATAGGCACACCCTTGTTTGATAAAGCAACCATTAATCTAGAAAATGGTAAGCATTTTACTATTCAAGCTAATGACCTTTCCAACGAGAACATTTATATCGAATCAGTCGTACTTAATGGTGAACCACTAAACCATTCCTATATTTCTCACGAAGATATTATGAAAGGTGGCCATTTGGTTTTTAATATGAGCAGCCAACCTACAGAATGGGCAACCCTAGAAGGACAAGAACCTAAAACAAGTATTGATGAACATCTCATTGTTCCTGTGCCATTTATTGCAAAAGGAGATGTAGCCTTTAAAGGCGAAACAGAAGTCACTTTAGAAAATGTGGATAAGGAAACCGAAATACTTTACAAATTAAATGATGATGAATTTAAGGTTTATGAAAACGCCTTCATTATTTCAGAACCGACAACATTAGTAGTTTATGCCAAAAAAGATGGTGTTGAAAGTGCACTAATCACAACTAAATTCTATAAAATAGATCCTAACATCTCCATAAAATTAGAAACTGAATATGCCAACCAATATAATGGTGGTGGACAAAATGCTTTGATTGATGGTATTTATGGCACTCAAGATTTCAGAACGGGCACTTGGCAAGGGTATTTTGATGAAGATGTGATTGCAACTGTTGATTTAGGAAGTATAAAAGCTATTAATGAAATTTCTGTGAATTTCCTTCAAGATCAAAAATCTTGGATATTTCTACCAACACAAGTTGAAGTTTTAATATCTAATGATGGCAATGAATTCAAATCCATATTCACAAAAAATTACGATGCTCCTGAACCTTTAGAAGGTTCACAAATTGAAACCCTAAATTCTAACTTGAAATCTAAAAAAGCAAGATTTATTAAAGTTATCGCCAAAAAATTAGGCAAACTCCCTGAATGGCATTTAGGCTATGAACATGATGGTAGAAGTTGGTTGTTTGTTGATGAAATTACAATTAAATAGATTTTAAAACCTTTAGTTTAAGTGATTATTCTAAATTTAAAATCCTTTTAGTTAATTTTATAAAAAATCAAAACACGTTGAAATGGGAATGATTCATTATTATAATATTGAGGATGGCGAACTTTTTGTGTTTGACGAATTCCTAATCTGTCAAATTACTGAAGGTGTTAACGTTACACCTGATCATTCTGAAATTTTAAATCAAGTTATAAAAAAACACTTTCAAGGAAAGGATTTGGTTTATATCTCCAACCGTGTCAATTCGTATTCCGTTGATCCACTTACCTATGTAGAAACTGAACGTATTCCCAACCTCGTAGCCATTGCCATGGTTCCTGATGATGATATTATGCGAAAAAATGCTGAATACGAACGTAATTTTTATGATAAACCATATGAAATATTCAATAATTTGAGTGAAGCAATTGAATGGTCTCACAGAATGATCAACGATCATGTATTAAATTAAATCCTATTATTTGTTTTAGTTCTATGAAAAGAAGAATCTTTATAAAAAATGCAGCGTTAACCGGAGCAGGAGTTGCTGTTGGAAGTTCCTTATTAAGTTGTGCTGATAGCGAAAACAAAGAAAACAAAGAATTAGAAATTGCGTCCACAACCAATTCGAAAGCATCTTTACCACTCGTTATCGCAACTTGGCATGTTATTGATGCCACAGCTAAAGCTATGGAAGTTTTAGAAGCTGATGGAACAGCACTTGATGCTGTTGAACAAGGTTGTCGGGTTGAAGAGGCCAACGAAAAAGGACAATCAGTAGGGAAAGGTGGACTGCCAGACCGTGAAGGTAATGTGACATTAGACGCTTGTATTATGGACAAGCATGGTAATTGTGGATCTGTAGTTTATTTACAAAATATAACCCATGCTGTTTCGGTAGCTCGCAAAGTCATGGAAGATACGCCTCACGTGATGCTAGCCGGAAAAGGCGCTGAACAATTTGCATTGGAGCAAGGCTTTAAAAAAGAAAATCTATTGACTGAAGCCTCAAAAAAAGCATGGTCAGCGTGGAAAGTAGAATCCAAATATAAACCCATAATTAACATAGAAAATCATGACACTATTGGTATGTTGGCCATTGACAAAAATGGTGATATTTCTGGCGCTTGCACAACAAGTGGATTAGCCTATAAAATGGCTGGACGTGTTGGTGATTCGCCAATAATTGGTTCTGGGTTATTTGTGGATAACGAAATTGGTGGATGTGTTGCTACAGGCTTAGGAGAAGAAGTTGTAAAAACCGTTGGTAGCTTTTTAGTGGTAGAATTGATGCGTCAAGGTAAATCCCCTCAACAAGCTTGTGAAGAAGCTATAGGTAGGATTGTGAATAAACCTAATAGTGACTACAAAAACTTTCAGGTTGGCTATATTGCGGTTAATAAAAAAGGTGAAACAGGTAGTTATTCTATACATCAATGGTTTAGCATGACTAAATTTCAAGATGGCGTGAATGAACAAATTCAATCAGACTTTTTCAATAAAGCTTAAAACCATTTAATCGTTAAGTCAACTATTTTTTGTTTCCAATTAGTATATGGTGGCTTCAATAAATCTACTGCACCTAAAGTATGTTGTTTTAGTAATGATCGCTGATTGGTAAATTCTAAAAATCCAAAATAACCATGTGATTTTCCAATACCACTATTGTTGGAGCCTCCAAAAGGTAAATTGTGATTTAAGTATTGTAATAAATTGTGATTAATGCAGGTACTTCCCGCACGTGTGTTATTCAGAATAAAGTTTATGTTCTTTTTATTCTTGCTGTATATGTATAATGCCAGTGGCTTTTCTTTTGAATTGATATATTCTACAGCCTCTTCAAGGGTTTTATAAGTCTTTATTGGTAAAATCGGACCAAAAATCTCTTCTTGCATCAATTGGCTTTCATTATCTAAATCACTTATTAATGTTGGTTCAATATAATTGTCACTCTGATTGATTTCTCCCCCTGATTCTATTGTTGAATTCCTATTCTTTGAGTCCTCTAAACTGTCAATTAAACGTTTGAAATGCTTGCTATTGACAATTCGACTATAAGCGTCAGAAGACTCTGGTTGTTCAGTAAAAAATGTGTCAATCTGTTTTTTAAAACTAATTATAAATTTTGATTTAATACCCTCGTCAATCAAAACATAATCAGGTGCTATACAGGTTTGACCTGCATTCATAAACTTACCAAAGATAATTTTACTGACTGCTTTTTCAATATTCGCTGAATCATCTATGATAGTTGGTGACTTCCCTCCCAATTCCAAAGTAACAGACGCTAAATGTTTGGATGCTGCTTTCATGACAATTTTACCTACGGCTGGAGAACCTGTGAAGAAAATATGATTAAAAGGTAATTCCAATAAAGCTTGGGACGTTTCTACTTCACCTTCAACTAACGCTATTTCGTTTTCATCAAACAAATCAGATACTATTTTAGCCATCAAACTAGAAGTATTTTGTGTCATTTCAGAAGGCTTTAATATTACGGTATTACCACCTGCAATCGCTGAAATTAACGGTCCAAATGTTAGATTAATGGGGTAGTTCCAAGGCGATATGATTAAACACACTCCTTTAGGTTCATTAATAATATATGAACTACTACCCAACATGGCTAGTGGCGTGCCCACCTGCTCCCTTTTCAACCAAGATTTTAACTGACTACAAACATGCTTTATTTCATCAATTACAGGGTAAATTTCTGTTAAATCAACTTCAAGCTGTGGTTTTTTAAAATCTTTATAAAGCGCATCTCGTATATCTTGCTTATAGGTATGTTCTAAAGCATGTTTTAATTTTTTGAGCTTTTTTATGCGCGTTTTATAACTTGTTTTTCCAATGTTAAATTGGTTCGCTCTTTGTTTATCAAATAAAATCGCAAACTTATTTTCAGAATAGCCCATAAAATCATTAGGCCATGAATGGCTCGCCTTTTAAATCTTGTTCCTTAAATTTCTTCACTAATTCTAAAGCATCAGGAATAACATCACTACATAAAATAATTAAAGATCCTTTCTGCGCATTTTTTACTGCATGAGTAATTGCTTCCCTTTCCGAAGGAATAATCGTAGTCTTCTTATTAGGGTCTTTCATTTGAATACCATCATTTAAAAGTTTGATGAGTTCTTCTTCCGTACGCCCTCGCAATCTTTTGTCTTGTCTTATTATAATTTCATCAAACATTTCTGCTGCAATGCTACCCACTTGATTAGTGTCCTCATCACGTCTATCACCAACACCTGCAATTATACCAACCTTAACAGTAGCTTCCAATTCATCAGTAAACTTTTTAAGAGCCATCATACCAGCCGGATTATGTGCATAATCTAAAAGGATGGTAAAGTCTTTAAATTCAAATAGGTTTAAGCGTCCAGGTGTTTGTGAAGCTGATGGTATAAACGTCTCCAAAGCGGCTTTCATGTCCTCAATACTAATACCCTGAACATGAGCTCCCAATACTGCTGCTAAAACGTTTTGAATCATAAATTTCGCTTTACCACCGTAAGTCAATGGGATATGCTCCGCTTTCATAATGCGCATTTTCCATTCACCTCTGCAAATGGTAACATAACCATTTTCATAAACTGCCGTAATACCGTTTAACCGCTGTAGCGCTTTTATTCTAGGATTGTTCTCGTCCATTGAAAATAAAGCTATATGACATTCTACAGAACGACGCATATCGTAAACCAAATCATCATCGGCATTTAAAATAGCATAACCACTTGGTAGCACTGTTTCTGGAATTACACCTTTTACTTTAGCTAATTGCTCTATGGTATGAATACCTTTTAAGCCTAAATGGTCTGCAGCCACATTGGTTACAATACCTACATCACATTTTTTAAATCCTAAACCAGCACGAAGTAATCCGCCTCTGGCACATTCCAATACCGCAAAATTAACGGTTGGGTCTTTTAGTACAAATTCAGCACTTGCTGGACCAGTACAATCACCTGTCATTAGTAAACGGTTTTGTATGTACACACCATCACTGGTTGTGTAGCCAACACGATAGCCTTTCATTTTAGCTATATGAGCCATCAAACGTGAGGTTGTAGTCTTTCCATTGGTTCCCGTAATAGCCACGATAGGAATACGGCCAGTATCTCCTTTTTGCGGGAATAATTTATCAATAACAGGAGCCGCAACATTACGAGGCAAGCCTGAAGTTGGCGCCAAATGCATTCTAAATCCTGGACCTGCATTAACCTCTAAAACGGCTCCACCTGTTTCCGATAGCGGTTTTGAAATATCTGTTGTCATGATATCAATGCCACAAATATCCAAATCAATGATTTTAGAAATACGTTCAGCCATACTCACATTAGCAGGATGTACAATATCTGTAACATCTTCAGCAGTGCCTCCTGTACTTAAATTAGCTGTGTCTTTTAAAATTAAACGCTCCCCTTCTGCAATTACAGATTCTAAAGTATAGCCTGCATCTTTTATTATGGTTTTGGTCAATTCGTTAACTGTAATTTGAGTGAGCACATTTTCGTGTCCATAACCACGTCGTGGATCTTTATTGACCTCATCTATTAACTCTTGAACAGTAGATTTACCATCACCTATAACATGAGCAGGAGTACGTTTGGCGGCAGCTACCATTTTATTATTGATAACTAAAACTCTATAATCTTCGCCAGTTATAAATTTCTCAACGATTATAGCACCACTTCTGGAACTTTCCTTGGCTTGATGGAACGCTTCAAGTGCTTCATCATAATTTTGAATATTAACCGTTATACCACGACCGTGATTCCCGTCAATTGGTTTTATCACTAAAGGAAAGCCAACATAATCACAAGCCTCTTCCAGACTGCGTTCACGTCTAATGATATCACCACGTGGCACTTCAACTTCGGCTTGTTCTAACAAATATTTTGTATCTTCTTTATCACAAGCCAATTCTACACCAATACTACTAGTTTCACTAGTTACTGTTGCTTGAATACGTTTTTGATTGGCTCCATAACCCAATTGGCATAATGAATATTTATTCAATCGAATCCATGGAATACCACGTGCTTCAGCCTCTTCAACAATAGAACCTGTACTTGGACCCAACCGATCATTCTCACGTAATTCACGCATTTTTTGAATGTCATCTGCCATATCATAGTCTTCGCCTTCAATTAATGCCTCACAAATTCTAACAGCAGCTTTTGCCGCATAACGCCCAACAGACTCCTCCATATAAGCAAAAACCACACTATAAACACCTTCTTCGCCATACCCACGTGTACGACCAAAACCAACGTCCATACCTGCCAAAGTTTGTATTTCTAAAGCAATATGCTCAATTATATGACCCATCCAGGTACCTTCTTCTACACGTTGAAAAAATCCTCCAGGCTCACCAACAGAGCACCTATGCTCATACATAGTTGGAAACATGGCCTTTAATCGGTCATAAAAACCATCAATCTTATTAGACGGTCGTTCTTCCATCTCTTCAAGATCAAGAACCATTACTATTAATTTATGACGACGTACTGACCAATAATTTGGTCCTCTCATAGCATTTATTTCTCGTATAATCATGTGGTTTGGCTTTGTTAATTTTTTAGTGAAAGATTATAAATATATACATTTTTCTAATAAAAAATTAGTTTATTTTTGCTCAATAATTTTGAATGTGATTAGATGAAGTCAATAAAGGGTACACTTATTCCAATTGGAGGAAATGAAGACAAAGGATATAGTGATGATGATTATAACAAGGTTGATTATATTGAAGAAGGCATCTTATCTCATGTGGTACGTGAAGCTGGAGGCCTTAACGCTAATATAGTTGTTATACCTACTGCTTCTAGCATTCCCGTTGAAGTCGGTGAAAGTTATATCGAAGCTTTTAAAACGCTTGGTTGCGAAAACGTAACTGTTTTAGATATTAGAAATCAAAAAGATGCTGAAAAGCCTGAAGCCATTTCATTAATAAAAGCAGCAAACTGCATTATGTTCTCTGGTGGCGATCAATCTAAAATAGCCAAAAAAATAGGTGGTACAACCATTCATAACATTCTACTGGATCGTTTTAAAAACGAAAAAGGGTTTGTTATTGCTGGAACTAGTGCTGGTGCCATGGCTATGGCAAAAGAAATGATTACTGGTGGAAGTGCTTCTGAAGCCTTTGTAAAAGGTGCAGTAAGAATGAGTAACGGACTTGGCCTAATTCCGCAATTAACTATAGATACGCATTTTATTCGAAGAGGCCGTTTTGGACGCTTGGCCGAAGCTGTTGCGAAGCATCCTAAATTGATTGGAATTGGATTAGCCGAAGACACAGGTTTAATTATAAAAAACAATGTTGTTCGTGTAATTGGCTCTGGAATGGTTATCGTTTTTGATCCAAGAAAGTTAAAACACAATAACGAAAAGATATTGAAAGAGGGTACACCTATGTCTCTGACCAATTTAAAAACACATGTTTTGGCTAATGGTGACCGATTTAATATTAAGAAGAAAAAAGTTAAAGTCTTACCTGTAGCAGAACCTTTTATTTAATTTTTATAAATAGATACCGTTTCTATCCCAATTGAAGACTTTGAAGCACGATACATACCTTCTGTATTAAATGGCATAGCAATATTGCCTTGAGAATCGACAGCTATTAAGCCACCATCTCCTCCTATTTCAAGAATGCGCTTGTTTATGACTTCGTTTGAAGCGTCTTTTAGTGACATGTTTTTGTGTTCCATTAAGCAAGACACATCATAAGCAACCACTCCACGAATAAAAAACTCACCACTACCTGTACAAGAAACAGCACAAGTTTTGTTATTCGCATAATTTCCTGCACCTATCATTGGTGAATCACCAACACGTCCCCATTTTTTATTGGTCATACCTCCAGTCGATGTTGCTGCTGCAATATTACCATCGTGGTCACATGCTACCGCTCCAACAGTTCCAAATTTCGAATCTTTTTTTGTTGAATGATCTAATTGAAAACTATCTGTATCTTTAATTTCTAACCATTGTTTATGGCGAAAATCATCATAAAAATAGTTAGCATCTTCAATATGGTAATTCAATCCTTCAGCAAAACGCATAGCACCTTCACCAGCTAAAAAAACATGTTCACTTTTTTCCATAACATCACGTGCCAAACTCACTGGGTTTTTAATACCCGTAATTAAACTAACAGCACCAGCATTCAAAGTTTTTCCATCCATAATACTGGCATCCATTTCATGGGTTTCTTCAGCAGTAAATACACTACCTTTTCCTGCATTAAAAAGATGAGAATCTTCTAAAGATTTAACGGCTACCTCTACAGCATCAACAGCTGTTCCGCCATTTTCCAATAAATAATAACCAGCATCTAATGCATCTTTTAATGCATCTTTATATTTCGCTTCTAATTCAGGAGTCATCATGCCTTTCACTAGAGTACCTGCTCCACCATGTATGGCTATAGAAAATGTTTTCATTTATCTTTTTTTAATGCTGTGAAATTACAAATTGCATTTCAATTGCCGCTCAATTACGCTTAACTTTTTGTAGCTTTGAGTTTCTTTCAAAAACTATCACATGTCTGAACAAAAACGTCTTTTTTTAGTCGATGCTTATGCTTTGATTTTTCGTGGCTATTATGCTTTTATTAAAAACCCAAGAATTAATTCTAAAGGTGAAGACACATCAGCCATAATGGGTTTTATGAATTCACTTTTAGATGTCATAAAACGTGAACGCCCTGACCATTTAGCTGTGTGTTTTGATAAAGGTGGCAGTGTTGACCGTGTTGAAATGTTTGAAGCTTACAAAGCTAATCGTGATGAAACACCTGAAGGCATTAGAACCGCAATACCACATATATGTAATATTTTGGAAGCCATGCATATTCCTATTATGGTTAAAGAAGGATACGAGGCTGATGATGTTATAGGAACCCTTTCACGACAAGCAGAAAAAGAAGGTTACAAAACCTATATGGTGACTCCTGATAAAGATTTTGCACAATTGGTTACTGAAAACATTTTTATGTACAGACCTGTTTTTGGTGGTGGCTATGAGACTTGGGGTATTCCTGAAGTCCAGAAAAAATTTGAAGTAACAGACCCCATGCAAGTCATTGATTTTTTAGGCATGATGGGTGATTCCAGCGATAATATTCCTGGACTTCCTGGAGTTGGTGAGAAAACAGCTAAAAAATTTATAGCACAATTTGGTAGCATGGAGGGCCTTTTAGCCAATACTGACCAGCTTAAAGGTAAAATGAAGGAAAAAGTTGAAGCTAATGGTGAATTAGGTTTACTTTCAAAAAAACTAGCAACCATAATGTTAGATGTCCCTGTAACCTTCAATGCCAAAGATTTTGAATTAGACCATCCTGATATAGAAAAAGTAAAAGCTATTTTTCAAGAATTAGAATTTAGAAGACTTACTGATAATTTCTTAAAAACATTTGCTGTTGAAACAACCGAAACTAATACTTCGGATACTTCTGCTACGCTCAATACAGAATCCAGCGAGAAGCCTGAAAAACCAAAAACAGAAAAAACATCGACAGCTGGCTCTGGTCAGTTTTCACTCTTTGGTAATGATGGAACTACAACAGAAACTAAAAGTATTTCCGATTATACTCGTAAAACTGTGGAAACGACGTCACATTTTTATCAAAGTGTCGCTTCAGGCATGGCGACTAAATTATTTATTAAAAATCTACTGAATCAAGCTTCGGTATGCTTTGATACCGAAACTACAGGTCTCAATCCATTAACGGCCGAATTAGTTGGTATTGCTTTTTCTTGGGAAATTGGCAAGGGGTTTTATGTGCCTTTTCCTGAAGACCGAAATGAAGCCCAAGAACTTATTGAGCAACTCCGACCATTTTTTGAAAGTGAATCCATTGAAAAAGTTGGTCAGAATTTAAAGTACGACATCAAAGTTTTGGCCAAATATAATATTGAAGTAAAAGGCAAGCTCTTTGATACCATGTTGGCACATTATCTTATAAATCCAGATATGCGCCATAATATGGATGTCCTAGCTGAAACCTATTTAAATTACACGCCTATTTCCATTGAAACATTAATTGGAAAGAAAGGGAAAAGCCAGCTATCTATGAGGGAAGTGCCTTTAGATAAACAAACTGAATATGCCGTTGAAGATGCTGATATTACACTTCAACTTAAAGAGCATTTTCAGAACGAATTAGGTGAAGCAAACACACAAAAATTATTTGATGAGATTGAGATTCCACTGTTACGTGTTTTGGCTTCCATGGAATTGGAAGGTATAAATCTTGATACCAATTTTTTAAACAGTTTGTCTGACCAACTCAACAAAGACATTGCAGATTTGGAACAAAAAATATATGCCGAAGCTGGTGAAGAATTCAATATTGCATCGCCAAAACAACTAGGCATCATTCTTTTTGAAAAAATGAAATTGGTTGACAAACCTAAAAAAACCAAAACAGGACAGTATGCTACTTCTGAAGACATTTTGAGCTATCTGGCGAAAGATCATGACATCATAAAGAATATTTTAGAGTATCGTGGTTTATCAAAATTAAAAAGCACCTACGTTGATGCCTTACCGCTTCAAGTTGAACCCTCAACAGGTCACGTACATACTGATTATATGCAAACGGTTGCTGCAACAGGACGATTGAGTAGCAACAATCCAAATTTACAGAATATCCCAATCCGCACCGAACGTGGTCGTCAAGTACGAAAAGCATTTATTCCAAGAAGCGACGAGTACACGTTACTTGCTGCTGATTATTCACAAATAGAACTGCGTATTATTGCCGCCTTAAGTGAAGAAGAGACAATGATTGAAGCTTTTAAAAATGGCGAAGATATTCATGCTTCAACCGCTTCAAAAGTATTTAATGTACCTTTAAATGAAGTCACACGTGAGCAACGTAGTAATGCCAAAACAGTAAACTTCGGGATTATTTATGGTGTTTCTGCTTTTGGCTTAAGTAATCAAACCGATTTATCAAGAAGTGAGTCTAAAGAACTCATTGACACCTATTATGAAACCTATCCAAAACTTAAAAGCTACATTGGTAAGCAAGTCGATTTTGCCAGAGATAATGGCTATGTTCAAACCGTTTTAGGCAGACGACGGTATTTAAAAGATATCAATTCTAGAAATGCTGTAGTTCGTGGTGCTGCAGAGCGAAACGCAGTTAATGCACCTATTCAAGGAAGTGCTGCCGATATTATTAAAATTGCCATGATTAATATCCACGAAAAATTGGAAGCTGGAGACTATAAAACCAAAATGCTTTTGCAGGTTCATGATGAATTGGTTTTTGATGTTTATAAACCTGAATTAGAGGAAATGAAAACCTTAATTAAAACGGAAATGGAAAATGCTTTTAAATTAGAAGTACCTTTAGATGTTGATTTAGACATTGGTGATAATTGGTTAGAGGCGCATTAAGAATTATCGACTCCTTTTATTCTTTTTCTTATACTTTACTTTAGTCTTTCGTTGATTGAAAGGAACTGCATCGTTAAAGGTGTGTTTTGGTTTTCCAGGTTTGTTCTTACGCCATTTTTCGTCTTTATTAGGTAATAAAACATCTAATAAATCTTGACGACCAAGTTTGTTTAAAGTCTTTTTAATCCAAGCCTTGTTTTCGTCTTTATACCAAAAGAAAAAACGATGTTGCTCATCTTTTTCCTTTCGCGTTTTTGGCGTATTGACCTTTTTTAAAGTATATGGATGATAACCGCTATAATAAATAACCGTGGCAACCGTCATTGGAGTTGGCGTAAATCCTTGTACTTGCTCTAACTGAAATCCCATATCCTTGGTTTCGGCAGCGAGGTTTGCCATATCTTCAGCTTCACAAGCCGGATGATTGGAAATAAAATAGGGTATAAGTTGTAGCTTCAACTTATGCTTGCTATTAATCTTATCGAAACGTTCTTTGAATTTATGAAAATAAGAAAATGAAGGTTTTCGCATTAGTTTCAACACAGGATCACTTGTATGTTCTGGAGCGACTTTTAAGCGTCCAGAAACATGCTTTGTCATGACTTCTTCTGTATAATCATCCAATTCTTTTGGATCTGCATTTTTATTAAATTCAGGCACTAACATATCATGACGAATCCCACTTCCAATAAAGGATTTCTTCACTTTAGGATGACTATCTACGGCTTGGTATAATTCGGTTAATGGTTTGTGAGATGTATCTAAATTACTACAAATCACAGGGGAAATACAACTAGGCGCCACACACTTATCGCAAATTGATTGTATCTTCCCTTTCATTTTATACATATTGGCACTTGGTCCACCAATATCAGATAAGTAACCTTTAAAATCTGGCATATTCGCAACCGTATCTACTTCTCTTAAAACAGATTCCTGACTTCTTGAGGCGATAAATTTACCTTGATGCGCCGAAATGGTACAAAAACTACAACCGCCAAAACAACCACGATGGATGTTGATGGAAAACTTAATCATTTCGTACGCAGGAATTGGTCCACGTTTATTGTATTTAGGATGTGGTAATCGTGTGTATGGTAGCTCGAAAGACGCATCAATTTCGTCTTCGGTCATGGTTGGATAAGGCGGATTAATCATCAAGGTTTTATTTCCCACCTTTTGAAAAATACGCCGGGCAGCTAGCTTATTAGATTCTTGCTCAATGATTTTAAAATTAGATGCGTATGCTTTTTTGTCCCTTAAACAAACTTCATGTGAGGCTATTTCAACATCTTCCCAATTACTGTTTTTCGGAATTTTAGCGCCTTCATCTATTAGTACAGCAGTTTGCTTGATGGTTGATATACTCGAAAAAGGCACACCTTTTTGAAGTAAACGAACCACTTCACGGAGTGGTTGCTCACCCATTCCATAGACTAACATATCTGCTTTAGAACTTTCTAAAATAGTAGGCATCAATTTATCACTCCAGTAATCGTAATGCGTGACACGACGCAATGAGGCTTCTATTCCTCCAATTAAGACAGGAACATCAGGCCATTTTTCTTTTAAAATATTACTATAAACCGTTGTGGCGTAATCAGGCCGGAATCCTATATCGCCATTTGGCGTATAGGCATCTTTATCGCGACGCTTTTTATTTGCGTTGTAATTACTAATCATGGGATCCATACAACCGCCTGTAACACCAAAAAATAATTTAGGTGCGCCAAGCTTTACAAAATCCTGCAGATTATCGTTTACATTAGGCTGTGGAACTATAGCTACGCGCAATCCGTAACTCTCTAAAATTCGACCAATAACTGCAGGACCAAACGATGGGTGGTCAACATAAGCATCTCCGCTAAACAATATTACGTCTAGTTCGTCCCAACCACGAATCTTGACCTCTTTGTTTGTGGTAGGTAACCAACTAGAAAGTTTTAGTTCTTGCATAGACTGCAAAAATAGGTAAAATTGATATGATAACTATATGTTTGGGAATTTGAACACGTTTATACTTTAAACAAAATATTGATCAAGGTGATTTCGATAAAATTAAAAAAGCAGGAAATTAACCCTGCTTTTTAAAAATTGAAATTATCTAATTGTTTATGCCATCTGCATATCGTGTTTACCTTCATATACCTCTTCAACTAACTTTGAGTTGAATGCTGGTAAATCTTTAGGTGAACGACTGGTAACCAATCCTTCATCTACAACAACTTCTTCATCTACCCAATTGGCACCTGCGTTAATAATATCTGTCTTAATTGAGTTATAGGATGTAACTTTTCTTCCTTTTAAAACATCTGCTTCAGCCAACAACCATGGTGCATGACAAATTGCAGCTACAGGCTTTTTATTTTCAAAGAATGATTTTACAAAACTAATTGCTTTGTCGTTTCTTCTTAATAAATCTGGGTTTATAACACCACCAGGTAGCATTAAAGCGTTATAGTCACTTTGAGATACCTCATCCAATGTTTTGTCAACTTTATAGGAATCGCTCCAGTTACCATCTGCCCATCCTTTTATTTCTCCAGATTCTAGAGACACAATGTGTACATCGGCTCCGGCTTCTTCTAATGCTTTTTTAGGTTCTTTTAATTCACTTTCTTCAAATCCATTGGTTGCTAAAATTGCAACGGTCTTTTTATTTAAATTTTCCATTTGTAAATATTTTTAATTTGTTAATAATTTCTTCTCCATTTAATATAACATCAAAGACAAGTTAAACCAAATGCTTAAAACAGTTTAACCCAATATTAACGGTTATTGTTAAAGATTCTTAAGAGTACATTTTCAAATGTTGAATATGTTAAAAATCAATTCGTATAAGTCAATATTTGAAATTAAAATCTTATAGATTGCGTAACTGAATTCTTAAATCCATAAAGTCATGATAATTACAAAAATATTAGGTCTCACCAGTGCACTTACAAAAAGCAAAAAAGCCAAACTT
This sequence comes from Hanstruepera ponticola, assembly GCF_002940745.1. Lineage (NCBI taxonomy): Bacteria > Pseudomonadati > Bacteroidota > Flavobacteriia > Flavobacteriales > Flavobacteriaceae > Hanstruepera > Hanstruepera ponticola. The sequence continues at coordinate 1,424,750 of NZ_POTB01000001.1, forward strand.
GGTATTTTGGCGATTGAAATGGGGTTATTGATTTATGCTATTAGATCAAAAAAGTTGGAAAGGAAAGAGCAGGAATTAATAAATAAAACTAAAGATATAGTTTCGTAACTACCACAACATGCTTATTAACAACAACTTCATCTTTTCTCGAGGCAACTTTTAATGTCGGTCTTTACTTAATTGATTTATAATATTCTCTATTACAATAAATTCATCTACACTATTTGGTAATCAAATATATAATCGTAAATTTGCAAACTCTTTTTAAGAGAGGAATGTTTAATAAGAAAAAATAGAAAGTGTGGACACATTAAGCTACAAAACGATTTCAGCAAACAAAGCTACTGTAAATAAAGAGTGGGTTTTGGTTGATGCTGAAGGTCAGACATTAGGTCGTATGGCTTCTAAAGTTGCAAAACTTTTAAGAGGAAAGCATAAGCCTAACTTCACACCTCATGTTGATTGTGGTGATAACGTTATTGTTATCAATGCAGAAAAAATCAACTTAACTGGAAACAAATGGACAGATAAATCCTATATCCGTCACACAGGTTACCCAGGTGGTCAAAGAAGTTTAACTGCTAGCGAATTGTTTGGAAAAGATCCAGCAAGATTAGTAGAAAAATCAGTAAAAGGAATGTTACCTAAAAACAAATTAGGTGCCGATTTATTCCGTAACCTTAACGTTGTTGTTGGTTCAGAACATGCTCATGAAGCACAAAAACCAAAAACAATCAATTTAAACGAATTTAATTAATGGAAGTAATTCACAAAATTGGCCGTAGAAAGACGGCTGTTGCTCGTGTGTATGTTGCCAAAGGAAAAGGTAACATTACGGTGAACAAAAAAGACATGGCGGAATATTTTCCGACTGCAACTTTGCAGTATAAGGTAAATCAACCTTTAGCTATGACTAACAATGATGGCAGCTTTGATATTACAGTAAATGTATATGGAGGTGGCATTACAGGTCAAGCTGAAGCTATCCGTTTAGCATTATCTCGTGCTATGTGCGAACTTGATGCAGAAAACAGATTAATTTTAAAACCAGAAGGTTTATTAACTAGAGACCCAAGAATGGTTGAACGTAAGAAATTCGGTCAGAAGAAAGCTCGTAAGAAATTTCAATTCTCTAAACGTTAATTTTTCCAACTGGATTGGGAAATGCTCACAAGCTTTCTCAATCTGGTTAAAACAAAACACAATTTTTAACCTAGTTATTGTTGTCCATGACCAAATGGTCAGGATTTAGTTTAGCATCTAAATGATTAAGGCGATTTAAATTAAAGACCACTTAATCATTGCTAATTCAACAGAACGTAAACTATTACAAACATGGCAGTAGAAGTAAAAGAACTACTAGAAGCAGGTGTACACTTCGGACACCTTACACGTAAGTGGGATCCAAATATGGCTCCTTACGTATATATGGAACGTAACGGCATCCATATTATTAACCTTTACAAAACAGCAGCTAAAATGGAAGAAGCTGGAGCAGCATTAAGTAAAATTGCAGCTTCAGGTCGTAAAATTTTATTTGTTGCAACTAAAAAACAAGCAAAAGATATCGTTGCAGAGAAATCTGGTGCTATCAACATGCCTTACATTACTGAAAGATGGCCAGGTGGTATGTTAACTAACTTTGTTACTATTAGAAAAGCTGTTAAGAAAATGGCTGCAATTGATAGAATGAAGAAAGATGGGACATTTAATTCTTTATCTAAAAAAGAACGTTTACAAGTTGATCGTCAACGTGCTAAATTAGAAAAGAATTTAGGTTCTATTTCAGACATGACCCGTTTACCAGGTGCTTTATTTGTTGTTGACATTAAGCGCGAGCACATTGCGATTAAAGAAGCTCAAAAATTAAACATTCCAATCTTTGCTATGGTTGACACAAACTCTGATCCACGTCAGGTTGATTATGTTATTCCTGCAAATGATGATGCTTCTAAATCAATAGATAAAGTATTATCATACGTTACGGGTTCAATCGCTGAAGGTTTATCTGAACGTAAAGCTGAAAAAGATGGTGCTAAAACAGAAAAAAAGGCGCCTAAAGCAAAAGCTTCTGCTAAAAAAGCAGCAGTAGCAACAGAAGAGGAAGAATAAAATAAATTAACAAAACTATTAAAGTCGTTTAATACCTTTCTTCCAAAGAAATAACATTAAACGACTTTTTTAAATTAAAAAAATTATGGAAGCTATAAAAATAACAGCAGCAGAAGTAAATAAATTAAGACAAGCTACAGGTGCCGGAATGATGGACTGTAAAAAAGCTTTAGTTGAAGCTGAAGGTGATTTCGATAAAGCTATTGAAGTACTTCGTAAAAAAGGTCAAAAAGTAGCAGAGAAAAGAGCAGACAGAGATTCATCTGAAGGTGCTGCAATTGCTAAAATTAATGATGCTAACACTGCTGGTGTAGCTATCGTGTTAGGTTGTGAAACAGATTTCGTTGGTAAAAACGAAAACTTCGTAGCATTAGCAAACGAATTGGCTGAAGCTGCAATTAACTACAATTCTAAAGAAGAATTTTTAGCCGCAGATTTCGGCGGTATGACTGTTGCTGAAAAATTAACTGAACAAACTGGTGTTATTGGTGAAAAACTAGATATCACAGCTTTTGAAAAATTAGAAGCACCTTATGTTGGTTCTTACGTTCACATTAATAAAATTGCTGCTTTAGTAGGTTTATCAAGTGAAGTTGATAATGCTGAAACGCTTGTTAAAGATGTGGCTATGCAAGTAGCTTCAATGGGAGCAACTACATTATCATACAAAGATTTTGATCCTGCATACATTGCATCAGAAACTGAAGCTAGAATTGCAGTCATCGAAAAAGAAAATATTGAATTAGGTCGTTTAGGAAAAACGCTTAAAAATGTACCAGAATATATTTCTATGGCACAGTTAACGCCTGAAGTAATTGCAAAAGCTGAAGAAGCTGCAAAAGCGGAATTAAAAGCTGAAGGTAAGCCAGAACAAATCTGGGATCGCATTCTTCCTGGTAAAATGGAGCGTTATATTTCTGATAACACAACATTAGACCAAGAGCAATGTCTATTAGACCAAAAGTTTATTAAAGACGAAAAGAAAACCGTTGCACAATATGTAGAATCTTATGGTGATGTTGAAATCACTGGATTTAAGCGTGTAACAGTAGGATAATATATTATCATATATTTTACAAAAGCCTCTCAAAATATTGAGGGGCTTTTTTTATTTAAACAACATTTTACGGAAAAACCGTAAAACCAATTATGCATTTCATCGAAAAGTTAATAATTACGTATAAGTACGTATTTTTTCTTTTCAAAAATAGCTTTACGTTTGTTTTACATAACCATCAATTATTATGAAATCAAAAATTTTAAACGTATTAAATTCCTTTTTTAATGTTAATTTCAGATTTTTTAGTTTAAAAATTACTGCTGTTATGATTCTCTTGTTATTTTTTAACTGTCAAAATGATGACTTATTAAATGATACTGAATCAAGGCAGAAATTTGATACGGATTTTTCTTATTCAATAAAAACTAAAACTTTTAAAGAATTAAATTCAGATATTAGATTCTCAAAAGCTGTAAATGACTTTTCTAAAAACAAAAGTTTTAAGACTAATTCAAAATCAGCAATTGAAGAAGAATATGGTTTCACTATTGATTCTACGGTAATTAAAGAAATTTCCTCTGATGAATTTACCACCTATACATTTGTAGTTTATAAAGATTCAATTAATAACGAAAACTATTATAATAATCTTGTTTTAAAAATAGATTCTCTAAATATAACAAAGGCATATATCATAACCTATGTTTTGAATTCTGAAAGTTATACGATAACAGAGGATGATTCAAAATATTTAGATAATGTCGTTGAAATTATAGAAATTGATTATACTAATAGTCAAAATAAATTATCTGCGGACTGTGTTGGAACTCCCATGTGTCCATGGAGTCAAAATGGTGATATGCCTCCTCATATAGCTGGAGAAGGATGTTTTGCCCAAAACAGAACAGGGGATGATGCGATATACATGGATTATTCTGGTTGTAGCAGTGATACTGGAAGTGACCCAGATGAAGAAAATACTGGAGGAGGAAATACTAGTGGAGGAGGAAATACTAGTGATGGAAATACTACTGGTGGGCCTAATAGCGAAAGTAATCCAATTGTTACTAGTCCAATAAAACCATGTTCTGGTCGTGATTGTCCTGAAGATTTTGAAGAAGAGGATTGTGATTTTGATAGTTTAATCAATAGGGTATTAAGTACCGAAGGAGGGTTTGTTAATGACCCTACTGATCCAGGTGGAGCAACAAACAAAGGGATATCATGGCCTGTTTGGAAACAAAACGCAAGAGATATCCTTGATTTAGAACCAACAATTGAAAACTTGAGAGATTTATCAGATGAACAAGCTAAATTAATTTATAAAGCCAAATATTGGGATGCGATTTTTGCAGATGAAATAAATGATGGAGATATTAGGTTTTTACTATTTGACTTTTACGTTAATGCTGGAAATAATGCAATTAAAGTTCTGCAAAGTACATTAAACGAATTAGGAAGTAATGTTACTGTGGATGGCGCTATTGGAAATCAGACAATATCGGCGATTAATGACTTTGAGGACATTTTATTATTATATAATACTTTTAAAACAAATAGGCAAGGGTATTACGATTTGATAACTCAAAATAGTATTGATAGGTACTTAACAAATCATCCAAATGCTTCTGACTCTGAATTAAGACTAAAAACTTTTAAAAGATTTATCGATGGATGGACAAATAGAGTAAACGAATTCTTAAACAAAACAACTGAAAATAATATAAACGTAAATTGCTAAAAATAAAATTATGAAAAAAATATTTATTATAACCTTAATTTTTATGATATCAAAATCATGTTTCTCTCAAACTATTTCCGGCAATTGGGCTTGGGAGTACGACAATGGAAAACATATAACCGAAATTACTCTGGAAAATATTAATTCGAATACATTACAAGGAAATTATTGCAGTACATTTTATAGTGGCAGTAAAATTGACTGCAATGAGAATTTAAATGATTTTTGTATACAAGTTTCAAGTACATCAACCAATGTTTTTGAAGGTACTTTTAAAAGTAGTTTTTGTGAAGAATTAGGAATTTTAAGATTGACTTATAATCCAGCAGAAGATCAACTGTTCCTTGAAATATTAAATGAACCTGATGGAGAATATTATTTACCAGACGATGTAATTTTTAATAGATGAAAAGCAAACCGCTGCACAATATGTAGAGTCTTATGGTGATGTTGAAATCACTGGATTTAAGCGTGTAACAGTAGGATAATATATTATCATATATTTTACAAAAGCCTCTCAAAATATTGAGGGGCTTTTTTATGTCAATCCAACAAAAAATTCTCAATCCAAAAACAAAAAAATTATGTAGTTTTGCTAAACGCTCAAAAACAACCATGAAATACAAAAGAATACTCTTAAAATTATCCGGTGAGGCTTTAATGGGTACGCGCCAATACGGTATAGACCCGGAACGTTTATCAGAATATGCTAATGATATCAAATCTATCATTAATGAAGGCGTAGAAGTAGCCATAGTAATTGGTGGTGGAAATATTTTTAGAGGTGTTGCTGGAGCAAGTAATGGCATGGATCGTGTTCAAGGTGATCACATGGGTATGTTGGCTACGGTTATCAATGGTTTGGCATTACAAAGTGCGCTTGAGAATGCTGGCGTACCAACCCGTTTACAAACAGCGATTAAAATTAATGAAGTCGCTGAACCGTTTATTCGTAGAAAAGCCATGCGGCATTTAGAAAAAGGACGTGTGGTTATTTTTGGTGGCGGCACGGGTAATCCTTATTTTACAACTGATTCAGCTGCTGTGTTACGCGCTATTGAGATTGAAGCCGATGTCATTTTAAAAGGTACACGTGTAGATGGTATTTACACATCCGACCCTGAAAAAGATGCCAACGCCATAAAATTTGACCATATTACTTTTGATGATGTTTTACGCAAAGGTTTAAAAGTTATGGATACAACGGCTTTTACATTAAGTCAGGAAAACGAGTTGCCAATAATCGTTTTTGATATGAATAAAAAAGGCAACTTGTTAAAGGTTGTTTCGGGTGAAAAAATTGGAACCAAAGTAAATTTATAATATTTGGCGTGTTTTTTGAATAGATCATTTTAAACTTAATTTTTTAGCGATGAACGAAGACATACAATTTATACTAGACACAGCAAAGGAAGCAATGGATGCTGCTATAAAGCATTTAGAAAAGCAATTAGTAAACATTCGTGCTGGCAAAGCAAGTCCTGCTATGTTAGGTAGCGTAATGGTAGATTACTATGGTTCTCAAACACCATTAAACCAAGTTGCCAACGTAAATACCCCAGATGGTAGAACCATTACAGTGCAGCCATGGGAAAAAGCGATGCTTCAAGAAATTGAGCGTGGCATTATGCATGCTAATTTAGGCTTTAATCCTATGAATAATGGTGATTCCATTATTATAAACGTTCCACCTTTGACTGAAGAACGTAGAACTAATTTAGCCAAGCAGGCAAAAGCAGAAGCTGAGGACGCCAAAGTAGGTGTCAGAAATGCTAGAAAAGATGCCAATAACGATATAAAAAAATTGGATGACGCTTCAGAGGATCTTCAAAAAAATGCTGAAATAGATGTCCAAAATATGACTGACAAGTATATTTCCAAAATTGATCAAATTTTTGAAAACAAGGAAAAGGAAATTATGACAGTTTAAAAACTTTAAAAGCGACACTTAAAGTCGCTTTTTTTAATCCTAATACCTTGCCTGTTGTTTATTTTAAAATATCTTTTATCTGTCGCTTTCATATGGCTTTTCATTTTTACAGAAATCCAGGCGCAGTCTGTTGTAAAAGACACAACTGAAACACAGCAAGACTCCCTAAAAAAAAGAGACTTAATCAAACAATTGGGTAACGGATTTTTTCCAACCAAATACTTCGATATTGATTTAAGGTATCTTATAAAGTTTAATCAATATGAAGGATTAAGAACTGGTGTTGGTGGTGTAACTAATGATGCTTTTTCAGAAAAATATCGCATTAACGGTTATCTGGTTTATGGCTTTAGGGACCACCGATTTAAATATGGAATTGGTGGAGGCATCAGGTTAATTCCAAACACGAATACTTGGTTAAATTTCTCTTACATAGATGACTTGCAAGAAACTGGGAGTTCAAAATTTATTACAGACAAACGCTTTTTTCAATTTTTCGAACCAAGGCTACTGAACATTGATTTATTTTATAAATACATTGCAAAAAACATCTCATTGGAACATCAAATCTCACCGCGTTTAGTTACTGAAACACAACTAGGTGTAAGTAATGTTAACCCAACATACAACTATATTTATGAGGTAGATGGTAAATCCTATTCAGAATTTAACTTAAGTACAGCAGTCATATCGCTACAATGGAGTCCATTTAGCCGTTATGAATTGGTTGACAAGAGGATAAAAGAAGTTAAGATTGGTTTCCCAAAATTCACGCTACAATACACTCAAAGTGTAAAAGGCGTCTTTGAAAGTGATTTTAATTTTGCTAAAATAGATTTTAGAACCATCTATGAGATTAATTATAAAAAAGACAATTTTTCTAGATTTATTTTGTCAGCTGGAATTGCAAGAGGTAATACTCCCCTCTCTCATTTATATCATGCTTATCCCAACAATATCAACAAGGAAACTATTTTGCAACGTTTTTCAGTGGCTGGTATTGATAGTTTTGAAACCATGTACTTTAATGAATTTTTCTCTGATAGATTTACAACCCTGCAATTCAGGCATTATTTTAGTCCCTTTAATATTGCTACCAGATTTAAGCCACAATTAGTGCTTATTTCTAGGTTTGCTATTGGAAACATGAGTAATATTAATAGGCATCAAGGAATTACTTTTGATACGCTTGACAAAGGCTATACCGAATCAGGTTTTGAGATTAATAAGCTTCTTTTCGGATTTGGTTTGAGTGGCACTTATAGATATGGTGCTTATCACTTACCTAAAACAGAAGATAATATTGCTATAAAATTCACATTTAACGTGACATTATAAGCTATTATTTAAGGTAATACATAGGAATTTTCTACCTTTGCAACTCGTTAATTAATGCATGTTTAAACTATTTACAAAAAGTTTTTGGGACGTTGTTGCCAGACTGATTTTACGTAATAAAATTGGTATTCTAGCAGGTATTTTGGTAGCCACTATTTTTTTCGCTTATCAGTGGGAAAACATGCGCTTTACTTATACAGAAGCCAATCTACTACCCGATGACCACGAAGTAAATATTGTTTACAAGGACTTTTTAGACATATTTGGTGAGGAAGGAAACCTTATTGTACTTGGCGTCAAAGATTCAACTCTTTTTACTGTTGAAAATTTAAATGCTTGGAACAATCTTTCGGATGCTTTTAAAAATTTTGACGAAGTTGAAACTGTTGTATCGCTAAAGGACCTACAAAAACTCGTCAAGAATGTTGATGAAGAGCGCTTTGATTTAGAACCTTTTATAAAAGATTCTATTACATCTGCTTCCGAATTAGAGATTCTTCAAGAAGATTTATTTGAAAAGTATCCTTTCTATGACAATTTCCTGTTCAATAAGGAAACTAAAACCATTCGTACAGCTATTTACATGAAAAAGGATATTGTAAATACACCTGTTAGAAAGGATTTTGTATTCAATAGCCTAATTCCAAAAATCGCATCTTTTGAACAAGAAACAGGACTTGATGTTCGGGTTTCAGGAATGCCTTATGTTCGCACATTAAACGCTCAAAATATTGTTGATGAAATTGGCAAATTTATTGCAGCTGCACTTGGCGTTACTTCACTGATATTCTTCTTCTTTTTTAGATCATTCAGAGCCACTTTAATCTCTATGATTGTAGTATGTTTAGGTGTTATGTGGACGTTTGGAATTCTTGGTCTGCTTAATTATGAAATTACGGTGCTTACGGCTTTAATTCCGCCATTGATAATTGTAATTGGTATTCCTAATTGTATTTTTCTTATCAATAAATACCAACATGAGGTCAAATTACATGGTAACAAAGTAAAATCATTACAACGTGTCATAACCAAAATCGGGAATGCAACTTTAATGACCAATGTAACAACAGCATCAGGTTTTGCCACTTTTATTTTAACTGAAAGTACCTTACTTAAGGAATTTGGTATTGTAGCTTCTTTAAGCATACTTGCCATTTTCATATTGTGTTTACTGATTATTCCTATAATCTATACGTTTTTGCCTTTTCCAAAAGATCGTCATTTGGAACATTTAAACAAGCGATGGATAGGTGGTTTTGTCGATTGGATGGAACGTATGGTAAAACAAAGGCGTATTACTATTTATATTACTTCAATCATACTTTTAATTTTAAGTATGATTGGTATGAACCAAATAAAAATTTCAGGTAGTTTAATTGAAGATATGTCAAAAACTTCTGAATTTTTTAGTGACATACGTTTTTTTGAAGAAGAGTTCAATGGCATTATGCCCATGGAAATTCTGGTTGACACCAAACGCAAAAAAGGAGTTATTAAACTAGCCACCTTAAAACGTATGAATGAGCTAGAAGAACTCATAATTGAAACACCTGAATTATCAAGACCTATTTCTGTTGTTAGTCTTGTAAAGTATTCCAAACAAGCTTACACCAATGGTAATCCAAAATATTATCAGCTGCCAACTAGTCAAGAAAACCTGTTTATTTCATCTTACATAAAAAACTCATCATCAGATGTTAGTTTACTCAAAAATTTTGTAGATAGTACGGGTCAATATGCACGCATCACTACATTTATGAAAGATGTTGGAACGGATAAAATGGAGCGTATAGAAGAAGACATTCAAAATAAAATTGACAAAGTCTTTCCTGCAGAGAAATACAACGTAACCATCACTGGGAAAGCCTTGGTTTTTCAAAAGGGAACAAAATATTTGGTTAAAAATTTAGCGATTTCGTTATCATTAGCCATAGTGCTTATTTCATTATTTATGGCATACATGTTTAGGTCATTTAGAATGATTGTTGTTTCCTTAATACCTAACCTATTACCTTTAGTAATAACAGCTGGTCTTATGGGATTTATAGGTGTTCCTATAAAACCATCTACCATTTTAGTGTTTAGTATTGCTTTTGGTATTTCAGTTGATGATACTATTCACTTTTTGGCAAAATATAGGCAAGAATTACAAGCAAATCATTGGAAAATTAGAAAGTCGGTTTACGCGGCACTTCGCGAAACAGGCGTCAGTATGTTTTACACATCCATCGTATTGTTCTTTGGGTTTTCGGTATTCACAATCTCCAGTTTTGGAGGTACTGTAGCATTGGGAGCTCTTGTTTCAGCAACCTTATTATTTGCTATGCTATCAAATTTACTGTTATTGCCTTCACTCCTATTATCACTTGAAAGAAGTATTGCCAACAAAGAAGTTTTAAAGGAACCTTCAATAAATATAATTCCAGAAGAAGACGATGATGAACCTAAAAATGATGCAACAAATACAGCCTAATATTTTAGATTTCTGAATTTGATTTTTGACACATGAAAAGGTTATCTTTGCATTCAAAATTTTTATAGATGAAACCGACGTGACAAAATAATCTTTTGACATTCAACCCAATGATTATTTTGGTCATCAAAAATTACATGTGACCATTAAAAACAAATAAAAATTAACACATGAAAACGCATACCGTAGCAGAATTATTGAAAAAGGATATTAATGCCTTACATGAAGTAGAAATAAAAGGATGGGTACGTACCTTCCGTGCCAACAGATTTATAGCCTTAAATGATGGCTCAACGTTGAATAATATTCAATGTGTTGTTGATTTTGAAAATCTTGACGAATCGCTATTAAAACGCATTACTACAGGTGCTGCTGTCCATGTTTTTGGCGAATTGACTGAAAGCCAAGGAAAAGGTCAAAAAGTTGAAATTCAAGTTTCAAAGATTTCTGTTTTGGGGGATTCTGACCCTGAAACCTACCCTATCCAACCTAAAAAGCATTCGTTTGAATTTTTAAGAGAAAATGCTCATTTGCGTACACGAACGAACACGTTTAGTGCTGTTATGCGTTTGAGATCATCACTGTCATTTGCTATTCACAAGTATTTTAATGAAAATGGATTCTACTATATGCACACACCTATTATTACTGGTAGTGATGCTGAAGGAGCCGGAGAAATGTTTCGTGTGAGTGCTTTAGATGCTAAAAACCCGCCTTTAAATGAAGAAGGAGAAGTTGATTATAAAGAAGATTTCTTTGGGAAGGAAACAAACTTAACCGTTTCTGGTCAGTTAGAAGCTGAAACATATGCTATGTCACTTGGCAAAGTTTATACATTTGGCCCTACGTTTAGAGCTGAAAATTCTAATACATCACGTCATTTAGCAGAATTTTGGATGATAGAACCAGAAGTTGCCTTTATGGATTTGGATGGCAACATGGATTTGGCTGAAGATTTTATGAAGTATGTTTTAAAGTATGTTTTAGAACATAATTTTGAAGATTTAGAGTTTTTAAATAACCGCCTTTTGGATGAGGAAAAAACTAAACCTCAAGCTGAACGTTCTGATATGAACCTTATTGAAAAAATAAAGTTTGTAGTAGAAAATAACTTTAAGCGTGTAAGCTATACAGAAGCTATTGATATTCTCAAGAATAGCAAACCAAATAAGAAAAAGAAATTCAAGTATCTAATAAATGAATGGGGTGCCGATTTGCAAAGTGAGCACGAACGTTTTCTTGTAGAAAAACACTTTAAATGTCCTGTGATTTTATTTGACTATCCAGCAAATATCAAAGCATTTTATATGCGATTAAACGAAGACGGAAAAACTGTACGTGCTATGGATATCTTATTCCCTGGTATTGGTGAAATGGTTGGTGGCTCACAACGTGAAGAGCGTTTAGATGTCCTAAAAGAAAAGATGAAAGCTTTAGATATTGATGAAAAAGAATTATGGTGGTATTTAGATTTAAGAAAATACGGAACCGCTGTACATTCAGGGTTTGGACTTGGGTTTGAACGATTAGTTATGTTTGCAACTGGAATGGGTAATATTCGTGATGTGATTCCTTACCCGCGAACACCTCAAAATGCCGAGTTTTAAAAAATAATTTAGATAATTATTGAAAACAATCTACGTTAAATAATAAATGTAGATTGTTTTTTTTATTTTTATAAAAACCCAAAATCAAAAAATGCTCAAACAGTATTTACAATTTAAATTATCGCAAAAATTATCGCCTCAGCAAATTCAGTTGATGAAGCTAATACAACTGCCTACACAAGCTTTTGAACAACGATTAAAACAGGAACTAGAGGAAAATCCTGCCTTGGAAGGCGGTAAAGAATCTTCAGAGGATGATTTTGACGACACATTTGATAATAGTGCTGATGATTATGATGATAGTGAATCTATTAATTCTGAAGATATTAATGTTGATGAGTATTTAAGTGATGATGAGATACCAGATTACCGAACACAAGCCAATAATTATAGTGCTGATGACGACGAAAAACGTATGCCTTATGCGGCTGGCACATCGTTTACACAACATTTAATAAACCAGTTAAACACCTTCAGGTTGGATGACGAAGAACGTGATATTGCCGAATTTTTAGTTGGAAGCGTTGATGAGAGCGGTTATATTCGTCGTGATTTAAGTGACATTATGGATGATTTAGCATTCACTCAAAATGTTTACACTACTGAAGACAAGATAAAGTCCGTTTTAAAAATAGTCCACCAATTGGATCCTGCTGGTGTTGGGGCACGGAACTTACAAGAATGTTTAAGTATTCAATTACATAGAAAAGAAAAAACGGCTGACTCCGAACTAGCAATTAACATCATTGATAACGCCTTTGAACAGTTTACCAAAAAGCATTATAAAAAATTGTTGCAAAAATTTGACATCACTGAAGACCAATTAAAAGGTGCGATAGGTGTTATTGAACATTTAAACCCAAAACCCGGTGGCTCTTATGCTGGAAACAATAGAATTGTTGAACATGTTGTTCCTGATTTTGCCATTAAAATTGTTGATGGCGAATTAGAGCTAACACTAAATGGTCGAAATGCACCAGAGTTACATGTCTCGCGAGAATATAGCAATATGCTTAAAGGCTATAAGGATAGTAAAGACAAATCAAAATCTCAAAAAGATGCCGTTCAATTTATCAAGCAAAAACTAGATGCTGCCAAATGGTTTATAGAAGCTATTAAACAACGTCAACAGACATTATTTGTCACTATGAGTGCTATTATGCACTACCAAAAAGAATATTTTTTAACAGGCGATGAGCGTAAACTACGCCCAATGATTTTAAAGGATATAGCTGATGAAATTGATATGGATGTATCTACGGTATCACGAGTTGCAAACAGTAAGTACGTGGACACACCTTATGGCACAAAACTCATTAAAGAGTTCTTTTCAGAATCCATGACCAATGACCAAGGCGAAGAAGTTTCAACTAGAGAAATCAAAAAAATTCTTGAAACAGTTATTGAAAATGAAAACAAGAAAAAACCAATGACTGATGAGGCTTTAGCCAAAATACTAAAAGAGAAAGGTTACCCCATTGCAAGACGTACAGTAGCAAAATACAGAGAGCAACTTGACATACCTGTGGCTCGATTACGCAAGAAAATATGATGAATGCTATTTTAAAAAGTATCTCATTTATTTTTCATCCCATATTGATGCCTATGTTAGGTGTCTTGTTTTATTTTTCAAAATCCCCTAGATATATTCCTATTGAAATTGTTCAAGCAAAAATAATTTCACTTTTTATTCTAACTGTTTTGCTTCCTATTTTGTTATACTTTTTATTAAAAACCATGGGCAAAACCTCAACTATATATCTTGAGTCCACTCAAGAACGCATTACCCCATTGATACTTAATAGCATTATTATCTTGCTCATTTTGATGCGTGTATTACCAAGTAGTGAAATTATTGAACTGTATTACTTTTTTATCGGAATTTTAATAACCACATTGAGCTGTTTGATTTTAGCTTTCTTAAAATTTAAGGCTAGTTTACACATGGCTGGAATAGCTGGTATTTTTATGTTTTATGTAGCTTTAAGTATCCATTTCAGTATAAATATAAATGGCACATTAGCATTAATGGCTATTTTGATTGGTGCTATAGCAACCTCCAGATTACATATGAAAGCTCACAGCTACAAAGAACTTATTGTAGGCTTTTTTATGGGTTTTATCCCACAATTGATTCTAGTGAATTATTGGTTATAAAATATAGAATATGAGCCCTACTTTTATAGCGTTCATATCAACAGAAACATCATTTACAGAAATATTATCGAAAATTGGATTAAGACCATAATAAAAATAAATATTCCAAGTATTATATCCAGCACTTATCGTTAATCCATATTGAAAATCATTAAACGATTTTATATTCCCCTCTCTTATGGTTCCTAAATCACCTTTAAACTTTGAAGAGCTATATACTACATATCCAATATTTAATCCTGTATAAATTCGCCAAAATTTATAATCATCACTTGTAGAAGTTCGCCATCTTACTTGAAGTGGCATTTCAACCATGTACATTGTAAACTTGTTTTTGGTGTAGTCTATATCACTTTTATCCAAAACTATATAATCATAACCAGCACCATCTTCCTGTATAAGGAAATTATGGTTAAATGAGTTTGAAGATAAGCCCAACCCTAATCCTAAAGCCCAATTGCGCCTTTTATTTATAGGGAAATCCCTAATAAACCCTAAATGAAATCCACTAGAAAAACCACTTTGTGAAACCATATCAGGTTTATTCCCTAGTAAATTATAGGTTACTGCTATATAAAATTGATCTTCTCTATACTTACTATCCGTCTCTTTTTTAATAGTGTCCGTTTCTACTTGAGCGTAACAATTAGTAAAGCCAATAAGAGCAATTATTACCAATAATATATTTTTCATATAGGTGTTTAAAACGTTGTTCAAAATAATAAAAAATGGCGTACAGATTTCTCTGTACGCCATAAATTATAAAATTAAGACTCTAATTATTTTAAATCTCTCAAGGCATCTCCCTTTCGAGTTTTATAATTTATTTTTAAAGCGTTTACCTTTCTTAATTCCTGTTTAATATCAGAAACAAGTCCCATGTTAGTCTCTTTATCAACACTCAAAACTGTAGTTAAGTAAGGTATTTCTTCTTCACGCTTACTGTCGCGTTCAGCAGCAATAAAAGCAGCAATTTCAGATACGTCAGCAAACTTATCATTTAGTTGCAGTCTGGCAACTGTACCCATATCCTTGTAAGAACTACTTGGTTTACCAGCATATATGTACATTAATAAGTTTCTTTTTGCAAGCTTTTCAACCTGATCTGCAGCTGGTAACGTGTTTTCTATTTTTAACGTGTTTTGACGCATTACCGTTGCTACCATAAAGAAGAATAACAACATAAATACAATATCAGGTAATGATGCCGTAGATATAGCTGGTAAATCGCCTCCTTTTTTCTTTTTAAATTTAGACATAAATTTTACTGTTTATCTAATTTGATTTTTTTGGTTCGGCTTCTGAAAACTTTTGCGGAATCAATAATTTAATTGCCTCAATCTTATCCTTTAAACTAGCTTTATCAGCTGCTGATGTTTTCGGATCAGAATACATTTTATCAGCTTCAACATAACTCATGTTTAGGGATGGGTAGGCCAATTCAAACTCTCTATTACGCAATTCGTTATATGCCGCAATTATTTCATTCTGCACAGCAATATAAGTTTCATAGCTTGTTGCTCTATCATTTTGCAATGATATAATGGCTTTCTCAAAATTATCAGAAGATTGAGGGTTTTTCTTTCCTTTACATTTTGCACAGGCATCTTCACCCTTGCCACCTCCATTATCTAAAAAGGCTACTGCTTTTTTACGCAGATCTTTAAGTTTTATCAATTCCCCATCATTACCATTAGCTTTCAACAATAAATCGTTGTTACGGTTAACAGTTAACTGAAATATATTTCGTTCCTTAATAATTGGCGGTTCTGTTTCCTCTATTGGTGGTAACTTTCTGTTCAACCCTGAATCTATTTCGATTGTAGTTGTTACTAGAAAGAAAATCAATAGTAAGAAAGCAATGTCAGCCATGGAACCTGCATTAACTTCTGGTGCTGATCTTTTAGCCATAATTATTTATTTATTACTTTTTTCATTCCAGAAAGCAACATTGTAGCCGCTGCTGCCAATATTAGTATATAGAAGGCAACTAACCCAGCACCTACCATATGTGATTCACTTTCTGTAGCTTCTACGCCATTATAGAAATATTCATTTGTATCGCCACCTGAAACAGCATAAGCAATAACGAGAACAGCTGCAAAAATCCCTACACCTATAAGTGTGTTTTTTAAAGTTGCTGTATTAGTAAATAGATTTTTTAGCACAAAAATCAATACAAATACAATTGTAAGAGCCATGATTATATAGGCTACAATAGCCATAGGTTCAACAATTGCAGTATCACCACTCATTGCGGCAGCTTTAATAGCTTCATCGCCTTCATTGATTATCCTAACTAAAAAGATAATCCCTGCTAGCGCTAAAATAGCTGCTATTATTTTTAAAATTTTATGTAAACCCATAATTTTTGTATAGTTGTGATTAATTATTACTTCTTATTTCTAATCAATAAATCCATCAATGTGATAGATGCATCTTCCATATCATTAACAATACTGTCAATTTTAGCAATGATATAGTTATAGAAAATTTGAAGAATAATTGCAACAATTAGACCAAATACCGTTGTTAAAAGAGCTACTTTAATACCTCCTGCAACAAGTGATGGTTGCATATCACCAGCAGCTTCAATCTTATCGAAAGCTTGAATCATACCTATTACCGTACCCATGAACCCTAACATTGGTGCTAAAGCGATGAATAAAGAAATCCATGATACATTCTTTTCTAATTGTCCCATTTGAACACCACCATAAGCGATAACTGCTTTTTCGGCAGCCTCAATACCTTCATCTGTTCTATCTAAACCTTGATAGAATATAGAAGCTACAGGTCCTTTAGTATTTCTACAAACTTCTTTGGCCGCATCAACACCACCTGATTGTAATGCATCTTCAACATCTTGAGTCAATTTTTTTGTATTTGTTGTAGAAAGGTTTAAAAAGATAATTCTCTCAATAGCTATGGCTAAACCAAGAATTAAACATAATAATACAATTCCCATAAACCCTGGACCACCTTCAATAAAACGCTTTTTTAATTCTTGATGAAATCCTAATGTTTCTTCAGCAGCTTCTTCAGTAGCTTCTTCTTGGATTGTGTTAACAACTGCCGTTGCACTTGTAGCTGCATTTGTAGTTGCATTTACTGTTCCGATTGCCATAAAACACATAATGGCTAGGATAGAAAATAATCTTTTCATTGTTCTTGTTCTTAATTTTATTAGTTAAAGTGTTAAAGATATAAAAAAAATGTAATTAAAAAATTAAAATTACAGCAGAGAGGAAGGGATTCGAACCCTCGATACGCTTTTGGCGTATACACACTTTCCAGGCGTGCGCCTTCGACCACTCGGCCACCTCTCTGTAATTGTTTCTTATTACAGTGTGCCAAATAACAAAAAAACTAGCAAAAGGGAAAATTTTGAAAGTTAATTTTATGCCATTTCTCCTCTTAAAGAGGTTTCAAATACTGTTTTGAAGGTTTTATTAGAAATTTTCTCTCCAATCAAGTACATTAATTTGGTTATTGCTGCTTCAGTCGTGATATCTTTACCAGATATTACACCTAAATTTTTTAGTTGTGAACTGGTTTCATATTGTCCCATGGCAACGCTCCCACCGGAACATTGCGTCACATTGATAACATGAATGCCTTTTTTGTGAGTTTTGGAGATTAAATCTATAAACCAATCCTCAGTTGTGGCGTTTCCTGCTCCATAGGTTTCCAAAACGACACCTTTTAGATTAGGTGTTTCTAATATGCTTGTTAGAACTATTTCAGAGATTCCCGGGAATAATTTTATGAGCGCAATATTATTATCTAATGTTTTATGTACAACTAATTTCTTCCTTGCATTTGGCGCAAACAAAGCTTCTTTATTTATTTTGAGATGAACACCTGATTCAGCTAAATGCGGATAGTTTAATGATTCAAAAGCTTCAAAATGTTCAGCGTTTATTTTTGTCGTACGATTTCCTCGATATAATTTGTATTCAAAATACAAACCCACTTCCCTTATTAACGGCTTATTACGCAACTGCAATGAAGCCATTTGTATGGAGGTAATTAAATTTTCTTTGGCATCTGTCCTAAGGTCACCAATAGGAAGTTGTGACCCAGTAAGTATGACTGGTTTTGCCAAATTTTCCAACATAAAACTCAAAGCAGATGCCGAATAACTCATGGTATCACTCCCATGCAAAACAACGAAGCCATCAAATTGATCATAATGTTTTTCAATTATTTCTGCTATTTGAACCCAATATTTAGGATTCATATTTGAAGAATCAATAGGGTTTTCAAAAGACACCGTTGAAATATTACAACTTAAAAGTTTGAGTTCTGGTATTTGCTTCAATAAATTATTAAAATCGAAAGACTTCAAGGCTCCAGTATTAGCATTTTTTATCATACCAATAGTTCCACCAGTATAAATTAAAAGTATGTTTGGTTGCAACTTGTTCATCATTTATACTTTAAATATTTTATGCGAGTTTTGAGTAGTAATTTCAGCAATTCTTTCTTTAGGTATATTATACAATTCAGACAATTTATCTAACACTTTTACTATATAACTACTTTCATTACGTTTTCCTCTGTATGGTTTGGGAGCCAAATAAGGGGAATCGGTTTCCAAAACTATATGATTTAAATCTATTTCATTTATAAATTGGTCTATTTTGCCATTTTTAAAAGTAACTACACCTCCAATACCTAGCTTCATGTTAAAGGAAATAGCTCTATGAGCTTGTTCTTTTGTTCCGGTAAAGCAATGAAAAATTCCAAATAAATCATCTGACTTTTCAGATTCAAGAACTTCAAAAATCTCATCGAATGCTTCTCTGCAATGAATAACTATTGGTAATTTATACTTTTTAGCTAATTGAATTTGTCGTTTAAAAGCCTTCTTTTGAATTTCTAATGTGCTTTTATCCCAATACAGATCAATACCTATTTCACCAACTGCATAAAAAGGTCTCGTAGCTAGCATATCTTCAACATGGGCTAACTCCTCCATATAATTCTCCTTTACTGATGTTGGATGCAAGCCCATCATTAAAAAAATATTTTCAGGATAATCTTTTTCCAACTGTAACATGGCAGGAGTATATTGTGAATCAATAGCTGGAATAAAAAACCGCGTAACACCTGCATTAATAGCTCTTTGAATCATGTCGTCTCTTTCTGAATCAAATGCTTCGCTATATAAATGCGTATGTGTATCCGTTATTATCATTTAGCAAAAATATATCTTTTTACATTATTACCTTTGCAATAAAACAGATAGTTTATGGAAAGCCTCAAAGAGTTTCTTACAGAAAAAGGGTATGCAAAAATTAAATTAAAGCTCACTAAAACAAATCATTTTGAAATAAAAGCCACCATTAATGGCGTCAAAGGATTGTTTATTTTAGACACAGGTGCTTCAAGTTCATGTGTTGGTTTTGATGCTATTGAAACTTTTAAACTAAAAGCAAAAGACTCTGAAGTAAAAGCGGCAGGTGCTGGTGCTACAGGTATGTTGACACAAATTTCGAAAAAGAACCATGTAAAAATTGGGAAATGGAAAAAAAATAAAATAGCATTGATTCTCTTTAATATGACTCATGTTAATACTGCGTTAGTTGCACATAACGCTCAACCAGTTGACGGCATCATTGGAGCTGATATATTGAAAAAATCAAAAGCCATTATTGATTATGAAAAGAAATATTTATACTTAAAATTGTAGTACAAATCCTATGATTTAAGTATATTGTGAACTCTGCTTTATTATCAGTTTAACTAAAAATATTCCATGAACACCTCCATAATAATCGCCGATGACCATCCTTTAATGTTAAGAGGTTTGAGCGATTTTTTAACTTCAAAAGGCTATAACATAATTGGTAGTGCTACCAATGGCAATGAAGCTTACAATTTAATTGTAAAACAAAAACCAGATTTAGCAATCTTGGATATTAGGATGCCTTTTAGAACTGGCTTGGAAGTTGCTGAAGAATGTTTTAAAAATAATCTCGAGACAAAAATTATTTTAATAACTTTTGATAAAGGAGAAGAACTTTATGACAAGGCAAAAGAATTAAACATTTACGGGTACATCCTAAAAGAGTTTGCTATAGAAGAGATTGAAATGTGTATTAGCCATGTAATTGAAGGGCAGCCTTATTTTAGCGAAGAAATTGCTTCGTACCTAAAATCTTCTGTTCCATCTGCAAAACCCGGCGAGATACAAAAGTTAACTAAGTCTGAAGTTAAAATTTTAAAGCTCATATCAGAAAACAAAACGAGTCAGCAAATAGCTGAAATACTTGATATTTCATTTAGAACAGTTACAACTCACAGAAGCAATATTGTTCATAAACTCAATCTGGAAAATAGACCATCTTCATTATTTCTATGGGCTAGCAAAAATAAAAGCCTGCTATAAAAATACGTACAAGTACGTATTTTTTAATAGAGTCAAATCACTTATCTTTACAATGCTATTAATTGATTCTTAAAGGGAGAATTACAGAAGGCTTTTTTTGTTCATTCGGAAAAGCCTTCTTTTTTTGGAATTATTTAAGCAGAAAAAATACGTATAAGTACGTATTTTTTAATAGAAATATATCACTTACCTTTACAATGCTATTAATTGATTCTTATAGGGAGAATTATAGAAGGCTTTTTCGTTTATTCAGGAAAGCCTTCTTTTTTTTGGAAGTATTCAAGCAGAAAAAAATACGTATAAGTACGTATTTTTTACACCAATAATCCACCTTACCTTTACCGTGCTATTAATTAGTTCTTAGGGAGAATTATTTTGAAACTCTGTGTTAGTAAAATAACATGGAGTTTTTTTATTCAATTTCAAATGGAAATAAAAATACGTACAAGTACGTATTTTTTAAAAGAAGTTTACCTGCTATCTTTACTTAAATAAAAAAGTCCCCAAATCTATAAACCGTATTCTAATGGAAAATGACACTGGCACAAACAAATACTTTATTATTGGTATCATTTTATTAGTATCAATAGTTATTTCAATAAATATTCTTGTTATATTTTTTAGTTAGTTAATTTCATATCAAGAAAAAAGCGCAACCTTTAAAAGTTGCGCTTTTCAATTTAAATAATTCATTTCTCTAAAGCTCTAATGCTTTCTTAATATTATTATCCATTAATAACTCTTCAGGATTTTCCAACGCTTCTTTCACAGCCACCAAAAATCCAACAGATTCCTTACCATCAATAATTCTATGATCATAAGAAAGAGCCACGTACATTATTGGTCTAATTTCAACTTTACCATCAACAGCTACTGGTCGTTCTACGATATTATGCATACCCAATATACCACTTTGAGGTGGATTTATAATAGGTGTTGACAACATACTTCCAAAAACACCACCGTTTGATATTGTAAAAGTTCCTCCAGTCATTTCATCTACAGTTATTTGACCATCTCTAGCGCGAATTGCCAGGCGTTTTACTTCAGCTTCAACTCCTCTAAATGATAAATTTTCTGCATTTCTTATAACTGGCACCATTAATCCTTTTGGTCCTGATACGGCTATTGAAATATCAACAAAATCATAACTAATCATTTCCTTTCCATCTATCATGGAATTAACAGCTGGGTACATTTTTAACGCACGTACAACTGCCAACGTAAAGAAAGACATAAAGCCTAGACCAACACCATGCTTCTCTTTAAAGGTTTCTTTGTATTCTTTTCGCAATTCAAAAATAGGTGACATATCTACCTCATTAAAGGTTGTCAACATAGCTGTTGTGTTTTTCGCTTCTACCAAACGTTCAGCTACTTTTCTACGCAACATAGACATTTTACTTCTAGACGATGATCTATTACCACCTGTTGGTGTTCCCATTGAAGGTGTTGCTTTAACGGCATCTTCTTTTGTTATACGACCATCTTTACCAGTTCCAGTAACCTCACTTGCTTTCATATCTTTTTCAGCAAGAATCTTTTTTGCAGCTGGACTAGCTACACCTGATGCATAGGTGTCTTTTGCTGGATTAGCTGCTTTTGCTCCAGTATCTTTTGTTTCTTTTTGATCTTTTGCCAAGTCTTTCTCAACATCATCTTGATTTCCACCTTCATCACCACCTTTATATGTAGTACTCGCATCTGCTGATGGTTCTGCACTAGTATCTATTAAACAAACAACTGCGCCTACAGCAACAGCATCTCCTTCCTCTGCTTTCAGTGTTATTGTTCCACTTGCCTCTGCTGGTAACTCTAAAGTAGCTTTATCACTATCCACCTCTGCAATAGCTTGATCTTTTTCTACATAATCACCATCTTCTACTAACCAAGTTGCTATTTCGACTTCTGTGATAGACTCTCCCGGTGACGGAACTTTCATTTCTAAAATCATTGTGTTACCTATTTTAGTTTTTTATTTTTTTAATATTGATTGTTTTTAGATTTATCAAATACAAAATCTATAACTTCTTGATGACGTTTTTTTGAACGCACAGAACTTCCAGCTGCAGGAGCCCCATAAGGTCTTCGTGTTGCTGCTCTGAAAGATTTTGCTTCATCCAAATGCATCAACATGTGACTGTAAGCTCCCATGTTTCTTGGTTCTTCTTGTGCCCAAACCACATCGT
The DNA here is from genome assembly GCF_002940745.1 of Hanstruepera ponticola. Classification (NCBI taxonomy): domain Bacteria; kingdom Pseudomonadati; phylum Bacteroidota; class Flavobacteriia; order Flavobacteriales; family Flavobacteriaceae; genus Hanstruepera; species Hanstruepera ponticola. The sequence continues at coordinate 1,447,694 of NZ_POTB01000001.1, forward strand.
CAGCGTTCTTATATTTTTTTAAAACTGCTATTATATCGTCAGTTGGCAAAGGAAATAATTGCTCTATTCTTACCAATGCTACATCCTTACGTTCTAATTTTTCTCGTTCTTCTAATAAATCATAATAAAATTTACCTGTCACAAAAACCAAGGATTTAATTTTATCTGCTTTTGCACTAGCATCATCAATTAACATTTGAAAACTACCGTTAGCAAATTCATCAACAGTCGAGACGACAAGTGGATGACGCAACAAACTTTTTGGAGTGAAAACTATTAAAGGTTTTCTAAAGTTAGCTTTAACTTGCTTTCGCAATAAGTGATACATATTGGCTGGTGTTGTGCAATCTGCTACAAACATATTGTCTTTGGCGCACAACTGTAAATAACGTTCCATACGAGCCGATGAGTGCTCTGCTCCTTGACCTTCATACCCATGTGGCAATAACATGACTAAACCATTTTGTAACTTCCATTTATCTTCAGCTGCTGAAATGTATTGATCTAGCATGATTTGAGCACCATTACTAAAGTCTCCAAATTGAGCTTCCCAAATAGTTAATGTTTTAGGACTTGCCATAGCATAACCATAATCAAAACCTACCACTCCATATTCTGAAAGCAGTGAATTATAAATAAAAAACCTACCTTGACTATCACTTATTTGATTTAGCAAAACCACCTCTTCTTCACTATCTTCAACCTTAACTACTGCATGGCGATGAGAAAATGTCCCACGTTCAACATCTTGTCCTGAAATACGGACATCATAACCTTCTTCTAAAAGGGTTCCATAAGCTAAATGTTCAGCCATAGCCCAATCCAATTTATCCTCATCGAACATGGTTTTTCTAGACTCAACCAGTCTAGAAATTTTACGGATGAATTTTTTATCGCTAGGTAAAGTTGAAATTACATCGGTGATTTTAGACAAGCCTTCCTTTGAATACGTTGTATCAACCGGCTTCATCATTTTGTCTTCCTCAACAGTAGTATAGTTCACCCATTCATTTTCCATAAATGGTGTGATAACTGTTTTGTCTTCTTTACGGGAATCTTCTAATTTCTCTTCTAATGACGCTTTATAATCTTCTTCTAACTTCTTCACAAAAGCATCATCAACAATACCTTCAGCCTTTAGCTTTTCAGCATAAATATCTCTTGGGTTTTTATGTTTCGCTATAGCTTTATAAAGTAAAGGTTGCGTAAAACGAGGTTCATCACCTTCATTATGACCATACTTTCTGTAACCCAATAAATCAATAAACACATCACGTTTAAATGTCATTCTGAAATCTAATGCGAATAACATAGCATGAACTACAGCTTCAGCATCATCAGCATTAACATGTAGAACAGGTGAAAGAGTAACTTTACCAACATCAGTACAATAAGTACTTGAACGAGCATCCAAATAATTAGTTGTAAATCCAATTTGGTTATTAACTACTATATGTATGGTTCCATTGGTTTTATAACCTTCCAATTGAGCCATTTGAACCACTTCATAAACTAACCCTTGTCCTGCAATAGCTGCATCACCATGCACCACAATTGGTAGTACTTGAGATGGATTTTCAGGGTATTTATCATCTTGTTTAGCTCGGGTGATCCCTTCTACTACAGCTCCAACAGTTTCCAAATGCGAAGGGTTTGGTGCTATATTTAAATTTATTTTTTTTCCTGAATCCGTTGTACGATCACTTGTCCATCCCAAATGATACTTTACATCACCATCAAATACTTCCTGCTCATAATCTTTACCATCAAACTCGCTAAAAATATCTTTAGCTGATTTTCCAAAAATATTAGTAAGTGTACTTAAACGACCTCTATGAGCCATTCCCATGACAAACTCCTTAACATCATATTCTGAAGCTTTTTCAATAAGCGTATCCAATGCTGGAATTAGAGATTCCCCTCCTTCTAATGAAAATCGTTTTTGACCCACATATTTCGTATGCAAAAAAGTTTCAAACGAAACAGCTTCATTTAGTTTTTTAAGGATATGTCTTTTTTCATCAGCAGAAAATTTTGGCTGATTATCATTTATGTTTAGCTTATTTTGAATCCACTGAATTTCTTCAGGTTTTCTAATATACATGTATTCAATTCCAATGGAGTCACAGTAAATATTTTCAAGGTGATTTACAATTTGCCTCAACGTTTGTGATCCAATTCCTAATATTTCGCCAGCACTAAAAACCGAATCCATATCAGCTTGAGACAGTCCGAAATTCTCAATTTCGAGTGTGGGAGCATATTTTCTTCTAGCTCTAACAGGATTTGTTTTGGTGAATAAATGCCCACGAGTTCTATATCCATCAATAAGTTTCACTACTTGAAACTCCTTTTGAACATGCTCTGGCACTTGGGTTGAAACACCCTCAACAATCTCGCCGTTCATTCCATAATTTTCACTCCCAAAATCGTAACCTTGAAAGAAAGCTCTCCAACTAGGCTCAATGGAATCTGGGTTTTCTAAATATTGTTCGTATAAATCAGCAAAATAGGCTGTATGTGCGGCGTTTAAAAAGGAATATTTATCCATAAATGACTTAAAACTGAATCTTGTCGATAAAATTTATACAAAAGTACAACTTTTAGTAAAATTAGATATGGTTTTATTATTTTTATAACATGATTATTGCTTCAAAAAAAATGAAAATGAAAAAAGATCACTCTAGATTACATAAGGTATTATTATTTCTACTTCTTTTATGCTGTTTTCAAACAACAGTTTTATCACAAAATCAAAAAAGTGATTTTTGGAATCATATAGCAATTGGTGGAGGTTTGGGCTTAAGTTTTGGTGACGGCTTTTTTAGTGGTACAATAGCTCCCAGCGCTATTTATAGGTTTAGCCCTCAAGTTGCTGCAGGATTGGGTTTGAATTACACTTATAACGAAAGTAAAAACTTTTACAGATCATCTATTATTGGGGGAAGCATTATTGGGCTTTTCAATCCCATAAGAGAAGTTCAATTGTCAGCAGAATTTGAACAATTAAATGTCAATAGAAATTATGATAATTCCACTCCCTTTATAGACGAAGATTATTGGTATCCTGCTTTATTTCTAGGTGCTGGATATAGTATTTTTAGCGAATCTGTATCAGCAACTATCGGTATTCGATTTGATGTATTATATGACAGGGATCAAAGCATTTATGCCAATTCTTGGGCTCCATTTATACGCTTCTATTTCTAATAATTATTGCGGTACCAAACCTTTTGCCATTCCCTTTGAAGAATTAAAAAAGTGATGTGTTCTGACAATTCAACCATGTCATGACTATCAAGTTGTTTAACTTTTTTTTCTGGAACGTCAATTATGTACAATAAATTTAAATATTCCATAAATTTTTCTTGAATCAATTTATAGATAGTTTCATGCAGAATCAACTTTAAACTGGTTGGCAAAACAGTTTCATCAAACTCCAATTGAATATTGGCCAGACCAAAATCTTTATTTAACTGATTTATTAGTTTACAATAAAGATTTAAGTCGTTTGCTTTCTGAATCAATTCATCATATGAAATGGGTAAATTCACTATACTTTACGGTTCATTAATTCGCTCCCGAAATTTTTTAATATCTCTTTTTTATTATCAGAAACCTCTAAATTATCTAAAACGTCCATAGCTTTTTTGGTATAATTAACAATGGCTTGTTTAGTGGCTTCATTAGCTCCCGAATCAATAAAAATTTGCTTTATGGAATTTATTTTATCCATTTGATCTGAAGGACTTAAGCTATATAAATGCTCCAATTGTAATTTATCGTTTTCATTAGACAGCTCTAAAGCTTTTAGAAACAGATATGTTTTTTTGTTTTCAATAATATCTCCTCCAACTTGTTTCCCAAAAGTTTTTGGATCTCCAAAAGCATCCAAAAAATCATCTTGAAGCTGAAAAGCTATCCCCAAGTTTTTACCAAACTCATAAATACTATTCTGGTCTTCAACACTAGCTTGAGCAACGATTGCTCCCATTTTCATAGCAGCACCAACCAATACGGCCGTTTTATATTCTATCATTTTTAGATACTCATGAATTTCAACATGATCTTGCGTTTCAAAATCCACGTCATATTGTTGTCCTTCACAAACTTCCAAAGCGGTTTTACTAAATAATTGAGCTAATGCGTGGAATGTTTTAGTATCATAATTTTCAAACAACTGATAAGCCATAATAAGCATGGCATCACCTGATAATATTCCCGTATTAATATCCCATTTTTCGTGAACCGTCTCTTGACCTCTTCTTAAAGGTGCGTCATCCATAATATCATCATGTATTAATGAGAAATTATGAAATACCTCGATACTTAAAGCAGCATCTAACGCTTTTTTATAGTCGCAATCAAAGATTTCTGCTGTTAGAAGTGTTAAGACTGGTCTTAAACGCTTTCCTCCCAATTCTAAAATATAATTGATAGGCTTATATAAACTTTCAGGCTCTCGGTGTTTTATAAACTTCTGAAGATAGTCCACAAAAGCCTCTTGATAAAATGGAATATTTTGCATCATGCAAAAATAATGCAATTGTAGTCATAAACACAACTAGTTTATTCTAATGTTAAGAAATTATTAAAACTTTGGAAACTTTTATTGTTTTTAAAGTTTCCTTGCTTACTTTTGCATCCTGAATTATGAGAGAAAAGATTTTAACACACTCCGCAGAATTGTTTTTGACCTATGGTTTTAAAAGTGTAACCATGGATGATATTGCCAATAATTTGGGGATTTCAAAAAAAACGATTTATCAACATTTTGATAATAAGACCAAGCTGGTAGAAGCTACAACATTACACATGTTTGATGTTATATCGCATGGTATTGATTGTATATGCGAGCTTAAAAAGAACCCTATTGAAGAACTTTACGATATAAAGAACTTTGTGATGGAGCATTTAAAAAATGAGAAATCATCACCACAATATCAATTACAAAAGTATTACCCTAAAATTTTCTCAACATTAAAGTCTAAACAATTTGAAGTTATGCAAACATGTGTAACCGCAAATCTAGAGCGAGGTGTTAAAGACGGACTTTATAGAAACAATATACACATTGACTTTATAGCTAGATTATATTTTAACGGCATGGTATCACTTAAGGATCAGGACTTATTCCCTTTAACACATTTTTCAATGAATGTATTGTTGGAAAATTATTTAGAATATCATTTACGTGGTTTATGCACAGATAAGGGTAACCAAATATTAAATAAAATTATCAATCAAACCAAAAATCAATAACTGTACTAAAACAATGAAATTTACATTAATCATACTAATCAGTTTCTTTTTCTCTGGGTTAAGCTTTGCTCAAGAAAGCAGCTATAGTTTTAGTTTATCTGAAGCCATAGATTTTGCTTTAGAAAACAATAGAAATGCTAAAAACGCTGTTCGTGATATTGAGATAGCCAAAAAAGAAAAATGGGAAACAACAGCTACAGGCTTACCACAAATAAATGGTAATATTGACTACCAAAACTGGATAAAACAACAAGTCTCCTTAATTCCTGGAGAAATTGCAGGTGGTGAGCCTGGCACTTTTGTCCCTGTTGTATTTGGAACACAGCAAAGCATGAATGTTGGCGCCACTTTAAATCAATTGCTTTTTGATGGCTCTTACCTAGTTGGCCTACAAGCAGCAAAGGTTTATTTACTCATTTCAGAAAATTCAAAAATCAAAACAGACCTTGAAGTGCGTAATGCCGTAATCAATTCATATGGTAACATTTTGTTAGCTGAAGAAAGCTTAAAAATAGTAAACAATAACATTGCAGTTCTAGAGAAAAACCTTGAAGAAACGACTAAAATTTACGAGAACGGTCTTGAGGAAGAAGAAAGCGTAGAGCAACTTCAAATTACCTTATCCAATTTAAAAAACTATTTGAACAACAACATCCGCTTAAAAGATTTGGCTTATAAAATGTTCAACATCACGCTTGGTTTAGATGTTAATACAGATATTGTTTTGACCGATGACCTTGAAACACTCACACTTCAAAATATTTCGTTAGATATTTTAAGTGCTGACTCAAATGTTGAGAACACTATAGATTATAGAATTGCTGCCAATTACATGGAAACGCAAGAACTACTCTTAAAATTAGAAAAAAGCACCTTTTTACCACGACTGAATGCATTTGTATCTGCAGGCTATAATGGCTTTAATGATGAGTTCACTTTTACTAATAATAATCAACAATGGTTTGGTCAGGCATTATTTGGTGTTGGTATGTCTATACCAATATTCAGTTCAGGAATGCGTAATGCCGCAACACAGCGTGCAAAAATAAATGTTGAAAAAGCTAAAGAAGAACTTACTGAAACCGAACAGCAGTTACAATTTCAAATTGCTAATGCCAAAAGCGCCTATCAATTTGCCATAGATGAATATGCTAATAAGAAAGACAACCTAAATCTTGCTGAACGTATAGAATCAAAAAACGAAACTAAATTCTTTGAAGGCATTGCTTCTAGTTTTGATTTAAGACAAGCTCAAACACAATTATATACAGCCCAACAAGAGTATTTACAATCTATGCTTAATGTTATTGCAACAAAAGCAGAACTAGAAACCATTTTAAACACTGTTAATTATTAAGCTATTAATTAGACTATCATGAAAAATATATTATCAATTGCCATTGTAACTCTTATCATAACCTCCTGTGGTAGCGATAAGAAAAATTCACTCGAAAGTGTGTTAAGCTCCAACAATCTAGAGCTTATGCGTAAAAAAAGAGCTGAAATAATTGAGCAACAACAAACAATAAACGACCAATTAACAACATTAGATCAAGCGATTTCAAAAGTAGATACCGTTAAAAAAATCCCACTGATAACTACATTTAAAACTAAAAACCAAGCCTTTAATCATTACTTTGAAATACAAGGAAATGTCACAACAAAAGATCTTTTGGTTATCACACCAGAATATAATGGCATCCTAACACGTGTTTATGTTAAAGAAGGTGAAAAAGTAAAAAAAGGGCAAACCCTTGCCAAAATTGATGATGGTGGATTAAGCCAACAATTAGCCCAGTTGCAAATTCAAGCTGAATTAGCCAAAACAACCTATGAAAGACAAAAACGCCTTTGGGATCAAAATATAGGAAGTGAAATTCAGTTTTTACAGGCAAAATCCAATTATGAGGCACAGGCAAAAGCCGTTAATCAATTGGAGCAACAAATTGCTAAAACAGTTGTAAAAGCCCCTTTTTCAGGAACAATAGATGATGTTATCACAGAACAAGGTAATGTCGTAGCTGCAGGACAATCGCAGCTTTTTCGTTTGGTAAATCTAGATAACATGTACATTGAAACAGAGGTTCCTGAACGTTATATTGAAGACGTAACTAAAGGAAAACATGTTGTGGTTGAGTTTCCAGTATTAAATAAAACCATTGAAACAGAAATTCGTCAGGCAAGTGATTTCATTAATCCTGCCAATAGAACCTTTAAAGTTGAAGTTGCTATTCCTAATTCAGAAAAAAATATTAAACCAAACTTAACAGCAAGACTCAAAATAAACGATTATACGAGTAAAGACGCTATTTTAATCCCTCAAAGTGTGATTTCTGAAAATGCTGAAGGCGAACAATATGTTTATACCGTCGCAGATAAGAACAGTGATAATGAAGGCATAGCAAAAAAAACCATTATTACAACTGGCAAAACGCAAGGCGATGTTATTGAGGTTCTTTCTGGAATAAAAGATAACACCGAAGTTATAAAGGAAGGTGCGCGTAGTGTAAAAGATAGTCAAACCGTTAAGGTTATTGATTACAAGGAAGATGTGCAATAAACTAACTCATTAGCCAAAAGATTTAAAACATGACCGAAAGACAGAAAAAAGTCGATAAAGAATTTGGACTATCATCATGGGCCATTAATAATAAAACCACAATTTATGTCCTGATTTTAGTGTTCTTTTATTTAGGGTTATCAGCATTTTTTGAAATGCCAAGAGAAAATTTCCCGGAAGTAAACGAAACTAAAATATATGTTAGTACCATTTACCCTGGCAATACAGCCGAGGATATTGAAAAACTTATAACAGATCCGTTAGAAGACGAGTTAAAAACCGTTAGTAATGTTGTTGAGATAACCTCTACATCTCAAGAAGATTATTCCATGGTTGTTATAGAATTTGATGAAGGTATTTCAGTTGAAGATGCCAAGCTAAAAGTGAAAGATGAAGTAGAATCAAAAACCACTGGAGAAGATTGGCCAACTTTTAATGGTGCTAAAGTAGAACCTGATGTTTTTGATTTGAGTATGTCTGAAGAAATGCCCATACTCAATATAAATATTTCTGGAGATTACCCTGTTGAGAAACTCAAAGAATACGGTGAATATCTTCAAGATGAAATAGAAGATTTACTAGAAATTAAAGAAGTAGCCATTCGTGGTGCTCAAGAAAAAGAAGTTGAAGTAGCTGTTGATATTTACAAAATGATGGCTGCCCAAGTTTCTTTTGACGATGTTATAAATGCCATCAAAGGCGGTAATGTAACTATGTCTGCTGGAAATATAAAAGCAAGCGGGCAAAGAAGAACGATAAGGATTCTTGGAGAAATTGAAAACCCTGATGAACTAGAAAATTTTGTTGTAAAATCAGAACGAGACAATCCAATTTACCTTAAAGATATTGCAACGGTTAGTTTTCATGAAGAAGATAAAACCACGTTTGCTAGGGAATATGGTGAGCCTGTTGTTATGCTTGATGTAAAGAAGCGTGCTGGAAAAAACATGGTGGCTGCGGCTGAACAGATTCAAGAGATTGTAAAAATTGCTAAAACAGATGTTTTTCCTCCTGATCTAGAAGTGACAATTGCCAACGACCAATCATCCGTAACAATTGGTCAAGTTGATGACTTGGTTAACAACATTATTTTTGGTGTTATTCTAGTAGTAACGGTTTTAATGTTCTTTTTAGGTTTCAAAAATGCCATTTTCGTAGGATTTGCAATACCCATGTCTATGTTCATGTCACTCATGATTTTAAATATGTTTGGCATTACCCTAAATACAATGGTGTTGTTTGGATTAATTATGGGACTTGGTATGTTGGTAGATAACGGTATTGTTGTTGTAGAAAACGTTTATCGTTTAATGGACGAAGAAGGCATGAGTCGTATTGAAGCTGCTAAAAAAGGTATTGGCGAAATAGCTTTTCCAATTATCATTTCAACAGCAACAACAGTTGCAGCCTTTATCCCTCTTGGGTTATGGCCAGGAATTATGGGTGAATTTATGATGATTTTACCTCAAACATTATCTATTGTTTTAGGTTCTTCTCTTTTTGTTGCCATATTTTTTAATTCAGTGTTGGTATCTCAATTCATGAAAATCGAAGATAAAAACATGCCTTTAAAACGAATTGTCACTCTCACTTCAGTTATGGCTTTACTAGGCTTACTGGTTTATTTTGTGGCAGGCGAATATAGAGCATTAGGAACACTTATGGTCTTTACGGCCATAATGCTATGGGTTTATCGCTTATTCTTACGAAAGTGGGCTAATAATTTTCAAACTAAAACATTAGTCAAGCTAGAGCGTTTTTACGAAAGAACGTTGCGCTGGGCACTATCGGGTTGGAAACCCTATGTGTTGAGTTTTGGTACGTTCTTATTATTAATAGTAGCTTTTATGGCTTTTGGTGCTTCACTTTCTACACAACGTACCAAAGTAGAGTTTTTTCCAGATAATATCCCTAATCAAATCATAGTTTACATCGAATATCCTGAAGGAACTGCTATTGAAAAAACCAATGCCATCACAAAAGAAATTGAAAAACGTGTATATAACGTATTGGATGACTCACAGTATAAAGATGGTAATTACAATTTTATGGTTGAAAGCGCTGTTTCGCAAGTTGGTGAAGGTGCCGGAAATCCACAAACAGATGGTGGTTCGGCAGCTGAAATGCCTCATAAAGCTAAAATAACTGCTTCCATGCGTGAGTTTAAATACCGTCAAGGTGAAGACAGTGAGGTTTTACGTCAAAAAGTTCAAAAAGCTTTAGTTGGCATTTATCCTGGCGTTTTGATTTCTGTTGAAAAAGATGCAGCTGGACCACCTGCTGGATCGCCTATTAATATTGAAATAGAAGGTAAAGATTACGATGAATTAATCAATACTGCTGAACAAATGCGCGAGTTTATTAATAGTAAAAATGTTGCAGGTGTTGATGAACTTAAAATAGATGTGAATAAAGACAAACCCGTTATGCGTGTTGTTGTTGACCGTGAAAAAGCGGGTGAATTAGGTATTAGTGCATCACAGGTTGGACAACAACTTCGAAATTCTATTTTTGGTTCAAAAGCTGGTATTTACAAAGAAGATGGTGATGATTATGATATCTATGTGAGGTTTAATGAAGAAAATCGCTATAATAAAAGTGCCCTTTTTAATCAAAAAATAACCTTTAGAGATATGGCTTCAGGGCAAATCAAGGAAATTCCTGTTTCAGCTGTAGCTACTTACGAAAACACATCTGGTTTTAGTGCCATAAAACATAAAGACACTAAACGTGTTGTAACTGTTTATTCAGCTTTAGCTCCTGGTTATACAGATGCTGGTGCAGTAGTAAATCAAATACGAAACGAAATGAAAAGTTTTGAGGGTTTACCACAAAACATTAAAATAGATTATACTGGTCAAATTGAAGAACAAAATAAGCAAATGGCTTTTTTAATGGGAGCTTTCTTTACAGGTTTAGGCCTTATATTCTTTATTTTAATCTTCCAGTTTAACTCCATTTCAAAACCAGCCATAATCATGTTAGCTATATTTTTGAGTTTAATTGGTGTTTTTGGAGGCATTGTCATAACAGGAAGTGCCTTCGTAATAATGATGACCATGGTTGGTATCATCTCTCTGGCTGGTGTTGTGGTTAACAATGGAGTTGTTTTATTGGATTATGCTCAATTATTGATTGATCGTAAAAAAGTAAAACTTAATTTAAGTGACAATGATTACCTGGAGACAGAAGATTTATTTGAATCTATCGTAAAAGCTGGAAAAGCACGTTTACGTCCTGTTTTACTTACAGCCATTACAACAATTTTAGGTTTGATACCATTGGCTGTTGGCTTTAACATTAACTTCTTTACGCTTTTCAAAGACTTTGACCCTAATATTTATATTGGTGGTGATAACGTGATTTTTTGGGGTCCTTTAGCTTGGACCGTAATCTATGGACTATTTGTAGCGACATTTTTAACCCTTATCATAGTGCCAGTTTTATTCTTCTTAATAATGAAGCTTAAAATGTGGATAAGAAAAAAACGCATAGGATCTATACAACCTGAAAGCGAATCCTTATCCCCTGAATAAAGATTGATTAATAGCTGAATGAGCCCTGACAAATGTTAGGGCTTTTTTAATTTGATAATCATTTAACTTCATTAAATTTGCAACTCTAAATTTAGATTATGTATAGAAGTCATAATTGTGGTGAACTAAGAGCATCACATATCAACGAAGAAGTTACGCTAGCAGGTTGGGTACAAAAATCTCGTGACAAAGGATTTATTGTTTGGGTCGATTTACGTGATAGGTATGGTATTACTCAATTGGTTTTTGATGAAGAGCGTACGTCTAAAGATATGATGAAAAAAGCTCAAAATCTAGGTCGGGAATTTGTTATTCAAGTTAAAGGAACAGTCATTGAACGTGCCTCGAAAAACCCGAACATCCCAACTGGTGACATAGAATTATTGGTTTCAGAATTAAACATTTTAAACGAAGCCAAATTGCCACCGTTCACTATTGAAGACAAAACCGATGGCGGTGAAGACATTCGAATGAAATACCGCTATTTAGATATTCGACGTAATCCTGTTAAAAATAGTTTGATATTTAGACATAAAGTTACACAAGAAGTTAGAAATTATTTATCAAAACAAGGCTTTATTGAAGTTGAAACACCTTATTTAATAAAATCTACGCCTGAAGGTGCTCGCGATTTTGTAGTTCCAAGTAGAATGAATGAAGGTCAGTTTTATGCGCTACCACAATCACCTCAAACGTTTAAACAATTGCTAATGGTTGGTGGCATGGATAAGTATTTTCAAATTGTAAAGTGCTTTAGAGATGAAGATCTACGTGCAGATAGACAGCCTGAGTTTACACAGATAGATTGTGAAATGGCATTCATAGAGCAAGAGGATATTTTAAATGCTTTTGAAGGTTTAACAAGACATCTTCTTAAAGAAATAAATGGTGTTGATATTGAAAAGTTCCCTCGAATGCTCTATGACGATGCGATGCGATTGTATGGTAATGACAAACCAGACATCCGCTTTGGAATGGAATTTGGCGAGTTAAATCAAGTTGCACAACATAAAGATTTTAATGTATTCAATTCAGCTGAATTGGTTGTTGGAATTGCTGTTCCTGGTGGAAATTCTTATACTAGAAAAGAAATTGATAAGCTTATTGATTGGGTAAAACGTCCTCAAGTTGGTGCATTAGGCATGGTTTATTGCAGGTATAATGAGGATGGTTCATTCAAATCATCAGTTGATAAATTTTATGACCAAGATGATTTAGCTAAATGGGCAGAAGCTACTAAAGCGAAACCAGGCGATCTAATTTGTGTATTATCAGGTGAGACAAACAAAGTAAGAGCTCAATTAAGTGCTTTACGTATGGAATTAGCTGAACGTCTAGGCTTAAGAAAGCCTAACGAATTTGCACCACTTTGGGTTATGGATTTTCCATTATTAGAATGGGATGAAGAAACCGAGCGTTATCATGCCATGCATCACCCGTTCACTTCACCTAAACCCGGACAGATAGAACTATTAAAAACCAATCCAGGCGAAGTAAAGGCAAATGCATACGATTTAGTTTTAAATGGCAATGAAATTGGTGGTGGTTCTATAAGAATTCATGACAAAGAAACACAAGCTTTAATGTTTGATTATTTAGGATTTACCGAAGAAGAAGCTAAAGCACAATTTGGTTTTCTAATGGATGCTTTTCAATATGGAGCACCTCCTCATGGTGGTCTAGCATTTGGACTAGACCGACTAGTTGCCATTTTAGGTGGTCAAGAAACGATTCGAGATTTTATTGCATTTCCTAAAAATAATGCTGGACGTGATGTCATGATTGATGCGCCTGCGCCTATTGACGAGGAGCAACTTCAAGAATTGAGTTTAAAATTGAATTTGAAATCATAAAAATTAAATCCTGCTAAATGCAGGATTTTTTAGTAGTTTTAATTTGTTCAATTAAAGTAAATGACCATTAGGCAATTTATAAAACGAGTTCACATCTGGAGGTATAAATATATATCTCAAAAGAATTTTGTTATTTTATTAAGTATGCTAATTGGTTTATTAGCAGGTCTCGTATCAGTAACCATAAAAAATATAACTTTTGGGATTGAATGGTTGCTTGAGAAAGTTGTTATTTGGTCTCAAAATAGCATCTATTTTATCCTACCGGTAATTGGTATTTGGTTGGTGTATTTGTTCATGAAATATATTGCCAAAAAACCTGTTGAGCATGCCATTCCCAGTATCCTGTTTTCACTTTCTAAAAAGAATGGGCTTATTAAACCTAGTAAAATTTATTTACCATTAATTACTGCACCGCTAACAGTTGGTTTTGGTGGTTCGGTGGGTTTGTTAGGACCAGCCATTGCATCTGCTTCTGCCATAAGTTCCAATATTGGTCAATTATTCCATATTGATCGAAAAACGCGTACGCTTCTTATTGGTTGTGCTGCTGCAGGTGCTATTGCCTCTATATTTAAGTCGCCAATTGCAGCTATTATTTTTGCCATTGAAGTTTTTAGCCTAGATCTTACATTTGCTTCGTTATTACCATTATTAATCGCTTCAGTTTCATCAGTATTAACTTCTTACTTTTTTCTAGGGGATGGTGTTTTATTTAATTATAACGTATCTGATAAATTCGCGTTAAAAGACACACTTTTTTATATTGTATTAGGGATAGGAACTGGAATTGCATCTATCTATTTTTCCAAAATTTACTTTGCTACTTATTCCTTTTTTAACCGCTTTAAAACTAATGGTCAAAAACTTATAGTTGGTGGTCTTGCCATAGGAGCCATGTTGTACTTTATTCCTCCATTATACGGTGAAGGTTTTGGTTTTATTAATGATCTCTTAGATGGAAATCATCTTCATGCTTTAGGAAAAACCCCTTTTGATAAGTATCTCGATAACATTTGGGTGGTAATTGCCTTACTTATAGGCATTACCATATTTAAGGCTGTTGCTATGACAACAACTTTTGCGGCTGGTGGTTCAGGAGGTATTATTATACCAACAATGGTTATGGGAAGTGCGCTTGGTAATGTTGTTGCAAAAATCATCAATAATATAGGTCTGAACTTTCATGTATCGGAAAGTAATTTCACACTCATTGGTATGGCTGGACTTATATCTGGTGTTTTACATGCACCTTTAACAGCTATATTTTTAATTGCAGAAATTACAGGTGGTTATGAGTTATTCGTACCATTAATGATAACGGTTTCTATGTCATTCATCATTACTCGAAATACCATTGAACATACTATTTACACAAAAGAATTAGCCGAGAAAGGTGCATTACTGACGCATGATAAAGATCAAAGTGTATTAACTATAATGACTTTAGATAGTGTAATTGAACAAAATTTTATTGAATTACATCCTGACATGTCATTAGGTGACATGCTGCATAGAGGTGTTTCAAAATCAAACAGAAACTTATTTCCAGTAGTTGATGAGGAAAAACGGTTAGTTGGTATATTGCTTTTAGACGATATAAGAAATATTATGTTTGACCAATCTCTATATAGTTCAACTTCAGTTGAAACTTTCATGCAAATACCACCTGGTTTTATTGATTATGACAAAGACAACATGAAAAAGGTCATGCAAAAATTTCAAGATTTGGGAGTATGGAATTTACCAGTCATTAAAAATGGTAAGTATTTAGGGTTTGTTTCCAAATCAAAATTACTTACAGCCTACAGGCGTGAACTCATTAATTATACAACCTGATTATGAAGTATTTGATTTTTTTGTTATTTATTTTATCTGTTGGAGCGATTACTACAGGGCTTATTGCAGATTTAGAATATTCTGAAAAGTTAGTAGGATATGGTGTTGCTGGATTATTTTTTATAGTATTCCCATTATTTTCTTGGCATCGATGGAAAAACAAAGATGTTAAAGATTACTTACTGACTAAAGAAAATTTGGATAAAATGCGAGAAAGAGAAAAAAGAAATAATTAGTTCAGATTACGTTTCTCAATAAAAAAACGTTTCAACAGTATAGATGCTTCATCTGCCATAATCCCTCCTTCTATTTTTGTTTTAGGGTGTAGCTTGGTTTGCAATTTGATACATCCACGTTCTTCATCTCGAGCACCAAAAACAATCCTAGAAATTTGACTCCAATACAATGCACCAGCACACATTTGGCATGGTTCTAAAGTAACATAAAGTGTACAATCATGTAAATACTTTCCGCCTAAAAAATTGGCTGCAGCTGTAATGGCTTGCATCTCGGCATGAGCAGTGACATCATTTAATAATTCAGTTAAATTATGTCCTCTGGCAATAATTCTATCCTTAATAACAACAACTGCTCCAACAGGAATCTCACCTTTTTCAAAGGCTAGTTGGGCTTCCTGCAATGCCTTCTTCATAAAATAATTGTCATCAAATAAAACTTCCATAGTATTACAAAAATAAAAAAAGGCAACCATCATTGACGGTTGCCTTAAAATATTTTATTATTTAAAGATTAATTTTTAATAATCTTACTGTTGGAGTTAATGAACTCGCCTTTAATATTTAGAACGTAAATTCCTGACTGGAATAAGTTCATGTTTATTTCAACTTCTCCAAACAAATCAACTTGTTTAGAGTAAACCTGTCTTCCATTGATATCGGTTAATGTCAAGACAACTTTACCAAAGTTTTTATTTGTTTTAATGAATACATTGTTATTTGTTGGGTTCGGATAAATCAAGTAATCATTTTCATTAAACTCATCTACACTTAAGCTCGTACAGTTAGCCAATGAAGGATCTGTATCTGGTGGTAATGTAAAGCTTTCTACTTGATCAGACCTACTACCTGACGTGCCTTGGGATGCATTAAAACCTAAACCTCTATTTGCAAAGACTTCCCAAATCATACATTGATCCTCACCACCTGTCAAAGCAGTATCTGCAGCAAGAATAGCATCTCTACCATTAACAAAACCAGGATTACATTGCTGAAGTTTAAGAGCGTCCATTACCACTTGCATAACTTTATTGTTACCGCCAGTACCATTGTAATAATCCGGATCAAAACCATATTTCTGAACATATGCATATGCTAAATCATAAAGCATAGTAGCCCAAATAGATCCAATTCCATGTGGTTGTGAAAAAGCGGCACCATTATTTGTATCACCATAAGTAAAAGGATTAACAGCGAAATCAATACTGTATTTTGCAGTTCTAATTCCAACTCCGTCCAATCCCTGTCCTGCTGAATATGTTGCTATTCCTCGACCAGCTTCAAAATCTTCATCTGAAGTCATTGAAATCATTAAAGCAAACCAGTCAGACCAACCCTCACCCATTTGAGTAGCATTAGTTAGACAGTTTGCAGCAGCTGCGCCACCAGTCAATCTGTTAGAAATTCCATGTCCATATTCGTGTGCAATTATTGTATTATCTAAACTACCATCTCTTTGGTATGGTCCAGCATCTTGCAATGAAGCATTTATTGTCTCTCCATTTTCTAAAGCTGAAATGATAGCTTCACCATCAGCTTGACTGACACTTATGGATGGAATTGTAACATTATCTCCAACAGCTCCTCCTCCCATAGAAATAAATTCTGGATTAGCTTCATTATTAACAACTATTGCTGCTATTGCTCCAGCATTTTCTGCAGCAAGGACTTTAAAACCAAACTCGCAAACTCCTCTACGAATAACTGCAATATTTCCTGCTATTTCAGTACTATTAGTGATAGTATTACAAGCATCATTAGGATCAGTTGATGCCATACCTCCACGGTCATTATCAACCACCAAAACTAAATTAGCCGTTATAGGCGTTGAAGTCAATACACCTCCAAATTGACCTGGTAGTCCAGGGTAATCTCCTACTAATGACCCCGTATTTATAGTTAAGGGATCACCAGGAATTCCTGGTGCAGACCACAAAAACATAGTCATCCCTGGATTTGACCCATCAGATGGCGTGCCAAATGTCGCATTGTTTAATCCAGCACCATCTTGGGCATCAGCAAAGACAAAATCACTTCCTAATCCTTGTCCTGTATAATTTGTTTCTTGAAAATTTCCACTAGCTTCATCAAATCCATATTGATACCAAACATCGTGCATAATATTATTCAAATAAAATAAGTTTGTTATGGACACATCTTCATAAAGAGCAGGTGCTTGATTTAAATTTAGAGGGAAATCAAAATTTAAAGTTCCTGTACCATCTGGAGCATAGCCAGCACCATCATTTCCATTTCTATCTTCCATAGCCCATACATTATTACCACGAGTTATAGTGAATTCAGCACCATTATTTCCATCAGTATCATGCCACCCAAAAGGTGATGCAACATCGTCAGCTGGTTCGCTTACTAAAGTTCTACTCCCATTATTTGGGCTTTCATCTGGAATGGCAAACACATTATATTGAGATCCATCTACAAGAAGTGAATTATTCTTGAACAAATTAAAATCTTTAGTAACATTCTGTTTTGTGTGTCCATGATTGATGTGGTTAGAATAACCAAAATTACATGTCAATATCCAATCTGTTTGGTTTATTATTTCTCCATTTAATGCATTTACTCTAATGCTCCACCAATTTTTGGCATCCGTAGTATGGATACTTAAATCCCAAGCTAAAACTAACTCTCCATCAGCATTAGGAAAATAAACAAGTTCAACTGGTATTTCAGTTTTAGAAACATTACCATTTGTAAACAAGTATTTCTTACCTTCTACATTAATCGTCTCTAATCCTTCTAACGCACCCAAATTAAGTGCAGACACAACTCTTTCAACAGCTGTCTCAGCATTTATTTGTGGAGTTACTGTGTTAACTCTACTAGCTATATCGCTAATAAAATTGTTAGCATAGTAAAAAACAGAATTATCTTTTATTGCGACACTAGAAATGGCATTAAAAATATTAATGCCTTGGTAACGTTGATTAACATAAACATGTGTAATCTTCGTTTTTTTTGAATAAAATTCTTTACTAATTGATAAATCAGCAATGTCACTGCTTAATAAATTGTAATTTTCTTTTTCTTGGTCAAGGTACATTTGTATCTTAGAGCCATATTCTGATTCTGTTAGGCCATTTTGCGAAAACCCTTTATGGGCAAACAAAATTATTCCTAAAAAAAACAAAAACTTAAAGTAATTGTACTTCATTTTTTCAATTTTTTGTTATTCATATTTGATAATTTCACAAATATAAGGAAGAGTTCGTGATTTTATTGCATTAACTTAAAATAATTAAATTCATAATTGTTTTATACGCTATTTTAATAATTTTACACGTTATTACTCACCAATGATGAACAGCTTTTTAAATACCATTAATTCTCCTGATGATTTAAAAAAATTGACTCACGAGCAACTAAAAGCGCTTGCCAAGGAGTTACGTAAATTCATCATTGACATTGTAGCTGTAAAGGAAGGGCATTTAGGAGCAAGTTTAGGTGTGGTAGAATTAACTTTGGCAATTCATTATGTTTACAACACTCCTGATGATCTACTGATATGGGATGTTGGCCACCAAGCTTATGTACATAAAATATTAACAGGCAGAAAAGAAAAGTTCCATACAAATAGGCAAATTCATGGTATAAGTGGTTTCCCAAAAAGAAGTGAAAGCGAATTTGATACCTTTGGAACAGGACACTCTTCAACGTCAATTTCAGCTATTTTGGGAATGGCGATTGCCTCTAAAATAAAAGGAGATTCAAGCAAACATCATATTGCTGTTATTGGTGATGCTTCAATAGCTAGTGGAATGGCCTTTGAAGGGCTTAATCACGCTGGTGCAACTAACACCAATATTCTTGTTATTCTTAATGATAATGCAATAGGAATAGATCCAAGCGTTGGTGCTTTGAAAGAATATTTAACCAATGTAAAAACAGGAAACCAAAAACAAGATAACATTTTTGAAGCTTTAAATTTTAATTACTCGGGACCAGTAGATGGTCATAATATCTCCAAACTTATTTCTGAATTAGAACGCCTAAAATCTATTAAAGGCCCAAAGTTTTTACATGTCACAACCACCAAGGGTAAAGGACTAAAACAAGCCGAAGAAAATCAAGTTACATATCACGCTCCAGGTAAATTCAACGCTATTACTGGCGATATTGTCCCAAAATCGGAAGTGATACAACCTCCAAAATTTCAAGATGTTTTTGGTATTACTTTAGTGGAACTTGCTAAATCAAACGAATCTATTATTGGAATTACGCCAGCTATGCCAACTGGTAGTTCTATGAAGCTCATGATTGATGAGTTTCCTAACAGGGCTTTTGATGTAGGTATAGCCGAACAGCATGCCGTTACACTTGCTGCAGGCATGGCCACACAAGGAATGATTCCTTTTTGTAATATTTACTCCACTTTTTTACAACGTGCATATGATCAAATCATTCATGATGTAGCACTACAAAACCTACCTGTAATATTCTTTTTAGATAGATCAGGATTGGTTGGAGAAGACGGTGCCACACATCATGGCGCTTTTGATATGGCATATTTGAGATGTATCCCTAACATAACCCTGTTTGCTCCTAGAAATGAAATTGAGCTCCGAAATATTATGTTTACTGCGCAACTTGGTCATTTTAAAGGTCCTCTTGCTATAAGATATCCTAGAGGAAGAGGCGTCATATTAAATTGGAACTTACCGTTTAAAAAAATTAAAATAGGAAAAGCTGTTCAGTTGAAAAAAGGTAAAACAATTGCTGTTTTAAGTATTGGAACAATTTCAAACAATGTGGAAGAAGCTATTAGAAATATGGATATTTCACATTATACCATGAGATTCGTAAAGCCTTTAGACACCAATTTACTTCATGATATTTTTGAAACTTATAAAACTTTAGTAACTGTTGAAGATGGTTGTGTGATTGGTGGGTTTGGTTCTGCTATTTCAGAATTTGCAACTAAAAATAATTACAAGAACATTATTAAGGTTTTAGGAATTCCTGATTATTTTATAGAACATGCTAGTGTGCAAGAACTTCAAGACGAAATTGGCTTAAGCCCTTCAAAAATAAGAACTTATTTAGAGAGTTTAACATAATAAATCTAATCCTCAACATAGTATTGCGCCTCAAATTCTGGAGCGTTATCATTAGATATTTCATTTAATGCCAATAAGCAAGCAAATGTTACAAAGAAAATAACAATGGCTCCAAGAATATTTTTTTTCATGACAGTATCTTTAAGATTCGAGAAGCTAAACTTATAATAAACATCGTTAAAATTCAAATTTATTCGATGTGTTGCGTTTTTAGGAAAGATTATTCTTACTAAATGTAAATTCCACGTATTTTTTTATAATCTAATATGGCACGACTATCAGATAATGATGCGACATAATTACAAACAGCTAATAATTGATCATACAGATTGTCTTCATCCTTAACAAATATTTTATTAGCTAGAGCTTTGAGTATAAGCTTATCATAGTTTGACAGTTTTCCTGAAAATTTATTGATTATAGCACTTACATAAGTTTTCAATAATGTATTTATAACACGATAGCCCATAATCTCTTTATCTATCACTTCTTTTGATTTATATATCTTATTGATGCTTATTTTTATGATATCATTAATTTGGGCTTCATATTTACTTTTATCCAATAGTGCATAATTAAAGCTATCATTGAGTATTTTCTCTTCATTGGAAATAAAAACATCAACAGCTTCATTTATAAGAGTATTGATTGCCAAAGCTCTTAAATAGCTTATTCTATCTTTGGTTGTTTCTAATTGATTGTACTTTTTTGTTTGAATAGTATCCCTTACAAGGTTTATCAAGTACTCCAACGCAAATTCTTCTTGAATCAAACCTAAATTGATACCATCTTCAAAATCTATAATCGTATAGCATATATCATCTGCGGCTTCAACTAAAAAAGCAAGTGGATGTCTAGAAAAACTTAAATTATTATTAGCACCTCTTTTTATTAATCCTAATTCATTTACGATATCAACAAACGCTTCCTTTTCACTTTGAAAAAACCCATATTTTTTGTCGGCAATGTGATTTGATGGTTTTATAGGCAAGGACTCTTTAGGATATTTCATAAAAGCACCAAGGGTGGCATAACTCAATCTCAATCCTCCTTCTCTACCTACTCTGCTTTCGGTTAAAATTTTTAAGCCGTTTGCATTTCCTTCAAAATCGCATAAATCTTGATATTCTTTTTCTGTTAATTGAGATTTAAAAACCTGTCCGTCTCCTGTTTTAAAGAATTCACCAATAGCTTTCTCACCTGAATGTCCAAAAGGTGGATTTCCAATATCATGAGCCAAAGCAGCAGCTGCAACAATAGCCCCAAAATCATTGGGTTGATACCCATGAATATTTTGTAAATGTGGATATTTCTCTATTAATTTTTTACCTGCTTTTCTTCCTAAAGTTCTCCCAACTACACTAACCTCTAAACTGTGAGTTAATCTCGTATGTACAAAGTCTGTTTTAGACAATGGAATAACTTGGGTTTTATCTTGAAGACTTCTAAATTCTGAAGAAAATATCACGCGATCATAATCTACTTCAAAACCTAACCGCGTTTCATCCTGTTCTTTTCTTAATCTTTTGTTAGTATCTCCATACCGCTTTAGAGAAAGTAATTGTTCCCAATTCATAGCTAAATAATTGACTTGCAATATACATTTTTCAATGTTAAGAAATCTTTTCTAAATGCAATTTTTTTATCCATTTGCATAACGTTTAGATAACAGTTTTATGATTTAGGTTTAATCTGTAATTAACCTTGACTTTACATTAGTAAGGTTTCTTTGCCGCAAGAAATTTTACAAAAAACTAAATGAAATATTTTCTTCTAACATTAACATTATTTACTACTCTTTTAGCGTATTCCCAAAATACGGGAACACTTGTAGGTAAACTTACAGATACAGAATATAATGACGAACCATTACCGTTTGCTAATATATTGATTAAAGGGACCACCAAAGGAACTACTTCTGATATGGATGGGTTGTATTCAATAGAAAATATTGAACCTGGTACTTATACTATTGTTTTTAGTTTTGTTGGTTACCAATCACAGGAAGTTGAAGCAACAATAATAGCTGGCAAGGTTACCGAAATAAATTTAGCTATGTCTGCAAGTGCAGCTTCTCTAGATGAAGTAGTAATAACTACAACAACAAAGCGTGAAAGTGAAGTAGCCTTATTATTAGATCAGAAAAAAGCGATTGAAATCAAACAAAGTATTGGAGCTGAAGAACTATCTAGAAAAGGGGTTAGCGATGCAGCTGGCGCAGTTGCAAAAATATCTGGTGTTTCAAAACAAGAAGGCTCTAGTAATGTTTATGTAAGAGGTCTTGGCGATCGATACCTAAATACAACTATGAATGGCCTGGCTTTACCTTCCAATGACGTCAATAAAAAGAACATTGACTTAAATTTATTCTCTTCTGATATTATTGAAAATGTATCAATAAGTAAGGCTTATTCAAGTAACTTTTATGGTGATTTTTCTGCAGGTAATGTAAATGTCACTTCAAAAAACTATAAAGGGAATGGTTATTTTGAAGCCTTTATTGGGAGTGGCTTTAATACCAATGCCATTGGTAAAGACTTCGTAAAAAGTGAAGGCACTGGCTATTTTGGCGACTATGCGAGATATAATCATAATCCGTTCGCCGTAATTCTTTCACATGGAATTGATCCTGAATCTGTTGAGACACCACTTAATGTTTCTTTTGGAGCTTCAGGAGGTAAATCTTTCGATTTTAAAAATGGCTCACGTTTAAGCTTGTTTGCAACAGCATCATTTGAAAATGGTTATGAATATCGAGAAGGAACAAATCAAGATTATACACTAGTTGAGAAAAAAGCCTACATAGATAGTGCTGAAGAATACGAATACGCTACCACAACAACTGCTATGGCTAATGTGAATTATCGTATTGATGACAAGAACAGTTTAAAGTACAATTCATTATACATTAACAGTTCTTCAGATGTTGTAGGTTATTTTGGTGTTGATGGAAAAGGTAGAAATAGGGATGGTATTGCTAGTACTGACGAAGGTTTTTATCAAATGAACGTTCAGTTTGATCAAACACAAATGTTTGTCAATCAGTTATTGGGTGAACATACTTCTGGTAAATTAAAATTAGATTGGGGATTTGGTTATAACAATGTATTCTCAAAACAACCAGATAGAAAACGTATCAGTTTAGAAAACTATCAATTTGCTTTGGATAATGACCCAACAACTAATCCAATTTTCTACAATAATGTTGATTATGATAACCAACGCTATTTCCAAAATATTGAAGATGAAGAATACAATGGCATTGCAAATTTAGCATACGAAGTAAGTGAAAAACTTAAATTGAATTTAGGTTATAACGGCAGAAGTAAGACACGTGACTTTGACAATATTCGTTATGGTTATCGAATAGTTGATACCGACTATGCGGTAACAGATGTAAACAATTTCAACAATATATTCAATCTTGATAATTTAAATATAAATGAGAATAGTAACGGTATTTATGAAATAACTGTTATTAATAATATTCCTGGACAACCAAATACAAACAGACCAGGACTTCCTGAAAACACCTATAACGGTAAATTGGATATTTATGCTGGTTATGTAAATGCTGAAATAAAAGCTGGAGAAAAATGGCTGTTTGTACCTGGTGTGCGTCTAGAATCAGTTGAGCAGCGTATTGCCTATGATGTGATTAATTTAGGGAATAATGGGAAAAATGAAATTGGATTTTATGACAATTTCTTTCTGCCAAGCTTAAATATTAAATATGCTCTTAACGATGAGCAAAATATTCGTTTCTCTGGAAGTCAAACCATATCAATTCCGGAATTTAAGGAAGTGGCACCATTTGTTTATGAAAATATTTCAACACGTATTGGTGGTAACCCAGATTTATTAGAAAAAGGTGTTTCTAAAATCTTAAATTTTGATTTGAAGTATGAGTGGTTTTTCAGTAAAAGTGAAATCTTCTCAGTTGGTCTTTTTACAAAAGAAATCAACGATCCTGTTAATTTAGTTGTAGTAGGTGATGCAACAGGAACACAACGCTATGTAAGAACAGGTGATAAAGCAACTGTCTATGGTGTAGAAGTGGAAGTAAGAAAAGATATCCTGAAAGATGAGAATGACAATTCAACATTATCTGTTGGTTTTAATGCCACGTATATGGAAACTAATCAAGATTTATATGAGCAAATTGATGGTACATTCGATTTAAGCTTTGATAAGGATGAGGATGAATTGCAAGGAGCTTCACCACTTCTATTAAATGCTGATATAAGTTATTCACCAACATTCAATAATTATAAACCTGTTGCCAATTTAGTATTCTCTTATTTTTCTGATAGAATTGACGCACTTGGATCAGGACAGTTAGGAAACATTGTTGAGAAAAGTGTACCCACTTTAGATTTCATTTGGAAAAATACTATTAAAGACAATTTCGAAATCAATTTTAGCGTCAAAAACCTATTAAACCCTACCATTAAATATGTGAGAGAAGCCACATTAGGCGATGTTGTTGTTAATTCAGCAAATGGAACAGGTGTTTCAGATTACAAGCGTGGGATGAATTTAGGGTTACAACTAAAGTATAAATTTTAACACAACTATAAATAATAACATTAAGAATAATTAAACTCAAAAAAAAATGAAAAATAATTTAATTTTAGGATTAGCAGCAATAGCAATGCTTTTCTCGTGTGCATCAGATGATACTTCGGATATCATCATAAATGACAACAGCGTTACCAACAACAATGGTAGTGGTGGCACAACAGACCCTCAAACGATCTTTTTATCTGGAACTTACACTGAAGACTTAACTTTAGATGCTAACAATACCTACAAAATTAATGGCTCTTTGATTATGGCTTCTGGAACTACCTTAACAATTCCTGCTTGTATGACTATTGAAGCTTTGTCTTCAGGTGCAGATGTTTATGTAGCCATATCTCAAGGTGCTAAAATAATTGCAAATGGTACTGCAGACTGTCCAATTGTATTTACTTCTGATGCGTCAAATCCAGTAGCTGGTGATTGGGGAGGACTTATCTTATTAGGTAGAGCTCCAATAAATTCCGTAACAGGATCGGCTACATCAACTTCTGAAATTGCAAGTTTACCTTATGGTGGCACAAATGATGCTGATGATTCTGGAATTTTAAACTATGTGCGTGTTGAGTATTCTGGTGGTGCAGCGGATGGTCAATCTGAAAACAATGGAATTTCTTTTTATGGTGTAGGAAATGGTACAGTTGTAAATTACATTCAAGCATATGAGGGAAAAGATGATGGTGTTGAATTTTTTGGAGGTACCGTAAACGTTAATTATGTATCTGTAGTTAATGCTCAAGATGATTCAATTGACTGGACAGAAGGTTATACAGGGACTATTACTAATGCTTATGTTAAGCATGGTGCTAGCCATGATAAAGGCATTGAAGCTGATGGTTACAACACCGATTTCAGTAATGCAGGTGGATATTTTTCAAAACCAACAGTAAACAATTTAACTATTATAGGTAATGGTTCAGCTACTGGTAATGAAGCCATAAGATTAAGAGCGGGTACACAAGGTATTTTTACCAATGTCTATATTGAAGGTTTCGAAGAAGGCTTTGATTTAGATGGTGATGCTGGGGATAACCCAACAGGAGCAGGTGTATTAAGTGACGATTTAATGGTTACTGATGCAACTTTTGTTGATGTTATTTTAAAGATGAAAAATGATACAGGTGAAACATTTACAGAAGCTGACTTTATTTCTGGTGATGGTAACGCAACCACTACTGATTATGCAACCTGGGGAGCAAACTGGACCAATCAGTAAATAAAAATGTCGTTTTAACGAAAATAAAAAAAGCACCCTAGTTGGGTGCTTTTTTTATTTTCAATATGGTAAGTTTTAATCACGTTGTGCTAACGAGGATTTATTCGTCCATTCATTAACACTTGCAATTGCATTATTACTATAATCTACTTCTTTTAAGGTTTCATTATTCCAATAAAACCACTTGCCGACTTTTTGCCCATTATCATAATTCGCAGAAACAATTTTTTTGCCCTCTGTATTAAAGCTGAACCACTCACCTTGTAGCTTACCATCTAAAGTATATGAACCTGTTTGGCTTACAACTCCATTGTCATGATAATAAGTCACATCAATTAAATTCGTGTCTTCGTTAAGCTTTAATTCTCTCTCTTGTTGCGCAAAAGAGACCACAGTTATTAAAAGAGCAAAAAACAATACCGTTTTCTTCATAATTATGGGTTTTTAAAAAAATTATATCTCAAATATAGGGTTTTGTTAATATTAAAACAACATTCACATAACATTAATTTAACATTAAGCTTTTAATAAGCTGTTTTTAAGACTATTGAATATTTTTTTTAAAACGTTTAAAGTTTAATAATTACTTAATATTTACATTACATTAAGGAGACTTTCTTTTTTAATCTTTGTTAGGTCTTAAGACACAAATAGTAATTTCATATAATCTATTAGTTTTTGTCGACTATATTATCATGAATTCTAATGGCTGCCTTTGGCCAAGGCAGCCTTTTTTTATGAGCTATTAATAACCTTTACATAACATTTATTTAACATTAGATTTGGTTATTTGCAGTGACAAAAACTAAAATTCTAAAATGAAATTAATAGCACCAGTATTTATACTGTTTATCTCCTTTCAAATAAATATTTATTCGCAAGAAATTGAATCTCCAAAATTTGGAAAAGGACTTTTTAATCTTGTAGGCAAAGACAGTTCTTGGACTATGAAAATTGGAACTAGATTTCAATTTTTAGCTAGTAACCTGATGGCAGAGGGTCAGAATCCGGCAACCAATTTTTTAATTCGTAGAGCTCGTTTAAAGTTTGATGGTTTTGCTGTTTCACCAAAACTTAAATACAAAATTGAACTTGGTTTATCAAACAGAGACATGTCTGGAGTATCACAGTTTACAGGTAATACACCAAGATATGTGATGGATGCTGTAATAAAATATAACTTTTATGAAAATTTTGTGCTTTGGGTCGGACAAACTAAACTTCCTGGAAATAGAGAACGAGTAATTTCATCAGCCAATATGCAACAAGTTGACCGATCTATTCTTAACGCAAGATTTAATATAGATCGTGATATTGGATTCCAGTTAAGGCATCATTTTACACTTTTTAATGATTTTTTAATTAGAGAAATTTTTGCACTTTCACAAGGTGAAGGTAGAAATGTTGTAACAGGAAATCTCGGAGGACATCAATACACTGGTCGTATTGAATTACTACCTTTTGGAAAATTTGAAGGTAAAGGCGATTACTTTGGCTCCGATTTGAAGCGAGAGCAGAAACCAAAATTGGCCATTGGTGTTACTTATGATCATAATAATGATGCAGTAAAAACAAGAAGTAATATGGGATCATGGATGGTCACTGATACGGGATTTCATGAGACCAATATCAATACACTTTTTATAGATTCCATGTTCAAATACAAAGGCTTTAGTTTAATGACAGAATATGCTGTTAGGGATGCCGATGATCCTATTGCCAAAAATTCTGATGGGACCGAAACCGGTGATGTTGTTCAAATTGGCGAGGGTATTAACATACAAGGCGGTTACTTATTTAAAAATAACTGGGAGATATCAGGAAGATACTCTGGAGTAACATTGGATGAAAATATTACGGGGAAAAATCCAGAACAACAATATACTTTTGGTATCTCAAAATATATTGTTGGTCATAGCTTAAAAGTTCAAACAGACTTTAGTTTAATAGATTTTGAAAACCAGAGCGATCAGTACTTATATCGCTTACAGTTTGATATACATTTTTAATACAAAATGATAACAATTAGATAACATTTTTGTGAAAATCACTATTGATATTTGCAAATTATTTTAAATAAAATATGGATAATATATACTTATTAATGATTGTTGCCCTAGCGGTTTTGGCTATTGCTGATTTGGTAGTTGGGGTAAGTAATGATGCTGTTAATTTTTTAAATTCAGCTATTGGTTCTAAAGCTATTTCCTTTAGAACTATTATGATTGTTGCCAGTATTGGTGTGGCGGTTGGTGCCATATTCTCTAGCGGTATGATGGAAGTTGCCCGGAAAGGTATTTTTAATCCTGGCGAATTTATGTTCAGTGAAATCATGATCATCTTTATGGCGGTTATGATAACTGACATTTTGCTTTTAGATTTCTTTAATACGGTTGGTATGCCAACTTCTACCACTGTTTCTATTGTTTTTGAATTATTAGGTGCAGCTGTTTGTATGGCCTTTATAAAAATAGGGCATGATAATGGTAGTTTTGGTGATGCTATAAACTATATAAATACTTCTAAAGCATCTCAAATTATTTTTGGCATACTCCTCTCTGTCATTGTTGCATTTACAGTTGGGGCTGTAATTCAATGGTTTTCCAGATTACTTTTGTCCTATAATTTTGAAAAGAAAGCTGCTTGGGTTGGGGCTGTTTTTGGAGGTGTTGCATTGACTGCTATAACTTATTTCATTTTTATGAAAGGGTTAAAAGGTACTTCTTATGCCAGTCAGTCTTTTGAAATACTAGGAGGCGAAACCATGAAAGACTTTCTTGAAACACAAGTCCTTTCTATTGTTGGCGTGAGTCTGGTTTTTTGGTCTTTACTATCATTGGTATTTATTTCAGTTTTAAAAACTAATATTTACAAACTAATTATTATAGTTGGAACCTTTGCATTAGCATTGGCGTTTGCAGGTAATGATTTGGTAAACTTTATTGGTGTTCCTATTGCAGCTTATAATGCATTTGAGCAATGGTCAGCTTCAGGTTTGCCAGCAACTCAATTCCCTATGGATGTTCTAGCGGAAAAAGTACCAACCAATAACTGGTTGTTATTTGCTGCTGGTATGATTATGGTTGCGACATTATGGTTTTCTACTAAAGCTAAAAGTGTTGTAAAAACTTCTCTAGACCTTTCAAGCCAAGGCGATACTAAAGAACGTTTTCAGCCTAACTTTTTATCTCGTGGGTTTGTAAGATTTGCTATGTTGATGTCTCAAATGTCATCTTATATTCTTCCAGAATCATGGCAAGCTAAAATTGACAAACAATTTGAAACACCTGTAATTGCTTTAAAAAAATCTAAAACCTATGAATTACCAGCATTTGATTTGGTACGTGCTGCTGTAAACCTTATGGTTGCTGCTGTTTTAATTTCAGTTGCCACATCTTATAAATTACCACTCTCAACTACTTATGTAACCTTTATGGTTGCCATGGGTACTTCTTTAGCCGATAGAGCTTGGGGAGCTGAAAGTGCGGTATATCGTGTAGCTGGTGTTCTTAATGTTATTGGCGGTTGGTTCTTTACGGCTTTTATAGCATTTGTTTCAGCAGCCTTAATTGCTTTTTTATTGAATTGGAATGTAAATGTAATGGTTCCTGTTTTACTTTTACTGGCTACCATTTTATTAGTTAGAAATTATATTTCTCACAACAAGAAAGTAAAAGAAACTAAAGCTGAAGATAAGCTTCAAAAAGCAGAAAGCAGTTCTGTACAAGGCGTTATTCATGAAAGTGCTCAAAATATTGCCAACGTGGTTAAAAGAGGAAATAAAATATATACAAATGCCATCAATGGCCTTTCTAAACAAGATTTACCGCTTCTAAAGAAAAACAAAAAACAAGTTGAAAAGCTTTCTAATGAAATTGATGATTTAAGAGATAATATCTTCTATTTTATCAAGAATTTAGATGAGTCTAGTGTAGGAGCTAGTAACTTTTATATAAATATTTTAGGCTACTTACAAGATATGGCACAGTCACTAGAGTATATTTCTAAAGTGAGCCATAAACATATTAATAACAATCACAAAAAATTAAAATTCAATCAGATAAAAGAACTCAAACAAGTTGATGAATCACTTGAACAATTTTTTATTGATACCAAAGCAGCTTTTGATTCACGATCTTTTGAGCTAATAGGTGATATTCTTAAAAACAAAAAAGAAATATTTAGTCTTGTTAACGAAAAGATTCAAAAGCAAGTAGAACGCACCAGAACTGAAGAATCAAGTCCTAAAAACACGACATTGTATTTTAGCGTGTTATTAGAGACAAAAGATTTACTAACAGCAACTATGAATCTGCTTGAAGAATATCATAATTCCCATGATAGTTCTGTTGAACCTGCTTCAATAGTAGATGATGCCCAAGAATAAGAAAGCAACGTTATAAATTCCATAAAAAAAGCATCTCATTTGAGATGCTTTTTTTATTATTAACACTTAATTAGATTTAAGAACCACACATCAAGCAATCATCTCCTTCGGCTTCTTTTGCTTGAGCAATTAATGCTTTCATTTCTTCAGCAGTCATAGGCTCTACTTCAGCAGCTTGTTTTTCGGCAAATTTAGCTGCTGTTTTTGCTGCCTTTTGCTTTTGTTGGGCAACAATAGTTTCCGAGACCTCAACGGTTTCGGCAACTGGTTCTTCTTTCTTTTTAGTATCTAATGTAAACTTAATGGCGTCAACGGCACTTTTAGTACGCAGGTAATACATACCTGTTTTTAAACCACTCTTCCATGCATAAAAATGCATAGACGTTAATTTGGCCATAGTAGCACCTTCCATAAATAAATTTAAGGATTGGGATTGATCAATAAAATATCCTCTATGACGTGACATGTCGATAATATCTTTCATACTCAATTCCCAAACGGTCTTATATAATTCTTTTATGTCTTGTGGAATGATATCAATCCCTTGTATGGATCCATTGGCTCTCATAATATCTTGCTTTAAGCCTTCATCCCATAAACCAAGTTCAACCAAATCTTCTAATAAGTGTTTATTGACCACAATAAACTCACCAGATAATACACGACGTGTGTAAATATTTGATGTGTAAGGTTCAAAGCACTCATTATTCCCAAGAATTTGTGAGGTTGATGCTGTTGGCATTGGCGCTACTAATAACGAATTACGAACACCATGTTTTTTAACATCTTTACGCAATTTATCCCAATTCCAACGACCACTTAACTCTTCATCTTTAATACCCCAAAGGTTGTGCTGAAATTCACCCTTACTAATTGGTGAACCCTTGTATGTTTTATAAGGACCGTCTTCTTTTGCCTCTTCCATACTAGCTGTAACAGCAGCAAAATAAAGCGTTTCAAAAATTTCTTGGTTTAAAGCTTTGGCTTCATCACTTGTAAAAGGCATACGCAGTTTAATGAAGGTGTCTGCCAATCCCTGAACCCCTAATCCAATTGGTCTATGACGGAAGTTTGAATTTTCAGCTTCTTTAACTGGATAATAGTTTCTATCAATAACCTTGTTTAAGTTTTTGGTAACACGTTTGGTAATACGGTACAACTCCTTATGGTCAAATTCGTCATTTTTAATAAACATTGGTAATGCAATGGATGCCAAATTACACACAGCTACTTCATCTGGAGAGGTATATTCTAAAATCTCGGTACATAAATTTGATGAGCGAATAGTTCCTAAATTCTGTTGGTTGGATTTGCGGTTGGCTGCATCCTTATAGAGCATATAAGGCGTACCTGTTTCAATTTGAGATTCTAATATTTTTTCCCAAAGTTCTCTTGCCTTTATGGTTTTGCGTCCTTTCCCTTCGGCTTCATATTTTAAATATAATTCCTCAAAGGCTTCGCTGTGTGTTTCATCAAGTCCAGGACACTCATTAGGACACATTAATGTCCAATCTCCATTTTCTTGAACACGTTTCATAAATAAGTCAGAAATCCACATTGCATAAAACAAATCACGTGCTCGCATTTCCTCTTTACCATGATTTTTCTTTAAATCTAAAAAGTCGAAAATATCAGCATGCCATGTTTCAATATAAATTGCAAAACTACCTTTACGTTTTCCGCCTCCTTGATCAACATATCTTGCAGTATCATTAAAAACCTTCAACATTGGAACAATTCCATTTGATGTACCGTTTGTTCCAGCAATATAACTTCCTGTAGCCCGAACATTATGGATAGCCAAACCTATTCCGCCAGCTGACTGTGAAATTTTTGCTGTTTGCTTTAGTGTATCATAAATACCATCGATACTATCTTCTTTCATGGTTAACAGAAAACAAGATGACATTTGAGGTTTTGGTGTTCCTGAATTAAATAATGTTGGTGTAGCGTGTGTAAAATACTTTTTTGACATTAACTCATAGGTTTCAATGGCAGCATCTAAATCATTTAAATGAATCCCTATTGAAACACGCATAAGCATGTGTTGTGGACGTTCGGCTATTTGTCCATTTATCTTCAGTAAATAAGATCTTTCTAGCGTTTTAAACCCAAAATAATCATATCCAAAATCGCGATTATAAATAATAGTTGAATCCAATTTTTCTTTGTTTTCATCTATCACTTTATAAACTTCGTCTGATAAAAGTGGTGCTTTTTTCCCCGTTCTTGGATTTACATACGTGTAAAGATCGTGCATAACATCACTAAATGATTTTTTAGTGTTTTTATGTAAGTTAGATACAGAGATACGAGCTGCCAAACGTGCATAATCTGGATGAGCCGTTGTTAAGGTCGCTGCAATTTCAGCAGCTAAATTATCAAGCTCACTAGTGGTTACACCATCATACAAGCCTTCAATAACTCGCATAGCAACTTTTACTGGGTCCACAAGTTCATTTAATCCATAACACAGCTTTCTAACTCTTGCTGTGATTTTGTCAAACATCATTGGTTCCTTTCTACCGTCTCTTTTTACTACATACATATTTTTACACGTTTTTTAGTCTTTCCTGATACACCTTCAGAAAATGGGTTAATTAGTTGGTTTATTTGTTTCAATAATACTACTGAAACACGCTAGTTTTATAAATAAGGAAATAGAGACTTATGTGAAGATACACAAATGATTGCTATTAACTTATTTTAAGGGTTTTTTGTATTATCTAAAAATCAGCGTCAAAACTGAATTTATCTTTTTCTTCTTCTTTATTTAAAACACCTGCTTTTTGATATTCTGAAACGCGCTTCTCAAAGAAATTGGTTTTCCCTTGCAACGAAATCATATCCATAAAATCAAATGGATTGGCTGTATTATACTCTTTTTCACAACCAAGTTCATGTAATAATCTATCAGTAACAAACTCTAAATATTGTGACATTAATTTAGCATTCATCCCAATTAAACTTGCTGGAAGCGACTCGGTAATAAACTCACGCTCAATATCCAAAGCATCAATAAGAATTTCTCTTATACGCTCTTTAGAAACTTTATTAACCAAATGCTCGTTGTGCAGATGTACGGCAAAATCGCAATGAACACCTTCATCTCTGGAAATTAACTCATTTGAGAATGTTAAACCTGGCATTAAACCTCTTTTCTTTAACCAGAAGATTGAGCAAAATGCTCCAGAAAAGAAAATACCTTCAACAGCTGCAAATGCAATAAGACGTTCTGCAAAACTTGGTGATTCAATCCATTTTAATGCCCAATCTGCCTTCTTTTTGATAGCAGGGAAATTTTCAATAGCATTAAACAACTGATTCTTTTCTTTTTCATCTTTTACATACGTATCAATCAATAAAGAATACGTCTCACTGTGAATGTTCTCCATCATGATCTGGAAACCATAGAAGAATTTGGCTTCACTATACTGAACTTCATTAACAAAATTCTCGGCTAAATTTTCGTTTACTATACCATCACTTGCTGCAAAAAAGGCTAATATATGTTTAATAAAATAGCGTTCGTCATCATTTAATTTAGAAGACCAATCTGTCAAATCTTGATGTAAATCAATTTCTTCAGCGGTCCAAAAACTGGCTTCAGATTTTTTATACCATTCCCAAATATCATGATGTTGAATAGGAAAAATCACAAATCTATCTTTGTTTTCTTGTAAAATTGGTTCTGTTGCCTGAGACATGTTACTAGTTTTTTTATTAAATTTTAATGAATATTTTGGTGTTATTTGGGACTAACAAAGATTGAAAAATGTGTTCGAAAATGAAAGGTTAAGTTATAAACATTGTCAACAAGTTTTTAACAAAAACTTAAGAACAACTAAACACATCAAAAACAAAAAAATATTTCTATATATTTGATATTCAGTTTATTACAATGTTTTTGTCAAGTAGGAAATTACACGTTAAAACAAGGAAACAATACGGCTAGACTGCGATACAACCCATTTGAAAAATGAGTTCTTTTACAAAAGAAAAAAGCAGTAGAGATACTGCTTTTTCTTCTAACTAACTAACTAATAAATTTAATGAAATTTAAATAAAAAAGCTAGACGAGTCTAGCTTTTCAAGATTAATAGCAATTACCCTTTAATAAATGTATAAACCTTTAAATAATTTAATAGCGACACTAATTTCTTACAAAAAAGCTTACCATACACTTCAAAATGTATGGTTGGTAATAAATACTGTATAAGTGGTTTATTGGAATAAAACCTCTCTAAACTTAAAGTAAAATTTAATTTTTAAAATATTTAATATTCCTATATTTGGAACTATGATAAGAGCCGTAATTGTTGACGATGAACAAAAAGCTATTGATAGCCTGTCATGGGAATTGAAGAAATTTAATTCTGAAATAACTGTTATTAAAACTTATAGCAAGCCTGAGGGTGCTATCCAGTTTCTCAATTCCAACTCAACTGATTGTTTATTCCTTGATATTAACATGCCAACAATGGATGGGTTTCAGTTTTTAGATAAATTGGTTAACAGAGATTTTGCAATAGTAATTACCACTGCCTATAACGAATATGCGTTGAAAGCCCTGAAGCATGAAGCAATTGATTACTTATTAAAACCCATAGATTCAGATGATCTTAAGGAAACGATAAAAAAGATTAAGAAACATAACACCAATAGCTTACCCATATCAAAAATTGAAGAAGTTCTTTTAAATTTCAATAAAAACTTCAACCAGAAAAAAATTACCATTAGTACAGATGGAAAGCTTATTTTTCTAGAAACTGACAACATTATATACATAGAATCTGACGGTAACTACAGTACGTTCGTTATGCAGGATCAACAAAAAATTGTAGTCACAAAAAAATTAAAGGAAGTAAATGCCATTTTACCTGAAAATTACTTTTTCAGAATCCATAATTCATACATAATTAATTTAAATAAGATTAAGGAGTTTATAAAAAACGATGGTTATGTTGTTATGCAAACAAACGATAAAATACCTGTTGCCAGACAACGTAAATCAGATTTTTTAGACAAAGTATAGAACATGAATTCCTTTAAACACATCTTATCATTAAAAAAATTCATTGGTTTTATCATTTTTTTTGTTTGTACTAGTAATATCTATGCTCAAGAACAAATTGCTGATTTCTACAAAAGGGTAGATAGTGTCATTGCGTTAAACATTAAAGACTTAACCTCTTTAGATTCTGTTTTTTTAACAACTAAAAAAGACACCATAAAAATGTCTTATCTAGTTCATAAAAGTGCTAAAACAGATTATTTAGAAGGTGAATGTTATGCTTTAAATGCTCTAGGAACTTCTTTTAGAAATATATCTCATTATGATGAAGCTATTTCAATGCATGAAAGAGCTTTAAGAATTTCAAGAGAAATTGAAAACCTCGAAATGGAAGTATTGAGTTTAAACATGCTTGGGGTTGTATATAGGCGTATGGATGCCATTAGGTCAGCACTAGACTACCATAAGGACGCATTGGATTTAGCTGAAGCTGAAGCATCCCCTTCTTTAGAGATTGAACGTAGCATTGCGGTTTCACAGAATAGCATGGGCAATATTTATCTAGCTTTGAAACAATATGATTTGGCGCTGGAACAATTCCACAAATCATTAAAAATTGAAACCAGATTGAACAATCAACTTGGTTTAGCCATAAACAATCACAACATTGGTTATGCAAAAGAGAAAAAAGGGCAGCTTAATGAAGCCCTCGAACACTATCAATTGTCTTTGCGCTATAATAATGAAATTGACTCTGATATTGGACGTGTCATATGCTACAATAGTATTGGCAAAATATACATCTTACAGGATGATTATCAAACAGCTTTACCAATCATAAATCAAGCTCTCGAAAAAGCAATTGAAGTAAATGACCAATATTACATTGCGACGTCTTATCTTAATCTAAGCCTCATACAATTAAGAAAAAATCAATATGATGTTTCAAAGGAAAATCTTAATAAAGCCTTATCAATTGCCAAAAATTATAATTTAAAATCTTCAGAAATTGAAGCGTACAACTATCTTTCAGAACTTCACGAAAAAACAGGTGATGTAAGTACAGCGCTATCATATTATAAAGATTATATTAAGTTGGAAGAAACTTTAACAAGTGAACGTAATCTGCAATATGTAAACGACTTGATAATAAAATATGAAAGCGAAAAAAAGAACAACCAAATTAAGGAATTGGCTAGTGAGAATGAAATAGTAAAACTCAAATTGGCACAGAACAAAAAAACTTTATTATTAAGCCT
The DNA here is from genome assembly GCF_002940745.1 of Hanstruepera ponticola. NCBI lineage: Bacteria > Pseudomonadati > Bacteroidota > Flavobacteriia > Flavobacteriales > Flavobacteriaceae > Hanstruepera > Hanstruepera ponticola. Next base: position 1,484,515 of record NZ_POTB01000001.1, read on the forward strand.
TTTGGGTGGTTTTTTAATTGTGATTATTCTATTTGTTTTACATAGACAAAGACAACTTCGCAATGAAAAGCGTATTGTAACTTTAGAACAAGAGATGTTACGAAACCAAATGAATCCCCATTTTATTTTTAATTCTCTTAACTCCATTAAACTTTACATAATAAACAATGAAAAGGAAAATGCTGTTTATTATTTAAACAAATTCTCTAAACTCATTAGGAAAATATTGGTCGCTTCAACTGAAAAAGAAATCTCTTTGGAAGGTGAACTAGAAACCATGGCATTGTATATGAACATTGAAAACATAAGGTTTTCAAACGGCATAAATTACCATGTAAATATTGATCCCAATGTGAATACATCAACCGTCAAAGTGCCTTCTCTTATTTTACAGCCTTTTTTGGAAAATGCCATTTGGCATGGGTTGTCAACTAAATCAGATAATAAAGAAATTACTATTGATATTAAAAAAGCAAACCATAGCCATATTACAATATCAATTACAGATAACGGTATTGGCAGAAAGGCTTCACAAAAAATTAAAAATGAAAAAAAACTAAAAAGGCAGTCTGTTGGAATTGAGATAACAAAAGCACGATTGGAGAATTTCTCTAAAAACTTTAATGATGACTACGCTTTAGACATTATTGATTTGTTTGAGGCTGGAACACCAACTGGCACAAAGGTAGTTTTAAGTATTCCAATCAAACAATCTAGTTTGAAAATTGCATGAAATCATCTGTAATCTGCTGCAACCTTCTCCAATTCAGCATACCAATCTTCACCAAATTTTCTTATGAGCGCATCCTTTACAAATTTATAGACAGGCACTTGGAGTTCTTTACCTAACGAACAAGCATCATCACAGATTTGCCATTTTTCATAATTCACTGCTGAAAATTCAGAATATTCCTTAATACGGATTGGGTATAGATGGCATGACAAAGGCTTTTTCCACTTTATTTCACCTTGATTATAAGCCTCTTCAATAGCGCATAAAGCGGTTTTATTTTCATCAAAAATCACATAGGCACAATCTGCTCCATCAATCAAAGGTGTTTCAAAATCACCATTTTCTGTAGTTATAAAAACCCCTTGTTGTTCAATGGCTTTTATACCTTCTTTTCGCAAAAATGGCTTAACATTAGGATATATCTCTTGCAAGATATTGGTCTCGCTTTTTTCCAATGGTGCTCCAGCATCACCATCAATGCAACAAGCTCCTTTGCAAGCCGAAAGATTACAAACAAAATCTTTTTGGATTATATCCTCTGAAATAATGGTTTTTCCTAGTTGAAACATGGTGCAAAAATAACTAAAGTTTATATTTAATTGCTATTGAATATCAGAGATAATAGACTACTTTTGCCGAAAATTTAAAAACTCCAGTAATGGCACTAGATATAAAAGAGATCTTCACAGCGTTTATGGTGCTTTTCGCTGTTATTGATATTATAGGAAATATTCCAATTATTATAGATTTACGCAAAAAAGCTGGGCATATTCAAAGTGAAAAAGCTTCGATTATTGCAGGTATTATTTTGATATTGTTTTTATTTGTTGGAAAGAACATTCTCTCACTTATAGGGATTGGTGTTAACAGTTTTGCTGTAGCTGGTGCTTTTATCTTATTCTTTATTGCTTTGGAAATGATTCTAGGAATAACGCTTTATAAGGAAGATGAAAGCTCTGCAATGACCGCATCGGTATTCCCATTAGCATTTCCACTAATTGCTGGACCTGGAAGTTTAACAACTTTATTATCTTTACGTGCAGAGTTTCGTGTTGAAAATATTATTGTTGCCGTTATATTGAATGTTGTAATCATTTATATTGTTCTTAAAACATCAGCACGCATTGAAAGACTCATAGGACAGAACGGTATCAATATTATCAGAAAAATATTTGGTGTGATATTACTGGCAATAGCCGTTAAACTTTTTGCTCATAACTTTAAAGAACTAATTGCATAACTATGAAAATAATTTCTGCTATACTATCAATTATTGCTGTTGCACTTATTATTTACAACGCGATGATGGTTGATTTGAACAATCCGTTTGAAGGTGACAGTTTAATAGCACTAATAACCATTTTTGCAGCATTATGCGCCATTATATTGCTTCAAATATTGATGGTTTCAAAAAAGATTGAAGCGAAATCTAAAAGTAGAAAATGATTTATGATGCACTTATAATTGGTGGTGGTGCCGCAGGTCTATCGTGTGCACTAGTCCTTGGGTCTGCAGGTCAAAAGGATTTTACTAAAGACAAAATTATAGGTATCATTACGCACCAAAAAGCGTCACATTTACAATCCGCTCTTTTTAATAATGTATTAGGTTTAAATCCTGGGACTACTGGTAAATCGATATTGGAAAATGGCAAAAACCAATTAGCTGAACTGTATCCACATATTGAACAAATTGACAATGAAAAAGTCACAGCTGTTACGTCTAAAAATGATTATTTCATCATTACAACCACCAAAGCTATTTACCAAACCAGAATTGCAGTAATTGCTGTAGGATATACCAATTTATTTAATATTCACGGGTTGGAATCCTACATAAAACCGCATCCACGAGCAAAAGCTGAAAAAAATAGAATTTGGTTAGAAAATACAGACCATTTAGTTAGAAAAGGATTATATGTCGCTGGCACTTTGGCAGGATGGCGCAGTCAGTTTGCCATAGCTTGTGGTAGTGGGTCTCATGTAGCGACCGATATTTTAACTCTTTGGAATGATGGTGAGCACACCAAAGTTCATGATAAACTATAATTTAGTTTTCTTGGTCTAATTTAATGACCTCATCAATCATAATATCATTTTGATTGATGACTTCTTCAAAGGCACCATTACCAAATAATTGAGAAGCTAACGTAGCTTTTATATATTGTTTCACCTCTTCATTGTAGGCTACAAACGTGATATTAGCTTTTGTTTTGGCATTCAAATAATCTTGAAAAGCCATAACCATATCATCACTTACATTGTAAAATTCAATGAATTCATCGCGAGAAATATTCTTGTAAAAACTCCTGTCTTTTTCTAATTCCTCAAAAACAAAATTACTTATAAAACCCCTACGTCTTAAAAACGTTAACGTTTCATTCTGCATACTTAAATCCAATGGCACGAAAATATCAGGTATAATACCACCTCCACCATATACTACTTTCCCTTTTGGTGTCGTGAATTTTAAAGAGTCCGCAACTTCTATTTTTTCGGGATCAAGAAACTCACCTCTGTTTAATCTCTCAAAATAATCATCATAATAATCCTTATTCCCATTTTCATAGGAACGTTGAATGGATCTGCCAGTTGGTGTATAATACCTTGAAACGGTTAATCGAACAGCACTACCATCTCCCAACTCCATCTCACGTTGTACCAATCCTTTACCATAAGAGCGGCGACCCACTATTGTCCCTTTGTCATTATCTTGCAATGCTCCTGCAACTATTTCACTAGCTGAAGCTGAATTTTCATCAATCATTACATAGACTTTAGCATTTTCAAAATCACCTTTTTTAGTAGCGTAGCTTTTCTCAATATTACCACGCTTATTTTTTGTGAAGAGTATTAATTTGTCATCTTCTAAAAATTCATCAACTATTTGCTCGGCTATCCCCAGAAAGCCGCCAGGATTTCCTCTCAAATCAATTGCTAAGTCTTGAACACCTTGTTTTTTAAGCTTTTTAAGTTCTTTAGAAAATTCTTTATACGTAGATTCAGCAAATCTGTTTATCTTAATATACCCTAATGTTTCGGTCAACATATAAGCGGCATCAACACTCTGAATTGGGATATTATCTCGTTTCACATTAAACTTTAGGACTTTAGGCTCACCTTTTCTGACAACTCCTAACTCAACTTTTGAGTTTATTGGTCCTTTTAATTTATTTACAATTTCAGAATTGCTCAAATCCTTTCCAAAAATAGAGTCTCCATTAGCCGTTATAATACGATCTCCACCTTTTATTCCTGCTTTGTCACTAGGACTACCTTCAATAGATCGAATAACAGTTATGGTGTCTTTATAAGTATAAAAGCTAATACCAATACCTACAAAATCACCTTTCATGTTTTCAGATACGCGCTGCATATCTTCCTTGGGAATATAAACAGAATGTGGATCTAGATTTTCTAGAATACCATTAACAGTTACATCAACAATACTATCTGTATTAACATCATCAACATACTCATAGTCAATAAAATCTATTAGTCTGTTTAGTTTGTCTTTTTTACTATTGGAAGAAAACAGTCTATCAGAATTGTCAGAAAAATTCAATTTTCCACCAATAAAGATACCAGCAGCTATGCCGATACCCAATAACAATGGAAGATATTTTTTTTGAATTTTCATGACGACTGTAAATCTTCAATTAATTTTAAATCTATTCCTGCCTTTTTTAAAAACCGTAATCCAGAATCATCCTTGTAAGCTTCACTGTAAACAACTCTAATAATACCAGCCTGATGAATAAGCTTGCTACACTCCTTACAAGGTGATAGTGTTATATATAAAGTAGCTCCTCTTGATGATTGTGTGGAAGCAGCAACTTTTAAAATTGCATTCGCTTCTGCATGCAATACATACCATTTGGTATAACCCTCGTCATCTTCACAATAGTTTTCAAAACCTGTTGGTGTTCCATTATACCCATCAGATATTATCATTCTATCTTTTACAATTATCGCGCCAACTTGCTTTCGTTTACAATAAGAGAGTTTCCCCCATTCTTTTGCCATTCTTAAATACGCTTTATCGTATTTAAGCTGTTTCTGTTCTTTCATACATTTGAATGCTTATAACGAATATAATGGGTTCGTGTTTTAATTACAACCCGAAGATTGAAGTTTTATGAAAACTTTAGGTTATGAAGACTCTTTATTATGACAGAAAATCACTGCCTAAAATCATAGGGATAACTAGACCAACAACTATAGCTGAAATCACCATAATCCAATCGCGTTTCGAAAAACGAAAGACTGTTTGCATGATATATCCTAAAAAAAGAACAATAAATACAATAATCACTTGGGCTATTTCAATACCTAATGCAAACTCCAATAGGGTTACTAGTTTATTATCTGCTCGGCCAACCAAAATTTGAAATTCTCGGGCAAAACCTAAACCATGCACTAAACCAAAAAATAAAGTTGAAAAAAATAAGACACCAACTCGCTCTTTTTGAGCCCCTTTACCAGCGGTAAACACATTAAAAAGTGCTACTACCATAATGGTAATAGGTATTAAAAACTCAACCAATTGGCCATTGACACTAACCACGTTATAGGCAGCCAAGACTAAAGACAATGTATGTCCCAAGGTAAATAATGACACTAATAGTAATACGCGTTTCCAGTCTTTAAATAAATATGGAACGGTTAATACAATAAGAAATAACACATGATCATAAGCATTTATATCAAGTACATGATTAATGCCATATTCAACATTAAACCAAAAATCTTCAAGCATTGTTTATGTAGTTTTAAGGGTGCGTTCAAATATACAATTTAAAACGAAAAGTTTGTGATTTTTGTATGTTATAGATATCTTGTTCAATGATTTTAATCATCATTATCTTATGATAAATAGTGCTAAAAAATTTCTTGTATTATTCTTTATACTAATAGGTTTCTTTGGTTTTGCACAAGAAGAACAAGAAAATTCAGATGAGATTCATCATCATTCCATTTCAATTCTTTTAGGCCACACCACTATTTTTCAAGGTTTTGAAAACGGCAAAAGAAAAACAGAATCAGAACCTTCTTGGGCTGTAAATTATAATTATATGTTCAACGACAAATGGGCTTTAGGCTTACATAACGACATTATAATTGAAAATTTTGTGGTTGAAAAGACTTCAGGCGATGAAATCCTTGAACGAAATACACCTATTACTTCACTAATAGTTGGAACCTATAAAATATTTGATGGTTTTGGTGTTGAGCTTGGTGGTGGATTAGAATTTGATAAAAACGAAAGTTTTAGAGTGGCAAGAATTGGCGCTGAATATGGAATAGAGATTACTAAACACAACCTAGAAGTTCTCTTATCACTTGATTATGACATCGTTATAGACGCATATGATGGACTCAATATTGGGATAGGGATTGCTAAAAAACTTTAAAATTTTCGTTTTTTGTCGATTAGTTTGATTTAATGTTAAAAGTAGATATCTATTCGTCTTATAAATCAGACTTACAGTTATCTGTAATTGTTTTTAATGTTGCCTTTAAGCTTTTTAAATCAGTATCTGAAATATTTTTGAGCGCTATTTTTCTATTCTCAATAATTACAGGAGTTAATTTATCAACAATTGTATGGCCTTTTGCTGTAAGTTTTAAAACAAATTTCCTTCTGTCTGATTGATTAATTGATCGAGACAAATAGCTCTTTTTTACCAATAGTTCAATTATTCGAGTTAACGATGCATAGTCTTTAAATAAAATTTGAGCTAACTCTTTTTGAGAACTATCCGGATCTTCTTTTATAAGGTTTAACGTCAGTAACTGATCTAAAGTTATATTTGGATCAATGACCGATATTTTTTTCTGAGCATACTTTCTATATTCTTTTATAGCCTCATCTATATAATAGAAAATACTTTTACGAGGGTCTACTTTAAACATTTAACATTTTTTTTGATGCAAATATAATTGATATATCAATTAAAAAAATATTTTTGCTCTGAATTATAATTCTATAAAATAGTAATGACACATAAAAAAGCAATAATTGATTATTTTATACTCTTAGCATTTGCACTTGCTCTTGGTTGTCAAGGGAATGGAAACAATAATGAATGGTACTTAACTCATAATTCAAACAAAATAGAGGAATCTGTTCCATTGGCTCCAGGCATTATATCTTCTAATCAAATAGAATATGGCGGAAATATTTCTCAAAAATATAAAGAAATATATTTTACTGTAAATGATTCCAGTTGGAAATCATCCTATCCTGTGGTAAGTAAATTTACAAACAACAAATTAACAACCAGAGATACCGTTCGTTTTGCAGAAAAAAAAATGCAAGGTGGAGACACTCATATCTCACCCGATGGAGATAGATTATTTTTTGCTTCTAGATTTAATATTGATACTACACAAAATGACGGGAATATATGGGTGGCCAATCGTACACAAAACGGTTGGTCTAAAGCTAAAAAGTTACCCCAAGCTATAAATTCAGAACTTGGAGAATATTCGCCTTCTCAAACAAATTCCGGTAATATCTACTTTACAAGATTTTCAGAAGAAACTCATGGTGATATTTATGTTTCTAAACTTATTAATGGTAGTTATCAAGAAGCTGTCAGATTACCCAAAACAGTGAATAGTAAATTTATTGAATGTGATAGTTGGGTTTCACCAGATGAATCTTTCATACTATTTGTTAGAAGATCTGAAGATGGCTTTGAAGACAGTTACGGGTTCTATGATATGTATATCAGTTTTAATACAAACGGAAAATGGTCCCAAGCTAAAAATTTAGGAGGAGCCTATAATACAAAATTTACCGAGGGAAGCCCTTCTTTAACTCACGATTTAAAACATATACTCTATACATCTAATAGAAAATCTAAAGACCCAAAGACATTTGACGGCTCATTAGATATCTACATTCAAAAATTTGATTTGGAAAATGTTAAATCTAAACTATCTTTTTAATGAACTTATAATGAATAGATCTATAGTTGTAAGTATAGTTGTGCTTTTTTTTAATATTAATTTAAATGGACAAAACAATCAGTCTATTAAAGAAGAATTATTGTTTTTATCAAAGCAATTTAAAGATTCATTAAACTTTAACGGCAGTTTGTTTGTAGTTAAAAATAATGAGGTGCTTTTAGACAAGTCTTATGGTTATTCCAATTTTGAGCATCATACTAAAATCACCAATGAAACGCCTTTTAGAATAGCTTCAGTAAGTAAAATGTTTACTTCGTATGCTATTTATATTTTGGCATCTCAAAGTAAACTGACATTAGAAGATAAAGTTGTAAAGTATCTGCCAAAGTTAAACTCAAAATTCAACAATATAAAGATTAGTCATATTTTAAATCACAGAAGTGGTTTAACAAGAACCGTTGATAATTATCTGGAAAATGCACCTCATTTAACATATAGCTCAAAGGAAATAATCAATGCTGTTAATAAAACCGATTTAGCATTTCAACCAGATGAATCGTTTCAATATTCTAATGTTGGGTATAGTTTATTGGGATTAATTATTGAAAGCATAACCAACCAAGATTATGGAGAAGCAATGAAAAGTTTAATTTTTTCACCTTTAAGATTAAAACAAACATCCCACGAAATTGAAGGTCGTGTAATTAAAAATATTGCATCTGGTTATAACTTTTTAGAAGGAGAAACACTTAAAAGCGAGCATGAAAACAAATCGCATGTGTTGGCTGCGGGATCTATCATGTCTTCTATTAACGATTTATATCGCTTTTCTCAAGAAATAATAAAAGGAACGTTACTTACAAAGGAGTTGCATCAACAATACCTTGCATTAGATCAGAACTTTAGAACTCATGGTGGATTAATTACCTGGAACTATTCTTCTAAACTTCCTTTAGAAGAAAAAGGAGGTCAAATAGTAATGCATTCAGGGTTATGCCCTGGGTTTTCAAGTACTGTTGCTATCTTTTTAGAGCACGATTTAGTAGTTATAGGTTTGTCTAATAGAAACCCAATAGACATGTCTAAAATGTATAATAAGCTTGGAAATGTTGCTTTAGGATTTGAAAAAGAAATAGTTAATACAACAACAATTAATAAACTTAATGCTCTAATTGTAAAAGGAAAACTTAATGAAGCTTTAAAACTGTATAGAACTTTATTGGATAAAGATGATGCTCATAAAATTAAAGCTACAGAGCTTAATAATTTAGGATATAACTATTTGCAATATCAAATGAACAAAAAAGCGATAAATGTATTTACTTTTTTTACCATGGTATATCCAGAAAACGCAAATGCTTATGATAGTTTAGGTGAAGCCTATGCAACAGATAATAGTACAGACGAAGCTATTAAGGCTTACAAAAAAGCGATTGATTTAAACCCAAACAATACAACGGCTAAAAAGATTATTAATGAATATAATTTGAGTCAACAAAATGAATAAAATAAACCTAATATTTATTGCAATAGTATGCTTAACAGCATTGACCTTTTCTGAATCTCACATAAAACCCAACGATTTTGAAGAAAAATCAGACACTTATTTTAATTCTCAAAACATTGTAGGGAAGGTAACTTATAAGTCCCATAAAAAGATGAAAACCTTGTTAGATAGCACTAAATACGATAAAGAAACTATAGAAAGCGTACAAGGTTATTTTACAAAACAATTTCAAAAGGAATATGTTTTAGAGTTTAATAAAACCAAATCCTTATTCTTTGAAAAAGAAAAACTAGATCTAAATGGTAGCACCAATAATTCCAGTGATAAATTGTTCAAAGATTTCACCACAAGGCGTTATGTGCATAAAAAGGAATTATTGGGAAAGGTGTTTTCAATTCAAGACACCATTCACGCTAAAGAATGGCAAATTCATCAGGAAATAAAAAACATAGGGATATATTCATGCTCCAAAGCAACACTTCAATACAAAAAAAACGACTCCTTAATTTTGGTTACTGCATGGTTTACAACTCAAATACCAATAGCTAATGGACCTCTATTATATGATGGTCTTCCAGGACTTGTTTTACAGGTAGATGATGGCAACTTCAGCTATTTGTGCACAAATGTAGAACTTCAAAATGAAAGCAAGGAGTTTAAAACTCCTAAAGGCGGTAAGGTAGTCTCTCAATATGAATTTGATGTCATTTTATCAGAGAAATCAAAAAAAGGCAAAGCTCGTGCAGTAGAGTATTTAAAGACAATAGAATCATCTCGCAACTAATTAAAATTTAGTTACTAAATTTTCAAAAAATAGAACTACAAAAAACAAAAAAATGAAGAAGTTAGTAATAGTCTTATTCTTAATGAGCTGTATTAAAGCAAGTCCTCAAAAAAAAGAATTTAATGCTCCTGGTGAGTTTGTTGATATAGGCGGACATAATATTCATTTATTAGTGGAGGGCAAAGACAAAAAAGGACCAACGGTAGTATTTTTTCATGGTGCAGGCGATATTGCATTACATTGGAATTTAGTACTACCAAAAGTTGGAAGGTTTGCAACAGCTGTAGCTATTGATTTTGCAGGAGAAGGCTGGAGTGAACATGGTCACGGACTAGCATTAAACCAACAAGTATATGATACCTATCAGACCTTACAAAAAGCTGGCTACAAAGCACCATACATTGTTGTTGGACATTCTTTGGGCGGTATTCAAGCCAATTTGTTTGCTGTAGAATATAAAGATGAGGTAAAAGGAGTAGTCATGGTTGATGCTACACATCCAGATGTGACACTTAAAATCTTTAACAAGGAAACAAAACAAATGGAATGGAAACGTATGCGTTTAACTGCTGACCAGTCCATAAAAGAAGTGGTAAAAACACCATTGACTGAAAAGCCTGAAATAAAATCGTTTCAAGGGAAACGAGACTTTGGAGATATGCTTAAAAAGTTTTCTGATGAAGATAAAGCGCGCTTCAATTGGATTTATAATGAGCGCCCTTTCACTTACGTAAAAGGACAAAGTAATACTTATGAAGCTGAAATTATGCAAGATATGTATCTAAATAAAGGGAAATACACTTTGGATGACATTCCGTTAATAGTCATTGCTGGAGGAAATAAAAGTATGCCTGAAGGCGATGAAAATTGGAGTTCAGAGCAGTTAGTAAAACATAGAGACTCGTTACAAAAAGATTTACTGAATCTATCTACAAATAGTAAGCTAATTATTGCTAAAAAAAGTGGGCATTACATACAAATTGATCAACCTGAAATAATTGTTAAACAAATAAGACAATTGGTTAAAAATCAATAAGCACAACTGTAACAATTTTATTATGAGGCTATCTTAATTAAAACAAACAGAACAACAATGAATAAAAAAATCTATTTCAATATCATAACTATAGTCTTAATTACTTTAAACGCTCATTCACAAAGCAATATTACTAATCACTTAACTTTTGGAGAGTTTTCCGTAGGCTATAAAGTGTTTCACACCTACGATAATAGCCGCTCTTTCTTCCAAAAATATGATTATTACGGCAATAGAACAGAATACCCAATAGGCAGGCCAATGCAAGTTTCTATTTGGTATCCGTCGAAACTCGGTAATAAATCTAATAACTTACTGTATAAAGATTATATTGGTTTCACGTCATCTGAAATAGACTTTGAAAAAACATCAATAGAAGACAAAGACACTAGTATCAATGCGCTTGTTAATTCCTTAAACAACAAGACAAAACAAGATCAATTAAAAAAAATACTGAATAGCAATACCCATGCTCTTCTAGATGCTGATGAAATCACAGGCGATTTTCCAATCATTCTTTATGCACCACCAATGAATACTTCTGCAATAGATAATAGTATTATGTGTGAATATTTGGCAAGTAAAGGATATGTTGTGCTTTCGGTTATGGCAAAGGGTGAATTTTCACAACTTCAACAAAGAAATTTAAACGCTGTTAAAGTTCAGGCTGAAGATTTAGCATTCTTGTTACAATATGCAAAAAGAAAATATCCGAGTAATAAAATTGGTGTTTTCGGGTTTAGTTTAGGCGGATTGTCAAACATTGTATTCGCCTCAAAAAATAAAGCTGTAGATGCAACCATTTCATTAGATGGCTCCATTATGTCCCAAGGATGGTTGAATGACTTTACAAAAAGTGAATTGTACAATCCAGAACGTTTTACTTCAAATCTACTATTCATTGGTAAAAATTTAAAGTCACCCGATCAAAATCCAGCAACATTTCTTGAAAATGTAAAATATGCTGACAAAGCCTTGATTAGATACGATATTGAAAACCATAATTACTTTTCAGGTTTATTCTTATTGTATGAAATGGTTAATAACAAAACTCTAACTGAAGATGAAAAAGAAACCCATTATAAGTTTTATGCAGAAATGACTAACTATATAGGGCTCTTTTTTGACCACTATTTAAAGGACAAAAATAGTTTTAAAGAGTATGAGCCTATAAGCCATGATTTTAGTTTTCAATTTAAAAAAGGCAAAAGAGCACCTTTAGATCCTAATTCCATAGGACAGTTAATCATTGAAAAAGGGGTTGACTATGTTGAAACGATAATCGACTCAACCTTGACCTATGAAGAAGATTACTTAAATACGGTAGACTGGCGAAGTTTGTTTCAAACCGCTAGTACTTTGAGAAACAACAATCAAGTTAATGAAGCCATTAAAACCTTATTATTAGCAGATCGTGTGATGCCAGACTTTTATACAATCCATCGTGAGCTAGGAAACTTATATTTAGAAAAAAATAACTCAAATTTAGCTGCAAAACATTATCAAAAAGCATTAGCTGACAATCCAAGAGACGTAGAAAGTTCAAATGCTTTAAAGCAACTAAAAATTAAAATACCAGATTATCATGACACCCGTATAGAGGACCTACAACCCTATCTCGGTAAATATATTGTTGATAGCGAAAGATATAGAGAAGTATATCTTAAGGATGGTAAGCTTTATCTGGAGTCTAATTACTGGGTGGAACCCATAATTTTATGGCCATATAAAGCAAATGTATTTTTAGTAGAAAGTGATAACCCAAGAGACAATATGCAGATTCTATTTCAATTTAATACTGATGAAGAAGTTGTTTCGATGAGTATTCGTGGCTTAAATTCAGGAAGGGTAAATGCTCCAAACATAAAGGAATAATAGATTTTAAACTTATAACCGTGAGAGCTTTACTTTCTTCCCTAATAATTAATTTTTTATCAAAACAACACTAAAACAAAAAGCCTGAAAAACAGTAGTTTAACAGGCTTATTATGTACTCAAGGTGGGAATCGAACCCACACTCCCGAAAGAACTGGATTTTGAATCCAGCGCGTCTACCAATTCCGCCACTTGAGCATTTAGGACTGCAAAATTATAAAATAAAATAGTATAAGCAATTAAAAATAGTAGCTTTTATGCTTTTGCAGTTGAAATAAATTCCTAAATTTGCACCTCGTTTAACAAAACCGATTTAATTCGTTATTAAACAACTCATTAACAATGCCTGATATAGCAACTGAAGCCAAGATTTTTACATGCTCTCAAAGCAAAGTATTAGCCGAGAAAATTGCTAACGCTTTTGGTATTAGTATGGGTAATGTTATTACTTCAACTTACAGTGATGGCGAATTTCAACCATCATATGAAGAATCTATTCGTGGTGCTCGCGTATTTATTATTGGTTCTACACATCCTGGACCTGAAAATCTGATGGAAATGTTATTGATGATTGATGCTGCAAAACGTGCATCTGCGAGACACATCACTGCTGTATTACCCTATTTTGGTTGGGCTAGACAAGATAGAAAAGATAAGCCAAGAGTTCCAATTGCAGCTAAACTTGTTGCAAAAATGCTTGAAGCCGCAGGAGCTACTCGTATAATTACTATGGATTTACATGCTGATCAAATTCAAGGATTTTTTGAAAAACCAGTTGATCACTTATTTGCATCAACTATCTTCTTACCTTACTTAAGAAGTTTGAATTTAGATAACTTAACAATTGCTTCACCAGACATGGGTGGATCCAAAAGAGCTTATGCATATTCTAAAGCTTTAGAAAGTGATGTAGTCATTTGTTATAAGCAAAGAGCCAAAGCCAATGTTATTTCGCATATGGAATTAATTGGTGATGTTACTGGTAAGAATGTTGTTTTAGCTGATGATATGGTTGATACGGCAGGCACCTTAACCAAAGCAGCTGATTTAATGATGGAACGTGGTGCGTTAAGTGTAAGAGCTATTTGTACGCATCCAATTTTATCGGGTAATGCTTATGAACGTTTAGAAAACTCAAAATTAGAGGAATTAATCGTCACAGATTCTATTCCCTTAAAACAAGAAAGCAGCAAAATACGTGTATTAAGCTGTGCCGAACTTTTTGCCGAAGTTATGCAGAATGTGCATTACAACAAGTCAATTAGTTCGAAATTTATAATGTAATTTAATAATTAATATAAATAAAAATGAAGTCAATTACAATCAACGGATCTCAAAGAGAAAGCGTGGGCAAAAAGTCAACAAAAGCCTTACGTAATGCTGGACAGGTACCTTGCGTTTTATACGGAGGTGATAAGCCAGTGCATTTCTCTGCTGATGAAATCGCATTTTCAAAACTGGTTTATACGCCTAACGCGCATACAGTTGTGATTACTATGGATAATGGCGAAAGCTACAATGCCATCATGCAGGATATTCAATTTCATCCTGTAACAGATAGAATTCTACATATAGATTTCTACCAACTACACGAAGGAAAACCTATTACTATGGAAGTTCCTGTACACTTTGTTGGTAACTCTAAAGGTGTAAAAGCAGGTGGTGTTTTACGTAAAAACTCTCGTAGATTACGTGTTAAAGCCTTACCTAAAAACTTACCAGATTTTATTGAGGTAGATATTACGCCTTTAAAGCTTGGAAACAAATTATATGTAACGGCTTTAGAAAATGATCTTTATAAAATCATGCACTCTGAAAACACAGTAGTTTGTCAAATTAAACGTGCAAGAGCTGCTATGGTTCTTGAAGTTGAAGATGAAGACGAAGAACTTGAAGAAGGAGCAGAAGGAACTGAAGCTACAGCTGAAGGAGCAGAAGCACCTGCAGAAGCTTCTGAAGCTCAAGAATAAATTTCAATTACATGAAATCATAAAAAGCATTCTGATTATTCAGAGTGCTTTTTTATTTTTACATAAATTCTATTTATGTTTCGTTTCATTTATAATTTATTGAAAAGAAAAGAAGCTGATCAAATTGATCAAGAAAATGATGTTATGAAAAAGTTTTTAATTGTAGGATTAGGTAATATTGGAGAAAAATACGCTCATACCAGACACAATATAGGATTTAAGATATTGGATTTTCTGGCTGAAAAAGAAGATTTAAAGTTTGAAGCTCAAAAATTAGGCGATATTACTACGTACAAATTTAAAGGAAGAACTTTTATTCTTTTGAAACCAAGCACCTATATGAATTTGAGTGGCAAAGCCGTTTTATATTGGCTTACCAAAGAAAAAATTCCTTTGGAAAACCTACTGATTATTACTGATGATTTAAACCTACCTTTTGGTAGCATACGATTAAAAACTAAAGGTAGTGATGGTGGTCACAATGGTTTGAAGGATATTCAAGATAAACTACAGACTACAAAATACAACCGATTCCGATTTGGAATTAGTGATGAGTTTAGTAAGGGACGACAAGTAGATTACGTTTTAGGTGAATGGAATGACGACGAAAAATCCAAACTACCAGAACGCCTAGAAAAATCTGTTGAACTTATAAAATCTTTTGGAACAGCAGGAGTAAATAACACTATGAATACATTTAACGGAAAATAAAAAAGGAAACCGAATGGTTTCCTTTTTTATTTTAGATTGATTGCTAAAATTACTCTACTAAAATCTTTTTAATAGTTTGTTTGTCACCGTCGTTCACTTTTACAAGATATACTCCTGATTGAGCATTATTTAAATCAATAACCTTATTAAAGTTTGCGTTATTGTTAAATGACTTATTATAAACCGAACGACCTCTTATATCATAGACTTCAACAATAATATTACTATTTGAACGCGAATTCAATTTAATTGTAAAAGATCCATTATTAGGATTAGGGAAAATAGCAAATTCTTCAAAACTATTTTCATATATTGATAATGAAGGTATGGTACAAACTTCTAATGTCCATTCACTTAATTGACCACCATCCTGATTAAATGCATCAACGATATTTAATGTCCAATCTCCTTGAGCATCTTCTCCATTAAAAGCAGATAAAGACTCTGTAGGGACAAAAGTTGCACCGTTGATTGGAGGACAAGGTATTGCACTAGGCGTTACAGCATCATCAAATCCAAAATTAAAGTTATCTAAATCGTCACAGATATCACCTACCAATTCTACTTCAGTGCCTGAAGGACTAATTAAGGTGAAAGTTAAATCACTAACCCAGGTATGTAATCCTGTTATATTTGTAACATTTACATCAATTACTTCACCACTATCAGGTATGTTAATAATAGAATTATATTCTAATCCCGCACCTGTTGGAGAAATGGCAACAGGTGTATCGTTGGTAGTTGTAGTACAATTAGGACAACCATCTCCTGAAACTACTGTTATATAATCTTCAATTAATAGAGTATCTGTCCCTTCAGAATTTGTTACTTCTAATGTCACATCAAAAGTACCAATCGCGCTATAAGCTACTGTTGGGTTTTGGTCATTAGAAACAGCCGGAGAACCACCTTCAAATGTCCAAGTCCATGATGTACCTGCTGGTTGCGTTAAATCTGTAAACATAACTGTGTTTTGGGAATCCAAACAAATTACAGTGTTATCTGCTCCTATACCCGCAACTGGTGGCCCATGCAACAAAGCAATAGTGTAACCACAATCTGATAAGCTACTGTATATAATATCTAACTCACTTACATCATAATTAAGATTAACAGCTGCTTGGTAAACAGCATTGGCAGCATCATTTTGGCTTGAACCCCCATTGGTCATTCCTAAACCTTCATAGAAAATTTTATCCATCTGTTGTTGGCCAATTTGATCCCAAACACCCATTAAACAAGTAGCCCAAATTTGACCGTTGGCGTGAATGGAACCTGTAAGTCCTCCTGGATAAGTAGCCCCATAATCGGTTGTGCGACCAGGCCAACATGGGTTGTGTCCATCCCAGTTAAAGACATAATTCCAAGCAGGATCTGTATCAGACCAATAACCATTCGCAATACTAATTCCTCTATTATAGGACTGCGCTACATAATCTCCACAGCCCTCACTTAATCCATCTACTTGAGATAATCCGCCGCTGGTTACCCAATCGTGCAAACCATGACCCAATTCATGATGAATAACGTCAGAATCTTCGGCATCATCTACACAACCTTCTCCAAAAGAAAGTCTTCCAGCGCCTCCAGTATAATAGGAATTGTCCGCTCCACCAGCACCATGAGGATCATACTGAACACCTCCTGAATATTGATATGGCATAACATCACAACCTAAAGTATTATTTATATAATTCATCATATAATCAATATGATAATAAGTGTTTACTGGTTCAAAACCTTGATCTTGTCTATTAAAAATAAAATCAGGTGAATTTTGTGTAAATAAACCTGTATTAGGCGTATCAAAGTCAATAATTTCAGCACGAGGCCCTACCAATGAATAAGTACTTCCATTTTGAGTAATATCATTCAATGTTACACTAAAACGAGCGGCATCTAAAGATGCGTTTGTAGCATCATTTCCATCGACATACTGACCTCCATAAGTAACCGTGTTAGATGTTAATGGGTCTGGGTCAAACACCATTCCTGTTCCATTAACTCGTCTTCTGTAATTTCTGTTTTCGTTATGCTCACAATTTTCTGAACAGTTTTTATCGTGTTCAGTGTAATAACAGTTTTTATCAACTGCCTTAAAAATTTCACCAGTCAAAGCATCAATAAAAACATGCCACTCTCCTAGTGGTTCAGTTGCTGAAATAACAACTTCATGAGCTAATTTTGTGATTTTGGAATTTTTATAAACAACCAAATGACTATCTCTAAAACTAATACTACTTTGTACATTTAGATAACTATTTGCAATTGTAAAAGCATCATTTTCAGATATACTTGGCTGGATATTTCTCAAATTCACATGGCTTTGGTAACTATTCATCACATAAACCACTTTGTTTTCAGGGGAAATTGTAATAGTAACTTCATTATTATTTACTGGGTAATTACCAAAATATTGTCGGTATCTCACTACAGAACCTACATCGGTGGTTCTTGTGGCATGGTGACGTAAATTAGAAATCTCATTGGTAGGAATACCAAGTTTTTTTGATTCCTGTTGCAAATAATACATAGCCATAGATTCTGGCGAACCTTGTGGCACTTCAAAATTAAGATCATATAATGCCACTGGTAAACCTGTTGCAACATTATAGCGGCCAGATTTTCTAATTTCAGTTTCAATTAGTTCATCTGCCTCCAAATTTATCTCAATGGCTCTTTGAGGCATTTCCTTTTGAGCAATTGTAATTTGGGTAACTAGAATAAAAATGCTAAAGAATAAAAGTTGTCTTTTGCAAGTTGCATAACGAGTAGTAATTTTTTGCATTTAATTAATTGTATTAAGTTAATTCTTAAGGTGATACTCAACAAAAATGAGGATATATTTTTTTATTCAATAATTTTTTTGCTAAAAATTTATAAATATTCAATGAATTCAATCTTTTTTGTCAAAAAATCTAAAAAACTAACTTAAAAAACTATTTTTCTTTTGTAATTTAGACGCTCAATTTTCCTTGAACCTTAATTAATTACATTATGAAAAGAACTACATTGCTTAAATTACTATTCATATTTTTCTGTATGCCTAGTTTTTTAATTGCTCAACAAAAAAACTCTCAAGAGTTTACTAAATGTCTTACTGACATTTATAATGCTGAATTACTAGAACAGTATCCTAACATGATGGGTAGCGAATCATTTAGACAGCAACTGAATACTAAAATTGAAGAATTGAGTAATTCACCTCAAAGAAGAGTTGTTATTGAAATTCCACTGGTTGTTCATGTCTTACACAATGGAGAACCTATTGGTAGCGGGCCTAACATTACTGATGCTCAAGTATTATCTCAAGTTACAGTCATGAATGAAGATTTTAGACGTATGGTTGGTACACCAGGTTACAATACAGATCCTGATGGTGCTGACGTTGAAGTAGAATTTGTCATGGCTCAACGAACTCCAGATGGTTGTCCAACCAATGGTATTAACCGTGTTAATATTTGTCAAGATGGCACTGACCAAGCTGATGTTCAGTTTTGGAAAACTCAAACTATTTGGGATCGTGATTTGTATATGAATATGTGGTCTTCAAAATATGTAGGTGATTTAACTACAGTATTGGGTTTTGCTCAATTTCCAGGAGGATCTGCAAACACTGATGGTGTTAGTGCTGGTCATACGTATTTTGGAAGTTCAGATTATGATGATGGTACATTTGCATTGAGTCCACCATATGACAAGGGCAGAACTATGACACATGAAGTAGGACATTATTTAGGATTATTACACACCTTTCAAGGTGGTTGTGGTGGTGGAGATCAGGTTGCGGACACACCTGCTGTAGATGATCCAAATTATGGTTGCCCTACAGGTCATCAGTCATGTGGAACGGTTGATATGATTGAAAATTATATGGATTATACCGACGACACATGTATGAATATTTTTACAAATGGTCAAAAAGCTCGAGTTCAGGCTATATTAGCAAGTTCAAGATCTAGTTTAGCGTCTTCAAATGGTGCGGATCCTCTTCCTCCTGTAAATAATGATAGTGCTGTTGCTATTGAAAGTTTAAATGTTTCTTGTGGTACGGAGGCTAACCCTGAAATAATTTTAACTAATTGGGGAACCAATACACTAACTAGTGCCACTATTACCTATGATATAGATGGAGGTACTTCAGAAAATTATAATTGGACTGGATCATTAGCTAATGGAGAGTCTGAAACAATCACGCTTTCTAGTATAACATCTACAGCTGGAGACCACGATTTAAACGTATCAATTTCAAGCACTGGAGATGCTCGTGCTTGTAATAATAATGCGACATCTTGCTTTACTTTAACTAGTAATTCTGGACCTTGTGCTTCTGTGGGTGATGCTACTGATGGTTATTTCACAAGTGTAAAAGGAGTTAGTTTCAATACAATTAATAATCTTGATAACAACCCACAAGGTGGTGGAGGAAATGACTTAGACGTTGGTTACAGTGATTTTACTAATTTATCAACTGACGTTAACAGAGAAAGCACTTATGATATAACAGTATATGTAAATACTGATGGTAACTTTCCTGTAGGTACGCGAGTTTGGATTGA
Organism: Hanstruepera ponticola; assembly: GCF_002940745.1. NCBI lineage: Bacteria > Pseudomonadati > Bacteroidota > Flavobacteriia > Flavobacteriales > Flavobacteriaceae > Hanstruepera > Hanstruepera ponticola. Next base: position 1,504,607 of record NZ_POTB01000001.1, read on the forward strand.
CTGGAATCAAAATTGTTCTTTGGATGATGCTGGTGAGGAATATGATTTGGGTGTTGCTCAAAATGTTGAAAATGGTCCAACTGGTAATTCTCCATTAAGTATTACAATCCCAAGTGACGCAGTACTAGGAAATACTATTATGAGAGTAGCAACACAATTTAATGCTTTCCCTGCACCTTGTTCCAACAATCATGATGCAGAAGTTGAAGATTACACCATAAATGTTTTAGGAAGTTTAAGCATTGAAGACTTTGTGCTTAATTCTATCCGTATTTATCCAAACCCAACAACTAATGTACTAAATATCTCGGTAAGTAATAATGATTTACCAGACTCTTACAGCATTTATAACATGTTGGGACAAACAGTTACAACAAAACAAATATCATCAAATGCTGATTTAAGCATTAATTCTTCTGAATTAAGCAACGGCATGTATTTTGTTAAAATAATAAAGAATGATTCAGCTGTGACGTTACCTTTTATAAAGGAATAACAGTTAGTTTCATAAATAAAAAAGAGGATTGAACAATTGTATCAATCCTCTTTTTTATTTTTGTATAAATACGTTTCACTTTGAAAATTAATCATTCCCTAAAAAATTCTTTCAAAACCAAAACTGTTGTTACCATTGGCACCTTTGATGGTGTACATGTTGGACATAAGAAAATCGTAAAAAGGCTCATAGAAACAGCTAAAAACAATGATTTAGAATCTGTTATTCTTACTTTTTTTCCGCATCCAAGAATGGTTTTGCAAAAAGATGCGAATATAAAATTGTTAAATACACTGAAGGAAAAACAAGCAATATTAGAAAATTTGGGACTGGATCATTTTATAGTTGAAAAATTTACACCTGAGTTTTCAAGATTAACGGCAGAAGAGTTTGTTAAACAATTACTAGTAGAACAATTAAACACTCAAAAAGTCATTATTGGATATGACCACCATTTTGGTAGAAACCGTTCAGCAAATATTGATGATTTAAGAAACTTTGGAAAAGATTATCATTTTGATGTTGAGGAAATTTCTGCTCAAGATGTAAACGACGTTTCTGTTAGTTCAACTAAAATTCGAAAGGCATTGATAAATGGTGACATTGAAACAGCAAATTTATTTTTGGGTTATCCTTATATGCTCACAGGGAAAGTGATTGAAGGCAAAGGGCTTGGTAAGCAAATAACATTCCCTACCGCTAATTTAAAAATAGAAGAAGACTACAAACTTATTCCAAAACAAGGTGTTTATGTTGTAAAAGGTTACTACAAAAATGAGGTTTTGTTTGGTATGATGAATATTGGGACAAATCCTACCATTGAAAAAAACAACGCACAATCTATTGAAATACATTTTTTCAACTTTAATAAGTCCATTTACAATGAAGAAATTCAAGTAGATTTATTACACAGAATACGTGATGAGCGAAAATTTGATTCCATAGACCAATTAAAAAATCAGTTAATCATCGACAAAAAGACAGCCGAAAGCTACCTTAAACCCAATGAACATTAACAGTTTTCTTTTCAAACAAATTGATAATAGTCCTCTAATTGTTTTTAGAATAATTTTTGGTCTTTTATGCTTTTTGGAATCTGTTGGTGCCATTTTTACTGGTTGGGTAAAACGAACCTTAATAGACCCTGAATTTACGTTTACATTTATAGGTTTTGAATGGTTACAACCATTACCTGGTTATGGTATGTATGCATACTATATAGTGATGGGAATTTTTGGACTCTTTATAATGTTGGGTTATAAGTACCGTTTTAGCACAATTATGTTTACCGTCATGTGGCTCATAACCTATTTGATGCAAAAATCCTCTTACAACAACCATTATTATCTACTTATACTTTTAAGTGCTATAATGGCTATTTTACCTGCACATAAATATGCTTCGATTGACGCAAAAAACAACCCTAATTTAAAAATGATTTCCATGCCCAATTGGTGCAGAGTGATTATTATTTTACAAATGTTTATTGTTTATACCTACGGATCTGTTGCCAAGATTTATCCTGACTGGTTGGATTTAACAGTTATGGAAATATTGATGAAAGGCAAACAACATTATTACATTGTAGGCGATCTATTACAGCAACATTGGGTCCATTATTTTTTGGCATATGGTGGTATTTTGTATGATGGCTTAATTATTCCATTACTGTTATACAAACCAACTCGAAAAGCTGCCTTTTTTGCTTCAATTTTTTTCCATTTATTTAATTCCATTGTTTTTCAAGTCGGTATTTTTCCCTACCTATCGTTAGCGTTTACGTTGTTCTTTTTTGATTCAAAAACTATTAATAGACTTTTTTTAAAGAGAAAGCCTTATTACGAAGGCTCCGAAATAAGCATTCCAAGCAACAGAAACATTCTATTAGGTGTGTTTTCAGTTTATTTTGTTATTCAAATTTTTCTTCCCCTTCGTCATCATGTTATAGAAGATAATGTTTTGTGGACTGAAGAAGCGCATCGTATGTCATGGCGCATGATGTTACGATCAAAATATGGTTACGCAACCTATTATGTTGTAGATAACAAAACTAATAAAACCACAACAGTTAATTTAAATGATTATCTGACTAAAAAACAACAACGTCCAGCTAGTACAAAACCAGATTTTATCTGGCAATTTTCTCAACGTTTAAAAAAAGAATATGCGGCAAAAGGACAAGATATTTCGGTGTTTGTTGACTGCAAAATAAGCGTTAATGGACGTCCATTTTCACCATTAATTGATAAGGAAGTAGATTTAGCTGCGATAGATTGGGACACTTTCAAACACAGCTCTTGGATTTTACCCTCAAAACTAGATTAAATCTCTAGGCAATTCCTTAAATTTGTGCCTTAATTTTTTAAGTATATGTTACAAGTATCTTTTATTAGGGAGCACAGAGATTTGGTTGTTGAGCGTTTAGCTAAAAGAAATTTGGATGCTACGCAAATGGTTGATGAAGCAATTCAGTTAGATGAAGAACGTAGAGCTATCCAAACAGAATTAGACAATACCCTTGCTGAATCAAATAGCCTTTCCAAAGAGATAGGGATGCTTTTTAAGAGTGGTGACGTTGATAAAGCCAATGCTCTAAAAACTAAAACTACCGATTTAAAAGAGTCTTCTAAAAGTTTATCTGAACAATTAGCTACAACCTCCAATGCGCTAAATGAGCTTCTATATAAAATTCCTAATATCCCACATGAATCTGTTCCTAATGGAACTTCAGATGAAGACAATGAAGAAATTTTTAAAGAAGGAGCTATCCCAAAACTGTATGATAACGCATTACCTCATTGGGAATTGGCAAAAAAATACGATATCATTGATTTTGAATTGGGAAACAAAATAGCTGGTGCAGGATTCCCAGTTTATAAAAATAAAGGCGCGCGTTTACAACGTGCTTTAATAGCTTACTTTTTGGACAAAAACACCGAAGCAGGCTATACTGAATATCAATTACCTCATTTGGTAAACGAAGCATCTGGTTATGGTACTGGTCAATTACCTGATAAAGAAGGCCAAATGTATCATGTAACTGAAGATAATTTATATTTAATTCCAACCGCAGAAGTACCAGGCACAAATATCTTTAGAGATGTTATTTTAGATCAAAGCGAATTACCAGTTACTATTACTGGCTATACACCATGTTTTCGTCGTGAAGCTGGTAGCTATGGCGCACATGTTCGTGGTTTAAACCGTTTACACCAATTCGATAAAGTTGAAATAATAAGAGTTGAGCATCCAGATAATTCTTATAATGCTTTTAATGGTATGATTGAGCATGTAAAAACCATTCTAAACGAGCTTAAATTACCATATAGAATCTTAAAGCTTTGCGGTGGCGATGTAACATTTGCTTCAGCGTTAACTTACGACTTTGAGGTATTTTCTACAGCTCAAGATCGTTGGTTAGAAATATCATCTGTTTCAAATTTTGAAACCTTTCAAGCGAATAGATTAAAGTTACGTTTCAAAAATAATGAAGGAAAAAAAGAATTGGCTCATACTCTCAATGGAAGTTCTTTAGCATTACCAAGAGTATTGGCTGGAATTTTGGAAAATTACCAAACCGAAAAAGGCATTAAAATACCAGATGTATTAATTCCTTACACTGGATTTTCAATTATTGATTAATTTGTAGTCTTTTTCTGTCTATTATATCAATTTAAGAACATAAAAATCGTTAAAAAGCAAAAATCACATGCTGTTTAACGATTTTTTTTTGTTTTTTAGAAAATAATTTCGATGTTTACAGTCCCAAAACTAAAAAACCTACTTATCATGAAAAATCTTAAACGCATTTTTCTACTATTGGCTTTAGCATTCATAGCGAGTAAAGTTTTATTTTCAGATATTGATATATCTCAAGAAAACAACTCAATAGTTATCGCTACCATAGCTTCTAAATAACATCACGATATAAAAATTGCCCCAATCGAGTAATTGAATCATGTTACAAACTAACAATGATTAATAGCACATTTATTTTGGTTGGTAAATGCCTGAAAAACCTTCAGGCATTTTTTTTATAAAAACATTCACAATAACTAGAGTTCACTTTTGTTATATTTACAAAAAGTACGTGTATGAGATTGCTGTTTATAATAAGTTTCTTAATAACTACTAGCCTGTTTTCACAAGAAGATTTGCTAGCTAAAGAATATTTTAAAAACGGTGAGTTTGAAAAAGCGTTAGCAACATATCAAGCCTTATACAATAAAACACCAAACAACAACACTTATTTTATTGCACTTATTAAATCTCACCAACAGCTTGAACAGTATGATGAGGCAGAAAGTTTGTTACAGAAACAAATTTCAAGAATTACCTATCCCGCTTTATATGTTGAATTAGGGTATAATTTTCAATTAAAAAATAATTTAGAACAAGCAAATGTCAATTATGACAAAGCCATTTCATTTGTAGATACTAACCCAAATTACGCTTTCTCTGTTGGCAAATATTTTGAAGACCGTTCACTATTAGAACGTGCGGTCACTACCTATGAAAAAGCCATGGAACTCAAGGCTGATTTAAATTTCAATTCACAACTAGCCAGAATTTATGGTGAACAAGGTAATATTGAAAAAATGTTTGAAAGCTATTTAAATTTCATGGAGTTTAATGACACCTATGTTAATAGAATCAAACAAGCTTTTAATCAATTTATATCGGAGGATAGTGAAAATGGGAACAATCTCATTCTAAAAAAAATACTACTCAAAAAAATTCAACAAAAACCAGACCTGCTATGGAATGAGTTGTTAAGCTGGCTTTTTATACAACAAAAAGACTATAAAAAAGCTTTCACACAAGAAAAGGCTATTTTCAACAGAAAGCCTGAAAGTTTAGACCGAATAAATGAGCTCGCCTTTATTGCTGAAAATGATCAGGAATATGAGATTGCAAAAACAATTTTTACTTATATCACTGAAACAGCACAAGACCCAGAAATCCAAATTGAGGCTTATAATAATTTACTTCAGATTGAAGTTGAAACCAATGAGGATACCAATACCATTGATAAAAGTTACCAAGAACTTTTTGAAACCTATGGAAGATCTTTAAGAACATTGTCTCTACAAATTTCATACGCTCATTTTTTGGCATTCTACAAACATGAAACTGCAAATGCATCTAAATTACTCAAGAAATGTTTGGATTTACCTTTAACAGACTTACAAGAAGGTAAAGTAAAACTAGAACTTGCAGACATATTGGTATTTGAAGAAAAATTTAACGAAGCATTAATTTATTACTCTCAAATTCAACGAAATTTAAAGAACAGTACCATTTCACAAGAAGCGCGATTTAAGGTGGCGCGAACTAGTTATTTTAAAGGTGATTTTAATTGGGCTGAATCACAACTTAAAGTTTTAAAATCATCAACTTCTCAATTAATAGCCAACGACGCACTAGACCTTATGCTTTTAATTACTGATAACAAGTTTGAAGATTCAACCCAGACAGCTTTAAAGCTTTATGCCAAAGCTGATTTGTTAGCTTTTCAAAACAGAACTGATGAAGCCATTACTATTCTAGACAAAGTTTTAATAGAACACAAAGGAAAAACCATTGAAGATCAAGCATTGTACAAGCAGGCGAAACTTTTTGAAGAGAAAAAAGAATTTGAAAAGGCTGAAGCCAATTATTTAAATATCATTACTAATTACAAAGAAGATCTTTTGGCTGATGATGCGTACTTTGCCTTGGCAGAACTTTACGAAAAACAACTACAGCAGCCTGAAAAAGCCAAAGAATATTATGAGCAAGTTCTGTTTAATTATGAGGACAGTATTTACTTTGTTGAAGCACGAAAAAAATACCGTATGCTTCGTGGCGATGCTATAAATTAATAAAAAGATCATACTTTTCAATGCATCACATATTCGCTTAAATTAAATTCTTGTTATAAAAAAGAGATAAAATACTTTGATTATGGCATATAACTCTTGTACTTTGTCTTGTTATTATTTCCAAAAAATGAGATTATGATTATTTATAACGTTACCATAAATATTGATGATAGTGTTCACAACGAATGGTTAGAATGGATGAAATCTGAACATATACCACAAGTACTTGCTACAGGTAAATTTAAAGAAGCGCGATTAACAAAGGTTTTAGTTGAAGAAGAACAAGGCGGTGTAACTTATTCTATTCAATTTAGAGCTTTGTCACGCCAAGCACTAGACGATTATTATAATAATGATGCAGAAGCTTTAAGAAATGAAAGCTCAAAAAAGTTTGCTGATAAAATGTTAGCCTTTAGAACTGAATTGGAAATAATTGACGAATACACCGTAAATTTTAAGGAATAAACATGTCAGTAAAAGCAAAAAAACATTTAGGTCAGCACTTTTTAAAAGACGAAAATATTGCTCGCAAAATAGCAGCTACTTTGTCTTACAAAAATTACAATCACGTATTGGAGATTGGCCCAGGAATGGGTGTGCTCACCAAATATTTGCTTGAAAAAGACATTACAACTCACGTTATTGAAATCGATACTGAATCAGTTGATTATTTAAAGGCTAACTATCTTAATCTTGCTGATAGGATCATTGAACAAGACTTTTTAAAATATAATTTAAAAGATATATTTAACGATGAACCTTTTGCGATCATCGGAAATTTCCCTTACAACATTTCGTCGCAAATTGTATTTAAACTATTAGAAATACGTCAGCAAGTTCCCGAGTTTTCAGGTATGTTTCAAAAGGAAGTTGCTATGCGTATATGCTCAAAAGAGGGCAGTAAAGCTTATGGTATCCTATCTGTTTTAACTCAAGCTTTTTACAATGCCAACTATCTATTTACAGTTCCTCCTTCAGTGTTTAATCCACCTCCAAAAGTAGATTCTGGTGTGTTGCTGCTCAAACGTAAAGACAACTACACATTACCTTGTGACGAAAAACTATTCTTCAAAGTTGTAAAAACCGGTTTTCAGCAGCGACGCAAGACGCTTCGCAATAGTTTAAAAACACTCAATTTATCTGATAATTTAAAAGCAAATGTTATATTTGACAAAAGACCAGAACAATTAAGTGTTTTAGAGTTTATAGAGCTCACATTGCTTATTGAAAACGATTAAATCCTTTGGTAGAAGAAAACGAAAACATACAATTTCAATTGACTGATGAACTCATTGAAAAGGTTGAAACCCTTATCGAACAACAAGACGATAAAGAGTTAAAAACCCTTTTTAAAGAGTTCCATTACGCTGATATTGCCGAAATTCTTGATGAACTCAATCAAGAGGAAGCAGTGTATGTTATTAAGCTATTAGATTCCGAAACCACTTCGGATGTCTTAATGGAATTAGATGAGGACATTAGAGAAAAGGTTTTAAAAAATCTTTCAGCCAAAGAGATTGCTGAAGAAATTGAGGAGCTAGATACCGATGATGCGGCGGACATGATTTCGGAACTTCCCGAAGAACGTCAGGAAGAAGTTATTTCAAATATTGAAGATGCTGAACACAAAGCCGAAATTGAAGAGCTTTTAGCTTATGATGAGGATACTGCTGGTGGCCTCATGGCTAAAGAGTTGGTAAAAGTCTATGAAACCTGGACCGTTGCTGGTTGTATGCGTCGCATTCGTGGACAAGCCAAAGATGTCACACGTGTGCATTCCATTTACGTGGTTGATAAAGAAGACAAACTTATTGGAAGATTATCATTAAAAGATCTCATTACTGCAAAAAGCGACCAAAAAATTGCTGAAATATCTAACTCCAATGTTGACTATGTTTATGTTGATGAAGATGTGGAAGACGTTGCCAAAATCATGCAAAAATACGATTTGGAAGCCATACCTGTTTTAGACCAAAACAACACGCTTGTTGGACGTATTACTATTGATGATATTGTTGATGTTATTCGTGAAGAAGCTGATAAGGATTACCAGTTAGCAGCAGGTATTTCTCAAGATGTTGAAGCAGATGATAGTATTCTTGAACTCACCAAAGCGCGACTACCTTGGCTTATTTTAGGTCTGTTTGGTGGTTTAGGAAGTGTGTTTATTATGAAAGACTATGAGCATATCATGTCTACAGTCCCTTCCTTGTTTTTTTACACACCTTTAATAGCAGCTATGGCAGGAAATGTTGGTGTACAATCGAGTGCTATTATTGTTCAAGGTTTAGCAAATGACAATGTAAAAGGTAGTCTACTGAAGCGTTTACTAAAGGAAGTTGGCTTAAGTCTTATTAACGGCTTTGCTTTAGCTTTACTAGTTATACTCTTTGGATTTATAATTGGTCAAGACACAACTGAAAGTATTGCAATAGCAGTTTCAATGATGTCGGTTATTGTTGTGGCAGCACTTGTTGGGACATTCGTTCCTATTATTCTAGATAAACGCGGAATTGACCCAGCAATAGCGACAGGTCCATTTATTACAACTAGTAATGATATTTTAGGTATTTATTTATTTTTTGTTTTAGCAGGATTGATTATTGGATTCTAAATACCGATGGCTTTTGTACCTTTATACTATGAAAGCTATAAATATTCAAGATAAATTTTCGAAATTTTCAAAAAACTGGCATCCACATCAGATAGCCTTAGTAGATGATATGCAGGTCATTTTAGCCAAATTAAAAGGTGAATTTGTTTGGCATAAACACGACAATGAAGATGAGCTATTTCAAGTTATAAAAGGAACCCTTTACATGCAATTCCGAGACAGAACTGAAACCGTTAATGAAGGTGAATTAATTGTTGTTCCAAAAGGTGTTGAACACAATCCCATGACCAAAAATGATGAGGAAGTACATGTACTTCTTTTTGAAAAATTAAGTACCGGACATACTGGTAATGTTCAACATGAAAAAACACAAACACATTATCCGAAAATTTAATAATGAAAATCCTCCACCTCGATACGAATCATCCATTATTAATCAATCAACTTAATGATTTAGGCTTCACTAATCATGAAGATTATTCTTCATCAAAAGAGGAAGTTGAAGCAAAAATTCATGATTATGATGGTATAGTTATAAGAAGTCGATTTACAATTGATAAACAATTTTTAAATGCTGCAGCAAACTTAAAATTTATTGGTCGCGTAGGTGCAGGATTAGAAAATATTGATTGTGACTATGCAGAAGGAAAAGGTGTTTATCTTATTTCAGCACCTGAAGGCAATCGAAATGCTGTTGGCGAATATGCATTAGGTATGTTACTGTCACTTTTTAACAACCTCAACAAAGCCGATCGAGAAGTGCGCGAAGGAAAATGGCTTCGTGAAGACAATCGTGGTGTAGAATTAGATGGTAAAATAGTAGGTATTATTGGATATGGCAATATGGGAAAAGCCTTTGCAAAAAAGCTTCGTGGGTTTGATATTGATGTTATTTGTTATGATATAAAAGATGGTGTTGGTGATGAATATGCTAAACAAGTTACTTTAAAAGAATTTCAAGAACGGGTTGATGTAGTTAGTTTACACACACCACAAACAGCCTTAACACTGAACATGATTAATAAGGCATTTATCAATGCCTTTGTAAAACCGTTTTGGTTTATCAATACAGCTCGTGGGAAAAGTGTGGTAACAAATGATTTGGCAAAAGCTTTACAAACAGGTAAAATTCTTGGTGCTGGTTTAGATGTTTTAGAATATGAAAAAGCATCCTTTGAAAATTTATTTAAAAGAAACGATGACGAGATACCATTAGCTTTTCGGTTTTTAATTGAAGCAAATAATGTAATCCTGTCGCCTCACGTTGCAGGATGGACTCTAGAAAGTAAAGAAAAGCTAGCACAGACAATAGTCGATAAAATTAAAGCCAAATTTTGCTAACTTTCTAACATGAAAAAAACAATTCTTGTTTTTGGCTTACTCATTTTAGCACTACTTGTATTATTTCAATTAAGTAAATTTTCTGTTGTTTCTGGAGATATGAATATTGAAAGCACAATTGCAATTGTAGCTGTTATATTCTTTTTTGTTGGTGTTTATATTCACAAAAAAAGCTTGCCAAAAGAGCAGTTGGAATCCAATGAAATAGACACTTCCAAAATTCAGCAACTAGATATAACTAATAGAGAGTATGAAGTTTTAAAATTTATATCTGAAGGCTTATCTAACAAAGAGATTGGTGAAAAATTATTTGTGTCTGAAAGTACCATAAAAACACATGTGTCTAATCTATTGGTAAAATTGAATGCCAAACGACGAACGGAAGCCGTAAAAATTGCCAAACAACTTCAAATTATTTAATTTCTTTACTTTTAGGACTAAAGTATGAGTCATTTGGTACTTTAGTATGAGCTTATTTTCTACTGTTGTGCTACTTTTGACAAACAACATTAAATAACTTTAATTATGAAATTAGGAGCTTTTTCTATGAGCTTAAGTGTAAAAGACTTATCAGCTTCAAAATTGTTTTATGAGAAATTAGGCTTTCAGGTTTTTGCTGGAGACATGGACAAAAATTATCTCATTATGAAAAATGGTAATGCTTTAATAGGCTTATTTCAAGGCATGTTTGAAAACAACATTTTAACCTTTAATCCAGGTTGGGATGAGAATGCAAACACGCTTAAAAACTTCACAGATGTTCGTGATATTCAAGCGCATTTAAAAAAACAAGATGTCTCATTTCACACCGAAGTAAAAGAAAACACTTCTGGTCCTGGAAGTTTTGTGATTTCAGATCCAGATGGAAACATCATTCTAGTAGATCAACACATTCAATAAAACTAACTTAAAATATTATGAAAAACACAGTTATTAAGTACGGACTTTACGCATTATTAAGTGGCTTTATCTTATTCGGATTACCTTTCTTGTTTGGTATGGGAGTCGATTTTGATTATGGTGAACTGATTGGTTATACATCAATGATACTATCTCTATTATTTGTTTATTTTGGTATTAAACACTATCGTGACAAAGTTAATGAAGGGAATGTTTCTTTAGGAAAAGCTATAAAAATCGGCATGCTGATAGCATTGTTTTCTGCTGTTGGTGTTGCGCTATTTGATTACATCTATACAACGCAAATTAACCCTGATTTTGCTAATGAATATCTAGATTATTCTATAAAAAAAATGGAAACCACTTTATCTCCTGAAGAATTAAAGATTAAAAGTGCAGAGCTCAAACAACAAATGGAAGATTATGGAAGCCCAACTTTTATGGCTATCATGATGTTTGCCTCTGTTGTAATCCTAGGATTTGTTATATCTTTAATTTCTGGATTAATTTTACAACGTAAAAACTAATATTATGCAATATGAAGCCACTTCTCCTGAAGATTACATAAGTCAAGTACCTGAAGACCGTCAGGAAGCCTTAAAAACATTACGTAAAACTATAAAAGACAATCTGCCAAAAGGATTTGAAGAAGGTATGCAATACAAAATGATTGGTTATTACGTGCCACATTCAGTGTATCCAGATGGTTACCATTGTGACCCAAAAACACCATTACCATTTATGAGCTTTGCTTCTCAAAAAAACTCGGTAAACTTATATCATAGTGGTATTTATGCCAAAAAAGAATTGCATGATTGGTTTGTAAATGAATACCCAAAGCACTGTAAACGTAAACTGGATATGGGTAAAAGCTGTATTCGTTTTAAAAAAATAGAAGAAATTCCTTTTAAACTCATTGGTGAATTGACTAGAAAAATGACTTGTGACGAATGGATAGACATTTATGAAACAGCTTTAAAAAAGAAATAAAAAATGAAAAAACGCGTAATTGGAATTGGTGGGTTATTTTTTAAAAGTAAAGACCCAAATGCTACAAAAAATTGGTATAACAAACATCTAGGTTTTAATACCGATGATTATGGCTGTACATTTTGGTGGCAAGATAAAGATGGTAACAATTGCTCAACACAATGGAGCCCATTTCCTGAAGACACAAAATATTATGAGCCTTCTAAAAAAGATTTTATGTTTAATTACCGTGTCGAAAATTTAAAGGAATTATTAGACACTTTAAAAGAAGAAGGTGTTACAATTATTGGAGATATTCAAGAGTATGACTATGGAAAATTTGGTTACATTATGGATAATGATGGTAATAAAATAGAACTCTGGGAGCCAGTTGATAGTGCTTTTAAGTAATTTATTCTTCTTGCTGTTCAGAGATTTTTCGCTCTAACTCGGCTTGAAATTCTTCCATGACCGGTTTTACAGTACTTTCTGGAAGATCTGCTATTTTAATATACATCAAACCATCAACCGAATTATTGAACAAGGGGTCCACATTAAAAGCCACTAGTTTAGCGTTTTGTTTGATATATTTTTTGAGTAAGACGGGCAATCTTAAGGCTCCTGGCTCTACCTCATCAATAATTTTATCAAACTTATTCAAATCGGCTTCAGCTTCATCAAAAACAAAATCTTTATCAGCATCTTTGAGCTTCACTTTAAAAGCCTTTTTTGGATGTACATATTGTGCCACATATGGGTCATAATAATGAGACATCATGAACTCAATCATTAACGATTTTGAGAAGTTTGAAAATTGATTGCTAATACTCACACCTCCAATCAAGTACTTGTGTTCAGGGTGACGTAATGTTGTATGTACAATGCCCTTCCAAAGTAAAAATAAAGGCATAGGTTTTTGTTGATAATCTTTAATGATAAATGCGCGACCCATTTCAATAGATTGACTCATCATTTTATACAATTCTGGTTCAAATCGGAATAAATCCTGAAGGTAAAAACCATCAATTCCATATCGTGAAAATATTTCAGAACCCAAGCCCATTCTATAGGCTCCAGCAATCAAATTATTATCTTCATCCCAAAGAAACATGTGATAATAATACGTATCAAAAGCATCTAAATCTATAGCTTCATTGGTGCCCTCTCCCACCTCTCTAAACGTAATCTCTCGGAGTCGCCCTATCTCTTGTAAGATGTTTGGTATTTCTTTTGCAGGTGCCAAAAACACCTCGTAATTTTTACTTTGTAATAATCTAAAGTCATTGGCTCTTAACGCTTCAACTTCCTTGAACATTAATTCTTTATCAACTTGACCAACAATACGTTTCGGTGGTTTTGGAAGTTTTAAAGTTGAAGGAAAGTTACCTAACAACTTATCTTTTTCATCAAATGAATTAGAAAGCATATACGTTTTCTTTCTTAAAAATTCAGAAAACTCCTCTAAAGTAGCGTGCTCCTTTTGATCATTAACCGAAATTGGCCTACCTATCCTGACTTTGATGATTCGGCGTTTTTGAGTTAATAGTTCAGATGGTAATTTTGCTGTTCTGAAAGTGTCACTTATTTTAGATAACTTATAAAACAACTTACTGTTTTTTGCATGAAAATAAATAGGAACAACAGGCACTTCAGCTTTATGAACCAATTTCATGGCTGCCTCTTCCCATGGTCTATCCACAACTAATTTCCCGTCTTTATAAGTAGAAACTTCACCTGCTGGAAAAACACCTAATGGGTGCCCATTTCTTAAATGCATAATAGCATTTTTGAAACCTGAAATACTAGATTTAATATCCTTCCTGTCTTCAAAAGGATTAACAGGCATAATGTAAGGCTTCAGTGGTTCAATTCTATGCAATAAAAAATTGGCAATGATTTTAAAGTCCTTACGTTGTTCTAGCATTAATTTTAGAAGTAAAATCCCATCTATGCCTCCTAATGGATGATTAGACACCGTAATATAAGCACCATCCTTTGGTAAACGCTTTAAGTCTTCTTCGGGTATTTCAAATTTTATTTGGAATTCATCTAAAATGGCATCGAGAAATTCAAGTTCTGTTAAATGCTTGTTACGATTATAAATAGCATTAAGCGTAGAAATTTTTAAAACTTTCATTAAAATCCAACCAACAAATGTTCCTACAAAGCCATATTTATCTAACTGTATGGCAGTTGCAACTTCTTTTGCAGTTACTAGTCCTTTTTTTGGTTGATTTGTCATATTTACAAATGTAGTTATTTTGTTTATTTAGTAACCATTTGCATTGTTTCTTGTGTTAACTGCTTTAGTAATACAACTTTACCTTTCTCTAATTGGTCTATAGCTGCATTATCATAATGCCTAATAGTATATAAGGACACGTTTTCATAACAAGTTACCTTAAACTTTGCCTTTAAATGTTGTAATAACTTTTCTAAATTCTTGTAACCATTATCAAAACAAACTGAAAAACTTATCGCTGAATTTTGAATAACATCAACTTTCATTTTATACAGATGCAACAGATTAAAAATTTCACTGATGTTTTCTTCCACGATATAAGAAAAGTCTAATGAAGACAGTGAGATTAACACTTGATCTTTTTTAAGTATAAAACATGGGATTTCAGGTTCTAATCCTTGGCCTTTAGCAACAGCTGTTCCCGGATTTTTAGGGTTCAGAAATGACTTTACATACAACGGAATCTCCTTTCGCTGCAACGGTTGTAATGTTTTTGGGTGAATAACAGATGCGCCATAAAAAGCTAATTCTATCGCTTCACGATAGGATATTTTATGAAGTAATTGGGCATTCTCAAAATACCGTGGATCAGCGTTTAAAACGCCTGGCACATCTTTCCAAATAGTAACGCTGTCTGCATTTAAACAGTACGCAAAAATAGCTGCTGTATAATCACTTCCTTCTCTACCTAACGTAGTGGTAAAGTTATTGGAATCACTTCCTAAAAATCCTTGAGTAATGTTTAAATTATTTTGCTTAAAGTTTTTTGATATGAGGCTTTGTGTCTTTTCCCAATCAACGTTGGCTCTACGGTAATAATTATCTGTTTTAATAAACTCTCTTACATCTATCCATGTGTTTTTTAAACCCATTTCATTTAGATAAGCACTTACAATTGTTGTTGAAACCAATTCACCAAATCCTATGGTTTGATCATAAACATAGTTGTAATCTGGCGATTTATTACGATCAAAAAATGCAGTTAATTCATCAAATAATGTTGATATTGCTTTAAAGATATTGTGATTTTCATTTTCAAATAAATCCAGTAAAATAGCATTATGGAATTTTCTAACATCCTGAATGGAACTCCTTAAGGCTGCTTTATTATTAAAATAATTATCAATAACCTGTTCAATAGCATTGGTTGTTTTTCCCATTGCTGATATGACAATTAACGTTTTTGAATGACCTGTCTCATTTAAGACACTTAATAAATTCCTTACACCTTCAGCATCTTTTACTGATGCTCCTCCAAATTTAAATATGCGCATATTATATTTTTGATAAATAAGATTTTATACCTTTTTCATTTAAATGAACAACATCCCAATCTCGTTTAACATCCGCTCCTTTCTCCTCGTAAAATTTTATAGCTGGTTCATTCCAGTCCAATACTTCCCAACTTATACGTTTTACCCCTAAATCTTGTCCATACCTTACAACTTCATCCAACAGCAAAGTTCCTAATCCTTTGCCTCTCATGCGCTCACTAACAATCAAATCCTCAAGGTGCAAAATATTCCCTTTCCAAGTAGAATATCTTGTGTAAACAAGAGCCATACCTTCAATATGGCCATCAAATTCAGCAACAAAACATTGAAATTTAGGATTTTCACCAAATCCATCTCGCTCAAGATCTGAAACAGAAATAGCTACTGCATGAGGTTCCTTCTCAAAAATAGCTAACTCTTTTATGAGGTCAAGAATTCTAGACATATCGCTTTTATTGGCTTTCCTTACCTTAATATCCATTTGAAGATTTTGCCTCAAAGATAGCTTTTTATCTTATAATTAAATTTCCGAAAACGTTGTAGTTTATTAAAAAATCCGATATTTGTACAAACAACAACTTACTGGATATTCATGTCTCAAAAAAATCAAACTTTAGGTGAATTTATCATTGAAAATCAATCATCATTTAAATACACCTCTGGAGAACTTTCTCGTTTAATAAATTCCATTCGTTTAGCTGCAAAAGTTGTTAATCATGAGGTCAATAAAGCAGGTCTTGTTGATATTATTGGAGCAGCAGGAGATACAAACATTCAAGGCGAAGACCAACAAAAACTGGATGTTTATGCGAACGACAAATTTATCCAAACCCTTACAAATAGAAATATTGTTTGTGGAATTGCTAGTGAAGAAGAAGATGATTTTATTTCAATTAATAGTCAGGATGAAAACAATAACAATAAATATGTTGTTTTAATTGACCCATTAGATGGTTCATCAAACATTGACGTGAATGTATCTGTTGGAACCATTTTTTCAGTTTACAGGCGCGTTACACCAGTTGGAACTCCTGTAACTATTGAGGATTTTTTACAACAAGGAAACCAGCAAGTGGCAGCAGGTTATGTGGTTTATGGAACTTCAACCATGTTGGTTTACACAACGGGAGCTGGTGTAAATGGGTTTACATTGAATCCAGCCATAGGAACCTTTTATCTGTCGCATCCGGATATGGAATTCCCTGAAAATGGTAAAATCTATTCCGTGAATGAAGGGAATTATATACATTTCCCTCAAGGGATAAAAAACTATATCAAATATTGCCAAATGGAAGAAGGAGACAGACCTTATACATCGAGATATATTGGTTCTTTAGTGTCTGACTTTCATAGGAATATGATAAAAGGTGGTATTTACTTGTATCCTAAAAGTTCGAAAAATTCAAATGGGAAATTACGCTTGCTATATGAATGTAATCCCATGGCGTTTTTGGCAGAACAAGCTAAAGGTAAAGCCAGTGATGGATTTAATAGAATAATGGATATTCAGCCTACAGAACTTCACCAACGTGTACCTTTTATTTGTGGTAGCAGAAACATGGTTGAGAAGGCAGAAGAATTTATGCGATTGGCAGAATAAAAAAATGCGAACCAATAGGCTCGCATTTAAATTATAATATACAGAATTTTTACCTGTTCATATTTCTAATTTCCTCAATAAAAGTATCTAGATCAACACCGTTGGCTACTAAAGTTAAAGCCTTATCAACTACATATTTTACGTTTTCTGGTGAAAAACCTAACCCAATACCTATTTTACGCAACACCAATTCCTCATGATCACCTTGAATATGATCCACATGAACCATGCGTGCCAAATCAAAAAGTCTTTCTAATCGTCTATCATATGATGTTGGTGGGTTGATAGGATGTGATTGATAATCCTTTAGAATCTCTTTGTAAGTGGTTTCACTGATATCTAAATTTCTAGCCAAACGATCTAAAAAAGCTTTCTCCTCATCAGTGATAATTCCGTCATCCATGGCAACTCTAACTATTGCTGCAAAATGGTCTTCATTGCGCTTTTTAAATCCGCTATCAAATAAATCTAAAATTGACATATATTCTTGTTTTATAAAGTGGTGCAAACTTACATATTTTTTCTTTTTTCTGATAAGAAAAAAGACCTAAAATAAGTTCACTCTTCCCTTTTAAAATATAGTCCGTAAGAGTAAATATAATTTTAATAATAGTTTTAATCAATAATCTCTTAAACAAAATTTTATATTTGCACAAAATAACTTGTCTTGAGTAAATCTACCCTCTCGCAAACATATAAACAGGCTTTGCAATCGCAAAATCTGCAAAATGCTATTGCCCAAAGTCAAAATAGAACACACATAAAAGGCCTTGTAGGGTCATCTGTTTCATTTGTTTTTACTGAACTTTTTAAGGAGGCTGACAAACCATTTTTACTCATATTCAATGACAAGGAAGAAGCCGCATTTTACCTGAATGACTTCGAAAGGTTGTTAAACGATAAAGATGTTCTGTTTTACCCTGGAAGTTATAGGCGTCCTTACCAAATAGAAGAAACTGATAACGCCAATGTATTATTACGTGCTGAAGTATTGAACCGGATTAACTCTAGAAAAAAACCAGCAATAATAATTACATATCCTGATGCGCTTTTTGAAAAAGTAGTAACCAGGCGTGAATTAGAAAAAAATACATTAAAGATTTCAGTAAATGATAATCTATCCATTGACTTTGTAAACGAAGTATTGTTTGAATATAAATTTAAACGTGTTGACTTTGTTACAGAACCCGGAGAATTTTCAGTTCGTGGTGGTATTGTAGATGTGTTCTCATTTTCACATGACGAACCCTATCGTATTGAATTTTTTGGCGACGAAGTTGATAGTATCAGAACCTTTGATGTAGAAACACAACTCTCAACCGATCAAATTAAGAAAATTAGCATTATTCCAAATGTGGCTAATAAATTTTTAGAAGAAAGCAGGCAAAGCTTTTTGAAATACATCGCGCAAAAAACTGTGATTTTTACTAAAAATGCGCAATTAGTTTTTGATAGGATTGATGATTTTTATGGGAAAGCAGAAGAGGCCTTTAAAACACTTTCAACTGAAATAAAACATGCCGAACCTGAAGAATTATTTTGTAATTCAACATTATTAAAAAAACAGCTTTTAGATTTTAATTTAGTTGAATTTGGGACTTCAGCTGTCATGTTGAACACAGTTGAGACATCACAAACAATAACTTTTAACACAACACCACAGCCAACCTTCAATAAGCAATTCAATTTATTGATTGATAATTTGAATGCCAATCATGAAAAAGGCTACATCAATTATATAGCTTGTGTAAGCGAACAACAAGCAAAACGTTTTCATGACATTTTTAATGATGTCGATCAAGAGGTTCATTATCAAACCATCGTGCTTTCATTATTTCAAGGCTTTATTGATCATGATAATAAAATAATCTGCTTTACAGACCATCAAATTTTTGAACGCTATCATAAATTCCATTTAAAAAACGGTTATGCAAAAAAACAAGCTATAACCTTACGAGAATTGACCAATTTAGAAATAGGCGATTATGTAACGCATATTGATCATGGTATTGGAAAATTTGGCGGACTTCAAAAAATTGATGTTGAAGGCAAAAAACAAGAAGCTATTAAATTGGTGTATGGTGAACGCGATGTCTTGTATTTAAGTATTCACTCGCTTCATAAAATTACTAAGTTTAATGGCAAAGACGGTAAACCTCCAAAAGTTTACAAATTGGGCAGCAAAGCTTGGAAAACACTCAAACAAAAAACCAAATCTCGTGTAAAAGAAATTGCGTTTAATCTCATAAAAGTTTATGCCAAACGTAAGCTAGAAAAAGGCTTTCAGTATAATCCTGATAGTTATATGCAGCACGAATTAGAGGCATCATTTTTATACGAAGACACGCCAGATCAAACAACTGCAACTGCTGACATTAAAGCTGATATGGAAAGTGACAGACCAATGGACAGATTGGTTTGTGGCGATGTTGGTTTTGGAAAAACCGAAGTTGCAATCCGAGCAGCATTTAAGGCAGTTGATAATGGCAAGCAGGTGGCGGTTCTTGTACCAACAACTATTCTTGCCTATCAGCATTCTAGAACCTTTAAGGAACGACTCAAAGATTTTCCTGTAACCGTTGATTATCTCAACCGGTTTAGAACAGCCAAGGAAAAACGTGAAACGCTTGAAAATCTTGAAAAAGGAGCTATTGATATCATTATTGGAACCCATCAATTAGTAAATAAAAATGTTAAGTTTAAAGATTTAGGATTATTGATTGTTGATGAGGAACAGAAATTTGGTGTTGCAGTCAAGGAAAAGTTAAAAACATTAAAAGAAAACGTTGATGTCTTGACATTAACGGCAACTCCAATACCTAGAACATTACAGTTCAGTTTAATGGCGGCACGTGATTTATCAGTTATTACTACACCTCCACCTAATCGCTATCCAATAGAAAGCCATGTTATTCGTTTTAGCGAGGAAACCATTCGTGATGCCATTACTTATGAAATTCAACGTGGTGGACAAATTTTCTTTATTCATAATCGTATAGAAAACATTAAAGAAGTTGCAGGCATGATTCAGCGTTTAGTTCCAGATGCCAAAATAGGGATTGGTCACGGACAAATGGAAGGCAAAAAATTAGAGCAATTGATGCTCGCCTTTATGAATGGTGAGTTTGATGTTTTAGTGAGTACTACCATTGTTGAAAGCGGATTGGATGTACCCAATGCCAATACCATTTTCATAAATAACGCAAATAATTTTGGGTTAAGCGACTTACACCAAATGCGTGGTCGCGTTGGTAGAAGCAATAAAAAAGCCTTTTGTTATTTCATTACACCTGAGTATTCCGCTATGACCAATGATGCCAGAAAACGAATTACTGCGTTAGAACAGTTTACCGAATTGGGTAGTGGTTTCAACATTGCCATGAAAGATTTGGAAATTAGAGGAGCTGGTGATTTATTGGGTGGTGAACAGAGCGGATTTATTAATGATATTGGCTTTGATACCTACCAAAAAATACTCAATGAGGCCATAGAAGAACTCAAAGAAAATGAATTCAAAGATTTGTATAAAGATGATGGTAAACCAAAGGAATATGTAAAAGATATTACTATTGACAGTGATTTTGAATTATTATTCCCAGATGACTATATCAATAATATAACCGAACGCTTAAACCTTTACACGCAACTTAATAATATAAAAACTGAAGAAGAGCTTCAGAAATTTGAAACAGAATTGATTGACCGATTTGGGGAATTGCCATCACAAGTTGTCGATTTATTAAACAGTGTACGAATTAAATGGATTGCTACCAAAATGGGATTAGAAAAAGTAGTGATGAAAAAAAATAAGCTCATTGGCTACTTTATTAACGACCAAAAGAGTGCTTTTTATCAAAGTCCGCAATTTACCAAGGTTCTTCAATTTGTACAATCACATCCTCATGCCTGTAAAATGAAAGAAAAGCAAACCAGGAATGGACTTCGGTTACTGTTGACTTTTGAAAATATTTCCACAATTCAGAAAGCTTTAACGGCCTTAAAACCGATTATGGATTAGTTTTTGTTACATTGGTTTAACGTCTAAAATGAAATAAACAGCATTATGAAAAAATGGCTTTTAATAATTTCGATTCTTCCACAGTTTCTATTATCGCAACATAGCATTAGAGGTAACTTTTCGCCAGCTGAAGAATTTACTTATGCCTTTCTGTATAAAAACACACCTTCTGGAGCTGATTATATTGATCGTGCTAAATTAAAAGTTGATGGGTCCTTTACTATTGAAATGGCACCTGAAGCAACATCAGGAATTTATAAAATAGTGTATGCCACTCCTCCTGAAGACAATAATTTTAATTTTTTCTACGACGGGAAAGAGGATGTTGTTCTTAATTTTGATTTGGAAATGGGCTTATCATTTATAAGTTCAAACGACAATATACTTTGGGATAGATACCTATCCGATATTAGTAATATTAATGGACAAATTAGCGAGTTTTACGCTTCTGAAAATACCAAAGAGCAAGTCATTAAATCTATTTTTAAAAATTTAGATGAAACTCAAAGGTCTTATGAAGAAACAGCTAAGAACTCTCAAGTTTTGGCATTTATAAAAAGTAACAGAACCTATATTCCTACTGAATACGAAGACATCAATACTTACTCAAAAAACTTAAAAGACCACTATTTTGATCATATTGATTTTAATAATGAACTCTTACAAAGTTCCGAGTTTTTAACTGAACGTGTGTTAGCCTTTATTTATGCCATGCCAGCTACCGCCAACGCTTACAAAAGCGCTGTTGATGAAGTGGTTCTTGCCATTGGAGACAATAGCAATGTACAAATGAACCTTTTAGAGGCTATTTGGGCAAGTATGCTTAATAGCGAACAAGATATTGTAGCCAATTATATAAGTGATACTTATTTATTAGAATTGGCCGAGCAAAACAATAATGAATTACTAATAGAAGTTTTAGAGGAATACAAAAATACGGCTATTGGCAACAAAGCAGTAGATTTTGAATTCACTTATCTAGATAATGATAAACCCAATGAAACAAGTTTATACGAATTGGATAAATCTGATAAGTATTTACTTATTTTTTGGAGTAGTACCTGCAGTCATTGTTTAGAAGAATTACCAAAAGTTAAAAGCATAATGGATGAACATCCAGAAATTACAGTAATTGCTTATGCTCTTGAAGATAGTGTTAGAAATTGGAACAAAACTATTACTAATTACCCAGATTTTTTAAACACTTATGATTTAGGTAAATGGGAAAGCCCAGTAGTTAAAAGTTATGCTATTCATGCAACACCTAGCTTTTTTGTATTAGATAAAGACAAAAACATTCTGGCAAAACCAGAACATGTTGATGATTTAAAAGCTTTTTTAGAAAATTAAAAGTGATAAAATGCATTTTCTAAATGCTCAATACTATAATCCTTTTCTTTTTTAGTAATAGCTATAATATCAAAACGCACCTCAACATCTAAATTATTTACGGTAACGTATTCATCAACAGCTTTAACCAGATTTCTTATTTGTTTGGGTTTAACAAAATCTTGTGGATCTCCAAAATCAGCAGTTGATCTAGCCTTTACTTCAATAATGGCCAATATATCTTGTTGCCTCGCAATGATATCAACTTCGGATTTATCAAATCGGTAATTTCTGGCAATTATAATGTATCCTTTTCCTAAAAGGAAATCAACAGCCATTTGCTCACCTTTTTTACCGAGTTCATTGTGTTGTGCCATATTCACTTCCCAAGAAATTGGGTGTCTAAATTTTATAATTATAAATAAACGAAAAAAGGCACATTTTACAATGTACCTTTTATCTAAAGTTTAATTAAACCTATTAGGTTGGTCCATTATCACCATCATTGTCATCATTATCCTCATCATCATTTGATGTACAACTTGACAAATCAAATTCTGAATACATAGCCCAGCTATTTCCTGAAAATTCTGTGCCTTCAGCCCAAGCTGTTTCTCCTCCTGTTGGTCCTTCAACTTCTGCATGAGCAGCAAAACAATAATTATCACCAACTTCTGTAATTGGTATGATGTAAACTACTTCATTATCCGTTTCAGAAAAAGGTTCTGTGAACTCAAACTGACCAATTTGCGGATTTCCAGAGCCTGTTGTAGGTACCCAATCGTTTTCACAAAGCCCTATACTTAAATGTGTTGTTCCAATAGTCCAGTCTGCATTTACAGTAAATGTTACAATCAGATTATCTCCATCAACATCAATAGTTACTGAACCTGCCGTATGGTGCTGTCCTGCAATTAAATGAGTATATACACAATGTTCACCATTGTCTGTGTCTGGGCTATCATCTTGTTGTTCAAGTTCTGTTTGCTTATTCTTTCTTTTTTCAGAGAGTTCATCTCCTAATTGTTCGTTTGAACAACCAACAATTAAGCATAAGAAAAATACAGCCATAAGGGTAGTAAGTTTTTTCATGATTTGTAGATTTTGGGTTAAGTGATTGAAAGGTAATAAGGTTTACCGATAATAACACAAAAAAATCGCTAAACTGCGCAAAAAAATAAATTTTTGGCGTATTTTCTTACGTTATTCGATGAGCGACATTAAATTTAGAGATGCATCTTATTTTTGAAATATAACTGAAGACTGTTCTTTACTCACGTTCATTTCAATTGTTCTACCCAAAATCATGGCACGATTATCTTTTTCATGACCAGCTGGCATATTAAAGCAAATAGGGAAATCATAATCTGATAGGGCATCTAGTATAAGTTGCTCTACAGAGCTTCCCCAAAGCGTCGTGTTTTTTCGAAGCTTACTCATATCACCTACTAAAAGACCCTTACAATTATCAAAATATCCAGCACGTTTTAAACTTTGCAGCATACGATCAATGTGGTATTTATACTCCCCTATTTCTTCAATAAACAATATTTTTTCTGACGTATCAATACTGGTTTTTGAACCTAACATAGTATGCAGCATGGTTAAGTTTCCGCCTACTAAAGGAGCTGAAACCTTGCCTATTCTGTTATATTGCGACCCTTTTAAATTATATTGTAATGGCTCTCCAAAAATCGCTTTTCTATAGGTCTCTACCGATTCAGAAATATCATTCAAAGCATCTGTTAAACTCGTGCACATTAACGCATGAATACTTTCAAAACCTTCATTATGAAATTGATTGTGCAACGCTGTAATATCACTATAGCCAATTAACCATTTCGGATGTTTTCTAAACTTGGTGTAGTCTAAATTATCAATAATTCTAACCGTTCCATATCCTCCTCTAGCACACCAAATAGCACTAACTTTAGGATCATCCATGGCTTTCTGAAAATCCTCGCATCGTTGAGCATCTGTTCCCGCAAAATGATTATCCTGACTAAAAACGTGATCACCAACAACAGCATGTAATCCCCAACTTTTCAGTAATTCAACAGCCTGTTGTACCTCTTTTTGTCTGTTCTTTAAAATACCTGATGGCGCAACAATAGCTACTGTATCGCCAGGCTTTAAATATGGTGGTTGTATCAAAGTTTTCGATTTTAAATTTTTGGCATCATCCAATTGCTGTCGTTCCTTTTCTCCAAAAAAAAGAAGACAACACAGGCTAAATAACAAGGTGATTTTTGACATATTGTAAATGTACATTTTTTTTCAGAAACGCTCTTAAATTACGTACTTTTGTGGCTTCAAAAAAGATACAACAATGTCAAAACGATATACCATTACAGCTGCATTACCGTATACAAACGGACCCATTCATATTGGTCATTTGGCTGGTGTTTATGTGCCTGCAGATATTTATGCACGTTACCAAAGACTCATCGGGAACGATGTCGCTTTCATTTGTGGTAGTGATGAGCATGGCGTGCCTATTACCATAAAAGCCAAAAAAGAAGGTGTATCACCACAAGATATTGTAGATAAATACCATGCTATTATAAAAAAATCGTTTGTGGATTTTGGAATTACTTTTGACAATTACTCACGTACATCTGCAAAAATTCATCATGATACCGCACAAGAGTTTTTTAAAACACTTTATGATAATGGTGAGTTTATAGAAGAAGTCACCGAACAACTATATGATGAAGAAGCTAATCAGTTTTTAGCTGATAGATTTGTAATTGGTACGTGTCCAAAATGTGGCAACGAAGAAGCCTATGGCGATCAATGTGAAAACTGTGGGAGTAGTTTAAATGCTACAGATTTAATCAATCCTAAATCGGCTATTACAGGTAATGTTCCAACTTTAAAACAAACCAAGCATTGGTTTTTACCACTAGACAAGCATGAAGCTTTTCTTAAAGAATGGATTTTAAAAGGTCATAAAAAAGATTGGAAACCCAATGTTTACGGACAAGTAAAATCATGGATCGATGATGGATTACGTCCTCGTGCTGTAACACGCGATTTAGATTGGGGAATTCCAGTACCTGTTGAAGGTGCAGATGGTAAAGTATTATATGTTTGGTTTGATGCGCCAATTGGTTACATTTCTGCAACCAAAGAATGGGCTGAACGTGTAGGTAAAGACTGGATACCCTATTGGAAAGACGAAAACACAAAACTTGTGCACTTTATTGGGAAAGATAATATTGTGTTTCATTGCATTATTTTTCCAAGTATGTTAAAGGCAGAAGGCACCTATATTCTTCCAGATAATGTACCTGCCAATGAATTTCTAAATTTAGAAGGTAACAAGCTGTCTACTTCTAAAAACTGGGCCGTTTGGTTGCCGGACTATCTAGAAGATTTTCCAAATCAACAAGATATATTACGTTATGCTTTAACAGCAAATGCACCTGAAACAAAAGACAATGATTTTACATGGGCAGATTTTCAAGCACGAAATAATAACGAGTTAGTTGCTATTTTTGGGAATTTTATTAATCGTGTTATAGTATTGACAAACAAATACTACGATGGAATTATTCCGGAACATTCAGAATTCAACAACGTAGATGAAGAAACTTTAGCAGCGGTAAAAGCTTTTCCAGCAGTGATTGCAAGCTCTATTGAACGCTACAGATTTAGAGAAGCTTCGCAAGAATTAATGAATTTGGCCCGTTTAGGCAACAAATATTTAGCCGATGAAGAGCCTTGGAAAGTAATTAAAGAAGATGAAGTACGTACCAAAACCATTATGTATGTTGCCTTGCAAATTGCATCGGCTTTGGCTACGTTAAGTGAACCTTTTTTGCCGTTTACTTCTGCAAAATTAAAAACTATCCTTTGTCATTCTGAACTTGATTCAGAATCTACTTGGTCTGATGTTTCATCAAAAAATATTTTAATCCCATCAGGTCATCAAATAGGCAAAGCTGAATTACTGTTCTCCAAAATTGAAGACAAAACTATGCAAGCGCAATTAGATAAATTAGAAGCAAGCAAATTGGCTAATGAAGCTGCCAATATAACCGTAGAACCACAAAAGGACACCATTACTTTTGAAGATTTCACTAAACTGGATATTCGCGTTGGCACCATCCTAGAAGCCGAAAAATTGCCTAAAACCAAAAAGCTTTTAGTTTTGAAAGTTGATACAGGAATTGATGTACGCACCATAGTTTCTGGTATTGCCGAAACCTTTACTCCTGAAGAAGTTGTTGGTAAAAAAGTAACGGTTTTGGTCAATTTAGCACCAAGAGCTTTGCGTGGTGTAGAAAGTCAAGGAATGATTTTAATGACTGAAACTCCTGAAGGTAAATTGGTATTTGTAAATCCAGATTCTAAAACAGATACTACTAACGGGTTACAGATCTCTTAAACTATATGCATCATCATTTTAACGTATTGAATTAATTATCCAATTGCCTATTCTCTAGTTTTGAATTATAAAATTTAGAACTATGAGAAAACTAATGATTTTAATATTGACTGTAACTTTATTTTCTTGCGGTAGCTCAAAAACCGTTAGAGATTCAAAAAAAGTTATAAAAGGTGAATGGGTTTTAAACTCCATTAATTACAGTGAAGCTGGAACATTTAATGTAACCTTACTTGATGATGCGTCAAAAAAATGTTTTGAATACAGTACATGGCGTTTTATACCTAATAATAATACTGGAATTTATACCATTAACGATTCGTCTTGTGAACAAGGAGACCGTTATTTTGTTTTTACCATTCAAGAAGTAAATGAGCAAACAGGCTTATATGATTTTCTTCTAAAACCTACAAATGAAAAAGGTAAATCTGAAACAAATAAAGGGTTTCGCATGCGACTATCTGCAATTTCAGAAACGTCTATGCAATGGCAACAAACCGTATATGTAGAAGGAGATCCTTTTACAATAACAATGAATTTTAATAAACTTTAATGATATGGGAATGACAATAAATAAATTAAAAGTAATGATACTTTCAAGTATATTTTTAATCAGTTTTACTAATTGTAAATCGGTTCAAAATGCCAATAACAAACAAAAAGGTGCTGTTATTGGTGCTGCAGGTGGTGCCGTTTTAGGTGCCATAATTGGTAATAATGCTGGCAAAGGCGGAAATGGTGAACTTGGTGCTGTGATAGGCGGAGTTGTTGGTGGTGCAGCTGGTGTTATTATAGGGAATCAAATGGATAAACAAGCGCAAAAAATTGAAGAAGAAATCCCTGGCGCACAAGTAGAGCGTGTAGACGATGCTATTGTTGTTACGTTTGATGAAAATAGTGGTGTTTATTTCGCAACAGATAAATACAACATTAATTCAGCTTCTCAAGAGACTTTAAACAAACTTATTGGTGTATTTAAAGAGTATCCTGACACTAATATTTTGGTTGTTGGTCATACAGATAGTGTAGGTTCTGAAGATTATAATATGACCTTATCCAAAAACAGAGCCAATGCTGTGACTGACTATCTTTCTGGAAACGGGATAAGTAGAGGTCGCCTTAACACTAATTGGTTTGGTGAGACGCAACCTATGCATGACAACAGTACAGCTGCAGGAAGAGCTAAAAACAGACGTGTGAATGTGGCCATATTACCAAATGATGATATGATTGAAGATGCCCAACAACAGGCTGGAAATTAAAATCTAAAAATATTTTTTTATTTGGCGTTGACATAGTAATCTTGTCAACGCCTTTTTTATTTTCAAATTTCGATATTAACATGTCAACTATTCTACGATACATCATATCAAATACTAAATTACCTGAATTATCAGTAAAAAATACTATCTCATTACTTAATGATGCTTGTACCATTCCCTTTATTGCGCGATATAGAAAAGAAGCCACCGGAAATTTAGATGAAGTTCAAATTGGTAATATTGTAAAATACAAGGAACTATTTGAAGCTTTAGCAAAACGTAAAATAGCTATTTTAAAAGCCATTGACGAGCAAGATGCTTTAACTCCTGAATTGAAACAGAAAATTGAAGCGGTTCAAGATATTACTGCTTTAGAAGATTTATACTTACCATTTAAAAAAAGCAGAAAAACCAAAGCTGAAAAAGCTAGACAAAACGGATTAGAACCATTGGCTAAAATTATCATGGCACAAAATGCCCATGATATTGAATCTATAGCTTATAAATACGTAAAAGGAGATACAAAATCGGTTGAAGATGCTCTTGAAGGTGCGCGACATATTATTGCCGAATGGATTAATGAACGTACAGATATTAGAAACAACATACGCTATCAATTGGAACGCTTTGCAAACATTTCAACGAAAGTTATTGCAAAAAAAGAATCAGAAGATGACGCCCAAAAATTTCGTGATTATTTTGATTGGAGTGAGTCTTTAAGTCGGATTCCTTCACATCGCTTGTTAGCCATTTTACGTGCCGAAAACGAGGGATTTATTCGGGTGAAAATTGAAATTGATAATGATCGTGCTTTAGATAAAATAGCACAACGTATTATAAAATCAGACAATGCGTGTTCAGAGCAAATTGAGATGGCTATAAAGGATGCTTACAAGCGATTGTTGTTGTCATCATTGAGTAATGAAGCGTTACAAAATGCTAAAGAAAAAGCTGATGAAGCTGCAATTTCTGTTTTTGCTAAAAATTTAAAGCAATTATTACTTGGTTCGCCTTTAGGTGAAAAGCGTATTTTGGCTATTGATCCTGGATTTAGAACTGGTTGTAAAGTAGTTTGTTTAGATGAACATGGTAATTTAAAATACAACGAAACCATCTATCCGCACCCACCAAAAAACGATAGTATTGGAGCCATGAAAAAGATTTCATCGTTGTCTGATGCCTATAAAATTGAAGCCATTGCCATTGGAAATGGAACAGCATCTCGTGAAACCGAAAGCCTAATTAGAAAAATCCGATTTAAAAACGATGTTCAAGTATTTGTAGTGAGTGAAGCCGGAGCATCAATTTATTCTGCCTCAAAAATTGCACGAGAAGAATTCCCCAATTATGACGTTACGGTAAGAGGCGCTGTGTCTATTGGTCGTCGATTGCAAGATCCCTTGGCAGAGTTGGTCAAGATTGATGCCAAATCTATTGGTGTGGGTCAATATCAACACGATGTAGATCAGAATAAACTGAAAAACGAATTAGATCGTGTAGTAGAAAGTTGTGTAAATGCTGTTGGTGTAAATTTAAATACGGCTAGTAAATCGTTATTAAGCTATGTTTCAGGAATTGGTGAAAAATTGGCAGAGGCCATAGTTAAATATCGTGAAACTCATGGCGCATTCTACTCCAGAAATGACTTAAAACGTGTTCCACGTTTGGGTGATAAAGCTTTTGAACAAAGCGCAGGTTTTTTGCGCATTAAGAATTCTAATAATCCGTTAGATGATTCTGCTGTACATCCTGAACGATATGAACTTGTTGAAAAAATGGCTTCAGATATCAATTTAGAAGTCTCAAAATTAATAGGGAATAAAAATTGTCTTAAAAAGATCAATTTGAAGGAGTATTGTACAAATACAGTTGGTTTGCCAACACTTCATGATATTGTACAAGAACTAGAAAAGCCTGGTTTAGATATTAGAGAACAAGCCAAAGTATTCACATTTAATCAAAATATTAAGACCATCAACGATGTGCAAGAAGGTCAATTGCTTCCCGGCATTGTCAATAACGTGACCAATTTTGGTGCTTTTGTAGATATTGGTATTAAAGAAAGTGGTTTAATTCATATTTCAAACTTATCTGATGGTTTTGTAAGCGATATTAATGAGCATATTAGCTTACATCAGCAAGTTATTGTAAAAGTATTAGAGGTAGATATTCCACGTAAACGCATTCAGTTAAAATTGCACACTTAAATTCTTAATAATTTATTATTTTTAAAGAAAAAATCATGAAAACTATCTTCTCTTTATTTTGCGTTACTTTTTTAACAATCACTTCTTTTGCCCAAAACTATGATATCATTTTAAAAACAAATGGCGAAGAAATGGAAGGTCATATTAACAGTATTGATGACAGAACTATAGATTTTAACTATAAAAATGAAACACTCCATTATAAAGTTGACAAGATTGATATTGCTAAAATTACTTTTGCTTCTGGACGCGTAGAGTTTTTTAATGCTAAAAATTCTGACGGAAACAAGGCAGATTTAGAAAACCATCACAATAAAGTTGCCATTTTACCTTTTGCCTATATAAAGGACGAACGTGATGGCTCAAAATCGGTTTCAAATAGAATTCAAGAAGAAACTTATTCCTTATTTAAAAATCATAATGCTGATTTAGAATATCAAGATCCTAAAACCACCAATGCTTTATTAATAAAAGCTGGTGTGACCAATAACAATATAGCCGGCTATACAATGGGCGAAATTTGTCACATTCTCAATGTAGAATATGTGATTCAAGGTACGGTTTCAGTCCAAAAAACGAGTAAAAACACCTACGGTGGAACTGCTTCAACAACCAAAAATTCCGGAAATGCTCATGTAGATAAAAATGGTCACCTAATTGGAGATATCTATGGTAGTGGTAAAAGTAAAACCTATCAAGCTCATACCTCATCAACTATACAGAATTATGGCACTTCCATGGTCATGAATATTTATAATGATCGTGGTGACAATTTATTTAGTCAAGAACATGAATCATTTTGGAATACAGAAGATGCCTATAAAATAACCTTAAAATATCTTGCCAAAAGAACACCTTTTTATAAAAAATAATTATAAAATCAGTCTAACAGATAGTTTACTTAACTTTACATAAAATACAAGTATATGTTATCAAAAAAAATAGAAAAAGCTTTAAACGACCAAATTAGAATTGAGGCAGAGTCTTCTCAAATTTATCTAGCTATGGCATGTTGGGCCGAAGTTAAAGGGCTTGAAGGTGTTGCTGGTTTTATGTACTCACAATCTGATGAAGAACGAGCTCATATGCTTAAACTAGTTAGATATGTAAACGAACGTGGTGGACATGCTCATGTTTCAGCATTAAAAGCACCGAATGTGACCTTTAAATCGTTTAAAGAAATGTTTGAAAAATTGTTTGAACATGAAGTTTTTGTGTCTGAAAGTATTAATGAATTGGTTCATATTTCCTTACAGGAAAAAGACTATTCAACGCATAACTTCTTACAATGGTATGTTGCTGAACAAATTGAGGAAGAAGCTATGGCTCGCACCATTCTTGATAAAATAAATATGATAGGAAACGATAAAGGTGGTTTGTATTTATTTGATCGTGATATTCAACAATTAACCATTAGTACAGCAGCTTCAGAAGGCGCTGAATGAAATTAACATTTAATCTTATTTAGATTTAATAAAAATAATTATTTTTGCCATATATTCTTCAATTGAGTCAAGTTTGGGCAAAAAGAAAAAAGAAAAAAAACAACAGAAAGAAGCTTTAAAAACCTTACATAAAGCTGGAGTAATCAATGCAAATAAGGTAAAAAGTAAGTGTTGTAAAAAATATAAAAAAGGCGAAAACAAGCGTTGTGGCAAATGCCCATGCTTTGATTTGCTTAAAAAAGTTGCCTAATTACTGCCTCCCGTTACATGATTTAAATCATATTTAATACCATTTATGGATTGTAATTTTACATTTTAAATGTAAGATTATGAAAAATTTAGTCATTTTAGGTGCGGGTACTTCAGGGACGATGATGTCTAACCATCTAATTTCTAAACTACCAAAAGATGAATGGACTATAACCATTGTTGATCAGTATAAAACCCACTACTATCAGCCAGGATTTCTGTTTTTACCTTTTGACATTTACACCTCAAAACAGGTTAAAAAAAATGGTAAAAAGTTTATTCCTAAACAGGTTAACTATATCCTGGAAAAAATTGATCTCATTAGACCAGAAGAGAATAAAATCAATCTTGAAAGTGGAACCACATTAGATTATGATATATTAATTATCGCTACTGGAACTAAAATTGCACCAGACGAAATTGAAGGGATGAATGGTCCGGAATGGTATAAGAGTATTTTTGATTTTTATACATATGAAGGTGCCAAAGCTTTAAGAAACAAATTAAGAGAATGGGAAGGTGGTAAATTAGTTGTTCATATAACTGAAATGCCTATAAAGTGTCCTGTGGCTCCTTTAGAATTTGCCTTTCTAGCAGATTCCTATTTTAAAAACAAAGGTATACGAGATAAAGTCGAAATCACTTATGTAACACCATTGGGAGGTGCATTTACAAAACCTAAAGCTACAGAAGCATTGCACTACTTATTGGAAGAAAAAAACATAAAAGAAGTCACTGATTTTAATATTGAGCGTGTTGATTATGAAAATCATAAAATAATAGACTATGCAGATGTTGAAGTAGATTATGATTTATTAGTAACCGTTCCAACTAATATGGGAGATGCTTTAATTGAACGTTCTGGTATGGGTGACGATTTAAATTTTGTACCTACTCATAAAGCAACTTTACAAACTAAAGATTATGAAAATGTATTTGCAATTGGTGATGCCACCAATTTACCAGCATCAAAAGCAGGTTCTGTTGCACATTTCGAAGCAGAAATTCTAACAGATAACATATTAAGATACATAAATGGTGAGCCCTTAAAAGAAGAATTTGATGGTCATGCCAATTGCTTTGTCGAAACTGGAAATGGCAAAGCTTTGTTGATTGATTTTAATTACACACATGAGCCTGTTGAAGGTACATTTCCCATTCCTGGAGTTGGTCCTTTAAAACTTCTTAAGGAAAGTAGAACCAATCATATGGGTAAAATGGCTTTTAGATGGATTTATTGGAACATGCTTATAAAGGGTATTCATATTCCATTTGTATCGGCTACAATGAATGAAAAAGGAAAAAAATTTGATAAAGTAACTAACTAAATATATAGAAATTATGATAAAAGTTATAGCAAACAAGGAAATTGAAGTTAACGAAGAAGGGTATTTAGTGGATTTCAAGCAATGGGATCGCGAGGTTTGCGAATGTATAGCCGGTGAATGTAACGTTGTTTTAACCGAAAAACACTACGAAGTAATTGAATATCTTCAGGAAAAGCATAAAAAAGAAGAACCACTTTCTATTAGAGGCATTAAAAAAAGTGGTGTGATTAACATAAAGAAATTCTATAATCTATTCCCTGGTGGTCCACTGAAGATCTCTACCAAAATTGCTGGTATACCTAAACCAAAAAGTTGTATATAATATAAAAAAACTATGAGTACAAAAGTTAAAAAAATGCTCTTCATTCTATCTAAAGCAACCATAGAAAATGCGTATGCTGCCTTTGTAATGGCTAATGGTGCTAGAATGGAAGGTATAGAATCGGAAATATTTTTTACGTTTTTCGGGCTTGAAGCCATTCAAAAGAAAAAACTTGAACACCTTAAGGTAGCGACTGTTGGTAATCCTGGAATGCATATTCCAACTATGATAGGTGGTCTACCCGGCATGGAGGCTTTAGCGACAAAAATGATGAAAAAAGAAATGGAAAAATTAGATATGCCGCCTATTGACGAGTTTTTGGAAATACTAACTGATTCAGGCTGTAAACTCTGGGCTTGTAAATTGGCTGTAGATATGTTTCACCTAACTAGAGAGGATTTAATTGACGATTTAGATGGCATTCTCACTATTGGTGATTTCTACAGTCGCGCAGACCAAGAAGGTTGTCAGCTACTGTTTATATAAAACAAAAATGCGTTAGAAAATTCTAACGCATTTTTTAAGCCGAATTCCTACTGGCATTAATATTTCCGAATAGTGATCGGGTCACTAATTTTTCAAATACCTCAATTTGTTCTTTGTCTTCAGGCTTTGCTTTTTGAAGTTCCTGAATTTTCTTTAACGCATATTGTTGAATAGTTAACAATGGTAATACAATGGACTCACGAACATCAATTGAAGCCTTTCCTGCAGGTTCTTCTTCCATAAGTTCTTTGTAACCTGTCAGTTTTAATATTAATCGTTTTGATGTTTCATATTCATTATAAATAATTTTCCAAAACTCTCCAAATTCAGGATCATCTGCCATGTATTTTGTTAAATCAAAAAATGATTTTGACAAGGACATCATACTATTTTCTATCAATGTTTTAAAAAAACTAGAACTGTTATATAACTTTTTCACCTTTTCAAATTCACCAACATCCTCATAATGTTTTAAGGCTGTCCCAACGCCATAAAAACCAGGAACATTTTGTTTTAACTGACTCCAACTACCAACAAACGGGATAGCTCTTAAATCTGAAAATACGAGTTCAGAAGATTTACCTCTTTTAGATGGGCGACTACCAATATTCGTTTTGGCATAATATTTTAAAGTACTTATACGCTCTAAATAAGGCAAAAACATGGGGTGTTTTTTAAAATCTGAATAGGTCTTGTAACTTCTTCCTGCCAGATCATTAATTATTTCCCTATTTTCAGGTGACATAGCCAAATTATTTTCATTCAAACGGTTGTAAATTCCTGAACTAATTAATTGCTCTAAGTTATATTGTGAAGAATCCAAGGTTCCAAAATTCGAACTAATGGTTTGTCCCTGAATAGTTAGCTGCACCTCCTTATCTTCAATAGTAGGACCCAAAGATGCATAGAATTGGTGTGTTTTTCCGCCTCCTCTTGCTGGTGGTCCTCCGCGACCATCAAAGAAAATAACGGTAACATCATATTTTCGAGACACTTCCGTGAGTCGTTCTTTTGCTTTAAAAATTCCCCAATTAGCCATAAGATAACCACCATCTTTCGTGCCGTCAGAAAAACCGAGCATAATCGTTTGTTTATTACCCCGTTTTTTTAAATGCACCGCATAATTTGGATTTGTATAAAGCTCTTCCATAACTTGAGGTGCATTTTCCAAATCTTCAATTGTTTCAAATAATGGTCCAATATCCACAGTTAAATCATCATGAAAGGCGACCAATTTAAGCATAGCAAACAACTGCATGACATTAAGGGTCGTTTGATTATTACTAATAATATACCTGTTGGCTGCTCGTTCGCCATTATTGTCCTGAATGGTTTTTATGGCTTTTATCGTTTCTAAAGTTTTTAAAACATCTTCGTCTTGAAAAAGGTCTAAATCCACCTTGCCTTTAATTTTTGACAATACATCTACCTGCTCTTTTGCCGATAGCTCATGATAGTTCTTTGGAAACACAGAGCTACCACTGGAAATAACCACATCCACCATCGAATTAAAAACAGCATCGTGGGCACGACTGTCTTGTCTGATATCCAAAGTCGCAAAATGAAATCCGAATAAATGTACCTTGTTTATCAAACTAGAGACATCGGAAACAAATAATGATTGGTGCTTGTCAATTAACTCCGCTTTAATGTTTTGTAACTCTTCCTTGAATTCCGAAAGCGTTAATGTACCATCCATATGAGAGACAAAACTTTTGGCATATAGTTTTTGTTCCAACTGGGCAATTCTATTATCGATCCCCTCAAAGGTTAAACGTCTCTTTAATTTACGAATATCTCGATAATAGTTCTTTAAAATGGTTTGCTTTAATCGCATAGCAACCTTTAACGTGATATCTGGTGTAACAAATGGATTACCATCACGGTCGCCTCCAGGCCAAAATCCAATATTAATAATATCGTTTTCAATATCCTCACCATCAAAAATATTTTGTTGGATGTAATCAAAAATGCTTCCAAAGGAATTATAAAACACATTCTCCAAATACCAAATCAAACTAACAGCTTCATCATAAGGTGTTGGTTTTTTATGTTTAAAAAAAGGTGTTTTTCCCAACTGCGCCAATAGATCGTTTATTTTTAAAAGGTCATTGGTTTTTATGGCTTCGTCCAAATCAGTTATGATACCCAAAACAGCTCCAGGATAAAATTGAGTTGGGTGGGCTGTTAATACAATACGAACCTTAAAAGCCTCAAGATAAGTTCTTAAGTCTTCCATTTTCCCTTCAGAAGCAGCGGTTTCCTTTAAGCTACGTAATGTTCCAATACCGTCCATGTTGTTGACTATAGGGAAAGCGGCATCTTCAATAGCATCAAATAATACCACTTGGCGTTCTATGTACTGAATAAACCGAAACAATAAATTAATTTGACTTTCTTCAGAACGTCTGGCTTGGTATTTTTTAAAGAAAGTTTCAACTATGGTTGTTGGATTATCACCTTGTTTAAACCCCAATTCACAGGTTTCATGAAACAACGGTAAAAGGGCACCTGTTTTAGTGATTGAATCAAACGGTAATGTCATAAATATACTGTTGTAAATCTGAAATTTAGACAGAACATTTTGTTTAAACCGTACTAATTTTGGTGAAGTTGACATGACCTTGTTTTTCATAAAAATACTAAAGGAATTTCAAAAATGAATGGCTATTCATAATAATTGCGAATAATTCAACCATAACCTGTTTTAAATAAAAAAAGAGCCTTAATAAGGCTCTTTTTTTCGGAATGTTGTAGATACTTTATTTTCCCAGCATCAACAATTCGTTGCAAATTATTTCTGTCATATAGCGTTTATTACCATCTTTATCCTCCCAAGAACGATTAGTCAATTTGCCTTCTATGGCAATTTCTTGACCTTTGGTTACAAAGTTTTCAACCACTTTCACCAAGCCGCCTTTTACAACAATGTTGTGCCAATAAGCACGTTCTACTTTTAAGCCTTTTTTATCTTTATAACTATCGTCTGTAGCTAATGAGAATTTGGCCATCTTGTTACCATCTTCAAAATTGATTATTTCAGGATCTTGTCCTAATCTTCCAATCAACTGTACTTTGTTTCTTAATGCGTTCATAATTTTAATTTTTAATGTTAAACAGTTAATACTATCGAGTTCTTATGTTTCGACAAGGCAAAGATGCAACAGCTTGGAAATAGTAGTCGGTAGTTACCTATTTAAATTCGTTTGTAAATGTTTGTTGTCGTTTGAAAACGCATACTATTTTTTTGCTATATTGCAGCATGGTTGAACTTTTGAGTTATTTGTACCCAGTTACTAAAAAAATAAAATCCCATGTAAATGGTACATTAGAAATAACCTGGTATAATGGAAAAAAACTTTTGAATTCTAAAAATGCTAACTATTCTTATGGATCATTGCAAGAAATTTTAAAATTTGGATTAAAGAAAATTAATATTCATCAAATTAACTCTGTTTTACTTTTAGGTCTTGGTGGTGGTTCTGTTATTCAGACACTTCGTGAAGAATTTAACTATCAAAATAAAATAACTGCAGTTGACTTTGATTCAGAAATTATTAAAATAGCTCTTGAAGAATTCGACCTTCAATACGATATTGATTTAGAGATTATTTGTCAAGATGCTCTAGATTATATCCAACAGGACTCAACACAATTTGATTTAATAATTGTTGATTTATTTATTGACACGGAAGTTCCTGAACAATTTTTAAAAATTTCTTTTTGGGATGAAATTTTAAAACGAAAATCAACATCAGGTGTTTTACTCTTTAATGCTTCTCTTGAAGATTCAATGAGTAAAAAAATTCATGATGTTATTAGTTTTTTAAGATCTCGTGTTTATAAAGTTGATGTTTATAATAAAGTAAATAAAACAAATACGGTAATTATCGCCAAACCTGTTTAATCCAACAATTGTATAATTATTATATTTAGGTAATCTTAAAACAATGAAAAAACAGTTAACATCTCTCGCAATAATATTTTGTATAACAATCGGTTATACACAAATCACTGAAAAAATCACCCTAAATGATTCGATTATTGCGTATTTAAAAAAGACTATTCAAGAAAAGCAATTGCCAGGAATAAACTTTTCAATAATTGACAATAGAGGAAAAATTAAAAACTATTCTGACGGATTTTCAGATATTGAAGAACAGATTCCACTGACTATTGAGCATTCGTTTTTTTCGGGCAGTATTGGTAAAACCTATGCCGCCACGTTAGTGTTTAAGTTGGTAGAATCTGGTGATATTGACCTTAAAAAGCCATATATGGATTATTTTCCTGACACGGAATGGCTGACCAATCTTCCTAATATTGATGACATTACAGTGGAAATGTTATTACAACATTCTTCTGGGTTACCACGTTATGTATTGAAACCCGAAATTTGGAATCAACTTCATGATAATCCTGACAAGATTTGGTCCTATGAAGAAAGGTTATCGGTTATTTTCGAAGACGAACCTGTTCATGAAGCAGGTAAAGGCTGGGCATATTCAGATACCAACTATATTCTCTTGGGTATGCTGATTGAAAAAGTAACCGGACAGAATTATTACGATTTAGTCCGAACTCAAATTCTAAAACCGCATCATCTCACTCACACCTACCCTTCGTTGCAACGAAAAATTACGAATTTAGCTGTTGGCTATTCGCGTATGCCTCCAGCGTTTCATGTCCCTAATAAGACTGTTGATGACAAACTATATTTTATGAATCCACAGGTTGAATGGACTGGAGGTGGTATGGCATCAACAACTGAAGACTTGGCCAGATGGGCCAAGCTCTATTATGAAGGTGCTCTTTTAAATAAGTCAAGCTTAAATTATATCACGACACCAAATCCAAATGGTGTTAGTGTTGAAGGCTCTAGCTCGTATGGTATGGGTAGTTTTATTTATGACACAGAACATGGCGAAGCTTTTGGCCATACAGGTTTTATGCCTGGCTTTAATTCCCTTTTTATTTATTATCCAAAATATGGCATAGCAGCTGCCATCCAAATTAATTGTGACTATGCTGTTAGTGTTTTAAATCTAAACGACTTTATGGATGATTTAATTTCTATTTCACAAATTAGTAAATAGACAAACTATGCAAAAACAATGTCCAGAATGTGGGGATAAAATAGTAGGCAGAATTGATAAAAAATTCTGTAGTGATGCTTGCCGTAATTCGTACAACAACCGGATAAATAAGGATAGCAAAAACCTAATTAGAAATACCAATAACCGCCTGCGAAAAAACTACCGGATATTAGAAGAGCTAAATCCTGATAAGAAGACCAGAACTTCTAGGGCTAAACTAATAGAAAAAGGCTTTGACTTTAATTACTTCACCAGTATTTACACAACCAAAGTGGGTACGGTATATTACTTTGTTTACGACCAAGGTTATCTACCCTTGGAAAATGATTATTATGCTTTGGTTAAACGTGAGGATTAATTATTTCCAGTTTTGTCCTTTAAATTTTATAGCTGCCTTAAGGATATCTTTTTGACTTATTTGACCAACCAACTTACCATCTTCAACGATTGGGAAACGTCTTATTTTTGAGTCCAGAAACTTCTTGGCAGCATCAAATACATTCATATTTCCATCAATAGTTTCAACATTTTTAATCATGCGTTTCTCTACCGTATCTTGCTCCATCGGCATATTATAATAGCGGCTATCACTTATTTGTTTTAAACAATCCCCTTCTGAAATGATACCAACTAATTCATTTCTCTCGTTGACTACAGGTCCTCCAGATATCTTATTGTTTATTAAAGATTCGATAACTTCTTCAACAGATTGTTCTGGTTTAAAAGTAATTAAATCTCGTGTCATGTAATCACTAACCTTTAAAGATTCATTTTCTATAGTGTTTTGTTGTTGCTTCCTAGCGCCTTGAAAACTTTTTATACCCATGATTTTGACTTTTTATTTTACTAAATATAAATAATTTAAATCTGTAATCCTAAAGCCTTAACGCAACTTTACATTTAGCTTGAAAATTGTTTACTTTTATTAAAAAATAAATGATCTGCATTCATGTTTAAAAAAATCACAGCGTTATTACTTATTCTTATTGTTACTTATTGGAGTTTTCATGTTTTATTACCTAGTAGTATTTCAAATATCGATACTCCCGACGAAAATTTCTCAACTGAACGTGCGCTCATTCCTCTAAAAGAAATTTCAAAAGCGCCGCATTATTTAGGAAATAATGAACACACCAGCGTTCGTAATTATATTATTGAACAACTGCAGAAATTAGGTCTAGAAACTGAAATTCAAGAAGGCTACTCCATGAGTAAATGGGGAAATCTGTCAAAGCCTAAAAACATCTTGGCTAGAATAAAGGGTAATGATTCAGAAAAAGCTTTGTTACTCTTAACCCATTATGATAGCAATCCGCATTCATCATTGGGAGCTAGTGACGCAGGCTCTGGAGTTGTTACAATTCTTGAAGGGTTGCGTGCATTTTTACACACAAATAAAACACCTAAAAATGATATTATTATTCTCATTTCTGATGGTGAAGAACTAGGTTTAAATGGCGCTGATATTTTTGTGAATCAACATCCCTGGGCAAATGACGTTGGTTTGGTTTTAAATTTTGAAGCTCGTGGTAGTGGTGGTCCAAGCTACATGCTCATAGAAACCAATCAAGGCAATGCCAATTTAATGAAACACTTTGTTGAAGCCAATCCAGAATATCCAGTAGCTAACTCGTTAGCATACAGTATTTATAAAATGCTTCCAAATGATACAGATTTGACACGTTTTCGTGAAGATGCTGATATTGATGGTTTTAATTTTGCTTTTATAGATGATCACTTTGATTATCATACGGCTTTAGACACCTACTCACGATTAGATAGAAATACACTTGAGCATCAAGGTTCATATCTCATGCCCTTACTCACGTATTTTGCTGATGCCAATTTAAACAACATTAAAAGCAAAGAAGATTACATATACTTCAATGTGCCTTTATTTAAAACTGTTATCTATCCGTTTTCTTGGATACTACCCATGCTACTTTTGGCGCTAATACTATTTATTTATCTCATATTTTATGGTTTTAAAAAAGGTTCCCTTTCTAGCGGTCATGTTGTGAAAAGCTTTGTTGCTTTTTTTACAACACTTATTTTTAGTGCTATTATAGGATTTGGCTTATGGAAGTTATTATGTGTGATTTATCCTCAATACAATGAGATGTTACATGGTTTTACTTACAATGGACATACTTACATTGCTGCTTTTACCTGTATGACCTTAAGTATTTGCTTTTTTGTTTACCACAAAGCTTATAACACTAAAAACACGGCTAGTTTATTGGTTGCTCCCTTGACTATTTGGTTATTAATTTGTGGTTTAATCGCTTTTAAATTAAAAGGAGCTAGTTTCTTTATCATTCCTCTTTATTTTGGACTAATTAGTTTGTGGTTATTAATTCGGCAAAAACGACCCAATACCATTTTATTAGCATTTTTAACCTTTCCAGTTTTGGTCATTATGGCTCCTTTGGTTAAAATGTTTCCTGTTGGACTAGGACTAAAAATTCTATTTGTTTCTTGTATTTTTGTTGTACTTATTTTTGGATTATTGCTTCAAGTATTTGGCTTTTTCAAACATAAAAACCGTTTATCAATACTGTTTTTGTTTTTGACAGGTTGGTTTTTAATTTCTGCACATAATAAATCATCATTTAGCAAAGAAACTCCAAAACCTAACAGTCTATTGTATGTTTTAGATGCTGATAAAAATACAGCTCTTTGGGCTACTTATGATAAGGTGTTAGACGACTGGACAAAAACCTACCTAACAGAGCATCCTGAACCAGCTTCTGAATTACAAAAAAATACCATTGGAAGTAAATATCAAACTGGGTTTTCATTTACCAAAGCGGCTCCAATAAAACCTATACCGCTTCCTAAAATTGAAATTACTCATGATTCTATTATTAATGGCTACAGACAAATTGCTATTTGCTTCACTTCAAATAGAAATGCAGAACGCATTGAGGTATTTGCAGATTCAACTTCAATAATCAAGAAAGCTATGATTAATGGTGTATCTGCAAAAGAAACAGATGCGACAAAAACGGTTTTTAATAATAGGTTTAATAATAGACTTTTTAGCTATTATGTAACTGACAATGAGCCATTGGATATGGTTTTTACACTTCCAAAAAACCAAACCACTCACTTACAGTTTTATGAGGCGACCTATGATTTAATTGAAAATGAGCTATTAGATGTTTCCAAACGTAATGATAATATGATTCCCAAACCTTTTGTGCTCAATGACGCTATAGTTGTTAAAACAGTTTTGACAATTAAATAATTAGCATTGTTTTAAGAGTTTGATTAGCTATTTTTTATAGCTTTGGGCGATTAATAAAAATTTCATTTTATGAAACGTGTAATACTAATTTGTCTTTGTGTTCTGGGCGTAAATTCCTTTGCACAAACTAATCAAGATTTAATAAAACATTACGAAGCTTATTACAAGCAAATGAAGAAACAAGGTGATATTCAAGGGGTTATCAATGGGTTAACACATTTAAACCTTTTAAAACCTTCTCAAGCAAGAGAAGACACCTTGTCTTTAGTATATATGAGTGAGGGTAAATATAGACAGGCCTTAAATACAATTGGAATTAAAAATAATGCTACTGATTCTGACATAGCAATTGAAGTAAAAGCAATTTCGTTAAAGGCCCTAAATGAATTAGAAAGAGCTTCAATATTTTTTGAAAAAATGTTTAATAGAAAACCTGATGTTTCTATAGCATATGAACTAGCCGAATCCTATCTTCAAACTAACCAGTTAGAAAAAGCTAAAACATATACTAGTTATGGTGTTGAAAATTCAACTAATGAGATGAAAAAAACTTTCTATGAAACACAACAGCCTTATCAAGTTTCATTTAAAGCTGCATTTCTACATCTAGATGCATTAATTACCTTTAATAAAAATAAAAAAGCCAATGCTGATTCTGCTGTTGACATTTTAGACGAAGCTTTAAAATTAGCTCCTAATTTTAATTTAGCTCAATTGACTAAAAATGCTTTATTACAACAAAAGCAACAAATAAACAATCAACAAGACTAAACATATAACAACTAAAAAAAGGGCAGTTTAAAACTGCCCTTTTTAGTTCGTAATTATTTAGTTGCCTTACCAGATTCTCACACGATCTTCTGGAGCAATATACATACTATCACCTGCTTTAATATTAAAGGCCTCATAAAACGCATCAACATTTAATAGTGGTTGAACGGCACGGTTCATACCTGGTGAATGCGGATCAGTTTTAATTCTAGTT
The DNA here is from genome assembly GCF_002940745.1 of Hanstruepera ponticola. NCBI lineage: Bacteria > Pseudomonadati > Bacteroidota > Flavobacteriia > Flavobacteriales > Flavobacteriaceae > Hanstruepera > Hanstruepera ponticola. The sequence goes on from NZ_POTB01000001.1 coordinate 1,548,277, forward strand.
TTTAATGCATCATCACGCATTTTAATACGCCATACAGTTGCCCAACTCATAAAAAAGCGTTGTTCGGGCGTAAAACCGTCAATATTTTCAGGTCTGCCGTTTTTTTCGAAACTCATTTGTAAGGCATCATAAGCTGCTAAAACACCACCTAAATCACCAATATTTTCACCTAGAGTGAATTTACCATTTATGTTTACATCTGGTAATACTTCAATGGCACTATATTGCTCGGCAAGGGCAGCACCTAGAGCTTCAAATTGTTCTAAATCTTCATCTGTCCACCAATTATTTAGATTCCCATCTTTATCATAACGTGCACCAGAATCATCAAAACTATGTGATATTTCATGACCAATTACTGCTCCTATTCCACCGTAATTTACAGCATCATCAGCCTTATAATTATAAAATGGTGGTTGTAATATGGCTGCCGGGAAAACAATCTCATTATAAGCAGGATTAAAATAAGCATTCACTATTTGTGGTGCCATGTACCATTCAGACTTATCAACTGGTTTACCTAACTTGTCTAAATCCTTTTTGAAATTCCACTTATTGGCATTCAATGAATTCTGTAAATAAGAACCTCCTTCTTCAACACTTTTTATTTCTAAATCAGCATAGTCCTTCCATTTATCAGGATAAGCAATTTTAATTTTGGTAGCTCTTAATTTCTCGATGGCTTTTTGTTTTGTTTCCGCACTCATCCAGTCCAGTTTATTAATTCTGTTTTCAAAAGCTAAAATCACATTTTTAATCATGTTTTCAGCTTTCGTTTTAGCTTCAGGTGGAAACATTTTGTCAACATATAATTTACCTAAAGCTTCGCCAATAGTTCCATTTAAAGCTCCTAAAGCACGTTCATCTCTTGGTCTTTGTTTTTTAGCACCATTTAATTCTTTGCCATAAAATTCCCAATTGGCTTCTTCTAATTCAGTGCTTAATGTTCCTGCGGCATTTCGCAATGTTTTCCACTCTAAATAAGCCTTCCAATTGGCAACATTACCATCTGCCAATACTTCCTGTAATCTGTTGTAATACCCTAGATCTCCAATAATCACAGTATCTATTTGTTTTACACCTATACCTTCTAAAAACTTTTTCCAGTTTACTGCTGGCACCATTTCTTGTACTTGGCCAATAGATCTGGGATTATATCTTTTTCTAGCATCTCTTCTATCTACTTTATCCATTTTGGCTTCGGCTAAACGGGTTTCAAAAGCTAAAACTTGCTTGGCTTTTTCATTAGCTACCGCTTCAGTATCACCAAGGTATTGAAGCATTCTTGTCATGTGTGCTACATACTTTTCGCGCTTTTCCTTTGAATCTTCATCATCTTTAACATAATAATCTCTATCTGGTAATCCTGTACTACCACCTCCTAAATAACCTACATTTCGGTTACTATCTTTAGGGTCTGAACCGACACCAAAACCATATAATCCGCCACCACCAATTGGCTCCATATCAATCATAAAGTTTTGTAAATCATCAAGATTCTGAATGGCATCAATCTTTGCCAAGTAGGGCTTAATTGGCTCTATGCCTTGCTCATTTCTACCAACCGTATCCATTATGGTTTGATAAAAATGAACTGCTTTTTCTTGGTCAGATCCTGGTAAAATTTGAATTTTCTCTATGTCTTTATTATCAGACATAGCCGATTCCAAAATGCTCAATGCATCAGCATCGGTTTTTTTTCGTAGTTCAGAAAAACTTCCCCAAGTTGATCGGTCATCTGGTATTTCATTGGTATCTAACCAGCTTCCGTTTACATAACGAAAGAAGTCATCATTAGGTTTTACAGAAGTATCCATAAAATCAAGATTAATACCAGGAACAGCATCTTCTTCTACAAGAGCTGTTTCTTCATTTGGTTCCTTTTTACATGCTACTAAACCAACGAAGGCTACAGCACTTAAAAGGGATAATTTTTTAAAGTTAGTATTCATTTGTTTGTGTTTATTTTAATGCTACAATTTACTACTATTTAAACCTTGAATTTTAGTCATTAACATAGATTAACAAAATATTAATAAAAAAATCCGCTTGAATTGAAAACCCAAGCGGACGTATAAATTAAAATGATAAATCACTTAATCAGTTAAGATCAACTTTTTGGTTACTGTTGCCTCTGCCGTCTTTAATTGAAGAAAATAGACTCCAGATGCATATGTACTCAAATTTAATGGATAGACTCCAGAAGTAGCATCAATATTTTGTTGGCTAACTATAAGCTTACCTGAAACATCATAAACATCAAAACTAAATGCGTTAGTATTGACAACTTTAATGTTGAATACATTACTAGATGGGTTTGGATATATTGAAAAAGCATTGGTATCAAACTCTTGAGTACTCAAAGTTCCTCTCACAACAAAATCATCAACAATGACACCTTCTTCAACAACAGCTGCATCAGAATGGAATACTATTCTAAACTGAATATTGGTTTCTGAATCAAAACCAGATAAATCATAGGTGTATTCCTCCATATTATAAGATGAGCCTGTCCATTGAGCTCCAGGACAGTTGTAACAAGTATTATTCTCTCCAGATTGTGTATCACTATTATACCAGTTTGGATCATTAGATGTCCCTAACACATTCCAACTATTTCCAGAATCAGTAGAATATTCAACATAAACAATGTCCCAATCTTCTTCAAGTTCATAAGCCATATAAAATGATAGTTCAGGACTTTGAAGGTTACTTAAATCATAGCATCGGGAGAAAAGGTAACTTAAAACACCATCATCATAATCGCCTGATAAATTTGTTCCATAAACTTGAGTCCCTGAATTTGTTGAGTTCAAAAAAGACCCGGATGGAATGCCTCTTTGCCAATATTGAGAAGACGATCCTTCATCAATAACAAGTAACTCATCAGAAAATCTTTCAAATGTATTTATTTGATTAGGGACACCAATCTCATTTGCATAAAGACTAAAAACTTGAGAGTCATTATTAATTTCATAAGCATCGTTTTCAATAGTCGAACTTACTTTAAATTCATGAATACCACTTTCTATTATGAAACTAGGAATATCAATGGTAGCTGTCTCACCAGTGTTTAAAGATCCAACCCAGTCAAAACTGCTACTGACATTGTCAACAAAGTAAGTAACGGTAACATTATTTATAATATTAACGCCATTATTCTCAATTACAACTTGCGCAGAAATTTCGTTATCACATTCAATTCCAGAATCGATACCAGTAACTTCTAATAGTTTAACATCATCAGTCGCTAATACAATTGGTATAGCAGATTGCCATATTCCTCTACCATAAGTAGACGCAGTAATAATATCATCATACAAATTTATTTCCAAATCTGTAACTGTTACATTAGGCAAGTTGTTATTAAATAACTCCCAAGTTAAGGTTGAATCATCATAACGATATACACCTAAACTAGTGCCTAAATACAAAGGGTTTTCTTCATGTAAACCTTGATGCTTTATCACATTTTTAGTTACGCCTGGCAACCCACTTGAAATATTAGTGAAATTTAACCCTCCATCAATAGATTTAAAAACACTGGTTGATGTTGTGACATATACTATGGAATTATCAGTGTTATTAACTTCAATAGATGTAATATTTGATGAAAATGTTTCAACAATTATAAAGTTAAAACCATTATTGGTACTTTTCCTTAAGGTTGCATTGGTCGATATGTATATATTGTTTGGATTAATTTCATCTATTTCCAATCTGTCAATATTAGTTCCAAAACTCGATGAAACTGCAGTCCAACTAGATCCTGTAAGCTTATATAGACTTGAATAGCCTGCAAACAATTCGCTATTTTTACTCATTGCTAATGGTGTTACCCAATTTCCTTGTTCACCAGAAGGGCCTCCTACTTGTCCATTTAAACTGGCTCCAGCTGCTTCAGAAATATTTAAACTTCCTCCAAATTGAACAAAACCATAAAACAAATCTGAATTATTTGGATCTATTGCAGTATCCATTCCATCAGCACCATAATAGTTTTGCCATTGATTGTTACTAAAAGCATGACCTCCATTATCCTGTAAACCTCCAACCATTTTTGAAGATGTTTGTTTTGAAACAGCAACCTTATAAAACTGACTTATTTGCATGCCTGCTGTAAGGTCAGTAAAATTTACACCTGAATCTGAAGACTTATAAAAACCACCATCAGTTCCTGCATATAATTCACCATTGTAAAAACGTAAAAAGTGAATATCTGCATGAGTATAAGCATCTGAAAATGGTGCGTTCCAATAATTTAATTTTTGAAACGTTTGACCGCTGTTGCTAGTTTTCCAAATATTTAAAACACCTACATAAACTTCATCCTCGTCAATATCAGATACGCTCATGGCCATATCATACCAAGATTGAGTACTCTCAAATATATCACCTACTGTTGTTTGATTTGCCACTAAAGAAAAATCGTTGCCTTGATTTGTTGATTTATAAAGACCTTGAAAACCATTAGAATTATTTGCTGAGAGTAAATAAACTACATTTGAATTATCTGGTGTTACGTCTATTACAAGTCTTGACGAAGATAATGGTAATCCGTGTCCAAAGACTATATTAAAATTCTCACCTCCATCAGTAGATTTAAAAAACCTAGTAGACGAAACAGCATAAATGACATCTGGATTACTTGGGTTTATTTTAATATCTCGAATATTATATCCTGATGTTCCGTTATTAGCATTACTGGTATTAGTATTTCTCCAATCACTTCCGGCATCTGTTGTTTTATAGACACCATTACTTGTAGCTACCCATAATACATTAGAATTTGTTGGGTGCATGTAAATATCGTTCATTGAACTTGGGGTGTTATTTGGATTTAAATCAGTTGTTGTCCAAGTGTCACCCCCATCAATAGATTTCATCACACCAACACTGTAAGAGTCATTTGCATCATCATCGCCAGTGGCAATGTAAATAATATCAGAGTTATTATAGTCAATCGCTATTCCTGAAACTCCAATTTGTGGTAAATTGTCCGTTGTAGTAGTCCAATTAGAACCAGCATCCGTTGACTTCCAAAGCCCTCCAGCAGGAGCTCCAACATAATATGTGTTTGGGTTACTAGGATCAACAATAACAGCATTTACCCTTCCTTGTCCAGATGACCACGAACCTGTATTTGTGTGGGTAAAAGGTCCTACTGGTATCCAATTACTTTCATCTACACGTCTTCTATTTTGTTCTGAATTGTTTACTGTCTCCCAGGTTTCCCATAATTCTTGAGAAGTTGGTAACGTTCCATCTTCTTTTACAAAATTTTGCCAATAATTTTTCCATCTCATAAACGGCTTAAAGCCACTCCCTTTTACATTTGGATCTCTTGTTTCCCAATAAGAATCAAAAGCATCAACAATTTCTTGAAATGTAACAGGGTTGGTATTTCGTCTTTGCTCAACATTCAATTCCTTCATCCAAGGAGCTTCTTGGTTAAATTGAGCGTGTGTAAAAGAGAATGCAAGAATAAAAAGTACTGGTAATATCTTTTTCATTTGAATTGTTTTTTGGGGAAATAAGTCAGAAAAAAGAAGATTGCTATTAACCTAAATACTTATAAATGACTGATTTCACAGTAAAATTTGGTAGCCAAAAATAATATAAAAAATCTATAATTAATAGGTTTTAAAAAAATTAGTTGGGCTTTTGAATATTTTGAGACTCTTTTTCTATTTTTTTATTCATTTGAAGGTTGAAATTTGAAAAGGCTATCAAAAATTCCTCAACGGCACCTAGTACAAGTTCCTTTTTGGGATTTGATTGGTTAGCAAAGTTTTCGAGTTTAAAAATTTTGGTTTCCAATGCAACTACACGCGAGAATATCTGTGGCGTATTCATACTTTCTGGGATAGTAGACTTTAGTTCTTCGCAAAGCGCATTTACAATTTCGCTATTCCCTTTAAAAAACGAAAGATTAGCAGCTTTCACATCCTCAACAATACGGTCTAGTTCACTATATTTTTCCCAACCACTTATTTGTTTCTTAACTTTTATGTCAGGCAAAAATTCAATGTATTTTAAGTTTTCAATATCTGCCTGGCTTATTAACGTTTGAGAATTCTGTTCAATGTTAACCTCAACATCTTGTTTGTTTGAATCTTGACAGGATATAAGACAAATAAAAAATAAAAACCTTACGAATTTCATGACTTAACTTTACTATAAAAGACAAATATATTGTATTAATTTTCTTTAAAATCGAAATTAAAACATATCCTTTGATTAAAGTTCTTATTTTAAGTAAAATTTATGATGTCTTTGTTTTTTCTTGTTAAATTTGATGACTTTTTTAAACTTTATTTAGATGAATCCAAAAATATTAATCATTGGAGCTTGTGGACAAATAGGATCTGAATTAACTCAAAAATTAAGAGCTATTCATGGTGCTGATAATGTTATTGCTAGCGACATAAATTATGGAAATTTAGATGTTGTTAATTCAGGATTATTCGAAATCCTAGATGCTCAAGACTACTCCAGTATGAAGATATGCGTTGAAAAATATAACATTGATACTATTTATCTGATGGCAGCCATGTTGAGTGCAACAGGAGAAAAATACCCTATGAAGGCTTGGGATTTAAATATGGATTCACTTTTTAATGTTTTAAATCTTGCCAAAAATAAAATCATCAATAAAATATTTTGGCCTTCTAGTATTGCCGTTTTTGGACCGACAACTCCAAAAGAAAATACACCGCAATATACCGTTATGGAGCCAACCACTGTTTATGGAATAACTAAACAAGTTGGTGAAAGGTGGTGTGAATACTACCACAATAAATATAATGTTGATGTCCGAAGCATTCGATATCCGGGAATAATAAGCTGGAAAACCTTACCAGGTGGTGGCACAACTGATTATGCCGTTGATATTTACCATAAAGCCTTAGCTGACAATCATTATGATTGTTTTTTATCTGAACATACTGAACTTCCAATGATGTTTATGGATGATGCTATAGAAGCGACTATTAAAATCATGCAAGCTCCTCCCGATGCTATAAAAATTAGATCCTCATACAATTTGGCTGCTATTAGTTTTACACCTGAACATGTTGTGAAATCAATAAAATCACATTTGAAAGATTTCACAGTTTCCTATGAGCCTGATTTTAGGCAAGAAATAGCCGATTCATGGCCAAAAAGTATTGATGATAATCATGCTCGTAAAGACTGGAATTGGAGTCATCATTACGATTTGGAAGCTATTACTAATGAAATGCTTACCAATCTTAAAAGTCTAGCCAATCAAAATTCCTAAAAGCTTATTTAGCTTAAATTAAAAAATACGCAACTTATCGTATGTTGCTATAAACAAAGTTTTTCTATTTTAGCCTTAAAATCAATAAACTAACATCATGAAAAACTTATTTTTTATTGCAGCATTGTTATTCTCAACAACGCTATTGGCTCAAAAGGCAAAAGTAACCAAAGGTGATTGGGAGAATCTTAAAGGAATCACTGAATACAATGTTGTCTTTGACTATTCCAACCTCTCAATACCTAAATATGATTCTGAAGAAGAGTTTTTAAAGGATAAAATGGCTAAACGTGACGAGAAAGAGCCAGGAACCGGTAAAAAATTTAAAGAATCTTGGTTTAGTGATAGAGAGGAATATTATGAACCACGATTCATTGAAACATTTAATGATAGATACAAAGATGGTGCAGTAAAAGTTGAAAAAGATTCAGGTGCTGAATATACCATGAAAGTTCATACTACTATGATTTATCCTGGATACAATATTGGGCTTGTAAGGCATAACTCGAAACTCGAAGTAACTTTAAGCGTCTATAAAACTGGAGAGCCAGAAAATGTTATTTTCTCTGCAGATTACACTAAAATTGAAGGTCAAGGAAATGGTGGATACGATTTTAATTCTGGTCAACGTATTGCTGATGCTTATATTATTTTTGCTAGGGCTCTAACAAAGCACATGTATAAAAACAATAAGTAACATACTTAATCAAAATCATAAATAAAAAGCGAGTCTTAAACAGACTCGCTTTGTTCTTTTTCCATATTTATTAAATGAGCCATGGTTTTGACGACTCTGTTGTGCTTCTTAACAAAGGGATTAGTTTGATCCCAAACATAACCAGCTAAAACCGCACAAATTTGTCTTTTTACATCTGGGTTTTCAGGTCTGTGAAAAAATAAAGTTTGTAAATTACCTGTGTACCACTCTTTTACATAAGTAGCAAATACATCAACACCTGATTTAATATAGTCCTCATAATCTGCTTTCCAATCAACAGATTCACCTTGAAGTTCTTTGGCAATAAGCTTGGAAGCTTGAAGTGCTGATTCTGTAGCAAATGTTACTCCAGAAGAAAAAACTGGATCCAAAAATTCGGCACTATTGCCTGTTAACACGAAACCATTACCATAGAATTTTTTTACAGCTTTCGAATAGTTTTTAATACTTTTCGGCTCAAATAATAATGGCGCATCTTTAAAGCGTTCATAATAATAATCTGAATGCTTAAGCATATTCATTAAACGTTCGGATGTATTTCCTTCAAACGAATCTATAAACTCATTCTTGCCAACAAATCCTAGACTAGTATTTCCATTAGAAAACGGAATGACCCAAAACCAGGTATCTTTATCCAACACATCAAAAGTAATGAGCGTGCCTTCTGTTCCTTCTGGCCTATTAACATCATTAACATGGCCAAAAATAGAAGAATGCTCTGGAATCGAAGAAGGTTTATCTAAATCCAATAGACGTGGCAATACACGTCCGTAACCACTGGAATCTACAATATATTTGGCATGCACGTTATAACTAGTACCCACTTCATCCTTCACTACTGTTCTAGACGAGCCGTCTTCATTAAATTCAACTTCTACAACTTCATGTTCAAAAGCAATGTCAACTCCCCAACTCAACAACTCATTAACTAAAGCCGAATCAAAGTCAGCTCTGGGAACTTGCCAAGTCCAATCCCATCCGTCCGTATGCTTTTTACTAAAATCAAAATTACAGACAATATCGCCTCTTAAAAACCTGGCTCCTGACTTTACTTCAAAATTTTCAGCTTTCAAACAATCTAAAAGGCCTACCTCTTCAAAATGGTCCATACATCTTGGCAATAAACTTTCGCCAATCACAAACCTTGGAAATTTACTCTTTTCAACAACTTTTACCTTAAGTCCTTGTTTGTGTAAATATGCCGCTGCAACTGACCCTGATGGGCCTGCTCCAATGATTAAAACATCTGTGTTTATATCCTGCATTTGTATTGTAGTATAAATTGATTAATTATTATAAATTTGCACACCAACTAAACTGATTCATTTTCAGTTGTTCAAATATAATACTAAAAGCATACATGTTAAAATTTAACGGCAAATTAGGGATTGATGATTTTTATAAAGTCATTTTTGAAAATCAGCCCATTCAAATTGAAGATGACGTAAAGCAACGCGTAAAAAATAGTTTTAACTTTCTAAAAGAGTTTTCAGAAAACAAAGTCATATATGGTGTTAACACAGGCTTCGGCCCTATGGCTCAATATAAAATTAAAGATTCTGAACGTATCCAATTACAATACAACTTAATAAGAAGCCATGCCTCCGGAACAGGACAGCCTATTGCTCCTATTTATGTCAAGGCTGCCATGCTGGCTAGGCTTAACACGCTTTCGCTAGGCCATTCTGGAGTCCATATTTCAGTCATTGAACTCATGACTGAATTAATTAACAGAGATATTACACCGCTCATTTATGAACATGGTGGTGTTGGTGCCAGTGGTGACTTGGTTCAGTTAGCTCATTTGGCATTAGTTCTTATTGGTGAAGGTGAGGTTTTTTATAAAGGTGATCGATTAGATACTAAATCTGTTTTTGAAAAAGAAAACTTAAAACCAATATCTGTTGAATTGCGTGAGGGTCTTGCATTAATGAATGGCACATCAGTCATGACAGGCATTGGCATTGTTAATACCATAAAAACAAGAAGACTTTTAGATTGGATGACATCCTGTTCGGCAGCCATCAATGAAATAGTGAAGGCTTATGACGATCACTTGTCTTATGAGTTAAACCAATCAAAAAAACATATCGGTCAACGCAAAATTGCTGAATCTATGCGCGAGCATCTTAAGGACAGTGGACTTACCAGAAAGCGTGAACACCATTTATATAGTAAGAATGAAGATGTTTCCGTTTTTAAGGAAAAAGTTCAAGAATACTACTCTTTAAGATGTGTGCCTCAAATTTTAGGACCTGTTTTAGACACTCTTAATTCGGTTGAAACCATATTAATCGAAGAAGTAAATTCAGCAAATGATAATCCCATTGTTGATGTTGAAAAGGAACACGTTTATCATGGTGGTAATTTCCATGGCGATTACGTTTCACTTGAAATGGATAAGTTAAAAACAGTTGTAACAAAGCTTAGTATGCTTTCAGAACGTCAATTAAATTACTTATTGAATGCCCGATTAAATGATATGCTACCACCATTTGTAAATCTTGGTAAATTAGGTTTAAACTTTGGAATGCAAGGTGTTCAATTTACGGCAACTTCAACAACCGCAGAAAATCAAATGCTATCAAATCCAATGTACGTTCACAGTATTCCAAACAATAATGACAATCAAGATATTGTTAGTATGGGAACCAATGCTGCTTTGATATCTAAAAAAGTTATTGAAAATGCTTTTGAAGTAGTAGGCATTGAAATGATTACTATTGTCCAAGCTATTGAGTATCTTAAAGTTCAAGACCAAGTTTCATCAAAAACAAGGAAAATGTATGATGAAATTAGAAATTTAGTTCCTATCTTTACTGATGATGTTGCCATGTATCCTTATGTAAATAAGGTAAAAGACTACATATTGAATCACTAAATTTTAAAAAGCTATTAATCATGAAAACAAAATATCTGCTGCTATTTTTTTTAGTATCGGTTTTAACAAGCTCTGCTCAAGAATTGGCACTTGCCAAGCAAGATGGTAAGTTTGGTTACATTACTAAAACAGGCGAATGGAAAATTAAACCGAGTTTTAAAGTAGCCAAAAGCTTCTCTGGTGATTTGGCTGAAGCTATGAATGACAAAAAACAATGGGGTTTTATAAACCGTGAAGGTGATTGGGTTATTGAACCTACTTTTGACAAGACTAAAGAATTCAATTCTGGTATAGCGGTTGTTCTTAAAGACAAAAATTGGATTTATATTAATACTAAAGGAGAACAAGTGCTTACCAATATTTCAACCGATAAAATTTACGATTTTAATGATGGGTTTGCATTAGTGCGTGAAGGTGATTATGTAGGTTTTATCAACACAGAAGGCAAGACCGTGATTGCACCAAAATTCCAAAAAGCTTTCAATTTTGAAAACGGTTACGCCAAGGTATTAGAAAATGATAAATGGGGTTTGATTGATAAAACTGGCAACTACTATGTGAAAACTGAATATGACGGTATTAGTAACGTTTACAACGGACAAGTAGTAGCCAATAAAGGAGAGACTTATGGTCTAATTATAAATGGTACATTTATAGAAGTTCCAGGTGCTCAAAAAATTTGGGACTTTTCAATAAATGGTGAGAATACTTATGCCAAAAAGGATGATAAAATAGGATTTATTGATAACAAAGGTAATTGGATTGTTCAACCAACCTATGACAAAGTACGTGCCTTTGTAAATGGAATGGCGCCTGTTATGAAAGATAAAAAATGGGGTTACATCAATACTTCTGGTGAAGTTGTTATTCCGTTAGAGTACCGCGACGCTGAAATTTTCAGTGAAGATGGATTGGCTCCAGTTAAAATTGATAAACTTTGGGGTTTTATAAATTCTAAAGGGGAAATGGTCATTGAGGACAATTATGATATTACCGCAGGCGGATTCTCCATTTTTCAAAAAAATAATCAGAAAGGTTTCTATGATGGATTGGCTCGAGTAAAAGACAAAAAATCTTGGGTTTATATCAATACAAAAGGAGAGGTTCTTAACAATATTTCTTTTGAAAATTTAGAGCTTTTCAAATAACAAAATCAAAAACATTAAATCTACATGAAATGTGCCCTAGTAACAGGTGGGTCAAGAGGAATTGGAAAAGCCATATGTATTCAATTAGCAAAAGATTCTGACTACCACATATTAATAAATTATAATAGTAATGAAGAAGCCGCATTAGAAACTTTAAAAAGTATTGAAGCCGAAGGCAATTCAGGTGAAATTATTCAATTTAATGTATCTAACGCTGATTCAGTAAATAATGCTTTAAACACTTGGCAGGAAAATAACAAAGAATCTATTGTTGAAGTTATTGTAAACAATGCTGGAATAACCAAAGATGGCTTGTTTATGTGGATGCCAAAAGAAGATTGGGATAGCGTTATTAATACCTCGTTAAACGGATTTTATAACGTAACCAATAACTTAATTCAAAAGTTATTGCGTAACCGTTATGGTCGCATTATCAATATTGCTTCAGTTTCTGGTGTAAAGGGCACGGCTGGACAAACCAATTATTCTGCTGCCAAAGGTGCTTTGGTGGCTGCAACCAAAGCATTGGCTCAAGAGGTAGCTAAACGAAAAATCACTGTAAATGCTATAGCGCCAGGTTTCATAAAATCTGATATGACATCAGAATTGGATGAATCTGAATTAAAAAATTTAATCCCAGTTAACAGATTTGGAGAACCTGAAGAAGTAGCTCATGCTGTTTCATTTTTAGCTTCAAAAAAAGCGTCTTATATTACTGGAGAGGTTTTAAATATTAATGGAGGGATTTACTCATAATCAATTTTAAATGAATCGTGTTGTCATTACTGGAATGGGAATTTATTCTTGTATAGGTAAAAACCTAGAAGAAGTTAAAAACTCATTGTATGAAGGAAAATCAGGTATCAAAATAGACGAAGAGCGTATTCCGTTTGGATATCGCTCTCCTTTAACTGGTATGGTGGAAAGACCAAACTTAAAAAATGACTTATCAAGACGACAGCGAGTTAGTTTAGGTGAAGAGGGTGAATATGCTTTTGTAGCAACTCTTGAAGCACTAAAAAACGCAAAAATTGATCAAGATTATATTGATGCTAATGAAGTTGGTATTATATACGGTAACGACAGTACAGCACAATCTGTAATTGAATCTATAGATACTATTAGAGAGAAAAAAGATACAACATTAGTAGGTTCGGGTGCTATTTTTAAAGGGATGAATTCAACAGTAACTATGAATTTGTCAACTATTTTTAAACTAACAGGTGTAAACTTTACAATAAGTGCAGCTTGCGCGAGTGGCTCACACGCTATCGGCATGGCGTATCAACTTATAAAAAGTGGGTTACAAGAGTGTGTTATCTGTGGTGGCGCACAAGAAATCAATAAACTAGCTATGGGAAGTTTTGACGGCTTGGGCGTGTTTTCCTCAAATTTGGAACATCCTGAACAAGCTTCAAAACCTTTTGACATCTCACGTGACGGATTGGTGCCTAGTGGTGGTGGTGCAACTTTAATTTTGGAATCCTACGACTCTGCTATAAAAAGAGGCGCTCCTATTCTTGGTGAAATTATTGGTTATGGTTTTTCTTCAAATGGGGAACACATTTCTACTCCAAACGTAGATGGTCCTTCAAAAGCAATGCTTAAAGCCATTGAGCAAGCTAATATTAAACCTTCTGATATTGCTTATGTTAATGCACACGCTACATCAACACCGGTTGGAGATGCTAATGAAGCTAAAGCTATAGTCAATGTTTTTGGTGAAAACGGACCTTACGTAAGTTCAACAAAATCTATGACTGGCCATGAATGTTGGATGGCTGGTGCCAGTGAAGTTATTTATTCTATGCTCATGATGCAACATGACTTCATTGCCCCAAATATAAACCTTACACAGCCAGACGAAGCAGCTTCGAAATTAAATTTAATTAGTAAAACAATAGATAAAAAATTTGATGTATTTTTGTCCAATTCTTTTGGATTTGGGGGAACAAATTCAGCATTAATAATTAAAAAATAAAAGAGAGGTGATGGATAAAGAAGTTATTATTGAAAAAATAAACGACTTTCTTATTGATGAATTTGAAGTTGAACCAGATGACATCGCACCAGAGGCTAATTTAAAAGACACGCTTGAACTTGATAGCTTGGACTTTGTTGATCTTGTAGTTGCTGTAGAATCTAACTTTGGTGTAAAACTGGTAGGAGAAGATTTTGTAAATGTTAAAACACTTCAAGATTTCTACAATCTTATTGAAAACAAATTAAGCTAAAAACACGCATATCTATGTATGGCTGCTGAATGGCAAGGAAAATCTAGAGGCACGGTTCTAGGATACAAAATATTTGTATTTTTCATGAAGAACTTTGGACTAGGAGCAGCTTATTTTATTTTATATTTTGTTGCTACCTATTTTTGCTTTTTTGCACGTGATAGCTCCAAAGCTATTTACTATTATTTCAAAGAGCGTTTGCAATATTCTAAAGAAAAGAGCCTATGGAGTATCTTCAAAAGCTATTATGTATTTGGTCAAACAATAATTGACAAAGTCGCTATTTCTTCAGGGTTAAGAGATAAATTCACATATGAATTTGATGGTATTCATTTAATTGAAGAAACACTAAAACAAAAAAAAGGTGGCGTTCTTATCAGCGCTCATGTTGGAAATTTTGAAATTGCAGAATTCTTTTTTGGCGAATTGGAAGGAAAAACATCCATTAGCTTATTAACGACCGATGTTGAGCATACTGCAATAAAGGAATACATTGAAAGTGTCACCAATAAATCTCATATAAATCTGATTCTAATTAAAGAAGATTTATCACACATTTTTGAAATTAATGCAGCTTTGGCACGAAATGAAATTGTATGCATTACTGGTGATCGCTATGTAAAAGGTTCAAAATATTTAACACAATCACTTTTGGGTAAAGATGCAAAATTTCCTGCAGGTCCTTTTTTATTAGCTTCAAGGCTAAATGTACCTGTATTATTTGTGTATGTCATGAAGGAAAATTCAAGCCATTACCACTTATATGCTAGAAAATCACAAGCCAAACAAAGAGATTCACAAATGTTATTAAAAGAATACGCAGAAAGTGTATCTTGGATGCTAGAAAAATATCCGCTTCAGTGGTTTAATTATTTTGATTTTTGGAATTCTAAAAATACTTAAATGCAATCCGTATTAGTTATACATTATTCCCAGTCAGGTCAGCTTACTGAGATTGTAAATAATATTTCGGCTTCTATAAAAGGTGATAATATTGAGACAACCCATGTATCAATCAATATGAAAGAGCCTTTTCCATTTCCTTGGAATAAAAAAGAATTTTATGGTGCTTTTCCTGACACCTTTAACCAAATACCTCAAGAGGTAGAAGTTTTACCCGAGCATATTATAAATAAAAAGTACGATTTAATTATATTTGGATATAGTATCTGGTATTTAACTCCTTCACTCCCAACCACTTCATTTTTACATACAGAACAAGCCAAAAAATTGTTTAACAACACACCTGTTATAACTGTTATTGGTTGTAGGAATATGTGGATTATGGCACAGGAAAAAATGAAGAAAAAACTAAAATCTATGAATGCTCATTTAGTTGGTAATATAGTTTTGGCAGACAGGCATATAAATCATATTAGTGTTATCACTATTGCTCAATGGATGTTCTCTGGAAAAAAAGAACGTTTTTTGGGAATATTTCCAAAGCCAGGTGTATCCCAAAAGGACATAGATGAAGCAACTAAATTTGGCCCTATTATCTTAAATCATCTACAAAAAAACGATTTTATTGGATTGCAAAACAGTCTTTTAGAAAAAAATGCTGTCAAAATAAAACCTTTTTTGATTACAGTAGATAAACGTGCCAATGTCATATTCTCAAAATGGGCACAATTTATTCAATCTAAAGGTGATAAAAATGCACCAAAAAGACAATTTTGGGTTAAAATCTTTAATTATTACCTATTATTTGTCATTTGGTTTATTGCACCTATAGTTTTTATCTTATTTTTGTTGACTTATTTACCTTTGTACGGTAAAATTAAAAGAGATAAAGTATATTACGCATCTGTTGCATTAAAATAGGAGGCACCGAAAAATGAACGAAGTTTATATAACAAGAGTATCAAAGTTTTTACCAAATCGTCCAATCAGTAATGATGAAATGGAAGATAAGCTTGGGACTATTAATGGTAAGACGTCTAAAGGACGTCGAATAGTTTTACGAAATAATCAGATAAAAACAAGATACTATGCAATTGATGATAACGGAAACATTACCCACAACAATGCGCAGCTTACCAAAGAAGCTATAGTAGGTCTATGTGATGATACATTTAAAGCAGAAGATATAGAATTGCTATCTTGTGGTACATCCAGCCCAGACCAAATATTACCATCGCATGCAGCTATGGTTCATGGTTTTTTAAAGAATGGTAATGTTGAAATTAATTCACCTTCTGGAGCATGTTGTTCTGGAATGAATGCCTTAAAATTTGCATATCTATCTGTTAAATCTGGAGGAACAAAAAACGCCGTTGCCACAGGGTCCGAGCGTACCTCAACATGGATGAAATCTGATACTTTTGAAGAAGAAATTAAATATCTTGAAACTCTGGAAGACAACCCAATTCTAGCTTTTAATAAAGATTTTTTAAGGTGGATGCTGTCAGATGGTGCTGGCGCTTTTCTTTTAGAAAATGAGCCAAAAGGAGATCAACCCTTAAAAATAGAGTGGATGGAAGGCTACTCATATGCTCATGAAATTGAAGTATGCATGTACGCTGGTGGCGACAAATTGGAAGATGGTTTTTTAAAACCGTGGAGTGAATATCCATCTGATCAGTGGAGTAAAAAGTCACTTTTTGCCATGAAACAAGATGTCAAACTGCTTGGCGAAAATATTTTAGTTAAAGGTGTAGACAGCTTAAAAAAGGCTCTTTCAAAACATGATTTAAGCCCAACTGATATTGACTATTATTTGCCACACATATCTTCCCATTTCTTTAAAGAAAAGTTATACCAAGAAATGATTGCTCAAGGTGTTGAAATTCCTTGGGAAAATTGGTTCATGAACTTGAGCAAAGTTGGTAACGTGGGTGCTGGTTCAATCTACATTATGTTAGAAGAATTGGCTCATTCAGGAAAATTGAAAAAAGGTGATAAAATTTTACTGTCGGTCCCTGAAAGTGCTCGTTTTGCTTATTCAATTGCCCTTTTAACAGTGTGTTAAAATGAAAGCTAATCAATTCCCTGTTCAAAACATAACAAATTTAATTCCTCAAAAGATTCCGTTTGTAATGGTTGATTCGCTTTTAAACTTTAACAGTGAAAAAATCACCTCTTCATTTAAAATTTTAGATGATAATCTTTTTGTTGAAAACAATTTGTTTCTAGAACCCGGACTTGTTGAAAATATGGCACAGACCGTTGCCTTGCATACAGGGTATGATTATTTTTTAAAAGGTGAAAAGGCACCAACGGGATACATTGGCTCCATTAAAACCATCATCATTAATAAGCTCCCAAAAGTAGATGATGTCATTAGAACAGAAGCCAACATTCTTCATGAATTTATGGGTGTTACAATGGTCTCTGTTTCAGTGTTTAATGCTAAAAATGAAGAAATTGCTTCAGGTGAAATGAAAACGGTAATTGCAAACACATGAATTGCCAAGATATAGATATCACCAAATTCCTGCCACATCGCAAACCTTTCTTAATGGTTGATCATGTGCTATCTATAGATGATGAACATGTTTCAACAGCATTTACCATTAAAGACGAATGTATTTTTAATGATAAAGGTTTTTTTAACGAAGCTGGAATGACGGAAAATGCTGCTCAAACTTGCTCTTCAATTGTAGGGAAAAGTTATTTTGATGATGAGGACAAAAATGGTCTGGGAACAAAGTTAATTGGTTTTATAAGCGCAATCAAATCCTTAAAAATACTATCATGTCCTAAAGTTGGCTCCACAATTAAAACGCATGCAAAAATTATATCAAAACTCGAAACTGAACATTACAAAATGTGCTCCATTCAATGTTCAATTACATTAGCCCAAGAAGAATTGTTATCTTGTGAAATGAATTTATTCATACGAGAATTAAATTAATTTTAGCAGATGAAAAAAGATGAAGTCCCTCAAGACAAAAGCAATCTAGAATCAGCTAATTTCAAAGAGCTTTGCTATGCTGTTGACGAAAACGGCGAATACACAACCGTTAATAGTTCAGGCTGGGATCCTAAAACTATAGCTTTAGACAATGCCATTCAAGAAATAAATGCACGGGTGGAAGATGCTAAAAAAAGAGTGTTAGATAATCAAACAAGTCCCATAGAGTATTACATGGAGTTGCATAAAATGGATGTTAATATTCTAGCAAGTTACGTAAGGATTTGGAAATGGCGTGTAAAACGGCACTTTAAACCACATGTTTTCAAAAAACTATCTGATAAAACACTTCAAAAATATGCTGATGTTTTTGAAATCAGTATTGAACAACTAAAAAACATAGAATATGGAGATTAAATTTACCCACCATCAATCTGCACATTGCGAAAATGGTGTGGTTTCAAATTTAATGAAACATAACGGATTCAATGTCAGCGAACCTATGGTTTTTGGTATTGGTTCTGGCTTGTTGTTTTGCTATATTCCTTTATTAATGGTCAACCATGCTCCGGCAATTACTTATAGAGCTATGCCTGGCTTTATATTCAAGCGTTTTGCTAAACGTGTTGGAATTAAAATAAAACGTGAGAAGTTTAAGGATCCAAAAAAAGCAAAAGCCCGATTAGATGAAAATTTAAAGAACAACAACCCAGTTGGCCTTCAGGTAGGTGTTTATAACTTGGTTTACTTCCCTGATGAATATCGCTTTCATTTCAATGCGCACAATTTAGTGGTTTACGGAAAGGAAAATGACACCTATCTAATTAGCGACCCAGTTATGGAAACGGTTACCACATTAACCGAAAAGCAATTGGAAAAAGTACGTTTTGCCAAAGGTGCTTTTGCCCCAAAAGGTCATATATACTACCCAACAGATTTCCCTAATGAACTGAAGCTTGAATCGGCAATTAAAAAAGGCATTAAGCAAACGTGTAGAGAAATGTTGGCTCCAATGCCTATTGTTGGCGTTAAAGGAATTAGAACGATAGCTAAACTTATAAGAAAATGGCCTAAAAAGAAAGGTATAAAAGTTGCCAATCATTATTTAGGACAAATTGTGAGAATGCAGGAGGAAATTGGAACTGGCGGTGGTGGATTTCGTTACATATTTGCTGCATTTCTGCAAGAATCTAGCAAAGTTTTAAATAATGAAAAACTAGCCGAATTGTCAAAAGAAATGACTCAAATTGGCGATTTATGGCGTGATTTTGCTGTTGATGCATCTAGAATTTATAAAAATAGAGGAACGAAGGTTGATGGTTGCAATGATATAGCCTCGCAATTGGAAACTATTGCAGATAAAGAAGAAGTTTTCTTTAAAAAACTTAAGAAAGCCATTTAACATGATTAAAATTGAACAGATATCTAAAAAGTATAAGGGTTCTGAAAATTTTTCAGTTTCCAATTTGGATTTGTTCATTGATGAAAAAGAAATCTTTGGACTTCTGGGTCCCAATGGCGCAGGAAAAACAACACTCATTTCCATACTTTGCTCTTTGATTAAACCTACTTCAGGGTCTTTTTCAATAAATAATCTAACCTATCATAAAAACAAGAACCAATTAAAACAATTAATTGGT
The DNA here is from genome assembly GCF_002940745.1 of Hanstruepera ponticola. Classification (NCBI taxonomy): domain Bacteria; kingdom Pseudomonadati; phylum Bacteroidota; class Flavobacteriia; order Flavobacteriales; family Flavobacteriaceae; genus Hanstruepera; species Hanstruepera ponticola. The sequence continues at coordinate 1,568,036 of NZ_POTB01000001.1, forward strand.
ATTGTCCCTCAAGAATATGCGCTTTACCCTACATTATCCGCTTTTGAAAATTTAAAATACTTTGGAAGCATGTATGGTTTAAAAGGTAAACATCTTGATTCTAAAATAAATTCATCTCTTGAGCATTTGGGTTTACTACCTTTTGCTAATAAAGCAATTGAGACTTTTTCGGGTGGTATGAAACGTCGTGTCAATCTTATTGCAAGTATTTTACATGACCCTAAAGTACTTTTCTTGGATGAGCCAACAGTAGGTGTAGATGTACAATCTAAAAATGTTATAATTGGATTTCTTCAAGACTTAAATAAAAAAGGGACAACAATTATTTATACATCGCATCATCTCAATGAGGCTGAATTGTTTTGTACACGTGTGGCTATAATAGATCACGGCAAACTAATTATAAAAGGAAAACCAAGTGACCTTATTGATAGCCATGAAGGAGCTAATAATTTAGAAGATGTATTCTTGACTATAACCGGTAAAGCCTTAAGAGATCATGCATAAACTGTGGGCTTCAACATATAAAGAAATATTGTTACTTACCAGAGATATTGGTGGCATAGCTATTTTGTTTATCATGCCGCTCGTACTAATTGTTACTATAACGCTTATTCAGGATAGTGCTTTCAAAACAGTTTCTGATGCTAAAATCCCCATTCTACTTGTTGATAATGACAATGGGGAAATTTCGATGACAGTAAAAACAGGATTGACTGATTCAAATGCATTTGAGATTATTACTAAAGACGATGAAAACGAAGCCAAAGAATTAGTTTTTTCTGGGAAATACCAATTAGCCATTATAATACCCGAAAACCTTTCAACTGATTTAGAAAAAAAAATTAATCAAAACGTTGAAGGCATCATTGCCAAATTTGGGCTTGAAGAAGAAGGTGAGCACAAATTAATTGATATTCCAGCTAAAGAAGTAAAGCTCTATTTTGATCCAGCTACTCAAATGACCTTTAAATCTTCTGTGAAAAATGGCATTGATAAAATGATTTCTAAAATTGAAACACAATCCATATATAAAGCGTTTCAAGATCAAATAACCGATGACCCTTCAGAAGTTATTTTTGAAACTGATAATTTTATTACTTATACAGAAATTTTACCAAAAGAAGGCAATAAAGACTTAATTCCCAATTCGGTTCAGCACAATGTACCTGCTTGGACATTATTTGCGATCTTTTTTATCATTGTTCCACTATCTATCAATATAGTAAAAGAAAAAAGTCAGGGAACTTTTGTTAGGTTAAGAACAAACCCTGTATCCTATGCTACTGTTTTAGGAGGAAAAACAGTTGTTTATTTAATTGTTTGTCTCATACAGTTTATTCTTATGTTATTGGTTGGCGTCTATTTATTTCCTGCCATTGGGCTACCAACATTAAATGTTTCAGGACGTTTACCACTATTGTTTATTGTTGCCATATTTGCTGGATTGGCAGCTATTGGATTAGGTTTACTATTGGGCACAATTGCCAAAACACAAGAACAATCGGCTCCATTTGGAGCTACGTTTGTGGTTATATTAGCAGCAATGGGAGGTGTTTGGGTCCCTGTTTTTGTCATGCCAAAGATCATGCAAACCTTATCAAATATTTCTCCAATGAATTGGGGTCTAAATGCTTTTTACGATGTATTTTTACGAAATGGTTCGTTATTGGATTTAATCCCAGAGTTGTCATTACTACTCGCATTTTTCTTAATAACAACACTAATTGCCATATTTTACAATGAAAAGAAAAACGCAGTCTAGGCAAAAGGAAATAACACACACTAGTGAAGTTAGGGTTCGTTTTGTAGAAACAGACCCTCTCGGCATTGTATGGCATGGTAATTACATTCAATATTTTGAAGATGGTCGGGAAGCATTTGGAAGGCATCACGGCATATCATATTTAGACCAAAAGGAATTTGGCTTTGCAACGCCTATTGTAAAATCAAGTACAGATCATAAATTACCTTTACGATATGGCGATATGGCGACTATCAAAACAATTTATGTAGATAGTCCTGCTGCAAAAATGGTATTTAGATACGAGGTTTATAACCAAAATAAAGAATTAGTTTGTACTGGTGAAACCGTTCAGGTATTTGTTGATAATATTGGTGATGGTGATTTAGCATTAACTGCACCGGATTTTTTTATGGACTGGAAAAAACGTGTTGGATTATTAGATGACTGATATTCTAATCTCACATAACAATATCATATCATCATTAGGTTTTACTAGTGAATCTGTTGTAAAAAATATTCACAACGAAATTTCTGGCTTACAATTTATTGATGATCAAGCCATATTACCAGAACCTTTTTACACCTCATTAGTTCCAACCGATAAGCTTCAATTAGAATTCAATAAATTAAACCCAAAAAAAGACTATACACGTTTAGAGCAAATGATGATAACGTCATTAGATAAAGTAATCATGTCATCTAAAATTGATTTAAATAATCGTGTTGGTCTTATTATATCAACAACAAAAGGAAATATTGATGCTTTAGATGATGACAATCCATTTCCAAAAGAAAGAGCTTATTTGAGTGAACTTGGAAAACAAGTAAAAGATTTTTTTGGTTTTAAAAATGACGCTATAGTTGTTTCAAATGCCTGTGTTTCCGGTATTTTGGCAGTAGCTATCGCAAAACGTTACATTGAGCAAGGTGTTTATGACCATGTTTTTATTACCAGTGGCGATGTCATTACAGAATTTATTTTGTCTGGTTTTAACTCCTTTCAAGCTTTAAGCAATCAGCCTTGCAAGCCTTATGATAAGAATAGGTCAGGCATCAATATTGGAGAAGTAGCAGCCAGTGTATTAGTGACTAATGAAAGCCGAAATTTGCCTGCTGAAACCGTAAAGATTCTAGGCGAAGGATCGTGTAATGATGCCAATCATATTTCAGGTCCTTCTAGAACAGGAGAAGGATTATTGAGAAGTATGGCATCAGCATTTGAGCAATCAGGTGTTTTACCAAAAGATATAGACTATATTTCAGCACATGGTACCGCTACTTTATTTAATGACGAAATGGAAGCTATTGCTTTCAACCGCATGCAATTAGAACGAGCTCCTCTTAACAGTCTCAAAGGCTATTTTGGGCATAGTCTAGGTGCTTCTGGATTGGTGGAAACCATAGTTGGCATGCATTCAATTAAAAATAACACACTATATAAATCATTAGGATTTGAAACACTTGGTGTTACGAAGCCTATCAATGTTATAAAACAAACAACAGAAAAAAAATTACGAACGTTTTTAAAAACTGCCTCTGGATTCGGAGGCTGTAATACGGCCGTGATTTTTCAAATTAATAATTAAATATATGTCAACACAAAACATTAAAGCGATAGATGCTTTGGAGGAAGCTCATAGAATGGCTTTTGCTCCTTTCATATTTCAAACAGTTGTATCGTTAAGAAAACTTGGCATATTTGACCTTATTTTCGAAAAAAGAAAAAAAGGTGGTATCACAAAAGAGGCTATTGCTGAAACACTACAATTAAGCGTTTATGGTGTTGGTGTATTACTAGAAATGGCTGAATCGTCCAATATGGTTACTCAAGATGAAACTGGACAATTTAAACTAACCACAATTGGTTATTTTTTAGCTTATAATGAAACCGTTAGTGTCAATATTAATTTTGCACATGACGTATGCTACAAAGGCATGTATCATTTAGACGAAGCGATAAAAACTGGAAAACCTGAAGGTTTAAAAGAATTAGGTAATTGGAAGACAATTTATGAGGGTCTTTCACAGTTAACACCTATTCAACAAAAATCTTGGTTTGAATTTGATCACCATTATTCTGATGATATATTTGCTGAAGCCTTAAAAATTGTCTTCAAAAAAGAACGAAAAACTGTGTTTGATATTGGTGCTAATACGGGTAAATTTACGATTCAGTGTTGCAAACATGACCCTTCTGTTAATATGACTATGGTAGATCTTCCTGGTCAATTAAATGTGGCATTAAAAAATGTTGAGCAAGAAGGATTTCAAAACCGTGTTAAAGGTCATCAAATAGATTGGTTATCAGAAAACCCAAAACTTCCTAATGGTGCTGACACCTTTTGGTTATGTCAATTTTTAGATTGCTTTTCTAAAGGTGAAATACTAAAAGTACTTCAAACCTGTGTAGATGTTATGGATGAAAATGCTGAACTAATTATTGTTGAAACTTATACTGATAGACAACGATTTGACAATGCAAAATTTATTTTGGAAGCCACATCATTATATTTTACAGCTTTGGCAAATGGAAATTCTAAAATGTATAAAGCAAGTGAATTTATTGAAATAGCGGAAAAAGCAGGTTTAAAGCTTAATGAAGATATTGCTTTAGGTGAATACCACACTATGCTAGCATTTTCTAAAAAACCTAATGAGTAGTACAGATTATTACATAAAGTCCTATTGTAGCATAAAGAATCAGCATGTTTCTTTAAATGGTTCAATACTATTTAAAGATGAATCTAAATCCTATATAGATTTTATAAAAGCCACTTATAAAAATCAAAATGTCAAATATCCAAAGTTTTTTAAAATGGATAATTTGAGTAAACTAGCATTTTTAGCTGCTGATGTCCTTTTAAAAAATGAAGACTTAAACACAGAGTCAGAAAATAATATTGCTATTGTATTTTCAAATAGCGCATCTAGTTTAGATACTGATAGAAAACATCAAGAATCCATTCAAAATAAAGAAAGTTACTATCCAAGTCCAGCTGTTTTTGTGTACACTTTACCTAATATCTGTATTGGAGAGATAAGTATAAAATATAAGCTGTATTCTGAAAATAGTTTTTTTATCTTTGACAACTTTAATGCAGACCATTTATTCACCTATTCAAATAGTTTGTTATCAAGTAATAAAGCAGACGCCGTTCTGTGTGGATGGGTAGAATTTGATAAGGAGGATAATTATGAAGCATTTTTATATTTAGTGTCTGATAAAGGCAATATAAAGCATAAAAAACAAAACATAACAACATTATATAACACATAATATGGACGCTTTAAAACAAGAATTAAAAGAAAATATTATTGAGCAATTAAACTTGGAAGATATGTCGCCAGATGATATTGCCAATGACGATATGCTATTTGGTGACGGACTAGGTTTAGACTCCATTGATGCACTTGAACTTATTGTTATGCTTGATAAAAGCTACGGTATCAAATTAACCGACCCAAAAGAAGGTCGCGCTATTTTTGAATCAATAAACACAATGGCTGCTTATATTACAGAACATAGAACTAAATAATAAACACTTTTGAGTAAAGGCATTGCCATAACCGGAATGGGTATTATTTCTGCCATTGGAAACAATGTTGCAGAAAACTACCATGCGCTATTAAATGGCAATAAAGGCATTACACGTGTTGCCAAAATAAAAACCAACCATGTCAATGAAATTATGGTAGGTGAAATTGCCTCTACAAATAATGAGTTTGAGCAGCAACTTAATCTAAATTCTGATAACAATTATTCTAGAACTGCTTTTCTGGGTGCTGTTGCTGCCAAAGAAGCTGTTAAACATGCTGGAATAACCAATATCAATACCTATAAAACAGGATTGATATCAGCAACTAGTGTTGGTGGTATGGATATGACCGAACGCTATTTTTATGATTATCTTACAAACAAGGCCACGCAAAAGTATATTGAAGGACATCATGCTGGTGATTCAACTCAAAAAATAGCTGAACAGTTAGGTATTGAAAAAAGTTTGGTTACAACTATCAGTACGGCATGTTCTTCAGCAGCAAATGCTATAATGCTTGGCGCCAGACTTATCAAATCTGGTGAATTAGATCGTGTTATTGTAGGTGGCTCTGATTGTTTATCTAAATTCACTATAAATGGTTTTAAAACCTTAATGATTTTATCGGATACTTATAACACGCCATTTGACGAAAACCGTAAAGGCTTAAATCTAGGTGAAGCTGCTGCATTTTTGGTGTTAGAATCTGATGCTGTAGTAAAATCCGAAAACAAAACCGTTTTAGCCTATGTAAAAGGATATGGTAACGCTAATGATGCATATCATCAAACAGCATCATCAGATAATGGAGATGGTGCAACTATAGCCATGGAAAAAGCTTTAAAGGTTGCTAACTTGACACCAAATGATATTGATTATATCAATGCACATGGTACAGCTACTGGTAATAATGATTTATCAGAAGGTCGTGCTATCATTCGTGTTTTTGGAGAAAATGTTCCCGATTTCAGTTCTACAAAAGCCTACACTGGGCATACATTAGCTGCTGCTGGTGGTATTGAAGCAGTGTATTCGGTTTTGGCACTTCAAAACAATGTGATTTATCCCAATCTGAATTTTGAAACCCAAATGAAAGAATTTTACATCACACCACAGCTAGAGCTAAAGGAAAAACCTCTTAAAACAGTCATGTCCAATTCATTTGGATTTGGAGGCAATTGTTCAACTGTTATATTTTCGAAAGAGCCGTAAAAATGAAACAAGTTTATATAAATAGCGTTGGTTCCATTTCTGCTCAAAAAACATTTGATAATGATTCTTTTTTAGAAGATGTTGTTGATTATGAAGACAATGTTATTTCAGTCATAGACCCTAATTATAAAGACTACATCCCTCCTGCCGCTGCTAGACGTATGGCAAAAGGGATTAAAATGGGTGTTGTGGCATCAAAAATCGCTTTACAAGATGCTGGGTTAGAAAATGTGGATGCAATCATAACCGGAACTGGAATGGGTTGCGTTCGTGATTCAGAGAAATTTGTAAGTGCTATCATTGATAATGACGAACAATATCTCACACCAACATCATTTATCCAATCAACCCACAATACAGTTGGTGGACAAATAGCTTTAGAATTGCAGTGTAAAGGCTATAATTTCACATATGTTCATGCAAGTAATTCCTTTGAATCTACTCTGTTAGATGCCAAACTCCAATTAGAGAATGATGAGGAAAAAAATATTCTAATTGGTGGTGTTGATGAGCTTGGGGACCACACAGTTGCTATTCACAAACTCATAAACCACATAAAACCAGAAGCCATTAAAAGTTCTAAACTTTTAGATTCTGGTACTGAAGGTGCTGTATTTGGTGAAGGTGCTAATTTCTTTGTTTTATCAAATGAAAAAAAGGCATCTTCATATGCTAACATTATTGGTGTAAAACTTTACAATACATTGCCTAAAGCAGAAGTCTCTCAAACTGCTTTAGACTTTTTAGCCGAAAATAATCTAGATGTAAAAGATATTGATATCCTCATTCTTGGTAATAATGGTGATATAAAATTTGACGATTTTTATACAGATTTACAATCAAAAACATTCCATAACAACCAGCAAGTTTATTACAAACATTTATGTGGTGAATTCAACACAGCATCTTCTTTCGGGTTTTGGCTTGCTTCAAAGATTTTAAAAACCCAAACAATACCTGATGTTGTAAAATTAAATAAGTTTGAAAATTCATCTTACAAAACTATATTGCTATACAATCAGTATCGTGGAGAAAATCATAGTTTCACGTTGCTAAAACAATGCTAAATTTTAGGTCAGTAAATATAGCAACTGGCATTATTTTATTAATACTCCTTGGTTTTTATCTATTCTTCAATATAACTCTATGGTGCGTTATTTTAGCATGTATTATTTGGTTACTTATAACCATGTTGGGTTCAGGTTTAATTCACTGGAACTATCATTTAAAAGCTTTAAATTATAATGCAAATATCAAAACCAATCATGTTGCAATTACTTTTGATGATGGCCCAAATTCAAATTTCACACCAAAAGTTTTATCATTATTAGAAAAGCACCATGCAAAAGCAACATTTTTCTGTGTTGGGAAGCATATAGAATCACATCCAGATATTTTTAAAACTATTATTGACCACGGTCACACAGTTGGAAATCATACTTATTCACATGCTAACACTTTTGGTTTTTTTAGTACTAGTAAAGTGATGGCCGAATTGCAAAAAACCAATAATATTGTCAAAAACATTTCGGGTTTACAGTTAAACCTATATCGTCCAGCCTTTGGTGTAACAAACCCGCGAATTAAACAAGCTGTAAAAAAACTAAACCTCACAACAATAGGTTGGAACAAAAGGTCTCTGGATACAACCAAATTGAATGAAGAACAGGTTTTAAAACGTATTACGACGAACATAAAAAAAGGAGATGTTATTTTGCTTCATGATACAAGTGAAAAAACAATCCGTGTTTTGGAACGGTTATTGTTATTTTTGCAAGAGAAAAATTTACAGTCTGTTACTGTAAACGATTTATTTAATGTAAAATCCTATGCGTAGTCTAATTTGTATCGTCATTTTTTTTATTTCGGTAAATTCATTTGCTCAAACACCCATGAATAATCAGGAAGCCATGGCCTTAAAATCATTGGTTAAGAATAGAGCGGCTACTACCAAAACCATTTTAAGTGATTTCACACAATCCAAACATCTTGATTTTTTGGACAATGATATTGTGACCAAAGGTAAGCTTGCCTTCAAATCTCCAAACTTAATAAAATGGAGTTACACAGACCCTTTTAAATATTCAGTAGTATTTAAAAATGAGACCTTGTATATAAATGATGAAGGCAATAAAAGCAACGTTGATATAGGTTCAAGTAAGATGTTTAAGCAACTTAACAAGCTCATTATAAATAGTGTAAAGGGTGATATGTTTGATGACAATGCATTCTCTATCACCTATTTTAAAATTGATGGTTTAAGTTTAGTTCAGTTTACTTCAAAAGATGAAAAACTGTCTAAATACATCAGTGCATTTCATATTACTTTCAATAAAAAAGGTGACGTTGAACAAGTTAAAATGATAGAACCTTCGGGAGATTTTACCAAAATAGATTTTGTAAATAGAGTACTAAATAACCCAATAAATGACACGCTATTTACTAATTAGTATTGGTTTATTCGTTTTTGGTTGCGGATCCTTTCCTAAAAATCAAGGCTTTACTAAAACTATTTCATCAGAAAGTATTCTAGAGAATAATTACTTTTCTAATAAAAACACGGATTATGTTTATAAAGCCCAAATTATAGTTTATGATCAGCATTTCGGAGGGCTCTTAATAGTTAAGAAAATTCAAGAAAATACACATCGCGTTGTGTTTACAACTGAAATGGGAACTAAATTATTTGATTTTTCTTTCTTAGAAAATGATTTTAAGGTAAACTATATTGTTGATGACTTTGATAAGGGTTTATTAATTAAGATTCTTAAACAAGATTTTAAAACATTAATTACCGAAACCTTAAATTATGATAACCAATATAAAATTGGTTCCCAAAGTATCTTTGAAACTTCATTATATAATAAAAAGCACTTTTACTTTTTTAATAATGATTCGCTTGTTAAAATTAATCGCACAAAAGGTGCAAAAGAAAAAGTTAGCTTTCAATTTTCAAATATTAGTGATAGTATTGCAAAGCAAATCGATATAATACATCATAATATACAACTTAAAATAACCCTAAAATCAATAAAATAAAAAATGAAAAAACTCATTCTCTTTTTTGCTATTGTTATGGTGACAACAGCAACATTTGCACAAGTGAAAGTAAGACCAGGTTTTAGAGCTGGACTAAACGCATCAAAAATCACCCATATAGAAAATGTAAATAGAAAAGTTGGCATCAATGCATCAATGTTTGTAAATGTCCATTTATCGCGTTTCTATGAATTACAGCCTGAATTGACCTATTCCAATCAAGGGTGGACACGTGACAGATTTAGTTATATAGATCCTTATAATGATGTTACTTACAATGTCAATAGTGAAGACGTTAGTTCACATTATATTGGTATAGCTCTTACTAATAAGTTTTTTGTACATCCAAAAATAGGGTTACATGTGTTACTTGGTCCAGGAATGGAATTTAACGTTTCAGACAATCTGCCCTATGATAGCCTAACACCAATTGATTTGACACTTTTTGGGGGTATTGGTTATGAATTCCCTTTTGGACTTGGTTTAGAAGCAAGATATAAACAAGGCCTTATTGATGTTAGAGATGGCTATTATGATGACTATTACTACGATAACGGTTATTATGAAGGTAGTTATTACAACGGTAAAAATAAGTTGAACTCTGTTTTTCAATTTAGTGTTTATTATAAATTTGCTTGGTAATGCTTTTAAAAGATTTCTATAAAGTAACTAATTTGGCTGTTGCAGATGGTTCTGCAACAGCTCATATTACCATAAATAAAAATCATGACGTTTTTAAAGGTCATTTTCCAGGAAACCCAGTTACACCTGGTGTTTGTATGATGCAAATCATTAAGGAGTTAACAGAGCAAGTTGTCAATGAGCAATTATTTATGCAGTCATCAAACAATGTTAAGTTTATGGCAATTATAAATCCTGAAGTGAATCCAGATTTGGTCTTAACGCTTGATATTTCAGAAGACGATGATGGCAACTTTAAAGTAAAAAACGTTACCAAGTTTGATGAGACTGTTGCGCTAAAATTATCAACTACTTTTAGAAAAAGATAAGAACAATGAAGACTCTTTTGACGTTTGCGACATTCTTGATTTTGAGTTTTCAAACTTTGAATTTAGCCTCTGTACGTGAGAGTTATAAAGTAGCTGCCCAAGATAAATCACAATTAGATTCTTTTTTCAACATGATGGAACCCATTACTAAAAGTAATGATGTTGCTCTTGTTGCCTATAAAGGTGCCGCTTTGACATTGCGAGCCAAATACGCAAAAACCATAAAGGAAAAGAAGGATGGTTTTATAAGTGGCGTTGATTATATTGAATATGCTATTGAAAAAGAACCCAATGCCATTGAGCCTCGCTTTGTGCGATTAGGCATTCAAGAAAATGCGCCTAAAATTTTAAAATACCGAGACAATATTGAAGTAGACAAAGCTTTTTTACTCAAGCAATTTCAACATATTTCTTCTAAAAATCTAAAGACTCATATAAAAGACTATATTTTACAGTCTAAATTATTTTCAGATGCAGAAAAAGCAACTATTAAAGAGTAATGAATATGAAGTGTTATTTAATTGTGTTTTTTCTTTTTCACTCTTTTTCTTTTTCTCAAATCAATGAAAATATATCCCTTTCAAATGATTCAGTAAACTCAATTGCCTCAATCAAGTTAAGCGTTAAGAAAAACATCGATTCTTTTGCATATGATGAAGATTCTAACAAGAGGCGTTACAAAGTTAAATTTGAAGGTGACTATATGCGATTGCTAATAATGAAAGCTGATGGCTCAAAGCCAATAAATAAAGGATTATTGTATGATTTTTCTAATGTTTATAAATTTGATGGTATTTCATTTAGACGTAAAGATATTGCTTACATAAACATTTATTTAGATTTTTTAGATAAAGAGAATTACCCTAAAAGAAAGAAATGGGTAAAAATCAAATTAATAATGAAAGTTTTTGGTCATGAAAATGCAAAAATAATTATGGCGTCACTTAAAGATTATAACGAAGCTCTAAAAAATAAGTGAGTTACATAAAATGTATTACCATTTTTTGCGCGAAATTACCTTTAGGATGATGAAAAAAAGCAGTAATTTTGAATATGTAATTTGAAATGATTGCAACTGCGTGCAAAACAACCTAATCCAACAAAAAATTATTGATTTAAATGTATGTGTTTTAATTCCCACATACAATAATGAGCGTACATTAAAACGTGTACTTGATGGTGTGTTATTAATCACCAAAAACGTTATTGTAGTAAATGATGGTTCAACTGATTCTACTTCTAAAACGCTAAAATCCTATCAAGAAATTGAACAGATACACTTCCCTAAAAACAAGGGAAAAGGTGTTGCCTTGCGAGAAGGCTTTAAAAAAGCCATTGCACTAGGTTATGAATATGCCATTACCATCGACTCTGATGGACAACATTTTCCTGCTGACATTCCAAATTTCATAAATGCCTTGGAGGTTTCCAATGATAAAAATCTTTTACTCATTGGTTCACGAAATATGAATCAAGAGGGCGTGCCTGGCAAGAGTAGTTTTGGTAACAAATTTTCAAACTTTTGGTTTTGGTTTGAAACAGGTATTAAACTTCAAGACACCCAGTCTGGTTTCAGACTATATCCATTAAACGTCATAAAAAACATGACATTTTACGCCACCAAATTTGAGTTTGAAATTGAAGTCATCGTCAAATCTGCTTGGCGTGGTGTAACTGTTCAAAATATTCCCATCCAAGTATTGTATGATGAAAATGAACGGGTTTCACATTTTAGACCATTCAAAGATTTTACAAGAATTAGTATCTTAAATACATGGCTGGTAATTGTCACCTTGTTTTATATCAAACCACGAGACGTATTTAGAAAATTAAAACGCAAAGGCATTAAACGTTTTTTTGTTGAAGATTTTCTCGGTAGTGGCGATTCAGCAAGAAAAAAAGGCTTATCCATTGCATTAGGTGTCTTTATTGGACTTTCGCCATTTTGGGGTTTTCACACAGTTATCGTGATATTTTTAGCTATTTTTTTTAGGCTAAATAAAGCAATTGCTTTTGCTTTTTCCAATGTAAGCTTACCGCCTTTTATTCCTTTTATATTATATGCTAGTTTTGAATTTGGCCAATATATCATGAATGTTGATTATGGTTACACTAAAGAGGAAATTATTGAAAACTTTGAGGTTTTAACCCATATAAAAGCTTATATTATTGGTAGTTTTTCACTGGCAATCATTTCCGCAACTGTTCTAGGTATTTGTGGTTATGTGTTCTTCTTAATTTTTGATAAAAGGAAAGTTGTTTTAAATAATGGGTGATTTTTTTTATCACATATATCAATTTATTCGTGCCAAAAAAATCATTGGTGTTATTGCTTTTTCAATCATTGTTACCGGATTGATTTGGTTTGCTTCGCAGATAAGCTTTGAAGAAGACATTACCAAACTCATTCCTACCAATGACAAAAATTCTGATGCACAACGCGTACTGCAAACAGTCAATTTTGCTGACAAAATAATTGTAAACATAAAAAGAGATGACAAAACACCTGTTGATGCGTTAACAGATTATGCATCTCAATTCATTGATAGCTTAAACAAAACAAGCACTCCGTATTTCACGAAAATTCAAGGAAAGGTTGAAGATGAAGCTGTTTTAAATACTTTGAATTTTGTTTACAATAACCTACCGCTATTTCTTAATGAAAATGACTACAAGCTAATTACCAACAAACTTCACAAGGATAGTATAATAAAAATTACCAATAACAACTACAAAACACTCATATCCCCTTCAGGATTTGTAACCAAAGAAACCATTTTAAAAGACCCTTTAGGACTGTCCGTTATAGCCTTAAGAAAACTTCAGCAGTTAACTTTTGGCGACTCATTTTCATTACATAATGGTTTTTTGTTAAGTCAAGACAAGAAACATATTTTACTATTTATAACACCAACCCATAAGTCTAGTGAAACTGCGGAAAATGCAGTTTTTGCTGAACAATTATACCAAATACAAGATCAATTAAATTCAAAGTTCATCAATCAAGTTTCAAGTGAGTATTTTGGAGGTGCTTTGATTGCTGTTGCTAATGCCAAGCAAATAAAAAGTGATATTCAGCTAACGGTTTCCATAGCAATGAGTATCCTATTGATTATTCTTATTGTTTTTTACAGAAAAATTGTTTTACCGTTAATTCTATTCATTCCGACTGTTTTTGGTGGATTATTGGCCGTTTCTATTCTTTATATTGTCCGCACTAAAATATCAGCAATTTCCTTGGGTATAGGCTCTGTATTGCTTGGTGTGACTTTAGATTATTCACTACATGTACTGACTCACATTAGAAACAATAACAATGTAAAAGCTCTGTATCAGGAAATCACGAAACCTATTTTAATGAGCAGCTTAACTACTGCCCTGGCCTTTTTATGCTTATTATTCTTAAATTCTCAAGCTTTACAGGATTTAGGGATTTTTGCCGCTATTAGTGTTATTGGATCCTCTTTTTTTGCACTTATCTTCATTCCTCAAGTTTACAAATCCAAGCCATTATTTATTCATAAAAAAACTTTTATTGATAAAATTGCAGGCATTGAACTACATAAAAAGAAATGGCTAATTAGTTCATTAATTCTACTTTTCTGCATTAGTTTTTTCACTTACAACAAGGTTGGTTTTAATAATGATTTGTCTAAACTTAATTATGAACCGCCAGAAATCATGGCTGCTCAAAAACGATTAGATGCTTTAACCAATATTGCTTCTAAATCTGTTTATTTAGCTTCATATTCTGAAAACGAACAAGAGGCCATACAAGCAAACGATAGTGTTTTCTTAAAACTTTCTCAATTAAAAACCTCAAACGACATAATTGACTTTAGTTCTATTGGTGCCATTATACAATCTAAAAAAGAACAACGGAAGCACCTTGATAACTGGGATAAGTTCTGGACTAAAGAACGCATTGACACGCTTCAAAACAATCTTATTGAAAGTGGTAAAACACTTGGTTTTAAACCCACTACTTTTCATGCCTTTTATAAACATTTAAAGTCACCTTTTAATCCACTTACTGTTACGGATTTTAAAAAGCTTGATGTCATAAATATTGAAGATTACATAAGTACTAAAGACAATTTTACAACAGTTACCTCACTAGTAAAAGTTACTGATGAACAGTCCGAAACGCTCATATCAATGTTTGAGAAAACACCTCAAACACTGATAATTGATCGTAAGCAAATGAATGAAACATTTTTGGGTAGTCTTAAAAATGATTTTAATCGTTTGGTTGGTTATTCGTTGATTGTGGTCTTACTCATTTTATTGTTGTTTTACAGAAGTCTTTCATTGAAGTTGGTTACAGCAGTTCCAATAGCATTGACCTGGCTATTAACTATTGGCATTATGGGCTTTGTTGGTATTGAATTTAATATCTTCAATATCATTATTTCAACGTTTATTTTTGGTCTAGGCATTGATTACAGCATTTTTATAACCAATGGTCTTTTAAAAGGCTATCAAACAGGTGAGCAAATTATTTTCACCAACAAAACTTCTATTATTCTTTCTGTAATCACTACCATTCTGGGTGTGGGTGTCCTAATTTTCGCTAAACATCCTGCCCTTTATACCATTTCATTGGTTTCTATAATTGGCATCATATCAGCAATGTTGATGGCTTTTACCATACAGCCTTTACTATTCAAATTGTTTATTGGAAGTAAAACCAAGCGACCAATTTCATTGCGTTTATTAATACATTCATGTTTGTCTTTTGGATATTACGGTATTGGTGGATTCATCTTATCTATGTTGAGTTTAATCCTCATTCCAATAATACCTTTAAGTAAAAAACTGAAAATGAAATGGTTTCATAAAACTATTTCTGGCTTTATGAAATCGGTCTTGTATTCCAATCCCTTTGTTTCAAAAAAGATTATAAACCTCAATAACGAAACTTTCAAAAAGCAATGTATTATTATTGCCAATCATACCTCCTTTTTAGATATTTTGGCAATTGGCATGTTGCATCCAAAAATTATTTTTTTAGTCAATGACTGGGTTTATAAATCTCCTGTTTTTGGGAAGGCTGTTCAATTAGCTGGGTTTTATCCTGTTTCAAGTGGTATTGAAAACGGTTTAGATCATTTACAAAAAAAGGTAGAACAAGGCTATTCACTTATGGCGTTTCCTGAAGGCACACGGTCTAATACCAACAAAATTCGTCGCTTTCATAAAGGTGCCTTTTACCTAGCACAGCAATTAAATATTGACATCGTGCCAGTATTAATACATGGTAATTCTGAAGTTCTCCCAAAAGGCAGCTTCATCATCAAAGATGGTAGTATTACATTAAAAATATTAGACCGAATTTCAGTAAATGACACGTCCTTTGGAACTACATATAAAGAACGTACAAAACAAATAAGCAACTATTTTAAATCTGAATTTAATGCTTTAAGACAAGAAATTGAAAGTGATACATACTTTCATCCAATAGTTTTGGAAGATTTTAGATATAAAGGTCATGAGCTATATAAAAAGGTAAAACTAGACCTGAAAAATCAAGCTTCAGTTTATAAAAATATCACAGATTATGTTGCTAAAAATGAAACAATAATTCACGTATCAAAGGATTATGGCCAATTAGATTTTCTTTTATCTTTAGATAGTTCAGATCGAAAAATAATCACATATATTGAAGACGATTTAGTTAGTGAGATTGTAGGCAATAGTTATATAAGTAATACACATTACAAAATAACTATTACTAAAACTCTTGAGGAGCTTTCAAACTTTAGCGGAAATACCCTTATTCTTAATTCTTCTAGACCTATAGAAAATGTATTAGATTTATTTTTGTCTGATTCAATTTTGAATGTTATTTTGTTACATGAAAGTCAAAATTATTATTCGCAAATTTTTAAAACAAAATCATTTAAGGTAGTAACAACAAACAAGCGTTTTACTATATTAAAAAGAAAAAATAAAGAATAGATGAAGGCGCACTATGATGTTGTAATAGTTGGAAGCGGATTAGGCGGATTGGTGTCAGCGATTATCCTGGCAAAAGAAGGCTATAGCGTTTGCGTTTTAGAGAAAAACCAACAATTTGGTGGCAATTTACAAACCTTTGTTAGAAATAAAACCATTTTTGACACTGGTGTACATTACATTGGTGGTTTGAGTGAAGGCCAAAATTTATACCAATATTTCAAATATCTTGATATTCTAAAAGGCTTAAACTTAAAAAAACTTGATGAAAATGGTTTTGATATCATCACTTTTGAAGGTGATGATAAAGAGTACAAACATGCTCAAGGCTATGATAATTTTGAGCGGGTTCTGATTGAGGAATTTCCTGATGAAGCCAAAGCTATCAAAACCTATTGTGCCAAACTACAAGAAACCTGTAACAAGTTCCCTCTTTACTCTTTGAAAAAAGGTAAGCCCTATTATGATGATGCCGAAATTTTTCAACTCCAAGCAAAATCTTATATTGATTCTTTAACGGATAATGAAAAATTACGCGCTGTTTTAGCAGGCTCCAATTATTTATATGCAGGTGATAGCGAACGTACACCTTTTTATGTGCACGCGCTCTCGGTAAATTCTTATATTGAAAGTGCCTATCGCTGTATAAATGGCGGTAGCCAAATAACCAAATTGCTCATCAAAAAGCTTAAGGAGCATGGTGGTGAAACTTACAAACGACATGAAGTTATACGTTTTGGCTATGACGATGATAGTAAGAAACTAACTTCAGCAATTTGCGCAAATGGGAAAGAAATTCATGGAGATATATTCATTTCCAATATAGAACCTAAACTTACTCTGAAGTTTGTAGGCAAAGACAAGTTTAAAAAATCATATACCAATAGAGTTGATCAAATTGAAAGCACAATTGCAGCCTTTAGTCTGTATCTAGTTTTAAAGCCTGGCACTTTCAAATATCAGAATAAAAATTTCTATCATTTTAAATATCCAGACCGTATTTGGGATGCACAAGATTACACCGAAGAAACTTGGCCGGAAGGGTATATGATGTCTATGGGTATAAAAAAAGATATGGAAGAATATGGCGATAACATTACTGTAATGACCTACATGCGTTATGAAGAAATGGCACCATGGATAGACACATTTAATACAGCAGCCAATAAAAATGAACGTGGACAAACCTATGAGGATTTTAAAGCTGAAAAAGCTGAAAAACTTATTGATGAACTAGAGAAAAAATTTCCAAATATTAGAGATTGCATTCAAGAGATTTACACATCAACACCTTTATCTTACAGAGATTATATAGCATCCAATAATGGATCTATGTATGGTTATGTAAAGGACGTAAATAGACCCATGCAATCATTTATTTCCCCAAAAACCAAAATACCTAATCTCATGTTTACAGGTCAAAGTATTAATATGCATGGTATTTTGGGAGTAACAATAAGCGCTATAATTACCTGCTCTGAAATAGTTGGAAAAGATTATTTACTGGATAAAATATTAGAAGCCAATACTGAAGAAAAAGTTATGTACGATGGGAACGATTAAAACAAAACCCATAAAGCGTATTAAAGAAATCTCAAAAGCAGATTTCATTAAGTATTATTATAAACCTCAAATCCCTGTTTTAATAGAAGGTTTAACCACTGATTGGCCTGCCTATAAAAAATGGAATATTGAATACATTCAAAGTTTAGCTGGAGATCAAGTAGTTCCACTATACAATAATGAACCCACTAAAGGAAAACAAAAATCGGCTGAACCTACTACCGAAATGAAGCTCTATGATTATTTAGAACTCATAAAATCCAAACCAACAGATTTACGCATCTTCTTTTATGATTTGATGAAAAACATGCCAGTTCTAGCCAACGATTTTAGTTATCCAGATATAGGGCTTAAATTCTTTAAACGATTACCGGTCATGTTCTTTGGAAGTAAAGGCTCAACAGTATTGCCGCATTATGATATGGACTTGGCTGATTTAGTGCATTTCCATTTTCATGGCAATAAAAGAGTGGTGCTTTTTCCTCCTTGTCAGACCAAATACCTCTACAAAGTTCCCTATGCGGTACACAATGTAGAAGACATTGATTTAGATAATCCAGATTTTCATAAATATCCAGCCTTAAAGCATCTTGAAGGGTTGGAAATAGAAATGAAACATGGTGATGCCCTTTTTATGCCTAGTGGTTATTGGCATTATATTACGTATTTAAATGGCGGATTTTCCATGACCCTTCGAGCATTCTCTAAAAAGCCTCAAGTACTCATGAGGATGTTGTACAATGTATTTTTTATGAGACATTTTGAAAACAAAATGCGGAAATGGAAAGGTCAAAAATGGATTGATTATAAAGATAAAAAAGCCATTAAAAAAACCAATAAAGACCTACATAAGCAATAAGAATATGGCATTTCAAAAATATATTCTGGGGCTTTTACTAGTAGCTGTTGTAACATCATGTGGGATTTCAAAATCATTGGAAGACACTCCAGATGTAAGCGCCTATATCCAAACCAAACCTGAACGTATTGCAACATCAGATTCCACCTATTATACAAAACAAGCTTATTTAGCAGCCAATAAGTATGGACAATGGGAGCTATTTGCTGAAGGAGATCCTTATCAAATTGGATTGCAATCAGGAGCTCTTACACAAGAGCTATTTGAAGAACAAGAACGTGCCTTTTTGGGTAAGGTTGGTGAAATTGTCCCTTCAAAATTCAAGCAATATTTACTTCGAAAAATTTTAGCATGGTACAACCGAAAAATGTATTTACATGTACCTGAAGAATATAAAGCAGAGATTTTGGGCTTATCAAAATATGCAGGTGATGATTATGACTATGTTGCTGACGACTACTTGCGAATGCTTTACCTGCACAGCGCACATGATATTGGACATGCGCTTCAAGATTTAGCTTTAGTTGGTTGCTCCTCCTTTGCGGCTTGGGGTGAAAAAACCGAAGATGGTAGCTTGATAATTGGACGAAATTTTGATTTTTACGCTGGCGATGCCTTTGCCAAAAACAAAATAATCGCTTTTATTAAGCCAACCAATGGTTATAAATTTATGTCGGTTACCTGGCCAGGTATGATAGGTGTTGTTTCAGGAATGAATGAAAAAGGCTTAACCATAACCATTAATGCTGGAAAATCGGATGTACCTTGGTCGGCAAAAACGCCTATTTCCATACTTACGCGTGAGATTCTACAATATGCATCGACAATTGATGAAGCCATTGAGATTGCTAAAAGAAGACAGGTTTTTGTGTCCGAATCTATATTGGTTGGTAGTGCGATAGACAACAAAGCTATAACTATTGAAGCATCACCAGAGAATTTTGGTGTGTATCAGGTTGAAAACACAAACCAGTTAATTTGTTCCAATCATTTTCAAAGTGATGCCTATGCCAACGATGAAAACAATATTAAACACATAGCCGAAAGTCACTCGCAATACCGATACGAGCGAATGGAAGAGCTGTTGGATGAAACCCAAAAACTCACTCCTCTAGCGGCTGTAGATATTTTACGAAATACTAAAGGCTTGGAGGATAAATCCATTGGTTTTGGTAATGAAAAAGCATTAAATCAGTTACTGGCACATCATGGGATTGTGTTCAAACCACAAGAACTGGTGGTTTGGGTTTCTGCCAATCCTTATCAATTGGGCGCTTTTGTAGCCTATGACCTGAATACCTTTTTTCAGGAAGCTCCAAAAAATAAATCGGGTATATCTCTCCATAATGAAACCTTGACGATTGAAGCGGATCCTTTTCTTTATACAGACACTTATAAAAACTATGAACGTAATCGTGTGTTGAGTCGTGAAATTTCTAAAGCCATTTCGAACAAGGAACACGTAAAACCTGAAACTTTAAAGGAACTTCAGAAAACCAATCCTGACTATTGGGAGGTATATTACATCATTGGAAAATACAATTACAAAAAAAAATATTATAGAGCTGCTTTAAATGCTTTTGAACAAGCAAAAACTAAAGAAATAACGACTGTACCAGATCGTGAGGAAATAGATTTATATATTAAAAAAATTAAAAGACGATTGAACGAATGATTCCAGAAATAGAACTAGCGTCTAAAGAAACCATAAAAAACTTTCAAGAAGACAAATTGCAGGATTTATTAGGTTACCTGAACAGTAAATCTAATTATTATAAGCGTCTTTTTAAATCTCATAAAATTGACATTTCTAAAATTAAAACTTTAGAAGATTTAGTTAAAATACCTGTAACAACCAAAGATGATTTACAGCGACACAATGACGATTTCCTTTGTGTCTCCAGGGAAACCATTATTGATTATGTAACAACTTCTGGAACATTGGGTGATCCTGTGATTTTTGCTCTTACCGATAACGATTTAAATCGATTAGCTTACAACGAAGCCATATCCTTTGCCTGTTCCGGCGTTACAAAAACAGATGTGATGCAGTTAATGACAACCATAGATAGACGTTTTATGGCAGGTCTTGCCTATTTTTTGGGAGCAAGAGAATTGGGTGCTGGCATTATTCGTGTTGGTGCTGGTATTCCAGAATTACAATGGGATTCTATATTAAAATTTAAACCAACCTATTTGATTGCAGTCCCTTCTTTTTTATTGAAACTTATTGAATATGCTAAAAATCATGGTATTGATGTTAACCAATCGGGTGTTAAAGGTGCTATTTGTATTGGTGAACCTTTAAGAAATCAAGATTTCTCTTTAAATACTTTAAGTGAAAAAATTACGGCTAATTGGAATATTGAATTGTATTCAACCTATGCTTCAACTGAAATGAATACAGCCTTTAATGAATGTGAAGCGCAACAAGGTGGTCACCATCATCCAGAACTAATAATAGCCGAAATTTTGGATGATGATAATAACCCAATTACCAATGGTGAAATAGGCGAATTGACCATAACCACTTTGGGTGTGGAAGGTATGCCATTGTTACGTTTTAAAACAGGCGATATGGTAACAGCTCATACCGAAGCCTGCTCATGCGGCCGAAACACCATGCGCTTGGGCCCAGTTGTTGGTCGTAAAAAACAAATGATAAAGTATAAGGGTACAACATTATATCCACCTGCCATGGATAATATTCTAAATGACTTTACTGAAGTTCAAGGCTATGTCATTGAAATCTCAAAAAACACGATTGGCACTGATGAAATTTGCATAAAAATAGCCTCAAAAAATCCTAATGATAAGCTATTATCCAATATCAAAGACCACTTTAGGGCCAAGTTACGGGTTTCTCCTACTATTGAGTTTCATGATAAGGAAACCATCCAAAAAATGCAGTTTCCTGTTATGAGCCGAAAACCTATTTTGTTGATTGATAAACGTAAAATAGATTAATTAATCTAATAAAAACTCTCTGTTATAGTGATGTTAAATCTATAAAAACTACAGATTAAATTTGTAATTTGAATGCAAATTTAAGTTATGAAACGATTTAAACTTTTAATCATTCTTTTATTTTTTGGAGTAATTTTTAAAGCTGAAGCACATCCTTCATGGGGAATTGTTGTTGATGATAATGGTTGTATTTATTTTGCAGATGTCATGCATAATGGTGATGGAACGCTTTGGCGAATTGACCCAAACTCAAATGAATTGGAAGCTATATTTACCAATTTTCACGCACATCAAATCTATTTAAAAAATAACGAGATTATAGCAGCCATTGCCAAATGGCGTTCTGGAGAAATTGAGGGTGAAGGTCATAATTATCTATTTAAGTATGAACAAAATATTAAGAAATTAGACACCCTATTATTCACGGATGACTGGGATGAATTTCACGGTCAGGTATTTGCCGCTTCTGATGATTTAAAAAATGTTTATTTTGCTTTTAATAAACAAATTCACTTAAAATCTCTAAATGGTAAAACGGTAACCTTATTACCAAGAAAATTCGACAGAATTAGCACGTTGACAACTGACTCAAATAACAACCTTTGGATTACAGATTCAAAATATAAAAACGGTACATTATTTAAATGGTCAAGTGCCGATGGACTCATAGAGATTGCCAATAACTTAATACCTCAAGAGCCTAAAAATCCCATTTTTGATGAACCACACCATCAAATGTTTTATGGTATTTCGTTTGACAAGTCAGGCAACCCGCTTGTTACTGAAAATGCCAATCGCTCAATTCAATCAATTAACGATAATGGTGATGTAAAAACTGTATACACATCTGAATTACATTGGAGCCCGAATGGCGTATATTATAAAAATGGCCATTACTATATTATGGAGACTGGCTATAATAAAAAACACTTGGGTCCAAGAATTATTATTACGGACTTAAACTTCAAACCAATACGTATATTAGATATTGATTTTGCTCAAAAACGTTTGAGATAAGTATATTAATTTAACAAATCGAAGCTAAAAAAACTTTGTATATAGATTGTAATGTATTTACAAAAACCATTTAGTTTGTCACTGAAAAATTTGTTCAGCACGAAATTACTTTGGCTGATAGTTTAAATCATACTTTGTAGTATCTTTTTAGAAATTTTTTAAAATGAAACGGACTTTAGTCAAATTTAGAAATAGTAGGTTTCGCCAATTTTTAAAAAGGCATGAAAAGTATGCGCCCATTATATTTTTTATTGGAGGTTTTATTTTTGATTCCCTTACTTTAGGAAGAATTGATAGACTTTACGACTTAATTGTTCTTTCTTCTCATATGACTCTTTTAAGCATTATGCTTTACATCTATAATTTAGCTGATGATAATAAATGGGAGAACACCTTTCTAGAACGCTATCAAATTTACTTTCCTTTAGCCATTCAATTCTTTTTTGGTGGTCTGTCAAGTGCTTTTGTAATTTATTTTTCCAGAAGTGTATCACTTTCTAAAACGGCTATTTTCTTTATCCTGTTGGTCATACTATTACTAACAAATGAGTTACTAAAAAAACGAATTTCAAATAAATACTTACAATTCGGTATATATTCTTTCATAAGTTTTACTTTTTTCTCCTTTATGGTTCCCGTTTTTTACAAAGAGGTTAGTAAAGAGGTTTTTATAATCTCTGGACTAATAAGTTTAATCTTGACCGTGATTTTAATAACTATCATATATAAAAGCAGTCCCAGTACACGTGCAGAAATAAACCTAAAAAAAGTAATGAGTCTTGTTTTTGGTATTTACTTTACATTAAACTTGTTCTATTTTTTTAAACTTATTCCTCCAGTCCCTTTAGCACTAAATGAAGGCATCGTAGCACATAATATTAAAATTGAGAATGGTAATTATTACATTACTTATGAAGCTGATGATTGGTTTATATTTTGGCGTGACCACAAGTTAGAATACATTCATGATAATGGTTCCAAAGTCTATATATTTTCATCTTTATTTGCTCCTACAGATTTAAAGGAATCTGTTTTTCATAGATGGAAGTGGTTTGATCCTGAAACAAATTCTTGGAATACGGTCGAGGATATTGGGTTTAAAATTTTTGGAGGAAGAGATGATGGTTTTAGAGGATATACTTTCAAACAGAATGTGAAAGAGGGTCTATGGAAAGTAGAAGTTATTACTGATGAAGAATTAGTTATTGGTGTTATTGATTTTGAAATAATTACAGATTCAAATCTAAAACCAAAACGTTTAATAACTCGAAAATATTAACATGGTAATGTCTTAACTAAAACGTTTAATTATGGAAAGTGCACAGAAATTAGCCAGCCGGTTCAGAGAAGTTATTTTAAACGGCACTTGGATAGCCAATACTAATTACCAAGACCAACTATCCAATATCACATGGCAACAAGCCATAACAAAAGTTAGCTCATTGAATACTATTGCGCTTTTGGCTTTTCACATTAACTATTACATAGCCGGTGTGATGAATGTATTTAAAGGCGGTAACCTTGAAATTCACGATAAATACAGTTTTGATATGCCAGAGATAACTTCAGAAAACGAATGGAATAAACTACTCAAAACCATGATGCAAAATGCCGAAGCCTTTGCAAAATATGTTGAAGAAATGAGCGAAGAACAATTAGATAATACCTTTATTGATCCAAAATATGGTAGTTATCGTCGGAATATTGAAGCCTTAATCGAACATAGCTATTATCATTTAGGGCAGGTATCGTTAATTAAAAAAATGATTTTATTATCTTAAGAAAATGAAAAGGTTTTTTGTATTATTTCTATTTGTTATTAATATCTGTTTCTCACAAACAGAAACTTATCAAAAAAGTCTTTCTGATTATGCAATTGAACTTACAAATCAAAATGTCACATATGACCCAAGTTATTTTGCAATAGATTATCCAAACGGTGATATACCAAGCTATAAAGGTGTTTGTACTGACGTAGTAATAAGAGCCTACAGAAAAATTGGTGTTGATTTGCAAAAAGAAGTTCATGAAGATATGGTCAATAATTTTAATGCCTACCCAAACATTTGGGGGTTAAAGACAACTGATAAGAATATTGACCATAGAAGAGTTCCAAATCTTATGACTTTTTTTAGAAGAAAGGGAGCCGAAAAATCAATAACTAATAATTCAGAAGATTATTTACCAGGTGATATTGTTTGTTGGAGTTTAGGTGGAGCGATTACACACATTGGAATTGTAGTAAACAAAAAGTCGGAAAATGGTAGACGAAATTTAATTGTTCACAATATAGGAAACGGACAGGTATTAGAAGATTGTCTTTTTAATTTTAAGATAATTGGACATTATAGATACCAAATCCCTTAAATCTTTTGAAAATTTTTACTTCTTAAACAATTCAAATTCAAAAGTTACAGCAACTTCATTAGACAATTTATTGCTAACAATTTTTGGGATTTCAATTTTAAAATCTGATGCGAGTACGTTAAAGCTTCCAGTAAGCTTCAAAACATTTTCAATTTCCGATATAGTTACTTTAATGTCCTTTAAAGATTTAGAAACACCGTGAAACGTTAATGTTCCATCAATAGTAAACGTATTATTCAACTCTTTTGTTGAGAAATTATTAAAAGTCCCTTTAAATGTTGCTTTGGGATAGGTGTTTGACTCGGCATAATTTTCATTAAAATGCTCTTCCATTAAAGCGTTTTTAAACCGGAACCCTTTTACCAAAATCAACGCAGCAAATTCACCGTTTTCGGTATTTAAAATAGCTGTTGTTGATGTATTAGTTGCTTTAACCTCCTCAAAAGATGGCACCGAGGCTTCAAAAGTTACACTTCCTGTTTTGGTCATATACTTACTTTGAGCCTGAACAAGCATTCCAAAACTCAATAAAATGATAGATGCAATTTTTTTCATAATACATATTTTGTTATTCTTCTTGAAGACCTTCTGCTTCCCATAATATAACCGTATCGATTAAGTTTTGTGGTAACCTAGGTCCTCCAAAAGGCATTAAAAACCCTAAATTATCTGATGATATCCTAGCTATTAGATCTCTATTCTGAACGGCATCCCTAACATTTTCATAAGTTATTAATGACATAGGTGCTCCATTCACTGGTGGATTGGAATGACAATCAATACAATTGTTATCTATAATACTTTTTACATGACCTATGTAGGTTATTGTGTCATCAGGTATAGGTGTGTTTTCAATTAAATCATCTTCACTTACAGAAGTGCATCCATAAAAAACTAAAATTCCAAAAGTTATTATTACAAGTTTTGCTTTCATGATTTTCAATTAAAATACGCGACTTAAATTAAATCCAAAATAAATATCTCCTTCGCTCCAATCACCTGTTGACTGACCCAAAAATGTATTGGTATTCATAGGTTGTGCATTGGTAAAATGCATTTGAAACACATGACCTCCAGTTTCTAAATCTATTCCTATGGACAGCGGATTTCTAAATGGTGAATCAGAGGCTCTATTTAAATGCCACCCATAATCGGCATTTAGAGACCAACGCTTACCTAACTTATACCGACCACCAAAACCTAGTGCGAACTGGGAATTATCTTGATCGTTAATCATCACATAGTTGTCATGAAAAAAAGTTGGTGCAAATTCCAGAGATAATTTTTCAGACATTTTTCTTGAAATCAACATTTGAACAGTATAACCCAACCGGTGTTTAAACTCCAGCTTGGGTAGATTATCCTCATCCAAAGCTGTGTTGATTAAAATGGAATTAAAGCCAACTAATGTAAACGGGAAACCATTATCCTCTTGCCTCAACAGGCGATATTTTAAAGACCCTTCATAAATTTTCTGATAGGAGCTCCTAGAAACTCCAATATTAAATCCATCAGAAATACCATATATAAAATTCAACCTAGTAACAGCATCATCCAATCCAAAAAACGTGTCAAATCCATTTTTTACACTTCCAAATCTGTGTGCTACAACTAATGTAAACTCCTTTTTTGCAACCAATTTTGTTGATTCAAAATTTACAATTTTAAGTCCTTTAAAAGCAGCAGAAGTATAGGAATGAGAAACAGAATCAGTATCTATTTCATCAAGTAGATCTTCTTGAGCAAAGAAGCTCATTGGCAATAAAATTATTAAGACCCATAATGTTTTCATAATGATATTGTTATTGAATTTGACACGCATTATCTACTGAATAATTAATCTTTTGGTGATTATGTTCTTGTCTAGTTCAAACCTGATTAAGTACATACCAGATTTAATATTTGAAACATCTAATTCAATCACACCTCCTCTGTTTTCTATGGTGTTAGTCAGCACAGTTTTTCCTGTTAAGTCAATTATATACAAGTTTCCGTTTGTATAGTTTTGAGGTAAAGCGATTTTTAAATTGGCGTGTACAGGATTTGGAGTTAGTCTAACTGATACCTCTTCAAATTCATCGATACTTAAGCCTTCTTGAACAGTAATAACACCTGACATGTTATTTGCTCCATGAATCCCGCAGAAATAAGGATTTACCCCTTCAACAGTAAAAGTATATGAATAAGTCTGTCCTAAACCTGTTAAGACTGGGCTGCTAAATGTTTCTGTACTACCTGTATTACTCTCAACCGTATGAGGCACTTCGTCTGTCCATGTCCATCTTACAGTATCTCCAATATCAATAGTTAAATCGGCTTCAGGACTTTCAAATCCTCTTTCCCAGATTAAATCGTGCGTTGTTTGAGCATGTAATCCAATGGTTATTGAGATTGCAAGCATTAGTAATTTTGTTTTCATAATTTATGGTTTTAATTAATTAATAATATGGCATTGGTCTAGTTTAATTTCTTCCAATAAATCATCATAGCCCAAAAACCTTCCCTTTATTGTGATGTTATTTGATTCTTTTAATTTAGGATTTAGTCTTTCTTCAAATTGACAAAACACGACATTGTCTATTACAAGACTGTGAACATCAACATGTGAGATATATCCGAATACCGTAATTGTTTTATCTAAATATTTGGATTCAGAATCATCTGAATTAATCTGAAACTCTTCAATAAGGTTTTGGGAAGACACCTTATAAATTGATTTTTCAGTTTGAATATCTCTGTGATCTTGATATAAATAATTATAACCAAAAACCCCTAAAAGAATAAGTATTGATATTATAATGCTCCATTTGCGCATACATAGTATGTTTTAAAACTGCCCCAACTAATTTCCAAATTGGAGCAGTTGCTATTAATCAATAATTTGGGAGCAAATAAAGTAGGCTTTACTGTTTATTTTTTGTTAGTTTCGTTCAAATGTAAGTGTGTCTATACCACCATTTCCGCCACTGACATCTCTCAACCTAATTACATCTTGTGAGTGTGAGACAATATCCCAATCATCATTTAGGTCTTCAAACTTATTACTGTCAGAGACATTAAAAAACATATTGAAATCTATATCGTCATCACTACTACCACTACTATCTGTAATAGACCAAGTTCCATTTATAGTATTGTTATCATTTGATGCTATAACAGTTCCATTGGACTGAAACGTAAAATTATAGCCGATAAAATCATTAGTTTCATCTTGACCAGAATCAATAAAACTAGTAACACGCCAAATACCAGATTCCGCTTGTTCAATGACTTGTTGTATTTCACCTCTGTTGTCATCGTGAGAGCCGTCATCGTCATCGTGATGTGAACATGTTGATGACAAAAGTGATAAACTGCACATCATAATAAATCCGTATAAAATTGTTGTTTTCATAATTCGTTGTTTTTTTAATTGATTATTGTTTCTTTTTTTAATTACAACTACTTTCATAGCGCAACCTATCATCGTCACCTACACGTAAATCAACCTTTGTCTCACCTGTTACACTTTCTATTTCATGAAGCCTCCAATTGTTATTACAAAGTGGTAGCGTAGGAATATCAATGACTACCGTAATATCATTTCCTGTTCCATTTGTTGACCAAGTTCCATTGTAATTATTGGTATTATAAACCGAAGTTACGCTACCATCACTGAAGAAATTAAAAGTGTAACCATTGTAAACATCATCATAGTCCGTACCGTTTCTCTCCAATTTATCAACAAACCAATTGGTGCAATTAATTAATATATCTTCTAATTGGTTTGGCGTGCAATTGTTACAATCATCATCATTATAATCATAATCATCATCTTCATCACAACTATCAGAAAAGTTATTAATGGTTGTTTCTAACTCGTTTAAATTATTGATTGTAATTTGAGTTCCATCAAATACTATAACGGTTATAGGGAATGAAACAACTACAATATCATTACTATCAATATTTTCAATAAAATTATACAGTGCGTTGTCATTTTGAATGGAAATGGTTTCAATCAATTCATTGTTTGTGTTGAAAATGGACATACCAATTGGGTATTCAAAATCCAAACATTCAATGTCATCATCTACTTCATTCTCACCATTACAATTAGCAGCATTTTGATTTAATTCCGAATAAGTATTGATTATTACTTCTGAAAAATCAGACAAAACTATGGTTATAGGATAATTAAATTGTAAATAATCAGTATCGTCATCCAATGAGTCAAAAATTGATTCCACCTGATTTAAATCAGCTTCATCATTTATTTCAACTTGAATACCATTTGCGACTACAGTTACTGGTAATTGAACCGTGAAGCAATTGGCATAGTCCAAAATATTATCTATTGAACCATCGTTAGATGCTGTTCGCTTCATAAGGTCAGCAATGTTAGAAGCAGGTTCTAAAGTATCTTCAGGTGGAGACTCAATAAGTTCCATTTCTTCTTTTCTGCAGCTTACAAATAATACTGCTATTGATAAAAGTGCTATGAGGTAGGTTTTAATTGACATATTTAGTTGTTTCATTTGTACATATAACAACCTAGTTTTAAAAACTCCTGAAAAAAGTTTAAAAAATTATATACATTTAAAAAAATTATTGACTAAATGGCCAAGGAATTACATGAGGATATATGCAATGAAGTCATTTTTGAAAGGATTTACAACACGTATTCCAAAGACTTAAATAACTTCCTGTATTATAAATACGGCGCCGAATTAAATCCATCTGACAAAGCTCAAGATGCGTTTATTAAACTTTGGGACAACTGTAAAAAGGTGACCTTTAGTAAGGCCAAGTCATTCTTATTTACCGTTGCTAACAACCTTATGCTTAATGATATTAAACATCAGAAAGTTGTTTTAAAATACCAAAAATTACATACAAATGCATCTTCTAATGAGACACCGGAATTTATATTCGAACAAGAGCAATACCTTGAACGCTATAAAAAAGTACTAGAAAGTTTAAAAGAAGAACAGCGTGTGGCCTTTTTGTTAAATAAAGTTGAAGGTAAAAAACATAGCGAAATAGCAGAGATTTTAGGTGTTACTCAAAAAGTAGTAGAGTATAGAATTTATAGTGCTTTCAAGATATTAAAAGCAGAATTGGAAAATTTTTCAATAAAATAATCAGGAGAATAACAGCATTAGTTGTTATATAATAAATGTATTACATTTTATGGACAAAGAATACTTATTAAAAAAATGGTTAAATAATGATTTGACCCCAGAGGAACGTAAGGCCTTTCTGGAGCAGGATGATTATGAATCAAATAAAGCCATTATTGATAACGCTTCAGCATTTAAAGCCTCTCAATTTAATACAACTGCTGATTTTGAGGGCTTTAAAAAACAATATCATGAGTCTAAAGAAAAGGTAAAACCTTTAAACTGGAAATCGCCAGTATTAAAAATCGCCAGTATTATAGTTGTAGCCTTAACACTTTACACGGCTTTTTATTTTAATAATACTACCGAAGTAAAAACAGTAGCTAGTGAAAAAACAACTTTTGAATTACCAGATGCTTCGCAGGTAACACTCAATAGTGTATCTGAAATTTCATTTAGTAAACGCTCTTGGAACTCTAAAAGAGCCGTAAATTTAAATGGCGAAGCTTATTTTAAAGTTTCAAAAGGCAATACGTTTGATGTGATTACATCACGAGGAATTGTGACAGTAGTTGGAACCGAATTTAATGTAAAACAACGCCAGAATTTCTTTTATGTTGAGTGCTATGAAGGTATTGTCAGTGTCATATCAGATACTATTACCCGAATGTTACGCGCTGGTGATTCCTTTAAAATTTATAATGGTACCTTTTCAGAAAACCATTCTAATTTAATTGCACCTAAATGGATTAATAATTCGAGCTCCTTCCATGCTATTGCCCTTAAAGATGTGCTTTCAGAATTGGAGCGTCAGTATAACATAGAAGTAACACACAAAGGAGTTGATACAAACAGTCTATTTACAGGTGGTTTTACACATTCCAATTTAGAACAAGCTCTTATTTCTATCACACAACCTATGAATTTAAACTATGAATTGAATTCATCAAATCGTGTTGTTCTTTATGAAAATAAGCACTAAACTATTAGTTACATGTTTAATATTTTGGCTATTCCAGCCCTTTCAAGTCAAAGCCCAAGTTCAGGGAAATGATATTTTACTTCACGATGCTATAATTATCATTGAAAAAGAATATGATGTTCAGTTTAACTATGCCGAAGAAACTATAGAAGGCGTTTATGTAGCATCACCAAATTTAGAATTAGACATTGAATCCGTTTTAATCAACCTTCAGAACCAAACAGCTTTAACCTTTTCAAGATTAGATGACCATTTTATTCTAATTAAATCCAAAGTTCAAAACACCTTTTGTGGTTATGTAAAAAGTTTTTATGACGACATACCTATCCCATTGGCAACCATTCAAAATGGCTCCAATGGTGCTGTCGCTGATGCCAATGGTTATTTTGAATTAAACCTAATGGAGAATAACAAAACTATTGAAGTTCGCGCTCTAGGATACAGAACAGTTCAGTTAGATTTAGCACTCATGAATGCTAATGATTGTATGATTATTAGACTAAACGCTGAACTTCAAACACTCTCGGAAGTGTATATATCGAACTACATAACCAAAGGTATTAATAAATTAAATGATGGTTCATTTAATATTAATATTGAGGATTTTGAAATACTCCCAGGTTTAATTGATGCTGATGTTTTGAGATCAGTTCAAGCATTTCCAGGTATTATGAGTGTATCGGAAACTGTTTCAAATATTAACATAAGAGGTGGTTCTCACGATCAAAATTTAATACTTTGGGACAATATAAAAATGTATCAATCTGGTCATTTTTTCGGGCTTATATCTATGTATAATCCACAAATAACTCAAACTGTTTCATTATTTAAAAATGGAACTAGCACGCAATTTTCTGATGGTGTTTCTGGTACTATAGCCATGTATACTGAAAATAAGTTAAACAAAACATTCAAGGGTAACTTTGGTGTAAATTTGATAGATGCAAACGCCTTTGTAGATATTCCTTTAGGAAACAAATCTTCTTTACAATTGGCAGCCCGAAAATCAATAAGTGACTTCACAAAAACGCCTACTTACGAACAGTTCTTTAAACGCATCTCCCAAAACAACGAACTTCAAAGCGAAGTAACTTCTGACAAGCAATTTGATTTTTACGATGCCTCATTACGATGGATCTATCAAATAAGCCCAAAAGATGAATTAAAACTTAATTTCATCAATGTTTCTAACAATTTAGTTTTTAATGAAAATGCTTTGGTAAACAATATTGAAACATCACGTGAAAGTAATATTTCACAAAAAAGTATTGCAGCTGGTTTAAACTATAAACGCTTGTGGAGCTCACAATTTAACACCACGCTTCAGGTGTATGAAACAGATTACAAATTGGAGGCTGTGAACTCAAACATAAATGAATCACAACGCTTTCTACAAAAAAATCAAGTTTCAGAAAGTAGTATCAAATTATTGGCCGAAAAGGTATTTAACCAAAATTTAAATGGCTTGTTTGGATATCATTTTGTTGAAACAAAAATCACCAATTTAGATGATGTTGATGTTCCAAGATATAAGTTTTTAATTTCAGAAGTTTTAAGAGAGCATAGCGTTTTTTCTGAATTTACATTTAGAACAAAAAACAAAAAAACCCATGTTGATTTAGGCTTACGCTACAATTATATTGATAAATTTCAAGAACACATTTTAGAACCAAGATTGAGTATAACGCATCAGTTGTCAAATAGAATTTCGGTTGAAGCTTTGGGAGAATTTAAACATCAAAACACTTCACAGGTTATTAATTTCCAAAATGACTTTTTAGGTGTTGAAAAAAGGCGCTGGCAATTAACCGATAATGACTCCATTCCCATAATAAAGAGCAAACAATTTTCTCTTGGTATAAACTATGAACATCAAGAATTCCTAATAAGTGCTGAAACCTATTACAAAAAAGTTGATGGCATCACATCACAGAGTCAGGGATTTCAAAATAATTTTGAATTCATTAAAACTTCCGGGAACTATGATGTTTTGGGGTTGGATTTCCTTATTAAAAAACAACTTAATGATTTCAATCTTTGGGTAAGTTACACTTATATGGACAATAATTATACTTTTAAAACATTTAACGACGAAGCATTCCCGAGCAATTTCGATATTTCTCACACATTAACATTTGGATCTGGATTTACTACTAATAAATTCAAACTGGCTGCAGGAATCAATTGGCATACTGGAAAACCTATTACAGAACCAATAGCTAATGAGACTATTTTAAATGGTTCTATAAACTATGATTCAGTTAACAGTTCTAATTTAGAGGATTATTTTCGTGTAGATTTATCAGCTATTTATTATTTGAATTTAGGCCATAAACTAAAAGGCGAGATAGGTGCTTCTATCTGGAATGTATTTGGAAATGAGAATACCATTAACAGTTTTTATAGACTCAACAATTCTCAACTTATAAGAGTCAATGAACTCTCATTAGGCTTTGCTCCAAATGTTTCGGCAAGGATTATTTTTTAAGCGTAGTTTCCCTCAAGAGTAATTCAGTGTCAATACGCTTTATTTTGTTCGTAGGTGTTTTGCCATCAATTATATCAATGATCATTTCTACCGCACAAGAACCAATTTGAATGGGATGTTGAGCAATTGTAGAGAGTTTTGGATTGGTAAATGGTAACACATTATTGTCTGAAAACCCAATAATGGAAATATCATGCGGAACATGCTTATCAAGTTTTAAGGCTTTTTGAAGTGCAATAACACCAGATGTATTATCAATGGAGATAACACCATCAATTTCATTGTCATTAGAAAGCAGATTTTCAACTTGTTCTTCAATATTGTCTTCTTCATTAAATGATAAAATTAATGGCGCATAATTACTTTTAGAAAATTCTTTTAGGGCATTTTGATAACCTCTTATTCTTAATTTTCCTACACTTAATTCTGAAATATTGCTCAATAGGACTATTTTTTTCCTGCCTTCTTCTATCAAAAGCTTGGTTGCATTAAAAGCTGAATCATAATCGTTGATTATAACTTTCATACAATTAACATCATTAAGAACACGATCAAACATGACCAAAGGGATTTTATTCTGTACCAAACTTTCAAAATGGTCAATACTATTTTCATTTTGAGTTTCTTCAGCTACTGAAACAATAAATCCGTCAACACTTCCATTAGATAGAATGCCCAGACTTGTAGTTTCTTTTTCTAAAGATTCGTTTGAAAGACAAGTTATAATATTATAGCCTTTTTTTGAAGCTTCCTTTTCAATACTAAAAAGAACTTTAGCAAAAAAATGATTCAATATGTTTGGGATTATTACTCCGATGGTCTTGGTGCTACTTCGTTTTAGGTTTATTGCAACCCGATTAGGTTTATAGTTATATAATTTAGCTAATGATTTTACCCTTTCAATAGTATCATGTCCTATCTCATCACTACCGTTTAATGCTTTTGAGACGGTAGAAACAGAGACGTTTAATTCTTGAGCTAATTGCTTTAATGTAACCATAATTTAAAAAAAGGGTGCGCTAAAAAACGCACCCTAAATTACCTAACTATTTATAAAAATACGAATAATTACTGTTTAATTAGTTTTACACTTTTAGACCCTTCAGAGGTGTTTATTGTTGCAAAGTAAAGTCCCGCTGGTAAGCTTGAACCATCTATGGTGGCTTCAGAAGCATTTGGATTCAAATTGATTGCTTGTCTACCTTGAATATCAAAAATTTGAATAGAATTAATGGTTTGGCCATTAGTTTTTACGTTCCATATATTTTGAGATGGATTAGGATATACATTAAACTCAGAATTCAAATTAACATCAGTTCTAGAAAGAGTTCCTCCACTAAAATATATATTACTAACATAGACTAGTTCAGAACCTAATGTACTCCCTGCTTCAGCTGGGAAGATTTGTATTAAAGCTAAATCACCAAAGTTTGATATATCAGCACCCGTAAATTCATCTGGTAATCCAGACCCTGCACCAGCTAAACCTATATCAAATGATTGCCATGTGCCTGGTTGTGTTTCATCTACAGTTATTCTAAACTCCATATTTAAGCCCGTATTTTGTGGTAACAATACAACTCTAAAGTTATCTCCAGCATCAAGATTTTCGCAATAAAAATCAATATGGAAAATCCCCGCCGCAGTTATATCCACAAATGGTTCATTACCAAAATAATTAACTTGTCCACCGTTTCCACCTTGGAATGAAAGAGCGTCATCAGTTCCACTATTATCTAAATCATAAAATGCCGTTGTTGATCCAAAAGCCTCAAAGAATGGTATCCCACGGTCTGAATAAGCCGGATTGTTTGTAAGGATTGAAACCACATTAGTTTCTGTTGGCACTGGTGCTGCTGGCGGCAAAGCGGCTGCTTCTGTAAAATTTACAGTGTACAATCTAGTGGTTGTTCCATCCGGTGCAGTAACATCTAAAGTAGCTGTTCCGGGCACACCACCGGCTTGAATTACATCAACATTGGACGACCCGTTGCCTGCTTGTGTAGCAACACCTGCCACTGTTGGTGGTACTGTTGTGCCATTCGGCAATTCTACATCGTAAGTTGTATTTGATGGAGAGAAACCTGCTATTGTTGTACCATCTAAAGTTAAATCTGACAGACTTGCGTCAATACTTGGATCGAAAGATTGAAAAATATCGTCAAAATACCATATACCACCATTACCTGCTCCGACGGTAGTACAACCACCACCTTCACAACTAATATCATAGTTTGGCTGAATCACAAACACAGCGTACTGCTCTGTGCCATTAGTTTGACTATCAAAATCTATAGTTACATCCGTCCAAACACCGGCATTAGGAATTACAGTATCTACATTAAAGGCTGGGGCTCCGTTGATACTGTTTTGTAGACGAAACCTCACTGTTTGACCAGCAATTGGTGCCCAAACCTTAAAAGTAAACTCGGTTCCAAGTGACAAATCAACTAATGCAAGACCAGGTGTTTCAAAACCAAAGCCTGAAAACCATTGTGCTGTATCCGGCTTATTTACTTCCAAAACTCTTGCGGAAGGGTTATTAACGGCGTCAGGATTTACCACGTTGCCGAATCCAACACCATCAAATGCAAACTGTGGTACTTGAGCCGGGTTTTCAAAATCATAATTTACTTGACCGAATGTTACGGCCGAACATATAAGGAAAATTAAAAAAGTAATTTTTTTCATAGTTTAATATTTTAAGGATTTATGAATTATTTAAATATTTATGGTTAATTTTTTATTATTCTCAAAGATAACCCACATTTATTGAGTAATCCGAATTTAACACCGCTACAAAAAACATACAGTTCAAAAAAAATAACCCAAAATTTAAAATCAATCTATAATTAAGACATAATAGGGTTTTCAAGATGCTGGGGATTGCCCGAGGTATTGTAATATTTTCAATATGTATAGGTCATGTTGTGGTAACAATGTTGAATGTTGAGTTGCTTTTTTGTAAGGCTTTAAACTTTTTTAGCATTTAATGCGTAATCAACCAAAAAAAACTAAAACTTTAAATTTTCGTTTTTATCCCACAGCCCCCAATAAGCGCCAACATCTCCTTCATCACCCGTTTTCCATGATTCATCAAATGATGAAAAGTAAAATATTGAAATGTCATTTTCTTTTGTCCAGTTAATGGCATCAATAAAATATTTCATGGCAGCCTCTTTTCCAGCAATTGCACTTTTTAGATTCCCTCCTTCACTAGGCCAACCTGTTTCAGTTACAATAATAGGTTTGCCTTGAGCCGCATCTACAACCTGACCATACATGGCTTGCATATGACCAAGCGCATATTCAATAGGGCATCCTTCCCAATAGGGGTATAAATTGGCTAAAATGACATCAGTTTGTTCAACTAATTCTGGATGACGAGAAAACTCATAATAGGCATCTACATAACCTACAGGAATATCTAAACCAGATAATGCTTCTTTAACCCGTTTAATGTATTCTAGTAATTCCTCCAGAGACATGTCATTACGATAAAGCACCTCGTTACCAACAGCAGCAACATCCACATAACCTGCTTTAGCAAGAGCAATCAATCCCTCAATTTCTTTTTCATTATCATCTTTATCATCTCCCAGCCATGCACCAACTAATGTTTTCAAACCGTGTTTTTTAGCTGCAACAGGCACATGCTCATTGCCTTCTACACAAGAAAATGAACGAATGGCTTCAACATACG
Source organism: Hanstruepera ponticola (assembly GCF_002940745.1). Lineage (NCBI taxonomy): Bacteria > Pseudomonadati > Bacteroidota > Flavobacteriia > Flavobacteriales > Flavobacteriaceae > Hanstruepera > Hanstruepera ponticola. The sequence continues at coordinate 1,605,586 of NZ_POTB01000001.1, forward strand.
GTTTTAAAATTTGCACACGACGTTCAACTTGTTCAAAACTAATATCATCGCCAGGTTCTTGACCATCTTCATACATGCTAAAACATATACCATGAAATCCATTTTTAATAGTTTTGCGCCATAGTTTTGTTAACGTTTCAAGAGATAATTTTGAAGCATCAATACCAACTGTATTAATTTGGCTGTACCCTTTAAACTTATAATATGATTCTTTTCTGTAAGACATTTTTATTAATAATTTTTATAATTCACCTCGCCTATCAACAAGTTCAGCCTTAATCTCTTTTGCTCTTTTTTCATTTAAACTATAGTTCCACATAACCCACATAGCTAATGCAGCTGTAGTAGCTGGAACGATAATATCAGCTATTCGTAATGATGTCATTGTTTCAATAGTCTGATTTGTTATATTTTGATCGAACCCGACAATTTTCAGGATTACTCCGCTCAAAATAATTGCGATTGCTTGACCTAATTTAACCATCCACCAATAAATTGCTCCAAAAGTACCCTCTTTACGGGGCATTCCATTTTCTAACTCATCTAAATCACATACATCTGCAGTCATACTCATCATAAGCGTAAACAGTCCTCCCATTCCAAAAGCAAAAAATGGAATTGGTAAAAATATTAACCATGGAATACCATTACTCGCATCAATACTAAACCACGACATACCAACACTATCTAAAAATGGATTAATAGTCTCAAATATTGAAGCCACTCCATTTGTCATGGATTGACCAATAGACGTTTCATTAAATTTATTATTCAGTTCAATATCAAAACCCCACCATTTTAAAACATAACCAAATATTGATAAAGCTGTTGAAATTAAAAATGCCTTTCTCTTTCCCCATTTAGTCGCCATTCTAGAAATTATAGGAATTACCACAAATGCGGTTAAAATGGCATTAAGTGTGTTAAACCATGCTGGCCATGTTCCTGCCATTTCCCAGCTTCCACTATTCATATAAAAAACAATTATAAATACTGAAAACGCCGCTACTAGCTGAAACCCATTGAATACTAAAAATGTGGCGCCACAGAGCTTCATAAATGGTTTGTTTTTAGATACCTGCTTAATACCTCTAAACAGTTCTTTCATATTTGAAGCTAGAGTCTTAAAATTGATGACTTGTCTGTTTTCCATATTTGCAGAATCTATTCCTCTACAGAAGAAGGCGGGTAAAATCCCAAAAACAATACAGACTGCACCAACAATCACAGCCATAGTTCTAACACCTTGAGCGGGATTATCAAAAGTATTTACATCTGGAATTATTACATATAACCATGGTACAATCATCCATGCAATCTGACCCATGCTATTTGCTAAACTCATAAGTCTAGTTCGTTCATTATAATCAGAAGTCATTTCATATCCCAAGCCAACCAATGGTGTCGCAAACATGGTGTTTCCAACTAAAAACAGAATCTGAAGAATCATTACATACCAAAAATTAAAGGTCTGTGATGCGTTTTCGTCAAGTTGCCACATTAAAATAAACAGAATTCCACTTATAATGGCTCCTGTAAAGATATAAGGTCTTCTTCTACCAAATCGAGATTTGGTATTATCTGAAATGAAGCCCATTATTGGGTCTGTTAAGGCGTCAAATATCCTAGGCAGTCCGCCTAAAAGTCCAGCCCAAACCGGATCCATGCCGAATGCAGTTAAAATAAACACCTGCAAGTAAACACCCAAAACACCTGGTAAAAGATTGAGCACAAAATGACCTGCACCAAATGCGGCTTTTTGACCTATTGGGACTTTATTTCTAGATACTGTTTTAATACTTGACATAAACTATATTATTTAGTTAGTGTTTTACTTTTTAGGAACTACAATAGTTTGAATGGCTTGGGGATTAATATTTATTATAATTGATTTATCATCTACTTTCAATTCAAAACTCTTTCCATCATTACCTTCATTAAAAATGACGACTGCTATATTTCCGCTTGGATTTTTAGCTGCTGTAACCAATAATGAATCGTCGGTATTTGCGACTCCAATCACTTTAGCTTCTGGCCTGATATACTTGCTAAAATGTGCCATCACATAATAAAGTGGTGTAAAATAAACCTCATCAGCATCAGGATCAACAATAACAGGTGCTACACACCAGTTTTCAAACCAATTTGGGCCTCCTTGTCTGTCTAAAACCATATTCCAATCTACCCATCCATCAACCCAGTTATTGAGACATCCAATAATATCTCTGGCATAACGATTTACAGGTGCATATTTTGGGTGCAAATATTTTTCATCTTCTGCTGCCCAATCCCAGCCCCAATCAGTGGCTTCCTTTTTCCAATACCACGCGTCATCCTGCCATTTTGGAACTTCAGAATCTACACATCCTTCCGTTTCAATTAAAAATTTGTTTGGTGCTTTTTGATGCGCATATTGAAGTGCTTCGGGGAATACTTCATAGGTGCTTTCATACCAATGTATTGCCGTACCATCAAAATATTTTGAAGATTCTTCAGTTGCGTACATCACATCTACCCATTCTTTTAGACCTGCTCGATTCTGATCATAACCAAGTATAACTTTATCACCATAACCATCCCCTTCTAATTTTGGACCTAAATGATACTTCACAAAATCAGTCATTTCCTGTGGTGTAAAATGCATACTCTCCCAATTATTTCCATTACCATGTGGTTCATTTTCAACAGTAAAACCCCAAATAGGTATCCCTTCAGCCTCATAGGCATCAATATATTTTGAAAAAAACAATGCCCATGTATCATAATATTTTGGCAATAACTTACCGCCTACCCAATGGTTATTGTCTTTCATCCAAGGTGCAGCAGTCCATGGCGAAGCAAATATTTTAAAGCCTTCTTCAGAAATGGTCATGGCATCTTTTATCATTGGAATTAAGTCGTCTTTGTCCTCCTCAATAGTAAAATGGTCAAGCTCCATATCGTCTTCAACTGGTGTATATGAATATTGATTAAGCGAAAAATCACAAGAATTCATATGGGTTCGTGTTAAAGAATAGTTAGCACCTTCTCTGCTGAAATAGGCTTTTAAAATCTTATCTCTATTCTCTTTACTTAATCGATTGAGTAAATAGGCTGATGATTCTGTAAATGCACCGCCAAAACCAGTAATAGTTTGAAATTCTTTTTCTGGTTTCAACACAATAGTTGCAGTCGTATCTAAAGGCTCAAATCGTGTGCGTTTTGTTAGTTTATTACCACTAGCAGATGTTTCAAAAACCTCAACTTCAAGCGATTTTTTATCTTGCTCTTTTTCTTCACACGCCATAATAAATCCCAAAAAAATAAAACAAACTACCAAACTTGTTGCCTTCATATATCTTAATTATTAACTGACTCATTTCATCTCTGAAACATGATTTCTTCAGCTGTTGGTGGTACAAAAACATCAACCATGAGTGATTTATATTCTCCATTATAGGTTTTTGATATGGCATTACCATTTCGTGTCAGACCATCAAAAACACCTTTATCTACTAAATCCCAAATAGGATATTTTGCTTGACCATCTACTGTGAATAAACCAAAATGGTTTTCAGACCCCTTTGGATTATGAGCATCTTTCCATTTTTCGTTAAAAGCCTCAAAGTAAAAGCAGGAAATATTGCTATTGTTTGTCCATTCTCTGATTTGCTTGTAATAGAGCCCTTGTTTGTACTCGTCAGTTGCTTTTGAGCCATTTGGTCCATAATGACCATTAGATACACTTGCCCAACCTGTTTCTCCTATGTGAATTGGTTTATTTACTCCAAGGCTTTTAACATAGTTTGAAACACTATCATACTGTTTTTTAGAAAAATTAATAGCACGTTTCATAGCTGCGTTAATTTTTTCAATGCCAGGCAAGTCTGTTTCGTTTTCAGGAACTACCCAAAATTCCGGATTATAGTGTGTATTGTGATAGGGATATGTGTGCATGGAAATATAATCGACAGCCTTAATTAATTGTTCTAAATCCTCATTATGGTATAAAGTATCTCCTCCTCCCCAAGATGCAAAATCATCTGAACTAGTTATCCATAAATCTTTTGAAAGCTTACCATTACGCTTCAAATCTTGTAAATGGTTAACCCATTTTAAAATAACATTAGGTTGAACATAATAACTTGTAGCCCATTTTACCATTGCCTCATTACCTACAGCCAATACTTTTACAATGTCTGGATATTTGTTTGCTAGAGCCACTGCACGCTCAATTTCTCCTGCGTTTTTAGGACTTTCAACATCATGATTAGGTGCTTGGTCTGTCCATGCATTTAAGCAATCTATCCAAGCGCCTAGCATAACATACATTTCAAATTCTGATTCTTCAGCTTTCAGCTCACTGATTGCGCGTAATAAATTTGGTGCATGATCTAGTTGTACGTTATATGTACGTAAAACTTTAATACCCATAGCTGATAAAATTTTCATATCATTTTTCAGCTGCTGAATAGTAGGTTGACTATCCCTAGTTACTTCTCTATAACCACCATAGGATATTGCTAGATATTCCGGATTACCCAAAATATCTTTAGCCGTAACATTTTTTTCTTTTTTCACAGGTAATATGTTGCCTTTATTTTTTTTATCAGAATCATTACATGAAAACAATACTAGTCCAAAACAGAAATAAATAATATGTAATGAAATTCTTGTCATTTTTTTCGTTTTACTCTTTAAGTGAAACTAAAATTCTATTAATTTCTCCTTCTCTTTTAAAAACTTTTTTGCTTGTTTTTAAATCTATTTGTAGTGAATCAAATTCCGTTATTTTACCGTCATTGAAAATTACTTGTATGCCATTTTTGGCTCCCAAATTATAAATGACAGGAATTTGACAATATGTAAAACAGACCGATTTAGTTTCAATATTTAGAGTTTCTAATTCTTTATTAATTGTTGTGTAAACAAAGTCCTTTGATTCATTTAAAAACTCCTCATATCTTAATAATCTTGGATTGAAAACTATGCGTCCATTCTCAACAAACACACCTAATTCTCCGAACCTACAAAGAATATCTTCTTTTACTTGACCAGTCATACCTGGTTGTTGGGCACCTTTACCTGATGGAGTATGCGAATAGGGGTCTGTTGGAAAGGCACCATATAGCTCTGGAGATTTATGAACCCCAATCCCTTCATTAATTTCATAATAATGATCAAGTAATCCACCAATTATAACATCGTTTTCATCGTTTTTAAGTGCTTCTAAAGTTGTTTCTTGAACAGCGAGTAACAACTTAGATACCATATGCCAGTAAATTGACCCTAAACCTTCATAACCAAAGAAGGTTCCTGAACGACCTGTAAAGGCCTTATGGTTAAACATATTCTCATAAGTTTCTAAAAGCAATTTTTTATCAGTATTTGCAAGCGCTTGATATTTGTTTTCTAGACCATCTAAAGCTTCTTTTAAACTGTTAGCGTTATTAAATGTTCCATTAAAATGATAATTCCCTAAAACATCTTTTTGAATTATTTGCTTATTACCATCCTCTAGAAGCCGTTGTAATAACTTCGAATTATCTACGGCTTCTTTTGGCAATTTATTCTTCTCAACAAACTTATTAAGTTCTTTATCTGGATATAATAGATAACTATATTGGTCTGGTCTGAAAAGTGCACTAGCTTTCAATGCGTGCAAAACTTCAAGTGATTTTTTTCCAGAAATGTATCCTGAACTTAATACTGCAACTTGACCCTCCAACATCTCTGGTAAATATGAAATTGAAACTTCAGAATCATTTTTTACAGTCATTAAATTGTAGGCATGATACAATTTATCATCTCGTTGATTAGCTTCAATGGAATGCTCTAAATATGCCCTAGATATTGATAAAAACTGTGTGAGATCACTTTTTAAAATGTCTCTTTTATTACTTGAAAAGCCGTTTTTATAAATTTTTTCTCTAAAAACACTTCCTGCTGTTCCGAGTCTATCCAATATTGATTTTCTTTCCTTATCGCTTACTCTTGCCTTTAATACACTTTTAAAATCCACAAAAGTGTTTAATACCTTCTCAAAAAATTCCGCTAATTCTTCTGATATTTCAAAGGATTCTAATTCATTATCTTCAACGATATTTTCAAAGAATTTCAAGAATCGTCTTAAATAGTATAGTGTTACCATGGAAACACCATTGCCAACTAATGCATTGTTGGCATCATTCCATTCTGGTCTTTGTGTATTAAGCCAAATTCCCCCTTCAGGAATAAAATTTGATAACTTAGCTAGAACTGTAGCCAACAATTTTTCCATAAGATTTACCTTATAGATAAAATAATTTTCATCTCTTAAAAGTGCACCATCTACACCCAGTTCTTGACGTTTTTGATGAATTCTAGCATCAAGTTTATCATCAAAATCAATAGTGTCTTTTGGGTTTTTCAATAAATCAGCATACGGCTTTATTTTATAAGGCACATTAGCATAAACAAAAACCTCTTGGTTAAAATAACTTGATAACCTGTTTGGATAGTGACCTTCAATTATTTCCAAAAATTTCAATAAATAAATAATTTGATGATCTCCCCAATATCCAATGTAAGACCAAGGGTCATCTGGTTCTATAGTTTCCCAATCAAAACCATCTTTTGTGACACGATAGGGATTATAACCATCAAATGTTGTAGCATTCAAAAATTTATGAATCATACTTTCAATAAATTCTGGATATGAATGCGCTAAAGCTTCCCAATTCTGAAAAATATCGCGCCAATTTCCTTCATAATCTAAAATTTTAGACCCGTCAACCTCACTCCTTGTGTTTATTGAAAATTGATTCCATGGTCGACTTGGGTCACCATGTCTTCGGCTAAATTTTAATGGTAAATATTCGAAGCAAAGACGTTTAAAGTTTTTGTCTTCATCTTTCTCTGCAATGTTTTTAATATATTCTAAACTGAATGCATCTGGCAAGTTATTAAGCAAACTGTTTTTCTTCTTAAAGACTTTTTTGTTTGCTTTACCAATATATTTTATGAAATCGCTTTTTTCTATTTGATAGTTATCATCAAAAATTCCTCCACGCATTATATTAAACAAGGTGTTTGAAAAATGACGTGTATTTCGTAATTTATTTCTACTTAATTGCATAGCATCTGAAGCACCTGCTAATTCTAACAAATGTTTCGTGCCTAATTCAATATTATCTTGAACTTGTTCTTGTAGATTTGAATCGTTTTTTATTTTTTCAGAAATAGATACAATATCGCTTATATTTTGGTTCACATTTGCAATAAACATCCAACTCTGCTTTTCACTTGCTGAAAGAGATATATTAGACTCAATAAAATATGCACCTTTTTCGGCCTTTATATCTGATTCTTGTTCAAGAGATTCCCCTCTTCTAAACTTGTCAAGTTGTAATGAAGACAATAGATATTTAGGGTTTTTTATTCCTAAAGACCAAATAATATTAGATTTTAATGCTTCGCTAGGTTCTGCTTTATCAACAATAATTGCACTTAAAGCAAATATCCCAATACCAGTGTTTTCTTCAAGTTCACTTCGTTTATAAGCATCTACTAAATTACTGTAATCGTTTTGCAAATCAGATCCAACACCATATGGAACAATGTTCTGTAAACCATCTAAAAAAGTAACATTAACACTTGAATTTGAATTGTTTTGTAAAGTCGATTTCTTTACGAATCCAAATAAATTACTTGAATTCCATGAATAACGAAATGTCAATTCTAAATCTTCATTCAATTCTTCAAAAACAACTTTGTTTCCGTATTGACTTTTATAAAGATTTCTTTTTAGATTATAAATTCCTTGATATCTATTTGAAAATGGTTCCCATAAATAAATTTTATCGTTTTTATGAACTCGCATTATTGTTTTACTACCAGTAATTTCAACAGATTCTGTTATCTTATCGTCTGTGTAATATGGAAATAAAGCGTGATTGGCATCCTTTCTACCTGCAGACAGACCACCATTACTCGATATAAACATCCAATGATTGGAATTACTAATGAGACTCATGAAAAAAGGTCTCATTTTATCAGAATTTGAAATCTTATAATATACCTCGCCTTCAAAATTTGTTAATTCACCAGTAATATCTTCCTCTTTAAATGAAGCCTGATTATTACCTATATAAATTTTGTTGGGATTCATACTTGTGTTTCTTTCTTCAAAATTTTGATTATTAGTTAAAATTTTTGTCGTCATAGTAGTCTTTTAAACCTACTGATTACTGTTTGTAGGTTAGATTGATCATTATAAAATTTGGGTGTGCTTTAAAAGGTCAAGAAGCTAGCCCAACCTTTAATTAAATATGTTCACAGGGTTTTTTATTGATAAACACGGACGTAATCCACATACATGGTCTGCGGGAAAACGGTATTATCATTTGGAGGTCCTCCATAGTTACCACCCACAGCGACATTCATAATTATATAAAAGGGTTGGTTATCAAAAATCCAAGGGCCAGGAACTTCTTCTGGAGTTATCTGATTATACAACACATCATCTACATAAAAATTTATATAACCTTCACCCCATTCAATGCCAAAGACATGGAAACCTGTATCAAATCTATCATTTACTAGGTCATAAGCTTTAGATATAGATTCTCCAGCTGAATATCCTGGACCATGAACCGTTCCGTTTATAATAGTTGGTTCACTACCTCTATTTTCCATAATATCAATTTCGCCGCATGCAGGCCATTGAACCACATCAGAATTTGAACCCAGCATCCAAAAGGCTGGCCACATACCTTGCCCCCAAGGTAACTGAATACGCGCTTCAAAACGTCCGTATTTTTTTTCAAACAAATCTTTAGTTTGAATTCTGGCAGATGTAAAGCCTGAACCTTCGTAAGATTCTTCCCGAGCAGTAATCATCAACATACCATCTTGAATATTTATATTTTCAGGTCTATCGGTGTAATACTGTAATTCATTGTTTCCCCAACCAGGTATCCCTTGTTCCGAGCCATTTCCTATATCATAATTCCACTTACTTGTTTCTAGAGGTCCATCTGTATTAAACTCGTCTTGCCAAACCAATTGATTTAAAGTCGTAACCGTTTGAGTTTCGTCTGTAGAACAACCCAATGCGAATGCTATTGCACATAGGATACTCATATATTTTGATTTTTTCATCATGCTATGATTTCTTTTTATTAGTCAATTACTTTCAAATCGTCATAATAGTAAGTGCTACCATCTCCAGCTAAACCTGGTACAAATTCAAAAAACACCACTATTCGAACATAATTTACTGAAGGGTTGTACAAACCGCTAAAGTCCCATTCCAACTCTTCCCATTCGTCTAATGTAGTTGTTGATGCATCTAATTCAATTCCTGCAGTATTGTTTTGATCTTCCAACCGAACACGAATTGGAATACCACTTTTTGGTGACAATACTTTCATTCTAAACTTTTGTGACGTTGTAAAGTCTATAGGTGAGTCTAAATTCAAAAACGTACCAGCAAAAAATTGAGCTCCGGCTGTTTTTATGGATCTCATTGCTAACGATGTTGGATTAATTCCATTTGTCATTGGGTTGGCTTCTATTGATGAATCTGCTCCTTCAAACCCGACAAAATCATAAACCAAACTGGTAGACTGGAAACCAACTGGTAAAGCCACTTCAGTTGCCATTGAATCATCAACAGGTGGTGTTGGATCAACTACTTCTTTATAATAATAAATGTTGTCAACATAAATGTTTGATATGGTAGGTACATTAGCACTATTATTAGATATAAAGAAAATCAATCCCAACTCTGCCCTGCTGGCCAAGCCTGTGAACTCCCCTAATGGAATATCGTAACTTCCCCAACCATTAGAGACCAAATCAGAAGCTGGAATCACTACCGAGCCTGAAGTTTCATTTGCGGTTTGTACACCATTTATTAATTGAACTCGCAACTGGTCTCCTGGATCCAGAGCCTCGTTTACGTTAATATCAACATGCATATGGGTCATTTCTGTGGCATTAACTGGTGCAACATTTAAGAATGTTCCAATTCCTACAAAATTCAAATCGGTATAGTTAATTACCTCATCTCCATTAATATCTATTGGAGGCGCACCACCTTGAGTAGTTTGTCCATCACCGTTGAAAAATCCGTTGTAATAGTCTACTGGAACATTGTTATAGGCATCACTAAATATTGAAATTACATTTGCTGGATCTTCATCTGGAACAGGCGCAGAATCAAAATCTCCTAATGAAACAATCGTTAATGAACCTGTCGCATCTACACCATCAAGTGAAGCCGAAATAACTGCAGTTCCTGATCCAACTATTGAAACAAGCCCCATGTCGTCAACTGTTGCTACTCCAGGATTAGAAGAAACAAAATTGAAATAAGCTGGAGCTGATTCTACAGTTTGATCTTGTCCATTTCCTAAATTAAATGTTTGTGTCAAACCTGTTAGGGGTCTATTTGCCCCAATAAATGTTTCTGATACTATATCTTGACCGTCTAAAATTGCAGGTCTTGGTTGAGCTATATTGCCAAGTTTTTCAAATCGAATCTCATCAAACCAAATAGTATAACCTAGTCCACCCGTACCTTGTGTTCCAGCAGCATAACGCAGCATACCTCTTTCTTCAACCAATTTAGATGGATCTGGAATTGGAACAATATATTTATTCCAACCAGTACCAATACTAACATTAGTAATAGTTGCTTGATATTTATTTTCTATAAAGTCCTCACCAAATCCTATTCCATCTAGAATAACACCTTGTGAACCACGAGCCCAAAATGTTAAAGCATCGTATCCTGTTAAATCTCGTCCTGAACCATCAATTCTCAATATAGCACCTGCATAATTTCCTTCTGGATCATCTGCATTTGGCACACTCAAACGAATTGATGCATTACCTTTATAAGTTTCAACACCATCAAATGCCGCTGCATCTGGTTTTGAACCTAAATATGGGAAATAAAAATTACTTCCTAAACCTACAGGTGCATCAGTAAAAATATCTCCTTCTGTAGAGAATCCAGCTAAAACAGCATCATCGGATAAATCTCGTTCACAACCTGCTAAAACCAATAATACATAGGTTAAAAGCAGTGTGTTTTGAAAATAATTGTATTTTATATTTTTCATAATCTTATATTATTTGCCTACGTTAATGTGAATATAGGTTCTGATTTCCCATTCATTACCTTCAGGAAAACCAACTGGGCTTAAAACAGGTAAAGTTGAAAAGCCTTCAACAGCTGCAGGAGCATATCTATTTGAATATTGATCAAGAGTACGATACGTGCCTCTAATACCTATTTGGGTATTTGGTAAAATAAACCAATCCGGTTTACCTAAAGTTGTCGATAAGTCTAACATAACCTGAACAGGAAACGTTAAGTTGAAATCACGATGATAGTCATAAGGCCCCCAATCATTGAACTTTGATGAGTACACTAATTTCAATTTTTTATAGATTACCCTAATATCACCACCATAACGTTCAATCAATCGTGGGTCGCTACCATTCGCTTGAGCGTTTCCGAAATATAAATTAGCAATGATTCCAAAATCTGAATGAATTTTGGATACGATTCTAGTATTAGACTCCCATAAATCCTCTGCAGGTGCGGCACCTGGAAAAGCGAATGTCGTTCTTCCATCAGGTAAAATACCTATCGCTGCATCTTGAGACGTAGGTAGATGACGGTAAACAAAACCTGTACTAAAGGCAAATTTGGCATCTTCTTGCCTGTCATTGTCCCATTGGTACATCCAAGTTCCAGGGGTTGGATCATAAGTCAACAATAGCTCACCACCAACAGTTTCTCTATTAGCTCTTACGGCAAATGGATCATCTTGAATATTTCTTAATCGTCCCGGTGCTCCAACATCACCTGGCATTGGATCAACTAAAGGTTTTTGCCAAAGAAAATTAGGGGCTACTTGTAAATCACCGAAAGCATAAGTAAATCCAGTTAAGAAGTTGGTTTGGTTGCCACTACCTGTGTCTTTAAGTCTCCAACCTGTAAATGTTTGGGTTGCATCTGCACCTCCATTAGCAACCAATCCCATAACAGCCCCTTGGGCATACCAATTAAATCGTCCTTTAGAAAAAGTAATTTTTGCTTTTCCTCCCCAATTATCACTTCCTTTTATCTCGTCTTCATAAACGGTATAATTTCCTGGTTCACCTTCTGCTATTTGAAACTTTCTACCATTTAATGGTTGTCCACCCCAAATACCACCTAATTCGATACCTACATCTCCAAATTCTCTCTTTATATAAAGCGTAGCAGTTCTTGTTTGTGGTAACGGAACTGCAATAGAAGACACAGCAGCATTAGCGTCATCAATATCGCTTCTGTATATTGCTGCTAAATCAAATTTACCTACAGTCCGCTCATATTTTAATAAGATTGCTGGGTTAGCACCCCACCATAATTGAGGGCCAAAAGCCGCCTTAAAACCTGAAAACGAACGCTTCCCATCAACTTCAAATCCTGAAATCTCTCCATTGTATATATCTAAATTGGGACCATAATTTGCCTCTGGATATAATCCAAAGAAATCCCCTTCATATTGCCAATGATAATGACCTGTTCTGTAGAAACCTCTTAAATCAAAATCTTTGGCATTCCATTCATATTCAGCGCTGTATATTTTGACTCTTTCGATATCTGAAAGTTGAAGTTCTCCTTCGGCTGTGTTAACAGCACGAGTTCTTGCTCTATTTTCATAAAAGATTTCATCGATGGGATTTTCAGCTACGTTTCCAACAATATTGACATTCACATTAGCCCTCATATTGGCAGTTGGATTGGCTTCCACCCCAACATAAAAAGACTGCATATGATCAAAACCTAATTCATCAGGGAAAACCAAGTCATCTTCATTTGGCTCATCGGGTGTGGTAATGAGACTTCCTCCAGTACTGAAAGTTGTGAATTCCGCTCTTAGTTGACTAATTCCTAATTTTTGTGAACTTTGTGATTCTAATGCTGCCTTATCACCTCTTGCTTTTAAAACAGCATCCATTATTTGAATGTTCTTAAAATAATCGTTCAAGAATTCTGATGTCATTCCTTCGTCATAAGGATTTAATCTATGCGCTTCCTTGAGTGTGTAATAGGCCGCTCGTGGATAAAGGTCGTAGAGACCTCTTTCATTAGTAGGTCCTTTAGCACAAACTCCAAACCACTCTTCATTCATATTATTTTCACCTGGTGCCAAATCGTGAGGGTACCCACCATTAGCCCAAGACGCGTTGCTATCATGAACATCGGCATTTACTCTGTCATCAAACCCATATTTCCACCATCCATCACTAAACTGAAAGGTAAAACCACCTATTGAAATACCCGACTTTCCCAGTCCTGCAGCATTTTCGTAAATCTCTTTCCAATTACCAAGCATATAATATGCTTGCATTTTTTGATCTTCTTTCTTTTCAATTTCATTGAAGGCATCGGCACCAAACTCCGTAAACAACAGAGGCATGTCTAATTTTTCTTTGACAACATCAAACATGTCTGTAAAAGAAACACCTCGATAGGTGTTCGTTCCATAAATATCTACATCTTTACACTCTTCGGCAACAATATCAATAAACAAAACATCTCCATTACAAATGGCAACGGGGTGTGATTCATCTACAGCTTTCATGCGTTTTGCCGCTTCATTCATCAATCGGTACATAGGTCTTCCCCTGGTTTCACCTATATACTCCTTTTCCTTTTCGTCATCAGGAAAATCTTCAGTTTCTGCACCCTGCCAAAAAAGACCATAGTTGTTTTCGTTTCCTAAAAGGTACATTAACAATCCTGGTGTGTTTTTGTATTCATTGACCAAGTCATCAACTTCAGTTAACAAATGTTCTTGTGTTTTCGGGTCGTCATATATAGTGACAGGAGTCCAAACACCATCAAGGGTTAAGCCATAACGACCAAAGGAATGGTTGAGCATGGTATAAATACCATATTTTTCATATATGTAAGAAATCCACCTTGCAGGTACTCCTGTATATTGTCTTATTACATTGACTCCCATATTTTTCAACAAGGACATTTCGGTGTCAAGGCCCTCTTTAATAATATCATCTGGATTTTCCCAAAATCTAGCATCTACCGTATTTTTTCCAATTGGAATATAATCCCAGTTCATGCCATTGACTATAAAGTCTTTACCGTTTACCATTAAACGCATACCGGAAGCATCTTTTTTTACGTTGACCATGTTTTGTTGCGAAAAGCTAAAACAGGTGAAAAAGAAAAGAATTATTCCTGCTAAATTGTTTTTCATAGTTTCAAATTTTAGTTAGGCTAGTGGTTTGGATCGAAGATGAACTGTTTTTTTCATTATTCATATGACCACAATGGTAAATGTAATGCTTGAAACTGTGAATTTGACAATTTTAACCCCAACAAAAAATATACATCGTAAAAAAAAGCTAGATATTTTGCGAAATCATCATTGTTTATGCCTAACCACCGCAAATAGCGCAGGAAAAACCTTATGTGATTTTTACGGTCTTATGGTTTTCTTTCACCAATGTTGTGGTAATGTATAGTATAAATAACGGCCTGTTGTGTGTTTTATAATTGTAAAATATAGTCTGTTAAGCTTGTTTCATGCTCTAATTCCATTTTTTTACGCAAACGATATCGTTTCACCTCGACACTTCTGGTAGATATATTTAGTAATGGAGCAATTTCTTTTGATGATAGATTCAGCCTTAAATAAGCACACAAACGCAAATCATTATGTGTTAATGCTGGGTGTTTAGATTTTACTTTTTTTAAGAAATCTTTATCGGCATTGTTAAAGGCTTCTTCGAATAATTCCCAATCGTTTGTATTGTTAAGGTTTTTATCAATTATTTTGATAATTGGATTTAGATTGTTGTTTTGATTTTTCTTATTTAGCTCTTCTTTGATATTATTTAAAAACTCGTTCTTTTTTATTAAACTCATAGTAGATATTGCTAATTCTCGATTTTTATTTTCAATATCCTGATTGAGCTTTTCATTTTTAAACGTCATGAGCTGTTGTTTGTTTTCGAGTTCCTTTAGCTCAATATCTTTTTGAGTTCGAATTAAGAGTTTTTTTCGTTGATTTCTGTAATAAGTTCTATAGATAAGATGAACTATTAATAGCAAAATTAAACCGCCAATAATGTAAATTGAAATAAACAAATCAGACAAATACCAGGGTTTAGCTATCGTGAATTTATAACTCGCTTCATTTTTAGTTTCTATTTGACCTATTTTACCCTTAACTCTAAACGTAAAATCTCCAGAAGGTAAATTTTCATAAAATTGTGAAGTGTTGGTTGTCCAATCACTCCAATCCGTATTGTATCCTTCTAATAAATATTGAAATCGCTTTTCTGAATATCTATAATATTCTGGGATACTAAACTTGAAAAAAATATTATTAGTCTTATTGTGAAATTCAGCTTGTTCATCCAGAATGATTTTTTTTAGTTCGGAGTCTAATTTTCCTGCCTGGACTTCATTTATGGATATCTGATAAGAATCATTGTTATCAATCTTTGAGAAATCAGCTATCATGTAGCCATTTGATGTTCCTATTAAGTATTCTTGGTTCAACAAATGGGTTATGTTCTCATACCCATTCATACTATTTGTTTGCTGTTTTGCTAGGGAAATTCTAAATAATTCCGGCTTATTACCGAATGTTTCAAAATCAAAATATGACAAATTATATTTTGAAAAATTCCATAGTTTTCCGGTATTATCTGGTATCAATTTACCTGAAACATAACTACCATCATTATAAAAGTCTGACAAAACGCTATCTTGAACAAACTCACTTTTATTAGCATTAAACCTAAACACTCCTTTTTGATTGGCATAATAAACCATGCCCTTATATTTTGTTAAACTTGAATTGAGCCCTTTCTCCAAATGCGACTCCTTTTCAACATTGATTGCTTTTGACCATGAGTTGTCCAATTTAATTTTGAATACACCTTTATATTCATGACTAACAAAAACGGTATTATCATTAATAAGCTCAAAATATCGTGATGAGATATCAAAACCAATAATTTTATTTCTCAAAACCCATTGAGATTCGTTTTTTTCTAAAACATTGAGCCCATCATAATTTCCCTGCAAAATCACATTTGCCTCATCATTTAATGGCTTAAAATCCCATGTTCCTTGAGTGCCTGGAATCATATAAGCCTCATTAATATTCCTAATTACAAAAGCTCCTGAATCGTGCCCACAAAACAATTCGTCATTGATTTCTGTTAAACTCCAAACCTGACCATTAGTGTTTGATATTAACTCATAATCATCATCACTGTCAAGTTTTTTGTAAAATAACCCTTGATTTGTTCCAATATATATATGGTTCTTAAAAACTATTGAAGCATAAACAGCACCCAATTTTCCTGAATAATCATAGTAAATTCTATAAGGTGAATTACTTTTAATGAAATTAAGACCATTATCTAGTCCTAACCATAAATTTTCATCCACATCCTCTTCTATCGTGAGCACAGTATTGTTTTGTAATCCTTTTGATTGATTGATGTGATACTTAAATTCACCTTTATAATTCAATGCAACCAACCCATTTGATATTGTCCCGAGTAAAATTGTTTGATCTTCTAGCATTTTAGCAGAATAAATTGTCATGTTCTTCAATTCATCATCATAGGCTATATTCCATTTTGCTATTCCGGCATTGCTATAATTATAGAATCCTTTTCGAGAAGTTAGAATTAAGTAATTATTTTCAAATCTGAACATATTGACAACTCTTGAATTAACAATTTCAGTATTGTCAATTACTAAATTGGCAACTCCATTTTCAATTTTAAAAATACCCTTATCAAAGACTTGAAAAAACACTTCGTTTTCAATGACGTACATTTTGACAATTGTAGATTCTGGTTCAATAATATTAAAGGTATCATTAATGGAGTCGTAAATATAAATTCTGTCGAGTGATTGAAAAATAACCCAATGTTTTATGCTAGCTATTTTCCAAAATTCTTCGTCTTCAATAATCTCATCAATCTTACTAGATAATGAGAAATAATTGAGCGTTCCAAAATTATCTTTTATCCAATAGCCAAACTCCATGTAGCAACCTGTGTAAATCCTTTCCCCAACCACATTAACCGATCTCATAAGTGTTTTGTTTGGAGTTGTATAAACGTTCCAATCAGAGCCATTATATTCTAGCAATCCCCTATTATTTGCTATATAGACATATTTATTGTCTGCCTGGGATATATCCCAATTTTGGTTATCTGCATCATAATTTTTGGGTCCGTAACTTTCAATTGGAGGTAATTCCTGACTAAAAATATGACCATACAATAAAAAACCAATTACAGATAATAACAAAGTATTTAATTTCATATAACCATCTTTTTGCTTAAGTAGTGTACAATATACGAAGAATGTATGGTTACAGACAAAACAAAAAAACACCTATACAATGAGATTTATAGTAGTAAGACACACTATTTCACCCTTGGAATTCGATTTAGAATGATTACGAGTAAAAGTTGAGATTCATTTTCTATTAAAAAAGCCAATACATTTCTGTAAAGGCTTTAAATATAAAGTGTCTTATATTAAAATAGAGCAAACTAGAAAAGTACTAACAATCTAATATTCTTCCCAATAATTGATTGTAATACTTTAGTGCCAAGGCATCGTAATTGCTATTTGATTGTTTTAGTTTATTAATTTCAACAAACAAATATGGCAGTTTATTCAACTCGTTAACCTGTTCAATTAAACAATTATTGGTTTTTGTAGATAAGATAATGGCTCCATCACTACTACCATCATTAATCATTTTAAAACAATGCTTTTCTGTTTTAGGGCAATCAAATGATTGTAAAATAAAAACTCTATAACCATTGTTGAATGAAATTTTTTGAAATTCTGAAAGTAGTTCACCAAAAAAAGTGTCAGTTATATCAGGTAGAATTATAGCAATGCTTTTTGTTTGCTGTTTACGTAAAGCAAGTGCATTAAAATTTTGGATATAGTTGTTTTCTTTAGCAATATCCTTAATTAATTTGCGAGTTGAAAGACTTATATCCGATCTATTATTTAAAGCTTTCGAGACCGTTGAAATTGAGTATCCCGAAAGCTTAGAAATCTTTTTTAATGTAACATCGGATTGATACATGATCTATTTTTTTAATGAAGCAATAATCTCTAAAGAGTCTCTAGTTAAAGATTCAATTTTGTCATAAGAATATTTACCTTCTTGATCTTTAAATATTAATTTTGATCCCATACCTACACATGTCACACCAGCATTAAACCAAGCTTCTAAATTCTCTTTGGTTGGTGAAACACCGCCAGTAGGCATGATACTAGTCCATGGTTGGGGTCCCTTGATTGCCTTAACAAAACCTGGCCCTAAAATACCGCCAGGGAATAGTTTTACAATTTCACATCCTAACTCTTCGGCTCTTGTGATTTCAGTTAATGATCCACAACCTGGTGACCATAATACTTTTCTTCTGTTACACACCATGGCAATATCTTCCCTAAAAACTGGTGTGACTATAAAATTTGCTCCTAATGCCATAAATCTTGAAGCAGCCGCGGCATCCGTTACCGATCCTACTCCCATTATCATGCCTGGTAAACTCTCAAGAGCATATTTATTTAATTCTCCAAAAACTTCATGAGCAAAATCACCTCGAGCAGTAAACTCCATGAGGCGAGCTCCGCCATCATAACAAGCTTTAAGTACTTTTTTTGCTACTTCTAAATTATCATTATAAAATAAGGGAACTAGTCCCGTATTTTTCATAACATCTGCTACTTCTAATCTTGAATACTTTGCCATAATCTAATTTATCTTGCTACTCTTCCCGAAGCATCTCCTCCCATTAATTTTTCAACTTCGGATACTGTTACTAAATTAGCATCACCTTTTATGGTATGCTTTAAACATGACGCTGCAACTGCAAAATCTAATGCATTTTGATCATCATCTGGATACTTTAATAATCCATAGATTAATCCGCCCATAAAAGAATCGCCACCACCAACTCTATCTACAATATCAGTAATTTGATATTGACGTGTTTCATACATTTTATTTCCATCATATAATACACCTGCCCACGTGTTATGAGATGCAGAAATTGAACCTCGTAAGGTTGTGATTACTTTTTTAGCTCTTGGGAATTTTTTCATCATTTGTTTACATACTGATAAAAAGGCTTCGGCTTTTACATCATGACCATGTTTATGAACATCAAGTCCTTCTGGATGAATACCAAAATGTTTTTCGGCATCTTCTTCATTTCCTAAAACAATATCGCAGTACGATGTTAATTCTGTCATTACTTTTTCTCTGTGAGCATCATCACAATATGTCCAAAGTTTTGCTCTATAATTTAAATCTGTAGAAATTGTAACTCCTTTTGTGCTGGCAACTTTTACGGCTTCTAAACAAACATCTGCCGCACCTTGAGAGATAGCAGGCGTAATTCCAGTCCAATGAAACCATTCTACTCCTTCAAAAACCTTATCCCAATCTATCATCCCTGATTTAATTTCAGCTATGGCTGAATGCGCTCTATCATAAACAACTTTACTACCTCGAGAAACGGCTCCTGTCTCTAAAAAGTAAATACCTAAACGGTCACCACCCCAAACAATTTTATCTACACCTACACCACGTTTACGCATTTCCATCATGGCACACTCTCCAATGTCGTTCTTTGGTAAGCGTGTTACAAAATCAACAGCCACGCCATAATTAGCCAATGAAACAGCAACGTTAGATTCTCCACCGCCATAAACAACATCAAAATTATTCGCTTGCGAAAACCTTAAAAAACCTTGTGGAGCTAATCTTAACATGATTTCTCCAAATGTTACTACTTTACTCATCTGTTTTAATTTTTATATTCCTAAAGCTTGTCCACCTCCAATTTGGATTGTTTCGGCAGTTATAAAAGATGCGTCGTCACTTGCCAAGAATGATATTACAGAGGCTACATCTTCTGGTTGTCCCAATCGTCCTAATAAAATATTATTTTTCCAAGATGCAAAAACTTCTGGTTTTGTAGACTTAATTTGGGCATGAAACGGTGTGTCGATCGTACCAGGAGATACTGCATTTACTCTAATCCCATATTCAGCAAGGTCCTTTGCCAATGCTCTCGTTATTGAATGAACACCAGCTTTAGAAGTTCCGTATATCCCAGCACCTGGTCCACCTGCAGTCCAAGCAGCATTAGATGTGAAATTAATTATCGATGCGTTTTCTCCTTTTTTAAGATAAGGTATAGCTGTACGTGAAGCAAAAAATACAGAGTCTAGATTTAAAGCCATAACAGATCTATAGAACTCTGTAGTCATTTCTTCAAAACGAGATCTACCTCCTAATCCGCCTGCATTATTTACAAGTACATCAATTCTCCCATATTTATCTCCAATTGCTTTAATGTTTGAAGTTACTTCTTCTTCATTAGTAACATCAAACCCATAATATTCTGCTGTAACACCGTTATTAGTTAATTCTTTGAGACGCTCAGCACCAGACTTATCATCTATACCATTAAGTATTACTGTGTAACCATCTTTCCCTAATCGTTTTGCCACTTCAAAACCAATGCCTCCCGTGGCTCCTGTTATTACTGCTACTTTTCCTTTGATATTGCTCATTATTAAATATTTATGTTTTTTAAATAGTTTTTGGTTTAATTGGTTCAACTTTTTTAATTAAAAGCCAAACACTTGCTAATACAATCATTGTTAGTACGGCACCTACTATAAAAGCAGGTGTGTAATTACCTCCTAATGTTAGTGTAGATACCAATGCTGTAAGACCCACACCAGCAAATTTCGCTGACATTCCGGCCAGACCTGATAATGTTCCTACTGTTTTTTTACCAAATAAATCACTTGGTAATGTTTGAATATTTCCTATAGCTGTTTGAAACCCAAACAAAATAATTGCCATAATTATAACAGCGTTTACAGGACTTCCAGGGTCGGTGAGTAAATAAAAACAGGGCAGCATGATCACACAACCCAATGTAATTACAAATTTTCTTGTTTTATTGGTATCCCAGCCAGCCTTCATTCGGTTTTGGGCAAGTAATCCACCAAACCATGCACCAATCATAGCGCCTACATAGGGTACCCAACCATAAATTCCTATGGCTTTTACATCCATGCCGTAAACTTCATTTAGGTAAATTGGAATCCAGAAAACAAATAACCACCATATTGGGTCTATTGCAGCAGAGGCTAAAATTACGCCCCAACTCTCTTTGTGAGTTAATACCTTTCCTGTTGTAGGGTTGTATTCTTCTTTTACAACTACTTCATTATCATCAGAATCCTTTTTTTGTGCAATACTTAAGATATGTAATCTTTCTTTTTCTGTAAGCCATGGATGTTTCCCAGGTGGTGCTTTTACTATAAGCATCCACGGAATTAACCATAGTAATCCAACTAATCCCACAAAAACGAATATCATCTGCCAGCTAAAATAAACCGAAAGATATGCGATTAATGGAATAGAAATAATCCCTCCTATTGCTGCACCAGAATTAAACAACCCTTGTGCAAAGGCTCTTTCTTTTGGCGGAAACCATTCTGCATTTCCTTTTGCTGCTCCAGGCCAATTGCCCGCTTCTGCTACTCCCAAAATTGACCTAAAAATGGCAAAGCTAAAAAACCCTTTAGCCAAAGCATGCAATGCTGTTGCCAAAGACCAAAACCCTATGGACAAAATAAAGCCTAATCTTGTACCGACTTTATCGAATATTTTTCCAAAAATCGCTTGACCAAATGCGTAAGAAAATAAAAATATTGAGGATATCCATCCAAAGATTTCTTTACGTTCATCCATGTTTTTATCTGGATATAATTCTTCGGATATTTGAGGCCAAAGCACATTTAACGACTGCCTATCAATATAATTAATTACAGTTGCTAAAGCAATCAGCCCGATAACCCACCATCTTAATCCTTTAATTTTCATAAGTCTAATTAAATATTTATAAATAAACTCTAATGTAACTTGTTATTACAGTAAAGTATTTAATAATAACTTTGGTAAAATCTAATTATGAAACCTTGATGGGTATATCAAGAAATAGAATTTACTTTCCCTCCTTTATTATATAAGTTTACAAACCGTGCAATTCATAAACTTTTTTATTTAAGCCACATTATAACAATACTCATATAGTACCTTGAAATGGTCTTTCATTTTTTGTTTGGCCTCTTGAGGATTTTGATTTTTTATAGCTTCAAAAATCTCTTCATGCTCTTTGATTCCAATTTTTGGTTGATTTTTATCACAAACGTGATACTTTTCAAAATTGGTGATAATCTCCGGCGTAATCATCAACATGAAAGTATTCATCGTTGCATTTTTACTTGCCCTAGCAATTGCCAAATGAAACAATAAGTCTTCTTGAACAGCATCTTCCCCGTTTAGAACCTTTTCAGTGTATGATTCCAAAGCTTCCATCATATATTTTAAATCCTCATCTGTTCGTCTTAATGCAGCAAGTCTGGCCGTTTTGAGCTCTAATAAAATTCGCGTTTCAACCAGTGATTTAAAATCAGGATCTTCTAACCTTAAGATGTCATCGATCATTCCGTTCATTGCTACAACCCCAATATTGGCCACAAATGTGCCACTTTGAGGAATAGATTTTAGCAATCCATAAAACTCTAATTTTTGAATAGCTTCACGTACATTACCTCGAGATACTCCAAACTTATCAGATAACATTCTTTCAGAAGGCAATTTATCACCTGGCTCCAAATTTTTGTGATTTATGAGCTCCTTTATTTCAGAAATGATTTGTTTCTGAACAAAATAACTTTCATGTTTTGTAAGTGTATCTAACTTCATATTCAAAATTTATATATTCTGGTTAACCAGATAATTATGGTTAAATTTAAAAAAATCTAAATACAAACCCTCAACGTCCTTCATGTAATTTTGAGATATCGCCGAATTTAACTGACCTTCTTCTAGGTCAGTAAAATTCAACAATGGTAAACAGACTAATTAAATATAATACTAATGTGAAACTTCTAGATCATAATATTTTACTTTAGCAAATGCACCTTCATCACGCGTTTGGAAATAATTTCCTGCTTTAAAATAATTTTCAAATACACCCCATCTACTAATATTTACATCTTCATAAACAGCATATTCATTATTATTTAAACAAACTACCATTTTCCCATCAGAAACAGTAACTTCTATTGTAAACCTGCCAAAGCCAACTTCTTCTTTAAACGTATAACCATCATCATCTGTCCATGCATCTTCATGTAAGACTTCAACATTATTAACGCTTAAACTTTTTAACACTTTTGTTTTTACGCGTACTTTACCATCTTTCCAGTAAATTTTCAACATAGGTGGTGCATTGTTATCATCTTGACCAATTAAATCACGTTGCTCATTTGTTAACCTACCATGAATTTGCATTACAATGATCTTATGGTATTTACCATCTGCATCTTTAGAAACTTCTTCAATTTCTAATTTTCCTTTCATTCTGCCACCTTGAGCAAAAGTCCAATTAACATTGTTATTTCGTGGTTCCATTTGCTCTCTTAATTCACTTCTAGAATATTTAGTGTTTTGAGTTGTTGCCTTACTTGGATAAGCATAAAAAACCAAAGCTCCTTTTGTTGAATCGTTATACATATATGGCTTTAAATCCTCATTTGTAGCATAATTCAATATTTCAGGTGGTTCTACTTCCAAAGGGTTTGTTCCATCACCCGCAGGTGTAGTAACCTTCCAATGAGATAAATCTATTTCTGGCAGTTTATATTTTTTACGTTTTTTCTTCTTTTTTTCTTTTTTGACATTCAATTCTGAACTATTGCTGATATTTTGACAAATAGCATCAATAGACATGCATCCCATTATTAAAAAAGATAATATAATGTTTTTTCGAATGTTCATATTAATGTTTAATCATTTGCTGTAATAATCACAGAATCAGCTCGTATCTCTTCATCACCACTACTATATCCATAACTATTTGTGCTACCATCACCTCCTATACCTCTAATGAATAGCGCCACACTATCATTAGCTCCAGCATTGAATGTATATATGTATGTTAGATAATCATCATCACTAGGGTTATTTTGAACCTCAACTAATAGATTATTAGCTGGATCTAAAACCTGATCAATTGATGTGTAACCATAACCAGAATTAGGGAATTCAGTAGCAGTTGCATAATATGTTGGTGTATAGCCATCTTCATAACCTGTTCCTGCCAAAATCCTTACTTCAAGCATACTTGGCACTGGCGGCGTATTATTCTCTAAAGGCTTAAAAGATGTTACTAATTCAATCGTATAATCAGCATTTGGAACAACTTCAAATTCCTGATATATATGGTCAGGTTCGTTATTGTCAAACTTTACAACATTATCAGACCCTCCATTTCCAGAGCTAGATTCGCCTTGTTCACCAATATCATCATTATCCCATCCTGAACAAGTGCAGTCACTTGAATTACCATTATTTTTAGGTAATTTATCAAAATCAGCATTAACTAAAGTAGGGTCAGGAACTGCTGGTTCTTCTGGTTCAACAACGGTTATTTCTTCCGAGTAAGTACTTACAACACCTAGAGCATCTGAAGCTGTTAAAGTTACTGTCCATGTACCCTCTCCTGGGTAGGTGTTTTCAGCATCAACATCTGTTGAAGTATTTCCATCTCCAAAATCCCAGGAATACTCAATTGCGCTGGTGGATAAATTAGCAAATGAATAGTTTTTCCAAGCATCATCTAAGCCTTCACCTTGCGCATACGTAAAAAGTGCTTGTGGCGGTGTTTCATCTGGAATTGAACCTGCTTCAGGCAATTCATACTTTTCAAAATCACTACATGATTGTGCTATTACAAATAACACAGAAACTGTAATGTAACTGAATATGGTTTTTATTTGTTTTTTCATTTTAAATGTTTTTTAGTATCCTGGATTTTGAGACATTAGTCCATTACTTAAATTAATCTCTCTTTGTGGAATTGGTAATAATAAATCTGTTGCTGTAAACCTATAGTCATTTGCATCTGAAAAATCAGAAAGCACATCTTGAGCAACTCCAAATCGAATTAAATCGAATAAACGGTGGTTCTCAAATGCAAGTTCTACACGTCTTTCATCTAACAAATCTTGTTTGGTTATTTCAGTAACTTGATCTGTAATTCCAGCTCTTGTTCTAACCTCCATAAATGAGTCTATAGCACTTGATACACTTGTACTTTGGCCTCCAGCCATTATGGCTTCTACGTGCATTAGCAAAACGTCTGCATATCGTAAAACTATCCAATCGTTACCAGCAGCAGTTGGGTCATTAGATGTTGGCTCTATTTCTAAATCCTCATCACCATTTGGCAAGTATTTAACCACTTGATATTGTGTTAACTGTGCCGCGTCTTGTCTGTAAGAATAAGGTTGTCTATTGCCGCCCTTTTCATCCAAAATAGCTCTTGCCTCATCAGTAACATAATTCATTCCTGCAGTTCTTCCCACAGAATTCAACCATTCAGCGGAAAAATATTGACTATCATTAGTATTGTCTGGAATAAACCCAATGGCAAAAATGACTTCATTATTCCCTTCATTGTAGAAAACATCTTTAAAGTTTGGCTCTAATGAAAACCCACTATTCATGACTTCTTCGCAAAGTATTTGTGCTTCCGTGTAATTAGTCCCCATAGTTAAATAGACTTTAGCTAATAAGGCTTGTGCTGCTGCTTTTGAAGCTCGATTTTTTGAATTATTATCTAAATTTTCAATAGCTGTTTGAAGGTCAGAAATAATCACAGCATAAACTGCAGATTCAGGGTCTCTAGTAAACTGTTCCTCTGTATCTGTAATTCCTATAACTCTTGTAATTAACGGAATATCTCCAAATAATCTTACCAAATTAAAGTGTGCATAAGCACGTACAAATTTTGCTTCCCCCTCAATTCTTGGCGCATTGGCTTCTGATGCAACTCCTAAATTTTCAAGAACCGTGTTTGCTCTAAAAATAATGTTATAAAAACTTCTGTAGTAATCTGCTACAATACCGTTTGTAGCTGCTACTGTAAAGTTATCAAACTGTGCTGCTTCTCCTTCACCACTTTTTGTTCTGGTATTATCACTCCTCATTTCAGTTAAATAATACTCTATTTGTATAGAATGGTTTAATCCTGAAGTTGTTATTGCCAGAGCATTTACTCCTTGAATACCATCATACATATTGACTACAGCTGTCTCTAATTGCTGTTCATCCTCATAATAAGCAGTAGCGCTGACCGCAGATGTAGGTTCTGGCTCCAGAAATTCTTTACTACAAGAAGAGATAATTACTAATAAAATTAGTATCCCAATGTTTTTTATATTTTTCATAATTAAATCTTTTTATTATTAAAAATCAATGCTTAAACCTAACGAAATTGTACTAGCAATTGGTGCTCCTCCCCTTTGATATCCATAGGTTGTAGGACTTGTATCATCTATTGATTCTGGATTCCAGCCTGTGTATCCATCGGCGGTGAAGTACATCAAATTTTGTCCTGCTACGTAAACCCTTGCTTTAGATATTACTTTTGTTTTTGCTAGCATATCGCTTGGTAATGTATAACCCAAATTAATATTACGCATAGCAACATATGATGCGTCTTGAATTATGTCATCAGTAAATATTTTTTCTTTAATAAATTCCTGATTAGGTGTACTTGAAATAAAATCTTGAGAACTATTAAAATGGTTAAATAAATATTGATCTCCCATATTCCTTACTTCGGCTCCGTGGCTTCCTTGAAACATAAAACTGAAATCAAAACTTCCAATATTAAATTGGTTAGAAACACTCCATACAAAATCTGGGTATGGATTTCCGAGTATGGTTTTATCATCATCATCAATGACACCATCTCCATTTAAATCTTTTACGTATACATCCTGCGCCTCTCCTCCAACTGGGTGGTAAGGGTTGGCTATATATTCTAACGGGATATCTCTATCTACAACCCATCCATAGTAAGAAGAAATAGGGTTCCCAACTAAATTAATCCATTCAGCTGCTCTCTTGTCGTCTACATTTTGTATTTGACCATCAGAATCAGCAAAATTAACAAGTTCATTTTTGTTTTTAGATGCAATAATGGTTGTTGTCCATCTAAAGTTTTCTTTAGAAATGTTTCGTGTGTTTATTTGTAATTCAAATCCTGAATTTTCAACTTCACCTAAATTAACTAAAGCATTTGTAAAACCAGTTGTTGAAGAAACTGGGTTGTATAACAGTAATTGATCACTTGTTCTTTTATAGTATTCAAATGAACCTGATATAGCATTGTTAAAAAATCCGAAATCAACACCTGGATTAATTTCAACAGATCGTTCCCACTGAAGATCTGGATTGGCAATATTTATTGGATTAAATCCAGTTTCCTGGCTATTTCCAAATACTGCAGTCGATGAACTTAACAATGCCAATGATGGATATCTGTCTATTAATGGGTCGTTAGTATCTAAATAGGTGTTTCCTGTTACACCATAACTGACTCTTAATTTTAAATTACTTAAGAAATTGCTATCCTCTAAAAACGATTCTTTAGACACTACCCAACCAACTGAAGCTGCTGGGAAGTTACCATATTTGCTTTCTGGCCCAAAAACAGATGAACCATCTCGTCTAAAACTTAAAGACACTAAATATTTATCATCATAGGCATAATTTAACCTAGCAAAATATGATGCTAATGATTGTTCGTACTCTATAGATTGAGCCAATGCAATAGTAGTGGCTGCTGTTATTGTTTGAACCAAATCATTTTCATAACCTGTACCTCTTGAAGAATGGCCTTCTGATTCCCATTTTTCAGCTGAAAACCCTAAAATTGCATTAATATCATGCTTATTTATTTCCTTATCATAGGTAAAGTAGTTATCTGTTACCATATGTATGGTATTAAGTGTTGATACATCAAGCTGTGCTGCTGCTGAACCATTTCTACTTGACAATACACCTTGCCATCTTCTTTGTTCAGTGTTTTGGAAATCACCAGATAATGCTGCTCTAAAACTTAAATCATCTGTAATATTATATTTCCCGTAAAAACTACCATAGATTTTAAATTTTTTATCAGTTCTGTTACGTTCCAATACTTTAGCTCCAGGATTAGTGTTTGAAGTATTACTAATATCTACTAATGTGCTACCGTCACCATAAAGATCATAGTTGTCAAAATGGCGTTGCACTGCATAATCACCAATCTGTACATCTGGATATACATTTCGGTCTACATACTGAATTGTATTGGCATCATGATATAAAGGTAACCATGGTGGTTGACGTAAAATATCATGTGTTGACCCATCAAATCGTCTTCTGTTTGTATAAGAAGGTGATAAGTTAACTCCAAAAGATACTTTATCACTTACCTCTGTATCTATTCGTACTTTTAAATTGTATTTTTTATAATCATCGGTTAGAAGAACTCCTTCATCGTGCAAGTACCCGAAATTTGTCGCAAACTTGGTTTTATTAGTACCTCCACGAGCACTAAATGCATGATTTTGAATTATTCCTCCATTAAAAATAATATTCTGCCAATCATTATCAACTCCTATTAGTTGCTTATATCTTGTTCTATCTGAAAGCGTTCCTGTTGCTGCTAACTCTGCTTCAGCAGTTTCTGCTACCGAAAAATAGTAGGCATCACTTTGACGTGCTTCTTTAAAACCAGTGAAAGTGTTATACGTAAATTTTGTTCGGCCTTCCTTTCCTGTTTTGGTAGTGATTTGAATAACACCATTACCTCCACGAGAACCAAATATAGCTGCGGATGCAGCATCTTTTAGTACTTCAAATGACTCCACATCATTCATATCCAGTGAGCCTAAATAATCATTGTCAACAACAATTCCATCAACAACAATCAACGGATCAGAACTACCAGCTAATGAACCTGTACCACGAATACGAATTGTTGGTGCAGAACCTGCTTGGCCTTCAGTTGCTGCGACTGTAACGCCTGAAGCTTGACCAACAAGTGCATCATCAACTCTTGATACCGCCATTTGTTCAAGATCTTTGTTTACAATTTTTGATACAGCACCTGTTAAATGACTCTTTTTTTGTGTTCCATACCCAATAAGAACAACCTCTTCAAGCTGGCTTGCATCTTCCTCCATTGTAACATTCAATGTGGTTTGATTCTCTATAGGTATTAGTTTCGTTACATAACCTACATAAGAGAATTGAAGTACATCTCCATTTTTTACATTAATCTGGTAATTACCATCAAAATCAGTAGATGTTCCGATGGTAGTACCTAGAATTATTACGTTTACTGCAGGAATAGGCATGCTGTCAGTTGCTCCGACAATAGTTCCTTTAACCGTAAAATTTTCTTGGGCAAAAATTGACATGCTAAAAAGAAGCATCCCAATTATGACTAGATTGGTTTTTAAGTTCATAAAATTAAAAGTTAGTTTTATTAGTTAATGACTAAATAGAACTATAAAAACAAAATTTTTGTGCAGTTACTAAATTGTTTAGTATTTTTACAAAGTCATGTTTACATAGTTCTACATGATTTCTATTTACTTCCCTCCAAAGAAGTAATCAACTCTAAAAGGATAGGCGTGCACCTGTCCTTTTTTTTTGACCAAATTGTCAATATTCAAATTGGTTGACCAGATTGGTTGACCAAATATATATAAAATTTTGTTAAATACAACTTTATCGTAATTTTTTGTGTGTTAAAATTTGAATTTGACAAAATATTAGGTGAATTATTATGAATTAATACATAAAATCTTTTCGTAATTGAATTAAATCTTTTTTACTTATTACTCTTTATCTCCGAAATAAGATACACCATTACCACTTAAAAAATCTTCTCTTACAGGGCTAAAAGTGTCAATTAACATACCTTCTTCTAAACAAACTGCACTATGTAATAAATTAGGTTCAATATAAACGCCATCTCCTGCTTCTATAATTTTCTTTTCTCCATCAATTTCAAATTCAAATTTACCTGAAACACAATAGGTCGCTTGTGTATGAAAGTGTTGATGCGAAGAGCCTAAAGCACCTTTTTCAAATTTCACCTGCACCATCATAATTTGATTATCATAACCTAAAAATTTTCGTGATACGCCTCCTCCAAGGTCTTCCCATTCTATGTCTTTTGTAATAATGTACTTTTCACTGAATCGCTTCATAATAATATTTATCTAATTTGATTTTTGACTTCTTGACTTATACTTATTCTTGTGGCACACCTGGCCCAACACTTGCTTCTCTAAACCACACCTCTGTATAACAACCGTTTTCATATTGTTTTGCTATATCACCTCCATAAACTTCGGCACCAGTACACCAAACCATATTTTTTTCAGGATCTTTCCCATTAGTTTGGTTATAGGCACCTTGCTTAAAGTAGTTTAACTCACCACTGTAAGCTATTGCTCTTTCAGTTCCGTCTTGTCCTATAGGCACAAACAGGTTCTTGACTTGATCAGGAAAATCTGATTTATTTACATATTCAGATTTAATAAGATTTTTTGTAAACGTTTTTGTTTCATGTCCTTCACTTTTGAAGGTTAAGTACATAATACCTTTATAAACATTTACCTCATAACTAAACTCTTCTCCTAATTCAATGCCTTCTTTTGGTTCAACTGGATAACTATTTTTTGATGTTCCAACTACAGACATGTCATTACCCCAAACTGCGGTAGAATAATCCCAACGACCAGAATTATCATCTCCTTCTGTATTTATTTCATAATTCCAGAAAACAGATCCTTTTGTATGACCTGGGAACTTTTTATAAAATATTTTCAAGGGTTCGTTCTCGTGACCTTCACCACTGTGAATTTGTCCGACAACAGTAGAAAATGAAGCCGCAACTCTGGCATCACCAGAAGTTGAAACTTGCATAACTTTACAAGTCCCTGTTAGATTGCCGCCTTCTTCCGGTGTCCATTCTCTTTTTTCCTGCAATTCGGTTCTGGTATTACTGGAGTTTTTAGATGTTACACCAGAATTTGGTGTTTTGTAAACGACCCAGCGTCTTGTACCGTCAATAACCGTGTAAAAGAAATCTTTATGTTCAAAATTAACTAAATCATCAACGTTAGTGCCGTCACCCAATAGTATTTTAAACTTATCCATAAATGGAATGACTTCACTTGGGTATACTACTTTTTCACTCAATCCATCATTAGCTTCAAAATATCCAGCATTAGAAATAGCGTCATCACTTATGGTGATATCAGCAGATTTAAACCAAACTTCAGCATAGTTTCCATCGGCATATTGTTTTTGTAAATCTCCACCATGAGTTTCAGCTCCCGAACACCATACTTTATTAACCTTCGGGTCTTTGCCATTAGTCTGATTATAGCAACCTAACTTAAAAAAAAGTCCTTCACCTTCATAAGCGTTTTCGCGTTCTATACCATCTTGACCAATTGGCACAAACAAATTATTAACTTGTTGTGGAATGTCTTCACGTTTGGAATACTCTGATGCTATAACGTTTTTAGTAAAGGTTTTTGTTTCATGATTTTCACTTGTAAATTTTAAGTGCATCATACCATCTTTTATTTCTACTTCATAACTAAAGGCTTCACCAAGAGCAATGCCGTCTTCAGGTTCTGGTGGATACGTATTTACATCGGTTCCGACCATTGAAAAATCATATCCCCAAATAGGATATGAATAGTCCCATCTTTGGGAGTTATCGTCTCCTGCTGTATTTATTTCATAATTCCAAAACACAGAACCTTTTGTATGTCCAGGGAATTTTTTATAAAATATTTTTAATGGTTCGTTCTCATGACCATCAGCACTGTGAATTTGACCCACCACAACAGAAAATGTTGAAGCCACACGAGCATCGCCTGTTGTTGACACATTCATGACCTTTAAAGTAGCATTCATTTTAGCTTCGGTCTTAGCTGGCCATTTTTTTAATTGTGCTAATTCAGTTCTCGTATTATTAGATGTACCATGTGTATTTCCTGCATTAGGCGATTTGAAAACCACCCAATCACCTTGATCATCACTTGCAGCGTAAAGGAAATCCTTATCCTCGAAATTAGTTGCTTGACCAACATTAGAACCGTTACCCAATATTAAATTCCAATGTTGAAAAAATGGAATAATATCATTCGGATTTCCATTCATGGCTATAGCTTCATTTTCATTATCGTAGTTCTTTTTGTTTTCAGCACAGCCATTTAACAGTAAAACAGCACTAAAAATCATTATATAATAGAGAATATTGAATTTTGTTTTCATAAGGTTGCTTTATGTTTTTAATGTGTAACAGTTAAATTGTAATATTTTATCATTGAAAATGCGTTAGCATCTGTTGATGCCAAATAATTTCCAGCTTTGAAATAATTCTCAAAAGGCCATTTTTCTAAACTAATATCGTCAATTAATAACGGTGTTTCTTGGTTCAAGCGAATTTCTAGCTGGCCCTGCGTGGCTAAGATATTTAAATCAAAAGCATCAAATCCTACATAACCCATATTATACTTAATGTCATGCCATGTTTCTGACGAGGTATCCAACAAGTCATCACCTAAAGTATCTTCATCAACTAATGATTTTTTATGTGCCCATAAATAACCATCTTTCCAATACATCTTTAATAACGGTGGCCCATTATTAGATGAAAATCCATGGATGTCCATATCTTCTTCCGAAATAATACCATGAATTTGCATTACAATAACTCTATGATAATCATTAGACGATTCACTGTCTTGCGATATAGATTCAACTTTAAGTCTCCCCGTTAATTCACCTCCTTGATCAAGCGTCCAATTTTCTCGAGCATTATTAACGTTAATAAGCTCTCTTAATTCTGTTCTGGAATAAGAACTATTAGTTGTAGATACATCCGGATAGGTATAAAATACAATAGAAGAATCTTCAATATCGTCATACATAAAAGGGATTACCGGATCCAATGTTTGATAGCCAAAATTCACTAAATCTTCAGGTTGATATTCATCTGGACTACCATTATTGTTTTCATCTACAGGTAAAGTCACCTTCCAATTTGTAAAATCTATTGAAGCATAAATAGGCGTTTCTTCGTTCGAGTTTCCATTTGAATTTCCAGTATTTGGTGCTTGAATAGTATCATTAGAACTTGAGCAAGAACAAAAAATGATTGCTAATACACTTAAAACAAACACTCTAGAACAGCTATTAAATATCATTTTTACAAGAAAATTTAAATTGGTTGACCAGATTGGTTGACCAAATATATGTATATTTGTTTCATAATCAAATAATTTCGCTATTATTTCTAATTAATGAACCATGAACACCAACCATGAAGCTATTCAAAACAAGCTAAAACGAGTAAGTACAGCTACTATTGCGACGGCACTATTTAAAAGGGGTTTAAGAAATCAGTTTATCCAAAATGTGAGTCCTATTCATGAAGTAAAAGTCACTATGGTAGGCAGAGCTTTTACATTAAGATATATACCTGCTCGAGAAGATTTAAACCCGATTAGTGTTTTTCAAGACCCGAAGCATCCTCAACGTGTAGCTTTTGAAACCTGTCCCGAAGAATTTGTTCTCGTCATTGACAGTCGAAAAAATGCTCGAGCCGCATCTGCAGGCTCAATACTAATCAAAAGATTAATGATTAGAGGCGCAAACGGAGTTGTTACTGATGGTGGTTTTAGAGACACACAAGACATTAAACAGTTAAACTTTCCTTCATATCATAAACAACCATCTGCACCTACCAACCTTACACTTCATCAAGCTATAGATATTAATGTCCCGATTGCCTGTGGTGATGTTGCCGTTTTTCCTGGTGACTATATTGTTGGAGACCATGATGGTGTTATGGTTATACCTGCAGATATTGTTGAAGATATTGCGGATGAATGTTTAAATATGACTCTATTTGAAAACTTTGTTATTGGGCAAGTCGAAAAGGGACAATCCATAATTGGTTTATACCCACCTACTAATCCAGAAACTCAAGACGCATTTAATATATGGCTTAAAGCCAACACGTAATTTGTAAATATTTTAAAGGGAAACACTATTGTGTTTATTAAAATAATAATCAGCCTTATAAAAACACGCCTCAATTTTTTTTTAGATACTATGTCTTTTTTTAACTATAGATCCATCATCATATATGCTTACTTTTTCATTCAATCATATTGCTCTTTCAGTAAAAGACGTCAATGAATCTGTTGATTTCTATCAAAAATTAATGCAGTTTGAAGAAATTAAAAATACAGCTTCTGACTCAAAAACAAGATGGTTATCACTTGGTGAAGGCAAGCAACTTCACTTGATTCCGCGACCAAATTTTGAAATAAAAATTAATAAGGCTGTCCATTTTGCATTAGCAACATCGGAGATAGAATCATTTATAAAGCGCTTAGAAAAATTAGGAGTTGATTACTCCGACTGGCTTGGCACAAAAAACAAAGATTATATTCGAAAAGATGGCATTAAACAAGTTTACTTTCAGGATCCAAATGGATATTGGATTGAAGTAAACAATGATATATAAAAAAGCTTCTACATTTCTCTAAAGGCTTTCTATTGTTTTGCTCCTTCTCCTGGGCTCGAACCAAGGAACCTTTTTGATTTAGAACTATGATTATTTACTAATAAAAAAAAGCTAGTTGCAGCAACAGCTATAGTTAATTGCTTCTGACTTTCCTTTCGGATAGTACTCGTAAATTTACTAACTTTGGTTTACGGCGGAAAGTCATAATTGATTTTCAAACAACGAAAATATGGCCTAGACTGTGAGCTGCAATTTATAAAGGAATAAAGGAAGTTTCAAACCCAATAAAAATAATAAATGTTGATACAAGATTGAACCAAAAAATAGATTTCCTCAATTCAATTGGATTATCGAATACAGTTAATCAATATGAAATGGAAATGAATATATAATATGTCAATGTTCGTATTCGCATCACACTTTATCCAATGCAGCCTTTAGCTGTAGTTCTAATTAGCAAATTGATGATTTTAATAACCATGAGACTCAATAATATCATTAAAGGTTTTTTTGTAGCTTTATTAACTTAATTAAATAGCTATTTAAAAAGAAGTCATTAAAATTGCTGTTTGCTTTTTCGACTCAAATTATCTTTCATGCCATTATCTATAAACCAGACTAAAACTAGTATAGCAGTATTACCGTTTGTCAACATGAGTAATAGTGAAAACAATGAATACTTTTGTGACGGTCTGACTGAAGAGGTCATTAATGCCTTGGCAAAAATTAAAGATTTATCAGTTACCTCAAGAACATCTTCATTTTATTTCAAAAATAAACCAGTAACAACGCAAGGGGTCAAGGAAAAACTTGATGTTGCGACTTTTATTGAAGGTAGTGTAAGACTATCAGGGTCTAAAATGCGAATAACGGTCCAGATGATAGATACAGAGGAAGATTTCCATTTTTGGTCTGAAACATTTGATAGAAACCTAAATGATATTTTTGCCGTTCAAGATGAAATAAGTATGTTCATTGCTGAACGCTTACGCGAACATATTGGCCATATTGAGATTCAAGATAAACTAGTAGAGCCTATTGATGTTCCTGTAGATATTTATAGAGAATACCTAAAAGGGAGATATTACATCATGAAGTTGGATTATAAAAACTCTATAAAAGGTATTAATATCTTAAAAGAAGTAATACATAAATCACCCAATTTTTCAAATCCCTATCTAGATATCAATTTAGCCTATGTTAACATGGGAACTATGGGGCTTTTACCTGCATTTGAAGCATACGAGAAGGCTCAACCTTATTTGTTAAAGGCTTTAGAGCTAGACCCAAACTCATCAAGATCACAATTGAATTTGGCTTGGATAGAATGCTGGCAAAACTGGAATCTTAAAAAGGCTTACGAACATGCCAATAAAGCTTTGGAGATTCAACAGGCAGACGATATTTACTTAACCATTTCTAATTTTTTAACAGTGGAAGGAAAATTAGATGCAGCACGCAATTATCTTGACAAAGCCTTACAATTAGACCCTTTTGCCGCTATCAACCATCATTATAAGGGGTTTTTGTATTATTTACAAGAAGATTACACTACGGCCATACCTTTCTTAAAAAAGGCATTGGAGCTAGATCCCACGTTACCCTTTCCACCAATTTATATAGGGATTTGTTTATTGATGTCAGGCAAACCAAATGAAGCTTTGACGTATTTCGGTTCACTTGAAGGCGTTTCTGTGAATGACCTCACTAAATTAGGAGGTGAAACCATGTGTTATGCAAAGCTCAATGAAATGGAAAAATGCAATGATGGATTAAAAGAATTAGAAACTTATTTAACAACAGCACTAGTAGATAAGGCTTTTACATTTTTGATATTAGTTAATGCCTTGTTAGGTAATTATGAAAAAGTAGTTGATTTAATTACTCAAGCATACCATAAACGGTTGCCGTTAATTTTATTATTAAATCCTTCACCAATTCTTAAGCCTTTAAAAAATCATAAAGGGTTTAAAGACATCATGCTGAAAGCCATTCCAGATAATGTCAACTACAAACAAAATAAAAAGTACAAGCAGGCATTACTGGATACCAACGAAATTGAAAAGTATAGTAAAGAATTAGAACAAATTATGGTAGATTACAAACTGTACCTAAATCCTGATTTGGCATTAAAGGATTTGGCATCGTATCTGGAACTTCCGGCAAATTATGTGTCTCAATTGTTAAATTTGGGCTTTCAGAAAAACTTTTCAGAATATGTGAATTCTTATAGGGTAAAAGAGTTTAAAGAGCGTATTCTTTTAGAAGAAAACAAAGGCTTGACCATTATGGCTGTAGCCTATGATAGTGGCTTTAATTCTAAAACCGTGTTCAATACATTCTTTAAAAAAATTGAGGGTATGACACCCAATGCGTATCTAAAAAGTACACAAAAAGATTAGTTCTGATTTTTAAAGTAGAACCTTTCATATTTGAAGCTGTTGTAATTTTACCATAATTTAAGAACACCAACAATGGAAAAAATGAAAACTAAAAAAAGTAAGAAAGGCGTTAAATTAGGACTTGGGATTATACTAGGCACTATAATAGGCTATGCAACCTCAAATATGCAATTATGGTTTGTACTGGGCATAGCAATTGGTGCGGCAATAGAATATGGTTCAAATAACAAGCAATCATCAAAATGAAATCATCTATTAAAATAGTAATTTTTGCATTTATCACGCTTTCAACGTTAAGCTCTCATTCTCAAACCACCAATAAAGAGCTCTTTAACAGAGTTGACTCGTATTTGGAGTCAAGCGCAAACAATGGCTTTTCCGGAGTTGTCTTGGTAGCTAAAAAAGGTGAAGTTATTTTATCTAAAGGCTATGGATGGGCAGACAGGGAAAATAAAATTCCCAACTCACCAGCAACCGTTTTTAATATTGGCTCTGTAACCAAACAATTTACAGCATCCGCTATTTTAAAATTGGTAGAGCAAGGAAAAATAAAAACATCAGATGAAATAAGTTCTTATTTTGTTCAGACACCAAGTGATAAAAAGGATATAACAATTTATCAATTACTAACACATACATCTGGAATTTCTAATAGAACAGGTGGTTTTAGATATCATGAAGCAAGCAAAGAACAGTTTTTAAAAGAGTTTTTTGAGTCAGAATTACAATCCCAACCTGGCACAACCTACCAATATGCTAATGCCAACTATATTATGCTAACTGCTATATTAGAGCTAGTTTCAGGGCAAACCTATAATGCTTTTCTACAGGAAAACTTATTTAGCCCTGCCCAAATGACAAGTACTGGATATAAACGCATTAATTTTAGTACAGAACGACTGGCACATGGCTATTACTATAATAGAGATGATGAAAAATGGACAGATTGGGGAACAACCCAACAGCACTTACCTTATAATAACAATCATTGGTATAGTATAGGTAAAGGCGACATTCACTCTACTATTGAAGATTTATACAAATGGCATGTTGCTTTAAAAAACAACGTTGTTTTAGAACCTAAAACAAGAAAAACTCAAGAAACTGCATATGTAGCTGAAAATGATAACATGACATCGTATTATGGATATGGTTGGGCTATATCTAAAAGTGATAGAGACACCAAAATCGTTGCTCATAATGGTAGTAATGGTTTGTACTTCGCAGACTTCGTTCGATTTATAGACGACGATGTTGTGGTCATATACATAACAAATGCGTTTTTAGGACCTGAATCAGAAAACGTGGCTAGAGAAATTGGTAAGATGGTTTTTAATAGCAATTATACACCAGCACCAATTCCCAGAAATATTTATGAATTGATTCATGAATTTATGAGAACCAATTCATCATCTGATGCCGAAAAATTACCTGATTTTTTAAAGGAAGAACTTAAAGATGAATTTAACGACCATGCGGTTTTAAATAGGTTAGGGTACAGCAGGTTGAAAAAAGAAGACCAGCCTGATTGGGCATTAGCATTGTTTAAACTCAATGTGAAATTATTTCCTGAAGATGGTAATTTATGGGATTCATTAGGTGAAGCTTACTTAAAATATAACCAAAAAGAACAAGCCATTGCCAGTTATACAAAAGCCGTTGAATTAGGTAGTGAAGGCTCAAAGGAAACATTACAAGAATTATTGAAAGAAGACGAATAATACATTTGACATGGTAAACGTAAAGGATTAAATTAAAGAATTACAATCCTGTTATTCACCAAAAATAATACACAAAAGAAAATTCAGAATTTAGCCTAAATAGTAAGTTTCACCTATTTAGAAACAACATTGATTGATTTTATAACAGAAATAATATAAGACGTTATTGATAATCAACAATTCATCATCCAAAATCAACAGTTGGGTTATTTCACTTCATAATCGTCCAGCTTTTGCAGGAAATTTGCACCTCAATAAAAAAAATCATTAATCAAAAATCAAACAATTATGACATCAATTAAAATGAAAACAATCAAAAAACAAATGGTACTAAAAATGGCTTGTGTAGCCTTGGCATTATCATCTAGTATATCATACGCACAAAACACAAATTCAGAAACAACAACACAAAGAAATGGTTTTATTGTAGAATTTGTAGTAGGTGGAGGTATTATCAGTGTAGAAGATAGTGCAGGTATTCAAACGTTCGACACATCTCAAGGAACGTTCGTTTTTCCAGATTTAAAGTTTGGCTATATGTTAAACGAAAACCTTGCTATTACAGCCTCTTTACCAGGAAATATATACGAATTTCAAGATAATGACAGGAACTTTGGTGGTTTTATACCATCTGTGCAATATTGGGTAAAAGATCGCTGGTGGATTCATGGAGGAATTGGTTTAGCCATAGATTCGCCAGCACTATACGATATAAAAGACGATGTAAATGACGATTGGAACTTCGGTTGCGCTGTTATGGCAAGTACCGGTTATGAAATTTACAAAAAGAAAAATTTCGCGCTTAACTTTCAATCTAAAGTAGTTCTTGGTCGTGCGTCTTTGGATGGAGATATGCATAGAGATGCATTACTATTTAATATTGGATTAGGATTTAGCTGGTTATAAGTTGTCATGTAAACATCATAGATCGCCATGCAATTCAGAATCTGTTATTGGACTACCTATGAATTCTATATATTTTAGGTGAGCATAATAGAAGATTAAAAAAAATTTAAAAATGAAGTATATTTTATTATTCTGTTTAGTGTTGCTGTTCAATTGCTCAAATAAGACCAATTCAAAAGATATATCGACAACTATTGAAATTAATGAAAGTCTTATTCAAATACTTGATACAATTTGGACAACTGAACAAACCCCAATTAGATTAAGAGACTCATTAATGGCTATATACGGTGTAGATTCAGAGTTGGTTAAAGAGCAACAAGCTATTATTGAAAGAAACCACACCATTAATGAGAAAAAAGTGAAAGAAATTCTAGATAATTATGGATGGCCAACTAAAGAAATTGCAGGAGAGCAAGGGAATTGGACCATATGTAATGTCATTCAACATGCAGATAATGACGTTAGAATACAATACCTTCCCATGATGAGGCAAGCTGTAAAGGATAAAAAACTAGAGCCTCGATTTTTGGTAAGAGCTGAAGATAGAATTGCTACAGAAAGAGGAGATTTACAAATCTATGGTGGACAGATGAAATACTACCCAGAAACCAAAAGTTTTAATCTTTGGCCAGTTTACGATCCAGTTAATATTGATAAAAGAAGGGCTGAAATTGGGCTCGATTCAATCGCTGTATTCCTTAAGAATAGATTTGATTTTGAATGGAATCTTGAAGAACAAATTAAGCGAACCGAAGAATTTAAATTGAAAAAGCAGGTAGAGCCTAACAATCAGTCAACCAATTAAGTTCCAATTTCCAAATACGAACTGCTATCTCCCAAACAAGTTGCAACTTTGTTGTAAATAATTACAAGTATGAAAGCAGCAATTTATACAAAATACGGTTCGCCAGAAGTTATTCAGATAATTGATGTCGAAATTCCATTGCCAAAACCAAATGAGGTTTTAGTAAAAATTAAGGCATCATCAGCAACAAGAGCAGATACCATGATGCGCCAAGGCATACCTAAATTTGGCAGATTGTTTTTAGGTTTATTTAAACCAAAAAATACGGCTTTAGGAACTGGCTTTTCAGGAGTTGTGGAGGCTATAGGTTCTCAAATCACAAAATTTAAAGTAAGTGATGAAGTTTTTGGAGAAAAACTATTTAGCAATGGTTGTAATGCAGACTATTTGTGTATTTCAGAAGATATGATTATTGAGCTAAAACCAGATACGATATCTCATTATCAAGCAGCACCAATCTGTGATGGTTTTTTAACCTCTTATAACTTCTTAAAAGACATAGCTAATTTAAAACAAGGTCAACATATTTTAATAAATGGTGCATCTGGAAGCCTAGGTTCGGCAGCAGTTCAATTAGCTAGAGTAATGGGCGCAAAAGTTACAGCAGTTTGTAGCACAAGAAATATTGATTTTGTAAAATCTATAGGAGCCGATGAAGTGATAGACTACACAAAAACATCTATAACCAATATAAACGAAAAATATAATGTAATTTATGATTCGGTTGGAGCTCTATCGTATAAAGTCTCTAAAAAACTATTAAGTTCAAATGGTATTTTTATGACACCAGTATTAAGTGGTCAAATACTTTGTCAAACGTTATTAAATCCAAAGAAAGTAAAATTTGCAGCTACTGGGATTAAAAAGACTGAAGAATTAAAACGATTATTTTTAGACTTGGAGGGCTTTTTTAAACAAGGTAAACTACATACAAATATTGATAAAAGCTACAAGCTTCCAGATATCGCGGAAGCTCATCACTATCTTGAAACTGGTCGTAAAGTAGGTAATATAGTAATTGTCAATCAATAAATCATCAATCAAAAAACAAACTGTATATGTTTTTTAAAACACAAGAAGGAAAAGAAACTATTCTAAAGCTGTACAATCAAAAATTAGAACAACTTCAGTTAGCCTATTCAGAGCAACAAATAGACACACGCTTTGGTAAAACCAATATCATAGTGTCTGGTGATAAACAAAACCCACCGTTGCTGCTCATTCATGGTACAGGAGGTTGTGCACCGCTCATATTGGAATCACTTTCCAACCTTACTACAAAATACTGCGTGTACGCTATAGATGTATTAGCACAGCCCAATAAAAGTGCAGAAACCCGATTAGATATGAAGTCATTAGATTATGGTAAATGGCTCACTGAAATCATCATAAAGTTACGGCTCAAAGCTGTTACATTGGTTGGTTTTTCATTTGGCGGACTCATTAGCCTAAAGACACTGGAGTTTAACCAAACACCCATCAAGCAGGTGTTTTTAATTGCACCTGTTTATATCGTTAATGGCAATCCACTGCTGGGCTTGCTAAAAATGTTCATCCCATTAAAAAAGTTTATAAAAACCAACAACCCAAAGTATATTAAACGGGTTATGGATGCCTTGTTTTCGGAGTATGATACTTTTGCACTTCAGTTTATGTCGGCTACGTTTCAGCACTGCAACATGGATTTTTCGCCTTTGCCATTACTATCAAAAAAAGCAGCTCAAAATATCCAGACACCTATTACCATTTTTGCTGCTGAAAAGGACTTGATGTTTCCAGGTAAAAAAATGATTAAACGTTCCAAACACCTGTTTTCGTCTTTAAAAGAAACCAAACTCTTAAAGAGCTCAAAACATGTTCCTAGTTACAAGGATTTTGAAATAATTGAAAAAAGTATTCTAGATAATTCTAATTAATACTTTTAACTCTTACATAAGAAATAAAACTTGCCATTTGTTTAAAAAACTATGTTCGACCTGCGAAAAAACAAAAGCCTCTACATTTCTGTAAAGGCTTTCTGTTGTTAAGCTCCCCCTCTTGGGCTCGAACCAAGGACCCTTTGATTAACAGTCAAATGCTCTAACCAACTGAGCTAAGGAGGAGTGTTATTCGCTTTTGCGAGCGCAAATATAAATTATTTATTATTTACTACAAATATATTAATTAAAAAATCTACTTAAAATTTTAATCAAAAATAGCTTTGTAAATATCGTTACCGTTGGCAAACAAAACTAAAGCGATTAGTAATATAAATCCAATGAGCTGTGCATATTCCAAAAACTTGTCGCCTGGTTTTCTACCAGAAATCATTTCATATAGTAAAAACATAACATGACCACCATCCAATGCTGGTATAGGTAAAAGGTTTAAAACACCTAGCATAATGGATAAAAAGGCAGTAATAGCCCAAAATGCTTTCCAGTTCCAAGACGGTGGAAACATATTTCCAATAGCGGCAAATCCACCCACTTGAGAGGCTCCCTTTTTGGTGAAAATGTATTTAAATTGAGCTAAATAATCTTTTATAGTCCAGTAACCTAAAGAAGTCCCTTTTACAATTGCTTCGCTAAAAGAATAATCTTTGTGATTGGATACAATTTTCTCTGTTTCGATAGTTACTATACCAATTGTAGCATCTTCACTTGGTTTTACATTTAAACTTACAATCTCATTATTTCTTTCAACACCAATATTAAGCGTTTTATTTCCGTTTCGTTTTATACCATATTTAAAATCAGAAAAATAGTTTACAGCCTCTCCATTTAAACTGACTATTTTATCAGTTGGTAATAAACCGGCTTTATCTGCAGGAGAATCAGGGACTATTGAATCTAATTTAAAGGGCATTCTTGGAGACATAGCTGGCAAATCACCTGCTTCAAATAATTGTGTTCCAATATCTTCTGGAACTGTCAATTCAGCTATTTCACCTGATGCTCTCTCAACTTTAATGGTATTAATATCTCTAAACAGTAAATATGAATTGATATCAGTTACCTCGCTAAATGGTTTTCCATCTACAGATACAATTTTATCCCCTTGTTCAAAACCGTATTCCTCCATTGTAGGGGCTACACCAAATCCATAGGTGATATCATCTTTTTTAGAGTAATCTGTTCCCCAAACAAACAATATCATCATGTATATTAAAAACCCAAGAATGAAATTTACGATAACACCACCTAACATAATAATTAAACGTTGCCAAGCAGGTTTTGTTCTAAACTCCCATGGCTGTGGTGGTTGTGCCATTTGCTCTTTATCCATACTTTCATCAATCATTCCGGCTATTTTTACATAACCTCCTAATGGTAACCAACCAATACCATAAACAGTTTCACCAATTTTCTTTTTAAACAATGAAAATTTAATATCAAAGAATAGGTAGAACTTCTCTACACGTGTTTTAAATAGCTTTGCAGGAATGAAATGTCCTAATTCATGAAGGACTATGAGGATAGACAAGCTTAAAAATAATTGCGCTGCCTTAATCAATATAACGGTCATAAAATCTGTTTTCTTTTAAATAACGCACAAAAGTAGTGTTTTTTACTTCAACATTAAAAATTGAATCATTCCACATTTGTATTTAACAAATAATTATAATCTCAAATTGTTTAATTGCATATGAAATCCATGTATTTTTGCAAAAGCAATGCCGAAATTACCACATTATGCTTTCGTTTTTTAAAGACTATAAATATTTTGGAATCGTATTCATGATTTTATCAGTGATTATAGTTGCTATTATTTTCAATATTCTTAATGTTGAAAAACCATTACCTATTTATCAACCTACTATGGTTAATTCAGAATTGGTTGATTCTTCTTTGGTTGATGTCAGAAAATATCATAAAATAGCCGATTTCAGTCTAACAAATCAAAATGGAGAAATTATAACCCAAAACAATTATAAGAATAAGATTTATGTAGCCGATTTCTTTTTTACTACCTGCCAAACCATTTGTCCTATTATGACAGATCACATGTATGTCATTCAAAAAGAATTGAAAAACGATCAGGATGTCATGCTACTTTCTCATACGGTAACACCAGAAATAGATTCGGTTACACAATTAAAAAAATATGCATTAAAAAAAGGGGTCAATGATTCAAAATGGAATTTAGTCACTGGTGACAAAAAACAAATTTACGATTTAGCACGTAAAAGTTATTTGGCAGTAAAAGATCAAGGTAATGGTGATGCCTATGATATGATTCATACCGAAAACTTTATGCTCATTGATAAAAAACGTCAAATAAGAGG
Organism: Hanstruepera ponticola; assembly: GCF_002940745.1. Taxonomy (NCBI): domain Bacteria; kingdom Pseudomonadati; phylum Bacteroidota; class Flavobacteriia; order Flavobacteriales; family Flavobacteriaceae; genus Hanstruepera; species Hanstruepera ponticola. Next base: position 1,650,241 of record NZ_POTB01000001.1, read on the forward strand.
ATTTTATGATGGTACAAATCCTGACGAAATTACCCGATTAATTGAGGATATTAAAACACTCAAAAAAGAATATCAATAGTTTTCTAGCTTCAATTTTTTTACCCTAATATTTTGCTTTATTTTTGCTTCTTTAAAATCAATCTAAATAAGCGTGAGTATTACGTTAGCAGAAATAAAACGAGGTGAAAAAGGCATTATTGCTGATGTTTCATCAATTCACATCCCACTTAAACTGCTGGAAATGGGATGCTTACCTGGAAATTCTGTTGAACTTGTCCAGGTTGCTCCTTTTGCTGATCCTATGTATCTGAATATTAATGGTAGCCATCTAGCCATTAGAAAAGAAACAGCTATTCACATTTTAATTGAAATTTCCAATGAGTAAACAAATAAATGTTGCACTTATTGGTAATCCAAATACTGGAAAAACTTCAGTATTTAATGCCTTAACAGGTTTGAATCAAAAGGTTGGTAATTATCCTGGTATTACTGTAGAAAAGAAGGAAGGGATTTGTAAACTACCACGTGGCGTAAAAGCGCATATAATTGATTTACCTGGCACCTATAGTTTAAACGCCTCATCACTTGATGAAAATGTAGTTATTGAGTTACTTCTCAACAAAAATGATAAGGACTTTCCTGATGTTGCAGTTGTAGTGAGTGATGTTGAAAACCTTAAACGCAATCTCCTTTTATTTACTCAAATTAAAGACCTTCAAATTCCTACAATTTTAGTCATTAACATGGCTGATAGGATGACTTATAAAGGAATTTCATTGAATATTCCCTATTTAGAAGAACAGCTTGAGACAAAGATAGCCTTAATAAGTACCAGAAAAAATCAGGGAATATCAGCTCTCAAAGATTTAATTACCAATTACAAAGAGCTTTCAACAAAACCGTGTTTAAATGCTTCTGAAATTGATATGGATTACTTTGATAATCTACGCAAAGCTTTTCCTAATCAGCTTTTATATAAGCTTTGGTTAGTTATCACTCAAGATGTAAATTTTGGAAAAACGGATAGAAATGAAATTGATGCTGTTGCTGATTTCAAAACAAAATCTAAAGCCGATTTAAAACGCCTTCAGCAAAAGGAGACTATTAAACGTTATCAGTTTATTAATGACACCCTTAAAAAAGGCCAAAAAATCGATTTAAGTACGGCAAAAGACTTACGCATCAAATTCGATAGAGTTTTGACTCATAAAGTTTGGGGATACCTCATTTTTGGAATTATTTTATTAACCATTTTTCAAGCCATTTATGATTGGTCTAGTGTTCCAATGGATTTTATTGACAGCTTATTTGCTTCATTTAGCGAATGGACTAAAAATAAAATGCCTGAAGGTGCTTTTACCAATTTAATTGCAGAAGGCATTATTCCGGGATTGGGTGGTATTGTTATATTCATTCCTCAAATAGCCTTTTTATTCCTCTTTATTTCAGTTTTAGAAGAAAGTGGCTATATGAGTCGTGTGGTATTTTTAATGGATCGCATCATGCGTCGTTTCGGTTTAAGTGGGAAAAGCGTTGTACCCCTAATTTCTGGTACTGCTTGCGCCATACCTGCAATTATGGCAACACGTAATATTGAAAGTTGGAAAGAGCGCTTAATAACTATTCTTGTAACTCCTTTTACAACGTGCTCTGCTAGACTACCCGTTTACCTAATTATTATAGCATTGGTAATTCCGGAAGGACGTATTCTTGGATTAAGTTATCAAGCATTAACACTTATGCTTTTATACTTAATAGGTTTTGGTGCTGCTGTAGGCTCAGCGTATATATTAAATAAAATACTTAAGATAAAAAGTAAGACATTTTTCGTGGTTGAAATGCCCAACTACAAATTACCATTATTTAAAAATGTTGCTTTAACTGTTCTTGAAAAAACCAAATCGTTTGTTTTTGGTGCTGGAAAAATTATTTTGGCTATATCTATTATATTATGGTTTTTGGCATCTTATGGTCCTGGTAATGATTTTAATAATGCTGACGCTATAGTGACTGAACAATATGCCTCACAAAACATACCAGATGAAGATTTACAACAACATATCGCATCATATAAATTGGAGCATTCCTTTATCGGCATTACAGGTCGAGCAATTGAACCCGTAATTAGACCTTTGGGTTACGACTGGAAAATTGGTATTGCTATTGTAAGTTCATTTGCAGCTCGTGAAGTTTTTGTCGGCACACTAGCCACAATTTATAGTGTAGGAAGTGATGAAGAGGAGACCATAAAAAATAGAATGGCTGGTGAAGTGAATCCTATTCTTGGAGGACCACTATTCAATTTCGCCTCTGGAATTTCATTGTTGTTATTTTATGCATTTGCAATGCAATGCATGAGTACACTTGCAATCGTCAAACGTGAAACAAATAGTTGGAAATGGCCTATGTTGCAATTAATAATCATGAGTAGTTTTGCTTATCTTGTTGCTTTTATAGCCTATCAACTATTAAAATAGTTTTATTTATGAACACCGTTATTCAGAATATACTTGCTTTTACTACACTCATAATTGCTTTGACTTTTCTGATCTCTCGATTTATTTGGAAGCCTAAAAAAAAGGCTGGGAAGAATTGCTCTGATAACAATTGCGGTTGTCACTAAACAGCATTTAACTTGTTTTATCATAAATATTTAAGACACTCTACAGAAACAATAAGTTTAAATATTTAGCTTAAAAAGCTGAAAATCATAGCTCATTTTAACTAAACAGCAATAAATTTGTTTTATTTTTATTATTTAAAACCCTACATATCAGTTTTTTAAATTCTAATAATAAACTATAACTTGAAGTTGACAAAACTAGTCTTCAACAACAATTTGCAAAATATAATTCGCTTTTTTAATCTCTTTTCCAAATTCAGGATATGGAGTTAAATTAAAACCTTTTATTATTGTTTCACCAGAAATTATTAATTGTGGTAAGTTTCCAATTAAGTAAGTAGTTGGTGTAATTTCGATAATTTTCTCCTCAATAAATTGAGCATTTTTATAAATAGCCACTAATACTTTAGCCTCTCCTGCTCTAACACAAGTAACATTTTTAGGGCACCTAGAATCATTTAAAACATCAACAAATTTGACAATAAGGTTGTTATGCTCATATTGATTGCCCAACAATAGTTTAGTCACAATAATAGGCGGTTCAGCTTTGGTGCTATCTTGGCCATGAACTGAAAATATACTACAAAAAATAACTAAATAAACAAATTGTTTCATATCACATAGTTTGTTAGTCTTCATCTGAAATTATGCCAAATTAAGAATTCTTTTGCTCAATAAACTAATTTAACTATATTTGAATAATTTTTTAAGCTAACTTAAATATTATTTAAAGCAAACGTTAATGTCAGTAGCAGTCGAGAATTTCATTAAAGCCATATATAAAAATGATAAGCAGGAGAATGATACATCAACTGGTAATATCGCAAAAAAATTAGGTATATCCAATGCAGCTGTAACAGATATGGCTAAAAAATTAGCCAGTAGAGACCTTCTTTTTTACGAAAAGTATCAATCGCTAGAGCTCACAGAGAAAGGCTCTAAAATGGCTTTAAATGTAGTTAGGAAACATCGTTTGTGGGAGGCTTTGCTTTACAAGTTGTTTGATATGTCTTTACATGAAATTCATAGGGAAGCAGAATTACTAGAGCATCAAACGTCAGATTTCTTGGCAAATAAAATCAGTTCTTATCTAGGAAATCCGAAATTCGATCCACATGGCGATCCTATCCCAAATGAACATGGCGATATAACAACAGATGATAATTCAATACCTCTTTCTAAAACCCAAGCAGGGAAATCATATATTATTTCGAGATTAATGAGTGACGATAAAGAGTTTTTTGATTTCTGCGCTCTACATGGCTTAAAATATGGAAATCGCATTATGGTCACTAATCAATTTCAAAACAACAAAATGACTCAAATTTCAATAAATTATAATACCATTCTATTAAATGAAGACTTTACCAACATTATCTACGTCAATGAAATCAACTAACACAAAAATTTATATTTTCATTGGTCTGTTGTTATGTTCCTTTTCGGCTTCATTGGCTCAAGAAAAGGAGTCAATCGGCGCTTTGGAAACAGATAGACCAGATGCTACTGAAGCGTCAAGCACAGTACCACAAGGCTATCTGCAAGTTGAAACAGGTGGTTTTTATCAAACTTTTGAAAAAAATCAAATTAAAACTGAAAACTTCACCTACAATACAACGCTGGTTAGATATGGGTTATCTGATAATTTTGAATTGCGTTTAGGATGGAATTTACAAGAAGATGTCACACACATAAACGGTCAGAAATTAGACAATGTTTTAAGTGGCTTTAGTCCATTGTTGCTAGGAATGAAAGTTTATATAACGGAAGAAAAAGGTTGGATCCCAGAAATTAGTTTAATAGGACATGTTTTTTTACCATTAACCGCAAGTACTGATTATAGACCAGAAACAACTGGTGTAGATTTTCGATTTTCACTAGCACATACCTTAAGTGAAAAATCTAGTTTAGGCTATAATCTTGGTATGGCTTGGGGAAATGATTCACCTGAAGCAAGTTATATCTATACTATTGCCTATGGATATAGCATTTCCGAAAAGTTTGGTGCTTATGTAGAATTATATGGTGATTTACCTGAAGATAGTCAAGCTAACCATTTATGGGATGCTGGATTAACATATTTAGTTTCTAACGATTTGCAATTAGATATGTCTTTTGGAACAAGTATTACAGAAGGTCAAGATTTATTATTAAGTGCAGGTTTGAGTTTTAGATTACCAATAAACAACAATCAATAATGAAAAGAATTACAATCATAACCATTCTATTTTTTGGAATCTTTAGCTGTAAAACGGATTCTAAAAAAACCGACAAACTCAATGTTGTTACCACAACTACAATGATAACTGATTTAGTTAAAAATATTGGAGGCGACCTTATTAATATTGAAGGGTTAATGGGAAGTGGCGTTGACCCTCATTTATACAAAGCTAGCGAAGGTGATGTAACTAAATTAGCCAATGCTGATATTATTTTCTACAACGGATTACACCTTGAAGGAAAACTAGTAGAAGTATTCGAGAAAATGGGAACTCAAAATATAAAAACTGTTGCTGTTTCTGATGCCATTGATAAAAACACTTTGATTGGTTCCGAATATTTTGCTTCTAATTACGATCCGCATATTTGGTTTGACATCACTTATTGGGAACAAGTCACACAATTTGTAGTCAACAAATTATCGGAAGCTGTGCCTTCAGAGAAAGATACTTTTAAAGCTAATGGTGACAACTATTTGAGTCAATTAAATAATTTAAAAACTGAAATTAATGCAACCATTAACGCTTTACCAAAAGAGAAACGCATATTGGTTACAGCTCATGATGCTTTTAACTATTTCGGAAAAGCCTTTGAATTTGAAGTTGTTGGGTTACAAGGTCTTTCAACAGCAACCGAAGCTGGAGTTCAAGACGTACAAAAATTAGCAGCTTTTATTATCGACAAAAAAGTGAACGCTATATTTGTGGAAAGTTCGGTGCCTAAACGCACTATAAAAGCCTTGCAAGCAGCAGTAAAATCGAAAGGACATGATGTTACCATTGGTGGTACATTATATTCTGATGCTTTGGGTAATGCTGGAACAGTTGAAGGTACTTATATTGGGATGTTTAAATATAATGTGAATACAATTGTTAATGCTTTGAAATAATGAGTAATAAAATAGCAGTACAAGTAGATGATTTAACAGTAGCCTATAATTACAAACCGGTACTTTGGGATATTGATTTAGAAATACCCGAAGGCGTTTTAATGGCTATTGTTGGTCCAAATGGCGCAGGAAAATCAACACTTATAAAGTCTATTTTAGGCATTCTAAAACCAATTGCTGGAAGTGTAAGCATTTATGGTAAATCGTATGACAAACAACGCTCTCTTGTTGCTTATGTTCCACAAAAAGGTAGTGTGGATTGGGATTTTCCTACAACTGCTCTAGATGTGGTTATGATGGGAACATACGGAAGTTTAGGTTGGATAAAACGCCCTGGCCAAAAGCAAAAAAAAGCGGCACTCGAAGCTTTAGAACAAGTTGGAATGCTACCTTTTAAAAACAGACAAATCAGTCAACTTTCTGGCGGACAACAGCAACGTATTTTTTTAGCACGTGCTTTGGTTCAAGATGCATCCATTTATTTTATGGATGAACCATTTCAAGGTGTTGATGCTACTACCGAAATAGCTATCATTAATATTCTTAAAGCATTAAGAAAGGCGAATAAAACCGTAATTGTGGTGCATCATGATTTGCAAACGGTTCCTGAATACTTTGATTGGGTAACTTTTTTAAATGTAAAAAAGATTGCAACAGGTCCGGTTAAGGATATTTTTAATGATGATAACCTTACTAAAACCTATGGCATCAATTATAAAGTAAGTATTCAGAAATAAAATTCCTGCGAAGGCAGGAATCTCAAAGCTATAAACCAAAACTAAGCATAATAGATTCCGCATCTAGTGCGGAATAACAAAATGGACTTACTAGAATACATAGAACTCGTAATTAACGATTACACACTGCGCACCATTACACTTGGCACAGCTATTCTTGGTGCTGTTACTGGCATGCTTGGTAGTTTTGCCGTGTTACGCAAGCAAAGTTTATTGGGCGATGCTATTTCGCATGCAGCATTACCAGGCATTGCTATTGCGTTTTTACTTACTGGTGCCAAAGAAAGTAATACACTGCTTTTAGGTGCTTTGGTCAGTGGTTTGATAGGTACATTTTGGATTCGAGGTATTATAACAAAAACACATTTAAAATCAGATACCGCTTTAGGATTGATTCTATCATTATTCTTTGGTTTTGGAATGTTACTGTTAACTTTTATCCAAAAACAACCAAATGCCAATCAAGCTGGTTTAGATAAATACTTATTTGGTCAAGCTGCTACTTTAGTTGAAAGTGATGTTTGGCTTATGGCAATTGTAACCGGATTGTGTTTATTCGTTCTACTCTTGTTTTGGAAAGAATTTAAAATATTACTCTTTGATAAAGATTATGCTAAAACGCTAGGTTTTAATACCAAAACTATTGACATACTAATAACTTCATTCATTGTACTAGCTATTGTTTTAGGCTTGCAAACCGTTGGTGTTGTTTTAATGAGCGCTATGCTTTTGGCTCCTGCTGCTGCTGCAAGACAGTGGACAAACAATTTAAGTGTCATGGTGTTTTTAGCAGCCTTTTTTGGGGCGTTTTCAGGTGTTTTTGGAACAGCAATAAGCGCCACTCAAAACAATCTATCCACTGGTCCTGTAATTGTAATTGTAGCTTCAGTTTTTGTCATGTTTTCGTTTATTTTTTCGCCCAATCGTGGTTTGTTGTTCAGACAAATTCGATTTATAAAAAATCGTCGTGATTTAGAATTACATAAAACCCTATCCTTTATGTTTAATATTGCTAAAACGCACGAGAATATTTCGCATCCACATACGATTAAGATTTTGAATAACTTTCAAGGCTACACAAAAGGAACACTAAAAAAATTAGTAGATAAAAACTATGTAACACTTAACGGAAATATGTGGAGTTTAACTCAAGAAGGGTTTGAAACAGCATCTAACTTATATAACCAACAATTTAAAAAAGATGAGTAGCGCACAACTTGAAATACAGCTTATTGCTAGTTTGGTTGCCATTGCGTGTGCTATACCTGGAACGTTTTTGGTGTTGCGTAAAATGGCCATGATTAGTGATGCTATTAGTCATTCTATATTACCTGGAATTGTTATTGGATTCTTCATTACACAAGACCTCAACTCGCCACTATTAATTGTTTTAGCAGCTTTGACAGGTGTAATTACTGTGGTATTAGTTGAGCAAATTCAAAAAACAGGATTGGTAAAAGAAGATACAGCTATAGGATTAGTCTTTCCTGCTTTATTCAGTATAGGTGTAATTATGATTGCTAAAAACGCCAACGATGTTCATTTAGATGTTGATGCTGTTCTTTTAGGTGAATTGGCTTTTGCGCCTTTTGACCGATTGCTAATTTCAGGTGTAGATGTTGGTCCAAAATCATTATGGATTATTGGTACAATACTAATTATTACAGTTGGGTTATTATTCGCCTTTTTTAAAGAACTGAAATTAAGCACCTTTGATGCTGGATTGGCAGCTTCACTAGGATTCTCACCTGTGGCTATTCATTATGGTTTAATGACGGTTTCATCTATTACAACTGTTGGTGCTTTTGATGCTGTTGGTGCCATTTTAGTGGTCGCGCTTATGATTGCTCCTGCGGCTAGCGCTTATTTATTGACAACAGATTTGAAAAAAATGCTCTTTTTGTCAATTCTTTTTGGTGTTTTTAGTGCTATTTCTGGATATTGGGTTGCACATTGGTTGGACGCCTCAATAGCAGGATCTATAACAACCATGTTAGGACTATTGTTTTTAGTTGTTTATCTATTTGCTCCAAGTAAAGGGCTAATTGCAGTTATGTACCGCGAAAAACAACAAAAAATTGAAGTGTCGCTGCTTACCTTCTTGCTTCATTTAAAAAATCATAATGAAGAAAACGAACGACATGTCAATCATTTGAGAGAACATATTAATTGGCAAAAAATCCGTGCTAAAACTGTTGTTGATTTAGCATTAAAAAACAATATGATTACCATTGACAACCAAATTGTTTCCTTAACTGATAAAGGGGATGATTTTACATCTCAAGCCATTGATTATATTATTACCAATGAAGATGCCCAAATTGAAGATATGAAAGACGACTTCTTTTTGTTTAGGGGTTAATTTATTCCTTTATCAATTTCCGTTTCACTATCCAAAAAATATCAGATTTGTAAAACTGTATTGAAGTTGGTATCACTTTATTAGATTTATCTCTAGGTGATTTGATTATAAATCGCGCTTCAGAATTATTAAAATTTAAGGTGTGAGTTTTAGTAATATCAGATTCGTTGGCATAGAAATAAACAATATTATTTTCAAACTTCCATTTTCCTTTACCATATTTGTCCCTTTCTGGAGGAATACCTCCATCATGTCTATCATATTCATGAAAGGTAAACGTTTCATCAGCATGTAAAGTTAATGTATCAACAATTACCGCATTACTAGATTCGAGTTTCAAAATGTATGTTCCCGCAATAGTTGTGGTTTGAGTAAAAGCAAAAAAACTAGATAAAAAGATTATTAAAGAAAATAGAAATTTCATAATAGTTGGTTTTTGTTTTCACCTTTTAATCAACAATTATACCGTTTATCTCGCACAATTCACACACAAAAAACTTTCTGGGCGAATAAGAATTCTGCCTAGTGGAATTGGGTTTTGACATTTTAAACACATGCCAAAATCGTCATCCTCAACTTTTGATAGGGCGCGTTTTAAATTAGTGAGTTTAGTTTCGGCTTGACGCAATGAAGCTTCATTGACACTACGATTATTAATAGCATCCATTCTACTCACGCGACCAATGGCATTGTTAGGGGAAATGGGTTTGGTTAACGCTTTATAATCCGAGATTGCCTTTTCAGTTTTCGCTATTTCTTGAATAATAGTTTCTTTTATGACGCTCTTATCCATATTAAAACCTTTTTTCTTTTTGCAATTGTTCGTAAGCCTGCTGCACCTGTCTAAACTTTTCTTCAGCGCCTTCATGATGTTCTTTACCTAAATGAATAACTCTATCCGGATGATACTTTTTTGCCATTTTCCGATAAGCTGCTTTTATTTCTGATACCGTAGCGTCTTTTGAAATTTCCAATATTTTATAGGCATTGTCACTACTATTATAGAACATCGCTTTAATACTTTCGTAATCGCGTGAGCTAATACCTAAATAATTTGATATGGTATAAATTTGTTTAACCTCTTCTTCCGTGACATGACCATCTGCTTTAGCTATTCCAAACAAAAAATGAAGCAATTGTAATCGTGATGGATGATCCATCATTTGCCTGATTTGCAAACAAACCTGTCGTACAGGAATTTGCTGTTTATTGACATTTTTAAACAACTTAAAAGCATGGTTTGCTCGTTCCTTGCCATACATATGCAAGAATTGCTGCCTGACAAAATCAAGCTCACGTTGATCTTGTTTACCATCTGCTTTAATAACAATAGAGGACAAAATCAACAAGCTCACTTCAAAATCACCTGACCGTGTTTGTGGACGAGACATACGTGACCTATATGTTCTACCTTGTTGACCTTGCTTAAAAAATGGTTCGGCATCTTTATCTGAAAACGCATCCATAATACCACCTAAAGCCATACCAATTATCGCACCAATTGGTCCACCAAACGACCATCCTAAAGCTGCTCCAATCCACTTTGAAAAACTCATGTACCTATCAATTTTATTTATGAGTAAATATACTATTTGTTAGTAGATGACGCATGACATTTGTTACACAATTGGTATATTTGCATCATTGAAATATTAATCTTAAATAATTAAAATATATGTATCCAGCGGAATTAGTAAAACCAATGCGTGAAGATTTAACTAATGTTGGTTTTCAAGAATTACAAACAGTAGAAGCTGTTGAATCTGCATTGGCTAAAGAAGGAACTACGCTTATAGTTGTAAACTCTGTTTGTGGTTGTGCTGCAGCCAACGCAAGACCAGGAGCTAGAATGAGCTTACAAAACAGTAAAAAGCCAGACCATATAGTTACCGTTTTTGCTGGTGTTGACAAAGAAGCTGTAGATAAAGCACGTGAACACATGGTACCATTTCCACCAAGTTCGCCTTGTATGGCATTGTTTAAAGATGGTGAGTTAGTTCATATGTTAGAACGTCATCATATTGAAGGTCGTCCTGCTGAATTAATTGCTGAAAATTTAGTAGATGCTTATAATGAACATTGTTAAAACATTTCAACTTTAAAAATAAAACCACGATTTTATCGTGGTTTTTTTGTGCTTTAATCTTATTAGTTAATTTTGTTTTTCAAACCCTAATACATGCGAAAACTACTTGCATATCCACTCACTGCTCTCTATGCATTTTTTTTTCTACTAACCCTTGTAGTGTTTCACCCAATTCAATGGTTTTGCTTTAACGTGTTGGGTTATAAAGCCCACAAAATAACTGTCGATTGGTTACAATTTTTCTTAATGCGCTGTCTAAATTTATTAGGAACTCGGATTACATTTAAAAACAAATTTGATATTCCAATCAATCAGCCTGTAATCATTGTTGCCAATCATCAAAGCATGTATGATATCTCACCTATAATGTGGTATATGCGTAAGTATCATCCTAAATTTATTAGTAAAAAAGAACTAGGAAGAGGCATACCAAGTGTATCTTACAATTTAAGGCATGGCGGCTCTGTTCTCATTGACAGAAAAAACCCTAGACAGTCCTTACCTGCGATTATGAAATTTGGGGAATACATTGAAAAAAACAAAAGAGCTGCTGTTATTTTTCCAGAAGGCACACGAAGTAAAACAGGTAAACCCAAACCATTTCAAACTAAAGGGTTAGAAATACTTTTTAAAAAAATACCATCCGCTATTATAGTACCAATAACTGTAAATAATTCTTGGAAAATGTTACGCTATGGAAAATTCCCAATGGGAATTGGAAATCATTTAAAATTTCAAGTCCATGAGCCTATTAAATTGGCTACCTTTGTAGATAAGCAAGAATTAATCAAACAGATTGAAACTACGATTACTTCGAGTATTAATTATTAAAATTATCAATTATGTCTTTAAAAAATGTCCGATTGGAAGTTATGCAGTTTCTGGAAAAAGACGTTGACTCCTTAATAGAAAAATATTTAATTCCTGTTGAAAGTATTTGGCAACCTACAGACTTTTTACCAAACTCTGAAAAAGATGGATTTTTAGATGACGTAAAAGAAATACGTGAACTCTCTAAAGAACTTCCTTACGATTTCTGGGTAGTTTTAGTTGGTGATATGATTACTGAAGAAGCTTTACCCACTTATGAATCTTGGCTTATGGATGTGGAAGGTGTTGACCAAGTTGGTAGAAACTCTTGGGGAAAATGGGTTCGTCATTGGACAGCAGAAGAAAACCGACATGGTGATGTGCTCAATAAATACTTGTACTTATCTGGTCGTGTAAATATGAAAGAAATTGAAAAAACCACCCAATATCTTATTGCAGATGGTTTTGATATTGGTACCGACCGTGATCCGTACAAAAACTTTTTGTACACAAGTTTTCAGGAATTGGCTACTTATATTTCTCATAACCGCGTTGCTAAATTAGCTAAAGATAAAGGAAACAAGCAACTGGCAAAAATGTGTAAAATCATTTCTGGGGACGAAATGCGACACCATCATGCTTATTGTGAATTTGTTGAGCGTATTTTTAAAGTAGATCCAAGCCAGATGATGTTGGCATTTCAACATATGATGAAATTAAAAATCACCATGCCAGCACATTTTTTAAGAGAATCTGGTGAAAGAATAAGTACAGCATTTGAAGAGTTTTCTCACACCGCACAACGTATTGGTGTTTATACATCACATGATTATGTAGATATTTTGCAGAAATTGATTCAACGTTGGGAAATAGATAAAATTACCAACCTAACTGATGATGCCGAGAAAGCTAGAGATTACCTAATGAAGTTACCTTCTAGATTAACACGACTTTCTGAACGCATGAAGATCCCTGAAAACTCATACCAGTTTAAATGGGTAGAACCTGCAATTTAAAATGAAATATTAATTTTTTAAATAAAATTCCTTTCAAAAGCATGAAGGGAATTTTTAATTTTATAGCATGAGTAACTCACTTATTATTTTAAATACAATTGATTTTGTAAAAAAAGAACTAAAAGATGCCGAAGGCGGACACGATTGGTTTCATATTGAACGTGTTTATAAAAATGCGCTAAACATTGGCAGACATGAATCTGTTGATTTGGAAGTTGTCCAATTGGGTGCTTTGTTGCATGATATTGCCGATAGTAAATTTCATGATGGTGATGAAACGATTGGTCCCAAAAAAGCACGAGAATTTTTGTTTCAACAAAATGTATCATCAGAAGTTATTGAACATGTTGTAAAAATCATTGCTAATATGTCTTTTAGTAAATCTCTAGACAAAAATATTATCTTTGCTTCTCCTGAATTAGAAGTTGTTCAAGATGCAGATCGCCTAGATGCAATTGGAGCTATTGGGATTGCGAGAGCATTTAATTATGGTGGATTTAAAGATCGAGCAATTTACGATCCAGAAATAACACCTAACCTTAACTTAAGTAAAGCAGAATATAAAAACTCTACTGCGCCAACCATTAATCACTTTTATGAAAAGTTACTCCTTTTAAGAGATAAAATGAATACCAAAACAGGAAAGCGTTTAGCAGAAAATCGACACAAATTCATGATGCATTATCTCGAGCAATTTTATTCAGAATGGGAAGGTAGAAATTAAAATTATACAATTATTTGCTTCATATCTTTTCTATAACTTGAAGCACTCTTCCCTATTACTTGTTTAAATATCTTGTTGAAATGTGAAAAATTATTGAAACCACTTTCAAAACAAACATCAGTTATACTTAATTGACTTTCATTTAAAAGTTTAGTTGCATGCACTATACGATACTCATTTACTAATTGTGTAAATGTTTTTCCTGTAACTCTTTTAAAATACCTACAAAATGCAGGAACTGTCATACTAACTTCGCTGGCAATATTATCTAGACTTATATGATCTTTAAAATGGGCATTGACATATTTATAAATTCTATCAATTTTGGCAGTGTCTTGAGGTTCTGTTTCAAAATCGAATCCTTCTGAATTCAATATTCTATATTCTTCGGTCAAAGCTAATTCTTGCAAAACCTCCAAAAGCTTTATGATACGTTCAAAACCATTATAGTTAATTAAATCTTCTATTTTTGGTCCAACCGTTTTTTTTGTTTCAATATTAAATAAAATCCCTTTTTGAGCGCGTTCAAAAAGCTTATTAATGGCTTTCATTTCTGGCACTTCAAAAAAGTTTGAGCCTAAAAAATCTGGTCTAAACTGAACTAATGTTTCTTTGCCGTGTCTTGTCATTCCATCTGTAAATCCATTGTGTGGCAGATTAGAACCAATGAGCAATAACTGACTATTATTAAAATAGGACACATGATTGCCTATATGTCTTTTTCCAAAGCCTTTGTTTACATAAAGCAATTCAATTTCAGGATGAAAATGCCAAAAGGCCAGTTTATCTTCAGTTCTTCCAGTATGTTGCTTAACAAGTAGCGAATGACCGAAATCTGTACTTAACTTTTTTAATGCTGGTTTTTTTGTATTCATAGATGTATGCTATACAAATTCTGTACAAAGTTAGTTTCTAATATCAAGATACTTATGTGCAAATTTAACTTATATGTGTTCTATATTAACATTTTAGATACATAAAGATTATTATAGCGTTAATTTAGCATACATATTTGATAAAATAGCTGTTTTTACAACTATATATCCACCATATCTTTGAATTATAAAAAATAAAACAATCCCAAAAAATTCAATGTCATGAAAAACGTATTAAAAAGCTACCTGTTCATCGCAACAGTATTTACCGTATTATTCGGTTTTAGTGCCGAAAAAAATGGATTAGAAAATGGCTTAAGAGTTAAAGAATCTTATGTTACATTTAACGATGTTAAAAAAGGATCGCTCTTACAGCTAAAAGATGTTAATGATCAAATAATTTACAAAGAAGAAATTAACAAATCTGGTTATTATTCTCGAAAATTTGATTTTACCTTTCTACCTCAAGGAAAATATTTTTTCGAACTCGTAAAGGATTTAGAAATTAGTACCAAACCATTTAGCGTTAATGCTAATTCAGTTATATTCCATAATCATGTTACAAACTTCTTTAAACCTTATGTAAGTTTAAAAGGATCTAAAATTTTAATTTCCCAATTATCCTTAAATAAGCAACCTTTAAAAATCAAACTTTTCTATGAAAATGAACTAGGTGAATCTGATTTAATTTACACTGAAACATTAAGTGGTGAAGTTGCTTTAAAAACGGTACTTAAACTTTCTGAAAAGAAAAAGGGCACGTATACAATTATTATGTTTAGTGAAAATTACATGTTTGAGGAAACCCTAAATTTATTTTGAATTATTAATTAGCTTTAAGTTAGTTTGTATTAGGCTAAAACCTCTTCCTGTATGGAAGGGGTTTTGTTTTTAAAACATTTTTAATTGCCCAAATTTATATTGTTCGTGCAATGATGTGTTAAGCTTTGGTATAGCTTTATCTTTTAAGTATTTATGTCTAGCTAATTTTATCAAATCGTTAATCTGTTTTGCTATGTGTCCCTCACCTCGCATACGTTTACCATATCGCGAATCGTTAAGTGTGCCACCATGGCAATTTTCTATTTGATGCAATACTTTGTCTGCTCTATCAGGCAATGCTTTTTTTACCCATTCGGTGAAAATTTCGCCAATGGCGCCATTCAATCGTACAATAGTATGCGCAATGGATAATGCTCCAGCTTCAGAAACTGCTTTAGCTAAAGGCAAAACTTCATGACTATTAATTGATGGTATTATAGGTGCCAACATAACGTTTACTGGAATACCATTTTCTGATAAGGTTTTCACCGTTTCTAGTCGTTTTTTTATAGTTGTTGTTCGTGGTTCTAAAATGCGCCTAGTATCTTCAGACAAGGAAGTAATGGATATATTAACTCCGACTAAATTATCTTTTGCTAGAGCTTTTAAAATATCTAAATCGCGAAGTATGAGTGCGTTTTTAGTGATAATGCCAACTGGGTGTTTATACTTTAAAAACACTTCTAAACATTGTCTTGTGATTTGAAACTGCTTTTCAGCAGGTTGATAACAATCGGTATTACCAGACATAACAATTGGATAAGCCTGCCATGATTTCTTTCTAAGTAAGGCTTCCAATAATTTTGGAGCATCTTTTTTTACCAAAATCCGGCGTTCAAAATCTAATCCTGCACTATAGCCCCAATATTCGTGGCTGTTTCTAGCATAACAATATACACAGCCATGTTCGCAACCTTGATACATATTCATAGAGTAGCCCATACCTACATCTGGACTGGTAACTTTATTGACTATGGTTTTTGGAAAAACGGGCAAATAAAGCGTTTTGTTTTTATCAGTTTCCTCTCCTTCTTTAGCACAATATTCCAGGAAGTCATCTCGCTGTTCGTGACTTAATTCAAAAAAACGGTTGGATACATTGTGCTGGGCACCACGCCCTTTTATAATAGACTTGGGATTCATTATAGTAAAATATTAAAGCGATTGTAAGAAACCTGACTCTTTAAAGTTAACTAATATTTTAGTCTAAAAGTGTTAAAGGCTTTTTGGGTTATTAACAAACTTGACTTTATGAATTAAAAAGACGAACTTCGTTAACTCTTGATATAAAAGAACCTGTATTGAGCTTGTCGAAATGTTAAAACGAATTCATATCATTAAGTTGTGCATAATGCCAGAAAAACTACTTGAAAATTAATGTTTAAGAAATTAAGAGACTACTACGACTATATTGAAAATGACCATAATTTGTCTTTTGATTATAATTTAAACAAATACTTAATTACACTTCGAGACAACTACAAACAGAATAAGTCGAAAAAGAAATGCTCTTTTGAAATCTATTACAATGATTTTCGATTCGAAAAAGGTACGCTTAAACCTGAATTGACTTATGCGAATGGAAAACAATATCCAGATATAGATTTATTCGACGATGACTTAAAATACATTGTTGACAGAGCTGAAAATACAAATAACCCAAAACACAAAGCTAAATACAACCATTTACTTTGGGAAAGTCACTTAAAAAACAATAAGTACTGTAAAGAAGCCATAATCAACTATTTAACTTTTCTGAAATTGGTAATTTCTAAAGAGAAAAATAATATTGAGAATAGAACAGTTCAATCAATCTATGAAAACTTATTTGTTTTATCCCAAAGAATAAATTACAAAAAGAAAGAAACGATTTCATTTTTACTTTCCAATTTAAATCTGAATAATATCAATGGGTACAATAAATTTCATCTAATGAAATTTATATGTGAGCAAGGCAAAAAAAATGATAAGAATATTCTATTGAAATTTTACAGTTATTCTAATAAGGTCATTAAAAACGACAGCTATCCTGAATTAAAAAAGGAGTATTTGTCTTTATTAATTCTTTTATCTAAAAAGACTGGTAATGACGTAAAACCTTATCATAGTTTACTCGCCGAAACTCATTTAATGGAATCGGAAAAACACAAAGAGAGTTTCATCGTTCATGACTATTACATAAAAGCATTAAAGCAATATCAGTTAGCTGGAAACACAAAAAAAGTCGAAGAAGTTACTGTACTAATTGAAAAAGAAAAAGACAATCTAAATTTTAAAGAAGTAAAAGTTGAACATACCAGTGATGAATTACAGCAATGGTATGAGACGTTAGATAATTTCACAACGGAACTTGTTGAAAAGCATTTAAGCAAAGACATTTACGAATATTTAATGTTATCGGAGTATATTTTTCCAAAAGCAAAAGTACTTGATGAAAAATTTAGTTCACCTTTAATGGACTTGGTGAGTACAATGAATTTTGATTTTAATAGAAATGTCAGTGAATCAAGCATTGGTGGATTGAATCCATATTACATTCATATAAAGAATTTTTCATTGAGGCATTTATTACTTGTCTTTTCAAAAGGAACTAAAATCGGTAAAATTAGTTTTGAATCATTAAAAGAATTTTTAGCCAATTATACTTGGTATGGTAATGATTTTACAATTGTAAATCCCGATGGCAAAAAAGTGGTTTTTAAATATCTTGATTTGATATTGCCATCACTAGATAGTTATTTCAAACAGTCAGAAATCGACCTTAAGTTACATAAAAATAATCCCATAGGTTATATATTGAGCATCGATTCATTGACATTAAAGTTCGAGGGAGTTTTAAGAGCTTTTTCTAGACAAATTGGAGCGCAGACTATTGAAGTAAAAGAAAACGGAACACAAGAACGAATATCGTTTGACAAGTTATTAGAAAATGAAAAACTAACGAATTTAATTCCACCAGACGATATTGCTCTTTTTAAATTTTTGTTTTCTAAAGACAAATTGAACTTAAGGAATAATATTGCACATTGTTTTTACAAACCGAATGACTATTCAGCTTCGATAGTTTGGCTATTGATTTGTGCGTTTTTAAAGCTTGGTAATTATAAATTCAAAAATTAAATGAAGAGGGAAGAATATTTAGATATGGTTAGCGCTGAATTTATGTCAATTATTCATAAATATATTCCAAATCGCATGATAGTGGGAAATGGTTACAGCGAAATGTCATTTAATGCACGACTGTCGAAAAAAAACCAAGCATTTTCTGAAAGTCAATACTATTTCAATGGAAGTAAAAAATTCATTCATTGGACTTCTGTACAGTACTTAATGTCAATAATAAATTATCGAGAATTAAGGCTTTATAACCTACACAACTCGTCAGATTCTGAAGAGTTTGCATACGCAGCAGAAAAGCTAAACATAGAAAATAACCAAATAGATTATTCAAAGAACTATCTATACACTTTATCGTTTTGTAAAGCATCAGAATTAGCAAATGAAGACCTTTGGAAAGAGTATGGAAATAATTACCAAGGTGTAGCACTAGAATTTGAAATAATAAATAACCCTAACAAATGGAATAATTTTATGCTTTCGGAAGTGTTCTATGAAATCCCTCAAAATTTTATAGAAATGGAAAAAGACCTAAAAATATTTCACAAAAAATATCCGCATGCAGAGACTTTTATAGATTTGGGGAAATTAATTGCATTTCATAAAAAACCTGATTTTTCTAAAGAGTTAGAAATTAGGTTATCTACTTATTTTCCATTCAACCATACTGAAGCCTATGAAAAATTCTGTAACACAGAATTTCGGTTAGATAAAGGTAGACCAAGAGAAACAAATTATTTTGGACTTAAACTTTGGGTTGACAATGAATCACCATTCGTAAAAAGTGATAATCCTCAATTTGACAGGAGATTGAATGTTGAAACTTCCTATTTTGTAGAAAATCCTCAAATTAAAATTACCAACATATACTTTGGCAAAAATTGTGGTATTTCAAATGAGGAATTCACGCCTTTTTGGAGAAAACTAAACCAGATAACGCACTATAAATTAGGTTATGAAATTGAAAATTTAGAACTTAATTTATATGGATAAAAGCACAATGCACAACAACGTGTATAGTTCATTGCGTCTGATTTTCCTATTCGGAAAATCCTCGCTGCTGAACATTGGGTTCTTGCTTTTTTGCTGTTTTAGTCTATACGCAACGAGACCATACACAAACACGTTAACGAAACCTAAATTTATTCCCCAGGAAAATCGGCTTTACGTTTTTCTAAAAATGCCGTAGTTCCTTCTTTAAAATCAGCCGTACCAAAGCAATTACCAAACTCTGAAATTTCAACGTCAAAACCATTAATACCATCTTGATAATTAGCATTAACCGCTTTAATGGCACCTTTAATAGCAACAGAAGAATTTCGCATAATTTTGCCTGCAATTTTTTCGGCAAGAGGTATCAATTCTTCTTGTGAGGTTACATGATTGACTAATCC
This sequence comes from Hanstruepera ponticola, assembly GCF_002940745.1. Taxonomy (NCBI): domain Bacteria; kingdom Pseudomonadati; phylum Bacteroidota; class Flavobacteriia; order Flavobacteriales; family Flavobacteriaceae; genus Hanstruepera; species Hanstruepera ponticola. The sequence goes on from NZ_POTB01000001.1 coordinate 1,669,916, forward strand.
GTATTCCAAAGCCTGATTGGCTTCAATCATACCAGCAGTCATAACCATTTCCATAGCACGACCTTTACCCACCAATTGCGGCAAGCGCTGGGTGCCGCCATAACCTGGAATAACACCCAGTGATACTTCAGGTAAACCCATTTTAGCATTCAAACTAGCCAACCTGAAATGGCAAGCCAGCGCTAATTCTAGTCCGCCACCTAGTGCAAATCCGTTAACAGCCGCAATTACTGGCGTGCCTAAATTCTCAACAAAATCAAATAATAATTCTTGTCCTTTTGCCGCTAGTTTGCCACCATTTTCAACATCGAAATCGGCAAATTCAGAAATATCTGCACCGGCAACAAAAGCTTTTTCACCACTTCCCGTTACTATAATAACTTTAGTTTCTTTGTCAGCATCAGCTTCCTCAAAAGCATCATGCAACTCTTGAATGGTTGCTTTGTTTAGTGCATTAAGTTTACTCGGTCTATTGATGGTTATGTAAGTAATTCCGTTTTCTGTTTTTGATAAGATGTTTTCGTTTGCCATTTTGGTATGATTATTTAATATAGACTTCAACAAGTTCAAATTAACAGTAATAACTTGTTATTCTTTAGGAAATGTGACCTTGAAAATGGTACCCATTCCTTCTTGTGATGTAAAGGTAATATTTCCATTATAAGTTTCCACAATATTTTTTACCATAGCTAAACCTAATCCCATTCCGCTGGATTTGGTTGTGAATTTAGGTTCAAACACTTTGGGTTTGTTTTCTTCAATAATACCTTTACCATTGTCTGATACTATAATATTAACTACTTTGTCGCTACTGGTTACCTCAACAATAATTTCAGGTGTTCTTGTGCTATTTTCGGGTATAGCTTGAATACCATTTTTTACTAAATTGGTTACAACACGAATAAGTTGTGTACGATCAAATTTAGCAACGATTTCATCTTCACTAGCTTTAAAAACAATGTAATCTTCATTAAAAATATCTAAAGCCAACTTGACAATTTTTACCACATTTAAAGTTTCATTTTGTTGAGCTGGCATTTTAGCGAAATTTGAAAAAGCCGAAGCAATAGAGCTCATGGTGTCTATTTGCTGGATAAGGGTTTTACTGAACTCATCTACTTTGTGATTGATTTCAGGGTCTTCAGGATTGAACTTACGTTGAAAACTTTGAACACTTAAGCGCATAGGCGTTAACGGATTTTTAATTTCGTGAGCTACCTGTTTTGCCATTTCTCGCCAAGCTTGCTCACGCTCGCTAGTTGCTAATTTTACCGCACTTTCTTCAAGCTCATCTATCATGCTATTGTATGATTGAACTAGTGTAGCAATCTCTTCACTGGTTTTATCTATATCAATTTTTTTATTCCGTTTTTCCAATCGTGTTTCATTCATTTTATCACTAATGGTTTTTAGTGATTTTGTAATGTATTTAGACAAGAAATAAGCCAAGACAATAGCAATCAGTAGCATGATGATATAGGCGTAACCTAATCGTTCTAAAAATTCATTTAGTTCTTTATTGAGAAAATCATCATTTTCCAAATAGTGTAAATGAAGTATGGCTAACGGTTTAAATTTTTGATCCGTTATTACTGAATAAGACGATAAATAGCCTTCTCCGTTTTCAATGGTGTTGTTTATATACCGTTTTTCTAATGTGTTTGATAAGGTGTTTAATATATCAGCATCTAAACACTTCGGAATAGAATCGGCCGCAAAACTGGCTTTGGACGATTTAAGTAAACTACCTTCTAGATCATAAAGATTGATTTCCATATTATGGATGGTAGCAATTTCATAAATTTCATCTTTAAAGATTAGTGGTACGTTCTCTTTGATTACTGGATAGGTTGTTTCCTTTATCGTGTACTCAACACTAGCTTTTATATTTTCTTCCTTACGATTTAAGCGGTCTTGATGGTAATCATGAGCTTCTTCGTTGTATTGATAAATGGTAACTCCAGCAATTAATATGGACGCCAATAGAACCAGGAGTATCATGGCTAGGAATATGCGAAGTCTTAAAGAAAGTTTAGCTAATTTCATTTATTATGTAAAGTCCACTAAATATAACAATAATCAAGCCAAATGGTTTAGGCATTAGTGTTTTTACTGCGAATGTTTTTATAGATTTTGAACCCTAGCATAATTAGCAAGCCCAAAACAAAAATTCCTATAACTCCAAAAATCCAGTTGAAAGCACTTTTTAAAATAACCAAAAATACAACTGCAAACAGAATAAAGGTGGCGCCTTCATTCCAAAGCCTCATGAAGTTAGATGTTTTGCGAACATCATCGCGTTGTAATTGTTTGTAAAACAGATGTGTTTTTAAATGGTAAATAATCAATAAAACCACAAATCCCAACTTAACATGCATCCAAGGCTGTTGCAACCATGACGGCATTAAAACCAATAACCAAATAGCAAATATGGTTGCTAATATTGCCGATGGCCATGTGATAATATTCCATAAACGCTTGGCCATAAGCTTTAATTGATTCCCTAAAATTTCTTTGTCAGGCGATGATTTATGAAAGGCTTCTATTTGATATACAAATAGCCTAGGAATATAAAACAAGCCTGCAAACCATGTAATGACAAAAATGAGGTGTAAGGATTTAATATAATTGTAATACTCCATTAATCTTCGAGGAATAAATAGTTTAACTGTTTATTATTGAATGCTTTGTTAAAGGCTTTTATTTCTTCCGAAACTAATACATTAAAAGCTTGTAATTGTTTGTCAATTTTTGCTGTTAATTCATTTTTTACAGCAATATCTTGATCTGTTGGTCCAAAATCTCCCATGCCAACCAAGGCATTTAAATGGCCCAATTTGTTAGTTAAACGAATTGGGAAATTCAAAGGGTCTTGAGCACTTTGATTTTTCGTTTGATACAATGCTTTTTCAATTTCTGAAAACTGTTCACGAAGTGTTTTTGACTTTTCAATTAAATCTGAAACGCGCTCATCATCTTTGTATTGTGATTCAAAGGCTGATAATTGCTTATCTATTTTACGAATCTTTTTTATGGTTTTATGAGCCTCATCCATAGTTTTATTTACGTCTGTAATAAAATCGAATTGCGCTTTCATATCTTCTAACGAGCTTTCAGATCTTGGGTCTGCCAGAATTGTGAATGGTTGAGACATCTCGACTGCGTTCGATGTGACATTGTTTCTTACATTAAGACTCACTTTATATTCTCCAGGTACAGCTTGCGGACCACTCAAACTCGCCCACCATAAAATCATACCATCTAATTTTTCGGCTCCATCATATGTCATATTCCAGTTAAACTGATTCATACCTTTTTTAACCCCTAACTTGTCTTCCTTTTTGTTTATTGTGCTAAAAGTTTTAATGGTATCACCTTTCTGATCGAAATAGGTTAAACTCACGGCATCATCTTCCTTATAATCTTTCAAATTAAAATACGTCATAACACCCTTTGGATGATTGGTTCCGGCTGTTTTACTACCAGATTGTCCTGCACCATCCATTCGGTAGGTATCTTTTGGTTTGAATAAGAAATTACTATTTGTACTTGAACCATAAAGCTGATGTAAAACACTTAAATCATCAATTATCCAAAGACTTCTACCTTGTGTGGCCACAATTAAATTATTATCCTTAATGGCTAAATCGGTTATAGGAACAACAGGTAAATTTAACTGAAACGGTTGCCAATTTTTACCATCATCGAACGAGATATACATCCCTGTTTCGGTTCCTGCATATAACAAGCCTTTTTGTTTAGGATCCTCTCGCACAACTCTTGTGAAATGTTCTGGATTTATACCATTAGTGATTTTTGTCCACGACTTTCCGTAGTCGGTAGTTTTGTATAAATACGGTTGAAAATCTCCTGTTTTATATTTAGTTCCTGCTACATAACACGTACCTTCTTCAAAGGCACTAGGTTCAATGCTGTTAATCATCATCCATTCAGGCATGCCTTTAGGAGTAATGTTTTCCCACGTTTCGCCACCATTTTTGGTAATATGAATAAGACCATCATCACTACCAACCCAGAGTAAACCTTCTTTTAAAGGTGATTCTTGAGCAGCGAAAATGGTACAATAATATTCCACACCTGTGTTATCTTGAGTGATTGGTCCTCCAGACGATTTCATCTTTTCAGGATCACTTCTGGTTAAATCTGGGCTGATAATTTTCCAAGATTGGCCTTCGTTTTCCGTAACATGAACATACTGTGAAAACGTATATAATCTATCGGAATTATGTCTTGAAAATATAATTGGAAAATTCCATTGAAAACGATATTTCATGCCTTCAGCACCATAACCCATGGGATTATCTGGCCAAACATTTATAGCTCTAACGGTTCCTTTTTTATGATTTACACGCGTTAGAAATCCACCATAACTTCCACCGTATACAATATCATTATCATCAGGATCTATAGCAATATGAGCCGATTCGCCTCCAGCTGTACTTTCCCAATCATCTTCGGTTATAGACCAACCATCTGTTCGATGTGGAATTCTTACTGTAGAATTATCTTGCTGTGCCGCATAAATACGATAAGGAAAATGATTGTCTGTAGTAACACGATAAAACTGTGAGGTTGGCTGATTATGATAGGTACTCCAAGTTTCGCCGCCATCATATGTTACTTGTGCACCACCATCATCACCAATTATCATGCGGTCTGGGTTTTCTGGAGCAATCCATAAATCATGATGATCACCATGTGGGGCATTATAGGTGTCGAAAGACTTTCCGCCATCGGTACTTTTATGATAACGTACATTTAAAACGTAAACAACATCTATATCTTTTGTATCGGCATAAACTCTGGTATAATACCAAGCGCGTTGTCTTAATTTACGCTCACTATTCACTTGATTCCAAGTTTCACCACCATCATCACTTCGGTATAATCCACCTTTATCTTTGTTTTCAACCATAGCCCAAACACGCTGATTATTTACTGGAGATACAGTTACACCTATAATACCGAGTGTATCCGTTGGAAAACCTTTATTTAAAGAAATCTCTTTCCAAGTTTCGCCTTTATCAGTACTTTTCCAAAGGGCAGACCCTTCGCCTCCCGAACTTAAACTATACGGTGTACGTTGTACGCGCCATGTTGAAGCATATAAAATTCTAGGGTTTGTAGGGTCGACCAATAGGTCAACTACACCAGCATGTTCATTTACAAACAAAGTCTTCCGCCATGTTTTTCCGCCATCTTCACTTTTGTAAACACCTCGTTCAGAAGTCGGTTTATAGATGTTTCCTAAAACAGCTGCATAAACCACATTATGATTGCTTTGATCTATTGCGATTCGAGGAATATGTCTTGATTTTTCTAGTCCAGACTGTTCCCATGTTTTTCCAGCATCAACACTTTTCCATATACCATATCCTGAAGAAACATTGCCACGAACTGTTTTTTCTCCACCTCCAGCATACAAGACATTTGGATCGCTTTTTGAAACTGAAATAGCTCCTATACTTCCACCAAAAAAGCCATCTGATATGTTTTTCCATTTACGACCACCATCTGTCGTTTTCCATATTCCACCACCTGTTGCCCCAAAATAAAACAAGTTGGGTTTATTGGGGACACCTGTTACAGCTGCACTTCTTCCACCACGAAAAGGACCGAGTAAACGATATTCTAAAGCATCGTATTTTGACTCTTCAAAAGTTTGAGCTGCAATATTAATTGGTAATAACAGTATGCATATAAGAAATAATAACAGTCGCATAATTTTTTTGGTTTTGGTTAATGATGACTAAAAATAAGGATTATTAAGAACTATTCTTTTTCAATTTTTAGATTTCGTTTTATTTCTCTATTTAAAAAGTAAGCTGTAACAATAGTTGCTAAAACATCAGCGATTGGGAATGACATCCACACACCCAATTCGCCATAAAATATTGGCAAAATGAAAATGAGTGGAATAAAGAAAAATCCTTGTCGTGTTAATGTGAGCAGAAGTGCAGGTGTTGCTTTACCAACTGCTTGAAAATAAGCCGCACCAATGAGTTGTAATGCAATAATTGGTGTAGCCGCAAATACCCAACGCATAGCACTTGGGGTTTCTGCAATTACATCTTTATTTGATGTAAATAATTTTGTAATCTCTTCAGGAAATATCATTAATAAAATAAAAACCAGTGTGGCTAAAGCTATTGCATACTTTATAGCTGTATTGATACTTTCTCGAACGCGGCCGTATTGTTGCGCACCAAAATTATAGCCAGCAATAGGTAAAAACCCTTGTGTAATACCATAAACTGGAAATAATGCAAACATGAGCATGCGCCCAACTATGGCATAAGCTGTTACCGATGTTTCACCGCCCAACTCAAATAGAATATTATTCATAAATAGGTAAGTAATACTAACTACGGCTTGTCTGGCCAAGGTTACAAAACCAAGAGAGCCTATTTCTTTAATAATAGGAAGATTCAGTCCAAAGTGATGCCATTTTATTTTTAACTCTGAATTTTCAGAAAGGAAAAACCATAAAATAAAGGCAAAGCATAACAAATACGATCCAGTAGTTGCCCAGGCTGCTCCAACCATTCCGTAGTCTAAAACATTTATAAATAAATAATCTAAAAGCAGGTTGCCAACAGATGGAATCATCATTGCGTACATAGCGAACTTTGGTTTGCCTTCTGCTCTAATAACCGTATTACCCATCATGCATAAAGCTAAAAATGGCACACCATACAATACTATTGTATAATAAATTTTTGCAGGTTCGAAAATGTTGCCTTTTCCTCCAAAAGCAGGTATAATATCATCCACATAATATAACCCAAAAGCTATCATCGTAACCGTTAACAAGAGTGTTAAGGTTAATTGATTGCCAAATGTTTTTAAGGCTTTGTTAGAATTATTAGCTCCTAATGCTCGCGATATAATTGAGGAACCTCCAATACCAATACTCATACCTAACGCAGCAATAAAAAAGGAAACTGGTAACACCACATTTATAGCAGCAATAGCAGTTGAACCGATCCAATTTCCGACGAATATGGTATCAACTAAAATATTTAGCGACATCACCAATATTCCAATAGAAGCTGGTACGGCCTGTTTGATTAGTAATTTACCTATAGGCTGTGTTCCTAAATCAACTGATGTAGATTTTTTCATTCAGATAATGCCGTTTCAGTAATAGCCCATTCGTTTATCCAATCAGCTAGAACACGAACCCAAGCGTCATCATCATTTAAGCATGGTACGGTTGTAAACTCATTCCCACCTATTTCATGAAATATTTCTTGTCCTTCCATGGCAATTTCTTCTAAAGTTTCCAGGCAATCACTAACAAAGGCTGGTGTTACAATAGCCATGTTTTTTATACCGTCTTTTCCTAATCGTTCAATTGTACGATCAGTATAAGGTTGTAACCATGGGTCAAAACCTAATCGGGATTGAAAACTTGTTGAATAGGTTCCATCCTCGAGATTTAATTTTTCAGCCACTAATCGGGTTACCTCAAAACATTGATGCCTATAACAAAACTCATGAGCACTTGATGGTGTTTTACAACAGCTTCCATCTATCTTGCAATGTGACTTTGTAATATCACTTTTTCGAATATGTCGCTCTGGAACACCATGATAGGAAAACAATAGGTGATCAAAATCTTTTCCTTCTAAATGACGTTTTATAGAATTTGAAAGCACCTCAATATATTCAGGTTTATTATAAAAAGCTGGTAAATCTGAAATTTTAATATTCGGAAAATATTGCTTTCTAACCTCTTCGGCTAATACCAAAATTGTTTCGGTTGTTGCCATAGCGAATTGTGGATATAATGGTATTAAAAAAACCTCATCAACGCCTTTATCAACTAATTCTTGTAAGCCATTCTTTATGGTCATACTGCCATAGCGCATAGCCAAGGCAACTGGAAAATCAACTTTGTTCTGAACCTTATCTTTTAAACGTTCAGATAGTACAATTAATGGGGACCCTTCCTCCCACCAAATTTTCTGATAAGCGGCAGCCGATGCTTTTGGTCTGGTGTTTAAAATGATTCCTTTTACTAACAGATTTCTTGCCCAAAGCGGCACATCAATCACACGCTCATCCATAAGGAACTCACCTAAATACTTTTTAACGTCTTTCGGATTGGGACTATCTGGAGATCCTAGATTTACTAATAATATTCCTTTTTTCATATCAATTTTAAGTCTTAAAATTAACTCAAAGACATTACATATTTTTTTGGTGTTGTTCCGTATTTCTTTTTAAATGCCGCAATAAAATGGCTTGCCGTACTATAACCCACGCGTAACCCTACTTCATTAACATTATGCTCGCCTGATTCCAATAACTTTCTGGCTACTTCCATTTTATAATCAAATAAAAAACTGAATACAGAGTCGCCATAAATTTCCTTGAACCCTTCTTTCAATTTTTTAAGACTTAACTGAATTTCATCAGCTAACTCTTGAAGGGTCGGTGGTTCTGCCATCCTTGAAATGATGATGTCTTTTGCTTTTCTGATTTTTATAACATTTGTTTCATCAGCAAGAAAAGGACATTGCTCAATGTTTGCATCTTCACTTCTATTAAAGTATAAGCTTAACAACTCGTAAGCTTTTCCTTTAAAATACAGATTCTTAATAGATTGATTTAAATTATAATTCACCAATTGATTAAGAACAATTGCCATGGACGGTGTAATGCTTCCATCTTTGTAATATTTTTTATGGCGATTGTCTTCACTTAAAAACGTAATATAGTCTGCTTCTTGAGAAAAAAGCCGATGAAACTTTTTTATGGAAATTAAAATGGATACCAACCAAGAATTCGGGTTTACATCCATGTGTATTGGTAAATCACGCTCCGGATTATATAATAACAAGGATGTTTCCTCTTGAATATTTAGCGTATACGTTCCATTGTTGAACTGAAAAGCACTAGAGCCCTTGACACAAAAATGAAATTGAATATAACTGCTATCTATCTCACGTTCAACTGTTTTAACTTCACTTGAATTGTTTTGAAACGTTAAAACGATGAAGCCATCGTCTATAGAAGACTCTTCAAAAGTTCCTTTAGCGATACTTTTTAGTTGATTATTTTCTTGCATGTTAAATTGCTTATTTAGAATAATTCTAAACTATATTGTATTAAAGCATTGTTATTACTGCAAAAATATGACATTTATCATATTAAGTTGTTAATAAAGTTTAAAAAACTACCAGCGACACTAAAAGTTCTTTCGGCGTTATTTTTATACATATATCCATTCTATTTTTGCGTAGTAATATCCAAATCAGGTAATGGAGCATTTCAATATTTCTAAAGGCAGTACATTTTACGCCATTGGTTTAAGTTATAAAAAAGCCGATGCAGAAGTTCGTGGTCATTTTAGTTTAGACAATAATGCTAAATCCAAATTGCTTGAACAAGCTAAAAATGAAGGGGTAGAAAGCTTAATTGTTACTTCAACGTGTAACAGAACTGAAATCTACGGTTTTGCACAGCATCCTTTTCAACTTATAAAATTACTCTGTGATAATACTATTGGTACAGTTGAGGAATTTCAGAAAGTAGCTTTCGTTTACAAGAACGGAGAAGCCATTTCGCATTTATTTCGTGTAGGTTCTGGGTTAGATAGTCAGATTCTGGGTGACTTCGAAATTATTGGTCAACTAAAACAATCGGCAATTGCGTCAAAAAAATTAGGCTTATTAAACGCCTTTCTTGAACGCCTTATTAATGCCGTCATTCAAGCGAGTAAACGTATTAAAACCGAAACAAATATTTCTACTGGAGCCACATCTGTGTCTTTTGCTTCTGTTCAATATATCTTAAACACCGTAAAAGATATTTCAACAAAAAATATTTTATTATTTGGGACAGGCAAAATAGGCAGAAATACCTGTGAAAATTTAATTAAACATACCAAGAATCCTCATATTACTCTTATAAATCGCACGAAAACAAAAGCAGAAGCCATTGCCGGAAAGTTTAACTTAACGGTTAAAGACTACGCCAATTTGCAAGAAGAAATAAATGCAAGCGATATTTTAATTGTTGCAACAGGAGCACAACATCCAACCGTTGATAAACAAATTATTCAAAATAATAAGGAGTTATTGATATTGGATTTATCAATACCAAAAAACGTAAATAAAAATGTAACCGATTTACAAGCCGTAAATCTTATTCATTTAGATTATCTGTCACAAATTACTGACGATACCTTAGAAAAACGCAAACAAGATATTCCGCTGGCAGAAAATATCATAAATGAAGTAGAGTCAGAATTTAATGCTTGGTTAGAAACACGTAAATTTGCACCTACTATTAAAGCGTTAAAAAATAAGCTTCAAGATTTTAAAATTGCGGAACTCGAATCACAACGTAAAAAATTATCTGACTTTAACGAGGAACAAGCTGAAATTATTAGTAATAATATCATCCAAAAAATAACCAATCATTTTGCTCACCATTTAAAAGATGATGCTATTTCTACAAACGATAGTTTAGAGCTTATTAAAAAAGTGTTTCAATTAGAAGAAACTACCCATCATGTCTAAAACAATCCGAATAGGCACTCGCGATAGCGAGCTTGCCTTATACCAAGCCAATATTGTTAAAAGTTTACTAGAACAATTAGGACATAAAACAGAACTCGTTCCTGTAAAATCAACAGGAGATATTGTTTTAAACAAACCTCTTTACGAATTGGGCATTACAGGCATATTTACAAAAACGCTTGATATTGCCATGCTAAATCATGATATTGATATTGCAGTGCATTCTCTAAAAGATGTGCCAACCGTTTTACCTAATGGTATTGTTCAAGCTGCGGTATTAAAACGCGGTAATGTTAGAGACACACTTGTTTTTAAAGATAATGAAGAATTTCTTGGTGCCAAAGATGCCGTTATTGCAACAGGCAGTTTACGCAGACGTGCACAATGGCTTAATAGATATCCTACACATAAAGTTGAAAATTTAAGAGGTAATGTTAATTCTAGATTACAAAAATTAGAAGATAACGAACACTGGAATGCTGCAATTTTTGCTGCTGCTGGAATTGGTCGTATTGGGTTAAGACCAGAAAATGCTATTAACTTAAATTGGATGATTCCTGCGCCAGCTCAAGGTGCCATAATGATAACTGCGCTAGAAGAAGATGAAGAAACACGAGCAATTTGTGCAGAATTAAATCACGAAGAAACGGAGATTTGTACAAGTATTGAACGTAAGTTTTTAAATAAATTAGAAGGTGGTTGCACCGCTCCAATAGGTGCTTTAGCATTTATTAAAGATGAAGAAATAACTTTTGAAGGTGTGCTATTAAGTACTGATGGTAGTAAAAAAATTGAAGTTAAACGCACCGAAAAACTTGGACATCATCACGATTTAGCTAATTTCTGTGCCAACTATATTATTGAGCGTGGCGGAAAGCGATTAATGGATACCATTAAACGTACTTCGGTTGGAACCAAAGTGTATTCTACCAAATCACTTACCGAAGATCAGTTACAATTATTTAATGAAAATATAGGTGTTGAAAGTTCTGATTTTGTGAAAATTAGCTTAAACAGAATCAAACCTCTAGTAGTTAGAAAGCCTATTCAAAACGTTATTATAACAAGCAAAAATGCTGTGGAAGCTTTATTACATAATTTTTCGGCAGTTGAATTACAATTTCAAAATATTTACTGTGTAGGCAGACGCACCAAAAGGCTTGTTGAAAAACGCATAGGACCTGTTAAACATGCAGAAAAAAATGCTCAAAAATTAGCTGAATATTTAGTAGAGTATATTGAAGGAACTGAAGTAACCTATTTCTGTAGCGACATTCGTTTGGATGCTTTACCTTCTATTTTAGAAGAAAACAATATTTCGGTAAATGAGATTGAGGCTTACCAAACTAAACTTGATGCGGTAAAAATTCCTGATTCTACTGAAGGTGTTATGTTTTACAGCCCATCTACTGTACAAAGCTACAGACAAGAAAATAATGCCGAATTAATAGCTTTTTGTATTGGTGAAACGACTGCAAAAGAAGCAAAAAAACACTTCAAAGATATTAGGATAGCAAAAGTTCCAACCGTTGAAAGTGTAATAGAATTAGTTAACGAACATTATATTTAAAAAAATTCCTGCTTTCGCAGGATTGACAGAGAAAATGATAAAAAACGATTTATTTTTAAGGGCTTTAAAAGGAGAAACAGTCGATAGGCCTCCTGTTTGGATGATGCGTCAAGCTGGTCGTTATCTGCCTGAGTTTATGGAAATTAAAGCCAAATACGATTTCTTTACACGCTGTCAAACACCAGAGTTGGCGAGTGAAATAACCGTTCAACCTATACGAAGATATGGTATGGATGCTGCTATTCTGTTTAGTGACATATTAGTCATTCCACAAGCTATGAATATCGAGGTTCAAATGAAACCTAATTTTGGTCCGTATTTACCCAATCCAGTTCGTACTCAAAAAGATGTCGATAAAGTCATTGTTCCAGATGTTACTGTTGCATTAGATTATGTATATCAAGCCATAAAGGCTACAAAAGAAAAATTGAACAACGAAATTCCATTAATTGGATTTGCGGGTTCACCTTGGACTATTTTATGCTACTGTGTACAAGGTCAAGGCAGTAAAAACTTCGATAAAGCCAAGGAGTTTTGCTTTACCAATCCAATTGCAGCACATCAATTACTTCAAAAAATAACGGATACAACTATAGCCTATTTAAAAGAAAAAGTAAAGGCAGGTTGCAATGCCGTTCAAGTATTTGATTCTTGGGGAGGCATGTTATCACCTGTTGATTATCAAGAATTCTCTTGGCAGTATATTCAACAAATAATTAATGCTTTAAAAGATGATGCGCCTGTTATCGCTTTTGGAAAAGGCTGTTGGTTTGCTTTGAATGAAATGTCTAAATCTGGAGCTTCTGCACTAGGAGTTGATTGGACGTGTTCTGCAAGAAATGCACGCTATTTAACTGGAGGTAACATTACACTTCAAGGTAATTTTGATCCTACACGATTATTTTCTCCTCCTTCTGAAATTAAGAAAATGGTTACCCAAATGATTAATGATTTTGGAAAGGACAAATACATTGTAAACTTGGGTCATGGTATTCTACCTAATATTCCGTTAGACCATGCCAAAGCCCTTATTGATGCCGTTAAAGAATATAAAGCTTAAATATTGATTGCTAGTTTTGGTTCATATTGTATTGATGGTATTCAAGAAAATGATGCTTGGCCTATTTGTGACTTTGTTGTTGCTAATGAAGATCGTCTAAAACGCTTTTTTCCACAAACACTTTCTCAAAATTTAACACCTACTCTTGCAAAATCATTTGTTGCAAAAAAAGTGAAGCAATTTTTAATCAATGAAGAGTTCGTGTACCTTCTAAAAGAAAAGGGATCTCATAAATTAGTAGGAATAATTTATTTAAAAGAACTTGATTGGGAAATAAAACAAGGAGAATTTGCTTACTGTATTGGTTATCAGTTTGAAGAAAAAGGACTAACGACTAAAACTGTTAGACTGCTTTCCGAGTATGCATTTAAAACTTTAGGACTCAAAACACTTCGTATTATAGTACATGAAAGCAATATCTCTAGTATCAAAGTTGCAACCAATAATAATTTCACTTGGAAAGAAACTTTATTAAAAGAATACACGCCTCCAGGTGAAGACACTCTTGATATGGAGTTATATGAATTATACAATGAAAAATAAGTTCTATCAATACATACAAACTTTACAAGATACTATTACTTCTAAATTAGAAGAAGTTGACGGCAAGGTTGAATTTCATGAAGATATTTGGAAACGCCCTGAAGGTGGAGGCGGAAGAACACGCGTTATTGAAAACGGGAATGTTTTTGAAAAAGGCGGTGTGAATATTTCGGCAGTCCATGGTGATTTGCCTGATACCATGCGTAAGCATTTTGGTGTTTCTGAAGCTGATTTTTTTGCCTGTGGCTTGAGTCTGGTTTTACATCCCAAAAACCCAATGGTGCCAACAGTGCATGCTAATTGGCGTTACTTTGAAATGTATGATAAAAATGGTGATATCGTTGACCAATGGTTTGGCGGCGGACAAGATTTAACACCTTATTACTTATTTGAAGAAGATGCCAAGCATTTCCACAAAGTTTGTAAAACAGCTTGTGATAAGCATAATCCAGATTTTTACGAAACCTACAAAGCTAGGTGCGATGAATACTTTTACAATTCGCACCGAAATGAAGCGCGAGGCATTGGTGGTTTGTTTTTTGATTATTGCAAGACTACCGATACTATGTCTATGGAAAAATGGTTTAACTTTGTAACAGAGGTTGGCGATAGTTTTTTAGATGCTTATGTCCCAATAGTTGAAAAACGAAAAGACTTACCTTTTTCTAAAGAACAGAGAGATTGGCAGGAAATTCGTCGTGGTCGCTATGTTGAATTTAATTTAGTCCACGACAAAGGCACCTTATTTGGTTTAAAAACCAACGGTCGCATTGAAAGTATATTAATGAGTTTGCCCCCACATGTACAATGGATTTATAATCATAAACCAGCATTGGGAAGTGAGGAAGAAAAACTTCTTGATGTTTTAAAACATCCTAAATCATGGGTCTAAAAAATAGTTTGCTCTGTTTACTGTTAGTTGCCATACCCTTATTGTGCTTTTCTCAAGAAACCGAAGAAGATATTATATACAAAGAAGAAACCGAATACAAGGTCTCTTATCCCAATAGAATTACAGCTCGGGCTTACTATGTAAACACATCTAATTCACTTCAACTTAACGATCGAAACTCCGATGCCTTTTTTAATCTTGAGCCCAATAAACAAAATCGCATTGGCGCCTCTGTTTCATTCCGAGGCATATCAGCCTCCTATTCTTTTGCGCCTAATTTTTTGGCTGAAAACAAGGACAATACAGATTCAAAGCTTTTTAATCTTAACTTCAGAACATTTTTTGGAAAGCATTTTATGCAAACCTTTGACCTTTTCAACGAAAAAGGATTCTATTTAAGTGATGATAATTTTTCTGTCTATTTGCCAAAAACTAGAAACTTTAAAATAGGTGGTGCGACTTCATATATATGGAATGAGAATTTTTCATTTCGGGCAATAACTTCTCAAGACGAAAAGCAGCTTAAAAGTACCGGTAGTTTTATTCCAAGAATTATATACTACTACTCCAAATTCAATTTTAGAACGGATTTAGTAAACCCTCCTATTGATGAGGATTACAAGTCTTTCGACATTGCTTTTGCGCCTTCCTATTATTACAATCTTGTTCCAACAAAAAACATCTTACTTTCAGCAGGAGTATCGGCTGGAATTGGATTGAATTATTCAAAATATGAAGGTGAGGATTCATTAACAACATTATTAACAGAATTGAACTTTAGAGCTTCGGCAACCTATGATATCGATAACTTATATTTAGGTACTCATTACAGCTACCTTATATTAAACCACGATGCTGACAGATCAACCCGAGTAAATGATAATATTCCTTACTTTCAAATATTTGTAGGGTATCGCTTTAAAGCACCTAAATCTCTGGTTGCTTTTGCAGATAACATGCAAAACAAATTGAATAACGAACTTGAAAAAATAAAAAAATAAACATGTACCCATTAAGAAGAAATAGACGTTTAAGAACTAATGAAGCAATTAGAAGTTTAGTTCGTGAAACCATAATTACACCAAATGATTTTTTAGTACCATTGTTTGTGGTTGAAGGTAAAGGCGTAAAAGAAGAAATCGCTTCTATGCCAAATTACTTTCGCTACAGTCTAGATTTATTGGAAAAAGAAGTACACGAACTCTGGAAAATGGGTCTGAAATCGGTATTATTATTTGTGAAAGTTCCGGACAATCTGAAAGACAACCAAGGGAAAGAGGCCTTAAACCCAAATGGTCTTATGCAAAGAGCTATAAAAACGGTCAAAAATGCATGTCCTGATATGCTGGTTATGACTGACGTCGCTTTGGATCCTTACTCCGTTTATGGTCATGACGGTATTATTGAAAACGGTATGATTGCTAATGATGTTACCGTTGATTTTTTAGCTGAAATGAGTGTGTCTCATGCTCAAGCTGGCGCGAATTTTGTGGCGCCTAGTGATATGATGGATGGTCGTATTTTGACCATTCGTGAAGCCTTGGAGGATGAGGGATTCACTGATACAGGAATTATGAGCTATTCAGCAAAATATGCTTCTGCATTTTACGGGCCATTTCGTGATGCTTTAGATTCAGCACCTGTTGATATGGTTAATATTCCGAAGGATAAAAAAACCTATCAAATGGATCCAGCAAACCGATTCGAAGCCATTCGGGAAACCGAAATGGATATCGATGAAGGAGCAGATATCGTTATGGTTAAACCAGGATTATGTTATTTAGACATTGTTCGTGAAATTAAAAACGAAGTTGATGTACCTGTGGCTGTTTATCAAGTGTCTGGCGAGTATGCTATGCTAAAGGCTGCAGCTGAAAAAGGTTGGTTAGACCATGATGCCGTAATGATGGAACAAGTAACAGCAATTAAACGCGCTGGGGCAGACATAATTGCTTCTTATTTTGCCAAGGATATTGTAAAATTGATTTCGTAAATTAGCCTCAAACTAATTACTATTTAATGGGTACATTAATTCTTTGGGCAACCGTTTCTATTTTCTTTTCTTTTTTATGTTCCATTCTTGAAGCCGTTTTGTTAAGTGTCACGCCAACATTTATCAATGTTAAAAAGCAAGAAGGTAAAGAGTACGCTGTAACTTTAGAGAATCTTAAGAAGGATGTAGATCAACCACTTATTGCAATACTCACACTTAATACTATTGCACATACTTTAGGAGCTATGATGGTTGGTATTGAAGCTGAAAAACTGCCTTATAAGGTTGAAATATTCGGAATAAATACTGTTGGAATTGTGTCCGCAATTATGACCTTACTTATATTAATTGCTTCTGAAATAATTCCAAAAACTATTGGAGCAACCTATTGGAAACAATTAGCCAATTTCACTTCAAAAGCGTTGACTGTTTTAATATTTCCATTAAAATGGACAGGTATTTTATGGTTACTACGCCTGACTACAAAACTTATTGGCGGTAGTGCTCACGGTAGTGTGTTAAGTCGTGAAGGTTTTATGGTTATGACTGATATGGCTCATGAAGAAGGTGTTTTTCAAGAGAGTGAAAGTAAGGTTATAAAAAATCTTTTGACATTTAAAGATGTTCAGGCAAAAGATGTCATGACGCCTAGAACAGTTATGAAAACGGAAAATGAAAATATAACTGTTGAAGAATTTTTTAATAAAAATCTGAATCTCCGTTTTTCTAGAATACCTATTTATGTGGATACGGAAGATAATATAAAAGGTCTGGTTTTAAAGGATGATGTTTTTAAGGAAATGGCACTCGACAATAACAAAAAAAAGTTGTCAGAATTAAAGCGAAACATCATTATTGTTAGTCGCGATTTATCCATTCCTATTCTATTTGAAAAACTTGTTGAAAGCCGTAATCACATGGCATTAGTTGTAGATGAATATGGTTCAGTAAGTGGTTTGGTCACTATGGAAGATGTTATTGAAACCTTACTCGGACTTGAAATTATGGACGAAAGTGATAACGTTTCTGACCTACAATTACAAGCAAGAAAAAACTGGGAAGCTCGTGCCAAAAAACTAGGCATTCTAAATAACCCAGAAGCTGAAGAGTAATGGAATCCTGTATCGTTAATACACCTTTAGGTTTTACAAAAATTGTTGGTAATGAAAAGGGTATACGATCTGTTACGGTTTTAAATTCTGAAGAAAACGTTTCCGATATTATACCAGATACTCTTGAAGATTGTGTTTATCAATTGAATGAATACTTCGATGGCGAACGAAAAAAATTCGATTTAAATTTAAATCCGCAAGGAACTGATTTCCAAAAACGGGTTTGGGATGAATTGTTGCATATTCCTTATGGTAAAACCCTTTCATATCTTAATTTATCCAAAAAGTTAGGCGATGTAAAAGCCATACGCGCTGTTGCCAATGCCAATGGTAAAAACCCATTATGGATTATTGTGCCTTGCCATCGAGTCATAGGTAGTGATGGAAGCTTAACTGGATATGCAGGTGGATTGCACAGAAAGCAATGGCTTTTAGAACATGAAAGCCCTTATAAACAGCAAAGCTTGTTTTAAAGCTTAAGAATCATATCAAAGTCTGCTGCTTTTTCAATAACGGTCTTAATTTTTTCTTCAGTTATAGATTTTTTTTGGGCGTTCACATCATTAACTGGAACACCAACAAACTCAAAAAATCCTCGGAATCCTTTTGGGCTGTGAACATTAATCCATTTACACGCTGAATCACTATTATTTGTGAATGTATGAATTGTTTTTGGAGGTAAATCAACCAATTCACCAGTCTTAACTATTTTAATCTGACCATTTATCATAAACTCCATCTCACCTTCAGTAATTAAGAAGGTTTCAGAAAATTCATTATGCAAATGAGGTGGTGGTCCCTGCGTATGAGGAGGTGTCTCTCCCATTGCAAAATCATAATCGCCAGTAGTCATATAGTTAGTAACCTTATGTCCTAGCACCCAAAAAGTTTCAGTGGTTTTCATTTCGTGAGATTTTTGTCTCACAAATGTATTTTCTTTTTTTGAGTTTACAAAATTTTATGAGATATTTGTCTCATGAAAAATATGTCACTAACAACGGGACGTCAATCTCAAAAGAGAAAAACAAGACAAAAACTCTTGGAAACGGCTCAAGGACTACTATCAAAAGGGTTGTCGTTTACCCTCGAAGATGTTGCTCAACATTCCAACACGTCGAGAGCTACCGTTTATAGATATTTTTCAAATATTGACATTCTGTGTTCAGAAGCTGGAATAGATATTCACACAAAATCTCCAGAAACACTCGTTCACGAAAGCAAGCATTTATCGGTTATAGATCAAATATTATTTATACAAGATTATTATAATCAACTAGCCATAGATAATGAACCCGCTTTTAGAAAATATTTAAGTGTTTACTTGAAAGAAGATTTTTCAGCATCAGAAAAATCCCTTCGAGGTGCCAGAAGAACAGCCGCATTAGAGTTGGCATTAGAACCTTATAAAAATCAACTTGGTGAGGACTTTCAAAACATTGTTGCATCAGCAACTGTTCTAATGGGAATAGAGCCCATGATTACTGCTAAAGATGTTTGTAAACTAAAAAGTAAACCAGCCAAACAATCTCTAGCTTGGGCTTTAAAAACGTTACTAGAAAATTTTGACCTTAAAAATTTAAAATAAATTCATTTTAGTATATTTAATCTACTAAAACTACCAAATGAAATTTTTAAAAAACCTCCTTAAATGGGTTGTTATCGTTTTCGGTCTGCTCATTATTACACTCTACTTAACCGATACTGATTATCTGTTAAAAGCTGTTAGAACAATATATCTTAAAGGTTACACAACAGCCTATCTTGAAGATTACAAGCATTTTGATAATGCTGTTGTTGAAAATGACAAGCCACAGCCCTGGACAAAACACAAAGATTATAATTCAGTTGAAGCAACTGAAACCTTGAAAAACATAAATGCCCAAAATGGTACCATTGCCTACGTCATAATCAAAAATGATAGTGTTTGGTTTGAAAAATACTACGATGGATTTGATGAAAATTCAAAATCAAATTCTTTCTCTATGGCAAAAAGTTATGTGTCGGCTATGTTAGGAAAAGCTATTATGGATGGCTATATAAAAAATCTAGACCAACCGGTTTGCGATTTTATTCCAGAATTTTGTGAAGGAAAAGATAACAAAGCTGCAAAGCTTACAGTTGGTGATTTATCGTCTATGGCTTCAGGAACCAATTGGGATGAGCGTTATTATTCGCCATTTTCAATCACTACACGTGCTTATTTTGATGATGATTTAGATAAAGTCATGCTTGGTTTAGATGTTGTTCGCGAACCTGGAACAAGCTATAAATATGCCAGTGGTGACACACAAATGTTAGCTATGGTATTGGAACGCGCTACAGGTAAAAAGCTTTATGATTACCTAACCGAAAGTTTCTGGAAGCCTTTAAATTCAGAAAATGCTACACTTTGGCAAGTGGATAGTGAAGATCATGATATGGTTAAAGCATACTGCTGTATAGCTAGTAATGCCAAAGATTTTGCCCGAATGGGTAAACTCTATAAGGATTATGGTAAGTGGAATGGTCAGCAACTTTTAGATTCTTCATTTATCGCAAAATCCATCAAGCCTAGATTTACCGAAAGCCCAGAATATGGTTACGGTTGGTGGTTGAAGAAAATGAATGGCAAATCGTTTTTTATGATGCGTGGTCATTTAGGGCAATATGTTATTGTAGAACCAAATGATAACGTCATAATTGTAAGACTTGGTCATGCCAAAGGACCTGGTGATGCCATTGCTACCTTTACACCAGATATTACAACCTATATTGAAGAAGCCTATCATATGCTTGAAAAATAATTATTATGATTTCTAAACTAAATCTCGAAAACATACTTTTTCTGGACATTGAAACTGTTCCTGAAACACAACATTTCTCTGATTTAGACGAAACCAAACAAGCCCTTTGGGAAGCCAAATCGCAATACCAGCGCAAAGATGATTTCACAGCTGAAGAGTTTTACGATCGTGCAGGAATTTGGGCTGAATTTGGGAAAATAATATGTATTTCAGTTGGTTATTTTAAAATGCAAGGTGATATTAGAACCTTTCGTGTTACCTCATTTTATGGTGATGAAATAAAAATTTTAAAAGACTTTAAAAACCTTCTTATTTCACATTTTAGCCAAAACAAGCACTTATTGTGTGCTCACAACGGTAAAGAATTCGATTTCCCATACATAGCAAGGCGTATGATAATTCACAATATTGAATTACCTTATAAATTAAATCTCTTTGGTAAAAAGCCTTGGGAAGTTCCGCATTTAGATACTTTAGAGTTATGGAAATTTGGCGATTATAAAACTTATACCTCATTAAAATTACTAACCAATGTTTTAGGCATTCCTTCGCCTAAAGATGATATTGATGGTAGTGAAGTTTATCATGTATATTACGAAGAACAAAATATAGATCGCATAATCACCTATTGCGAAAAAGACACGATTGCTGTAGCTCAAATTTTCTTGCGATTACGAGGAGACGAACTCCTTCATGATAGTGAAATTATAAGCGTATAAAAAAAGTCCAGATTTAAAATCTGGACTTTTTAATTAATAGGTTATTTATAGCAGATTATTGCTTAATAAACTTTTTAGTCATGGTTTCTTCACCATCATTTACTTCAATAAAGTACATTCCAGTTTTTAATCCTGAAACATTAATTTCTTTTATTGAGTTTCCAGTTAATACAGTTTGACCAATCATATTCATAATACGATAAGTTCCTTGTGCGTTTCCTGGTAATTTCACATATAATATTCCTCCTTTAACAGGGTTAGGATAAATTGTGAAATCATCTTCACCAAAACCATCATCTGTATCTAAAGTTCTAACAAACTCTAAATTTTGTGTTTCAGTTCTTATATTACCATTACTAATACCTCTAATCGTTACCTGATCAATATAAATTTGATCGGCATTTCCACTTGCATCACATTGGAATCTAAATTGTGAATTGCTAGCAAAGTTATATTGCGACGCATCTAGCGTAACTGTAGCCGTGTAGAACGTGTTATTGTTAAAGTTAGTACCACTAGCCCAAGCTGCTACTGTTGTCCAACTTGATCCGTTATAATAGCGTAACCAAAAGTCTTCATTATTCTCCATACTATAAGAATAGAAATAGAATTCTACCTCAACTTGTTGATAGGACGTTAAGTTAAATGAAGGGGATGTCATTGCAGATGCAGTTCCAGAATTATCTCTTATGCGAATAGAATATTGTCCTTCGTATGATCTAGATCCGCTGTAACGATAGCAATCACTTCCTCCATCAGACCAGCCATCCCATCCAGACTCGAAGAATCCTTCATGTAATACATCTGTACCGCCTGTTGAGCAAGGTGCACAAGAGCTACCTCCACAATCAATACCAGTTTCATCTCCATTTTGGATTCCATCATCACAAGTTGGTGGTGTAACACAAGGTACGCAATCTGGCCCGCCACAGTCAACACCAGTTTCATTTCCATTTTGAACGCCGTCATTACACGTTGGTGCTGGTCCGCCTCCTAAACAGAAATTAGTCGTTTCAGAAGATGTAAAAGATCCTCCTGAAGCTAATGTTCCTGAAGCATCAGTTACACTATAAGAACCATTACCGTAAGAACAGCAAATACCATCTCCATACGCATCAGTAATTTGGAAATCGTAACAACCATCAGGTAAGCAGAACGTTTCAGTAATTGAAGAACCATCAGGATTTGCAGTAGAATAACTTCCAGAAGCTACTGTTGTACCACTAGAGTTTTTCAGTGTCCATGCTGTTTCTTCAGGGTAATTATCGAAAGTAATATTTACATTAATTTCATTTTCTGTACAAGCTGTTTGACATGGTGCGCAATCTGGTCCACCACAATCTACACCAGTTTCATTTCCGTTTTGAATACCATCACTACACGTTGGTGTAGTTCCGCCACCACCGCACTTATCAGATAATGCTAAAGAGCGTCTTGCTCCACCTGCTTCTAAAACAGCACGCATTCTATTTTTCTGACCTTGAGTGAATAAATTCATACACGAATCATTAGTGTAATCCATATAGTTCTGAATCATATCTGTTGAACCACAAGACACACGTCCAGAAGGGCATCCATAGTTAGATGTTTGGTGTGTAGGTGTGTCACTAACAAAATCATTACCACAATTAGAATCTCCCCAAATGTGACGTAAGTTAAAATAGTGTCCTATTTCATGAGTAGTAGTACGACCTCCGTCATAAGGAGCAGTAACAGCACCTGTACGTCCAAATGCATTATATATCATAACTAATCCATCGGTTGCAGCATTTCCACCAGGGAATTGCGCATAACCTAGAAGATTAATTGTCTGACCTTGTGAAACAGTTGTCATTTTTGGTACAACCCACATGTTTAGATACTCACTGGTATTCCATGGATCAATTCCTCCTGACGATGAACGCTTGGCATCATCATTAGCTCCCCAATCTTGCCGTGTTGTTTGTTTTCTTGTAATACCAGATGTTGCATTTCCATTTGGATCAACAGTTGCTAGACAAAATTCAATTTCCGTATCTGCAGCTTGCGACCACGTGTTATCGGCATCTGGATTTGTACGTCTAAAATCTTCGTTTAAAACATCTAGCTGCGACTGAATTTGAGCTAAACTAATGTTTTCTGTACTGTTTCGGTACAATACATGTACGACCACTGGAATTGTGATAATTGAACCATCAATTCTGTAGTTTTGGGACTCCATTTGTTGGATTTTATTTTGCGTAAAAATTTCAATCTCTTGCATACGCTGTTCTAATCCTGGGTCTTGTTGTTTTCTATATTCCAAATTTTCCATAGCTCCACAGCGCTGATACTGTGCAAAACTTGAAAAAGCGAACATAAAACACAAAATTCCTAATGTAATAGTTTTTTTCATGTGAATTGTTTAATTTTTTAATAATTTGGTTAATAATTCGTCGATGAAAATACCAATATTTTGTTAAAAAAAAAGTTTTACTACAACGTTTTCGTTGAATAACATATGTAAGGTTTTTCTTTACGGAAAAACCGTAATAAAAGTTCAGAAAATTGCTACATTTACCTATGCAAAAAACTTCTGTTTTAGAAATTAAGAATCTTTCTATTTCATTTTTTAATGAGCAAATTGAAAAAGAAATAATTCATAATATTTCATATTATTTAAATAAAAATGAGATACTTGGAATTGTTGGCGAGTCAGGTTCTGGAAAATCTGTTTCTACATTGGCTATTTTAGGATTGCTTCCAAAAAATATTTCTAAAATTAAGAATGGAGAGATAAACTTTAAAGGTGAAGACTTAACCAAACTATCTCCAAAAGCATTTCAATCAATTAGAGGAAATGATATTGCTATGATTTTTCAAGAACCTATGAGTTCTTTAAACCCATCCATGATATGCGGAGAACAAGTTCAAGAAATACTTTTGCAACACACATCGCTTTCTAAACAAGAAATTAAAGTTGAAACACTTCAGTTATTTGATAAAGTAAAATTGCCAGATCCTAAACGTGTTTTTAAAGCATATCCGCATGAAATTTCTGGTGGACAAAAGCAACGGGTTATGATTGCAATGGCTATTGCTTGTAAACCTAAAATATTAATTGCAGATGAGCCTACTACTGCTTTAGATGTAACTGTTCAAAAAGAAATAATATTGCTGCTAAAACAACTTCAGCAGGAAGAACAAATGAGCATTTTATTTATATCTCATGATTTGGCTTTAATTTCTGAAATATCAGATCGCGTTCTAGTTATGTATCAAGGTGAAATAGTTGAGCAAGGTTCTGTTTCTGATATTTTTAAAACCCCAAAACACACATACACCAAAGCGCTTATAAATTCAAGGCCACCTTTAAATGTTAGATACAAACGTTTAGCAACGATAAAAGATTTTATGGCTGATTCGGTTGATAAAACTATTGTTACTAAAACGCAACGTGATACAAATCATAAAAAACTATATTCAAAGCCACCATTATTGGAAGTAATTAATCTTGAAAAAGAATACGTTTCTAAATCTGGATGGTTTTCAAAACCTGAAAGTTTTAAAGCTGTCAATAATGTGAGTTTTAAACTCTATGAAGGTGAAACCTTAGGTCTAGTTGGTGAATCTGGATGTGGTAAATCTACTTTATCAAATGCTATATTATTATTAGACAAAGCAACTAATGGTAAAATACTTTATAAAGGAAACAACATTACCAATTTATCAAAACGAGCAACTCAAGAATTGAGAAAAGATATTCAGATTATATTTCAAGATCCTTTTGCTTCCTTGAATCCGCGTATTCCTGTTGGGAAAGCTATTATGGAACCTATGAAAGTACACAACATTGGAAAAACCAATGCCGAACGCGAAACTATGGTTTATGAATTATTAGAAAAAGTTGGGTTAGATGCTACTTTCTTTTCCAGGTATCCACATGAATTTTCTGGTGGTCAACGACAACGTATTGGCATTGCTAGAGCTATAGCTTTGCAACCTAAATTGATAATTTGTGACGAATCGGTTTCAGCATTGGATATTTCAGTACAAGCTCAAGTTTTAAATCTCTTAAACGAATTAAAAGAAAACTATGGCTTTACTTATATTTTTATTTCACACGATTTAGCTGTAGTAAAATATATGTCTGATAATTTAATAGTAATGAATGCTGGTAAAATTGAAGAAATGAATGATGCCGATACTATTTACGAGCATCCAGAAAAAGACTACACTAAAAAACTTATTCATGCTATTCCAAAAGGATTATAGCATGAATAACTTTTTAGTAAGATACATTAAACTTTTAATGAATCGAGTGGTTTGTTTTACTTTCACATACAAACCATTTTCATAAGTAGGTTGTTCTGGTAGATTTGATGCAAAATTCATAAAGTAGGTTTTGGTAGATTTGGGTTTCTTTCTTTCACAAGGATTATAATAGATTTGGGGGAAATTATAATCCAAGTTTCTAAAAGAAGTTGGTTAATCTGTTCATTAAATTTGGGATTGCTAATATGTAACTTATTTTAAATAAATCTGCTAAAATGCATTATTTTTCGATGAAATACATGTTTTTTTAACATTTGGCGTGCTTTAGAGTCTTTTTTCTTACATAAATTTAAATATAGTTCATAAAAAAGCCACTTAAAAAAGCAGCTTTTTTTATACATGTAATTCTTATCTAAAGTGCCATTTCAGGAATATCTCCAGTAACAATCAATGTCCCTTCAGTTGCTTTTTGAATAGCTTCAACTGAAACTCCTGGTGCGCGTTCTAAAAGTTTAAATCCATTACCCGTAACTTCTAAAACCGCTAGGTTAGTTACAATCTTTTTTACACAACCTACTCCTGTTAGTGGTAAGGAACAACGTTTTAAAAGCTTTGATTCTCCTGCTTTGTTAGTATGCATCATAGCAACTATTATATTTTCGGCACTGGCAACTAAATCCATCGCACCTCCCATTCCTTTTACCATGCGCCCTGGAATTTTCCAGTTGGCAATATCTCCATTTTCAGCAACTTCCATAGCGCCTAAAATAGTTAAGTCCACGTGTTGACCTCTAATCATAGAAAAGCTCATAGCGGAATCAAAAAAACTCGCTCCTGGTAAAGTTGTAATGGTTTGTTTTCCAGCGTTAATAATATCTGCATCTTCTTCGCCTTCAAATGGAAATGGTCCCATACCTAATACGCCATTTTCGCTTTGGAATTCTACTTCTATATCGTCTCGAACATAATTAGCTACCAACGTTGGAATACCGATACCCAAATTAACATAGTAACCATCTTGTACTTCTTTCGCTATACGTTTAGCTATTCCGTTTTTATCTAACATATCTTAATGTGTCATTTTTAATTAGGTTTCGACTGCGCTCAACCAGACAATTTAATTATTCTCTTTTTCTAACTGTACGTTGCTCTATTCGTTTCTCATATTTTTCACCCTGAAAAATACGTTGCACAAAAATTCCTGGAATATGAATGTGATTAGGATTTAATTCGCCTACTGGTACTAATTCTTCAACTTCTGCAACAGTTATTTTAGCAGCACCGCACATATTAGGGTTAAAATTTCTAGCTGTACCTTTAAAAATAAGGTTTCCAGCTGCATCACCTTTCCATGCTTTTACAAAAGCAAAATCAGCTTTAAAAGCATGCTCTAAAACATACATTTTACCATCAAATTCCCTGGTTTCCTTACCTTCAGCCACTTCAGTACCGTAACCTGCTGGTGTGTAAACGGCAGGAAATCCTGCTTGTGCAGCACGACAGCGTTCTGCTAATGTACCTTGCGGAATTAGTTCAACATCCAACTCACCACTTAGCATTTGACGCTCAAACTCATCGTTTTCACCAACATATGATGATACCATTTTTTTTATCTGACGCTGATGCAATAATAAGCCTAATCCAAAGTCATCTACTCCTGCATTATTTGAAATACATGTTAAGCCTTTTACACCAGACTTTACCAATGCTGCAATGGCATTTTCAGGGATTCCACTTAAACCAAAACCACCAAACATACAGGTCATGTTATCAGCTATACCTTTAATAGCCTCATCTACTCCTGCAACTTGTTTATTAATCATTTTTAATCTGTTTTTGCAGTGGAAAAATACGAAATAAAAAAGCCATTCGGAAGTGAATGGCTTTTGATTTTTTTAAACTTAAATCGAACTAAAAATCCAACTCATCTGGAACGTCTTCCTCTGGAAGTATTTCTTGGCTTCCCTCTTCATAGGCATTGCAATCTACTTCAATAGTTAGCTCTTTTGGTCTCTCAAAATTTTCTTTTGATACATCAAGTGTTTCGTCTTCATAACAGTCTCTCATGTATAATGCCCAAATTGGTAAAGCCATTGCTGCTCCCTGTCCGTAAGTGATTTTAGCAAAATGTGCTGCTCGATCTTCTGCTCCTACCCAAACACCAGTAACTAAATTAGGCACCATACCCATAAACCAACCATCACTTTGATTTTGTGTAGTTCCTGTTTTCCCTGCTATTGGGTTTTTAAATTCATATGGATAGCCTGTCACAATCTCACGATAATCTGCTCTGTAAGCATCTGCGCCTTTAGTTCTTAATCTTACACCTGATCCAGCTTCGGTAACACCTTCCATAAGTTTAACGGTTACATAAGCTGTTTCTTCACTGATAACATCACGAGACTCTGGCGTGAACTGATATAAAATAGTGCCATTTTTATCTTCAATATGGGTCACCATTACGGGTTTGGTATAAACTCCTTTATTCGCAAAGGTAGCATAAGCCGCTACCATTTCATAAACGTTCAAATCAGCTGTTCCTAGTGCAATGGAGGGCACAGCTGGAATATTGGATTTTACACCCAGTTTTTCAACTAAATCAATCACTGGCTGTGGTCCAACTTTATCAATCAAGCGAGCGGTGATGGTATTAACTGAATTGGCTAATGCAGCTTTTAAAGTTAATTCGCCACCATAAACACCATCAGAATTTTTGGGGCTCCAAGGTTCTAAAGTACCGTGTCGTCCAGCCTCAATAGTGATTTGTGAGCGTGGCATTTTGTAACAAGGTGATAAATGCAATTGATCAATAGCGGTTGCGTACACAAATGGCTTGAAAGTTGAGCCTACCTGACGCTTACCTTGATTCACATGGTCGTACTGAAAGTGTTTATAATTCATACCACCAACCCATGCTTTTACATGACCTGTTTGCGGATCCATAGACATCATACCTGGATGTAAAAAGGATTTATAATAACGCATGGAATCTATAGGTTTCATAATGGTATCTATCTCACCTTTCCATGAAAAAACGGTCATGTTGGTTGGCTTATCAAAAGAAGCAATTATTTCCTTTTCGCTTTTACCTTCAGTTTTCATGACTCGCCAGCGTTCCGACTGACGCATACCACGTTTCATTAAGGCATCTATTTCACTTTGATCTAGTTCCAGAAATGGTGCAGTAGGGTTTCGTTTAGGTGTGTTTTGATGGTCAAATTCCGCTTGTAATCTAGGCATATGTTGTTGTACAGCATTTTCAGCATACTGTTGCATACGTGAATCTATTGTAGTAAAAACTTTTAAGCCATCGCCATACAAATTATACTTTTCGCCATCAGGTTTTGGGTTATTCTTAATCCAATCTTTCATAAACCCGTCTAAATAGGCTCTGAAGTATGTTGCTATTCCATCGCGATGAGATTGCGGTGTATAGCGTAAATCCAATTCAGTTGCTTGAAGCGAATCTCTGGTCTTCTCTGAAATATAATCATACTTCTCCATTTGAGATAGCACAACATTTCGTCGATTTCTTGTACCAACTGGATTACGATGCTCTCTTGGGTTATATAATGATGAGTTTTTAAACATGCCAACCAACATAGCTGATTCCTTAATATCCAGTTCATGTGGTTCTTTATCAAAATAGATACTAGCTGCTGAACGAATACCATCGGCATTATTACCAAAGTCATAGATGTTAAAATACATCGCTATGATTTCTTCCTTGGTATATTGACGTTCTAGACGAGTGGCTATAACCCATTCCTTTATTTTTTGAGTGTACTTGTCTAAATTTTTGGATCTAACACCAACAAACAATTGTCTTGCCAACTGTTGCGAAATGGTACTAGCACCTCCTCTTTTACCCAAAAAGAAAAATGCTCGAAGTGTCCCTCTAGCGTCAATTCCAGAATGTTCATAATAGCGAGCATCTTCTGTAGCGATTAAAGCATCCACCAAGTGCTTTGGAAGCTCATCATAACTTACAGGTGTACGGTTATCATTAAAATAAAATTTACCAAGTGTTTTGCCGTCAGACGAAATTATTTCAGTAGCTAAATTGGTTTTTGGGTTTTCTAATTGCGTATAGTCTGGCATTTCACCCAAAGCTCCCCAAGAAGCAAGCATAAAAACTAATGCAACCAAAAAAATGCCTGACAAAAATAATATCCAAAACCAACGTACATAGCTCTGAAAATCTTGAGTTTGTTTTGTTTGTTTCTTTTTTGCCATATGCTTTAATTTGTATTTGGGTCTTCTATTCTAAATCCAATTTCTGTAATTCCTTCTAAATTTTCTACGCCTTTTACTTTGCCATTTTCACGCATGGCATGTTGAATGTTAATAGTATATTCTCCGGTTTCATTAAAAACTACGCTTTCTTTATACCACAATTTATTTTCCTTAACGTCGGTAAAACCTGTTCCTAACAGCTCACCATTTGGTTTTGCCATACGATACTGCAAGGTGTCTTTAATTATTTTTCCATGTGGAAAATTCATTTCAACTATTAAGTACAAATTACTAAACTTATAATCGTTGGTGTTTCTTAAGTTTACAAACAAGTTGTAGGGTTTTATTGAGTCTGGTGGTTTAATTTTAAACGTAACTACTGAATCCTTATGCCATTCATTTGGTAAAGATTTATAAACATCATAAACTCTATTAGAGTCACATGAAGTGAAAATTAATCCACAAAACACAAGGATTACAAACAAATTACTTCGCATTGTTTTTCTTGCTTTGAGGTTTACGACGTCTTTTATTTTTATTACCCTTATTATTTTTACGTTTATTTCGGTGTTTTGGACTATCAAACCGTGTTAAACTATCTTGACCAACAACGTTTTCATATTCAGTTTTAGTATCTACGATTAGTTCAGCTGCATATTCTTCAAGGCTTGCAGGCTTTTTTCTATTCTTATTTAATTCTATGATTTCATTTGCCTGATCTGTAGTTATCAAATGCCAATTCATCCATTCGCCTTCATAAGCATACCACATATGTCCTTTAAAAATATCCGTTTTCTGACATACAGCAGTTCCTTTTTCAGTATAAAGCTTGATTTCTGTTTTAGGAAAACTCTTAAGCGCATCGAGGTAAGTATCCAACTCATAGTTCAAGCAGCATTTTAACTTTCCACATTGACCAGCAAGCTTTAGCGGATTTAATGACAGTTGTTGATATCTGGCTGCAGATGTACTCACAGAACGAAAATCAGTTAACCAAGTGGAACAACACAATTCACGCCCGCAAGACCCAATACCTCCTAGTCTAGAGGCTTCTTGACGAAACCCTACTTGACGCATTTCAATTCTGGTTTTAAACTCTTTTGCGAATAATTTTATAAGTTCCCTGAAGTCTACACGTTCTTCAGCCGTGTAATAAAAGGTTGCTTTACTAGCATCACCTTGGTATTCAATATCTGAAATTTTCATTTGAAGTTTCAAATCAATAGCAAATTGTCTTGCCTTGACCTTCATAGATTCTTCTTTATCACGAGCTTCAGACCAAATATCAATGTCTTTTTGGGTTGCTTTTCTGTAGATTTTAAACGTTTCAGGATCGTTTTCAGATATTTTCTTGCGTTTCATTTGAACACGAACCAATTCTCCTGTAAGGGTAACCATACCTACATCGTGACCGTACTCTGCTTGGGTAGCAACCACATCACCAATACTTAATGTTAGGTTTTCGGTATTCTTATAATAATGTTTTCTACCATTCTTAAATCGAACCTCAACCCAATTAAATGGTTCTACTCCGTCAGGTAATGACATGTTGGCTAACCAATCAAAAACTGTTAATTTGTTACAACTGTCGGTTCCACAAGTGCCATTATTCTTGCATCCTTTAGGCTGACCATCTTTTCCTGTTGAACATGTTCCACAAGCCATAAATTAAAGATATATATAGATTCTGAACGTAAATTCAGAAGAGGATTAATACTAAAAATAAAACGTAAAGATAAGATTATTATAATGACTTTAAAAAGCTATTATTTAATTGAATTCTATTTCATAATTCAATCGGTTAGATAAAGACTTGAGCTCGTGTTTAGACTTAAAGGCATTCTGAAATAGCGTATTACTCCAACCTATTTTTTTAGAGAAAGTATTAAAACTTTCATTTTTCCAATCGAAACCATCTTTCCAAAATTTTTGTGGTGAAACGTAACAAAATGTATAATCAAAAATTAAACTGGATTGATTGGTTTCGTCTTTTCTTGGAATCTCGTCTGAAGCTAACAACATAATATTGTTTGCTTTACAGCTTGCTTTTATACTTTTTATTATTACCGGGTAATCACCACGAATAGTTTCTAAATCAAAATCATTATACTCGGTATTACCAATTTTTTGAATTGGTCTGATTTGAAGAATATCAAAACTATTACCATCAAAATGCTTGAAAAAATCTTTCAATTCATAGAAATTATCTTTGTTGAACGTGTAATTGATACGGACTTTAAAATCGTATTTAGATTTTAGTTTAGCAAAGGCCTTAAATGCATTGTGAAATTTTTCGTAATTCGCTTTTTTCATGAAGCTTTCGTAACTTTCTTTGGTCACACCATGTAACGAAATAGTAAATTCATTTAAACCTGCTTTTAGCAGTTTTTCAATTTTTTCTTCATCCAACAAATTTGCGTTGGTTGTAATCGAGATATAAGGCACGTTGTACGTTTTTCCCAATTCAACGACTTTCACCAAGTCTTTATATAACGTGGGCTCTGTACCACAACCAATTTGAAGTTTTAAAGCACGTTTAAAAATGGTTTTTGCCGCTTGATTAAGCTCGTCTTCTTTAAATTGTCCTTTTAAAGTTTTTACATAATCATCATCTGTAAAATAACACATCTTGCAACGCAAATTACAAGCCATCACAGGGTCGAAATTTACAGCCAAATATCGTTGATTGAACTTATGCAGTAGAAAAAGCCCCAGAAATTTAATTCTGTGGCTTTTAATTTTTCTATTTAACTTTAAAAGTTTATAAATATTCATTTAGCCTTTTTTATTCAGGACGTCAAAAATATTTCGCAAATCCTTTTTAAATGGCAAATGGTCAGCACGACCTTTCTTGAAAATATCATTACTGTTACCTTGTCCTTTGCGTAAGGCTTTTTGTTCTTCGTAAGGTAATTGAATAATTTCCTGACATTGTGTTGAACAGCAATTCTCCATTTTTGTTTTACAGTCTTCACATTGAATGAACAACAAGTGGCAAGCCTCATTAGCACAATTGGTATGCAAATCTGCTGGCTTTCCACATTGATGACATTGCGCTATAACATCATCTGTAATACGTTCTGAACGCCTTTCGTCAAACACAAAATTTTTACCAATAAACTTATTTTCTAGTCCTTTTTCTTCAACTTGACGTGTGTAATTTATAATACCACCTTCTAACTGAAATACCTGTTTAAATCCTTTGTGCTTATAATACGCGCTGGCTTTTTCACAACGAATACCACCAGTACAATACATCACTAATTTTTTATCCTCTTTATGATCTCTTAAATCTTCTTCTATAATATCTAAGGATTCTCTAAACGTATCTACATCTGGTGTTACTGCATTTTTAAAATGGCCTATTTCACTTTCGTAGTGGTTGCGCATATCTACTAAAACCACATCAGGATCTTCAATTAACTCATTAAATTGTTCTGCTTCCACATGAGTACCCTTATTGGTCACATCAAACGTATCATCATTTAATCCGTCTGCCACAATTTTGTTACGCACTTTCACCTTTAATTTTAAAAAGGCAAAATTATCGTGCTCAATGGCAATATTTAAGCGTACATTTTCTAAAAACGAAATAGTATCTAAATGTGTCTTAAATTCATTAAAATTTTCAGCAGGAACTGAAAGCTGTGCGTTTATGCCTTCGGTGGCGATGTAAATTCTACCTAAAACATCCAATTGATCCCATGCCAGGAACATATGATTTCTAAAAAGTTCAGGGTTTTTGATTCTTGCGTATTTATAGAAAGAGATTGTCAAGCGGTCTTTTCCCGCTTCTTCAATTAACGCTGCTCTTTCTTTAGCGCTTAAGTTATTGTACAGTTGCATGCTATACTAATGATTAAGGTTAAAGATTTATTTTGAGGCAAAAGTACATATTTTAAAACTATTTTTCATTTTCATATTTAACCATAAAAAAAGCGTCCTGTTTTGCAGGACGCTTTTAGTAGACTAACTCGTTATTAATATTTTTTCATTCTTCTAAATCAAAAAATACAATAAGAGCTAACCTCCATCGGCTTTACAGCTGCTGTTTATAAATACAACAACTGAAACGCCTAATACGTTGTTAATTAAAGTTTTCTTAATAAATTTCATCTGTACAATTTTTAAATTCTTAAAAAGGACAAACAAAATTAATCGCATAAAATACGATTGATTTCATAGCAAAAGTTCCCCACTTTATATAGTAGATGCAAAAAGTGTAAAAAGGTTGCGTCAGAATATTGAAAAAATTAAAACTTATCGTAATTTAGCTGACCTATCAAAACATAAAAATACGAGAAATGAGCAGTGAAAAAGACGCAAAATTAAAAGCTTTAAAGCTTACTTTAGATAAACTAGATAAAGCCTATGGTAAAGGTACGGTCATGAAAATGAGTGACCAAGCTGTAGTTGATGTTGATGCCATTCCTTCAGGTTCTTTGGGTCTGGATATTGCACTTGGAGTTGGTGGTTACCCAAGAGGAAGAGTTATTGAAATTTATGGTCCAGAATCATCAGGTAAAACAACATTAACGCTACACGCCATTGCTGAAGCGCAAAAAGCTGGTGGTATTGCAGCTTTTATTGATGCAGAACATGCCTTTGATAGATTTTATGCCGAAAAATTAGGTGTTGATATTGATAACCTTATCATTTCACAACCAGATAATGGCGAACAAGCATTAGAAATTGCCGATAACTTAATACGATCAGGAGCTATTGATATAGTTGTAATAGATTCTGTTGCTGCACTAACTCCCAAAAGCGAAATAGAAGGCGAAATGGGTGATTCTAAAATGGGATTACATGCCAGATTAATGTCTCAAGCCTTAAGAAAATTAACGGCCTCTATAAGCAAAACCAATTGTACCGTTATATTCATAAATCAATTGCGTGAAAAAATTGGTGTCATGTTTGGCAATCCTGAAACAACAACTGGTGGAAATGCCCTTAAATTTTACGCATCTGTCCGTTTAGATATTAGACGTTCTACCCAAATAAAAGAAACAGATGGTAACGTGGCTGGAAATAAAACACGTGTTAAAGTTGTAAAAAATAAAGTAGCACCTCCTTTCAAAACTGCTGAATTTGATATTATGTATGGAGAAGGTGTTTCTAAAGTAGGTGAAATTTTAGATATTGCTGTCAATCTTGAAATTGTTAAAAAAAGTGGATCATGGTTTAGCTATGACGAAACAAAATTAGGACAAGGTCGAGATGCCGTAAAAGCCCTAATAAAGGACAATCCAGAGCTTATGGATGAGCTTGAAACTAAAATTCGGGAGGCCTTAAAAAACTCGAAATAAAAAAAATCCCGAAATTTTCGGGATTTTTTTTGCTTTTAGACGCAACCTTTTTACACTTTCTGCATCTACAGAGTAAACATGTATATAAAACTTTGAATGTAATCATGAAAAAATTAGTTGTTTGTTTATTGTTTATGCTAGCGTTATCATGCAGCACAGATGATGGAATGGACCCTGTTTCATTTGTAATTTTACCAGTTGAAGATGCTATTGTTCCAACTGAATTTGAGCGTTATGAAACCTATGATATTTATCTGGAGTATTTACGACCTACTTCGTGTCACGGTTTTAATGATATCTATTATACACGCGAAACAAATGAAAGAACTGTAGCTATTGTAGCAAAATATTTTCAAAGTAACAATAATTGTGTTGAGATAGATGAACCAACAGAAGCTTCATTCAGATTTAAAGCCACTACTGAAGATTTATATATTTTTAAATTTTGGCAAGGTGAAGATGAAAACGGTGAAGATCAATATATGATTATTGAAGTGCCAGTCATAGATTAAATAAATGTTTAATTAATATACATGTCATGTGAGTTTAAAACAACTCATCATAAATTGTAGTAAAAATGATACTAAAGCACAAAGTGAACTATATCAACTCTTTTCGAGTAAATTGTTTTCGGTTTGCTTAAAGTATTCAAGAAACTATGTTGAAGCAGAAGATAATCTGCAAGACGCTTTTTTGACCATTTTTGAAAAAATAGGTCAATATAATAACAAAGGTTCTTTTGAAGGTTGGTTAAAACGGATTACTATTAACACTGCATTGCAGCGTTATAGAGGTCAAGGTGTTTTTGAAATAGTTAATGAAGAATTAATAGAAGATGACGAATTAGACATTGAAGATGATGAATTGACAGTTGAATTTCTATTAGGAATTATTCAAGAACTTCCAGATAGATATAGATTGGTTTTCAATTTATACGCACTTGACGGTTATTCTCATAATGAAATAGCCGAATTGTTATCAATTACCTCAGGTACCTCTAAATCTAATTTGGCAAGAGCTCGAAGATTATTAGTTGAAAAAATAGAAGCATATAAAGCGAGTTTAAATTCGCAATCATTATAACAATGAGTGATAAAAAACATATAGACAGAATTTTTCAAGAGAAACTCAAGGATTTTGAGGTGTCTCCTAATCCTGAACTTTGGGGGAAAATTCAGAATGAATTAAATCTTGAAAAAGAAGAACCAAAAAAAGTAATTCCTATTTGGATGCGTATAGCAAGTATTGCTGCGCTTTTGGCCATATTAATTACTATTGGAAGTTTTGTGTTTGATGGTGGGTCCAATAACC
This sequence comes from Hanstruepera ponticola, assembly GCF_002940745.1. Lineage (NCBI taxonomy): Bacteria > Pseudomonadati > Bacteroidota > Flavobacteriia > Flavobacteriales > Flavobacteriaceae > Hanstruepera > Hanstruepera ponticola. The sequence continues at coordinate 1,706,230 of NZ_POTB01000001.1, forward strand.
TAACTCCCGATTCAAATACTGTTGATACTAATGCGGATAGTAATAATCCTATTATTGATGAATTGGATAATAATCCGTTAAATAATAATACTGAAAACAAAGTCGCTAATGATGATCAGATTAATGAACCTAACAACGCATCATTAGAAAATACAAGTGAACAAGGTAGTTCTCATGTTGTTTTATCCGAAACTGAGAATAAGCCAAAGTCACAAAGCGAAATGGTTTCTTCACCATCAAACTTTAGTTCAAATAATAATGATATTGCTGAATCAAATAAGCCTGAAAAAGAACCGTCTGATTATAACAATATCGAAAAACAAAAATCATCTAATTCCAAATCATCAGCGTTAAACAAAGATAATTTCACTAATAGTATTGAATCTAGTGTTGCTCAAACTGATACATCAAATTCGGATAAGCTAGATGATAATTCAAACGGAATGGCTAATAAAAATGATTCTTCAAGCAAAGAATCTACAAACAAAAAGTCCAAATTATCCAATTCGCTTATTAACACTGAAAGCCAAGCAACTCAAGTTGCTGATAATTTGAATAATAGTGCCTCCAAATCTATAGATAAACCATTACATAAAAATAATGTTTCTTCAAACACAAGTGTAGCTAATTCAACAGTTTCACCATCTAATTCCAATGCTGAAATAGACAAACAAGCGGTTGATAATGCACTAGGTATTGAAAAAACTCAAGAAGCTGTCGCACTCAATGCTATGAAAGGCGACACACCTCATAATGAAAAAGAAAAAGAGGTAAATCAAAAAGTTGGTGATTCGCTTGCAACTAGCGAATCGCCTTCTATTGAGGAAGAAATTGCTCAAGCAGAAAACATTAATGAAAAAGAAGAAGAAGAAGAAAAACTAGTAAACAGGTGGCAAGTTGCAGCTAATGTTGCCCCTGTTTACTATAATTCGCTTGGTAATGGATCGCATATTGATGATCAATTTGTTTCCAATTCAAAAAGTGGTGAGGTAAACATGAGTTATGGTGTAAATGTTAGCTATGCCTTAAGTAAAAAACTTTCTGTGAGATCTGGGGTAAATTCTCTTAACTTAAGTTATGATACAGACAATGTTATTTTATATGAAACACCTAGTGGGAATAATGGCACGCCTATAAACCCTTTAAGGAACATCAATTTAGCACCTCAGAGTCAATCCCTAAATGCGTTTAGCGCTGATAATCTTGGTGTTCAACAAATTAATGACGTATTATATAATGCTGCCATTAGCCAACGCTTAAGCTACTATGAAGTACCTGTAGAACTAGAATACAAATTAGTTAATAATCGTTTTGGATTGAATGTTATTGGTGGTGTAAGTACTTTCTTTTTAGATGGTAATGAAGTCTATTCTGAATTTGAAGAATATAACACATACATAGGTGAAGCCAATAATATAAATAATGTAAGTTTCAGTACCAATTTAGGTATTGGTATTAATTATAAATTCACAGAATCGTTTAAGTTTAATTTTGAGCCAACCTTTAAATATCAATTAAACGGTTTTGAAAATACATCTGGTAACTTTAGACCTTATATCATAGGAGTGTATACAGGGTTTAGTTACAAATTTTAGTTTTTTAGTTGGTTAGATTGGTTGTTTTTTCAACATCTTTGAAAAAGCAATGATGAACGAAAAACTGCTCTGTGCCAAGAGCAGTTTTTTTTATTTTGTTCGATTCTGTAATGTTTCAAATATTACAGATCGTGCCTTCTGGTTTAAGTCTTTAGTATTCTCAATTTTTAAACCTTCTGTGTTAATGAATTTATGTCCTTTTACTCGCATTAAGCCTGGACTTCCACTAAAGAAGGTATAACTAAAACGCTTTTTGTTATCAAGGAAAACAAATGGTACAATAGGTATTTGATGATTTATTGCCAATCTAAATGCTCCGTCTTTAAAATCATCAAGTATTACAGATTCATCGGGCACACCTCCTTCAGGAAAAATACAAATACTTAAGCCTTGTTTAAGTCTTCTTTGTGCTCTTAAAAAAACAGCCTTTCTACTTTTTTCAGAACTTCTATCAACTAATATACATGTACGCTTATAAAAAAATCCAAATAGCGGAATTTTTGCTAACTCCTTTTTCCCTACAAACACGAAAGGATTTTTTGAAGCCACCAACATAAGCATGATATCTGCCATTGAGGTATGATTAGCAATATACATATAGCTAGCATACCTTTCAGGTTTTTGATCAAGGTCAATTTTAACTCTAAAACCCATACCTATTAGTATAAAATAAGCCCAAACCCTTGCAATTTTGAAAAAAAACGGATACCAAGATTCTTTTAAAATGGAAATAAGTAGTACTGGTAATAGAAGCACTATTGGTATTGCAACCAAAATATAAAACCAAATACGATATAAAATCCAAAATAGATACTTGAATATAATCATAGGTTTCAAAACTACTTAAATAAATTGAGCTATTATACTAAAAAAATTACCTTTGCTTTTAGTTTAATTAAAAAGATTCCCGTTTAAGTGGGAAATGAATATGGCTAGAATTTTAACAGGAATACAAAGTACAGGTACACCACATTTAGGAAATATTTTAGGTGCCATAATGCCAGCTATTGAAATGGCAAATAATCCTAAAAACGACTCATTTCTATTTATCGCTAATTTACACACACTTACACAAATAAAGAATGCTGAAGAGTTAAGGCACAACACTTACTCTGTAGCAGCAACATGGTTGGCTTTTGGATTGGATATTGAAAAAACGGTGTTTTACAGACAAAGTGATATTCCTCAAGTAACTGAATTATCATGGTATTTAAGCTGCTTTTTTCCGTACCAGCGATTAACATTAGCTCATGGTTTTAAGGATAAAGCTGATAGATTGGAAGACGTCAATGCTGGATTGTTTACGTATCCCATGCTTATGGCTGCAGATATTTTATTGTACGATGCCAATATTATTCCTGTTGGTAAAGACCAATTGCAACATATTGAAATGACTCGGGATGTGGCCTCACGTTTTCACGCGAAAATGGGTGAAACTTTTGTGTTGCCTGAAGGTAAAATACAAGAAAACACCATGCTTATTCCGGGAATCGATGGCGAGAAAATGAGCAAAAGCCGTGGAAATATTATTAATATTTTTCTTGATGATAAAAAGCTACGTAAGCAAATCATGTCAATAAAAACCGACAGCACACCATTGGAAGATCCTAAAGATTGGAAAACCTGTAACTGTTTTGCATTGTACAGTATTCTAGCTTCTGATGATGCGGTTTCTCAAATGAAAACTAATTACGAAGCTGGTGGTTATGGTTATGGCCATGCCAAACAAGCGCTTTTTGAGTTGATTGTTGATAAATTTGCAGAACCACGTAAACGATACAATCATTACATGGCTAATCTTAATGAAATTGATGACGCCTTAAAAGTTGGAGCAGAAAAGGCGAAACTTGTAGCAAATGATGTATTAAATCGTGTTCGGGAAAAGGCCGGGTATTAAATAACCTCAAACAGTTTTCCGGGTAAGGGTCTTACAACACCTTTCAATTCCATGTTTAATAAAATGCCGGCTACTTTAAAAATGGGCATTTTGCAGTCTAAGGCAATTAAATCCAATTGTTGCTTTTCTTCTGCTTTAAGGTAATTATAAATAACTTGTTCTTCTTCAGTTAGGTCTACAAAAAGTTGTTTTTGAACGGTTGGTTTTTCTTTAGATTCCAATTCCCAATTTAGCATATACGGAATATCCAATGGGTTAGATAAAAGATATGCTTTTTGAAATTTGATTAAATTGTTACAGCCCGTACTTTGCGTATCAGTTACACGACCAGGAACTGCAAATACATCACGATTATAGGAATTTGCAATATCTGCTGTTACCAAACTACCACCTTTTTCAGCTGATTCTATAACTATAGTAGCTTCACTTAAACCTGCAATAATGCGATTTCGTTTTAAAAAATTATTCCTGTCAAAAGCATCACTACTCCAGAAATCGGTAAAAAACCCACCATGTTTTTCAATGTCAGCAACATATTTTTTATGAACTTTAGGATATACTTGATTCAATCCATGAGCCAAACACCCAATTGTTTGTAAATTATGTTTCAATGCTGCTTTCTGTGCCGTAATATCAGTCCCATAAGCAAAACCAGAAACTATTACTGGATTAAAAACTGCTAGTTCTTCAACTAGTTTGTTGCAAAAATCTACACCACTACTGGTTATTTTTCGGGTTCCAACGATGCTAATAACACGTTGATTTTTCAGATTAATATTTCCGGATTGAAACATCAAAATAGGGCTATCAATACAATGCCTTAATCTTTCGGGATAATCGGTATCTGCAAAATATAAACAAGTAATCTGATTTTGCTGAATGAATTGCAATTCGGTTTCAGCAGCTGTAAAGTGTTCTTTGTTAAATAAATCACTTATTACAACACTGCCAATACCATCAATTTTTAAAAGGTTTTGTCTTTTTTCTTTAAAAATAGCTTCAGCTGAACCGCAATGATTAATCAGTTTTTTAGCCGTAATATCACCAATATTAGGCACAAGTTGCAAGGCTAAAATGGGTAATAACTGATTTTCTGTCATGATATGTAATTGATTTCTAAACTACAAGAAAAGAAATTTTGAGATGTTAATAAATACTGAAGTGCAGTTTTTGTTCGCTTTCAATTTTTTTTAACTTTGTTTTTATGCAATTAGAACCTTACATCAGCGATTTATTATACCGTTATGAATGTGTGACTATTCCTGAATTCGGCTCATTTTTAACGCGTCGAGTTTCTGCTACCATTCACGAATCGACTCATGCCTTTTATCCACCAAAAAAAATGCTGTCATTTAACGAGCAAATTCAAAAAAATGACGGCTTACTAGCGCACTATATTGCAGATGTTGAGAAGATTCCTTTTGAAGAAGCTTCAAAGCGTATTCAAAAGCGGGTTAAGTATTTGAAATCATATTTAATTGAAGGTGAAACTATAGATTTTCATAATATTGGAAGTTTGTCGCTAAACACTGAAGGCAAAATTTTATTTGAGCCTTCATATCATCTAAATTATTTAACAGATGCCTTCGGGTTATCGCAATTTGCTTCAAAAGACATTACACGAGAAGCTAACAAAGAAGCGGTTGAAGCTATTGAAAAAGTTATTCCAATTACCGTTACACCTGAAAAACGCAAAGCGCGTCCTTATTTAAAATATGCTGCTGTTGCTCTTATAGCTCTAACAGTTGGTGGTTTGGGTGCCTCAAAATATTATGTAGATAATATTAATGCACATAATCAATTAGCACAAGAACAGGCAAGTGAGCAATTAGAAAGCAAGATTCAAGAAGCTACTTTTGTTATAGATAATCCATTACCTGCTGTTACACTCAATGTCACAAAACAATCTGGCAATTATCACATTATTGCTGGTGCTTTTAGAGTTGAAGAGAATAGTGACAAAAAAGTATCTCAATTAAAAGAACAAGGGTTTAAAGCGCGTAAAATAGGAGTTAATAAATATGGTCTGCACGAAGTTGTATATGCTAGTTATGAAGATCGTTTGGAAGCTTTAACAGCTTTACGAAACATCAAGCGCACACACAATTCAGATGCTTGGCTTTTGGTTAAGGAGTTAGACTAACTCATATTAGTATTATTATAACATAAAAGCTATAATCTTACGATTTTTTCATCTTACCTTTGCACTCATTAAATTTATTGATAATGACAGCAAAAACACCTAAACAGACTAAAACCATAATGACCGACTTGGTTTTGCCAAGTGAGACGAACCCATTAAACAATTTATTTGGTGGTGAATTATTGGCTAGAATGGATCGTTGTGCCAGTATTGCCGCCAGACGTCATAGTCGTCGTATTGTGGTAACCGCATCTGTAAACCATGTGGCTTTTAATCGTTCTGTACCCTTGGGAAGTGTGGTAACCGTTGAAGCCAAAGTATCGCGTGCTTTTAAAACCTCTATGGAGGTGTTTTTAGATGTCTGGATTGAAGACCGTGAATCTGGACAACGCACCAAAGCAAATGAAGCCATTTACACCTTTGTAGCTGTTGATGAAACAGGTCGCCCAGTTGAAGTTCCAGAAATTACGCCTGAAACCGACTTGGAAAAGGAACGTTTTGCGGCTGCTTTAAGACGTAAACAATTAAGTTTGGTTTTAGCTGGTAAAATGAAACCTAATGAAGCTACAGAGTTGAAGGCTTTGTTCGAGTAGTTTTTTGAAACTCCTACTTCACAAAAATTCTACATTTGATAAATCCATTCTGCTGGATTAACGGTTTTGGTTTCTTTAAAAATGGAGAAGTTTAAAACAGTTTCTCCATTGGAAGGGTTTGTAAATACTTGTCCTATAACTTCTTTTGTAGAAACCTTATCCCCTTTTTTAACGTAGATTTTTGCCATATTGGAATAAGCTGTTATGTAGTTACCATGTTGAATTAAAACTGTTGGATTACCATTCTTCGAGGTAATAATTCGCATAACTTCACCATTAAAAATAGCGCGAACATCAGCATTTTTTTCCGTAGCAATACGTACACCATTACTCTGAATGGTTACTGTTTTAACCACTGGATGCGGTTGTTTACCATAACGCAATTTTACAACACCCTTTTCAACTGGCCATAATAACTTTCCCTTGTTAGAAACAAAATCTTTAGCCAATGCTTTAGCTTCAGGAGTTAGAGCAAAACTAGTTGATGTACTTGTTGTATTACCTGCTTTTTTATTAGATGCTGCTATAGCTTCGCGAATAATCTTTTCAATCTCACGATCAATTTTATCTGCTTCACGTTGTTTGGCACGAATTTGAGCCGTATAATTATTCAAATTTTTATTAATTGCAGCCATGAGTTCCCGTTGCTGGCTCAACTCTTTTTCAAGTTCCTTTTGAGCCACACGATTTTCATCTATTAGCTTTTGCTTGTCTGCTTTTTGTCTTAATAAATCCTGATTGATTTCTTGAAGTTTAGCCGTTTTAGTTTTTATAGCTTCACCTTGTTCTTTTTGATAATTAGTGTATTGATTTAAATACTGAATACGTTTATAAGCCTGTTTAAAATTGGTGGAGGACAACAAAAACATGACACGACTTTGCTCGCTTTTACTTTTATAAGAAGTGACTATCATTTTGGCATAATTCTCTTTGAGAGTTGCCAGTTCATCTCTTAATTCAGTAATTTTATTTTGATTGTCATTAATCTCACGTGTGAGTAAATTAGCTTGCTGGTTTGTTACCAAGATTAAATTTTTTCGCACGCTTACACGATAATTTAAATCCTCTATTAAGGTAGTTTGCGATTTCTTTTTATTCTTGTCTTTGAATAATAAGTCATTTATTTGTTTAATTTCATTGCGTAACTCATTGCGCCTTTGTTCCAATTCCTGCTGTTTTTTGCTTTGTGAAAAGCATAGGCTTACTGTCATTAAAAACAGTGTAAAAAGCAGCGTTATTTTGGTTGAAGGTCGCATAGTTAGTTCAGGCTTATTTTATCAAACCCAGAGGGTATCTTAAAAGGATAGCGTAAATCTTCATTTAAATTTATAGACTTAAAAGCCATCTCAATAATGGTTTCTTCACCATCTTCCAAAACTAAAATTTTTAAGTTTTCTGGCAAACTTTGCTTATCTACTTCTTGATAATTTAGGTAGTCAATTTCTAAAAATCGTGATGTATCACCTGTTTGTGCCAATTGCTGTGAATCTATTTTAAAATGTGACGGATTGATAATATAAAATAATTCAAAGAGTCTTAATTGTTCTTTTGGTTGAAATAAATAAGCATTGTTATGAATGGACATATTATAAGTTGACTTATCTAATTCAAACAAAGCATCACCCAATAATAAATTTTGAACTTTTTTAAAATCTAATTCAGTACCTAGTAAATCACTTAAGTAGCTAAAATCGCCATCAAAATAGGTGTTGTCCAGTTTATTATAAAAGCTTACTTTTTCAGGAGTGATTTTGGCACGAATGAGGTTCAAAGCTGAATTAAGCCAAATTACTTGGTCTTTTTGAATCCTCATGGTAATTGTATGTGATTGTGACTTATTCTCTTGAGTATAGACAACTTTTACCTTGGATTGAAGTGTCTTGAAATTAGCAGATTTTTTAGCATTGGCTTTTATCACTTCTTTTGAGGACAAGCCTAAATTGCTTTGTCCGTCTGTAATAGTTTTAGCAGATTTACAACCTGAAACAAGTACTAAAAGCACTCCAAATACAGCAATTATATTAAGTCTTATGTTCATTGTCAATTTGAGGATTCTAATTGTTTAGCTTTATCACTAAACGTTTTTGCCTTTACAGTATTGTTTAAAAGTGTATAAGCCACACTCATTTGCTGATAAAAATCGGCTTCCATTTGGTCGTCTTCAATAATATAATCCAATCCTGTTTCCAATGATTCTAGAGCTTCATTAGGTTTTTTTAATTCATTAAGCGCCACACCATTTATTAGGTAAAAAACAGGTTGCGATGGAAATTTTACAAGGGTTTCCCGACTCACGGATTCGGCTTCTTCAAAATTTTTCAAATCTAATTGCAACAACAAAATATTTCTTAAAATTCCAAAATTGTCACTATCAAGTTTTAGAGCTTTTTGATAATAATTAAGTGCTTTATCCTTCTCGCCTTTTTTTAAAAAATATTGAGCAACTTCCAAGTAAGACGTCCCATTATTATCTTCAGTAATAATAGAGGTTGTTTCAACAAGGTCATTTTCATATTCCGGGTTTGCTGCAACAAACTTTACAAAATCTGCCAATACCATCATTTTTGCATCAGGCTTTATTCTGGAGCTTTGTAAAACAATTTTCATGGATTCTATAGCTTTATCAGCATCTTCATTGTCTAGATAAAACTTGTATAAAGCCAAATGTACCAATTGCGAGTTGGGTTTTATTTCCAATAACTTTTTTGCAGTCTCAAAAGCTTTTTCTTTTTCACCATTTTCACTGTACCTGTAAATCAAAGCCAAGTAATTAGACTCTTCATCAGGGTTGTCTTCAACACGCTCCTCAAGGTTTTCTATTTGTTCCTTTTTTCTGCCTGTTGCTGCATAAATTTGATTTCTTATGATATCTCTAGTCATTGATAAGCCTAGTTCAGCATCCATCTCATCTAAAACTTTTAACGCTTCATCATAGTTCTTCGTCTTAACGTATAAAGTTGCCAGATCTTCTTTATAATCAGGGTGATATTTTACTAACTGTTTTACTGTTTTTATAGCCTTGTCATAATCATCTTGCTGCGCATAAATATCATAAAGTTCGTCCAGGTACCATTCATTATCAGGCTCCATTTTAACCGCTTTTTTTAATGCATCTTCTGCCTCACCAAAGTTTTTTAGTTTGTTATAATTTTTACCTAGTTCATAATAAAAAACGGATTGGGAATCGTCAATATCAATGCATTTTAGAAGAGCGGTAACAGCACGATCATAATTTTCAATGCCTTTTTGTTTAAGTGCCTCAAAGAAATATTCTTGTTTGTTATCTTCAACTTCGCCTAAATCGTCATCAGGGGTTTTATTATAATCTATTTGGGCAAAATTAGTTTGGGGAACTAAAAATAGTCCAAAAAGAAAGAAAAAAATGTAGGTTTTATGTTTCATATATGAGGTTCTTACCTGTATTCAGAACAACAATTCAAAATTTATTCCAAAACGGAATAGTCACCAATACTGATTTTTGAAAAATCGCCATCAAATATAGCATGGTTACCAATCATAGCTTCATCTAAATTAGCGTTTTTAATTGTTGTATGGGTTTGAATTAAGCTATTTTTAACGGTTGAAGACTCGATAGTACTATTATCACCAATTGACACAAAGGGTCCAATTGTTGAATCTTTTAAAATAACATTCTTACCAATATAACACGGTTGGACAATTTTGGAGTTTTCAATTTTTAAGCTAGGTGCTATAAGCTGTTCACCATCATCCTGTAAAAATCCTAGCATCCTGGCATTGGTTTCAACTGTAACCGTTTTATTACCACAATCCATCCATTCATCAACTTGGCCAGTTTTAAAAATCTTTCCTTTGGCCATCATACCTTTTATACCATCATTTATTTGGTACTCACCTCCATTTACAATATTATTATCTAAAACATGTTGTAATTCCTCTTTTAAAACGGAAACATCTTTAAAGTAGTATATACCAATAACCGCCAAGTCACTAACAAAGAATTTAGGCTTTTCAACTAGCTCAACAATTTCGTTTTTATCATTAAGCTTTACGACACCATAGGCTTCAGGTTGGTCTACTTGTTTTACCCAAATTACAGAATCTGCTTCTTGGTCTAAATTGAAATCAGCTCTAATCAACGTATCAGCATATGCAATTACAGCTGGTCCAGACAACGAGTCCTTGGCGCACATTATAGCGTGTCCAGTGCCTAAAGGTTTGTCTTGCCTGTAAATAGATGGTTTTGCACCTAACGATTCGGCTAAAGCCTTTAAACTACTTACAACGTCATCGCCAAAAAAAGCAGGATCACCTAATACAAATGCAATCTCATCAATTGGCTGATTAATAACTTTAGCTATGTCTTTTACCAACCTATGAACAATGGGTTCGCCTGCAACTGGAATTAATGGTTTTGGAACTGTTAGACTATGAGGTCTTAATCGTGAACCTCGTCCTGCCATTGGTACTATTATTTTCATGATTTTATGCCTGCGAAAGCAGGTATCTTTTTAATTAAACTTTATTCCTATAAAAATAGAAATCTCTTTATTACTTTCTTAATGTATTAAAATTCAGATTCCAATTAGTACTTAAATCTGACCAACTTGGATTCATTTCTTCTATTAGTTCTATCTTCCAATCTCTTTTCCATTTTTTGAATTGTTTTTCTCTCTTTATTGCATCAAATCCTTCTTCAAACTCTTCAAAATAAACCAATTTATTACAATTATATCTAGAGGTGAATGCTTTGGGGTAAACTTTCAATTTATGCTCTTTAATTCGCTCCTATATATTATCTGTTACTCCAATATACAAAACCCCTTTTGGTTTGTTTGCCATAATATAGACCTGCCAAAGTTTCATTTTTACTTATAACGAGATTCCTGCCTCCGCAGGAATTATTTTACACCAGTACTGCCAAACCCACCTTCTCCTCTAGCTGTTTCACTTAAGTTTTCTACCTCTTCCCATTCAGTACGTTCATGTTTGGCTATTACTAATTGAGCTATGCGTTCTCCATTATTTATGGTAAAGTCTTCATTTGATAAATTTACCAAAATGACACCAACTTCACCTCGATAATCAGCGTCAATAGTGCCTGGCGCATTAAGTACTGTAATGCCTTTTTTAGCGGCTAAACCACTTCTTGGTCTTACTTGTGCTTCAATACCTACTGGTAATTCTATAAATAAACCTGTGCCTACTATACTTCGTTCCAGTGGTTTTAAAACTCGTGGCTCTGAAATACTCGCGCGTAAGTCCATTCCTGCCGAAGCAATAGTTTCATAATGTGGTAACGCGTGATTAGATTTATTAATTATTTTTATTTTCATTTTTTTCGATTTCTGATTCTAATAAATTGATGATAGATAATATTTTTTTTCTTAAAACTGGACCTTCTATAAAAATGCCCCTCATATAGCCGTATACATATACCAATAAGTTTTCATATTTATCTGACTCTATTACTTGAAGCAGGTTTTGTTTAAACTCTAAACGTTCATCTATTGAACTTTCTTTGGTATTGTATGAAATATTAAAATTAATTTTAGAGCGCTCTATTTGAAAGGGGTAAAGATTATTTTGGGTAAACCCCATAGTATTTGTTTCTTCTTCTTTATAATCATTTAACAAATCCTGAATTCTAGCGATTTTTATTTTTAAAGAGTCATTAGAAATCAACTCAATCTTTCCTGAATTAATAACTGAATTATAAATACCTTGAAATGGATCAAAGGTATAATTATTATTAATGATTTGATTCAAACTTCTCAAACTATCTAAAGATAGTTCTCTTGGATTAGAAGTCATCATTGTTTCAATAGCTTCTTTTCGCTTTAAGTGAAATCTATAGGCACTATCAAAATTTGTGAGATTTTCATTGAACTCTTTATGAAGGCTTTTAAGCACTTTTAATTCTTCTCTTTTTGATTGCCGATTATTGTTCCAGTTATTGACTTGAAGCGCCAATAGAATACCAATCATCACTAAAATAATTTCGCCAATGGCATACTTTAAATAACGCCCTGTTTGATTGTCATTTACAAGTTGCTTGCGCATTTTATTGAAGAATTTTATCATGTATTAACGCTTTAAAAATTGCTTTATAATCGTTTTTTCAGAATAACTAACAATTCCCAAAAATACAATTAAGAGGCTAATACCTATGACATTATAGTCTCTAAATTGATAAAAACTTATAAACGAAAACATAACTGACACAAACAAATACAACGCTATTTTCTTGATATTATAAGGTATTGGGTAATATTTTCTCCCATAGTAGTATGATAATACCATCATAACTGCATAAGCAGCTAAAGTTGCAATTGCCGAGGCTTTATAACTGAATGCTTTTATAAATAAAATATTAATTGCTAATGTGATTACAGCGCCTATAGCCGAAATATAAGCACCAAATTTTGTTCTGTCAGTTATTTTGTACCAAACCGATAAGTTATGATAAATGCCTAAACAGAAATTGGCTAAAAGTATAATAGGTACAACCCACATGGCTTCCCAGTAATCTTCACTTCTAACTATAAATGGTTTTATGATATCCGCAAAAACAACAACGGTCAGGAATATTACTGAACCAACTGCAACAAAAAACTCTAATATTCTGGCGTAATTTTTTTGTGGGTTTTCTGAATTAGCATGACTGAAAAAGAAAGGCTCAATTCCTAATCTATAAGCTGTTGCAAACAGTGTCATAAACAGTGCTAGTTTATAGCAAGCAGAATACATACCTATTTGCGTTTCGGCAATATTCTCTGGTAATAATTCTTTTAACAAAATCCTATCAAATGTTTCATTGATGGAAAAAGCCACGCCTGCAATGAGCACGGGATAAGCATAACACATCATATGTTTCCACAACTGTTTATCAAAAGTGAATTTTACTTTAACATAAAAGGATGCCATTAACAACAATGTTAATGCACTTGCTATTAAGTTAGCTATGAAAATATAGCTGATTTCAAAATTAGGCTTATAGATTGTTTCGAAAATATTATCATCTGTTGCTAAATCTTTTAACGCTAATAAGAAAAATAAATTAAGCCCCAAATTTACTGCAACATTCAAGATTTTAATTACAGCATAGCGCATAGGTTTCTGCGTAGCACGTAACCATGCAAAAGGAATAATGACCAATGCATCTAGTAGAAGAATCCAAATTACAAGATTGATATATTTAACGTTAATATCAATGAATTCAGCTATCTGATTTTGAAACAGTAACGCCAGAATAAAGAAGCCGAAAGAAGAAATAACCAAAGAAATAGTAGATGTACCTACAACGCTGTCTTTATTTTGTTCTTTGTTATAATATCGAAAAAAGGCTGTTTCCATACCATAAGCCAAAACCACATTAAACAATACAAACCAAGAAAAAATAACATTAACCTGACCATATTCTGCCACAGAAGATAAAACGCCTTTGGTAGTGTAAAGTGGCACTAATAGAAAGCTTAACATTCGTGGCAATACTGTTGCTAAACCATAAATGACTGTTTGTTTAAAAAGAGTTTTTAATGCCGCCAAAAGTTCGTGTTTATTCTGCTAAAAATACGTTTTTAGTAAACGCTAACCAAAGATTAGTTATTCTTCGTTAGGAGGTCTTCTTGGGTAGTATTCAGCCTGCTTTTCTATAATACTATCAAGCTTTAAATATTTTATTTTATCTTTTTCGTAATAGCTAATCACACATTCATTGGATTCTAGTTGATGAGGAAAAATATTTCCATATTCATCTAGCGATTCACCACTCATTTTTATGTCTGATTTTTGATTTAAAGCTGATTTAAAACTGGCTATATATCCTATTTTTGCTGGTGTGAGTTTTGCTTTTAATCCTCGAAAATAAGCACTGTCAAAAACAACATGTTTTTTATTTTCTTTTACAATCATATATAAATGATATCCTGATCCACCACCTTGAACACCTGCAATCCATTTTTGAAAAAACACATCCCCTAGAACAAAGGATGGTTTTGTTTCAAACTCAACAAATCCTTGATTATTATTTGTTTTAGAGCTTGAGCATTGTGTAAGACTTGTGGCGAAAAAAAACAAGCTCAATGCATACGGTATTAACTTGAATTTCATTTGTTTTAATTTCTTAAGATTAATAAATATACAATTTCAAAATTAATACCATAAAAAAAGCCTTACTCGTAAGTAAGGCTTAATAATACTATTATAAATGCTCAATCAAGTTCAGCATGACAATTAATTGTTTAACGCTTCCGATTGGATTGGAACATTTGACTTCGCTTTCGCTTCGCCTAATTGTTCAATGCTTCCGCACCACCAACAATTTCAAGGATTTCGTTAGTAATAGCTGCTTGACGTGCTTTGTTATAAGTCAGTTTTAATTGATCTCTTAATTCAGTAGCATTATCAGTTGCTTTATGCATTGCTGTCATACGTGCTCCATGTTCGCTAGCAAACGAATCTCTAATACCTTTAAACAACTGCGTTTTTAAAGATTTTGGAATTAATTGCTCAACGATTTCAAGTTTTGATGGCTCAAAAATATAATCAAGATTTGTATTTACTTCACCTTCAACAGGAACAATTGGCAAAAATTGTTCTCTAGTAACAATTTGTGTCGCAGCATTCTTGAATCGGTTGTAAACTATCTCAATTCTATCATACTCACCTTCAACAAATTTATCCATCAACATTTGAGCAATTTCTGCTACATTATCGAATGTTAAATCATCAAAAATTTCACTTTTATTAGCAATAACCTTCTTTGACTTCTTCAAAGCATCATTAGCTTTTTTTCCAATTACTAAATAAGACACATTCTTATTAGCATAGGTTTCTGAAGTCAACTTTGTTACTTCCTTTATGATATTGGAATTAAATGCTCCAGCCAATCCTCTGTTAGATGTTATAGCTACGATAAGTACATTCTTTACTTCACGTTGCTCGGAGAATTTACTTCCAGAATCTGCATCTAAAGTTGCACTTAAGCTTTGTAAAAGTTCAGTTAACTTATCTGCATAAGGACGCATAGCAGTAATAGCATCTTGAGCCTTCTTTAATTTTGCAGCAGATACCATTTTCATGGCACTGGTAATCTGCATGGTAGAAGACACCGATGATATTCTGTTACGTATTTCTTTTAAATTTGCCATCTGTTCTTTTTGAGATCCTGAAACTAGTTCAGGATGACATTAAACTTATTAAGCTCTAAACTTTCCTGATAAATCTTTTGCTACAGCTGTTAACGTATCTGTAACCTCATCAGTTAATTTACCTGATTTTAAAGTATCTAAAATACCTCTATGTTTTGCGTTTAAGAATTCAATGAAATCTCTTTCAAATTCTTTTACCTTTTCAACTGGCACATCTCTTAATAAGTTTTTAGAACCTGCATAAATGATTGCAATTTGGTCTTCAACTGTATAAGGATCGTTTTGTGCTTGCTTTAAGATTTCAACGTTACGTTTACCTTTTTCAATTACATTTAATGTAGCTGCATCTAAATCTGAACCAAACTTCGCAAACGCTTCTAATTCACGGAACTGCGCTTGGTCTAATTTTAATGTACCTGCTACTTTTTTCATAGACTTAATCTGTGCGTTACCACCAACACGTGATACTGAAATACCTACGTTAATCGCTGGACGAACACCAGAGTTAAATAAATCACCATCCAAGAAAATTTGTCCATCGGTAATCGAAATTACGTTTGTTGGAATATAAGCTGATACGTCACCTGCTTGTGTTTCAATAATTGGTAAGGCTGTTAATGAACCTCCACCTTTTACCATTGGCTTTAGGCTGTCTGGTAAATCGTTCATTTCTTTAGCAATATTATCGTCATTGATCACCTTTGCTGAACGCTCTAATAAACGCGAGTGTAAGTAGAAAACGTCTCCAGGATACGCCTCACGTCCTGGTGGACGACGTAATAATAACGATACCTCACGGTAAGCTACCGCTTGTTTAGATAAATCATCATAAATAATTAAAGCCGGACGACCAGTATCTCTAAAATACTCACCAATTGCAGCACCTGCCATTGGAGCATATACTTGCATAGGAGCTGGATCTGATGCGTTTGCTGCAACAATAGTTGTATAGGCTAATGCACCTTTTTCTTCTAGTGTTTTAGCAATGTTTGCAACCGTAGATGCTTTTTGACCTACAGCAACATATATACAATAAACAGGCTCACCTGCATCATAAAACTCTTTTTGATTAATAATGGTATCAATACAAACGGTTGTCTTACCTGTTTGACGGTCACCAATTACCAACTCACGTTGTCCACGTCCAACAGGAATCATGGCGTCAATAGACTTAATACCTGTTTGTAATGGTTCAGTTACTGGCTCACGATAAATTACACCAGGTGCTTTGCGCTCTAATGGCATTTCAAAAGTTTCACCTGTTATTGGACCTTTACCATCAATTGGCGTTCCTAATGTATCTACTACACGACCAACAATACCCTCACCTACGTTAATAGATGCAATACGGTTAGTACGTTTTACAGTCGAACCTTCCATTACTTCTTTAGAGTGTCCTAGTAATACGATACCAACATTATCTTCTTCTAGGTTAAGAACAATTCCTTCTAAACCGCCGTCGAATTCTACTAACTCACCATATTGCGCGTTAGATAATCCGTAAGCACGTACAATTCCGTCACCTACGGTTAACACTGTTCCTACTTCGTCTAGAGAAGCTCCTGCTTCAAAACCCGAAAGTTGTTGCTTTAAGATTGCTGATATTTCAGCTGGTTTTACTTCTGCCATCTTTGTTTATTTAGATTTTAGATGCTATACATTAGGCTTTTAATGCCTAACAATTAAGCTTTAATTTAATTTCCTATTTTAATATTTACTCCTGAACCATTATTAGAACTCTCGTTGATAATGATTGTTGTATTATTTAATCTATCAGAAAAAGCCGTTCCGTATTTCTCAATTAATCGATTAACCTTTTCATCATTTAAAGATCCGTCATTATTAACTACATTGGCTTTATATAAATCTGCAATTATACCTTTATACGTTTTTCCCTTGATTTCATACTTTAGGTCTTTTCCTAAAAAACTCACTTCTGTAAAAACAAGATTCCCATCAGGGTTTGATTGGGTTCTTGGTTCTTCTCCAGGGATTTTGACTAGCTTTATAAAAATAATTTCACTTTCGTTAGAATTATAAAGCGAACAAACACCATCAAACATACCACACTCTTGATATGTTAACCACTGTTCTCCATCAACTAAAACATTACCTTTCTTTAGCTTCACTTTTTGAGCGGAAACATTAAATGAAACCGCCAAAATCAATACTGTAAGTAACGTTTTAATTAATCTCATTTTAGTTTAGAGAAAATTCTCTTTTTAACTTGTTTAAATTATTTTGAATACTCGCATTGTATTCAACGTCACCAATACGTAAAATGAAACCGCCTAAAATATCTTCATCAATTACATTTTTTACTGTAACCGCCTTATTGGTTAAGTCTTTAATTTTAGCCAACACTTTCATTTCAATATCATTAGTCATTGGAATAGCCGTAGTTACTACAGCACTTTCTTGACCATTTTGAATATTGTATAGCTTTGAATATTGCGTGGCTACTTGCTCAACTAGTTCCATGCGCTTGTTTTCTAAAAGCACATTGAAAAGTTCCTTTGTAATTGTGTTTGAATTTGGAAAAGCTTGTAAAAGAATAGTTTTCTTTACTTCAGCTTTTACTACTTCATTTTTTAAAGCTTCGCCTAATTCTTTATTATCTGAAATGGCATTTGCAATAGCTTGCATATCGCCATTAACAGCATCAGCAGACTGCTTATCAGTTGCTAAACTTAATACCGCTTTCGCGTATCGTATTGCTGCTCTTGTTCCTGCCATTATACTTTAGTTTAAAGTTGCTTCACCTAACATAGACTCAACCAATTTCATTTGTTTGTCTTTATTAGATAATTCTTCGCGAACCACTTTTTCTGCAATTTCAATTGATAAGCTAGCTACTTGCGTTTTTAATTCAGCAATGGCAGCTTTCTTTTCAGTTTCTATAGATGATTGTGCAGCAGCAACTAATTTATTTGCTTCTTCTTTAGCATCTGTTTTTGCGTCTTCAATCATTTTAGCTTTCATTTCACGTGCTTCTTTTAACATGGCCTCACGCTCTAATCTTGCCTCCTTCAATAACTTTTCGTTATCTGCTTGAAGGTTTTGCATTTCTAATTTTGCTTTTTCTGCAGAATCTAATGCTTCTCTTATACCTTCTTCTCTACTATTAACTGAATCTAAAATTGGTTTCCAAGCAAATTTTCTTAATAAAAAGATAAGTGCAATAAATAACACTGCTTGCCAAAAAAACAACCCTAATGAAAAGTCTTCAAATAATTTTTCCATAATATATTATCTCTAAAATATTTCTGTTTAATTTTTTAAAAGAACAGTTATAACCAACCGTTACAACTGTTCTTTAGTTTGATTTAGTTTACTGCGAATAAAGCAGCAAACCCAATACCTTCAATTAAAGCGGCTGCAATAAGCATCGCTGTTTGAATTTTACCTGTAGCTTCAGGTTGACGTGCAATTGCTTCCATTGCAGAACCACCGATTCTTCCGATACCGATACCTGCTCCAATTACTACTAAACCTGCTCCTACGATTGCTGGAATTTCCATAAAATATATAGTTAAAAATTAAACATTCAATTTAAAAATCACTTATTAGTGATCGTCATGCTCTTCAACAGCCATACCAAAGTATAATGCTGAAAGCACTGTAAATATATACGCCTGTAATGCTGCTACTAATAATTCTAGTATTGCTAACACAAAGGCTAACATAAATGATAATCCGCTTCCTAACCAGTTTTGGAATAAGAATACCATTCCTATAATACTCATTAATACTACGTGACCCGCTGTAATGTTAGCATACAAACGAATCATTAATGCAAAAGGCTTAATTATTGTTCCTAACAATTCAATAGGAGCTAAAATAATTTTCATTGGCACTGGCACACCTGGCATCCAGAAAATATGTTTCCAATAATTTTTATTGCCAGAAAATGTAGTAATAAGGTATGTGATTAAAGCTAAACATAATGTAACTGCAATGTTGTTCGTTACATTCATACCAATTGGTGTTAAGCCAAATAAATTTACTATCCACACAAAAAAGAACACCGTTAATAAATAACTCATGTATCTTTTATAGTGCTTTTCTCCAATATTTGGTCTAGCTATTTCATCTCTAACATACAGTACAATTGGCTCCAAGAAACGACCAGTTCCTTTTGGCAAACCATCATTTTTCTTGTAAGATTTTGCCATACGACTAAACATAAAGAACATAATAGCGAATACCATCATAATCATCAATACGTTTTTAGTAATTGAAAAATCTAGAGGCTTTTCATTTGTTGCGTGATGTTCTTCGTCATAATTAATAGTTCCTTCGGCATCTGTTTTGTAAATTTTACTGTGGTAAACTTTGTAGTAGTTACCATCAACTTCTGCTACAGACTCACCATGATGAAATTTAGATGATGAAAACACCTTCAATCCGCCATCCCAAAGAATTACCGGTAATGGAAAACCAAAATGCTTTTCCTCGCCAGAATCTGACGTCCAAGAAAATAAATTAAAATCGTAAGAGTCTTTTAAGTGATGCTGAATGTAAGCTTTTACTTCAGACTTTCTATCGCTACCAGAATCGGCATGACCGTGTTCTTCTTGACCATAAGTAACAAATGATACTAAAAGTAGTAATAGGGTAATTGTTTTTACAGTTATTTTTCTTCGCATATCAAGCTTTCTAATAGTGGCTTAAAAATCGCTGCAAAGGTAGGTTTTTATCTCAAAAACAAAAACTATTTTTTATTTTATTTTATGGGTTGATTTTTAAGGGTTTTAACCCAACTTATTTAACCATTTTGAAAGGCTTGTAGTTTCAATAATAAGGCAAACAACATAGGGAACAAAAAATGCAGCAAATTCCATTTTTGTTATGGTATTATCAGCCTTATAAAAAGGATAAAAAACAATGAAGAATACTATAAATTTCAGAAAGCTTCCAAACATAAATATAAATCCTAACTGACTTTGATATTTATGCTTCAATAAAAGCATTGCTAGGTAAATAATGATAGCTAAAACAAAATTTACAATATATGCTGAGATAATTCGGTTATCAAACAAAGGTAAATCAATAAAGAGGAGTACTGATAAATGTATGGCAAAAACTACCAACATTAATAAAGCTAAAATTCCAGAAAATTTTAGAATGTTTTGCGTCATTAATATTTGATTCTATTAACTTGTTTTAAAACCACGTAAAAAGAAATTGCTACGCCAAGTAAGGTTAAAATAATTGTGTAGAGTTTTTCGCCTTGATTGTACTCGCCATCCAACCATTTACCCAGTAGTGCAAACAAATAGATTGTAACACCCATTTGAATAGCGATTCCGGAAAGTATGGCTACGCTTTTAAGCTGTTCTTTCGGACCCTTCTCTTTTTTCTGGTGTTGTTGTTTGTCTTTCACCTTTGTTGAATTCTTTAACAGCGCCTTTCATTGTACAATTGACATTGAATGTTGCCCCTGGCTCTACGGCCAATTTACCTAAAACCACTTCGCCTTCAATATGAGCTGTTGATTTTAATGTTAAGGTTCCTGAAAGTGTAAGTTTTCCAGAAAATTTACCTTCAAAATAAGCATCGGTTCCCACCAATGTTCCTTTAACAAAACCTGATTTCCCAACAACTATTTTTCCTGGTGAGCGCAAGTTTCCTTCAACATTGCCATCAATCCTAAAGTCGCCATCACTAACTAAATCACCTATCACTTTAGTTCCTTGTGCAATTATGTTTTGATTAGATGTACTTTCGTTTGTTGGTCTATCTTTTTTATTTTCTGAAAACATAACTTATAATTTTAACTAGTTATTCAATGTTTAAATAGGCATCCATATTTTTGTGAACCTGAATGATTTTGTAATTGGTTGATGAAGCCGCAAAATGTTGGTGAACAATATTGTCCTTTTTCTTTTCGGTAAGAGCATCGGCATATCCCAAAGCTCCTTCTTTACTTGTTAATCCATGAACAACAACAAATGTTGTGGTTGGGTCGTATAAATCAACTGACAAAGACAAGTCAAAAACATTTACTTTATCTATTTCTTTTTGAAGTTTTTCAGTGAAATCTGTAACAGTTTCTTCCGATGGATTATCAAAATAATACACCAGTTTATAGTTCTTTTCATCTGGGTTATCTACAAAATCTTTAGTGCCTAGTTTAGGCAAAAGTTCATCAGAAATAGTTTGCGCTTGTGCTCCTTCGGGTGTGTTGGCATAGTTATAAGCAATATAGGCAATGGCTTTACTATACTCCTCAAAGCCTAATAGACGCCCTTTTGCATTAGCTTTTAAAAGCTCAAATTTTGGTACTATTTTTTCGCCTTCAAATACAGATATATACTTGTTGCTCTCATCTATTACGTATTGGTAATTTTGATTTTTAAGCTCTCGATATAGTCTGTTGTAAACATTTTCTGGACTACTATCATCTTCAGCAAGCGCAGACTCTGGATTGAGTAAAATAGCTGCATAACGCGAATCTGGATAATTGTTTATGATGTCGTTTTTTACACCTTCAGCTTGGGTATTATATCCTTGTAGTTCATAAATTTTATACAAGTTATATTTTGAAGGCAGGATTAGTTTCTCATCTGGGCTTGAACCTAACAAGGTTTGAAACTTGTCTTTAGACAAATCGTACTCCTTGAATTTTTCTTTATAAATAAGTCCTAATTGATAGTAAGCTAAATTTCTTTCGGCTTTAATGCTGTCAATTTTTACAGGATCCGTTGGTATTTGATCCATGTAATATTGCGGGTCAAATAGTTCGCTATCTGTTTCTACTTGAGCCAAATCAGTGACTTCATTTTTTGAAGATGATTTTATCTCACTTCCCCATCGCCAATTGTCCTCTAACTCTCTATCACCCCAAATTTTCTTAAACTCATTTTTACCATATGCAATTGTTGATGTGTTGTAAAAATAAAAAGTTGGTACGCCTCCAGGTGTTGGACCTCCAATATTTTTACCAACAGACTTAACACCTGCAGGATTACTTGAATTTACCGTAACAAGACCTTGATTACGTTCAGCTATTTCCTGTTTTTCTTTTTCTTCTTGAGCTGCCAGTTTTAAAGATTCTGTATATTCTAAAAAGTATGCATTTCTATCGGCTTCAGACATGTTAGTTAAAATCAAAATACTATCATTACGAAATGCCATGTCTTCATAAAGAATCACATCGTCCAGATTATCACGTTTACGTTTAATGATTCTGTATGGTTTGCTATTTTCCCTCATATTGAGCATGGTACTATCGTAATAAGCTCCGGCAATTTTGTATTCGGTATAATCAAAAAAGATGTCTCCTAAATTTTCATAGTTTTTAGAAACCAATATCTTATCAGTAGGGTTTGTTCTTAAAGATTTATTATAAAACTCTACTGCGAGAGAATCTGATGCGTTTTTTAGATGATACTCTGCAATTTGATAATATATCTTACTTAAAAAGGGTCTGTTTTCTCTATTTGCTTCAAGCTCATACAGCAATTCAATCAAAGCTTCTTTATCCTCATTAGTGAAATCAAAATTTCTTGCTTTACCTACATAAGCTGCAATTAAATAAGCCCTTGGCGTTTTTCGGTTTAATTCTATAACCTTGTCAAAAGCTAAATTGGCACTGTCTTTTTGGTTGAGCCTGTTATATAGTTGCCCTTGTATAAATCTGTAACGACCTCTTTCATCATGACTTTTGGTTGCTTTAGCTGCAATTTTCAATTGCCAAACAGCACTATCAAGTGATTTGGTATTAATGTATGCTTGAGCAAGCATAGATGTCGCATCTGCCAAGTCTTGACCTTCCAACTCTTCTTGGTACATTAAGGTTTTTAGATTCTTAATAGCCAATTCATCGTTCTCGAGGCGAATATTTGTTTTTTCTCGCCAAATTCGAGCGTGATTAATATTATCACTAGCTGGATATTTGTAAAGAATGTAATTAAAAGCTTGTAAAGCGGGTACAAAACGTTGGTCAAAATATCTGGCTTTACCCAAAAGCAGATAAGCTTCATCAATTTGAGGGTTCTTCTCCTTACCCTTGATGTTCATACCGTGTTTCTGAATAGCCTTAATCGCTTTTTCTTCAGCTCGTTCAAAATTCTCATTTTTGGATTGACCAGGAAGTAATATCTCTTCAGAAATCTGCATGCGTTCTATTGGTAGTATTTCCCAATAATTATCATCATAAGATTCGTTTACTGTTTTCCTACCCTCTTCTAAAGCTAGATAACCATTGTAAAGCGTATTGTATTCAGCAGTAACGGCATGATAATTTCGGCTCAAGAAACTATCCTTTTTTCTAGAACAACCAGAAAAAACGATTGCAATAACCAAAAAAGTGACTATTATTTTAAAAGATGCTTTCAACGTTGGTTTGTTTATTCTTATTAACTATAAACGCCTGCTATTATTATGCAGAAACGTAAAAATAAACATCTTTTTTGATTAACCTATAAAATTGAAAGACTTTTAGACCGCTTCAGAACCAGAGAAATGTGCCTCTAATTCCTTCAAAGTTTCGGTACTGGTTTTTAGATCTTTAACTATTTCTCCTTTTTCTAAAACTACGATTCTTTCACAAACATCTGTTACATGCAGTAAATCATGACTCGATATTAACACCGTTATCCCCTTGGTTTCGGCTAAATCTTTTATAATGGCTTTAAGCCTGATTTGAGTAGTAGGATCAAGGTTTGCAAACGGCTCATCAAGAATAATTACTTCAGGGTTTCCAATAAGAGCTGCCACAATTCCAGCTTTCTTTTGATTTCCTTTACTTAAATCACGTAAATATTTTTTCTGGTTTAAAATTTCACCATGAAAGAAATCTTCAAATTGCGCTATTAACGCATCAACATCTGATTTGTTTTGACCTCGCAATTCGCCAATAAAATAGAAATATTCTTCGGCTGTTAAATACCCAATTAAAAAACTTTCATCTATAAAAGCAGACGTAAAAGGCTTCCAGTTTTCGCTTTCGTCTACCTGAATATCATTGTTTTTAATAAACCCTGTCGTAGGTTGAATTAAATCTAAAAGCAGACTAAAATAGGTGGTTTTACCAGCTCCATTATTACCAACCAAGCCAAAACTTTGACCTTTAGGTATTTCAAGACTATCAATGTTTAAAACAAGATTGTCATTATATTTTTTTGAAAGATTGGTTGTGATTATCATATGTGATATTAATTTTTTTGTTTGTAGGCTGCTAAAGTTTTATACTTTTCAGTTTTATATATTTTTTCGATTATTTCGAAAACTTTATTCTTAAACATAAATCCAATTAAGCCAAATACTGCTACTAATAGAAATCCTAAAACTTCTCCATGAAGAAAATGTCCTAGAGCATAAATAACCATTGGTAATAACAATTTTGGTATTGTAAGTAGAAGGGTTTTAACATTGAAAGCTTTTTTATCGCCAAAGGCTTTCTTGTTGGACGTCAAATCTATAGGTGTTTTTATGTAGGCACCTCCCCAAAGCACAATATGTGAATTGACACCTATATTATAAATAGCACCCACAACAACAGCTGCATAGGCTTGCCAGCCAAAGTAAAGGTAAAAGGATGCCAAAAGCGTGGTGACAATAGTAGCAATGACCATAAGAAACCATTTTGATTCCAAATATTCCCTATAACGAATATTTTGACTCATCATCAACGGATAATATGAACTATCCCAACTAGGCACAAATTGCCCGAAACTAAAAAGAAATCCACCTGATACAAATATTCCCGCAAAAACCCTCCAAAATGGGCCATCATATGCTTCAATGGAACCTGTAAAAAACAACAATCCATAAAAAATGAACAACACGCTCATGAGAACCGTTGTTTTTGATCGTTTATTTCTTCTAATCAGTTTAATATCATTTTTAAGAAAGGTTGAAACACTGCCAAAGCGATCTAACCAGGTCATATTATCAGTTTGAGCAATGTCAACTTTTTTTGCTAATCCTGCATCTAAATAGAAGTTTTTTCTAAAGTAATTAAATGCCATTTTGTACAATATAAAAGCCAGAATTATACTTGTAATTGCCAAATAAGGCATGTCATAAAAAGCTTGAAATACAGGAGCTGTATAGACAGTTACATCAAATAAGTCGTAATAAATTGATGCGCCTAATACAATTATAATCCCAACAACAGCATAGAAAATTACGTCTTTATTATTGACAAAAATATTTATAAAATTATTGCAGTATATAAGACCTAAAATAGCTACATGCCATCCTAAAACATTTATAAAAGGATGTCCCTTAAACAACATAACAATTGAAAACGGTATAAAAAAGAAAGCATGAATTATATTGAAAAATGAGAGTATGGTTTTATTAATTCCAAAAGACACGACCTGATTTTTTGTAAGCGGTAAATATAATAAGGGCTTAATGTTTAAAATGGGCATTTTTTGTAAAAAATAACGCATTACCAAATCGGCTAAAAGGTAGAATATTAAAAACCTATTGATTACTTCTAAAGGATTTGGACTTATCTTTTTTTCGATTAAGAAATAAGCTCCAACACCTAAAGCTAGAAAATATAATATTCCGAATAAAGCACCTAAAAGCATCAGGATTTTTAAGGCTAAATTTACTTTGAATGAAGCTGAACGTGTAAAAGACTTCCACTCTAATCTAATAAACTGTTTTATCATGGTTTGGTAGTTATGTAAACATTAGTATACAAATAAGCGCATTTGTTACAAGCTATATTCTGGATAGGTCGCTAATAAATGAATTTCGGCGTTTTTTGGTATCACAACTGTGCTAACATAGGTGTAAATTATTATCAATGTAAAAACCAAAGCACAAATAAAAGGTTTATAACCTTCTAACCCATCAACGGTGTACATAAAATGAAATACTTGAGGTGCAAAAAACAGACCTCCAGCCGATGCGTTTCTATAAATAATATCTTCTAAAAGCCACAATTTTTCTTTGGATTTTTGCTTCTTCTTTATTTTACGATTCATAGAAAATGCTTTGTACATTAAGAAGAAACACAACAATAAAAACGCAGTAACAAAAATCAATGAACTAACTTCAAATGAAAAAATGGTATAAAAAATAAGACACATAGATATGGTTGCCATAATCTGCGGCAATCTAAACCAGTCTTTAGTATAGTGCCATAGCAGTTTCGCATATTTTTTATTCATGGCTTTCGCGCGTTGTTCTACGACTTCCATAAATCCAAATACTCCAAATTTTTTAAAAGCCTTATCACGCGCTTGCTCAAAACTTAAACTTGGATCACCTTCTAAAATCGCTTCAATATCGTTTGCCATATGATCCACCAATTCGGTTTGTAAATCATAATACTCAACAAAATGTTTTCTGGTAAAAGCATATAAATCTTCAATATGTTGTTCCGAAAGCGTCATGCTAATAACTTAATTTAGGATTTAACAAAGCTTGAAGCGTGGCAAGGTACTGCTCTAATTCTTCAAGTTTACTTACGGTTTCTTTTGTGCCTTTTTCTGTGAGTTTATAGTATTTGCGTAGCCTATTATCTACTTTGGCAACCTCAACATCTAATAAACCTTCCGATTCTAATTTATGTAGCGAAGGATATAAAGCGCCTTCAGTAATCTGCAATTCACCTTTTGTTAATGCCTTTACTTTTTGTGTGATTTCGTACCCATACATTTTGTTGTGCTCACTTAAAAGCTTTAAAATAATGGTGGTTAAACTTCCTTTGTATAGTTTGGAATTTGCCATATTCAAATATATACATAAATTTCTTATGCATGCAAATCCTTATATTATTTTTTGCTATTTAGCTGTCTAGAAATCAAAGGTTCGTTATTTTTGTCAAAAATTTATTTATGTCACATTTTCATACACTTACCATAAAAGAACTTAAACGCGAAACCGACAAAGCTGTAACTATTAGTTTTGATGTACCAGAACATTTAAAAGACCTATTTGCATTTAAAGCTGGACAATATATCACGCTTAAAACAAGTCTTAATAGTAATGAGGTTCGTAGAGATTATTCTTTATGTGTGGCTCCAAAAAGTGGTGAGCTAAAAGTAGCAGTGAAAGAAGTTGTAGATGGTACGTTTTCATCTTATGCAAATAACAACTTAAAAGTTGGTGACACATTAGAGGTTGGCACACCAACAGGACGTTTTATTTTTGAGCCAAACGATAAGAAAACCAAAAACATTGCGCTTTTTGCTGCTGGAAGTGGCATTACACCTATTTTAAGTATTATTAAATGTGCATTAGAGGAAGAAATACATAGTAAAGTTATTTTAGTTTACGGAAACAAATCGACTCAAGAAACTATGTTTTTAAATGAATTGCTTGAGTTACAACATGCATATAAAGACCGTTTCTCAATACAATTTATTTTTAGTCAAGCCGATGAACCTGATGCCATGTTTGGCCGCATAGAAAAAAGTACGGTTAATTTTGTGATGAAAAATAAGTATAAGCATATTGATGTTGATGCTTACTATTTGTGCGGTCCAGAAGCCATGATTCACACTGTAAAAGATGTTTTAACTGAACACGACGCACCAAGTGACCGTATTCATTATGAATTATTTAAAGCTGCCAAACCAGCAGATGTTTCAAATGACACTGCTGTACCAGAAGGTAGAACTCACATTACTGTAATTGTTGATGATGAAGAAAGTACTTTTGAAATGTCGCAAAAACAAACCGTTTTAGAAGCTGCTTTAGATGAAGATTTAGATGCACCATATTCTTGCCAAGGTGGTATTTGTAGCAGTTGTTTGGCTCGTGTAAAAGAAGGTGAAGCTACTATGAGGCAAAACAATATTTTAACAGATAACGAAGTAGCAGAAGGGTTGATTTTGACGTGTCAAGCACATCCTACCACACCAACGATTGTTGTGGATTATGATGATATATAAAATTGCTGTGAAAACGGGAATCTTTTAATTATACTCGAGTATCTAAACTTTGTTATATTCTTGTCTACGCAGGAATGACAGATTTCACCTTATTTACTATCGTTTCAACAGCAATGCTTCCAGCAGCATTTTTATAACCCTCTGGAAATTTATTACCATAAACAGAGGTTGGAATTGTTGGGTATTGATTTCTGTCTGCCAATAAGCAATAATCTTCTGGTTGCTTAAATGGTGCAAAGCCAGCATAAGGATGGGTGACTCCCCAAATTGTTATAACTTTAATTCCAAACATAGCGGCTAAATGCGCATTACCAGAATCCATAGACAGCATAACATGTAAATTAGAAATAACATCCAGTTCCTCATCAAGGCTTAATTTTCCAGCTAGGTTAATAATACCTTTATCTTCCGATTCAAAATAGTTTAAAATTTGTATCTCTCTACTTCCTCCTCCAAACAAGAGTACTTGGTAATCTTCTGAAAGCTTTTCAATTACCTGTTCCATGTGTTCTAAAGGATACATTTTACTGTCGTGAGCAGCAAAAGGTGCAATACCTATTCGCTTTTTGTTTGGTTTTCCAATAAGCTTTAAACAGCTGTCATGGAGTGTTGTAGGTTTTGGAAATGTAGGGTTACTTAAGTCTATTGGAAAACCCAATGTATTAAAAACATCAGCGTAACGTTGATGTGTGGTTTTCAATTGCTTGAAATCTTTGCCTTTTATTAATCGCTTTTTTTCTTTTCTGCCTTTATTAATTGTAGCCACTTTGCGAATACCCAACATAGGTTTTAAAACCTTGCTGCGTAAAACTTTGTGTAAATCGGCCACAGCATCGAATTTTAGTGGTCTAATTTCTCTAGACAGTTTATAAAGTCCGCGAGCACCTTTATGTTGGTCTTTTACATGGGCAGGATAAACGCTTACATTTTTTAAATCACGAAAAAGGGGTTTAAAAAATTCACGCGTTAAAACAGTTAGTTTAACATCGGGATACTGTTTTGTAAAGGCTCTTAAAACAGGGACTGTCATAGCCACATCACCCATGGCGGATAACCTAATAACCAATATGTGGGTGGGTTTTGACATACCTACTAATTATATGAAGCACTTTAAGCACTTCGACAAGCTCAGCGCGACAGCTCTGAAAACAGCTATATTATTTTTGGGAACGAAGAACTGGATTCAATTCATCGTCGTTGTACATTTTCATTTGCTTGTAAACCTTCATATACTTATCCCCTTTTTCGATATCAGCTAATAACGTATCAATAGCAGTTGATAAATCTACACGCTGCTCTAACAATACATTTAATTTTTTCTGACAAGCATTACGATGTGCTTCAGAAGCATCTGTACGTGTAGCCTCTTCATTCATATGATAAATTTTAAGCGCTAAAATCGATAATCTATCAATTCCCCAAGCTGGACTTTCAGTATTAATTGTGGCATCTGCTTTTGGTGTAACATCTTTATATTTTTCTAAAAAATAGCTGTCAATGTACTCCACCATATCTGTTCTATCTTGGTTTGAAGCATCAATTTGACGTTTCAATTTTAAAGCCGCAACAGGATCTATTTGTGGATCGCGAATAATATCTTCATAATGCCATTGAACCGTATCTATCCAACATTTTCTGTATAATAAATGCTCAATTAAATTAGCGTCTTTATCATATGGATTTGTAAAAGGTTGGTCAACGGTATTAACAACGTGATAGGTTTTAATAACTTCTTGAAATATTTTATTCGCTTTTTCTGTAAACATGATACTAGATTTTAAAAGGCAAATATAAACCTATTTATTAACTTTACGATTCAACTTAAACTACAAAAGCGGCTATGCAGATTCATAATCTATCGAAAAAAAAATCTATTCTTAACACGTTTATTGCTGAAATGCGTGACATAGATATTCAAAAAGATGCCATGCGCTTTAGGCGCAACATCGAACGTACAGGTGAAATTTTAGGTTATGAGTTAAGTCAATCGCTCCAATATGCAAGCACTGCAGTGAAAACACCTTTAGGAAATGCTGAAACGTCTTTGATTTCTGATGAAATTGTATTATGCTCTATTTTGCGTGCTGGTGTACCACTGCACAATGGTCTATTGAATTACTTTGATACCTCTGAAAATGCTTTTATTTCGGCATACAGACATCATAAACATAATCCTGAAAGCTTTGAAATAATTGTAGAATATTTGGCTTGTCCAAAACTTGAAGGCAAAACCTTAATATTAGCTGACCCTATGTTGGCTACTGGACAATCTATGGTTGCCACATTTGAAGCCCTTAAGCCATTTGGAACACCAAAATCTGTGCATTTAGTGAGTGTAATAGGTGCACAACAAGGTGTTGATTTTGTGTCTAAACACTTTGATTCTGAAACCCATTTGTGGATTGCAACTGTAGATGAAAAATTAAATAATAAAGGTTATATTATTCCTGGACTTGGTGATGCTGGTGATTTAGCATTTGGTGAAAAATTACAACAATAAGGTAATTGCCGGAGCTATTATTAATATCCAAATAAGGACTTCTTTGAACCATTTTTCTTTTATTAATTCCATGTAATTTGCTACTATAATTGACAATGGTGCAATTAAAAAAAGAAACAAAGCTTCTGATTTGTCATTCGCAAAAACAACAATTGCTAAAGCCACAAGAGCTGTAATAAGTATTAGTATATATGATGCTTTGTAGTTTTTTGATTTTGACTTTAGGTTCCTTAAATAAAAAATTAATGACCATAAAAAGTATGTGAAAAATATAGTAGCAGCTACAATAACATGTTTTGAATTTAAAGCACTAAAATCTAAACTTATTTTAGGAATGTAATATTCCAAAGGCATAACAGGTAAATTAAATAATATTATAACAGATAGACCTATGATAAGTACTGATAATATCCCTAAAAAAGGTATAATCCAGTTCTTGATATCAGAAATTTTGAAAATGAACAATGCAGCAAAAATTATGATATAAAATGAAGATGCCCAAAAACATAAAAAAGATGCCAAAGTAATCCAGAATGCAGCATCAAATATCTTTTTCTTTTGTTGCTTTTTAGATCGCAAACTTATAATTCGTCTCAATGCAAACAAGACAAATAAGTTGGCAATAATGATTTTTGGCTCCAAAAAAGATTGAGGTATCAAAATAACAAACAAACTGTAAAGGAGTAAATGATAACTGTTTTTTTTAGTCAGGTTATTTCTTCCAGTAAGAAAATCAAAAATAAACAGTGAAAAAAAACACAATGCAAATAATGATGCTTGCTTTAAGACATAAACTAAATCAACTTCACTTTTGGTTCCAACTAACACAGTCATTAAAAATGCAGAAAATAAAACCAGTGTAATAATCACAAAATGGATAGGTTTGGTTTTACTAAAAAAATTTGCAATCATGGGTTAGATAGATGCTTTGAAAATTGATTAATGAAAGTGTAAATTAAGTTATTTACTAATATTTGTGTTGAATGGTAAAATATAAATTGAAAAATATGTAATTTTGTGCTATAAATATATTGATAATACTTTGCACG
Source organism: Hanstruepera ponticola (assembly GCF_002940745.1). Classification (NCBI taxonomy): domain Bacteria; kingdom Pseudomonadati; phylum Bacteroidota; class Flavobacteriia; order Flavobacteriales; family Flavobacteriaceae; genus Hanstruepera; species Hanstruepera ponticola. The sequence continues at coordinate 1,738,004 of NZ_POTB01000001.1, forward strand.
CTCAACTTGAGCTTTAAAATTTTATAAAATGAAAGATTTCTTTTACGCTATTCAAGATTTATTTGTAGATGTTTTATTTGCGCCTTTTGATGCATTAAGAGCATTAGAACTGGATAACTGGTTTGCTGCAAATATTATGTCTTGGATATTTATGCTAATTGGCTTCGTTGCTTTTGTTTATTGGATGATTCAATTAAAGTCGTTTAACGACAATAACGAGGAAGATAAAAGCATTACATCTCACTCTTATCTATAAATCAAAACCAATATCTTTACGATAATACATCTTATCAAAATGTAATTTTTCTATGTTTTGGTAAGATTTTTTTATGGCTTCGTCATAAGTTTTGCCATAGCTAGTAATTGCCATTACACGACCTCCAGATGTTACTATTTTATCATCTTTAATAGTTGCTCCAGCATGAAATGGTATAGCGTCTTGAATGTTATTTAATCCTGTTATTTCCTTTCCTTTTTCATAGGCTTCAGGATAACCACCAGACACCATCATTATAGTAGTAGCAGCACGTTCATCTATTTCAATGTCAACTTCATTTAAAGTTTGATTTGAAATGGCTTGGAAAATTTCGACTAAATCATTTTTTAATCTTGGTAAAACCACTTCTGTTTCAGGGTCTCCCATACGCACATTGTACTCAATTACTTTTGGATCATCACCAACTTTTATCAAGCCAATAAATACAAAACCCTTGTAAGGTAAATTATCTTTTTGAAGTCCACTAATAGTTGGTTTGACAATTCGTTCTTCAATTTTATTTAAGAAACTAGGTGTGGCAAAAGGAACTGGCGAAACTGCTCCCATACCGCCAGTATTCAATCCCGTATCGCCTTCACCAATACGTTTATAATCTTTGGCTGTAGGTAAAATTTTATAATTTTTCCCATCAGTTAAAACAAAACAGCTTAACTCTATGCCATCTAAAAATTCTTCTATAACTACTTTAGAACTTGCGTTTCCAAACTTGGCATCAACCAACATGCTTTTAAGTTCTGCTTTGGCTTCATCTAAATCGTTGAGAATTAACACCCCTTTACCAGCAGCTAATCCATCTGCTTTTAAAACATAAGGCGGATTTAATGTCTCTAGAAAGTCATAACCCTCATCAACATTACTCGCATTAAAACTTTGGTAAGCTGCAGTAGGTATATTATGACGCATCATGAATTCTTTGGCAAACTGCTTACTGCCTTCCAATTCGGCCGCTGCTTTTTGAGGCCCAATTACAGGAATGTGCTTTAATGATTCACTAGCTAAAAAGAAATCGTGAATACCTTGCACCAGTGGATCTTCAGGACCAACAACTACCATATTGATATCATGTGACAGAACAGCTTTTTTGATTGCTTCAAAATCTGTAACTTTTATATCTAGATTCGTAGCTATTTGATTTGTTCCAGAATTTCCTGGAGCAACAAATAAATTGTTACACAATGGGCTCTGTACTATTTTCCAAGCAAACGTATGCTCTCTTCCTCCTGATCCAAGGATTAAAATATTCATGTTGATGTTGTTTACCGCAAAAATAATTGCTTTTACGGTTAAAAAATAATTAGTTTTGAAAAAAGATTTAATGTCCTTTTATAAATCCTTCCTAAATGCAATTATACTACCTATTGGTAATACATTAATTGGTGGACATTATTTAAAAAATATTAATGCTTGGCGAAAATTTGATTCACTATCAGAAAAGAATTTACATGAGTTACAAAAGCAGCGATTGGATGAAATCTTGGATTATGCTAAAAAACACGTACCCTATTACATAGATAAGAATGCTTCAAGTATAGATACCTTCCCGATTTTAACCAAATCTATTTTACGAGAAAAAACTAATGAGTTAGTATCTAACGAATATGATATTGATGATCTAGATGTACATCATAGTAGTGGTAGTTCAGGAATTCAATCTTTTACTTACATGACCAAAAATCACACATTCTATCTTCGTGCTTTGCAAACTCACTGGTGGAATTGGAGTGGTTATGAAATAGGAGACAATTTGTTACAATTTGGTATTTCACAAAAACGTACAGCGCTTAAACGTTTAAAAGATGTTTTTTACAAATGCACATATGTGAAAGCTTTTGGTTTGTCAGAAAAGGAACTTGAAGAAACTCTATTAAAAATTTCAAGAAAAAAAGGTGTTTTTATTGCTGGATATCCTTCAGTTGTTAATCAATTGGCAAAAGCTGCCATTGCTAAAGACATAAAAACCGATATTGCAGGAATTATTTGTTTTGGTGACAAACTATTTGACCATTATAAAAAAAGAATGCTAAATGCTTTTGGTGAAACTTGTAAAATTGTTGACACTTATGGTTGTGCTGAAGGATTATTAATGGCTTGTAAACATGATCTGGATTATTACTATATTATGTCGCCTCATGTATATTTGGAAATTGTTGATGATTTAGGTAAGCCCGTTTCTGATGGAAAAATGGGTCATGTTCTAGTCACTTGTTTAACCAACAAGGCCATGCCATTAATTCGTTACAAACTTGGGGATTTGGCTATTAAACTCCCTGAAGAAGAATATCCCAAAAACAGAGCTTTCAACTATCCATTATTACAGAAAGTAATTGGAAGAGAGACTGATGTTATTAAAACAACCCAAGGGATTACACTTAACGTACATAGTTTCACTGGTGTTATGGAATATTACCAAGAAATCAAACAGTATAAAGTTATTCAGAATGAATTAGAACGTATTAGAATTGAGTATATTAAAGATGAAAATAGATCATTTAAAGAATCAATTTTAGTGGAAATTAAAAACAAGTTAAATACATTAACGAAAAACTGTTTGGACATACAGTTTCAAGAAGTAAAAAAAATCAAGTCATTAAAATCTGGTAAACCGCAAATTATTGAATCTAACTTGAAGAGCTAATAAATGAAAGAGGTATTAATTATCACAAACTATTTCCCTCCTGAAACTGGTGCAGCATCTAATAGAATATTTCATTTAGCTTATGGTTTACAAAAAAGTGGTTTTAATGTTTCAGTGTTGACGCCTTTACCCAATTATCCCACTGGACGCGTTTTTAAAGAGTATAAAGGAAAATTTCGTGCTTATACTAGTGAAAACAATATAGAAATCCATAGACTTTGGATATTTGCTAGTAATTCAAAAAACAAAATACTGCGTTTAATAGCTATGCTGTCTTACAGTTTTAGTTTGATTTGGTATTTTCTTTGGCATAAAATACCAAATAAAGTTATAGTGCAATCACCTCCATTAATAGTTGCCTTTACCTGCATGCTTTTTTTAAAAGCGAAAAAGCGAAAATTAATCCTAAATGTTAGTGATTTATGGCCACTTGCAGGTTTTGAACTAGGTGTTTTTAAAAAGAATCTAGGATATAAAATTTTAGAAAAAATAGAATATCATAATTACAAAAAAGCAGATTTAGTATTAGGGCAGAGTCAAGAAATTTTAAATCATGTTTTAAAAATTTATCCAAAAAAAGCGGTTTTTTTATATAGAAATTATCCCGATATAAAAATTCAAAATCTTAGGCTTAACACTCGTTCTGATAATAAACTTAAAATGGTGTATGCTGGTTTATTGGGAATAGCTCAAGGTGTTTTTAAGTTATGCCAAGAACTTGATTACAAAAACATGGAATTTCATATTTATGGAGCTGGTGCAGAAAAAGAGAAAATTGAGGCTTTTGTATCTAATAATGATCTTCCCATTTTTTATCACGGTGAAGTGACAAGAGAGCAGCTTCATGTTGAACTTTTAAAATATGACCTAGCAATCATTCCATTACTCAACAGAATTTACGGCTCTGTTCCCTCAAAAATATTTGAATATGCCAAATTGGGCTTGCCTATGCTGTATTTTGGTGGAGGTGAAGGCGAGGATATTGTTAAAAAATATGGTTTAGGTTGGGTAGCTGAATCTGGTGATTATGAAGAGCTCAAAAAAGTTCTCTCTATCATAAAAACACAAAATATTCCACCTCCTTTAAGTAACCATATCAAGAACACTGCATTAGAAAATTTTAATTTTGACATTCAACTAAAAAGCCTAAAGAACATTATTTAATAAGCTTTTTCCTCTCCTTTGATTGTGTTGATAAAGGTTTTAGTAATTATTTTTAAGTCTAATAATAAGGACCAATTTTCAATATAAAAAATATCATATTTTACGCGTCCTATAATATCCTTGTCAGTTTCTACTTCGCCTCTAAATCCGCTTACTTGAGCGAGCCCTGTTATACCTGGTTTCACAAAGTGTCTCACCATAAACTTGTCTATTTTTTTTGCATACATATTTGTATGGCTAACCATATGTGGTCTAGGCCCTACAACAGACATGTCTCCAAACAAAACATTATAAAATTGTGGTAGTTCATCAATGCTAGTTTTTCTAATGAATTTTCCAATTTTTGTTACTCGTTGATCTCCCCTAGTTGCCTGATATAGATGAGCGTCTTTGTTTGGCGTCATAGAGCGAAACTTATAGCAATCAAATTCTTTGTAGTTAAAACCATTTCTTGATTGTTTAAAAAAAACAGGACCTCTGGATTCCAATTTTATGAGAATAGCTATAATTGGTGTCAACCAGGAAAGCAGAAAAACTATTACAAATGATGAAAAAATAATATCAAAAGACCTTTTAAAGAATTGGTTAACTGGATAATCTAAAGGGATATCTCTTAACGATAAAATTGGAATATAATCATAATATTCATATTTCAATTTTTTAGAGTAAATGTCCTTATTATCCGGTAAAAATTTTAAAATTTTTAGATTGTTATCAGCAAAATCAACAACTCTGTTCATTTGTTTGTTAGATAGTTCTGAAGCAGCACAATAAATTTCGTCTATTTTTTCTTGACGAATAAACCTAAAACACTCCTCTAAATCAAAAGAATCATAATCTTTAGTGTTAAACGTTTTTTTATGAATATAGCCATATTCAGGATTGTTTTTAAAAAAATTTTCTAAAGAGTTTGTTTGTTTGTTTCTACCTAAAATAACCGTAATTCGGTAATTTCCTCCAAAAGCTGTACGATACTTTTGAAGTAAATAATACATAGAGAATTTTAATAAGGCTATTAATATAAATATTGATAATATATATTTAATAATAACTTTAGGAAGAATATTTAATTCGCGATAAAAGCCAGAAAAAGCAAATAATATCAATCCAAATAATAATATTTGTCTAAAAATTAGTGATACTATTGTTATTTCTCTTGTGTATCTGTAAACCTCATAAAACTTTGAAAACAAAGAGAGTGCAACCCACGAACCAGAAGTTGCTAAAACAAAAATGAATGGATCTACAATGCCATTAAAAAAATAAAGTAAACCTAACCCGTTTATAATACTCAAATCAAAAAAATAAGATATTGGTCTTATATAAATTGAATATCTACCGTGTTTATGACTACCCATTAATACTTTATGTGCTTTGAAAAATCTTTATGCTCCCTTTTATTTAGTTCCTTATCAGAAAGTCCCTTAAAGTAATTAAAGGTTTTTACCATGCCTTCAGCCCTATTAACTTTTGGTTCCCAATTTAATAACGATTTAGCCAAAGATATATCTGGTTGTCTCTGTAAAGGGTCGTCTTTAGGTAAGTCTTTATATATTACCTTTTGGGCAGTACCAGTGAGTTTAATTATTTCATTAGCAAAATCCTTGATAGTTATCTCATTGGGATTACCAATGTTTACTGGATAAGAGTAATCACTAAACATTAATCTAAAAATACCTTCTACCTGATCATCAACATAGCAAAAGGATCTAGTTTGAGACCCATCACCAAAAATAGTCAAGTCCTCACCTCGGAGTGCCTGACCCATAAAAGCTGGTATTACACGTCCATCATTTAGACGCATTCGAGGACCATAAGTATTAAATATTCTGACAATTCTAGTTTCAAGACCATGAAACCTATGATACGCCATGGTAATTGATTCTTGAAAACGCTTGGCTTCATCATAAACGCCTCTAGGACCTATAGTATTCACGTTTCCATAGTATTTCTCACTTTGAGGATGAACCAATGGGTCTCCATATACTTCAGAAGTAGAAGCTATAAGAATTCTAGCTTTTTTGGCTTTGGCCAAACCCAACAAATTGTGAGTACCTAAAGAACCTACTTTTAGTGTTTGAATTGGTATTTTTAAGTAATCTATAGGGCTAGCTGGCGAAGCAAAATGCAGTATATAATCTAAGTCTGTATCAATAGAAACAAACTCCGTAATATCGTGATTAATAAAATTAAAATTAGATTCGTGTTTTAAATGTTCAATATTTTTTTCATCTCCCGTAATAAAATTATCCATTCCAATAACTTTAAAACCTTCTGACAAAAATCTATCACATAGGTGTGATCCTAAAAACCCTGCAGCTCCAGTAATTAAAACACGTTTCATATATTAATTTTTATGGTCTCCCAATTGAATAATAAGTTATGTCATTTTCAGTCGTGTCTTTTGAATCATACAAATTCCTACCATCAAATATAACAGTATGATTTAAACTCTCTCTAATCTTATTAAAATCTGGTGTTCTAAATATACTCCATTCAGTACAAATTACAAGTGCATCTGCATTTATAAGCACATCATACATATTTGTTCCAAAACTTATACTGTCTCCTAATTTCCTTTTAACGTTTGGCATTGCTTCAGGATCAAATGCAGCAATATCAGCGCCTTCTTTTAAAAGTTCATCAATTATATATAAAGCTGGTGCCTCTCTGATATCGTCAGTTTCTGGTTTAAAAGCTAATCCCCAAACAGCAATTTTTTTGCCTTTCAAGTTATGATCAAAGTGTTTTAGTATTCTTGGAACCAATATCGTTTTTTGCTTGTGATTAACGTTAATCACAGCATCCAGTATTTTAAAGTTATAATTTGAATCCTTACCTGACTTATGAAGTGCTTTTACATCTTTTGGAAAGCAGGATCCTCCATAACCAATTCCAGGAAATAAAAATCGTTTTCCAATTCGTGAGTCTGTACCCATTCCTATTCTTACTTTATCAACATCAGCACCAACTTTATCACAAAAGTTTGCAATTTCATTCATAAACGTGATTTTAGTGGCCAAAAATGAATTAGCAGCATATTTTGTTAATTCCGCTGATTTTTCATCCATTATGATAATAGGATTACCAGATCTTACAAAAGGTTTGTATAATTTCTCCATAAGTTTAATAGCCCTATCTGAAGATGCACCAATCACAATTCGTTCAGGTTTTAAAAAATCATCAACTGCAAAACCTTCTCGTAAAAACTCTGGATTAGAGACCACATCAAAATCAACTGATGCGTTCTTTTCAATTGCCGCTTTTACTTTTTCAGATGTGCCAACTGGAACAGTACTTTTATCTACTATTACCTTATATTGTGTTATTAGATTTCCAATATCGTTGGCTACTCCTAGAATATATTTTAAATCGGCAGAACCGTCTTCATCCTCTGGGGTTGGTAATGCTAGAAAAAGGATATCACCGTGTTCTAATCCTTCCTTTAATGAAGTTGAGAATTTTAGCCTATTCGCTTTTATATTCCTTTCAAATAAAATGTCTAGATGAGGTTCGTAAATTGGCACTTCTCCAGACTGCATTCTCTCAACTTTATCCTTGTCTATATCCACACAAAGCACTTCGTTTCCTGTTTCTGCAAGACAAGTCCCTGTTACTAATCCAACATAGCCTGTTCCTATGACTGATATTTTCATTTTACATTTTTTTAGGTGAACAAATATAGAAAATAATAAAAGGTTTTAATTATTTAATTGTGTGAGAAAAATTTTTAAAATTTCAAGCAAGAATTGAAAAATTCTAAATAATCATTATTGATTTTTTCCCAGCTAAATAGTTGGCAGATATCTTTATAACAAGCATCTACTTTTTCCAAATTGTCTTTTTTACTTAAAGTATTTAAGGCTTTATTTACATCTCGTGAATCCTTAAAGTAGAACGCATTATCTTTCAAAATAGCTTTATTGAATTCATTATCGTGTGCAACAATAAGCGATTTTGATGCCATAGCCTCTAATAAAGATGGATTGGTGCCACCAACCGAATGACCATGAAAATAAATATTTGAAAAATATCTCAAATTATTTAAGATTTCAATATCATATATACCTCCTAAAAACTTTATGTTTTTATTGATTGAAAATTTTTGTTTCAGATACTCTCCAAACTTATTGGAATCATGTTTTCCTATAACCAAAAATGGTCGTTTATCTTTAGCTATTGCAACACCTTCTAGTATAACCTCAATGTTATTTTCAGGTTCTAGTCTTGCGACTAACATGTCAAAATCAAAAGCTTTTAAATTATAACTACTTAAAACATCTTTGTTTGGATTATTAAATGGTTTTGCACCATAGGCAATATATTTGGACGTTTTGCAAAACTCATCCTTTAGATAACTTTTAATGCCCTCGGAATCAGAAATCAAATAATCACTTGATTTTACGGCTAACTTTTCAGCAAATTTTAAAAAGTGTTGAATTGGTCTTGTGTATTTGGATCGTTTCCATTCAAGCCCATCCATATTTGTAATTAGAATTGGTTTTTTAGGAATTAAACGCCACCAAATAGAACTACTAGTGTAGCCTAGTTGCAAAATAATATCATTATTTCTTTTCCTTAAATCAAGGATGCAATTGAAATCGTATATAAATTGCCCAACAGTACCTATTTTTTCTTCTGGATCAAAACAGTGGATGATTTTAACCCCTTTGTAAATTTGTTTCTTGTAAGGATGACTACTCGAATTATAAACTGATACATCGTGTCCACTTTCAGCTAAAAAACAAGCAAAATATTCTGCAAACTGTTCAAAGCCTCCATGATGGTTTGGAATTCCTCTGGTACCTAAAATTGTTACTTTCAAAAGCTAATTCTTTAAAAATAAATATAGCATTAAAAACATAAAAGAAAACAATGCCCTTATTGATTGTTAATGGTGCGTCAAATAAAAAAACAAAGCTAAAAAATAAAATAAAAAAGATGTGATTATAGTCTTTTCTTTTAAAGGCTATTCTAATACTGTAATACAAATATATAAGAAAGATTATTAAGGCTAAAGTGCCTAAATTAAAAAGGATGTCTAAATACTGATTATGTAAGTTGAAGTCTTCAAACCAATTTGGCCCTAAATTGTAAGAAAACAAATAGTAATTTAAATAATCTTTTGAATCTCCTTTACCATAACCAAATATTAGTTTTTTGTCTTCTATTTGATGATACAAGCCAATTTTAGCCAATATATATCGTAATTCTAAATCACTAATGTTTGATTTCTCATCATAACTAAAACGTTTTTTGAGGCTAAAATCATTAGTTGGATGAAAATCAATAATTTCTTTTTTAAACTCAAGACCTTCGGTAAATCTTTTTTTAAGGAATGGTACATTTATAAATACAATTGAGAAAACAAAAAAAATTAACAAAATAGCTTTATGCTTTCTTCTTGAATTTAACAAACAGAAAGTCAAAATTGCAAATAAATCAAATAAAATTACAGCCTTTGACGCACAGAATATTATTCCACTTATTAGAAGTAGGTAACCAAATATTAACTGATGTTTTGTTAAACCAAGGTTTGTATTTATTGAAATCCCTAATGCCAAAGAAAGATACATTGAGAAAAAAACTGGGTGCTGATCAAAAAGGGCTGTGAAATTGTGAAATGACACCTCAGAAATATTTCCGCCATTTATGAGTCCCAAAAATGCGATAGCGAGCAATATTGTAACACTTAAAATATTTGAAAAGTAAAATGATTTGAAAATGTACGATAAGTTTTTTTTGGTAAAATTAAAATTGATTACAATCAATGTTACAGCTAAAGATAAAAACTCTAGATCTAAACGCTTAATACCATAATCATTCTTACTGAATATGCTGCTGATTAAAATAAACGCAAATAGCAGTAAAGGTAATATGAATCCTCCTTTTGTGAGTTTTCTAAAATTTCCTTTTTCAAAAAATAGTACATTGTATGTGAGGGCTAAAATAATAGCCAAATTTCCCAAATTAAGTTTAAATGGAATTGCAGCAACAACAAAACATAATAATAATGTTTTGATTAAAGGGTCTTTAATCTTTTCAAATTTCAATATCATTTTCTGTATGTCTACCGCTTAATATATCTATCAAGTGTTTGGATTTTTTAGCCCATGAATAATCTGATATATTTAGTTTTGGTTTATGGTTTTCTATACTCTTTAGCTCCTCGGAAAAAGCTTCTGGTGTGTCACATAAATAAATAAAATCTTCTAAATCTTCTAGCCCATTCCCGTATGTGCCAACAACTTTTTTTCCAGTAGCTAAGTATTCATAAGCTTTAATTGAATCACCTCCATGCTGTTTTTCACCAACATTATATGGTATAATACAGACATCAAAGTTTAAAACAAAATCTGGATAATCATCATAATGTTTGTCTCCTAAAAAAAACACATTCTTAAGTTTCTTAATAGAGTCATATACTTTACTGTCTAATATTTGACCTACAAAAACAAATGAACATTGTGGGTTGTCTTTTGTTAAAAAATTAATTAGATCTACATTCAGTAAATAAGATATCTTTCCTCCAAATCCTATAATAGGTCTTTTTATTTTGTCTAATTCTGTTGGTTGTCCTTTTTCTTGCTTTACAAAATTGGTGTTTACTCCATTTTTAAGAAGTGATATCTTTCTCACATTAAAATTTGCTTTAAAAAAAGCTATATTTTCAAGTGAATTTGTCACCCATGGAATCGATTCTTTAGAAAGAGAACGATAACCTGCTTTTAAATCATTATTAATGCTATTGTAAGCTGGAAATTTTAAAAAATTATCCCAAGCATCAAACACTTTTCTGTTTGCAGGTAAGCTACAAGTCAATTTGTATGAAAAAATGTTTTGCGACAATAATGTAGGTGATGTAAAATTTAAAAACTCCCAACATTCTTTTATAAAATTTGAGTAAGATGCTCTGTTATAAACATTAATAAACCATTTTTGTTTCCTTAAAACTTGATTAAATATGTCATTGGAAATCCAATCTACTACATACGTATTGTTTGCTACTTCATAAAGGGAAAAATTTCCCTTTATGTGAATCAGTTTTCCGTTCAATTTTTTAGAATGTTTTTTGTATAATAACTCTAAAAATGTTGTAGGTCTGTTAACAATTAACAATTTATCAACTTCATGACTAGTCATTAATGCTTTGATAAAATGAGCATCTCTAGTTCTAAAACCTTCTTTTTCATTTTTTCTCCAATCGTGGAAAGGAATAATTGTTACATTCATTATCGCTTTTGATATTAAAAAACAAAAATAAGTTAAACAAAATACCTATTTCTGAAAATGGTGTTGTGTAGAACATATAAATGCCAGTTAAAAATAATAAACTGAAAAACATTTTTCTATTATTGGGGACCATATATTTTATTAAATAGTAGGCATATAGAAAAATTAATATTAAGCCTACCAAACCGAGATCAAAATAAGTCCAAATTATTTGAGAGAAGTGAATCGTGTTTTTGAACTCACCAGTCCTTATATCAAAATATGAGTAAGGGCCATCACCTATATATTTCGTGTCTAATTCGGATAAAGCAAAAATAACTATTTGTTCTCTTTTTGCTGTTCCTTCATAAAAAAACCTGGTTGATTTTTCCACTGTATAGTGATTTTCAAAGGTTCCACCAACTTTAGAGGTAATCAATTCGATGTTTCTGATATTATAAAATCCCAAAGCAAATAATGATAACACTAACACAAGGAAAAACTTCCTAGTAAAAAGCTCTCTAGGTATCATTCTCTGTAAATAGTTGACTAAAAAAACAACCCATGTTAAAACAAGTAGTGCTTTTGAAATATTAGATTCAGAAAACAACAACGAGATACTTAAGTATATTGCAATAATTATTGGAAACTTAATATATTTCCTAACACCTGATATGTTAAATAAGAGGCTGATTGTGGTAAACAACAAGAAACAGCCAAGGGAATGGTCAGACTTTAAAAGAAAACTACCAAACAAGAAATCAAATGACTTTATTGTTTGTCCACTATGATTGAAAATTATAAGAATATCATAGAAATATCTTTGAATTAAAAGTATTGGAAGTTGAATGAGAGCAATAAAAAATATAATCTTAAAAATTGCTTTTGGAACAATAAAATTGTTTTCATAGTTAATGTAAAAAAACAAAAAAACACTTAAGGGTAGAAGTGGAAACAAACAATAAACAACGATATTGATCAGTGGACTATTATTAATAAAACCACTTAATACAATAGTAACACAATATAATATGGCGATTAATACTATTTTATTAATAACTATTCTTTTATGTACCATCACATATAAAAAATAATTAAAAAGCATTAAGCAGCACAAACCTATTGTAAGTCCAGTGCTAGAAACTCCAAAAAAAAACTGCATTAAACCTCCAAAAAGAAACACAATTAGAGCTACGAGGTAAAAAGAAAACTGGTATATGGATTTTAATCTAATCATAAACTAGCTTTTATCCCTTTTAAATAATATTTATACTTCCATAAATGCCTTGGGTTAGCAAATAATATTAAAAGTGTTAAAAAAACATGGATTACCGCATTAAAAATATAAATGGCTTTATTGGATACAAAATTTTGCTCAAAGGTAATACCGTTTCTCACAAAATAATAAATCCTACTTTTGGAATCTGTTTTAATTAATCTATTACTCAAAATCCTATTGTTAGTTTCTTTGAGATGGAATGATTTTTCCAAATCATCAACAATACTATTTAAAACCAAGTAAATTCCATTGCCTCTCGTTGTAATACGATATGAAAAATCATAATCATCTCCATATAAAAAATATTTTGTGTCCGGTAGACCGATAATATTTATTAGTGATTTATGAAAAAACAGCCCTCCATAAGGAGCAACAGAAACCTTTCCGTAATTTGTAATTTTATATGGTTTTGACTTTTCATTTAATGTTATTCTTTTTAATTTATCAAATAAATGAAATCCTAAAAAAGAATTTTCAGGTCCAAGCATTAAGCTTGGAGACTCCATTAAAATTGCTTTTTTATAAATTTCTCGATCTGGCCTATATGATAAAAGAGCAAAATTTTGTTTTCCAGATACTGAAAAATCTCTCCAAATACTATCTAGAACATTTAAAGCATTGTCTTTAGGTAAATTATCATCATCTAAAAGCCAAATAAAATCAGTGCTTAGTTTTAATGCTTTTTCAATGCCGTCTTTAAACCCTTTAGCTGATCCGGAATTATGACCTTGATCAACAACAATTATTTTTTTATTACTCCTTAATTCTTCAAGTTTATCAGCACTTTGTCCTTGTATATCATTGTTGACTAAAACAATATATTTAATTAAATTGTGTTGTGCTAATCTTTCTATTACTTCAGTAAAAAAAACTGCTCTATCACCATAACTAACAATTACAGCACATACATCCATAATTATTTTATAATCGAGTTATAGCCTAACTTTTTCATTAAAGGCTTATTATTCATTTTGTTATAAAGCGCTAGATATTCGTCATTAGTTCTAAATGCATAGCTTCTGTTAGGATTCACCTTCTCAACAACATTATTTATTAAACCTTCATTGGGATCTATATTTAAAAACCTTGACAAGTCATGTAAAACAGGTCTTGGGTCCTCAAGAAAATCTTCGTATTTTATATGAATAACATCATCAAAATAATTAGATGATGAAAAAGATTTTTCAGTATAGAATTCCCATAAATTTATTCCTTTTTTTAAATCTTCAACAACTAGCGAATGATTAATAACACGCTCATATTTCAAAAAAAATATTTTTAGTTTCTCTTTTTTGCTATTGTTTTGTTGCTTTTTCTTATTTTCTCTCTTTTGCAAACTTACCGCTACATCAATTGGATTTCTGTATATATGCACAATTTTAGCATTTGGAAAAACCTTTTTATATATGGGTAACAATAGTGTGTTTCTTGGGTCTTTCCAACCCCATGGCTCTCTGGTGTTTAGAATTCCTCTATATTTTAAAAACCTATTTAAGCCCAAATATTTCACACTCCAAATAGACTGCAATCTATCCTCAAGTATTTGAGACGACTTTTCAATAAAATATGGGTTCAAATTATTGGAGTTTAGCGGTGTGTCCCAAGAAGCACCTGATTGATATAGTAGCCATCTATTTACATTTTGAAAAAATTTTGATTCATCATTTTCGCTTTTATCATTACCCATAAAAACACCTAAATCACTTATAAAGCGCGTAAGCATTGATGTGCCTGATCTGTGCATTCCGATTATTATTATTGGGCTATGATTCATATTTTATTGATGAATGGAATATACAATGGGTTTATTTGCAATTTCTTTTTAGCTAAAAGTACCAAAATTAAATTCTTTAATGAAATTGACACTGCAGTTGCAATTGCGGCACCTAATATCCCATAATGATATACAAAAAATATATTGAGTATTGTTGTAAGAATTAAAATTCCAAATGTTGCTTTCATAAGTATAGATTCATGTCCCGTCATGTTTAATAATAACCCAACTGGTCCGCAAGTTGCATTTATTAATTGTCCAATCGCTAAAATTATCAATATGGGAACACCATCTATGAATTCGTCGTTGATTAAATTAATAATAGGTCTTGAAAATAGAATAATAATTAGAAATATTATAAATGATAACCAAAATATAAATTTTGTATTTACCTGAATTAATTTCTTCAAATCGTTCTTCTTATTAGACCAATATAATTCTGAAATTTTAGGTGCAATGACTGTATTTACACCTATAAGAACAAAACTTATAAATAGCGATAGTTTTAAAGAGAGGGCAAAAACACCAACTTGATATTTTGATTCAAATATTTGCAGTATATAAACGCTTACATTTCCAATAAAAAATGAGCTTAAACCTATTATCATCATTGGGGCAGAAGTTTTGAGGAGTGTTTTTAAATGAAGTTTTGAATGTACTTTTTTTTTATACTTTGAAATTTTAAAATATATTAATATCAGAGAGCAAATACTTATTGCTAAAACACTAATGCCTAAAGCGTAAACTGGCCATTGAATGTTTTGTGTTGTTTTCTCAAAGATTAATATTAAACTAGAACATGATAATGGTATCAAAACAGTTCTGAAAATTTCGGAAGCCGTTATTTTTCTTAATCCTCTTAAAAATTCTACATTAATCAAATTCAATGTAAAAAAGGGGGCTATGAAAGCTACAGCTTTAATTGTTTTATCAAAAACAGGGTCTTTAAAAATATAAGTGGCAATAAAGTTTGATAAAACATAAGTGATTGCTGAAAAAATAATACTTAATAAAAAAATTATTTTTAACGAATAAGTATAAAGTTTTTTCCTTTCATAGGCTTGATCTGCTTTTGAAAACTGCCCCACGAACCTCAAAATTGATGATGTTAAACCAAAAGATGAGAAGTAACTAAAAACAATAATTGTAGTATAGGCTATACTATATACTCCTAAACCATTAGGACCATACTTTTTAGAAATAATCACGGTTAATAAATAGCCAAGAAGTATTCCTATCCCTTTTAAGAACATAACTATCATGCTACTTTTTAACATGTTTTCCTTTAAAGAAAAAGGTGAAAATAATTTTTTCATAAAGCAACTATATTAATAATGCTTCCAGCTTGAAAGATTCAGTTCTATTTTTTTTTCTAATAACTCGACTTCAGCTTTATAATGAGTTTGGTATAGTCTTTTTAAGGTCGCATCATCCAATCTACTATTTTCAGTTTCCTTTAAATTTAAATTGGTAACTGTTTTTTTAATAGTTTTTCTCACTCGACTTGAAAAAACAAGTTTAGAAAAAAAAGTTTTAAACCTATTATCCTTAAAAAGGATGTCTCTAACGATTTCACTTTTAGGTTCTGAAGCTGGGTTGCTTTTTAAATCAAAATTATAATTAAAGTGCTTTATCTTTAAAAAACTTTCAATTTTAGTGAGAGTTTGCTGCTTATTTTGAATAAAATCATCTTCAAATCGAACAAACAAAAAGTCTTTTAAATCAAAGTATTTAAGGTAATTTTCTATTTGGCAACTATAAAACCCTCTAGAAATGTAACTGAAATTAACATTTGAAAAATGATCCGCTTTTATGCGTTCATTTTCGTTTGAAACAGCTTCCATGAAAGTTAAATTCTCATAACCTCGTCTTTTACTCATTAAGTAATGTGAATAAGCCCTTTTCACTGGGTCTCTCAAAATAAAAATAAATTTTATATTATATTTTTTTGAAAACGTGTTAAAAATCCTTTTTTCTGTGTCATTGAAATAGCTATAACTCGGGTCAATCTCTCCAACTATTTTAGCATGCTTTAATTGTTTTGAATTAAAGTATTTTTTTAAATAATCTTGTTCGTTTGAATTATAAAGCGATGTGAGTGAAAAAAAATGTGTTTCTTTATCCTTTGGAAGGGCTATTTCTTTATTTTGAGATAATATATCGTGTAGAGTTGTTGTGCCAGCTTTTTGGGTGCCAATACAAAAAAAAATTGTCTTTTTTTTTTCCATAAACTACAACAAATTATCTTGCTTCAATTTTTAATCGTTGTTTGAATACTGGTTTAGAATCAAAATATGGATCATATTTACCCTTTATTTTTTTTGTAGTAATCTCTCCGGTATTCTTGTTGTAAGTAACATAAGAATTAGACACAAAAAAAGCTCCAAACTCTGCAGGATTAATAGTGATGTTAAGGTCTTCATATGTCATTTTTAAAGACACAAATTTAATGTACTTTGTTTCGGGATTATCTCCAAAATCAAATCTTAAGCTTTTAGGAAAATAAGTTTCAGGCATTTTAAATCTAATAGTTTGAAGTTTATCACTCCCTTTTATTTTCTTTTTTATTTTTGTTTTCCAGGTATATTTATGGTTATCATAATCTTGGTAAAACATTTCAAAAACTTCATCATTGCTAACAATAACTTCTAAATCTACAATGAATTGTGATTTCAAGGCGTTGTCAATTTCTTTTTTTTCGCTGTGATTTTTATTTAGTAATTCACTCTTATCTTGTTTGCATCCAACAAAAAATAGGAAAAGAAAAACCAATATAACTATTCTCATTATAAAATTATTTGTTAAACAATCATCCCGGCAGCAACCGTTTCATTGGTTGCGTCATCAACAAGTATAATACTTCCTGTTGTTCTGTTTTCTCTGTAAGAATCAACCATTAGCGGTTTTGTAGTACGAATTTTAACTTTAGAAATATCATTCATACCTAAGTCTTTATCATGCATATTACGCTCAAGTGTATTAATATCATACTTATAAACAACTTCTTTTATCATGGCCTTTTGCTCGTTGGAAGTATGCTTGATAGTGTATTTAGCTCTTGGCTTGGCGGCATCATTGTGCAACCAACAAAGCATGACTTCCAAGTCTTGTGACGCTTCTGGTTTATTATTTGATCTGACAATCATATCACCTCGACTAATATCTATATCGTCCTCTAATGTTATTGCAACTGACATTGGGGCAAAGGCTTCATCATGTTCGCCTTCCAGAGTATCAATAGACTTAATTTTTGAAGTAAAACCAGAAGGCATAACCGTCACCTCATCACCTTTTCTTAATACACCACTAGCAACTCGTCCTGCATACCCTCTATAGTCAATAAAACCATCTCGTTGTGGTCTTAAAACAGTTTGAACAGGAAAACGTGCATCTACTTTGTTAATATCACTACTAATGTGCATGGTTTCAAGTGTGTGTAATAATGGTGCTCCTTGATACCAATCCATGTTTTTTGAGCGATTAACCACATTATCTCCTAATAAGGCACTAATGGGTATAAAACGAACATCTTTCACCAACATTTTAGAAGAAAATTCTTCAAATTGCTCAATGACTTTGTTGTACGCTTCTTCAGAATAATCAACCAAATCCATTTTATTTATACATACTATAACGTGTGGGATTTGAAGCAATGAAGCAATAAAAGAATGCCTCCTTGTTTGTTCAATAACGCCATGTCTAGCATCTACCAAAATAATAGCTGCATTGGCTGTTGAGGCTCCAGTAACCATATTTCTAGTATATTGAATATGACCTGGAGTGTCGGCAATTATAAACTTCCTTTTTGGGGTTGTAAAATAACGATAAGCCACATCAATGGTGATACCTTGCTCCCTTTCGTCTCTTAATCCGTCAGTAAATAGAGCTAAATCAACTCCGTTGTGTCCTTTCTTTTTACTCGTGTTTTCAATAGCTTGTAATTGGTCTTCAAAAATAGATTTTGAATCGTAAAGTAAACGTCCAATTAATGTACTCTTCCCATCGTCAACACTTCCTGCTGTTGTAAACCGTAATAATTGATTGTTATCTAACATGCTACTTTTTATATGAGATACTGAATTATCTTTCAATGCTTCAATGTAGAATTCAGTATGACAATTGATTTATAAATTTGATTAAAAATATCCTTGACGCTTACGGTCTTCCATAGCGGACTCTGAACGTTTGTCATCACTTCTGTTTCCACGCTCAGTTTGGCGCATACCAGAGACTTCATCGGCGATTTTTTCTAAAGTATCAGCGTCTGACTCTATTCCACCTGTAATGGTAATATCACCTAAAGTTCTAAAACGAATTTTTTTAGTTACAATTTCCTCATGGTCTTCTAAAACCAGAAACTCTGAATTTGGAATCCATGAGTCTTGACGCCAAACCACTTCGCGTTCATGAGCAAAATACAAAGATGGAATAGCTATATTTTCACGTTTTATATAATTCCAAACATCCATTTCAGTCCAATTACTTATTGGAAACGCTCTAAAATGTTCACCTTCAAAGTGTTTTCCGTTAAAGATATTCCATAATTCTGGACGCTGGTTTTTTGGATCCCACTGCCCAAAATCGTCTCTATGTGAAAAAAAGCGTTCTTTCGCTCTTGCTTTTTCTTCATCTCGTCTTCCGCCTCCTATGGCGCAATCTATTTTATTGGCCTCAATGGCATCTAAAAGTGTTGTGATCTGTAAAGCATTTCTAGTAGCATTTTTACCACGTTCTTCAGCTACCCGTCCTTCATCTATTGATTCTTGCACAGAGCCAACTATTAACTGAACACCCAATTCTTTAATGATGTCATCTCTAAATTGAATGGTTTCAGGGAAATTATGTCCTGTATCCACATGCATAAGTGGAAAAGGAATCTTTGCTGGATAAAATGCTTTTTTAGCTAAATGTGTCACAAGAATAGAATCCTTGCCTCCTGAAAACAAGATGACAGGGTTTTCAAATTGAGCCCATACTTCGCGCAAAACAAAAATAGCCTCGCTTTCTAACTCGTCTAGATAATTTAAATAATACTTACTCATTTTTGAGTTGTAATTTTGGTCTTATATAATCTAATATCTGTTTCACTGCTATTTCAACAGATACTTCTTCAGTATTTATCTCAATATCTGGATTTTCAGGTGCCTCATAAGGAGCTGATATTCCTGTCATGTTTTTTATTTCACCAGCACGAGCTTTTTTATAAAGTCCTTTTACATCGCGTCGTTCACATTCTTCTAAACTGGTGTTCACATAAATCTCGACAAAGTTAACATCTTTAACGACACTTTTAATGTTCTCACGGTCTTTTTTATATGGTGAAACAAAGGCTGCAAGGGTTACAATTCCTGCATCAACAAGTAAGTTGGCTACTTCTGCAATTCTTCTTATGTTTTCAGTCCTATCTTCAGGAGAAAATGTTAAATCGCTATTTATACCTTTCCTAATATTGTCACCATCTAATGAATACGTATTTATGCCTAAACGAAATAACTCTTGTTCTACGACATTTGCTATTGTGGATTTTCCTGATCCTGAAAGACCCGTAAACCACAAAAGAAAAGAATTGTGCTTTTTTAATTTTTGTCTATCTTCCTTTGAAATTTGATAATCGTGAGGAACAATATTTTTGTTCATTAATTTTAGTTTTTCTTAAAGAAATTTCGAATTTTTCCAAGCGGTAATTTCAACCACATACGTTCGTGTAAATAATACAGTGCAAATTTCGTAAATAATTCGGTAATAGCTATATATAACGCAATTTCATCATAGGCGTTTAATATTGCTCCAGAAATAAAGAATGTCATAGTTGTAGCCACTATACGCCAAGATATTGTTTTGTAAAGTGTTTTTCTTGATGTTACAACACCATCACGTTGTACAAATTGCCAAAATCGTTCATGAAAGTAATAAATAATAAATTTGATTAGAAATTCAGCGGCACCAATTTTTATGGCATGATCTATACTACAATTACCAGTAAGACAGGTTACCAAAAGAACCACCAGAATAGTATCTGACGTTGCAACTATTCGCCAAGAAATACCTTTTAAAAGGCTTCTAGCATGAGATTCTTGTTTGTATTTCGTCATACTATATTATTTGGATACAAGAAACCAAGGGTTTAACAAATTTTCTTTGTTATATAATAATGGTTGATTGGTTTCATGAGAAATTACTTGAACACCAACCGCATTACAAATGGCCTGACCTGCAGCTGTGTCCCACTCCATAGTTGGCGCATACCTTGGGTACACATCTGCATGACCTTCAGCAACCAAACAAAACTTTAAGGAGCTTCCTTTTGATACAATTTCTACAGATTTTCCTGATTGTTTTAAATTCTCTACAAAATCCAAAGTCTCCTGACTCATATGTGAACGGCTTCCAACAACATGAACCTCGTTTGAATCTGTACGTTTAGGTTTTAGAATTTCAGAATTTTTGACAACCTCATCAATCAATGCATCATGCGATTCTAGCTGTACCTTGTGTGCTAAATTGTTTGATACATCAGCAAAATAAAGAACTTTTATAGCCGGAACATAAATTACTCCTAAAATTGGTAGGCCATTTTTAACGTAAGCAATGTTTACTGTAAATTCACCATTTCTTTTTATAAATTCTTTGGTGCCATCAACTGGATCTACAACCCAGCAATCTGTCCACTTACTTCTCACAGTATAATCCGTTTGTTTGTTTTCTTCACTGATAATCGGTATGTCTGTGTCAAATAAATAAGAATTAATAATATCATTAGCTTTTTTATCAGCTTCAGTTAAAGGTGATTTGTCATCCTTTAATTCCACATTAAAAGCAGTATCATACACCTCCATAATGACCTTTCCTGCTTTTAAAGAGGCTTCTATCGCAATTGCTAAATTTTTATTCATATAGTTTGGTAATAGCTTTTTTTAAACTTGTTTTCCAGTTTGGTATTTCTAATTTATAGGCTTCTTCAATTTTGTCACAATTTAAAACACTGTATTGAGGCCGTTTGGCTGCCGTTCTATATTCTTCTGAATCTATTGGTTTAACTTGAGTATTACCTCCTGTTAGTTGAAAAATTTCTTTGGCAAACCCATACCAGGTAGTTTGACCTTTATTACTATAATTATAAAGACCATAATTTTCCGAATCATCTTCAATTATTTTAAGAATTACTTCAGCTAAATCACCTGCATAAGTAGGTGAACCATTTTGATCATTGACTACTTTTAATTCTTTATTGTTTTTAGACAAACGTAACATGGTTCTTAAAAAGTTCTTACCATATTCAGAATAAAGCCAGCTTGTCCTTATGATATAATATTCTTTAAGTGCTTTCTCAATTTCAAGTTCTCCTTGTAGTTTTGAAAGCCCATAAATATTAATAGGGTTAGTAATACTGCTTTCTAAATAAGGTGTTTTACCGGCACCATCAAAAACAAAATCTGTTGAAATATGGATAAGTTTCGTATTATTTTCTTTACAAATATTTGCTAAATTTTTGGAGCCTTCTTTGTTAATTAGAAATGCTTTTTCTGGTTCAGATTCAGCTAAATCGACTTTGGTATATGCAGCACAATTAATGCACCAATCAAAATTTTTTTTAGCAAAAACCCTTTTCACTTTTTCAGGATCGGAAATATCTAATTCTTTATGTCCAGCAAAAATAAAACTAATTTCAGGGTAAACAGCGGTCAATTTTTTGATGCAAAGTGCTAACTGACCATTACCTCCTGTAACCAAAATCGTCTTCATAGAGATTGATATAGTGTTGTTAAGAAAAAGAATTAAATAAACACTGCTTTTTCCATTGTTGGCAAAGCTATATCTTTTTCCGATACTATAAGTTCATTATAGGGTAGTTTCCAGTCAATATTGAGGCTAGAATCGCTAAATAATATGCCTCTTTCTGCAGGTTTGTTATAAAAATTATCGCACTTATAAGAAAAAATTGCTGTGTTACTCAAGACAACAAAACCATGAGCAAAGCCTTTGGGAACAAAAAATTGCTTTTTGTTTTCTTCAGTCAATAATATAGAAAAATGCTCACCAAATGTAGTTGAGTTTTTTCTAATATCTACTACGACATCTAAAACCGAACCTTTAATTACACGCACTAATTTTGCTTGGGCAAATTCTCCCTCTTGATAGTGAAGTCCTCTTAACACACCTTTAGTTGAAAATGATTCATTATCTTGTATAAAGTCAATTTTCAGGCCTGTATGTAGCATAAATTTTTTTTGGTTAAATGATTCAAAAAAATAGCCTCTATTATCTTTAAAAATGTCTGGTTCAATAACAAAAGAACCTTTTAATTTTGTTTCAGTTACTTTCATTTTCTTGCGTTCAATAATCCTAAAAGATTCTTTCCATAGCCACTTTTAAGTAACGGAATTGCTAAATCATTAAATTGTTGTGAAGTTATATAATTCATTTCAAAAGCAGCAGCCTCTATAGATCCTATTTTTAACCCCTGTCTCTCTTCAATTACTTCAATAAATTGGGAGGCTTGCATTAAAGATTGAAATGTTCCTGTATCAAGCCAAGCTGTTCCGCGATCTAATATGCTAACACTTAATTTCTCTTTGCTCAAATAGGCTTTATTAACATCGGTTATTTCAAGCTCTCCTCTATGGCTTGGTTTAATGTTTTTGGCAATATTAATTACCGAATTATCGTAAAAGTAGATGCCAGGAACCGCGTAATTAGATTTTGGACTCTCTGGTTTTTCTTCGATGGATATCGCTTTACCCTCCTTATCAAACTCAACAACTCCGTAACGTTCTGGGTCGTGAACTCGATAAGCATAAATAACACCTCCATCTGGATCATTGTTACTTTGCAAAAGCTTGGCTAAACCTGTTCCATAAAATATGTTGTCCCCTAAAATAAGAGCTACTTTGTCATTTCCAATAAAATCTTCTCCAATAATGAAGGCTTCTGCTAATCCATTTGGGTGTTCTTGAATTGCATATTCAAAATTACAACCATATTTTTTTCCGTCACCTAATAGATCCTTAAATAACGGTAAATCTTTAGGTGTTGAAATAATTAAAATATCTTGAATACCTGCATACATTAGTGTAGAAAGCGGGTAATAAATCATAGGCTTATCATAAATAGGCATAAGTTGCTTACTAATAGATAATGTTAATGGGTGAAGTCTAGTTCCTGATCCGCCAGCTAGTATAATTCCTTTCATTAATGATATTGCTTTTTGTAATAATTTTGATAGGCACCAGAAGTAACATTCTCTAGCCAGCCTTTGTTGTTTAAATACCAATCAATTGTCTTTGACAACCCTTGCTCGAAAGTAACGGAGGGTTTCCAGCCAAGTTCTTTGTTTATTTTTGATGCGTCAATAGCATATCTTAAGTCATGACCTGGTCTATCTTTAACAAACATAATTAAGCTTTCGGATGTTCCTCTTGGTTTGTTTAGTTTTTCGTCCATCTGCTTACAAAGTAGCTGAACTAAATCAATGTTTTTCCATTCGTTGAATCCACCAATATTATAGGTTTGTTTATTCTTCCCTTTATGGAAAACTAAATAAATAGCTTCTGCATGGTCTTTTACGTAAAGCCAATCTCTAGTGTAATTACCATCACCATAAACTGGTAGTGGTTTATTGTTTAGAATATTATTTATAAATAACGGAATAAGTTTTTCTGGAAACTGATTTTCACCATAATTATTTGAGCAATTAGAAATAACATACGGTATATTATATGTTTCTCCATAAGCTCTTACAAAGTGGTCAGAACTCGCTTTTGAAGCTGAATAAGGGGAATTGGGGTCATAAGAAGTCATTTCAGTGAACAAACCTGTTTCGCCTAATGATCCATAAACCTCATCTGTACTTATATGATAAAATAGTTTGTTAGTAAAATTCTGACTCCATAAATTTTTGAAAGCATTTAGCAAAACCATTGTGCCAATAACATTGGTTTTTACAAATGCTAATGGGTCCGAAATGGATCTATCCACATGTGATTCCGCTGCTAAATGAATAACACTCTCAAATTTATACAATTCAAAAAGATTATTAATCTCTTTAGTGTTCGTAATGTCTGCTTTTAAAAATGTATAATTTGGGAGATTTTCAACATCTTTTAAATTCTCTAAATTCCCTGCGTAAGTTAAAGCGTCTAAATTGAATATCTGATAATTAGGATACTTTGTTAAGAATAAACGTAATACATGAGAGCCTATAAACCCTGCTCCTCCTGTGATTAAAATTGGTTTTCTATGCTTCATAATTCTTTATAAACGGAACGGCTTTCCTAGTTAAATACACCAAACAAAGTAAAATAAACGCTAAAACAGGTAAAACTATCGTAAATCTTTTATACCATTCAACCTCACTCGTTCCAACCTCTTGAAAACTGGCTATCACATCAAAAAAAACGTCCTCTTCAACCTTTTTCTCATCAAGTGATTTTAATTCATTTCTTAATTGTATTTCTTTATTCAATAACTCAAACTCTTTTGTTTGGGTTTTATCTTTATTTAATGACAAACCTTCCCCTCCAAGATTAATTTCAGTTGAAGTAGATTTAGATTCTTCTTCTAGTACACGAATATACACCTCCTGTAACGCACCTACTTCCTCAAGTTGAAGCTCTAAAGTCTCTTTTTGAATGGCAATCAAAGAGTCTCTTTTTTTCATTTTCTTTTCAGAATATTTGTTTGTAAATGAGTTTCCTATTCCATTCTCAAGTTTGGAAAAAATATTTTTCTGTAAAGAAAACACTTCTATTTCAAATAAGTTCCCTGAATAAATACTTCTGTTTTCAACAAAATCTTCATAGGTAATGCTACTTGCTCTAGTGCTATCAAGTCCCTTTAAAAAATCATTGAATTCAATAATTCTCTCATTTTCGGTTTCTGGTCCCATATTTATCTCGAAACCCGTTATTTTCTGAACTTCAGTCTCACTTAATTCAAATATATTAGATAAGGATTGATAATTTTCATCTGCTATTAATGCATTATAATAGTTTATTGTACTTACTAGCTGATATTTTGAGTCAAAATAGGGTTTTACCAATATTCTAGAGCTATAAATTTTAGGTTTAATCATATCCAGTGTATAGCCTAAAATACCTGCTACTACCAGGGAAATAATTATGATTTTGAAATATATAACAAATGGTTTTAGTGCGTAAATTATTATAGAAAATAAACTTTTTACAATTGATCCAATAAAATTGAAAATTCTATTAAACCCTTTACCAATTATTTTAAAAAGTTGAATTAAATCCACCTCATCATTAGTGTTTGGCTGTTGTGGTTGACTGCTCATATCTACTGTTAGTTATTAAATATTTGTTGTAATATTTTTCTTGTTATTAAATAGGTTGGTTTTACACCTGAAGTTCCCAATCCACCCGAAGCCAAAGTGCTACCTGTCTCTAAAGGGTTGTCACTGGCGTAGTAAGCATAGCGCACTTTAACGTCTGGATTAATAGTTTTTCTTATTTTTGAAGCAGCTTGTATAGCTTTTTGATAATGCGCTCCTTCCATTTCCAAACCAATAACATTCCATGTAGAATTAAAGAAGAATTTTAAAATGTCTTTATTCTGTAAAGATGTTCCTAGTACAGTTATCATGGCGCCTTCAAAAACATTTACGTTGTCACCTTCTAAATCTGACTTGCTTAACTCGTTTGTAAAAGGGTAATTATCAGCAGTTCCTTCAAAAATATGTGCAGAAGGAATCATAATATCTCCTTTTCCACCTTCCAAAATTCCAGCTTTACCCATTATCGAAATTGATGACACATTAAGGTGCACATTTTTCTTATCACTTTTTATTGGTTTAAGGAGTTCATCAATAGTTTCGTAAGCTTGTTCGCCAAAAGCGTAGTCCATAACCAAAATTACAGGTTTGTCAGAATTATCATTTAATTTATTAACACCTAAATCCAAAGTTGAAACATCTATTTTGTTTGTGTCAAAAATTTGAACATCAATATTCGTTCCTGATGTATCAGGAATGTAAATCATTCCATTCTGCAACGCCTCTTTACTCACTTTATTGCGTAGTGATTCATTTTCTTTTTTGCTTAAGTCCTCATAAACCCCAAAAACACCTTTTTTGTTCTGTAATGTTTTTAATGCACTATTTGAAAACAACGTATTCATAACACTATGCATGTTGGCACTTATAATATGAATAGGTTTGTTTATTAACTCATTTTTTAGAAGGATATTCTTGATATTGTCTGCCCAAATTTCCCCATGTATGTGGTGTCCTAATCTTTCTCTTAAAACCGGACTAAAAGTTACTGTACGCTTGTTGTTATTTACAACTTCTTCTATGGCTAATTTCCCTAACCAATAGACTATATGCAAAAGTCTTTCTGGTTGATCCTTGGTACTAAATTGGTTGTAAACTTGACTCAATTCGTTAAATGTTCTGCCAAGTATGTTAGCAGTATGAGTTATGGCTATTTCACGTTCATTTTGAGAAAGTTTGTTTTTAGACAAAACGGCTTTTTCAAGTTTAATCCAATCTCTTGTTGTATTTCCGTTTTCATCTATTATAACTCGCTTACTTATTTTATGTGATTCAATAAACATAAACGTTAGATGTGTAAGAATATCATAAATTTCTGAACGCCCTCTAGTTATCTCAATGTTCATTTGCTCGTCATCAATGCGGTAACAGTTTCGGCGTCTTTTAGGCGGAATAATAGCTTTAAAATGTGAATTCCCGTAACCTTCATCACTAGTAAGGTTTATAAATGTGCATTCTTCAATACCTTGAGGTAGTCTATCAATAACATACAAAAGCCCTTCTAATTCTGCTTTATCATCAGCAATAGAACCATAAATTTCAGGCCGTAACAATAATAATGCCTCACGTAGAGTTTCTCCAGAAACACCCATTGGTTTGTAAAACCCTCTGTTAAATAAGTGCCGCATGGTAATGTACATTCTTTCAATAGCATTTGAGCTTTCTTGAGCTCTCGTTCTAGCATGATGTTTTTTATTACTCATAGAAAAAATTTAGTGCCCAAATATACTATTATTTAGTCAATCCTAATTGTTCCAATCTATCGACTATTTTTCTGTCATTTGACAAGCGCGGTAGTTTGTTTTGACCGCCTAATTTTCCAATAGATTTCATATAGTCCTGAAAACCATTTTTTTGGACTTTAGTTATTTTTAATGGCCTTAAAACTTGCCCTGAAATTAAATCATTATAATAGCTATTCTGTTCTTGAAGTGATTGGTCTATTTTTAATTCTAAAGCATTAATATCTA
Source organism: Hanstruepera ponticola (assembly GCF_002940745.1). Lineage (NCBI taxonomy): Bacteria > Pseudomonadati > Bacteroidota > Flavobacteriia > Flavobacteriales > Flavobacteriaceae > Hanstruepera > Hanstruepera ponticola. Next base: position 1,765,605 of record NZ_POTB01000001.1, read on the forward strand.
TTGAATGATCTTCAAATTCTATAAACCATTCATGATATGGTAATCCAGCGTCAGGATTTATCTGTGGTGCTACGGTAAATTCTGTTATTTGGATTTCCAACCCCTCAACACCTTCTTTTAGTGCTTGTTCAACTTCTTTTCCAATAACATGCTCTCCAAATGCAGATATAAAATGTTTGATTCTACCTGATACAATAATCCGAAATGGTTTTATGGATGTAAACTCCACCGTGTCTCCAAGATTATATGCCCACAAACCTGCGTTTGTTGAAACAATCATTACGTAATTTACACCAACTTCAACATTTTTTAAGGTTATACGTTCAGGGTTTTCATCAAAAAAATTGTCAGCTTTTATAAATTCATAGAAAATTCCTGAATCTAATTGTAACAGCATACCTTTTTCGTTTTGCTTATCCTGAAATGCAAAAAAACCCTCACTAGCTGGATATAATTCTATGCTGTCAACCTTTCTTCCAATTAAATTTTCAAATTTTGAACGATAGGGCTCGTAATTAACACCTCCAAAAATAAATAGGCTGAAATTCTTAAAAACATCACCCACCTTTTTTCCTGTTCGTTCTTGTATTTTTTCAAAATACATCTGAACCCATGAAGGAATTCCTGAAATTACCGTCATGTTTTCAGGTAAAGTTTCGGTTACGATAGCGTTTACTTTTTTCTCCCAATCCTCAATACAATTAGTCTCCCAAGATGGCATTCTGTTTTTTTGGAGGTATTTTGGTACATAATGAGCAACTATTCCAGACAATCGACCGAGTTGAATATCATTTTTCTTATTCAAAACTGGACTCCCTTGTAAAAAAATCATCTTACCATTGACAAACGTACTATTACCTGTTTCGGCTATATACATCAATATAGCATTTCTAGCAGCCTTAATGTGATAAGGCATACTTTCTGAAGTTAAAGGAATATATTTTGAACCAGAGGTTGTTCCAGCTGTTTTGGCAAAATATAATGGTTTACCCTTCCATAATATGTTTTCACGACCCTCTACAACTAGATCTATGTAATTTCTCAACATTTCATAATCTCTAACCGGAACGTGTTTAACAAAATCATCATGACTCTGAATGTTGTCAAAACTATGATCTTTACCGAACTTGGTCTGTTTGGCTTCGCTTATGAGTTTAGAGAAAACTCTTTCTTGAGTCTCTATTGGGTTGTTTGCCCATCTATTTATTTTTCTTGCAACAATTTTGGCAAATGGTTTTGCTAATGCAGATTTAATTGAAAACATTAATTAAAGTCTATAAAATTTGTTGGATTAATTGGGTAACCATCACTCCACAATTCAAAATGTAAGTGTGGTCCTGTTGTTAATTCGCCTGTATTTCCAGTTGTCGCAATCACTTCACCTGCCAATACTAAATCACCTTGAGATTTTGTTATAAATGCATTGTGTTTATAAACCGAAATTAACCCTTGTGAATGCTCTAAAATAATAACATATCCTGCTTCAGTAGTCCATTCGGCAAATATAACTGTGCCATCAGCTGTTGCTTTTACAGGTGTATCTTTTTCAGTTACAATGTCAACAGCGTAATGTCTTTCTTTAGCATTATACTCTTGAGATATAGTACCTTTCACGGGCGGGAACAGTATAAAACTGGAATTGAGTTTGGCTGATTCAAACAAATTGTATTTATCTTCTTTTTTTACTTTATCGCGAAGTATAGAGTCCTCCTTAATAGGTGTTAGATTGATGTTCTTTGCTTCGGTTTTTGTCGCTTCTATTATAGAATCCCTATTAAAATCTACAGTACTAACCTCACCATATAATACCTTTTTAATACTTGAGAAATATTGTTCGTTAATGGCTATCACCTGCTGTAAAGAGTCCGTTTTATAATTTAATTCTGTAGCTCTCTTTTTTAATTCGGTTGAAGAATAACCTGGTATATATTCTCTTAAAGGCGTAAAGGCTATTAGAATAGTTGTAGCTACAATGAGAAAAATAGATAACAGTGATATTAAAACAAATACGTTTAGCCTTGTAAGCTTGAAAGATATTCTTTCTTCAAAAGTATCTTCATTTAAAATTACTAAACGGTACTTGTTTAGTAATTTTTTAGCGATTCTTCTCTGCTTTTTCTTTTTATTGCTCATACGTATCGCTAAATTAAATAAAATAATATCATACCTAGACAACTAAATACTAAAGTTAGAGATTAAACGAGTATATTAAAGTATAATTATTAACTTTGTAGCTTAAATAACAAAGCGATGATTTCATTAAGTATATTTTTAGCACCAGGACCATGGCAAATTATATTGATTGTAGTGGTTGTATTGCTTTTATTTGGCGGAAAAAAAATACCTGAATTAATGCGTGGTTTAGGAAGTGGTATCAAGGAATTTAAAGACGCTAGTAAAGAAGAAGATAAAGATAAAAAAGAGTAAATTCTTTTTTAATAAAGCAAAAACCCAACTAAATTAGTTGGGTTTTTTTGTATTTAATTTTGTTGAATCGTTATTCAAACTTGATAGATTTTATAATTGATTCCAATTCGAACATATAATCACGTTTTTCAACAGATGGCGCAAAAGCAAAACCTTCTACTACAAGTTGTCTGTTATTTGCTTCATCATTGATAACATAATTTACAAAAGGACCAGACATAAAAGCATTTTTCACATCCCAAAGACCTTTAGTTTCATATGCGGTTTTATCATCTATTGTGGTTTTTGTTAAGAAAGGAGAATAAGCCATTTCTGTTACCATAAAGGAACCGTCTGTTGGTCCTGGAATATGAATTTCACCTATTGAATCACGCATTTTGATAATTTGATTTACCAAACTATCATTCTCTTTAATAGTGCCATAAGGCAGTTCATAAAGCATGATATTAGTTGTTCCTGTTGTAATATCTTTTCGTATCCAATAGAAATTATCCGTTTCTTTTGCAATCCTATATGCTGATGGGAACTCAATACTTATTCCTAAATTCTCTTTAATATTATTATTCTTATGCAGAGATAATTTGGTACGACGTTGTCGCTCTTTAATTTCTTCATTTTTTAATGACATAATCATACGATCTGCATTTTCTTGTATTTGATCAATAATTTCTTGATTGGAATTCCCAGAGACAATAACTAATTTTTGTGGTTTGGCAAAAGCGTCTTTAGCAATTTTGACTTGAGCCTCATTTCCTTTTTCAATTTTTAATACTATTCTATTTTTTGTAGCAAACCCAGAAAAAACTGAAGGTGGAATTTGACTTAACTTAAATAGTGGTTCATCCTGATTAAGACCATGTACTGGTGCAGCAAAAACATCTCTTACGGCCTCTCCTACTGATCCTTCCCAAAGGTCATTATCAATGACTACTGACAAATTGTTTATGTTTCCAGATGATTTTGAAAGTATCTTTTGGTTTGAGTTTTTACCATCTTGACATGAAAAAATTACTGTGATAGCTACAAAAGCAGTTAGAATTTTACGCATATTTAAATTGTTTTGATGAAACTAACTTTTTGAAATCTTAAGTTTCATTCCTGGTTTTAATTTGTTACCACTAATATCGTTCCAATCTCGAATATTTTGTACAGAAACTCCTGGAAATTTTTGAGAAATGCTCCAAAGCGAATCACCACTTTTAACGGTATAAGTGCTTGATGACCCACTTGAGCTTGATTTTGAAGTGCTTGAACTTGCTACTTGACTTGTTGCCACTGGTTTTCTAGGATAAATAGTTAATCGCTGGCCTATTCTTAAATTATTACTTCGTAATCCATTCCATTGTTTTATTTGACTCACCCTTACACCATATTTTCGAGCAATTTTACCTAAATAATCACCAGAGCGAACACGATAGCGCACTTTACTATCACTATCAAAAAATTGTGGAAGTGGTTTTTCTCTAGCATCAAATTCAGCTTGAGCAGCTGCATATATGGCTTGTTCATTATTTACAAAAACTCCAATTGCCGAACGAGGTAAACGTAAAACGTAATTTTCTCCTTTTATATATGGAATGATGTCTAGTTTATAAGAAGGGTTTAAAAACTGTAACTCTTCCATTTTAACACCTGTAGCTTCTGAAACTTGATCAAGTGTAATCATTTGTTTAACAACAATAGTATCTGTTTCAATATGATGAAACGCTGGTTTTTCGGAAATTAAGCCGTGTTCTTTCGCGTATTCCATAATATACATAGTTGCTAGAAATGCTGGGACATATCCTGCTGTTTCACGTGGAAGATTATGACGAATATTCCAGTAATTCTGATAACCACCTGAACGCCTAATGGCTTTAGATACATTTCCTGGTCCGGAATTATAGGCGGCCAATGCCAAATCCCAATCGCCAAAAATAGTATATAGTGATGATAAATATTTGGCTGCTGCTTCAGTTGACTTTATGGGATCTGAGCGTTCATCTACATAGCTGCTTACATTTAACCCATAATATTTACCAGTTGCAAACATAAACTGCCATAGTCCAGTCGCACCAACTCTAGATTTTGCCCTAGGTTTTAAAGCAGATTCAACTATAGCAAGATACTTTACCTCCAATGGCACATCATAGTTGTCTAGTTCTCGCTCAAACATTGGAAAGTAAAAATGACTCAAGCCAATTAGTCTTTCAAAATATTGTCTTCTATTTTTTAAGAACGATTTTATAACACTTTCTAAAGATGGATTGTATTCAACATTAAACGGTGTTTTGGCATTCAACAATGCCAAGCGTGCTTTTAGAGTGTCTGTAGGTAATTCCGGATAATAAACCTCCTTGTAATCTAATTCTGAAATGGTGTTGTAAATCGTATCAAATAAATCGTTACTATATAATTCGTCTAGCCACTTTTGATCTAATTCTGCTGCAAAATCATTGTCTCCCAAAGACTTTATACCTGTCGAATCTGGTGTAATTTGAATTTGTTTTTTATAGAATTCCTTACCGTCAATAATAGTATCTAATTCATATTGCTCACTTGCAACCAATTTTTCTTGTGGAATTCTTGAAGTATTTGGAATAGTATCTTGTGCTGACAAACTATATGTCAGGAAGAAAACTAAAAAGTAGCATATTGTAGGTTGTTGCATTGTTGCTTATTTATATCATCTTAACGCTTATATTCTATTTTTCTTATGAACTATCTTGGTCATGCAACGATAGCATTGAGGCTCAACGAAATATACTAAATTATTCTAAAATAGCAGCTATTCCCGGTAAAGTCTTCCCTTCTAAACTTTCTAGCATGGCACCTCCACCTGTACTTACATAACTTACTTTATCTTCAAAATCAAACTGTTTGACTGCCGCAACCGAATCACCTCCACCTACAAGTGAAAAAGCACCATCTTCAGTAGCTTCAGCTATAGCATAACCTAGAGCAATAGTTCCTTTGGCAAAATTTGCCATTTCAAAAACGCCTAAAGGTCCATTCCATAAAATAGTTTTAGAACTTTTTATCACATCGGCAAATAAAGCTTCAGTTTTAGGGCCAACGTCAAGTCCCATCCAGCCATCAGGAATTTTATTAACCTCACAGGTATTGGTATGAGCATCATTACTGAAAGCATCAGCTATAATAGCATCAACGGGTAAATGAATTTCAACGTTTTTCTCTTTTGCTTTTCTTAAAATGGTATTTGCTAATTCTAACTTGTCATCTTCAACCAAAGAATTTCCTATTGCACCTCCTTGAGCTTTAACAAAAGTAAAAGTCATGCCACCACCTATTATTAAATGGTCTATTTTATCTAGAATATTATCTATAATTGTAATTTTTGATGACACCTTTGCACCTCCCAACACAGCACAAACAGGTTTTTCACCAGTTTCCATTACTTTTTTAATGCTTTCAATTTCTTGTTGTAATAGGTAACCAAAACATTTTTTATCTGAAAAAAATTGAGCCACAATTGTTGTTGAGGCATGTGCTCTGTGCGCTGTACCAAAAGCGTCATTAACATAAATGTCTCCTAATTCCGAGAGTTGTTTAGCAAAGGCTTCATCACCTTTTGTTTCTTCTTCATGAAAACGTAAGTTTTCTAACAATAATATTTCTCCTGGTTGAAGGTTTTTAGCAGCTTCTTGAGCTTCAGGACCAACACAATCTTCAGTAAACTTAATTTCAACACCCAAAATATCTTCGGCCTTATCAACAATATGTTTTAAGGAATACTTATCTTCTTTTCCTTTTGGTCTACCTAAATGAGACATTAAAATACAACTGCCTCCGTCTTCCAGTATTTTTATAATAGTTGGTTTGGCAGATTTAATTCGGGTAGCATCGGTTACCTGATAATCTTCATTTAAAGGCACATTAAAATCTACACGAATAAGTGCTTTTTTGTTTTCAAAATTAAAGTTATTTAGGGTTTTCATGATGTAATTAATTAGATTGACAAATATAATTTTTTCAATTCAGAAAAACAGTAGCAAATCTGTTATCTTTACTGCATGTTATTTAGTGAGATTTTAGGCCAAGAACATATAAAAGCGCACCTAACACAAAGTGTTGATAATGGTCGCATAGCACATGCGCAACTGTTTGTGGGACCTGAAGGTTGTGGTACGCTTCCAATGGCTATTGCTTATGCGCAGTATTTACTTTGCAATAACACGAGAAATGAAAATACTAGCGGAAATGAATCCTGTAATTTAAAGTTTAAAAATTTATCGCATCCCGATTTACATTTTGCTTTTCCGGTTGCCACCAATGGTATTATAAAAAGCCATCCTGTTTCAAATAATTTTATAGCAGAATGGCGTGAATTAATTGATGAGCAGCCTTATGGTAATTTATTTGATTGGTATAAAAAAATTGGTATTGAAAAAAAGCAAGGTCAAATTGGTGTTGATGAAGCTCAAGATATAGTAAAGGCTTTATCATTAAAATCTTATGAAGGTGGCTACAAGGTGATGATTATCTGGATGGCTGAAAAGCTGAACACTCAAGCAGCTAATAAGTTGTTGAAATTGATTGAAGAACCACCTAACAAAACTATTTTTATTCTTATTGCAGAAGATGAAGAGCAAATAATTAATACCATAAGATCGCGTTGTCAGGTTTTACATTTTCCTCCTCTTTCTGAAGAAATAATCAAACAAGGCCTTATTAAAAAATACGCCATTCCCGAAGATGTTGCTGGTAAAATTGCACATGAAGCCAACGGAAACTTCAACAAGGCTTGTGATTTAGTCTATCATGATTCTGAAGACACACAGTTTGAAGACTGGTTTATATACTGGATTCGTAGTGCTTTTCAGGCTAAAGGCAATAAAAGTGCTATTCATAACCTTATATCTTGGAGTGAAGATATTGCCAAAACTGGTAGAGAAACTCAAAAACAGTTCCTTCAGTTTTGTCTAACCTTTTTTAGACAAGCACTTTTAATCAACTATAATACCAATGAATTGGTCTACATGGAGCCAAAATCTGAAGGATTTAAACTAGAGAATTTTGCTCCTTTTGTACACGGCAACAACATTCTAGAAATTTCAGAAGAACTTCAGAATGCCATTTATCATATAGAGCGTAATGGAAACTCAAAGATTATTCTAACTGATTTGTCAATAAAACTTACACGTTTACTACACAAAAAAGCCAGCTAATAAGCTGGCTAAAATTTTATATAAATAACAGGAAAATTAGTCTTTTTTATAACTCTCGTTAAGAGCTTTCAAAATAGTTTCTGAAATATTATTTTCCTCTTTACCATACATAACACCTGATGCAGCCTCACTAGTGCCTAAAATGTAGGTGTAATTATTCTCTTTCCCATGTTTTTTTACAAAGGTTTTAACTTTTGAGATTAGCGAATCTATTTCCGTCTGGCTATCCTTTGAAATTTGTTGCTCCTCCATTTGAAACTGCTGCTGCAACATTTGTTGTTTTTGCATCAATGCATTGTATTCTGATTGGGCATCACTCTCTGTCATAGATTGAGATTTTAATTGAAATGCTTGGTAATCTAACTGTAAAGCTTTGCCTATACTATCCCTTTTTTTATTGTAAGCCTCAATTTTAGATTTGTACTTAGATTCAATATCTTTCTTTTCTTGGTATTCGTTAATCACATAACTATTATCTATATATGCGATTTTTTCTTGCTTACAAGAAACAACTATTACTAGGGTTAATATTCCAAAAATTATTTTTTTCATGATTCTATATTTTTAAGATGCGCAAATGTAAAAAAGTAATTACGATTTAAAATTTTTATTGCCAAAATTGTTAGTATAAACAAAATTGATGTTAAAGTTGTTTTAGAATAAATGAATTTTATTATTTTAGAACCAATTAAAGCCGCTCTGAAGTCATTTAAAAATTAGTCAATAGGATTTTATGGTAAGTAATTCAAAAATTGATTCTAAAGCTTTAAAATCAATAAATAGGTTATTTTAGTATATAAATATGCGATGAGTATTCATTTGTTGACTTTCCTTTGATGTTTGATTGTAATCCTATCCAAAATGCTTTAAACGGATTCATAAATCCTGTTTTATATTTTTCTGATAATAGGCTCACATAAAATGAATCAAATATCATGGGTTTGGTTTCTACTAATTTTAGATTTTCTTTTTTAAGTAATCTAGAAATAGCTGTTTTAGAAAAATGCCATAAATGTCTTGGTACATCATAAGCCGCCCAAAACGATTTGTAATATTGAGCATCATAACTTTTAAAATTTGGAACGGCTATAATCAATGTTCCATTTGGTTTCAAAAGTTTTTTAAAAGTAGATAGGTGTTTTTCAATGTTTGGTAAATGTTCCAACACATGCCATAATGTAATAACATCAAATTGATTTTCTTTCAATTCAAACAATTGTTTAGAATCTAACACACTTTTATCAGTTTTTGAGTTAGCAATATTTCTTGCTTTTTCATTTGGTTCAATCCCTGTAACCTGCCAGCCATTTTTTTTTGCAGCCTGTAAAAAATCACCTGTACCACAACCTATATCCAAAAGTACTTTTCCTGATTTTGAATAGTTATTAATAAGTTTCACTTTGCGCTTTAAAGTAAATTCACGGACAATATGGTAAATAAACTCCAAGACATTCCGCTTGGAATCGGTATGTGAAATGTAATCTTCTGTTTTGTAATATTTGCTTAAATGTTCCTCCAGTGGTTGTGGATGTGTTTCAAGCATATCCAATTCCTCGTTATAAAGTAGCTGAAATTTTTCTCCAGAAACTGAATGGTCTTTAACTTCTAGATATATGTTTTTTAATTTCATTTGTAGAATTGTTCCACGTGAAACATTAGCGTCCCATATACACTAGAAGCACTGAAACATCGCTAGGTGACACACCACTTATACGTGATGCTTGTGATATGGTTACCGGTTGAATTTTATTTAATTTTTCACGCGCTTCCATACTCATAGATTTAAGTTTAGAGTAATCAAAATCTTTTGGGATCTTAATATTCTCAAGCCTAGAAAGTTTGTCCGCATTGTTTTTTTCTTTCTCAATATAACCTGAATACTTAACTTGGATTTCTGCTTGCTCAATCACCTCATCGTCTAAATTATTGTCTACAATATAATTATTAACCGATTCAACTTTTCGCATATCATCTATGGTAATATTAGGCCTAGCGAAAATTTTAAACATTTTATCTGACTGCTTCATCAAGGAGGAATCATTACCCTCTAAAATGGGATTAATCTCTTCCGGTTTCACACTAGTATCTCTAAAAAACTGGACAAAATTATCAGAAGCTTTTTGTTTTTCTTCCATACGTTTTAAGCGTTTTACTGAAGCTAAACCAATCTTATAACCTTTTGGTGTTAGTCTAAAATCAGCGTTATCTTGACGTAACAGGGTTCTGTATTCTGCACGTGACGTAAACATACGATACGGTTCTTCTGTACCTTTAGTAATTAAATCATCTATTAGTACACCAATATATGCTTCGCTTCGCGACAAAGTAAACGGTTCCTTTTCTTGAACTTTTAGACTGGCATTTATGCCAGCCATTAAGCCTTGGGAGGCAGCTTCTTCATAACCAGTTGTGCCATTAATTTGACCTGCAAAATACAAACCATTAATTAGTTTAGTTTCTAAAGTATGCTGTAATTGCGTAGGTGGAAAATAATCATATTCTATCGCGTATCCTGGTCTAAAGAATTTTACATTTTCAAAACCAGCGACAGAACGCAGCGCTTTAAACTGAACATCTTCTGGCAAAGAAGTTGAAAAGCCATTCACATAAACCTCTACAGTATTCCAGCCTTCAGGTTCTACAAATAATTGATGTCTGTCTTTATCTGCAAATCGATTTATTTTGTCTTCAATTGACGGACAATAACGCGGTCCTAAACTTTTAATTCTACCATTAAACATCGGTGAACGTTCAAATCCTTCACGCAATAAATCATGCACTTCGGGACTTGTATAAGTCATGTGACATGAACGTTGTTCAATAAGCGGTTTAGTAATATCTAAAAAAGAAAACTTTTGTGGCACGTCATCACCTGGTTGTTCAACCATTTTAGAATAATCTAATGATCGGCCGTCAACTCTTGGCGGTGTTCCTGTTTTCATTCTGCCCGAATCAAATCCCAAATCAACCAATTGTTCTGTTATTCCAGTTGCTGCTCTTTCTCCGGCTCTACCTCCACCAAAATTTTTATCACCAATGTGAATTAAACCATTTAAAAAAGTTCCGTTGGTAAGTACAACTGTTTTTGCTTTAACTGTAATTCCAAGTGATGTCTTTACACCTGCAACTTTATGATTTTCGATTATTAGGCCCGAAACCATTTCCTGATAGAAGTCTAAATTAGGGGTGTTTTCTAATAGCATTCTCCAATCTTCAGCAAAACGCATGCGGTCACTTTGTACACGAGGACTCCACATAGCAGGTCCTTTAGACTTATTAAGCATTTTAAATTGAATAGCTGATGTGTCACTTACAATACCACTATAACCACCTAGCGCATCTATCTCTCTAACTATTTGCCCTTTTGCAATTCCTCCCATAGCTGGGTTGCAAGACATTTGAGCGATGTTTTGCAAATTCATAGTAATCAACAATGTTTTACTGCCCATGTTTGCAGCAGCAGCAGCAGCTTCACTACCAGCATGTCCAGCTCCAACCACTATAACATCATAAACCTCATTAAACATAACATTTGTATTTCATTACCATAATTAAATTGTTCCACGTGAAACAATTTGCTTAATACTTCAAAATCACCTTAAACATTTATACTTACATCATAATTTTGAGTCTGCAAATATACGACGAATTAGTGAATTCGCGATAGCACTTTTAAATAGTGATTTTCCTTGCTCCGCATTACAGTCGCTTCATCTGTTGTTTTATCTTTATAACCACAATAGTGTAATACACCATGTACCATAACACGATGTAATTCATTTTTGAATAATTCGTTAAAGTCTTTTGCGTTATCCTTTACACGTTCAACAGAAATATAAATATCCCCCTGTAATATTTTTCCTACCGAATAATCAAAACTAATGATATCTGTTAACGTATCATGATTTAAGAATTCTATATTAATTTTATGAAGATAATCATCGTCACAAAAAATATAGTTAATATCTTCATATTTGAATCCTTCGGCTTCAATAACAGCAATAATCCAATTAGATAATTGTTCTTCATTATCTAATTTAAAATTATTCTCGTAATTAAAACTTATCATCGCTTTGCTTAAAGTATTCTTGAACTTTCTTTTTATAAACAGGTTGCAAAGGTAATGTCTGTCTGTTTAATATTTCAGTAGTGTTGAAATATTCTTTGGCTTTTGGTATCTGGTTGTTGGTGTTGTTTCTAAAATCTTCCTGATTGGTTTTAGACTGTCGTTTAGTATCCTGTCCTTGTTGGAAAGTTGCGTTTTCTAGCTTCAATAATTGATGCTGTAAATTCATCATTTTTTGAAGTGTTTGATTAGTGAAACCTTTATTTAACAAATCCAATTCTACTTCCTCCATTTGCTTCAGCAAAGCTTTACCAACTCCTGTACTTCCTTCTTTTGCCAATTTATCTTCAAGCGCTTGTCTAATTTGTTGTTGCTGTTGATAGATTTTAAACAACTCGCCATTGAGTTCTTCAGAGCCATTACTTTCACCGTTACCTTGTTTTTCTCCGTTTTCCCCTTGATTACTATCCTGTCCATTGGGTGAATCTTGGCCTTGTTGGCCTTCTTTTTCACCCTCTTTTCCTTCTTTACCCTCATCTCCTTCCTTGGGTTTTCCTTCTTGGCTTTTATTCATGCCTTCCTGCATTTGCTTATTAAGCTCTTCTTGGCTCATAATGATGTCTGGTAAACCTTGTTCAGGTTTTCCACCACTACCAGTACCACTAGCCTGCATCTGCATTTGCATACTATTCAAAATATCACTTAAAAAGTCAGCTAAATTATTTGCAGCTGTTATAGTATACTGCTGATTTGCAATACCTTGATACAGACGATTTTCTGAAAATTGATCCAAGGATTTATCAATATTGAAGAAGACTTCTGATATTTCTTTATTTATTCGTTCTGATATTTTTGGTTGTCGTAATGATAATGCAAAAAGACTATCATCAACATGAGAGAAATGTTCCTTAAGGCTGTTTTGCTTCACCAAATAACTGGCGTATTTATTATGATTGACTTCAATGCTTTTGAACTGATTCATTAAATTCTCTTGATCAAACGAAAAGAGCACCAAATTATCTAATATTTGACGAAGCATCTCCATGTCTTCTTGCATTTGTTCTGCACCTCCCATCTGCATAGCCATTTGCATTTGCTCACTCATTTGCTTCATTTTTTGTGCAGCTTGTTTTTGCTTCTTCTTGGCCTTTTCTTGATTTTTATTAGAATCTTGTTCTTGGTTCTCGCCTTTCTCTTGTTCGTCTTGTTGTTCTTGCTGCTCGAGTTGTTCTTTAGCTTCTTTCTGGTCTTCCTTTATGGCTTCTTCTTGTTTTTTGTCCTGCGGAAGCTCCATAGGCTGTTTTAATTCTTTATTCTCTTTCTGTAACTCATCTAATTGTTTTTGAAAGTCCTCAAACTTTTTATTAAGCTCATCTTGAGATTCAGCATTATTTTTATCTTTTTCCTTTTCAGATAACTTTTCTTGTTCTTCAGCTAATTTATCTAGTTCTTGCTGTAGCTTTTCAAGTTTTTTAGAAACATAATAGCGTTTAGTTAATTCTAACAACTGCTCCAAGCTGCGTTTTTGGTTCTTATTTTGTTTTGCTAATTTCTCAAGCTTATCTGTTAACTCCTCTTTGTTTATTTTCTCTTGAAGTTTCTCTAGTTCTTCAAGAAGTTTTTCATCCTCTTTAAGTTGCTGCTCGTTTTCTTCTAACCGTTCTTTTAAGTCCTCTTTAAACTGGTCTTCATTTTCGTTTTCCTTTTGAAACTCCTCTAGATTTTCTTTGAGTTTTTTGTTGAAATTCTGCATCATTTCTTCTTGCTGTTTTTGTCTTTGCAAGAAGTTTTCTAGTTTCTTTTTATCATTAAAATTGAGTTCAGATTTTTCTTTTTGGGTTTTAGAAAACTCTTCAAGTTGTTTTTCGCGTTCTTCAATTTTTTCCAAGGACTTATTCAAATCGTCAATGGTTTCGTTTTGTTGCTCTAATTGCTTCTGCTCTTCTTCATCTTTGGTGAGTTTTCTGTAGTAATAAACACTACTTTTTGTGCTTTTGTAATTACTTAAAGCATCATTGTCGAAGACTTGAAAATAGAGCTCATAACCCTCGCCATCAACTAAATCCAGATTGTTTGGAAAAGCTGAAATAAACTCACTAATGTTAGATTTAGCAATTGGAATATCTACTTTTTTGATTTGTTTAATTTCGCTTATAGGATAATATACTAGTTGAAGTTTTCGTAGACCATAATCATCGCTTGCCTGTCCAAAAAAGTACATGCTTTGCTGATCAATACTATCAATTTCCATTTTAACATTCAATTCTGGATAATCATCCTTAATAACATCAATACTAAAAGATAACTTTTCATAATCTTTTAGAAATTCATTACTTGTGCTTATGGCATAATCAAAATTATTAAACACGGTTTTAGTGCTCCTAAATTTTCCAGAATTTTCTAGATTGAAAACAGTCGTATCCTGACTGTAAAGAACAACTTGATTTGTTGCTTTGGTATTTAGCTTCCAAGTAATTTTTGTACCTTGAGGAACCGTTGCATTCCCAGTACCATTTAGTGTTTCTTGAGCCTTGTTTATATAATTTGGATAATCCAAAACCATTTCAAAACCTAAAATAGTCGGTACTTCAGATACTGAAAGTGTATAGGTTTTAGAAGTAACCTCATTTGCTGTAAGTTGAAAATCGATATTGTTTTTGGGTCTAGTAAATATAAACTCAAACTCTCCTATTCCTTTTTGCTGTAAAAAATACGTCTCGTTGTTAAAGCTGATTTTAGCATTTTCAGGAATAGTGGTTCCAGCCGTTCTAACTTTAAGAGTAAAATCTTGATTCTCTGTAGTGGTTAAATTTTCATTAACTACAAAAAATTGGAAAGGTGCTGGTGGTTCATAGGCTGTTTTATAATTAACCACGCGTTCATAACTATCACTAAACCAGTTAAACTTGCCAGAAACATACGATAGTAGTATGATAACAATTGGAATTAGTGCATATTTTACATATTTCAGATTTTGCTTAAAATTTATAGCAAATTTAAAGGGAATAGGCTGTAGTTCAGTAGATTTCTGATTGATACTCGCTAGCAACAATTCTGATTCTGCTTTGTTTTCATTTAATTGTAAAACATTCAGCAACTTGTCATTGACTTCAGGAAAATGTGTTCCAATAATTTTTGATGCTTCGGTATAATCAATCCCCTTTTTGAGTTTGAATAATTGCGCTAGCGGAAAAAGAATAAACTTAACAAACAAAGATGATTCAACCACAATAAACAACCAAAACAGAACTGTTCTTGATGTAGGATCTAACCAAAATAAATATTCAACAAGCAGCGTAAATAACAGATACAACAATCCTATTGCGAAAAACAAAATACTACCTCTAATAAGTTCATTAACGTAATACCGTTTAATGAAACCTTCTAGTTTATTGATTATGTTGTTGAAACTTGCCATTATTATAATTAACTTACTAATCTACAATTTTATTTTAATGTATTATTCGCTAATTTTATAAGGTTGTGTTAATTTCGAGGAATTAATACTCAAATCTGATAAAACACCATTAAAGAAAAAACAGATTTTCCCTCCTTATTAGAAATAAAACAGAGTTTCAATGAAAGACTTAAAATATTTAGCAGCACTTACGATTCCTTTAACAGCTGTGGTTGGATTGTACTTTAAAGGTGCTTGGTGTTTTTTAACACCTGTGTATTCATTTGTGATAATTCCATTATTAGAAATGTTGCTTCCTGAAGATAATGCTAATTATTCTGAACCTGAATTAGAAAATAGAAAGGTAAACAAGGTTTTTGATTGGATGCTGTATTTTAATCTGCCCATTGTTTATGGATTAGTAGTTTGGGCGCTCATAATAGTTACATCTGTTCCGCTAGAAACATTTGAGATTATAGGATTGACATTGAGTTTAGGTATGGTTTTAGGCACAAATGGTATTAATGTAGCTCACGAACTAGGACACAGACAAACCACAAATGAACGCTTTATAGGCAAGGCTTTACTCCTACCAGCATTGTATATGCATTTTTACATTGAACACAATCATGGTCACCATTTGCATGCAGCTACGAAAGAAGATCCAGCTACTGCACGTTACAATCAAAATGTCTATTCCTTTTGGTTTACCTCAACTATTAGACAATACTTAAGTGCATGGCGCATTCAAATGAAATTACTAAAAAACAGCAAGCAATCATTTTTCTCTGTAAAAAATGATATGTTTTGGTATCTCGTAATTCAACTTGTCTATTTGTTAGCTGTGTTTTCCGTGCTTGGAACAACTGGATTATTATTTGCTATTGCTGCTGGTGTTACTGGATTTATACTTCTTGAAACCGTAAATTACATTGAACACTATGGGTTGCTACGTTCAAAAACAGCTTCGGGACGCTACGAACGTGTAAAAGAAAACCATTCCTGGAATTCCAACCATCTTGTTGGCAGAATTGTGCTTTATGAACTTACTCGACATAGTGATCACCATTACAAATCTTCAAAAAAATATCAACTTTTGGAATGCCATGAGGAGAGTCCGCAAATGCCTTTTGGTTACCCAACATCCATGGTTTTGGCATTAATTCCGCCTTTGTGGTTTAAAATTATGAATAAGCGTGTACCAACCCATATGATTTCAGCATAAAATTGCTTAAAAACTAATTAAGGTTTTATCTTTGCGCAAAATTTATTTGCATGAGTCAAACTGTTCGCGTACGTTTTGCACCAAGTCCAACAGGTCCATTACATATTGGCGGTGTTCGTACAGCACTATTTAATTATTTGTTTGCCAAAAAACATAACGGAACTTTCGTACTTCGTATTGAAGATACCGATCAAAATCGGTATGTTGAAGGTGCCGAAGATTATATTATTGAATCCTTAAATTGGTGTAATATTCCCTTTGATGAAGGCCCTGGAAAAGAAGGTGATTTTGGTCCTTACAGACAAAGTGAGCGCAAACAGTTATATAAACAATATGCAGACGAATTAATTACAAAAGGTAAAGCTTATTACGCCTTTGACACTGCTGAAGAATTGGATGCACACAGAAAAGATCATGAAGCCAACGGGAAAACCTTTATCTACAATTGGCATAATCGTGAAAAAGGCAGATTGGTAAACTCCTTGGTGCTTTCTGAAGAAGAAACCCAAGCCAAACTAGATGCTGGTGAGGATTATGTTATTCGATTTTTATCTCCTCAAGATGAAACCCTTCATCTTAAAGATATTATTCGTGGTGACATTAAAATAGATACCAATATTCTTGATGATAAAGTATTGTTTAAAAGTGATGGTATGCCAACCTATCATTTGGCAAATATTGTTGACGACCACTTAATGGAAATCACTCATGTTATTCGTGGTGAAGAATGGTTGCCTTCATTGGCATTACATTATCAACTATATCAAGCCTTTGGTTGGGAAGCGCCTGAATTTGCGCATTTACCACTAATTTTAAAACCAACTGGAAAAGGAAAATTAAGTAAACGTGATGGTGATAAACTTGGCTTTCCAGTTTTTCCATTGGCATACAAAGACCACAAAGCCGATACTATTTCAAGAGGTTACAGAGAAGATGGGTATTTTCCAGAATCTGTAGTGAACTTTTTAGCCCTTTTGGGTTGGAATCCTGGTACAGAACAAGAGATTTTTAGTCTTGAAGAACTGATAAATGCTTTTGATTTAAATAAAGTAAATAAATCTGGAGCGCGATTTGACCCAGACAAAACCAAATGGTTTAACCATCATTACATGCAAGAGCAGCGGGATGACGAACTGGCTACTGATTTTAAAACCATACAGCCTGAATTAGACGAAGTAGATGTAAATTATATATCCATGGTTGTGGCTCTAATTAAAGAGCGTGCTAATTTTGTGTCTGATTTTTGGGAGTTGAGTCACTTCTTTTTTGAAACACCAACCGATTTAGACGAAAAAGCCGTTAAAAAGGCCTGGAAAGAAGATTCAGCCGAAATTATGACTAAAGTTATTAGCTTAATTGATACCATTTCAGATTATTCAGTTGAGAATTTACAAACGGAAATAAAAGGCTGGATTACTAAAAACGAAATTGGTTTTGGTAAAGTTATGATGCCATTACGATTGGCATTAGTTGGAGCTTTAAAAGGTCCAGACGTGTTTGACATTATGTTTATGATTGGAAAAGATGAGACCAAACGACGTATTGACAATATAATAAACACATTGTCATAAAAAGAGTGCCTTAAAAGGCACTCTTTTTATTTTGTACCCTTTGTTAAATAGAAATCATCAAAGAAAACACAAACATGGATTGGTTGCCTTTAAACTTGCCATTATTATCTCCTAAATTTAAATTGTTGTCGTTTAACTTGTTAAATGAATTCAAAAACCCGTAAATATAAGCTGCTTTTATTCTGAAGTGGCTAATACCTGCTGACAAGCCAACGGTTCCATCAATATTAAATTTTGAAATATCTGAAATGTCTTTAGCTAGCAAAAGATCATTGTAATTTTTAATGAAAAAATTTTCTTTTTGGTCATCTTTTAATTCCATTTCCCCATTGTATTGTAGCATTGGGCCTAAATCCAATGTAAGATAAGGACCAATAATTTTTACATGCATTAACAATGAGATTTGAGCTGTAAAAATTTTATAATCTAAAAATTCTTCAGGACCTAAAGGAACGGGACTTGCAGCTATACCGATATTGTTTTCAGCTATTTGAATCATATAACTCATATTGTACCACTTGTGTGGTAAATCAACAGTGGCCGACCCAGCAACAGCCCAACCGTTACCGGCTTTGGTTTCAAAATTATCTGTTTGAAAGTCGTATTGTGTAATACCTCCAGAAATTCCAATACCATTTACAATAGGTATTGTGCCATGAGGCCTTCTTTGTGCTTGTGCGGTTGTAACAAAAACACTAGATATGGCTACTAATAATATAAGTCGTATAAATTGCATGCTATTAATATGAGATTGCAACAAATATAACTTAAATTAGTAGAACTTATTTTTAACCATTAAAACATATTGCTATGCCTTTTTATTTAATTCCGTTTGTGGTCTTCGGACTTCTAATTTTAATATCTTCTTTTTTCATTGTCAAGCAACAATCTGCTGCTATTATAGAGCGCTTTGGTCGTTTTCAAAGTATTAGACAATCTGGTTTACAAATGAAAATTCCTCTTGTTGATCGCGTTGCGGGACGTTTGAGCTTAAAAATTCAGCAGCTTGATGTTATTATTGAAACCAAAACATTGGATGATGTTTTTGTGCGCTTAAAGGTTTCGGTTCAATACAAAGTAATAAAAGATAAGGTTTACGATGCTTTTTACAAATTAGATTACCCACATGACCAAATTACAAGTTATGTATTTGATGTGGTTCGTGCTGAAGTTCCTAAAATGAAATTAGATGACGTGTTTGTTAAAAAAGATGATATTGCTTTAGCGGTAAAAGCTGAATTGAATGACGCCATGCTAGATTATGGTTTTGATATTATTAAAACATTAGTAACTGATATCGATCCAGATTCACAGGTAAAGGCTGCTATGAACCGAATTAATGCTTCCGAACGTGAAAAGATAGCGGCACAATTTGAAGGTGATGCCGCGCGTATTCTCATTGTTGAAAAGGCGAAAGCCGAAGCCGAAAGCAAGCGTTTACAAGGTCAAGGTATTGCCGACCAACGTCGTGAAATTGCTCGTGGTTTAGAAGAATCCGTTGAAGTCTTAAACCGTGTGGGTATCAACTCGCAAGAAGCGTCTGCATTAATAGTTGTAACACAGCATTATGATACGTTGCAATCACTTGGTGAAGAAACCAATAGTAACCTCATTTTATTGCCAAATGCACCACAAGCTGGAAGTAATATGTTAAATGATATGGTTGCTAGTTTTGCTGCAAGTAATCAAATTGGCGAGGCGATGAAAGAAGCTAGAAATAGTAAAAAAGAAAAATAACACTCATTTCAGCGTCAGGCTTATTTAAAAGGATGGCGCTCTTCCCAGTTTTGTTTTGGGTTCATTAATCTGAAAATATTTTTTAATAGCGCATTCATAAACCAATTGGTGTGTTTTAAGTACATGTGCATTTTATATGGTTTTGCCCCTACAGAACTTTTTATAGCCATAGCCGTTCTGGCATAAACTACATTTTTAAATCGGTTTTCTATACCGAATTCCAGCATGTCAAACAGCATGTTTAAATACAATTTATACTTGTATTGATGGGTTGTATCATACCCTAAAAAATACGTTTCTAAATCATTATGGTTTAGTATCAGCGTGTAAAAACCAACAAGCGTGTTTTCTAAATAGTAGCCAAATATTTTAAAATTATCTCCTAACTGTTTTTTATACTCTAAAAAGTGATTTTCTGGTAAAATGAATGTGTTGATTTTAGCGTGATCTGAAACACTTTTATACAATTTATATAGTGTTTTAGATTCCTTTTCAACTTCTAATAAATTGAGTTCCCTTTTTTTTATCTGCTTCGCTTTTTTTCGCGCTGACTTATACCTATCGCGATACTTTTTGTTCAGATCAAATATGTAATCATCAAAAGATTTCCACTGTGGTTTTATATGAAGAATCATATTGGGTTGAACCGTTAATTGATGACACCCAAAAGCGTCTAATTCTTTAGTGTAATTGTTAAAAACATCATTTGTGAAATAATCTTTTAATAAGTACGCGCGTATTTTTTTATTGTGTTGATTTTTAATATTTCTTTTTAACTGTGTCGTAGCTTTAAACAAAACATCTAAAAAATCTGTGTAGTTGTGTTTTTCAGTATAAAAATACACACCATGTTGACCTGTATGTGTTAAATTACCAATTACTAGAATATTGCCTTTTAAAACTTTTGAAACTAGACTCTTAAAACGTTCTTTAAAGCATGAATCGTTATCATTTCTGAAAATGTCATTTAAATATAATTGCACACGCTGGACTATTGCAACTCCTATTAAATCTGAATGGCTAAAAAAACCAATGTAGTATATGTTAATATTAGCAGGAGATGCTTTTTCTAGAGCTTTTAAATAAGGTGTTTGTAAAAATAAATCATGATAGACTAAAGCATCCCAGTTATTTGGTAATTCGGTGTAATTATTAAAAATTTGATAATCTATCACAATAGCATGAAAAAAGACTGATTGATGCAATCAGTCTTTAAAATTTTAGGTTCATTACAAAATATTACATACCACATAAAATAGCTCCCATTACAGCTAATGTAACAATCCAATATCCACTATTTATAAAAATATATTTTGCGCCTTTTCTCTCAAATAAGGCGTTTGTTCCAATAATTGGTAATGCGCCAAAAATTCCAAATATAGCGCCGTGTAATGCGCCATGTTTAAAAGTTCTAAAAACAGTACCGTAGTCTGCCATGAATGCTTCAAAAGATGGTTTTGCAGTTTCTGGCTCTCCTCCCACCATTCCCATGGCTCCCCATTGATGGTTCGTAAATTGCATAAGTAAAATAGCTAATAATAGCGCAAATAATAGTGCAAAGCCAAAAATTACAGCCATATTGCCACCTTTAATTTTTTCTTCAGTCATTCCTGAAGCTTTCATCCAAGCGTTTCCAAAAACTTTTGGGTTGTACCATACAAAGCCAACTAATAAAGCTGACACAGCAGCAATAGGAATGGCTATAGGGTTGATTGGTAATTCCATAGTCAGTAAATTTTAAGTTAGTGCAATAAATATAACTTAAAAATCTGATTTAGAGTGCTTTTTTAACTTTTGCAAATTCAGCTTATAGTGATTGAGCTTCGGTAACCAATAATTCGTTTTTATCTTCTAATGCTTTAGAAACGAATTCGTTAATAGCTTCATTTCGTTGCAAACCATTATCAAGTAATACTTTTAAAACAACCATAACAGCTATTCGTGTTCCAGCTTTTTTAACAGCTGTATTAAAAAGAGGCTCTAACTCATCATAAGAAACATCTTTAGCTAATTTTTGAATTTCAGCTTTTACTTTTTGCTGTTTTTCTTCCGGGTAATTGGTATATTTTTTACCTAATTGCTGAATAACACTAATGGCTTTTCGTTGTGGCTGATTGGTATTTTGTTTTGGTTGATTACTTTGTGGTTTAGGCTTTTGTTTAGCCCATGAATCACGTAAACCAACTGTTTTATTGAATACTAAATGTTCTGATGTAGAATCATCATCAACATTAAAATATCCTAAACGTTGAAATTGAAAACGCTCGCCCACTTTAGCATCTTTTAGACTAGGCTCGACAAAAGCTTCGATTATTTTTAGCGAATTCGGATTTAAAAACTCCATAAAATCTTTTCCGTCATGACTGTCTGGAGACTCATCCATAAATAATCTATCGTACTCCCTAACTTCGGCTTTAATAGCGTGCTTAATAGATACCCAATGTAATGTGCCTTTCACTTTTTTAGATGTATCTTCAGAATACGTACAATGTATTTCTGCAATAGATCCATCAGCATTTTTAACAACGTTTTCAGCCTTTATTATATAAGCGTTTTTTAAACGCACCTCACCTCCTAGCCTTAATCTAAAAAATTTGCTGCCAGCTTCTTCCTTAAAATCGGCTGATTCAATATAAATTTCTCTAGAAAATGGCACTTTTCTGAATCCAGCGCTTTCATCTTCTTGATTGTTTTCAGCTTCTAGCCATTCTTCTTTATCTTCAGGGTAATTGGTGATAACCACTTTCACAGGGTCTAAAACCGCCATAACACGAGGCGCAGTTTTATTTAAATCTTCACGAATGCAAAATTCTAAAAGCGATACATCTATTACATTTTCACGTTTTGCAACACCAACTTTTTCAATAAAGTTTCTAATAGATTCAGGTGTGTAGCCACGACGTCTTAATCCTGAAATAGTAGGCATTCTAGGATCATCCCAACCGTTTACAATGCCTTCTTCTACCAATTTTAGTAACTTACGCTTACTCATTATGGTATAGCTCAAGTTTAAACGCGCAAATTCACGCTGTTTTGGAAGCATTGGAAGTGCTTCTGGCTGATATTTATAGACTTGTTCCTTAAACCAATCGTAAAGCTCTCTATGCGGCTTAAATTCAAGCGAGCACAATGAGTGTGATATTTGCTCTATATAATCACTTTCACCATGAGTCCAATCGTACATAGGATAAATACACCAATCATTACCTGTTCTGTGGTGTGACTTTTTTAAAATACGATACATAATGGGGTCACGCATCAGCATATTCGGGTGCTGCATATCTATTTTGGCGCGCAACACATGAGTTCCTTCATTGAACTCACCATTTTTCATGCGCCTAAAAAGGTTTAAATTTTCTTCAATGCTTCTATTTCGAAATGGACCATCTACACCTGGTTGTGTAGGTGTGCCTTTTTGTTCAGCCATTGCTTCACTAGATTGCGAATCTACATAAGCCTTCCCTTCTTTGATAAGTAATACAGCCCAGTCGTATAATTGTTGGAAATAGTCTGAAGAATACAATTCATTAGCCCAATTATATCCTAACCATTTTACGTCCTGCTTGATGGCATCAACATACTCCTGCTCTTCCTTTGCTGGGTTGGTGTCATCAAAACGTAAATTTACAGGTGCATTATATTTTTCACCTAAACCAAAACTAATACCAATGGCTTTTGTGTGCCCTATGTGTAAATAGCCGTTAGGTTCTGGTGGAAATCTAAAGCGCAATGCTTTTTTATCTAGTCCGTTCGCTAAATCCTCTTCTATAATATGCTCAATAAAATTGAGTGATTTTATTTCTTCTGACATAATAATTTCTGCATCTAAAATGAGAGGCACAAAATTAGACAATTTTAGTGTAAATGTAACATAGTGATAGTTTTTCACACTAATAAATAAAACCTTTTCAATATGGAACATAGAAACTACGAATGTCCTAAATGTCACAATCGCACCTATCAAGTAGATCAGATGCAAGCTACTGGTGGTTTATTCACTAAATTGTTTAATATTCAAAATAAGCGTTTTACTTCGGTTACTTGTGAACGCTGCACATATACGGAGTTTTATAAAAGCAAAACAAGTGCCATTACCAACATCTTTGACTTTTTTACCAACTAGCCAACTTCTCGATACAAATTTCTTTTAGAAATTCACTCAAAGTGACGGCAGGAGTTTTATTTTTGCTTTATGGGAATTATAAAAGTCGAAAACATTAGAATATTCGCAAACCATGGTTGTTTGAGCGAAGAAACTAAAATTGGTAGTGATTATCGTGTGGATTTAGAAGTTAAAGCTAATTTACAGCCATCAGCTAAATCAGATTTATTGAGTGATACGGTGGATTATGTGTTTCTAAATCGCATAATAAGAGAAGAAATGTTAAGGCCATCACATCTTTTGGAAACCGTTGCTAGACGCATATTAAATCGTGTTTTTAAAGAAGATAAACTGATTAAAAAAGCAACTGTTTGCATAAGTAAATTAAACCCACCTATTGGTGGCGATGTAGAAATGGTAACGATAAAAATGACCGACAAACGAAAAAACTACAAGTAAATAGTGTGAAAACTATATTTTTTTTACATTTGCGAACGTTAGTTCTCTAATTAGAATTGATAAGATTCCTGCTTTCGTAGGAAGTTAGGGTGTCGTGGCCGAGTGGCTAGGCAGTGGTCTGCAACACCATCTACAGCGGTTCGAATCCGCTCGACACCTCTTAAAACCTTCAACATTTGTTGAGGGTTTTTTTATTTCTAATTTTTAAGAAAAATTAATTAAAAGAAACAACACCATCTACAGCGGTTCGAATCCGCTCGACACCTCAATAAGCCTTCAAACTATGTTTGGAGGTTTTTTTATATCTAATTTTTATAAAAAATTAATTAAAGATAACAACACCGTCTACAGCTAGTTCTCCCAAAGTTTCGGGACGCTCGACACCACCAAAAACCTTCAACATGCGTTGAGGTTTTTTCATTTTAAAATTTAAAGTGAGGTTGCCAGACTGTTCAAAAACAAAAACCTAATTATCAATCCAAAGGATTTATTTGTTCCAGTTTTTCTTTAAGAAGTTCTTTTTCTTTTGGAAAAAAACCTTGAATTAAGAGAAGAATACCAAATCCCATTATAACCAGAGAAACGATTTTTTTAGTTTTAAAAATACGCCTTGGTGTCAATTTATTTTTAAGGGTTTTAGCTGCTGCCATTTTTAATAAATCTACTAGGAAATAAACAGCTAATATAGTACCTAAAAACACCCAAAGATCTTTTGTTGTTTCGGTTAATGAATTACCGATAACAATAAAACCGAGCCAACCGAGTAATACACCAATGTTTATGAAATTGAGTAAAAACCCTTTGATAAAAAGTTTACCAAACTTCTTTTTAATTTCTACAGTGTGATAATCTCTAACTATTTCACGGAAGGATTTTGATGTTTTCACAAAAGAAATAAAGCCATAAACTGCTAACAAAACACCACCAAAAATTAAAAAACTTGGATCATCTTTTACCTTATCTAAAAGTTTAGTAGTACTGTAAAATGCTACAATTATGAAAAAAATATCAGCAAATATGACACCTAAATCAAATATAAAAGCGCTTTTAAAGCCTTTTGTGGCACTGGTTTCTAGTAAAACAAAAAAAACCGGTCCTATGGTGAAAGACAGAATAATTCCGAAAGGGATAGCCGCTAAAATTGCGTCAAGCATAAGTGGATAGCATTTCCACAAATTTATAAAAAATGCAGGTAATTAATTCTTTCTAACTATTTTACCGCCAAAAACAGTGTTTTCATCAACTGTTTCAGGATTTCCGTAAATATAAACGCTACCGCCTGCCCTAACTT
Organism: Hanstruepera ponticola; assembly: GCF_002940745.1. Taxonomy (NCBI): domain Bacteria; kingdom Pseudomonadati; phylum Bacteroidota; class Flavobacteriia; order Flavobacteriales; family Flavobacteriaceae; genus Hanstruepera; species Hanstruepera ponticola. The sequence goes on from NZ_POTB01000001.1 coordinate 1,791,048, forward strand.
TAGCAGTCACCTCTTTTGTAGCATAAACACTAGCTTCACCAGCTGCTCTAATTACAACGTCTGTTTTTTCAGTTTGGAGACTTTTTCCTTTATAGGTCCCACCAGTATTGATGTCAACATTTTGGTTTTTTGAGTTCCCAGTTACTTGTATAGAACCTCCTGTAATAGCTTTTATATTTAGAAAAGTTAGATCTTTTACTTGTAATTTTATTGAGCCACCTTCTTGTGCTCTTAAGTCTATTTCAAATTGCTCAAAAATATCATTAGATCCAATAAAGGTACCTTCATTAGCATCTATAATATCAATATTTTTGTAATATACTTTAACTTCAGTATCATCACCATTAAAAATTTTTTCTAGAGTCATTCTAATTTTCAAAGTTCCGTTTTTAATGACAAAAACAACGTCTTCAGTGTTTTTTCCTGAAACAACAACTTTATTCTCATCTGCTTTTACCAGCTCCACTTCTATCCTATCATAAACTTTAACTTCCTTGAAGTCACCTAAATTTTTTTCGGTTTGTGAAAACAATGCAGTTGTTAATAACATGGTCACTGCAACAAAAATATACTTCATGATTCTAAACTATTTATATAATTATTATTCGTTGTGCTTTCCAATTAAATGAAAATCTAAATGCTTTTTTACTAAATCCGTATCTTTTACTTTGACAACTACTTCATCACCAAGTTGATACATAATGTTAGAATTTTTTCCAATTAATGCAAAATGATCTTCATCAAATTGATAATGATCGTCTTTCATATCACGAACACTAACCATACCTTCACACTTATTTTCAATAATTTCTACATAAATTCCCCAATCGGTTACGCCAGAAATAACACCTACAAATTCTTCATCTTGATGGTCTTGCATAAAACGTATTTGCATGTATTTTATTGAATCGCGTTCAGCTTTTGTAGCTAAATATTCCATATTACTAGAATGGTTGCATTTATCTTCATAAACATCTTCATTAGCAGATTTTTCTCCATCCAAATACCGTTGTAGTAAGCGATGCGCCATAACATCTGGATAACGACGAATTGGTGATGTAAAATGACTGTAGTAATCAAAAGCTAGACCATAATGACCTATATTATGGGTCGTGTATTCAGCTTTACTCATTGTCCTAATAGTCAATGTATCAACCAAATTTTGTTCTTTTTTACCATTTACTTCACTTAATAAATTATTTAAAGAAGATGCAACACTTTTTCTGTCCTTAAAATTTAACTTATATCCAAAACGACCAACAACATTTTGTAAAGCTGCTAATTTACTTTCGTCTGGTTCATCATGAACCCGATAAATAAAGGTTTTTTGTGGTTTTTGTTTACCAATAAATTCAGCCACTTTTCGGTTTGCTAACAACATAAACTCTTCAATCAGTTTATTAGCATCTTTTGATGTTTTAAAGAATACACCTACAGGATTATTATCCTCATCTAAATTGAATTTTACTTCAACTTTATCAAAAGAAATAGCGCCAGAGCGCATACGTTTTGAGCGCATTATTTTTGCAAGCTTATCTAGTTTTAATACAGCGTCAGCTATAGCTTGATCTGCTTGATATTCTTTTCCTGTTAGGGATACATCTTGAGGAATGGTTGAATTAATTTGAGACCTCTCGACAGCGCTCGAGGTGACATTTGGATTATTTTCAATAATAGCTTGCGCTTCTTCATAAGCAAAACGCGCATCAGAATAGGTTACTGTTCTACCAAACCATTGATTTTTTACTTCAGCTTTATCATTCAATTGAAAAACAGCTGAAAAGGTATATTTTTCTTCATGTGGTCTTAATGAACACGCATTGTTAGATAGAATTTCTGGCAACATAGGTACTACTCTATCTACTAAATAAACCGATGTAGCACGTTCATAAGCTTCATCATCAAGAACCGTATCAGGTTTTACATAATGTGACACATCTGCAATATGAATACCAATCTCATATAATCCATTTTCTAATATTTGAAATGATAATGCATCATCAAAATCTTTAGCATCTTTTGGATCGATTGTAAAGGTTAAAACATCACGCATATCACGACGTTTAGCTATTTCTTCTTTAGTAATAGCAGTATTTATTTTGTTAGCGTAATCTTCAACTTCATGCGGAAATTCATATGGTAAACCATACTCTGCTAAAATGGAATGAATTTCGGTATTGTGTTCTCCTGGTTTACCTAAAACTTTTAGAACACGTCCGTGTGGTGAATCTGCTTTTTCAGGCCAATCATCCAGTGATACTAAAACTTTATCACCATCTTCAGCTTTGTTAATCTTATTAATTGGAACAAAAATATCTTTATACATTTTTGTACTGTCTGGTATTACGAACGCAAAATTCTTATTGTTTTGAATTTGAATTACACCAACATAATCATTTTTTGCACGTTTTAAAACCTGCGTAATTTCTCCTTCTCTTCTACCACGTTTTAAACGTTTATACGCATAGAATTCTACTTCGTCACCATTTAATGCACGATTAATATTATTTGATGCTATAAAAACATCTTCTTCAAAATCATCGCTAATAATATAACCCGATCCTTTGTGCGATAGGTCCAAAATTCCTGTGTGATACTCGGTTGTAACAATGGCTTTAAATTTACCACGTTCTACTTCTTCAATTTCTTGTTTAGCTTTTAACTGTTGGAGTTTTTTAATTATTTGATTACGACTACTCGCATCATCAACACCAATTTTAGCTGCAATTTGTTTATAATTAAAGGATTTATTTCGTTCTTTTTTTAATATACTTAAGATTGTATTAGTCAGGTTAGAAATCTTATTTTTTGATGATTTCCTTTTTTTCTTTCTTGTCATGTATTTCTTTTCATATTCTAGTTCCAAAAGACTGGAACGTTTAATTATTAATTTAATACCAAAGCGAAGTAAAGTGTATTAAACTTATACAAAGCTACGGTTTTAAAATTAAATAGTGTTAAGTAGTTGTTTATAAAGTATTAAATTATTCTATAATTAGTTTTTTAGTAGCTCTTCCTTCAATGGTTTCTATTTCTACTAAGTATACACCTGATGATAAACTACTTACATCAACAATAGATTTGGTTGTTTTTGTAACTAATTGTCCTAAATTATTATAAATAGCTATAGTTTTAATCTCTAGATTCTTTGGAACTTCAATTGTAATACTTGTATATGCAGGATTAGGAAATAAATTAAACTTTATAAGACTATTTTCATCTACTGATAAAGCTTCAGTTAAATCATACACGCGCACATGGCCTGAATCTTCACCATTAACACCATTATTTCCTTGCGCTCCTATAGCAACAACCGAACCATCTGAAGATAAACTTACACTTGATCCTGACCTATCACCTGTTGCTTCTCCATCAATATCTTGACCAATTTGAACCCACGTATTATTTTGATTTTCATAAATACGTACATGTCCTGAATTTTCTCCACTAATATCATTTAATTGCGGTATAGTAATTCCATCATTCCAATGAGCACCAATAGCAACAACCGAACCATCTGAAGATAAACTTACACTTGATCCTGACCTATCACCTGTTGCTTCTCCATCAATATCTTGACCAATTTGAACCCACGTATTATTTTGGTTTTCATAAATACGTACATGTCCTGAATTTTCTCCATTTCCATCATTACTAATAGCACCAATAGCAACAATCGAACCATCTGATGATAAGCTTACAGAATATCCAAATCTATCTCCTATTACTTCATTATTTATATCAGATCCTATTTGAATCCAATTTCCGGATAGATTTTGGTAAATACTTACATAACTAGAAAAAACTTCATTAAAAGTATAAGCTTGTCCAATAGCACCAATAGCAACAACCGAACCATCTGATGATAAGCTTACAGAATATCCAAATCTATCTCCTGTTACTTCATTGTTTATATCAGATCCTATTTGAATATAATTACCAAATAGGTTTTTAAAGACTCTTACAAAACCTGATTGTATTACATTATTACCATCCAATCCTGCTTTTCCAAATGCTATGACAGAACCATCGTCGGATAGTGAAACTGAATAGCCATAATTATCATATTCATAATCCCATTCCGGCTCATCTCCAGTTTCTATCCAAATCTGAACCCAATTTCCTGATTGATTTTCAAACACACGTATATGGCCTGAATTTTCTCCACTAACTGGGTTATATCTTTGATGACAAATAGCTAATACAGATCCATCAGAGGATAAGGAAACAGAATTACCTTCATAATCATGATCTGTTTCTCCATCTATATCCGAACCTATTTGAACCCAGCTTCCAGACACATTCTCAAATACACGTACATGACCTGAATTTTCTCCATTTACACCATTATTTCCAGTAGCTCCTATTGCGACAATTTTACCATCTGAAGATAGACTAACTGAACTACCTGAATTATCTCCTATCGCTTCACCATCAATATCTTGTCCAATTTGCACTTGACTAAATATAAATAAAGGAAAGAGAAGTAATAGTGTAAAAATATATTTCATAAACTAAAAATTTCATACAAAACTATAAAACATATGCTTATCAACATTTATATTATTAATTATATTCTTTCTTTTAAATTTAAAAAAAATATTAATGATTATTATAGCTTGTTAATAGCACGTATAACTTTTTTAGTATTTATTTTGATATGAAGTAGTTTACAAAAAGTTGATAGGTAATTAACACAACTTTTACTTATAAAGCATTCATTATGAATACTATTTTATTAACTATTAACAGCTGTTTATAACTCATGTTAATAGTTAAATATTAATATTAATTTTATTTTTTGCTGTTTATAAAGTTAGATTTCATGCTTAAAAGTCAACCAAAAAAAGATGCTAAAATTTTTGTTCCTTTCGTCTGAATTTTTGCTTGTAATTTTAATTGAATTTTAAAAATATATCTATTAGAAAATGATAAATAGATATTAACAAGTTATGAGTCTATATAGACTGTTTTATAAACACGTTAAATTTTACGATTTAAAATCTGGCATTTTGTACCTTTATAACCTTAATATTAAAGTAATCAAATTATGACAATATCTATAGGTAACGATCACGCTGGAACTGACTATAAATTTGCAATTGTTGAATATTTAACGTCTAAAGGTTATACTGTAAATAATTATGGTACAGATAGTAATGATAGTGTTGATTATCCGGATTTTGTACATCCCGTTGCTCAAGACGTTAATGATAACAAAGTTGATTTTGGAATTTTAATTTGTGGTAGTGCAAATGGTGTAGCTATGACAGCTAATAAGTATCAAAATGTACGTGCAGGAATTTGTTGGATAAACGAAATAACTGAACTAACTAGACAACACAATAACGCAAACATTATTTGTATTCCTGCTCGTTTTACAGCAATTCCGCAAGCTATAAAAATGGTTAGTACATTTTTAGAAACTAAATTTGAAGGAGGTCGTCATCAAAAACGCGTTGATAAAATTCCTGCAAGTTGCTAGATATTAATATTTAAATAGATACCAATTTTATATTGGTACATAATGGGTCACTCACATTCACATAGCCACTCACACACCAATATGAAAGATAGAAATCTCATTATTTCTATCTTATTAAACATCATTATTACAGCTTCGCAAATAATTGGTGGATTAGTTTCAGGTAGTTTAGCTTTATTGAGTGATGCGCTTCATAATTTTTCTGATGTTATTTCACTAGTGGTTAGTTTTGGAGCTTCAAAATTATCCAAACGCAAAGCTTCTATTTATAGAACATTCGGTTATAAACGTGCTGAAATATTAGCAGCATTCATTAATGCCTCCACATTAGTCATAGTTGGTATTTTGTTAATTGTTGAAGCAGTTGAACGCTTCCAAAATCCTCAAGAAATAGAATCTAATCTTGTTATTTGGCTATCAGCAATTGCTATACTAGCTAACGGATTTAGTGTGTTGTTACTAAAACGAGATGCAAATACTAACCTCAACATGCGTTCGGCGTATTTACATCTTCTTACAGATATGATGGCGAGCGTTGCTGTATTGATTGGTGGTTTGTTAATGAAGTATTATAAAATATTCTGGGTAGATAGTTTATTGACGTTACTTATAGCATTATACCTGGTTTGGGTAGGTTATGATTTGCTTAAAAAATCAACTCGAATTCTCATGTTGTTTACTCCAGATCAGGTTGATATAAAAGAAGTGCTTCGTACTGTTCATAAAATACCAAAAGTTAAAAAATTACATCATGTTCACGTATGGTGCTTAAATGATGATGAATTACATTTAGAAGCTCATTTAGATTTAAAAGAAGATATACCCATAACTGAATTCAATACTGTTTTAAAGCAAATAGAAGACATTTTACATAACGAATTTGAAATAAATCACGTGACTATACAACCGGAATTTAATAAAGCAGATCCAAAAGACATTATTGTTCAAGATTAATTATTCTCTTTAAAATGTTAAAAATTATAACCAAGGAATTTCAGGAATTAAATACTAAAGAGTTGTATGATTTATTACAATTACGATCTGAAGTTTTTGTTGTAGAACAGGATTGTGTATATCAAGATATTGATGGTAAGGATATGAAAGCTTACCATGTTTTGGGTTATAAAAACGACCAACTAGTTGCTTATACTAGAGTCTTTAAAACAGGAGATTATTTTGAACAAGCTAGTATTGGTAGGGTAGTAGTAAAAAAAAGTGAACGCCATCATAAATATGGATATGATATTATGAAAGCGTCAATTGGTTTAATAGAAAATGTTTTTAATGAAACGGAAATATTAATTTCAGCGCAAACCTATTTGGGTAATTTTTATAACAAATTAGGATTTAGAGAAATAGGAGAGGAGTACCTTGAAGATGGTATTCCACACATTAAAATGATAAAAAGTTAGTTTCCTTCTCCAACATATGTTACTAATATTTCAACACGTCGGTCAAATTTAGGATCACCACCCAAAGGAAACTTTCGCCGCATTCCAACATATTTCATACGTCGTTTATCTATTCCTTTTTTTGCTAAATAATCATAAATATATTTTGCTCTTGTAACAGATAAATTTCTTTTGTTTGTTTGCCTATCCATGGCATCTCTTCCATTTTGAGTACAACAGACATGACCTTGAATGGTGAAATAAATATCTTCTCGTTCTAACAACGTTTCGGCAATTTTTTCAAGAGTTTTTTTAGATTCTGGAAGGAGTAAACTATAACCTGTTTTAAATAAAATGTTTTCTAATAAAAATTTATCGCCTGCCTTTATATCGCCTTTTATAGCTTCAGAAAACTCTTTCTTTTTTGGTTTATTTATTTCATCTGCTGTTCTTGGCGGAGAATAGGGTTGTACACGGATTTCTACTTTACGGTTTAAGCCACGTATTTTTGCAATTTCATTCTCTTTTACAACTTCAAGAAGTACTTCTCCTTTACCATCAACATTGGTTATTTTTGATTCATCAAATTCATTATTTGAAAAAATGGTCTTAATCGAATTAGCACGATATTGTGATAACAATTGGTTGTAAGAGTCAGAACCCCTGTCATCACAAAAGCCATAAATAGAGATTTTTTCGATGTCTAGCGATTCAATTTCCGATAAAAACAGCATAAGTCTGCTTTCTTCGGTGGGTAGTACAACATATTGATCGGTTTCAAAGAAAACAATATGAGTTCGTTCTCTTTCTGCATCTGTTTGAGAAAAGAGCATATTAAAACCACACAATATGAAGAGCGCTATTAATTTATTCATTGTAGGTATTTACAAATTATCTTAAATATACTTAATTTAAGTAATTTTTATATGTAGAAGGGCTGGATAAAATTTCAGATGCTTTTTTAATTTCTAAATTATGTTCTCTGTAGAATTCGTACAAACCTTCCCTGTAAACAAAACGTTTTACTATTTCATCAGTTAATAACGCAAGAATTTCTTCTTTATTTTCGTTAATTGCTAATTCTTTAGAGTTATTAAGCTTGGAAACAAGGGCATTGTAATCGGTTTCAATATTATCATCCAAATCTTCTTTTACAGCTTTTTCTAATACTTTAGAAAGTGCTTTTTCTGTTTCAGTAACAAATGTGAAATCATTTGTTTTTAAGAAGTTTTTAAAGTCATTGAAATCTGCTGTTGTTAATTTAAAATTGTGAATATCTGTATTGGGATGTTTGTAATAATAATCAGTAGCAAAATCAAAAATCAAAAAATCATTTTGAATGGCTTTTGTGATGGCTGAATTTTTAGTTTCTGCTAATGCTTCATCTGGGAAAACACCACCACCATCAAATACTTTTCTACCGTTTTTAGTTTTAAATTCATTGTATTTATCTTTTTCAATGCGTACAGCGTTTCCTTTATCATCACGGTTCCAGTAGTCAAGAGCTTGAATACAACGACCAGATGGTGTATAGTATCTAGAAATAGTAATTTTTAATTGTGTTCCATAGGTAAGAGGCTTTGGTCTTTGTACCAAACCTTTACCAAAGCTTCTAGATCCTATTATAACTGCGCGATCCAAATCTTGAAGCGCGCCAGACACTATTTCACTTGCCGAGGCACTCGTACCATTAATAAGCACAATGAGAGGAATTTCAGTATCTATCGGATCATTTTGTGTGTAATAAGACCGATTGAATTTTTTAACTTTTGATTTGGTTGAAACTACTAGTTGACCTTTAGGAACAAATAGGTTGACAATTTTAACAGCCTCAAGCAAAAGCCCTCCTGGATTACCTCTTAAATCGAGAATAATATTTTCAGCACCTTGAGCTTTTAAGTCTTTTACAGCATATCCTGTTTGAGATGAGGCTTTATTATTAAACTTATCTAAAACAATATAACCGGTTTTATCATCAATCATAGAAAAATGAGGAACAGCATCTATTTCAACTTCAGAACGCATAATGTCTGCGTTGTATTCCTTGCCTTGTCTTAAATACGTAACAGTTACTTTGGTACTAGAAGAGCCTTTTAATAAATCACCAGCATCTTCTTTATAATTTGCCAATACAGTGTTACCTATTTTTATAATTTCATCACCAGCTTTTAAACCTGCTTTGTCTGCAGGATAGTCTTTGTAAGGCTCTATAATAACTAACTTGTCCTTCATAGTCCTTACATTAGCTCCTATACCAGTATAATCTCCTGTACGTCTTATTTTTTCAGCTTCTACGTCTTGTTCATTGTAAAACTGTGTGTAAGGATCTAAATCGCTCAACATACTTTTAATGGCAGTATCCATGAGCTGGGCTGGGTTTGTATCATCAACATAGTTCATATTGACCTCTTTGTACAAGGTGGTAAATATTTCTATTTGCTTGGCTATTTCAAAAAAATCGTTTTGAAATGCCGTACTGGATATGAATATTACAAGAGCACAAAAAGGGATAATAATGCGCTTTTTTAGTAGTTTTTTCATCATCAATTACTTTTAGATTCTTTATCTACAAATTTTTCAAACAGTTTATTCATTGGCTGTTCGAGTTCTGCATAAGTAGGTATATGTTTACCAATGTACAAAATCATTAACGCATATTGTGTTGTAATGTTGTTAAAATAATTGGTTTTGTTCAATCGGTAAACCTCACGCATAAGTCGCTTAATCCTATTTCTATCAACAGCTTTTTTAAAGTGTTTTTTTGAAACCGAAACACCAGTTTTTGCAAAGACATTTTCGTTAAAATTGGTTTTTAAATATACTAATCGTAGCGGATATGACGAAACAGACTGTCCATCAGTAAACAGTTGTTCAATGAGTTTTTTGCTTTTAAGCTTATCTTTCTTGGAATAAGTTGCCTTCATTTAATGCTATCTAATTGCGAAAATAGTAATTACAATTCATTGAAAGTCTATTTTCAGTATGACATAAATCATATTTTTTGAAAGCTCTTCACTGTAACTTACATAACTATTATAAGTAAATTTTTTTAGGTATGGGTAATTTATATGTAACACGATTGATTTCAAAAGAAGAGAAAGCAGCATTTATTCATCAATTAACACGAGATATTGAAGCGCTTGAAATCATGCTAAATAAGGGTTTAATAGAAAAAGAACCCATAAGAATAGGAGCGGAGCAAGAGTTTTGTATTGTAAACAATGATTTTTATCCTAATGACAACTCTATTGCTTTATTGAATGAAATAAACGACGAGCATTTTACGACTGAAATTGGTAATTACAATCTTGAAATTAATTCTGATCCGTTAGAATTAAAAGCAAATTGCTTTTCGCAATTGCACAAACAGCTGTCTAAACTTCTTGATAAAGCCAAAATAGTTTGCAATGCGCATAACACTAAAATTATTCTTACAGGTATTTTACCAACCTTATCACTTAAGTATATTTCAGATGATAATATGACAGAAATTCAACGCTATAAAGTTTTGAATGAAGCTATTAAAGATTCAAGAAAACAAGATTTTAGTATTCATATCAAGGGTGTAGATGAGTTGAATTTATTACACAATTCGGTGATGTTAGAGGCTTGTAACACCAGTTTTCAGGCTCATTTACAAATTCATCCTGATCGGTTTATAGATGATTATAATTGGGCTCAAGCCATTGCTGGTCCTGTTTTAGGTATTTGTACCAACTCACCTTTATTATTCGGAAAAGAGCTTTGGAATGAAACACGTATTGCCCTATTTACTCAAAGTGTTGATACACGAGCGAATTCATTTATTTTGAATGAGAAACAGTCTCGTGTAAGCTTTGGAGCCAACTGGGAAACGGGATCTGTTGTAGATATTTTCAGAGATAGTGTTTCACGATTTAGAAGCCTAGTAACCGCAGAGTATGACAAAGATAGTGTTGATATGGTGGAATCTGGTGAGATTCCAAAATTAAAAGCCTTAAGTCTTCATAATGGGACAGTTTACAGGTGGAATCGTGTATGTTATGGTGTAGGAGGAGGAAAACCGCATCTTCGTATTGAAAACCGTTATATTCCTTCAGGACCCACCTTAACTGATGAAATTGCCAATATGATGTTTTGGGTTGGTTTGATGCTTGGTAAACCAAAAGCGTTTGAAAACATTCACGAAAAATGGGATTTTAAAGATGTTAAAACTAACTTTTTTAATGCTGCCAGATATGGTATGGGCACTCAATTTATATGGAACGGAGAGTATGTTTCAAGTCAGAATTTATTACTTGATCACTTACTACCTATGGCATATAAAGGCCTGTATAAAGCAGATATTTCACCAAGAGATGCTGAAAAGTATTTAACAATAATTGAAAATCGAATAAAATCTAATTGTGGTTCTCAATGGTTGGTAAAAAGCTACCGAAATTTACAGGAAAACCATAAACCATATACTGCTGCCCAAATTTTGGTAGCTAATTTATACAATAAACAAGAACAAGATTATCCAGTTGGAAGTTGGAGTGTTTTAAATGGTCATGAGTCATTAGGTTTTGAAGCTGAAAAAACTGTTAAGCATCATATGAGTACTAAAATATTCTCGGTTGAGAAAGATGACAGCCTTAAACTGGTTTTAAATATCATGAAATGGAAGAACATTCATCATATGCCAGTGATTAATAATGATTTGAGTTTAGTAGGCTTATTATCCTGGAACGATGTTTCAAGATATATTGATAATGTAAATATTAGCAGCATTTCAATTGAAGAGGTTATGCATAAAAACCTTATAACAACTAACGAGTGGATGCCCATATCAGAGGCAAAAGCTCTAATGGATAAACATGAAATACATAGTCTTCCTGTACTTAAAAATGATAAATTAATTGGAATTATAACTTCAAAAGATATATAAATACATGGTTGAGGTTAGTAGTCCAGCACTTAAAGAAATTATAAAAACACATCGTATAATCGGAAAGATTAAAGGCAATATAGATGGCCCTACCGTAGTTTTTTTTGGAGGAATTCATGGAAATGAAACTGCTGGTGTATTTGCTTTAAACCATGTTTTTAATCAAATTAACCCGAAAGATGTTTTAGGGACAATCTTTGCTATAACTGGAAATATTCAAGCCTTAAAACAAAATAAACGCTACATAAACGAAGATTTAAATAGACTCTGGTTTGAAGAACGTATTAATAGTATAAAAAAGAAAACTAATTTAAATTATGAGGAAAAAGAGTTAATTGATTTGTACCATCTCATTCACAACATTATTGAAACTGAATCTGGACCATTTTATTTTATTGATTTTCATACAACCTCTAGTAAAACCATTCCATTTATAACTATAAACGATGCCTTAATAAATAGAAAATTCTCAATGCTTTTTCCGGTACCAATCGTATTAGGAATTGAGGAGTATTTAGAGGGACCTCTTTTAAGTTATGTTAACCAATTAGGTTATGTTTCTTTAGGTTTTGAATCCGGACAACATAATGACAAAGACGCTGTGATAAACAGTCAATCTTTTATTTATTTAGCACTTCTTTTTACAAAGGCTATAAAACCTGATGCAGATTTGGATTTTCAGGCGCATTATAAGCAATTACTTGAGCAATGTCATAATATTCAAGATGCTTTTGAGATAAATTATTTACACCGTATAAAACCAGAAGATAATTTTAAAATGGTTGAAGGTTTTAAGAGTTTTGAAAAAATAAGAAAAGAAATGGTTTTAGCAACTGACGTAAACGGCAAAATCACCCCAAAACAACGTGGTAGAATTTTCATGCCATTATATCAAAAAATTGGTGCAGAAGGCTTTTTTATAATAAAACCTATAAAACCATTCTTCTTAAAATTATCCGAGTTTTTAAGACGTGTAAAATTTGATAATTTTTTAGTGATTTTACCTGGCGTTTCTTGGGAAAGCAAACATAAACAGGTATTAGTTGTGAATCTAAAAATAGCAAGGTTTTTAGCGAAATCGTTTTTTCATTTGTTGGGTTATAGAACTCAAAAAATAGATGCCACACATTTAAGACTCTCAAACCGAGAATGGGCTTCAAAAAACATAATGTATAAGAATGAAGACTGGTACTAAAAAAAAGCCACTCGTTAAAGTGGCTTTTTTTAGTACTAGTTTTAATATGGCTATTTTTCCATTACATTATTCTCACGATTAACATCCGCAATACCTTGTTTAGGGTCTATATTAACCGATTTTACAGTTTTTGAAGCTTCAAATGAATAATTAGGATTCGCCCAGGCCCAGTCTGCAATAATGGTTGCTGAAGTTGGCTTCTCACCACGCATCATTTGCAAAGGGATATAATAGTCTTCGGTCGTGCCATCAGTATATGTTACTGTTACATCTAAAGGCATTGGCATTAAACCTATACGCTCTAAATTAATGGTTTTATCTTCAACACTTTTCACACCATAATCAATTGTATTTGTGGTTTGAGTAAAATCTATTAGATACCAATCCAATTCAAAGTCTGTTACCTTTTCAGCAGATCGGATAATATCAATTGGCCTTGGGTGTTTAAAAGCAAAATCATTAAAGTACTTTTTAATAGCTTTTTTAAGGTTTTCCTCACCAATAACATACCCTAATTGAGCTAAAAATACTTCACCTTTACTATAAGCCGAAATACCATAGGCCTGATTAAACTCATAGCGATCAGCGTGCGTAGAAAGCGGTTGTTCCTTACCAGATTTAGCCAGATATAAATAACCTCTATAAGCGTTAACTGTTGGGTTTTCTTTACCTTCATCCATAACTTCATTCATTGCATAATCGCTAATGTAGCTTGTAAACCCTTCGTCCATCCATTCGTGTTTTGCTTCATTTGTGGCTAACAGAAATTGAAACCATGTGTGAGCCAACTCATGAGCAGTTACTCCAACTAGACTACCAAATGAGCGATTACCAGTAATAAGTGTACACATGGCATACTCCATACCGCCATCACCACCTTGAATTACGGAATATTGATCATAAGGGTACTTACCAATATGCTCGCTGAAATACTGCATCAACTCTACTGTTTTTGGTTGAAGCTTTTTCCAACTTTCTTTCTTTTCTTCATCCAATGTGCTCTTGTAGTAAAAATTGAGCATTGGACCATTTGGAACTTGCATGGTATCGTGAATGTACTCTGGATCTGCAGCCCATGTAAAGTCATGAACTTTAGGCGCTACAAAATGCAATGTTTTTTTATCACCTTTTGTTTTTATATCATCTTGCAAGTATCCAGTCCCTCCAACAACATAATCTTTGTCGATAGTTAGTTTGACATCAAAGTCACCCCAAACGCCATGAAATTCACGACCTATATAAGGATCTGCATGCCAGCCTTCAAAATCATATTCAGCTAATTTAGGATACCATTGTGTCATTGATAGTGCCACACCTTCAGCATTATTTCTTCCTGAACGACGAATTTGAATAGGGACTTGCGCATCAAAATCCATATTAAACGTCACAGATTCTCCAGACTGAATAGGTTTTGCAAGTTCAACCTCCAGCACTGTTCCAACGGTTTCATATTTTATTAATTTTCCATTTTGCTTTAATGAATTGACCTTGATATAGCCAATTTCATTGGGTTGTAGTTTACTGATTCTATCTCCTACACGACCATCAGGATCTGCGATGGTTCTCGAACGAATATCCATCTCGCTACCAGGCTGAAAAGCATTAAAATATAAATGGTAGTAAACACGATTTAAAACATCTGGAGAATTGTTAGTATAAACCAAAGTTTGTTTCCCTTTGTATTGATACGACTCCACATCCATATCAATTTCCATTTTATAATCTACATGTTGTTGCCAGTAGCAATTATCATTTGAATTTGTTGGGTTTTGCGCAATGGCTTTATTGCTTGTACCACAAGATAGGATAAGCACAAAGCAGGATGCGATTAAGAATAAATTTTTCATTTGATTGAAGTTTAAAAAAAATCCTATCACTTTAGGATAGGATTTTTTAAGATTTTGAATTGTTTTATTTCATTTGGCTTGCCATAATTAATGCGTTGTAAGCATTAACCATTTTAGCTGATTTAGTTAAGTCTCCAAACGGTCTAACATCTTCAGGATTTCCGCCAACAACAACGTTGGTTTTTACAGGTAATCCAGAATCTAAAATAACCTGCTTCACTTGTTCGGCAGATAACTTCGGATAGTATGATCGAATTAATGCAGCTACACCAGCTACTGCAGGAGCAGCCATGGATGTTCCACCCTTTGTATCGTATTCATTTTCTGGAGTTGTAGAATACACTTTGGCTCCTGGAGCAAAAACATCAACATTATACTTTCCATAATTTGAGAATCCTGCAATCATTCCTGAACCGTATTTTGGTTCTAGCGCTCCAACTGTAATAAAGGTTTTTGAAACTTCAGGACCTGTTCCGATAGCATCGTTTGGATACACATCTTTTTTGTCAATATCAATTCCTTCGTTTCCAGCTGCGTTAATGAACAACACATCGTTATCACTAGCATAAGCAATAGCATCACGAACCCAATCACTATGTGGTGAGTAATACTTCCCAAAACTTCCGTTTATAATTTGAGCGCCATTATCAACAGCGTAACGTATAGCTAGTGCAATATCTTTATCATATTCATCACCATTTGGAACCGCTCTTAAGCTCATTATTTTTACATTATTAGCCACGCCATTTGCGCCCAAACCATTGTTGCGTTCTGCGGCAATAATTCCAGCAACGTGTGTCCCGTGACTTTCACCTTTTTCAGAAGGCATAACGTTGTTGTTTCCATAACCAACATCAGATAAATTATCAGGATCATCACCAGTTGTTCTTCCTTTCAACTCTTTGTTTAAATTGGCATTTAATTGATCAGTATAATACTCAACGCCTCCTTTTATAGCTTTTAATGCAGCATCAGTATTATCAAAACCATTACCATACATGTTTTGAAGCATCGCTTTGGCTTGATTTACTGTAGCGTCGTCAGATTTAATAGCCTCAACATCTTCTTTTGAATAGTCTTCTTTCTTTAAATGTTTTGAAACAGTTTCGTCAGCGCTTTTTACCATTTCATAAATTTGGTCGTAACGTTGTTTATTTGATAAAGCTTCTTGGTATTTCTCTTCGTATTCGGCAACAGCAGCATCATATTGTGGATTACTTTTATCACCTTTAACTATTATACGAACAAATTCTAACTGCTCATCATAGGTGTCTCCTAAAAAGTTCCAACCATGGATATCATCAACATAGCCATTTTTATCATCGTCAATTCCATTTCCTGGAATTTCATCTTCATTGGTCCAGACAACACCATCTAAATCTTCATGTTCGATATCAATACCTGAATCGATAACAGCTACAATTACTGTTTTTCCTTTTTTATCTTTAATAATTTCAGCATAAGCCTTATCAACACTCATTCCAGGGATGGTGTCAGCAACCAGGTCTAAATGTCCCCAATTGTGTTTTTCACTTTCAGTTAGCTCTGTTTCTTTTAACGGGACGTTGTCTATATTTTCAACAGGAGTTGATAATACTGCTGACCCACCACCACAACTTGTTAAGATTATCGCTGTAAAAGCAATAAAAAAGAAGGATTTAATTAATTTCATTGTATAATTTATTTTAGTTAAATATATCATTACAGCTAAAAACTTCGTTTAAACGCACGCCTTTTTCAGTGTTTTTTACTGTAATTATTTCATTATGTGCATCGTGTTCCAAAAATAAGTAATAATTATTATCTGCCGCCATTTTAAGAAACTTTTCTTTCTCGTCCAATGTCAACAACGGTCTTGTGTCATAACCCATTACAAATGGTATTGGTAAATGTCCAGCAGTTGGTAATAAATCGGCCATAAAACATATGATTTTTCCTTGGTATTTAATCATAGGAATCATTTGTTTGTCGGTATGTCCATTTACAAAGAAAATATCAAAACCCAATTTTGAGTTTTGTAATAAATCTAATTTTGGAAGCGATGTGAATTTTAACTGACCACTTTCTTCCATGGGTAAAATATTTTCTTTTAAAAAGGAAGCTTTCTCTCGCTTATTGGGTTTTGTTGCCCATTGCCAATGATCTTGATTACTCCAAAAATGGGCATTTTTGAAAGCAGGCTCATATCCTGTTCGGTCTTTATTCCATTGAATGCTACCACCACAATGATCAAAGTGTAAATGAGTCATAAAAACATCAGTAATATCATCTCGATGAAAACCGTGTTTCTTAAGCGATTTATCAATAGAATCATCTCCCCAGAGAAAATAATAACCAAAGAACTTTTCACTTTGTTTGTCTCCCATTCCAGTATCAATTAATGTTAATCGATTACCATCTTCAATTAATAAGCAGCGCGCTGCAATATCAATCATATTGTTGTTGTCCGCTGGGTTGGTTCTTGTCCAGAGTGATTTTGGTACCACACCAAACATGGCACCACCATCTAGTTTAAAATTACCAGCATTTATAGGGTATAGGTTCATATTTGAATGAAATATTGCTTTGCAAATTACTAAAAGCAACAAACATTATCTGGTGTAAACATCATTAATTAGAGCTTTTTTAACATTTTTAATAAATTTTGTATCTTAATGATATACTTTTATAATAGAAATTTTTGCCAAATGAAATCTACTCCCAAAATAAAAAAAATGAAATTATTGAGGTTTGGTCGAGACTTCAATCCAGACGAACAGGTTATATTGAGAGATTATTTAGCAATTGAGCGAACCCGATTAGCTAATGAGCGAACGCTATTGTCTTATATACGATCATCACTGTATTTGCTTTTGGGTGGCATTGCGTTTTTTCAGCTAAAAGAATTTACAAATTTTAAATATTTGGCCATTTTATCATTGATTTTTAGTGGTATTTTTTTTGTAATAGGAATATACCGATTTACCTTACTTAAGAAGAGTCTGAAAAGAGTATACTATAAATCTGAAGAAAAAGCTAAAGAGGTAGATTAATACTACTAATTACGGTCAACAATGGATTTATTTATAACATTTGCTATAATTCTAGTTGGTGTTTTTCTGTTTGTGAAAGACTACTTTTCAATTGATACAACTTCAATACTAATTATGGCAATGTTTATTGTCGCTGGTGTTTTAAGTCCAGAAGAAGGCTTTTCAGGATTTAATCACCCAGCAACCATTACGCTAGGCTGTATTTTTGTAGTTAGTGCAGGCGTTTTTAATTCAGGAATATTAGATGGATTAAGTTATAAAATTATTAAAGTAGCAAAAACACATTATAGTGTTGCGCTCATGGTGTTTTGTTGTATTTCAGGTTTATTTTCAGCGTTTATTAATGATACAGCTGTTGTTGCGTTGTTACTTCCTATTGCTTTAACTGTTTGTAGAGAAACAAATATCAAGCCCAGCAGGCTTTTAATACCTATTTCTTTTGCAGCCTTATTTGGTGGCACATGTACCTTAATAGGCACATCTACAAATATTTTAGTAAGTAGTTATGCAAAGAAGCATGGCGTTGAAGAGTTTGGAATGTTTGAATTTAGCGGTGCGGCTTTATGTCTTTTAGCTATTGGATTTACTTATATTTTTATCATTGGCCCTCTGTTATTGCCTAAAAACAGAGGCGAAAACAATGAGCTTACAAAACGAGCAGAGTCATATATAACTGAACTTTTTGTTGAGGAAAACTGTGTAGATATTAATACACTACTAGGAAAATCACAACTTGTAAGTGATTATCATGTTAATGTACTTTCAATTCTTAGAAATGAAGTTTTAAAACACAATTTTAGTTTAGACACAAGAATATTAAAAGGAGATATCTTAAAAATAATTGTCCCTCCCGAAACACTGTCTAGGCTTTTAGATTTAGATGGTTATAGTATTAAAGGCTCAAATCGCATGAAGCTTGCTGAAGAAAAATTTAAATCTTTCAATCTTTATGAGGTTATTATTCCTTTTGGATCCAGCTTATCTGGTATGTCTCTAAAAGGAATTAATTTTAGGAATCAATATAATTCTTCAGTGATTGCAATACGTCATAGAGGGCAGAATAAGTATGATAAATTGAGCCATATTTTATTAAAAGAAGGAGATATGCTTCTTATTTTGGGACAAGAAGAGGAAATAAATAATTTAGAATCCAATAAAATCATTGTAAGACTTTCAGAGTATAAGAAGAAAAAAACAAACTATACAAAAGCTATTCCAGCTGTCATGATAGGTATTGGCGTAGTTTTGGCAGCATCATTAAATATAACATCTATATTGATTAGTGCTATGGTTGGAGCTTTGTTAATGATTATAACTGGAATTTTAAAACCAGTTGAAGCCTATAAAGCTGTTGAATGGAAAGTGATTTTTATGATGGCTGGTGTTTTATCTATGGGAACAGCTCTGGAAAAAGTAGGAGGCGCCACATTAATAGCAAACAACATAAAAGAAACCTTGGGACAATATGATGCTCAAATTACATTGAGCTTAATTTATTTAGTTACTTTTATTTGTACTAATTTAATTTCTAGCAAGGCAACAGCAGCTTTGATGACTCCAATAGTAATTAGTCTATCTGAAGCTATGCAAATTAGTAATCGCCCTTTTTTAGTTGCAGTAATGTTTGCTTGTTCTTTAACATTTATGACACCAATGAGCTATCCTACTAATACAATGGTCTATGCTCCTGGGAATTATAAATTTACTGACTTTCTTAAATTTGGAACTCCGTTAAACTTTCTTATTTGGATTGCTGCTACATTTATAATTCCACAATTTTTTCCGTTTTAACAGGAATACTTTGTTATAAAGATGGGTTGTTATTATAAATCATTTTTAAAAAAGTGTCATTTTAAATTTTTATTCATATTTTTCCCTAAAACTTAATAGCATGGTAGAATTAGCTGGTATAATCATTTTAGGAATTTTAGCGCAATGGTTTGCATGGCGATTAAAAATTCCTGCAATTTTACCTCTAATCCTTATTGGACTTTTGGTTGGTCCAATAGCTGCTGAATTTTTAAGTGAAGACGGGACAAAATGGATTGAACCTATTTGGAACGGTAAAAAAGGTCTTTTTCCAGGTGATGGTTTATACTATTTTGTGTCATTAGCCATTAGTGTGATTTTATTTGAAGGAGGATTAACACTCAAGAGAGATGAAATCAGGAATGTCGCTCCATCTATTACAAAGCTTATAACACTTGGATCTATTATTACGTTTTTTGGAGGAGCAATTGCTGCGCATTACATATTTTATCTAAGCTGGGAAGTTTGTTTTTTATTTTCAGCTTTGATTATAGTTACAGGACCAACAGTTATAACACCTATTTTAAGGAATATTCCTTTAAAGAAAGATGTTTCAGCAGTTTTAAAATGGGAAGGAATCTTAATAGATCCTATTGGTGCTTTAGTGGCAGTATTGGTATTTGAATTTATAAGTGTAGGAGGTGATAGCGGTTTTACTAAAACAGCTTTTATTGAGTTTGGTAAGATTATATTATTCGGTACAACGTTTGGCTTCACATTTGCTCACGCCTTAAAATTTGTGATTAATAAAAATTTGATTCCTCATTATTTATTAAATGTTGTATCGCTTTCAACAGTTTTATTGGTGTTTGTAGAGTCGGATATATTTGCTCATGAGTCAGGCCTCTTGGCTGTTGTTGTTATGGGAATGGTTTTAGGCAATAGTAATCTTCAAAACCGAAAAGAACTTCTTTACTTTAAAGAATCTTTAAGTGTACTTCTCATATCTATTTTGTTTATTTTACTAGCAGCAAATATTAGCGTTGAAGATTTATTGCTATTATATAATTGGAATACTGCTGTATTGTTTGCCATAGTTGTTTTTGTAATAAGACCACTTGCGGTTTTTTTGAGTACTGCAGGTTCTAAACTTAAATCAAATGAAAAGGTATTTATTAGTTGGGTTGGTCCAAGAGGTATTGTAGCAGCGGGTATTGCTTCATTATTTGGAACAAAGCTTATTAAACAAGGTGTGGAAGGCGCTGAATATATTACGCCGTTGGTGTTTATGATTGTTTTAGGAACAGTTCTTTTAAATGCAACGACGGCTAGAATGGTAGCGCGAGCTTTAGGTGTTTTCTTAACAAAAAGCGAAGGTATTTTAATTGTTGGGGCTTCAAAATTTGCTCGTATAATTGGCAATTATTTAGAGTCTAATCAAAGACACGTTGTATTAATTGATAACAATCAATCAAATATTGATGCAGCTCATGAACTAGGGCTTGAAGCTTTAAATGTTAATATATATTCAGAAACTTTAACAGATAACATTGAGTTGAATGATGTTGGATATCTTATGGCAATGACTGCCAATGCTGATATTAACAAATACACTATAAATAAATTTAGTAAACAGTTTGGTGAAAATGGTAGTTTTAGATTGGTAACACGTGAGGAAATGCAGAATAACGAAAACAGTCCTAAAGAGGGCTTATTTTCACATACAGACGATTATGTAAGAATAACGGAAGTCACTAGAAAATATCCTTTAATTCATGAAATACCAGTCAAGGATAAAGCGCATTATGACAAACTTATAGAAATTACGAATAAAAATAATGATATGATTCCTCTTTTTGTAAAAGATGAAGAAGGTGAGTTGCATATCATTTCTTCATACAGTAAAGAAACCGATAAAATAAATAATAAATGTCAGTTGGTTTATTTAGGCAAAGCATTAGATATCAAAACAGAATCTAAAGCTCAAGAAGAAACTTAATCATTAAGCTTCAGTACTGCCATAAATGCCTGTTGCGGAATTTCCACATTTCCTACTTGACGCATTTTCTTTTTACCTTTTTTCTGCTTTTCAAGAAGTTTACGTTTTCTTGAAATATCACCTCCATAACATTTTGCAGTAACATCTTTACGTAAAGCTTTTATGGTTTCACGAGCAATAATTTTAGCGCCAATGGCAGCTTGGATTGGGATATCAAATTGCTGTCTAGGTATTAACTCTCGAAGTTTTTCTGTTATCTTTTTACCAATATTATATGCATTATCAGCATGAATTAGAGCCGACAAAGCATCAACTGGTTGAGAATTTAAAAGAATGTCCACACGAACCAATTTTGAAGATCGCATTCCAATAGGCGAATAATCGAATGAGGCATAACCTTTAGAAACTGTTTTTAATCTATCATAAAAATCAAATACAATTTCGGCCAGAGGCATATCAAAGGATAGTTCAACACGTTCCGTTGTTAAATACGTTTGATTAGTAATTACACCGCGCTTATCAATACAAAGCGACATGACATTACCAACAAAATCTGATTTTGTGATAATAGTAGCTTTTATGTATGGTTCTTCAACACGATTTAATGTTGAAGGCTCTGGTAAATCACTAGGGTTATTAACTATAATAATTTCATCTGGATTTTTATTTGTAAAGGCGTGATATGACACGTTAGGAACTGTTGTAATAACAGTCATATCAAACTCACGTTCCAATCGTTCTTGAATAATTTCCAAGTGCAACATCCCTAAAAATCCACAACGAAATCCGAATCCTAAAGCTGCAGAACTTTCTGGTTGAAATACTAAAGACGCATCGTTTAATTGCAATTTTTCCATTGAAGCACGCAAGTCCTCATAATCTTCGGTATCAACAGGATATATTCCAGCGAAAACCATTGGTTTTACATCTTCAAATCCGCTAATTGCATTTTTAGTTGGGTCTTTAGCATCAGTAATGGTATCACCAACTTTCACTTCTTTTGCTTCTTTTATACCAGTAATTAAATAACCTACATCGCCAGCTTTTATTTCTTGTTTTGGAAGTTGTTTTAGTTTGAGTGTCCCAACTTCATCAGCAAAATAATTTTTATTTGTCGCAATAAATTTAATTTGCTGTCCTTTTTTAATAGAGCCGTTAATGACTCTAAAATATGTCTCTACACCACGAAATGGATTATAAACAGAATCAAATATCAGTGCTTGAAGCGGCTCATCAACATTACCTTTTGGAGCAGGAATACGCTCTATGATTGCAGAAAGAATTTCTTCTATACCAATACCAGTTTTAGCACTTGCAGGAATAATTTCATCACGATCACAACCTAATAAATCAACAATATCGTCTTTAACCTCTTCAGGGTTAGCGCTTGGTAAATCGATTTTATTGAGAACTGGGATAATTTCTAAATCGTTTTCTAAAGCTAAATATAAATTTGAAATAGTTTGCGCCTGAATACTTTGAGCAGCATCGACAATAAGTAAAGCGCCTTCACAAGCCGCTATAGATCGAGAAACTTCATAAGAAAAATCCACATGACCTGGCGTATCAATTAAGTTTAAAACAAACTGCTCTCCTTTATAAACATAATCCATTTGGATGGCGTGAGATTTTATGGTAATACCACGTTCACGTTCCAAATCCATATTATCTAATAACTGATTTTGTTTCTCACGCTCGGTTACTGAACCTGTAAAATCCAATAAGCGATCAGCAAGAGTACTTTTTCCATGATCAATATGCGCAATAATGCAAAAATTTCTAATGTGCTTCATAATCTCTAATCTAGCATAACAAAACTAGTTTGCAAATATAATTGTTTTATTATGCTTTAAATATTTATACTAACAATATTGCAACACAAATTTCATTTACTGTAAAACCGTAAACAAAAGTTTAAAACAATTTTTATATTGCAATTCCAAAAGAACTCAATGAATCTTAAAATAAAACGTGTAGTACTGTTATTCAGTATTTTAACCTCTGGGTTTATATTCGGGCAAGATTTATCCGTTTCAGGTTTTATTAGTGATGTAGATGACAACCCTATTTCTTTTGCAAATATTGTGCTACTTTCAACCGCAGATTCTACTGCAATAAAAGGAACCACATCAAATGATAAGGGTTTTTTTCTAATCGAGAACGTTACGCCAAACAACTATCTTTTACAAACAAGTTTTATAGGATTCAAGCCAAATTATCAACTTATCAGTGTTGATGATTTAAGTGTAGAAGTAGGTAATGTAATACTGGAAGAATCAGCCGAAGCACTTGATGAAATATCTATAATTGCCAAAAAACCAACGGTAAAAAAAGATGCGGATAGATTGGTTTTTAATGTTGAAAATACCGCTTTAAGCGAGGGCAATGTTATGGAAGTAGTAAGAAATACACCAGGCGTTTTAGTTTTAGATGGTTCCATTTCGGTAAAAAATACCACACCTACAGTATATATTAACGACAGAAAAGTACAGCTCTCTAATGCTGAACTGATGAATTTATTGGAAGGATCGCCTGCCAGTAGTATAAAATCTGTTGAAGTTATA
Organism: Hanstruepera ponticola; assembly: GCF_002940745.1. Classification (NCBI taxonomy): domain Bacteria; kingdom Pseudomonadati; phylum Bacteroidota; class Flavobacteriia; order Flavobacteriales; family Flavobacteriaceae; genus Hanstruepera; species Hanstruepera ponticola. The sequence goes on from NZ_POTB01000001.1 coordinate 1,815,216, forward strand.
ACAAACCCTGGAGCAAAATACGACGCTTCTGATGGTATTGTAATCAACATCGTGATGGGAAAAAACCTTATAACAGGTTATCGTGGAACTGTTTATGCAAATTACACCCAAGGGTTTTACCCTAGATACAACGCAGGTATTACTAATTATTACAAAAACAATAAAATAAATGTTTTTGCCAGTTATAGTTATAATAATGAAAAAATAGGACGCCTAAATGATGAGCAAGTAAATTTTATAAATGATAGTGATGCTATTTATGAACGTTGGGATTCAGATTTTGATAGAACTACAAAATCACAAACGCATACTATAAACACTAATTTTGACTATTTTATTAATGACAATAATACCTTAAGTTTCTCTTCTAACTTACTATTTCTACCAAAGTTTGATTATGTTACAAACGGTCAAACCAATGTTTTTGACCAGAATTACAGTGGGCTTTATAATTTTGATAATATAAATAACACCAATGACAATAAATATAATTTGGGTTTTGATCTAGATTATGTTAGTAATTTTGATAGTGGAAGCAGTTTATCACTAAACATACACCTAACGACCTATGATTACAATAGAGATCAAAAGGTTAACAGTAATTATTATTTTTCAGATAACAGTTTGAATTTTTCTAATGCTTTTGAAACGGTTTCTAAACAAAACACTATAATTAACACAGCTCAAGTTGATTATAGCTTGCCTCTTTCAGAAAGTAATAGCTCCTTTTCTTTTGGTGCCAAAAGTTCTTTTGTGAATACAGATAGTGAAATTAATCAGTTTGATATTGAAAACGGAAATCTAGTTTTTGATTCTAATAATTCTAATGCGTTTGATTATAAAGAAAGTGTATTTGCTGCCTATAGTTCATTTGAAAAGAGTTGGGAAAAGTTTGATTTAAGCATAGGTCTTCGCGTTGAGCAATCAAATATTGAAGGAAAGTCCTTAATTACAAATAATACTCTTACACAAGATTATTTTAATTGGTTCCCAATTGCCAGTTTAAGTTATCAAGCCTCTGAAAAAGTAAGTTTATATACTAACTATAAGCGCAGTATTCAAAGACCAGACTATCAATCTTTAAATCCCTTTAGGTTCTTTTTGAACGACAATACTATTGTGACGGGAAACCCTAACTTACAACCAGCGTTAACGGATTTTGTTGAAATAGGCACTTCATTAAATGGTAATATTTATGTCCAAGCTTATTATAAAGACACCGAATCAAACTTTATGGAATTGCCATTACAGGATAACGATAATAATTTATTGATTTATACACCAACAAATCTAGAAAACACTACAGAGTATGGGTTTGATTTTATAACATTTTTTGATTTAACCTCAAGGTGGAATGTTTATTTTGTAACGTCTGTTTACAACTTGGAGGAACAGGCCATTATTAACGAAAGTCTTTTAAATAGAAATATGTGGTCAAATTATTCAGAATTGAGTAATTCCCTTTCCTTATTGAAAGACAACAGTTTATCTGTTACCCTTTCCCTTGTGTACATAAGCAAAAATCAACAAGGCTTTCAAACTGTTGACGCACAACTTTACAGTGATTTAGCTATAAAAAAGACTATTTTTAATAAACACGGTGTGCTAACTTTATCCGCGGGTGATTTGTTTAACCAACAAGACTATAGTGTTAGAACAAAATATTTAAGACAAGATAACTATCGATTCATGAATATTGATAACCGATTTGTAAAACTAGGCTTTAGCTACAAATTTGGTAATACGGGTCTTGAAACTAACCAAAGAACCAAAGAGAAAAACGAGCGTGACCGTTTAGAAAAATCTGGAAACTAATCCTGCCATTCAGCAATAAATAAATTGGTGTCGCGTCCACCTCCATTATTTCTATTAGATGAAAAGACTAACTTTTTCCCATCGTTTGAAAAAACAGGAAACGCGTCAAACGTATCGCTATGTGTAACACGTTCTAAATTTTTTCCATCAATATCAATCAGGTATAAATTAAATGGGAATCCGCGTTCAGATTCAAAATTTGAAGAGAATAAAATCTTTTCACCACTAGGGTGAAAAAACGGACTCCAATTGGCATTTCCTAAATCGGTAAGTTGGCGCAAATCACTACCATCTGCATTACAAATATAAAGCTCCATTTGTGTTGGTTGTACAAGACCTTCCGACAAAAGATCTTGATATTCTTTTATAGCTTCTTTAGTTTTTGGACGTGATGAACGGAAGATAATTTTGGTTCCGTCAGGCGAAAAGAAAGCTCCGCCATCATAACCTAATTCAAAAGTAATTTGCTTAACATCACTGCCATCAAGATTCATAGTGTATAATTCTAAATCACCACTTCTATCTGAAGTAAAAACTATTTTATCGCCTTTAGGAGAAACAGTTGGCTCAGCATCATAGCCCTTTTCGTTGGTTAATTGAGCTGTAATGTTGCCTTCCAAATCAGCTAAAAAAATATCATAGGTGTCATAAATTGGCCAGATATATTTACCGTTTTTACGTAATGGTGTCTCTGGACATTCTTCTCCACCCAAGTGTGTTGAAGCATATATAATGTGTTCGTTGTCAGGTAAAAAATAAGCACAAGTTGTACGGCCTTTACCCGTGCTTATCATTGGTGGTATGTTGTCTTTAAACGTTTCATCAACATTCATTAAAAACATTTGATCGCAATTTACATTCCAAGCTTTGTTATTTGATTGAAAAACCAGTTGCTTATCATCAAAGCTCCAATAAGCTTCAGCATTATCACCACCAAAAGTAATTTGTTTAATGGACTTAAAATGTGTCTCTTCAGGATATATTAAAGAGTCAACCCATTTTGTAGCACCAGAATCAGCATCAGTAGCTTGGTTTTTATCCGTTTTACATGAAATGGTTATGAGTAAGATGAAGATGTAAATATAACTTTTCATTGTGTTTACAATATATAAATGTGGCAATTATTGCTTAATTTCGCCAAAAATAAGATTATTAAAATGAAGAAAATATCGCTACTAGTTCTTTTTATAACGCTACTAGGTTGTAAAAATGAGCATACCTATGAGAATAAAATAAAGAAAGATGTTATGTTTTTATCCGATGATAAGCTTGAGGGAAGAGAAACAGGAACAGATGGCGAACTCAAGGCTGCAGAGTATATTTCGCAGCGATATGCTGAAATAGGCATCGAGCCTAAAGGTACTGAAGGATATTATCAAACATTTAGTTTTAAACCCACAAATGATCCTCATGGCGAAGTAGCATTTACAAACATTGCTGAAGATGGTACAGTAACAGGAACCAATGTAGTTGGATATATTAATAATAATGCAAAAAACACTGTTGTTATTGGTGCGCATTATGACCATTTGGGGTACGGAGGTGATGGCTCATTACATAAAGGTGAAAAAGCCATCCATAATGGCGCTGATGACAATGCTAGTGGTGTAGCTGTTATGTTAGATTTAGCAGGAAAACTGAAAAATGTAAATACATCAAACAATTATCTTTTAATAGCTTTTTCTGGTGAAGAAATGGGTTTATTGGGCTCAAACTATTTCGTAAAAAACCCAACTATTGACACTAAAGCGGTAAGCTATATGATTAACATGGATATGGTTGGTCGTCTAAAGCAAGACAGTACATTAGCTGTTTACGGAACAGGAACATCGCCAATTTTTAAGCAGGTTTTAAACTCGCACAACGATAACTTTAAACTTATAGAAAAAGAATCTGGGGTTGGTCCAAGTGATCATACGTCATTTTATTTAGCTGACATTCCAGTATTGCATTTTTTTACAGGTCAGCATGAAGACTACCATAAACCAGGAGATGATTTTGATAAGCTTAACTACAAAGGAATGGCAACCATTTCAAGCTATATTTTTGAAATTATCTCTGATTTAAATGATAATGGAAAATTAGCCTTTAGAAAAACTAAAAATGAAAGTGAAGAGACACCACGCTTTAAAGTAGGTTTAGGTGTTGTCCCAGATTACCTATACGACGGAACAGGCATGCGTATAGATGGCGTTAGTGAAGATAAACCAGCTCAAAAAGCAGGTCTACAAAAAGGGGATGTCGTTGTCAAACTTGGCGATAGTACTGTGACAGATATGATGAGCTATATGCGAGCGCTATCTGCGTTTGAACCAGGTGATTCCACCGTAGTTCGTGTTGAACGAAAAAAAGACACATTAGACTTTAATTTAATTTTCAAATAATTGGTTAAAATAGGCGACATAGAACTTCCAGATTTCCCTTTGCTATTAGCACCAATGGAAGATGTTAGTGATCCGCCTTTTCGTGCGTTGTGCAAAGAGCAAGGTGCAGATGTGGTCTACACAGAATTTGTTTCTAGCGAAGGTCTTATTCGTAATGCGGCTAAAAGTGTTATGAAATTAGACATTTATGAAAAGGAACGCCCAGTTGGCATTCAAATTTTTGGTGCTAACCTAGACAGCATGTTGCAGACCATTGATATTGTTGAAAAGTCCAACCCAGACATTATCGATATCAACTTTGGTTGTCCTGTTAAAAAGGTAGTAAGCAAGGGTGCTGGAGCAGGCATTCTAAAAGACATTTGCTTAATGGAAAGCTTAACAGCAGAAATGGTTAAGCGTACAAATTTACCAGTCACTGTTAAAACACGTTTAGGCTGGGATCATGATTCCATAAAAATTGTTGAGGTTGCTGAACGTTTACAAGATGTAGGCTGTAAAGCTATTTCTATTCATGGTCGTACGCGTGCTCAAATGTACAAGGGTCAAGCCGATTGGAAACCTATTGCAGAAGTTAAAAACAATCCTAGAATGCACATTCCAGTATTTGGAAATGGCGATGTAGACTCACCTGAACGCGCTATGGAAATGCGTGATAGTTACGGGTTGGATGGTTGCATGATAGGTCGTGCCACTATTGGCAACCCTTGGTTTTTTAAACAAGTCAAGCATTACTTTAAAACCGGAGAGCATCTTGCGCCTATTTCGTTAGAGGAACGTGTTGAAGCTGCTAGACGTCATTTACAAATGTCAATTGATTGGAAGGGTGAAAAATTAGGTGTGTTTGAAACCAGACGTCATTACACAAATTATTTCAAAGGTATTCCAAACTTCAAGGAATATAGAATGCGTATGGTTACAAGTGATGATTCAAAAGATGTATTTAAAGCTTTTGATGATGTTCTTAAAAACTTTTCAGATTATCAATTTGCCTAATTAGAAACTAGGTTTCTAGTGATTCTTGACGAAGCAATTTTAGCAGCACCAATTCCTAAAATAGAAATGGTAACATAAACAAGAAGAATATTCTCAATTTTAATTGACATCGGGTAAGGTAAAGAAGCTGTTAGCATAACCAAACCAAAAGTTTCCTGCAACCAAACCAAAATCAACCCTAAAATCAACCCAATTAATCCACCAAATAAAGTCATTAAACTTCCCTGAAGAAAGAAAATTCTCCTAATGTCTTTTAATGTTGCTCCTAAGTTGTAAAGAGTATGCAAGGTTTTTTTCTTATCAAGTATCATCATGATAATAGAACCAATGACATTGAACAGCGCAATGATTAGGATTAGAGTGAATATTAAATAAACCGCTAAATTTTCGGTGTTTAGCATTTTATGTAAAGCATCATTGAGTTGAGACTTGTTTTTTAAAATAATTTTATCACCTAAAACTTTCTGAATTGAAGTTCTTATTTCCTCTTCATCAAAACCATCACGAAGTTTAAATTCTAATGCAGAAATTTGATTAGCTTCATAATTTGTTAAATGTTGAGCCATTTCAATCGGGACATATATGTATTTCTCATTTAAAGCTTCGTTAACATCAAATATGCCAACATTTACTGCTCTCACAGAATTGAAAGCTTGTTCTATTGAAGAAATTTGGCCTTTACCAGGCTTTGGAACATATAAGTTGACAGCTTTACCATAGTCTAAAACGCCTATTGATAAACGGTTGGCTATTCCCCAACCAGTAACAACTTGATTTGTTTTTTCCGAAAACCAGCTTCCTAAAGGAACAATAGAGTCAACAGCATGTATGTTGGTATAGTTAGAATCAACCCCTTTTATGAAAGCGTTATGATTTCTGCCTTCAAAAGAAATAAAAACACGCTCTTCAACAATTTTCGCAAATGAAACAACATCAGGAATATTTTCAAGATCTTTCAGTTCAGAATCACTTATGTAGAATGATTTCCCTTGATAAGGTTCTGCCTTTAAGTCAGGATCTATAATCGAAGTAAATTGCAGCGTAAAATCTTTGAGGCCAGCAAAACCAGAGAGTACAATAAAAAGCGATAAAGCGCCAATGATTACACTTATTGCGGCAATAATTGTAATAAAATTAATAGCATTGTTAGAGCTTTTTGAAAGCAGGTATCGTTTTGCTATATATAACGAGAAGTTCAATTAAGACTTTTTACGTTTATCTAAAAGATTAGGATCAGAAATAGGGTTATCACTGCCTTTTAAAGATTTTTCAATTTTGTCAATGTACTCCAAAGAATCATCAACAAAAAACTCCAATTGAGGCATGCGTCTTAACTGGTTTTTTGTGCGTTGAGCCAACTCATGCTTAATTAAAGGCGCATTAGATCGAATGCCTAGAATAAGTTCTTTAGCTTTATTATTTGGGAAAATACTTAAATAGACTTTCGCCACAGATAAATCTACGGTAACTTTTACTTTAGAAACAGAAATCAGTATACCTTGCATGCCACCTTGAGTAGCTGCTTTTTGTAATATATCTACAAGGTCACGTTGTAAAACCGAAGCTATTTTCTTTTGTCTTTGACTTTCTTCCATGATGCAAAAATAACGCATATTTGAAGATTATCTTACTTTTGCAATCAAAATTCGTAACTTACTTATCATGAATAAGATTGAACACATTGGTATTGCAGTAAAAGACTTAAAAAATTCTAACGATTTATTCGAAAAGTTGTTTGGCAAATCACATTATAAAATAGAAGAAGTGTTAAGTGAAGGTGTGAATACTTCTTTTTTTAAGATTGGAGAAAGTAAGATAGAGCTTTTAGAAGGCACAAATCCTGATAGTCCAATTTCAAAATTCATTGAAAAAAGAGGAGAGGGCATTCACCATATTGCTTTTGATGTAGATTGTATTGAATCTGAAATTGAAAGATTGGAAAACGAGGGTTTTACAGTTCTAAATAAAATACCCAAAAAAGGAGCCGATAATAAGTTGGTTGTGTTTTTACATCCTAAATCAACTAACGGTGTTCTTATTGAGTTATGCCAAGATATAAAGAAATAAAAAATCTTGTAGAGTTTTAAAATATGTAGTAATATTGCACACTCTTTAAGCAAGAGTGTATTAGCAAAACGCTAATAGGTCCTATAACTCAGTTGGTTAGAGTATCTGACTCATAATCAGAAAGTCCCTGGTTCGAGCCCAGGTGGGACCACAAGTAAAACAAAGCCTTTCACCTTTTTTGAAAGGCTTTGTTTTTTCTTCATATTCTATTTTTCCTTTTAAAAACCAAGTTCGTAAAAACATCGTATGTAATTTAGAATATGAAGGTAATTAACAACATTCCAACTACTTAAAAAAACTGAAAATTATTTTTTTTGTTTTAGTTATTTAAAAAAACATATATTTGAATTTCTAAATGCTATTTAAATTTTTTAACCATATACAAGTGTTTTTTGACGATTAATTTTGTTATTTAATATGGATATAAAGCATTTTTATTTTGTTAAATGCCTTTTTTTTATACATTTACGGACTGATGAAAATACAAAACAGTAAAATAGTTGCCTCAATCTTATTTTTATTAATAAGTTTTGTATGTGTTGCCCAAACGGGTCCACCACCACCGCAACCACCACCACCGCCTGGGCTTCCAATAGATGGAGGTGTAATTTTTGCTTTGATAGCGGGTTTGTTTTACGGAATCACAAGATTATTAAAATCAAAATAAGGTGATAACCAGACTATTGGTTGTTTTCGAATAACTTCTTTACATATTTACCAACCACATCAAATTCTAAGTTCACAACATTTCCGGGTTTAATATATTTGAAAGTAGTATTTAAGAATGTATAAGGAATAATGGCAACACTAAACGAATTAGTTTTTGAATTAACTACCGTAAGGCTCACACCATTAACAGTAATAGACCCTTTTTCAATTGTAATATTGTTGAGAGATTTGTCATAAGTAAAGGTGAAAATCCAACTACCATCAGATTCTTCTATGCTTTCGCAAATAGCAGTTTGGTCCACATGACCTTGTACAATATGGCCATCTAGTCTATCACCAAGTTTCATGGCACGTTCTAAATTAATGGCACTTCCTTTTGATAGCATATAAAGGTTTGTTTTTGCTAAAGTTTCATCAATTGCTGTAACAGTATATGTGTCATCTTTTATAGAAACAACGGTTAAACAAACGCCGTTATGCGCAACGCTTTGATCAATTTTAAGCTCTGAAGTGATATTAGACGCAATGGTAATGTGAATATTTGATTGATCTTGCTTTAATTCTTTAACCTCTCCAATAGTTTCAATGATTCCTGTAAACATCTGTAAGAATATTTAGTTAAATTTGTCTCGACAAAATTACAAACTTAAGTTGCAAACTAAATGAAGAAAGACGGAAATGTTATAGTTGGAATATCAATAGGTGATTTAAATGGTATTGGTGGAGAAATTGTTTTAAAAACATTGGAAGACAATCGAACCTTGGATATTTTTACACCTGTTATTTTTGCATCGGTAAAAACAATATCTTTTTTAAAAAATCATTTCAACTTTGAGTTATCATTTAACGGAATCAACAAATTAAGTGATTTAGTACCCGGGAAAATAAATGTTTTTAACGCTTGGAATGAAAAAGTTGCTATACACTTTGGCGAAGAAAACCCAAAAATGGGAGAGTTATCTATTAAATCACTTGAACAGGCCACAAAAGCTTTAAAAGATGACCAAATAGATGTGTTGGTTACTGCTCCAATTAATAAGCATAACATACAGTCTGAAAAATTCAAGTTTCCTGGACACACAGATTTTTTGGCGAAAGAATTAGAAGGTGATAGCTTGATGTTTATGGTGTCTAACGATTTGAGAGTTGGTTTGTTAACTGACCATGTGCCGGTCAAAGAGGTTTCAAACCATATTACAAAAGAATTAATTGATAAAAAAATCAATACTATTTACAATACACTTCAAACCGATTTTAATATCAGAAGACCAAAAATTGCAGTTTTAGGCATTAATCCTCATACTGGTGATAATGGTGTAATAGGAAAAGAAGACGATACAGTTTTAAGACCTGCTTTGAAAGAATTGGTTGAAAATGGTAAATTGGTTTATGGGCCCTATGCAGCAGATAGCTTTTTTGGATCAGGAAATTACAAAAATTTTGATGCCATTGTTGCAGCCTATCATGACCAAGGCTTAATCCCTTTTAAAACACTGTCTTTTGGTAAGGGAGTAAATTATACTGCGGGTTTATCTAAAATTCGGACGTCACCAGACCATGGAACAGCCTATGAAATTGCTGGAAAAGGCGAAGCAAACGAAAGTTCTTTTAAAGAAGCAATTTATTTAGGTATTCAGCTTTATAAAAACAGAAAAGAGAACAAATTGTTGAGTCAAAACCCTTTGAAAAAAGGTCAAAAAAAGATATAAACAAAAAAATGTTTATAAGTGGTTTAAGCTGAAAATTATTTTATATATTTGCAGGCTCAAAATAGATGGAGAATGAAGGAATTGAAAACATTTACAATACCTTTTGTAGGGCTAAAAGAAGGAAAACATCAATTTGAGTTTAAAATAGATAAAACGTTCTTTGATTTTTTTGATTATCAGGATTTTAACGATGCTTCAGTAGCAGTTAATCTAGAATTGAACAAAAAATCAACTTTGTTGGAATTAAATTTTAAAATTTCTGGTTATGTTAATGTTCATTGTGATGTAACAAACGAACCCTACAATCAGGAAATTGAAAGTGATTTTGATTTGGTTGTGAAATTTGGAGAAGAATTTAATGATGAAGAAATTGATTTACTCGTTTTGCCACATGGTGCATATGAGGTTAATGTTCAACAGTATATCTACGAACTTATTGTTTTAGGCGTACCTAGAAAAAGACTCCACCCAGGAATTAAAGATGGCTCTATTGGCTCTGAAATACTTGATAAATTAGAAGAATTAAGCCCAAAAGCTGAAAAATTAAACGATTCTGCTTCAGAAGAAACGGACCCTCGTTGGAATACATTAAAGAAACTATTAACGGATAAATAATAATAAAATGGCACATCCTAAAAGAAAAATCTCGAAAACAAGAAGAGATAAAAGAAGAACACATTACAAAGCAACTGCTCCGCAAATTGCTACGTGTCCTACTACAGGAGAGGCGCACTTATATCACAGAGCGCACTGGCATGAAGGTAAACTATATTACAGAGGTCAAGTATTAATTGATAACTCTGAAGAGGCTGAAAATTTAGCATAGTTGTTATGCATGCATATAATAAAACGCTCATTCATGAGCGTTTTTTTTATGATAAATTTTTATAGAACATAAAAACCACTTAATTTGCATTAAATTAGACTGAAATTAGCTGATTTTGTCATTTTTTGTGCAGAATCAGTATTTTTTATACGATTTTAGTGAAATATTATAACGGTATGAGTAAAATCTCAGCAGCCATTACAGCTGTAGGTGGCTATGTGCCAGAGTACGTATTGACCAATCAAATTCTTGAAACAATGGTTGATACAAATGATGAATGGATAACTACAAGAACAGGAATTAAGGAAAGGCGCATATTAAAAGAAGACGGAAAAGGAACTTCTTTTCTTGCTATAAATGCTGCCAAAGACCTATTAAATAAAACAGGATTAGACCCAAAGGAAATAGATCTAGTAATTGTCGCCACAGCGTCACCAGACATGAAAGCTGCATCAACCGCTGCTTATACAGCTACTCAAATTGGAGCCACAAATGCCTTTTCTTTTGATTTAGAGGCAGCTTGTTCAAGTTTTTTATTCGGGATGTCAACAGCTTCTAGTTACATAGAGTCTGGAAAATACAAGAAAATACTACTTATAGGTGCTGATAAAAACTCATCATTTATAAATTATAAAGACCGAGCAACCTGTATCATTTTCGGAGATGGTGCTGGCGCTGTTTTATTTGAACCGAATAATGAAGGTTTAGGGTTGCAAGATGAATATTTACGTAGTGATGGTTCTGGAAGAGAATTTTTACAAGCAACTTACGGAGGTTCATCTTACCCATCTACGCCTGAAGCTGTAGCAGAAGGGAAACACTATGTTTTTCAAGATGGTAAAACTGTATTTAAAAATGCAGTTTTTAACATGGCTGATGTTGCCGAAAAAATAATGACAAGAAATAATTTGTCTAAAAGTGATGTTGCATGGCTAGTAGCTCATCAAGCCAATAAACGTATCATTGATGCCACTGCGAACAGAATGGGTTTGGATGAAAAAAAGGTCATGATGAATATTGAGAAATATGGCAATACCACATCTGCAACTCTACCATTGTTGCTTAACGATTACGAAACACAATTAAAAAAAGGAGATAACCTCATATTTGCTGCTTTTGGCGGTGGATTTACTTGGGGATCTATATATTTAAAATGGGCTTATAACTCCTAACTAACAACTAACAAATTCTAAAAAATTAAATTATTATGGATTTAAAAGATATTCAAAATTTAATAAAATTTGTAGCAAAATCAGGCGCTAGCGAAGTTAAATTAGAAACTGATGATGTTAAAATTACAATCAAAACAGGAAGTGACGAAAAGGAATCAACCACATACGTTCAGCAAGTCCCAGTTAGTGCTCCAGTAGCTCAAGCACCGGTGTCAGCTGCAACACCAGCTGCTCCAGCTCCAGCGCAAGCACCAGCTACTGAGACAACAGCCAGTTCAGATGATTCAAAATACATAACCATTAAATCACCCATTATTGGAACGCTTTATCGCAAACCATCTCCAGACAAACCAGTGTTTGTTGAAGTTGGTCAAACCGTAAAAGAAGGTGATGTGCTTTGTATTATTGAAGCAATGAAGTTATTTAACGAAATAGAATCTGAAGTTTCAGGTAAAATAGTTAAGGTTTTAGTTGATGACTCGTCTCCAGTAGAATTTGATCAACCATTATTTTTAGTTGATCCATCATAACCAAATTAAAGATTCCAATTCTCATCTCAAAATTAGAATAATTGGGACTCAAAAATCCAATAGATGGAATTTGAGGCTTGGAATTAGAAATTTTTAAGACTGTAAGTTATGTTTAAAAAAATATTAATTGCCAATAGAGGGGAAATTGCACTTCGTGTGATAAGAACCTGTAAAGAAATGGGCATTAAAACCGTAGCAATTTATTCTACTGCTGATGCCGAAAGCCTTCATGTGAAATTTGCTGACGAAGCCGTTTGTATAGGACCTCCGCCAAGTAGTGAATCCTATTTAAAAATGTCCAATGTAATAGCTGCAGCTGAAATAACAAATGCTGATGCTATTCATCCAGGTTATGGGTTTTTGTCTGAAAATGCAAAATTTTCTAAAATTTGTGAAGAACACGGAATCAAATTTATTGGTGCTTCGGCAGAAATGATAGCCAAAATGGGAGACAAAGCTACAGCTAAAGCGACTATGAAAGCAGCTGGCGTACCTTGTGTTCCTGGAAGCGATGGCATTATTGCTGATTTTGAAGAATGTGAAAAACTAGCCAAAGAAGTTGGTTACCCTGTGATGCTAAAAGCAACAGCAGGAGGAGGTGGTAAAGGCATGCGAGCTGTATGGAAACCAGAAAAGCTTAAAGATGCCTGGGATTCAGCTAGACAAGAGTCTAAAGCTGCTTTTGGAAATGACGATATGTATATGGAAAAACTTATTGAAGAGCCACGACATATTGAAATTCAGGTAGTAGGAGATTCAACTGGAAAGGCATGTCATTTATCTGAAAGAGATTGTTCCGTACAAAGAAGGCATCAAAAGTTAACAGAAGAAGTCCCATCTCCGTTTATGACAGATAAACTTCGAGATAAAATGGGTAAAGCAGCTGTAAAAGCAGCTGAATATATAAAGTATGAAGGAGCAGGAACCGTAGAGTTTCTTGTTGATAAGCATCGGAATTTCTACTTTATGGAAATGAATACACGTATTCAAGTTGAGCATCCAATCACTGAACAAGTTATTGATTTTGATTTGATTCGTGAGCAAATATTAGTCGCTGCTGGTGTTCCAATTTCAGGAAAAAACTACACACCTAATTTGCATTCAATTGAATGTAGAATTAATGCTGAAGATCCATTCAATGACTTTAGACCTTCGCCAGGTAGAATAACAACCCTACATGCGCCAGGCGGACATGGTGTTAGACTAGATACTCATGTTTACGCTGGTTATATGATTCCGCCTAATTACGATTCAATGATAGCTAAACTTATAACTACGGCTCAAACAAGAGAAGAAGCTATTAATAAAATGAAACGTGCTTTAGATGAGTTTGTGATTGAAGGCATTAAAACAACAATACCTTTTCACCGCCAATTGATGGAACATCCTGATTATTTGGCAGGCAACTATACAACAAAATTTATGGAAGATTTTGTTATTAAAAAAACAGAAGAAGAATAAGAAAGAAGCCTCTAAATTTAGAGGCTTTTTTATATTGTTTAATTTTCAATTATTGTTACATGAGCTTATCATATTGGGAAATAAAAACATGGTTTAGTAATGTTGATTATACGATAGTTGGTAGTGGAATAGTAGGTTTAAGTTGTGCGATTCAATTAAAGTATAAATATCCCAAAGCAAACGTGTTAGTATTAGAGCGCGGTGTACTGCCTCAAGGTGCAAGTACTAAAAACGCTGGTTTTGCCTGCTTTGGAAGCTTGAGTGAAATTCTTGACGACCTTAAAACACACACAGAAGAAGAGGTTTTTAAAATTGTGAAAAAGCGAAAGGAAGGTTTAGACTTATTACGTAGAAATTTGTCAGACTCAAATATTGACTACAAGCAATTTGGTGGTTTTGAATTATTCAACTGCGATGATGATGAGTTATTTGAAGAATGCTTATCTCATAGAGAAACAATTAACAAGCTATTAAAACCAATTTTTAAGGAATCTGTTTATAGTATTAAATCAAATATTTTTGAATTTCAGAATATCAAACCAAAGTATCTATTAAACCAGTTTGAAGGCCAGATTGATACTGGTAAAATGATGCAGGCATTACTCTCTAAAGCACAATCTAATGGAATTAGAATTTTAAATAGTATAACAGTTGAAGATTTTGTAGGCACAAATACTCACGTTGAAATTATAACCAATTACTTTAATTTCAAAACTAATAAATTATGCATCACAACAAACGGATTTGCCAAACAGTTGTTAGATGAAGAAGTCAAACCCGCTAGAGCTCAAGTTTTAATAACTAAACCTATTGACAAGCTCCTTATTAAAGGAACTTTTCATTTAGACAGAGGCTATTATTACTTTAGAAATATAGATAACAGAGTATTATTTGGTGGTGGTAGAAATTTAGACTTTAAAGGAGAAGAAACAACTGATATGATTGAAACAAAACGGATTCAGGATAAACTTGAAGACCTATTAAAAACGGTTATATTACCTGATAAACCATTCGAAGTAGATTATCGTTGGAGCGGAATCATGGGTATTGGTAATCAAAAAAAACCTATTGTAAAACAGGTTAGTAATCACGTTTATTGTGGTGTTAGATTAGGAGGTATGGGAGTTGCAATAGGAAGTTCTGTTGGTGTTGATTTAGCGAATTTACTAGATTAAAAATGCAAAAAATAATTAGATTTTTCTGGCGACTTTTTTTAGGACTGATTTTATTTTCTTTATTTCTGGTCTTTCTCTATAAATGGGTTCCAGTTAAATTAACTCCTTTAATGGTTATTAGAAGCATTGAAAGTTATCAGAGCGGAAGTGAAATTAGAATCAATCATAATTGGGAACCGATAGAGAACATATCCAAAAACTTGCAATTAGCAGTTATTTGCAGTGAAGATCAAAATTTTTTAATTCATAGCGGTTTTGATCTGAAGGCCATAGAAAAAGCTATAGAAAACAATAAAAAAGGTAAGCGTGTAAAAGGAGGCAGCACCATAAGTCAACAAACAGCTAAAAATGTATTTTTATGGCCAGAACGTAGTTGGTTAAGAAAAGGTTTAGAAGTGTATTTTACATTTTTGATTGAACATATTTGGGGTAAAGAGCGTATAATGGAAGTTTATTTAAACAGTATTGAAATGGGTAATAGTATTTATGGAGCAGAGGCAGCATCTCAATATTGGTTTAAAAAGTCAACATCAAAATTATCACAGTCAGAAGCGGCTAGTATTGCTGCTATTCTACCTAATCCTAGAAAATACAAGGCACGACCAGCTTCAAATTATATTCAGAGTAGAGTTAATTGGATTGTTAAACAAATGGGGTATTTTGGAAAACTTAATTATGAAATAGCCCATGTCAAGTAGTTCAGGAATAAAAGTAAAATTATTTGAACAATGTTATAGGTTTTGTCAAGACAGATTAAAGATTGTCCTATCCCAAATAGAAGATACAAATAAAGCCTTAACAGCAGAAACTAAAAGTAGTGCAGGCGATAAGCATGAAACTGGGCGAGCTATGTTACAATTGGAGCGCGAAAAACTAGGAAATCAATTAGCCGAACTAGAGAAACAGCAAGAAATCCTCTCTAAAATACAAACTGATAAAATTTCTATAAATATTAGTTTAGGAAGTATTGTTCATACAACGCAATCAAATTATTTTATAGCAATTAGCGCAGGAAAATTACAAGTTAATGATATGGTGTTTTATGGAATTTCCTCACAAACGCCTATTGGTAAATTGCTGCTAGGCAAAACAGTAGGCAGCGAAGTTGAATTCAATAACCTAAAATTTTTAATTGAGAAGGTTAGTTAGTTTCTTTAATGAAAACACAATCATTTATACCTAAAGTTTCGTGATGCTGAAAGTAGACCTTATTTTCGTTGTAGTTGGCTTCAATTAAATAATAATCGCCTTTAAAATAACAATTTGCTACGACTACTTCAATATCAGAGTTGTCGACAACTTGTAATTGATGTGCATAAATAATCCCATAGGGCTCAATAACACTATATTCTCCAAAAAATGCAGCTATTAATGGCAATTTTGGGTTTCTGTATAGTTCTTCTGGTTTTTCAGTTGCAATCACTCTTGAGTCATGGAGTGCTATTATGTTATCAGCGTATCCTAAAACATCTTCCTTATCATGTGTTGCAACTACGCATGTTATTTGTTTTTGTTTTAAATATTTGAAAAGCCGTCGTCTTAATTGGTGCTTTTTAAAATTATCGATATGACTAAACGGTTCGTCTAATAAAATTAATTCAGGGTCTTTGGCCAATGCTTTGGCTAGTGCAACACGTTGTTTTTGTCCACCACTTAACAAATTTGCTTTTGTCTGAGCAAAATCTGTTAACTCTACGACTTCTAGTAGTTCTAAAATGCGCTCTTCTTTTTGTTCAGGAAAGAAATTAGATAGGTAATGGCCAATGTTTTCAGCAACACTAATAAAAGGCATTAACTCAAATTCTTGAGCCACGTATTTCATAAAGTCATAACCAATAACAAGATTGTATTTAGGACCTAATATTTCGGTTTCTCCCCAAAAAATTTGACCTTCATCTAAATCATACGTACCATATATAAGTTTCAACAATGTACTTTTTCCAGAGCCACTTTCACCAATGATAGATACATGCTCTCCTTTTTGTATCGATAAATTAAGGTTGCGCAGAACAGGTTTTGTTTGATAACTAAAAGTTATTTTCTTTATTTGAAGCATGGGACAAAAATAAAGCAAAAAAAATTCGCTCGAAGTTAGAGCGAATTTTTTTTTACTTGAAATTTAAGTAGTTATTCCTTTATAAATTTTCTTGTGACAACTCTACCTTCATTTTCTATTCTTAAAACATAGAAACCACTATTTAAAGTTGAAACGTTAAGTGAGTTCGTTTCTAGTTTTACATTTAAAACACGTTTACCATTAATGTCAAATACAGTAGCAATTCTACCAGTTACACTTACTTGCGATTCTAGGTTTATAACTTCTTTTGCAGGATTAGGATAAATTACTAAATCTGATACTTCATAGTCTTCAACAGATAATGATTCGCCTTCAATGATAACTACGCCTTCATTAATAGGAGGGTTTTGAATGTTGTCTATAATTCCTGAAGGCCAATAAACAATAATATTATCAATTGTGTCTTCTGTCCCCAATCCAACATGTGTGTTTAACGAACTCATGAAACGAAATCCCTCACCACTACGAACATCTCTGATACGTACTCCAGAAGCAGTGTGAACTTCAACTCGCGCTCCAATACCATTAATATTACTATCAGTTCCAACCGTAGTTATTTTAATCCAATTATTATCATTGCCTTCATTTCTGTAAAAGGTACTTCCATTAAAAGCATCAATAAAACCATCATTATCTAAATCACCAAATGATCCGTTTGATAGTTGATTGGTATAAACTGTGAATGTCATATCACCACTACCAAACAAGATATTGCCATTTGATGCAATATCTAAATTTCCATCATTGTCAAAATCGTAAGTAGCATTTTCAATTCCAGTAGCAGTTAGCGTATTAACACCAGAAGATGCCGTAACATTTTCAAAAACACCATTATTATTACGCATTAATTTATGAGATCCTGAACTGGCACCTACGAAAACATCCATATCACCATCATTATCAAAATCACCCCATGCGGAAGACCATGTTTGCATAGGATCGGCTAGTCCAATTTCAGCAGCATTTTCGGTGTAGCTAATAATGGTATTATCTGTTTCATATTTACCATTGTTTGTATGCATTTGGTTGGTGCGTCTAGCTTCTTCACCACCACATTTAGCAATGAACATATCCAAATCCCTATCGTTATCATAATCAATCCAAATAGAGCCGTAATTTCCTCCAGAGTTATAATCTCCTAAATTATAAGGAGCATCAGATCCCGTGGTTTGATAATAATTTAAATTACCATTTCCATCATTTATATAGTACACGTTGGGATCGACATCATGGCAAACAAAGGCATCTAAATGTCCGTCATTATTGATATCGACAAAATTTGAACGTTGAGAAAACACATATTCTGTACCAGAAAACTCTGTAAACGTAAAATCACCATTTGAACGCATGAAAGTTACACCACTTCCACTACCGTATAATAAGTCAGTAAATCCATCTGCATTATAATCTCCAGCTGCTAAGCTCCAACCTGGTGTGAAATCAGCGTTTGATGTCGTAATATTGGTTTCTGTGAATCCACCAGATCCATTTTGTAAATGAATATTAACATTAGTGGCAGTTATACTCACAATGTCATCTAGATAATCACCATTCATATCAACGACTGCCCTACTAGAACCTGTAACGCTTATGTTACTAGTTGTAAACGTAACAGGTGCAGGATCTGGACCTGGAGGAGGATCGCCCTCATAAATCTCAAAATCAAATCCATTGGCATTCCATTTATCATCAAATACAATGTAATATGTCTGCCCACCAACAACATCTAGTGAAGCAATTGACAAATAACCGTTACCAATATCGCCACTATCATCATCACCTCCTTCACAAACCAATGCGCCACAATTACCACTGTAAATATGTACACGCGTATCACCTCCTGAATTTTGAGATAATTCAGTAGTGACAGTCATATAGGTATCTTCAGAAGGAATGTACCTATACCATTCACCAGCGGTAACATTGTTTCCGTTACCAACACAAAATTCAGGAGGCATTTCGCTACCATTTATAGCGTCAACAGTATATAGACCAGGACCGGTTATAGGTGTATCAGCATCAGCTTCTGCACAGGTATCTGAATTAGTTTGCGAATAGTTAAGTAGGGTAGAAAATAGGGTCACTAAGAGTAATATTTTTTTCATATTCGCTATTAATTTGATTAACAATTCTTTAGAAAAGTCCCCTAAAATACTAAATTTTATTAAACCATTGAAGATAAACAAGATATTAATTAAAATCAAAAAAAGACTCATGTGTTTTAAACATGAGTCTTTTTGAATTAACATATTTGTTAAAATTAAATCTTAATAATTTTTTTCACTACTTGTTTACCATTTGATTCTAGTCGTAAAAAATATGTACCCGAAGATAAACCAGAAACATTTATTGTGTTATTAACAATAAAACCATTTAAAACACGCTTTCCGTTTATATCAAAAATAGTTGCCACTCTATCTGACAAATCATCATTCGTTTTAATTGAGAGGATATTGTTAACAGGATTAGGATATATAATCATTTCAGAAATAGATTGATCAACTACACTTAAAGGGAAGTCACCTTCTGTAATAGTTAGTGATTGGTTAATTGCAGGATTATCAATTTGATCAATAAACCCTGATGGCCATCTAACAATAATTTTAGTAATAGAGGTATCAGTGCCTAAACCAACGTGAGTATTTAAACTGCTCATAAAAGCAAATCCTTCGCCACTGCGTACATCTCTTATTTGTGTCCCAGAGTTTGTATAAACTTCAACACGAGCTCCTATACCATTTCCATTACTTGTAGTTCCAACAGTATGAATTTTAATCCAGTTATTCGCTGTACCATCATTCATATAAATAGTTCCAACACCATTATTTTGTGTAACAGCATCAATAAACCCATCATCATTAAGGTCTCCAAAAGAACCGTTGATATATGGAATAATATTTTCTATGGAATAGAAAGTTAAATCACCATTTCCAAAAAGAATATTTCCGTTAGAGACAATATCAAGGTTTCCATCATTGTCAAAGTCAAAAGCTAAATTTTCGTGACCTGTAGTTGTCAGATCTGTAACGTGAGAGCCAACGGTAACATTTGTAAAAACACCTGATGTATTTACATCATTTCTCATTAGTTTATGAGTACCTGTACTAGCACCAACAAAAACATCCATATCACCATCATTATCAAAATCCCCCCAAGCTGATGACCAAGTTTGCATAGGGTCATCAAGACCTAGTGAGGCTGCAACTTCTGTATAAGTGCTATCGCCATTATTTCTTAGCATTTGATTTTTTCTCCGCTCTGTTTCACCCCCACATTTTGCAATAAACATGTCTAAATCACCGTCATTATCATAATCTATCCAAATTGAGCCGTAATTTCCACCAGAAGCATAATCACCTAGACCACCCTGGTTAAATGTTAAATTCCCGGACCCATCATTAATATAAAATACGTTTGGAGCTACATCATGGCAAACGAAAGCATCTAGATGACCATCATTATTAATATCAGCAAAATTAGACCGTTGCGAAAACACATCTTCAGGTCCTGAAGATTCTATAAAGCTTGTTACATCATCAAATGGATTCCCATTATTTAGGTTAGTTGAATTTATTTCTGCTTTCATAAAAGTCACACCACTGCCATTCCCATAAACTAAATCAGTATAACCATTTTTATCATAATCTGCTGCGGCTAAGCTCCAAGAAGGGGTGAAATCAGCATCAGGAGTGTCTATGTTTATACTAGTAAAATTACCAGAAGCATTTTGAAATTGCACATTTATTTCAGATGACGTATAAGTTCCAACGGTCACTATATCATCAAGAAAATCACCATTCATATCAACAACAGCCCATTTTATTTGGTTTATACCTAATGAGGTGAAGTTTTGAGTTGTGAATGAGATAGGTGAGGGTTGAGGAGGCGCAATATTGTTAATCTCTAGACAAAAAGTAACATCCGACAAGGCTGTTCCTTCAAAGTCATAAATTTGAATGATTAGTTCATCACCTAATTCCCAACCACTTACAGTTTCATTAGCAAAAGTATCAGTGCAGTCATAATGAATAGTTCCATTTGCATTCCACACAGTTATTCCAGGGTTACCAGGAGCTTGTGATGAGAATGAAAGCCCTAAAGATGTAGCTGTCCAAGTAAAAAATTGATCTAATCCAGATGTACTGCAATTGCCTTGTAGTTCACTATCCGTCGTTCCATCTGTTGAAAAAGGCAGAACAAAAGTTGGCGTATCACAACCTGTTCCTTCAGGAGAAGGCGTAATTGGAATAGCGCCTCCAATAACATCATTACTAGGTTGTGCAAAAGTTTGAGTTATTACAAAGCAACCAATGATTATTGAAAAAAGTAATTTAGTTTTCATAGTTTTTATGTTAATATTATTCACATCTGTCAGGTAAAGAATTCATCCATTCACGGATTAGTTCAACACCCTCTATGTGCTGTAAGGTTCTGCCAAGAAGAGGCATTCTATATTGTTCTTCAATGGAGCTTATTCGGAACATAACGACAGAAGCGTCTGCATCTCCAGGATTCATTATAAATGGGTAATCGTTTCCAATGTTGGTATCTGGTTCTACACATACACCCATATTGGTTAAGTCATCATTAGTGTTGTAAGCAAATCGCATAGGTCTGTATTCACAATAACTTTGTTCAGCATGACAATGCGCACAGTTTATGTCAATATAAGAGCGAACCCTTAAATTAATCGGTTCATTAGGATCGTCCCAAGCGACAGTAGTTTCAATATCATTAGGGTAAGAATCTTCTAAATATCCAAAATCTGCCCATTTAGCCATTTGATTCATGACACCTGAATTATAAGGGTAATCTTTATTAAGATTCTGCGGTTTTGGTCCAATTGCTTGTGGTTCCCCAAACTTATTATGGCAGGTAAAGCATTCTGCACGAGACGGAATTCGGTAATTAACACTTTTTGTTTCTGAATCTTCAACCCAATCAAAACTAACAAAACTTCCATCATTTGTAAAAGTTGCTTCTGTTTGGTTATCATTCCAAACGTATTTTGCAAACTCCCACCCTTCATCTGTCATGTACATTATTCGAGTTTCAATAATTTTGGTTTCATTTTCTGGGAGCACATTGTCATAGTAAAAGTTCTTTATCAAAAAGGATCCAACGGGAAAATTTAAGGATGAATAATCATTTTCGTAACTGGCTTTAGAGCCGTTTGGCATCCAAACAAAACGTTTTTTATGAGCGTAATCACTAAAAAGTGCAGAATTTATATCGTAAGGAATAACACCATAAACAGGGTTTAAATCTTTTAAATCACCTTCAAAAAAATTGTATTCAGAGAGGGTGCTATAAGGAAAAGCTGTTGGGTCATAATTTACAGGAGTCACTGGGCGAACCAATACCGTTACAGTTCCTGTTGCACAATTTTGGTTGTCATTACATATAGTATATTCAAAGACATCATTCCCAGAAAATAGGCCATTGGGAGTATATAAAATACTATCATCACTAGGGTTGTTGGGTGTGTTATTTGTGAGTACTTCAATTGCTGCGTTTGTTGATGATGATATGGTAAGCACACCATTATTCGGAATATTTATATCATTTGCAAGTACATCTATTTCTACAAAAGTATTTTGAAAAACTTCACTAGAATCTGAATTGGCCTGTATTACCAAAGGTGAATAATTAGAATCATCATCACTACAAGAAAAATAAACTAAAACTAGCCCAACGATGCATAAAGATTTCAAGTAATTTTTCATCATGTATGGTAAAAATTTGGATAGTAAATATAAATACAAAGCTAAAATCTTTATAATTAATTAGTTGTAATACGCTTTTTATCAGACAAGAAGGCTCAAAAAAATAAGCGCTTGTCCATTATCCTTTAAAACCCTTGACGACTTCTAATAACTAAACAGTTAAACAACAAAAAACCCTACTTAACTAAATAAAAATTAAATCAAGCTGTTATTCAATAAATATTCAGCAATTTGAACCGTATTTGTAGCAGCCCCTTTTCGTAAATTATCACTTACAATCCACATGTTTAGAGAGTTGGGTTGTGATTCATCACGTCTAATTCTGCCCACAAAAACATCATCTTTTCCATTGGCATAAATGGGCATAGGATAGGTGTTTGTGTTTGTATTATCTTGGACAATAACACCAGGTGTATTATGTAAGATTTGTCTAACTGTATTTATGTCAAAATCATTTTCAAAAGCTATATTCACTGATTCACTGTGACCACCTGCTGTAGGAATTCTCACAGCCGTTGCTGTTACAGCAATTGTTTTATCGTCGAGAATTTTTTGAGTTTCACGAACTAATTTCATCTCCTCCTTGGTATAACCGTTGTCTTCAAAAATGTCACAATGCGGTAGGGCATTTTGATGAATTGGATATGGATAGGCCATTTCCCCTGAAACACCAGCTAATTCATTCTCTAACTGCTTAACAGCCTTTAAGCCTGTTCCAGAAATAGATTGATAAGTTGAAACAACAATACGCTTGATTTTGTACTTTTTATGAAGAGGTGCCAAAGCCATTACCATTTGTATGGTTGAGCAATTTGGATTTGCAATTATTTTATCAGATTTCGTTAATGTATTGGCGTTGATTTCTGGAACTATGAGTTTTTTATCCTGATCCATACGCCAAGCGGAAGAATTATCTATTACTGTTGTGCCAGCTTCTGCAAATTTAGGAGCCCATTCTAAAGAAGTACTTCCGCCTGCAGAAAATAAAGCTATTTGTGGTTTTAATGACACAGCAGTTTTTAGTCCGACAACCGTGAGTATTTTTCCTTTAAAAGGAATTTGTTTCCCAACCGATTTTTCTGATGCTACAAGAATTAATTCTGTTATAGGAAAATCACGCTCCTCAAGAACCTTTAACATAACTTCGCCAACCATTCCAGTGGCGCCCACAACTGCTATTTTCATATGATTTAATTTGTTACAAAAGTAGCAATAATCAAAGATTGAATTTAAAAAAAGTATAAAAAAAACCACTTCGCTTCAGGAAGTGGTTTAGGGTTAAAATTATGTATTGTAGCGGTGTGCTAACTTACTTTTTTAACGAGTCTCTGATTTCTTTTAATAAATCGATTTCAGATGGTCCTGCAGGTTCTTCTGGAGCTGGCTCTTCTTTCTTTTTCATTTTATTCACAGCTTTTACAATCATGAACATAACAAAAGCCACGATAATAAAATCAATCACATTAGTTACAAAAGCACCCCAAAGTACAGCAACTTCACCTTCTGCAACACCTTCAGCATTAACAGTGCCTTCGGTAATAATGTATTTGAGGTCTTTGAAATCTGCATTGAAAATCAAACCAATTAATGGAGATACGATTCCTCCGGTAAAGGCTGTAACTACTTCTTTGAAAGCAGCACCCATTACAAAACCTACTGCAATGTCAACAAGGTTTCCCTTCATTGCAAATTCCTTAAATTCTTTTAGCATTTTAATAGTTTTTAGTTAATGTTCTGATTTCTAATTTAGAAAAAAGTTTTTAAAAATAATATATGCAATTAGCTATTTTAAATAAACACGCTTAATACGCTGTGAAATTGCGGTAATTATTTCATAAGAAATACTGTTAACTGTTTTTGAAAACTCAACAGCAGTTGGTGATTTGCCAAAAACAACAACCTCATCACCTTCTTGACAATCAATTTCAGTGACATCAACCATAATCATATCCATACAAACATTGCCTAAAATAAATGCAGGTTGATTATTAATAGTTACGAATCCTCTCCCATTACCATATTGTCTGCCTATACCATCGGCATGACCAATAGGTATAGTCGCTGATCGTAGATTTTTAGTTGCTTTAAAAGCTCGGTTGTATCCAACGCTCTCACCAGATTCAATACTATGAATTTGAGAAACCACTGATTTTAAAGTTGCTACAGGTTTAAAATTAGAATCTTCTTTTTCAGAATTTCCAAAGCCATAAAGACCGATCCCTGATCGAACCATATCTAGATGAGCTTCAGGATAATTTAAAATTCCCGAGGTATTGCACATATGATAAATAGGCTGATAATTTAACTTGGGTGCTATTTTTGAAACAATTGAGTCAAAACTTTTAATCTGATTGTTTGTGTATGTTTTTTCATTTAAGTCCTCGCTGGCACCAAGATGCGAGAAGACAGATTTTATTTTTATGGATTCTGTTGTACCAATTTTTGACATAACTGTTTCAACATCATTTGTATTGAAACCTATTCTGTTTAGACCTGTGTTAAACTTGAGATGAATAGGATAATTATTCTGGCTTTCCTCTTCTGAAGTGTTTATAAAAGCATTTAAAATCTTGTGGCTATAAATACTGGGCTCCAAACAACGTTCAATTATAGTTTTAAAATTTATGGGCTGTGGATGTAGCACCAAAATAGGCGTTTTTATGCCTGCATCACGCAGAGCGACACCCTCATAGGTGTAAGCAACAGCAAAATAATCAACTTTTAATTCTTCAAGATATTTAGCAATTTCATTGGCATCACTTCCATATGCATATGCCTTAACCACTGCGAGTAGTTTGGTGTTAGATTGTAATTTAGATTTTAAGAAATTAAAATTGTGTTTTAAAGCCTTTAAATCTATTTCAAGAATGGTTTCATGCACTTTTCCCATTCGCTTTATCTGTATTGGAATCTATTTCTTCAGCATCGTTAACCTTCATATTACGAACCTTATCTCGAAGCATGGATTTATAGAATGCCGCGCGACTTAATGGTTCGTACTCATCAACTTCACCCAACAAAACTAAATCGTCACTTTTAGCTTTTCGGTAACTATACTGTGCTAGATTTCCTGTTTTTGTACAAATGGCATGTACTTTCGTCACATATTCTGCAGTAGCCATAAGGTTAGGCATGGGACCAAACGGATTACCCTTAAAATCCATATCTAAACCCGCTACAATGACACGTACACCTTTGTTGGCTAAATCATTACAGACGCGAACAATTTCATCATCAAAGAACTGTGCTTCATCAATACCAACCACATCACAACCATCAGCTAAAATAGGAATGTTAGCTGCTGCAGGAACTGGCGTAGAACGGATCTCATTAGCGTCATGAGACACAACCATGTCTTCATCATACCTTACATCTACAGCAGGTTTGAAGATTTCCACTTTTTGTCTTGCAAATTGGGCGCGTTTCAGCCTGCGAATCAATTCTTCGGTTTTGCCAGAGAACATAGAACCGCAAATGACCTCAATCCATCCAAATTGTTCTTTATGATTTACTGTATTTTCGAGAAACATTTTGTAATTTTAACACTAAAACAAAGCAATCCTTCGTTTTGTATAAAGGTGGCGTAAATTTATTAAAAATCAAAAGCATAAATTCGTTTTAAATATAAAAAGTTATGAAGAAGAAATTGGAAGCTGAATTAATGAGTATTGCACATAAAATACTTAAACTAAAAGGCCAAGATGATATTGAAAAAATGCACAGTGAAGTAGCAGCTCTTTATGAAAAACTAACTGTATTGAAATTTGCCAAAGAGAATTTAGAAGATGATTTACCAACCATTGGAAATGATTCTTCATTTTTTGATATGCTAGATGTGGCCTTTAACAACAAAGTAAGTGACAATATAGAGTTTGAAGACAAGGTTTATATTAACCTTGATGAATCTGAACATGAAGAAATTATGGAGCCTGCTATAGAAAAAATAAAAGACATGGTTGCTCAAATGCCTCAAGAGGCTCAAGCTGTGGATGCCATATTTGAAAAAGCGGGAACAACTACCAAGGTCCATAAAAGTAATTTGGATGAACTGACTGCCGACTTCATTGAGGAACCTATTTTTGAACCTGTAAAGAAATCTGAAAAACAAGCACCAAAGTCTCTAAATGATAGACTTAAAAAAGGTATTACCATAGGTCTTAATGATAAAATTGCTTTTATAAAGCATTTGTTTGAAGGCAAAAGTGAAGATTATGATCGTGTACTTTCACAAATAAATACAAAAAGTACATTTGAAGATTCAAAAACGTTTATTCAAAATATGGTTAAGCCTGATTACAACAACTGGGAAGGCAAAGAGGATTATGAATTACGCTTTATGGAAATTATTGAAAGTAAGTATGACGCTTAATTAATAATTTAAGTAAACCCAACCAACCAAAGGGCTTTCGTTTTTGATTTCTAAAGCATAATAGTATGTTCCAACAGGCAAAGGCTTATCTGTTTGGTGTAGCAGTCCGCTATTAGGTCTGCCATCCCAAGTGTTTATGTAGTTGTTTTGCTGAAAGACCAATATTCCGTGACGGTTATAAATTTTAAGCTGGTTTTCCGGAAAATCTTCAATACAAGGAATTACAAACAAGTCATTGAAATTATCATTATTAGGAGTGAAAACTTGTGGAATTTTTAAACAGTCATTTTCAATTTGAGTTTGTTGAATAACTTCTAAAGTAGCAAAAACTGCTGATGTGTCAATGTTGTTTTGATTGGTAAAGTTTGTGTGATTATTTGTATATACTCCTGGATTGGATGATGTTACTCTTGCCGAAAATGTGCATTCAGTTGCACTTTGCGGAATGTTTAAATTGGTAATACCAACAAAATCATCTCCAGCATTGCCTAAAAACGTTCCTGTGCTTCCATTGCTATTAACCCAAACAGGTTCAGAGGTTAAAACAAGCCCATCGGGTAAATTATCAGTAAATGAAATATTACTTTCTGTATTGCCAGAATCAACACTATATACCGTAAATGTTAACGTGCTTTCTTCGTCCGTATAAATAATTTCTGGGTCAAACCATTTTTCTAAAGTAGGCGCTAAAACCTGCACACTACTTATTGATATATTAGTTTCTGGTGTTAATTCTTCATTATTAATTGGGCTGGGTATGGCTTCCGATGTATTTACAAATGCACCACCTATATTGGGAGCTTCAACAGGAATAAAGATTCTAACAGTTGAACCAATAGCCATTTGCGGAATAATCCCAGAAATAGTGTTTCCTGTAATATCAAATGATTGAACACATGTTGCATTACCAGAGGTTACTTGACAAGTTGGTGTTCCAGATATAGTAAATCGGTTATCTAAAGTATCAACAAATTCAGCATCAATTACTTCATCACTGGTGTTACTATTAGTGATATCAACAACCCAATTAAAAGGTTGATTAACAAAAACGGTTGGAGTTTCTGGAAAAGTTTGTACTACCAAATCTACACAAGGTGCAAGGTAAGTGGTTGCAAATGACCCTACTTCAGTTCCGTCAGATTGAGAACCAATTGCAGATAACAGTACCTTATTTGTTCCTTTTATTTCGTTGGCTACACAAACAGGCAGCCAATTGATTTCAACATGAAAGGTTACCGAACTCATACCAGGAAGCAGCCAATTATCTTCTTCCAAAATTTCCCAAAATACATCAGGATCTCCAGTGGTATCAGGTATGCCATCTAAAACGACTCCAATATTAGCATGCTCAATATTAAAACAAGAGGCGCTTCCCGAAGTGGATACGCAGGTTACAGACTCAAGTACTGCCTCTGGAATATTGGAAGTTGCATCGAGCTCATAATAATCGCTTAAAACTATATTAGTATCAATGGTACTTTCATTAGAAACAACAATTTCGTAAGTAATTGTTGAGTTCCAGGCGGTTGTATTATCAGGAGAACTTCCTTCTGGTAGTTGTGGAGAAATCTGGGTTTTGGTAACTTGTAACTCGACAATTTCGCATTGTGGTATATCCATTTGGAGGTCTATATTATCAAAATCAGAATTATTGAGTGGAAAGCTATCTTCAATATCTGGCGATTCAATACTAATGTTACTTCTCGCAATACCATTAATAGCCCCAATCACGCATTCAGGTTCTATAAAATGAAGCGTTGTTCTAACAGTTAGTATTTCACCCACAGGCATATTAAACGTGCCACTTACCCAGTATTGCCCAGCATTGGCAAACGTGGTTGTGCTACATGGTATGGTTGATTGCCCTTCTATACACTCTATTGAAGTAATTTGCCAAAGCACATTGTTTGACGTATTTCTAAAACTGGCTAAAACATCAGCGTCTAAAGGGCCATTATTACAAATTGTTGTTTCAAAAATGATATCCTCTCCCCAATTCACCAAATCGCCAATAGTAGGAGATATTTGAATGGTTTCAATACATACATCAGTTTCTTGGCATATCGCAGCTTCAATTAATAAGCTTTCAATAGCATTGGATTCATTTGAAGATTCATTGACATGATCCAATGCAATTTCTATATGACTGGTAACTTCCAACGTAGCAGGATCCAGTGTGCATTCAGGTTCTAAGAACTGATAAACCATTTCAAAGGTTAGCGTACTATTAGATTCAAACTCATGATTAATAGAGAAGTCATAAACTGTTACTGGTGTAGCTGCGAAAATAGTTGTAGGTTGAGGGTTCACATTAAAGTCATTATAACAAACAGAACCATTGGTTGCGCCAATACAAGACATAGAGATTAATTGAACGACAGGAAGACCATTTACAGCTAAGGAGTTTAATTCCAAAATTCCGCCAAAACCTGCCAAAGGATAGGTAATATCACTATGATTGGTAATGGTTACATGATAAGTAATTGTGTCGTCCCAATTGTTAATGGGTGTGCCAGGGGCTGGTGAAATCTGCTCGTGTGATATGGTGAAATCGACAATAATGTCGGTAATATCTATGGATATAATAGAGATATTATTTCCTTCATTGGTATCTGTAACGGTTTCAGGTGGCGTAATAGTCACAGTGGTAGCAATTCCACCAACAGCTGGAGGTGCCCTAAGCACCACCTTCACTTGAATGCTAGCGGAAGCTGGAAAGTTTCCAATGGTTCCAGTTATTTGATTGCCAACTTCGTTTAAATCGGTAATTAAAGTTGTGCCACCTGTTGGGTTTTGACTGACAAAAGATATTATTGTAGCTCCCGAATTAATGGTTTGATTAAATACGGCATTTTGAACGGCATCACCGGAATTAGTTATGGTTACCAAATATTGAAATTCTTGATAAATATGAGCTTGTGAAATATCACTGCCTGATAAATCTTGTGCTTCCACCGATATAGCTAAATCTGTTGTTTGACAATAACCAATTAGCGTAATGTAATAGAGAAAAAAAAGAATTATTTTTTTGTTTAGCATAGATTGGTTTCTAATGAGATGCACAAAACAATAAAAGGTTGCGTGAATATAGTTGAAAAGTATGTAAATTTGGATGGAAATCCCTATAATTTATGAAATTGTACATTGTTCCAACACCAATAGGAAACTTACAAGATATGACGTTTCGAGCTGTTGAAATCCTAAAGGAAGTCGATTTAATTTTGGCTGAAGACACGCGTACTTCTGGGAAGCTACTCAAGCACTTTGAAATTGACACACCTTCGCAATCACATCACATGCACAACGAGCATAAAACAGTTGAAGGATTAATAAACAAGCTAAAAAGTGGCGTAAATATAGCCTTGATAAGTGATGCTGGCACACCAGCCATTTCCGATCCTGGTTTTTTATTAACGCGCGCTTGCATTGAAAACAATATTGAAGTAGAATGTTTACCAGGCGCAACAGCATTTGTTCCAGCATTAGTAAACAGCGGATTGCCTAATGACAAATTTGTATTCGAAGGCTTTTTGCCAGTTAAAAAAGGACGACAAACCCGATTAAAATTACTAGCTGAAGAAACCCGTACCATTATTTTTTATGAGAGCCCTCATAAACTTCTAAAAACACTGGCTCATTTTTGTGAATATTTTGGTGAAGACAGACCAGTTTCTGTATCACGCGAACTCACCAAACTCTATGAAGAAACCATTCGCGGAACTGCCAAAGAGGTTTTAGATTATTATAACAATAAACCACCAAAAGGTGAAATTGTGGTTGTGGTTGGAGGGAAAAAATGACGTCAGTTCGAATGTCATTGTGCGCTTAACGTATTTAGAACATATTTATGAAGAGTCTATTAAGCGACATAAAACACTGCAGCATTTGTAAAGACCATTTACCATTAGGTCCAAGACCTGTTGTTTCGGCCGATATAAATTCTAAAATTGTAATTGTTGGTCAAGCTCCGGGAACCAAAGTTCATGCTTCGGGTGTTCCTTGGGATGATGCCAGTGGCAAGCAATTGCGAACCTGGCTGGATGTTACAAACGAACAGTTTTACAATCCTAAACATTTTGCCATTATCCCAATGGGATTTTGTTATCCAGGCAAAGGAAAAACAGGAGATTTACCACCGCGACCGGAATGTGCGCCTCAATGGCACAAACCCTTATTTGATAACATGAAACAAGTTGAATTGGTCCTTTTAATTGGCATGTATGCGCAGAAATACTATTTAAAAAATAATGCAAAAAAAACGTTGACAGAAACCGTTGCCAACTATACTAATTATCTCCCCAAGTATTTACCGTTGCCTCACCCAAGCCCTCGAAACCGATTTTGGCTTACCAAAAACCCTTGGTTTGAGGTCGACGTTTTGCCGGAGTTAAGAACGCGAGTCCAACAATTACTTACTTAAAAAGAGTTACATTTATCTTTTAAAATGTATTTCCAAAACCTATGATTAATACAAAATCACTTGTCACTGCCCTTATTTGTTTGGTAATTAATTTATTATCAGCCCAAGAGCAAAAAGAAAACCACTATTCAGATTTAATAAACGAACAATTCACAGGTGATTTAGCCTATGAAACCACGGCATTTGTAGAACAGTATTGGCGCGTGGTTGGTAATACAGGTTTTAATAAAAGCATTTTTTTTATTGCAGAACATTTAGAGCAAGCCGGATTTGTTTTAGAAGAAAAAGCTGCTTCAACAAACCGCCTAACCTATAGAATTGAAAAGCGCCCTTTAGATAAACCGACTTGGGAAATAGTAGATGCCAGCTTGAATATTGAAGGCGATGATAAACCATTATTAACACATGCCACTAACAGCAACATGGTGGCTTTAAATTCTTATAGTACACCTCAAGTAGGTACCACTGCCGAAGTTATTTACATAAAAGACGTCAAGAAAATTAAAGACCTAGATGTAAAAGGCAGAATTGTCTTCGCTGAAACAAGTCCATATTATCTGTTTAATGCGGCAGTTGTTCAAGGAGGTGCAGCAGGCATTTTAACTTACGATATGCCATCATATCTACAACCAGAAAAAAACACGACATCCATTCAGTTTCGCTCCATTCAATTATATCCAAAACTAAAACCATGGGCAATAGCCTTGTCTTATGAAGCGAAGGAGCGCTTAAAAAAGCGTTTAGAAAAAGGCAAAGTAAATCTTAGGGTTAATATTGAAACCAAGATTTATGAGTCTGAAGAATTGACCCTTGTTGCTGATATTAAAGGAGCGACTTTACCAGATGAGCGATTAGTATTCAGTGCACATGTTCAAGAGCCAGGTGCTAATGACAACGCAACTGGAGTTGGTGTCGCATTAGAAATGGCAGCAGTTACGGCTAAATTAATGCAAGAAAACAAAGTTAATCCGAAACGCACATTAACCTTTCTTTGGGGAGACGAAATCGTTTCAACAAGACGCTATGTTCAGGAAGATAAAGCGCGTGCTAAAAATATAAAATGGGGAATTAGTCTCGATATGGTTGGAGAAAACACAGCAATAACTGGAGGCACGTTTTTAATTGAAAAAATGCCTGACCCAAGCGCCATTTGGACACGCGGAAATGACAAGCACACAGAATGGGGAGGAAGTAAAATGAGTTTGTCTCAAATGAAACCACATTATTTAAACGACTTTTTAATTGGCGAATTTAAGGCGCAAGGCAAGCGAACCAATTGGGTAGTTGAAACCAATCCGTTTGAAGGTGGTAGCGACCATGTACCATTTTTACGAGGCGATATACCAAGTGTGTTGTTTTGGCATTTTACAGATCAGTTTTACCATACGGATAATGACAGGTTAGATAAAGTCTCAAAAGAAACCTTAAAAAATGTAGGAACGGCAGCTTTAGTTTCTGCTTACAAACTTTTAAATGCTGATGAAACCACAGCCAAAGACATTATTAATAATATTGAAACAGCAGCTATTTCTCGACTCAATGAAGAACTCAAACAAGGTAAAAGAGCGATACAGAATGGCGAAAAGCAAGCAGTTCAAATTGAAATTATTAAAGCTTGGGAAGATTGGTATCTAAAAGCATTAGAAACTACAAAAGATATGGTTTTGGATGAAGTGCCTATTGAAGATAGCATTGATAAATCGAAGGCATTTATAAAAGAAACAGCAAGGGATATTATTGTTGGACTTAAAGAGTAGTTTCGCTATTTATAGTCAAAGTTAATAAAAATGCGTTAGCAAGAAACTAACGCATTTTATTCAAAACTATTTCCAAAATAAGAGCTTCTGAAACCAACTCTTCTTTTTAGGTTCATGTTTAGGTAATTCAACAGAATCACTTAACCCCTCCTCTAAATTATGCGAGTCTTTATTACTATAATACTCCTCTCTTTCGGAATCTTCAACTGCTCTAACTTCACGTATAGTTTCGTCAGACCATTTTAATGACCATTCAACCTCGTTGTTAGTAATCCAATAATGAGATTTACAATCAAAACTCCAGTTGCCAACCGATGGTTTTAAACTGATTGCTTCTCCATTATAAATCATTTTCCATCCTGTAGGAGTTAAAGGCGTATTAACTTCACTTCCACAACCACAGGCACATTTATGAATCACAGTACCATAATCTAAAGAAATGTACAGAATACCTTCTTCAATTTTATCTGGTATAAAGTCAACGAACTTATGCTGAAATCTCATCACTTACTAATTGATTAACGTTAATCGAATAAGTGCTGTGATGTTCATTCTCAAGGTCATTTAAAACACCATAACGCTTGTAAAACTTAATTACAGCAAACGTTGCATTTAAACAGTTCAAAGGAGCAATTTGGATATTGGAAGCATACTCTTCATTTTCTTCATCAGCAAATGAAATACATCCACTCCAAACATGATCTCTTTTATTTTTAGTACTCGTAGTAGTCCTAATCATTCCTATTAAGGAATCATCAACTCGTTCCACTCCAATTCCTGTATCAATAAATTCGACCCCTTCATCTTCCAGTTTTTTAAATATTAATTCTTTGATTTCACTTTTGTCAATACAAACAAATACAAAATCCAAATCTTTAAGCATACCTACATTAGATTCATTTATAAACAAACCATGAGTTATAATATGCTTGTGCATTTTAGAATAAATATTGTAAAGATAATCTACCTTTAAAACGGATTCATTGAGTTCTTCCAACGAAGGTGCACCAGGTGCTCTAAAAGCATTATGTTGTAAAAACTTATCACCATCATACAAGTGTATTTTGCCTACATAAGTTTTTGCTATGAAATCTAATATGTAAGAACCTGTACCTCCAAGACCTATAATGCCAATTTTAAGCCCTGACAACTTCTGGTTAATAGCTTCAATTTCAGCTTTTGAAGAATTTGTGTCACTATAATTTAATACTGACTCCCCATCCAATGACTCAATAACTTTATATGTTCGAGCAGTAGCACTAGGGTCAATATTTCTGGCAGGTGCTGAAATTATTTCAGCATACTGCACCATTTTATCATAGTAATTCTGATAACCATTTGCAGGTTTATTTGAAAATGAATGGTTTACAACAATCCTATCAGTTAAATTCGTAGTTCGGCTCGAATGCTGTAACTGACGAATTATAGTTCCATCAATGTTACAAGGAAATTCACCTGCAAAATGAATTACATGTGTATTAGGCTTTGTAACTTGATTGTTAGCAATAGACACGTTGCTAACCAACGTGCCTTTTACTACTTCTTTATTAGCGTTCAAATAAGGAACACTATGCACCAATAAGTAATTTCCAATTACTTCTACTTCGTAACCATTGTCACGAAGTTTTTTGACATCTGAACTATGATCTATTAGTTTGTGTGACATTGAAAATCATTTTATTTTTAACATATATCACTTCACCTTTAACCATACTTCCTTCTGGCTTACTAGGTACACCTCGCTTGTAATTTATTGTATAAATCACATTAGGATTAGTGGAAACTTCTCCATAAGCAAGTTTTACAACATCATCGAAAGAGATTTTTTCATTGCTCCATGCCTTTTCTCTGGCATTTACAATAACGCATTTAATCTCTTCTCGTTCACAGCTCACAAAACATGATGTTTTGGTTATAGCTATCTTATGTTCGACATCATCTTTATAAGATACTTCAACGTTACCTTTACGAATCTCTTTTAGATAGAATCGGTCAGGATTAATACCTGCTACTTCCATTATTTCTAAAGGAGTCATAAAACACTCTTCAACTTCGTATTGCTTGTTATCAACTTTTATTTTCAGCTTTCTATAAGGTTTTGCCTTGAAGCCTTCAATACCTGCTGTTTTGAGGTCAACTGTCTCATCAAGTTGAATTGGCGTAAAACCCTTCTCATTGATTTTGTATAGTAACTCAAAATCCTCTACAGGAGTCAAATTAGCAATAGTTAATAGTTCGTGTCCAGATATTTTTGATTTGCTGGACTCAAATCTTTTGCTATTAATCTTATATATATACATAATATAAATTTTAATTTTTTATAATTTTTTTGCTTCAAAAGTTTTTTGCATCCTATAATTTTGAAGCTCACATCTTCAAGATGTTGAATAAAAGCTCTTAACTTGCTTTCTTTTTAAGGAGTAAACGTTGGAGTTTGCGTAATGTTAATTTTTTGACTGTTAATAAATAACCGAGCATCGTTTCCAGATTTGGCTATATGAAGAAGAAAACATACCTTTATAGTTCCTAAGCTAAAAGGATAACTAGATTTACGAAACCTAGCTTATTCTTAGATAATAACAAAATCAGGTAGTTTTTCTGCCTGGTTTTTTTGTTTAACACATTTATTATTGTAAAATGTATTAGCGCAAATATAAACAAAAATCTATATATAGCAAATTATATTCTAAATATATCTATCTTAATTTAGAGAGAAATTTTCTTGATAAAATAAAAATATTTCATTACCTTTGCAGTAAACAAACAAACAATGAATAAGCTCGGAGAAACTTTAAAAAGCCTCAGGAACCTAAACTCTTTAACTCTTAAAGAGGTTGAATTAAAATTGGGAATATCAAATGCTTATTTGAGTCAATTAGAAAATGATAAAGTAAAACAGCCTTCTGCAAACACTCTTTATAAACTTGCAAAATTATATAATGTAGATTTGGACGTTTTGCTTTATTCTGCAGGTATAATTGAAGAAAACCCTGTTAAAAAAAGAAGCGAAGCAACTAAATTTATGAATGCTATCGCATACTCCTCTAGTGGTTTAACAAAAAAACAAAAAGAATCGGTTTTGGATTATTTGGAGTTCATTAAAAGTCGCAAGAAATGATTGAATCTACAAAAAAGGACATCGAAGAGGTGTCCTTTGAGATTTTAAAACAAAGCAAATCTTTAGATATATTTCCGACACCAGTTGATAAAATTGTTGAGCATTCAGAATTAGTTGTGAATAGTGAAATAGACCTTAATAATATTGAAAGGTCATTTATTGATTCCATAAAAGAAAAAGCTGGCGAAGGATTTAAAGTATTGCAAGATGGATTAGCAAATATAAGAGGGCTTTTTGATCGTACTGAAAGCACTATATACTTATCACAAACTAGACATTTAGGCAGAAGGAATTTTGTTAAATTGCATGAGACAGGTCATGGTGTCCTGCCATGGCAAAACGCAGTAATTGGAGCATTTGATAATTCTTCGACGCTTAACCCTGATTTTGAGGATCAGTTTGAAGAAGAAGCTAATTACTTTGCTTCAATTACTTTATTCCAGCATAATAGGTATGACAGGGAAATGAAAAAGGTTGATTTCGGCCTTCCAGGAGTGATAGCATTATCGAAAAAATTCGGATCTTCTGTTCACGCTTCTTTTAGGAATTATATTTTTAAAACGAATAAGCGCTGCGCTTTATTAGTTCTAAATCCAGTTCAAAACAAGAATTTTAATGAGCCAATATGTTCCAAAAAAAACCTATTTCACTCAAGGTTATTTATAAAAGAATTTGGAAAAATTAAATTCCCTAACAAGTTTAATTATAAATGGGATTTTATTCAAAGGTATCTTTCTAAAGCCGCTTTTATTGTTAATGGAGAAATAACTATAAGCCTAGAGAATGACGAAGTTTTAGATTGTAATTATCATCTTTTTAAAAACGGTTATAATGCTTTTGTATTAATTTTTCCGAGAGGTGAAAAAAATAAAAGAGTTAAGAACAAAATAATACTACATGAGTAATTAACCATGCTTCCCTTTCTCCCAACCATGTTTTCCTAAATACTGATTTCCACTTTCTACAGCGCCATCTTCAATAGATGTTCCCATAGAATCGTTCCAACGGTTCAGATATCCAAACAATGAAATAACACCCAACATTTCAACTATTTCACCTTCATTCCAATATTCGTATAAGCGTTTTTTAATGGTTTCATCAACAGCATTAGGCACTTGGCTGGCAGCTAAACTAAAGTCTAATGCTGCACGTTCGGCTTCAGAAAAAGCAGGATGTGTTCTGTATTCCCAAATGTTATCTAATTGTTCTTGTTCCGCACCATAGCGTTCAGCAGCACGAATGGCATGTGCTTGGCAATAACGACAACCAGTTGCATTACTACTTACCCAAGCAATCATACGTTTTAAGGCAGATGTCACGCGACCTTCGTTAGCCATTACCGCTTTGTTGAGGTTTATAAAGGCTTTTGAAATGGCTGGTCTGCGTTGCATGGTCAATACCGAATTTGGGCAAAATCCTAATGTTTCATTAAAGAATTCTGCTAATTCTTTGGTCTCTAAATCGTGTTCGGCTGATAATGGTGTTACTAATGGCATAGTCTATTTTTTATTGGTATTTTTGAAAGAACAATTCGACATCTTTTATTTATCACAATAAACGAAAAATCTACAGCAATGGCAACAAATAAAGTTACGACACACTGGAAAGGGAATATGCAATTTGAATCAGACAATCCGAATGGGAAAACGGTTTTAATGGACACGAGTCCCGAACATGGCGGACATAATTCCGGTTTGTCACCCAAAGCTATGATGCTCTCGGCTTTGGCTGGTTGTTCGGGCTTGGATGTGGTATCAATTTTAGATAAAATGAAGGTGAAACTCGCCGATTTCAGAATGGATACTTATGGCGAATTAACCGAGGAACACCCAAAATATTATCATTCTGTAACTGTTGAATATCACTTTTATGGAGAAGACTTAAACACGGGTAAAATTCAAAAAGCGGTTGATTTATCCATTGAAAAATACTGCGGTGTTATGGAGATGTTTAGAAAGTTTGCAGACGTGAAGACGTCAATACATTATCATAATAAGTAATTAACTATTATGTCAGGTCGAGCGGAGTCGAGACCTTGTGAAAAAGTAGCGAACACAAATTATATTGAGATGCTTCGACAAGCTCAGCATGACACTTAAGATTTATAAAATATGCGCTGGACGCTAAAACCAAAACCAGATTCTAAAAAACTAAAAGACCTTCAAGCAGCATTACAAGTTGATGAGATTGTTACAACATTGTTATTGCAACGGGGCATCGAAACGTATGAAGATGCCAAAACCTTTTTTCGCCCGAGTTTAAACGATTTGCATGATCCGTTCTTAATGCAAGACATGAATAAAGCTGTTAAACGCATTGAAACAGCAATTGCTGAAGGCGAAAATATTTTGGTTTATGGCGATTACGATGTAGATGGAACGACGTCAGTTGCCTTAATGAGCTCCTATTTAAAAACAAAAACCGAAAATGTTGCCACCTATATTCCAGATCGATATGATGAAGGTTATGGTGTGTCGTTTAAAGGTATCGATTTTGCAGAGGATAACGGATTTTCATTAATTGTTGCTTTGGATTGTGGTGTTAAAGCCGTAGACAAGGTATCTTATGCCAAAGAAAAAGGTATCGATTTTATTATTTGTGACCATCACAGACCAGGAAATAACTTACCAAATGCTATTGCTGTTTTAGACCCTAAACGTGAGGATTGCGAATATCCTTATAAAGAACTATGTGGTTGTGGTGTTGGGTTTAAACTCATTCAAGCGTTAGCCTCAAAACAAGGTCAGACGGTTGAAGATTTAGCCGAATATTTAGATTTGGTTGCCACAGCTATTGGCGCTGATATTGTACCAATTACTGGAGAAAATCGTGCTTTAGCTTATTTTGGTTTACAAGTGATTAATACCAATCCTCGACCTGGCATAAAAGCCATAATAGCGGAAGTTAAAAAAGAAGAACTTACCATTACCGATGTGGTTTTTATTGTGGCTCCACGAATTAATGCAGCAGGACGTATGAAACATGGTAATCATGCGGTAACCTTGTTGACTGAAACCGATTTTAATCAAGCCGTAGAATACGCTGTTGAAATAGATACTTTTAATACCGATAGACGTGAAACAGATAAACGCATTACAGAAGAAGCTCTTAAACAAATTGAAGAACAAAAAGAACAGGAACGTTTTACTACTGTTGTTTACCATGAAACTTGGCATAAAGGTGTTATTGGTATTGTGGCTTCTAGATTGATAGAAACCTATTACAGACCAACTTTGGTTTTTACAAAAAGTGGTGATAAACTAGCAGCTTCTGCACGTTCGGTTTCTGGGTTTGATGTGTATAATGCTTTAGAGGCGTGTAGTGAACATATAGAGCAATTTGGAGGCCATAAATATGCTGCAGGATTAACACTCAAAGAGGAAAATTACGAAGCCTTTAAACAAGCATTTGAAGATGTGGTTTCTGAAACCATCGATACCAAATTATTAACTCCAGAAATAAAAGTTGATTTGAATATTAATCTCTATCAGGTTGATGATAAATTATTGCGTATTATTAAACAATTTGCACCATTTGGACCAGGCAATATGACACCTGTTTTTATGAGTGAAAATTTATGTGATACAGGCTACGGAAAATGTGTGGGTGAAGACGAATCCCATTTAAGATTAACGGTTATGTCACCTCGAGCGGAGTCGAGAGGTCAAAAAATTATAGCTATTGGTTTTGGACTTGGATTTAAATATGATTTGATTTCGGATAGAAAACCATTTAAAGCAGTTTATACCATTGACGAAAACCATTGGAACGGAAAGACAACTTTACAACTGAAATTACGCGATATAAAATAATGAATAAAATCCTATATGTTCTTTTTATATTAAGTTTTAAACTTACTATGTCACAAAATTTGGTTTTAAACTCCAGTTTTGAGGAGCATAAAACATGTCCGAGACTCATAGGAGGGTTTAATCATAATGTTTTGGATTGGAACACACCAAACATTGGCTCAACCGATTATTTTAATTCATGTAGTAAAGAGATTGGTAATATTAACTTTTTTGGAAATCAAAAAGCCAGAACAGGAAAAGGCTATGGTGGCATGTATGCAATGGCTCCTGAAAATTATAAAGAATATGTTCAAGGTGAACTATCAAATACTTTGACTGCTGAAAAAAAATACACATTTACTTTTTACATCAGTTTAGCAGAAAATTGTAGTCATGCTATTCGAGATTTAGGTGTTTTGTTTCTGAAAGAGCCTCTAAAGGAGAATTCAGATAAATATATAAACCTAAATGAGGTTTTAAACACAAAGCACAACAGTCATTTTGTGCTGATAAATAGTCAGGATTATTATTCTGAAAAAGTAGGATGGGAACAAGTAACTTTTGAATATATAGCGAAGGGATTTGAATCCTATTTTATCATTGGAAACTTTGATAAGAATAGTAAAATATCCAAGATAAAAGTTCATAATTCAAAAGATCCAGACGCATCTTATTACTATATAGATGATGTTAGTGTCGAGCCTTTTGAAACGGAAAAACAAGCTAGTATTGAATCCAATTTAATTTCGGAAAACCAAGAATTAGAGAATGATAAAGTTTATATGCTTCAAAACGTCCTATTTGATTTTGACAAACATAATTTGATCGCATCTTCAAAAGCCGAATTAAGCCAACTATACAATTACCTTAACGCTAACAAGCGCTTACAAATTGAAATTTATGGACACACCGATGATGTTGGCACTCAAAAACGTAATGATGAACTATCTTTGTTACGAGCCAAAGAAGTCGCTTTATATTTAATTTCAAAAGGCTTAAGACCAGAACGCATTACTGCCACAGGCTATGGTAATAAATTTCCAGTAGCCAACAATGATACTGAAACAGGACGTGCTTTAAATAGGCGTGTGGAGTTCAAATTAATATTTAAATAATCTATGCAGAAGAATGACCCGTATGCTGCGCTACGCATTAAAGAATTCAACATTTTTTTGATTTTGCGTTTTGCCTTGGTTTTGGCCTGGTCTATGCAATTTGTAGTCATAGAATGGCAAGTCTATGCCTTAACTGAAGATCCTTTGGCACTTGGTATAATTGGTCTTTGTGAGTTTTTACCCGCTTTTTTATTGGCACCTTTTGCTGGACATATTGTCGATAAAAAGGAAAAACGAAATTTATTCATGCGCTGTATTGCCTTGTTTTCATTAATAAGTTTTGGTCTGTTTTGGTTGACATCAGAAACCATTGAAACCTCATGGAGTACTAAAGCTATTTTATATGGTATTTATAGCTTGGTATTTTTTGGAGGTGTATTGCGATCTTTTTTTGGCCCAACTATTTTTTCGTTGATTGCGTTATTGGTGCCTAAAAGAGTTTATCCTAATGCTGCAACATGGAGTAGTAGTACATGGAAAGGTGCCAATGTTTTTGGAGCACTTTTAGCAGGTTTTTTAATTGCGTGGATAGGGGTTCACATGACGTTGGGTATTATATTTTTATTGGTTCTTTTAGCCTTGTTTTTGGTTTTTCAAATAAAACAGAAGCCTATTTTAAACAAAGAAATTTATGAATCTGTAAGAGATAGTTTAGAGGCAGGAATACGGTTTGTATTTAATGACAAGGTTATTTTAGGAGCACTAACTTTAGATATGATAGCCGTATTATTTGGTGGTGCTGTAGCTATTTTTGCCGTATTTGCAAAAGATATTTTAGATGCTGGACCTAAAGGTTTCGGGATGTTAAATGCAGCGCTTTCCTCTGGAAGCATTATTACTATGTTGGCAACAACCTATATTCCCATAACCAAGAATACCGGAAAGAAATTACTGATATCGGTTTTTGGTTTTGGCATATGCATGATAATTTTTGGAGCATCAAAACTGATGTGGTTAAGCATATTGGCCTTATTCTTTTCAGGTGTTTTTGATGGTATTTCTATGGTGGTACGTCAAACGATTTTACAACTGAAAACACCTGACGATATGAGAGGTCGTGTAGGCGCTGTTAATTCTATGTTTGTTGGATCGTCAAATGAACTTGGCGCATTGGAGAGCGGTATTGCTGCCAGAATATTTGGTGCACCATTAGCAGTGATGTTAGGTGGTACGGTTACGTTAGTAGTTGTAGCTATTATGGGTGTAAAAAATAAGCCATTGAGAGAACTAGACTTGACAAGAGATATAGAGGAGCATGAAAAAGAAGATGATTAAAATTTTTTTAGCTCAAAATTCTCACCATCAAAAACACCATAGGTATAGTAATTTATCCAGTCACCAAGATTGATGTATTTAGATGTTTGATTGAGGTCAATTTCCATTGGTAAATGTCTGTGACCAAACACAAAAAAATCGTAATGTCTGTCTTCTAACTTGCGTTTACAGTATTGCACCAACCACTCGTTGTCCTCACCTAAAAACTTAGCATCTTCGTCACCAGATATCAACTTGTTTTTTACACTCATATATTGAGCAAGCTTCACACCCAAATCGGGATGCAACCATCTGAATAGCCACTTGCTAAACGGATTGGTAAAAACCTTTTTCATGCGTTTATACCCTTTGTCACCAGGCCCTAAACCATCGCCATGACCAATTAAAAAGGTTTTGTTGTTAAATGTGTATTCTTGAGGTTTATGATAAACAGGAATGTTAAGTTCTTCTTCAAAATACCCATTCATCCACAAATCGTGATTGCCCACGAAGTAATAAACAGGAATGCCAGAATCACTAATTTCTGCAAGTTTACCTAATGTTCTAGTAAAGCCTTTTGGAACCACAGTTCTATACTCGAACCAAAAATCGAATAAATCACCCATTAGGAAAATGGCAGCGGCATCTTTTTTAACCTCATCTAGCCAAGACACAAACTTCTTTTCACGTGGTCGAGAAGCTTCGGAAGTTGGTGCACCCAAATGATTGTCTGATGCGAAGTATATTTTTTTTCCTTTCGGGATTTTCATGTAGTAAATATAATAGATGCTGAAACAAGTTCAGCATGACAAATTAAATTAATTGTCACTAGCATACCATTCCGCAAAACTGGTTTCGGTTTCCTGCAGTTTTAGTGAGTGCAAATTAATGTGGTTCGGTAAATGTTGCTTAATCTTTTGAGCAAAGTCAATCACCATCATTTCACTTGTTGGTTGGTAATTAACCAACAGCACATTATGGCCTCTATCCTCAAGTTCTTTTGCCAACTCGACATGAGGCGTATTCTTGTTAAAAACTGTTGCATGGTCAAATATATCTACAATTTCAGCTTTTACAATTTTTTTTAAATCTCCAAAGTCTATAACCATGCCATGTTTAACATGTGAGGCATCATCTATAGGTTTTCCAATAACTGTAACCGATAATTTATAACTGTGTCCATGAACATTTTTACATTTGCCATCATAGCCATACAAAGCATGTCCAGTTTCAAAAGAGAATTGTTTGGTAATTCGAATAGTACCCATAATCTTGTTTTTCGATGCAAAGATAATTGTTTTGTAAAAGCAATTGATTTTTAGATTACATTTGCGCACTTTTTTAAAATTTTTGTAAATAATGGATCAGTTGTTTGAAGAAATTTCTT
The DNA here is from genome assembly GCF_002940745.1 of Hanstruepera ponticola. Lineage (NCBI taxonomy): Bacteria > Pseudomonadati > Bacteroidota > Flavobacteriia > Flavobacteriales > Flavobacteriaceae > Hanstruepera > Hanstruepera ponticola. The sequence goes on from NZ_POTB01000001.1 coordinate 1,859,031, forward strand.
TTGTTGAAAACCCTCAATATGAGCGAATTATAAGCGATCTTTTATTGCATAAATACAGTGTTGTAGAAAACTTTTTTTTAGATGAAGAGGTCTGTATTTTAAGAGACTCTTTAGTAAGCAAGCATGAAGAAAACGTCTTTAAAAAAGCGGCCATTGGCAATCGTTTGAATGAAACGATTGTAAAATCTATTCGCGGTGATGTGATTTTATGGATGGATGAGCAACAAGCTGATGATTCAGAACAATTGTTTTTTAATAAAATAAACAACTTGGTCGATTATTTAAACAAGACTTGCTTTTTGGGAATTATACATAAAGAGTTTCATTATGCCTTATACCCTGAAGGGACATATTATAAACGACATTTAGACACGTTTCAAAATGATGACAGACGAAAATTGTCCTTTGTTTGTTATTTAAATGAAGACGGTTGGTCACCTGAAAACGGAGGCGAACTGGTATTATACCTAAATAATGACGGACAGGAAACTGAAAAGGTTGTTTATCCATTTCCAGGGCGCGTTGTTATTTTTGAAAGTCAGATTTTAGAACACGAAGTTAAACCGGTTAATACAGAACGACTGAGTATTACGGGATGGCTAAAAACCAGATAATCTAACGACGTTTGTTTCTGTTATACACGTAAATAATAATTAGTACTACTGCGAGCACTAAAAAAAGCATATTACCTCCCATAATTATTCTTTGTTAAGTTTGTTTTTGTTATATCTGTAAATGGCGTAGGCTGCTAAAACCAACAGTACAAAAGGCAGCATGGAGCCTATAAAAACACCTATTTCATACCATCCATTAGGCGCATCCTTTATTTTTTCTTCGATGTTAACCTGTTGAAGCCTATTTATTAATACAATCATAATGAGATATTAGTAAATCAAATTTAGCCTTTTTGTGATAGCGGCAAAAATTCTTTTCTAAATTTTATAATGAGCGGAAGACCTCTAGCAATAATCCAGAAAGTAAATGCAATAAAAATGGCGTAAAGTTTATAGTCAAGTGAATCCAGCCAAAACAGAATAGGAACAAAAACTAAAAAGGTTGAAAACAGCAATACATTTCTTAAGGTTTTCATTTTCCCTAAACCTTTAAACATACCATCAAAAATAAAAGCTAATGCACATAAAGGCTGCATGGCTAAAACCATCCAAAACACCTTGTAAAATTCGTTTAACACAGCTTCATCTTTAGTAAAAACCGTGCCTATGGGATAATATACTAACGCACCTACAACGGCCATTACAGCGCCTACAATGATACCGTATTTAATAAGTTGGTTACTTAAGGTAATCAGTTTACTGTAATCTTTGGCGCCATATAATTTACCAGAAAGGATGTTTCCGGCACTGGCATAGCCATCAATAATAAAAGCGCCTAAAAACCATAAGTTAATAGCAATGGTGTAAGCAGCAATATATTCCTTACCATAACTGGTTGAAAAGGCACTCGCGTTATACAACGTCACATTAAGCGCTAAAGTTCTAATAAACAGATTTACAATCATGAGTAGAAATCTCTTAATTTCATTATTAAAAGGTAAACTAAAACGTAAAGGAATAGTCGTTTTTGTTAGTAAAAAATAGGCTGAAACCAATGCCATTAACAGTTGCGCAATAACACTAGCATAAGCAGCTCCTTTAATATTCATGGCAGGAATAAAGCCTTCAATGCCAAATACCAAAACAAAATCTAAAACAATATTTGCTGTGGCACCAACAATCGCAATTATCATAGGATAAAAGGTGTTTTGAAGCCCTCTAAACGTACCAAAAACAGCAATGGTGAATAAAGTAAAAGGAAAACCAAATACACGAATCCTATAATAATCTACGCTATATTTTAAAATCAGGTCTGAAGCATTGTAGAGTTTAAAAATGGAATCAGCAAACGGATAGGTCATAAATATGATTAGGATACTTAATGACGTTATTATAAAAATGGCTTGAGCAGGAAGGTTTTTTACCTTTTCTAAATTATCAGCGCCAACATACTGTGAAACTATAGATGAAATGGCGCTTCGCGTTTGTCCTAAAACCCAAATAAGCATGGAAATAAAAGCACCTACTATTCCAACGGCTGCTAAAGATTCGGTAGCATCAACTGGCATATTCCCAACAATGGCTGTATCAGTAATTGATAAGATAGGCTCTGACACTCCCGAGATTAGTGCAGGTATGGCTAACTTGTTTATATGTTTTAAGGTTATTGGTGTGCTCACAGAACTAGTTCATAACAATAAAAAGGATGATTACTTTGATTTGGAAAATAAACAGAACCTAATTTTTTATAACCACGAAGTTCGTAAAACTTTTGGTTTCTTTTATTCTTTGAAAACGTATCTAATCTTATAGATGTATAGTTGTTATTTATGGCAAATTCTTCTGCAAAGTCCATAAGTTTTTGAGCGTATCCTTGCCCTTGATAATCAGGATGAACAGCGAGTCTGTGGATATATATATTATTACTGTTGGTTGTGAGCCACTTTATGGGAATGTACTCAGAATCCATATGGGTTGAGATAGTGATGGCTCCAATGAGATTCTTATCTACTTCCAAAGCGTACAATTCGCCCATTTTAGCATCATTTACGAAAGCTGACTTATTTGGATAAAACTCATTCCACTGAAAAATATTTTGATTGATCATGAATTGGGCACAAGCTTTGGTGATTTCCAAAATAGAATCAATATCAGCAATAGTTCCTTTTCGAATCATATTTAATGTTTACTTTTGCAAAAATTTCTTGTAAATTTAGTTTTTAAATTATTGATTATGAAGAATATTTTAGTTCCTGTTGGATCATCTAAAAATGCGGTAAGTCATTTACAGTATGCGGTAGATTTCGCGAAAGTTTTTGGAGCAAAATTATATGTAGTTCAAGTCTATAATGTATACACTAAGGCAGGAACAATGATTAAGGTTGATCATATTTTAGAGAGAGAAAGTCTTGATTTTTTACATAGTCATGTGAAAAAAGTGAACACCAAGGGTGTTGAGGTAATTGTAAAAACTTTTAAAGGAAAACTTATTGACACGTTAGAATTGGTTTGCCAATCATTGGATATTGATTTAATCATGATAGAACCTAGAACCAATTCAGTAAACGAAGAGGTGTATTTAGGTAAAACCTCTGGAAAGATTATAAAACAGACCAACATTCCAGCTTTAATTGTTCCTGAAGGCTTAAAATTCAAACCCATTATTTATATATTAATGGCTTTAAAATCGGCCGTGATTAGAAAAGAAAATGCCTTAAAACCATTAATTTCTATAAAAGACCAGTTTAAATCTATTGTGAATTTACTGTTGGTTAAGACACCGTTTTACAATGAAGGTGATTTTGATGTAAATCCTGAATTAGCAAAATTGATTACCAATACCACAAAAAGCGAGAACGCAACAACATTTCAAGGTGTATTAGAACACTACAAAGATAATGATCCAGACTTATTGTGTGTTGTAAGACGAAAGCGAGGGTTTTTTACTAAACTCTGGGAGAATAATACTATATTGAAAAAAGATTTTTATAGTTCGACATTGCCAGTTTTAGTGTTGAGTGGAATAAAATAATCTGGGGCATTAGCTCAGTTGGCTAGAGCGCTACGCTGGCAGCGTAGAGGTCATCGGTTCGAATCCGATATGCTCCACAAAACCGTTCTGAAAAGAACGGTTTTTTATTTTAGTTGATTTTTTAAATCCGTTATTGAGTTAACATTATTTAAATCCTTATTATCAATTTCATACAAATCTGCGAAGGTTGTAAATGTGGTTTTATCAAAACGTGTTCTGATACTGCCTTTTGGATAAAAACGTCTTTTTACCACAAAATCTTCTTTTGAAATCCAACCACAAACGGTTAGAACCTGTTTGATTTTGTGATAGCTACAAAATATATATATATCGGTATCAAAATAATCCTGAAGTTTTAAAAAATTATTTGTGTAACCAGATTTTACGGCAGTAGTTCTTCCCATAGTTTTTACATCAATAGTTTTGTCAGCAAATACCAAGTCAACGCCTTCATCAAAACCATAAGAACCATCAACATAACCCTTACCGAAGAAATCCATCACAACAGATTGACCAATTATGCCAGTAAGTTGTTGTTCTTTAGTCCCATTGGCCGTAAAACGTTTACCAAAATCATGTTTTGAAACCATGACTTTGCAATGCTCAATTAATTTTGGATCAACAGAAACCGTAAACATAATAGATTATTTAATTTCTTTCTCCAGAAAAGGAATATCTGGATTACAAATTTCAATGATTAGGTTTTTCAATTCATTGTAAAAATCATTTAAAAGCTCCTCGTTCAAGGACTCAATCTTTTTAGCGTAAGCTCCAGGCTTATCTTTTTTTGCAAACTTTAAGAAGCCTTCATTTAAATTTTTAAATGAAATGACACCTACTTCAATAGGCTCATTGAATCTATTAAAAACATCCATCATTAAGGCATATGACAAAACTTGAAACGATTTGCTATACTTGTCATAATCTGAAGTGATATCTTCCCAGTTAATAATCTCAAGTTTATTTTTATCTACTTTACCTGATTTGTAATCAATAATTCTAACGACTCCATTTCTTTTATCAACACGATCTACAGTACCTTTTAAAAATACTGGAAAGTGTAATTCTGGTATATCTAACTCCAAACGATTTTCTAGTTCAACTGCAATGATTTCAATGGTGTTACCATTTTTTAAATCCGTAGCCTCTAAATCCAAAAAGTTATTAATATATCTTTTGGCTATTTCAAAAATAATGAGGTTTTTGCCTTTTGAAATATCCCCTTCCTTATAAACTTCTTTAAAATATTTTGTAACTGTTCTATCAACATTGGATTTCATTGAATCGATATTCTCAACTGTTATATTTTTACCTACAAAAGGTTCATAGAATTCTTCTAGGGTATTGTGTATAATAGTTCCTAGTGTATTTGCTGCAATAGTCTCTTCAATATCATCTTGTTCTTTGATTTTTAAAACTTTTTGAAAGTAAAAATCAATGGGATTTCTAACGTAACTAGTAAGAGCTGAAGGGGAAAACCCTTTTGCTGCATAGGTTTCTATACTTTTAAGAACAGAATCTGTTTTAGGAATTTCAATTAGAGGGTTTTCTGTTTTTGGAACTTTAGGAACAACTGTTTTGTGATTAATTTCGTGAATATCTTCTAGTTCCAGTTGGGTAATAAACCTACTTTTTTCACCGCCTGAAAGCGCATCAACTTCGGTATTATAAAGAATAAATACTTTTTTTGCTCGCTGTATTAGTCTGTAAAAATGATAGGCATATACTGCATCTTTTTCTTTATAGGTAGGCAGTTGATTTTCAATTTTTACATCAAAAGGAATAAAGGAGTTTTGAGTTTTTCCCGAAGGTAATGTGCCTTCGTTAACAGATGAAATAATAACTGTTTCAAAATCTAGAACACGAGACTCGAGCATACCCATAACCTGTAATCCTTCTAGAGGCTCACCCTTGAAGTCCAAGGTTTCAGAATTCAGTAGTTCAGTATATACACTATAAAGAGATGAAACAGAATTTAAAAAAGCGTATTCTGAGTTTAATTGAGTAAGCTCGTTAAACAGTGAGTTAAAATGAAATAAGTATTCTAATGATAGTATGTTTTCCTTTTTATTAAGGGTAAGAGCATTTTTTATTTTTAGTATCAAAGATTGACATTGTTCCAAAGCTTTAGATACATTATTATCCCAGTTGGCAAACAAAGTTTCAAATAGTAGTTTATGTGTTGGGCTTATTTTAATTAAATCGGCTATTGAGATGTAAATTAAGTTATTTGTTTTTATTGTTTTAGTGATCTTGTTTAGGTGGTTTTCATCATCAATTTGCAATAAAGGCGTTATAAATGCATGTGATAATATATTTAATACATCTTTATAGTAGAAAGAAGAAGATGGGTTTTTATGAATTAAAAATAAATGCTGAAATAGGGTTGCTAATGGAATTGTTTTTAAAGGTAATCCCATGGTAATGTTTAAAGCGGTTATGTGCTTAGGGATAGAATTTAAAACAGGAATTAAAAGCGATTCGTCACCTAGAACCAACGCGGTTTTATCAAGCGTATGATTGTTCGCTTTTAAGTTGTTTAATATGGTGGCAATATATTTTGATTGCCCCACATTTTTTGGTACGCCTATCACGTCAATTTGTTTTGCTTTGGAATAATGGTTAGATACCCAATTAAAAGGATTCTTTTTAAAGTATTTCCAATTGTCATAGTACTTGGTTACAAATAGACTCGCATCGTGGTTTTTTGCATTAAAAAAACCCTCATCTATATCCCAATATATTTTTGCTAGATTGTTTTGTAGTAACTCTTGAATAATGGTTTCTTCAGCGGTGTTTAGGGCATTAAAACCTAAAAACACATGCATTTTTGAAGATGTATTTTCTATGTAATTTTGAACGTTTTCCAAAGCCTCCCTATAAATAAGCCCTTGATAACCGAAGCCTTTGTTGATAAGGTGATTTGTAAACTGTTTGTAGTAAACCTTGAGCCGTTTCCAAAAGTCTAAATAATTACTTACAAGTCTTGTGGGATTCTCATTTAATGACCAATGGTTTATTTCCTGTATAGCTGATAGATAATCAAAAATGGATTCTTCAGAGATTAAATAGCGATCAATTTCATTGAAATCCTGAATGAGTATTTGTGCCCATTTAGAGAATGTCTCAAAATTATCTTGTTTATTACTAGGTGTTAGCTCTTTATAAACTAAATAAAACTCAAACAGTAGCTCTACATTGTTAATGGATTGCAATTGAGACAGTTCCTCGACAAATGCTTCAATGCTAAAAATTTCAGGTGAAAATACAGGTTGTTCAGTAATTTTAGAAAGTTCATGTCTAAAGAAAACGCCTGCACGTTTACTGGGTAGGACAATAATTAAATTTGATAAATCTGTTTTTGATTTTTTTAAATCCTGTAAAACATCACTAATAAATGTAGCCATATTATAAAAATAAAAAACGCCTCGATATTCGAGGCGTTTTTCTATATAATTAGTGAAAAAATCTAATTAATTACTTAATTAAGTTAATTTCAACTCTTCTGTTGTTTGCTCTACCAGCTCTAGTTTTGTTAGAATCAATTGGTCTTGACTCACCATAACCAGCATGCTCTAATCTACTTGAAGCAATACCGTTAGTGATTAAGTAATTCATAACCGAACTAGCTCTTTCTTGAGATAATTTTTGGTTTAATGACTCACTACCCACACTGTCAGTATGACCATCAATTGAGAATCTAGCATTAGGATATTCTTTTAAGATATCAATAATGTTTTGTAAAACTTCTTCAGATTGAGATTTGATAGTTGATTTTCCAGTATCAAATAAGATAGTTTTAGCATAAGCGTTTAATGCTTTTTTAACAGCTTCAGTAACTTCTGGGCAACCATTGTTTGCTACAGTACCTACTAAATCTGGACACTGGTCGTCTTTATCAACAACACCGTCACCATCTCTATCTGGCCAAGGGCAACCATTGTTAGCAGCAGGACCAGCTTCATTTGGACACTCATCATCTTTATCAGCAATACCATCACCATCAGCATCTGGACATCCATTTAATTCTTTTGGACCAGCTTCAGTTGGACAAGCATCATCTTTATCAGCAATGCCATCACCATCAGAATCAGGACATCCGTTAAATTCAGCAGGACCAGCTTCTTGAGGACAAGAATCTTTTCCATCTTCAATACCGTCGCCATCAGAATCAGGACAACCATTAAATTCAGCTAAACCAAATTCTTCAGGACAAGCATCGTCTTTGTCATAAATGCCATCGCCATCAGTATCCTTTCCACCAAACTTAACAGTTACACCAGCAGTGTGTTGGAAATGTGTATCTAAATAATCCTCGAATGCATGCTTATATGAAGATTGAACTGTTAAGCCAATATTTTCTGTAACCCAGAAATTTAGACCAAAAGTACCGTTTAAAGTACCTGCACCGATTTTGTCAACCCAAGTGTAACCACCACCAACGCCTAAATAAGGGTCAATGCAGTTTGAGCCAATCAAATCAGCAAAACTATATTTTACAATACCGTCTAATCCGAAATAAGTAACTTCGTTATATCTATCACGGTCGTCACCAAATTTATCAATTTTATTGATAGACGCAGTTGCACCTACAGAAAACCCGCTGTTTACATAGCGTGCCACTGAAACGGATGACAATGAAGGTAAAATGTTGTAATGATCTTCTGAGTTAAAGAATTCATCAAAATAACCTCCAAGTGGAGCGTCTTCACCAGTTGGATAAAAATCAACCGCATTTATACCAAAACTGATAGCCCATGGGTTGTCCTCATCTTGTGCGTAAGTATTGCTTAAACCTAAAATAAGCAACATAGCGAACAATAATCTGCTAAGATTTTTCATATTCAAAAATTTAATTTTTAAGTGTTAATTGTAAGCAAAAGTAAGTTGTTAAATATTATTAACAAAGACAAATATAGAAAAATATTGGATAATTAACCTAAAATGTCATTGTTTGTCCTAAAAAATTTAAATAATTTCGAGTGTTTTTCCAACTTTTATAAAAGCAGAAACAGCTTTATCCAAATGTTCTTTTTCATGAGCAGCAGATAATTGCACTCTAATACGTGCTTTTTCTTTGGGTACTACTGGAAAAAAGAAACCTATAACATATATACCTTCTTCCAATAACATATTTGCCATTGTTTGCGATAATTTGGCATCATATAACATGATTGGAACTATAGCTGAATCACCATCAACTATATCAAAACCTGCTTTTTTTATTTCGTTTTTAAAATAACTAGTATTCCATTCTAGCTTATCTCTTAAGGTTGTATCATTTTTTAGCATATCAAACACCTTTATTGAAGCCCCTACTATTGCAGGTGCTAGAGAATTAGAGAAGAGATATGGTCTTGAACGTTGTCTTAAAATATCAATTATTTCCTTTTTTCCTGTTGTATAACCACCCATGGCTCCACCCAGTGCTTTTCCAAGAGTGCCTGTTATGATATCTATTCTACCCATAACCTTTTTTTCCTCAAGTGTTCCACGACCTGTTTCTCCAATAAAACCAGCTGCATGACACTCATCAATCATGACCATGGCATCGTACTTGTCTGCGAGATCACAAATTTTATCTAAAGGTGCTACTAAACCATCCATTGAAAATACACCGTCTGTTACAATAATTTTAAACCTGGCGTCACTTTCATTTGCTGCAATAAGTTGTTTTTCTAAATCAGCCATATCATTATTTGCATAACGGTACCTGGCCGCTTTACACAAGCGAACGCCATCAATTATGGAAGCATGGTTTAATGAATCTGAAATAATGGCATCTTCAGGACCTAAAAGAGGCTCAAACACACCGCCATTTGCATCAAATGCTGCTGCGTAAAGAATGGTATCTTCAGTGTTATAAAAATCAGCGATTTTTTCTTCAAGTTCTTTATGTATGTCTTGTGTTCCACAAATAAATCTAACTGATGACATGCCAAAACCATGTGTATCCATAACATCTTTTGCAGCTTGAACTACTTCTGGATGAGAAGAGAGACCTAAATAGTTGTTGGCACAGAAATTTAAAACGGTTTCTCCTGTATTCAAGGTTATTTCGGCTCCTTGAGCAGACGTTATTATGCGTTCGGTTTTATATAGGCCATTATCTTTAATGGTTTGAATTTCTTTTTTTAAATGATCTTGAATGTTTCCGTACATAGTTTTTGTATTTGATGCAAATTTAAAATTCTTTTACATGAATTCCATCATTTATATAAATGAGTATTTTCTTAATAATGTTAAAAGTCATTTTTGATAAGGTAACTTCGTAATTTTCAAGTTGTATTTCATGTTTTTTGTTTTCTAATCCAGATTTGTAATCAATAATTACAGCATCGTTGTTTGGAAAAACGACTAATCGGTCAGGTCTTATAATTTCACCATTTGGTGAAACAATATCTCGCTCAATATAAATGTTGTTTTGTCCATTAAAATATTCATTCAATTGCGGATGAGATACTAATTCTTCAATAATGGCCCTTAAATGACTTGCTTGGTTCTTGTCAATCTTGTATTCCATTGAAAATTGGCTGAACGCATATGCAATGTCGTCTTTGGTTTTTATCAAAGCCATAATATCATGGACTAAATTTCCTTTTTCAATAGCCTCTTTTTGGGACGTGTCCCATAAATATCCAGCATTTGTTATTATCTTGATATTGTTATCTTTTCTATCAACACTTGTGAACTCATGCAGTTCAATCATGTTGTCTTGATGGCTTTCCTTGCGATAATCTCTAGTTTTTTCTCCAAATGAATAGTTTAAAGTTTGGTCATCCCAAATGTTTTGTTGTTGCAAATAGTTTATAAAAAAACCTGAAAAAGTATTGTTGTTTACAACACCTTTTGAACTAATATCTTTTTTTGAAATAATATAAAGTTGTTCAATTGGTCTTGTTAAGGCAACGTACAATAAGTTTGCATTGTCAAGCTCTAAATCCGATTGATGTTTGTTAAATATTTCCATACCATTTTCACCAAAATTCTCAAAGGAACTCGTGTAGTTTAGTAAGGCATACGAGAAACCATTAAAAACTTCTGGGTTTAATGGAAACCACTCTTGAGGGTTAACCTCTCTATAAATATTGAGTTCAGCAAAAGGGAAAATAACAACAGGAAACTCCAACCCTTTTGATTTGTGAATGGTCATGATTTGAACAGCATCATAACCTTCTGGAGCAACAATACTTAAACGACCAGAATGGGTGTCAAAATAATCAATAAAACTTTGTATGTCAGCGTTCTGCTTATTAGTAAATTCCAAAACAACATCCATAAAGTATTGTACATAGGCATTGGATTCTTTCACCAAATTAAAGTCTCTCACTATAGTTTCAACTAGATCATATAATGATAATTGGAGTAATTCTTCATACTTAATAACGTAGCCATGATGCTCAAAACTTTTGAAGAGTTGATTTAAATTTAAGTCTATATGGGTTTTTAAATAGTTGTGTTTGTTTTCTATATTGAAAATAGCTGTAAGCTCAATTAGAACATGCGCTTTTACTTCAAGATTTTGTGGCTCTATTAATAACTTTAATATATTATTTATAAACCGCACCTGTACAGAATTGCTTAACAGTAAGGTCTCTGATGACATGATATTTATGCCTGAAGCACTTAAAAATTCGGCAATAGCAATACCTTCTTTTTTCTTTCTAACAAGAACGCAAATATCATTCATTGAAAACCCTTGGTCCATACAATCTAAAATAGTTTCATATACTTTTTGTGAATATACATGAGCCTTATCATCATCATTCTCAAAATCTAAAAAATTCAATTCAACAAAACCATTATTTGAGTTCTCAATATCTTGCCTGGAGCTTTTGTAAAGCATTTTGTGCGAATTCTTATTGAAAAGTGTTTCAGATAAATAATTAAAAAAGCTGTTGTTGAAATCTATAATATTCTTAAAACTTCTAAAATTTGATTCAAGGGGTTTAATTTTGGCTTCTACATGAAACGGATTTTTAGACTTATTAAACAAATCAATAAACTGTTCGGCTTTACCGCCACGCCATCTATAAATTGCCTGTTTGGCATCGCCCACCAGCATGGTACTTCCATTTTCAGAAGATAGCGCATTATCAATTAAGGGTATTAAGTTTTTCCATTGTAATACAGATGTGTCTTGAAACTCGTCAATGAAATAATGTTTGAACCGTTCACCAAACCGTTCATAAATAAAAGGTGTGGGCTGGTCTTTTATTTCATTACTTATTAAGGTATTGAATTCCGAAATTAGAATAACGTTTTTCTCGTCTTTAATAGCGGTAAGTTCTTTTTGAATCTCATTTAAAACAGATAATGGCGTTATATTTCTGTAAAGCCCTTGCAAGAATTTATAATGAAAAACCAAATCTGTGGTTTCGTTAAAAAATGCGGCAAGTTGAACTTGAATAGCTTCAATAGTAGATGCCACGTCTGTTGAAACGCGTGCTGGATAAATTTTATTTCCTTCAATAAGATCTGTTTGCCAATTTGAGTCAAATGATACTTGAAAATTTTTATGTTGAAGATTTATAAAATGCCGTGGTAGTGATTTTCTATTAAAATCATCATGTTCTAGACCAGACTCTGCAATCAGTGTCAATGCGTTGCTTGCAATTGAGATGATACCATTCTCTGTGGTTTTTAAATCGTTCTTTATGCTATTTTTTAAAGTTTTAAAATCTTCAAGTGTTTTATCTCTCAATGTTTGTAGAAAGGGAATATCGTTTTCATTCACCAGTAATTTGGAGATAGCATACAAATCTTTTGAAATGTCCCAACTCTTATCGTCATCAGCTTTTTCCAAGGCGTAATCTACTAGAACCGTTGTGAGTTCTTTGTTAGTTCCTGCTTTGGATATAAGTCTATCTACTGCTTCAGTCAACAAAGAGTCGGTATCTAGTTCAACCTCAAAATTCAGTGGTAACTTTAAATCGTAGGCAAACGTTCTAATAAGTTTATGTGTAAATCCATCAATAGTTGAAATATCAAAAGCAGCATAGTTGTGAATAATAGCATCTAAAATTTGAGAACTTTTTTGGATTAAGGTTGCTTCAGAAAGATTTAGTTCTTTACAAATTTGATGAAACATGGGGCTTTTTTCAGAATCGGAAGAATAATTCTTGAAGGTTATTAGTGAATCAATAACCCTTGATTTCATCTCGCCAGCAGCTTTATTAGTAAAGGTTATGGCTAAAATATTTTTAAACGCCGTTGAGCTTTTTGAGATAAAAAGAATCTTTAAATATTCTTTAACAAGGGTAAAAGTTTTTCCGCTTCCAGCAGAAGCATTATAAATTAAAAAAGAACTGCTTTCAGTCATTGAGCTAAATTTAACACAAGATAAAAACTATCAATGATTTGATAGGTATTTATTATTTTTTATTGCGTTTGATAATCCGTAAATTTGAGGGAAATTAATATAAACACTTAAAATAAAAATATTATGGCTTTTGAATTACCAAAATTAAAATATGCATATGATGCTCTTGAGCCTCACATTGATGCTCGCACAATGGAAATACATCACTCAAAGCACCATAACGGTTATACTACAAAATTAAATGCTGCTATTGAGGGAACTGATTTAGAAGGAAAAACAATTGATAATATCCTTATTAATTTAGACATGAATAACATGGCAGTAAGAAACAATGGTGGTGGATTTTACAACCATTCATTATTTTGGGAAGTTATGAATCCTAATGACAAAGGTTATCTTTCAGGAGATTTGAAAGATGCTATTGAAGCTGAATTTGGATCAAAAGATGCTTTTGTTGATGCATTTAGTAAAGCTGCAGCCACACAATTTGGATCTGGTTGGGCTTGGCTTTGTGTTCATAAAGGTGGTAAAGTTGAGGTCTGCTCAACGCCAAATCAAGACAATCCATTAATGCCTGGCGTAGGTTGTGGAGGTACACCAATTTTAGGTCTAGATGTTTGGGAGCACGCTTATTACCTAAATTATCAAAATAGAAGACCTGATTATATTGATGCTTTTTTCAAAGTGATTAATTGGAATGAGGTTGAAAGAAGATATGCTGAAGCAAAATAATTAGTAAAGAATTACTATGTAAAGCGGACCTATTGGGTTCGCTTTTTTTAGTTATATCGTAAGTAGATTTTCTACTCATTAATTTTCCGCTTTGGTTGGAATTGGAAATGAAAAAAGGTGAACAGAAGTTCACCTTTTTTGCCCCAAATCTACCATAAACTTAACCTACTTATGTTATGGTGAAGCAAATATAACATTGCTTATTCCTAAACTTAAAAATTATTAGATAAACGACTTATAAATTAGGCTAAAATAAACTAAATGAGAAATTTAGTTATTGAATGATTGTTTAAAATCGGAGAAAAATAAAAAAAGCCGAACCTAAGTTCAGCTTTTTTTGCCCCAAATCTACCATGAACTTAACCTACTTATGTTATGGTGGTACTAATGTAATTTTTATTTATTTAGAATTTGATATAAAATAGATGAAATGCATTTATTTTAGCTAAAACGCACTTTTTTTCAGATAAAATGCACATTTTCAATATTTTAATAGGCTCTCTCCTTATTGCCTTCATAAAAATTAATGAAGGCTCTATTCACAACACGATTTCCACCAACGGTTGGATAATTTCCAGTAAAATACCAGTCGCCTAAATTTTTTGGACATGCATTGTGCAAATTCTCTATTGATTGGAATATAGTTTCAACTTGAGCATTCACGTTTTCATCAGAAATTAGTTCAGCTATTTTATTTGAAATTTCATTGGCTGTAAATTCAGCATATAAATCTTTAACAAAATTACGAACTTCTTTATCTTCTAAATTTACTTGTGCTTTACATTTATCATAAACCTCCTGAACCAAATGATATTTGTTATGCTCTTCAAGTAATTCAAGCATGGCTCTAAACGCAATAAGATCCTCCAATCGTGCCATGTCAATACCGTAACAATCAGGATAACGTATTTGAGGAGCAGAAGAAACTACAACAATCTTTTTTGGATGCAAGCGATCCATCATTTTAATAATACTTTTCTTGAGCGTTGTTCCTCTAACAATACTGTCGTCAATAATTACAAGGTTGTCAGTGGGTTTAATCACACCATAAGTTACATCATAAACGTGTGCAACTAAATCATCACGGCTACTATCTTCAGTTATGAATGTTCGTAGTTTGACATCCTTAATGGCTATTTTTTCAATTCGGGGTCTTTCTGAAAGAATATCAGTAACTGTCTCTGCGGATAGACCACCTTTACCATCGAGGATTGCCTGCGTTTTCTTTTGATTTAAATGTTCTTCAACGGTTTCAATCATACCAAAAAAAGATGTCTCAGCTGTGTTAGGTATGTATGAAAACACAGTGTTTTTAGTATCATTATTGATAGATTCCAAAACCTTTGGCATTAGTAATTTGCCTAATTCCTTGCGTTCTTGATATATTTCAGCATCACTACCTCGTGAAAAATAAATACGTTCAAAGGAACAAGCCTTTCGTTCTAAAGGCTCTATGATTTTTTTTATAGAAACTTCACCAGATTTTTTGGTTATAATCGCATGACCAGGATCTAGTTCTTTGACATCATCAAAATCAACATTAAAAACGGTTTGAATTACAGGTCGTTCAGAAGCTACTACTACTACCTCTTCATCTTTGTAATAATAGGCAGGTCTTATTCCTGCAGGATCACGTAAAACGAAAGAATCGCCATGACCTAACAAACCAGCCATAGCATAACCACCATCCCAGTTTTTAGAAGCCTTTTTCAATATTTTGGCTACATTTAGTCTTTCGGCAATTAATGGTGAACACTCACTTTTACTATAGCCTTCTTTTTTTAATTTTTTATAAATTTTAGAAACGGCATCATCCAAAAAGTGGCCTATTTTTTCCATAATCGTAATGGTATCAGCTTTTTCTTTGGGGTGCTGTCCTAAATTTACGAGACCATCAAATAACTGATTTACATTAGTCATGTTAAAGTTACCAGCTACAATCAGGTTCCTGTGCATCCAGTTATTTTGACGCAAAAAAGGATGTACACTTTCTACACTGTTTTTTCCAAAAGTTCCATAACGTACATGGCCCAGTAAAACCTCACCTATGTATGGAATATGCTTTTTTTGAAGTGCAACATTATCAGCGTATTCAGGATGCTCTGTTAAATCTTTATTGATACGTTCATTTATTTGAGCAAAAATATCTTGAATAGGTTGTTGAGCAATCGAGCGTACACGACTTATATAGCGTTCTCCTGGTTTTGTGTCTAATTTAATACTTGCAAAACCAGCACCATCTTGACCACGATTATGCTGCTTTTCCATCATTAAATACATTTTGTTTACACCGTAAAAGGCACTACCGTACTTTTCCTTATAAAATTCTAAAGGTTTAAGAAGCCTTATTTGGGCAATTCCGCATTCATGTTTTAAAGCGTCACTCATTATTGTTTAGTTGTGAGTTAAATTTAATAAATGTTACTGTATATAATTAAAAAACGCGCTCCATTTATGAGCGCGTTTTATTATGCTAATTCGATTTCAAATTGTGTTAATTGTTTGAATTGTTGCAAACGTTTATGAACCTCATTTGGTTTTAAATTAACCATGCGCTCTGTTCCAAATTTCTCTACACAGAAAGAAGCTAGAGTGGATCCATAAATAACTGCATTCTTCATGTTTTCAAAACTCAAGTCTCCAGATTTTGCAAGATAACCAGCAAACCCACCAGCAAAAGTGTCACCAGCTCCAGTTGGGTCAAAAACCTCTTCTAAAGGTAAAGCTGGGGCATAAAAAACATTATCGTCATGAAATAATAAAGCACCGTGTTCCCCTTTTTTTATCACCACATATTGTGGTCCCATATCATGTATTTTACGCGCAGCAACAACCAAGGAGTATTCGCCTGTTAATTGTCTTGCTTCTTCATCATTAATGGTGATAACATCAACTTTTTTGATAACATTGTGCAGTTCTTCCAAAGCGCAATCCATCCAGAAATTCATGGTATCCAAAATCACTAATTTAGGTTTAGTATCCATTTGCTCTAACACACTCATTTGAACGTTAGGATGTAAATTTCCTAACATTACTACCTCGGCATCTTTATAATCTTCAGGGACTTTAGGATTGAAGTCTGCCAATACATTTAGTTCAGTAGCCAATGTATCACGCGTATTCATATCATTATGATACTTACCACTCCAGAAAAAGGTTTTACCTTCTTTTATTACTTCAACACCAGAAATATCAATCCCTCTTTCCGATAATAAATCTAAATATTCTTGAGGAAAATCACCACCAACAATGGATACAGCTGCAGCATCAACATGAAATTGCGATGCGGCAAGGCCAATAAAAGTAGCTGCGCCACCAAGTATTTTATCGGTTTTTCCAAAAGGGGTTTCAATGGCATCAAAGGCAACAGTTCCAACAATTACTAACTTACTCATAAAATGGTTTCAAAATTTGCTGCAAATATACGCTTTTTAAAGACTTAAAAACGAATTTATTTCCTACCAAAATCTGCAGGAATTTCTCCCCAAGCTTTAGTTTCCCATTTTACAATAGTTGTACTATAGGAGTTGTTTTTTAACCAGGTAACCGCACGGTCAACCAATTCAAAGAGAGGTTTGTTTTTTTCTGTGCGTTCTAGTTTGGTATTACAGGTTTTCTTTTTCACCCAACTTATAGCCGTCTTTGAATCGGTGTAAATAATGAAATCACTATTGTGTTTTTTTAAAAAAGCCAGACCATGAACGATAGCTAAAAATTCACCAATGTTATTAGTTCCCTCGTCAAATGGGCCTTGATGAAAAAGTTGCTTTTTTGATTTAGTCTCTACGCCTCTGTATTCCATTTTACCAGGATTACCACTAGACGCTGCATCAACACTTATGGAATTTAGGTTTGGCTTTCCAATTTTTTTGAGCTGGTCTTCAGAGAGCTCACTTTTAAATTTTTTGGACTTTCCAATATAATCTTTGTAGTTGCCTTTTAAAGCTTTTTTTGCTGCGTCAAACGTTGCAAACGATTTGTATTGAGCGCCTTCAAAATCTTTTATTTGGGCCTTGCAATCATCCCAAGATTCAAAGACACCTGTGTGGTGACCTTTCCATACAGTGTAGTATTTTTTCTTTTTTTTGCTCATCTTTAGTTTCCGTGAAAACGGGAATCTATTTTATGCTTTCAATAAGTCATCAACCACCTTCGGAAAATGCGTCATTTCCAATTCATGGATTTTTCTGGCAACATCTTCGGCAGTATCTGTTGGTGTCACTTCGCATCTTGCCTGAAAAATAATGGCACCTTCATCATAATGCTCATTTACATAATGAATCGTGATGCCTGTTTCAGTTTCTTTATTAGTAACAACAGCTTCATGCACATATTTCCCGTACATACCTTTTCCACCATATTTTGGTAATAATGCAGGATGTATATTGATAACTTTATTAGGGAATACCTCTAAAATTTTTTCTGGAAACTTCCATAAAAAACCAGCTAATACAATTAAATCTGGATTTACAGATTTTAGTAAATGTAATACATCATCTGTTTCAGTAAATGCTATT
Source organism: Hanstruepera ponticola (assembly GCF_002940745.1). Lineage (NCBI taxonomy): Bacteria > Pseudomonadati > Bacteroidota > Flavobacteriia > Flavobacteriales > Flavobacteriaceae > Hanstruepera > Hanstruepera ponticola. Next base: position 1,877,187 of record NZ_POTB01000001.1, read on the forward strand.
TTATTGAATGACAGTGCGCTAACCCCTAGTTTTTTTGCTCTATCTAAAACTTTGGCATGAGGATTGTTAGTCAATACTTGAATAACAGACGCTTGTTCTCTGTTGTGAAAAAACTTAATTAAATTTTCAGCATTAGTACCACTTCCGGACGCAAAAATTACAATACGTTTCATCTGTTGGTTTTTATTTTAAAATTAATGTCAGATGTAATTCGCAAATTGAAATTACCACAGTGTTTTGCAAAATTCGTAAGCTCATTTCATTTACAGACAATAATGTTAAGATTGTTCAACAAAAAAAAGAATAATAATTAACAATTAGAAGGCAAAAAGCATTTACTTCAATCTAATTTTAGTAAATTACAAGCACATTTTTAAACTAAAGGTGTGTTTATAAAAATAAAGTTTTTTATTTTTGCCCACTAATTAAAACTTAAAATTAAAAGATTATGTCAGACATTGCATCAAGAGTAAAAGCGATTATCGTAGACAAATTAGGTGTTGATGAAAACGAAGTTGTAACTGAAGCTAGCTTCACAAACGATTTAGGCGCAGATTCATTAGACACTGTTGAATTAATTATGGAATTCGAAAAAGAATTCGATATTCAAATTCCAGATGATCAAGCTGAAAATATTGCAACAGTTGGTCAAGCTATTTCCTATATAGAAGAAGCTAAATAAGAACAAACTTTATGGAACTTAAGCGAGTTGTAGTTACAGGTCTAGGCGCTTTAACACCTATAGGAAATTCCAAAGATGACTATTGGGATGCTCTTGTAAGTGGAAAAAGTGGTGCTGCACCTATAACCTATTTTGATACTGAAAAGTTCAAGACAAAATTCGCTTGCGAATTAAAAAACTTTAACGCAACCGATTTTCTTGACAGAAAAGAGGCTCGTAAAATGGACAAGTTTACGCAATATGCCATGGTGGCTTCTGATGAGGCCATCGCAGATTCCAAACTTGATCTAGATGTTGTAGATAAACTTAAAGTTGGTGTAATTTGGGGTGCTGGAATTGGTGGATTGGAAACCTTTCAGGACGAAGTATTGAATTTTGCTGCTGGAGATGGTACGCCAAGATTCAATCCGTTTTTTATCCCAAAAATGATTGCAGACATTGCACCTGGAAACATATCCATTAAACATGGTTTTATGGGTCCAAATTATACAACAGTTTCTGCCTGTGCTTCTTCGGCCAACGCTATGATTGATGCCTTAAACTATATACGTTTAGGTCACTGTAATGTTATAGTAACAGGTGGAAGTGAAGCTGCTGTAACCATTGCTGGTATGGGTGGTTTTAATGCCATGCATGCACTTTCTACAAGAAATGAAAGTCCAGAAACGGCATCTAGACCTTTTGACGCAACCAGAGATGGTTTTGTATTAGGGGAAGGTGCGGGCGCTATCATTCTCGAGGAATATGAGCATGCGAAGGCAAGAGGCGCTAAAATTTATGCGGAAGTATTGGGTGGTGGACTATCATCTGATGCGCATCACATGACAGCGCCACATCCTGATGGCATAGGAGTTATTGCAGTAATGAAAAATTGTTTAGAGAATGCAGGAATTAAACCAGAAGAGGTTGATCATATCAACACGCATGGTACATCAACACCTCTAGGAGATGTTGCTGAACTCAAAGCGATATCTGAAGTGTTTGGTGAACATGCTAAAAATATTAATATCAATTCAACGAAGTCCATGACAGGACACTTGTTGGGAGCCGCAGGTGCTATTGAGTCTATTGCTTCTATTTTAGCAATGGAACATGGTATTGTGCCTCCAACTATAAATCATGAAGTTGTTGATGAGAATATTGATCCTAAATTAAATTTAACATTAAACAAAGCACAAAAGCGCGACGTTAAAGTAGCTATGAGCAATACGTTTGGTTTTGGAGGACACAATGCCTGCGTACTGTTCAAGAAAATAGATTAATCATTCGAATGAAGAACATTCGTAACATATTAAATTCCCGTTCTAAATACGACGGGAATTTTTTTGTGTCCATTCAGAAAATATTAGGTTTTAAACCTCGGAAAATTAAATTCTACCAAACAGCATTTACCCATCGGTCCATGAACATCAAGGATAGCGAAGGGCATCCAATTAACTACGAGCGTTTGGAGTTTTTAGGTGATGCTATGCTCGGTTCGGTTATTGCATCACATTTATATACTGAAGTGCCTAGTGGTGATGAAGGCTATTTAACCAAAATGCGCTCTAAAATAGTCAGTAGAGAACATTTAAATGAATTGGGTAAAGACCTAAACCTAGTAGATTTGGTTGAAAGTAAAATTCCTAAAGGACAGTTTGGTGACAACATTTATGGCAACTTATTTGAAGCATTGATAGGAGCTATATTTTTGGACAGAGGCTACAAGTACTGTGAAAAATTTATTTACAAAAAGGTCATTATTCCATATGTAGATATTGAAAAACTGGAGGGCAAAGTCATTAGCTACAAGAGCTTATTAATTGAATGGTGTCAAAAAGAAAAAAAGACGTTTGATTATAATGTTTATGAGGACACAGGTAATGATGATATTCGTCATTTTTCGGTTAAACTATCTATTAATGATAAAATTGTTTCAAAAGCGCGAGCAACTTCAAAAAAGAAAGCTGAAGAAAAAGCTTCAAAACGCGCCTTTTTTGTTTTTCAAAATCAAATTTCAAGAGCATATTAATTGTCTTCTACAAATTGTTATAAACTATAACGTTTTCGTAATAACGTATTGCTAAATTTAATTTAAAGGCTATAAAAATAATGCTTTTAAACACTATATTTACATTCAATAGGATTGATGATGGCAGTACAAAAACTAATTCTCGATGATTTTTTAGACGTACATGACTATGGATTGGTAGGCATTCATTGCTCCATTGAAGATTATAGGTTGGCTTATTTTTTAAACAAGTATTTAAATATAAACCTAACAAGAAATCATAAGGATGTGGATTTTAACAATCAGGTGTATTACCCCATTTTTGAGTGGTTTGACGAAAATAAACTAATTACATGGAATTTAGTTTCTAACATATGTAAAGTTGATAGTGAAACCCTCGAAACTTCGGAATCACTTTTTGACAGCCCGCAAACCACTACAAAAACACACTATTTAATTCCAGAGTACCGTAAAGTGAATTATTTTTTAAAAATAACGGAAGAGGATATAAGCCAAACTAAATTGAAATTGATTTTGAATAAAATTCTCAATATTCCCCAAATAGTCACGGCATATAATCTTGTTCCTGAAGATTTAAAATCAAAAAACAACTTAATTTTTTATTAATGTTAAAAAGAAAAAAAACCAAAATAGTCGCCACGTTAGGTCCAGCTACAAGTACAAAAGAAGTGCTAAAAGGCATGCTTGATGAAGGTGCTAACGTGTTTAGAATTAATTTTTCACATGCTGATTATAATGATGTCAAGGAACGTGTTGCCATGATACGTGAATTGAATGATGAATTTGACTATAATGCAGCCATTTTAGCTGATTTACAAGGGCCTAAATTACGTGTTGGCAATATGAAAGGTGAAGTTGTAGTTAATGAAGGAGACGAGATTATTTTCGCAACAGGTAAACGCTTTGAGGGCAACAAAAAACGTGTATATATGACCTATGAGCGTTTTCCACAAGATGCTAAACCGGGTGAGAAAATTCTTTTGGACGATGGTAAATTAATTTTTGAAGTTGTTTCAACCGATAAAAAAAGCGAAGTTAAAGCACGTGTCATTCAGGGAGGACCATTACGTTCTAAAAAAGGTGTCAATTTACCAAATACTAATATTTCGCAGCCAGCTTTAACAGAGAAAGATATTGAAGATGCGCTGTTTGCTATTGAGATGAAAGTAGATTGGATTGCACTATCTTTTGTACGTCATGCAGAAGATTTAATGCAATTGGAGGAACTCATTAACGAGCATAGTGATCATAAAATTCCGATTATAGCCAAGATTGAAAAACCAGAAGCCGTTGAGAATATTGATAAAATTGTAGCTTATTGCGATGGTTTAATGGTTGCAAGAGGTGATTTAGGTGTTGAAATACCAGCAGAAGAAGTACCGCTCATTCAAAAGAAGTTAGTCCTCAGGGCCAAGCAAGCAAGAATACCTGTAATTATAGCGACACAAATGATGGAAACCATGATTTCTAGCTTAACACCAACACGTGCCGAAGTAAATGATGTTGCTAATTCAGTTATGGATGGTGCTGATGCTGTAATGTTATCTGGAGAGACTTCCGTTGGGAGTTACCCTGTTCAAGTCATTAAACAAATGTCTGATATTATCAAGAGTGTTGAAGATTCAGAATTAATAAAAGTACCACAAATACCACCGCATATTCGTACCAAGCGTTATATTACAAAATCTATTTGTTATCATGCGGCAAATATGGCAAATGAAATAGACGCCAGAGCAATTTCCACGCTTACCAATAGTGGATACACAGCCTTTCAAATTTCAGCATGGCGACCAAGTGCACACATTTTAGTGTTTACGTCTAATCGTAGAATTCTTACGCAGCTGAACTTACTTTGGGGTGTGAGAGCCTTCTTTTACGATAAGTTTGTAAGTACCGATGAAACTATTGAAGATGTAAATGCCATTGCTTGTAAAAAAGGATATTTGGAGGAAGGCGATATGTTAATTAGTTTAGCCGCTATGCCTATAAAAGATAAAGGTATGGTAAATACGTTACGGGTTACCGAAATTACAACTTGTAGTTTTTAAGGATCTTTAATTTCCTTTTCTATTTGCAAAATCATATTTTCTGAAAAAGTAATAAGTCCATTTATATACCGTTCACCAGTATTTAACGTTTCCAGTTTAAAGGTGGCAATGTTCCATAATTCCATGCTTGATATAAGACTATTATAATCCGTTTTTGGACCACCTTGTATCAGGCCATCTTTAAAATAATCTATAGCTATTTCGCTATAGTTAATGTTTTCAACAAAATAGGGCTCTATAGTATTGGTGTATTGTGTTTGGTTATAATCCGTGTTAATACCGAAAGCGTCTCTAATTTCTCTAAAATATTTAAAGTACAATTTAAGCGAGTCATTTTTTATTTGAGCTTGAAGATTTTGATTGATAAATTCATCAGTAACAGGATAGGAAAGTGTCATGCCCCAAAATGTAGCCGTATTGCCCAGAAGCTTTTTAAGAGTAGGTATAGAATCTGGGTTTTTACTATCAAGTATGCTTAAAACTCGTTTACTGCTTTTAATTTGAGAAGCAACATCGTCTTTAGCATATTTTAAATCTTCAATTTGATTTTTAAGTTCTTCAGAAATACGGATTAAATAATCGGTTTTTTTATTTGTTATAATTCTATCAGAGTTCCAGTTGTTAATACTTAAGGCAATTAAAATTCCTATAACTACAAGAATGATTTCACCAATGGCATATTTAAAATATGTTGTGGTTTTACCTATAGAAAGCAAATTTTTTCTAATTTTTCTAAAGAATTTTATCATTGGTTAGTAGTTATTTTTTGTGGTGTATAATATTAAAGTGAAATACATCTTTTGCTTTTAATTATATGCCTCAACGAATTTCGACTTTTTTTATACAATGTCAAAATCATTAAAATTCAAATTGTAATTGCACGCTTACTTCCTTTTTGGGCTCCAATTTTTTTATTGGTTTCTTTTCAGTGTTGAGGTTTGATAATGAAATTCCTAACAAGCGTACAGAATTATGTAGCTTTTCTTGATACAATAAGTCTTTAGCAGTTTCAAGAATGATACTCTTATCATGTATAAAATAGCGTAAGGTTTTGCTACGAGTTTGAAGTGTAAAATCACTATACTTTATCTTTAAAGTTATGGTTTTTCCAGCCACTTGACTTTTTTGTAAACGACTAGAAACTTCTTCAGCAATATGCTCCAATTTTTCAAGCATGAACACTTCAGAGGATAAATTTTCACTAAAAGTCCTTTCGGCAGCTAATGATTTTCGGGTTCTGTTGGGTTTTACTGGACTGTTATGTATTCCTCTAACAATATAGTAGTACGATTTCCCAGATTTCCCAAATTTTTCTTCAAGGTATTCAGCCGTTTTCGATTTTAAATCCTTTCCTGTAAAAATACCTTTTTGATACATTTTTTCGGCAGTAACCTTACCAATACCATAGAATTTTCTGATATCTAATGCTTCTAAAAATCCTAAAACATCTTCAGGGTTTACGGTTTTTTGCCCATTAGGTTTATTATAATCACTGGCTACTTTAGCTATAAATTTATTAATAGAAACACCTGCCGACGCCGTTAAACCAACCTCTTTAAAAATCCGTTCACGTATTTCTTTTGCAATTAAGGTTGCGCTCGGATTCCCTTTTTTATTTTCGGTAACATCTAAATAGGCTTCATCCATTGAGAGTGGTTCAACCAAGTCCGTGTAATCATGAAATATTTTACGAATTTTTTTCGAAATTTCTGCATAACGTTCAAAACGTGGGCGCACAAAAATAAGTTCTGGGCAATTGCGCCTTGCTTGCACACCGCTCATGGCGCTTTTAACACCAAATTTACGCGCTTCATAACTCGCTGCACTTACCACACCACGTTTACCACCACCTCCAACAGCTAAAGGTTTACCTCGTAATTCAGGATTATCTAGTTGTTCTACAGAGGCATAAAAAGCATCCATATCCACATGAATAATTTTCCGTATTGGTAAATCGTTTGACATGATGTAAATTTATGACATAAAAACCAACGTCAGTTCGAGTGTTTTCATTTTTTGAATGAAAATGTATAGAGAACGTTTAAAGATTCCTTTTTTTCAAGGGAAGTAGGCATGATAGAAATAGAACGTAAATTTTTAACACTTTCAGATGCTTTTAAAGGCGAAGCAAAGCGTAGCTTTAGAATTAAGCAAGGATTTTTAAACACTAATCCAGATAGAACAGTTCGTGTGCGCTTGAAAGATGATAACGGTTTTCTAACAGTGAAAGGAAAATCATCTGATGATGGCTTATCACGGTTTGAATGGGAAAAAGAAATTTCTAAATCAGATGCTGAATCATTACTTGGCTTATGTGAAGAAATTGTGATTGATAAAATACGCTATGAGATTCCTTATGGAAATCATATTTTTGAAGTCGATGAGTTTTTTGGAGAAAATGCTGGTTTGATAATTGCTGAAGTTGAATTGCAAAACGAAAACGAGTCTTTTGAAAAGCCTCACTGGCTTGGTAAAGAAGTCACTGGACAAGTTAAATATTACAACGCTCAATTGAGTAAAGAACCTTTTAATACTTGGAAAAAATGAAACATATAAATTTAATATTATTAATACTTCTTGTAGTAAGCTGTAAAAAAGAAGCACAAACAACTGATTCAATAACTGAAACGATTATCACTAAAACAGATACGGTTTATATAGAAACCTATAAAGGCGAACCTATAAAAACCGCTAAAGCACTTAAAGCAGAATTAACAGAAAAAGGTTATCAAACTTTCGATTATTTTGACGAAAAAACTCAAGATACAATCTTAATGCAACAATATTTCATTGCCTTTTTGAAATCGGGCCCAATACGCTCTCAAAATGAAGAGGAAGCGGCAAAACTTCAAGAAGCACATTTAGCGCATTTAGGTAGAATGTATGAAGAGGGCTATGCTGATATATCTGGTCCCTTTGGCGACAATGGCGATATTAGAGGAATCACCATATATAATGTGCCAACACTTAAAATGGCTGATAGTCTAGCTAATGCCGACCCAATGGTAAAGGCTGGTAGATTGGTAATAGAAATTCATCCTTGGTGGGCCGCAAAAGGGTTTCCTTTACGGTAATTTAAATTCGTATTCGCGTTCAACTTTACAAATTCTCACATGGTACCACTTATACCATTGACTACGTCCTTTACTTTGCGCCATAAGATGTTCGCTATTTAGTTTCCATGCTTTAATAGCCTCTAAAGATTGCCAGTAGCTGACTGTTATTCCTAATGTGTCTCTTGCTGATTCTATACCTAAAAAACCATCTTGGTTTTTGGCTAAAGTTTCCATTTTAATTGCCATTTCAGCATATCCTGAAACATCTTCTGAATGTTTAGAAGTAAAAATTACTGCATAATATGGATTTTTATGTGATTTCATTATCATTCTTATTTACGAAAACGATTGCGTGTTAAATATATCTTATTATCAATTCAAAGCAAGTAATTAAATTGACTATTCCGTATTTTTATAACATGTATAAAGTTAATACATATACATTTATTTTTTTGAGCTTAATTCTGTTATTGAGTGGTAATTTTGGTTATGCCCAATTGAGTTTTTGTTCTGGAAATTCAGGTGATCCTATTTATTTTGATGATTTTGGTTCAGGTACCACAAACGGACCTGCGCTTCCTTCTGGTACAACTTCATATACCTATGCCAATTCTGAACCTGAAGATGGCTTTTATACCATTTCCAGCAATACCAATTGGTTTGGGTGGCATAATACCCAAGACCACACTCCAGGTGATACTAATGGCAGAAGCTTGATTGTTAATGCCGATTTTACTGCTGGAGAGTTTTACAGAACAACTATCTCTGGATTATGTGACAATACGACTTATGAATTTTCTTCTTGGCTTTTAAATCTACTGCCTCCAGGTGGGTTTTGTGGAACGGGTATTCCTATAAATGTAAAATTTCAAATTTGGGATAACACTGATACTGTACTACTAGCTTCAGGAGATACAGGTGATATACAAGGCACAACTACTCCAGTTTGGGAAGAATATGGACTTGTTTTTACAACAACGGCTGGGCAATCGTCAATAATCTTAAAAATGCTAAACAATGGTGTTGGAGGCTGTGGAAATGATTTGGCCATAGATGATATTGTTTTCAAAACGTGTGGTGATTTTATATCTATTGCGGATAGCTCATCTAATTCAAGTGTCTCCTTGTGTACTTATGATTTACCCTATAACACACTATTGGAAGCCACTCCAGATTTTTCGGTTTACGATACCCATTTTTATCAATGGCAACAAAGTAATGATGGAATAAACTGGTTTGATATTTCAGGCGAAACGAATCAAACCCTTCAAATAAATAATCTTACGACCACGACACATTATAGAGTGAAAATGGCCGAAACACAAGCTAACCTGTTAAATGAATCTTGTAATACGATTTCAGAAGAATTTGAGATAATTGTTTTTCCTGAAGTAAGTCCGCCAACGAGCGATGGAGATGTTAATTTAAATTGTTCCACGGGTGTTTTGTCTGTAACAGTACCTGATGGAATACAAGTAGATTGGTACAATGCGCCAACTGACGGTCAATTATTAGAGAGTAATAGCTTAAATTTTAGCCCTAATATTTTGGGTGTTTATTATGCTGAAGCAATTGATTCTAATTCAAACTGCAGCTCAACTACAAGAACAGCTGTAGCTTTGTTATTTGGAGAAGAAATCCCTGTTATTGAAGATGAATATCTCACATTTTGTGAAGGTGAAAGCATCATTCTAGAAGCTGGTTTAATGGATATGGATTATTTATGGAATACAGGTGAGACGACCAGTCAAATAACAGTAAGTACGCCAGGTATTTATACTGTTGAAGTCACGAATTCTTCTAATTGTTCTGCGATTAAAACAATAGAATTATTACAAATTGATGAGCCAGTTATAGAAGCTATTAATTCAAATGGATACCTAATTGAAGTTCATGTTTCAAGTAATGGCAACTACTTATTTTCACTTGATGGTACAAACTTTCAGTTAAGTAATATATTTGAGATTGAAGGTGGTAATTATACCGTATTTGTTAAGGCTGAAGGGGATTGTGGGATAGTGTCTGAAAACTATATACATTTTGTGATTCCAAAGTTTTTTACACCAAATAATGATGGTCAGAATGATACTTTTAATTTGAAAGGAATTGAAAGTTTTTCCGAATCAGAAGTATACATTTTTGACCGTTATGGCAAACTAATAAAGAGTGCTTTAAACCAACCCTTTTCATGGGATGGAACATATAGAAATGAAGTATTACAAACTTCAGATTTTTGGTATTACATTCGAATTGAAAATCAAATTTTCAAAGGGCATTTCACCTTAAAACGATAAATTAATTCTTGTAAATACCGACATATAATTCACCTTTATCATTCATAGAGGCTCTGTACATTCCAGCTGTATTAAACTCCATGGTTATATTTCCGTGTTTGTCTACAGCAATAATGCCTCCATCACCACCAAGTTCAGGTACTTTTTTCTGAATAACTTCTTTGGCAGCTTCTTGTAAAGTCACGCCTTTATAGTCCATCAATGCTGAAATATCATAAGCAACCATAGCACGAATAAAAAATTCGCCCCAACCTGTACTTGAAACCGCACAAGTGTTATTGTTAGCATAGGTTCCTGCACCAATAATAGGTGCGTCTCCAATACGTCCCCAACGCTTGTTAGTCATGCCTCCAGTTGAGGTTCCAGCTGCTAAATTGCCGTTTTTATCCAAAGCTACGCATCCTACAGTTCCAAATTTTGAGTCTTTTATAATTGGGTCATAAAAGGCAGTTTTATCCTCGGCTTGTTTTTTAGACTCATAGTCTTTAACGCTTTTCAAGGATTGGTAACGGTTTTCGGTGTAGAAATAACTAGAATCAACAATTTTTAAGTCTTGCTCTTGAGCAAATGTTTCGGCTCCAAATCCTGACAGCATCACATGCGGTGATTTTTCCATTACTGCACGAGCCAAATTTATTGGGTTTCTCACAGTTTTTGTTCCAGCGGATGCTCCTGCATTCAGTGTTTTTCCGTCCATGATAGAAGCATCTAATTCATTAGTTCCAGCATTGGTAAAAACCGCACCTTTTCCAGCATTGAATAATGGGGAATCTTCTAATATATTAATGGTTTTTTCAACCGCATCTAGGCTGCTACCACCATTTTTTAAAATGTTGTGTCCTATCCGTATAGCTTCTTCTAATTTGGCTATATAAGCAGCTTCTTTTTCAGGAGACATGTTTTCGCGTAAGATGGTTCCAGCACCACCATGAATAGCAATGGCAAATTCATTCACTTGAGTAGGAATACTGTCTTTCTCTGTGGGCTTTTTGGTTATGGTAGATTGCAATTCTTCCTTATTTTTGCATCCGATAATAATAAAGCAAAAAGCGAATAAGTATATTAGTTTATTCATAATGATTTCGATAATTTATGGTTGCTTAAAGTTACATTATTTATAGAATTAGTCTTTCTCTGAAAACGACTTTTTATTAGTATATTCGCAGATAATTAAATAATAATTAAAAAAACAAAATTTATGCAAGCAGTTGCAACAGATTTCGGAATTGATAAAGCCCTAAAAGCATTAGGCGTAAAAGATATAAATGAAGGATCTTCAACAGGTTCAAATAATTTTTCTAATGGAGAACTTATTGAGAGTTACTCGCCAGTAGATGGTAAATTAATAGGAAAAGTTAAAGCAACAACCAGAGAAGATTATGACAGAGTAATGGATGCTGCAACCAAAGCATTTTTATCTTGGAGAGATGTGCCTGCACCTCAACGTGGCGAAATAGTTCGTCAATTTGGAAATAAATTAAGAGAATTGAAAGAGCCACTGGGTAAGCTAGTTTCCTATGAAATGGGAAAATCTCTACAAGAAGGTTATGGTGAAGTTCAGGAAATGATTGATATCTGTGATTTTGCTGTTGGATTGTCACGACAATTAAACGGACAAACCATTCCTTCGGAACGTCCTGGTCACGTAATGAGAGAACAATGGCATCCAATAGGTGTAGTTGGTATTATTTCGGCATTTAATTTCCCAGTAGCTGTTTGGTCATGGAATACGGCTTTGGCTTGGATTTGTGGTGATGTTTGTGTTTGGAAAGCTTCTGAAAAAGCACCTCTATGTTCTATTGCTTGCCAAAATATCATAGCAGATATTTTAAAAGACAACAACTTGCCAGAGGGTATTTCTTGTATCATTAATGGCGATTATAAAGTTGGAGAATTTATGACAACTGACCCAAGAATTCCTTTAGTGTCTGCAACAGGTTCTACAAGAATGGGTCGCATTGTTGGTAAAACAGTTGCTGAACGTTTTGGAAAATCTTTATTAGAGTTAGGGGGTAACAATGCCATTATTATCACTCCTACGGCAGATTTAAAAGTTGTGGTTCCTGGTGCAGTATTTGGTGCTGTTGGAACTTGTGGACAACGTTGTACCTCGACAAGACGATTAATTATTCACGAATCGGTTTATGATAAGGTACGTGATGCTATTGTTGGTGCTTACAGTCAATTAACGATTGGAAACCCGTTAGATGAAAAAAATCATATTGGTCCATTAATAGATCAGGATGCTGTTAATACGTATTTAGCTGCGATCGAAAAAGCAAAAGCTGAAGGCGGAAACGTATTAGTTGAAGGTGGTGTTTTAGAAGGTGAAGGTTACGAGTCTGGATGTTATGTAAAGCCGGCAATTATTGAAGCTGAAAACGATTTTGAAATCGTACAACACGAAACCTTTGCTCCAATATTATATTTAATGAAATATTCAGGGGATGTCGAAAATGCTATTACTAAACAAAATGGCGTTGCTCAAGGATTATCATCAGCCATCATGACCAACGAAATGAAAGAAGCTGAAAAATTCTTGTCATACGCTGGTTCTGATTGTGGAATCGCAAATGTGAATATTGGTACTTCGGGTGCCGAAATTGGTGGTGCTTTTGGAGGTGAAAAAGAGACTGGTGGTGGACGTGAGTCTGGATCTGATGCTTGGAAAGTTTATATGAGACGTCAAACAAATACAGTTAATTACTCTGATGAATTGCCTTTAGCACAAGGGATTAAGTTTGATTTGTAATAAACGTGTTTTTCAAAATTTAAATTTAGCCGTATCATTTTTGATACGGCTTTTTATTTGATTTAAACTCAATTTTTTTACTTCTGTTAGTATAGCTTGATTTTTTTTAATATCTTAATAGTCACTAACTAATAAACAACCATCTAATGAGCAAAAAAACTCAATATCTTCTAGGTATTTTGTTCACCATTCTTGTTGGCTCTATTCTTAACTATTACTTGTGCTGTGAAGGTAGTGAAGCAGATTTAAATGCTGATTCTGACTCAAGCGTTACAGCAGTTGAGCCTATTGATAACTCTACCAAAACTGCATTTTTGGTTGCAGATGAGGAAGGTGACTTGAATGTTGAACTTAACGATAACTTTAATTTTAAAGAATCGTATTTCACAATTTTAGAGCCGCTGTCAAACCCATTAAATGAGGCAATAGTTAAAGTTAAAAATTACATGCAGCAGGACTCTATGAAATTACTTCATATTACAGGTTATTATAAATCTGATGAAAGTAATAATTCAGCATTTCCTAATTTAGGTTTAGCAAGAGCAAATGCCGTAAAGAATTATTTTGTTTCAACGGGTATTTCGTCAAAAAATATTGATACTTATGGTGAACAAAACAATGATATGGTTGCTGACAATAGTAAAATATATTACGGTCCAGTTACTTTTAAAATGTCAACTCATGATGAATTAGATACATCAAGAATGGAGGCTATACAAGCACTAGGTGATGCTATAAAATCAGACCCATTAGTTCTTTATTTTGAAACGGGTGCTTCAACATTGAACCTTACTGCTGAACAGCGTGAGAAAGTAGCAAATATTTCAAGATATATAGATAAAGTTCATGAGGCTCAAATTCATGTAATTGGCCATACTGACAATACAGGAGATGCTTTTAGTAATACAAAACTTGGGCAAAAGAGGGCAGATTTTGTTAAGCGCTATTTAATGGGTAATGCTATTTCAGAAAGTCAAATAGAAACGCTTTCTAAAGGTCAAGAGGAACCCATTGCATCAAATGCAACTGATGAAGGAAGAAAACAAAATAGACGTGTAATCGTAACAATTAACTAACTAAAAAAATAAATTTATGAATTGGTGTATTATAATTCCATTGCTTGTAGGTGCAATTTGTGCGCTGCTTGGATATTTATTAGGTAAAATACTTAAGAATGAGGAAAATAGTGGTGTTGATGTAGATGTTTGGAAAAATAAAGTGGCAAGACTTGAAGCTGATTTAAAAGCTTGTAAAAGCGCAAAAGAGTTAGTGCCATTCAACGCAGCAGAAGCTGCAGCAATATTTGGTAAGAAAATAAAAGAGAATGACTTAACCTTAATTGAAGGTATTGGACCTAAAATCGCTGAATTGTTTCATAATAAAGGCATAAACACATGGAAAGCCTTATCTGAGTGTAACGTAGAACAATGTCAAAGCATCCTTGATGAGGGAGGAGACCGCTTTAAGATTCATAATCCTGGAACATGGCCTGAACAAGCCAAAATGGCTTATGAAGGACATTGGAAAAAATTATTTGATTGGCAAGAAGAATTAGATGGCGGAAGATAATAGCTTGTAATCATTACAATAGAACAAAACCCATGGTGTAATTAGCTCTGGGTTTTTTTGTGTTAAATGATAAATGAGTTTTTGGCAAATAAAAAAGCCTTGAAAACAATAGAAACTACTGTCATGATCAAGGCTGATTTGGATATTGATTAATAGCAATTCAAAGGTACATAAAATACTATAGTCAACTATTTATTTTACATACTTGGTAGGAAAAATCACATAATTGGTAGTGTTTTTTGTATAACCAACAGTTTAATTGTACTTCACTTTTCGTAAAATTCTCATGGCCTCTTTGTATAATTGATATACATCGGGATTATATGCTTTTAGTAGATTTTTGGCTTCTTCTAATTTTGTTAAAGCATTTGAGAAATCATTCAAATAACAAATAAGATAGGTGGCTGGTAAATTTTTTAAGTCGGTTTTTTCGTTGTTGTTGAGTTGTAAACCCTTCTTTAACTTTGCTAGAATCGAATTATTAGCATTAAAAATATGATGCAACACCTTTTTATCATATTGAGGAGGTTCAAAAATAAGGTTGGTCTCGATGTTATAATTTACATTTTCAGCAAAGTGAATGGTGGTTTCTTCTAAAGGGTAATACTTAAAAGCATTCTGTAAACCGAGATTAACATACTCAATAATTTTAAAAGAGTCTTGGGTAATATCTATTGAAACTTCATCTAAAGCAGAATAGAATAGTCTGACTTGTTCATTTATTAATTCAATATCTACTCTGGAGTAAAATGTTTCATTCTTAACAACCTTCTTTTTACCTGCCCAACAAACCACAAAATATTCTTTAAAAACTTTGTATTTAGGTTCATAATCTTGGCGTTTGTTCATAAAGTCAAAGACACCATCCAGCGTATGCTCCATATTGTTTTGAGCATGAGCTTCAATAGCTTCAACTATTTTTGAGTTCACATCCTTAATTTCAATATCAAAAACCTTTGGCATGCTCATGCTACCATCTCTAAAGAATACAGAACCACCATAATACTTCCATATGTTTTTGCGTAATGAGGTTATTTCATTATTCGGACGAATAGTAACCAAACCCACAACTTTATCATCTGGTAAATGCGGAAATGAAATGTTCTCGTATTGAACAATTGGTGGATGGCTTAAATAAGCATTAATGAGATTTTGGATTTTGCTATCATCAAAAAAATCGACACCAACAATGTTGTTGTCCTCATCTTCAACACCAATCACTATATAGGAATTGTTCTTTGGATTACTGTTAGATAGTGCACAAATGTGTTTCAAGAACTTGGCTTTACCTTCTTTGAAGCTAATATCAATTTTTCGCTTTTTATCATAAAAACTATTCTCATCATTATGAGCAAGTAGGTTTTTAATAAGTAAGCGTTTGTTAATCATATCAACTTCCAGCTAATGCTGGAGTCTATTTTAGTTAAAATTCAACTGGAATATAAAATTGATCTGCAAATGTTACAGGAATATATTGGATAGATCTAGTAGCACCATCAAAATAAGCTTTCTTTTTTGGGATCAAACTTTTAATTTTTTGAATAATTCCTTCTGAATTATTTGGGTCTTGGACATAAATCTTTTTTAGTTCTGGCATAGAATCTAGTATATCTTTATCTATTTTTCTATTAAAAAAGGGAAATGAATAACCAACTATAACTAAAAGATCTGTGTTTTTAAGTGATTTAAATAGGTTCTTGAAAAAATTATTATCCTCATTTTTATATTCCCAAGCAAAAGACATCGAAGATTCAAAGCTTCTATATACTTCCTGATCATAAACAGATAAGATTTCTTCCATCATTTTAAACTTATCATAGTCAAAGTTATCAATGAAGATTCCTTTTTTCTCGGAGGTCATACCATTTAGCTTGAATATAGAGAACATATTTGGATCAAAAAAGTCATTTTCAACTCCATTAATTTGAGTGTTTAAGGTTTTTCTTGCTGAATCTATTGTTCCTTTTGAAAACTCTTTAAATGCTATTTCAAATTGAGAATCATAATTCCAAGAAACTATTCGTATGTTTTTAGGTATTGTATCTAAATTATCTAGGATAGACGCAAAAAAACTATCATATCGTTTATCAAAACTTTGTGTTTGGCAGAAATAAAAAAAACAAGACATAATTACTTTTAACCTTTTCAAATTTTTGTAGTCTTTTTGAAGAAAAAGCTTTTTTGCCAATGTGTCAATACTACTTTGATTTTTCGATTCATTATGTAACCAAATAATTTCATCATAAATCTGTTTGATTAAATTATATTTTTCATAAAAAACATCAGACTTATATTCATATTTTGAAAGGTAACTATTTGAAAAATTACTACTATCTTGAGTAAAATAAATGCCACTATTGATTTCTTGTAGACCATATGGTTTAAAGAGTTCTGAAAACTCTAAAAGTCTAGGTTCAATTTGATTAACAATAGGTAGTGATTCAAAACTAGCACCTGCTCCAATTAAATAAGTAATGTTCATAATTTAAATTTCCTTTTTCACAATGGTACTACTAGCTTGAGCGGTACAAAACATTAAAACATCAGCAATATTTACATGGCTGGGTCTGGAAACAGCAAAATAAATAACTTCAGCTACATCTTCTGGCTGTAAGGCTTTGTAGCCTTTATAAACAGTATTAGCTTTAGCATCACCTTTAAAGCGCACTTTAGAAAATTCGGTTTCAACCAATCCAGGATTTATTGCCGATACTTTTATGTTATACGGATTTAAATCCATACGCATCCCATCGGTTATAGCCAAAACTGCATGTTTACTTGCGCAATACACGTTGCCTTTTGGATAAACTTCTTTTCCTGCGGATGACCCTATATTAATAATGTGCCCAGCCTGTCGTTCAATCATTTGTGGCATTATAGCTTTACTAACATACAATAATCCTTTCACGTTTATGTCCATCATGGCATCCCAATCTTCAATATCACCATCGTGAATAGGATCAAGTCCGTGTGCATTTCCTGCGTTATTGATTAGTATGTCAATGGTTTTAAATGCTTCAGGTAAGCTATTTATAGCCGCTATAGTTTTTTCCTTATCTCTAACATCGAAGTTTAAGGTATGGACTTCAACTTTTTTGCTCAATGCTTTTTGAATAGTGTTTAATCGTTCTTGTCGTCTACCACATAAAACAAGGTTGATGCCATGCATGGCGAATTCATGTGCTGTTGCACGTCCAATACCACTTGTGGCTCCTGTTATTAAGGCTGTTTTTTTTATCATATTATAGTTTTTAGGGCACTTTATGACCTTGTGATTCTACTAAAAGTTTAAACCAATCTTCTAATTCTAAATTTATATCTAGTGCTTCATTTGCTTGTGAGATGCGCTCGGTATTTGTTGTTCCAATAACGGGCTGAATGTTAGATGGATGTTTTAAAATCCAAGCTAATAATAGTTGATCTTTAGTTGTATTATATTTACTTATCAATGTGTCTAGAAGATTTTGAATGCGTTTGCTTTGCTCATTATCTTCTTTAAATACAGAACCTAATGGCGACCAAGCCATTGGTGTAATATTATGAGTTATCATATAATCTAAAGTTCCATTATGCATTGCTCCATTAGATGTTAATGAAAATTCAATTTGATTCACATCTATTTTCTGAAACTTTGAAATAAGTTCCATTTGACTAACGGTGAAATTAGACACACCAAAATCACGAATTTTACCATTGGCTTTTAAAGTTGAAATAGCTTCGGCAATGGTCTCGGGATGCATTAACGGGCTTGGTCTATGTAATAGTAACAGATCTAAATAGTCGGTTTGTAGTTTTTTAAGTGATTTTTCAACAGACCAAATGATATATTCTTTACTATAATCGTAATGTTTAACAGTATTATTTCTGTTCTCACTTAAATATTGAATACCGCATTTAGAAATAAGCTGAATAGTTTCTCTTTTTATTCCAGAATCCTTAAAAGCGTTGCCAAAATCGGCTTCTGTGGTGTAGCTACCATAAATATCAGCATGATCAAAAGTTGTAATCTGGTTTTCTATACAATGATGCATAAGTAATATCATGTCCTTTTTAGAAAGTTGTTTGCCCCAACTTCCCCATGTCATTGTTCCAGCAATTATTTTTGAATATGTCATAAATAGTTTTAAGATTTCTGTATAAAAATACTTATTCGCTCTTTAAAAATAGAGTCAGTTAACAATTATTTATTGCAAGATTTTCTGTTATTACGTACTTATATTCCATTTGAAAAATGGTTCTAAAGTACATTTAACATTTTTTTATCATTCTCAATAATGTCTTTTAAATTGCTTGTTTTTCAATTGTTTAAAAAGAATACCTAGAAAATAAATAATGGATACCACTATGATTTTATTGAATAAAGCATCTATTATACATAGTCGCCACGTATATTTCTAAGAACCAAAACCTATAATATTTATGAATACATTAAAACAGCTTAAATTAGTGTTACTAACAATTTTGACTATTACGTTTTTTAGTTGTAGTGATGACGATAGTAACAACACACCTTCTCAAGGAACTTCGACTATTTCAGTAAAATTAATGGATAGACCTGGAGACTACGAACATGTTTATGTGGATGTTGTAGATGTTAGAGTTAAAGTAAATGACGCTAGTGATGATGATAATTGGGTAAGTCTGGAAGCCATAAACACAGGTGTTTATGATTTATTGGAGTTAACAGGTGGTATTAATGTGTTACTTGTTGATGATTTTGTTGTTCCATCAGGAACCTTAAATCAAATTCGTTTGGTATTGGGTAATGATAACTCCATTGTAATTGATGGTGAAACATTTCCTTTAAACACACCAAGTGCCCAGCAATCGGGATTAAAAATTCAAGTTAACGAGACATTAGAGCCTAATATAGCCTACACGTTTTTATTAGATTTTGATGTTGATGAATCTATTGTAGTCGCTGGAAATTCTGGTAATATTAATCTAAAACCTGTAATTAGAGCTAGTGTTGAAGCACAATCAGGAGCTTTAAGTGGCAGTATAACACCTATTGATGTTCAAACAGAAATTACAGCAACCAATGGTATTGAAACTGTTTCGTCTTATGCTGATGTTGATGGTAATTTTGTTTTGGTCGGTTTAACCGAAGGAACATATACTGTTACTGTTACACCAGATCCAGCTTCTGGATTACCAATTCAGATTATAGAAGATGTTGAAATTACAGTAGGATCTACAACGGAGTTAGGTGTTATTTTACTAGAATAATTGTAAAAACATTTCAAAAAGTTATAAGAGCAGCACTAATCAGTGCTGCTCTTATTTTTTTAACCAATTGTTAACAGCATTAAAGCAAAAATTTTAACAATTTAGCCGTGCTAAAATAAATCCTATTTTAAATAGAATTTTAAAACACATACATGATGGAAGAAACGAGTGCAATTGATATTAAAGCGATTAATGAAAAGATAGAGAAAGAAAGTGCTTTTGTTGATTTGCTTACAATGGAAATGAATAAAGTTATCGTTGGACAGAAGCACATGGTTGAACGATTACTGATTGGTTTGTTAGGGCAAGGACATATTTTATTAGAAGGTGTTCCTGGTTTAGCAAAAACATTAGCAATTAATACGCTTTCACAAGCCGTTGATGGCTCTTTTAGTAGAATACAGTTTACACCAGACTTATTACCAGCAGATGTTGTAGGTACTTTAATTTACAACATAAAAGAAAATGATTTCACCATAAAAAAAGGACCAATTTTCGCCAATTTTGTTTTAGCAGATGAGATTAACCGTGCTCCAGCCAAAGTGCAATCGGCTTTGTTGGAAGCCATGCAAGAGAAGCAAGTTACCATTGGTGATGAAACGTTTATTCTTGATAAACCATTTTTGGTAATGGCAACTCAAAACCCAGTTGAGCAGGAAGGAACCTATCCACTTCCAGAAGCGCAAGTTGACCGTTTTATGCTAAAAACAGTAATTGATTATCCTAAACAAGATGAAGAGCAACTGATTATGAGAGCCAACATGAAAGGTGCTTGGGATAAAGTCAATCCAGTAGTTTCTGTTACTCAAATCTTAAATGCCCAAAAAGCAGTTCGCGAGGTTTACATGGATGAGAAAATAGAAAAATACATACTAGATATCATCTTTGCTACACGTTATCCAGAAAAATATAAGTTAGCAGACCTAAAACCATTAATTTCGTTTGGAGCTTCGCCACGTGGTAGTATTAATTTGGCAACTTCGGCCAAGTGTTATGCCTTTATTAAGCGTCGTGGATATGTTATTCCTGAAGACGTACGCGCTGTTGTGCATGATGTGTTGCGCCATAGAATAGGGATTACTTATGAAGCTGAAGCTGAAAATGTAACTTCTGAAGACATTATCAACAAGATTGTAAACGAGATTGAAGTACCTTAATCAGTAGACAGTATTCAGTCATAGTTATCAGTTTTACTCATATGCAAACTGAAAAATCTAACTGAATACTATTTTGGACTGCTTACTGCAAACTGAACACTGCAAACTGAAACAATGGATACTAAAGAATTACTAAAAAAAGTTCGAAAAATAGAGATTAAGACACGTCGATTGTCTGATCATATTTTTGGAGGTGAATATCATTCCACCTTCAAAGGACGTGGTATGACCTTTAGTGAAGTACGCCAATATCAATATGGAGATGATGTTAGAAATATTGATTGGAATGTTACGGCTCGTACAAACGAACCACATATAAAAGTTTTTGAAGAAGAGCGTGAATTAACCATGATGCTTATGGTTGATATTTCAGGATCAGAATTTTTTGGAACAGCATCCCAATTTAAAAATGAAGTAGTTACTGAAATTGCTGCAACTTTAGCATTTTCAGCGACTCAAAATAATGATAAAATTGGTCTGATTTTATTTTCTGATGAGATAGAGCTTTATATTCCTCCAAAAAAAGGGCGTTCACACGTATTACGTATAATTCGTGAGCTAATTGAGTTTAAACCAAAAAGTAAGCAAACTAATATTACTGAAGCATTGAAATTTTTATCCAATGTGATGAAAAAGAAAGCTATTGTTTTTGTGCTTTCAGATTTCATTGCGGACGATTATCAACATACTTTAAAAATTGCATCTGGTCGTCATGACGTCACTGGAATTCGTGTATATGATAAGCATGAAGAAAGCATTCCAAATTTAGGAATGGTTCAAATGCAGGATGGGGAAACGGGTGAATACATGTTAGTGAATACAGCATCTAAAAAAGTGCGTAACAACTATGCCAAGTTTTATAATGATAAAGTAGCATATTATCACGATAGTTTTTCAAAATCAGGAGCAGGAACCATCAATTGTCGTGTTGATGAAAGTTATGTAAAAAAATTATTAGGCTATTTCAAAAGAAGAGGATAGTCCCAATTAAGAATTATGTTGTTCGAGCGCAGTCTAGGCCTTATAAAAATGAGAAAAAAGAATTTACATACTAAAGAATCGAGAACCATAAGCCAAGAATCAAGATTTTCTTGTGTGTTAAAGTCTTTGGTGTCTTTTGCATTGGTTTTCATGTCTTGTTTCTCTTACGCTCAAGTCAAATCATCAATAGATACAAACCAAATTAAGATTGGCGAGCAAATCACTTTTAAAATTGAGGTTAGTACAGATACAACTAATCTGGTGGTGTTTCCAGAAGGGCAAACCTTTATGCCCTTGGAGGTTATTGATTCGTATGATGTTGATACCACAAAACAAGACGCTAAATTTAATCTGATAAAAAAATATGGTCTAACACAGTTTGACTCTGGTGTTTACACTATTCCCAGACAGAAATTAGTTATTGGAGACAGAACCTTTTTTACAGATTCGTTAAAAGTTATCGTAAATCCTGTTGTAGTTGACACTACAAAACAAGGGTTATACGGTATAAAACCAATAATTGAAGTTGAAAAAGGAAAAAGTAATTGGTTGAGAAATCTACTTATCATTCTATTAGCGATTGGTGTAGTAGTATTTTTAATTTATTGGTTTGTTTGGCGTAAAAAACCATTAACCGAAGAAGAAAAAATTGCTTTATTGCCACCTTATGATAGAGCGAAATTAGCACTAGAAAAACTAGATGAAAGCAACTACTTAGAGCAAGATGAATTTAAAGCTTATTATTCTGAATTAACATTAGCAATTCGTAAGTATTTAGATGAAAAAGTATATGATCACGCTTTAGAAAGCACTACAGACGAACTAATTTCCAGATTACGATTGTTGAAAGACGGTAATCAAATTGATTTAAGTCCAGAAACCATAAAAAACCTCGAAAGCATTTTTAAACGCGCCGATTTAGTAAAGTTTGCCAAATCTGCACCAGATAAGGAATTAGCCAGACTAGACAGAAATACAGTTGCAGTTGAAATTGACCATGTAAAAGAAGTCCTGCCAGAACCTTCCGAGGAAGAAAAACTGCTAGATAAACAATACAAAGAAGCACAAGAACGTAAAAAGAAGCGTAGAAAAATAGCTATTACAATAGTAGCTGTTATTGCTGTTTTGGCTGCCACTTTTGCTGGTTTCGGTATAAAGTACGGTTTTAAATACGTGACAGATACGTTGTTGGGTAACGATAATTTAGAATTGTTAGAAGGCGAATGGGTACAGAGCGCATATGGTTATCCACCTATTACCATTTCAACACCAGAAGTTTTAAAGCGTATTGAAACTGATAGTCTAAATGTGGTTGATGGACCTGTAAGCTTTACAGAATTCCGTTATGGCAATGTATTGGATGATTTAAGCATTAGTTTATTGACAGCTAGTTTAAAAGATCATAAAGCAGATGAGCCTATTGACTTAAACCAAGTTTCAGAAAAAGCAATTTCACAATTAGAAGATAAAGGTGTTGAGAATATTTTTGTAAAAACAGACAAATTTGTAACCCCTAATAATGCTGAAGGACTTAAAACACATGGTTCAGCTAGTTTCCCATATCCTAATTCTGATAAGTTCGTTGACGGTGAATATATCATGTTGCATTTTACAGCACAAAATATCATACAACAGATTATGATTACTTATCATAAGGAGGATGAATATGCTCAAGAGATAGTAAATAGAATTTTAAATTCAGTCGAACTTAAACCAGCTGCCGAATGATGTTTGAAGGAATTGAATTTTTAAATAAGGAGTTATTCTGGTTGATGTTGTTACTGCCATTAGCTTTAGTTTGGTACATTTTCAAATTTCAAAAGCAAACGGCAGAATTAAAAATATCGAGTCTAAAAGGCTTTAAGGTTACGTCATCTATTCTTCCAAAATTTAGACACTTTTTGTTTTTCCTTCGCTTACTAGCTTTGGCAGCGTTAATTACAGCTCTAGCAAGACCGAGAACTGTGGATGTAAGCACCAAAACAAAAACAACTCGCGGAATAGATATTGTTATGGCCATTGATGTATCTGCTAGTATGTTAGCCAGAGATTTAAAACCAAATAGGCTTGAAGCGCTTAAAAATGTTGCAACCGAGTTTATAAAAGGGCGTCCAAATGATAGAATTGGCTTGGTTGAATATGCAGGTGAAAGTTATACAAAAACACCCATTACAAGTGACAAGGCTATTGTTTTAAGATCGTTAAGTGATATTCAATACAATACGATAATTGAGGGTGGAACTGCTATTGGTATGGGATTAGCAACTTCGGTTAACCGTTTAAAAGACAGTAAGGCCATTAGTAAGGTTATTATTTTACTTACAGATGGTGTGAACAATACAGGATTTATAGATCCTAAAATAGCGAGTGAATTGGCTGTTGAATATGGTATTAAAGTTTATACTATTGGTTTAGGAACAAATGGTATGACACTTTCACCAATCCGTATTAAACCAAATGGACAATTCCAATATGGTCGTGTTCAAGTTGAAATTGACGAAGAATTATTAAAAGAAATTGCCGATGCTACTGGAGGTAAATATTTTAGAGCTACTGATAACAAAAAGCTGGTTGAGATTTATAACGAAATTAATAAACTTGAGAAAACGGAAATTGAAGAATTTAAATTCTATAATTACGAAGAAAAGTACAGACCGCTTGTTATTTTAGCATTACTGTTGTTGTGTCTGGAGTTATTAATGCGCGTAACTATTTTTAGAAGTTTTATATAAGCATGTATCAATTAGAAGAAAAAATATGGTTTTGGATTTTAGCAGCGATACCTGCAATATGGCTTATTTACATCATTCTGCATATTTGGAAAAAAAGTGCTCAACGAAAATTTGCCGATAAAAAGCTACTAAAACGATTAAGTCCAAATCAGTCGGTCTTCAAAACTGTTTTGAAATTAGTAGTAGTTAGTGTGGCAATTGCGGCTATCGCTATTGCTTTAGTAAACCCTAAAATTGGTACGAAATTAGAAACCGTAAAGCGAGAAGGTGTGGATATTGTTTTTGCGGTTGATGTCTCAAAGAGTATGCTGGCAGAAGATATCGCGCCAAACCGACTTGAAAAGTCAAAACAACTGGTAACACAAATCATAAACAATTTAGCAAGTGACCGTATTGGAATAATTGCTTATGCAGGTAAAGCCTTTCCGCAATTGCCAATTACAACCGATTATGCTTCGGCAAAAATGTTCTTACAGAGCATGAATACTGATATGTTATCGTCACAAGGTACAGCAATCAATGAAGCCATAGAATTGGCAAAAACCTATTATGACGATGAAGAACAAACCAATCGTGTACTTATAATCATTTCTGATGGTGAAGATCATAGTGAGGTTTCAGCAAGTATAGCAGAAGAAGCCAGTGAAGAAGGTATTCGAATATTTACTATTGGTGTAGGTGATACAAAAGGTGGTCCTATTCCAATTAAACGCAACGGTGTTGTTTTAAACTACAAGAAAGATCAAAATGGCGAAACGGTAATTACCAAATTAAATGAAGAAACATTGATGGATATCGCAGAAGAAGCTAATGGTATTTATATTAATGGTCAAAACACCAATGAAGTTGTAGAGTCCATAAGAGATATATTAAACAACATGGATAAAAAGGAATTTGAAGCCAAGCAGTTTGCTGATTTTAAAGATCAGTTTCAATGGTTTATTGGTTTGGCAATCTTTTTATTATTTGTTGATGTTTTTCTTTTAGAGCGCAAAACAGCATGGCTAAAGAAGCTCAATTTATTTAACGAAAACCTTTAAAACAGTAATTTTATAAAATATTTAACTCATTCAAAACCAGTAGTTTTATAATTTAGATGTTTGTATGAAGCGTATTATATTATACATATTAGCAATTTACACGGTTAACGCCTTTTCTCAAAACGATGAGAAACAGCAGCTAAAGGATTTGGAACAGGCTAAAGGGTTGGTTTATCAGGCCAATCAATTAGCTTCAAATGATAATTATATAGATGCTGAAATGGAATACCGAAAGGCCATTTCCAAAGAACCTAATATGGCAGTTGGGAATTATAATTTAGCAAATTCTTATTACAAAAAAGGAAACTTTGACGAAGCCTTCTACAGATTGCAACAAGCGGCTAAAGTTGCAAAAACAAAAGAGGAAAAAAATAAAGCTTATCACAATATCGGGAATGTTTTAATGCAAAATAAAAAATGTAAAGAAGCCGTTGAAGCTTTTAAAAATGCATTAAGAAATAATCCTACTGACGAAGAAACACGTTATAATTTTGCCCTTGCAAAACAATGTGCTGAAGATCAGCAAGACCAACAAGATCAAGAGGACGAAAAGAAAGATCAGAACGATCAAAACGACGAGAATAAGGATCAAGACGATAAAAACGAAGACCAAAAGGAAAACGAAGACGAAAACAAAGAAGATCAGAAGGATAAAGGCGATCAAGACAAGAAAGAAGGTGATGATGAAAAAGATGATGAAGGCGATCCTAAAGACGAGAAAGATAAAGACGGAAATCAAGAAAATAAAGACCAAGACCAGAAAAAGCCTCAACCAAAACCAGGACAATTGTCGCCTCAACAAATTAAGAACTTATTGGAGGCTATGAATAACCAAGAAGAGAAGGTTCAAGAAAAGATAAATGCTGAAAAAACAAAAGGTGCTAAAGTAAGATCTGAAAAAGATTGGTAAACCCATTCATTTTAGGTAATGTTTAAGTTCATTTTGATTTAGAATTATGAAACTATTAAAACAATTTCAAATACTTATGTTATTACTTGCCGCAACTGTGGTAAGTGCACAAGTAACGTTTGAAGCCAAGGTTAGCAAAAAGAAACTAGGTATAAACGAACGCTTACGTGTTGATTTCGAAATGAATCAGGATGGTGATAATTTTAATCCTCCAGATTTTGCCAATTTTATGGTAGTTGGTGGACCAAATCAAGCAGTAAGTAATTCATGGATAAACGGAAAACGTTCGTATTCCAAAACATACAGTTATTTTTTGGCACCCAAACGTCAAGGAACCTTTACCATTAATCAAGCCACTATTGAAATTGATGGTGAAATATACAAAACGACACCTGTTCAAATAATGGTTACATCGGCTGTTGAAACACCAAAAGATGGTAATAATGCCGACTATATCGCTTCTGAAAATATTCATTTGGTTGCCGAAGTCTCTAAAACCAACCCGTATTTAAACGAAGCCATAACAGTGGTTTATAAGCTATACGTTTCGCCAAATACAGGTGTTAGTAATTGGCGTGAAATTGACAATCCCAAATACAGTGATTTTTGGAGTCAAAATATAGATATCAAAGGACTAAAAGTTCTAAACGGAACCTATAAAGGCGAAGATTACCGATATGTTGTTTTAAGAAAAACAGTTCTATACCCACAAAAAACGGGAGAATTGGAAATAGAACCTTTAAGTTTAGATATAACTGTTGATGTTCCAACCAATAGACGAGATATTTTTGGAACACGACTTATGAATCAGGTTCATAAAACGGTTTCAGCTGGAAAACGAACTATAAACGTCAAGCCATTACCTGAACGTGGAAAACCTTCTGATTTTACAGGTGCTGTTGGCGATTTTAATTTTAAGGTCACAACATCAAAATATGAGCTTAACGCTTCAGAATCGTTACAAGCAAAAGTTGAGGTTTCAGGAACTGGAAACTTAAAACTTTTTGAATTGCCAAAATTAAATTTACCTAGTTCTTTAGAGGTTTACGAACCTGAGCATGCTGAAAATGTGAGAACAAATTTAGATGGTATGTCTGGATCTATATCTGATAGTTACACGGTTGTACCGCAGTACAGAGGTAAATATCCAATACCGAGTATCTCGTTTTCTTATTTTGATTTAAGGTCTCAATCATATAAAACCATCAATTCTAATGAAATGGTTATTGATGTTTTAGAAGGACCAACAACCAATAGCGCTCAAGATATTACTTCGGTAAATGGTAATAAGCAACGTGTAGTTTTAAACGACAATCAGTTCGCTTTTGTAAAAACTAATACCAAATTTACTTCTATTAAACCAACACATTTCTTTAAATCAATAGCTTTTTGGTCGGCTATGATATTACCGTTTTTAGCCATTCCACTGGTACTTGTATTTAAACAGCAAAAGGAAAAAAGACAAGCAGATGTCTTTGGAAATAAAATAAGAAAAGCTGATAAACTAGCTAAAAAGTATTTAGGTGAAGCCAAGAAAGTATTGGGCAATAAAGAAGCCTTTTACATCGCTTTGGAAAAGGCCTTACACAACTATCTCAAAGCGAAATTACATATTGAGACTAGCGAATTTACAAAAGAAAAAATATCGAATTTATTAAATGATAGAGGTGTAGATGACCATACAATAAAAGACTTTATCGCCATTTTAGAACATTGTGAATTAGCTAGGTACACACCAATTGATCAAGTAGAAATGCAAAAGGATTATGATTTAGCGGCCAAAACAATAACAGTTATAGATAAAGAAATCAGATAGTGGTTATGAAACAAGTTTTATATATAGCAGTTTTTCTTTTAAGTGGTTTAGGCTTTTCTCAAAACATGACGTTATTTGAGCAAGGTAATGCATTATATAACGATGGGAAGTATGAGGATGCCATTAACAAATACCAAGCTATTTTAGAGACGGAAGTACATTCTGCTGAATTATATTTTAATTTAGGTAATGCGCATTATAAGCTAAACAATATTGCTCCTAGCATTTATTATTATGAAAAGGCATTACAATTAAAACCAAATGATACTGAAATAATAAACAACCTGAACTTTGCAAAAAACATGACTTTAGATGCCATAGATGTTATTCCTGAAGTAGGTATGTCTAAAGTTTTGAATAACGTTTCAAGTGCCTTAAGTTTTGATATGTGGGCTATTCTTTCAGTATGTTTTGTGATCTTGGCTGTTGCTATGTTTATGAATTATATCATGTCGGAAGGCACAAAAACAAAGCGCTTTTCATTTAGTTTAGCGTTTGCTTCCTTATTTCTTATGGCGGGCTCTTTAGTTTCAGCTTTTCATAAGTATAATCTAGACAAATTAGACAATCCAGCCATAGTTTTTGCACAAGAAACTAAAGTGAAAAGTGAGCCTAACTTGCGCAGTGAAGAAGCGTTTAGACTTCATGAAGGGACAAAAGTACAAGTGTTAGATACAGTTGAGAACTGGAAAAAAATTAAACTAACAGATGGTAAAATGGGTTGGATATTGGCTGAAGACATCAAATTGTTAAATAGGTTTTAAAGATTATTTAACAAAATAACCAAGTTGAAGTATTATATTTGTTATTTCAGATTTACTTTATGGGTAAGAAAACTATTGCAATTTTATTCTCTGTTTTGTTTTTGGCGTTTATCACAGCGCCAACTATTATTATAGCAGTTGACAATTCAGTTGATGTATCTATTTTCTATAGTGTTACCGAAGAAGAAAACGAAAATTTAAAATTACCTTTTCCTGATAATAGTTTTAAAGGAATAGAAAACTTATCATTTAAAGACTCAAAAGAAAATTTAGGATATTATTTTAAAAATTATCCTAAACCTCACCTTAATTTAATTTCTCCCCCTCCTGAACGAATCATTTTATAATTCAGGATTTCATGGGCTTTGCCCAAAACTAAATTTTAATTTAAATCAATCTTTATTGAAGGTTGATCAAAACTTTGTTATAAAATGTTTAAATATATTAAGAATGACTTACCAGCGAGTATAGTCGTATTTTTTGTTGCCCTACCGTTGTGTTTAGGGATTGCTCTTGCTAGTGGAGCACCATTGTTTTCAGGATTAATAGCTGGTATTGTAGGTGGTATTGTAGTGGGAAGTTTAAGTGGATCTAAAATTGGTGTTAGTGGTCCAGCAGCAGGATTGGCTGCAATTGTTTTGACAGCCATTGGTACGTTAGGTGGTTATGAAAACTTTTTAGTAGCGGTTGTTTTAGGAGGTATTATCCAACTAATTTTTGGGATACTAAAAGCAGGTATTATTGGTTACTATTTTCCATCGTCAGTAATAAAAGGTATGCTAACAGGTATCGGAATAATAATTATTCTAAAACAAATACCTCACTTTTTTGGCTATGATGCCGACCCAGAAGGTGATTTTGCTTTTTTTCAGGTTGATGGTGAAACAACATTCTCTGAAATTATTAATGCCATAAATCATATTACACCTGGTTCAGCACTTATAGGAATAATTGGTTTAGCAATACTTTTACTTTGGGACAAAGTCCTTTCCAAAAAAGGGAAATTTTTTAAATTAGTACAGGGTCCTTTGGTAGCCGTTATTGTCGGAATAATTTTCTTTGTAATCACACAATCCAATGAATTTTTAAGAATAGAACAATCCCATTTAGTTAGTGTACCAGTTCCAGAAGGTATAGATTCATTTATTGGGCAATTTAGTTTCCCAAACTTTGCAGTTATTGCTAATCCAGAAGTATGGATAGTAGCCTTTACAATTGCTCTGGTAGCCAGTTTAGAAACGCTATTATGTGTTGAAGCAACTGATAAACTTGATCCTCATAAAAATGTAACACCAACTAACAGAGAGTTGCTGGCTCAAGGAACTGGGAATATTATTTCAGGACTTATTGGTGGTTTGCCTATTACTCAAGTAATTGTTAGAAGTTCTGCTAATATTCAATCTGGTGGGCGTACAAAAGCATCTGCTATTATTCACGGTTTCTTTTTACTAATTTCAATAATACTAATTCCAAGATTGCTAAACATGATTCCATTATCAGTGTTGGCAGCAGTTTTATTTATTGTCGGATTTAAGTTAGCCAAACCGGCTTTGTTTAAACAAATGTATGATTTAGGATGGAAGCAGTTTATTCCTTTTACAGTGACTGTTGTGGGTATTGTTTTTACAGATTTATTGGTTGGAATTGGACTTGGTTTAGCCGTAGGAATAGTAGTTATTTTGATTAAAAGTTATCAAAACTCACACTTCTTACATATTGAAGATAAAAGTAACGGGAAACATAAGATAAAAATGACACTTGCTGAAGAAGTGACATTCTTTAATAAAGGAGCTATTTTAAAGGAGTTAGATAGTTTGCCTATGGATACGTATTTAGAACTTGATGTGAGAAAGACGAGGTATTTAGATAATGACATTATTGAAATACTTGATGACTTTGCATTTAAGACTAAAGAAAGAAATATTGATATTCAATTAGTTTCTGAAAGGGGAGTTGTGGAAAACCCTGAAAGCTTTATTGAGTTTTTTAGTTTAAGGCCTAAAACTTCTAAAAACTAAAGTCATGAAACAAAATAAATATAAAATTTTAGTGCTATCCGATTTAAAAGAAACGACCGATCAGGTATTAAAAAGTACAGCCGGTTTAGCCGAGATAGTAGGTGGTGATATAACACTATTTCATGTCAAGAAACCTATTGATGTTATTGAACGAGAGAGTCAGTTGTCGGCTTTTAGAACAATTAACGAAAAAAACCTAAAAATTAAAAAAAGAATAGAACGTCATGCTAATCATTTACTGAAAGAGCATAACAAACAAATAGGTTATAAATACACATTTGGTAATGTTAAGAATGAAATAGAAGAATTCATTAAAGCAAATAAACCAGATATCATTGTTTTAGGTAAAAGAAACGCAAAATCGATTAGTTTAATAGGTGATAACATTACCGATTTTGTGTTAAAAACACATAAAGGAATCGTTATGATAGTTGGTAATGAGAATACAATTGAACCAAATCAAGAATTATCAATAGCAGCGCTTGATGGCAAAATACCTGTTAACATAAGATTTGCGAAAGAGCTACTGGATTGCACAACAAGTCCATTAAAATCATTCAAGTTTGTAAATAAAGGGAATGACTTGACAGAAACCGTTTTATCGCCAAATTTAAAAACTGAAGAGTATGTTTTTGAACGCAACGAAAATACCGTTCAGAATTTTTCAAACTATTTGTTGAAAAAGAAAATAAACTTACTGTTAATTGATGGTGATTATAAAAACGAAAAACAAAAAGAAGGTTTAAATCAATCTGACATTAAGAGTTTTATTAAAAAAACTAATGTATCTCTTTTGATATCTAATAATTAAGAACAAAAAGTATGCGAATTTATTTTAGTCTAATATGCTTGGCTTTTTAGATTTATGACAATAAAAAACTGTAAATTAGGGCAAGACGAAAAACTATGAAAAATTTATTTTCAAATTTAAGAGGTGATGCATTTGGAGGAATTACCGCTGGTATTGTTGCCTTGCCTCTTGCTCTAGCTTTCGGAGTATCTTCCGGTTTAGGACCAGATGCTGGGCTTTATGGCGCTATATTTATTAGTTTTTTCGCAGCACTTTTTGGAGGAACAAATACGCAAATATCTGGCCCAACGGCACCAATGACAGCTGTTAGTATGGTTGTTATTGCTGGAATTATTGCTACAAATGATGGTGATGTAGAAAAAGCGCTTCCTGCAATCTTAACGGTTTTCCTCTTGGCTGGACTTATGCAAATAGGACTTGGTGCCATTGGACTTGGTAAGTATATAAGATACATTCCATACCCAGTGGTTTCTGGGTTTATGACAGCCATAGGTGTTATTATACTTTTAACTCAAGTACTACCATCATTAGGATATTATCCAAAGGAAGATATGGAGTTTGTGCAGCAATTCAAACCTCAAGCCGAAGAGTTAATTTTAGAAAATATTTTGCGTGAAGAAGCAGGTGAAGGTATTTTGGTGCTTGAAGATTTTGAAGAAACAATAGACCGTGCACAACTCATTTCTGAAGAAGATATTTTAAGAGAATCACAAACTTTAGCAGCAAAGGAAGCGTCTGGAGCATTAGGTGCTCTAAAGGTTGTTCCTAGAGCATTACAAAACATTAGCTGGTTAGAACTATTATTGGCTTTAGGAACTATTATTATAATTTATGGTTTTAAACGAATAACAAAAGCAGTTCCAAGTACTTTAGTAGCGCTAGTTGTTATGTCGGGTATTGCTATGGGATTTTCATTAGATTATAGACCTATTGAACAAATTCCAGATGGTTTGCCCATTCCGAATTTGGATATTATTACCAGTTTTAAACTAAAATCTATCACACCTTATATATTTACAGCTCTTACTTTAGCTCTTTTAGGCGCCATAGATTCGCTTTTAACTAGTGTTGTGGCAGATAATATGACTAAAACCAAACATAAACCTAATAAGGAATTAGTAGGACAGGGTATTGGGAATTCTGTAGCCGCACTTTTTGGTGGTATCCCTGGAGCTGGAGCAACCATAAGAACAGTTGTGAATATTAATTCTGGAGGAAAAACAAAATTATCAGGAATGATAGCTGGTATATTGTTGTTAGGTATTCTATTAATTCCTGGATTACCAAATCTTGCCTCAAATATACCAGCTGCAGTTCTAGCAGGTATTTTAATTACCGTTGGTATTGGTGTAATGGATTATAGAGGGTTAAAGGCTATTCCAAGTTTGCCAAAAGACATCAAATTTGGACCTATCAAATTTAGTTCAGAAGTAGTGATTATGCTTGTTGTTTTAGTATTGTCAACATTCTGGAATTTGGTTTATGCAGTTGGAATTGGTTTGGTATTTGCCTCACTTATGTTTATGAAAAAAATAGGTGATTTAACGGCAGAACGCTCTGATGTAAAATCATTAAAAGAAGAAGCATGGGCAGACGAATCAGAATTTCCAGAGAATCTCAAAGAAGAAGTATTTATAAAACACTTAAAAGGACCACTGTTTTTTGGCTCTACTAGTGATTTTCAAGCTTTGGCAGCTCAAATTCCAGATACGGCCAAAACGGTTATTTTAAGATTAGATCGCATGCAATATATGGATCAATCCGGATTATATGCTATGGAGGATATGCTTCAGGATTTAAACAAAAAACAAATACAAGTTTTATTTGTAGGCTTATTAAAACAGCCGCGTTATATGATGGAGCGTATTGATATAATTCCAGATTTAATTCCACAAGAACACATATTCAAAAAGTTTAAAAACTGCTTGAATTGGATAAAAGAAAATGTAAAAGACACAATTAATTAAAAACAAAAAATATGGCACATATTTCAAATGCAATTGACAAAAAAGCACAAGATGTACTAACACCTAGTGGTGTTTTAAAAGATTTATTAGACGGTAATAACCGATTTGTTTCAAACAATTTAAATTCAGCAGATAATCAAGCTTTAGTATCTCAAACTACTAGTGGGCAATTTCCAAAAGCCGTTATATTATCGTGTATAGATTCCAGAGTTCCTGTAGAGATCGTTTTTGATCAAGTAATTGGAGATGTTTTTGTAGCACGAGTAGCTGGAAATTTTGAAAACATTGATATTTTAGGAAGTATGGAATATTCCTGTAAAGTAGCAGGAAGTAAACTAGTGTTAGTTTTAGGACATGAGAGTTGCGGAGCTGTAAAAGCTGCTTGCGATGGTGTAGAATTGGGCAACATTACTGCTATGTTAGATAATATTATGCCTGCTGTTCATAAATCATCAGAAGAAGTGGAAGGTGAAGCGAATTCTTCAAATAAAGATTTTGTTGCAGCAACGGTTGCAAATAATGTACGTTTAACTATGGATCGCATACGTGAAAAATCACCAATTTTAAAAGAAATGGAAGAACAGGGTGATATTAAAATAGTCGGTGGTGTTTATATGCTTTCAACAGGAAAAGTAGAAATGCTTTAAATAATTTCAATTTCAAATATGAAAGAAGTCACTTTTTTAGTGGCTTTTTTTATTCTGTATGAGTTTCAGAATCTTCTTTTTCAGTCATTTCAGCTTTAATAATAGTTGGGAATAACATAGGAGCCAGAGATTTTACAGATTCATAAAGGACAGAATCTTGGGTATGTTCTTCATCAACAAAGGTGATGGTATTGTTCATTTTATCAAAAATGATAAGTAATATACTTAAAATCAAACCTATTTTTAATAAACCAAAAACACCACCTAGTAATTTATTTAGAAAACCCAATGCAGCAAAATCGGCTAATTTTGTTAGAGCTTTTCCAGCTAGAGCAATAACCAATACTATAATTATAAAAGTAATAGCAAAAGCGGTAATATTTATGGTTTTCTCACTCCAATCTACATGTTCTATCAATAAATCGGCTACGTAGTAACTAAAATGAATAGCACCGTAAATTCCTGCGATAAGTGCAACTAACGAAGCCACTTCAACAAAAAACCCTTTGAAAAAGCCTCGAATAAGTCCGAATCCTAATAAAGCAACTAAAACGATATCTATAATAGCCATATGTTGAAGATTTTCAGCAAATATAAAGTATTGCTATCTATCTACTTTGTAACTTTGTTTTTTTAAAATTATTATGTCAAGAGACGAAGAATTAAAACAACGTTGGGAGTTGGTAGTTGAAAAATTATCCAAGCAATTTGCTGATGGAGACACGCTTGATCTTGATGCTATAATTTATTTAATAGGTGTTCAAGAACTCGGACAATTTGATAGAAAATTCAAAAAAGACCATAAGCTAGACCTCATGCATATTGCTATTTGCAGACTTCTAGAGCCTTATGGCTATTATGAATTTGATTATTTTGATGAGGATAAATGGCCACATTATAAAGTAAAGGAACAATTGCCAAATCTGAAGGCAGGTGAACAAAGTGTGCTTATGAAAGAGGCTATTGTAAACTATTTTCTTGAAGCCGAGTTTATTAATTAAGTTACTTGTATTGCTGAACTTGTTTCAGCTTCTCACAAAAAACACTAAATTTGCAGCCCTTATTAGGATATCATGATAGATAAATTAAAAGAATTAATTGCTGAAGCCGAAGCATTTAGTGCGCAATCTAAAGAAGAGGTTGAGGCATTTCGTATAAAATATTTAGGTAAAAAAGGATTACTTAATGATTATTTTAAGGAATTCAAAAATGTAGCTAATGATCAAAAAAAGGAATTTGGTCTAGTTATTAATACCCTAAAAAAAACAGCAGAAGATAAAGTAAATGCCTTAAAGGAAGAATTAGAAAGCAAGGAAGAAGTCAAAGGTATTTATGGTGACTTATCTAGACCTGGTGAGCCCATTGAAATTGGTGCTAGACATCCAATTTCGATAGTTAAAAATCAGATTATTGATATCTTTTCACGTATTGGATTTAATGTCAGTGAGGGTCCAGAAATTGAAGATGATTGGCATAATTTCACAGCATTGAACTTGCCAGAATATCATCCAGCACGTGATATGCAGGATACGTTTTTTATTCAAACAAACCCTGATATTCTGTTGCGTACACATACCAGTTCGGTACAAGTGCGTTATATGGAAAATAACAAACCACCTATTCGTACTATTTCTCCTGGCCGCGTGTATAGAAACGAAGCTATTTCAGCACGTTCGCACTGTTTTTTCCATCAAGTAGAAGGTTTGTACATAGATAAAGACGTAAGTTTTGCAGACCTAAAACAAACACTTCAATATTTTACTACCGAAATGTTTGGCAAGAGTAAAATTCGTTTGCGACCATCGTATTTCCCATTTACAGAGCCAAGTGCAGAAGTAGATGTGTATTGGGGATTAGAAACTGAAACCGATTACCGCATTACAAAGGGAACAGGTTGGTTAGAAATTATGGGTTGCGGAATGGTAGACCCTAATGTGTTAGAGAACTGTGGAATAGATTCTAAAACCTATTCTGGTTTTGCTTTTGGTATGGGTATTGACCGTATTGCCATGCTATTGCATCAAATAGGAGACATACGATTGTTAAGTGAGAATGATGTGCGTTTTTTAGAGCAGTTTAAGTCGGCACTTTAATACGTAATGAAAAAAGATATCCAAATTCCAGTTGTTAAAGACGTTTATGTGGCTGTAGTAAACGAGTTTAACAAAGAGCATCGTACGCAAGACTGGAATGCCTATATTATTAATAACAAAGATGTAGATTTAGATACCGTTTTAATAGTAACAAAAGGTTATAGCCAAGATAAAATTACGCCTGTTATGCGTCACACTATTAAAATGTTACCAGCACGCAGCTATGCTAAAATAGAATACTTACAAGAAGATGTTTTAAGACTTAACAACGAGTTTAAAGTCACTTTTTTTGACGGGAATACCATGTTTGATAAAACGTATCTTTTTAGAAAAAACACCATTAATAAAAAGGCTCTTCAAACCTTACCATTAATGCAGGAAAAAGGTGTTTTGGTGAAGTAGTTGTTTCGTTTATTTTTTTGAGAAAGTCAAATGGGTTAATGTTAATGATTACAACCATTTGATATTATAATCTTTTTGTCTATTTTATGGAAAGATTGTAATATTTCAGAGGCATGAGGTTGATCAAATAAATCAACTAGGAGCAGTTGATTATAAATACCATTAGGCATTTTTTTATGTTGAGTCCATCTATTAAAGTCATGAAAATCTTCGTATACAGGTAAGTGAAAAACAGAATTCTTGTTTGTAATAAAATATTTAGTTACTAATCCTATTCTCTTTTTAGGGTTAGTAGGTTTATTTTTTAGTTCCATTTTAAAAATAAAGTAAGCTTCATTATTAATTAAAGTGTCTTTATGAGTTTCAATTACTATATCTTTAATTTTATATTTTTTAATGTTAGTAACAACACTTTCACAATCAATATTGATAAATTCAGCTTTGTAAAAGTCAGATTTTAGGAGTTTAACATTAGCATAAGCTTTATCATGATGTTTAAATATAAGGTCAAAATGTAGGCTATCAGACTCTTTTATAATTGCCAAATAGCTGTTGTCTTTAGAATTAGTCAGGTAATATTTTGCTCTTGCAACATTTTCTTTGTGAAACGTAAATTCATATTCTAGTAAGTAGTCAAAACTATATTCACGTTTCTGCGAATATGAAAATAGACTTATAAAAACAATAAGGATGGAAAAACATTTCATGAAGTATATTTTAATCTAATTTATCCGTCAGCTTTTTGAATACCTTTTTAGCATCTTTCCCTTCATATAAAATGCTGTAAACCGCATTAATAATAGGAAGTCGTGTTTTCTTTTTGTTTTTCTCATTAAGCAAATGTGCACTTTTTGTAGCGTAGTAACCTTCGGCAACCATGTTCATTTCCATCATGGCACTTTTTACGGTATAGCCTTTACCAATCATGTTTCCAAACATACGGTTTCTGGAAAACACCGAGTAACCCGTTACCAATAAATCTCCCAGGTAAGCCGAATTGTTAATGTTACGTTTCATTTTATGCATTTTCTTTATAAAACGCTTCATTTCACGAATGGCATTACTCATTAGCACACTCTGAAAGTTGTCGCCATAGCCTAAACCATGAGCAATTCCTGCCGCAATAGCATAGATGTTTTTTAGCATGACGGCATATTCAGTACCAATAATGTCATCGCTTATTTTGGTTTTTATGTAGTCACTAGATAAGGCATCAGCAATGGCTTGTGCTTTTTCGGCATCAGCACAAGAAATGGTTAAATACGATAAACGTTCTAAAGCCACCTCTTCAGCATGACAAGGTCCAGCTATTACTGCAATATTTTCGAAAGGAATATTATAAATATCATGAAAGTGCTCACCCACTAATAAACCAGATTCAGGAATAATGCCTTTTACAGCCGAAACTATAATTTTATCGCTAATATCTGCTGTAAGCTTTTCTAGCTCTCCATGCATAAAAGCTGACGGAATAACAAAAATCAGTACATCGGCATAGTTTGCCATTTCGTTGATATCGTTACTTAATTTAAGTTGATTAACTTTAAATTCAACCGAACTCAAATAACTTGGGTTATGGTACTCTTTTAAAATGTGCTCTTTGGTATAAACACTTCGCATATACCAACCCACTTCCTCTAAATTTTCCGATAACATTTTTACAATAGCTGTTGCCCAACTACCTGCTCCAAACACCGCGTACTTTAAAGGTTTGTCCATAAACTGTAATTTGTTTTTACAAATCAAAAGTACATAAAAAAAGCCGCTTTAAAAACTCTTGTTCAATAGAAGCGTTTTGATTTTGGCACGTGTTTTGAAACTCTTAAAACAATATCTTTAAAATGAAAGCCTTATGAAGACATTAAAACTATTTTTAGTATTTGCAGTATCGGCAACGCTATTTACGTCTTGTTATACTGAAGAGATAATTGTTGATGGATACAATCCAGAACCAGCACCTTCAATTTCATTGAATCAGTTATTAAACTCATATGAGTTGTGGTATGTAGATATAAATGAAACCATAGGTTATGGTGAAACGCCGTTTTTACAAATAGCGTTTACAGTGTCGTTTAGAAACGGAAACTTATTCGCCAATAACAATTTAGTTGGAATAGGAAGCCAAGGAAATGGATATGGTATTCAGGTAGGAAGCTATGATGCCTATAATATGATTCTAGATGTGTATCATGTTATTGATGGTTACCAAACCTTTGATGTGTATCAAATAAACAATAATACCATTGAATTGTATAACCCAAATAATGATACATCTTATTTTTTAAGAGGCTATCAACGTGCCAATTTTGATTACGATTTT
The DNA here is from genome assembly GCF_002940745.1 of Hanstruepera ponticola. Taxonomy (NCBI): domain Bacteria; kingdom Pseudomonadati; phylum Bacteroidota; class Flavobacteriia; order Flavobacteriales; family Flavobacteriaceae; genus Hanstruepera; species Hanstruepera ponticola. Next base: position 1,916,486 of record NZ_POTB01000001.1, read on the forward strand.
GTGTTTTATGATAACATTCATTATTTCTTACAAGAATATGAAGCTTGGGAAAAAACATATACAAGCCCAACAGGTACTATAAACGAATTTGATAATGAAAACTACTTACAGTTTTTAGCTGGCGGGAATGATTCAGAATTTAGAAGTTCACAAGATGTGAACGTTGGAAACCCAAATAATATATATTGGGATTACACAGGAATTTATGGCGTGAGTAATATTCCAGGTAATATGTATTTGAAAACCTTGACTTTGGATTATGATTATTTTGGAAATGAACATTTTGAATTAAGTGTTCTTAATGATGCCAGAATAGAACTGTATCACATAGCCTCTGGTACCATTTATGAATTTACAGGACGCGGCTATATACAATATTTAAGAAATGCCGAGGGTAAGCAATCAAGTAAGGCTAAAAAACGAAAGTTTAAGTCAGAACGTAAAGAAAACCCTCGTGAAAGTAATCGTGTATAATTTTTTTAAAGTAGTATGTGACCTTTTGTAAAGAATGGTGTCAAAATACATACAAGATTAAATTCAAATAAAGGTTGAAAACAAACTATTGTTTAGATTAAGATTTTTGGTTGGTAGGAACTGTCTGCGAAATTAGTAACAGGCAGTTTCTTTTTTTTTGAGTTAAACTAATTAGTTTTTGCAATAGGATTTAAACAAGAATTTTTTGAACTTTACCAATATTAACATAAAACATATAAACAATCATGGGATTATTTTCATTTATTAAAGATGCAGGAGCCAAAATTTTTGGAATAGGAAAAACATCGGCTGAAGAAGCTGCCGAAGCAGCAGCAGATGCCGCTGAAGCAAAAAGGAAAAGAGAAGAAGCTGCAGCAGGCAGGCTTGAAGAAACCATAAGCGATTTACAATTACAAGTTGAAAATTTAGACATCCATATTTCTGGTGATTTAGCAACTGTAAAGGGTATGGCCTATGACCAAGCTACAAAAGAAAAGGTGGTTTTGGTTGTTGGTAATTCTAATGGCATAGCAACAGTTGATGACCAAATGACGGTTGAACATAAGGAGCCTGAAGCACAATTTCATACTGTAGTGAGTGGAGATACTTTGGGGAAAATTGCCAAAAATTATTATGGTAATGCTATGAAATACCCAGTAATTTTTGAGGCTAATAAACCTATGCTTAAAGATCCAGATTTAATTTATCCAGGTCAGGTTTTGCGAATTCCAGCACTTGATAAATAAAAGCGTTGAATACAAAAAAAAGCCAACTTTCTTAAGTTGGCTTTTTTTATTTGTAAAAATTCATCTCATCCACATATTCCCAAACATGCTCAGGTAGCATGGGTCTGATATTTTGACCTGCTTTTATAGCTTTTCTAATAAATGTAGATGATAATTGAATAATTGGTGCCTGTACGTGATGTATTCTTTCATGTTGATCAAATTGTGTTTCAATTTTTCCATCTGAAATTCTCGGATAGACATAAATATCATGATTATCAAGAATGAGTTGATAGTTTTTCCACTTATGAAAACTCTTTAAATTATCCTCTCCCATAATTAGTGAAAAAGTTTTATCAAGATATTTTTCTTGTAGATAGGCCAATGTATTTATAGTGTAATTTGGTTGCGGTAGATTAAATTCAATATCACTAGGATATAAATTGGTATAATCTTTTGTAGCACGATAAACCATTTCTAAACGCTGGTAATTATCCAAGAGGGATTGCTTCTTTTTAAAAGGACTTTGTGGCGTGACAACCAACCATATCTGGTCTAAATCACTATTTTCAGCCAGATGGTTTGCAATAATTAAATGACCAACATGAATAGGATTAAATGTTCCAAAGTATAAACCAACCTTCATAAACACTAACTATTTATAAATTCAGATACAAGCGTTTCGGCTTCTTTGAGTGCTTTTTCTAAATTATCATTTTCAATAACAACGTCAAATAAAGGAGCTGTTGCCAATTCAGCAGAGGCTTTGGCAATACGCATGTTTATTTTGTCCTCGCTTTCGGTTTTACGCTTTTTAAGCCTGATTTTTAATTCATCAATACTAGGAGGCTTTACAAAAACAGCCAAAGTTTGTTCCGGGAATTTGCGCTTTATACGTAATCCGCCAGACACGTCAATATCAAAAATCACGTGTTTACCAAGAGACCAAATGCGCTCAACTTCAGTTTTTAAAGTACCGTAAAAATTATCACGATACACTTCTTCCCACTCTAAAAACTCATCGTTTTTTATTTTATTTTTAAATTCTTTAGCTGATAAAAAATAGTAGTCTTTAGCATGAATTTCTTCACCACGTTTTTCACGGGATGTGGCTGAAATTGAAAATTCCAGATTTAAGGCATCAATTTCCAATAAATGCCTAACTATGGTTGTTTTTCCAGATCCTGAAGGTGCTGAGAATACGATGAGTTTTCCTTTATTCATACTTACAAAACATTCAATAACTGTTCCTTAATTTTTTCAAGCTCATCCTTCATTTGAACAACTAATTTTTGCATAGGTGCATAGTTGCTTTTAGATCCAATAGTATTTATTTCCCTACCAATTTCTTGGCCTATAAAACCTAGTTTTTTTCCATTAGAATCCGCAGAATCCAAGGATTTTATAAAGTACTCTAAATGATTTTTAAGGCGGACTTTTTCTTCAGTAATATCAAATTTTTCAATGTAAAACACTAATTCTTGTTCAAAGCGGTTTTCATCAACTTTTTCTTTAAGCTCTTCAACCCCTTTCCTTAAGCGCTCACGAACACCTTCAATACGTTCAGGATCCATAGCGATAACTTGCTCTAATAAATCATCAATATTTTGAATACGATTTCGGAAATCATTTTCAAGCACTTTACCTTCATCCAAGCGGTATTTTTCAATACGTTGTAATGCGGCTTCAATTTCATTCAAGATAGCTTTCCATTCATCATCATCAATATCATCACGCTCTGTATTAAGTGCATCGGGAAATCTAACAGCCATTTTTAGGAGCTCCATGTTATCACCATCAACAACCTCCTTCAATTGCTTTATGTATTGATTAACAACAGGTTTGTTAAGCTGTGTTGTGGTTTCTTCACCTGTCATTTCAACATAAATTGAGAAATCGATTTTTCCACGTTCTAATTGATTGCCAATTAATTTGCGCAGACTTAATTCCTTTTCTCTGTAAATTGAAGGCATTCTAGCATTCAAGTCAAGATTTTTGCTATTCAGTGATTTTATCTCAATAGTTATTTTTTTGGTTGGCAACTGTAAAACAGATTTGCCATATCCTGTCATTGAATGTATCATAAGCTTGTTTAAAGTGATACAAAGGTAACCAAAACTGTAGGTTTTGAAAACAGAAAACGGTTTAATACGTTCCTAGTTATAAATTGTATTTTTGTTCTTTTATAATTACTGGATATGTTTACTAAACAATTTGAAATACGCTGGAATGATTTAGATGCCAATATGCATTTGGCAAATGCGTCTTATATGAATTTTATGAGCCATACTCGAATGGCTTTTTTTGAAGAATTTGGATTTTCACTTCACGAAATAGCTAAACATGAACTAGCACCTATTGTGTTTTATGAACACATTTATTACTTTAAGGAGGCACATATTGGAGACCCAATAACTGTTGGATTGGAAGTTACTGGTTTGAGTGATGATGGTATGTTTTTTAGTATAGAACATAATTTTTATGACGAAAGAGGTAAGAATATAGCACATTGCGAAATGCTTGGCGCCTGGATGAATTTTAAAACCAGGAAGTTAACCCATTTAAATGATGAGTTGATGGCTTGCGCAAGCCGTTTCCCAAAATCTAAAGATTTTAAAATACTCACAAAAGCAGATACACGCAAGTACCAAAAACGGCCAATAGATTTAAACCTTTAATTTGGGTTTTTTAGTTACCAAATAAACTCCAGTAAAGATTAGAGATGCTGCTATCAATTTAATGGAATTAATGGTGTCACTTCCCATAATGATAGCAAAAACACCAGCAATTACAGGCTGAATATATAAGAACGTGCTTACGGTTGAGGCTTTTAGTTGCCTTAAAGCTAGTGGATTTAATAAGTATGTGGCAAAGGTTGCACCTAAAATCACAAACACAACTGAAAATATAATATAAGGTGAAAAATTAGTCCAGACTACTTCTGAAAGTTCGCCATATCCAAACGGAATAACCATAATTAAACCAAATAAAAACAACCAACGAATAAATGTAAACGGATGGTATTTATCAGTTATTTTTTTGATGAGAATCAAATAAATACTGTATGAAACGGCGTTTATAAAAACCAAGGTATTTCCCAATAAAATATTATCTCCTATTTGAGTAGATTTTCCGTAAATACTTAAAATAATAGCACCTGCAAATCCTAATAGAATTCCAGTAAATTTTAAATTAGTAATACGTTCTTTTAAAAATATAGCAGATAACACCAAAACAACAATTGGCACCACAGTCATAATAACTGATGCATGAATAGGTGTTGTAAACTCAAGGCCTTTAAAAAAAGTAAGCATGTTTAAGGCGATGCCAAAAATTGAAGCTATAAAGAATTTGAAATAATCCTTCCTGTCAACTTTTTCCATAGGTGTAAACAAGCTCAATAGCCAAAATAAAGCTGTTGCACCAATTATTCGTAGCAATATAAAACCATAAGGCTTAATATGTCCGTCATCAATAACATCATTGGCAAAAGTAAAAGTGAGTCCGTAAATAACCTGAACCATAAAGGCAGCAAAAAGTGCAAAAATTCGGTTATTTCCCACTTAAAGTATTTTTAACCTGTTCAACAGTTTTTCTAGAATTACCAATAAAAATATGATCATCAATAATGATAACCGGACGACTTAAAAAAGTATAATGCTCAAGAATATAATGTTTAAAGTCAGCTTCTGATAGTGCGGTATTTTTTAAATCCATTTCCTTATAAAGTTTGGCACGCTTACTAAAAAGGGATTCGTAGCTTCCTGAAAGTTTTTGCATTTGTTCCAATTGCTTTACAGTTATGGGTTCAGTTTTTATGTCCTGAAGCTCGAATTCAGAGGATAAGTCAAGTTCTTTTAAAATACGAATACAAGTATTACAAGTTTTGAGATAATATACTTTTTTCATGCTAAAGAAATATGATGCAAAGTAAATTCATTTTAGTAGAATTTGGTTAATTTTAGTCAAAAATTAAAATTATGGATTGGGCTTTTGATATTTCAATTAAGAACAGAAAACTTTTAGAATCATTTTTAGAAAACTATTCGCTTGAGCAATTAAATAAAATCCCTAAAGGTTTTAGCAATAATATTATTTGGAACATTGCACATACCATAGTTACACAACAACTATTAGTTTATAGATTATCTGGGTTACCTTGTATGATTTCTGACGATTTGATTGAACGATTTAAAAAAGGAACTAAACCAGAGTCTGACTTGTCGCAGGCTGAAGTTGATGCCATACATAACTTGTTGTTTTCAACCATTGAAAAAACAAAAGAAGACTATAAAAATAAGTCATTTCAACAATTTAATGAATACACAGTTACTACAAAAAGCAGGCTAACAAATGTTGAAGAGGCTATTGATTTTAATTGTTACCATGAAGGCATACATTTGGGTGTTATTTTAGCCATCAGGAAATTTATTTAATTATTTGTAATTTAAAAGGGCGTTTACTTCACTAAATGGAATATGTATTTCAGTAATACCTGAAGAATAAGGCGCAATTTCATAGGTGTTGTAGAGCAGTATTAAGCCTTCGTCATTTAAACCTATATTGGCAGGTAGTGTAAATTTATCTGGCTCAAAATAATCTTCTTTTTTACCAGAAATCTCTTTGAAAAAGTGGTCTTTTGCCAAATTTTCGAAAGCAGTAAAATCTGAAAATAAATCGTTGTTCGAAATTAAACTTCCAGTTTTGGCATCAAAATTCAAAAAAGTAACAGTAACATTACCATGTGCGCCACCCGTATTTTGGTAGTTAGTAAGTGCCAATGAAATAATGGCATCAGATTGATAGGTGACCTCACCATCTATTTGTGCTTCCCAAACCATAGGGCTTTCTGGAAAATCTGCTTTAAAGTTTTTATACTCTTTATTAAACCGACTAACACTTTCTTTCACTGATGATGAAGTTGCGGTTTCTGAATCCCCAATGGATAAAGATGTTATAAGTACTTCGTCTATTTTTGTGTTTATTTTTTCAGAAACATTATCATTTCCAATCGCTTTAGGAACATATATTTCTACAAGAATATTATCATCAGTGGTAATATTTACCTCTTTAAAAGTAATATTGGTTTTATCTTCAGTACAAGATAAACTCAGCAACATTGAGACTATTATAATCAGAATGTAATAATAATTTCGCATAATATATTTCTTGTTAATCTTATACTAAAGGTAATTATTGCATTTAAATACACCAATTAAAATATAACTTTGTGAAAACAATAGTTATTTATGAAATTCAATACGAAAACAATTCATGGTGGTCAAAAACATGATCCTGCTTATGGTTCTGTGATGCCACCAATTTATCAAACATCAACATACGCACAAAATACGCCAGGAGGACATAAGGGATTCGAGTATTCACGAACACACAACCCAACGAGACAGGCACTGGAAAATGCTTTTGCTAGTATTGAAAACGGTGAGTTTGGGTTGGCTTTTGGTTCTGGTCTAGCTGCTATTGATGCCGTAATTAAGTTATTAGAACCAGGAGATGAAGTAGTTTCAACTAATGATTTGTACGGTGGATCATACAGGTTATTTACTTCTATATTTAAGAAATTTGGTATAATATTTCATTTTGTAGGTATGGAAAATGCAACAAATATTGAAAACTATATAAATGAAAAAACCAAGTTGATTTGGGTTGAAACACCAACAAACCCTATGATGAATATCATAGATATTAAAGCCTGTTCAGATATTGCTAAAAAGCACAATTTATTATTGGCAGTAGATAATACGTTTGCTACTCCTTATTTACAACAACCACTAGATTTGGGAGCCGATATCGTGATGCATTCAGCTACAAAGTATTTAGGAGGACATAGTGATGTTATTATGGGAGCCTTAGTAGTTAAAGATAAAGAACTGGCAGAAAGACTGTATTTCATTCAAAATGCTAGTGGTGCGGTTTGTGGCCCACAGGATAGCTTTTTAGTATTAAGAGGTATTAAAACATTACATATTCGTATGCAGCGTCATTGCGAAAACGGACAGGCTGTAGCATTATACTTAAATTCCCATCCAAAAGTTGAAAAAGTATACTGGCCAGGATTTGAAAATCATCCAAACCATCAAGTCGCCAAAGAACAAATGAATGGGTTTGGAGGAATGGTTTCGTTTACAACTAATGGCAATAATTATGAAGCAGCCATAAAAATTGTTGAAAAATTAAAAGTATTTACTCTGGCTGAATCTTTAGGAGGAGTTGAATCTTTAGCGGGACATCCAGCGAGTATGACACATGCCAGTATTCCAAAAAAAGAACGTGAAAAAACAGGTGTCGTTGATTCACTCATTCGTTTGAGTGTAGGAATTGAGGATGAAGAAGATTTAATTGCCGATTTAAAACAAGCCATCGGATAAATAACCTAAACGTCTTAAAATAAAAAAGCCAAGTTTTAAACTTGGCTTTTCTTTCTTTTTTTATGGTGATTAATCTAGATAATATATATAACCAAAGTTTAACCAAACTAACCAATCATTATGCTTGTTTGAATCTAATTGATGATTTAAACCATCTATCCAGTCACTAAAATAATATTGCCATCTTAAATCCAGCATTAAATCAGATAGTTTTGTAAGCTTGTAACGTGCTCCAATACTGGTTACTACAGACCAAGTACTTCCTGAATCTGGATTGATCGACCCAGGTTCCCATTTACTCCAGAAATTAGTGTGATCAGCAATAGTCTGTGTACCATAGGTTGTATAAGCTTTTGGATTGTATGATGTATAATGAGCTCCTAAACTTACAAAAGGTGCTATACGATAACTAAATGCTTGAAAAGATCGAATACTTTTTGGGAAATATTCTAGTTGCATACCAATATCAAAATTGTTGGCCTCACCAGTGTGTCCTCTCAAACGGTCATCATCTTGGTAACCCGCTCTTGGTTCTTGCCATTGACCAAAATGCTCGAGTTTGGTTGAGTTGTACGATATTTCGCTACGCAATTTGAAATGGTCATTAAAATAAGTATCTGTTGAATAACAATTACAATCTGCTCTGTAAGCAAAATTAATATAGTGAATAAGACCAATACCATAACCTGAATTACCTAGGTTAGTTTCTTCGCTATTTCTTACTCCAAAATCTGATCTGAATTGAACAGGTCCAACAATGGCACCAATTTCATGAGAAAACCCTAGCTGCGAAAAGCCAAATTGTAACCCAGCGATAAAGGCCAAAGCTACGGTTAATTGTTTCAAATTGAACATAGTATAAATTTCAATAATTTAGAGCAAACTGTTAACAAATATATAAAAACGCCTTTATCTACCAAATTTATTGTTGAAATCCAGTTGCTTATGTAACAAATTAACGAATAATTTATTATTTCTAGATGTATTATGAAAAATAAAAAAATGATAATTCTTTTTTAAAGATAATGTATATTTGTGCCCATAAATTTTAATATTATATATATTTCTTAAAAACTAAAGAAATGAAGGACAAAATCAATGCTTTTTTAGATACTGTAAAAAAAATAAATGGTCACGAACCAGAATTTTTACAAGCTGTTCACGAAGTTGCTGAAACGGTAATTCCGTTTATTGAGGCAAACCCTAAATATCAAGATAAGATGTTGCTTGAGAGAATGATAGAGCCAGAACGTACTATAATTTTTAGAGTTCCTTGGGTTGATGATAACGGTAAAACTCAAGTTAATAGAGGGTATAGAGTAGAATTTAATTCGGCTATTGGTCCTTATAAAGGTGGTTTGCGTTTTCACCCATCAGTGAACTTAAGTATTTTAAAATTTTTAGGCTTTGAACAAGTATTTAAAAACTCATTAACAACCTTACCAATGGGAGGCGGAAAAGGAGGAAGTGACTTTGATCCAAAAGGTAAGAGTGATAATGAAGTCATGCGTTTTTGTCAATCATTCATGTCAGAATTGTTCAGACATATTGGAGCTAATACTGATGTTCCTGCTGGTGACATTGGTGTAGGAGCTAGAGAAATTGGTTACATGTTTGGTCAATATAAAAGACTCCGAAATGAATTTACTGGTGTTTTAACAGGTAAAGGAATGTCTTACGGTGGATCTTTAATAAGACCAGAAGCTACTGGTTATGGTTGTGTGTATTTTGCTAAAAATATGTTGGCTACAAAAGGTGATTCATTTGAAGGAAAAACAGTGGTTATTTCAGGTTCTGGTAACGTTGCACAATATGCATGTGAAAAAGCTACTCAATTAGGAGGTAAAGTTGTTACTATGTCTGATTCTTCAGGATACATTCATGACACTGACGGAATTGATGAAGATAAGTTAGCTTTTATTATGGAGCTTAAAAATGTAAAAAGAGGAAGAATTAGTGAATATGTTGATAAATATGCAACGGCTACATTCCATGCCAATGAGAGACCATGGTCTGTTAATTGTGATATTGCCTTACCATGTGCAACTCAAAATGAATTAAATGGAGATGAAGCAAAAATGTTAATCAATAATAATGTTGTAGCAGTTGCAGAAGGTGCTAATATGCCAACTACTCCAGATGCAATTGAAGCTTTCCAAAAGGCTAAAGTTTTATTTTCTCCTGGAAAGGCATCAAATGCTGGAGGCGTTGCTACATCAGGACTTGAAATGAGTCAAAATTCACTTCGTTTAAACTGGACACGCGAAGAGGTTGATGCTAAATTGAATCAAATCATGAATGATATACACGAATCTTGTGTAACTTATGGAAAACAAGATGACGGTTATGTTGACTATGTAAAAGGTGCAAATGTTGCTGGCTTTGTAAAAGTTGCTGATGCTATGTTGGCACAAGGAGTTGTTTAATTATTGATTTTGAATAATACTAGAAAGCTTTCTAAATTTTAGAAGGCTTTTTTGTTTTTAGATATGAAATCTTTACTAAACTCGTTAGTATTAGATATATTTGAAAGTAGATGTATATGAGTATGATTAAAAGGGTAGTAATTTTAATAATTTTGATAATTCCAATTACAGGATTTTCACAAGATTTTTCAAGTGAATGGCAAGGACATTTTTCGTATTTAAATATTAAAGATGTGTCAAGTGGAAACAATAAATTATATGCAGCAGCAGAAAATGCTGTTTTTGTGTATGATACTCAAACCCAGGAAACCACAACGCTATCAACAATTAATGGACTATCCGGAGAAACCATATCGCAAATACATTACAGTGAAGCCTATCAACTATTAATTATAGGTTATGAAAATGGTTTGATGGAAATTGTTTTTGACAATGATGATAACGTATTAACTATTGTTGATATATTAGACAAACCAACAATACCACCAAATGATAAAAACATTAATCATTTCAACGAGTATGAAGGTCTTATTTATATCGCTACAGATTATGGTATTTCGGTTTATGATTTAACTCGATTAGAATTTGGAGACACATACTTTATGGGTAATGGTGGTGCTCAAATAATTGTAAAACAAACAGCTGTTTTTGAAGGCTATATCTATGCCGCATGTCAAGATGGTAATGGTCTAAAAAAAGCTTTACAATCTAGTAATGATCTGGTTGATTTTCAAGAATGGGAAACAGTAAGAGGAGGTAATAATATAGCTATTGAAACTTTTGAAAACAGGCTATTCATACAAAGATTCAATAGATTTATTGCTGAAATTATTGACGATGTATTCTTTGACTTATTTCAATATGATTTGCGACCTATCGATGTTAGAGTAGCAAACAACTATCTAATTGTTACTACTCTAGATAAGGTTTATATGTATGATATCAATTTTACTAATATTGTAGAAATAGATGTTGATATTAATTTAGAAACTGAATTTTCTTCCGCCACTTCAATAGGAGAATTTGTTTATATAGGTACTCAAAACTTCGGGATATTAAAGTATCCAATATTGAACCCATTAGATTTTGAGGAAATTCATCCCCAAGGGCCCTTATTGAATAATGCATTTAGCGTAGATGCTACTATTGATAATTTGTGGGTAACTTTTGGAGAGTATAATATATCATATAATTGGTCTCCTCCAAGAAGCAGAGGTGTAAGCCACTTGAATCAAGGCTCTTGGATAAACATTCCGTTTGATAGCTTACTTGGTGCAAGAAACCTAAATAGAACGGCGATTAATCCCTTTAATAACTCGAAAGTTTTTATCAGTTCTTTCGCGGATGGTGTATTAGAAATTAATGATGACCAATCAACAGTGCTATTCAATAATTTCAATAGTGGATTAGAGCCAGAAAATGAACCAGGTAGTAATAATTACCCCTTGATAAGGCAATGTGCTTCAGCGTTTGACAGAAATGGTATCTTATGGACTATGACAGCTAGAGTTGGTAAGCCACTTAAGTCTTATGACCCCTCTACAGAACAATGGCAGCGATATGATTTTTTAAGTTTAATTCAAGATCCCAATGATGAATGGGGTTATAGCAATATTATTATAGATAATAACGGCACAAAATGGATTGGTGGTTATAATTTTGGGCTAATCGGATTTAACGAAAATAATTCAGGAGTAAAACTCAAGAGTTTAATGGGAGAAGATCAAAACATGCCTGCTAATTATGTTACTGGTATGGCTCTGGATAAACGAAATCAAATGTGGATGGGCACTACTAACGGATTGAGAGTGCTTTATAATACATCCAATTTTTTTACTGATGATAATATACAAGCTCAAGAAATAATTATTTTAGAGGATGGCGTGCCAAAAGAGTTGTTGTTCCAACAACCTATTTCTGATATTGAGGTAGATGGGTCAAATAATAAATGGATTGGCACAATTGGATCTGGATTATTTTATTTTTCATCTGATGGACAACAAACGTTGTATCATTTTACTAAAGACAATTCTCCTTTACCTTCAAACAATGTAATTGATACCTCAATTGATGGGTCAAATGGTATTATCTATATTGCAACTGATAGAGGTTTGGTTTCCTTTAAAGCTGGTGGATCTGAAACCCAAGAAAGTTTAGAAAACGCATTTGTTTATCCAAACCCAGTACGACCAACATTTGATATAACAGACAAAAAAGTAAAAATAAAAGGAATATCTGAAAACGTGAATATCAAGATAACAGATATTGAAGGAAATTTGGTGGCTGAAGCACAATCTAGAACTAATTTAAGATTTAAAGGTTATAATTTGGAAATTGATGGAGGTGTTGCTTTTTGGAATGGAAAAAACCTAATGAACAATGTGGTTTCTTCAGGGGTTTATTTAATCATGCTATCTGATTTAGACACGTTTGAAACGAAAGTATTAAAGGTAATGGTCGTTAGATAATGTTAACCAAAAGTAAAGTCATTGTATTATCTAAAATTAGGTATCGTGATAATGATTTAATCGTAAAATGTTACACCCAAGAACGAGGTGTTACAAGTTATTTGATTCGAAATGCGTTTAAGAGTAAAAAGAAACAAACAATTGCCTATTATCAACCATTGTCTCAATTATTTATAGAAGAGAATTACAAACAAAATCAATCACTGCAATATATTAATGAAGTGAAGTCAAGTTTTATATACAAAACACTTCATACTAATATTTTAAAGAGTGCTATGGCATTATTTATTGCCGAAGTCCTAAACGGAGTACTAAAAGAAGAAGAAAAGAATACCATTTTGTTTGATTACATAGAGTCAGCATTGCAATGGTTAGATGCGGAGGAAGTCTTTTCTAATTTTCATTTATTATTTTTATTGAAGCTTACTAAATACCTTGGTTTTTATCCAGAAATCACAACCAATCCCAAGGCAATTTTTAATTTACAAATAGGTGCTTTTGAAAAAGATGTTATTGATAAATATACTATTTCAGACCAAAACAATATTATTTTAAATAAGCTCTTGGGCATGAAATTTGATGCCTTAAATCAGTTACATTTAAATGGAGCACAAAGACGCGATTTTTTAAACATGTTGTTAGTGTATTTTGAGTTGCATTTAGGGTATTTTAAAAAACCAAAATCCTTGGACATTTTCAACCAAGTATTCAACTAAAAAACCAATGAGATTCTTAAATATGAAATTAAAGTTTCTGTTTCTATTTTTAAGTACCATTTATTCTTTTCAGGCTTTTTCCCAAACGGTTCAGGTCATTGAAAATGACACCAATATACCTTTAGCAGGAGTAATCATAGTTGGCGAACATGAGACAACTCAAACAAATATAGATGGTGAAGCGTCACTAGACATATTTGAAAATGATGAAATGCTTACGTTTAAAAACAGCTCCTACATTCAGGTTAAAATTTTGAAATCTGAAGTTGTTAGGGCGAATAATATAGTGTATCTAACAAGTCGAGTTGATTTGGATGAAATTGTTATTTCAGCATCAAAATTTGAGCAAAACTCTAGGGACATACCACAAAAAATCATAAACTTTACTTCAAAAGATATTCAATTTTCCAATCCACAGACAAGTGCAGATTTGTTAGAGAATACTGGGAATGTTTTTATACAAAAAAGTCAGCTTGGAGGTGGTAGTCCGATGATTCGTGGATTTTCAACCAATAGACTTTTGATTACTGTTGATGGTGTAAGGATGAACAATGCTATTTTTAGATCTGGTAACCTTCAAAATGTCATATCTATTGATCCATTTACAGTTCAAAATACTGAAATTACACTTGGTGCTGGATCAGTGGTTTACGGAAGTGATGCTATAGGAGGCGTTATGAGCTTCTATACTAAAAAACCTCAACTTTCATACAAGGATGATTTGTATTTTAAAGCAAATACATCAGTTAGGTATGCTTCAGCAAATTTTGAAAAAACAGGACATGTGGATTTAAATTTTGGTTTGAAAAAATGGGCTTTTTTAACTAGTATTAGTTACAGCGATTATGATGATTTAAGGATGGGAAGCAATGGGCCAGATGAATATTTAAGACCTGAATACGTTGAAATTATTGATGGGATTGATACAATTGTAGCTAATGAAAACCCTTTGGTTCAGGTGCCAACAGGATTTAATCAATATAATTTAATGCAAAAAGTAAGGTATGAACCCAAAGAAGATTTAAGCCTTGATTTGGGATTATACTTTTCTCATACATCAGATTATTCAAGATATGATAGGTTATTGCGTTATCAAGATGATAATTTACGTTCGGCTGAATGGTATTATGGACCGCAACAATGGTTAATGGCTAATTTTCAATACACCAAATTAAGAAGTCGTTCCAATTTATATGATAAGGTACAAACTACTGTTGCTTTTCAAAACTTTAAAGAAAGTAGACATGATCGTGATTTTCAATCTGAAATAGAAAATATCAGGGAAGAAGCGGTTAATGCCGTATCTTTTAATATGGATTTAGAAAAACAGATAAGCCCTAAAACGGAATTGTTTTATGGATTTGAATATGTTTATAATTTAGTTAATTCAAGCGGGCAAGAAAAGAACGTCAATAATAATTTAGTTAGTCCAACGGTTTCAAGATACCCAGATGGTTCTACATGGCAATCGGCAGCTGTTTACACAAGTCTAAAATACAAACCTACTTCAAAATTTATTTTTCAATCAGGCTTAAGGTATAATCAGGTCTTTGCAAAAGCAGATTTCACTGAAAACAATCAGTATCTAAACTTGCCATTTGATTCAACCAAAATTAATTCTGGTGCTTTAACTGGGACAGCAGGAATTAGTTGGTTACCAAATAAAACAATACAATGGAAGTTAAATGCTTCAACGGCGTTTAGGGCACCGAATATTGATGACATTGGAAAAGTATTTGATTCTGAACCAGGTTCCGTTGTAGTACCAAATGATAATTTAAAGCCCGAGTATGCCTACGGCGGAGAATTGGGATTAATGTTGAATTTTGAAAATGTTGTTATTATAGATTTAGGCACATATTACACATTTTTGGACAACGCTTTGGTTCGAAGAGATTATACAATTAATGGCGAATCAGAAATTATTTACGATGGAGAATTGAGTAATGTACAAGCTATTCAAAACGCTTCTAAAGCATGGATTTACGGCTTTGAATTTGGGCTTAAAATAAATGTCTCCAATAACTTAAAACTAACATCTCAATATAACGTTATTGGAGGTTCAGAGGAAGACCATGGTATTGAAGTGCCAGTAAGACATGTAGCCCCGAATTTCGGGAATACACATCTTATATTTAATAAAAACAGATTTATGATTGATGGATTTATTAATTACAATGGTGAATTGTCCTATAATCAGTTGGCACCTTCTGAAAAGGAAAAAGACTATTTGTATGCAAAAGATGACGATGGAAACCCTTATGCGCCATCTTGGTACACTTTAAACTTAAGAACCCAATATCAGTTTAATAGTGATTTGCGTGTTGTTTTAGGTTTAGAAAACATTACAGATCAACGATACAAAACCTATTCATCTGGTATCGCATCTCCAGGCAGAAATTTTATCTTGTCATTGAATTATACCTTATAAAAAAAGCCTTAATAAGGATTAAGGCTTTGAACTAATTAGTTTCTAACAGCTTATTTTTTTATGGCTTTTTTATGAATAACGTGATTATTTGAAAGAGTTATTTTAGCTATGTAAGTCGAACTTCCTAAATTTGATAGATTGAATGTTTCACTACTGTTTTGACCATTCAAGTTATAAACTAATCTACCTGTTAAATCAATAATTTTTATATTCTTAATTGATAAATTGTTGGAATGAACCTTAAACCTCACATAGTCGTTATCAAGTTCAATGATGCTAATGTTGTTTGAATCAAAATTTAAATCGTCTATAGATAAGGCACTAGCTCTAAATACGATTTCAAATCGATTATCAAAGACGCCTTCTTCAGTTACAAAACTATAAGGATTAGTTCTCAAATTGTGAGTAATTCCTAATAAATGATCTTTCAAATAAATTGTTTGATTGTTTTGGTCAAACATACCATCTAAATCAGCAATTGCAATTATATAATTCCCTTGTGAAATACTTTTAAAACCTAAAGGAATTATGTCAGATTCATTAAAAGGAAGACCTCGCCCTTGAATTACAAAAGCCTTGTTTTCAATCAAAGAATAAAAATTCAGGTTATCAGAAATAGCATCAAACATTCTATCTTGATCCTGTGTTGCTCCTTGTGCATAACCAACTAAAATACGATTTGCAGGTTGGTTTTCAGAAATAAGATCTAACCAAATTCTATGCTTTTCAGCATTTCTATAATTACTATTTTTTTGAGAATTATTTAATCTATAAAATTGAGAATTATCATGATTAACACCTCTCATGGTATTACTAAACACAATATTGCTTGGAGATGGGGCAGTTTCTAGCATGTTAACCATAAAACTTTGACCAGAAGCTATATATAAATCTCCAGGTCCACTAGACATTCCCATACCATTATAGGTTAAATAATCACTTTCATAATAATTAGACCCAAAATCATAATAAAAAGGATCAGTAGTTCCAGTAGGCGGATTGCCATGAGTCCAGAGATTAACAAATCCGTCGAGAACACTACTGTTTTGATCTAAAAATGTATAAGCGTCAATAGCCGAAGGATAAGGATTTCCTATTAAATTCCACTGGTCGTCGTTACCAGCAATAGCTCCTCTTGTGACTTGTAGAGTTGGGACAGGTCCATTATGAGGAATGCCATTATTAAAGTTAGCTGTGAAATTTAAATCACCAGGCATAGGTGGTGCTGTTTGTCCATTAGGTACTCTAATGATGTAGCCTACACCTTCTTGCATAGTTTCTCCAGCAGCCGAAACCCAATTACCAAAAGTACCATTGGTATTGGCAAAGGTAGGATTCCATTTATAAATTCGGTTTGTTGGCGAACTCGGTGAAACATTATTAACATTCATATTAGTGATTGGCGAGGACCAATATACGTAGTCTTGAGCATCAACTGAAGCTGATCTTTCCACGCTAATATTACCAGTATTAATACCAGTGTCACTTCCTTGAACCAGAGAACCGTTGTTGTTTATATTAAACACACCATTATTTGTAAAGTCATTATTTACATAAATGTAACGTCCATCAGTTACTGTAACATTATTAGTTGGATCTACAATTAAGCTTCCATTAGCATGAAGATTGTTTGATGTACTTGTATCGAAATTATTGTCTAGTGTAACATTGTAAAATTCTTCGGTATTGGTAGGTACATTATTATTAATTACTTGAGGTCCATCCAAAGGATCTCCGGTAAATACTACACGACCATTACCTTCATCAAAAGCGTTGACGCCTATATTATTAGTCCAATCTTCATATAGGTAAATAATACTTCCAGGAGTTCCAACACCATCATGATTCATATCCAATGAACCAGTTCCTTGAATAGTAACATTCCTCACATACAATATATCTAAATCTGAATCTATGTTCAGTTTTTCATCACTAATGGTTAAATCTTGACAATCGGCCACATAACCATATTTAGCAGCATTAGGCGAGGTATGATCAATATCACAATATGTTGTTGAGGCATTATCGATAATTACATTGGTATCTCGTTTAGGAACTGAAAAATTTTCCCAGTTTTTACAATCAAACCAATCAGTACTCACGCCACCTATCCAATGACCGGCTATATTTGCAGATCCAGTTATTGTATAAGAACTGTTACATAAGAATGAAATATCATCACCTTCTTGTCCAGAACTAGCGCTTTGTAATACCCAATTACCAGATACATTAGTAATATCAGCTAATAATGCATAATGTGTACCTGAAGTCATGTTGTTATGATATCCGTAAAATCTGTCATTTGATGTAGTACCAGTTTCTAAATACACACATTCAATATCTGGATGTATTCTCGATACTCTAGTCCCTCCAGCATTTCCAGCAACTGAAAACGGCTGAAAATTTCCTTTGGTTTGTAAACCACCTAAAACAACGCCATTAAATGTTCTAAAATTATCTGGATCTGAATCTGCTGTATCTGGGCCATCAGGTTCAGAATTTACATCAGTGAAAGTACCTTGCATTAACCAAATAGCATCTGGACTAGAGGTACTAATATTTCCAGCAAGGTTATCATTATCGTGTGATGGATTATCAAGTACAGTAAAATCACTTGTAGCATCAACACCGTTTACCGTGATTGAAGAAATATAGGCAGGAAAACTATTAGTTTCAAGGCAAATAATGGAACCTTTAGGAATATCGGAACAACCGTTATACTGCAAAGTAGCATAAGGAGGTTCTCCAGCTTCATCAAAATCATCATTACAGTCATACCATCTTCCAGTACTTATACCAGCAGGAGCGTTGTATTCGTATAATAAATTAGCCATTGTAAATTCAGTTCCAACACCAATGTCGACCATATTCAAAATGGAAAATCTATCTATTCCTCTGTTGGTAGATGGACCAGCGTAACTATCAAACCCTACAAAAACTAAATCACCAGGTATGAATGTTGTTGGACCAGAACCTCCTGAACTAACAGCAGTAGCTGAAGAGGTTATACCTGAACTCCAAGAAGTTCCAATCCGTGTAAAAATTTTAAAATGGTAGGTAACACCATTAGTAAGGCCAGTTATGGTTTCTGGAGGGGTTGTACCTTTAAAAACGACCTTTCCTGATAAAAGGTTAGAGCCAGTTCCGGCAAAATTAGGATCTGATGTATAGGAAGTCCCGTCTCCAGTTGGCGTTCCTGCTGCAACAGGATTATTGGCCCTAGCCACTACTAAAACCTCATCATAACATACAGGAAGAGACCATGTCAGGGCAATATCGCCACAACTGTTATAACTACTAAAAGAGGCTACATTATCAACATTCAGATTGGCAGTTTCAAAATCAGAAACACCAGTACTCCACATAGTGCCAACTCTTGAAAAAATAGTAAAATGATACGTGTTACCATTAGATAAGCCAGTAATAGTTGCAGAAATACCCGTACCTTTGTAAACAGCGAATTGACCAGCTAGAATGGCTGTACCATTACCAAATTGTGTGTCTGCGGTGTAGGCAGTTCCATCTCCAGTTGGTGAAGCTGTTACGGCATTTGTTTGCCTAGCAACAATTAAAACTTCATCGGCACAGGCAGGCAAATCCCAACTCAAATCTATTCCAGTACAGCCACTTGTTGCTGTAAATGATGTAGTATCACTAGGAGAACTACAAGAAAAACAGGTCCAACTTAAATTATTAATAAGTGTCCTGTTGCCGCTATTTCTTAATTCTACATCTATAAAACCAGAAACATTAACGGTTGTACTAAAGGTGGATGAACTGGTGTTGCTAACAGTAATATCGCCACCATATTGGATGCCATTTATCCACACTTGTAAAGTTGAATTACCTGTATAAATTCTAGCATAATCAAACGTTATAACACCACATCCGTTTGGGAAAGAAGTAACATTCGTAAGAGATCCATTTCTTAACATCACAGCTTCTTGTCCATTAAGGTCTTGATCAGTTCTTGAATCGGTCGCTGTCCAATCAATACCATCATCGCCAGTCCAAGTTTCAGTGCCATAAGAACTGCTATTACCTGAATTAACAAAAGATTCACTAGCACATGGTCCAACAAAAACATCCCATTGGGCATATAATGTAATGTCAGCAGAAAAATTATAAACAGAACCATCAGCATAGGTTGTACCACTGCCATCAGCTGCCGTATTCCAACTGTTAAAGGTAAAACCAGAGTAGGTAAACGAGTTAGTGTCTAAATTCGTAGGAGCACAATTAATTTGATTAGCCATTGTACCTGATCCTCCATTACTATTGAAAGTTACCGTATTTCCAGTTGGTGACCACTGCGCATATAATATTGTATTAGCGTTTATGGTAAAGGTGTTTCCAGCAACATAGTTGGTGCCAGAACCATCAGACGAAGTATTCCAACCATTAAAAGTGTTACATGTATTTATTAAAGAACCTGTGTTTCCTAGAACTGTAACTGTATCACCAGAATTATAGACATTACCGTCAGTAGGAACACTTCCTCCTGTATGACCATTGCCTTCGTAGGTTACCGAGAATGTTGAACTACAAGTATGAGAAACAGATCCAAATCCAGTCATAGTTGACCCACCTGAAATTTGATCAAACCTAGTGCTTGGATCGGTCCAACCGTCAATATCTCCATCACAAATCCCGTTATGTATTTGTAAATTATTATTTGCAGTCGAAACACCACTTCCACTCCATGAAGAACCTGGATCTGAACCACAAACACCAAATTGATCTTGGATAACTCCTCCTAAACGAACTTGAAGCGCATCATCTCCATTGAAAGAAAAACTGAATTCAGTTGTTCCACTTAAATTAGTGCCATTAATATTTGCATATGCCACAAGATCACTTGTTCCAATCACCCAAACTTCATTAGCTCTCAATATCCCGGAATCAGTGTCTGTACCACCGATTGCGCTACATGAAGCCCCATTTGTCCCTTGGTATATCTGCAAATTATTAGCGGCACTAAAAGTAATATCCGAACCAGAAACATTCATAATCTCGAGCCCTTTAGGTGTAGAACCAGAATTAGTTTCAATATATTGACTAATAATAATATCACTTTGCCCAAACCCAAACAGTATCGCGCTAAAAAAGGCTAAAAATACGAGGGAGTACTTCTTAATCATAGGGTTAAATTAATTTTTTAATGCATAAAAGCAGCTTACAAATATAAGGCTAATTGCTAATAAAACAATGATTTACAGTTTCTTACTTGTTAACAAATTGTTACTATATTGTATGCATGATTCAAGGCAAAACATATACGTTAGAAGAAGCCAAGCGAACGCTTGAAAACTATTGTGTTTATCAGGAGCGCTGCCACAAAGAGGTTCGTGAGAAGTTGGTGAAAATGCGCATGATTCCTGAAGCTATAGATATTGTGGTTGTACACCTATTGGAGCACGGTTTTTTAAACGAAACCCGATTTGCTAAAGCGTTTACTTCTGGAAAGTTTCGAGTAAAAAAATGGGGACGCAAGCGCATAGAAATGGAACTAAAAAAACGAGATATTAGCACTTACAATATCAGGGAAGCATTCAAGGATATTTCAGATTCAGACTATTTAAACACATTTCAAGAATTGGCTCAAAAAAAAGCGGACACAATCACCGAAACCAATGTTTGGAAAAAACGCAAAAAACTAGCCGATTATTTGCTATATAGAGGTTGGGAAAGCCATTTGGTTTATGAAGCGACCAACCAATTAATAAAATAATTGAAATGTAGCTCTTTAGGAGTTTTGTTCGAGATTCCTTTGAGAACCCTTCTGGGAAACGTCCTGAAACAACCATTTTCTCGAACAACTCTCGAAGGATTCTCGAAGAAAGGGTGACTATTAAAGGTTAAAAACAGCACCCACATTCACTGCAAATTGATTGTTTATCTTTTCAGCTGGTGTTAAGGAATCAGTATTGTATTTCGCAATTGGGAATAGTGCTTCAGTAAATATACCAAAGCCAGATGAAAAGAAATAACGTGCGCCTACATGACCACCAAAATTCTTAAGGCTAAAACTCAAACCGGGATACAAATCAAAATTATCATCAATGTTCAAAACGTTACCAATATTAGCGTTAAAACGTGCTTTTAAATCAAAGCGATCAGTAAAATCTGCTTTTTCTACAACTTTTTGACCTCCAACATAAACATCATCTTTTAAGTCACCTGAAATACCAAGTGCATAAGTTGATGAAACACCAATTGAAATATTATCGCCTAAACCATAGTCAAAACTCATGTTGAGTCCTGTTGCATTGTTTTGGAAATTGGCACCAATTTGTAATTTTTGATCACCTTTTCCTGAAAAAGCTTGAGCATTTGCAAAAGAAACGGTAAGCACTAAAACTATAAATAATAAATTTTTCATTTGTTTTATTTTTTAAGTGACAAAGATACTATAAAATGTATTTGTTAGTTCTTAAAATTGCTTGTTCATTTTTCCAGTCAATCCACTTTTGTCCTTTTATTCTGCGCATTAAATTGTCAAAATTTCTCATAAAAAAAACATTGTAAACTGCTCTACCAAGATTTTTTGGATTTTTTGGAATGGATCTTAAACTCATTGAAAAACCAGGAGTTTTATATTTCATATAATGCCAGTAGCCTTCTGGCATATAAAGCGTTTCGCCGTGTTTTAGAATAGTTTTGTAACCTCTTGCACGTTTTAGAGCTGGCCATTTTTTTAAATCTGGATCTGAAAAATTAATATCCTCTCTGGTAATAAGTGCGTGAGGTACTTTGTATAAAAAATCATTCTGATTTTGGTCAAACAAAATAATTTCTTTTTCACCTTGAAAATGAAAATGGAAGATATTTGCTAAATCAATATCGTAATGCATGAAGGTATGCGAGTCTTTTCCTCCAAAAAACAACATAGGAAGTCCTTTCATAAATTTTAATCCCAATTCAGGAAATCTATAGTCTTGCTGAAGTTCAGGAACTTCTTTTAGTATGTTCCAGAGGAAAATACGATATTTAGTTGGTTTAGATTTAAGTAAGTCAATATAATCACTCATCTTCATTTTGGCATGAGCTTCATTAAAACCTTCCTTGTAGTCTACAGGTCTGTCATCGTATAACGGAACAGTTTTATGACCTGCAACACCATTCATATAGTCTAAACTCCATTTTGAAAAGGCCGGCCAATTGAAGGTAAGTTCCTCAATAACTACAGGTTTTTGTGGCTTGTAATAATTCTTAATAAAATCCTCCTTGGAAATTGTTTTTACGCGAGGAATATCTTGAAGGTTTAATGCCAAGGTGGTTATAGTATTAATTGTCAAATTTAATTAAATAGAAAAGAAATACTTAATATCTTAAGCATTCAATAAAAACTATCGCAAAGTTTTGGCTTTTTCTTTTGCTTCTTCGTTTCTTTCAATTTTATGTTCTGGTCTTGACCACTTAGGTTTTTCGCCTAAAGCTTGAAATTTTGAATCTTCAGCTTCAACTGTATTTGGCTGCATTTTTTTGATGAATGGCTTCTGCGGATTCAGTCCAAGCATTTTAAACATCTCCATATCTTCATTCACGTCTGGATTTGGTGTGGTTAATAATTTATCACCAGCAAAAATAGAATTGGCTCCAGCAAAGAAACACATAGCCTGGCCTTCACGACTCATTTGTGTTCTACCAGCACTTAACCGTACTTGAGTTTCAGGCATCACAATGCGTGTGGTAGCAACCATACGAACCATATCCCAAATAGAAACTGGTTCTTGATCTTCAAGAGGTGTACCATCTACTGCGACCAAGGCGTTAATAGGCACAGACTCTGGTTGTGGATTTAAAGTTGCTAAAGCAACAAGCATACCTACTCTATCTTCTGTTTTTTCTCCCATTCCAATAATGCCACCAGAGCAAACGGTTACATTCGTTTTTCTCACATTATCAATGGTTTGGAGACGATCTTCAAAACCACGTGTTGAAATGACTTCTTTATAATATTCTTCTGAAGAATCTAAATTATGATTATAAGCATATAAGCCTGCTTCGGCTAATCTATGTGCCTGATTTTCTGTAAGCATACCTAATGTACAACAAACTTCCATGTCTAGTTTATTAATAGTACGCACCATTTCTAAAACATCATCAAATTCTTGACCGTCTTTCACATTTCGCCAAGCGGCACCCATACACACACGGGAGCTTCCTGAAGCTTTGGCGCGAAGCGCTTGTGCTTTCACCTGTTGAACAGACATCAAGTCGTTACCTTCAACATCTGTGTGGTAACGCGCTGCTTGAGGGCAATAGCCACAATCTTCAGGACAACCTCCTGTTTTTATTGATAGCAATGTGGACACTTGAACTGTATTTGGGTCATGGTATTTTCTATGTACAGTCGCTGCTTCATAAAGCAGTTCCATAAAGGGTTTGTTATAAATATCTAGAATTTCTTCTTTTGTCCAATTGTGTCTTGTATTACTCATAGTCATATTAAAGTTGTAAAAGTAGAAAATTCCGCAGCTACTGCGGAATTTTCGTTCTATTATTTATCCTCGGAATTATCAACATCTTCAGTTGATGACTTTTCTAAATCGTCAGGCTTTTTGCCTTTTAAATATTCAGGTAATTCCATACCAGCCATATTAAACATTTCTTGTAATGGTGGAACCGATTTGTACATGCCTGATAAGAAATTAGCAGTAGAAGATTTGCCATCTTTACCATTCCCGTTTTCCCAAACAGTCACTTTATCAATCTTAATGTTTTTAATAGCTTCAGATTGCATTTTGACCAGCTCTGGTAATTTATCCGCAATTAAAAGTAACACAGCATCTTTAGAATTATTACCAGCTGCCTTTACAATTTGATCAAGACCAGCTGCTTGCTTGGTTAGTACTTCATAAATACCTTGAGCTTCAGCTTGAGCTTTAAAGAGAATGGCATCTGCTTCACCTTTAGCGCGACGTCTAATTTGCTCGGCTTCAGCTTCGGCATCTATTTCAACTTTTTTCTTATCAATTTCAGCAGGTACGATAATATCAGCCATTTGAGATGAGCGTTCACGTTCTGCTCTTGCTGTTTCTGCTTCTTTTTCAGCGGCATAAGACTCTTCTAAAGCTTTTGCGCTTTGAACTTTTTCTGATGCTATTGCAACACGTTCCGCTTCTGCTTCACGTTGACGTCTTAAAGAATCTGAATTTGCAACTGCAATTTTTGCCGTGTTTTCACCCTCAACGGCTTGAGCATTAGCAGCGGCTACTTGCGTACGTTCATCTTGTACAGCATTCGCTTCACCAATAGATCCATCTCTATTTTTTTCAGCAACCGATTTACGAGCCGCATTAATAGCATGCGCAGCAGCTTCTTTTCCCAAAGCCTCAATATAACCGGATTCATCAACAATATCGGTAATATTTACGTTGATTAATTTTAAACCTACTTTTTTTAATTCGGTTTCAACACTTTGCGAGATATTGGTAAGGAACTTGTCACGATCATTATTAATTTCTTCTATATCCATTGATGCAACAACTAAACGTAGTTGACCAAAAATAATTTCTTTGGCAAGCTCTTGAATATCTGGTAAAGCAAGTCCCAACAAACGTTCGGCAGCATTTTGCATCACACCAGGCTCTGTAGAAACACCAATTGTAAATCGTGATGGTACATTTACACGAATATTTTGTTTACTTAAGGCATTGATCAAGTTAACCTCTATAGAAATAGGCGTTAAGTCTAAAAATTCATAATCTTGAATAACCGGTAAAATAAAAGCTGCACCACCATGAATACATTTAGCAGATTGACCACCACCTACTTTTCCATATACAACTAAAATACGGTCTGAAGGGCAACGCTTGTAACGCCTGATTAATACAATTAAAAAGATGAATATAAACAGCACACCAAAAATGAGTGCCATAGGCAAGCCCAAATCGAAGGCTTCTTGAGTTATTAGTAACATAAGTATTATTTATTTAACGGTTCTACGATTAATATTCCGTTATCGGTTACATCTTTAACCTTAATAACGGTTCCTGATTTTAAATCTATTTCAGAATCTGTTAATGCTTCAAGCTCACGTAAAGCACCTTGAATTCTTACATGGGCTTTGCCCATTTTACTTCGATTGGCTCCAATGGTTAAATACACTTCCCCAACGGCATTCTTGGCATTGTTAAAATCTAAAGTGCCACTATCATTAAGTTTTCGCATATAATAAAACATGGCAGTCATGATGGTCATCATGATGAGTCCACATATAATTGAAATAATAATTGTAATGGGTTTAGTTAAGCCTGCGTCTATACATGCAATACCACTCCATCCAAAGATTGTAAAAAACCCAACAAGATTTTTAAAGGTGATAAACTGAAAGCCAATTCCAATATCGCTTTCAATATCTGTGTCAACATCGCCTATGTCATCAACATCACCACCAATAAACGTTAAGATTAATGTAATAACTAAAATTAAAGAGCCTACTAAAGCAATGCTCCAATAAATTTTAGGAAAGAATTCTAAATTTGAAAACCATTCTAGCATCGTGTTGAAGTTTTAAAAGTTTATGAAATATATGACCTTTATCATTGTCATACAATATTTATTTTGAAAGTAAAATGCTTACTGCATTGCCTCCAAATCCAACAGCATTGACTAGTATTTTGTTAATGGATTGTGGTATAGTACTTTCAATAAAAGGAACAGAAAGGAATTGCTGTTTATTTAACATGTGAATTGCCATTTCTATGCTCAACATACCTGAAGCGCCTAGTGTATGTCCAACCTTCCACTTATTAGTAGTCAATGAAGGAATTTTGTTACAAAATATTTTTTGTATAGCATTAACTTCTGCTTTGTCGCCTTTAATTGTTCCTGGTGTATGAGTAATTATAATATCAATATCATTTGTATTAAAATCACCAATTGCCATTGACATAGAACGTTGAAAACAAAGAGCATCTGCAGATAATGAAGCGTTATGTTCTAAAACTTCGGTGGCATAACCAATACCAATTATTTTAGCTAAAGCATGTTGTGAATTTCCTGATTCTAAACAAGCCATTGATGCACCTTCCCCTAGAATCATGGTATTTCTTTTTTTGTGAGAATCTAATGCTAGACAGGGAAAGTCGGTAGGTTTTTTTGCATAAATTTTCAGGGCTTGCATTTGTGCAATAGTGAAAGGTGTAAGAGGTGCTTCGCTACCTCCTACTAAAAACTTGGAGCACATACCAGCGTTTATCCAAGCAATGCCATTAAGCATGGCATGCAAGGCAGTTGAACAGGTAATAGAGTGACTAATTTCAGGACCTTGTGTTTGTAAATCGTGGGCAACCCAAGATGAAATATTTCCCAATGTAGTTGTTGGCGAACTTAAAGGTTTTGCTTTTTCTTTTTCAAGGAAATCTTTATGATAGGATTCAAATAGCGTGGTAGCTCCTCGCGAAGAACCTATATTAATCCCGAAATTATCTGAAGCTTTCCAATGCGCTTGTTCAATTGCTTTTCGAGAACAATAAATGGCAAATAAAACACTATCATCCAATGATTTATATTTACTGTCAGATAATCGTAACTTTTTAATTTCTTCTTGAGAATCCTTTGCCAAGCGCGCAACTAAATTCCCTTTTTCTTCAGAAAAATAATGTTGATTATTTTGATAGGATTTCCAACTTTCCGCTAGAGATTTACCTAATGGAGAAAGTGATTGAATAGCGACAATGGATATGGGTTTTTGCAAGAATAAAAGCTTTTGGCAAAAGTAAGTTTTATTGAAATGTAACAAAAACTAATCACGAAATACTTATATTTAATAAAGACAAGAAATATGGAAACAGTAAAACAAAAGAGTTGGTTCGCAAGAAATTGGCCATGGGTCATTCCAGTAGGAGGCTGTTTAACTGTAATTTTACTATTTGTGTTTGGAGTTGGTGCAGCTATTTTTGGAGTTAGTAAAGCTTTAAAAAACAGTACGCCTTATGCTTATGCCATTGAATTGGCAAATAATAACACAGAAGTGGTTGCTGCTTTAGGTGAGAACATTGAATCTGATGGCATGTTTAAAGGCGATATTTCTTTGAAAAACAATGAAGGTCACGCCGATTTACAAATCCCTGTTGAAGGTGAGAAAGGAAAAGGCACTATTGTATTAAAAGGCGACAAATATGATGGCGACTGGAGTTATGAAGAACTTTATGTCATTATTAAAGATACACAAGAAGAAATCAATTTGTTGGATAAATCTTTAGAGGGAATCTAAAGCTTCTGTAATTGCAGAATAAACTTTTTCCAATTCAGTCTTTGAAATTACATAAGGCACATGAATGTAAATAGTATTTCCTAATGGTCTTAAAAAGACACCACGTTCCATAAAAAACTTTAATAGTTTATCACGTAAACTACCATATCGCTCCATTTTAGTGTCAAGGTCTAGCGCATAGACAACACCAAGTTGTCTAGTAGATTGTACTTTTGGATGCGATTTGATTGTGTTATTAAAAGCACGATGTGACTTAATTATTTCCTTAATATTATTTTGAATAGCTTCAGATTGTAACAGTTCTATTCCTGCAAGTGCAGTGGCACAAGCTATAGGATTTCCTGAATAGGTATGGCAATGAAAAAAACCTTTTGCCATGTCATCACCTAAAAAGGCATCGTAAATATCTTGCGTACATGATGTTATAGCCATTGGAATTAATCCAGCAGTCAAGGCTTTACTTAAACACATAATATCCGGTTTGGTCTCAATATAATCTGAAGCAAAATTCTTTCCAGTTTTACCAAATCCAGTCATGACTTCGTCGGCAATAGTCAGAATGTTTTGCTCTTTAAAGAATTTTAAAATGTCGTTTAAACCATTGGTATCATGAATGGTCATACCTGCCGCACCTTGCAGTATGGGTTCGTAAATAAATGCAGCTACTTGATGATTAGTAGTTATCTCTTTTAGGTTGTTTAAAATTATCTCGTGATTTTCTCCATTGGGTGTAGGAATACGTATGACATCAATTAAGAAATCTTCAAAAGGACCATTGTAAACCGATAAGCCAGAAACACTCATAGCACCAAACGTATCACCATGAAAACCATTTTCAAAAGCGATAAATGTTGACCGTTTTTCGCCCTTATTAAAGTAATATTGTAAAGCCATTTTTATACCAGCTTCAACTGCTGTAGAACCATTGTCGTTAAAGAAAATTTTATTTTGACCTTTGGGAAGAATTTTAATGAGTTCTTCCGATAGTTTAACAGCTGGCTCATGTGTAAAATCGCTAAACATAATTTGGTCTAGCTGTTGCATTTGAGCGTAAGTTTTTTCAATAATATAGTCGTTGCAATGCCCATACATACAGGTGTACCACGATGAAATGGCATCAATGTATTCATTACCATTTTCATCTGTTAATATGCAGCCTTTGGCTTTTACAATGGCAATGCTTTCAGGCTGTAACTGATGCTGCTTTAAGGGGTGCCAAAGGTGTTTTTTATCGCGATTGCTTAAACTCATGGGTTATTTAATTGAACTTTAAATTGATTGGCATATTCCTTAACTACATTTTTATCAAAATAAGGTTCTTCAGCTATACGTCCTATGACTTTTACTCCAGTCATTTTTTGAATGATATCTTCGGTTGTTTCATGTTTATCACCACTGTAGATTATTGAAACATCAAACCCTTTTTCTTTTAACAGATTAACCGTTAACAACGTATGATTAATACTACCTAGATAGTGTCTAGAAACTACAATCACTTTATAATCAGGCTGTATTAAATCAAGAATGGTTTGTTTCTCATTAAAAGGAACTAATAAACCACCAGCACCTTCAATAACCAAATGGTTTTTTGTTTTTGGTTCACTTATATCTGATAAATTTATTTTCAATCCATCAATTTTAGCCGCAGCATGCGGACTCATAGGTGTGTTTAAAGCAAAGCTATTATCAAAGAACTTTGATTTTGAATTAGAAACTAGCCTTTGTACTTTTTTAGTATCACAATTATCTAAATCACCAGCTTGAATGGGCTTCCAATAGTCGGCTTCTAAAGCTTCAGTAATTATTGCAGAAGCAATAGTTTTGCCAACATCAGTTGATATACCAGTTATAAATAGTTTTTTCATTTAATAGGAAACTCGGTCTTACAATTTTCACATTTATAATTATGTCGTGTATGAAATGGTAATGTTCCAAATACAAATCCGAAAATAAAGGCGAAAAAAGCCTTTGCATCTTTAATGGTTGAAAATAGTTCGATTTTATCACTTTTACATTCTGGACAAACAATCGGATTGCCATCATCATCCAATGAATATTGGTTAATGGAACTTAAAATGTGTTTAGCTTTCAATACATCTTGAGTTAAAACTTTTAGTTTCACACCTCCAATAGCATTACTAACCAACGGATCAGTATCGATTGTTAAATGATCTTGTAGAAACACCTCAATACCTTCGGCTTCTAAACGACCTTTTATAATTTGCGCTTCTGAAGAATATTGAAATCTTGCTAAGGTTTTAAACATGTCACTCATACACGTGCAAAAGTAGCGAACACCTTTAAGACTTCCGAGATTTCTTGTTTAGAATTATAACTATGAATGCAGAATCGTAAGCGCTCTTGGCCATTAGGAACCGTAGGCGATAGTATGGGTTTTATGTTAAATCCTTTATCACGAATTTCATGAGCGATTTGTTTAATTGTTTCGTTACCAGGAATTATAGCGCAATGAATAGCAGAATTACTAGGAATAAAATAAGTCTCTAAATCGTGATTTTTGACTTCAGTTATAAAATGATTAATATTTTCATGTAGTCTTTTTGTTGCATCTGCTTTAATCAATTCAAGGTATGACGCGTTAATTGTTGCTAAAGCATGCGGAGGCAGAGCGGTTGTGTAAATAAGACTACGCGAAAAATTTATTAAATAAGATTTTAATTGACTGCCTCCTAAAATAGCTGCGCCATGAGCACCTAAAGCTTTACCAAAGGTTATAATTCTAGCAAATACTTGACGTTCAAGCTCGAGTTTTTGAACAAGCCCTTTCCCTTGATCACCAAATACACCTACCGCATGAGCTTCATCAATAATTAAATGCGCATGATAATTTGTACAAAGTTGTGCGAGAGTCTCCAAATGAGGCGAGTCGCCATCCATTGAAAACACAGATTCTGTAACTACATAGATAGATATACTGGAATCGATTACGGAATCTGAATACTTTTTTAATAAAGTATCCAATTCACTTAAATCGTTATGCCTAAATTTGAAGGCACTGGCATGACTCATGCTTATACCATCTCGAATAGAGGCATGAACAAATTCGTCGTAAAGTATGATATCGTGTCGCTGTGGAACACAAGAAAAGAACCCAATATTAGCATCGTAACCAGAATTAAATACTAATGCGGCTTCTGATTGATGAAATTCACATAAAACCGTTTCTACAAGATGGTATAAATTGTGATTGCCAGATAATAATCTCGATCCTGTTGCACCATTTTGTTTGATGTTATGACCAACTAAATACTCATGAGTCTCATTAAAAATAGTTTCATTTTTTGAAAACCCTAAATAGTCATTCGAAGAAAAATCTACTAATTGATCTTGATTATTAAGTTGTCGCAAAGCGTGTTCTTCTTCACGTTTTTTAAGTTTTTCAGTAAGTCGTTTTGGGAAGGTTTTCATGCTTACAAATATATGAAAAGACTTATGGCAAGAATTGTTTTTTAAAATAAAGTGTCTTTTTCAACAGCTTCAATAATATAGGGTTTGTTAGTATCAATACCTTTCTTGTATAAATCACGACTTACTGGATGCGCCTGGAAAGGCTGGTTTGTAAAACCAGTTGCCATTATTTCATTAATATATTGATTAGTAGTTCCAGGATCGAGCCAATCTTCAAAGTAAGTTGAGTCTAAAATTAGTGGCATGCGTTTTCCTTTGTTGTGGACTTGCATAAAAAATGGGTTCGCCTCTGTTGTTAGAATCGTAGTTGTTAATGTATTATCGTCTAATTCATTATATAAGCCTGCAAATAAAAACAAATCGCCTTCAGGGAATTCTTTAGATGGTTGATAGCAGAAGTAAGGAATAGCTTGACCATTTTCATGATGTGGTTCGAAAAATCCATCTGCTAGAATGAGGCAGCGTTTGTTTTCGGCGCTTTCACTGAATGATACTTTTTCAAAAATGTTTTCGCTTCTCGCATTTAAAGTGTTGCTTTTTTTTCTAAAACCTTCTGGATTATGAGTGGACCAACTAGGGATTAAGCCCCATTCAGCATCTACTATAAGTTCTGGATTATCCATTGTTATGATTTGTAAATTACCATGAGTAAAGCCGTTAAGATGGAAGTAAGGCTCAAAAGTAGTTTCTTCCGAAAATTTTGCTGGAATTTGGCTTAAAATTCGTTGCTCAATTTTTTCTCGTTGCTTCCGTAATGCAGTTGAATAACACATAGCCCTAAATTAATAAAAATTTACTGTCTTCTATTAGCTAATAATGGAGGTGGTTCTCCTGTAAAGGGATTCCACCTACTAATGGTTTTTGCTTCCATACCAGCTGCATTTATTACAGCTCTATCACCATAACGCTCACGCATTTTATCAATGGCGATACTCAAATTTAAATATTTATCGTCGTCTTCAAACAAATTAACTTGATGACCGCCTTCCACCAAATGGCTAAATTTTACACCAACCAATCGAACTAGTAGTCTGCGATTGTATAACTTCTTGTATAAATCTAAAACTACAGGAATGATATTATGATCCATAGAACTATAAGGAATACGTTGTTGTTGTGTGTAAGTCTGAAAATCTGAATAACGTATTTTAAATGTAATGCAAGCGGTTAATTTATTTCCGCGACGTAATTGATAGGCTAAATTCTCTGCCATAGCAATGATGATTCCCTTTAATTTGGAGACATCGGTTGTGTCTGTATTGAAAGTGCGTTCTGTTGAAATTGACTTGCGTTCATGATATTGTACCACAGGACTATTATCAATACCATTAGCTTTTTTCCAAATAGACAATCCGTTTTTACCAAGTACTTTGTGCATGAGTTCCATAGGCATATCTTGGACTGTTTTAATACGCTTCACGCCCAAATCGCATAGCGTTTTATAAGTTACATTGCCAACCATAGGAATTTTCTTTACAGATAATGGTGCTAAAAATGGTTTTTCGGTTCCTGAAATAATACGTATCTCATTATTTGGTTTCGCTTCACCTGTTGCAATTTTGGAAACCGTTTTGTTAAGTGATAGCCCAAATGAAATGGGTAACCCCGTTTCTTTTATAATACGTTGACGCAATTCTGAAGCTAGTTTGTGACAACCAAAAAACTTGTCCATTCCTGTAAGATCAATATAAAATTCATCAACAGATGTTTTTTCGTAAAGTGGTACACTTTCTTTAATGACATCAGTAACGCTTTGAGAAAATTTAGTATACACTCCAGAATTCCCTCTTAATACGATAGCTTCTGGACATAATTGTTTTGCCATACGCATGGGCATGGCGGAATGGATTCCAAATTTTCTAGCCTCATAGCTACAAGAAGCAACAACACCTCGATCGCTAGTGCCACCTATAAGAACGGGTTTTCCGTTAAGCCGACTGTCTAGTAAGCGTTCGCAAGACACAAAAAATGTGTCTAAATCCATATGCACAATAGAGCGATTATAAGCCATGTATCTTAAGGTCTTTAAAGCTTTTTTTATTTTGAAATGTTGGATTTAAAGATTTTACTGCGTAGCGCGGATCTTCAATTACAGCTTTGCGTTCCATAAATGATACTTCTATGTTTACACAATCAAAATCTTCTAAAACTTTTCCTGTAATGGTATAAACGCCTTTGCCTCTAAAAGGGAATTTCGCAGCTACAGGAGGAAAATGAACCGTATCAATAAAATAACCATCTCGATCTAAAAAGGTTCCAAAAAACATACGCTTTCCATTAGAAGTACCTGTATTTTTTGTTGTAACCAAATAGCCCTCTATGGTAATGGTTTTGTTTTTATAAGATAGAAGCTGATTTGCACGAAGTGGACTTGAAGATGGATGTTCTAATAAGTCAAACGGATTACATAAAGGGAAACCCAATAGCTCTATTTCATCAAAGGCATTTTCTAAATCACTACTTGTAAGCTGTGGTGTTTTATAATTTATTTTTTCAGTTTTAAATAAGGTTACAATATGTTCCTGAATATGGGTTTTGCTAATTTTTAAGTGTGCTTCCCATAGTAATTCACGCTTGTTAACTCCTGTAAAACGGAAGGCATTAATTTTAATAAGAATGGCTATTTGCTCAATTGAAATGGGTACGCGATCTATAAAGTCGTCTAAACTTTGAAACAAACCATGTTGTTCTCTTTCTTTAATGAGTCGTTTAATGGTTTTCTTTTCAAGGGCATGTAAAAACATGAAGCCTAAATAAATAGTTTCTCCTTCTATTATGGTTTGGCTATAGCTTTTATTAATGCAAGGCGCTTCAATAATACCACCATGCATTCTGGCTTCATGCACATATAATTCGGTTCTGTAAAACCCACCAAAATTATTGATAGTTGCCACCATATATTCTAATGGGAAATAGGCTTTTAAGAATAAGCTTTGATAACTTTCAACAGCATAAGATGCGGAATGTCCTTTTGCAAACGCGTAGCCTGCAAAACTTTCAATTTGTCGCCAGACATCTGTAGTGAGGTCTTCTGGTTTACCATCGCCTTTACAGTTATCAAAAAATTGTTTTTTTACTTTTAGAAATTCTTCTCTAGACCGAAATTTACCAGACATACCACGACGCAACATATCAGCTTCACCTAAAGTTAAACCACCAAAGTAGTGAGCTACTTTAATAACATCTTCTTGATAAACCATAACACCATAGGTCTCTGGCATGATATCTAATAACACTGGATGGGCATCTTTACGACGTTCAGGATGTCTGTAACGCATAATGTACTCACGCATCATTCCAGATTTTGCAACACCAGGACGAATAACAGAGCTTGCAGCAACCAATCCCAAATAATTATCAACTTGTAGTTTTTTGAGAAGCATGCGCATGGCAGGAGATTCTACATAAAAGCATCCTATAGCTTTAGCATTGCGTAACAAATTTTTGATTTTTTCATCTTGTTTGAAACGCTTGATATCATGAATATCTATAGGTGTTTTTTTAGGATGATTATAGGCTGCAATATTTACAGCATCCTTTATTTTGCCTAAACCACGCTGACTTAAAATATCAAACTTGTAAAGACCAATGTCTTCTGCAACAACCATGTCAAACTGTGTAGTAGCAAAGCCTTTAGGTGGCATAAACGTCGCGCCATAAAAGTGAATTGGTTTTTCTGAAATAATAATACCTCCTGCATGAATCCCTAAATAATTTGGGAAACCATTAATGTAGGTGCTGTATTTTAGGACTAATTGCGATAGCCTATCTAGTTGGTCAAAATTATATTTCCCACTTGAAAGTATGTCGATTTCAGATTTTGGTAAGCCAAAAACTTTTCCAAGCTCACGAACAGAGGCTTTATACTTGAAGGTATTGTAAACCGTAATAAGAGCAGTATTCTTAAAACGTTTAAAAATGAATTCGGTAACATCATCTCTATCTGTCCAAGAAAAATCAATATCAAAATCTGGAGGGTTTTTTCTGTAGAGATTAATAAAGCGTTCAAAATATAAATCAAGCTCTACAGGATCTACATCAGTGATGCGTAATAAATAAGCGATGATACTATTAGCACCACTACCACGACCAACATAAAAATAACCTTTACTGCGTGCATATTTTAAAATTTTCCAATTGATAAGAAAATAGGATACAAATCCTTTTTCTTTAATGATGTGGAGTTCTTTTTCTATGCGTTTAAAAATGCGTTCTCCAGGTTTTTTATAACGATAGTGTAAGCCTTGATAAGTGAGCTTTTCTAAAAGCTTGTAGTCGAGTAATTCATTATTAGTATATGATTTTTGATTGTTTGGCGTGTTTTGCGAAAAATCAAATTCAATGGTACAATTGTCTAAAAGAGATGATGTGTTTTTTATGAGTTCAGGGAATTCATGATAGTAATTTTTTAGCTCTTCAAAAGGTAGCATGATATCAGTTTCTTTGCCTTGCTCATTTTTAGGAAGCTTGCTTAAAAGTGTGTTATTGTCAATAGCACGCAATAAGCGATGTGTGTTAAACCCTTTTTTGTTTTGAAATGAAACAGTTTGAAGAATAACTAATTTACTTCTAAACGTATTCCATTCAGAAAATTTAAGATGGTTGAGGTCTTGTGGCTTTATACCAAGAAATTCATTAGCTTTTAGATTATATTTTTTATTGTGTTGGTAAGGATATACTACAAATGTATCGTCTAGTTGAGGTGCTTGTTCAGGAATTTTTAACGCTGTATTGTGTAGAAATTTTGACAAATAGGTATTGATATTATAAAACCCATTGTTGTTTTTGGCAATTAAAATAAACTGCTGCTGTGTTCTATTTCTAAAGTCAACACCAAGCACAGGTTTAATCTTATACTTTTTTGAAAGCCTTACAAAATCTAAACATGCAGATGTATTATTAATATCTGTTAATGCTAGTGTTTGCAAACTATTTTCTGAAGCCATTGCAAGTAATTGCTCTGGCTTTATTGTGCCATAGCGTAGGCTATAATATGTGTGACAATTGATATACATAATGGATTAACAAAAATAAACTACAAAATGTAGTTATAGTTGCTTATATTTGTAGTAAATAGTGTTAAAAATAGAATGAAACATATTCAAGCCAATATTAAGCACTTACGAATGCTTAAAAAGTTATCACAGGAACGTTTTGCAGACGATTTAGGATGGTCACGTTCTATGGTTGGTTCTTATGAAGAAGGCCGATCTGAACCTCCAATAGATAGATTGATAGATTTGTCTAACTACTTTAATATTCCGATAGATATATTAGTTAGAAATGATTTGCGATTAGCGAAAGACACTTCATTTATTGAAGTAGGTGGTAAGCGTGTTTTATTTCCTGTAACTGTAAATGAAAATAACGAAGATCTTATTGAAATTATTCCCGCAAAAGCTTCTGCAGGATATTTGAGTGGGTATGACGATCCAGAATATATTGAACAACTTCAAAAAATAAAATTACCT
Source organism: Hanstruepera ponticola (assembly GCF_002940745.1). Lineage (NCBI taxonomy): Bacteria > Pseudomonadati > Bacteroidota > Flavobacteriia > Flavobacteriales > Flavobacteriaceae > Hanstruepera > Hanstruepera ponticola. Next base: position 1,953,238 of record NZ_POTB01000001.1, read on the forward strand.
TTTTTACCAACTGGAACACATCGTGCTTTTCCTATTAAGGGAGATTCTATGTTGCCAGTGAAAGATGGTGCTTTTGTTGTCGCAAAATTTGTTGAAGATATTACAGATGTACGAGACGGGAGAACATATATTGTGTTAACTAAAAACGATGGGTTAGTTTATAAACGCTTATATAACAAAATTGGTGATAATAACACCTTGCTATTATCAAGCGACAATAAAGCATATCAACCTTACGAAGTGAAAACTGAAAATATACTAGAACTTTGGGAGTTTACATGCTGTATAAACACACAGGAGTATGATGAAAAGGAACTTAAATTGAGTAGTATAACAAGAATGTTTCATGATTTAAAGGTTGAATTAGAAGCCATAAAACAATTGTAAAAAATCTACAGATAATTATTATATATTTAAAAAGAAAAAACCACCTCTATGATAGCTCCAAAACCAAACAATGGCTTAACCCTTTTCCTTCCTGAATCAAATTCAGAGGGTATACAGTTTTTTGATACTGGCATTTCAGCTGGTTACCCAGAACCCAATGAGAACTATGCTTCTCAAAAGCTATCACTAGATGATACTTTAGTAAGAAATAAAGAATCGACTTTTTACGCAAAAGTAAGTGGGCAGTCTATGATTGGAGCTGGACTTGATGATAATGATTTGCTAGTTATAGACAGAAGTTTAGAGCCAGAAAACAATAAAATTGCCGTTTGTTTTTTAGATGGCGAGTTTACAGTTAAACGCTTACGTGTTAGTCAAAATGAAATCTGGTTACAACCAGAAAATCCAGAATATCCTATCATAAATATTACAGAAGAAAACGATTTTGTAATTTGGGGTATTGTGACTAATGTGATAAAAAAAGTATATTAGAGAGTAATCAAAAAATACTATCTTACAGTCAAAATTAACTAACTAAAAAATGACTGAACAGAAAAATTATAAACAAGCACTGTACACTTTGGTTACAGTGTTTTTCTTTTGGGGCTTTATTGCTGCATCAAACGGTGTTTTTATTCCATTTTGTAAAACCTATTTTGAGATTGATCAGTTTCAATCACAATTAGTCGATTTTGCCTTTTATGGCGCCTATTACTTTGGGGCACTCTTTCTATTTGTAATATCTAACACAAAGGGGAAAGACATTATGAATAGTTGGGGTTATAAAAACGGTATTATTTATGGACTATTATTAAGTGCTTTAGGCGCAGTAGTTATGTTTCCAGCCATAGAAGGTGCACAACCAGGCGATTCTAATGTATTTTATTATGTACTAGGAGCGTTGTTTATAGTTGGTTTAGGTTTTTCGTTACAACAAACAGCTGCTAATCCTTTTGCCATTGCATTAGGTGATCCAGAAAAAGGAGCACATCGATTAAATTTGGCAGGAGGCGTAAACTCCTTTGGAACGACTATAGGACCTATTGTAATTGCTTTAATCTTATTCGGTTCTACACCAAAGTCCGGTTCAGAATTACAAGAAATGATAGCCAATAAAACCATTACCTTATCTACTGTTCAATATTTATATTTGGCTGTAGGCGGCTTGTTTTTAGCAGCAGCAGCATTGTTTTATTTTTCGAAAAAACTACCACAAGCTAAGGCCAATCCAGAAATTATTAAAGCACCAAAAGCGGTTGGTGCCTTGAGTATAATGACAATTCTTTTAGCGGTTTGCTTTTATTTAATTTTTGATCAATACAAAGGAACACCAGATAATGATTTTATATTAAAATTATCAATAGTTGGGTTAATTGTTGTTGTTGGTGTGTTACTATTATCAAATATGCTAGCCAAAAAGAACCAAGAGGGTTGGGGTGCTATGCGTTATCCGCAATTGGTTTTAGGCATGCTGGCTATATTCACTTATGTAGGTGTGGAAGTGACTATACAAAGTAATTTAGGAGAATTATTAAAGTATGTAACCGAAACAATTAATGGTATAGACTATAATGCTTTGGGTATGCCTGCTATGAGTGATTCGCAAATAGCACCACTAATCTCATTGTATTGGGGCGGACTAATGATAGGGCGTTGGGCAGGTGCTATTGCTGTATTCAATCCTGCAGATAAATGGAAAACGTGGCTGTACATTATAGTTCCTTATGTAGCATTTGGTGTGGTATTATTTGTAAACTATATATCTGGATTTGATGTTAGTAGTTTATTTTTGTTTGCTTTTTGTATTGCTATACAAATAGGCGGCTTTTTTTTAGGGAAAGAAAAACCTGCATTAACGTTAAAAATATTTGGACTGCTTGGAACGATTGCTGTTTTAATTGGTCTATTTACAACCGGACAGTTAGCGTTATTTGCTTTTATTAGCGGTGGCTTATTTTGCTCAATAATGTGGCCTTGCATTTTCGCTTTGAGTATTCAAGGATTAGGAAAATATACCTCACAAGGGTCGTCCTTTTTAATTATGATGATTTTGGGAGGTGCTATTATTCCACCAATACAAGGGAAACTTGCAGATATTATTGGAATTCACCCTTCGTATTGGGTAGCAGCATTATGTTTCTTGTATTTAGTGTTTTTTGCCCAACGCGTGCAAGGAATATTAAAGGCGCAAACAGTTTAACAAAAACCCTTCAAGTTTCATTCTTGAAGAGTTTTTATTTAGAATATAATCTTTCTATAAATCGTTTTTTCATTACTCAAGGTAATTTTGAGTAATAAAATAGCATTAGATTTATTGATGGAATCTATTTCAAATGATTGATTGTTTATATTATTAGTATCGGTTATCTGTCTTCCTAACACATCGTAAACAACAACTTGATTCAGATTTTCTTTAACAGATTGGATATGAATTTTATCTTTTCCGCTTATGGTAATACCGTTTGAAAAAACTTCGAAATCTTCAGTTGAAAGAGCAGCATCGTTAAATCTCAATACGAAGCGATTATTAATTTCACCAGATTCAGAATAGAAAATGTAGGGCGCTTCAGAAATATTATTAAATGTATTTAGTAAAAGGTCTTGTAAATAAACATCGTGTTCCGTAAAGAGACCCTCTACATCATGGATTGAAATGTAATAATTCCCATTAACAGGAATATTAATGCCAATTGGAATGATATCATCAACAGAGAATGGTAATCCAAAAGCTTGAATAGCCATTTTATCAGCTTCAATGAATGAATAAATTTTTTGAGAACCATCATCTACTCTGGTTACTGCATCATAAAGTCTGTCTTTGAAATCAGTAGCTTCATTTAGATAAGCAATAAGTGTTCTTTCTGAAACGCCTTCTTCATTGGATAAATTTAACCACAATCTGTCAAGTTCTTCATTTTGTGAAGACCTATAAAATTCATTATTAGCATAGGATTTATCACGAAGCGAATTATTGAATGTGAGATTATCTGTTAAGGTAGAACCATCGTTCATAAGTACCATAAACCCTTGTCCTCCAGCAATAAGACCATTAAATCCATTTGGCCCACTTACCGTCCCAGTACCATTATGTACTATGTAATCAGATGGAGAATAACTAGTAGCAAAATTACCATAAAAGGAGTCTGCGTTTGAAGAGCTTGGTAATGTACCATGTGTCCATATTCTTATTGCTCCTTCAATTATTGAGCTATTTAAGTTTAAAAAATCAAGCGTATTTATTGCTGAAGGATATGGATTACCAACTAAATTCCAATTATCATCAAATCTTGTAATAGTTACAGCGTTATTTCCTGAATAATCTGTACCCGTATAACTCCCACGAGAAATAGGGACAGTTATTAAACCATTATTTGGTTTTCCATTTTGAAATTCTGCAGTAAAATCTTGAGGGGTACTGTTGTAATTGCTTGGTCCACGTACAATATACCCTTTGCCAGATACCATTAGTTCAGAGGGTGTATTGATCCAATTACCTTGACCTCCATTAGCGTTGGCAACAATAGGATCCCATTTATAAATTAATCCAGTTGGTGTGTTTGTTGATATATTGGCTACATCAAATCCTTGAATAGGCGAGGACCAATAGACATAGTCTAATTGTCTTATTGATGCTGTTCGTTTAAAATTTATTGTGCCAACATTCACGGCATTATTATCTACCTGAATAAGTGAACCGTTATTTTCAATAGTTAGAGTCCCATTGTTTGTGAGGTTATTATCAATGGAGATATAATCTGAATCATTAATTATAACTTCTCTACCCGCATTAACTAATAAAGTACAACATTCAAAGCTACCATGCATGCTAGTATCATAATTTCCGTTAATAGTAACACTTTTGCTTAACGAAGGCGCTCCATTACTCCAAGAACTACCATCCCAAACTGTGACTGAACATCCTAATGCTGTAAACTTAATGTCATCTATAGCAATATCACTACTCCACCCATTTCCTGTAATACCTCGTACTCTTATTTTAATAGTTTTTCCAACATAAGCTGAAAGGTCAACTAGTAAATCACTCCAAGAATTACCTTTATTACCAGAAATTGCAGTTACAATATCCTCTTGCCAAGAACCATCATTGAATAAATCAATGTGTAAGCTACCAACGTCAGTCCCATACATATGATAACCGACAGTGAAATTATACGTTTGATCAATAATTATACAATCACTTTCCAATATTGCAGTATTATTTGTACAACCACCTGAAGCTTCTAAATAAGCATAATTTCCACTACTGGAACCAGGATTGTAATCTACTGATGGACCAGTATCGGCTGATGGTGTGCCTCCTTCATCTATACGCCAATCAATATCATCATCAGAACCATTGGCTAAATTTGTCCAAAGCCCTGTAAGTCCGCAAACGGTTGACCCACAGTTATTAGTGGTAGCACAAAGAGATTCGCTTTCAAAATCTTCATCAAAACTAGACGCCAACGTTCCATTGGAAATAGTAATATAGGCAGTTTTAGTTTCAGTATCCGAACCATATGTGTTTGTTACGGTCAATGCTATTGTATATGCTCCTGCATTATTAAACGTAACTTCAGGGTTTTGTGACGTGGCAGACGTACTGTTTATATATGAAAATGTGTTAGGAGTTATTGTCCAGGACCATGAGGTTGGACTATAATCTGAATTATCTGTTAATGTAAACTCATTGCCAACACAGCCATCAGTAGTACTAGCTTCAAAACAGGCTATTGGAGCCACGTTACCTGGATCTTTTAAATCACTAATCCATAATCCTTGACCATAGGTTGCTGCATAGATTTTACCTTTACAATCAGTTCCATAATGAATTTCTAATTCAGTAACCTCTAAATTAGGAAAACCATTTGAATAGGATACCCAATCAGATAAACTACTGTCCTTATAATAAATTCCTACATCCATGCCAATATACATAGCGTCAACAGGGCTTGTTTCATCTATAATGATGCTGTTTAGCGATATGTTTGGAAGAGTTCCTGAAATATCAGACCAACTATCTCCACTATCATTAGATTCGTAAATATTATTGTTTAATGCAATAAACAAATGAGTTGGGTCATTAGGGTCTATTTCAATATCAATAGGTTCGTTGGCAACGGGTAAATTACCTGTTAAATTTGTCCAAGTTGGAGAGCCACTGGTTGCATTATTTGTTCTGCGAAAGCTATTATCGTAACGAGAAACATACATAACATCGCTATTCGAGGGAGCAATTGCCAAATCACGAATATTGCTTGTGCCTCCAAAACTTGAAATTTGCGTCCAAGTTGTTCCAGTTTTTACAGCGTCATTTCTCCAAATATTGTCATACCCTGCAAACATCCTATTCGCATTATTTGGATCTAACTTGTAAGGAGTAACCCAGCCACCAGTTTCTGTAATACCTGTCGTTATTGCCGAAAAACTGCTACCATTATTAGTAGATCTTCTAATATCACCATAATATAGTGCACCATACATGTAATTCTCATCAGTGGGATCAATAATACACTCCATGCCATCTCCACCAATTTCGGTGATAAAAGTATTGCTACGGCTTATTGCTGTACCGTTATCTTGATAACCATTTATTACTAATTCAGCTGCTGTTTGAGACACACCGATTTTATAAATTTGGGCAATTGCTAAACCACTACTAATATCGGTCCAATTTGTGCCATTATTAGCAGAATAATAAACGCCTCCATCATTACCATTAAAAAGATTATTATTATGTGGGGAAAATTCCAATGCGTGTTGGTCGGCGTGCACTCCATCAATTGATCCACTTACTCCAACCCAATAGGATACACAACTCATATTTGCACCTCCATCAGTCGATCTCCATAAGTTAACTCCTCCAGTATAAATAGTATTGGCATCCGTAGGATCTGCAGCGATAACCAAATCATACCATGCTTGACTCCCAGTACCTGACCCATCTGTATTCCATCCTAAAATATTAGGCGTTGTTGATCTCGTTGAAAATGAAGTTCCACTATCAGTTGAACGGTAAACTCCCACTAATCCGTTACCATCACCTGCTAAAAGATAAACCCAATCAGGTTCATCTACAGAGACTGCTAATGCAATTCGTTGAACTGAACTAGGGACACCACTGGTTATTTGTGTAAATGAACTACCTCCATCAGTTGATTTATGAAATAATGTGCCAGAAGCATATACTATATTTGAGTTTGTTGGATGATAAGCAATGTCTTTGGCATTTTGACCAATTGATGTTACACTCCAACTAGCACCTCCATTAGTTGTTTTATAAATACGATTGCCGGAAGTAGAAGCTACCATAATATTTGAGTCTGAAGGATCCATAATAATCTCATAAACCGTACGATTACCCATTCCTGAATTTCTAGAAGCCCAAGTAACTCCACCATCGGTACTACGCCAAACACCATAACCTGGTGCATCACCACCATCTCGATCACCTGTTCCAATATAAATAATATCAGGGTTGGATGGATTAATTACGATGCTCGATATGCCAAGACGAACTAGCCCATTTAAATTGTCTGTCCAAGTGTTCCCGCCATCAGTTGTTTTCCAAAAACCACCTGATGGAGCCCCAACATAAATGGTATTCGCATCTGTTGGGTGAAAAGCAATACAATTTATTCGACCATTACCATTTAGTTGTCCAGTACCATTATTAGGCAGACTTACTGGCCCAACAATTTCCCAGTTACCTGAACCAGTGGTATATCTTTGATTATTTGAATGATAATCTCTGTAACGGTTGATTTCTTCAAGTAAATACCCATTATTAGGAAAGTTTCCATTCTCATCAACGCGACTTTCCCAATAATATTCCCAGCGTTTAAACTGCTTGATACCTTTACCTTTTGGAAGTTCTCTTGAATTGGATACTATATTGCTGTAGTAGCGCTCAAAATCGGCTTTAATGTCGTAAAAATTTGCGTCTTTATCGAACATCATTTGTTGCCATTTGTCTTGGGAGTAAGACATAGCAGCCAACATAAGAAATAGAGATAGTAGTGTTTTTTTCATTGAAATCAAGATTTGGGATATTGATAACGCAGTAAATATAAGTAAAAAAAATAAGCCTCTCATATTTGAGAGGCTTATAATTATTTCATTTATAGTATTTTAACCTAAATTTTAATCAGCTAAAACAATAACTTTATTGTCTTTCATCTCTAAAGTACCTGAATTTATAGCTAACCAAATACCATTATCATCTCCTTTTGAAAACTGGTCTTGAACCTCTTCTTCTAAAGTAATATTACCATATATCTTAACGTTACCTGCTTTTAATAAAGACACAATAGGAGCGTGATCTTTTAACATTTGGAACTCACCATTAACACCAGGAACGGCTATACTAGTTACTTCTCCGCTAAATAAAGTTAATTCTGGTGATACAATTTCTAAATACATAGTCATTCAGTATTTGGTATTCAGTATTCAGTATTCAGAGCATAAATGCAAACTGCAACTGAAAACTGCCTACTAGTTTTACGCTTCTGCTAACATTTTCTCTCCAGCTTCAATAGCTTCTTCAATAGTACCTTTAAGGTTAAACGCTGCTTCTGGTAAGTGATCTAATTCACCATCCATAATCATGTTAAATCCTTTGATAGTCTCTTTAATATCAACTAAAACACCTGGTATACCAGTAAATTGTTCTGCTACGTGGAAAGGTTGTGATAAGAAACGTTGTACACGTCTTGCACGGTTTACAGCCATTTTATCTTCTTCTGATAATTCTTCCATACCAAGAATGGCAATAATATCCTGAAGTTCTTTATAGCGTTGTAATAACTCTTTTACACGAGTTGCACAATCGTAATGTTCATTACCTAAAATATCTGCAGCCAAAATTCTTGAAGTAGAATCTAATGGATCTACCGCTGGATATATACCTAACTCGGCAATTTTACGAGACAATACAGTTGTTGCGTCTAAGTGGGCAAATGTTGTTGCAGGAGCAGGATCCGTTAAATCATCCGCAGGTACGTAAACCGCTTGTACCGATGTAATAGAACCTCTTTTAGTTGAGGTAATACGCTCTTGCATGGCACCCATTTCGGTTGCTAATGTTGGTTGGTAACCTACAGCAGAAGGCATACGACCTAATAGTGCAGACACCTCTGAACCAGCTTGTGTAAAACGGAAAATATTATCTACGAAGAATAATACATCTTTTCCTTGACCTTCGCCAGCACCATCACGGAAATATTCTGCAATTGTTAAACCAGATAAGGCAACACGCGCACGCGCTCCAGGAGGTTCGTTCATTTGTCCGAATACAAACGTTGCTTTAGATTCTTTCATTTTAGATTTATCAACTTTAGATAAATCCCATCCACCTTCTTCCATAGAATGCATGAAATCATCGCCATAACGGATAATTCCTGATTCTAACATTTCTCTCAAAAGGTCATTTCCTTCACGCGTTCTTTCACCTACACCAGCAAATACTGATAAACCACCGTGACCTTTTGCAATATTATTAATTAACTCCTGAATTAATACTGTTTTACCTACACCAGCACCACCAAATAAACCAATTTTACCACCTTTTGCATAAGGTTCAATTAAATCTATTACTTTAATACCAGTAAATAAAACTTCAGTAGAGGTAGATAAGTCTTCAAATTTTGGTGCCTCTCTGTGAATTGGTAAACCAGCATCTCCAGCTTTAGGTAAATCACCAATACCATCAATGGCATCTCCAATTACATTAAATAAACGTCCATAAACATCTTCACCAATTGGCATTTGAATAGGCGCACCAGTAGCAACTACTTCTGTTCCTCTAGATAAACCATCTGACGAGTCCATGGCAATAGTACGAACTGTATCTTCACCAATGTGAGATTGTACTTCTAATACTAAAATAGAACCGTCAGGTCTTTTGATTTCTAATGAATCGTAAATTTTTGGAAGTTCAGCGCCAGCACCGAATTCAACATCGATAACCGGACCTACTATTTGTGCAACTTTACCTGTAACTTTTGACATTACTTATCTGTTTTTATTTTGCTAAATTTTTAATCCGAAAAAACACCTCGTTTTTCGCGCTGCAAAGATATTATTTTAATTTAAAAACTAAAGCAATTTTGTGGGGATTTTTAGGTATAAAAAAATGCCCTCTCAACAAGGGCATTTTAAATTTTTAATTTCGTCTAATTTATTGAAGGGTAGGCGAGTAATTCGTTGGGTATTCACCTATATCAACTAAATTACCAGAAGCTTCAAAGTTAGAGCCGTAAGTAGCATCAATTGCTTTCATAAACTCGTTAGCAGCAACAGCATAGCCTCTAGATGTTAAATGCACGCCATCAAGAGAAAACACACCACCAGTTACTAAACTAGAAGTTAAAACATAGTTACCTGATGCAATACCAGTACTATTTAATTCTGACAATAGTGCATTGGCATCAACAAAAGCTAAACCTGCTTGATTTGCAGCAGCCTGAATAGTAGCATTAAAATTGTCTACTGCAGCCCTTATTTCTGCCTGTTCACTTGGCAACAAAACCCATTTATCAGCCAAAGGCACAGCAACACCGTTTACGGTTAACGGATTTCCAGGTACTGCTTCAGTTCCAATAAACGATAATGCAGGTAATACCAATAAATCAGCTGCAGTTGCTTGTCTGATACTTGGTAAGCCTAAAGCTGATAAATTTGTTAAGCTTTCATCTTCAATAACAACTGCATTAGTTTCAGATGCTTCAAACATTATAGTTCTTGCAGCAGCTTCATCAGCAGAAATTAGTCCACCTCCTAAAGCTAATTGTAAACCACCGTTATATTGTGCATATGCTTGATTTACAGCTCCAGCTGTTGCAGCATCTAAAGGAACAGGGTTGTGAGGTACTGTAGTAAAATGAGCAATATCTGTAACATAAGGTATATTTGCAACAACACCTTTAGCTCCTTGAGAAGTTAAGGTTGTTATAAGCGTTGAAACAGCAAAATCAAAAGTTGGCTGATCTGTTATTGGACTTGTTCCATCTCCACCTGTTGTAGCATAACCTAATACATCATTATTTCCTATCCATAATGAAAAGAATGTAGGTGCTTGAGCCATAGAAAGTTCTAAAACACTGGCATCAGGCGTTGATCCAGTCATTCTTACATAGTAAGGGTTAGCATTCGGCAGATTCATGATATTTCCATAACCAGGTGCCAATAAGTGGAAACTTCTTGCACCAGGAACTCCCATATTATTAAATGGACCAGTTGGATTATTTAAGGCAATATCAGTTGAAACAGTAATAGGTCCAATAACATCCTCAAGCGGTTGAGGAGCTCCACCAGTTGTTACTAATCTTGGATTGAAACCTGGAATTCTATTCCCAGCTAAAGCCAAACCTCCAAAGTTATCATTCATTAATGGCTGCGTGAAATTTCCTCCACCTATCATAGAAAATTTATTAGCTAAAATATTGGGAAAGGAATTTTCTTGAGTAGCAATAAATAAAGCACCATCTGAAAATCCAGAAGTTAATGAATTACCTAAAGCAACATAAGTTGAAAAATCCGCTTCTCCTGATGTTAGAGCTGGTAATGGAGCAGAACCATTAGTTGAGTCGTCGTCATTACTACAGGCTGTAGTAAGCCCTAGGGCTATTAGTAATAGCCATAAATATTTTGTATTCATAATTATCTTTTTCATGTTCTTATAGATTGTTTATCACTATTGATGCATAATACATAGATCCAATATATCCAGTACCAATGGCGGTAAAATATTCATCGCCTAACATATTGGTTGCACCAACTTTGATTACAGATTTTAGTTTAGGGATGGTATAGCTTAATTGAGCATCAAGTGTATGATAAGCTGGAATATCACCATCACCAAAAGTGGCTTGCCAGAAATAAGCATCACTCCATCTCCATGCTACATTAAATCCAAAATTCTTGAAGAGATCCGTATTTCCAAAACTCAATTTTACTTTGTGCTCAGGTGTATTAAAGCTTGTTCTAAAATCAGGATCTGCTGCTTGATCAAAATCCTGTTTAGCAAAGGTATAATTGGCACCTAAATCAAAATCTCCTAACACTTTGGTTGTTAATCCAATAGATGCGCCGTAAGAATTTACATTAGCATCAGAATTAGTATAAGTTTGATATTCTTGAGTGTCATCAAAATTAATAGCATCAATAGACAAACTATTATCACCTACTTGACCATATAATGGTGCAATAACACTTTCATTGGATATAAAATTCTTGTAAGAATTATAATATACACTAGCATCAACTATTAAACGATTTAATTTTCCACGATAACCTACTTCGAATGAAGTTACCTGTTCAGGTTTTACAACTTCTGAATTACCAATTTTCAATAGGCTAGCATCTCTCGTTCCAGGTGTATTACCACTTGCTAAATAAGCATCCACAGACGCTTTAGAGAAAGAATTGGTATATGCATTTCCAGCAGATTGATTTATCGAATTAGCTTGAGCAGGGTTATTTACGCTATATGGTCTAACATAACGGTCTAAATTGGCTTCTGCAGAACCAATCAATACATAAGGACCAGCATCTAAACCAATAAATAAATCTTGAGTGGTTGGGTTTCTGAATCCAGTTTGAAAGGAACCGCGGATATTGTGATTCTCATTGACCGTAAAACCAGCAGCTAATCTTGGAGATAAAAAACCATCAAATAATTCTGATTTATCATAACGAATTGATCCCGTTAATTTTAAATCAATACTTTCAGATAATTCCAAGTCTTTTTGAATTTGTGTGTAAATTCCGTATTCAGAATATTCGATAGGTCCATCAGAGTCCGTATAAATAGTTCCTGAAGAGTTTAGGCTATATTGTCTAAAAGAACCTCCAACTTGAATTTCAGCCCAGTCAACTAAATGACTAAAATTGTAATTACCATCGGCATGGTAATATTTTGAGGCATCTTGAAATTTTGAACCTGTAGCTAATTCAGGGTCGTTGATACTACGATTAAAAGCAGCTTGAAACTCTGGAGTTCCAGGAAGGAATCTTCCAGATTCAGCGGCAGCTCTTGCTGCAGCATGTGCTTGTTCTTCAGTAGCACCACCTAAAGTCGCTCCAGCAAATGTGTTTATATAGTCACCAAACCAATCTTCATCGCTTTTCCATGCTCTGTTGATTTGAATACCAGTTACAGTCATGTCATACGAATCACCAGCTTTGTCTGCAACAACATAACCTCTTACGAAAAAATTATTGTTTCTAACCTCAATTTTATGCTGTTGTTGCGTAAAACCATTAATGTAATAGCGGTTAGATCCTTGATAAATTGTTGATCCTGTTCCAATTTTTCCTACGTAAGCGATTTCAAAATCATTAGCCCAAGGTCTTAAATATAATCCCCAATCTGCTTTTATACTTTCAGCATTATAGTCCGTTAAGTCACTTTCATTATAACCTGTTCTACTCACTGTTACATCAGGGATAATACCTAGACCACCAGAAGCAGCTCGTATGTTAGTTGCAACCTCATCACCAAAAACATTATAACCATCATATCCTAAACTAGCACGTGTTGCTCCTGTTCCTGGCTTACCAGCATAATTATCAGCAACCCAATCAGTACCTTTTAACCAACCAAAGTTAACTTTGGCAGCAAAATGATCTGTAAATTTATGAGCCATTCTAATACCTACGTCTGTATAGCTATTATCACCAGCTGCATCTTGAGATGTAATACCTTGTTTAATGTAGCCACTAATACCTTCAAAGTCAAACGGATTTTTACTGCGCATAAACAAAATACCATTAAAAGCATTGGCTCCGTAAAGCGCTGAAGCTGCTCCAGGTAGTAGTTCTACGCTTAACACATCAGTTTCAACCATTCCTACTAAATTTCCAATAGGGAAGTTTAATGCTGGTGTAGAGTTGTCCATACCATCTACCAATTGCATAAAACGGTTATTAGCAAATGTTGCAAAACCTCTAGTATTAATAGATTTAAAAGTTAAACTGTTAGTGTTTACATCAACACCTTTTAAGTTTTCTAGACCGTCGTAAAAGTCGGCTGAAGCGGTGTTTTTAATTTCTTTTAAACCAAAACGTTCAACAGTTACAGGTGATTCAAATATGCGTTCTGGTGTTCTTGAAGCAGAAATAACGACTTCGTCTAGAGCTGTTCCTTCAGTCAAAACCAGTTTAATTACATCTGAGCTTGAAGTTACTTCGAGTGTTGCAGTTTCAAACCCAACACTACTTGCTTGAATACTAAATGGAGGCGTTAAATCTGTAGTAATTGTAAAGCCACCATCAAAATCGGTAATATTTCCTGTTGAAGTCCCTACAATTATTACATTGGCCCCTGGAACAGGTTGTTCATTGTCATCCACAACTGTTCCCGAAATTGTTGTTTGAGCAAATGTAAAAGCGCCACAAAACAACAATAGAATTGAAAGAATTGATCTCATTTTTTAGTTTTAGTTAATTATTATGATAGCAATATATATAAATCTACGAAAACTGAATGAAATTTTCTTAAAAAATTATGCGTGCATAATATAAATTAACAAAATAAGACTAGAAAAATTGATAAAATGATAATTTTTTGAATAAAACCTTTTATTCTACGGTTACAGATTTTGCAAGATTCCTTGGTTGATCTACATTCTTACCTAACATCACAGCAATATGATAGGATAATAGCTGTAAAGGAATAGTTGTAAGTAATGGTGATAATGATTCAAGTGTTTCAGGTACTTCAATGATGTGGTCAGCTAATTCTTTCACATTTATATCTCCTTCAGTAACAATTCCAATTATTTTACCTTTACGAGATTTTATTTCTTGGATATTACTTACCACTTTTTCATAATGCCCTTTTTTTGTAGCGATAACAATAACAGGCATTTGTTCATCAATTAGTGCAATTGGACCATGTTTCATTTCAGCTGCAGGATAGCCTTCAGCGTGGATATAAGATATTTCTTTTAATTTAAGAGCTCCCTCTAATGCCACGGGAAAATTATAACCACGACCTAAATAAAGGCAATTTCTAGCATTTTTATAGATATCAGCAACTGCTTTTATATGTTCGTCAGATTTTAAAGCTTTTGAAACTTTATCAGGTATTAATTCTAATTCTTGAAGGTGGTAGCGATAGTCCGAGTTTGAAATTGACCCTTTAGCTTTGGCTAACTTTAGTGCAATGAGTGTTAAAACAGTAATTTGAGTTGTGAATGCTTTAGTTGAAGCTACACCAATTTCGGGTCCAGCATGTGTGTAAGCACCTGCATTAGTTTCTCTAGCAATAGAAGATCCTACAACGTTACAAACGCCAAAAACAAAAGCACCATTAGCTTTCGCCAATTTTATGGCAGCCAATGTATCGGCAGTTTCACCTGATTGTGAAATAGCAATAACAATATCATTAGGGGTAATTACAGGATTACGATATCTGAATTCAGAAGCATATTCTACCTCAACAGGAATGCGAGCCAAATCTTCAAAAATATACTCTGCTACTAGCCCAGCATGCCATGACGTACCACAAGCCACAACAATTATTCGGTTAGCATTTAGGAATTTTTCGATATTATCATCAATTCCTGACATTCTAATAATACCATCCTTAACCAATAAACGACCACGATAAGTGTCTTTTATGGCATTGGGTTGCTCGTGAATTTCCTTCAACATGAAATGTTCGTAACCTCCTTTTTCAATTTGCTCAAGATTCATTTGTAATTCTTGAACGTAGGGGTCAACAAGCGTGTCGTCTTTTATTTTGCGGATTTTAATGTCTTTATTCATCCTTAAAATTGCCATTTCTTCATCTTCTAAATAGACGGCATTTTTTGTGTATTCAATAAAAGGAGACGCATCACTAGCAATAAAAAATTCATTGTCACCAATTCCAACAGCCAAAGGGCTTCCTAGCCTGGCTATTACAATTTCATCGGGTTTATTTTTATCAAAAACGGCAATAGAATACGCTCCTATAACTTGATTTAAGGCTATTTGAACAGCTTTCCCTAGCTTCACATTCTCTTTTAATTTTACATCCTCAATTAAGTTTATAAGAACTTCAGTATCGGTATCAGATTTAAAGGTGTATCCTCGAGCAGTCAACTCTTTTTTTAGAGCGTCATAGTTTTCTATAATACCATTGTGGATTATAACAAGGTTTCCTGAGTTGGAATAATGAGGATGTGCATTAATGTCATTAGGAACTCCGTGAGTAGCCCATCTCGTATGACCAATTCCTAATTTGGCATTGGTAGAAATTTCAGTAGCAACACGATTTTCTAAATCTGCTACTTTACCTTTTGTTTTGGAGACTTTAAGGTCTGTACCATCAAATAGTGCGATACCAGCACTGTCATAACCTCTATATTCAAGACGCTTTAAGCCTTCTATAATGATAGGATAGGCCTCTCTGTGCCCAATATAGCCTACAATGCCACACATATTTTTTTAATTATTTGGTTCGGTAAAATAGATTTCAAATTGTACTTTATTGTCACTAGGAACATTTTGACTTGTTCCATATAATGCAGTTCCACGAGGTGATAATACAGTTCCTGATGGTGCATATTCATCAGGAGAATTTAATACATCTGCCCTTTGGATATCATTAACATTGGTGGATACATACAAACCTAGGTTTACATTCAAGGAGTCTCGAAGCAAAATATTATTCAAATGTTCAGTTAGACGAAGTTTATATTTTACGCCGTTATCATCATCATCTCGCTCTAGCTTCTTTGAGAAATTGATTTTAGAGTTTAATGGATTAGAATTGTTTGTTGACGAGTCAAAAAAGTAATCAATTATAGGTGTGTTATTTTTTAAATCATAAAGAATAACCCGATCAGGCTCTTGGTCGTTGAAAATAGTTTGGTCAACATAAAAATATAAATTAGCCTCGTTTATTAGCCATGTGTCTTTTTTGCTTTTAAAATAGTCAAAAGCATCTACCATATCACCATTCTCATCTTGTATTTCTCCATTAAATAAATCAATAATAGCGTAAGATCCTTCACCACCTTTAAGATAAAGAACATCATCTCCTTCGTTAGGGTTAGCGTTTGCATCAGCATCACTGATTATTGTGTTAGTAGGGTCATTTTCAAGAATATTAAGCCGATTTCCAGAAAAGTTCATTCTAATAAATCGTTGTTCTGTAATCTCAACTAAATCACCTGTGTCCTCATCTATTTCCGTACCTGTGACAAAACTGTAGTAAACTTGAATGTATGCTTGTTGGAAATTCATCATTGCCATGTTTCCATTAGAGTCAGGTAGTTCTTCAATTTTCAGATATACGCCTCTAAAATAGTTTTTAAAATTGTTTTGATTGCTTAATTCAGGCATAGATGCAGGGTCATCTTCACCAAAGAAAAATAAATCATCCCAAAAATTGTTAGTATTTAATAATTCAACATGGATGCCAGGAGGTGCTGTTTGTTCTGAAGTTATATTTAACTCTTCATTGCTTGGGATAAGATTATCATTGACATACAACAATTCTCCAATATGATTATCAAAATTAATGGTTTCATTTGCATTGCTATAATAATTTTGGGACTCTTCCAAATTTGTTTCAGGGTTGAAGTCTCTCAAAAAGTAGTTATTTTGAAAAACAGAAAGTTTTATTTTTTGATTTCCAAAAATCGAATCTAATTCATAAATTTTGTCGCCATCATCGTCGGTGCCTGTGTTTTTGGAATAATATGGGATAACTAATACAACTGAATCTACAACAGGATTGTCTCCAAAATTAAAGCTAAATGTACTTGGAACAACTTGACTAACAACACTAGCAATTGTTTTGCCATAAATAGGATCGTTATAAACTCCTAAAAGATTTGAAGAAAGACCGTTCGTTTGAACTGGGTTAAGTTGCTTATTGTAAGCAACTACTGGGAATTTACTTGAATTGTTTTCGAAGTTTTTTATACCTTCAATATCACTTTCAATAGTCGTGAAATCGCGGTCACATGCGTACAATGACAACATTATCACTGAAACAAACAACAATGGTTTAAATATATTAAATGTATTTTTCATAGATTTTTTTGAGACAATTGTGGTTTAGCCTAATACTTTTGTATTGTAGAATTCGGTGTAGGCTTCACTAAATTCATCTTTCGACTTGTAATCTAATACAGGTTTTTCAGAATTTTGTAAATGATTTGTTAATTCTTCTGGCAGTTTTTCAGAACCTATAATTAAAGCATCAGAATAATCAATAGCAACCTTCATTAGGTTGTTGTATGTTGGTTTATTCAAGGACTCAATTGCAGCATCATCAATATTATCAAATTTAATTTTACTGTGCATATCTTTATTTAACGAGCCATCAAAGCTTTGATTGTATATAGATGTTACTATTTTGCTTTCATTAAAAAGAGGTTCATCCTTATAATATTCTTTTAAGTACAATGGTAATAAGGAAGCTAGCCACCCATGGACATGAATAATATCTGGTGACCAATTCAGTTTTTTAACAGTTTCAATGACACCTTTAGCAAAAAATATAGCTCGTTCATCATTGTCTGAAAACAAGTTTCCATCTTCATCAGTTAATGTCGCTTTTCTTTTAAAGTATTCGTCATTATCTATAAAATATACTTGAATACGTTCTTTAGGAATTGAAGCTACTTTTATAATCAAAGGCATATCTAGGTCATTAATCACCAAATTAATTCCTGATAGTCTAATAACTTCATGCAATTGATGCCTTCTTTCATTTATATTGCCATATCTAGGCATGAAAATTCTGATTTGACCACCAAGTTGATTAACCATTCTTGGTGCTTCAAATGACATAGATGAAATTTCAGTTTCTGGTAAATAAGGCACTACTTCAGATGATACGTATAATATCCTCTTATCTTTCATATGGTATATTGCTTTTGAAGATTCAAAATAAAAAACACGCAAAAGTACAAAAATTTATGCAAATTGCCTTTAAAATATTAAGTTTGCACCCGTTAATTTTTTATTAAAAGGTGAGAGTCTTTACAGAAAAAAAGCTGATTCAAAAACAGTTACAACAATTTAAAGCTAAAAAACAAACCATAGGGTTTGTGCCAACAATGGGTGCATTGCACCTAGGGCATGTCTCTTTGGTTATAAAAGCATTGGAAAACAATGCTGTGGTTGTTGTAAGTATATTTGTGAATCCTACTCAATTTGATAATAGTGAAGATCTTAAAAACTACCCAAGAACATTAGAAAGAGACACTAATTTATTAAATGCAGTGTCGTCGAGTATTATAATTTATGCACCTTCAGTCGATGATATTTATGAAGGAAACACCAAGTCTCAAAAGTTTTCATTTGGAGGATTGGAGTTTGAGATGGAAGGGAAGTTTAGAGTAGGACATTTTGACGGTGTTGGTACAATTGTAAAGCGATTATTTGAAATTATTAAGCCTGATAACGCTTATTTTGGAGAAAAAGACTTTCAACAATTGGCTATAATTAAAGCTATGGTAAAAAACCATAATATTCCTGTAAATGTTGTTGGCTGCCCAATTCATAGAGAAACCAATGGGTTAGCAATGAGTTCACGCAATGAGCGTTTAAAACCAAAATATAAAAAAGTGGCACCTTTCATTTTTAAAACGTTAAAGACTGCCAAGCAAAAATTTGGCACAAAAAGTGCTAGTAAAGTGACAGAATGGGTTGAAAAACAGTTTGATAATCAAGAATTATTGGAATTGGAATATTTTATAATTGCTGATGTTGAAAGTTTAAAGCCTGTAAAACGTAAATCAAATAAAAAAGAATATAGAGCCTTTATAGCAGCCTATGCTGATGATATTAGACTAATAGATAATATCGCTCTAAATTAATTATCTTTGCCGCATGCAAATTCAAGTAGTAAAATCAAAAATTCACAGAGTAAAATGTACAGGTGCAGACCTTAATTACATTGGTAGTATCACTATTGATGAAGACTTAATGGATGCTGCCAACATTATTCAAGGTGAAAAAGTTCAAATAGTAAATAATGATAATGGTGAGCGACTGGAAACCTATTGTATCCCTGGCCCACGAAATAGTGGTGAAATCACGTTAAATGGTGCTGCTGCTAGAAAAGTTTCAGTTGGAGATACCTTGATACTAATTACTTATGCTTTTATGGACATGGAAGAAGCCAAAGTATTTAAACCATCGTTAGTTTTTCCTGATGAAGCTACTAATAAGCTTATATAGATTTGAAACCATCAATTAAGAGAATATTAAAAATTACACTCCCGATTTTATTGGGAGTTTTTTTAATATGGTATTCTTTATCCAAAGTTTCCTTTTCTGAATTAATGGTTTATTTTAAAAATGCTGATTATTTCTGGATTGTACTCGGAATGTTTTTTGGCTTATTGAGTCATTTGTCAAGGGCATACAGATGGCGCTTCCAATTAGAACCCATGGGCTACCATATTAAATTACCTAACAGTATTATGGCCGTTTTTGCAACCTACCTTATAAATTATACCATTCCACGGGCAGGAGAAGTTGCTAGAGCATCTATTTTAACGACTTACGAAGGCGTCCCATTCGAAAAAGGTTTTGGAACCATTGTGGCTGAACGTGTGGCAGATTTGATAGTGGTTTTTGCTATAATTGCGTTAACATTATTCCTTCAGTTTGATTTCATATTATCATTTTTAACCAAATCCTTCAACCCGAAAAGCATAGTGATTGGGCTTTTAATATTTTTAATCGCTGTTCTAATATTTGTTTTTTACATAAGAAAAGGGACTTCTGGAATCGCCTTAAAAATTAAAACTTTTATTAGAGGGTTGACAGAAGGAGTCTTGAGTATTTTTAAAATGGAGAAAAAATGGGCTTTTATTTTTCATACCCTTTTTATTTGGACTATGTACATACTCATGTTTTATGTAACCTCATTTTCAGTTGCTGAACTTAATGGCATTCCTTTTGGAGCTATATTGATAGGGTTTATATCTGCTAGTTTTAGTATAGCAGCAACTAATGGAGGAATAGGGTCTTATCCGATTGCAGTTTATGCAGCTTTTTCAATTTTTGGAATACCAGAAGATCCAAGTATTGCTTTTGGTTGGATTGTCTGGACATCACAAACACTAGTTCTTGTAGTGCTTGGAGGTTTGTCATTATTGCTTCTACCCATCTACAACAAAGTCAAGGGGTAAAAATTTTAAAAAGTGTCTAATTACTAGAAATTATTTCTTTTAAACTTTAGCCTTTATTTCATAACTTGCCATAAATATTTCAATTTAAAAATGAAAAAACTAGCCTTCTTTCTCACTACTATATTTGTGTTACAATCTGTTACATCTCAAGTAAATTTCGAGTCTTTTCAATCTTCAAAACTAGGAGAAACCAGAGATTTAAAAATTCTTCTTCCTAGAGGCTATAATCCTGAAGAGAAAACCGAATATCCTTTGGTTATTGTATTAGATGGTGATTATCTTTTTGAACCAGTAATTGGAAATATAGATTACCAGTCTTATTGGGATGACATGCCAGAATGTGTGGTTGTAGGAGTTAAACAAGCCGATACGAGGACGCTCGATTTTTCGTTTAGTGATGAAACCTTTCTGCCTTCATATGATGGTGCCAGTTTTTTTGAATTTATTGGAATGGAACTCATTCCCTATATTGAGGATTCTTACAGTGTTTCTGATTTTAGGATTGTAATTGGCCATGATTTAAGTGCCAATTTTATTAATTATTACCTGTTCAAGGAATATCCGTTATTTAGAGCCTATATTTCTTTAAGTCCAGATTTAGCACCTCAAATGGACATTCGTCTTCAGGAAAAATTGCCTGCGCTGCAAGAAGACACGTTTTATTATTTAGCGACTGCCGATGATGATATCAAGGCATTACATGCTAAAATTGTTTCAGCTAATGATTTGTTGAAAACTATTGATAATCCAAAACTGCATTATAGATTTGACAATTTTGAAGATGCTAACCATTATTCTCTGGTAGGTTTAGGTATTCCGAAAGCCATTAATGAAATATTTACACTTTATAAACCTATCAACCGATTGGAATATCAAGAAAAGGTTTTAACGTATGAAGAAGGTCCTTTTGCTTATTTGGAAAAAAAATATGAAGATATCAAGACGTTTTATGGTTTTGAGAAAAAACCTATAGAGAATGATTTTAGAGCTGTTGCGGCAGCGGCCAAGAAGCTTAATGATTTAGAGTCATTAGAAAGTTTATCTAAAATGGCTAGAAAAGAATATCCTGAATCTATGATTAGTGCCTATTATACAGGGATGTATTTTGAAGAAAAAGGAAATATTAAAAAAGCATTGCAATACTACAATAGCGGTCTTTTATTAACGCCATCAGAATTTATTGACAAAGA
Source organism: Hanstruepera ponticola (assembly GCF_002940745.1). Classification (NCBI taxonomy): domain Bacteria; kingdom Pseudomonadati; phylum Bacteroidota; class Flavobacteriia; order Flavobacteriales; family Flavobacteriaceae; genus Hanstruepera; species Hanstruepera ponticola. The sequence goes on from NZ_POTB01000001.1 coordinate 1,974,962, forward strand.
AATGCTTTTGGAAAAAACCTATGAACTTCAAGATTAAATTTCAAAAACAGTGCATTTCATCGAATATATTTGCACTTTAAAGAATAATTAGTACTTTTATAGCCCAAATCTTAACCTACTAATTATGAAAAGAGCTGTACTTATTACGCTGTTTTTAACTTTTTCTGTGTCGTTGTTTGCTCAAACAACTATTAAAGAATTTAAATCAGGAAAGTTAAATTCCACAAGACAATTAAAAATTAAGCTTCCTAAAGATTATGATGATACTTCAACAATAAAGTATCCGTTAATAATTGTATTTGATGGCGATTATCTCTTTGGTCCTGTAGTTGGGCAAACACAATTTCAAACCTATTTTGATGAAATGCCAGGCTGCATTGTTGTAGGTATTTCCCAAGGTAAAGAAAGACCATACGATAGTCTGGTTGACGAAGTTACGGGTCTGCCTTTTGAGTCAGGAGCTCGTTTTTTTGAGTTTATTGGTCAGGAATTAATACCTTATTTAGATGCAAAATATAATACAAGCAAGTTCCGTGTAGCGGTTGGTCATAATATTATGGGGAATTTTATTAATTCTTTTATGATGAAAGATCTTCCGCTATTTCATGCTTATGTAAATTTGAGTCCTGATTTGGTTGGTTCTATGGGTGAGAATATTTCAAATCGTTTGAAGTGGGCAAAGAGTGATGTGTTTTACTACATGGCTACGAGTTCTAAAGATAAAAAGCGATTGAGAGAAGAAATTTTAGAAACAAATGAAAGAATCAAAGCGTTAGATAATCCTAAACTAACCTATTATTTTGATGATTTTGAAGGAGAATCCCATTACACATTAGTAACTGGGGCTGTTTCTAAAGCTTTTGATAAAATCTTTGAAATGTATAAACCACTTCACGAAAAGGAACTTACCGAAAAGGTACTTCCTTTTGATGGTACTCTGGATGAATATTTAGTTTCACGTTATGACCGTATTGAAGAGCTTTTCGGTATTGTAAAACCTATATCAGAAGAAGAGTTTCAAAAAGTAGTTGCTGTTGCTGATGAAAGAGAAGATATTGAGTCTTTACAAAAATTGGGTAAGTTGGCAAACAAGCAAAACCCAGATTTACTGCTTGGTAATTACTATTTGGCATTACATGCTGAAAAAACAGAAAAGCCTAAAAAAGCAGTTAAATTTTATGAAGCGGCTTTAGCACTAAATGAAACTGAGGCAATAAAAAAGGATCTTATTCAAACTAATATGGATGCTTTATTGACTCAAATTTCTAAAAGCAAAGAAAAGGACAAGGACAAAGAGATTGAAGAAAGTGAAGTTGTAGCTGAATCAGACTAACAAAAACTCTTAAAAACTATTTGCATTTACAATAGAATAATAATTACTTTAGCCTAAATAAATTATATTTTTTGGCTAAAGTAAAAACAACCTTTTATTGTCAGAATTGTGGGTCGCAATATGCCAAATGGCAAGGTCAGTGCAATGCTTGTAAAGAGTGGAACACTATTGCCGAAGAAGTTATTCAGAAACCTGAAAAAAGCGATTGGAAATCTACCTCTTCGGCTAAATCGAAACGTACTTCTAAACCACTATTAATTAATGAAATTGATGCCTCGCAAGATGCCAGAATGCAAACCAACGATGCCGAATTTAACCGTGTTTTAGGTGGTGGCATTGTACCAGGATCATTAACACTTTTGGGAGGCGAACCAGGTATTGGTAAAAGTACACTGCTATTGCAAATAGCCTTAAAATTACCCTACAAAACGCTTTATGTTTCAGGAGAAGAAAGTCAGAAGCAAATAAAAATGCGCGCCGAACGCATTAATCCCAATAGTAACAACTGCTACATTCTTACAGAAACTAAAACTCAAAATATTTTCAAACAAATTGAGGATTTAGAACCAGATATTGTAGTAGTCGATTCAATTCAAACACTTCATAGTGATTATATTGAATCCTCATCTGGAAGTATTTCTCAAATAAAGGAATGTACTACCGAACTTATAAAATTTGCTAAAGAAACAGCTACACCAGTTGTATTAATTGGTCATATTACTAAAGACGGAAATATTGCAGGGCCAAAAATTTTGGAGCATATGGTTGATACTGTTTTACAATTTGAAGGCGATCGTAACCATGTGTTTAGAATACTTCGAGCTAATAAAAATCGTTTTGGCTCAACCAACGAACTGGGTATTTATGAAATGCAAGGTTCAGGTCTTCGAGAGGTTTCTAATCCTTCAGAAATTTTGATTTCGAAAAAAGACGAAGAACTATCAGGAAATGCCATTGCAGCCACTTTAGAAGGTATGCGACCACTCATGATTGAAGTTCAAGCGCTAGTTAGTACGGCCGTTTATGGAACGCCTCAACGTTCTGCAACTGGTTTTAACGCTAAACGTTTAAATATGTTACTGGCTGTTTTAGAAAAACGAGCAGGCTTCAGACTTGGAGCTAAAGATGTTTTTCTAAATATTACAGGTGGTATAACGGTTGATGATCCAGCTATAGATTTAGCTGTAGTTGCAGCCATATTATCTTCGAATGAAGATGAAGCGTTACAAAAAGATTATTGCTTTGCCGCAGAAGTAGGTTTGTCGGGAGAAATTCGTCCTGTGCAACGTGTGGAGCAGCGCATTCTTGAGGCTGAAAAACTTGGGTTTTCTACCATTTTTGTATCTAAATACAATAAAATAGCTTTAAAAAATACAGTTATCAAAATTCAAATGATTTCCAAAATTGAGGATTTGGTAAGTTTTATTGTTTAAAAAGCTCTAAACCAAAGGCTGTTTTATCAAAATTCATTAATTTCGCAGGTCGAAAAGAATGAATGTACTCATGAGCACGAAATTTCCTGAATATAAAGGACTTGACTTACCAAAAGTAGCTGAAGAAATTCACGGCTATTGGGAAGAACATAATGTATTTGAAAAAAGCATTACTACACGTGAAGGCAAGAAGCCGTATGTGTTTTTTGAAGGACCACCTTCAGCAAATGGATTGCCTGGTGTACATCACGTTTTAGCACGTGCTATAAAAGACATCTTTCCACGATACAAAACCATGAAAGGTTACCAAGTAAAGCGCAAAGCTGGTTGGGATACGCACGGATTGCCAATTGAACTAGGTGTGGAAAAAGAATTGGGGATTACTAAAGAAGATATTGGTAAAACCATTTCGGTTGAAGATTACAACGCTGCCTGCCGTAAAGCGGTTATGCGTTATACCGATGTTTGGAACGACCTTACACAAAAAATGGGTTATTGGGTTGATATGGACGATCCATATATTACCTACGAACCTAAATATATGGAATCCGTTTGGTGGTTGCTCAAACAAATTTACACTAAAAATTTGCTGTATAAAGGTTACACCATTCAGCCGTATTCTCCAAAAGCTGGTACAGGATTAAGTTCACATGAGCTAAATCAACCAGGAACCTACCAAGATGTCACAGATACAACGGTTGTTGCGCAGTTTAAAGCTAATGAAGCATCGCTTCCGGACTTTTTACAAAACGAAGGAACCATTTATTTCTTGGCTTGGACTACTACACCTTGGACGCTTCCTAGTAATACAGCCTTAACAGTTGGGCCTAAAATTGATTATGTGTTAGTTGAAACGATTAATCCATATACATTAAAAGTTAATAAGGTAATTCTTGCAAAGAACCTTTTCTCTAACCACTTTGTTGATGAGTTAGGAGGAGAAGTAAAAGTCGGAAAATCTCAAAAGGTAGAAGAATACTCCGAAGACACATCAATTCTTTTTAAAGGAGGAAAGCCGAAAGAATGGAGAATATTAAAAGAATTTAAAGGGAAAGATTTAGTAGGCATCACTTACGAGCAGTTATTGCCATACGCCTTACCACATGACAATCCTGAATATGCGTTTAGAGTCATTGCAGGTGATTTTGTAACAACTGAAGACGGAACAGGAATTGTTCATACAGCACCAACCTTTGGTGCAGACGATGCCTTGGTTGCTAAACAAGCTACTCCAGAAGTACCACCAATGTTAGTGAAAGACGACAATGGGAATTTAGTACCATTGGTTGATTTACAAGGAAAATTCAGGCCAGAAATGGGTGAATTTGCAGGTAAGTATGTAAAAAACGAATATTACAATGATGGTGAGGCACCAGAAAAATCTGTTGATGTTGAGTTGGCCATCAAATTAAAAACCGAAAATAAAGCCTTTAAGGTTGAAAAATATAAGCATAGCTATCCTAACTGCTGGCGAACTGATAAGCCAATTCTTTACTATCCATTAGATTCTTGGTTTATTAAAGTAACCGATGTTAAGGACAGAATGTTTGAATTGAACGAAACCATTAATTGGAAACCAAAAGCAACAGGAACTGGTCGTTTTGGAAATTGGTTAGCTAATGCCAACGATTGGAACTTATCGCGTTCGCGTTATTGGGGAATTCCGTTGCCAATTTGGAGAACCGAAGATGGTAAAGAAGAAATCTGTATCGGTTCGGTTGAAGAACTAAAAGCTGAAATGGCTAAAGCTGTTGAGGCTGGTGTAATGAAAGCTGATATTTTTGCTGATTTTGAAGTAGGAAACAATTCTGAAGAAAACTATGCAAAGTTAGATTTACACAAAAACATTGTTGATGAAATTGTGCTTGTGTCACCATCAGGACAACCAATGAAGCGTGAAAGCGACTTAATTGATGTTTGGTTTGATTCAGGTTCTATGCCTTATGCACAATGGCATTATCCTTTTGAAAACAAAGAAAAAATAGACAACAACACTTCATTCCCTGCCGATTTTATCGCAGAAGGTGTAGACCAAACTAGAGGTTGGTTCTATACGCTACATGCTATTGGAACTATGGTGTTTGATTCGGTGGCATACAAAAATGTGGTGTCTAACGGATTGGTTCTTGATAAAAACGGACAGAAAATGTCTAAACGTCTTGGAAATGCTACAGACCCATTTGAAACCTTATCAACTTATGGTGCCGATGCCACACGTTGGTACATGATTTCAAACGCAAATCCTTGGGATAACCTAAAATTTGATGTAGATGGCATTGAGGAAGTAAAACGCAAATTCTTCGGAACACTTTACAATACCTACTCATTTTTCAGTTTATATACCAATTTAGATAAGTTTAATTACAGTGAGGCTGATATTCCATTGCAAGAACGTCCAGAGTTAGATCGTTGGATTTTATCAGAATTACACACCTTAATTCAAAAAGTAGACACATTCTATTCAGAATACGAACCTACTAAAGCAGCCAGAGCTATTTCAGACTATACACAAGAGTATTTGAGTAACTGGTATGTGCGTTTAAGTAGAAGACGTTTTTGGAAAGGCGATTATCAAACCGATAAAATTTCGGCTTATCAAACGCTTTACACCTGTATGGTCACTATCGCAAAGTTAGGAGCACCAATTGCACCTTTCTTTATGGATAAACTGTATTTAGATTTAAACTCGGTTACCAACAAAGAATCGTTTGAGAGTATTCATCTTGCCGATTTCCCAGTCTTTGATGAGACTTATATAGATAAGAGTTTAGAACGCAAAATGGAAGCGGCTCAAACAATTTCATCTTTAGTATTGTCGTTAAGGGCTAAAGAAAAGATTAAGGTACGTCAGCCGTTACAAAAGATTATGATTCCAATTGATTCAAATCAGCAAAAAGAAGAGATTTTGGCTGTAGCTGATTTAATTAAACATGAAGTTAACATAAAAGATATTGAGCTTTTAGAAGATGCTTCTGATATTTTGGTGAAACAGATTAAACCTAATTTTAAAGTATTAGGTCCACGTTTTGGGAAGGATATGAAGGCCGTTTCTGCTGAAATTCAAAAGTTTAATGCTGAAGACATAAAAAAAATCGAGCAAAATGGTGTTTTAGACGTTGAAGTTAACGGAAAAAATATTACTTTAGAACTCGAAGATGTTGAGATTACATCACAAGACATTGAAGGTTGGTTAGTTGCTAATGAAGGTGCATTAACTGTTGCTCTAGATGTCACAATTTCTGAAGATTTACGCAGAGAAGGGATTGCTCGTGAGCTCGTAAATCGTATTCAAAATTTACGTAAAGATTCAGGATTTGAAGTCACAGACAGAATTGATGTGATGCTTCAAAAAGAAGACAATATTGTTAATGCAGTCCGAGCTAATATGGAATATATAAAAGCGGAGACTTTAACGGAAGAATTAGAAATTAAAGATCAAATAAATAGTGGTATTGAAATCGCTTTTGATGATATAAATACCAAGTTGTTTATTCAAAAACATTAAAATTATGGCAGTAGATTCAAATGTAAGATATTCAGATAAGGATTTAGCAGAATTTAAGGAGCTAATACAAGAGAAGATAAAAAAAGCACAGCACGATTTAGAGCTTATAAAAAGTGCCTATATGAATGACCTTAACAATGGAACTGATGATACATCACCCACATTTAAGGCGTTTGAAGAGGGTAGTGAAACCATGAGTAAAGAAGCGAATTCACAGCTGGCAATTCGTCAAGAAAAGTTTATTCGAGACCTTAAAAATGCGTTAATTAGAATTGAAAACAAAACGTATGGTGTTTGTCGTGTAACAGGTAAACTTATAAGTAAGGAACGTTTAAAACTAGTTCCTCATGCTACACTGAGTATTGAAGCTAAAAATATGCAGCAATAAATCTGAATCAGATAAAATTTTAAAACGCTTCAAAACATCCTTGGAGCGTTTTTTTATTATGAAGTATTATTTTACCGTTTTTTTATTAATTGTTATATCATGGCAAGCTTGTGCGCAAAAACATATAGCAAAAAATCTTGATGCATCTCACATTTCAAACATTAAGATCAATGGTAATAATTTGTTTAAAATCAATATTACTTCCCAAGCAACTAGCAATATTGATATGCTATTGAAAGTAGAGGGAGAAGATAACGAACAGATATTACTTCTTTCACGGGTTCAAAATGACACACTATATCTAGCAAGCTCTTATCAACCTTTATTTACACCACCAGACAACAAATCCAGTGCTCATAAACAAATATCCATAGAGTTGGTATTGCAGATTCCCGAAAATGTCAATTTATTTTTAGAAAGTGATATTGCTTCTGTTTTTATTTCGGGAAATTATCATGATGTACTCATTGAACTATTAAATGGGCATTTTAAAACAAGTCAGTTTTTGGGTAACCTAGTTGTCAATACCTTACTGGGAGATATTTATGTTGAAACCAATTATGCCGTAGTTGATTGCTATACAAGAAAAGGTGCTGTTTTTCAGGAAAAATTGGTTGCTGGAGAAAATCAAATTTCGTTAAATTCAGTTAATGGCGACATAACCGTAACTAAAACTGAATAATATTTCTATTTTTGTGCTTCATTTTCAAATCAATGGCTTCAATTTAAGCCCAAATATAAATTTAAAAGATTGCCACTTTCTTGGTGAATATTATGTCCCTAAAAAAATCCATTCTTTTTATTATTATTATTTTATTGATTGATCAGGTTAGTAAAATTTATATAAAAACACATTTTGTGTTAGGAGAAGATGTTGAAGTCTTTTCTTGGTTCAAGCTATATTTTGTGGAAAATGACGGTATGGCTTGGGGAACAAAAATTAGTGATTTCATCTCTTTTATTAGTGACCGTAAGGCAAAAATTGCCTTAACTGTCTTTAGAATTATAGCCATATGTGGAATAGGCTATTGGCTATATAATGCAACAAAAAAACAAAATTCAAGAGTTTTGATTTGGGCTGTAGCATTAATATTTGCTGGTGCTATGGGTAATATTATTGACTCTGTGTTTTACGGTGTGTTGTTTAATGATAGTTATGGGCAAGTCGCTTCATTTTTGCCCAAAGCAGGTGGTTATGATAGTTTGTTACACGGAAAAGTAGTTGATATGCTCTATTTTCCATTATGGAAAGGTTATTTGCCAGACTGGTTACCATTTTATGGTGGTAAATATTTTACTTTTTTTGAGCCTGTTTTTAATATAGCAGATGTAGCCATAAGTACAGGTTTTGGGTTACTAATAGTTTTTAATAAAAGGGCTTTTAAAAGCAATTAAAACTTATAAGTTTTGTCAGGTGTTGTACAGTAGTTCAAGCGAATGTCACTTTCAAAAACATCTTTAATATCTTCTTCAGCTTCAAAAAAAGACAATCCAATTTTTAAGGCTTCAGGTTTGCACGTAGCTAAAAATTTATCATAAAACCCTTTGCCATAACCTACTCGGTGACCTTGCTTATCAAATGCTAAAAGCGGTACAAATACAACGTCTATTTTTTCAGCAGAAACTTCAATGCCATCTAATGGTTCTGGAATATTGTATTTGTTTTTTTTTATGGTTGTATTATCTGTTAGTAAATAATGAGTCATTGAAAAGTCACCGAAATCAGATTTTGAAATGGCAATATTCTTATCTTTTCCAGATAGAATATTTAATAAGTAATCACTATTAACTTCATTTTGTTCAGTAATAGATAAAAAAACATGGTAAAATGAAGCGTCCCAAATATTCAATTGAAGCAGTCTGTTAGCTATTTTTAAGCTTAAATCATCCACGGTCGCTTGACTTAAAGCCTTACGCTTGGATTTGTAGATGTTTCGGAGTTCAGATTTGGTCATTTTAATTTAGTAGTAATATGGAAAAGCGCATCACCTTGATATACTATAGGTGATTCGTTTACATTTATGACATAACCAGAATGAGCTGCTTTTACAAAATGATTAAATTTACCATAAGGGTCTGTTATATTCCCAATGATATCATCTTTTTCAACTTGAGAATTGATGGCTATTGAGGCTTTGAACATCCCAGAATAATTTGCGCGATGCCATTTGCTTTGTGAAATAAAAACACAATCTTTTTTAGGTTTTGTTACTTTGAATTTTGAGCCTAACATCCCAAAGTCATGCAAAATACGCTTGGCACCATTTACACCTGTGTTGGTTACGTTTGCATCAATGTAATAAGATTTTCCACCTTCAAAAAGTAACATCGGAATCCCTAGTTTATAGCAGGTGTTCCTGAAGGATTTTTTAAGGTTTTTCGAGTATAAAACAAAAGGTGCGCCAAAGGTTTTTGCCCAGGCATCCAGTTTAGGATTGTTTTTAGCAATCCGTATTTGAGGTGCATTAAAACGTCCAGATCCACCAGTGTGAAAGTCCATAACGAAATCTACTTGCGTGACCACTTCATTTACCAGTTTATAAGCTACTCGACTAGCCAGCGAACCTCTTTTAATTCCCGGAAAGACCCTATTTAAATCACGACCATCTGGAAACTCACGTTTCATATTTATAAAACCAAAAATATTGATGACTGGAATACAAATAATAGTACCACATTTTGGCTTATTGATACCTTTAGCAATCAATTGCCTCACGATTTCTACACCATTAACTTCATCACCATGAATACCGGCAGTAAATAAAATAGTTGGACCAGGTTTTTTGGAACGTTCCACAATGATAGGGACATCTATAGCTGAAGCCGTATGTAGTTTGGCAACATCAAAATTGAGCTCATAACTTTTGCCAGGTAGAATGGGCGTTCCTAAAATAGTAATTGGTTTTACTGGCATAATATTTTACCTATTTCGTTCTATAAAAGTAATAATGGCTCTCGCAATATTTTTGTGTGTAGCGCCTTCAATACCTTCTAATCCGGGTGTTGAATTTACTTCAAGTAATAAAGGACCTCTTGCAGATTGTAACATATCAACTCCACATACAGGAAGTTTTAGCGCTTTTGAAGCGTTCATAGCCAAACGCAGCTCATCTTCATTCAATTTTATAATATTGGCTGAACCACCACGATGTAAATTTGAACGAAATTCACCTTCTTTACCTTGTCGTTTCATGGCGCCAACTACTTGACCATCTACTATTAGTGCGCGAATATCGGCACCTTTGGCTTCTTTTATAAATTCTTGTACAATTACGCGAGCTTCTAATCCATTAAAAGCTTCCAAAACCGATTCGGCAGCATTTTTGGTTTCAGCTAAAACAACGCCAAGGCCTTGAGTACCTTCTAATAGTTTAATAATTACTGGAACACCACCAACATGCTCAATAACTTCTTCAACATCACGAGAATAATTGGTAAAAACCGTTTTTGGCATTCCAATTCCTGCTTTACTTAAACGTTGTAAGCTTCGTAACTTGTCACGAGAGCGTTGAATGGCATCAGAAGTTACAATAGTAAAGACATTCATCATTTCAAATTGTCTAACTACAGCACAACCGTAAAAAGTGACTGAAGAACCAATTCTAGGAATAATGGCATCAACATAATCTAAATAACGATCTTTATAATAAATAGTTGGCTTTTCCTTTTCAATGATAATATCACATTTTAAAGGATCAATCACTTCCATTTTATGGTTGCGTTTTTCACCTTCTTCAACTAGACGTTGGGTTGAGTACAAATTTGGATTTCTGGAAAGAATAACAATGTTCATGCTTGCTTTTTGTTAAATGAAATATTTTGCTCGTCAACATCAACCAGAAATTTTTTGTTTAAAAACTGTCTGCCAATAAGAACAGGAAACTTCATATCATCCCGAGTGCTTAAAGTTAAGTTAATCTTATACGTTTTTCCAAAGAATATGACTTCAGATTTTATTTTAAATCTATTTTCCTTGTAACCATTACTACTTTTAACATCTGTTCTCGAATACTGTTTAAAAACGACTTCCTTACCACTAAAGTTTGGATGTCCTTTGCTATAAAAGGTGCATTTTAGGCCAGTTTCCTCTTCAATTATCTGCGAACAATGAATGGCCGATGTATAAGCACCAGTGTCTATTTTAGCATCAATATTAAATAATTCCAATTTTGGAAAGTCGATTTTATCAACGCGTCCAACAATTTGTTTTGTCATTAAAAAAAATTTTAAAAAAGTGGCGCAAGGTAGGAAATTGAAACTAGTAAAAGCATACTTTTATTATAAAAGTTTACCTGTAATTAATCTGCTACAAAATAGAAATAATTACCTTTGAGGTAATGCCAAAAAGAGAGTTAGACATACAATTAAAAACCCTACCAAACGAGCCTGGTGTTTACCAGTATTTCGATAAGGAAGGTGCTATTTTATACGTTGGGAAGGCTAAAAATTTAAAAAAGCGTGTAAGTTCCTATTTCACCAAACAGCATGACAATGGTAAGACACGAGTTTTGGTAAAAAAGATTGCAGATATAAAGCATATAGTGGTGAACACTGAAACCGATGCGCTTTTACTAGAAAACAATCTTATCAAAAAACACAGGCCACGCTACAATGTGTTGTTGAAAGATGATAAGTCATATCCTTGGATTTGTATAAAAAAAGAGCGATTCCCTCGTGTGTTTTCAACGAGACGTGTAATAAAGGATGGATCAGAATATTTTGGTCCTTATACCAGTATGAAAACGGTTTCAACTTTATTGGATTTAATTAGAGGCTTGTTTTTGTTACGAACCTGCAATTACGACTTATCACAGGATAAAATTGATGCCGGAAAGTATAAGGTTTGTCTAGAATATCATCTGGGAAATTGTAAAGGCCCTTGCGAAGGATTTGAATCCGAAGCAGAATATCATGGAAATATTGAATCAATTAGAGAGATTTTAAAAGGAAATTTTAAAACATCTCTTAATCAGTTTAAAGCACAAATGCATGTTTATGCCGAAGATATGCGCTTTGAAGATGCCCAAAAAATAAAGGAAAAAATAGATGTTTTAGAAAACTATCAAGCCAAGTCAACAATCGTAAATCCAAAGATTAGTAATGTCGATGTATTTTCGGTTGTGAGTGATGAAAGCTATGCTTATATTAATTTTTTACAACTATCATATGGCTCTATTATTCGCTCACATACATTAGAAATTAAAAAAAAACTGGATGAAACCGATAAGGAGCTTTTGGAGTTGGCTATAACTGAAATCAGACAGCGTTTTCATTCTAATTCTAAAGAAATTTATGTGCCGTTTAAAGTGGATTTAGGTGAAGATTTAAAAGTCACAATTCCAAAATTAGGCGATAAAAAACGTATTTTAGAGCTGTCGGTTCGCAATGCCAAATATTACCGTTTGGAACAGTTAAAACAAGTTAAAATTGTAGACCCAGACCGTCATACCAATAGAATTATGGCGCAAATGAAATCGGACTTACGATTATCTGAAGAGCCACGACATATTGAGTGTTTTGACAATTCCAACATACAAGGAACTAATCCTGTTGCAGCTTGTGTGGTGTTTAAAAACGGGAAGCCTTCTAAAAAAGATTACAGACATTTTAATATTAAAACAGTCGAAGGCCCAGATGATTTCGCTTCTATGGAGGAAGTGGTTTATAGACGTTATAAAAGATTACTTGATGAAGAGCAACCGTTGCCACAACTAATTATAATTGATGGAGGCAAAGGACAATTATCTTCTGCGTTAAAAAGTTTAGATGCACTTGAATTACGTGGTAAAATTGCGATAATCGGAATTGCAAAGCGTTTAGAAGAATTATTTTATCCAGACGACCCAATTCCTTTATATTTAGATAAGAAAAGTGAAACGCTTAAGATTATTCAGCAATTACGAAATGAAGCACACAGATTTGGAATTGAACACCACAGAAATAAACGTAGTAAAAGCGCGTTAAACACAGAATTGGAAACCATTCCAGGTATAGGAGAGAAAACAGTTGTTGAATTATTAAAACAATTTAAATCTGTAAAACGTATTTCAAAAGCTACTTTAAAAGAATTAGAGACCGTTGTTGGATTGTCAAGAGCACAAAAAATACATAGTTATTACAACAAAAAATGAAGCAACTACTATTACTTATATTATTCTTTTTTACTCTTGTCGGTTTTTCACAGGAAGCAAACCAACAAGAAGTAAGAGTTGGTTTGGTCTTAAGTGGTGGTGGTGCTAAAGGGTTGGCACATATTGGTGTTCTTAAGGTTATTGATAGTTTGGGTATTAAAGTAGATTATATTGCTGGTACCAGTATGGGAGCAATAGTAGGCTCACTATATGCATCTGGTTATTCAGGAAAAGATATTGATTCAATTTTTGAGGATGTAGATTTTGACAAGATTATTAATGACAATCTACCACGAGCAGCCAAAACATTTTATGAGCGAGATAATTCTGAAAAATATGCTGTTACCCTCCCCTTTGATAAATTTAAGCTAAAATTGCCTTCTGCACTATCGCGTGGTCAAAACACTTTGAGCCTATTGTCGAAATTAACATTGCACGTTTGTGATGTTGAAGATTTCAGTAAACTACCTATTCCGTTTTTTTGTATCGCAACTAATGTTGAAACTGGAAAGGCCGTTATTCTGGATAAAGGAAGTTTGCCCCAAGCTATAACGGCAAGTGGAGCTTTTCCATCGCTTTTTCAACCTGTAATTATTGACGACCAAATTTTAATTGATGGTGGTGTGGTAAATAACTATCCAATTGACGAGTTGAAAGCGAAAGGTATGAATGTTATCATTGGAGTAGATGTTCAGGATGATTTAGCAACGCGAGATGAACTTAAATCGGCACCAGATATTCTACTTCAAATCAATAACTACAGAACCATCAATGATATGAAGGAAAAAGCCAAGAAAACAGATGTTTATATTAAACCAGATATCACCGAGTACACAGTTATTTCCTTTAATGATGGTGATAAAATAATTAAAAATGGTGAGTTGGCTGCCATAAAGAAAAGAGATGCTTTGGGTAAAATAGCATCCATGCAAACTCAAAAAAAGGAATCCTTTGAGACTATAAAGCCAATAGACAGTGTAAAAATCAATTCTATACTAATTGATGGAAATGAAAAGTACACCAGAGCCTACGTTTTAGGAAAGCTAAAGTTTAAGCAAGAAGAAACTATAAAATACTCAAGACTGGTAGAAGGGGTAAATAATTTATCGGCAACAAATAATTTTGAGAGTGTTATTCATCAATTAAAAACCTCTTCAGATAAAAGTGGTTATGATTTGTACTTTACACTTAAAGAAAGTTCTCAAAGAACCTTTTTAAAACTGGGAATTCATTATGATGATTTATACAAAAGTGCAGCATTAATAAACCTTACCAGAAAACAATTATTGTTCAATAACGATGTGGTATCATTTGATTTTATTTTGGGAGATAATATTCGTTATAATTTTGAATATTATATCGACAAAGGATTTTATTGGAGTATTGGTTTACTATCAAGATTTAATCAATTTGAAAAAAACATACCTGTTTCTGCATTGTTAACTGATGAAGATTTAGCTGATATTGATGTTAATAAACTAGATGTTGAACTAAATGATTTTACCAATCAATTCTATTTACAAACCTTATTTAGAAAAGACTTTGCTTTAACCCTTGGAGCCGAGCATAAGCGTCTTAAAATCTTATCTGAAACCATTACTCCTAATGCCAATGATGATGCGACGATATTTGAAAATAGTGATTATTTGAGCTTATTTGGTAAATTGAAATTTGACACTTATGACAACAAGTACTTTCCCAATGAAGGTATATTGTTTGATGGTGACTTTCATCTATATCTATATTCATCAGATTTTAATAATAACTTTAGCGAATACTCAATAGCCAAAGCAACTATTGGATATACGCATAGTTTTGGAAATTTTTCGACTAATTTAACAACTCAAGGCGGTTTTACTATTGGCGAAGACACGTCACCATATTTAAACTTTGTGTTGGGTGGCTATGGAAATAACCTCATAAATAATTTCAAATCATTTTACGGATATGATTATTTGTCTATTCCAGGAAATAGTTTTGTAAAAGGTGTTATTACTTTTGATTATGAATTGTTTAAAAAACACCATATTAATTTTGCTGCCAATTATGCCAATGTAGCCGATAATATTTTTGATACCGGAGAATGGATAACCTCTCCCAATTATTCGGGCTACGCTTTAGGGTATTCTTTAGAAACATTTTTAGGTCCAATAGAGGCAAAATACTCATGGTCACCTGAAATAAAAACCGGAATATGGTATTTTAATTTAGGGTTTTGGTTTTAGTAGGTTTCGTTTAAAAATCTTAATGTTAACTCATAATTTTTCACGATATTTGTAGATATATGAAACTTTTTTGGCAAGATTTATTAACTGTTTTAAAATTTCTAATAAAAAGAAACCCTGAATGATAGCCCATCATTTCTTTGATTTAGAAAAAACCCTTATTTTAATTAAAACTACACATTATGCCATTTTATCATAAATTAGGAAAAATACCTCCTAAAAGACATATTCAATTTAGAAAAAAAGATGGGAGTTTGTATTACGAACAACTCTTTGGGACTATAGGTTTTGACGGTATGTCAACCAATAGCTATCATGAGCAGAGACCAACACAGGTTAAAGAAATTAAAAAGCAGTATAGCATTGCTCCAAAAGTTGCTAAAAATAACAATATTCAATCATACCGTTTTCATGGATTCAAAGTTCCACAAGTAAACGATTATTTAGAAAGCAGAAAGGTTGTATTAACTAATAGCGATTGTAATATCATTCTAGCTGCTCCCAAAAAATCAACAAAAGACTATTTTTATAAAAACACAGATGCTGATGAATTAATTTTTGTACATCGTGGAACAGGCAAATTACGAACCATGCTAGGTAATCTTGATTTTAAATATGGTGATTACTTGCTAGTTCCTAGAGGGATCATTTATAAAATAGATTTTGATACGGAAGATAATAGACTTTTTATAGTTGAATCGTATTCGCCTATTTATACACCTAAACGATACCGGAATTGGTTTGGGCAGTTACTTGAGCATTCTCCTTTCTGTGAACGCGATATTAGACAGCCTTATGAATTAGAGACCAATAACGAAAATGGAGATTTTTTAATTAAAGTAAAAAAACAAAATGATATTATCGAAATGGTTTATGCCTCACATCCTTTTGATGTGGTAGGATATGACGGATTTAATTATCCATATGCCTTTTCAATTCATGATTTTGAACCTATCACTGGAAGAATACATCAGCCACCACCAGTGCACCAAACTTTTGAAACCAATGCCTTTGTGGTGTGCAGTTTTGTGCCAAGATTATATGATTACCATCCAGAATCAATACCAGCACCTTACAATCACAGTAATATAGATAGTGATGAGGTTTTGTATTATGTTGATGGCGATTTTATGAGTCGAAATGATATTGATGCTGGTCACATTTCATTGCATCCAGCAGGTATTCCTCATGGTCCACACCCAGGAGCGACTGAACGCAGTATAGGTAAAGTGAAAACAGACGAATTAGCAGTAATGGTTGATACATTTAAACCATTGAAAGTAACAGAAGAAGCTTTAAAAATAGCAGATGAAGATTATTTTAAATCTTGGTTGGAATAGTAAAATTTAAATAAGATGAGTAAAGAAATAAAATCCGTAGAGTACGGACTAGAAAAAATATTTGAAGGCGCAGAAGATTTTCTACCTTTATTGGGAACAGACTATGTGGAATTTTATGTTGGAAATGCCAAGCAAGCAGCCCATTTTTATAAAACGGCATTTGGTTTTCAGTCTTATGCATACAAAGGGTTAGAAACAGGTTCAAGAGAAGCCGTTAGTTATGTTTTAAAACAAGACAAAATCCGTTTGGTACTAACAACGCCATTATCAAGTAAATCACCAATTAATGATCATATTGTTAAGCATGGAGATGGTGTAAAAGTTGTCGCGCTTTGGGTAGAGGATGCTCGTAGTGCTTATGAGGAAACTACAAAACGTGGTGCTAAATCTTACATGGAGCCAACTGTGGAAAAAGATGATCACGGTGAAGTAGTACTTGCTGGTATATATACTTATGGCGAAACAGTCCATATGTTTGTTGAGCGTAAAAACTACAACGGGCAATTCATGCCTGGATTTGTAAAATGGGAATCTGATTATAATCCAAAACCAACAGGCTTAAAATATATTGACCATATGGTTGGCAATGTAGGTTGGGGTGAAATGAATACTTGGGTTAAATGGTATGAAGATGTTATGGGATTTGTAAACTTTTTATCATTTGATGACAAACAAATTCATACCGAATATTCAGCTTTAATGAGTAAGGTAATGAGTAATGGTAACGGTCGTATAAAGTTTCCTATCAACGAACCAGCTGAAGGCAAAAAGAAATCACAAATAGAAGAATATTTAGATTTTTATGAAGGTCCTGGTGTTCAACACATAGCTGTGGCGACTGATGATATTATTTCAACTGTCTCTGATCTGCGTTCTCGTGGTGTAGAGTTCTTATCAACACCACCTGAAGAATATTATAAAGCTGTTCCTGGAAGATTAGATGAATTTAGCCATGAACTTCGTGAGGATATTGAAACCTTAAAAGGACTAGGTATTATGATTGATGCTGATGAGGAAGGTTACTTGTTACAAATTTTCACAAAACCAGTTGAAGACAGACCAACATTGTTCTTTGAGATTATTCAGCGTATGGGAGCAAAAGGCTTTGGAGCAGGTAATTTTAAGGCTTTGTTTGAGTCCATAGAGCGCGAACAAGCATTGAGAGGGACTTTATAACAAATATTTAACTAAAATAAACTTAAAAACTCTATCAATCATGTCGATAGAGTTTTTTTGTTTTATACTTTTGGAATAGTAATTGTAATTAAAAGCTTAAACAATAATTTATGCTTGAAATTATGAGTGCAAATCAAAAACATATGAAAAAGAGCTTAATAGTAATCGTATTTATATTTTGTGCGCAATTATTGAATGCTCAAAATGAAAGTTCTTATGATGTTGGTGAATGGTTTCGTTTTGAAATGAGTTATAGCGGTTGGATGAAAGCAGGAGAAGCTACGCTCACAGTCAACGAAAGTTTTTATAAGAGTAAGCCAGTTTTTCATGTTGTAGGAAAAGGTTGGACAACAGGTGCTGTTAGTTGGTTTTTTAAAGTTGAAGATCGTTATGAAACATATATTGACAAGCGAACAAATATGCCTTACAAATTTATTCGAGATATAGATGAAGGCGGTCATACCAAAAACATTGAAATTGAATTTGATCAACAAAAAAACAAAGCCTATGTTCACAATATAAAACATAACAAAAAAGGAGTTTTTGATACCAAACCAAATATTCAGGATATGGTATCAACCTTTTATTATTTAAGAAACAACCTTCATGTTGAGAGCTTAAAAATAGGCGATGAAGTTTTTGTTAATATGTTTTTTGATGAGGAAAATTATGGCTTTAAATTAAAGTATTTAGGAGAAGAAATTATAAAAACTGAATTCGGAAAAGTGAACACCTTAAAGTTCAGGCCTTATGTTATGGCTGGGCGTGTTTTTAAAGAAGAAGAAAGTTTGACTCTTTGGGTTTCTAATGATAAAAATAAAATACCTTTACGTGTCAAAGCAGATTTGGCTGTAGGCTCATTGCGTGCAGATTTAGAAGCTTTCAAAGGGTTGAAGCACCCTTTTAAAATAGTTGTTGATAATTAATTTTTAAAAATGACCAAAGATATAACCAAGCAATTAAAAGAAAAATACGATAATTTAGGGCAAGATTTAGACACTCATTTAGAAGGTTTGCTTTACAGTAAACCTATTAATTATTGGGATTATATTCAAACAGATGCGCTTTTAGACTTGCAAACCCAACGCACTGTTTTACCAGATGAAATGGTTTTTATTATGTATCATCAAATAAACGAATTGTTATTTAAGATGATATTATGGGAAATCGAACAAGTTGCCAAAACACAAAAACTCACGGCAGATTTTTTTTCTACTAAACTGATGCGTATCAGTCGCTATTTTGATATGCTAACGTCTTCTTTCAATATTATGAGAGAAGGTATGGAAGTTGAGCAATATAATAAATTTAGACTCACTCTTACACCTGCAAGTGGCTTTCAAAGTGCACAATATCGTAAAATTGAGTTTTCTTCAACGGAACTTATTAATTTAATTGATAACCGTTTTAGAGAAACAATTGATAGAAATACTTCTTTTGAACATGCTTTTGAGCATTTATATTGGCAAGCTGCAGGAAAAGATTACAAAACTGGAAAGAAAAGCTATTTATTAACAGTTTTCGAAGAACGATACAAAGATGAATTTATTAGATTTGCGAAGTTCTATAACACAAACAACCTCTGGACAAAGTTTAAAGAACTTCCAGAGAATGTGAAAGAAAACAAAGTTTTAATTGATGCCATGAGACACTATGATCACACTGTAAATATCAAATGGGTTATGGCACACTATAATACAGCAAACCACTATTTAAATATAGGTGGAAAAACAGCTGAAGCAACAGGAGGAAGCGAATGGGTAAAATATATGCATCCAAAATATCAACGAAGAATATTTTTTCCAGACTTATGGACCAAACAAGAATTAGCAGATTGGGGAAAAAATGTATAACAGTTTTAGTTTTAGCTTTATCATTTTTTAGTTGTAAAAATGATAAGCCAGAACAGGAAGTCGTAGAAGAAGTGGCTGTCATTGAGCCTCAAGACATTTATGAGTTTGGGTTTAATCTAAACGATTATATAGTAAAGAGAGATACCATTAGAAAAGGCGATAGCTTTGGTATCATTATGGAACGTAACAAAATAGGTTATCCCAAAATTTTTCAAATAGCTGAAGGAGCTAAAGATAGTTTTGATATCAGAAAATTACAGATTGGTAAGCCTTATACCATACTTTGCTCAAAAGATACACTTCAGGAGCCTAAATGCTTTATTTATCAGCCTAATCGGGAAGAATATTATGTTGTCAATTTTAATGATTCCATACATGCCTATAAAAGCAGAAAGCCAATAAAATATGTAGAAAAAGAGATATCAGGCGTCATTACTAGTAATATATCTGAAACGTTGGATGAGAAGGGTATTAGTTTTATCCTAGCCTATAAAATGTCAGATATTTATGCTTGGACTATTGACTTTACAAGACTTCAAAAAGGCGATAATTTTAAGGTAATTTACACTGATAAATATATTGATGATAGTATTTATGCTGGAATTCATGAAATTAAAGCCGCTTACTTTGAGCATAAAAACGAACCCTTTTATGCTTTTGAGTTTGAAACAGATAGTATTAAAGGCTTAAGTGACTATTTCAATGAAGAAGCTAAAAATTTACGTCGTGCTTTTCTTAAAGCTCCAGTCGAGTACAAGCGCATTTCATCTAGATATAATTTAAGACGTCGTATAGCCTTATACGGAAACAGAATCAGGCCACATAAAGGAACTGACTTTTCCGCTAATGTGGGAACACCAATACGTGCTACCGCTAATGGGACAGTAACAAAATCTGCATATACAAGAGGAAATGGTAATTATGTCAAAATACGCCATAATAACACCTATGAAACTCAATATTTGCATATGAAAAAGCAGAATGTAAAAGTAGGTCAGTATGTCAAGCAAGGTGATGTGATTGGTTGGGTTGGTATGACAGGAAATACATCTGGCCCTCATGTGTGTTATCGTTTTTGGAAAAATGGTAAACAGGTAGATCCTTTTAAACAAAAACTTCCAGAAGCCGAGCCTATTTCCGATAGCTTAAGAGTGAGATACCTCGAATTTATTAAGCCGTTAAAAAAACAATTAGACGGCATTGGATTTGAAAATGAGATGGATATAGATTTACCTACAAGTTCAGAAATTACAGATTTGCAATAATTTATGCCACTACCTAAAATTAATCCAACTACAACAAAGGCTTGGAAAAAACTTCAAGAACATTTTAAAGAAATAGAGCATATTCATATGAAGGATTTGTTTGCAAAAGATCCAGAGCGTGCAAACAACTTCACCATTGATTGGCAAGATTTTTATGTAGATTATTCAAAGAATAGGATAACCGAAAAAACTAAAAATTTATTAATTGATTTAGCTGATGAGGTTCAACTTGGGCAAGCTATAAAGGACTATTTTTCAGGAGAGATAATAAATGAAACCGAACAAAGGGCTGTTTTACATACGGCTTTAAGATCTCCCGCTACTGAAAAAGTAATTGTTGATGGAATTAATGTTATTCCAGATGTTTATAATGTAAAAGAAAAAATCAAGCAATTCACAAATCAAATTATCAATGGCAAACTCAAAGGCTTTACAGGTAAGGTTTTTACAGATGTTGTCAATATAGGAATAGGAGGATCAGATTTGGGTCCTGCCATGGTGGTAGATTCTTTACAATTTTATAAAAATCATATAAACACACATTTTGTTAGTAATGTTGACGGTGATCATGTGAATGAAATTATCAAGAAACTAAATCCTGAAACAACACTTTTTGTAATAGTTTCAAAAACATTTACAACTCAAGAAACCCTGTCCAATGCTAATACCATTAGAGATTGGTTTTTGCAAACTGCTGATGAATTACACGTTTCAAAACATTTTGTGGCGGTTTCAACAAACATTAATAGCGTTCAAGAGTTTGGCATAGATTTAAACAATATTTTTCCAATGTGGGATTGGGTAGGTGGAAGATTCTCGTTATGGAGCGCTGTTGGCTTATCAATTAGTTTATCAGTGGGATATGACAACTTTGATAAACTATTATCAGGAGCACATAAAATGGATGAACATTTTAAAAAAGAATCTTTTAAAGACAACATTCCAGTAATCCTAGCATTATTAAGTGTATGGTATAACAACTTTTTTAAAGCAGAAAGCGAAGCTATAATTCCATACTCTCAATACCTCAATCAATTTGCAACCTATTTGCAACAAGGTATTATGGAAAGTAATGGGAAAAGTATAGATAGAAACGGAAAACCTGTTAATTATCAAACAGGAACTATTATATGGGGAGAACCTGGAACCAACTCGCAACATGCTTTTTTTCAGCTAATACATCAAGGAACAAAATTAATACCAGCTGATTTTATTGGTTTCGCTCAATCACTTCATGGAAATCAAGATCATCAAGACAAATTGATTTCTAATTTTGTTGCCCAAACCGAAGCTTTATTAAACGGTAAATCTCGTGAACAGGTTATTTCTGAATATAATTCTTCAAAAGGAATTACTGAAAGCGAACAAAATCAAATTCCTTTTAAAATTTTTCAGGGAAACAAGCCAACTAATACGATTTTCATTAAAAAACTAACGCCCGAAAGTTTAGGAAAACTCATTGCGCTGTATGAACATAAGATATTTGTTCAAGGTATTATTTGGAATATTTTCAGTTTTGACCAGTTTGGAGTAGAACTTGGTAAACAACTGGCAAAAAATATTCTTCATGATATAAAAAATAACATAAATGCAAATCATGATGCATCTACTGCCAATATTTTGAACTATTTTCAAAAAAACAACTAATTAATTGTTGAAAAACATGTTGATAGGTTTATTTGTTAATTACTTTTCAGACACGTTTTATTGTATAACTTCAAGCAACTAAAAATTCTTAACTATAACATAATGCATATATGTTATTAAAAAGTAATTTTGCCAAAAATTTAAAAACCAATCTTATTAATACAATGAAAAAAATTACAAGATTTTTATTTTTAGCAGTAGCGTTTATGTTTACTGGTTTAGCATTGGCACAAAGTACTGTATCAGGTACTATTATGGATGCCGAAATGAACGCACCACTTCCAGGTGCCAACATCATTGAAAAAGGCACAACTAACGGTGTGTCTTCTGATTTTGATGGGAATTTTACAATTACTACAGAAGCTACTTCTGGTCAATTAGTAATCTCTTATGTTGGTTACAGCACTGTAACCGTATCATTTGATGGTAGCACAAATTTAGGAAACATTACTTTGGCAAGTGACAATACATTGGACGAGGTAGTTATTATTGGGTCTGGAGTTATTGATTTAGCTGAAACAAGAGAAACGCCTATTGCAGTTTCTACAATTAAGAAGGCTGAAATTCAAGAACGTGCTATTGGTAATGTTGAGGTTTCTGAAATAATTAAAAACACACCTTCTGTTTTCGTTTCGGGACAAACTGGTTTTGGTGATTCACAATTATTTTTACGTGGTTTTGACCAAACTAACATTGCAATTCTTTTAAATGGTCAGCCAGTGAATGGAATGGAAGATGGTCTTGTATATTGGTCCAACTGGGCAGGTATTGCTGATGTTGCCAATGGCGTTCAAGTACAGCGTGGTTTAGGAGCTTCAAAATTAGCAATATCATCTGTAGGTGGAACTATGAATTTGATTATGAAATCTACCGACAGAAAAAAAGGCGGATTCGCAAGATTCATGGGTGGTAATGACAGCTACTTTAAAGGAACTGTTTCTTATGATACAGGTTTAAGTGAGAAGGGATGGTCATTTTCTGTTTTATTGGATTACTGGAAAGCACATAGAAAATGGGCTCAAGGAACATTCGGTTCAGGTCAAACATACTTTATTTCAGCAGGATATAAACCAAATGAAAAGCACGCTTTCAACTTATTGTTGACAGGTGCACCACAACAACATGGTCAAAGATGGTCTCAAAGTTTAGAAACACTTGAAGAAACACCAAAGTTCAATCAACATTGGGGTTACACTTCTGGTTTAAACGGAAACCAATACACGGAAGAAATAGAATCTGAAAGAACAAATTATTATCACAAGCCAGTATTTAACTTTAACTGGGATTGGAATATTTCAGAAAAATCTGAATTGTCAACGGTTGCCTATGCATCTTGGGGACGCGGTGGTGGAACTGGAGATCGTGGAAGAGGTAGAATAAGAACAGCTGATGGTCAAATGGATTATTATGCTATTGAACAACAAGCAGCTGCTGATGACAACGGAATTGGTAATGAAGATGGCGAAAGAAACACTAGTTACATTAGAAGATCGTCTGTAAATAATCATGCATGGTATGGGTTGGTAACCAACTTCAATCATGAAATAAATGAAAACTTAAATTTCAATTTAGGTGCTGATTTACGTTTTTATAGAGGTGATCACTTCAGACAAGTAACTGACTTTTACGGCTTAAATGGTTGGGCTAATGATAGACCAGATGATGCTGTCGTAACTGACTCATTTGATGCTACGCCTTGGGCGGCACTATTTAATTTTGCCGATGAAGGTCAACGTATAGATTATGATTATTCTGAAAACATAAATTATCAAGGTGTTTTTGGACAAATTGAATATGCAAATGATGATTTTTCTGTTTTCTTTCAAGGAGCTCTTTCTAATCAGTCATATCAGAGAGATGGCCGTTTTGATGGAGATGGTGGTTTAGGTAAGTCTGATAAATTAAGTAAAATAGGATATAACTTAAAAGGTGGTGTTTCTTATGCGATTGCACCTTCTAGTAGATTGTATTTCAATACAGGGTTTTATTCAAGACAACCATTTTTAGATAATATTTTTAAAGATATTAGAAGCTCAAATGAAATATTTGACAATCCAGAGGTTGACAATGAGGAAATTACGAGCTTTGAATTGGGTTATAAATTTCAAGTTAATCGATTTAGAGCAAACTTTAATTTCTACTATACAGATTGGTCTAATCGCGTGATTTCAAGTACAGATATCGATCAGAATAATACCCCAAATGATGATTCTGATGATATTGAATTAAATATTTTTGATAGAGGAGTAACGCAAATACACAAGGGTGTAGAATTAGATATGCAATATAATGTTACTGATGCTATAAGTTTAACTGGATATATTTCAGGTGGTAGTTGGGAGTATGATGGAACTTCTAATGTTGCTGTTTATAATGACCAAACAGGCGATTTGATTTCTGAAACACCTGGTATTAATAGAGATGGTGTAAAAGTGCCAAACGCACCTCAATTCACAACTGGTTTTGGTGCTCGTGCAAGGGTGATAGACGGTTTAACTGTTTATGGTAACATCAATTACTACGCAAGACTCTGGATAAATGATAGTTTGGCATTAGATGGAAGCGAAGCTGTTCAAACTCAAAATGTAGGAACGCTTTCTCCTTACTCTTTGACTGATTTAGGGCTAACTTATAACTTTGAACTAGGTGGTCAACGTTTAACATTAAACGGTAACGTATATAATGTGTTTGATGAAGTTAGAATTCAGCAAACAGATAGATTCGGATATTTCAATACAAATGGAATGACATTTAATGCTTCAATTAAATATAATTTCTAAAACTAACTAGAGTTTAAAAAAACCTCTTCCAAATGAAGAGGTTTTTTTATGCACTTTTATTAGTACATTTGTTTAAATTTAAAACAACAATCTCATGTATAATACCATTAAATTACTTCATTCTTATTGGGCTTACCTAGTCTTATTTATGTTGATAATTGCAGTTATAAATGCCTTAATAAAAAGATTAGGTGATAAAGAATATGGTGCAAAGGATTTTAGGATTGCACTTTTCACTTTAATAGTTTCACATATTCAATTACTGTTGGGATTAATATTATATTTTGTTTCTCCTAGATTTAGTCTGTTTAGTGAATCTGGTATGGGTGAGATAATGAAAAACGCTGTTGATAGACTCTACTTAGTAGAGCATCCTATAGTAAATATTTTAGCCATAGTTCTCATTACTGTTGGTTATTCAATGCATAAAAAGAAACTCATTTCAAAAGCTAAATTCAATACTATTACTGTTTTTTATGTAATAGCACTTGTGTTATTCTTATCTAGAATTCCATGGAATACTTGGATGGCATAAAAAAAGGCGACTAAAACAAGTCGCCTTTTTTTATTTATAATTTTTTCATTCAATTACTTCTTTAATCAAGAAAATATATGATGGGAAGTGGTCACTGAATCCATCGGTAAAGCCACCGTTTGAAAAACTCCGTTTAGGATATCCTTTCCACCTTCCACGTTTACTTACTAAATAATTTTTATTATAGATATTTGCCTGATAAAATTGAAAAGAAGAATAGTCTTTTTCAAGGAAAGGCTGTGTTATAATAATTTGGTCAAATAAACTCCATGCATCACGATAGGCATTAGAACCTAATCCAGCCTTAAATAAATTTTCATACGGATTGTAAATTTCTTTAAAACCAACATCTTCTCTATCGTTTTTAGTTTTTAAAACCTCTTTCATACTGGCATTTGTAGGGTCATCGTTAAAATCGCCCATGGAAATTATTTTAGCATAAGGGTCTAAAGTTTGTAACGAATCAATAATTTTCTTGTTTAGTTTAGCGGCAGCAACACGTTTTGGTCTGCTTCTTGCTTCACCACCACTTCGAGAAGGCCAGTGGTTTACAATAATATGAATCATTTCACCATCTAATTTCCCACTAACTAGTAGTTGGTCTCTAGTATAAACTCGTTTTTGAGATTGATCATCAAAAAGTAAGAGTTCATGTGAGCTTGTAAATAAAGGCGTGAATAATTTTTTTTGATATAGCAAGGCAACATCAATGCCACGTCTATCAGGAGATTCGTAATGAACAATCCCATAGTCCATGTTTACCAAGGCTGGGTCATTTATCACATCTTCAATAACATCTCTATTTTCAACCTCTGAAATTCCTATAATAGCAGGAGAATTTTTAGCTGTATCAGTTCCTATATCAGCCAATACTCGAGCCATATTCCGAACTTTTTTCTTGTAAATTTCACTTACATCAATTTTCATCTCCATGATTGGGCTTGCCTCATCATTTTTGGTTGGGTCATTGATAGTGTCAAATAGGTTTTCTAAATTATAAAAAGCAACAGTATGGATTTTAAATTTTTTAGCTTCTTGAGAATTGGCAGTTAGAGCAACACATACAAGTAGTGTTGTAAACCAAAATTTTATATTTTTCATTAAATTAGAATGTTACGTTTTTGTTATGGTATTACAAATCTTACGCCAAAAGTAGATATTTATTAGAAAAAATGTAAATTTGCAGGCTTAATTAATCAAAAATTAATGCAAAATCTATTTTTTAACTATAATTTCTAACATGAAAAAAAGTTTAATTGTTTTTTTATTTGTAATTTTTTCAGCATTTACTATACATGCGCAACAAACTATTGTAACTGGTAGTGTAACAGAATCAATTTCACAAGAACCCATTGCAGATGTTACGGTTGTTATTGAAGGAACGGATTTAATTACTCAAACAGATGAATTAGGAGCTTTTGAATTTACTTCAAATCTACCTTTGGGAGAACAAATATTAAGAATTTCTAAAGATGGTTATTCTTTTAAAAGATTTCCTATAGTAATTAATGAAGGTCAAACGGTAAATATCCAAGACATGGCCTTATTAAAAGATTCAGCAGCCGATTTATTTACTATTAGTTTATCTGACGATGAATTAAATGATGATGGTGCAGGATTAGATAATATTTCTGGTTTATTGCAGTCATCTCAAGATGTCTTTCAACGTACAGCTGCATTTGAATTTAGTTCATCATTTTTTAGAGTAAGAGGTTTAGACTCTGAAAATGGTTCAGTACTAATAAATGGTATTGAGATGAATAAAATGTTTGATGGTAGACCACAATGGAGTGATTGGGGAGGATTGAATGATGTATTAAGAAACCAAGAATTAACCACTGGTTTACAACCATCAAGCTATAATTTTGGTGGAATATTAGGAACTACTAATATGAATGTTCGTGCGTCACAGTATAGAGAAGGTGGTAGAATTACTTACTCTTCCTCTAATAGAAGTTATAGAAATAGAATTATGGCCAGTTACTCTTCAGGATTATTAGAAGGTGGTTGGGCTTACACTATAATGGCTGGCAGACGTTGGGGAGATGAAGGTTATCAAGATGGTACGTTATACGATGCTAACTCATTTTTTGCTTCAGTTGAAAAGAAATTGGGAGAAAAACACAGTTTAAATTTCACATCAATTTACACGCCAAACCGTAGAGGAAAATCTTCACCAAATACACAAGAGGTTTATGACCTAAAAGATATAAGGTATAATGAATATTGGGGTTGGTTAGATGGTGAAAAGCGTAATTCCAGAATAAAGGAAGTTGTTGAACCTATTTTAATGTTAAACCATTATTGGGACATAAGTAGTAAAACGAGTTTAAACACCAATGTTGGATATCAGTTTGGTAAAATAGGTAATAGTCGTTTAGACTTTGCTGGTGGAGCTAACCCAAGTCCTGCTTACTATCAAGATTTACCTAGTTATTTCTTGGCCGATGATGATGGTCCAGATTATGAAGGCGCTTATTTGGCTGAACAAGAGTTTATTAATGATGGACAGATAGATTGGGAGCGTATTTTGGACGCAAACGTCACAAATAATGCGGCCGGATTACCTGGTGCCTATGTGTTATATGAAGATAGAACTGATGATACTCAATTAACATTAAATTCTATTTTAAACACAGAAATAAATGAAAATATTCTAATTAATGCAGCCTTTACTTATAAAGATTTTAAATCTGAAAACTTCGGAAATATCATTGATTTATTGGGTTCTACAGGTTACTTGAATGTAGATAACTTTGATGGTTTTCAATTTGATGCAAGAAACCCAGACAGAATTGTAGGTGAAGGTGATAAGTTTCGTTACAATTATGAGATTGATGCTTCTGTAATATCAGGTTATGCACAAGCACAGTTTAAATACAGTAAAGTAGATTTTTATGCATCTGCTAGCTTAACTAGTACATCCTATCAAAGAAATGGTTTATGGGAACATTCAGCTTTCGCAAATTCATATGGTAAAGGTGAAAAATTGACATTTACTGGAGTTGGAGCAAAAGGTGGATTTACCTATAAGATTACTGGAAAGCACTTAATTGATGTAAATGGAGGTTATTTAACTAAAGCACCTACATTAAGAAATAGCTATTCTAACGTTAGAGAAAACAATGATGTCGTATCAAATATTACCGAAGAAAAGATCGCTTCTGTTGATGTTAGTTATATTTACCGTTCTCCAATTGTAAAAGCCAAATTAACAGGTTATTACACCAAAATTCAAGATGCCAATGAAATAGCATTTTATTTTGCTGATGGTTTAGCAAATATTAATACGGTAGGAAATGAATCGGTTTCAATTAACCAAACAACTGCATTTGTTCAAGAAGTATTGCAAGGTGTTGATAAAAAACATATTGGAGCAGAATTGGGTCTAGAAGCCCAAGTGACACCAACTATTAAATTAAAAGGTGTAGCTTCTATTGGTCAATATACATATGATAACAATCCAGATTTATATTTAACGTCTTCTATATTTGGTAGAACAAATACCTATACGGCAAATATTAAAGATTATAAGGTTTCTGGTGGGCCACAAAAAGCCTATTCAGTTGGATTTGAATATCGTGACCCAGATTATTGGTGGTTTGGTGCTACAGCCAATTTCTTTGACAACGCTTATGTAGATATTAGTCCGTTGACACGTACTGAAAACTTTTATTTAGATAGAGATGGATTGCCAATTAATAATTACGATCCAGAAATAGCTAGAGACTTACTAAAACAAGAAGATTTTGGTGATTATATGGTAGTAAATTTAACAGGTGGAAAATCTTGGAAAATTGGAGATTATTATGTGGGATTATTTGCAAGTATTAATAACTTGCTAGATGAAATCTACAAAACAGGTGGATTTGAGCAAGGTAGAAATGCCAATTACAACGAATTATTGGCTGATAATTCTAATCCTAAACGTGTATTTGGACCAAAATATTGGTATGGTCGTGGTACAACTTATTTTTTAAATGTTAACTTTAGATTCTAAAAACGAAAAAGAAAAATTAATTAAAATAGTATTACAATGAAAACAAATAGATTTTTTACAATAGTACTTGGTTTAATAGCAACAATAGCTATTACCTCATGTGTACAAGATGACGATTACACAGTTCCTGAAAGTCTTGGAGATGAAGAAAACATAGGATTAAATAACCTAATTGCAAATTCAACAGCTATCACGGTTTCTGAAGCAAAATCTTATTTTGTTCCAGGAGAGGTAACAGCAATAACGACTAATGTTTATGTTAAAGGTTACGTGTCTTCTTCGGATAGAACAGGTAATTTTTACAAGGAGTTTTTTATTCAAGATAGTCCATCAAACCCAACAGCAGCAATTAAAGTTGTATTAAATCAAGTAGACTCTTATAATCAATTTAACTTTGGTAGAGAAGTTTACATTAATTTGAATGGTTTAGTTATTGGTGAAGTTAGAGGTGGAGACGATGTAATTGCAATTGGAGGAACTGGAAATAGTGATGGAGAAGTTGAACAAATTACAGGAAACAGAGTACCTTCAAAAATTTTCAGATCTCAAGTAACCGAAACTATGGAGCCATTAGTTGTTACCTTTTCACAAGTTAACGATTCTCATATTGGTATGTATGTTATGGTTGAAAATGCACAATTCCCAGACAGTTTAGAAGGGGAGTTTTATGTTGACCCATTTGATGATTTTGATACGTCTAGAACAATACAAAGTTGTGATGGGTTTGGTTATTCATCATTTCCATTAGAAACAAGCTCTTTTGCAGATTTCGCACAATTACCATTACCAACAAGTGGTGGTGGAACTATTGCAGGTGTTATTACCAAAACGTTTAACGGTAGTAATTTAGTAATGGCATTAAATACAACAGACGATGTTAAATTTGATCAAGCTAAATGTGAGCCATTAGATATCGATGAATTTGATATTATTTTTGAAGAAGATTTTGTTGGAGGACTAAATGGTTGGGATGTTATTACTACCGAAGGAACTAGAGAATGGTATGCTACATCTTTTGGTGGTGTATCTTATATTAGAGGTTCAGCTTATAATGGTAGTTCTGGAGAACCAATGATTAGTTGGTTAATCTCTCCATCTTTTGATTTTGATGCTCAAGAAGATGAGCAGATGATATTAGAGATAGCTGATGCATTTAGTGATGCAGGGGAAGAGCCTTTAAAAGCATACTTTTCTAATGATTATGTTGCAGGAGCAGATCCAACTACTGCAACATGGACTGAAATAGGCCAGACTGAAATAGAGGCATTACCAATAAATGGTGGTTTTTTCGATAATGAGTACGATGTAACAGGTCTTATTGACCTTTCAGAAGCAAGTGGTAATGGATTTATTGCTTTTGTTTATGACAGTAATGGTGGGGCAATATCTTCAACTAGAGATTTAAGTAATGTTAAAATTTTGGCACCTCAATAATTTAGGAGCTGATAAAGATTAATAATTGAAAAGCCTGCATTTCGCAGGCTTTTTTATTTCTAATTCTCTTCCAATATAATATAAACAGGAAAGTGGTCACTGTAGCCACCCTTATACTTTTTACCAACATACGTTCTAAAAGGAGCACCTTTAAAAGGACCACGATATTGTTTTAAAAAATCTTCATCAAATAGAGCAGCAATACTAAAAGAGAGACGGTTAGGTGTTGTTTCAAAGAAATTGGTGCTAAATAAAATTTGATCAAATAAATTCCATTCATCAAAATGGCGTGTGGTTCCTGAATCATCTGATAATAACGTTGCCATAGGGTTATATAAATCATTTGATTGCATAAGACGTTTTATACTATTACTAAAAGGATCGTCATTAAAATCACCCATTACAATAATTTTAGCATTTTGGTCTTCAGTTTTAATTTGCTGTATAATTTCACCTACTTTTTCGGCCGCTAACAACCGTTTTGGTTCAGTTATTAATTCGCCATCGTGTCTAGAAGGCCAATGATTTACCATTATATGAACATGTTCTGCATTCAAAATACCTCTTACTAACAATATGTCACGCGTATAGTCAATACTGCCATCATCATCGTAAATATGTACAGGAAAAACTTCCGATACTTCAACTTCAAAAACCGATGTATCATAAATCAGCGCCACATCAATTCCACGTTCATCAGGCGAATCAAAGTGAACATAATCATATGGCTTATTTGCTAAATGCTCTGAATTTAATAAATCGTCAAGTACCAAGTTGTTTTCAACTTCGGCCAAACCAATTAATGCTGGTGGATTCCCTGTTTCTTCCTTACCAATATTAGAAATAGCAAAGCCTAGTTTCCGCAGTTTGTTTTGGTAGCGTTTAGGTGTCCAACGCTTAACCGAATCAGGCAAAAAATCATTGTCATTAGTTAACACATCGTCATAAGTGTCAAATAAATTTTCTAGGTTATAAAAGGCAACTGTAAACAATGATTTTGTCATGCTATAATTTTCAATGCAATCAGTGATTAAGATGCTAATTTAATCATAAGAATACAGTAAATTAGAATACATTACATATTATCATTGTAACTTTGTATTATATTTTGACGATTATGATAGAAAAGAAAGACATAGAATTAGAACGCGCTGTTTTAATTGGAATAGTAACAAAAAACCAAGATGAAGATAAATCTAAAGAATATTTAGATGAGTTGGAATTCTTAACATACACGGCTGGAGGTGAAGTTTTAAAACGCTTTACACAGAAAATGGACATGCCTAATCCTAAAACATTTATTGGAACTGGTAAGATGCAGGAAGTTCAGGCTTTTATCGAAGAGTATGATATTGGAACTGCTATCTTTGATGATGAACTGTCTCCAGCACAAGAACGGAACATTAGCAAAATACTCAATTGTAAAGTGCTAGATAGAACCAATTTAATCTTGGATATTTTTGCTCAACGAGCTCAAACCAGTTATGCCAGAACGCAGGTTGAATTGGCACAATGTGAATATTTATTACCACGTTTAAAAGGTATGTGGACTCACCTTGAAAGACAAAAAGGTGGGATTGGAATGCGTGGTCCAGGTGAAACAGAAATTGAAACAGATAGACGTATTGTACGCGACAAAATATCCTTACTCAAAGCTAAAATTAAAACCATAGACAAGCAAATGGCTGTGCAACGTGGTAATCGTGGTAAAATGGTTCGTGTAGCTTTAGTTGGCTATACAAACGTTGGGAAATCTACGCTAATGAATACCATAAGTAAAAGTGAGGTTTTTGCTGAAAATAAATTGTTTGCAACTTTAGATACTACAGTCAGAAAAGTGGTTATTCAAAACCTACCGTTTTTGTTAACTGATACGGTTGGGTTTATTCGTAAGCTACCAACGCAATTGGTGGAAAGTTTTAAAAGTACATTAGATGAGGTGCGTGAAGCCGATTTACTATTACATGTCGTTGATATTTCACATCCTAATTTTGAAGAACACATTGAATCAGTAAATAAAATATTAGGTGAAATAGATAGTGCAGACAAACCAACCATTATGGTGTTTAACAAAATTGATGCTTATGAAGCTGAACCTTTTGATGACACCGATTTGGTAACCGAACGTACTAAAGCTAACTATAGCTTACAAGAATGGAAAAAAACATGGATGAATCGCATTGGAAATAACGCTTTGTTCATTTCGGCTTTGAATAAGCAAAACCTAGAAGATTTTAAAAAGCGTGTTTATGATGAGGTTCGCGAAATTCATGTCACCCGTTTTCCTTACAATCACTTTTTGTACCCTGACTACAACTATGAGGAAGAATAGTAATTATTAACATTCAGTTAACTGGCAACTTTCTAATAAATCAAGTAATCTGTCGTTTGTTAAAATAAACATGGAAAAACTACGCGCATTATTTAAGAAAAAATGGGTAAAGTGGCCAATGATACTATTGGTTTCTGCTGTTCTTTTTCTTACGCTATTGTATGGCTTGACTTATTTGGGCTTATTCGGGAAACTACCAACACAGCAGGATTTAAGTACTTTAAAACAAGCTGAAGCAACTCAAGTTTTGGATAGTAATCAAAAACTTATAGGGAAATACTATATTTATGACAGACAGCCATTGCTATATAAAGATTTTCCACAACACTTAATAGACGCTTTAATTGCGACGGAAGACGTACGTTTTTATGAGCACAACGGTGTAGATAATAGAAGTTTATTACGCGTTTTTTTTAAAAACATCCTACTTCACGATGAATCTGCTGGAGGCGGAAGTACTATTACCTTGCAACTAGCAAAAAACCTTTTTGGCAGACAAGATTATTTAGCTTTCGGGATACTTATTAATAAGTTTAAAGAGTCTATAACAGCCAAACGTATAGAATCTATTTACTCTAAAGAAGATATTTTAACGCTTTATTTAAACACCGTTCCATTTCCAGATAATACATATGGTATTGAAAGTGCTGCACAAAAGTTTTTTAATAAACCTGCTAACAAATTAAGTTTATCTGAAGCAGCTACACTTGTTGGGACTTTAAAAGCCAACAATTATTACAATCCTAGAATTTCCAAAACTCGTAGTGAATTGCGACGCAATGTGGTTGTTAATCAAATGTTGAAGTATGACTTTATTGACCAAGAACAAGCCGAAGCCATAAAACAAGATTCACTGGTTTTAGACTACCACTCTTTTAATCACGATATGGGATTAGCACCATATTTTAGAGCACAGGTTAAAAAGGAACTTATTGAAAAATTAAAAACTATTAAAAAACCAAACGGTGAGCCTTATGATATTTACCGAGATGGCTTAATAGTACATACGACTCTTGATGCTACCATGCAATTGTATGCAGAAGAAGCTATGAACGATCATCTTACCAAGTTGCAAAATGAATATGAAAAGTCTTATGGAACTCGTGCACCTTGGAGACCTGAATCAGCTATATTTAAAAAATCACTTCAGGACTTGCCTATTTACAAACGTCTAGAAGAATCTGGTTTATCAGAAGACGCCATTCAAGATAGTTTATCAAAACCTAGAGATATTGAAGCCTTTTCTTGGAATGATACCAAAACTGAACAACTTTCAGTAAAAGATAGTTTATCACATTATTTAAAGTTTTTAAATACTGGGATGCTTTCAATTGATCCCTCAACTGGAGCTATTAAAACGTATATAGGCGGTATTGACTATCGTTTTTTTAAGTATGATCATGTTTCACAAAGTGAACGTCAGGTAGGCTCTACTTTCAAACCCATTGTATATACTACAGCTATTGAACAAGGGATGAAACCATGCTCTTATTATGACGTAAAGGCCATAACATACACCAATTATGATAATTGGACACCAACCAATTCTGGTCAAGAAGAAGATGAAAATATCAAGTATAATCTTGAAAAGGCCTTAAGTCATTCTATAAACACGATTGCTGTAAAAGTTTTAAATGATGTGGGCATTTCAGCCACAATTGAACAAGCCCAAAAAATGGGTATCGTTAAGGATTTACCTCAAGAACCTGCTTTAGCTCTAGGTGTTGCCGAAATTAATTTGAAAACATTAACAGGTGCATATGCCAGTTATGTGAATAAAAGTAAGGCTGTAAAACCTTATACTATTACTAAAATAACCGATAAAGCGGGAATCGTAATAGCAGAATTTGAACCTCAAGTTTCTAAAGAAGAAGCTTATAGTGATTACACACGTCAAGTGTTGTTAGAAATGATGAAATCAACCATAAATCAAGGAACAGCATCCAGATTAAGGACTACATATAGACTCAATAACGCTATAGCTGGGAAAACGGGAACCACACAAGATAATAAGGATGGTTGGTTTGTAGGTCTAACACCAAAACTAGTAACCGTAACTTGGGTAGGAAACGACAATTACAATATTGGCTTTAAAACTACAGGTTTAGGCCAAGGGGCTAATTCGGCTTTACCACTATTTGCTAAATTCTACCAGAAACTTAACAACGACTCTAAATTCAAACAAATAACTCAAAGTCAGTTTGAAAAACCAAGCGCAGAAGTTTTAAATGATTTAGATTGTAAGTTAGAAAAGGAGGATAACTTTTTTCAGCGATTGTTTAAAAGCAAAAAGAAGAAAAAAGAATTTAAAGGGAATTAAAAAAGCGACCTAATTGGTCGCTTTTTATAATAAATAGTATCGTGTGTTAGAATGAATAACTCAAACCAAACGTTGTATAAACTTGTAAGTCATTATCTACATTATCAAAAGTAGGCTCTGGTTGAGTACCCATTGGATCCCAGTTTCCATAAGCAAAATTAACAGCTTCTTGCTTGTTATCTCTTAATCCTACTTCAAACCCAAGACCTAAACTTTTCCATACTTTATAGCTCAACGAGTTTATCCATGTCCAGTTTGATAGGTTTGAATCTTCATAGCTCATGAATGCTGATAAGTTAGAGTTGAAAGTCAAGCCTCCAAATTCTTTCTTATAGTTGGCTACTACTTTAGCACCGAAAGATGACTCAAAAATAGCATCATTATCAGCAAAAACAAAGTTGTAGTTCAATGGGTGTACCACAACAATTAAGTTGTCAATTGGAGTCCATGTAATACCAATACCAACATCTAAATATCCTGGATCATTAAAATTGTTAATTAATGTGGTGCGATATTCTGCAAGCGTAGAAGCTGCGAGTGATTTGGTTAATTTGTAACCGTAAAGTGACGTTACACTAAACACATCATTAGCTTCTCTAAAGCTATCATCATCAGTTGGGTCATCTTTATCATCAAATTTCACCCAACTCAAGTTTATATTGGCTGTATTATACCAAAAATATTTTTCACGATCCAATTTGGCAAATGGGTTAGCCGTTATTGTAATATTACCTGATGAGTTATTTGGCGTACCTTGTCCGTACCAATTATTAAATTGAGAAAAACTTGCTCCAATAGTACCGAAAGCTCCAAATTTCCAACCTGGAAATTCATCTATCTGCTTTTGTAAATCATCAATTCTACTTTGAATAGCATCAACTGAATCTTGTTTTTGAGATTTCTCTTCTTTTAGCTCGTCAATAGTTTGCGAAAATGAAGCTGTCGCAAGCAGCATGAAACCTAGTGTAAAGATTTTTTTCATAAGAATAAAAATGGATTAATTATAGCGTTTCTATAATTAGATTAATAACAAAGCAAAAATACTACTTTCTTTTAAATAATGGAACATTTGAACAAGCTTCACCAAACATTATAGATTTTGCTACTGGTTTTAACTTGCTTGAAATCATGCTGTAAGCATTCAAAGGGACGGGCTTTTTAGAACAGCCTTTTATAATTATGGGTTTGTCCTCTAGGTCAGAGACATCTAAATTATCTATAATATCTTGGTAAATTACCGTTTCCAAAGCCTCTAAATTTCCTACAACAGTTAATTTAGAAAAGGGTTGAAGTTCAACGGATATTAACATATAAGCCCAAGCAGGAATAATAGCATCAGTAGAGCAGTTAACAGCAACGTATTTGTTTTGGTATTGAGACCAGTTATGACTCAATACGTGCGCTCTAAATTCTTTTTCACGAAGTACAATGCCTTCATAAAGCCAGTTTGAAATATCTAATAAGACCCGTTCGCCTGTTGGATAATAATCCTCCAAGTCGAATGTAACTAATTTACTGTTCGCTACGCGATTTACAATATCATCTGCCATAGCTTTAGAGCATGCCTAGTTCTAGTTTTGCCTCTTCACTCATTAAGTCTTGACTCCAAGGTGGGTCAAAAGTAATTTCTACTTCTGTAGAATTCACAGCATCTAAAGATTTTACTTTTTCTTCAACTTCTAATGGCAATGTTTCGGCCACAGGGCAATTAGGTGTTGTCAATGTCATGAGGATTTTTACATCATAATCTTCATTTACAAATACATCGTAAATAAGGCCTAATTCATAAATATCTACAGGGATTTCAGGATCATAAATGCTTTTTAAAACCTTAACAATTTTTTCACCTAGTTCGGTTGTATCTATAGTTTCGCTCATAATTATTGTAGTTGTGTTTGGTATGCTATGGCATACATTTTCAATTGCTTTATCATACTCACTAAACCATTAGCGCGAGTAGGGGATAAATGATCTTTTAATCCAATTTCATCTATGAAATCAGTATTGGCTTTAATGATGGCTTTTGGCGACTGATTTGAAAAAGCTCTAATAAGAATAGCAATGATTCCTTTAGTTATTATGGCATCACTATCTGCAGTAAAAATAATTTTCTCGTTTTTCATTTCAGCATGCACCCAAACTTTACTTTGGCATCCTTTTATGATGTTTTCTTCCGTTTTATATTGGTCATCAATAAGTGGT
Organism: Hanstruepera ponticola; assembly: GCF_002940745.1. Taxonomy (NCBI): domain Bacteria; kingdom Pseudomonadati; phylum Bacteroidota; class Flavobacteriia; order Flavobacteriales; family Flavobacteriaceae; genus Hanstruepera; species Hanstruepera ponticola. The sequence continues at coordinate 2,012,861 of NZ_POTB01000001.1, forward strand.
AATGTTTTACCTAAATCTATCATGTATTGGTAGCGCTCTTCCCAATCATCAAACATAGAAAACTCATCAATTATTTCGTTTTGAATATCTTCAATAGTCATTAACTCAAATTTTCTACAAAAATACAGATAACTATTGTTTCACTGCCTTTTTCTTCATAGATAAAACCTTATTCACGATATTTTCTATTGATTTTGGTGGATTCCCATGATCAAAAATAGGTGTTTTGTAGGTTTTCCCATTTAGCTCAATTTGTAATGTAGCAGCTGCTGCTGCATCATGATGACTTGATTTTGAAGGTGCTTCTAAATTTGATAATGAATCAAGGTCTAATTCATTAACCATTTTTTCTAATTCATTCCATAGAGTATCTGGGTATTCACTACTCTCACTAACATCAAGGTTATAATCATTTGAAAAATTAATATGTTCTTGATTAATCCAGATTTTTTCAAAAAAACCTCTAGTAGAAGCTTGATAGGTAATCATTAAATTGTTTTGTGTTTGAAAAGCCGTAATAACGTTAGTATCATCTTTTTTTAGGGTTATAGTCTCATCATCAATAAGAAAATTATTAGCATTGGTTAAGGCTTCCAGCATTTTGGATTCAACGGCATTTTTTTCTTCAGGACAAGACATTCTTGTTGCTGCAAGAGATCCAATTTTTATGTTGGAACCGTTTATTTCATAGGAGCCAGTAAACCTATTACAACCAGAATAACCAGATACCGTTTTTAAACTATCATTGAATATGATTGTTAATTCAGATGAAGCCTCGTTGGAGTCGTTAATAAGGCCAATTTTATAGTTGCCATTCGGAAAATTTTCTGAAATAGCAATTTCATTAATTTTTTTCTCTGAGTTTCCGCATGAAGCAATTGAAATAAAAACAGTTAAGATAAACGTGAATTTCATTTGTTATAATTTTAATATTATATATAATAATACAAAAAAGACGCCAAAGTTGGCGTCTTTTAAAAATTATAATGAATGTGCTTAGTTTGCCATGGCACTTCTAGGGCCATTTGAAGCAAAAATTGAGCGCATTCTTGTTTTTTGACCTTCAGAAAACATGTACATACAAGCATCGTTAGTATAATCCATATAGTTCATAGTCATATCATTTGAACGACAATTCCTCGTTGGATAGGAAGGGCAACCATAGTTTGGACCATCTGATGTAGGTGTGTCAGAAACAAAATCATCTCTATTACATCTACCATCTCCCCAAATATGACGTAAGTTTAAGTAGTGACCAACTTCATGAGTTGCTGTTCTTCCTTCATCAAAAGGAGCAGAAACATAACCTGTTGTTCCAAAATATTGAGGTGAAATCACAACACCATCAGTTGAGCTAGGTCCGCCAGGGAATTGAGCATATCCTAAAATCCCACCACCTATGTTACAAACCCAAATATTTAAATGAGTTTGCGGTGTTACTGGAGGATAAGCAGCTTTCATTGCATCATTGGTTCCCCAAGATGTTCTAGAATTAGAATGTCTGAAAACTCCTGCTAGCGAAAATGTTATTTCACTATCAGCAACTAATCCAGAAAATTCTGAAGGCACTTGATTTGCATCATTATTGGTAGCTCTAAAATCATCATTTAAAACGTTAATTTGTGAGTTAATTTGGGTACTACTAATGTTTTCATTCGAGTTACTGTAAATTACATGCACATAAACAGGGATGTCAATCACACCAAGGTTGTCTCCTGATCCGCCATCACCACCGTCGCCACCACCTGGGCCACCGCCATTTCCATTGCCATTTCCTCCTTTTTTACCAGCAATAAATTTTCTAGAATTAAATTCAATGTCAAACATATTTTGTTCTAATTCTGCATTTTCATTCAATAATCTATTTAGGTTGACCATTGAATAACAAGCTTTAGATTTACCGTCTGCAATTCTTGAAGCTTCATCAATATCTGCATCGGTATAGACATAAAAATCACTCATGTCAATTTTTGATTGGTCGTCGTTTGAAATGGTTTCCTGATCATCATTACATGATCCAAATAGTAGAGCTAGAGCAGCCATACCAAGAAGTGTTTTTTTCATAATTATGTAAAATTTGGTTTAAAATATTGCCGAATATATAATTAATTAAGAAAAAATTAACACAATAGATAAAAAAATATTAAATTTTTCGACGAAAAGCATTTTGCTTATAAAAACAAAAAAAACACCCATTGGGTGTTAGTATTTGATTGTCAAAAAGTTAAGTTTATGATAGCATCATTTTAGCTTTTTTCACGCCCTCGATTAATGTATCAACTTCTGATATGGTATTGTAAAAGGCAAAGGAAGCTCTAACAGTTCCAGGTATTTTAAAATAGTCCATGATGGGTTGCGCACAATGATGACCCGTTCTTACTGCAATCCCTAATTTATCCAGTATGGTGCCTACATCATAAGGATGAATACCTTCTAGATTAAAAGAGATGACAGAGGTTTTGTGCTTTGAAGTGCCGTAAATTTTTAAGCCTTCAATTTCAAGTAGTTTTTTTGTAGCGTAAACTAATAACTCATTTTCATAATTGGTTATGTTATCAAAACCAATTTGATTCATGTAATCTATAGCAGTTCCAAAGGCAATACCACCACAAATATTTGGTGTTCCTGCTTCAAACTTATGTGGTAAATCAGCATAAGTAGTTTTTTCAAAAGTTACTTCAGCAATCATTTCACCACCACCTTGATAAGGCGGTAATTTGTTTAGCCAAGCTTCTTTTCCATATAATATACCAACACCTGTTGGGCCACACATTTTGTGGGCTGAAGCTACGTAGAAGTCAGCATCCAAATCTTGAACATCTGGTTTTACGTGAGGGCATGCTTGTGCACCATCTACTAAAACAGCAGCACCAACCTGATGAGCCTTTTCAATGATATCCTCAATGGGATTTAAGGTTCCTAAAGCATTGGAAATATGGTTTACAAAAACTAATTTGGTATTTGAGGACAACAGCTTATCATATTCAGACATGACCAATTCACCGTATTCATTCATAGGAATGACTTTTAGAATGGCACCTGTGTGTTCAGAGAGCATTTGCCAAGGCACAATATTGCTATGATGTTCTAAAGCTGAAACAATAATTTCATCTCCCTTTTTTAATAATGACGAAAACCCATTGGCAACTAAATTAATACCATGAGTTGTCCCAGAGGTAAAAATAATTTCATGGGCTTTTTGGGCATTAAAATGTTTTTGTATGGTTTGTCTAGCTGTTTCGTATTTATCAGTGGCTTCTTGACTTAATGTATGGACGCCTCTATGAATATTAGCATTGTAGTTTGAATAATAATCTACAATACAATCAATGACTTGCTGCGGTGTTTGCGAGGTAGCTGCATTATCTAAATATACTAAAGGCTTACCATTTACTTCTCTTAAAAGTATGGGGAAGTCTTTGCGAATGTCTTCTATGTTAAGCATTGTATTATTTGTAGTATTTTATTTTCTGTCCATCAAAATACCCTATGCCATTTAGGTTTGTCAAAAATACGAAACGGTTTTTATCTAAAAACTCAAATTTCTTAACAGACATTTGATATCCAACAGCATTTGGCAAACCTGCCTTCCACGTTAAAGTAGGGTTTAAAATTAACTCTTTATCATAGCTACCATCTTTTTTTATTATCCTAAAGAAGCCATTATTAGTGTAATAATACACTGAATAATCAAAAGGATTATATGATATTGGGCCTAAATATTCTTTAATATCCATTTTAGTGTAAGAAATGAAATCCCCATCTTTATTTTTATATTCTTTAATAGAAGTTTCGTTTTCTAAAATGTATTTTAAAGATTCATTTTTATAGAAATCTTCAAAATCTGTTTTCTTTAAAACATCAATTCTGCCATCAACAAAAAAGTGCATTAAACTTTCGCTTGTATAAAAATTACCTTCACGATCTTCGGTAATTCCCTTAATATTAGATGTGTAAAGGTTATGAGGAAACTTAATCAAAGTGTCAGTTTTTGTTATTACCACCTTTTCAGGAAATTCTGAAAAAATTATTGAATCATCTTCTGGCCAATCTCCATATTTATCATTATATATAGAGCCTAAACTATCGTCACAAAAAAACTCTTTAGTATTAAGATTAAAAAAACACATATCTCCACCCCATTCTCCAGAATCATAGCCAAGCCATAACCTGTTTTTACTATCTAAAAAGTATGTATCTGGCTTAATTAAACTGTTTGAAGGTTTTCTATATCCAGACCTCCAGAAAAAACGAGAATTTTTATCGTTAGGCTGATAAATCTTTCCATCTAGAACGAATGATTTATTTGTAACAATAAGCAATTTATTGTTATTATCGATTAAAATAAAATAAATATGTTCCTCTTCAGGAACCTTAGTAATTATTTGATTACTGCTAGTCACAATAACTCTACCATCAGATAAACCTACAAAAATTTCATTTTTAGAATTTTTGGTAATTGAATTACTATTGCTATTAATTAATTTAACTTTATTTGATTGAGTGTTCCAAGCTACTAAACTATCACCTTTAGTGATGGCATAGACATCATTTTCGAGAACAACAAAGTCCTTATAGTTGGTATCTAGATTATTAAAAACAATTGAAGGAATACTATCTTGACTGAAGATCAGATTTGTCTCAAGTATGACAAGAAATATTAAAAGGATTCTCATAAATGTAGTTTTAGTTTTCGTAAAACTATTTTGAAATACTTAATTATAAAACTCAAAATGAGTCAAGTAAGATTATCCATGAGTAAACAATATCAAAGATCAAACCCAATCTTAACTCCAAGCTTATTGGCAATAATTTTGGTAATACGTTGCTTAATTTCAGGAATTTTCACAGAACTTAATATGTTATTACTAAACGCATACATCAATAACGCTTTCGCTTCTTTTTCAGGAATACCACGTGAGCGCATGTAAAACATAGCACTTTCGTCTAACTGACCAATGGTGCAACCGTGAGAGCATTTTACATCATCTGCAAAAATTTCTAATTGTGGCTTGGTATTTATGGAAGCTTTATCGCTTATCAGGATATTATTGTTAGCCTGAAATGCATTTGTTTTTTGAGCTTCTTTTTCGACTACAACTTTTCCGTTAAAAACGCCTGTTGCGTTATCTCCAAAAATACCTTTGTAATCTTGATGACTTTCGCAATTTGGTTCTATGTGATGAACCAATGTGTTATGGTCAACATGCTGCTTGTTACCAATGATAGTGACACCTTTTAATGTTGAATCTATACGTTCGCCTTTTTGAAAGAAATTTAAGTTATTACGTGTTAGTTTACCACCAAACGAAAATGTATGTACTGAACAATGACTTTCTTGCTTCTGACTGATAAATGTATTATCTATTAGTGAAGCAGTTTCTCTATCGTTCTGAACCTTATAATAATCTACAATAGCACGTTTATTGGCAAAAATTTCGGTCACACTATTGGTTAATACAGGGTTGTCTGTTAAGCTTTGATGACGCTCAATTATTTGAACGTGAGCATTCTCATCTACTACAATTAAGTTTCTAGGTTGCAACATTAAGGCCGATTCATTTCCAGAGCAAAAATGTAAGATTTGAATGGGTTTTTCAACCAATTTATTCTTCCTGATATGAATGTATGCACCTTCACCCGCAAATGCCGTATTTAAGGAAGACAAGCTGTCTTTAGTTGCTGCTTTATTGAAATAATTTTCAATAACTAAACGGTATTTAGGCTTGCTTAAGGCTGATGACATCAAACAAACGTCAATACCATCATGTGTTGTTTGTGATAAATGTGAAGAGTATCTTCCATCAACAAATACAATTTTATAACTGTCTATATCGTGAATAAAATACTTTTTGACATCACGATATTCTAAAGCATTTTCTTGTTTTGGAAAAACACTATAATCCTGATTTAAAATAGATTTTAGTGATGTGTATTTCCAAGCTTCTTCTTTTTTAGTTGGGAATCCTTTTTCTTCAAAAGTTTTTATTGCTTGATTTCTAATATCATGCAATGGTGAATTGTCATCCAAATGATCCTCGAATGCTAAATATGAAGAAACTATTTTATCTTTTAAATCCATTTGCTTTTTTTAAGCGTTCACTTCTTCTTTTATCCAGTCGTAACCTTTTTCTTCTAGCTCATGTGCTAGTTCTTTTGGTCCAGATTTTACAATACGACCATTGTGTAATACATGTACAAAATCTGGGACTATATAATCCAATAGTCTTTGATAATGCGTAATTACAATGACTGCATTGTCTTTGCTTTTTAGCTTGTTAACACCATTTGCAACAATACGCAGCGCGTCGATATCTAAACCAGAATCGGTTTCATCTAAAATAGCTAGTTTAGGTTCTAACATAGCCATTTGAAATATTTCGTTACGTTTTTTTTCACCACCAGAAAAGCCTTCATTTAAAGAACGCGATAAGAACTTTCTATCAATTTCTAATAATTCAGATTTTTCACGTATCAGCTTCAGCATTTCATTTGCTGGCATGTCTTCTAATCCTTTAGCCTTTCTTGTTTCGTTTATGGCTGTTTTTATGAAGTTGGTAACTGATACTCCAGGAATTTCAACAGGATATTGAAATGACAAAAAGATACCTTTGTGAGCACGTTCTTCAGCAGCTAATTCATCGATATTTTCACCTTCTAATAGGATTTCTCCCTTATCAACTTCATATTCTTCTTTTCCTGCGATAACCGAAGCCAGAGTGCTTTTTCCAGAACCGTTAGGGCCCATTATAGCATGGACTTCACCAGGCTTAACTTCAAGGTTAATGCCTCTTAAAATACTTTTATCCTCTACACTTGCGTGTAAGTTATTTATCTTTAACATAGTTTATTTTGATTCCAATTTAACAACATTATTGCTTTCTGGGTTTGACGGAGCAACTTCCATAATTTCTTTTATGGCAACTCTAAAATCCCAACCTTCTTCATTTTCAGGTTTAGGCGTAATTTTTCCTCTTATGGCAACGGTAACATAGTCAGTAGCTTCTTTTTTATACTTTTTTGCCATTTTATCCAACTCATGCATTTTTTCGTCAATCACTACAGCATAAACCTCTCTGTGAGTCTGTAATACAGCGGCATCTGCGAAGTAAACAAATTCACCTTTTAAAAGGGTTAATCCATCGTTTTGTTTTTCTGTTCGGTTTGGACTGTCAACATCTATAGGTTTTGAAGTTGACGCATCTTCTGTTTTAGTATCGTTTTTACAAGCAACTAAAACAATAAAACTGATAAATAAGACTGCTAATTTCTTCATGATTATAATTTTATCCTACTGATCCTTCTAAACTTATTTCTAATAATTTTTGAGCTTCAACAGCAAACTCCATTGGTAATTTATTTAGAACTTCTTTACTAAAACCATTAACAATTAAGGCAATAGCTTTTTCGGTGTCAATACCTCGTTGATTACAATAAAAAATTTGGTCTTCACCAATTTTACTGGTTGTTGCCTCATGTTCAATTTTTGCCGATTTGTTTTTAGCTTCTATGTATGGAAATGTGTGTGCTCCACATTCGTTACCCATAAGCAAACTATCACATTGCGAAAAGTTACGTGCGTTTTCAGCTCGAGAACTTATTTGAACTAATCCTCGATAACTATTTTGAGATTTTCCAGCTGAAATACCTTTTGAAATAATTGTTGACTTGGTGTTTTTTCCAAGATGAATCATTTTTGTACCAGTATCGGCTTGTTGGTAATTATTTGTTACGGCAATGGAGTAAAACTCACCAACAGAATTATCACCTTTAAGAATGCAACTTGGATATTTCCAAGTAACTGCAGAACCAGTTTCAACCTGTGTCCATGATATTTTTGCGTTCTTTTCACAAAGCCCACGTTTTGTTACAAAGTTGTAAACACCACCTTTGCCTTCAGCATTTCCTGGATACCAGTTTTGAACAGTTGAGTATTTTATTTCAGCATCATCTAGAGCGATAAGCTCTACAACAGCTGCATGTAATTGATTTTCATCACGGCTTGGAGCAGTACAACCTTCTAGGTAAGAAACATAACTACCTTCATCCGCAATAACTAATGTTCTTTCAAATTGACCAGTTCCCGCTTGGTTAATTCTGAAATAGGTAGATAGTTCCATCGGGCATTTAACACCTTTTGGAATATAACAGAAGGAACCATCACTAAAGACAGCAGAGTTTAAAGCTGCGTAAAAATTATCTTTTTGAGGCACTACAGTTCCAATGTATTTTTTTACTAATTCAGGATGCTCTTTAATGGCTTCAGAAATACTCATAAAAATAATGCCTTTTTCAGCCAAGGTTTTCTTAAAAGTTGTAGCTACAGAAACTGAATCTACAACAACATCCATAGCAACACCTGCTAACTTTTTTTGCTCATCAAGGGATATCCCAAGTTTTTCAAATGTGGCTAACAGCTCTGGGTCTACTTCATCAAGACTATCATATTTTGGCTTACTATTTGGTGCCGAATAATATGAAATAGCTTGAAAATCGGGTTTTGTATAATTCACATTGGCCCAATCTGGTTCAATCATTTCTTTCCAAATCTTGAAAGACTCTAATCGCCATTCAGTCATCCATTCTGGTTCTTCTTTTTTCTTCGAAATTGCCCGAACAATATCTTCATTTAAGCCAATAGGAAAGGTTTCAGATTGAATATCTGTATAAAAACCATACTCATATTCCTTGGTTTTTAATTCCTCTCTTAAATCGTCTTCCGTGTATTTACTCATGTTTAGAATTTAAAGTGAAAAAGATTCGCCACATCCACATGTTCTATTAGCATTAGGGTTATTAAAAACAAAACCCGATCCGTTTAAACCACCTGAATATTCAAGTGTTGTGCCAATTAGGTATAAAAAGCTTTTCTTGTCAACAATAATTTTTACGCCATTATCTTCAAAAACTTTATCGTCATCTAGTTGTACTTTATCAAACTTTAAATCATAAGACAAACCAGAACAACCACCACTTTTCACACCAACCCGAACATAGTCGGTTGCCATATTAAAGCCGTCTTCAGTCATTAATTCAATGACTTTCTTTTTAGCTGTTTCAGAAACTTTTATCATATTCTTTAATTAGATTTTGTCTAAATAGAGTGCAAATATACAATATAAGTCATGGATTACCATATAACCTAACATTATATTAGCATATGGTTTAATAGCTTTTTGCTATTGGTTTTGAAAGTCTGGATTATTAATGAATGATGGGTCAGAAAGAGAAAGTAGGAATGCTTTTAAGTCAGCTTTATCCTGATCAGAAAGTTGCACACCACCTTCGTTAACTTTTTTCATGAGTGGGTCTATAGTTGGTGAATCCTGAAGACCTTCACTATAATGATTAATAACATCATCTAAAGTAAAAAACCGACCATCGTGCATATAAGGTGCGGTAAAGGCTAAATTTCTTAACGAAGGTGAACGGAATTTACCATTATCGGCTGGATCTCCTGTGACTTCACCTAATCCTAAATCGGAAAAAGTCGCATCTAAACCATTGTTGTGGAATGCATTGTCTGTCCATAACGGATTGTTTGGATTGCCATGACAATGAAAACAATCGCCTCTTTCTTCATCCATAAAAACATTGAGTCCGTTTTCTTCTTCAGGCGTTAAGTTTGTTAAACCTAAAAGATACCTATCAAATTTTGAATTTGCTGAAATGAGTGTTCGCTCAAATTGTGCAATAGCTTTCGTGGCTTTTTCTTTTGTTATTGGACCATTTCCAAAAGCACTGGTAAACATGTTTGGATATTCTGGATGCTGTTGTAATCGTTGAATTACAACTTCCCAAGTATTATGCATTTCAACCGGGTTAATTACTGGTTCCAGAGCCTGATGTTCTAGACTAAACACGCGTCCGTCCCAAAAGAAATTTTCGTCATAGTTCCAAGCTAAATTGAACAAAGGCATTGAATTCCTATTCCCTGGAACACCATCTACACCAATACTAAATCTTGGAATATCACTAAAAGCATTTTGAGGTAAGTGACAGTGCGCACATGATTGTGTGTTATTTGAAGAAAGTAGTGGATCGAAAAATAATTTCTTGCCCAACGCAATACCTTCAACAGTTTGAGGGTTGTCTATTGGGATGACTGGGTCAAGAATGTTATCGGAAAAAATTTGCGGTATTTCTAATGGTGCAGGTGTTGGTCTATTTACATAGCCATTGTCTTCGTCGTCTTTTTCACAAGCTGAAAAAAAGACAAAACTGAAAAGCAGTAAATATGTAAAATTAAATTTCAATTCCTATTGTGTTATATTACCAATTGAAAATACAGAAGCAACATTTTCCTGCATCATTTTTTGAGCATCATAATTAGGCATTAAAGGTGTGTCTAACACATTTAAATCCCATGTATTAGGATTTTTAAAAAATTCAGCAAAATTCATTTTTACTTCAATGGTGGCATTATTTGTAATTGTAATTGGGGTAGATAAATTGATTTCGGCAAAATTCTGCTCAAAGACACCATCACTTACTCTGGCAGTGCCATTGTGAAAATTAAATGGTGATGGTGCAGAAGTATCTACATTATATTGACCGTCAAATTGTAAGAAATGATAACCACCTCCCAACATAGCAGGCCAGTTCCATGAAGCACTATTTAAATCAAGGTAAGCACCATCAATATTATCTGTTTCATTGAATCCCCAAATAAATTTCAAGGTGTAATTACCAGTAGGAATGTTGTTATTCACTGGAGTAAAGCTATATGTGCTTTCGTCCTGCAAATCAGTAAATTTATAGTCATCAAAAAGGTAAGCGTCACCATTTTCATTGACCAATTCCAACCTTGAAATTAAGTATCTAATTCTGGCCATACTCATTTTTTCGCCGTGTTCATTTGTGACAATTTCTGTTTGTAAATTTGTGCTATTAATAGTAGTCCCATCCCAATTATGTGAAAAGGTAAAGCTTATATTAGCATTGGTTGGTCCAGGTAAAATGTTATCATCTTTATCTTCACTACAAGCAATGAACAATAGAACAAATGAGAGTAGGGCTAATATTTTTTTCATTTCATTTTAATTATTAATAAGTCAGTAAATCCTTTGTTTTCTTCAATATCACCATCAGAACTGCTTGACTCGCCAACAGCAATGATGGTATTATCTTCTAGTTTTGTAGCGTCATAACTAAAATCAATTTCAGAACCTCCTAATGTTTTTTGTGAGATTAAATTTCCGGAACTTCCTACTTCAATAACCCAAGCATCATTTTGTCCTTGATTTGACGAAACATCGCCATTGGCACTACGGGAGCTACCAGAAATAATAAACTTATCATTAGATTTTTGAATGGATCTAGCGACATCAAAGCTAGAGCCACCAAAAGTTTTTTCCCAAATTAAATCACCACTAGGAGAAATTTTTATCAGCCATAAATCGGCAGCACCATTATTGCTTGAAACATCAAAATCACTGCTTCTAGTGTCACCAGTTATTAAGTAGTTTCCGTCACCCGAATCTACTATTCCTCTTGCTTCATCAATTTCTGTTCCGCCATATGAGCGTTCCCATATGAGTGTACCAGTTTCAGAAATTTTTATCACCCAAAAATCGTAAGTGCCAATATTATTTTGAATGTCAACATCATTGCTATCTGATGAGCCTACAATAATATAACCATTATCTGGCGTTTGAATAGCATCATAAGGTGTGTCAGTAAATCCACCACCATAATATTTACTCCATTCGCGATTTCCGCTAGCATCCAATTTTATCGCCCAATAATCACCGCCTGCATGGCGCATTCCTGAAACACGTGTATTACCTTCTCCTCCTGAAGCCGTAACATCTAAAACACCAGTTATAAAGTAACCAGAATCATTTGTTTGAATTAAGGTAAATCCAATGTCGGAGCCTGTATAACCAAACGATTTTTGCCAAGTTATGTTTCCGTTGGTGTCAAGCTTTGAAATCCAATAATCTTGAGCACCTGCATTATCTGTAACGTCCAAATCATTACTTGTACTGTAGCCTAATATGGCATAACCACCATCTTGGGTTTGAATAATGGCATGGCCTCTATCATCTCCTGTTCCACCATAAGTTTTAGACCATTGCAAATTGTGAGTCATATCAAATTTAAGTACCCAGTAGTCAAAACTTTCATTGGTTTTATCTGTTATATCGCCATCATTACTTTGTGAGTAACCTAATATTACATAACCACCATCATTAGTTTTTGCAATAGATTGAGCACTTTCATTTTTAGTTCCACCATAAGTTTTTGCTAACTGAAGATTGGGTTCAGGAGATATAACTTGGCTGTCGTCATCTTTTGAGCAATTAAACAAAAACAGCATAGAAGCAAAAATCAATATTTTAAATTGGTTCATCATGATTTTATGTGCCACTTTTTCGTATGATAAAAAGTCCTCTATTAATGTCACTAATTATAATATTACCACTTTCAAAGTATGGGTACACATTCCAAGCGCCTCTAAAGTTAGTAGCATTGTTTTCAGGGTGTGTGTCAAAATACCCAATTTTAGATATTGAATTGTTTTCAATGTTAGAAACATCATAAATATTTACACCAGCAGTATAATTGGCTTGGTAATATAAATTGTCTTTCACATAGCCATTATGATCAATGGCAGGAGAATTCCCAAAAAAGTCTGTGTGATATATAGGATTGTCTAAATCTGTAAAATCAAATACTAGAGTTCTTGTATTACCTCCATAATTAACTTCATCAAGTTCATCACCTAAAATAAAATAGTTCATATCAGACGTGAACCAACCTTGATGTGTATAGCCTATATTGGAATAATTTACAGTTGAAATTTCAATTGGATTCGACTTGTCTGTTACATCAAAAAGACCAACTTCATAGACATTACTGCCTATTAATATTTCTCTGCCAGTGTAATCATTATCAGGCCCATTATAAGTTATTACTTGCGCGTCATGAGAATAACCAGAAAAACCACCTGCTCCAAAAGGATTTAATGGATCTTGAATATTTACAAAATGAGGACCTCCCGAAAACGTATCAGATCCTACGGCATATGCGAAACCAGAAACTTCATTGATAACAATATTATGAGCGCTTCCAAATCCTGTGTAATGGGCATCAGCAGTAAAGTTCTGTGGGACAGTTGTTAAATCACTAAGGCGTGTTAAATCAAAAATTTGCATCCCATGATTATTGGCCTCACTTACAATAAAAGCATAATTATTATAAACCTTAACATCTCTCCAAGAACTCGCTACAGTAGCAGTATTTAGTGTACCTAAATATATTGGATTAACAGCATCGGTAACATCAATAAATGACGTGCCATTACTAGTGCAAATTATGGCAAATTCTTTTCCCGAAGCACTATCTGTCCAACCCCAAGAGTCGTTCCCAGTAATGCCAATACCGCCAAAAGTAGAAAGCGGTAAATGGGCAATTAAATCATAATTGTTACAAGGGTATATCCCAGCAAAACCATTGTTACACTCGCTATTTTGAGGAATATTAGGCGTGCTATCGGCATTATCATCACTTGAACAGCCATAAATACCAGCTAAAATAAATAGCAAAAAAAATATTTTAGGTTTCATTTGTATTATTAATTACTCTGTCTGATTATAAAAAGACCACCTTCAATATCACTAACTATAATATTTCCACTTGGAAAATAAGGATATACATTCCAAGCACCATTAAAGCTGGCACTGTCACTCGAAGGATACGTATCAAAATAACCAACCTCGTTCATCACATTAGAATTTAGTCCAGAAATATCAATAAACCTAACACCAGCTCTGTAATTAGATAAATAATAGATGTTGCCTTTTACATAACCATTGTGATCAATTGCTAGGGTAGGACCAAAATAATCCATATGAAAGATTGGGTTATCCAAATCAGTGAAATCAAAAACAATTGTACGGGTATTATTTCCAAAACCTTGTTCGTCAGTTTCATCACCAAGAATAAAATAGTTTAAATTTTCTGTAAACCAACCTTGGTGCGTATAACCAATATTATCATAATCAATTGTTGAAATAATCTGCGGATTAGATTTATCAGAAACATCAATGATAGCAACTTCATTTTCGTTGCTGCCAACCAGTATTTCACTACCGGCATAATCAGCATCAGGTCCATTATAAGTAATGACTTGTGCATCATGTGAATACCCTGAAATACCGCCTTCTTCAATTGGATTTAATGGGTTCTGTATATTTAAAAATATGGGGCCGCCAGCATAAGTCGTATTTCGGCTACCACCTACTATGTATGCATATCCAGAATTTTCATTGATAACAATATTATGGGCTCTACCAAAACCTGTGTAGTGAAAATCGGGAGCAAATGCTTCTGGCGGATTTGCTACATTCCGAAGTCTCGTTAAATCAAAGACCTGCATACCATGATTAGAAGCTTCACTAACTATAAATGCATGGTTGCTATATACTTTAACATCGCGCCAAATATTTCCACCATTTCCAGGATTAGCACTAGCAAGCCTTCCTAATAATAAGGGGTTTGTTGGATCAGTGACATCAACAAAAGCTGTCCCTTGAGTGGATGCTACCAACGCGTATTCCTTACCTGTTGTAGGGTCAGTCCAGCCCCAAGAATCATTGCCTTCAGCTCCAGGCTCACCTAAAACATCTATAGGAATATGACCCATTAAGTCATAATTGTCACAAGGATAAGGTCCTGCCATTCCATTTTCACAAGGAAATAGAGGTGTTAAATCTGGGTTGTTTTGACAAGCGTTTCCTATGCCGTCACCATCGTCGTCTAATTGATCAGGATTTGGAATAAGAGGGCAGTTGTCAACATCATCTGGGATGCCATCATTATCACCATCGTTGTCATTAGTTGTGTCACAGCTATCTCCAATGCCATCATTATCGGTATCAGCTTGATTTGGATTAGAAATGGAAGGGCAATTATCTTGTGAGTCTGGGATGCCATCATTGTCGGAATCAACTATAATTATAGGGTCTACAGGTTCGTCATCGCAACTCTGGAAGAACGTTAAGCTAAATAAAACGAATGATAGGATAGTTGTAAAATAGGATGTTTTTAAAAAGTGTTTCATTTTGTATTTTTACTTTAATAGCAATTTTTTAGTTACTTCAGAATTGATTTTAACCAAGTAAACTCCTTTCTGATAATTTTTTATTGGTAGAACGAATTTTTGAAGATTAATATTGCGTTCTTCAAAAACCATCTTACCAAGTATATTATATATCTCTATAGAATTAATGACTTTTCCGTTAACTGCAGAAACCGTTGCATTTGTTTGAGTAGGATTAGGAGTCAATTTAAATGTATTTTTTTCATTAATAAAATTAGAAACATCTAGTGTCCCACTTTTCCTCACAATAAATAGGCCGCGATCGATATCACTTATAATAATATTACCACTGTTAAAGTAAGGATATACACTCCAAGCACCATCAAAACCCGTATTATTGCTTTCAGGGTGAGTGTCAAAATAACCAATTTCTGTCATAGAATTTGTTGGAGATGCAATGTTTGAAATATCCAATATACGTAAGCCAGCTCTATAGTTAGCCATATAAAAAGTATTACCTTTTACATAGCCATTATGGTCAATGGCAAGTGTAGGGCCAAAATAAGTTGATGACAAAACGGGATTATCCAAATCTTGAACATCAAAAACTAATGTGCGTGTATTCATCCCAAATGCTTGCTCATCCGTTTCATCACCCATTATAAAATAACGATGATCATCAGTGAACCAACCTTGATGGGCATAACCAGGTTGAGAGTAGGTTACTTCAGAAATTTTGGTAATGTTATTTTTATCAGTAACATCTAAAAAAACTAATTTGTCGTTACTGGAAAAACTCCCATTGCTCGCAACTAGTATTTCTCTACCAACATAGGTAGGAATTGAAGTTGTATTAGAATCAGGGTTTGAATCTGGTCCATTATAGGTTACAACTTGGGCATCATGTGTATAACCACTTGCAGTATAATCTCCCAAAGTTATTGGAGCCATTGGATCCGAAATATCAATAAAAATTGGGCCGCCACCATTAGCGGAATTACAACCAACTAAATAAGCGATTGCTTCACTCTCATTAATAACAATATTGTGACAACTTCCAATGGACAACCCTCCCGTATCACCTGAATATGTTAAAATTCTATTAGGGTATTCACTCTCTTCAAAGGTTAAATCGCCATCAACACCATTTCTTAAAATTGTAAGGTCAAATATTTGGACTCCATGTGACCCTACATTATCCGCAACTATAAAGGCATAATTATTATAAACTTTTACATCTCTCCAGAAATTTGTTGCAGTTTCGGTATCTAATCTACCTAAAAAAATAGGATTTAAAGGATTACTAACATCAACAAAAGCAGTGCTATTAGTAGTAGCAATTAAGGCATATTCTTTGTTGTCAAGAGGATCTGTCCACCCCCAAACATCACTACCTTCCGGGTTGCCTTGAGTGTTGGCAAGTACTGAAATAGGAATGTTGGACATTAAATCGTAATCGTCGCATGGGAAAGAATCGCCTCCAGACACATTGGCAAACCCATTTTCACATGGGGTTTGACTAAAGCCAAAAAATGAGCAAACTAATGCTGTAGTTATTAAAGTAAAGTTTTTAAACATCAGGTTAAGCGTGATTGTATAAGCCCAACAAAATTAACAGAATAATCCATAAAATCTATTGGTTTAGTGTTAAATATCAGTTTTTTATATATAAAATCGTTTAAATTTAAATTCACAGATCGTATTTAAAAACACCTTAGTATTTTTGTAGCATGATAGAAGACAAAAACCAACAACGAACAGCATTGAATGATATTGGAGAATTTGGATTGATAGAACATTTGACCAAGAACTTCAAAATAAACCAAGATTCAACAATCATAGGTATAGGTGATGATGCTGCAATTTTGAATTTTGGAAAAAACCAAGTAGTGGTTTCTACCGATTTGTTAATAGAAGGCGTGCACTTTGATTTAAGTTACATGCCATTAAAACATTTGGGCTACAAAGCTGTTATGGTCAATCTGTCTGACATTTATGCCATGAATGCTTCAGCAACTCAAGTTACTATTTCTGTTGCCGTATCAAATAGATTTCCATTAGAAGCGTTAGAAGAATTATATTCTGGAATTGAAACAGCTGCAAAAATTTACAATATTGATGTAGTTGGTGGTGATACGACATCTTCCACATCTGGTTTAATTATTTCTGTGACAGCTATTGGAGGAATTAATAAGGGTAATGAAGTTTTAAGAAGTGGTGCCAAACCTAACGATTTGTTGGTTGTAACAGGTGATTTAGGAGCGGCTTATATGGGACTACAAGTTTTAGAACGTGAAAAAGAAGTTTTTAAGGTTAATCCAAACAATCAACCAGATTTAGAACCTTATACATATATTGTGGAGCGACAGTTAAAACCTGAATCAAGAAAAGATATTATTAAGCTTTTTAAAGAGTTAGACTTAAAACCTACATCAATGATAGATATAAGTGATGGGTTGTCTTCTGAAATTTTGCATATATGCAAGCAAAGTGATGTTGGATGTGATTTATATGAAGATAAAATACCGTTAGATCCCCAAGTTATATCAACTTGTGAAGAATTTAATATTGATAGTACTACTGTAGCTTTAAATGGCGGAGAGGATTATGAATTGTTATTCACTGTTTCACAAGAAGATTATCCCAAAATTAAAGCGAATCCCAACTTTAGTGTTATTGGTCATATAAAAGAAAAAAGTGCGGGCACACATCTAGTTACTCGTGCTGATACACGAATACCATTAAAAGCTCAAGGATGGAAGAGCTTTGATTAAGCAGGAATTCTTAAATCTGAATTTAGGTAAGGCCTGTTATTTTGTAAACGCATTAAACGCCTTGTATACATTTGTTCAAGAATACTGTTTATCTCACGATACTTTGGTGTAAGAACTGTTAAATTTCCATTTCCATTTGTTGTTAGTTCTTTTCTACAATGCGAACAGGTATATTCCTTTACATGATGAGTAACCTTTCTAGAAACTTCATAATCATGGCCAAAAATAGTACAATACAATTTTGGCAGTAATGCTGTTTTTTGGGTAGTTGTGTTCATAAGTATTTGATTTGGAAGAATAAAACTAGCAAAAAAATCCAAATAATCGACAAAAGTTATATTAAATCGATGAAATGCATTATTTCTTGTAGGAAAAAAACTTCATTTTCAATATAACTCATATGTCCACCTTCAAATTCTATAAATTTTATATCGGCAGATTTTGCCTCACTAACAAGGCTATCACTTTGTATTACAGTGTCATGGGTGCCAATCAACATCAATTTTATAAAATTACCAGTTTCCAAAATATTTTTTCTTGAAGGTCTTATTTTCATCCCTTCAAGCGCAGCTATTATTCCTTGAAGAGGAGTTTTTAGAGCTTCATTCTTAACGCTATCAATTTCAATTTTGAGATTTTCACGATTATTTTCAGCAAATAAATTGGTTACAGCCATACTCACAAAGGCTTTGTGGTTTTGTTTTACTGCTTTAATGGCTCTATCTCTATTGATTTTTCTTTCGTCACTATCTGCTTGAGACGTTGAGTTGGCAAGGCAGATGCCTGAAACTTTTTCAGGAAATAAATCGGCAAAGGCTAAAGCTACATATCCACCCATAGAATGACCTATAAAAACAGCTTTTTTTATATCTAAATGTTCCAATACTGCTCTCACAGCTTCAGCCATATCTTCCATTGTATGAATGTAACCCAAACAACCAGTATTTCCATGACCCAGAAGATCAATTGAAATTACCCGATTTTTATGGCATATATGTGATATGGTTTTGCTCCACATTGACGTGTTTTCTAAAAAGCCATGTAATAAAACCACAACATCGCCTGAACCGTCATCAGTATAAAAAACAGGAATACCTTTGTAATCTAAAATCATAATTACGCTATATTGTACAAATATACCGTTTGGAAATGAATAACACGAAGCAAACATTTGTATTTGGATTTGCCATTTTTGCAGCCTTCTTTGGCGCTGGCAATTTAGTTTTACCTCCCTTGTTAGGGTTTAATTCAGGACCTGATTGGTGGTTGGTAGGTTTAGGGTTTATTACATCTGCTACAATTATTCCGCTTTTTGCTTTATTTGCTCATGCAAGACTTCAAGGAACAATGCTGGATTTTGGTAATAAAGTATCACCTTTTTTTAGTTTAATTTTTTGTTTTTGTGTTTATCTCATTGCAGTTGCTTTACCATGTCCAAGAACTGCAGCCGTAACGCATGAAATGGCTATTGCGCCTTTTTTTGGAACGCCTTCAATTTTAACGAGTAGTGTATATTTTGTTTTGGTCTTTCTGTTTGTAATGAATAGAGGAAAAGTTCTTGATTTGTTGGGTAAATATCTAACACCTTTAATTGTTATAATTCTTTTAGCAATCATAGTTATTGGAATTTTTACAACACCAAGCGAAATAGAACCATCAATATATAATTCAGCTTTTTTAAGTGGCTTTTTTGAAGGCTATCAAACCTATGATGCTATAGCAGGACTGCTTACGGGAGGGATTGTGATTATTTCATTAAACATGCAAGGTATTACATCTTTAGAAGAGAAGAAAAGCATAATAGCACGTTCTAGTTTTATTGCTATGGCTGGGCTTTTTATAATTTATATTGGACTAATGTTTATTGGTGCTCATTTTAATGGGCAATTTGATTCATCAATATCTCGTCCAGAATTGCTTTCAGGATTGGCCTTAAAAACACTTGGTAATTTTGGAAATATCTCTTTGAGTATATTGGTAGCTTTAGCTTGTTTTACTACAGCAGTTGCTATTATTGTGGGTACAGCTGACTTCTTTAAAGGACTGTTTAATGAATCACGAAGTGTTTATACAATAACTGCTATTATATCTTGTGTTTTAGGGATTTTGGTTGGTCAAATGGATGTAAAATATATCATAGATGTGGCACTTCCTGCTCTAATGTTTATTTATCCTTTAACGATTGTGCTAATTTTTTTAAATGTTATTCCAGAAAAATTTGCTTCAGAAAAAGTTTTTAGAGGCGTCGTTTTAGTAACATTTGTATTTAGCATTCCAGATTTTTTAGGCTTTTTAATGGAAACTAATTGGCTTAATCAATTGAAAGACACCATACCATTAGCCAAAGATAATTTAGGTTGGGTTTTTCCATCACTAGTAGCATTTATCATCTTGAATTTAATAAAAAACAAAAACCCTCATTTAAATGAATAAATGAGGGTTTGATATGGTATCAGAATTATATTTAAGAGTTCATGATTTCTTCAATTTCATCGGCCTCAATAGGAATATTAGCCATCAAATTAAATGGTTCGCCAGATTCTTGTATAACCACATCATCTTCCAATCGCACACCAAATCCTTCATCAGGAATGTAAATTCCTGGCTCAACAGTAAAGACCATATTGGCTTGCATAGGTTCGGTAAGAATCCCATAATCATGAGTGTCTAAACCTATATGATGACTGGTTCCGTGCATAAAGTATTTTTTATAGGCTGGCCAATCGGGATTTTCGTTTTGTACATCAGCTTTATCTAATAGTCCTAATCCCAACAATTCAGAAGTCATAAGTTTTCCAACTTCAACATGATAATCAGCCCAAAGCGTTCCTGGAACCAATAGTTTAGTTGCTTCATTTTTTACATGATTTACAGCATTGTAAACGGCTTTTTGTCTTTTGGAATACTTGCCTGAAACAGGAATTGTACGTGTTAAATCACTAGAGTAGTTAGCGTATTCTGCTCCAACATCTAAAAGGATTAAGTCGCCATCTTTACATTGTTGATTGTTCTCAATATAGTGTAAGACATTAGCGTTATTACCAGAAGCAACGATTGGTGTATAAGCAAATCCTTTTGATCGGTTTCTTAAAAACTCGTGCATCAATTCGGCCTCAATTTCATATTCCCAAACTCCAGGCTTTATGAAGCTTAAAAGTCTTCTAATTCCCTTTTCAGTAATGTTGCAAGCCTTTTGCATTAAATCAATTTCTATAGGATCTTTTATAGAACGCAAACGTTGTAAAATAGGATTGCTCTTGGCAACGCTATGAGCTGGATAACGTTCTTTTAGCCATTTGGTAAATCGGTCTTCACGAGTTTCGGTCTCAACATTAGCACGATAATGCTCGTTAGTGTTGATGTAAATCGTATCACATTGGGTCATCAGTTCGAACATGGTTTTTTCCATATCTTTTAACCAATACACCGTTTTAATACCACTAGTTTTGTAAGCTGCTTCTTTAGTAAGCTTCTCACCTTCCCAAACCGCAATATGTTCATTGGTTTCTTTCAGGAATAAGATTTCCCTATTTTTCTCATTAGGACAATCTGGAAAAATAACCAATACACTCTCTTCTTGATCAACACCACTTAAATAAAAAATATCACGATGTTGTTGAAATGGCATAGTGCTATCGGCACTTATGGGATAAATATCATTGGAATTAAAAACAGCCAGGCTTTTAGGCTTCATTTTGGCTGCAAAATTCTTACGATTCTTGATGAATAATTTATTATCAATAGGATGGTATTTCATAATGGATAAATTAAATTTCTCAAAGCTACATATTTCAATAATGTCTAAAAAATATCACTTGACTTTTGTTAAATTTTAACATCAGATTTTGATGCCTATTGGTTTATGGCTATTTTTCGAATCTAATTCTAACTAGCTATTATGAAATCTAAATTATTATCTACTCTTTTTATAGTATCATCAATTTTTGTTTTTGCTCAACAACCAGCATCATCCCCAAATGAGGTTTTAGAGGCTTTAAACAGTAAACAGGATTTACAGAAAAATTCTTTAGTAAAAAACATTCCATTTAAAAATATTGGCCCAACAATCATGAGTGGTCGCGTTGTAGATATTGACGTAAACCCAGATAACCCAACCGAGTTTTACGTTGGCTATGCTTCTGGAGGCGTATGGTATACTACGAATAATGGCTCTACATTCTCACCAATTTTAGACTCATCAGACACCCAAAATGTAGGTGATATTGCAGTCGATTGGAATAGCAAAACCATTTGGGTAGGAACTGGCGAAAATAATTCATCGCGCTCCAGTTATGCTGGAATAGGCATATTAAAATCAACTGATAATGGTGAAACTTGGGAAAATATGGGACTACCAGATTCCCATCACATTGGTCGCATATTAATTAGTCCTAATAATCCAGACGAGGTTGTTATAGGGGTTATAGGACATTTATACACGCCTAATGATGAGCGTGGTGTTTTTAAAACCACTGATGGAGGAAAAACTTGGAACAAAACCTTGTTTATTGATTCAGAAACTGGAGTAATAGATGTACAACATGCACCAGGAAACTTCAAAGTAATGTATGCATCATCTTGGACTCGCGATAGAAAAGCTTGGAATTTTTCAGGAAGCGGAAATGGTTCTGCAATCTATAAAAGTACAGACGCTGGTGATACTTGGGAAAAAATATCTATAGAAAACAGTGGTTTTCCAACGGGGAATGGTGTTGGTAGAATAGGTTTAGCTGTTTATGATGAAAACACAATTTATGCTTTGCATGATAATCAGTTTAATCGTCCGAAATCAGATGAAAAAGAGGAACGCAGAGGTCTTTCTAAAGACGATTTCAAAGCCATGACGGTTGAAGATTTTCTGAAATTAGAAGATAAAAAACTCAATAACTACCTTAAGGATAATAATTTTCAAGAAAAATATCGAGCGGAAAGTGTCAAACAAATGGTTAAAAGTGGAGCAGTAAAACCAATTGATTTGGCACGTTATTTAGAAGACGCTAATGCCATGTTATTTGATACGCCAGTTATAGGTGCTGAAGTTTATAAAAGCACTGATGGTGGGAAAACCTGGAAAAAAACACATGATGATTACTTAGATGGTGTATTTTTTAGTTACGGCTATTATTTTGGTGAAATTCGTGTAGATACACAAAACCAAGATGCTATATATGTAATGGGAGTCCCTATTATTAAATCGAAAGATGGTGGAAAATCATTCACATCAATAAGTAGAGAAAATGTACATGCAGATCATCAAGCACTTTGGGTTAACCCAAACAAGTCTGGACATTTAATAAACGGAAATGATGGTGGTTTGAACATGAGTTATGACGATGGTGAGAATTGGGAAAAACTGAATGTAAATTCGGTAGGACAATTTTACACGGTAAATGTAGATAATCAAAAACCATACAATGTTTATGGTGGTTTACAAGATAATGGTGTTTGGGTTGGATCGCATAGTTCAAGCGTCAATAAAAGCTGGCAACAAAGTGGGCAAAACCCTTGGGAAAGCATAATGGGTGGCGATGGTATGCAGGTTCAAATAGATAGTAGAAATCCTAACATTGTTTATACAGGTTTTCAGTTTGGAATCTATTTTAGAATAAATAGAGAAACTGGCGAGAATGCCAACATTCAACCAAAACATCAATTAGGTGAGAGTCCTTATCGCTTTAATTGGCAAACCCCAATTTTATTATCACCTCATAATCAAGAGATCTTATACATGGGTGGAAATAAACTCATGCGTTCCATGAATCAAGGAAACGATTGGCAAGCTATTAGCCCAGATTTAACGTCTGGAGGTAAGCAAGGAAATGTTGCTTACGGTACAATTACGAGTATTAGTGAATCACCTTTTCAGTTTGGATTAATGTATGTTGGAAGTGATGATGGGTTTGTTCATCTTACAAAAGATGGTGGTGGAAGTTGGAACCGCATTTCAAACAGTTTCCCAAAAGATTTATGGGTTAGTCGCGTAATAGCTTCTCAACATAAAAAAGAGCGTGTTTATGTAACGTTAAATGGTTATCGTTGGGATGATTTTAATACCTACATCTATATGTCTGATGATTTTGGACAAACGTGGAAAAATATCAGTTCAAACATGCCAAACTCTCCAGTAAATGTAGTAAAAGAAGATCCTAAAAATGAAAATGTTTTGTATGCTGGTACAGATAATGGTGCTTATGTTTCTTTCAATAAAGGAAATTCTTGGGAAGCATTTTCAAACGGATTACCAAATGTTGCCGTTCATGATTTGGTTATTCATCCTGAAGCTAATGATTTAGTTCTTGGAACACACGGAAGAAGCATCTATTTAGCCAATATTGAGCCATTTCAGAATATGAATCCAAAAATGATGGAAAAATCTATAACTCTTTTTGATATGGATAATATAAGACGTTCTTGGAATTGGGGAAGTTCATGGAGTAAGTTTTTAGAGCCCTATGAACCATCAGTGGACATTAAGATTTTCGCAAAAAATGATGGAAGTGAAACTATTAAGATACTTTCAGAAAGTGGTGTAGTATTGAACGAGATAAAAGCCAATTTTGATAAAGGTTTTAACTATATAGAATATGATTTAACTATGACAGAAAAAGGTAGAAAAGCCTTAATGAAAGAAAATTCAGAAATTGATATTTCAAAATCTCAAAATGAGAAGTATTATTTACCAAAAGGCAAGTATACTATAGTTGTTAACAACCAACAAACAACCCTTGAAATTGAGTAATATACTAATTTTAGTATATTTGAGTTAATATTATAAACACCCAAATCTTATGAAAACTATAAAATTAATTTTTAGTATTTGTCTTTTAGCTTTTTTTTCTTGTAGCGATGATTCTTCAGATAATCCACCACCAGGAAATAATACATCGGAAGCTAATTTGGTCATCAAGTTTAAATTCGATCCTAATCAAGTACGTTTAGATAATTTAGGGCAACCAGCAAGTATTCCAAGTGGTAATGCAGCACAATCGCCAGATTTCGCTATGATGAGCGCTAATTACATTGAATTTGCACCAACAGCTACAACCTTATTAGGACAGGGCGAAATCATTTTTGAAGGCCCTAAAACTACAACTGGAGGTGATGAAGCCATCGATTTTCAAAATGCAACGTTTGCAGGTCATAACGAAACGTTTTTGACTATTCCATTAAGTGACGTTTCTGCCGGAAATTATCAATGGGTAAGAATTTCATTAGCCTATCAAGAAGGTGAAATAGACTTTCTACTTAATGGTACAGATTATACTGGAACATTAGCAAGTTTTGTAGGATTCAACACCTATATTTCGTCGTTCGATTTAAATGGTGAAATGGTTGATGTTAATGCAAATAAGCTTCAAGGTTTTTGGGCATTTGAATCTAACGGGTTTCTGTCTCAAGGTCAAGCACCTCCTGGTGCAACAACAGTCCCAAACCCACTTTTTGATACGTCACCAGTACCTCAAGGTTCTTGTGTAGTAACTGGTCATTTTGAAAATGGTTTAACCATCACTGGTAATGAAACACAAGATGTTGTTGTTACGCTGTCGTTTTCGGTTAATAATAGTTTTGAGTGGACCGAAGTTAATGCAGATGGAAAGTACGAACCGCAAGCCGGAGAACAAGTTGTTGATATGGGATTACGTGGATTAATTCCGTCTGTAGAATAATTATAAAAAATAGTATTACATAAGCCTATCTCTCTATTGGATAGGCTTTTTTTGTCTCTGTTTAAAATCATTCTAAATATGCATTTATAGTGGTCGGACTTTGTCTAGATGTCTTTTGTGGCGTATCTTTGTTGAGATAAAAATAAACTTCAACAATGAGCGGAATTTTGAATTCTTCGATTGGAAGAAAAGTAGCCATGGCACTTTCGGCTTTCTTCCTTATGATTTTTTTATTGCAACATTTTATAATTAACTCATTATCAGTTATTAATCCTGATACTTTCAATGAGGTTTCTCATTTTATGGGAACCAATTGGTTAATTCAATATGTTATGCAACCTATTTTAATTTTCGGTGTGATTTTCCATTTTGTTATGGGATTTGCACTAGAGATTAAAAATAAACGTGCCAGACAAATAAGCTATGCTAAAAACAATGGTGCAGCAAATTCAACTTGGATGAGTAGAAACATGATTTACAGTGGTCTATTTATTCTAATTTTCTTAATTATTCACTTTATTGATTTCTGGATTCCAGAAATCAATACCAAGTATATTCAAGGTGATATGTCAGGTTTATTAGCAGATGGCGAAGGGTTTCGTTATTATGAAGAATTGGTTCATAAATTTGAACCTATATGGCGTGTTGCTTTATATTGCTTGGGCTTTGTGTTTTTGGCATTGCATTTATTACACGGTTTTATGTCGGCTTTCCAATCGGTTGGAGCCAATAATAAATATACAAACGCATTAAAAGGTTTTGGTAAGGCTTACTCTATTCTAGTTCCATTAGGATTTGTAGTTATAGCATTGTTCCATCATTTTAATCATTAAAAATACATCTAAATATGGCTTTAGATTCTAAAATACCAAAAGGACCACTTGCAGATAAGTGGACTAATCATAAAAACAATATTAATCTGGTAAATCCAGCTAACAAACGTCTTATTGATGTAATTGTGGTAGGTACAGGTTTAGCAGGAGGTTCTGCTGCCGCAACATTAGCTGAATTAGGATATAATGTTAAAGCATTTTGTTTCCAAGATTCACCACGACGAGCGCACTCAATTGCTGCTCAAGGCGGAATTAATGCGGCAAAAAATTATCAAGGTGATGGTGATTCAACCTATCGTTTATTTTACGATACTGTAAAAGGCGGTGATTATCGCTCGAGAGAAGCTAACGTATATCGTTTAGCTGAAGTTTCAGCAAATATTATTGACCAATGTGTGGCTCAAGGTGTTCCTTTTGCTAGAGAATACGGTGGTTTATTAGATAACCGTTCATTTGGAGGCGTTTTAGTATCGCGTACATTTTATGCTGCTGGACAAACTGGTCAACAATTATTGTTAGGCGCGTACTCGGCATTAAATCGTCAGATCGGACGTGGTAAAGTTAAAATGTACAACCGTCATGAAATGCTAGATGTTGTTATTGTTGATGGTAAAGCAAGAGGTATAATAACACGGAATTTAGTGACTGGAGAAATTGAAAGGCATTCAGCTCATGCAGTAGTTCTTGGAACAGGTGGTTATGGGAATGTTTTCTTTTTGTCAACAAATGCCATGGGCAGTAATGTTACTGCGGCTTGGAAAGCTCACAAACGTGGGGCTTATTTTGCTAACCCATGTTACACGCAAATTCACCCAACATGTATTCCAGTTTCGGGAGATCATCAGTCTAAATTAACCTTAATGTCGGAATCCTTAAGAAATGATGGACGTATTTGGGTGCCAAAACATAAAAAAGATGTTGAAGCCATTCGTGCAGGAAAATTAAAACCTACACAAATAGCCGAAGAAGATAGAGACTATTATTTAGAACGTCGTTATCCTGCATTTGGTAATTTAGTACCTCGTGATGTGGCGTCTCGCGCTGCAAAAGAACGTTGCGATGCTGGTTACGGTGTTAATGCAACAGGTGAAGCTGTTTATTTAGATTTTGCTGCTGCATTCATGCGTTACGGAAAAGAGGTGGCTCACGTGAGAGGACTTGATGAGAATGATGATGCTTTAGTGAAGAAATTAGGACAGGAAGTCGTAAAAACAAAATATGGTAACCTATTCCAGATGTACGAAAAAATCGTGGATCAAAATCCATATGAAACCCCAATGATGATTTATCCAGCGGTACATTACACTATGGGTGGTGTATGGGTAGATTATAACTTGCAAACTACTGTTCCTGGATTGTATTGTATAGGTGAAGCTAATTTCTCTGATCATGGAGCTAACAGACTTGGTGCTTCGGCATTAATGCAAGGATTAGCAGATGGTTACTTTGTATTGCCTTATACTATAGGTGATTATTTAGCTGATGATATCCGAACAGGAACAATTGCAACAGACACACCTGAATTCGATGAAGCTGAAAAGAGTGTTCGCAAA
Organism: Hanstruepera ponticola; assembly: GCF_002940745.1. NCBI lineage: Bacteria > Pseudomonadati > Bacteroidota > Flavobacteriia > Flavobacteriales > Flavobacteriaceae > Hanstruepera > Hanstruepera ponticola. The sequence goes on from NZ_POTB01000001.1 coordinate 2,040,734, forward strand.
AATATAGAACATTTAATTAATAATAACGGAACGCACTCTGTTGATCATTTCCATAAGCGTTTAGGAAAAATTATGTGGAATAAATGCGGTATGGCTCGAAATGCTGAAGATCTTAAATCTGCAATTAATGAGATTGCCGAATTAAGAGCAGAATTTTGGAAGGATGTTAGAGTTCCTGGTACAAATGACGAGTTTAATGAAGAATTAGCAAAAGCATTACGTGTAGCTGACTTTTTGGAATTAGGTGAGTTATTTGCAAAAGATGCATTATTAAGAGAAGAATCAGCTGGTGGACACTTTAGAGAAGAATATCAAACGCCAGAAGGAGAAGCCATGAGAAGAAAGGAATTCCAATTTGTTTCTGCATGGGAATACAAAGGCGAACCAAAAGATGCCGTATTACACAAAGAAGATTTGGTTTACGAAAATATTGAAGTAAAAGAAAGAAGTTATAAATAAAAGGAAAGCTATGAATTTAACGTTAAAAATTTGGCGTCAAAAAAACGCTAACGATAAAGGTAAAATGGTTGATTATCCCATTAGTGATGTATCTCCTGATATGTCTTTCCTTGAAATGTTAGATGTTTTAAATGAGAGTTTAGTACAGAAAAATGAAGAGCCAGTAGCATTTGATCATGATTGTCGTGAAGGTATCTGCGGTATGTGTTCATTATATATTAATGGCGAAGCCCATGGTCCTGATAGAGGTATTACAACGTGTCAATTACATATGCGTATGTTTAAGGATGGTGATACAATCACTATTGAACCTTTTAGAGCAACAGCATTTCCAGTAATAAAGGATTTAGTTGTAGATCGCAGTGCTTTTGATCGTATTCAACACGCTGGGGGATTTATCTCCGTAAATACTTCTGGTAATACCATTGATGCGAATGCTATTCCAATTAATAAACATGATGCAGACGAATCATTCGAAGCAGCAATGTGTATTGGTTGTGGTGCTTGTGTAGCTAGTTGTAAAAATTCAAGTGCCATGTTATTTGTAGGAGCTAAAGTGTCTCAATTCGCTTTATTACCTCAAGGACAAGTAGAAGCCACAGACCGTGTATTAAACATGGTTAAACAAATGGACGAAGAAGGATTTGGTAACTGTACCAATACTGGCGCCTGTGAAGTGGAATGTCCAAAAGGAATTTCCTTGGAGAACATAGCGCGTATGAATCGCGAATACTTAAAGGCTAGTTTAAAAGGGTAGTGAGCTTTAACAATATTATGTAAAAATCTCAAGATTAATCTTGAGATTTTTTGTTTCTTTACTCTAATAATCAACCAAAAAATGAAAAGTTTTTCTATAATAATCATGTTACTGCTTCTAGGTTGTAGCATAAGTTGCACTGCACAAAAAAAAGAAGCAATTAGCACCACTGAAATAGCTTTTTTATATAATACAGATTCATTATTACATCATGTTAGAATATTGTCATCAGATGTTTTTGAAGGCAGACGTACAGGAACAACAGGTGCATTAAAAGCCAAAGATTACATAGTAAGTAAATTGCAAAAATTGCAGGTAAAACCACTTGTGGAAAACTATGAACAATCATTTTCATTTTCATCTAGAAAAAAGGACTATCAAGGTGTCAATATTTTGGGCTTGATTTCGGGAAGTGATTATCCGGAAAAATATATTGTAATTAGTGCTCACTATGATCATGAAGGCATCAAAAATGGTCAGATTTATAATGGGGCTGACGACGACGCTTCAGGTGTCAGTGCCATGTTGGCATTTGCAGAGTATTTTCAAAAACATCAACCTAAACATTCTGTGATTTTAGCATTTTTTGATGCAGAAGAATTAGGGCTTCAAGGTTCTCGTTACTATGTGGATAATACTATTGAGCCGTTGGAAAGTATCAAACTCAACATGAATATGGACATGGTGAGTAGAAATGACAAAAACGAATTATACATAACCGGAGCTAGAGACAATGAAGCTTTTAAAAACGCCATAGAAAATCAAGATACTTCAGAGGGTTTTAAATTCTTAATGGGACATGACGGAAAAGATGGGAAACAAAACTGGACATTCTCATCAGATCATGGGTCGTTTTTTAGAAAGGGTATTCCGTTTTTATATTTTGGAGTTGAAGACCATAATGATTATCATAGGCCAACGGATGATTACGAAAATATCCACCCTGAATTTTATAAATTAGTAGTACAGAACATAATTTCACTTTTTACTGAAATTGATGCGCTAAACCTATAGTTATAAAAACAACTTTCATGCAAAATCCGCAAGATTTTTATTCTGAACAATTAAATCATTATCAGAAAATTGTCAAGGATTTAAACAAACAACTTATTCAATTAAGCACGTTCCGTGTTCTGGTTTTTTTACTGACAGGATTTGGTATTTATTTTCTATTTCCTAATTGGATTTTTGTGGCAATTGCAAGTGTTTTAGGAATTGGAATTTTTCTGTTTTTATTATCAAAGTATACGAATGTAAAGTACAATCGTGATTTAAATAAAGCATTGGCGGTACTGAATGAAGACGAATTACAAATAGCTTCAGGCGATTTCCATCAGAGACCAAATGGCAATCAATTTCAAGATCCTAAACATTTTTATAGTCTGGATATAGACCTGTTTGGAAAAGGGTCTTTTTTTCAATTCATCAATAGAACGACCATTTCTGAAGGCACTCATTTATTGGCAGAACTTCTAAAAGCAAATAATATTGAAGGAATTACGTCTAGACAAGAAGCTATAAAAGAATTAGCTCATAAACCAACATGGCGTCAACATTATTCTGCTGCTTCCAGTTTAATTCAAGTTGAAACCTCTGCGGGCGTTATTATATCTTGGTTGAAAAACCATAAGTCATTTCTACCACAAATCATGCGATGGCTGCCTATGGCTTTCGGTTTGGTTTCTGTGTTGTTGATTTTACTATCTGTGTTTCAATTCATATCACCCAATTTTGTTGGCTATTGGTTGTTGTTGGGATTTGCCATTACTGGAAAGTATCTGAAAAAGATTAATAGTCTGGCTTCAAATACCGACAAAGTTAAGGATACGTTTAAACAATACGCCACGTTGTTGGATAATATTGAACAAGAATCTTTTGACTCCAAGCTATTGCTAGATAAACAACAACAAATAGAGACCGATCACCAAAAGGCATCAGCTATTTTCAAGCAGTTTTCAAGGCATCTGGATGCATTAGATAATAGAAACAATATGATTGGCGCTATTTTGGGTAATGGCTTTTTTCTAACCGATTTAAAACATAGTTTTAGAATCGAACAGTGGATTGAAAAGCACCAGCAAACTGTTACCAAATGGTTTGAAGTGGTTTCCTTTTTCGATGCGTATAATTCCTTGGGTAATTATGTGTTTAACCACCCAGAATACGTCTTCCCAAAAATAGTTGATACCAAACAAACTATTTTTGCACGAGATTTAGGTCATCCTTTATTGGACAAAACCAAACGGGTTAACAGTGACTTGGAAATCAATAACCAAGAGTTTTTTATTGTAACAGGTGCCAACATGGCCGGAAAGAGTACGTTTTTAAGAACCGTTTCACTGCATATTGTTATGGCCAATGTGGGTTTACCTGTTTGCGCCAAATCGAGTGAATATCATCCCATTAAATTAATTACGAGTATGCGTACAAGTGATTCATTGACTGATGATAGTAGCTATTTCTTTTCTGAATTAACACGCTTAAAATTCATTGTAGATGAAATAGCCAAAGAACCTTACTTTATTGTATTGGATGAAATTTTAAAGGGCACCAATTCCACCGATAAAGCTATTGGCTCTAAAAAGTTTGTGGAGAAACTGGTTGCTTCAAATGCTACGGGTATTATTGCCACGCACGATTTAAGTCTTTGCGAAATTGAAGCGGAATTGGAACCTGTAAAAAATTACTATTTTGATGCGCAAATTGTTAATGACGAACTCTTTTTTGATTATAAGTTTAAAAAAGGTATTTGTCAGAATATGAATGCCAGTTTTTTATTGAAGAAGATGGAGATTGTTTAAAGCTTAATAATATTTATTCTTATTGTGGAAGGTTTTTTCATTTTAAAATAAGAAAAGGGAGGACTATATTTTGCTCTAATATCATAAATTGTTATGCTGTCTCCTAGATTAATATCTTCAATGCTATCTCTAACATTATCTCCTTCAATGGTATAAATTTCATTATTTAATTTTAATTTGAATGATGTTACTTCAGCGGTATATTCATGAAGAAAGTTATCAAATTTAATTCCAACGCTTCCATTTAAAAAATCATCTTTTGTTAATTCTATTAGACATTCTTTACCACAACCTAATTTGTTAAATGTTCCAATCGCTGCAGGTAAATCCATAATTCGCAATTCTTTTGTGTCATAAATAGTATCACCATCTTTAGTAAGCCCTTTAAATTTTATAACTGTATAATCTCCTGATTGAGGCATCAAATTATAGGCTGTAGAATCGTTAAGTATTCTTAATCCAGGAGCCGATGCTTCAAAGGAAACCGTTCCAGGCATGCTTAAGGTTAATGTGTTGCCAGCACCTCTATAAACGATATTCATTTTATTGACTTCAACAACGGCTTTGGGTGGTTCTTGTGAAAAACAAGAAAGACTGGCCAGAAGAAATAAGGCATAAAAAAGGTGTTTCATAACGGATGGTTTAGCTAAACTAATAACTAAAATTACCGTTTTTTATTTTAATAATTTATCGAGAAGTTATTCTATTTTAGACTTAATCTTCTCGATCATCTCTAGGGCATTGTCATCATCAGGCTTCAGGCTCAAAACTTTGTAGTAGTTTTTTAGGGCCTTATCGTAGTTCTTGGTTTCAAAAAAAGCCTCACCCAAACTGTCATACACATTGTATTTGTAAGGAAAAATTTGAGTGTTCAAATCAAAAACATACAAGGCTTTGTCATATTCCTGGGCTCGTAAATACACGTATCCTAAAGTATTCAATTCACGACTTCCTTTTACAAATTCAGCCAATCTGGGAACAAGTACTGCTTCTTCCGACTGTAAACTATCAATCGATTTTTCGGATAGTAAGTAGTTCAAATAGTTTGCAGCCATATAGTTTGGCGTGTATTTATTGTTTGTGACAATTGTTAACATATCACGTTCTAATGTTTCAACAGGATGCTCTACAATACGATTAACTTCCTGTCCATTCTTATAAAAAATAAATGTCGGCACACGATGTATATTCAAACCTTTTTCTTCGTGGTTTGGAGCTTGCTTATAGGCTTCTGGAGTTCTATCAACTGCTACGACTTCCAACTTATGTTCTGGAAATTTAGCTTCAGTTAGAATACTGTAAAATCGTGGCACTTCTTTTTTACTGTCGCCACACCACGTACCTAAAAAAACTTTAATAGTGTATTGATTTAGGGAATCTTTTAATTTAGAAACAACTTTTTTGTTCAGTAGGTATTGGTCATAATTAGGGTCAAACCATTCGTTAAATGGTACTTTCTGCAAACCCTTTTTGTCAATTTTTCCTAGTAGTTTTTGATTCCCCTTTTCGTCAGTAACGGTTTGATTAATTGTTTGCGAAAACACGATTTGGGTGCAAAAAAGGATCGTTAAAATAAGTATAGTTCGTTTCATGATTGATGATGTTTTTACCAAAATTATGATGAAGAGCTCTAGAATACCAATAATCTGTATTTTCGACTTAAATGAATACACCAACGTAAAAATTTTAGATACAAATGGTAGTTTGTTACGTTATTTGAGACTTTCGTACATATATTTTGACCAACTAAAGAATTCTATTTACTTTTCTACTTTATATGAATAATCTTAAGAAACACAGCTCACAAATATTGGTGCATATCCTGTTTTGGATATTGTTTATCATGGTATCGCTGTTTGTTTTTTCGCCGTATTATTGGCGCGAAAATCCCTTTTTGCAATACATATCCATTCTAGTAATCATAGTTTATGTTAACAATCTCGTGCTGCTACCATTTTTTGTGATGAAGAAAATGTACGCGTGGTATGTTTTGGTCATTGCCTTGATTTCCTTTTTGGCGACACAATTGTATTGTTACGAATTTGCGCAATGTGGTTGTTCTATAATGAAATGCTTGAGTGATTATTTATGGCAAACCTTGGTGCCACTCATTTTCTTCTCCTTTGTTTGGGTGTTATATCGGTTTATAGATAAGCAAGAAGAAGTGGAGCAAATAAAGAAGGAACATTTGGAGATGGAGCTCAAGTTTTTAAAATCGCAGATTAATCCGCATGTGTTGTTCAATAATTTGAATACCATTTATTCATATGCTTTAGAGAAACCCAATGAAACGCCGGAGCTCATTTTAAGGCTTTCAGATAATTTAAAGCATGTGTTGTATGAAAGTAATGCTAAAAAGATTCCATTGCATAAGGAAATTCAGTTTATTGATAATTATATGACCTTTCAAGAACTGAGAACCGAAGGCGTGAACACTATTGTTTATACTAAGCGTATTGAAAATGAAAACAGTCCAATAGCACCTTTATTACTCATTACCATCATTGAAAATGCGTTTAAACATAGTTCATTAAACAGTCAAATTTCAGTTTCTATAAATGAAAATAATGGTGTGCTAGAATGTGTTTGTGAAAACGATTTCACAGAAAAAGATAATGACTTGGCTGAATTTAAAATAGGATTGCAGAATTTAGAAAAGCGTTTAAAGCTTTTATACAACAATGATTATGAGTTTACCATAATACAGAACAGTAAATACAAAGTGTATCTAAAACTGAATTTAGTATGACCTGTATCATCATAGAAGACGAAATTCCAGCTCAAAACATTCTCAAGAATTTTTTGAAGAAGTTACCTGATATGAAATTGGTAGCAACGTTTAAAGCGGCTATTGAAGCCAATAATTTTCTAAAGAATGAAACTGTTGATATGGTGTTTTTAGACATTAATTTACCTGATATTTCTGGAATTGATTTCATTAAAACTATTAAAAACCCACCAGCTATTATCATGACAACGGCTTACCCAGATTATGCAGTGAGCAGTTTTGAACTGGATACTATTGTTGATTATTTAGTCAAACCGTTTTCATTTGATCGCTTTTTAAAGGCCATTAATAAAGTTAAAAACAGAATTGAAAAACCAGAAGCGATTAATCCTGATCAGACTGAAATTCTATTTTTAAATGTAGACAAAACGCTTCATAAAATTGTTTTGGATGATATTATCTATATAGAATCGGATAGAAATTATATTACGGTTATTACTACTAAACAAAAATTATCTTATATAGAGTCGCTTAAAAGCTGGAAAGAAAAATTACCTGACAATCAATTTATTCAAACCCATAAAAGTTACATTATAAACCGAAAGTTTGTCGATAAAATTGCAGGAAATGAGATTTATGTAAACAGCAATCGATTACCTATTGGCAGAACCTATAAGCAGGACTTGTTGAAGAAGCTAAATATTGTTTAATTAAAAAAGCCCCAAGTAAATGAGGCTTTTAATATTATTAAAGTTTTATGATTTTATTTCTTTGGATGCACCAATTCCATTTCATCAATTAGGTGTTTAGCTCCTGCATATTTATCGACAATAAACAATACATAACGCAAATCCACCATGATGTTGCGGCAAATTTCTGGATCGTAATTCATGTCACTCATGGTGCCTTCCCAAACACGATCAAAATTCAAGCCCACTAAATTACCATGAGCATCAATAGCTGGACTTCCTGAATTTCCACCTGTTGTATGGTTGGTTCCTAAAAAACAAACGGGTACTTTACCATTAGCATCAGCATATTGTCCGTAATCCTTTGCCTCATATAAATCAATCAATTTTTGTGGTACATCAAATTCATAATCGCCTGGTACATACTTTTCAATAACACCATCCAAATAACTAACGGGCTGATAATATACAGCATCCCTTGGTGAATACCCACGAACTTGACCATAAGTAACACGCAAAGTACTGTTAGCATCTGGGAAATAACGGGCGTTTGGCAGTGCTTTCATTAATGCTGTCATGTACTCGGTTTGAAGCGTAGTTATCGGTTCGTTTTTTTGTTCAAACTCCGCATTAATAGATGTAAAGAAATCTTCAATCATTGGTTTGGCGTAAGCATAAGCAGCATCTTCATTTAATTTTTTAATCACATCTTCAGCAGAACCTTCAAATAATTTTAATGCACTATCCAAATTGGTAAAAGCAGTCTTGTTATAAATGGTTGGGTCAATATTGGTTTTGTTATACAAAGGCATTACGGCCTCAAAAACACCTTTATCCACATTAACATCGTAGTTTTTGTGAATGCCACTTAATAGACCTGTTATATAGGCTCTATCTTTTTCAATATTATCTGGATTCTGCTTTAACGATTGTTCAACCTGATAGGCTCTAAACGTCATTTGCATCAATTCATTGGTTACCAAAAACACTTCAATAAAATTTCGGCGCTTAACATTGACATCAGCAAAATCTTTATAGAGTTTGTCAAATTCAGGTAAGATATAGCCATACTTGTCTTCAAGTCCTTTTTCTTTTAAAGCTTTAGTGAATGTGGCTTCAAATGCTTTGCGTTCAGTAACCGCATTACTTTTTTCGATTCCTAAATTTTCACCAATCCATTTTTTCCAAGCATTAGCAATACGTGCTTGTTTGGATGCGTATTTAATACGCACTTCGTCATCAGCTTTCATTTGTGCATCAATAACTTTTAAAGCTGCCTCACGAATAGCAATATTACTTGGATTATAGTCTTTTGTAATATGCTCAATAGCAACGGCTGGAAGGTACTCGTCGGTACGACCTGGAAAACCAAATACCATTGTGAAATCGCCTTCGGCAACGCCATCTAAAGAAACTGGCAAAAAGTGTTTTGGTTTGAATGGTACGTTGTCTTCACTATATTTTGCCGGACGATTGTTTTTATCGGCATAAATTCTAAACAGTGAAAAATCACCCGTATGTCTCGGGAATACCCAGTTGTCAGTATCACTACCAAACTTACCTATACTACTTGGTGGAGCACCAACCAAGCGGATATCTTCATAACGTTCCGTTACGAACAAGAAATACTGATTGCCTTTGTAAAATGACTTGACTTTAGTGTCTTGCCAAGCCTCTTTTTTTACTTCAGCTTGTAAGCTATTGCTGTTTTTATCAATGGTCGATTGCTTTTCCTTTTCGGTCATTTCTTCGGTTACACCTGCTAAAACTTGGTCAGTAACATCTTCAATGCGAATAATAAACTCAATAAACAGACCTTCGTTTGGTAATTCTTCATCTAAATTCATAGCCCAAAAACCATCCTTTAAATAATCGTTTTCTAATGAAGAATGCGATTGAATTTGACTAAAACCACAATGATGATTAGTTAAGACTAACCCTTTTGGGGAAATTACTTCACTGGTACAACCACCGTTAAAATGACCAATGGCATCTTTTAAGCTAGAGTTGTTAACATCGTAAATATCTTTAGCCGTAAGCTTGCTTCCTAGGGCTTTCATTTCGTTCTCGTTCATGCCTTCCAATAACGAAGGAATCCACATGCCACCTTGTTGTGCTGAAACTTGAAGTGTAATAAAAAGAAAAAGAATTCTGAATAATTTCATAGTGTATAAATTTTGAATCTTTCAAAGATAAAAAGTTCTGGTTATAAAATTGTTAATTGAAGTTATTACCTTTACAAATATGAGTTATAAGTCAAAATTACCACATGTTGGGGATAGTATTTTTTCGGTGATGAGTGCTTTATCTAATAAGCATAATGCCATTAATTTAGCTCAAGGATTTCCTAATTTTAAAAGTGACCAGAAACTAATTGATTTAGTCTGCAAAGCCATGAATTCTGGTTATAACCAATATGCAACTATGCCAGGAAATTCAGAATTGCGTCAAGCTATTTCAAAGAAGTTTGAACACTTGTACAATGTAACCTATCATCCGGAAACTGAAATCACAGTTACGGCAGGAGCTACGCAGGCCATTTTCACAATTATTTCAACCTTTATAAAACAAGATGATGAGGTAATAATTTTTAAGCCAGCATATGATTGTTATGAACCCAGTGTTGAGTTGTTTGGAGGAGTTGTGAAGTCTATTCCATTACATGCACCAAATTATCGTGTTGATTGGGAATTAGTTAAAAATACTATAACCCATAAAACCAAGATGATTATCATCAATACGCCACATAATCCAAGTGGAACTGTGTTATCTGAACAAGATATGTTACAGCTACATAGACTTACGGAAAATACAGATATCATTGTTTTAAGTGATGAAGTGTATGAACATATTATATTTGATGGACTAAAACATCAAAGTGCTTGTCTGTTTCCTGATTTAAAATCACGTAGTTTTATTGTAGCTTCTTTTGGAAAGACTTTTCATAATACAGGTTGGAAAATGGGATATTGTTGCGCACCTAAAGACTTAATGGATGAGTTTAAGAAAGTACACCAGTTTAATGTGTTTGCTGTTAATCATCCTATGCAAAAAGCATTAGCCGATTATCTGCAAGAACCAAGTCATTATTTAGAATTATCAGAGTTTTACCAAGAAAAGCGTGATTATTTTCTAAAATTAATTCACGACTCGAGGTTTCAATGTAATACATCTCAAGGAACGTATTTTCAGGTGTTAGGATTTTCAGGAATTACAAATGGAAGTGATGTTGAATTTTCTAAACGACTCACCATTGAAAATGGTTTAGCATCTATACCAATGTCTGTTTTTAATGAGCAAGGAAAGGATGATAAAATGTTGCGGTTTTGTTTTGCTAAAACCAATGAAATATTAGAGCAAGCTGCCGAGATATTAAATAAAATATAATTCGTGTTACTAATCTTAAATTATTGTGTCTAAAGCTTTATATTCACAAATAAATGAATTAATACATGAAAGGAATAATTTTGTTTTTGGCATTGATAATGTTTAGCTTTAATCTATCTGCTCAAGGATTGAGTGAGAAAGAAACTAAAGCCATTCACAAAGAGCACAAAAAAGCTGAAAAAGAACTGAAGCGTGCTGAAAAAAAGGACAAAAAGGCAGAGAAAGAACACCAAAAGAAAGAAAAAGCTAGAAAGAATTTAGAGAATGCTAAAGAGAAGTATGAAGATAATCAATCTAAATACCTAAAACTTAAAGCCAAAGGAAAGCTTGACGCAGATGCTGAAGAGAAATGGTTAAAGAAACTAGATAAACTAAATGAAAATATTATAAAAACAGAAAAGAAACTTAAACAGACTTAAGCATCAAAAATAACTATGCAAAACCAACTAAAAACAGCCATTATTCAAACCGATTTAGTTTGGGAAGATGCCAAAGCTAATCGTAAAAACTTCGAACAAAAATTTGAAGAACTACCATCAGATATAGATTTGATTATACTCCCTGAAATGTTCACAACAGCTTTTACCATGAATGCTGAAGCAGTTGCTGAAACCATGGACGGGAAGTCCGTTGCTTGGATGAAGAATCATGCAATGCAGTTAGATACTGCTTTAATGGGAAGTCTAATAATAAAAGAAAATGATAAGTTTTATAACCGTATGATTTTTGCTTTTCCTGACGGTTATATAGTTACTTATGATAAAAGCCATACATTTTCTTTGGCAGGAGAAGACAAGGTGTTTGAAGCTGGTAAAGAAAAAGTTATTATTGATTATAAAGGTTGGAAATTGTGCCCATTAATTTGTTACGACTTGCGTTTTCCAGTTTGGTCTAGAAACACTGCAGAATATGACGTAGTGATTTACGTAGCTAACTGGCCAAAACCAAGAATTGCAGCTTGGGATGCCCTTTTAAAAGCAAGAGCTATTGAAAACATGAGTTATGCTGTAGGAGTGAATCGAATTGGGATTGACGACAAACAAAATGAATATTGTGGTCATTCAGCGGTTTATGATGTTTTAGGAAATAACATAACACCTATTAGACCAAACAAAGACCAAATAGAAACTGTGACTCTTGAGAAAAAGCACATTACCTATTATCGTGAAAAGCTCAAATTTCTCAATGATAAGGATACGTTTACAATAATGTAAACTCTACAATCAAATCAAAGTTGGAACGTATCTCTTGTATTTTAGGATAGTAGCTGACACGTTCAGGTTGGCGTCTTTCAAGAAATTTACCAGGATCATATTTGCCGTTTTCATTAGCATCATAGATTACTCTTAAGAAGAGATCACCTGTTTCTAAATGCCTAAAATCAAGAGGCTCTGGTTTGGTGCTATATAATTCATATTTTACTTCGCCTTGCTCTGTTACTAATTGAACAATTGCAGGGTATTCAGCATTTTTTAAAATCACCCGCAGATTACCATAATCCGCAAAAGTTTTGGTGTTTAGGTTATACCTTAAAGTGTCATTAGTGTCACCAAAAAAATCAGTAAAAGCTTCAGGTAGAATTTCAATCTTATAGCGTTCACTTTCTTTCTTTTCAAAGTTGAAGATATACGTGTTTGTAATAGAATCCAACTTGGTCGAAAAAGTTACCGCAAGGGAATCTTTATCCAAAATACGTACTTTCTCTTTATCAAAGTTTGTAAATGGAACCGAGCCCGAAATTTCAAAATCTTGATTAAAATTTATGGATCCGGCTGGTGAAGCAGAAACTGTTAATGTGTCTCTGGTTTGTTCACTTATTTTAACTGTAAAATCTTCAGAGTAGTCAGTATTGGTAACATTAAATAATAATGAATCAACTTCTAAACGTGGTTTATACCAATAATTCAAAGTGTCAGACTTGGCATCTTTTGTAATACGGTATTCATGGTTATCAGGTACTTCAGATAGTACTTTAATTTGGACATTCTTATAAGGACCTTCATAGCCAAACCCTATTTTTTCACCTGAAATTAATCGTGGTCTAATAATTTTAGGATCTAATTCCTCTTTGAATAATTTTAACGTAAAAAGGCTATCCGTCGGGACATCCACATAAGTATCTTGAAAGGCTATTTTATCTGTTTTAGGTTGGAATTTATAATCTTGATTTTCATCCTTTATTGCAACCATCAAATACTTGCCAGCTTTTAAGTTTTCTAAAGTGAAAGTTGTTGTACTATCTAATGTGTTGGTAATATATCTGGGTTGTTTATTATAAATTATAGAATCCGTTAAAGTAGAGTCCACTTCATATAACATGACTGAGACAAAATCATCAGGTTTCTTTAAGGTTGCATCAATAATTTGTCCTTTAACTGAAAGTGAATCTATGTAATCACCCGTTGAAAAAACGTATTTGTAATAAGGAAAAGGATTCTCTTCGTTATTATCAACAATACTATTCCCAAAATTAAAAGCATAGGTAGTATTTGGAGACAGTGTATCCGTTATTTTTATTTTTATGTCTTTACTAGCATTACCCAATGGAGTAATTTCTGGAATAGGATCCATAGGAGGAGAAATAATCAGTTGGCGTTGGAGATTCTTGATTTTTATATATTCATCAAATTGGATTTTAATTTCATCTCCATCAAAATTAACCGATTGATTTTCAGGGTCTGATTTAACAATTGTTGGTGGTGTAACATCTTTAATTCCACCACTAGGCCTTCCTCTATTGGCACAATTGGAAATCATGAGCAATAAAACTATTGTGAAAATAAAATTTAAAAATAAGTTCCGCATTTCTACCAATTATTTGTGCAAAGAAACAACATATTTATCATTAACAAAATATCAAGATGCCACAGCCATTGTTGCAATACTAATTTTAACATTAGGTGCTTTTTGTAAAACCAGAATACAGGATTCCAAGGTGGCACCAGTTGTAACTAAATCGTCAACTAATAAAATATGTTTGTCGGCAATCCGTTCAATATTTTTGGTTTTAAAAACTTCAGGATTATTAAACCATCTGGAAATACGATTTTTGTGAACCTGTGAATTTGTATTGGTTGTTTTTATGAGTACATCTTCTATAAATTCAGCCTGAAGAGTTTTGGCTATTTGTTGTCCAAATAGGCTTACTTGATTATAACCTCTTTTGCGTTGTTTCTTTTTGTGTAAAGGAACAGCTATGACCGCATCAATATTATTGTAATGTCTACAATTGTTAAGTTCATTACCAAGCCAATCACCCAAAAACTGACCTATTTCCTCAAAACCTCTATATTTTAAATTATGAATTAACCTTTGGGTAATACCTTTCTTTTCAAACCACAGTAAGGCTGTGGCTTTTTCAATTTGGCATCGCCCATAAAGAATATTTTCAACTGTTTTGTCTTGGTTAAAATGAAAGTTGGTAACCGGTAAATCATGCCTGCAAGTGGTGCAAATATACAGCTCATTGTCATGAAGCAAATTGTTACAAGCGTAACATACTTTTGGAAAGAATATGTCAATTAGATGCTGCAACATTATTAAAGAATTTATTATAAATATATTACAAGTTTATTATTTCAAACATATTATTTGACCAGCAACTTTGTTTTTAACAAGTTTTTTATCTTTTTATCGATAAAAATCACGCAACACAATCTTAATATTTAGATTCGTAGGATAAAATTAATTAAGATGATAGTTAACCCTCAATTATTTAACTACAGATTAATTATTGGTACTTTGGTGATAGCCATTGTTGTATTAGGGTCGTATAGCTTTTCTAGTTACAACACACTTAAAAATCATGAACAGTTTGTTCAACAAGAAGTTAATCTTGTTCAAAACGAATTATCAGACATGATTGCACTTTATGATGAGGTGAGTGTTGATAACAAGGAATTAGCATTACAGTTACAACAGTCACAATCTAGAATGCAAATTATTCTTGATTCGTTGAAAATGGCAAAAGCTAATTTCCCTTTAATTTCTAAGTATAAAAATGAAATTGCAGTTTTAAAACAAGAACGAAGAAGCTTGTTTAAGCAAATTCAAACTATTCAAAATAAGAACAACGATCTCGTTGAAGAAGCACAGCATGTTTCAGAAAAACTGGAAATACAAGCCAATACAATTACCATGTTGTCTGAAGAGAATGCTAAACTTGAGAGCATTGTCAATGAGGTGACAGCCTTAAAATTAGCCAATATTGATGTTTCGGCGATTATTACAAACAATACAAATTATGATGTTGAGACTACAAAAGCAGTTGAAGCAGATAATTTAGAGGTTTGTTTTACAGTTCAGCAAAATGCTTTCTCGCCAGAAGGGAATAAAGATATTTATGTACAAATTTTGGGACCAGATAACAATGTGGTTTCAGATCGTGGTGCTGTGTCCTTTGGAGATTCGGAATTAATTTACAGTGGAAAAACATCTGTTAATTATAGAAATAAAAACCTTGATGTTTGCACCAAAATCAATGTTAATCAAAAACAAAAATTAAAAAGAGGAAATTATATAATTTCCGTTTTTCATGATGATTTTAAATTAGGATCATCAGAGATAATACTTAATTAACTAATCAATTTTATTTTTCAAGAAACCGTTCCATTAATTGGAGCGGTTTTTTATTTTTGCAGCATGGCAAACAACGACGATCAATTTAAAAAAGTAATCTCTCACGCAAAGGAGTATGGTTACGTATTTCAAAGTAGTGAAATCTACGATGGATTAAGTGCAGTGTATGATTATGCTCAAAACGGCGCAGAATTAAAAAAGAACATTCGTGACTATTGGTGGAAGGCCATGGTGCAAATGCATGATAACATTGTGGGTATTGATGCAGCCATTTTTATGCATCCAACCACTTGGAAAGCCTCTGGTCACGTAGATGCGTTTAACGATCCGTTGATTGATAACAAGGATTCTAAAAAGCGTTATCGAGCGGATGTTTTAATAGAAGATTATTGCGCCAAACTGGAAGCCAAAATTGATAAGGAAATCGCTAAAGCTGAAAAACGTTTTGGTGATGCTTTTAATAAAGAGGAATTTATATCAACAAACGGTCGAGTTCTAGGTTACCAAGAGAAAATTAACACTATTCTATCACGAATGGGCAAGTCTTTAGAAAATGAAGATTTAGCCGATGTCAAAGCTCTAATTGAAGAGCTTGAAATAGCCGATCCACTATCAGGAAGTAAAAATTGGACAGATGTAAAGCAATTTAACCTCATGTTTGGAACCAAACTAGGTGCGTCTGCTGAAACAGCTATGGATTTGTATTTACGTCCTGAAACCGCTCAAGGGATTTTTGTTAATTTCTTGAATGTTCAAAAAACAGGCCGCATGAAAATTCCATTTGGTATTGCCCAAACAGGAAAAGCCTTTAGAAATGAAATTGTTGCCAGACAGTTCATTTTTAGAATGCGTGAGTTTGAACAAATGGAAATGCAATTTTTTATCAAGCCTGGTACCCAAAAGGAATGGTTTGACTATTGGAAGGAAACCCGATTAAAATGGCATAAATCTTTAGGAATGGGAGATGACAATTACCGTTTTCACGACCATGAGAAATTAGCGCATTATGCCGATGCTGCAACCGACATCGAATTTAAATTCCCGTTCGGGTTTAAGGAATTAGAAGGAATCCATTCGCGTACCGATTTTGATTTAAAGCAACACGAAGAATATTCTGGAAAGAAATTACAATATTTTGACCATGAAGAAAATGCGAGTTACACGCCATATGTTTTAGAAACCTCAATTGGTCTGGACCGTATGTTTTTGGCTGTGTTCTCAAATTCATTGGTTGAAGAAGAATTAGATAATAATACCACAAGAACCGTTTTAAAACTACCAGCAGTTTTGGCTCCAACAAAAGCTGCCATTTTCCCATTAGTTAAAAAAGATGGCTTACCAGAAGTTGCTAAACAAATTGTTGATGATTTGAAATGGGATTTTAATGTGTTTTATGATGAAAAGGATGCTGTTGGAAAGCGTTACAGACGACAAGATGCCGTAGGAACACCATTTTGTATAACAGTTGACCATGACACATTAGAAGATAACAGTGTTACCATTCGTCATCGTGATACTATGGATCAAAAACGTGTTAAAATAGACGAGCTTCGAGACATTATTAAAAAAGAAGTTGATGTTAAGGAATGGTTGATGAGAATGTGATTCTGGACGTTGAGGTGTCACATTGAGCTTGTCGAAATGTTCTCGAAACGTCCTTCCAGAATATAAATATCAAAATCCCAGGTTAGCACTTGGGATTTTTTGTTTCACTTTTTTAAAAATAAGCCTTTAACTGAACATTCCCAGTATGTATCACTTTACTGGTTTCAGATTTTCTGCCGTAATAGGTCAGGTTTAAATCTAAATACCTTGTAATTTTTTTCTGTGCCAACACGCTCCAGGTGTAGTTTTTTCCAGGTTGCAAGCCTTCCATCATTTGATATGCCACTGCAGTATTGGCACTACCAGCAAAATCATTTGTGAAATAATTAAATTCGCCACTTATGGCAGACTTTTGAAAGTTAGCAAAGGTGAACGAGGCACCATATTTCTGCTGTTTTAAGGTTTCAAAATTGCTAATAGTATTTTCTTTTGAGGCATATTGAAAAAACACATCAAAACGTGTGTTGTCATTTAAGAGGTATGATAATTTGGGATTCAAGTTGGTTTCGTCAATATCAAAGTTCTTGCTGGCATAGTTTTCACTAATACTGATGTTATTGTTGAAATTAGATTCCAGATTTAGTAACCAACTGGTGGCAAATTTATGTGTAAATTGTAGTTTGTGACTTTTCAGTTTACTTTCAATAAAACCAAAGGATAAGGTGTTTTTTGTGGTGTTTGTCAAATAGGTGTAAGACGTTGTATAGCGTTGCTTCCCTCGATTAAAAAACAAAACACTCCTAAAGTTTTGTTGTAATGCCAATTGATTAGCCTCATCACCACCAAACGGATTTAAGTTAAAGGTATTACCCTCTCGCTTTTCTTTCCTATCAATTAAAAATGAGGTTTGACTATGAAAATGCGATAATACTTTTAAAAAACCATGGCTGCTATTTGACCATTGTTGTGGGTTTAAAGTCAATAATTGGCTCAACCTATTTTGATGGGTTTTAATAAAAACCTGGTTGGGTAACAGCACACGAATATAATCTGCTTCATCCTGAAATTGTGCTATTTCAAATTCCTCCAATTCTTGAATACCATTGTTGTTATAATCAATCCACGTGTAAATACCAGTACCAGATTCCACTTCCACATACGTAAAGTCTTGCTGTGGTAAGGTACCAGAATTGGTTTCAAAAATAGTATTCCAATAAATGAGTTGTTCAAAAAAACGTTGCCCATAAATTAGACGTGAATTTATGGACTGTTCATTTTCTTTATCAGCATCAACATCTTTCAAAACGCGATAATTGGCATAAATTGATAAATTAGTTTGGTTATTTTGAATAATTCTGGAATCTAAATAAACCGTATTCGAGGTATTTACTTTTTGAAGGGTGTTGTTTCTAATGCTATCATTGGTTCGGTATTTGTAGCCAACCTCAGTAAATATTTTGGTGCTATCACCAATGCCTGCAAAAACTTCGTATGATTGAAATCGTTGACTTAATGGTGTGTAAGTGTTAGTTTCTTTTTCTTTTTGCTCATTGTCTTCCAAGCCTATTCGTGTTCCTGTCCAAGCTTTGTTAAAACTATAGGTTACTTGATTGTAGGAACGTAAGAATGTAGAAGTGTTAGTACTAGCCGTTGCCGATAAAAAACTGGAATTTGAAATAATACGCCAACGATCTAAATTGAAATTAAGACCCATCAAATGCCTATTGCCGTTAAAGTTATCAGTGTAATTTAAATGTTCAAACTGATAATTGGCAATACCTTTTTCGGTATGAAATAGGCTTAAACCAGATTTGAAAATCAATTGATTGCCAAAGTTGGTAATATTCTGCGAGCCAGTTTCCAAACCTAAATTCCAGTCACGGTTAAATTCTGCATTATAAATACGCTGAATGGTTCTAAAGTTTTCATTGATATAATCGGTGTCTATATTTGCAGTGATATTCCATAAACTATCATTTTTCACAATAGCTTGATCAATTTTGAGTTTGGCTGCATAACCGTCATTATTGTCATCATCAATACTTGAGAACAAATTTAAATCATTCTTGCTGCCTGCTATTTCAAAGCCAATACTGGTTTTTTCTGTTGGTGTATAAGCACCATTTACAATAGCCAGTTGCAGCTTGGTAGGTGCTACTAGCTGGATAATAGGCTCATAATTTCCCTGTGGAATTCCAGCTATGGGCTCTACATATTCATAAATAGTTGATATAGCATCAATTGAACTTACTATATAATTCCCTTGGTTCTCACCTACTAATGAAAAAGTGACACTAAATAGCACATCATCTGGATTATTGGAAAACACAAAAGCTTCAACACCATTAATAATTTCTTTCTTGTAAAGGATACGATTTTCATTGAAGGCTTCAGGTGTGCTTGAAGGTGCTACCATTAAACTCTTGTCGTCACCAGCTTCAGATAATATTTGAACCTGTTCTTCAGATAGATTTTGCTGCAGCGGATTATTTTTGGAGTCATTTTCACTATAAACACTTACGCCTAGTTTCAATTTGTCACTTGTGTAATTTCCGCCACCAAAAACCACTAAACGCGAATAGTTTCTCTCACTAAATTGGTAATCGACAGTGATTCGCATTTCTGAAGTTATAGGGAAAGTAGCATTAAAGATGATTTCGCCAGCATTATAATCAATAATGTAATCTTTATTTTCACCACGTTCTAATGGTATGCCATTTACATAAACCGTTTCACTTCCCGAAACAATTAGTACATATAACTCTTCATTGGGTCCTCTCAATTTATAAGGCCCTTGATTGCCTTCTTGAGCTATAAACTGACTTGTAGTAAATTGACCTCGCACCAAAGCACCAGCAGCAAATAAATTGGTTGTAGATTCCGAATGGTTTAATCGGGCATTTATAGAAAGTCCTTGAACACGCTTGCTGAAATTTCCAAAATAGGAGTTGTTGTTTTCTAAATCCACATCACCAGCTCGTATTTTCCAATTTTCACTAAACAATTCAATAAACACTTGGTCAAATTCGTCCAAACGCTGTGAATAGCCACTCTCTTGCAAAGGAATATTGGCATCTTGAATAGATGCCCTTAATGATACTTTCTCACTTAATTTACCTGTAACCTGTAAATCCAATTCGCTGTTCAATACCGAATTTTGATTGTTGCCTATAACAATACCACGTGAAATACTTCCGGTAGTTGTTAATCCATCAAATGGTGTGAAATTTGATTTTTCGCTAGGTTGGGAAAGCTTATACAATTTCTGCTGATTGGTTGTATTGGCTAATATGATATCATCTTCTAATTGTCTGTAGGTTTTGGTTAAAAAATCTGGATAAGCTAAATAGCTTATAATTATGGAATCTGATGGGATTGGGTTTGTAATTGTTAAAGTAGCTTTGGTAAAATCAACTTTATAAAAAGAGGCATCAACAAAAGTACTGTCTTTAGTCTTTATTGAAAAAAAACTAGAATTGATACTTACAGAATCGATAACGATTGTGTCAGAAACAGCCACTTTTTTGCTTTTGTAATTAGAGTTTTGGTCTTGAGCAAAAGCACAAAAACCAATAAAAAACAATAAAAGCGTTGCAGTTAATTTCATTTGATACTTAAACTACTTTATATCCAAAATATTTTGTTGATAGTTTTTGTTAAAAGCACTTTAAATTAATAGTGTAAAAGTAACGCATTATTTATTTTAGCTAAAATTCTAATCAACTTAAGATGAAAATCATTTCCTATAACGTCAATGGCATCAGAGCTGCTTTAAATAAAGGCCTCCTTGATTGGCTTGAAAGTGCCAATCCTGATGTGGTTTGTTTGCAAGAGATTAAAGCTATGAAAGAGCAATTGGATTTAAGTGTTTTTGAAGATGCTGGTTATCACTATAATTATTGGTTTAGCGCTCAAAAAAAAGGGTATAGTGGCGTGGCAATTTTAAGTAAGATTCAGCCTAATCATATAGAATATGGAACAGGAATCGAATCTATGGATTTTGAAGGCAGAAACCTTCGTTTAGATTTTGATGATTTCTCCGTAATGAGTTTATACTTACCATCTGGAACCAATGATGCTAGATTGGATCATAAACTAGAATACATGGATATGTTTCAAAACTATATTAATGATTTAAAAGTAGAGATACCCAATCTTATTATTTGTGGTGATTACAATATATGCCATGAAGAAATAGATATCCACAATCCCAAAATGAAAGGAGTATCAGGGTTTTTGCCAGTTGAACGTGAATGGATTGGTAACTTTATTAGAAGTGGTTTTATTGATTCCTTCAGGTATTTACATCCAGAAAAACAAGAATACAGTTGGTGGAGTTACAGAGCCAATGCTAGAGCCAACAATAAAGGTTGGCGATTGGATTATGCAATGGTGTCAAAACCTTTACAAGAAAATATAAAAAGAGCCGTTATACTTTCGGAAGCAGTACATAGCGATCATTGCCCTATTTTATTAGAAATAAGTAACTAACAGATTAATAGCATTTTAAATGAAAAAACAAATTTTAGGAGTTTTAGTAATCGTCATGATAAGCTCCTGTGTATCTCCAAAAGTATATAAAGATTTAGAAAGTAAATACAATACTTTAAAAGATCAAAATAGAGAACTTTCTTCAGAAAATGATGCCCTTCTAAAGGCAAAAAGTCAAGCCTTAAATGATTTGAATGCTTTGCAAAAAGAATATGACGAAACCTTGGCGCAACGTGACAAATTACAGCGTGATTATAACGCCACAAAGTCTAGTTTGGATAATCTAAAAGCATCCTATGATGCACTTGAGAAAAACAGTTCAGCGTCAATTGCTGAAAATGCTCAAAAAAATCGTGAATTATTGGCGCAACTAGAGGCTAAAGAACAAGCTTTGGCAGCTGAAAATGCGCGATTGGAAAGGCTGAAAAAAGAACTTGAAGATCGATCTAATCGTGTTGCAGAATTGGAAAATGTGTTATCTGCAAAAGATGCGCAAATGAAGCGTTTAAAAGATGCTATATCTAGTGCATTGACTGATTTTGAAGGTAAAGGATTAACCGTAGAACAACGTGGTGGAAAGGTTTATGTGTCCATGGAAAACAAATTGTTGTTTGAGTCCGGAAGCTGGGCAGTTGGTTCAAATGGAAGAGAAGCAGTCAATCAATTAGGAAATGTATTGGCAGACAATCCTGAAATCGCAATCCTTATTGAAGGTCATACGGATAATGTGCCTTATAAAGGTAGTGGGCAATTAAGCGGCAATTGGGATTTATCTACAAAACGTGCTACTGCAATTGTAAACATTTTAAGAGAAAATAGTTCAATTAATCCTGAAAATTTAACAGCGGCTGGTCGAGGTGAATATGCGCCAATAGCATCAAACGATACGGCTGAAGGAAGAGCTAAAAATAGACGTATTGAAGTTATTTTAACGCCAAAGCTAGATGAGATTACCAAATTATTAGATGATATGTAATTTTTTGAAATTCAAATCACAAGATCAATCTTATGAAATATACCAATTTACCACATACAAATATTAAGGTCAGTAAAATTTGTTTAGGAACCATGACTTGGGGAAATCAAAACACCGAATCTGAAGGTCATGAGCAAATGGATTATGCACTAGCTCAAGGTGTTAACTTTTTCGATACGGCTGAATTGTATCCCGTACCAGCAACTGCTGAAACCTATGCTGAAACGGAGCGTATTATTGGGAATTGGTTTCACAAAACAGGCAATCGAGACAAGGTGGTTTTGGCGACAAAAATTGCGGGACCTGGAGACTATACTGCACATATTCGTACCAATGGTTTTAGTCGAGATGCTTTAAGGGATGCGGTTCATAATAGCTTAAAAAGGCTTAAAACAGATTATATTGACTTATACCAACTGCATTGGCCTGAAAGACAAACAAATACCTTTGGGGTTAGAGATTACAAGCACAACCAAAGCGACAAATGGCAAGATAATTTCAATGAAATTTTACATGCTTTAAATGAAATTATAAAGGAAGGCAAAATAAGACATATTGGTATTTCAAATGAAAAAGCTTGGGGTGCCATGCGATATCTGGAGGAATCAAAAAGAAATAATCTACCAAGAATGGTTACCATACAAAATGCTTACTCACTTTTAAATCGTGTTTTTGAAGGTGATATGGCTGAACTATCCATTCGTGAAAACATGGGTTTATTAGCATATTCCCCCATGGCATTTGGAGTGTTATCAGGTAAATATATAAAAGGGAATGCTTCAGATAATGCGAGATTGAAATTATTTCCACGATTTTCTCGTTACAGTAGCGAGCAATCAACAGAAGCAACCAAAAAGTACATGGAATTAGCTGCTGAAAACAACATGTCCCTTGCTCAAATGGCACTGGCATTTGTGACACAACAACCCTTTGTAACCAGTAATATTATTGGTGCTACAAATATGAATCAACTAAAGGAAAATATTGAAAGTATCCATGTCAATCTGAATAAAAGTGTTTTGGAATCAATAGATGAAATCCATAAATTGATTCCGAATCCAGCTCCTTGATTAGAGGAAAATGCTATAATCTTCGACAAACAGTTCCTGCTTATATTGTGTTGTCCAATTCAACGAATAAAGAAGTAGTTTGTCATATAGTTCCTCTGTAAACAATCATTTTCATTAATTTTAAGGCTCTATATTTTACGGTCCCAGTAAAATAGTTACAACCTACTGCATTATTAGTCATTAAACCTAACAATTAATAACGATGAAAAAATTTACATTTTCCATCTTATTTGGGTTGATTTCACTTTGTGGGTTCTCTCAAATAGGATTAACTGAGAATTTCGATGGCAATTTAGCTTTACCAGCTGGTTGGACCTCTGATGCCGGCGATTATTTTGGAGCTGTAGTACAAGTCTGCGATGGGTTTTCCCAACGTGTTAACTTGTTCGACGCCAATACCACGGCTCACCTTACTTCTCCTAACATAGTAGGGTCTTCAAATGGCAGTGATTTGACTATCACCTTTGATTATAAAATAGTTGATTGGTCTGCTGCTGTTGATGCTACACCTCCAGGATGGGGAGAACTTCGGGTTCAGTACTCAACCAACGATGGCGGTAACTGGACAACCATAGAAACAATCAATGATGATAATCATATTACATCAAGTGATTGTTTTAATTTTAGTACAGTAGTTCCAGCGGCAAGTTTGCCAAACGGATCAGATTTTAAGTTGCGTTTTGATTCATCTTGGTTAGAAGGAACTTATTACATATATATAGATAACGTTACAGCAACACAGGTTGTTGTAGATCCACCTTCATGTGTGAATCTAATTACACCGGCCAATGGTGCAAATGGTGTTGGTATTAACACTAATTTAGAATGGAGCGCAGCTTCAGGTATTCCAACAGGCTATACATTGACTGTGGGTACAACTCCAGGCGGAACCGATGTGGTAGATAACCAAGATGTAGGTTTGTCAACGTCTTTCAATTTTGCGGCACCTTTAGAGTATTCAACTACTTATTATGTAACAGTATTAGGTTATAATGCAAATGGGCCTGCGGAAGGATGTGAAGAGTTTTCATTTACAACAGGAGCTGATCCAAATGCGCCAGTAGATTGTGCAGCAGGTACACCAATAAATACGGTATTCTGTTATGATAACAATGAGACGATGACCTGGAACTTTCAAAGTTCAGATGGTGGTCCAATGAACGTGTTTTTTAATGCTGGACAAATGGAAGGCTGTTGTGATGAGATTACTATTTATGATGGTACAGACAACACAGGAGTCGTATTATATGATGACAACAATGGTGGAGATATGACAGGTGTATCTGTTAATTCCACAACAGGATTTATATTCATAGAGATAGATAGTGATGGTTCAGTAAGTTGTGCAGCTAATGGATATACACCATTGAATTTTGATGTATCATGTATAGATACCACAGCTGTACCAAACTGTAATTCAGTATTAACAACACCGGCGAATGGTTCGGTTGATGTTAATGAAAACACAGACATCACATGGAGTCCAGCTTCAATCATTGTAACTGGTTATACAATTTCGATAGGAACTACACCAGGAGGAACAGATATACTAGACAGTTTTGACAACGGACCAGCAACAACCTATGATCCGGGGACATTAGATTATGAAACCACATATTATGTAACTATTGTGCCGTATAATGATAATGGTCCTGCGATTAATTGTAACGAACAGAGCTTTACAACAAGGGATGATCCTAATCAAATAGTTGATTGTTCAACTGGAGAAGTTATAAACACAACTTACTGCTATGGTCCAAATGACACGATGGTATTCAATTATGCGAGTAGTGATGGTTCACCTTTATCAGTTGTGTTTAACGCAGGTCAAGTAGAGAACAATTGGGATGAGTTGATAGTTACTGATTCTGATGGAACCGAACTATACAATGGTTATGGTAATGCAGGAAATTTGGCAGGATTGGTATTTGTTTCTTCAGGAAGTACTATAGCAGTTGCTATAAATTCAGATGGTGTAGGAAGCTGTACAACAAGTGGCTATACACAATGGGATATTGATGTTTCATGTGTTGATACTACAGCACTGCCAAACTGTAATGCATCCTTAACAGGTGAAGTCGCAGATGGAACAACTGATGTAAGTGAAAATGAAGATTTAACATGGAGCGCTGCATCTGTTTTTGTTACAGGATATATAATCAACATGGGAACGACTCCGGGAGGTACTGACGTATTAGATGGTGTTGATGTAGGAAATGTTCTTACCTATAATCCAGGTACTTTAGCATATGATACAACGTATTACGTTACTATTATACCATATAATGATAACGGTAATGCAACAGATTGTACAGAGGAAAGTTTTACAACTAGACCAGATCCAAATCAAACAGTTGATTGTGAATCAGGACAAATAGTGAATACAACTCATTGCTACGAAAATGGTAATAATACCTATGTAGAGATATATAGTTATCAAAGTTCTAATGGTAATCCGTTAAACATATTTTTCCATGCAGGAACTATTGAAACTTGCTGTGATACCATAAGAATAGAAGAAGGAGATGGTACTGTTATTTATGAAGGAACAGGAAACGGAGGTGATTTAGCAGGTCTTTCTTTAAACTCTACTGGAGATAGAATAGTAGTATTTGTTGAAGCTGATGGTTCAGTTAGTTGTTCAAGCGGTAGTAGAATAGAATGGGATTTTGATGTGTCATGTATAGATACATCAGCAGTGCCCAACTGCAATGCAGCCCTGACGGGTGAAGTGGTAGATGGATCAATAGATGTAGATGAAGATGAAGATTTGAATTGGAGTCCAGCTTCTATAATTGTTACAGGATATATTATTAATATGGGTACTACGCCAGGAGGAACAGATGTTTTAGATGGTGTTGATGTTGGAAATGTCTTAACATATGATCCAGGTACATTAGATTACGATACGACATATTATGTGACAATTATTCCATACAATGATAATGGTAATGCAACTGACTGTACTGAAGAAAGCTTCACGGTAAGATCAGATCCATTCCAAATCGTTGATTGTGATGCTGGGCAAGTTGTAAATACAACCCATTGTTACGAAAACGGTAACAATACTTATGTAGAGCTTTATAGTTTCCAAAGTTCTTCAGGTTTCCCGTTAAACATCTTATTCAACTCTGGAACGATAGAAACATGCTGTGATACATTAAGAATCGAAGAAGGAGACGGTACAGTATTGTATCAAGGAACTGGAAATGGTGGAGATTTAACAGGTCTTGCATTTACTTCCACGAGTGATACTATTATAGTTTTTGCAGAAGCTGACGGTTCTGTGAGTTGTTCCAGCGGCAGTAGAGAGATATGGGATTTTGACGTTTGGTGTCAAACGTGTGTGCCACAAACCGTAAGTTTTGATGTGGTAAATGGTGATTGTATTACTGACCCTAACAACCCAGTATTTGAGGTTAGTGTTGATGTCACTGATATGGGAAGTGCTGAATCAATTACAATTTCTGATAATCAAGGTGGAGCACCACAAGTTTTAAATGGAGTTGGAACGGTTACTTTTGGCCCTTTTGCGGCTAATACAAATGTTATTATAACTGCCGCAAATACTGATGACCCTAACTGTATCATTGAAAGTAATCCGTTATCATTTTTATGTCCACCACCACCAAACCCTTGTTCTATAGCATATGCTGGAGAGGATACGGCAGTGGATTGTGAAAATCCAGATGCGGAATTGACGGCTAATTTCCATCTTTATGGTCAAGACACTGAAAACTATGATATAAATGCTATTGATACATGTCCAACACCTCCTGTTGATGGAGCAACACCAACAAGTGTTGAAACGGATGATGTGTGGTCTGAAGTTATTGATTTAGGATTTGAATTCTGTTTCTACGGAGGGACTTATGATCAAATTATTGTAGGTTCTAATGGTGTTTTAAGTTTTGAAACAGAGTTTGCTAACACTGGAAATGGTTGGGCATTTGATCCTGAAGATACATTACCAAATAATGATAACCCATCTATTACTGAAGGAAATATCTTTGGTGTAGGTCATGATATTGACCCAAGTGTTTGTGGAAGTATTGATTATGTTGTACTTGGTTCTTCTCCTTACAGACAGTTTGTTGTTAATTATAATGCTGTTTGTCATTTTGGATCTCAATGTAATTCAAATACATCTACCACTCAAATTGTACTTCATGAGTCATCAAATAATATTGATATACATATCTTAAGCAAGCCAACTTGTACAGCTTGGAATGATGGTTTAGCAGTAGTTGGATTACAGAGTGTTGATGATACACAAGGTGTATCACCTCCAGGTAGAAACATGGGTGTTTGGACAGTTGATGAACCAGAATCTTGGAGATTCTCTCCATCTGGAACGCCTAACTATACATTACAATGGTTAGATGATGAAGGTACTGTTGTTGGAACAGAAGATACCGTAACGGTATCTCCAACAGAAACAACAACTTATACGTTTGCCGTAACTTATGATTTATGTACAGGTGGTCAAGCTACAGTTACAGATGATGTAGTTGTAAGTCATACTGGCGGAGGCGGAGGCGATGCTTCATTTACAATGGAAGCAACTTGTGATGGTGGTACTGCAACTATAACTGGAGATGAAGGAGGAACCTTTGCATTCAACCCTGAACCAGATGATGAAGCTGAAATAGATGAAAGTACTGGAACTATAACAGGAGGGACTCCTGGAGAAACCTATACAGTTGAATATACACTAGGCGATGAAAACTGTCCTTCAGTGAGTACTCAAGATGTTACAGTATTGGATGCTGAAGATGCGTCCTTTACTATGGATTCAACTTGTAACGGTGTTACAACTACCATCACTGGAGATACTGGAGGAACATTTAGTTTTAATCCAGAGCCAGGAGATGAGGCAGAGATTGATGCTCAAACAGGTGAAATTACCAACGGAACTCCAGACGCTACTTATACGGTTCAGTACACAACTGCTGG
Source organism: Hanstruepera ponticola (assembly GCF_002940745.1). Classification (NCBI taxonomy): domain Bacteria; kingdom Pseudomonadati; phylum Bacteroidota; class Flavobacteriia; order Flavobacteriales; family Flavobacteriaceae; genus Hanstruepera; species Hanstruepera ponticola. The sequence goes on from NZ_POTB01000001.1 coordinate 2,069,171, forward strand.
TAATTGTCCAGCCACTAGCACACAAGATGTTACGTTGTTATCTGCAGAAGATGCTTCGTTTACACTAGAAGCTACTTGCGATGGTGCGATTGCAACCATAACTGGAGATGCTGGAGGAACATTTAGTTTTAACCCTGAGCCAGGCGATGGTGCCCAAATAGATTCTGATGGAACTATAACTAATGGAACACCAGGAGCAACTTATACGGTAGAATATACTACAGCTGGTGAATGTGCTTCAAGCAGTTCACAAGATGTAACTGTTTTATCTGCAGAAGACGCTTCGTTTACGTTAGAAGCAACCTGTGATGGAGCTATAGCAACTATAACAGGCGATACAGGAGGAACATTTAGTTTTAACCCTGAGCCAGGCGATGGTGCCCAAATAGATTCTGATGGAACAATAACTAATGGAACACCAGGAGCTACCTATACAGTAGAATATACAACAACTGGAGAATGTCCAGCTAGCAGTTCGCAAGATGTAACTGTTTTATCTGCAGAAGATGCTTCGTTTACATTAGAAGCAACTTGTGATGGGGCTATTGCAACCATAACAGGTGATGGTGGAATATTTAGTTTCAATCCAGAACCAGGAGATGGCGCGACTATTGATCCTGTTACAGGAACTATAACCAATGGGACATCAGGAGCAACTTATACAGTGGAGATTATGACTACTGGACCATGTCCAGCCACTAGCACACAAGATGTAACAGTTTTAGATGCTGAAGATGCATCGTTTGCATTGGAAGCAACTTGTGATGGTGCTACTGCAACGGTAACTGGAGATGCAGGAGGAACATTTGCGTTCAACCCTGAGCCAGGAGATGGTGCTCAAATTGATTCTAATGGCAACGTTACTAATGGAACACCAGGAGCAACCTATACAGTTGAATACACTACTTCAGGGCCTTGTCCAGCTAGTAGCACACAGACAGTAACTGTATTGCCAGCTGAAGATGCATCATTTACATTAGATTCAACATGTACCGAAGCGACAGCAACTATAACTGGTAATATTGGAGGAACATTTAGTTTTAATCCAGAGCCAGGCGATGGAGCAGAGATTAATGAAACAACAGGTACGATAACCAATGGAACATTAGGTAATACCTATACTGTAGAATATACAACTTCAGGTCCTTGTCCTGCTAGTTCAACAGAGACAATTACATTAGAGGATAATGTGCCTCCAGTGGCAATTGCTCAAGATATTACAATTGAGTTAGACAGTTCAGGTAATGTAACTATTACTGCTGAAGATATCAATAATGGATCATCAGATGATTGTGGAATTGCATCAATTTCAATTGACATTGATACTTTCAATTGTGATAACGTTGGTGATAATACAGTGACATTAACTGTAGTTGATGTTGCAGGAAATGTATCAACAGCAACAGCGACAGTTACTGTGGAAGATAACACAATGCCTGATGTTGTTTGTAACAACATTACAGTCTCATTAGACTCAAGTGGAAGTTATACATTATCAGCTGGAGACCTTGATGCTATTAGTTCAGGAAGTAGTGATGCTTGTGGAATTGCATCAATGAGCGTTTCTCAAGAAAATTTCTCTTGTGAAGAAATAGGTGATAATACAGTAACGCTTACTGTTGTAGATGTAAATGGAAATGAGAATAGTTGCGAGGCAACAGTTACTGTTGAAGGTGTTATTCCTGAATTATCAATTACTGAAGAACCACTTTCAGTATTCTGTCAAGGTGTAATTTTAACAGCTGAAAGTGATGTGCCTGTAACCTATGAATGGTCTACCGGTGAAGACACCCAAAGCATTACTGTTACCGAAAATGGAACTTATGGTGTTACAGTGACTTCAGAAACAGGCTGTACAACTTACGCTGAATATTTAGTGACTAGTATTATTGAAGGAACACCTTTATCTGATTATACAATTTTTGCGTCAAATGAAGTTTTCCTTCATGGCAATAATGCTGTTCAATCGGGTGGTGTTGGTGTAGGTAGTGCAAACGGTGAAATTAAGTTACATCAAGATAGTCATATCGAAGATTTTGGTCAAGCTACATCATTTACACTTAACCAAGGTAGTACAATTGGTGAAGAAATAAATAATCCTGCAAATCCAATCATGCCTGATTTTATTTATAATACGCTTTCAAGTAATAATAGTGAAACTGTTAGAATTTCTAATGGAGATACACAAACACTTGATGGAGAAGTTTATGATGAAGTATGGGTAAGAGCAGGAGCAACCGTTATTTTCTCACAACCAAACGTCTTTATTAACAGATTAAAAACGAGCGAAGGAGCTACTATAGAGTTTGAAGGTTGTTCCAATGTATATTTGAATAGCATGTTTATGTTAGCAAAATATGGAACTATCAATTCCAATGGAAATGCTATAACATTCTATGTTAATAATGATGTTCATATTGAGAAAGGATCTGACGTGAACGCAGTCATTTATTCAACAGGTCAGATTTTAGCTAAAGGATCTAATGTCAATAGTAATAACCCTGAACCAACTTACATGACTGGTTTATTTATTGCAAATAAAGTTCACGGTCTTAACAATGTTATTTGGAATGCAGCTGATATATGCGACCCATGCCCAGTATATGATGATGTTTCTCCTCAAAATAGAGAAAGTCAATTTGATGCTGTAGCATGGCCAAACCCATCAAACACAACATTTGATATGAGAATTATCTCTCCAGATGTTAATAATGATGCAGTTGTATATGTTTATGATATGAGTAATAAGTTAGTTCATACTGCTACATTCGGACCAGATCAAAAGCATACTTTTGGATCTGATTTAGATGGAGGAGTTTATATCGTTAAAGTTAAGCAAGCTAAAAACTCTAAAGTAATTAGATTGATTAAATATTAAATTTCATAAAGTTTATAAATTAAAATGCCTGGTTTTACCAGGCATTTTTTTTGCTTTCTCTGAATTATTGGGATTTAATGGAATTTAAGCAAGTTCACTTTAACGATTAATTTTGTCGTTAATCTATTAACTGTGGGTTTGTTTATTCATGACATAAAAATTCCTAATTTTAGGGATTAATTTTTTTGAAAAGATAAAACAGTCTAAATCTAGTATGATTTATTAGTTTTTTTAAATTTTATTCAAGTCTTAATCAGTTGATATTAAATGATTTAAGACCGCTAACTAACTTATTGATTAATAACAATGAAAAGAATTACATTTTCCATCTTATTTGGGTTGATTTCACTTTGTGGGTTCTCTCAAATAGGATTAACTGAAAATTTCGATGGCAATTTAGCTTTGCCAGCTGGTTGGACCTCTGATGCCGGTGATTATTTTGGAACTGTTATAGAAGTCTGTGACGGCTTCTCACAAAGGGTAAACCTTTTTGATTCCAATACCACGGCTCACCTTACTTCTCCTAACATAGTAGGGTCTTCAAATGGCAGTGATTTGACTATCACCTTTGATTATAAAATAGTTGATTGGTCTGCTGCTGTTGATGCTACACCTCCAGGATGGGGAGAACTTCGGGTTCAGTACTCAACCAACGATGGCGGTAACTGGACAACCATAGAAACAATCAATGATGATAATCATATTACATCAAGTGATTGTTTTAATTTTAGTACAGTAGTTCCAGCGGCAAGTTTGCCAAACGGATCAGATTTTAAGTTGCGTTTTGATTCATCTTGGTTAGAAGGAACTTATTACATATATATAGATAACGTTACAGCAACACAGGTTGTTGTAGATCCACCTTCATGTGTGAATCTAATTACACCGGCCAATGGTGCAAATGGTGTTGGTATTAACACTAATTTAGAATGGAGCGCAGCTTCAGGTATTCCAACAGGCTATACATTGACTGTGGGTACAACTCCAGGCGGAACCGATGTGGTAGATAACCAAGATGTAGGTTTGTCAACGTCTTTCAATTTTGCGGCACCTTTAGAGTATTCAACTACTTATTATGTAACAGTATTAGGTTATAATGCAAATGGGCCTGCGGAAGGATGTGAAGAGTTTTCATTTACAACAGGAGCTGATCCAAATGCGCCAGTAGATTGTGCAGCAGGTACACCAATAAATACGGTATTCTGTTATGATAACAATGAGACGATGACCTGGAACTTTCAAAGTTCAGATGGTGGTCCAATGAACGTGTTTTTTAATGCTGGACAAATGGAAGGCTGTTGTGATGAGATTACTATTTATGATGGTACAGACAACACAGGAGTCGTATTATATGATGACAACAATGGTGGAGATATGACAGGTGTATCTGTTAATTCCACAACAGGATTTATATTCATAGAGATAGATAGTGATGGTTCAGTAAGTTGTGCAGCTAATGGATATACACCATTGAATTTTGATGTATCATGTATAGATACCACAGCTGTACCAAACTGTAATTCAGTATTAACAACACCGGCGAATGGTTCGGTTGATGTTAATGAAAACACAGACATCACATGGAGTCCAGCTTCAATCATTGTAACTGGTTATACAATTTCGATAGGAACTACACCAGGAGGAACAGATATACTAGACAGTTTTGACAACGGACCAGCAACAACCTATGATCCGGGGACATTAGATTATGAAACCACATATTATGTAACTATTGTGCCGTATAATGATAATGGTCCTGCGATTAATTGTAACGAACAGAGCTTTACAACAAGGGACGACCCTAACCAAGTGTTGGATTGTACCAATGGTGAGGTTATTAATACTACTTATTGTTATGAGCAAAATGATACCATGGTATTTAACTATGCCAGTAATGATAGTTCTCAAATATCGGTTGTGTTTAATTCGGGATGGATTGAAGCAGGATGGGATGAATTAATTGTTACTGATTCTGATGGAACTATAATTTTTCAAGGAGATAATGGAGGAGACTTAACTGGACTATCATTTTTATCTTCGGGAGATTCTATTTCTGTTGCTGTTAACTCTGATGGTTCAGTGAGTTGTCAAAGTACTGGTAATGCCCAATGGGATTTTACAGTTTCATGCTTTGATGCAACATCAGTTCCTAACTGTAATGCATCCTTAACAGGTGAAGTGGCAAATGGAACTATTGATGTGAATGAAAATGAAGATTTAACATGGAGTGCTGCATCAGTTCTAGTTACTGGATATATCATAAATATGGGTACTACACCAGGAGGTACTGATGTGCTAAATGGTGTTGATGTTGGAAATGTACTTACTTATGAGCCTGGTGTTCTTAACTTTTCAACAACTTATTATGTAACTATAATTCCTTATAATGATAATGGTAATGCAACAGGCTGTATTGAAGAAAGTTTTACGACTAGAGATGATCCTAATCAAATAGTTGATTGCGCATCTAATCAAGTAATAAATACAACCTATTGCTATGCAGGGAATGATACAATGGAATTTAATTTTGCAAGTAGCGATGGTTCTCAATTGGTTGTATTCTTCAATGCTGGTTGGATTGAAGCAGGATGGGATGAATTAATTGTTACTGATTCAGATGGAACAATTATTTTCCAAGGTGACAACGGAGGAGATTTAACAGGATTATTGTTTATTTCATCTGGTGATTCTATAACTATAGGAGTGGATTCCGACGGTGTTGCTAGTTGTGCAGGTTCAGCTAATGAACAATGGGATTTTGATGTTACATGTTTTGATGCTACTGCTGTTCCAAACTGCGATGCTGAAGTTTTAGTACCTGCTGATGATGCTATTGATGTGGCGATTGACACAGATATTACATGGAGTGCAGCTTCTATTTTTGTTACAGGTTACACTATTTCAATTGGCACAACTCCCGGAGGAACTGATGTGGTTGACAATTTTGATGTTGGAAATGTGCTTACATATGATCCAGGGATCTTAACTAATGCTACTGAATATTATGTGACAGTTATTCCTTATAACGATAATGGACCAGCAGATACAGATTGTACTGAATCATCATTTAAAACAATATGTATTCCACAAGTTGTTAGTTTTAATGCTGTTGGTGATTGTGAAACAGATCCTGATAATCCAGATTTTGTAATTGAAGTAAATATTACCGATTTAAGTGGTTCAGCTTCGATTATAGTATCAGATGATCAAGGCAGCGCACCACAGACTGCTGATACCATAGGAATTGTAACAATGGGTCCATATGCAGCGAATACTGTTGTTACCATAACAACAATTAAGTCAGATGATGATACTTGTGATGTGATTAGTAGTCCAATAACGTTTATTTGTCCACCACCACCTAACCCTTGTTCAATCATTTATGCTGGTGAGGACGTTACCATTGGTTGCGAAGAATCAACCGATTTAGAAGCAAGTTACCATTTATTTGGCCAGGATACCAATACTTATATTATTAATGGTTTGGATGCTTGTCCACTTCCAACAACTGTTGGTGGAACACCAACTAGTTTAGATATTGACGATCGCTGGTCTGAAGTTATAGACATTGGTTTTGAATTTTGCTTTTTTGGTGATACTTATACCCAATTATTAGTTGGTTCAAATGGTGTACTATCTTTTGAATTAGAAAATGCTGAAACTGGCAACGGTTGGGCAATGGCTGCTGGAGATTTATTGCCAAATAATACCAATCCAACTTTAGCAGAAGCTAATATTTTTGGTGTTGGTCATGATATTGACCCTGGTGTTTCAGGAGATATCAATTATTTAGTAATTGGTACGGCACCATATAGAATGTTTGTTGTGAACTATACAGATGTAGCTCACTTTAGTTCTGCATGTAATCAAACCCTATTTTCTAGCTCGCAAATCATTCTTTATGAATCTTCAAATAACATTGATGTCAATATTTTTGAAAAACCAATTTGTTCTGGCTGGAATGGAGGACGCGCTGTAGTTGGTGTTCAAAATATTGCTGGAGATACAGCTTTTACACCTCCAGGAAGGAATACAGGTGTATGGGAGGTAACTCCTGATCAACCTGAAAGCTGGCGTTTTGCGCCTTCTGAAGGAACACCTAATTATACATTTGAGTGGTTTGATGGAACTACCTCATTGGGGAATACTGAAACAGTTACAGTTTCCCCTACAGTTACAACTACCTATACTGCATCAGTAACATATGAATTGTGTACAGGAGGAACTGCTACTATAACTGATGATGTAACTGTAGAGGTTATCACTGATAGTAATGATGATCCATCATTTACGATGGAAGCAACCTGTGATGGAGCTATTGCTACAATTACGGGTACTGAAGGAGGTATGTTTCAGTTTAGCCCTGAACCAGGAGATGGTGCTGTTATTGATCCAGATACTGGTGAAGTAACTAATGGGGTTTCAGGCGAAACATATACTATTCAATATATAGTCTTAACAGCAGGAACAGGTAACTGTCCAGCATCAAGTACACAAGATGTAACCATATTATCAGCTGATGATGCCTCATTTATAGTCTCACCTGCTTGTGATGGTGGAACAGCTACGGTTACTGGCGTTGTTGGCGGAACATTCGCTTTTAATCCTCAACCAGGAGATGGAGCCATGATTGACCCTGATACTGGAACGGTTACGGGAGGTATGCCTGAAACTGATTATACAATAGAATACACAACAAATGGTGATTGCCCTAGTTCTTCTACTCAAGTATTGACAACGTTGACTTTAGGTGGTGGGTTCATGGAAGATTTTGGCACAAGCCCTGATAGAGAGTCTACTCCATATACCAATTATACATTTAATGAATTTACTCAAGTTGAAGATGGAGAATATGCTTTGAATAATAACGCAACCGACCTTAATACTGGTTGGCATGATATGGAAGATCATACATCAGGAGATACTGATGGATTGATGTTTGTTGTTAATGCTTCCAATGCTGCAGGAGAGTTTTATAGACGATCTATTTTTGTAAGTTCTAACACCGAGTACAATTTTAGTGCGTGGATTACAACAGTTTATGATACTGACACAGGAATTTGTCCTGGAACAGGCGTTCCTTCTAATGTAACTTTTAGAATCGAAGACCAATCAGGAAACTTAATTACTGAAGTGAATACAGGTGATATTCAAAATGAATCCAACCCTAATTGGCAAGAATATCAACTAAACTTTAATACTTTGAGTAATTCACAAATTCAATTAGTATTATTGAATCAAGGAGTTGGAGGATGTGGAAATGATTTGGCGATTGATGATATAAGTTTAACTGCTGTTCAACCTGTTCTTTCATTTACTCCTGATTGTGAAGGAGGAACCGTCACAGTAACGGGTACTTCGGGTGGCACATTTGTATTTAACCCTGAACCAACAGATGGTGCTGTAATTGATGAAATGACAGGAGTTATTTCTGGAGGAACTCCAGGAGCAACGTATTCAGTAGAATATATCGTACCTGGAGGATGTGCTTCAAATATCATAAACACAACGTTACTGCCAGGAGAAGATGCTTCATTTACAGTATTACCAACATGTGATGGTGGGTTAATTACTATAACTGGAGATGTGGGAGGTTCATTTGCTTTTAATCCTGTGCCTACAGATGGTGCTGCCATTGACCCAATTACTGGTAATGTTACGAATGGTGTGGCAGGAACAGCATATACAGTTGAATACACAACTACAGGTACTTGTCCAGCGATAAATTCTCAAACATTTACGGTTTTACCTGAAGACGATGCTTCATTTACTATGTCAGCAACCTGTGATGGTGGAACAGCTACCGTAACAGGTTTATCAGGAGGGACGTTTGTTTTAAATCCTGATCCTCAAGATGGAACAACAATAGATCCTGCAACAGGAACTGTTTCTGGAGGGGTAATTGGAGAAACTTATATGATTGAGTATATAACCAATGGGCAATGTCCATCATCGAGTTTTGAAGCTGTTACTCCTTTATCAGCTGAAGATGCTACGTTTGCCGTTACAGCAGTGTGTGGAGGTGCTGAAGTTGAAATAATTGGTGACACGGGCGGAACATTTGCTTTTAATCCTGATCCTGGAGATGGTGCTACAATTAACGTGGATACTGGATTGGTTGAAGGTGCTACGGGAGATACTGAATATTCTATTGAATATACTACATCTGGTCCTTGTCCTACAAGTACAATAGAATCTTTTATTGCATTGCAATGTATTATTCCACAGGTTATTACGCCAAATGATGATGGTTTTAATGACTCTTTTGATTTAAGTGGTTATAATGTTAGTAGTCTAGAAGTTTTTAACCGAAATGGGGTGAAAGTTTATAGTAAAACTAATGGTTATACAAACGAATTTAATGGTGTTGCTGATAATGGAGATGAGTTACCAGTTGGAACCTATTTCTATGTAATGAAATACCAAGGAGGTAAAGAACGAACTTCATGGGTATATATCAATAAATAATAGAACACAACGAAAATTTAATGATGAAAAAACTATATATAATTTTAGTATTTGTATTGTCTGTTTCTTTTACACAGGCTCAACAGGATCCTCAATATACACAGTATATGTATAACATGAATGTTGTTAACCCAGCTTACGCTGGTTCTTATGATGGCATTGCAGTTGGAGCGCTTTACAGAAGTCAATGGGTTGGTTTAGATGGGGCTCCAAATACCGGAACGCTCGCTGTACATGCTCCAGTTGGCAGAAGGGTAGGATTAGGTTTCTCTTTTATTAACGATGAAATAGGCCCAGTTAGAGAAAATAATGCTTATGCAGATTTTTCATATACTCTTCCTATAGGCAATGACAATAAATTGGCTTTTGGTGTAAAGGCAGGTGCTACGTTTCATAAAATAGGATTAATTGGGTTGGATGTAATTGATGCTAACGATCCTTTTTTACAAGAAAATGTCGATGCTGTCACACCCAACGTTGGTGCTGGTGTTTATTTTTATAAACCTAATGAGTATTATATTTCTGTTTCTATGCCAAACATGCTGAATTCAGTTCATTTGGACGCTACAAACGGAACTAAAGTGGGTTCTGAAACACAGCACTTGTTTGCAGCAGCTGGTTATGTTTTCAATCTGTCAGATAACTTTGCTTTAAAGCCACATGGATTATTAAAAGTGGCTTTTGATGCTCCTGTAAGTTTTGACTTAAACGCAAACCTATTTATGTACAATATTGTAGAAGTAGGTGTAGGATATAGGCTAGAAGATTCTTTTAGTGGTATGATTAACTTTATGGTAGCTCCAAATTTAAGAATTGGTTATGCTTATGACAGCATTCGTTCTGATTTGAATATAGCAACCACATCATCACATGAGATATTTATAAACTTTGATTTCAGTTTTACAAAGAAAGTTTCACGTTCTCCACGTTATTTCTAACCACTTAAGCTAAACATTATGAAAAAAATTAAAATACTTATAACGCTAGTAATATTGAGTGGTTTAACAGTGACTGCTCAAAATAAAGATACTCAAACTGCTGATAAATTATTTAATAGACTTGAATTTGTTGATGCTATTGAAGCGTACAATAAATTAGTTGAGAATGGGAAAGCAAATGAATACGTTTACAAACAATTAGGAGATGCCAATTATAAAATATTTGCTACTGAAGAAGCAGAAAAATGGTATGCAAAAGCTTTAGAAACGTCGCAAGATTCTGAAACAATCTATAATTATTCTCAAATGCTTAAAGCAAATGGGAAATATGATGAGTCCAGTAAATGGATGCAGAAATTTGCTGATATGAATCCCAAAGATGATCGAGCAAAGGCTTTTAAAAATAACCCGGATTTTATTCCTGGAATATTGGAAGGCGAGAAGAAATATGAATTAAAAACTTTAGGATTTAATTCCGAAGGATCTGATTTTGGAGGTACAGTCAATAATGAAATTCTATATTTTGCATCGGCTAGAAATAATGCAAGACGTAATTATGGATGGAATGAGGAGCCTTATTTAGATGTATATCAAGTGTCATTAACATTAAATGATGAAGACCAAGAAGCTGATTTAGTAGAAGGAAACATTAATACAAAACACCACGAAGGAACAGTAGCATTTAGCCCTGATGGAAATACCATGTATTTTTCTCGCGAGAGCTATTTTGAAGGAGATTACGAAAAAGATAAAGATTCAAAATCAAAATTCAGTGTCTTATATTTATACAAGGCAACTAAAGATGGTGATAAGTGGAGTAATGTTGAACCACTTCATATAAATAATAATAATTATAATATAAGCGCTCCAACTATGAGTGCTGATGGTAAAACACTATATTTTCATTCCAATATGCCAGGAGGTTTTGGATTAGAGGATATATACAAGGTTTCAGTTAATAGTGATGGAACGGTTGGTGAACCAGAAAATTTAGGAGATAAAATCAATACTGAAGGATCTGAAAAATATGCATTTATCAGTTCAGAAAATACCTTATATTTTTCTTCCAATGGCCATTTAGGATTAGGAGGTTTAGATGTGTTTTTTGTATCTGAATCAGGAACTATAGAAAACGTGGGTGTACCCATTAATAGCAATTCTGATGATTTTGCCTTTACCATTAATGAAGAAACCAAAGAAGGCTTTGTATCATCCAATAGACCTGGAGGAAAAGGTGGTGATGACATCTATGGTGTAAAGCGTTTGGAACCTTGTAACGTGATGTTAACAACTTCTGTAATTGATAGTGAAACAGGAGAGCCACTTTCTGGAGCTACAGTAGTTATAAAAGATTCTAATGACCATATTGTATTATCCGAAACTTCGGATGATAAAGGGCAAGTTTCTTACGAGGTTACATGTGAAAAGTCATTGGAAATTTCAGGTACACTGCCAGATTATGAAGGTAATACGTTGAGTTTTGCTGGTAGTCAAGATGAAGAGGTTAACTTACAATTAGAGTTAAAACCAATTGATAAAATAATAGTTGAAGATCGAGTGGTATTAAACCCAATTTTGTTTGATTTTGATAAGTCTAACATTACATCACAAGGCGCTTTTGAATTAGATAAATTAGTTGCAGTGATGAATAAATATCCTGACATGGTGATTTTGGCCGAATCTCATACAGATAGCAGAGGTTCAGCTAATTACAATGAAAAACTATCTGATAGAAGAGCGAAATCTACTGTTCAATATGTGATTTCAAAGGGCATTGATGCCAACAGAATATCGGGTATTGGTAAGGGAGAAAATGAACTAAAGGTTGATTGTGGATCTAAATGTACTGAAGAAGAACATCAAATGAATAGACGTTCAGAATTTATTATTGTTAGTGGCGGTCCTAACCAAAATTAATTAAACTATACTCATAAAAAAAGCCTTACTCAATTGAGTAAGGCTTTTGTATTATTTAATTTGATTACCATCTTTATCAAAAAAGTGGTATTCTAAATATGTGTAAGCATCTCTTGGTAAAATTTTCACCCATTTTTTATGTTCAAAAAACCATTTTGAACGAATTGATGGAAAACCTTTAGTTAAAAAGGCTGCTATAAAAGGATGTGTGTTTAAAGTCAGCTTTTTATAGTCTTTTTTAATAAGTTGTTCAAGATCATGTGTGATTTTTGGCACTATACTAATAGGAGCCTCTATCTCTTTGCCATTAATGGCATTTGGATTTTCTTCACGCGTTTTAATGTTCATTTCAGGACGAACACGTTGTCTTGTAATCTGTACCAAGCCAAATTTACTTGGCGGTAAAATTTTATGTTTCGCTCTATCATCCTTCATTTCATCACGAAGGAAATTATAAAGCTTTTTTCTGTTTTCAGCTTTTGTCATATCAATAAAGTCAATAACTATGATGCCACCCATATCACGAAGACGTAATTGTCTTGCGATTTCAGCAGCAGCAATCATATTTACTTCCAATGCCGTATCTTCTTGAGTTTTAGCTTTGTTTGAACGGTTTCCACTGTTTACATCTACTACATGTAATGCTTCAGTGTGCTCAATAACCAAATAGGCACCTTTTGCCATAGAAACGGTTTTTCCGAAAGAAGTTTTTATTTGTCTTTCTATCCCGAATTTTTCAAAAATAGGAACATTGGATTGATACAACTTAACTATTGATTCTTTGTTTGGTGCAATTTCATGCACGTAATCTTTAATTTGAATGTAGAGCTCTTCATCATCAACATGAATGCTAGTAAAGGAATCATTAAAAATGTCTCGTAAAATTGACGAGGCTTTATTGAGTTCTCCTAATACTTTACTTGGATGATGGGCTCTGTCTAGTTTTTTACACATTGCGGTCCAACGACCTAACAAGTTTTGTAAATCTCTGTCTAGTTCTGCTACTTTTTTGCCTTCTGCTACGGTACGAACAATAACGCCAAAACCTTGAGGTGTAATACTTCTTACAAGGCGTTTTAAGCGATCTTTTTCTTCACGATCCTCTATCTTCTGTGAAATAGAAATTCTATCAGAAAAAGGCACTAAAACAATATATCTACCTGCTATTGAAAGCTCGGAACTAATTCTAGGTCCCTTGGTGGATATAGGTTCTTTTACTATTTGTACTAAAGTAGATTGATTTGATTTTAAGACGTCATTAATTTTACCGTCTTTATCAATATCTTTTTCAAATGGGAAATTTTTTAAAGAATAATCTTTTAGTTTACCTGTGCTTACACGTTTTGTGAATTTTAAAAGTGAAGGTAGTTTAGGTCCTAAATCATGATAATGTAAAAAGGCATCTTTTTCATAGCCCACATTTACAAAAGCAGCATTTAAGCCTGGAACAGCTTTTCTTATTTTGGCTATAAACACATCACCAACAGAAAAGTTATTACCACCTTTGTCTTTTTGAAATTCAACTAGTCTTCCATCTTTTAATAAGGCAAAATCAACATTTTCTGAACCAGAACGAATAATCAATTCTTTATCCATTTAGTTAATTTTTATCCATCACACATAATGTGCGACAGATGGATTAATACTATATTCTTCACAGGATTTTAATCCGTGGAGTAACTCATTACGCAAGGTAACACGATAGAGTAACTCAATATCAAAGAACGTTTTGATTTTAAAACCAAAAAAGTAGTTGAACAACTACTTTTTCAGTTTATTTTTTCTTTTTGTGACGATTTGCGCGTCTTCTTTTTTTACGCTTATGCGTCGCTACCTTGTGTCTTTTTCTTTTTTTACCACTTGGCATAAATTTCTTCTTTTAAGGTTATTAATTTAATATTGTTATTTAACGTCTACATTTGTTTTTACACCTTCAACAAATACTTTTGCAGGCTTAAATGCAGGTATATTGTGAGCTGGTATTTTGATAGTTGTATTTTTTGAAATATTTCTACCAGTTTTTTCTGCTCTTGTTTTAATTATAAAACTACCAAAACCTCTTAAATAAACGTTATCACCGCTTTCTAATGAAGTTTTTACTTCGTCCATGAATGTTTCTACAGTTGCCTGTACATCGCCTTTTTCAATTCCTAATTTTTCAGAAATTTTTGCTACTAAATCAGCCTTCGTCATTTTAAATATTTTTTTGTTACTATTAATCTTTTAAAGGGTTGCAAATATAGGAATTTAATATTCAATATTTCAAACCTAATTCATTAAAATTTAAGAATATAAACGATTATTTTTGCAATTAGTATATACGTCAAATGCATATTACGAAAATTTTAACATCTTGGTATTCAGACAACAAGCGTGAATTACCATGGCGAAGAACCAAAAACCCATATTATATATGGTTATCTGAAATTATTTTACAGCAAACTCAAGTTAAGCAAGGATTACCTTATTATGAAGCCTTTGTAAGTGAATATCCAAATGTGTTCGATTTGGCAAAAGCAGATGAAGAGCATGTTTTGAAATTATGGCAAGGTCTAGGTTATTATTCACGAGCTAGGAACTTACATGCGTCAGCGAAGTTTATAGCCTCTGAATTAGATGGTGAATTCCCGAATAATTATAAGGGTCTTTTAAAACTAAAAGGAGTTGGTGATTACACGGCTAGTGCTATAGCATCTATTTGTTTTGGTGAAGTAGCAGCTGTAGTTGATGGCAATGTTTACAGAGTTTTGTCACGTTATTATGGGATTCATACACCAATAAATAGCACGCAAGGGAAAAAAGAATTTAAGGCTCTCGCACAAGAAATTATAGATAGAAAAAATCCAGCAGATTTTAATCAGGCCATCATGGAGTTTGGTGCCATGCAATGCAAACCGAATAATCCAGACTGTTTGATTTGTCCGTTGAACAAATCTTGTCAAGCTTTTTTGGAACAGAAAGTATCATTGCTTCCAATAAAAATTAAAGCCTCTAAACCAACTAAAAAGCATTTTAATTATTTAGTTTACATTAATAATGACCATGAGACTATTTTAGAGAAAAGAGAGGATAAAGGTATTTGGCAAAACTTATATCAGTTTCCGTTAATTGAATCTAATAAATCATTGACCTACGAAGAACTAAAGACTATGATTGAATTTAAAGTAAATGATATTAGTTTATTCAATGAAGAAAGTATAGTTCATAAGTTATCCCATCAACATTTACATACTAAATTTTGGATTATCACTACGGATAGATTGCCTGATAAAGGCATTTCAGTGAAAGATATACATGATTATCCTACGCCAATTTTAATTAAAAATTTTATAGACACCTTTAAATTTTAATTTGAAATTAAGGGCAATCATATTTTTTTCTTAATTTTAAGTTTATGAATGGCAATTGATTAATTTTGCCAGATAAATACATACATACTATGTCAGGAACATTAAACAAGGTTATGCTTATTGGGCATTTAGGAGATGAAGTAAAAATGCATTATTTTGAAGGAGGTGGTTGTATTGGTCGTTTTCCTTTAGCAACTAATGAAACATATACCAACAAGCAAACTAACGAACGCGTAACTAATACAGAATGGCATAATGTTGTTGTGAGAAACAAAGCTGCTGAAATTTTTGAAAAATACGTAAGCAAGGGCGATAAGGTGTATATTGAAGGCAGAATAAAAACCAGAAAATGGCAAGATGAAAGTGGTAATGATCGCTATTCTACCGAAATACAATGTACAGAATTCACATTTTTAACTACCAAAAACGAAAGTGTTAATACAGCTTCTAATCAGCAAAGTAATTCTAGTTCACAGCCAAAGCAAGATCCAATTACTCCAAAACCAGAAGTTGATTTACCAGAAGACGATCTACCGTTCTAAACTTTTTAATTAAAACCCAAACGATTGGACCCAGAACCCACGCGATTTTTAGCACTTTTAATCTCTATTGAATATTCAGTAATATTTGGTTTTATACTACTTTTTGTTTTATTGCTTTGTTCCGCTTTAATTTCTGGGGCTGAAGTTGCTTTATTTTCTCTAACTCAATCTGATATTGAAGAAAATTTAGATGAAAAGCATGCTGCTATTTCTATAATTTCTAAATTATTAGAGCGTCCAAAAAAATTACTTGCCACCATATTGGTTGCCAATAATTTTATAAATATTGGTATCGTCATATTATTTGCTTATCTGGGAAATTTTATTTTTCAGAATATAGAAAATTACATTCTAAAGTTTCTTTTAGAGGTTGTTGTCATTACGTTTTTAATATTATTGTTTGGTGAAATTTTACCTAAAATTTATGCTAGTAGAAACAAAGTAAAGTTTTCTGTTTTTATGGCCTATCCTCTACGTGTTTTGGATGTGTTGTTTTCTCCTTTAAGCCTTCCTATGCGAGGTATTACAATTGCTATTCACAGTAAATTAGGAAAACAAAAATCAAATTTGAGCGTTGATCAATTATCTCAAGCATTAGAACTTACAAGTGAGGAGGATACAACTAAAGAGGAACAGAAAATTTTACAAGGCATTGTGTCATTTGGTAATACAGATACTAAACAGGTTATGAGGCCAAGAATTGATATTTTTGCTCTGAATATCACCCAAAAATATCTAGATATTATACCAGAAATAGTTGCCAATGGCTATTCAAGAATTCCGGTATATGAAGATAATATTGATACCATAAAAGGTATTTTATACGTAAAAGATTTATTGCCATATATAGATAGAAAACAATTTGATTGGACCACCTTATTACGCGATCCTTTTTTTGTTCCAGAAAACAAAAAACTGGATGATTTGATGGCAGAATTTCAAGAGAAAAAGGTTCATTTAGCTGTTGTAGTCGACGAATATGGTGGTACATCTGGCTTAATTTCTTTAGAAGATATCATTGAAGAAATTGTAGGTGATATTAGCGATGAATTTGATGATGAAGACTTGGTTTATTCAAAATTAGATAATCATAATTATGTTTTTGAGGGTAAAACGGCATTGAAGGATTTTTATAAAATAATAAAGCTAGAAGACGAAAGTGTTTTTGAGAATAACAAAGGTGAAGCCGAAACATTAGCAGGCTTTATTTTAGAGATTTCCAAAAGTTTTCCAAAACAAGGAAGTAAAATAAATTTCGAAAATTACGTTTTCACTATAGAAGCATTAGATAACAAACGGATTAAACGCCTAAAAATAACATTACCTTAAAGCATGAGGAATATTGGACTAGTAAGTATTATACTATTGATTTGTTTTTCTTGTGGGAATGACACATTACCTAAACCAAATGCTTATTTAAGATTAGATTACCCTGAAGCAGATTACAAAACTTTCAACCCTGGATTTCCTTTTACGTTTGAAAAAAATGAATTGGCATCTGACGTGCGAGCGAGGATATTAACAGCAGATTCGGCAAGTTTAGGTGTTGATTTAATTTACCCTTCATTGAAAGGAACAATCTATTTAACCTATAAAAAAATTAATAACAGCCCTGAACAGTTACGGAATTTATTGCGTGATGCGCAAGGTTTTACGCAAGAGCATACTCAAAAAGCTGATGAAATTGCCGAGCAACTTTATGAAAGCAAGGAGCATGATGTTTATGGTATGTTTTATGAAGTTGGTGGTAACGCTGCATCGCAATCACAGTTTTATGTAACAGACAGTATTAATCACTTTTTGACAGGTTCGTTGTATTTTTATGCCAAACCTAATTATGACTCAATTCTGCCTGCTGCAAATTATCTGCAGAAAGACATTCAGCATATTATGGAAACATTGCGATGGAAATAAAAAAACCACTCATTATGAGTGGTTTTTTTATTTAATTTATTGAGCTTGTTTTAAGCTTTAGCTTTATCTGCGCAACAAGCCATTTTACAGTCTTTGGCACAAGCCATTTTTTCTGCTTCTGTTTTATTAGCACAACAGGCTTTTTGACAATCTTTGTCACAAGCTTTTTTTTCAGCACTAAAACTATCAACAGTTTTCATGTCTTTTACTGAATAAACATCACCAGCTTTTTTAACAACCTCTTCAAGTGTAGTAGGCGTCACTTTAGCTTCATCATATTCAACCATAGCTATTCTTGAATCAAAATCTACTTTTGCAGATTTTACACCTTCTAATTTTGCCATTTTCTTTTCAATAGTTTTGGCACAACCCATGGCGCAAGTCATTCCTTCAATGGTGAATTCTGCTTTTGCATAATTGGCATTAGGGTCTAATTCTTTTATCTGATCAGTTGTCATTTCAGTAGATTCATTTTCAACCGTTACAACTTCAGGAGCCGTTTCATTCTTACAAGCAGAAAAAACAACTGCCAACAATAAAACAACTATAATGTTTTTAAATATATTCATTTGTATTACGTATTAAGTTCATCACAAAATTACTAAATAATGCTGTTTATTGCATTAAAATTAACAATTTTGTCATTTCATTTGCCTTATGAAACAAATTAACGTTAAATGGTTGTATTTAATTGTGCTCTCTTTAATTTGGGGAACCTCTTTTATACTGATTAAAAAGGCATTATTAGGTTTAAACGCTTACGAGCTAGGTGCTTTAAGAACCATTATTACAGGTGTTTTTTTGTTACTTGCAGGCTATTCTTCATTAAAAACGATTGAAAAGAGCCAATGGAAATGGATTGCACTTTCGGGGTTTTTAGGTTCTTTTTTTCCAGCTTTTTTCTTTGCGATTGCCGAAACAGAAATAGATAGTGCCGTGGCATCTATTTTGAATTCGCTCGTGCCATTAAATACTATATTATTGGGCTTCGCTGTGTTTAAAATAGCATCGACTAAGCGACAGGTAGTTGGCGTTATAATTGGGTTTATCGGTACAGCTATTTTAATATTAAAGGGAGCAGAACTAAATCCAGAACAGAATTATTTGTATGCAGGTTTTGTTATCGCATCAACTATTATGTATGCAGCTAATGTAAATATTATAAAACGTTATTTACAGAACGTTAAACCACTTGCTATAGCTGCTGGGAATTATGCAGTAATCATCATTCCAGCTGTGATTGTTTTATTGATGAGTGGCTTTTTTAAGGAAGGACATTTAAGTAATCCCAATTTAAAACTATCTATTTGGTACGTAGTTATTCTATCGTTTTTTGGGACCGCCTTGGCAAAAGTTTTATTTAATAAACTAGTCCAAATTTCCTCACCGGTATTTGCATCTTCAGTTACTTACGTTATGCCAATTGTAGCACTTACTTGGGGTGTTTTGGATGGGGAAGGGTTCAGTCTTTTGCAAGGTTTTGCAACATTCATCATTTTAGTAGGTGTATACTTATCACATAGGCCAAAAAAATAAAAACTCGCTGTTTTCAGCGAGTTTTTATTTTATGTTTTTAAAGGATTGTTATTAATCAAAATCAGCATCTTCTACACCTTCATTAACTTTAATTTCTTTAACAATAAAGTCAAACTTACGTGGACCTGCTGTTTGAGAAATTTTGAATGGGAACATTATTCCAGCTACTTCTTTGTAGTCTGTATAAAATATAGATGAGGTTCCCATTTCAGAGTTTCTGTCTTCTTTTACTTTTAAACCAGTAGAAACGCTGTAATAAGCAGTAAGCTCATCTGAAACTTTAACTTTATAAGCTTTTTCACCATCAACATCTTCAATTTTATCCAATGTCACGCCCTGATTTAAATAATTTATTTCAGGAAATGGTGACGATTGTTTTTGAGCTTTTACAATTTCATCTTCCGTCATATCAGAACGCTGCCCTTGAACAACTTTATAACCAGCATTACCATCTAATACTTGTTTTTGAACAGAAGTTCCCATAGCTGTAATTTCCTGCATCAGCTGATTTTTTGATGTTTTTTTCATTTCTAGATTCATCATCATACCCGGTTGCAATTCAGCTTCAGCTTGTATAACAACAGCATTGACATTATCAAGTTTCTCCCGACCACCAATAGCGTCAATATAAGCTTGCAGCACTTTATTTGGTGTGATATCTGAAGGCATTTCAATATCGTAGTTTGGCTTTTCGGTTGCATTGGCATATTTGTCAAAATACTTTATTGGAATTTTTGTTTTTTCAAGATTTTCAATGACATCACTACCGTTTCCAATAATAACTATTCTGGCATTGTCAGGTTTCATATACTTTTGAGCAACACGATTTACATCTTCAACAGTCACATCATTAATTTTTTGAAGATAGTTAGTATAGAAATCTTCTGGTAAATCATTGAGCTTTATATTTAAAGCATAGTTAGCAATAGTTTGAGGTCGCTCAAGTGCCATTACAAAGTTTCCAGTGTATTTGGCTTTTACATCACGTAATGTTTCAGGAGAAACGGGTTCATTATTAATACGCTTTATTTCCTTTAATGCCTCAACCACAGCGCTATCTGTAACTGCATTTCTTACTTTTGCACTTGCAGTAAATCTGGAAATTCCAAATCTGTTGGCTCCTAAATCAGAATAAGCACCGTAGGTATAACCATGTTCTTCACGAAGGTTTCTGAATAAATAACCTTCTCCACCACCACCAAGTATTTCGTTGGCAATTAAAGCTGCATGATAATCCTCATCATTCATTTTCAAATCTACATTGTTAGTAATAGAAATATTAGATTGTGTTGCACCAGGAACATCAACAAAGTTAATTTGTGTGTATGAAACATTTGGATTTGGAGGTGTTATAGGCGCATCAACAGTAACATCACGCGTCCAATCGCTAAAGTGCTTTTTAACTTGTTTTTCAATAGCTTTAAAATCTACATCACCTACTACTACTAAATATGCATTTGATGGGTTGATGTACATTGAGCGATAAGTTTTAATGTCGCTAAATTTTATGTTGTTAATGGTTTCTTCAGTAGTAAATTCCCCATATGCATTTTGCTTGCCATAAGATAATGCACTTCCTACACGGCCAGCAATGACATCTGGGTTTTTTTCGTTGTTTTTAATGTTTTCAATGAGTTTTACTTTTTCTTTTTCAAACTCTTCTTCAGTTAACAACGGATTAATAACAGCATCTGCCATTAATTCTAAAATGCGTTCAGAATATTTTGACAAACAGCTAGCAAAACCACCGTTAAAACCTAAATTAAAATTAGCACCTAAATAATCTATTTCTTCGTTAAATTCATCTTTAGGAATGCTAGTTGTTCCATTACCTAACATGGCGCCAAGTACACTTGTGACACCTGCTATATTTCCTTCAACAATGGGTTTGTTATCTATTCTTAAAGAATAAGATACTCTGGGAAGTTTATGATTCTCTACAACCAACACTTTGAGTCCGTTTTTCAATTCAAACTCGCCTGGTTCTTCAAGTGTAATTTCAGGTGCTGGACCAGATTTAGGCGGTTTAGATCGATCTATTTGGGCATTTACACCCACAGACAATAAAAATATTAGAATCAAAGAAGCTATTTTAGTTTTCATTTTATAAGTGTTCATAATTATTGGTCATCTGTTTTTGGTAAATATTCTATTTCAACACGTTGATTTGTGTTTAAGTATTTTTTTGCAACGGCTTGAATTTCCTCTCTAGTGATAGAACGGTAAATATCAATCTCCGTATTGATTAAGTTTACATCATCATAAAGCAGGTAATAGGTAGCCAAAGAACTCGCAATACCAGCGATACTTGAATTGGAATTGACAAACTGATTCTCAAACTGGTTAAGCAGTTTTGTGTGATCACGTTCTGAAATAAGTTCAGTTTGCATCTTCACTATTTCTTCATCCATTTCAGATAATAAAGTATCTAATGGCGTTTCGCCCAGAGGAATTGCAAACAAGGCAAAAATATTATAATCTACTTGTCCTAAATTTACTGCCTGTACAGTTAGTGCTTGCTTTTGTTCATCTACCAATTTTTTATAAAGCACAGAACTTTTTCCGCCACTTAAATAAGTTGAAATCATATCCAGAACACGTGCGTCTCTAGTAGCAAACCCTGGCATTCTGTAAGCTGCAATTATGGCTGGAGTTTGAATGTTTTTATCGTAAGCTTTTACTTTTTTTGTTTCAGTAATAGGTCTTTCTTCAGGAAAATTTCTAACTACTTCAGGTCCTTTTTTTACAGCACTAAAGTAATCTTTAACTAGCTTTTTGGTCTTGTCTATGTCAATATCACCTGCAACTACTAAAACTGCGTTATTAGGCACATAATATTTTTCGAAGTAAGCCATAAATTCTTCAAGCGTTGCAGCATCCAAATGTTCCATCTCACCAATATTGGTGTCTTTATATGGGTGAACCTCAAATAAATTTTCGCCAAGCACTTTCAATATCTGACCATAAGGTCTGTTGTCATAACTTTGACGCTTTTCTTCCTTTACAACTTCATTTTGTGTGTCAACACCAACTTGGTCAATAACTGGATGCAGCATGCGCTCTGACTCTAACCATAGTCCAAGTTCTAATTTGTTGGAAGGAAAAATCTCATAATAGTAAGTTCTATCTTGAGAGGTGTTTGCATTAAACGTACCACCATTGGCAGGTATGATTTTCATGAATTCCCCACGTTTTATATTTTCAGAACCTTCAAATAGTAAATGTTCAAAAAAGTGAGCAAATCCTGTACGATTTCTATCACCATCTTTTCCGCCAACATCATACATAACAGAAGTGGCTACAACAGGAGCTGTATTATCTTGATGTAGAATAACGTGTAGACCGTTTTCAAGGTCAAATTCTTCAAAATTGACTTCTTGCGCATTTGTAGCTGTTAAAGCCAAAACAAATACAGCAAAAGTGAATAAGTATTTTTTCATTGTGGGTTTAATTTATGTGGTTAAATATTGAACTGTAAGTAGTTTAAAGAGTAAAAATGTTACAGAATTTCAAAAATAATAAATCATCTCGGTTTTATATGGTATTTAAAGAAATTTCATAGGAAATTATTATTTCTAACAATTTTTCACGAAATTTAGTAAAAACAAAAAATCATGAAAAAAGTTAGTCTTCCTATACGATTTGGATTGATAATGAGTGTTATTCTTATTGCTTATTTTCTAATTCTGTCATTGTTCAATATTCATACAAATCCGGTGTATAGTTTTTTAAATGCCTTTATTACAGTTTTCGGAATTTATGAAACGGTTAGATATTATAAATTGGAGCAAGGAGATGATTTTAGCTATTCAAAAGGAATAATTGCAGGTTTGATTTCTGGTTTTATAGCAACTGTAGTTTTTTCGATTTTTTTCTTGTTTTATATTACAGAAATTAATTCAGACTTTATACCTGGATTACTGGAAACTACCAATTATGGCTCTGATGTAAGTGTTGGGGTTGTCACCTTTACGGTTATTGTAATGGGCTTTGCAACCACAGTTATTTCTGCACTAACTGTTATGCAATATTTCAAAAAAAGCTGGAATGCCGCTTAAATTAAATAAATCGTTTGTAGTTTAATTATTTAGCAGTATATTTGCACTCATTTTTGAATAAATTAATTTAATAAAAACGTTACGCTATGTACGCAATTGTAGAGATAGCAGGGCATCAATTTAAAGTTGAAAAAGACCAAAAAGTTTTTGTTAACCGTTTAGCAACAGAAGAAGGTAAGAAAGTTTCTTTCGATAATGTTCTTTTAATTGGTGATGGTGACAATGTAACTGTAGGCGCCCCAGCTATAGGCGGAGCTCAAGTAGGAGCAAAAGTCTTAAAGCACCTTAAAGGTGATAAAGTGATAGTTTTCAAAAAGAAAAGACGTAAAGGTTACCGTGTAAAAAATGGTCACAGACAAGCCTTAACTGAAATTCAAATTGAAAGTATTGTAGCTTCGGGAGCCAAAAAGGCTGCCAAAGTTGAAAACGAAGGAGCAAAGCCAGCTAAAGCTGAAAAAGCTGCTCCAAAAACAGCTGAACCAAAAGCTGCTGCTCCAAAAGCAGAAGCAAAACCAGCTAAAAAAGAAGAATCAACTCAAGATTTAAGCAAATTAACTGTTGCTGAATTAAGGGAGATGGCTAAAGCAAAAGAAATTACAGGATACTCTTCTATGAAGAAAGCCGAATTAATTGCTGCTTTAAGTTAATTTAACAATATAAAATCGAAATAAAATGGCACATAAAAAAGGAGTCGGAAGTTCGAAAAACGGTAGAGAATCAGAATCGAAACGATTAGGTGTTAAGATTTTTGGTGGTCAAGCTGCCGTTGCAGGAAACATCATTGTAAGACAAAGAGGTACTGCACATAATCCAGGTGAAAATGTTTACGCTGGAAAAGATCATACATTACATGCTAAAGTTGATGGTATTGTAAAGTTTACAAAGAAAAAAGATAACAAGTCATACGTTTCTATTGAGCCTTTTGAAGCTTAAGAAACTATTTTGTTAAGATAATGAAACCCTTTCTGGAAACAGAAAGGGTTTTTTTATTTCAAAATATCTCGAATTATTTTTAAATGATGATTGGTATGTAATTGTAAAAACTGAATGGTTTTAGTTTTATTAAGCTGCCCAAAAACAAAGTGAGTGAAATAGGCATTTTCATTTAATGGTTTTAAGTTCTCTACATTTTTATAAGCCAGACTAACTTGTTTATTTAAATCATCGGTTAATATAACTTCTGGTGGTCTAACAATTTTAGGAGCTTTGGCTTTTCCTCTTGGGATGTAATTAAGAGTGAATAAGAGCAGTCTCCATTTATTAAAACACCATTTATATTGATCTGGATTTGAGCTAGCTAAAGCTTCTGTAACAAGATTAATAACTTTTAAAGAGTGATCTATTTGCCAAGCAACATCAGAGTTTGATATTGTATTATTCCTTTCATCCTTAAACTGGATGTAACTCTCTAATTTTTTAAGAAGCGGAATTAGACTTTCAGGGTTTAGTTTTTGCATGTTCTAAACTACTAAAAAACCCTCACATATTTTCTCAATTTGATTGAGGTTCATGTAAGGGTTTCTCTATTATCTAAAATCGAAGCGATCAAGAATCTAGATGCGCTTGCTGTCTTTTTAGTATCTGTAGTATTCTGGCTTATAAGGGCCTTCCACTTTTACACCAATATACTTGGCTTGGTCTTCTTTTAACTCGGTTAACTCAACACCAATTTTTTCAAGGTGCAATTTTGCTACTTTTTCATCTAAATGTTTTGGTAACATATATACTTTGTTCTCGTAAGCATCCTTGTTATTCCAAAGTTCAATTTGAGCTAATGTTTGGTTTGTAAACGAGTTACTCATTACAAAACTTGGGTGACCAGTTGCACAACCTAAATTCACTAAACGTCCTTGGGCTAAAATAATAACATCTTTTCCGTTTATGGTGTATTTATCAACTTGAGGCTTAATAACATTCTTTGTGTTTCCATAGTTATTGTTTAACCAAGCCATATCAATTTCGTTATCAAAGTGACCAATGTTACACACTATGGTTTTATCTTTCATAGCTTCAAAATGCTCACCACGAACAATATCTTTATTCCCAGTAGTTGTAATAACGATATCAGCGTTACCAACAACAGTTTCTAATTTCTTCACTTCAAAACCGTCCATTGCTGCTTGTAAAGCACAAATTGGATCAATTTCTGTTACTGTTACAATACTTCCAGCACCTTTAAAAGAAGCAGCTGTACCTTTACCAACGTCGCCATAACCACAAACCACCACACGTTTTCCAGCTAACATCACATCAGTGGCACGACGAATAGCATCAACAGCACTTTCACGACAACCATATTTGTTATCAAACTTTGATTTAGTAACTGAATCATTCACATTAATCGCTGGCATTGGCAATGTGCCATTTTCCATACGCTCATACAAACGGTGAACACCAGTTGTAGTTTCTTCAGATAATCCATTAATTCCAGAAACCAATTCAGGATATTTATCCAATACCATATTGGTTAAATCGCCTCCATCATCAAGAATCATATTTAATGGTTTTCTATCTTCTCCAAAAAACAAGGTTTGCTCTATACACCAGTCAAACTCTTCTTCTGTCATATCTTTCCAAGCATATACAGCAGTTCCTTCCGCAGCAATAGCAGCAGCGGCCTGATCTTGAGTGGAAAATATATTACAAGAACTCCAAGTTACTTCAGCACCTAAAGCCTGTAGTGTTTCAATTAGAACAGCTGTTTGAATAGTCATGTGTAAGCATCCTGCTATACGTGCACCTTTTAAAGGTTGAGAATCTTTATACTCTTCACGTAAACTCATTAATCCTGGCATTTCAGCTTCAGCCAATTCAATCTCTTTTCTTCCCCAAGCCGCTAGCGACATATCTTTTACCTTATTAGGTACGTAGGCAACTGTTTTTGTGTTCATATTGTTATATTTGTGTTTCAATAATTATTTGCGACTGCAAAGATAACTAATAACTTTCAGAATATTAAATGCCTCTATATAAAACCCTTACTCCAAATTCGGATACAACTGTTAAAATTTGGAAGATAACTGAAACCTATGATGATTTGATGAAGCCTATCACCTTAAAGCCAGGGAATATGGAGCGTGTTTTAGGCATGAAAAGTGAACTGCATCAACGTGGGTTTTTAAGTGTTAGACATTTATTGGCCGAATTTGGTTATACAGATTCAGATTTATTTTATGATGAAAACGGAAAACCACATTTAAAAGATGGTAAGCATATTTCTATAACGCATTCTTTTACGTTTTCGGGTGTTGTAGTTAGTGATACAGAAGTTGGAATAGATATTGAAAAACAGCGTGAAAAAATTGGACGTATTGCTCATAAATTCATGGATTATGAATCACAGTATTTAGATTCAAATGACCATGAATACGTAAGAAAACTAACTGTTATCTGGTGTGTAAAAGAATCTCTTTATAAATTGTTTGCTACGCCAGGATTAAGTTTTCTGCAACACACATTAGTTATTCCGTTTATGATACAAGATGAAGAAACAGTAGCTTGGATTGATTATGAAAGTAAGAAGTATCGTTATAATACCACGTTTCTCGAATTCGAGGGATTCACTTGTGCCTTTGCATTGCCATCGTAAATGAAAAATATCTATAATAATATATTACAGTCGATTTCCAATGATGAAAAATTATTGGCTGTACTTATTGATCCTGATAAATTCTCAATTAGTACAGCAGAAGGTTTTCTAAATAGAGTTAATAAGTCTGTTGCTACACATATTTTTGTTGGTGGAAGTGAGGTTGAAGGACAACAAACAGGAATTTTAGTAAAAGCTTTAAGGCGTTTTACGCAATTACCAATTATATTATTTCCAGGAGATGTAACACAAGTAACTAATGAAGCCGATGGCATTTTATTTTTGTCATTAATTTCTGGAAGAAATTCGGAATATTTAATCGGGAAACATGTCAAGTCAGTTTCAAGATTGAGTGAAACAGAACTTGAAATCATTCCAACGGGTTATATGTTAATTGAAAATGGTAAGGAAACCGCGGTTGAACGTGTAACAGGTACAAAACCATTGTCCAGAGTAAATATACAGCTAATAGAAGACACTGCTAAAGCGGGTGAATTTTTAGGAATGAAGCTTATGTATTTAGAAGCGGGAAGTGGTGCAACGCATCCTGTAACTGCAGAAATTATCTCAAAAGTGAAAAAGAATATCCAAATCCCATTGATAGTTGGAGGGGGCATACGAACAAAGCAACAATTGGATGAGGCCTACAATTTTGGAGCAGATTTAGTGGTGATTGGGACTGCATTTGAGGAAAATGAATCGTTTTTTGATAGCCTAAAAAAGAAAATATGAAAATATCAGTAGAACTAACGTTAACACCTTTGCAGAATGATTTTGAACCTGCAATTATACACTTCATCAAAAAGCTACGTGCTTCAAATCTAAAGGTTCTTGAAAATCCTTTAAGCACGCAAGTTTATGGTGATTATGATGAGGTGATGTCTTTATTACAAAGTGAGATTAAAGAAGTTTTTGAACTCATTGAAAATGGTTTACTTTACATGAAAATTGTAAAAACTGACAGGCACGATTATGAACCACATTTTTGATTTTTTCTTTTCACAGTATCAAGATTATGAAACGCTTGATATTGTATTGGAAATTGTTGCGGTTATTTTTGGATTTTTATCCGTCTGGTTTTCTAAACAGAATAAAATTTGGGTGTTTCCTACAGGTATGATAAGTACTGTCATATTTGTTTATTTATTGTATAAATGGGAATTGTTAGGCGATATGATGATTAATGCTTATTATTTTATAATGAGTGTTTATGGCTGGTATGTCTGGACTCGAAAAGTAGATGCAACACATGTAACGCCCATTTCTACAACTACAAAAAAAGAAAATATCATAAGTGCTGGCATATTTTTGGCAACATTGTTATTTGTTTTTGTAGTTTATCAAATCTTTGATAAATGGACTGGTTGGGTAGCTTATGTTGATACATTTACAACAGCTATTTTCTTTGTAGGCATGTGGTTAATGGCACGACGTAAAATTGAAAACTGGATTTTCTGGATAATAGGAGATATCATATCTGTTCCACTTTATTTTTATAAAGGATTTACATTCACTAGTCTGCAATATTTAGGATTTACCATTATTGCAATATTTGGATATTTAGCATGGAAGAAGAGCTTAAACAAAAGAATAACAACTGTATAAAAGTAGTTTTGTTTGGTCCTGAATCAACAGGAAAAACAACCTTGTCCAAACAATTGGCGAGGCATTATAATTCTGTTTGGGTACCTGAATATGCTAGAGAGTATTTACAAAACAAATGGAATAACGAGAGAAAGACCTGTGAACCTAATGACTTACTACCAATTGCTGTAGGTCAAATGAAACTTGAAAACGAGCTAGCTCAAAAAACAAATACAGTGCTTGTATGTGACACTGATTTGTTGGAAACCAAGGTCTATTCTGAAACCTATTATTCTGGAACTTGCGATCCTATTCTCGAAAAATACGCATTACGTAATACTTACGATTTGTATTTTTTGACCTATATTGATACGCCATGGGAAGCTGATGATTTAAGGGATAAACCAACTGAACGTCTGGAGATGTTTAAAGCGTTTGAGCAAGCCTTAATTAAATACAACAAACCTTTTGTGTTATTAAAAGGCAATAAGGAAGAGCGCTTAAAATTAGCAGTTTCTTATATTGACAAACTATTAAATGAAAAACGTTAAATGCTTTTAGAAAAGGATAACATACAAATAGAAAATAAAGGTCTTACCGTTGGTAAGGTAAAAGACCAGATCCAGCTGTTTGAAGACGGTTTGCCGTTTGTAAATTTAGAATCTGCAGCAACCAGTGATAATGGCATTTTAAAACTATCAAATGATGAAAAACAACATTTAATCGAATTGTTTGATGTAAGAAGAAACGAAAATTCAATTCTAAAATTTGTTCCAGCTTCAGGTGCAGCAACTCGTATGTTCAAGTCGCTTTTCAAATTCATTGAAACGTTTAATCCTGAAAAGGAAACTTTAAATGCCTACATCAATAGAGAAAAAGAATCTAATCTGTCATTGTTTTTTGTGGGTTTAGAAAAGTTTCCATTCTATGGTATTGTAAAACAAGAAATGAAAAGGTATTATGCAGATTCTGAATCGTTTTCAACAGATGAACAACGTTTATATTTCGTAAAAACCATGTTGGATTCAGATAAGCTTAATTATGGTTTTTTTCCAAAAGGATTGTTGCCATTTCATACGTATAAAGGGCATATTGCAACAGCATTTGAAGAGCATTTATTTGAAGCAGCATTATATGCCTCTAGTAATAATAAAGCACATTTACATTTTACAATTTCGGAACGCTATAAAAACATCTTTGATGATGAATTTAAGCGTATTCAAGATATCGTAGAGCGTAAAACAAACACAAAATTCTACATATCTTTTTCGTATCAAAAGGAATCGACCGATACTATAGCTGTGACACCAGAAAACAAACCTTTCCGTTTAGAAGACGGCAGTTTATTGTTCAGGCCTTCTGGTCATGGTGCCTTATTACAGAATTTAAATGAGCAGGATGCTGACATCATTTTCATAAAAAATATTGATAATGTCGTCGTGTTTAAATACGAGCGAGAAGTTGCCAATTACAAAAAGGCACTTGCAGGCTTATTGGTTTCACTTCAAAAAAAGGCATTTGATTATTTAAGGCAGTTAGAAAACGAATCAATTACTGAAAACAGTTTAATTATAATTGCTGAATTTTTGAGTAATAAGCTTAACACAAAAATATCAAGCGAATTTGAGAAGTACTCTAAAAAATATCAAGTAGAATATTTAAGAACAAAATTAAACAGACCTATTCGTGTATGTGGTATGGTTAAGAATGAAGGAGAGCCGGGAGGTGGTCCTTTTTGGGTAAAGGATGAAAGCGGCCAGGTTTCATTGCAAATTGTCGAGTCTGCTCAAATAAACAAAAAAGATAAGAGGCAGAAAGACATCCTTAAAAATGCAACACATTTTAATCCTGTAGATTTAGTTTGCGGTATCAAGGATTATAGAGGAAATAGATTTGATCTTGAACAATTTGTAGATCCTAAAACGGCTTTTATAACCATGAAAACCAAGACAGGAAAAGAACTAAAAGCACTAGAGTTACCTGGACTTTGGAATGGTAGTATGGCTAATTGGAATACCATTTTTGTTGAGGTTCCACTAATTACCTTTAATCCTGTAAAAACGGTTACTGATTTGTTAAAACCAACTCATCAAATCAAATAACATGTTTGATGAAGAACTTTTAATATCTGAATTACAATTTAAAGCTGTAAGAAGTTCTGGAGCAGGAGGACAACATGTAAATAAGGTGTCTTCAAAAGTCGTTTTAAATTTCGATTTAAATAATTCTCAAGTATTTTCAGAAGAACAAAAAGTCTTGCTATTTAAAAATTTGGCAACCCGATTAACTTCTGAAGGTGTGTTAATTCTTCAAAGTGATGAAAGTCGCAGTCAGCATAAAAACAAAGAATTTGTCATTAAACGATTTTTAGAATTGATAAAACAAGGATTAATCGTTCCAAAAAAGCGTAAGCCAACAAAAACTCCCAAGTCGGTTAAACTTAAAAGGCTTACAAATAAAAAGCAACAGTCTGAAAAAAAAGCAAATAGAAAGCCTCCAAAGTTAGAGTAAATATTAATCATTCTTCATTGTTAATTCTTCATTGTTAATTATCTTTGCAGCGTTCTCAAAAAAGGGGTGCCTATTATCGGCTGAGATCATACCCATTGAACCTAGAACAGGTAATGCTGTTTAGGAATTTTTAATTGTTATGCTGAGCTTGTCGAAGCATCTAATATTTTATTAACCAAAGAATAATGACCTCTTTTTATTCGATTTTAATTAATCGTAATGAAAAATTTATTCACAACCATTGGTTTTTTTGTTTTTACCATGAGTCTTTTTGCTCAAGAAAAACCTAATGAACAACAAAACGACTCTACGAATCTTGAAGTTTTAAATGAAGTTATGGTGAGTGCTGTACGTGTTAAAGCGACATCACCAATAACGCATTCAAATATATCCAAAGAAGAGATTCAAGAACGTAATTTAGGACAGGACATTCCAATTTTGTTAAACTACTTGCCTTCAGTTGTTACAACTTCAGATGCTGGAGCAGGCGTTGGTTATACAGGTATACGTGTTCGTGGTATAAATGCACAATCAACCAATGTAACTATTAATGGTATTCCATATAACGATGCAGAATCGTTAGGAACATTTTGGGTGAATTTAGGCGATTTTGCCTCTTCTGTTGAAAGTTTACAATTACAACGTGGTGTTGGAACATCAACAAATGGATCTGGAGCTTTTGGAGCGAGCATTAATGTATTGACCGATGCCATTTCTGAAAATGCTTTTGCAGAATTTGCTAATTCTTTTGGAAGTTTCAATACGCATAAGCATACTTTAAAGTTTAGTACAGGTTTACTAAACGATCATTTTGAAGTTGCGGGTCGTTTATCAACTATTCAGTCTGATGGTTACATTGATCGCGCGACTTCTGATTTAAAATCCTATTTCCTACAAGGTTCTTATGTAGATGATAATCGCTTAATAAAGCTGATAACATTTGCTGGTAAAGAACGAACCTATCAATCGTGGAATGGACTTGAAGATTTAGAAAAGCTTGAAAACGATAGAACCTATAATACGGCTGGCGAATATACCGACGAAAACGGGAATATTCAGTTTTATGAAAACGAAGTTGACAATTACCAACAGGATCATTATCAAATACACTGGAACGAACGCTACAATAACTATTGGTCAACAAATTTAGCCTTAAACTACACGTATGGTCGTGGCTATTTTGAACAATATAAAGAAGATGAACCTTTCGCTGATTACGGATTAAATGATGTTGTAATAGGTAGTGAAACAGTAACTGAAACTGATTTAGTAAGAAGACGCTGGTTAGATAATGATTTCTACGTTGTAAATGCCAATGCAAATTATAAAAAAGATGGTTTAGATGCCATTTTTGGAGGCTCTTATAGTTATTACGATGGGGACCATTTTGGAGAAATTATTTGGGCGCAATTTGCAAGTAATAGTATGAATACTGACAGATATTACGAAGGAAATGGAACAAAAACAGACTTAAGTTTCTTTGGTAAAGCAAATTACAGATTAAATGACAAGATTAGCTTGTTTGCAGATTTACAGTTGCGTTTAGTGGATTATAAAACAACTGGGTTAACATCAGATAGAGTGCCTTTACTAGTTGATGAAAATTATAGTTTTTTTAATCCAAAAGCAGGTATCACCTATACCATAAATGGTGCTAATAGCTTGTATTTTTCGTATGCAAGAGCAAACAGAGAACCAAATAGAGATGATTTTGAAAATAACGATACCGTTAAGCCAGAACAGCTAAATGATTTTGAGTTAGGTTGGCGTTACAATACAGATAAGTTTAGAATATATGCTAATGCTTATTATATGCTATACAATGAACAACTGGTCTTAACAGGACAACTTGATAATGTAGGAAATCCAGTTCGTACCAATAGTGGTGAAAGTTATCGTTTAGGTTTAGAAATAGAAGCAGCTATTCAATTAGGAAAAAAGTTTGCTATTCAGCCAAACCTAACCTTAAGCTCCAATAAAAACAAAGAGACTATTACATCTTTTAACGGTGAATTGGTGAATTTAGGAAAAACAGATATTTCATATGCTCCAAATATAATTGTTGGTAATGCATTCGTTTTTCAACCTATCTCAAATTTGCAAATGTCGTTATTAAGTAAATATGTTGGAGACCAATTTATGAGCAATACCGAAGCCGAAGCCTCAAAATTAGATAGCTACTTTGTAAACGATTTTAATATTAATTATGAGTTATCGTTTAAAAGAGACGAGGAGACTCAACCGTTTCTAAAATCCATTGTTTTTACAGGATTGGTAAATAACCTCTTTAATGTGAAGTACGAATCTAACGGTTATTATTATACCTATGATGATACGTGGTCAAACCCACCACAAGTCACAACTATTGAAGGAACTGGTTTTTACCCACAAGCAACCATAAATTTTTTATTAGGAGCTACTTTGAAGTTTTAACATAATAGTGCGACCATCAGGTCGCGCTATTTAATTATTCCAAACTCTTATAATATCACCAGTTTTTTCAACAAAATAGCGTTTTAAGCCATAAGAGCCAGTTGTGCCTTCTTGAGGTTGTCCTGTTAGAATATCATAGGTTTTTGAATCGTCACAATCACAAGTAGCTAATACGCCTTCAACGGTCAAAGTAGAGCATGTGCGCAAGGCATGATTAGGATCACTCAATTCAAAAGCATTATAGTTATTACCTCCTGCATAATAAACAACTACTCCATTAATACCATAATTGGAGTTTAATATCACGTAATTATTTGGGAATAGCAAATCAGTATACGGTATCAAAGTAGTGTTTATTAGATCACCTGTATTAAACGAATAATTTGGCAGGTACTGGTTATTGTTGTTATTATTGTCATCATCATTATTCTTACATGACCATATTAAACAACAACATATTAAAAGGATTAGGACGTTTTTCATAACACGCAATTTTGGTTGCAATTTACAACAAAAAGTAAAGAGAGTTGAATTTTTTGTATATTTGCATAGTAATCTCGTGAAAGCGGGATTTTTTCGTTAGTCCCGAACATGATTCGGGTCTTTTTAATATATAAACGATGAAGTTATGAGTAAAGTATCCTATTACACAGCAGAAGGGTTAAAAAAATTAAGAGACGAGTTAAGACAATTAAAAGATATTGAACGCCCTCGTGCTTCCCAAGCTATTGCAGAGGCAAGAGATAAAGGTGATTTAAGTGAAAATGCTGAATACGATGCTGCTAAAGAAGCACAAGGTATGTTAGAAATGAAAATTTCTAAATTAGAAGAAACCTTGGCTGGTGCACGTTTAATTGATGAATCGCAATTAGATAATTCTAAAGTATTAGTGCTATCAAAGGTGAAGATTAAAAACCAAACTAATGGTATGGAAATGACCTACACGTTGGTGGCTGATGGTGAAGCTGATTTGGCTTCTGGTAAAATATCTGTTAATTCACCTATAGGGAAAGGTTTATTAGGAAAATCAGTTGGTGAAGTTGCGGATATTCAGGTACCTAATGGTGTTATGAAATTTGATATTTTGGAGATTTCTAGATAATATTAAACTAAATAATAATTAAAAGATTCCTGTCCTGCAGGAATCTTTTTATATTTACATAAACCTGAAATTATGGCATCAATCTTCACAAAAATCATTAATGGTGAAATACCTTGTTATAAAATTGCTGAAACCGACAAGTTTTTTGCTTTTTTGGATATAAATCCTAATGCTAAAGGGCATACTTTATGTATTCCAAAACAAGAAGTTGATAAATTATTCGATTTAGATGATGACATCTACTTGGAACTCATGGCTTTTTCAAAATCAGTCGCGCATGCTATAAAAAAAGCGGTTCCGTGTAAACGTATAGGTATGACGGTTATAGGATTGGAAGTACCACATGCTCACGTACATCTAATTCCATTAAACACGATGGAAGATGCACGTTTTTTAAGCAAAGAAAAACTCACTGATGAACAGTTCAAAGAAATTGCTTCTGCTATAAAAGCACATTTATAAACTGTCTTTTAGAAAAAACAAAGTCACTCCTGCTATTAGAAGCGCTACAGTGATTCCAATAAGTAACCAAGCTTTCTTTTTTAATTTGAAAGTATCTTTTTTTGGAACAAACGCACGTTGGTGATAGTTTACTACACGTTCAATATCTTCTGTCCAGCTTACAGGATATATTGTTGTATTACAAGTTTTACAATTTAAAATATGCTTGGTTTCTTGGGTAATGGACTTATAAAAATTTGATTCTTTAAACTTTTGTTTAAAAGTTAAATGTAAACCATCATTACTATAACATTCAGGGCAGTTGTTTTTTAGAGCAACTTCTTTTATGGTAATAAATTTTTCAGCCATATTATAATGATTTTAATTCAATTTGCATGGTTGTTCCCTTGCTGGGTTCAGAGTGTAGAACCTTTATTTTTCCTCCATGGAATTCTTCAATAATCCGTTTTGCTAATGATAATCCCAATCCCCAACCGCGTTTTTTAGTAGTATAACCAGGTTCAAAAATAGTTCTAAATTGTTTCTTTGAAAGTCCTTTTCCGGTGTCACTAATTTGGATTTTTACATTTTGTTCCAATTGGACAATTTCAATAATCAATTGCCCTTTGCCTTTCATGGCATCAATGGCGTTTTTAACCAAATTTTCAATCGTCCAGCTATAAAGTTGTCTGTTTAGTTGCACATAAATAGCTTCATCTGGAGCTTTTAATTCAAACTCAATTAAATCAGATGAGCGTGCTTTTAAATAATCATAAGAATCAATAGTTTCTTTAACTATATCAGATTTTTCTAATGTGGGTAAAGATCCAATTTTACTGAAACGTTCAGTTATGGTTTGTAAACGACTAATGTCTTTTTCAATTTCAACAATGTATTCTGGGTTTACATGTTCAGTTTT
Organism: Hanstruepera ponticola; assembly: GCF_002940745.1. Lineage (NCBI taxonomy): Bacteria > Pseudomonadati > Bacteroidota > Flavobacteriia > Flavobacteriales > Flavobacteriaceae > Hanstruepera > Hanstruepera ponticola. The sequence continues at coordinate 2,105,351 of NZ_POTB01000001.1, forward strand.
TAGTATTTCAGTCCACCCAATTAGCGATGATAAGGGTGTCCCAATTTGATGTGCCGTCTCTTTTGCCATACCAGACCATAATTTATTTTGTGTGGCGATTTTTGAACTACGGTAAAAGAAATATACCACAGCTGCAAATAAAATAATAATCAATAATAGTGCTAATGGATAGTATTTAAGTTTGTTTAGTAGCGGTGAGTTCCCATAGTACAGTACATAGTTTTGATTCTCAATCTCAATAGGATCGTTTTCGCTTTCAAACTGTCTTATTAAGGGTCTCACATTGTTGTAAACATAAGTTGAATCCTCAACTTGACTAATATAAATGGAGTCTTTATATTTATTTTGACCAATGTTGCTGTATGTTAGAATGTTGTATTCATCATCAACAATTATCATAGGAGTTGTAGTATTACTACCAAGTATTTTCCACATCAAGTCTAAATTCACATCAATATTGGAATTGATGTTTTCATTTATGGGCGCATCATAAATAATTTTCAAATATTCAGTTTGTGCCGCAGACCAAATTTCCATTTTGGTTCGTTCTTCAGCTTTAAACTTTTGAAAAAACACATAAGTATTCCATAGAATTAGTGAAATAATTCCGAAGGAAGCAATAACAATTATCCAACGAGTAAGGTTGCGATGTTTAGAAAAAATCATAGCGTAATTTACAATCTGTAATATAATGTAAATCTGTTAATAATATTGTGCGATAAGTCAATCAAATCATTTTTAGTTCATTATCATATTAATTACATTTGTGCAAATTAATAAAGATTCATGACATCTTACGATCCTAAAGCATTATCAACAGGTAAACTGCATAGTTATTTATTAAGTGCTGTGGCACCAAGGCCTATTGCCTTTGCCAGTACTATGGATAAAAACGGTAAGCCTAATTTGTCACCATTTAGCTTTTTTAATGTCTTTAGTGCTAATCCACCTATCTTAATTTTTTCACCTGCAAGACGCGTGAGAAACAATACAACAAAACATACGTTAGAAAATGTATTGGAAACTAAAGAAGTGGTAATTAATGTTGTTAATTACGACTTGGTACACCAAGCTTCTTTGAGTAGTACTGAATATGCTGAAGGAATCAATGAATTTGAAAAAGCAGGTTTGCATATGTTGGAGTCTGATTTAGTAAAGCCCTTTCGTGTTGCTGAATCACCTATTCAGTTTGAATGTAAAGTAAATGATGTTATTTCTTTGGGAGAAGAAGGAGGTGCTGGAAATCTGGTCATATGTGAAGTCGTTAAGTTACACATTGATGATGAGGTTCTGGATGCTAATGGGCATATTGACCAAGTAAAGTTAGATTTAGTAGCTAGGGCTGGAGGTAGTTTTTACAGCCGTGCTAAAAGTGGTTTTTTTGAAATCCCTAAACCACTATCAACTTTAGGTATAGGTGTTGATGGTCTTCCTGAACATGTAAGAAATAGCATGATTTTAACAGGTAATGATTTGGGTATGTTAGGTAATGTTGAAGAATTGCCTAGCGAAGAATCGGTTAAGGAGTTTGTAGCATCAATTAGTGAGCGTTACCCAAATATTTCGGCTGCATCACATAGAGAAAAACATAAATTGGCACACAACTATTTAAGCTTTGGCGATATAGTAAGTGCCTTAAAAATATTATTATCATAACACAGAAAATTAGAACTTAAAATGGAAGTACAAGGTAGAATTAAGGTTATTGGAGAAACGCAAACCTTCGGATCAAACGGATTTAGAAAAAGAGAGGTGGTGGTTACAACTGAAGAACAATACCCACAGCATATTATGGTAGAATTTGTTCAGGATAAAACCGATTTATTGAACAATTACCAAGTGGGGCAACAGGTTAAAATAAACATTAATTTACGTGGTAGAGAATGGGTGAATCCACAAGGAGAGACCAAATATTTTAACTCCATTCAAGGATGGCGTATTGAAGCTTTACAAGCAGATAGTTCAAACCCAGAAATGCCACCTGTGCCACCAGCAGAGGCTTTTGAGCCTGCTAGCAACATAAATGAAGACGATCACGACGATTTACCTTTTTAAATCGTGTTCCTTTATTTCGAGTGTGCCATCTGTTGTTGGTATACATTGAGAAGTATTGTAATGAGTCTTTAATTTAAACTCAAAACCCAGCTCAAAAGGTTGGGTTTTTCTATGAAAAAAGCCTTGTGAAAACAAGGCTTTAGTTTTGTGGTTTTAGATTTGACCTTTATAAACAAACTCAAAAAAAGCAATGATGAACAAAATTTATTGCACAAAGGTCTCCGTAAAGATGCTAAAAAAAGTTGTATTTTCAAAGTCAAATATTGGTTTCACTGTCATGTTTTGGCAGCTAAACAACATGTTTTCAATAGGTTTATGTATTATATAGGGCGTGATATAAAATTTTCTAATCCAAGAGAGGCAAGTAAAGATGGCCTGATTGGTGTTGGAGGTGATTTATCGGTTGAGCGTTTGCTTTTAGCTTATAGAAAAGGTATTTTTCCTTGGTTTGAAAAAGAGCAGCCTATTTTATGGTGGTCTCCAGATCCTAGGTTTGTATTGTTTCCAGAAAAACTAAAAGTGTCTAAGAGTATGAAGCAAGTTCTACGTAATTCAGATTTTGAAGTAACCGTAAATAAAGATTTTAATAAAGTAATTAAGGAATGCTCACAAGCCAATAGAAATGGCCAATCAGGGACTTGGATAACTCATGACATGATTGAGGCTTATATTCAATTTCACAAATTAGGTTATGCCAAATCTGTTGAGGTTTGGTTAAATTCTGAATTGGTCGGAGGGCTTTATGGCGTTGACTTGGGTAATGGTATTTTTTGTGGTGAAAGCATGTTTACAAAGGTGAGTAATGCTAGTAAAGTAGGCTTTATAACCTTTTTTAAAAACTCTGATTACAAGCTGATAGATTGCCAAGTTTATACCAATCATTTGGCGAGTTTAGGTGCTGAAGATATTTCTAGAAATGAGTTTTTAAAACAGTTATAGTCACACTTCGTTATATCTAAAACAATTTATCTCGTGGTCATTAACCATGCCAGTTGCTTGCATATGGGCATAGATAACGGTACTACCCACAAACTTAAAACCACGTTTTTTTAAATCTTTACTTAAAGCATCCGAAATTGCAGTTGTGGCAGGAGCATCTTTATAATTTTTGATTTTATTCTTAATGGGTTTATGGTCAACAAAAGCCCAAATGTATTTGGAGAAAGAGCCAAATTCATCCTGAATTTTTATAAAGGCTTGGGCGTTGGAAACAGTTGCATGTATTTTGAGTTTATTTCTGATAATACCAGCATCTTGTAACAAGCTATCAATTTTAGGCTGCTTGTAATTGGCAATTTTTTTATAGTTGAAATTATCAAATGCTTTTTTGAAATTTTCGCGTTTTCTTAAAACTGTAATCCAACTTAATCCAGCCTGAAAAGTTTCTAAAATTAAAAATTCAAAGATAGTTGCGTCATCATAAATGGGAACACCCCATTCTTGATCATGATAGGCTTCATAAAGCGCATCACCAATACACCAACCACATCTATGTTTTGTCATATTTTGTAAGATTTTGATATAAAGTTAGACATACATATGATATAAATCATATTTGCAGCCTAAAATTCAGATTACTTTTGCTGTCTAAATGTAACAAGAGTTACTAAAATAGTGAGTTATTGGCGGTAATTTTGTAAAAGAAAAATTAAATATATGGAAGTCATTCAAACAACATCAATGGATATTATTGTTTCAGCTTTATCGAATAGTATAACCTACCAAGACTATAGAGAAAAGGTTAAGACGCTAGTCGAAAATAATTCTACAACTGGTGATGACAAATCTGAAGCTATGGTAAATTATACCATGCTAAATGATAGACGTATGAAGCGTTGGGACAAAACAGTAAAGGTGTCAGATGAGGTTAAGAACCGATTATCAAATTTTTCAGGAGATGTTACCTGGTTGGTTATTACAGAGAGTTGGTGTGGCGATGCGGCTCACGTAATTCCGGTAATAAATAAAATAGCCGAGTTGCACGATGGTATTGATTTAAAATTAGTTTTAAGAGACGAAAACGATGCTTTAATGAATCAGTTTTTAACTAATGGCGGAAAAGCTATTCCCAAATTGATTATGATTGATAATGCTACTGGACAAGTGATAGATACTTTTGGACCACGACCCAGCGAAGCAACCAAAATGGTAAATGATTATAAAGCAACTTTTGGCAAATTAACACCAGAATTTAAAGAAGATTTACAACGTTGGTACAATCAAGATAAAGGGCAAACTGCTATAGAAGATTTACTGCAATTGCTCTGTCTTTAGTGCTTTCCTTCAAAATAAAAAGTAATAGACCCTAATTGTGATTTTTTAGAAGCATCTGAACTAAAACGGGCATTATTGGCATATTCAATGGCATGATCTTTTAGGCATTGATTATCAATTGAAGCAACTTCGTTTATTGAACTATTGGTGACTTTTCCAAGAGAGTTCACGGTAATATTGACAACTATTTTACCACCTGATTCACAAAGGTAAACAGGAGTAGGTAAATACCTATGTGTTCTGTTAACCAAAGAATAATGCATAGAACTTTCCTTATTCACTGACTGCTGACTTATATTACTCTGCTGTTTTTTTAATAAGGAGTTTACATCATTAAAGGATGACAAAACATCATCATCAATTTCAGGTTGTGATGTGCTAGTTTCATTTAGGCCATCATTATTTACTTCTTGATTTTCAGAAGGTGTATATTTATAGTCTTTTGGAGGTGCAATAGGCTGATAAGCTTCAGCAAAACGCTTATAGTTTTCAGTCTCATTAAAGGCTTTATTAGTTTCAGCCGTGGCTTGTTCTTCAGCCTGAGCTTTTTCTAGTTCTTCTTGTATTAGCTCTTCTTCTGTTTTGGGTTCTACTAGATAATAACTTTCGGTTAAATAAGGGTTTTGTTGTTTTAAATGAAAGCTAAATAAACCCATAACCAAAGATCCAGCAAGCAGTCCGGTTAAGAGTAAAGATTTATGTTTATCAGTCAAATTCAAAAACTAAAATATTGGGCTAAACACCAGGTGTTGTAATGTAATATACGGAAAAAAGTATTATTTGGTTGTTAAGCCTTTTATAAAGGATTCTGGAGTTAGCGCATTTTTAACAGAGAAATCACCAATTTTGGTACGCCTTAAAACCGATAAATGCGCTCCTGAATTTAGTGCTTTTCCAAAATCATGGGCCAAAGAACGAATGTAGGTTCCTTTACTGCAAACCACTCTAAAATCAATAGTATTAACATCAATATTGGTGATTTCAAATTCTGAAATAGTAACGGTTCTTGGTTTTATCTCAACTTCTTCGCCAGCTCTTGCAAACTCGTATAAGCGTTTACCATCTTTTTTTATTGCTGAAAATACAGGAGGATATTGTTCGATATCACCAATAAATTGTTGCGTGGTATCGTGAATCAATTTTTCAGATATGTGATTAGTTGGGAAAGTTTTATCAATTTCAGTTTCTAAATCATACGAAGGCGTGGTGCTACCTAAAACGAAAGTGCCTGTATATTCCTTTTCCTGACCTTGAAAGATGTTGATTTGCTTGGTCATTTTACCCGTACAAATAACCAGTAAACCAGTTGCCAATGGGTCTAAAGTTCCGGCATGACCAACTTTTATTTTCTTGATGTTAAGGGCATGACGAATTTCCCATCGCAATTTATTGACCACTTGAAAGGACGTCCAATTCAAAGGCTTGTCAATCAATAAAACTTGACCAGATAGAAAGTCGTCGGCTGTTTTCATACTAATTAACTAAAGTATAGATAATGGCTCCCAAACCAACAATTAGACAGTAAATAGCAAAATAAGATAATTTACTTTTTTTAACCAACGATATCATCCAAGTGCAAGCAAACAAACCAGCAATAAAAGCTGCTATAAACCCAACGCTTAATGATGTAAAGTTTGATGCTTCATAGGTTAAATCACCACTAAAAATATCTTTAGCAATTTTCCCAAAAATTAAGGGTACTACCATTAAAAATGAGAAGCGTGCTGCTCGTGTTTTATCATTTCCCAATAAAACGGATGTTGAAATGGTTGCTCCAGATCTTGAAATACCAGGAAGCATGGCTATTGCTTGCGAAATACCAATAACAAAAGCATTTGCAAATGTAACTTTTTTGTAAGTGTCTTTTGCTTTGTCAGCAAGTAAAAGCAAAATAGCAGTAACCAATAACATAAAGCCTACCAACATAATATTGCCGCTAAATAACTGTTCTAATTCGTCCTCAAAAAACAAACCAATAATAACAGCAGGAATCATGGATAAGGCAATTTTTGAAACAAATTGCAAATCTTCATTCCACTCCAATTTCATAACACCTTTGAGTATCAACCAAATGTCTTTTCTAAATACAACCATAGTACTTAAAGCTGTTGCAAAATGAAGAACAACAGTAAATAATAAACTTTCTTTAGGAATGGAATGGTCGCCAAGAATGGCTTTACCAATTTCTAAATGTCCACTAGACGATACTGGTAGGAATTCAGTAAGGCCTTGAATGATGCCTAAAATTATCGAATCAATGATATCCATGAGGCAAAAATATCAAAATACACTTACCAAAGGATAAAGTTGAAAGAAAATAAGTGTTATTTCTTATTCGGATTTAAAAGAATAGCATAAACCTCAATACCAAAACCTAATAAAACCAATCCTGGAGCCAATCGGATACGTCTCCAGTTAAAAATTTCTGGGTTAAAAACGTTTGGATCGTCACTGCCACCGCCAGACATCAAAATAAAGCCCAGTGCAATAACTCCTAAACCAATAAGCATGAATTTATAATTCTTTTTCCCGAATATAAATTCAGTCTTTGCAGCTTCTTTACGTTTTTGTTCTCCCATAATTAATCGAATTCAGTATAAATAATGTCATCACCTACAGCGAGTTGGGCAATATGCTCTGAAGTACCCAACCACAATTTAGCTAAATGCAAAGTAACAGTTTTATTTAAAACTTTTGCGTTAAGAGAATCTAAATTTAATCCGCGTTCCAATCCACGATTTATATAATAATTGTCACCACCACTGTCTTTAAACACAATATCATTTGAAGCAATTCCTGAAATACCGACAATTGTTTTGGTTTCAACGACACATTTTTCAGGTTTTGGGTCTTTAATCAGTGAAGTTATAGCGACAAGCCCAAAAAAACCGACACAAAAGGCAAGAATCATGTAAATAATAGTGCTTTTTTTCATGATAAAGAATGTTGATTAGTCAATACTTGAACGATAAATATCCCTAATTATTTTTCAACTAAAGTCAGGACAATATATTTCATTGGTCAAATTTAAGTTTTCAATTAAAAAATCGATTACTTTTTCTGCATTTTCCTTTTTTTTGAATCCAATCACTTCAGTTTTTTCAGTATGAGATTGATTGAGTAGGTATATATAAAACTTATAGAAACTATGAACACCTTGAGGGGAGGCTAATCCAAATGCTGGCATTCCATGAGCTCTTTTTAGTCTTAAGATAGAAACTATAGGTTGGTTGTTAATATTAACCTTTTGTTTATATATCAACAAACCCAATAGAAAGTATCCTTTATAGATAGTATTATCAATAATAAGAAGGCCTGATTTTAAAAATATGATTGATAATATTAAGATGGAAATTATTGGTGTAAGAAAGTAAAGGAGATACTTATATGAAAAATCTTTATTTATTAATAAAAGAGAAACCCCAAGTATAACCAATAAAATAAACGATAAATGTAATTTTTGAATGAGATCTAATTTATACTCAACGATTCTTTTTTGCATATTCTAATCACTAATAATACAACTGATCTGTTTTCAAATTTAAGAAACGTTGTGTAGCAATAAAGGTACTTATCCAGGTAATAATAATACCCAGCATAAATACACCTACAAACAATACAACCAATAAAACCGTATTGTTCATTAAATTTAATTCTGGAAATGTTTGGTTTACATAATATAAAACCACAGCCATTCCAATAAGTGCTAAAATGGCCCCAATCATACCTAAACGAACACTTTTCCATACAAAAGGACGTCTAATAAATTGTTTAGTAGCGCCAACCATCTGCATGGTTTTTATTGTGAAACGTTTCGAGTAAACAGACAAACGTATGGAACTATTTATTAATAGAACAGCGATTACTGTAAACAACCCACTGATTACTAAAATCCAAAAACTTATTTTCTTGACGTTGTTGTTCATTAAGGTAACCAAATCATTATCATAGCGTACTTCATCCACAAAGCTTTTCGTTAAGGCTTCTTCCGAAATGACTTGTAAGCGTTCTTCAGTCACAAAATCGGCCTTAACATGTACATCTATAGAATTTTGCAACGGATTATAACCTAGGAACTCCATAAAATCTTCACCATTTTCAGCTTTAATAGATTCTGCCGCTTGCTCTTTGGAGACAAACTCCGTAGATTTTACATATTCCGAAAGTGCTAAACTTTTTTCTAGCTGCTTAATTTCGACATCTTTAGCCGAATCTTTCAAATAAATGGTCAACACCACTTGTTCTTTGAAATGGTCAGATACTTTTTTAGCATTTATTACCAACATACCTAATAAACCTAATAAAAATAATACCAAGCCAATACTCAATACAACTGAAAAATATGATGAAATTAGTCTGCGTTTTTGATACTTATCAAAAGATGAACTCATATAAACGTTTGTTAATGATGTAAAAATATAAAACAATTTGAAACAAAACTTCAAAAGACAAAAGTCTTTTGATATCAGTAAAATTGTCATTCTCACGAAAGTGAGAACCATTTGTTAATCTTTAAACGTTTAAACTTTCAACATTGTTATAATAAGCTTAAATTTGAGTTATAAAAGATCCCCAATTTGAAATTTTCACTTCAAGATTTAAAAATTTCTAGACCAGGTTTATGGTTTCCAACAATTTGGATTTATTTAGTTCCTTTCAATCTTCAAGATGAGTTTTGGATGTCCTTAAACTTTTGGATTGGATTATTATTTGTTACGTTTCCACTAAACTATTTAGTCTACGGGTTTAACGATTATAATGACACCTATGCCGATAAGGTCAATAACAGAAAAGGCAACTTTTTGTTTGGTGCTAAATCTACTAAAACGCAATTAAAAGGGGTTCCTCTTAAAATAGCCTATATCATTGTACCATTTATAGCTTACTTTTCCATAATTAGTGGTTGGGAAATGTTCGGGTTATTGGTTTTTATGATTTTAATTAATTGGGTGTATAATTTCAAACCATTTAGAATAAAAGAGCGGCCACCTTTTGAAATAATAATACAAATAGGCTATGTGTTTACAGCATTTTTTAGTGTATTATTAAATGAGTTAGAGATGCTGCCTTGGCAAACTATTTTATACTTAACATTGTTTGCATTTCAAGCGCATATTGCAGGAGAAATAATGGATATTGAACCGGATTTAAAATCAGGAAAACGAACGACTGCCACAATAATAGGTAGAAAAAACACCAAGCTTATAATGCTGTCAATACTATTGATTGAAGTTTTTATTTTATCTGTTTGGTTTCAAGATTTTGTGCTTGCTGGATTCTTGGCCGTTTTTTCATTATGGCTGATACTAGATACATTCATTTTTTTTAAATCGAAACCCTATACGGTTAAACAAATGAAACTCTTTGGAATAGCTATGAATGTCTCTGCTATATTATCTATGATTTGGATTTTATATTCTGGGAAACTTATGCATCCTGTTTTTTGATTACACTTCCTTTTACAGTCTTATAATAAAGCGTAAATTTGCCGTTTTACAAGCGGAAAAACAGTACGATGAAATACCATTTCAACGAGATAGAAGCCAAATGGCAAAAATATTGGGCAGAGCACCAAACCTTTAAAGCTGAAAACCATTCAGATAAACCAAAATATTACGTATTGGATATGTTTCCGTATCCAAGTGGCGCAGGTTTACATGTTGGGCATCCGTTAGGGTATATCGCTTCAGATATTTATGCGCGTTATAAGCGTCATAAAGGATTTAATGTGTTGCATCCACAAGGTTATGATAGCTTTGGATTGCCAGCCGAACAATATGCTATTCAAACGGGTCAGCATCCTGCAGTAACGACCGAAGCCAATATTAAAACCTATCGTCGTCAGTTAGATCAGATTGGCTTTTCCTTCGATTGGTCGCGAGAAGTACGCACAAGTGATCCCAATTATTACAAATGGACACAGTGGATTTTTATTCAACTGTTCAACTCGTGGTACAACAAGGAAAATGATAAAGCTGAGAATATTAGTGAGTTAATAAAGGTATTTGAAACCGAAGGTAATGCTCACGTTAATGCAGCATGCGATGAGGATGTTGTTTATTTTACGGCAGAAGAATGGAAAGCGTTTTCGTCTGAACAACAACAAGATATTTTATTACAATACCGACTAACCTATTTAGCAGAAACCGAAGTCAATTGGTGTCCAGAATTAGGGACTGTTTTAGCCAATGATGAAATAGTAAATGGTGTTTCTGAACGCGGCGGACATCCTGTAGTTAGAAAAAAAATGACTCAATGGTCTATGCGTATTTCAGCTTATGCCGAACGTTTATTGCAAGGTTTAGAAACTATAGATTGGACAGATTCATTAAAGGAAAGTCAACGCAATTGGATTGGAAAATCGGTTGGTGCATCAGTCACGTTTAATGTAAAGGAACATGATGCCACTATTGAAGTCTTCACAACCCGACCCGATACTATTTTTGGAGTCAGTTTTATGACATTAGCGCCAGAACACGACTTGGTTTCTCAAATCACAACAGATGAACAGCGTGCTGAAGTTGAAGCTTATGTTGAAGCGACGGCAAAACGTAGTGAACGTGATAGAATGGCTGATGTAAAAACCATTTCAGGAGTGTTTACAGGTGCTTATGCAGAACATCCATTTACCAAAGAACCGATTCCAATTTGGATTGGCGATTATGTATTGGCGAGCTATGGAACAGGAGCCGTAATGGCTGTGCCTTGTGGCGACCAGCGTGATTATGATTTCGCCAAGCATTTTAATATACCGATTCCTAATATATTTGAAGGCGTAGATATTTCAGAAGAAGCCTTTGCTGATAAAGAAAATACCAAAATTTCGAATAGTGATTTCCTTAATGGCATGAACTATAAAAAAGCAACCAAACGTGCTATTTTCGAATTAGAACAAATAGGTCAAGGTGAAGGCAAAACCAATTACCGTTTGCGTGATGCCGTGTTTTCTCGCCAACGTTATTGGGGCGAACCTTTTCCTGTGTATTATGTGAATGGTATGCCGCAAATGATAGATGCGCAACATTTACCAATTACCTTACCAGAAGTTGAAAAATATTTACCAACCGAAACAGGTGAACCGCCGTTAGGCAATGCGACGGTTTGGGCTTGGGATACTACAAAAAATGAAGTGGTTTCTAACGACCTTTGTCATGCTGAGCCTGTCGAAGCATCTCTCAACGGCGTATATCCACTAGAACTCAACACCATGCCAGGTTGGGCAGGCAGTAGCCAGTATTTTAATCGTTATATGGATCCACATAATGAGGATGAAATTTTCTCACAAGAGGCGGTTAATTACTGGCAGCAAGTGGATCTATATATTGGAGGAAGCGAGCATGCTACAGGTCACTTGTTATATGCACGTTTCTGGCAAAAATTTATGTACGATTTAGGTTTGGTACCAGTTGATGAGTTTGCTAAAAAACTGATTAACCAAGGGATGATTTTGGGCACGAGTGCTTTTGTTAAAAGAATTGGTTTTAAAGTTTCAGATTTGAACGGACAAATATTAAATGGAAGTCCGGAGGATAAAGGCAACTTTAAGAAGTTACAAGATGAATTAGAGATTGTAGATAATATTTATATATCAGAAGATTTAATCAAATTTTTAAAAATTGCCTACAATTCTAGTAATGAGAAATTTGGCGAGGATGAAAAAAGACATAATCAAAAGAGGAATGAAATTTTAAGTCATTTTGATAAATGTATTCTTGAAAAAGTCCAAAAGTATAATTTAGAAGGTAAAGTAGGTGTCTTTTTAGGTGAATTTTATAAAACACATGTGAAAGTTCAATATGTTAATTCATCTGATGAATTAGATATTAATGGCTTAAAAAGCGATAGTGAGTTTGGTGAAGACTATAATGAAGCTATTTTTATAGGAGAACCTTTTACAGTTTCTCGAGACGTCGAAAAAATGTCCAAATCCAAATACAATGTGGTTAATCCTGATAGTATTTGTGAAGACTACGGTGCCGACAGTTTACGCTTATACGAAATGTTTTTAGGGCCTCTTGAGCAATACAAGCCCTGGAATACAGCAGGTATTACAGGAGTGCATGGTTTTCTTAAAAAACTGTGGAAGTTGTATGTAGATGATAATGGCTTTAAAGTTACAGATGCAGAACCAACAAAGGAGAGTTTAAAAACCTTACATAAAACCATTAAAAAAGTAGAAGAGGATATTGAGAGTTTTTCGTTTAATACCTCTGTATCTACCTTTATGATTGCGGTAAATGAGTTAACCGCTCAAAAATGCACCAGTCGTGACATTTTAGAACCATTAATTGTGTTGATTTCACCTTATGCACCGCATATTGCGGAAGAATTATGGAGTCAGTTAGGTCATGAAGAATCCATATCAACGGCACCTTTTCCAAAGTATGAAGAAAAGCATTTAGTAGAAAGCAGTAAGAATTACCCTATTTCCTTTAATGGTAAAATGCGTTTTACGTTAGAGCTGCCATTAGATATGAGCAAAGAAGATATAGAAAAAACAGTTTTAGCTCACGAAAAAACCCAAGACCAATTACAAGGCAGAACACCTAAAAAAGTGATTGTGGTGCCTGGTAAAATTGTAAACATAGTCGGCTAAATTCCTGTAAAAACAGGAATCGTTTTTTGTCATCCTGAACTTGATTCAGGATCTCATACGATTTGTGTTTAATTTTTACTACAAAACTTCTCGATACAATTTGTTCGTAACTCACAAATCACTCGAAGTGACGATAAATCATTCTCTCGTCAGTTCGAGTGTTTATTTTTGAAGTGGCAACGAAAAAAATAAATGTATCGAGAACTTGATTATCTTTATAATTTCAATTAAAATAATCATGAAACAAATTCTTACCACAATATTGGTTTTAGTTTCTCTTTTCACATTTTCCCAATCCGACTCCTTGCAATTCCCACAAGACTTCTACGGTATCTACAAAGGCGATTTACACATCACCAATGCCAGAGGAAAGCAAACCATACAAATGGAATTTCATTTAAACTCAACTGATACTGTTGGAAAATATCAATATATGTTGGTATATATTATGGATGGAAACAGACAGGAACGCCACTACAATTTATTAGAAAAAAATGTTGAAAATGGCGAGTATATGGTAGATGAAAATAATGGCATTGTATTAGATGCCAAATTAATTGATAATACCATATTTTCCATGTTTGAAGTGCAAGGGAGTATCTTAACAACTACCGAAAGGTTTTATAAAGATAGCATGGATTTCGAGATTACTTTTGCCAATAAATCACAACAAACAAAATCTGGAACAGAAGGCGAAGATGCCACGGAAGTGATTTCCTACCCTATTTCAGTGCTTCAAAAAGCACACTTAATCAAGCAAGAATAATCTACGTCAGTTCGAGTGAAATGTTTGTAAAACATTTTGTATCGAGAACTTAAAACCTGACAAAATTTCTTAACTAATATTTGGCTTATTTTTTGATAAATAACTACTAAATTTATATTTCAATATAAGAATAAAACGATGATTGAATATTATATATTAATCGGAGCGATTGCGCTAGTTAGTTGGTTAGTGAGTAATCAATTAAAACAAAAATTTAAAAAGTACTCAAAAGTCCATTTACGAAATGGCATGAGTGGAAAGGAGATAGCAGAGAAAATGTTATCTGACAATGGTATTTATGATGTTGAGGTTATTTCAACACCAGGACAGCTTACAGATCACTACAACCCTAAAAACAAAACGGTTAATTTAAGTGAGTCTGTTTACAGTCAGCGTAATGCTGCTGCTGCAGCTGTTGCTGCCCACGAATGTGGTCATGCTGTGCAACATGCACAGGCTTATAGCGCATTACAAATGCGATCGGCATTGGTGCCAGTAGTTTCAGTCACTTCAGGCATGTCGCAATGGTTGGTTTTTGGTGGATTGGTTTTAGGTGCTGCTGCTGGTGTGGGTATGGGCTTTTGGATTGCGGTTCTAGGATTAATTTTTATGGGAGCCGCAACCTTGTTTAGTTTTATCACCTTGCCAGTAGAATATGACGCTAGTAATCGTGCTTTGGCATGGTTAAAAAATAAAAACATGTTATCACAACAAGAATATGCAGGCGCTGAAGATGCCTTAAAATGGGCTGCTAGAACCTATTTGGTAGCCGCAATAGGTGCATTAGCCTCTTTATTATATTGGGCTTTGCAGATTTTTGGTGGTCGTGATTAATAAATCAAAGAATATAAATTATAAAGTCAGATACGCGTATCTGACTTTTTTTTTCTTAAATTTCAGCTATTAATTATAACTAACCAATCATTTATGGAAAATCAAATTCAAGAACCTTTATTGTTAAGTCAAGTTTCAGATGCAGAACGTATTGCATTTTACAAAAAGACCTATGCACATGTGGCAGGAGGTGTTTTAATTTTTATTCTATTTGAATATCTATTGTTGCAAAGTGAAACCATTGTCAATTTTATGTTGTCAATGACAGAGGGTTACAGGTGGTTAATTATGTTAGGTGGTTTTATGTTCGTTACCAATTATGCTGAACGTATGACTATGAAAACGACAAATACAAACACGCAATATTTAGCTTATTGTCTGTATATTTTCGCTCAAGCTTTAATTTTTGTGCCACTAATTTATATCGCCATAGTTTATACAAATTCTGGAATGGAATTACTAAATCAGGCAGCCATTGTTACTTTGGCATTATTTACAGGATTGTCAGCTGTTGTTTTTGTAACTAAAAAAGATTTCTCGTTTATTAAAACAGGTTTAACTATTGGATTCTTTATTGCTATTGGTTTAATAATAGCAGGTACGTTATTTGGTTTTAATTTGGGATTATGGTTTTCAGTTGGGATGTGTTTATTAGCTGGAGGATCAATATTATATCAAACATCTAATTTGGTTAATAAATACTCAACAGAAGATTATATTCCAGCTTCATTAGGCTTATTTGCGTCCCTAATGTTATTATTCTGGTATGTTTTATCTATCTTTTTATCTAGAGATTAATTTATAAGTAAAATAATTCAATAAAAAAGCTCCTGAAATTTAGGAGCTTTTTTTATAATTCTATTTGTCTATCTATCTGTTGTGCCAGCGATATAAAAGTTTCAGTTCTTGAAACGCCTGGTATAGATTGAATGTCTTTATTTAGCAAGTGCATTAAATGTTCATTATCCCTGCATAATATTTTAATAAAGATGCTCCAGTTTCCTGTCGTGTAATGGCATTCTAAAACTTCAGGAATTTTCTCGAGTTGTTTTACGGCTTTCGGATTGCTCATGGCTTTATCGAGATATATACCAATAAAGGCCATAGTTGTATAACCTAAAACTTTGGGGTTAATTACAAATTTAGAACCAGATATAATGCCAGAGGCTTCCAATTTTCGCAAACGCTGATGAATAGCAGCGCCAGAAACACCTACTTCTTTAGCGATAGCTAAAATAGGTGTTCTGGCATCTCGCATCAATGCACGCAAAATAGTTTTGTCTATACCATCAATCTCAATATTTTGATTAACCACTTTCATTTATAAGTTCAATTGGTTGTAACCCAAATAAGGCACTTCTGCTTCCTTAAATGTGATGTCATATTCTTCCAATTCCTTTAAAATAGGCTCGTAAACTTCTTTTGTAATTGGCATTTGAACACCTGGTGTTGTGATTTTTTCGTTTAGTATAGCTAATGTAGCGATAGCAACAGGTAAACCTACTGTTTTTGCCATAGCTGTATAAGTTTGATCTTCACCCAATGTAACCATAGTAGAATCTATCTGGTGCTTTTCACCATTAAGTTCATATCCAAATTTATGGTACATCACAATCATATCTTTATCATCCTCGGCTAGAGTCCAGCTATCCATCAATATTTTTTGTAGTATTTGCGCTGGAGTCGCTTTTTTAAGCTCTACCATCTTTTTATTACTGAATATATCCAATTCCATAAGTTTGTCCCAAACAATGTCGTCTTGGTCTATTTTTAGTGCATGTCTGAATTTTAATTCTACAGAATCTGTTGGGCTATATGGTAAAAAGGCATTTACAAAATCACGATACGACATGTTTTCGCTGTCATCTATCGTATATTCATCATCCGTCATTCCCAACTGCACAAACATGTTCCAGGCACGACTAAAACCTACACGACGCATGGTGCCTCGATATAAGGTTTTAGCATAATCTAGGCCGTATGCCGATTGGTATTTTAAAGAATCACGATTAGCATAAGCTTCAAATCGCCCATAACCTTCAACATCTAAAAATTCAGTACGCCTAAATAATCTGTTGTATGGAATATACTTATAGGTGCCTTCTTGTAAGAATTTTGCAGCACCTCCTTGACCAGCTACTACTACATTTCTCGGATTCCAGGTAAATTTATAATGCCATAAATTATTATCACTTTCAGGAGCTACCAAGCCACCAGTGAATGATTCAAATAAAATAATATTTCCGCCTTTTTCACGAATACGATCAATAACCTGCATTGCACTCATATGGTCAATACCAGGATCAACACCAATTTCATTCATAAAAATAAGTCCTTTTTCTGTAGCCGCTTTATCAAGCTTTTGCATCTCTTCACTTATATATGAAGCAGTAACCATATTCTTATTAAATGCAATACAGTCGCGAGCTACTTCTATATGGAACCTTGCAGGTAACATGGAAATAACAATATCACAATTTTGTATAGCCGACTGTCTGGAAGACTTGTCAAACACATCAAGCATTATGGCTTGAGCGTTTTCATGATTATTTATAAGTTTTTTAGCATGTGAAAAATTAACATCGCCAACTATAATTAAAAGGTCTTCTTTTTCAGATTTATCAAGTAAGTATTTTATAAGATATGATGCCGATTTGCCTGCACCTATCACTAATATCTTTCGCATAATGGAATTTGTTGAGTATTTTTGTGTACACGAAAGTAGTAAATACAAATTGTTATAAAAACTCAATTCATAATTTAATATGAACAAAAAACTATTAGTATTAGGGGCAATTCTTGGAGGGCTAGCTGTGGTATTAGGCGCATTTGGTGCTCATGGATTAAAGGATTTGATTTCTACTGAATCAATTGATGTATATGAAACAGGTGTACGTTACCAAATGTATCATGCTTTCTTTTTATTGTTTGTTGGATTGGCACATTTTCTTGATACCAAAACCAAGAAAATATTGTTCTATTTAATACTATTTGGAGTGTTGCTATTTTCTGGCTCTATATACGGATTGGCGACCAATTCATTGTCGTCATTCGATTTTAAAACCATTGGATTTATAACGCCTATTGGTGGTTTATTGTTAATTGTTGCTTGGCTTTTATTGTTAATAAAGTTTTTGAAAAACCAAGTTGATATTTCATAAAATTAGATGGCTACTTTAAAATAATGTTTAATTTTGCATCATAAACAACACAAAATATTATGGTCGATCATACCCAAGCTTCGAAAACGATTTCGTTAGAAAACTACGGAATAAAGAATGCTAAAGTTCAGTATCAATTATCTTCAGAACAATTACACAATATCACAATAGAAAAAGGTCAAGGCGTTGAGGCATCCTCTGGTGCTTTAGCAGTTAATACAGGTGAGTTTACAGGACGTTCGCCAAAAGACCGTTTTATTGTTAAGGATGACATTACAAAAGATCGCGTTTGGTGGGGAAACATCAACATTCCTTTTGATTCTGATGACTTTGCTAAGCTGTATGATAAAGTGACAAATTATTTATCTGAAAAAGAGGTTTTTGTCAGAGATTGTTATGCTTGTGCTGATGATAATTACAGATTAAATATTCGTGTTATTAATGAATATCCTTGGAGCAATATGTTTGCCTACAACATGTTCTTAAGGCCTGAGGCTTCAGAATTTGATGATTTTACACCAGAATGGACAATTGTTAATGCGCCAGGTTTTATGGCTAATCCAGAAGTTGATGGAACACGTCAACATAATTTTGCCATTTTGGATTTCACAAGAAAAATAGCCTTAATTGGTGGGACAGGTTATACAGGAGAAATTAAGAAAGGAATTTTTTCTGCATTGAATTTTATATTACCAGTGTTCAAGAATACCTTACCTATGCACTGTAGTGCTAATGTTGGTGAAGATGGTGATACAGCTATCTTTTTTGGTTTATCCGGAACAGGTAAGACTACATTGTCTGCAGATCCTAAAAGAAAACTAATTGGTGATGATGAACACGGATGGACAAATGAAAACACGGTTTTTAACTTTGAAGGTGGTTGTTATGCTAAAGCCATTAACTTAACAGAAGATAATGAGCCAGATATATATAGAGCTATAAAGAAAGGTGCGATTTTAGAAAATGTTGTCATGAACGACAATGGTGATGTAGATTTTACGGATACTTCCATAACTCAAAACACACGTGTGAGTTACCCAATACATCACATTGATAATATTCAAGTGCCATCAATTGGAAAGAACCCTAAAAACATTTTCTTTTTAACAGCAGATGCCTTTGGAGTGTTGCCTCCTATTTCAAAATTAACACCTGGACAAGCTGCATATCATTTTATTTCTGGTTATACGGCTAAAGTAGCAGGTACAGAAGCAGGTATCGATGAGCCATTACCAAGTTTTTCTGCATGTTTTGGAGCGCCTTTTATGCCGCTGCATCCCACAAAATATGCTGAAATGTTAAGTGCCAAAATGAAAGAAGCAGGTGTTAATGTTTGGTTGATTAATACGGGTTGGACAGGTGGTCCCTACGGTGTTGGAAGTAGAATAAAATTAAAATATACACGAGCCATGATAACGGCTGCGCTTAATGGTGATCTCGATGAGGTGAACTATGAAACGTACCACACGCATTCCGTTTTTGGTTTATTGCAACCAAGACATTGTCCCGGAGTTCCTTCAGAAGTGTTGAGCTCTCGAAGAACATGGGATAATGACGAAGGATATTACAAAGCTGCTTACAAATTATCGGAATCTTTTAGAGAGAATTTTAAGAAGTTTGAATCGTACGCTAACGACGAAATTCTTGCTGGAGCGCCCAATTTAAAGCCTTAAATAGGGTGTTTCGGTAATATTTTAGACGTAATGCACGTTTTTAGCTTGTTTGTGTACTGCAAAAGTGGTAATTTTATAGGTTGAATATATAATTATATAACCCATGAAAAAAACTACTTATTTACTTGCAATACTTATTGCATTTCAAACTTTAACCTTTGCGCAATATACTGCTATTCCTGATAGCAATTTTGAGCAAGCCCTGATTACTTTTGGCTATGATTCCGAAGGTACATTAGATGGCCAAATACTAACTGCTGATGCTGTAGGAGCAACAGGATCATTAGCCTTTGCTGGTCAAAATATTTCAGACATTACAGGTATTGAGGCTTTTACTAATATTGATGGCCTTAATATGTCTTACAACCCGATCAATGTAGCGGTTGATTTAACATCAAATTCGTTGCTAACATCTGTTAACTTTGAAGAGTGTAATAGCTTACCGGGTTTAACAATTACAAATTTGACAGATCTACAAGTGCTTAATGTATTTGGAACAGCCATGACTACTCTTGATGTTTCAACTAATACAGCTCTTACTGATTTTACAGCGAGAAATGGGAGTTTAACAAGTTTAGATTTGTCAGCTAATACGAGTATTGTTTCTGTTAATGTAAGAAACTGTGCCTTGACAAGTCTAGATATGCGTAATGGAAATAACGCAAACGTAACAAGTTTTAATGCTGATTTCAATGGTAATTTAACATGTATTTTTGTTGATGATACTACAGAACCGAATTTAACTACATGGTCCGTTGACGCAGGAAGTACATTTGTTGAAAATGAGGCTGAATGCGCTACGTTAAGTGTTAAATCTGTCAAAGCTTTAGTTTTTGATTTATATCCTAATCCTGCAACTGATAGAATTAATATTGCCTCTAAAACACAGTCTGCTTCTGTTGAAATTTATAATATCACCGGAAAAAGGGTTTTCTCTAGAGACTTAAATTTAGGAGATAATGTTATTAATATCGGGTCATTAAAATCAGGTGTATATCTTGCACGATTGATTTCTGATTCTAATGTTGAAACTAAAAAACTAATAATTAATTAGAGCATTTTTAAATATTATAAACACAAAAAAAGCACAACTTCAAGTTGTGCTTTTTTTGTGTTCTATATAGATAGAATTATTTTTTCTTATTATTTTCCTTAATATATTTTTCCAAAGCCATAGTCATAGATGGTGTTTCAGGCGTTGGTGCAGCTATATCTACGCGTAATCCATGTGCTTCAACTGCTTTGATAGTTGTGTTTCCAAAAACAGCAATGCGCGTTTCATTTTGCTTAAAATCAGGAAAGTTATGGAATAAAGATTCAATTCCTGATGGGCTAAAAAAGACTAATATATCATAATACACATTAGCTAAATCAGACAAATCACTAATGACTGTTTTATAAAACACAGCCTCTTTCCAATTTACATTTAAGGCATTCAAAGTTTCTGGAACTTCAGGTTTTAATTTATCAGTTGTAGGCAGTAAGAATGTTTCGCCTTTATATTTTTTTATTAGCGGTGATAAGTCGGCAAAATTACGTTTACCAACATAAATTTTACGCTTTCTGTAAACAACATACTTTTGTAGATAGTAGGCTACTGCTTCAGACTGACAGAAGTACTTCATAGTATCGGGTACTTTGAAACGCATCTCTTCTGCTACTCTAAAAAAGTGGTCAACGGCATTTCTGCTAGTTAGAATAATGGCAGTGTATTTATTTAAATCAACTTTTTGTTGTCTAATTTCTTTTACATCTACTCCTTCAACATGTATAAACGGCCTAAAGTCGATTTTTACTTTTTGCTTTTCCTGAAGATCAAAATAAGGCGAATTTTCTATTTTAGGTTCTGGTTGAGATACTAAAATTGTTTTCACTTTCATAAATAAATGTCATTTTTCTAACCTTAAAAATCAATTATAATACTGAATATAATGACGTAAGGTGCGATTTCAAGTGCGCAAAGATACAAAATAAAATAGAATAAATTTTGTTTAATTAGATTTTGATAAACCTTTAATGTAGTCAATAAACCGATAAAAAAAACAAGTAAAATTATGGCCACTATACAATAGATAATTATTGGGCTACCTTGGAAACTGTAAATAAGCAATGCGTTTAGAGGTAATAGTAAAATACCAACGAAATTTTTATAGCTAATTTTTTGAAACAGGTAATTATCAATCAGGAAATCAATATCAAAAACACTACCAATTAACCGTTCAACCAATATTTTCATGATTATAAAAATGGCAACAGCTAAAAATAATTTAAGCATTAATATCAAAGATATTTCAACTGAACTATAGAGTTCAGTAAAAGAGAGAATACCAAAAATAGTAATTGAGAATACAAAATTTCCAAAAAGCATCGCATCAAAAAAATCAAAAAACTTCTGATCCTTTGAATAAATTTTAAGGTATTTAGAATTACCTAAAACAAAAACAAAATCGTTAAAACGCTTGGCGAATAATACTTTTGTGATTGCTATTAGAATTAAACCAATAACAAAACAAATTGTAAATAAATCATTTGATATTACAGGGCGTAGCATATTGTAAAATTATTATAAATTATTCTATCAGGCAGTAATATTTTAAGGAATATTTAAAAAAAAGTATCTCTCAAAAGTTTACATTTGTTAAAAATTAAGAGCTTTTAATGCAGGATGCTATTGTTATAATCCCAACTTACAATGAGATTGAGAATATTGAAGCCATTGTCCGAGCCGTTTTTTCTCAAGAAAAACAGTTTCATATTTTAGTGGTTGATGACAACTCTCCTGATCTTACAGCATTAAAAGTAAAAGAATTACAAAAAGACTTTCCGCAAAGATTACATCTTTTGCAAAGAGAGGAAAAAACAGGTCTTGGTACAGCTTATATTGCTGGTTTTAAATGGTGTCTAGAGCGAAAATATGATTATGTTTTTGAAATGGATGCTGATTTTTCTCATAATCCAAATGATTTGATAAAACTTTACAATGCTTGTCAAATTGAGAACGCTGATATGTCCGTTGGATCACGCTATGTAAAAGGTATAAACGTGGTTAATTGGCCAATGAGCAGAATTCTTTTGTCTTATTTTGCATCGAAATACGTAAGGCTTATAACACAAATGAAAATTCACGATACAACAGCAGGATTTGTATGTTATAAAAGAAAAGTACTTGAGACAATTGATTTGGACGCTATAAAATTTGTTGGCTATGCTTTTCAAATTGAAATGAAATTTAAGACCTATTTAGAAGATTTTAAAATTGTTGAAGTTCCTGTGATTTTTACTGATCGTGTTAGAGGAAAGTCTAAAATGAGTGGCAGTATCATTTCGGAAGCTATATTTGGTGTAATAAGTATGAAATTAAATAGTTTGTTTAATAAAGGTTAATAGTATGAATAACTTGCTTATAAAAAATGCAAAAATTGTTAATGAAGGTATTATCAAAGAATGTGATATCTACATTGAGGGTGAAACGATTAAACAAATTGGAAATTCGATAAATGTTAATTTAGAAAAGACAAAAGTTATTGATGCATTAGGTAACTATGTGATTCCAGGAGTCATTGATGATCAAGTGCATTTTAGGGAGCCTGGATTAACACATAAAGCCGATATTGAAAGTGAGTCAAGAGCTGCTATTGCAGGTGGTATTACATCATATATTGAAATGCCAAATACAAATCCGCAAACAACGACAATTGAAAAATTGAAAGAAAAGTTTGAGATAGCCTCTAAAAAATCATTTGCAAACTATTCGTTTATGTTTGGAGGCACCAATGATAATCTTGAAGAAATATTAAAAGTAAACACCAAAGAGGTAGCAGGTTTAAAACTGTTTTTAGGGTCTTCGACAGGAAATATGTTGGTTGATAATCCCGAAATTTTAGAAAAGATTTTTTCAAGTACAGATATGATTATTTCTGTTCATTGTGAAGATGAGGAAACCATAAGAAAGAATACCGAAATTTATGTAGATAAATATGGTGATGATATTCCTATTAAATATCACCCGATTATTAGAAGTGAAGAGGCTTGTTATTTGTCATCTTCAAAAGCTATTGAATTGGCTAAAAAAACGGGTGCAAGATTACATGTTTTTCATTTGTCAACAGGAAAGGAAACCCATTTATTTTCAAATGATATACCGCTGAAGGACAAAAAGATTACTGCTGAAGTATGCATACATCATTTGTGGTTTTCAGATGCTGATTATGAAGAAAAAGGCACTAGAATAAAATGGAATCCTGCTGTAAAAACGGCAAGTGACAGAGACGAATTATGGAAAGCGTTATTGGATGATAGAATTGATGTTATTGCCACAGATCATGCGCCACATACTGTTGATGAGAAAAATAACCCTTATGCCAAAGCACCTTCTGGTGGACCATTGGTTCAACATGCATTAGTTGCAATGTTTGAGGCCTATCATCAAGGAAAAATTTCAATTGAAAAATTGGTTGAAAAAATGTGTCATAATCCAGCTATTTTGTTTCAAGTAGAAAAGCGAGGGTTTATTAAGGAAGGTTATTTTGCAGATATGGTTATTGTAGATATAAATAATCCATGGACTGTGCAGCCAGATAATATACTATATAAATGTGGTTGGTCACCATTTGAAGGCGCAACTTTCAAATCCAAAATAACACAAACTGTACTTAATGGTAAAGTCGTTTATAATAACAATAAAGTAAGTGACATAAAATCGGCAAAAAGATTAACTTTTAATAGATGAACAGAGTAGTAACAATATTACTTATTAGTATAATTACTTTTTGTAGTTGTAAGAATGACAATTTGCCTGAAAAACCAGAAAACTTGATCTCTGAAGACAAGATGGTTCACATCCTTATTGATTTATCAATACTGTCCTCGGCAAAAGGACTCAATAAAAAAATATTAGAGAATAATGGTATTACACCTGATGAATATGTGTATCAAAAGCATAATATTGACAGCGTGCAATTTTCAGAAAGTAATACCTTCTATTCTTACTTTATGGATGACTATTCTAATATTTACTCACGTGTCAAGGATAGTTTGGAAAAGTTAAAGCTTAAATACTCAAAATTGGAACAAGCTGAAAGCGAAAAGAAGAAGGCTGATAAAGCAAATAAACAAAGAGATTTAACAAAAGACTCAGTTCGTATCCCAAAAAAGGATAAATTATTAACACCCCCTCCAATAGAAGACGAGTATTAATTATAGGTCTTTAAAAACTGGTTTGCTACAGTTTGAATACTTTTCTCAATTGGCATGAAATTATAATCTAAAGTTTGTTTGATTTTTGTATTATCATAATCTACTTGATTAAATAACGAAGCCACCATTTGTTTCACTAGCAAACGACGTTTACCTGTTAGTTTGTGTTTTAACCAATCTAAACGCCAGGCAATTGCAAGTAGCCAAGGTTTAGCTTCTTTTATTGGAGGCTCTACCTCTAAATGTTTGGCAATAGTATTTATAAAATATTGATAAGAAATATTATCAGCTACAAGTATGAATCTCTCATTAGCAATGTCACTTTTTAAGAGGTTGGTCATAATGTTTACAACATCAGTAACTGCAATAGCTCCAACACGTCCGTTAGTGTAAAAAGGCAACTTATTGTAAACCTTTTTTATAATGTTACCACTTCCATGAGACCAAATCCCACCGCCAATAATGATTCCGGGATTCACAATTACAGCAGGCAAACCTTCTTGTGTTCCACGCCATACTTCCAGTTCGGCACCATATTTAGTAATGGCATAAACACTGTTGTCTGCTTCTGCGTTCCATGCTGTTTCTTCATTTATAACATTGCTTTTAGATGATTCTCCTAATGCCGCAATAGAACTTACATAGCATAACTTTTTGACGTTATTAGAAATAGATAAATTGACAATATTTGCAGTGCCTTCAATATTAGTCCTTCGCAATAAATGGTATTTATCAGGTTCAAATGAAACAAAGGCAGCACAGTGATAGACATATGTCACACCAATAAAGGCGTCGGATAACTTGGGAATATCCAATAAGTCACTTTCAACCCAATCAATTTTATTATATAGATCTATGGGATTGTCAGTATAATATGAAAAGACTTTTTTGACAATTTCTAGCTTTTTAGGCCTTCTGTAAATAGCCCTAACCGTCTCATTTTTACTAACCAAGTGGTAAAGTAAATGAGAGCCAACAAGACCTGTTCCTCCAGTAACCAATATCATACAACCAAAATAAAGAATTATTAATAAAGACACAGTAATTATGCATTGATTTTTATCTTTGCCAAGATTTAATTTCATTTTTGGATTATGACAAATGCATTTGTAGAAGAACTACGTTGGAGAGGTATGGTACATGATATTATGCCAGGAACTGAAGAGCAACTCAATAAAGAAATGACAACGGCATATATTGGGTTTGATCCAACCTCTGATTCGTTGCACATTGGTAGTTTGGTACCTATTATTTTATTAGTGCATTTAGAGAAAGCAGGACATAAACCCATTGCTTTGGTTGGAGGTGCAACAGGAATGATTGGTGATCCTTCAGGGAAAAGCGATGAACGTAATTTACTGGATGAAAGCACATTAAATCAGAATGTTGCCGGAATAAAAAATGTGTTATCTAGATTCTTGAATTTTGATTCAGAAGCGAAGAACGCGCCAGTTTTAGTGAATAACTATGATTGGATGAAAGATTTCACGTTTATAGATTTTGCTCGTGATGTAGGAAAGCGAATTACTGTAAATTATATGATGGCAAAGGATTCTGTAAAGAAGCGTTTGTCTGGGGAAGATGGCAGTGTTGGTATGTCATTTACAGAGTTCACATATCAGCTTATTCAAGGGTACGATTTTTACCATTTACATAAAACACATAATTGTATGTTGCAAATGGGAGGAAGTGATCAATGGGGAAATATTACAACAGGGACTGAATTGGTAAGGCGTATGAATGTTGGTGAAGAGGCTAAAGCTTACGCAATGACCTGTCCTTTAATCACCAAGGCCGACGGCTCTAAATTTGGTAAAAGTGAAGGTGGTAATATTTGGTTAGATGCTGATAAGACTTCAGTATACAAATTTTACCAATTCTGGTTAAATACGTCTGACGAGGATGCAGAAAAGTACATCAAGATTTTTACATTTTTAGATAAAGCAACGATTAACAGTCTAATTTCAGAACATCAAGAGCAACCTCATTTGCGTTTACTTCAAAAAAGACTAGCAGAAGAGATAACTACTTTCGTTCACTCTAAAGAAGAATGTGATAATGCCGAAAAAGCATCAAACATATTATTTAGCAAATCCTTTAATGAAGATATTAGAACCTTGAACGAAAAAACCTTTTTGGATGTTTTTGAAGGTGTTCCTCAAGCTGAAATTTCACGATCAGATTTTGATGAAGGTTTAGATATGATTGGAGCACTTTCAGCTAAAACAAATTTTCTAGCTTCAAACGGTGAAGCACGAAGAGCTCTGAAAGAGAATTCGGTTTCAATCAACAAAGATAAAGTAAACGAAAGCTATATCATTAGCAAGACTGATTTGATAAATGACACCTATGTTATTATCAATAAAGGAAAGAAAAACACCTATATTATAAAAGTTGTTGAATAAGAAAACGCCTGATAATCCAGGCGTTTTCTATTAACCAACCAGCTAAAAAAATAAGTTTTCTTTTTCTAGCAAGTCTTTTGTCGTTAATTAGGCTTTTAACTTACAAAGCCATTAGATTACATCCTCTGATATCAGAATTATCAAATCTACCAATAATTTCAAAAGAGCCATCAGTATGAACACGACCAAGATCTTGGGTCGCGATAAACGAACAAGAATTAATATTGGCTAAATCAATTATATTGATTCCTCCCGTTTTGTTGTTTTTTTGAATTGATAAAGCGTCTTCTGGGTCTCGTGTTAAAACTTTCATCCAATTTGGACACTTAAAAGTTCCATTTCCATTAGAATATGCTTGGCTTAATAATTCTGTCATACCGTATTCACTATGAATGGTATTAACTCCAAAGCCATTTTTTAGAATAGTATGCAGCTCATCTCTAATGATTTCTTTGCGCCTACCCTTCATACCACCAGTTTCCATAACAATCGTGTTTTTTAATTTAAACTGATGTTTTTCTACCAAGTCTAGAAGAGCAAAGGAGACACCTATCAACATAACTTTCTTTGAACTTTCATCAAGCTTCTCTAGCTTTGTTATTAATTTGTCAAGATTGTTTAAATAAAAACCACTATCGGGATTCGTGGATTTTTTTAAAAGCTTATCTACCATATAAACTAATGAAGATCCATCACGTTCTAAATAGGATGGAAGCAATGCTAAAAAGGTATAGTCTTTAATACTTCCATAAAAGTGATAGAACCCATTTAAAAAACTATTTTCATACAAATTTAAATCGGTTATAAAATGTTTACTGGCTATTGAACCTGTTGTTCCAGAACTTGTAAATGTTTTAATGACAGGGCTTTGAGAACTTAATACAGGTTTTGATTTGAAGAACTCAATAGGTAAAAAAGGAATATCATATATTGATTGTACTTCACTTGGATGCTTGTAAAGTAAATCACAAAATGAACGATAAACAATATTATTTTCAAATTGAAACCGAAAAATAGTTAAAGCTAATTCTTCAAAACTAGCATCAGATTTAATGTTGAAAATAGCTTTACTGTCTATCATACTGTAAAAATATGCAAAAATAAAAAGCGCTGCCAAATAGGCAGCGCTTATATATCATAAAAGCAGTTAGTTTATTTAACCACTAATTTTTTAGTAATTGATTTTCCGTTTTGAGATATCTGTAAAATATAAATACCTGTATTTAAACTAGAAACATTAACTCGATTGTTAATGACATTTGTATTTACAACACGTTTACCTAAAACATCATAAATAGCTACAGACATATCATTGCTATTTGAAGATGTAATGTTAACATAACCACTAGTAACAGGATTAGGGTAAACATTAAATTCACTGGTTTCAAAATTATCAACTGTTAAAGTAAGCTCGTTTAAAGAACGTGCTGTTACTTGAGGAGTAGCGCCAAATTCAGAAACAATAACAATCATGTTGTTATTTCCTGCAGGTATGGTTTCGCCAATATAATCCACTTCAGTAGCGTCAAAAGCTGTTCTGAATGTCATTGAAGAGCCACCTTGCAAAGAAGACGTATCATTAATCAAATAATCTTGATCTTCAACAAATGTGCTTCCTGCATCTGTAAAAAAAGCATCGTTAATTTGAACGATTTGTGATTCATAAGGCTCCCAATCATTCAACAGCGTAGCAATAGTGACAACTTGTGGTGTAATTGTTGATCCAGCAACAACCGCTGGGTTAACTGTAGGTACAAATTGAAGTACTCCTCCAAAAGAAGAAGATTGCCCTACAAGACCACTCATGCCATCACCAATAGAAAATGAGTTAGTGATTGTACCAGCACTATCATCAATTAATATGGCTGCACTATCATCTTGAATGTATTTTTGATTTCTATTGCTGGCATCTCTTACAAATGTTACTGTTGGTGTATTCTGTAATTCGTAATAACCACCTGTTCCATTAGTTTCAATCTCTGTTCTTAGAGCAGCAATATTTGCTACAGGAGTTGGTGCTAATACATCGAAAATAACAGTGGTTGATACACCAATAGGTTGATGACTGTTGTCAACCAAATTCATGGTAATAAAATAAGAACCACCATTTGTTACAGCTATTATTTCATCATCTGTATCATACTTCATTGGTTGTGCCACATCACCAGAACCACTATCTATAGTCCAGTGAATATGACCATCACCAGTACCACCATTTCCAGGTAACTCATCAACAACAAAATTTTGAACGTTAATTGATAATGTTACCATTGTTGTTCCCGGAGGAAAGAATGCACCATCTGTTGGAGACGTAATTGAAATACTTGGTGTATTGGCTGCCGTAAAAGTTTGACCAGTGTTAACAGCTCCATATGTGTTGGCTTGAGCTGGTGCCCAAGTAAACTCTTCATAGGTATCACCTGTGCCAGTTAATTGAAGCGAGTGACCTATTGGAGTTGAACTTGTTTCAGCAACACCAATATCAGTAGAAGTCATACCATTTGCAGTTCCATCGGTTGCAGTAAGTTCACCTTCATAGCTTAAAAATTGAATAACTGTTCCGCCATCATCAACAAGAGCGATTGCATCTGGAGAACCATTCTGTAAACTAGCAGTTAAGAAATTCAAGGTGCCATAACCGGCTTGTTGGTCAGCAATAGTACCACTTAAATTAAAGGTATCATAAAGTGCTCCATTACTACCGTTATAAGCTTCAATAGTCCATCCAGTTAAATCGGTTCCTGCTGGACCTGCTATTTCAACAGCTTCGTCAACATCACCACCAGCATTATCATAATGTAGTTCATTGATAAATACAGTAGTTTGACTAAACGCTGCGAATGAGATTAAAGTAAAAAGTAAAAAGTAAAGTTTTTTCATAATTAAAAAATATAAAATTAGGTAAACAAATATATGTAGAATTTAGGGTTTTTTCTAATTAAAAAAACCTCAATATGCTTTTTTACAATATGATAACACTACTTAACAATTAGTTTACGCGTTGCACTAAAACCATTTTCAGTAACTTTAATAACATAAACACCAGGCTTCAACTTGGAAATATTAAGTTCTTTACCATAAAGTGTAACAGATAATATTTCTTTTCCTAATACATTGAAAATAGCAACTTGTTTTGTGAAGTCATTTTTTGAAACAATGAATAATTTGCCGTTGCTTGTAGGGTTTGGGTATATTGATAAATCTTCAATAGATGACACGGTCTTATTGTTTTTATCTAAAGTGGATTGCGCATTACTAGTATGCAGAAAAGCACTGGCAACAAATAATAATATAAAAAAAGTAATTTTTTTAACCATATAGATAAGATTAATACTTACAAGTTAGGAATTATGTTCAATTTGTATGCCAAATTAAATGTTAAAATAGAATTTCATACGTTTAAATTTACAAAATTGTAATCTTAAAGTTACTTAAACGTTATTTGTGTTATTTTATAGTTTTAATCTTTGTTATTAATTTTATCTTTACTGTTCAGATTAATACAATATGAAGAAAAAAGACATTACAATATTATTGGTAGATGATGAACCAGATATTTTAGAAATAGTTGGTTACAATTTATCTGCTGAAGGTTATCAAATAATTACGGCTTCAAACGGAATAGAAGCTGTTAAAAAAGCCAAAAAAGAAAAGCCTCAACTTATTGTAATGGATGTTATGATGCCAGAAATGGATGGTATAGAAGCTTGCGAGCAAATAAGAAAGGTACCAGAGTTAAGTGATACTATCATTACATTCTTGACAGCGCGAGGAGAAGATTATTCTCAAGTTGCTGGTTTTGATGCAGGTGCTGATGACTATATAACCAAACCTATTAAGCCTAAAGTTTTAGTCAGTAAAGTGAAAGCATTATTAAGAAGACTAAAAGATGAAGAAGCTTCTGATTCTATCCTGAAATTGGGCCCTTTAGTTATTAATCGTGATGAATATAAAATCACTTTAAAGGGTGAAGAGATTATTTTGCCTAGAAAAGAATTTGAATTATTATCTTTATTGGCATCAAAACCAGGCAAAGTATTTAAACGAGAAGATATTCTAGATAAGGTTTGGGGTAATGAAGTTGTTGTTGGTGGTCGGACCATTGATGTTCATATTAGGAAACTCAGGGAAAAGATAGGAGACAAATCGTTTAAAACTGTGAAAGGCGTTGGTTATAAGTTTGTTGACTAATGCAAAAAATCAAAAAAACGTATAAGTTTGCGATTAAGACATCGCTCTATTTATCTATAATCTTAACACTCCTATTGAGTGTTTTTTTATATTTCACCAATACCTTAAGTTGGATAGTTATACCACTGTTACTGGTGTTTTGGTTACTTTCATTTATTACAATTCAGTATCGAGTTGAACGCTTTATCTACAGAAGAGTAAAAAAAATCTATGACGATTTAACACTTCTTGAAGCCACAACATTGAGGAATCAACCCATCACGACTGATATGGCAACGCTTACAAGAGAAATTGATAAGTATGCTAAAGATAAAAAGCTAGAGATAGAAACTTTAAAGGTTAGAGAAGAGTACCGAAAGGAATTTTTAGGAAATGTATCGCACGAATTAAAAACACCATTATTTACTGTGCAAGGTTACTTACTTACTTTAATAGATGGTGCTATTGAAGACAAAAAAATCCGAACTAAATATTTAAATAGAGCCAATAAAGGTGTTGAACGACTCATTTATATTGTAAAGGACTTGGATATGATTACCAAGTTGGAAGTTGGTGATTTAAGTTTGAATAAAGAATCATTTGACATTGTTGAGCTTATTCAAAGTGTTTTTGATTTACTGGAAATGAAAGCTGCCAAAAAGAAGATTTCCTTAACCTTTGACATGGATTATTCCAAACCTATTATGGTTTTTGCTGATAAAGAACGTATGCAGCAAGTATTGACCAATCTAATAGTTAATTCCATTAAATATGGCCGAGAAAAAGGTACCACAGAAGTAAGTATTGAAAATCTCATCAAAAATAAAGTTATAGTAAGAGTGACTGATAATGGTGAAGGTATAGCCAATGAACACTTAAAAAGAATTTTTGAACGCTTTTATCGTGTTGATAAAAGTGGGTCAAGAAAAGAAGGAGGCTCTGGTCTTGGGCTTTCAATTGTAAAGCACATTATTGAAGCACACAACGAACGTATTTATATTGAAAGTGAAGTTGACGTAGGCAGTGAATTTTCATTCAGTTTGGAAAAGGCTGAATAATTCCTTGTAATTTATTTCATAATCAAAAGTTTTAAGATCATTAAATTCAGTTATATCATCAAGCTTTTGAATTGAAAACTCGTCTTGATTACAACTAGGTACAAGTTTGTTTTTACTTAAGAGTTCTGCTAAATATTCTTGTTCAAATTGTCCAGGTGTAGGAATAAAAAAGGCTTTCTTCCCCAACTTTGCAAAATCCATAATAGTGGTATAACCAGATCGTGAGATTACCAGTTCACATCTGTTCAAAGAATCTTCAAGTAAATTACTGGTCATGTAATTGTAGAAAGTAATATTGCCTTTACGCTCTTTTTTAATCTCTCTTTCAACTAGCCCTTTTACAAATAATATTGCTCCTGAATATTGTTGTAATTCAATTGTGAGTTTTTGCTCTAAAATACTGCGTTGTGGTTCTGGACCGGATAACAAAACCATAATATCATATGTAATTGGTAAAGCAGCTTTTTTAAACCGACTTACAGGTCCAATGTATTTTAACTTCATGTCTGATGCGTTAATATGACCTAATTTACCACTTAAGCTGGGTTCTTCTCTATAATCAGGAACCCAGCATTCATCAAATTTCCGAATAATTTTTTCATGCATTTTAGTGCTCAACCATGTGGTACTACCACTCAATACTTGCAATTGATGGGTAATAAATACTGATGGTACTTTTTTAGAGTAAACACCAAATCTATTGTCAGATATAATTCCTGAAATGTTATAGTTTTCAACAATTTGTGAAGTAGCTTTTTTTTCAGCCTGTATGTTTTTTAGAATTCTAGGCGAGTCTTTTAATAGTTTGTATTTAAATAGCTTGCCTTTTTTGGAATAGGTGATATTGTATGACGGTAGAGATAAGCATATTAAATTAGGATATTCTTTTTTTAATAATTCCAAGGCTGCTCCATCGCTAGCTATAATGGGGTCAAAGTCATGATTAATAAGCGCATTAATAATAGGAATACATCTTGTTGCATGCCCTAATCCCCAATTTAGAGGTGCTATTAAAATACGTTTTTTGTGAGCCATTAAAAACAAAGGTAAGCATATATCTGCTTCAACATATTTCCGTAATTTTACCCAAACTTTTATAAATTATTAAATAATTCAGTGGGAAGTAAAAATAAACTCAAACGCTTTAAGGAAAACGAGACTTTTGATAATGTGGTACAGCCAACAAGAGATCAATTAGTTAATAGTGGATTCGATTTAAAAGGTAACTGGAATAGCGATTTTTTTAAAAATGAAAATCCAATTGTATTGGAACTTGGTTGTGGTAAAGGTGAGTATTCTGTTTCGTTGGCAAAAAAATATCCTAACAAAAATTTTATTGGTATTGATATAAAAGGGGCTCGTTTTTGGCGAGGAGCAAAAACAGCTGTTGAAGAAAAGATAGAAAATGTTGGGTTTTTGAGAACTCAAATTGAACTGATAGACTATGCTTTTGCAGCCAACGAAGTAGATGAAATTTGGATTACCTTTCCAGACCCGCAAATAAAGTACAAGCGCACAAAACATCGCATGACCAATTCAGAGTTTTTAAAACGTTACAAAACCATATTAAAACCGGATGGCATAGTAAACCTTAAAACGGATAGTGAGTTCATGCATGGTTATACTTTAGGGTTATTGCATGGCGAAGGCCATGAAGTTTTGTACGCCAACCATAATGTATATAAACAGGAAGGTAGTCCAGAAGAAGTGACCAGTATTCAAACCTTTTACGAGAGTCAATATTTAGAACAAAACAAACCAATTACGTATATTAGGTTTAAAATCAAAGGCTCTTGAATATAACAGTTGTATTTTTATCAGGATTTGTTGCAACATTTTTGGCCACATTGCCACCAGGTTTATTAAATATGACAGCTGCCAAAATTAGCTTAAAGGATGGGCATGCTCGTGGTATCACTTTTTCATTGGGAGCTTGTTTTGTTATTATTTTTCAAGCATTAATAGCCACGGTTTTTGCTAGATATTTAAATAAACACCCTGATGTTATTGATGTCCTGCAACGAGTTGCTTTTGTTATTTTTGTTCTTATTTGCATTTATTTTTTATTCATTGCAAAAAAGACAGATAAAAATGACGAAAGTGTTGATGTAAAAAGTAAATCCAGTCGTTTTTTTCAAGGAGTATTTTTGTCAAGCATCAACGTATTTCCCATTCCTTTTCAAGCTTATATAGCTATTACCATAGCTTCATTTGGCTGGTTAGATTTTGATAATACCGGAATTACCGCCTACGTGGCTGGCGCTAGTTCAGGAGCTTTTGTAGCCTTATATATTTATATGTTCTTTTTTGAGAAAATAAAAGGCACTAAAATGACTTCTCAAAAGAGCATGAATCTTTTAATAGGAATCATTACTGCAGCCATAGCTATTATTACTTTGATTAATATTATTAAAGAACTCTAATGAAACCCGAAACATTAAATTTCTTTGAAAAAGTATATGAAGTAGCTCGTCAAATTCCTTATGGTCGTGTAACGAGTTATGGTGCTATTGCAAAATTTCTTGGAGCTGCCAAAAGTGCTAGAATGGTGGGCTATGCCATGAATGGGTCTGGAGGTAAAGATGTGCCTGCTCATCGAGTTGTAAACAGGCATGGTTTGCTGACTGGCAAGCACCATTTTGATGGTACCAATCTTATGCAACAATTGTTAGAAAGTGAAGATGTTTTGGTTATAGATAATCAAATACAAGATTTTGAAACCCTGTTTTGGGACCCTCAAAAGGAACTGCGTTAATCTTTCATAACTTTTCTAACTGTTTCACCATTTCCTGTTTTAATCTTCACAAAATAGGTTCCAGTTGTGAGGTTTTCAGTTGATATGGTCATTTGGTGTTTTGTGCCTAAAACAGCAATTTCCTGAATCACTCTTCCAGAAATGTCAAAAATGGTGACATGTTCGATAGGCTGTTTAGATTCCAGATTCAGAATGTTGGTCGTCGGATTCGGATATAATACCATACCATTATCAGCGAATCCAAACTCATCAATACTTAAGGCAGCTACAGTTGTTGTAGCCTCGTTGGTTATGATGGGGAAGTTGTAATCAAAGTAAATTTCGGCATTGTTATCAAAAGAGTCTCCCAAAACAAGTGTATCGAGCGTTTTGATTTTAAAAGCGACATAGCCATCGTTGTTAGCATCGTCAAAAGGAAGATTGATATCCTCAAAGATAAACTCAATGTAATGGTCATTGCCTTGATCTTTTATACGAGCAAAGAAGTCATGACTAGAATGCAAAGGCACCAGTGTAGATAGGTCATATTTAGTAATATCAATATCATCTTTCACCACAATATTGATGGCACTAGCCGTTCCTGTATTTTCAAACCGAATCAGATAGTTCACATACTTACCAACTTCTTCAGGTGTAATATAATCACCTTCCAGGCAGGTTTTGTCATTGGGGTCAAAAGAGTTAACAACGGTTTGATTAAAGACTGCTGTATTGTCATCAGGAGTCTCATCAGTTTCAGAATGGTTAACCGATGCTTCATAAACCAAAATATCATCGCCATTAACGGGAGGTGTATCGGTTGGCGCATTAAGACCCATTGTGAATGTAATTTCACGAACTTCAAAAGGTGCTAAATCTGTAAAATTCCAACTTAACATACCACCAGTTTGCGCATCTTGAGAAGGAGTAGCAGAAACAAAGTCCATAATATCATCCTGAAAGGTTAAATCTACACCACCAGAAAGTGTGGTTGTACCCTTGTTTTTATATACTATTTTATAGTCTGTATCAAAACCAGGACGCGCACCTTCCAAAGGCAACACAGCAACTTCCAAGTCGTTATAAGTACCATTGGCTGTCACACAAAAATCCTGAACAAAAGGACTGGTGTCAGAAGGAAAATTGACGGTAAGACTACTTGGAGAAGCCGAATAATATTCTGGGTTTTCAAAATTGGGTGCAATGGTATGAGAACCGGAATCTATATACAATGTAAACGTTCCATCGGTGTTTGATATAAAATTATCATTTATGGAGTTACTGGTAATATTGTAATTAACATTTTGCATGGCAATATCACTAACATCACAGCCATCATTGTTAGAATCAAAAGTAGTTTCGCCTTGTACAATGAAGAATTCACCATTTGGCTCAAAAGAGCAATAAGAAGAAATAGCAACATCTGTGTAACCAAATTCAGTTAATTTGTTCTGTACCTCATCGAAATTATCTTCGATGGTGCAAATCACCGAAAGATTAGGATTGCCATCAAAAAAAACATCACCACCCCAAGCTAGACTTTCCGCATTCCCCAAATTTAAGGAGATAAATTCATTATTACTGGCGTATAAGTTTAATAGCAAATTGTTATTACTGATGTCTAATGAGGTGAGTAAATTATTTGCACAAAAAATACCCTCAAGATTAGGACTATTGCTGATATCTATTTCAGTTAGATAATTATTGTTAACACTTAAAGTTTCCCATGTTATGGGACAAAGGTTAATTGAAGTCAGTTCATTATTATCAACAAATAAATCATCAATGGCTTGTAAATTTGATACGTCTAACGTAGTTAGGTTATTATTACTCAAATCTATTAGCCAGAAACCGTGTTGATCTGTAAAACTTGTAAAGTCTATAGACGTTAATAAATTATTACTACAATTTAAGTATTCAAGCGATGCCTGTAAGGTTAAATCTATTTCAGTTAAAAGATTGTTATTACATTCTAACCATACCAAATCTGCCGAAGAAATGTCTAAATTTGATAGAAGATTATTGCTGCAGATTAAATCGTTCAATTGGGTCACGACTCCAAAATTTATAGAAGTCAATTGATTATTGCTGCAGTTTAAGGATCCAAGCAAAGTTAATGCACTTAAATCAATTTCTGTGAGGAGATTATCACTACAATTCAAATAAACAATATTGATAAAATATTCGATACCACTTAAAGACGATATAGAATAACCGGAAACATTTAAACTACCATTTTGAGCTTCAGCTTCACTAATCTGTATTTCACCATCATTGTTGGTGTCAACACCAAGTTCAATAAGAGCAGCTTTGAAATTAGCATCAGGTATATCAATTATTTG
Organism: Hanstruepera ponticola; assembly: GCF_002940745.1. Classification (NCBI taxonomy): domain Bacteria; kingdom Pseudomonadati; phylum Bacteroidota; class Flavobacteriia; order Flavobacteriales; family Flavobacteriaceae; genus Hanstruepera; species Hanstruepera ponticola. The sequence continues at coordinate 2,142,615 of NZ_POTB01000001.1, forward strand.
CGCTTGTAGGGAAAAAGAAAATAATAGGGCTGCGGTAAAAATGTAAAGTTTTTTCATTGAGTATGGAGTTTATTCCTTAATTACTTTTTTGATGGTTTCACCATCAGCGGTCTGTAACTTCACAAAATAAGTTCCCGTTGTAAGGTTTTCAGTGGATAGGGTCATTTGGTGTTTTGTGCCTAAAACAGCAATTTCCTGAATCACTCTTCCAGAAATGTCAAAAATGGTGACATGTTCGATAGGCTGTTTAGATTCCAGATTCAGAATGTTGGTCGTCGGATTCGGATATAATACCATACCATTATCAGCGAATCCAAACTCATCAATACTTAAGGCAGCTACAGTTGTTGTAGCCTCGTTGGTTATGATGGGGAAGTTGTAATCAAAGTAAATTTCGGCATTGTTATCAAAAGAGTCTCCCAAAACAAGTGTATCGAGCGTTTTGATTTTAAAAGCGACATAGCCATCGTTATTAGCATCGTCAAAAGGAAGATTGATATCCTCAAAGATAAACTCAATGTAATGGTCATTGCCTTGATCTTTTATTCGAGCAAAGAAGTCATGACTAGCATGCAAAGGCACCAGTGTAGATAAGTCATATTTAGTAATATCAATATCATCTTTCACCACAATATTGATGGCACTAGCCGTTCCTGTATTTTCAAACCGAATCAGGTAGTTCACATACTTACCAACTTCTTCAGGTGAAATATAATCACCTTCCAGGCAGGTTTTGTCATTGGGGTCAAAAGAGTTAACAACGGTTTGATTAAAGACTGCTGTATTGTCATCAGGTGTCTCATCAGTTTCAGAATGGTTAACCGATGCTTCATAAACCAAAATATCATCGCCATTAACGGGAGGTGTATCGGTTGGCGCATTAAGACCCATTGTGAATGTAATTTCACAAATTTCAAAAGGTGCTAAATCTGTAAAATTCCAACTTAACATACCACCAGTTTGCGCATCTTGAGAAGGAGTAGCAGAAACAAAGTCCATAATATCATCCTGAAAGGTTAAATCTACACTGCCAGAAAGGTTGGTTGTACCCTTGTTTTTATAAACCAGTTTATAATCAGTATCAAAACCGGGTCTGGCAGCTTCAGTTGGTAATACGGCAATTTCCAAATCGTTGAAGGTGCCATTAGCCGTTACACAAAAATCCTGGACATAAGGACTGGTGTCAGACGGAAAATTGACGGTAAGACTACTTGGCGAAACTGAAAAATATTCTGGGTTTTCAAAGTTTGGTGAAATGGTATGAGAACCAGAATCAATATACAATGTAAACGCTCCATTGGTGTTAGCTATAAAACTATCATTTATGGAATTGCTGGTAATGTTATAAACAACATTTTGCATGCCAATATCACTAACATCACAGCCATTATTATTAGAATCAAAAGTAGTTTCGCCTTGGACAATATAGTATTCTCCATTTGGCTCAAAGGAACAATAAGAAGAAATAGCAACATCCGTATACCCAAACTCAGTTAATTTGTTTTGTACCTGATCAAAATTTTCTTCTATGGTGCACACTATCGAAAGATTTGGATTTCCATCAAAAAAAACATCATATTCCCAAGCTAGACTTTCTGCATTACCAAAATTTAAGGAGGTGAATTCATTATCACTGGCGTATAAGTTTATTAGTGAACTGTTATTACTGATGTCCAAAGAGGTGAGTAAATTATTTTCACAAAAAATACCCTCAAGATTTGGACTATTGCTGATATCTATTTCAGTTAGAAAATTATTTCTAACACTTAAAGTTTCCCATGTTATGGGACAAAGGTTAATTGAAGTCAGTTCATTATTATCAACAATTAAATCTTCAATGGATTGCAAATTTGATACGTCTAACGTGGTTAGGTTATTATTGCTGCAATCTAATGTCCCAAATGAAGATTGATTTGAAAAATCTAAAGAAGTCAATAAATTATTACCACAATATAAGTAATGAAGATTAGGCGCATTGTTAATGTTTAACACAGTTAATTGATTGTTACTACAACTCAAATTATAAAGTGTTGTAGAATTTACAGTTAATTCAGTTAACAGATTGTTTCCACACACTATCTGGTTAATATTTAAATTTCCTAAAATTAAAGAAGATAACAGATTGTTATAACAGATTAAGCTATTTAAAGTTGTCATTGTAGAAACATCTAAAGAAGTTAATTGATTATCATTGCAGGTTAAGCTATTTAAACTTTCCATAGAGGAAAGATTTAAAGATGTTAATAAGTTGTTGCTGCAATCCAAACTAGAAAAATCCGGAGCATTTATTTGTAAGGATGTTAGTTGATTATTATTACAATTAACGTTCAAAAGTTCAATTGAATTAGGAATAGTTAAATTTTCCAGTAAATTATCTTGGCAGTATAAACGTTTTAAATTAGTAAAATCAGCAATATTTAAAACCGATAGTTGATTATTACGACAATTCAATTCTTCGATATTGACCAATCCACCTAATTCTAAACTTGTTAATTGATTATCACGGCAATTCAAATTTATCATATTTTCCAAACCGCTTAAATCCAAAGAATTCAGGACATTATTTTCGCAATACAAATAACTTAAGTTTATTAAATTACTTAAGTCTAAACTAGTTATTTGGTTATCGTTACAACGTAAGCTTTCTAAATTCGTAAATGACTCAATGCCCAATAATGATGTTATAGATTCATTATCAACATTCATAGAAACAATTTGTAAGGCTTCACTTGTTTGAATTTCCCCGTCATTATTAAAATCTGCATCAGTCCATGCGCCAACACCAGTATTACAACAAATTGTACTGGTCAAAGCATTCTTAAAATTAGCGTCAGGTATATTAATTATCTGCGCTTGTAGGCAAAAAGAAAATAACAGGGCAGCGGTAAAAAGGTATTGTTTTTTCATGTGGTTGATTAATAAGTAATTAAATATACAAATTAAAATAGCAACACTATAAATGACTTGAATTGTTGTATAAATCATTTCAATAAAAGCGTTTCAAAATCTAAACAATTCACTGTATATTTGCACTTTAGAATGATTCTTAATTAAAACAGAAATAAGAATAGAGAAAAAGGAATTTACGCTATAAACACATGTCTTTGCTCTTTTGTCTTTGTTCTTTTGTCTCAAGAAAATGAAATTAAACAAACAAGATATATTTAAGGCGCTTGAAACTATAACGGCTCCTGGTGAAGGACGAAGCATGGTAGAAAGTGGTGCCGTTAAAAATGTGGTGACATTTGGTGATGAAGTCATTGTAGATATTACCATCGCCAACCCTAGTTTGCAAGCCAAAAAGAAAACAGAGGTAGATATCATGAAAACCATTCATGATAAGGTGTATGAGAAAGCAAAAATAACGGTTAATGTGAAGGTAGATGCGCCTGCAAAGCAAACAAATAATGTCATTAAAGGGAAAGAAATTCCTGGTATTCAAAATATTATAGCTGTAGCTTCAGGAAAAGGTGGAGTTGGTAAATCTACGGTAACGGCTAATTTGGCTGTCACCTTGGCTAAAATGGGCTTTAAAGTCGGTATTTTGGATGCTGACATTTACGGACCTTCAGTACCAATTATGTTTGATGTTGAAAATGAAAGACCTTTAGCAGTCAATGTTGACGGAAAGTCTAAAATGAAACCTATTGAAAATTATGGTGTAAAGGTTTTATCTATAGGGTTCTTTACGCAACCAAACCAAGCTGTTGTTTGGAGAGGACCTATGGCTGCCAAAGCTTTAAACCAAATGATTTTTGATGCTCATTGGGGAGAGTTAGACTTTATGCTTATTGATTTACCTCCTGGAACGGGTGATATTCACTTAAGTATCATGCAATCATTACCAATAACTGGCGCTGTTGTTGTTAGTACGCCTCAAAATGTTGCTTTGGCTGACGCAAAAAAGGGCGTTGCCATGTTTCAGCAGGAAAGTATTAATGTGCCTGTTTTAGGCATCATTGAAAATATGGCTTACTTTACACCTGAAGAGTTACCAGATAATAAATATTATATCTTTGGAAAAGAAGGTGCCAAAAATTTAGCTGAAGATTTACAAGTGCCATTTTTAGGGCAATTACCTTTGGTGCAGAGTATTCGTGAGGCAGGTGATATAGGACGACCAGCAGCTTTACAGACAGCTACTGTTTTAGAACAAGCGTTTGAGACTTTAACGCAGAATGTTGTTCAAGAGCTGGTTAGAAGAAATGATAACTTGCCACCAACTGAAGCAATAAAAATTACGACCATGGCTGGATGTTCAGCTGTTAAAAAATAAAACATGAATACAGAAGAACTAAAATTAAATATAGAAAAAGCATTGGATGAGATTCGTCCGTTTCTACAGAGTGATGGTGGTGATATTTCATTGCTTTCTATTGAAAATGATAAATTGGTCAAAGTCCAACTTCAAGGTGCATGTGTGGGTTGTAGTGTTAATCAAATGACACTAAAATCTGGTGTAGAAATGACCATAAAAAAGTATGCGCCACAAATAGAACAAGTTATTAATGTTGAAGCTTAATTTTTTTACGAATGTGACTTATGTCACATTTAATAATTAAAGTAAATAATAACTTTGTTTTCGAAACTTACAATTCATGATTAAAACAGATATACTTATAATTGGAGCTGGTCCAACAGGTTTATTTACTGTATTTGAGGCAGGGCTTTTAAAACTTAAATGTCATCTTATTGATGCATTACCACAACCAGGAGGACAATGTTCAGAAATATATCCTAAAAAGCCCATTTATGATATTCCAGCTTATCCAGAAATTTTAGCAGGTGATTTAACAGATAAATTGTTGGAACAATGCAAACAATTTGAACCAGGATTTACACTTGGAGAGCGCGCAGAAACAATAGATAAACAAAAAGATGGTACCTTTATAGTAACAACCAATAAAGGAACAAAACATCATGCACCTGTAGTTGCTATTGCTGGTGGTTTGGGGAGTTTTGAGCCGCGTAAACCTTTAATTCATAACATAACTGATTTTGAAGATAAAGGTGTTGAATATATGATAAAAGAGCCTGAAATGTATCGCAATAAAAAGGTGGTAATAGCAGGTGGTGGCGATTCGGCATTAGACTGGAGTATTTTTTTGAGTGATGTGGCAAGCGAGGTAACGCTCATTCACAGACGAAACGAATTTAGAGGACATTTAGATTCTGTTGAAAAAGTTCAGGAATTAAAAAATTTAGGGAAGATAAATTTAATAACACCTGCTGAAGTTACAGGCATTGTAGGGCATCACCACGTGAAAGCAGTTGTTGTTTCTCAAGCAGAGCATATTGAAAAAGAATTTGAGATTGAGTGTGATCATTTTATTCCACTGTTTGGTTTATCTCCTAAATTGGGACCTATTGCAAATTGGGGTCTAGAGATTGAAAAAAATGCTATAAAAGTAAATAACGCATTAGATTATCAAACCAATATACCTGGGATTTTTGCCATAGGTGATGTGAACACGTATCCAGGAAAGCTTAAGTTGATTCTTTGTGGGTTTCACGAGGCTACTTTAATGTGTCAAGCTGCTTATCAAATTATTAATCCTGGAAAACGGTATGTTTTAAAATACACAACAGTTAGTGGTGTTGACGGTTTTGATGGGACTAGAAAAGAAGCACCAAAGGCTGTTGTAAAAGCTATAGAGTAATGGAACAAGACATTAACATAAAAATAATTGATAGAGATGGTGTAAAACATGAGGTTATGGCACCAACAGATATGGCTATGAATTTGATGGAAGTTGTTAGGTCTTATGAATTAGCTCCTGAAGGCACCATTGGTATTTGTGGCGGAATGGCTATGTGCTCATCGTGCCAATGCTATGTGTTGTCTGATCATGAATTACCTGAAATGCAAGATGATGAAGAAGCTATGTTGTCAGAAGCATTTAATGTAAAGGATAATAGTAGGTTAGGTTGCCAATTGCAAATTAATCCTGATATGGAAGGTCTGGAGGTTGAGCTCGCTCCAGAAATTTAATCCGTTTTATAGTCTATTAATTTTTGAGGTCCTTCCAAAAGAACTCTTACTATTTTGAGTGTGCCATCATCGGTTGTGGCAATTTGCCATTTAATTAAGGATATTTCACCATTTTCAATTTCTATTCCAGTTATACTTCTAGGATGAACACAGCTACCATCATTAAAAAAGGCGATGTCACCTGGTTCAGGGAAACGTGGTCTGTGAGTGTGCCCAACAATTGTAATGAGATTACTGTTATTAATAATCCATTTTTTAATGCGTCGTTCAACTTTAATAAGCTCCTTATAATTTTTAGCAGGACTCGTTGGATCAGCAATGCCCATGACATTCAATGGTTTCCAGAGTACTCGAACCATAAATCGGCTCCATTTCCAAAATGTATAATTCCACCAGTCAGCTTGATGACCATGGGTTAAAAAAAGCCGTTGTTGTGTTTTTTTGTGTTTTAAAACTAACCCTTCATGATATGTTAGGTTTTTAAAAAGTTCTTCATCTTTTCCTGTTATTGGTTCAAAATAAGTAGATAAATGTTTCTCAACATATTTTTGATCCTTGTAAACCATATCATGATTCCCATATAGTAAATGCAAACGTTTATTTTGATGGAAAGCCTTTAATAGTAAAAAAACATTTTTATGAGCTTCGAATATAGATTTAAAGGTTAGATTCTCCCAAAGCTCGTCGCCATCGCCCAATTCACAGTATGTAAAACCTTCAGCATAATAATGCTTTAAAGCATGAAAGTAAATATTACGGTTGTTGGCAAAATCATCAGCAAAGCTATTGTCACCCCTATGACAGTCACTAAAGAGAACAAACTTGCTCGAATCATCAAATTCAACAATAGGAGATTCTTTGTAGGCTTTATTTAATCGTTTTTTACTGGAAAACATATAGTAAATGTAAACAAAAGTCCATAAAAAAAGCGAACCACAATGATTCGCTTTATAATGTTTTTAGAATTTACTATTTATTTAAAAGCATTCAAACCAGTAATATCCAAACCAGTAATTAATAGGTGGATATCGTGGGTACCTTCATAAGTAATCACACTTTCCAAGTTCATGGAGTGGCGCATAATACTGTATTCACCGGTAATACCCATACCACCTAACATTTGTCTGGCTTCACGAGCAATGTTTATAGCCATATCCACATTATTGCGTTTCGCCATGGATATTTGAGCTGATGTAGCTTTACCTTCATTACGTAACACACCAAGCCTCCATGTTAATAATTGAGCTTTGGTAATTTCGGTAATCATTTCTGCTAATTTCTTTTGTTGTAATTGGAACTGACCTATTGGCTTGCCAAACTGCATACGTTCTTTACTATATCGTAAAGCGGTATCATAGCAATCCATTGCTGCTCCAATGGCTCCCCAAGCAATACCATAGCGTGCAGAATCTAAACACCCTAGTGGAGCACCGAGTCCTGATTTGTTAGGTAATAAGTTTTCTTTTGGTACTTTGACGTTATCAAAAATAAGCTCTCCAGTTGCCGAAGCTCTTAAAGACCATTTATTATGGGTTTCGGGCGTTGTAAAACCTTCCATGCCGCGTTCAACAATTAGTCCATGAATTCGGCCGCTTTCATCTTTTGCCCAAACAACAGCTACTTGTGCAAAAGGTGCGTTACTAATCCACATTTTGGCACCATTCAATAAGTAATGATCGCCCATATCCTTGAAATTGGTAACCATACCTCCAGGGTTAGATCCATGATCAGGCTCTGTTAACCCGAAACAACCCATCCACTCACCGCTGGCTAATTTTGGTAAATATTTTTGACGTTGTTCTTCATCGCCATATTTCCAAATTGGGTACATCACCAACGATGATTGCACCGAAGCCGTACTGCGAACACCTGAATCACCACGTTCAATTTCCTGCATAATTAATCCATAAGAAATTTGATCTAGTCCTGCACCACCATATTCTACTGGAATATATGGTCCAAAGGCACCTATTTCGGCAAGACCTCCAATAATTTGTTCTGGGAATTCTGCTTTTTGTGCGTATTCTTCAATAATAGGAGATACATCACGTTTTACCCATTCTCTGGCTGCATCACGAACCAACTTATGTTCATCAGTTAACAGTTCGTCTAAATTATAATAATCAGGTGCTTCAAATAAGTCTGGCTTCATTTTTAATCGAATTTTTAAGTCTGGCCAAATTTAACCAAATACATATAAAAAGGTGAAAGATTTCATTAGAAATATTTTAATTGTACATTTAACCTGCCTCATTTTTATTAATTAGTCAGAAATCGTTATTCAGATAAAAAATGAGCAAAATTCCCCCTAAAATAGGTTTGGTTACCGCAACCTGCATTGTCATTGGAAATATGATAGGTGTAGGGATTTTTATCTTGCCAGCTGCCTTGTCTAAATACGGCAGTATAAGTTTGCTAGGTTGGGTTTTTACAACAATTGGCGCTTTGATTCTGGCGAAAATCTTCAGTAATTTTAGTAAGATCATCAAAAAAGGAGGAGGTCCTTATGCTTATCCCAAAGCTGCTTTTGGTGATTTTATGGGGTTTTTAATTGCTTGGGGCTATTGGCTGTCTTGTTGGATTGGTAATGCGGCTTTGACTGTTGCCATCATCGGGGCATTGAGTTTCTTTTTTCCTGTTTTGGAAACCAATACGCTTTATAAAGTTGTTATTGGATTGGGATTGATTTGGACTTTTACTTGGATAAATACACGAGGAATCAAGGAGTCGGGAAGGGTGCAGGTTGTTACAACCGTACTCAAACTGTTACCATTGGTTTTTGTAATTGTTGTTGGCGCTTTCTTTTTTAGTATTGATAACTTCCCGGAATTTAATTTAACGTCCGAAAGTGATTTTGCCACATTCCCAATGGTTGCAGCACTAACACTATATGCTTTTCTCGGTCTTGAATGTGCTACCATCCCTTCGCAAAGTATTAGGAATCCAGAAAAGACTATTCCAAAAGCGACTATGATGGGAACTATAATAACTGCAAGTGTTTATATTTTAGGAACTGTGGTGCTTTTTGGTATTTTACCAATTGATAGGTTGCAAACATCAGCAGCGCCTTTTGCCGAAGCAGCCCGAATAATTGCGGGTGATTTTGGCGGTTATTTTGTGGCCATAGGTGTCATAATATCTGGATTGGGCGTTTTAAATGGTTGGATTATGGTTACTGGACAAGTTCCTTTGGCAACTGCAAAGGATGGATTGTTTCCCAAGGTATTCAGGAAGGAAAATGAAAAAGGAGCGCCAGCTATGGGTTTGATAATAGGTAGTTTATTGACAACAGGTGTACTGCTTATGAATTTATCAGAAGGCCTTGTTGATCAATTTAAGTTTATTGTAGATATCGTCGTGTTTGTGGCTTTGGTGCCTTATCTCTTTACTGCGGCAGCTTACGTTCTGATCCTGATTGAGAAAAAAGTTCATCTGCAAAGTTGGGTAAAAACTTTTGTCTTAGGTGGTTTAGGCTTTTCGTATTCACTATGGGCAATTTTTGGTTCTGGACAGGAAACGGTTTTCTACGGATTTATTCTATTGGTATTAGGCATACCTTTTTATGTATTGATGAAGTGGAACAAACGCCACCAAAATTGATTTACATATTTAAATAAAAGTCGTTGGTCAGGTTTATATATTCTTGGGTGTATCGGTGACGACTAGTTTCTATGATAAGTGTTTCTGTGACTAATGGTTTTTTTGTGAATGAAAATTCCATTAAACTCCTTTTAATATCGGAATTGGTATTTCCTTTAACATGAAGTGTTCTATTCTGGAAAAGTTTGTGCTTCAATGCTAAATCAACAAAACCTGCTTCTTCTTTAAAAGGGATAATTACAGAAAACACACCTTTTTCTGATAATAATTTTGAAACGCATGCAACTAAATGTTCAAAAGGCATAGCATCTTGAAAACGTGCTAAATCACGTTGCTTGTTATCGGACTTATAATCTTCCGAATAAAAAGGGGGATTGCAGATTATAAGATCATACGTATCTTCAATTTCGTCAGCAAATTCCAATAAAGAGGCGTGATAGCAGAACAACCTATCGGACCAAGGAGCTTGTTCAAAATTGTCGACGCATTGTTCGTAGGCATTATCATCAATTTCAATGGCATCAATCATTCCAGCCTGACTGCGTTGGGCCATCATAAGAGATAAAACACCCGTTCCAGCACCAATGTCCAAAATTGAAAATGGATGGTGGTCTAGCCTTGTCCAACTACCCAATAAAATGCCATCGGTGCCAATTTTCATGGCACAGTTATCTTGATTTATGGTAAATTTTTTGAATTTGAATTCGGACATGATTATTATAGGTAAAGGTCTATCAATCCTTCGGGTGTGTTTACCAAAATTTCCTTTTTGTTTTTGTCAACATTAGTGATAAACTCATCATTCATTGGAATTAAAATTTCAATACCATCTTTATCTATTTCAAATAATGCTTGTGCTGTTGAATCGTTAACCGATTTTATTGTCCCAATATTACCATGGATTTTATCAATAACCTGAAAACCGATTATCTCATGAAAATAAAATTTATCATCATCGAGCTTTGGTAAAAATTTCAAAGGCAAATAAATGTCACTTTTTATTAAAGCATCAGCATCAGATTCGGTGTCTACATCTTCAAATTTTACACGTAATAAATCAGATTTATGAAGTTGGGAGGACTCAATAAAAAAAGGCACTAAATTATTTCTTAAATCAATAAACAACGCGTCTAGGCTTTCATATAAATCAGGTTCGTCAGTGTCTAGTTTAATTAGTAATTCCCCTTTAAAGCTGTATTTTTTTACAATTTTACCTAAGTAAAAACAATCTTCTTTTTTCATATTTTAAAATAAAAAACCCAGACTAAAAAGTCTGGGTTCAAAGGTATGAAATAAAATATTTTACTCCTCTTCGTTTGAAGCTTCAGCTTCAACTTCTGGTGTATCTTCACTTGCTTCTTCAGCAACTTCCTCAACAACAGGAGTGTTGGCTGCAATACGCGCTTCGTTAGCTGCTTTTTCTGCTTCAAAAGCTTTGGCTTTAGCTTCCGCTTCAGCTTTTGCTAAATCTTCAGTTTTTGCTTCAACTTTTCCAGTTTTCTCTTCTTGCCAAGCTTTGAATTTTTCTTCAGCTTGTTCTTCTGTTAAAGCACCTTTACTAACGCCACCTGCTAAATGATTTTTAAGCAAAGCACCTTTATAAGATAAAATTGCTCTAGCCGTATCGGTTGGCTGTGCGCCATCCTGTAACCATTTTACAGCACCATCGACATCTAATTCAATAGTTGCCGGGTTTGTGTTTGGATTGTAAGCACCAATTTTCTCAAGGTATTTACCATCTCTTTTTGCTCTTGCATCTGCTGCAACAATCCAGTAATAAGGTTTTCCTTTTTTACCGTGTCTTTGTAATCTAATTTTAACTGACATAAAAATTAATTAGTGAGGTTCTCGACCTCGATTATTAATAAGTGCGCAAAGATACTATATTTTTTTTGATTTTTAAATAGTTAAGTAAAATTCTAACTTATTACGTTTTTTATATTATTTTTGAGTTCCTAAATATATGTACTATGAAGAGAATAAGTGTTTTAATGCTGGTTTTGGTGACAATTTTAAGTTGTAGTGATGAAATAAAATTTAACACGCCAGCTGTACAGGGGAAAAAGGATGGTAATTTATGGCGAGCAACTTCTTATGAGGTTCGTTATAATAATGCTGGCAGAATTGTTATTGTTGGTAAAAACGGCAATGATGGGTTATATTTTACTGTCCCTAATCTAGAATTAGGAGCTAAATATCTCGGAAGAGGAAGTTCTAGTAAAGCAGAATATTTAATTTTTGATCAAATTAGTTATTCAACGAATTTTGTGCCCGACCCAGAATTTTCATTATATCCACCAGATGGAGAAATTGAAATCACTCAAGTAACAGCTACTTCAGTTTCAGGCCGTTTTTGGTTTAATGCGTTCTCACAAGACGGATTGAAAACGGTTAATTTTAGTCAAGGTGTATTTTTTGATGTTCCACTATATAATTTGGGAGGTGGTTTAGATTCTTGTGACGATGTTGTTGCTGAAGCTCAAGCTGCAGAAGAACTTTACAATAATACAGACCCCAGTAGTCCACAATATACTGAAGTATGTTTGGCTTATAAAGCAGCCTTACAGCAGCAAATTGTTACTTGCGGTGGTGGTGGTGTCAATAGTCCTATTCAGATTATCATTAATGGTCTTGGAGACTGTCAGTAATAATTTAAATCTTAAAATATTTAACAAACGCGACCAATTGGTCGCGTTTGTTGTTAAATACTATTAAAGTTTATCAATAAAGTGATATAATACTTGACTTGAGGACGTATTTCTGTTATACTGTTATAGAAGATGTGAAACAATACGCATCTATAAAGAATTTATTGAAATTTAAATGAAAAGTAAGATTATGAAGTATTCAGAAGAAATTTCAAACAAGTTAAACGAATTATTAATTAAAAATTATGATGCTGAAAAAGGCTATTTAAATGCTATGGAGAATGTAGATTCTCCAGAATTAAAAATGTTCTTCAAGCGTCGCGCAACTGAACGAAGCCAATTTGCTAAAGAATTGCGAACTGAAATTCTGCGTTATGGAGAAATACCTGAAGATTCAGGAAGTTTCAAAGGTACGATGCATAGAAATTGGATGAGCCTAAAATCATTATTTACATCAAATGATGAAGAAGCTATTTTAGAAGAAGCTATACGTGGAGAGGAAGCTAGTCTCGAAGAATATAAAGAAATTCTTAACGACAGAACGTTGCCGCCAAGTATTGATTCGTTGTTGACTAAGCAAAAAAATGCTATTCAAGCAGCTATTAATACTGAAAAAGTTCATGAAGAATTAGTGTCATAATTATATTTTAAAGTAGAAAGTTAAACGCAACCTTATGGTTGCGTTTTTTTGTTTACAACTGTTTATAACTTCACTTTAATAAAGCAGTATTTCTATGTATTTTTATAAGCTCGTTTATAATCTTTTGTGATACCTTTTAATTGATAGATTTTTAGCATGTATTTAATTTTTGATACCGAAACTACGGGATTGCCAAAACGTTGGGATGCACCAATAACTGATACTGATAACTGGCCAAGATGTATTCAGATAGCATGGCAATTACATGATGACATGGGTAATTGTATTGATCATCAGGATTATTTGATTAAACCCGAAGGATTCAATATTCCTTTTGATGCTGAAAAAATACATGGTATTTCTACAGAATTAGCACAAGAACATGGTGTGCCATTGACAGAGGTTCTAGATAAGTTCAACAAAGCTTTAAATCAAACAAAATTTGTTGTAGGACAAAATGTTGGGTTCGATCTCAATATTATGGGAGCTGAATTTGTGCGAGAAGATGTGGCCAACCATTTACAAGAACTTCCCGTATTAGATACGTGTACAGAGCATACAGCTCAATTATGTAAAATCCCAGGAGGTAGAGGTGGTAAGTTTAAGCTGCCAACGCTTACAGAATTACATGAGTTTTTATTCAATGAGCCCTTTGCCGAAGCGCATAATGCTACTGCCGATGTAGAAGCAACAACACGTTGCTTTTTGGAGTTGGTTAGACGTGAAGAATATACCAAAGAACAACTTGATGTTCAACCGGATTATTTTATACGTTTTTCTGAAGCTAACCCTAAAGAAATTCAGTTAATAGGCTTAAAGCATATTAATTTAAAAAAAGCTAGCGCAAAAATACACGAACGATTACAACAAGCTCAAACCAATGATATTTCTGACCAAGAAATTAAAGAAAATATCTCCGAGCTTAAAGAGGTTGACTTTGTTCATTTGCATAATCATTCGCAATTTTCTATTCTACAATCAACCATCAGCATTCCAAATTTAGTTGCAGCAGCAGCTAAACATGGTATGCCTGCTGTAGCATTAACTGATCATGCTAATATGATGGGTGCATTTCATTTTGTGAAGCAGATAAATAATCACAACAAATCTGTAGAAGAAAAAAATAAAGCGACTAAAGATAAAGGCGAAACACAAATAGCTAAAACTATAAAGCCCATAATTGGCTGCGAGTTTTTTGTTTGCGAAAATCACCAAGACAAATCCAGAAAAGATAACGGTTATCAAGTAGTCTTAATAGCGAAAACAAAAAAAGGCTATCACAATTTAGCGAAATTATCGTCTATAGCCTATACCGAAGGTTTTTACTACGTGCCTAGAATAGATAAGGAGCTCATAAAACAATACAAAGAAGATTTATTAGTACTTACTGGAAACTTGTATGGTGAAGTGCCAAGTAAGGTTTTAAATGTTGGTGAAAATCAGGCTGAAGAAGCTTTGCTCTGGTGGAAACAGGAGTTTAGTGACGATTTATACATCGAGATTATGCGTCATAATCAAGAGGATGAAAATCGCGTGAATCAAGTTTTAATCGAATTTTCTAAAAAGCATAATATTAAATTAGTAGCTACCAACAACACATATTATGTAGATAAAGAAGATGCTAATGCGCATGATATTCTACTTTGTGTTAAGGATGGTGAAAAGCAGGCAACACCAATTGGCCGTGGTCGAGGCTATCGTTATGGATTGCCTAACCAAGAATATTATTTCAAGTCTTCTGAAGGCATGAAGGAACTCTTTAAAGATATTCCTGAAGCTATTAGCAATATTCAAGACGTTGTAGATAAAATAGAGCCATACCAACTAGCAAGAGAGGTCTTGCTTCCAAAGTTTGATATTCCAGATGAGTTTAAGGATTCAAATGATGAAAAAGATGGCGGTAAGCGTGGTGAGAATGCCTTTTTAAGACATTTAACATATGAAGGTGCTAAAAAACGCTATGGAGAACTAACCGATGAGATTAAAGAGCGTTTAGATTTTGAGCTTGATGTTATAGAAAAAACAGGATATCCAGGCTACTTTTTGATAGTTGAAGATTTTATTCGTGAAGCTAGAAATATGGACGTGTCTGTTGGTCCAGGTCGTGGTTCAGCTGCTGGTTCAGTTGTGGCTTATTGCCTTTGGATTACTAATATTGATCCTATTAAATACGATTTACTTTTTGAGCGGTTTTTAAATCCAGATCGTGTAAGTATGCCAGATATCGATATCGATTTTGATGATGAAGGTCGTGGTCGCGTTATGGATTATGTTATTAATAAATATGGAAGTAATCAAGTAGCTCAAATTATCACTTACGGAACCATGGCTGCCAAATCTTCCATACGTGACACCGCTCGTGTTTTAGATTTGCCATTGTTTGATGCTGATAGAATTGCCAAGTTAATCCCAACCATGTCTAAACTTGGGAAGATTTTTGGCATGGAAGAAAAGGAATTAAGTAAAAAATTCCGTGCAGAAGATTTAGAAAAAGTTAATCAGTTACTTAATATTTCAGATGGTGAAGATTTAGAAGCAGAAACTGTAAACCAAGCACGAATTTTGGAAGGTTCGGTTAGAAATACTGGTATTCACGCTTGTGGTGTTATTATCACTCCAGATGATATTACCAATTTTGTTCCTGTTGCAACTGCCAAAGATTCCGACCTATATGTTACTCAATTTGATAACTCGGTAGTGGAAGATGCTGGATTGTTAAAAATGGATTTTTTAGGGTTAAAAACTTTGACTTTAATTAAAGATACCGTTAAGATTGTTAAAGCGAAACATGGTATTACACTAGATCCTGACAACTTCCCCTTGGATGATGAAGTAACTTATGAGCTCTTCCAAAGAGGTGAAACTGTAGGTATTTTTCAATACGAATCTCCTGGCATGCAAAAACATATGAAGGACTTGAAGCCTACTGTGTTTGATGATTTAATTGCTATGAATGCGCTGTACCGTCCTGGACCAATGGAATACATTCCTAGTTTTATCGCTCGTAAACATGGTCGTGAGGATATCGTTTACGATTTGCCGGCGATGGAGGAGTATTTAAAAGAAACCTATGGTATTACGGTATATCAAGAGCAGGTGATGTTATTGTCACAAAAGTTAGCCAGTTTCACTAAAGGTGAAGCCGATGTACTGCGAAAGGCCATGGGTAAAAAGATATTCGCCTTACTTGAAAAATTAAAACCGAAATTTTTAAATGGTGGTGAATCCAATGGACATCCAAGGGATGTTTTAGAAAAAATTTGGAAAGATTGGGAGGCTTTTGCGAGTTATGCCTTTAATAAATCGCACTCAACCTGTTACGCTTGGATTGCTTATCAAACGGCTTATTTAAAAGCACATTATCCAGCAGAATATATGGCGGCTGTGCTTTCTAATAACATGAATGACATTAAGCAGGTTACTTTCTTTATGGAAGAGTGTAAGCGCATGCGATTGGATGTTTTGGGCCCAGATATTAATGAGAGTTACTATAAATTTTCTGTTAACCAAGACAATGCTGTTCGGTTTGGAATGGGAGCTATCAAGGGTGTGGGTCATGGTGCTGTAATGACCATTGTTGAAAACCGTAAAAAAGATGGTCATTATAATTCAATTTTCGATTTTGCAAAGCGTATTGATTTACGTGCAGCCAATAAAAAAGCATTTGAAAATTTAGCATTAGCTGGAGGCTTTGATTGCTTTGAGAATACGCATCGTGCACAGTATTTTCATGATGATGGTGATGGTATTACCTTTTTGGAAAAAGCTATTAAATATGGAGCAAAACATCAAGAGAATGAAAATTCTGCACAAGTAAGTTTATTTGGAGAAGCAAGTGATGTACAAATTGCAGAACCAGAGGTGCCGCCTTGCGAAGAATGGGGAACTATGGAAAAATTAGCACGAGAAAAAGAAGTCGTGGGAATTTATATTTCTGGTCACCCATTAGATGATTTTAGAATTGAAATGAAAACTTTTTGTAATGCCAATATTGCGTTGTTTAATAATTTGGAGCAATATGTAAATCGTGAAATGACCTTTGGTGGCGTTGTTACTGATGTTCAGCATCGTGTGAGTAAACAAGGCAAAGGTTGGGCTCTGTTCACGATAGAAGATTATACAGATAGTTTTGAATTTAGAATTTTTGGTGAAGAATATTTAAAGTTTAGACATTTTCTTCTAAAAAATTCGTTTGTATATGTTAAGGTTTTTATTCGGGAAGGCTGGGTGAATCGGGATACAGGGAAGAAAAGTGATCCAAGGTTACAGTTTAATAGTTTTCAGTTGTTGCATGATGTTATGGATACCTATGCAAAGAAACTTTCGGTACAGCTAAATATTGCGGATCTTCAGGAAAAACGTATTCAAAGTCTTAAAGAGTTGTTTAATCTTCATCAAGGTGATAATTCACTTAATTTTGTGATTTATGATAATGAAGAGCAGATAAAATTAAACATGCCGAGCAGAAGGCAGAAAATAAAAATATCTCAAGAATTATTAGATGAATTAGAAAAACAGGATGTGTTTTATAAATTAAATTAATGCATTATTACTCGTTAAGAATAAATAACCTGAAACAATACATGCATAAGGAAAACAAATTGTCAGGTTGTAAGCTTTGGCATTTTTTTTGACTAATATTGCATAACAAATAGAAGTAGAACATATTAAATTATAGATTATGGCATTAGAAATAACAGATGCAACATTTGAAGAAACAGTATTAAAAAGTGATAAACCTGTAATGGTTGATTTTTGGGCAGCTTGGTGTGGACCTTGCCGTATGGTAGGACCAATCATTGATGAAATTAGTAATGAATATGAAGGGAAAGCTGTAGTTGGTAAGGTAGATGTAGATGCTAATCAAGAATTTGCTGCAAAATATGGTGTAAGAAACATACCAACAGTATTAGTATTCCAAAACGGAGAAGTTGTAGGACGCCAAGTAGGTGTTGCGCAAAAAAGTGCTTACACTGAAGCGATTGATTCGCTTTTATAAAATACTTTCTAAAAGAAATGATAAAAGGTTTGTCCATGCGACAAACCTTTTTTAGTTTAGTCTCGTATGGATTTGCAATTAGAACTTAATAAAGCAGGTGGATTTAAAAATCTGGAACTTTTGGCCAAACAAGTGGTTGAGGGTTTTATTGCTGGTATGCATAAAAGTCCATTTCATGGGTTTTCATCAGAATTTGCAGAGCATAAAATTTATAATCAAGGTGAAAGTACCAAACATATAGATTGGAAGTTGTTTGCAAAAACCGACCGGTTATATACAAAACGGTATGATGAAGAAACCAATTTACGTTGTCACCTAATTGTTGATAATAGTAGTTCAATGCATTATCCTCAACTAGCTGACTTCGGCATTGATAGTTTAAACAAAATAGCATTTTCTGCATTAGCCTCGGCAGCATTAATGCAGATTTTAAAAAAGCAACGTGATGCTGTTGGTTTGAGTATTTATAGTGATAAGTATGATTACTATTCGCCAGAAAAAGGTAGTGAACGACATCATCAAATGTTATTGCATCAGTTGCGCGAAATGGCTATTTCAAAGCCTAAAAATAAGACAACAGATACATATACATACTTACATCAAATTGCTGAAAAGATAAAACGACGTTCGTTGATTTTCTTTTTTACTGACATGTTTCAAACAACTTCAGATGATGAAAAATTATTTGAAGCTTTACGCCATTTAAAATATAATAAGCACGAGGTAGTTTTGTTTCATGTTTTTGACAAGCAGCATGAACTGGAATTTAATTTTAGTAACACACCAAAGCGATTTGTTGATGTTGAAACAGGTGATCACATTAATCTATATGCTGAAAATATAAAAGAGAATTATGAAAAAGCTGTTGCTGATTATTTTTCAGAAATAAAACTTAAATGTATTCAGTATAGAATTAAATATGTAGAAGCAGATATTAATAAAGACTTTAATAATATCTTAATGACCTATATGATAGAGCGTCAAAAGTTTTTGTAAATAAAGATTAAAATATTTTAAAAAAAGGTTTGACTTATAAAAAAAGCCGTGTATATTTGCATCCGCAATAGAGCAACGGTCTGGTAGTTCAGTTGGTTAGAATGTCGCCCTGTCACGGCGAAGGTCGCGGGTTCGAGTCCCGTCCAGACCGCTAAATTGCTAAAGCTCCTAAATTTGGAGCTTTTTTTAGCAATAAAATTTAGTTGTGTTGTTTTATCTCAATAGAAATGTTGAGGTAAATGTAGGAGATATCCAATTGTGTTGGGTATTCCAATGGAAAGCTTTCCTTTTTTCTTTTTAAGAAGATTGGGATGCTTTTTTGTTTTGTAATAGATTACAATTACATATACTTGTAAGAAAATTCTAATTATTAAGCATTTAATCGATATAAAATGCATTTAATCGACTATTTAGTGTAATCATAGCCCTTGAATCTATATTTACAGTCCTTCAAATAAGTCCCTAAATCGAATTATTCAGCTTATTTAAGGTTTATTAATCCATTTAAGACAAATTTTTGTCTATTCCCTCATGTTATAAAATAATTATTTGAAGCCTTTTTGGCATCTAAATATTTAAGGTTAATTATCCATTCTTCCCTCAACAGCGATTTTTAGTTTAAAAATCAATTTTTATAGTAAATAATTAATAGCAAACTGTTGTTTAACCCTAAATGAACTAACATGAAAACCTTAAAAATTACCTTATTAGCTGCCGTTTTTTGTACAACCCTAACTGGATTAAGTATTAAGAGCGATGTGACTACTACAGAGCCGAAGCAAGAAAAAGTAACAAATCAAGAAGATTTTACGTATGCTTTTGCTGTTAAAAGACATATTAAAAAGAAAGAAGGAACGGTTCCTTCAAACGGATAATATTTCCTGCCATTTTATTTAGCTTTTGGACCTCTAATATTTAGAGGTTCATTTGTTGTTTATTTAATTTTATATTCAGTATCATATTTGCTACAAAATTTGATACATTTGAGGGACATAGAAATCCATTATGTTCCTTAAGAAAGCTGTTTTTTATTTACTCTTCTTTATATTCTTTACTCTTAATGCGCAAGAGTCCAATAAAACTTCCGTATTTGATAGTCTGGAATTTTATCAATCTTTGGCTGAAGATCAATCTTTAGATTTAGACTATCGTATTAAAAATATTAAAAAGGCTATCTATTTTGCTAATATTTCCAAGCAGGATACTACGATTTTAAAAACAAAGCGTTTGTTGGCTACGCTTTATTTAAATAAGATTGCTAGAAATGAAATGTCTTCAGATTCCATTTATGATTTAAACCATCAAAACTTAAAACTTGCTAAAAAGATTAAAGATACTTTAGCACTTGCATACATAAATAATGTTTTAGGATGGTACCATAATTCAAATTATAGATCGGATAGTGCTTATTACTATTATTATAATACACTTAAGTATTTTTCCACTTTAAAAATGGTGAAAGATGAAGCCAGAACCCTAAATGAAATGGCTACTATTCAGTTTGAAGAGCGTGATTATGTCGGTTGTGAAAATACTGCTGCAAGGGCTATTAAGCTTTACGAAAACATGCCTGAAACGGAATTCACATTAGATAATTTATGGGCTTTATATAATTTGATTGCCATATCTGCTGATGAATTAAAATTATATGACCAAGCTGTTGAATACCATAATAAAGCGCTTTTCTATAGCAATAAATTAAAGGACAACAACCTCTATACACTGTATTCAAATAGTAATATTGCATTGATTTATAAAGAATTGGGGCAATATGATAAAGCTTTAAAGATTTATCAAGACTTATTTGATAATAAGTCGATTTTAAAGGAAGAGCTATATAATTATGCGTTGATATTAGGCGATTATGCACATTTAAAATATTTAATTGGAAACTATCCCGATTCTGAAATAAAAAATATGCTATATGAGGCGTACAAAATTAGTGATAGTATTCAAGAAGAGGCTAGCATGATGTCAGTAGCTCTTAATGCATCCGAATATTATTTGGGTGAGAAAGAACTAGATTCAGCCTCGTTTTTTTCAAACATAGCTTATAATTTAGGTAAGAAATCTTCAACCAATGATGTAATATTAAGTGCATTGATGCTAAAATCTAAAATTGATACAACAGATAGGTCAGAAGTTTATTTGAATGAATACATCAAGCTAAATGATAGTTTAGTCAATAAAGAACGAGCTATTAGGAATAAGTTTGCACGCATTGAACTGGAAACTGATCAGCTTGAGTTGAAAAATCAGCAGATAACCCGTGAGCGTATGTGGTTACTAATATTATCAGGAGGCTTACTAGTAACTTTAATTTTACTTTATATCATCATATCGCAAAGAGCCAAAAACAAAGAATTGAAACTTGTACAACAACAACAAGAGGCTAATGAAGAAATTTATAATCTAATGCTATCACAACAGGATAAAATTGATGAAGCGAGATCTATTGAGAAAAAACGCATTTCAGAAGAACTTCATGATGGTATTTTAGGTCGTTTGTTTGGTACACGCTTGAGTTTGGATAGTTTGAATTTAAGCACAACTGACGAAGCCATAAAAACTAGAGAAGGTTATATTGTTGAGTTAAAGAATATTGAACAGGAAATCAGGAAAGTGTCCCATGAATTAAATACTGATTTTGTTTCAGGCTCTGGTTATGAAGACATTATTAGTACATTAGTTGAAACGCAGTCCAAAGCTTACGGCTTTAATAATGATATTAGTATTGAAGGAGATATTGTCTGGGAGGATATTCCAAACAAAACAAAGATACATATCTACAGAATTATTCAAGAATCCCTTCAAAACATTTACAAACATGCCAATGCTACTCACGTTGAGATTAGCTTTAAATTAAAAAATAATGTAATTTGCTTGTTCATTACCGACAACGGATCTGGCTTTGATGTTAATAAAGCCAAAAAAGGAATAGGTATTAAAAACATGCATTCAAGAGTAAAGGAAATACATGGTGAACTTGAAATGACTTCTGAAAAAGATGTCGGTACCAGTATTTTAATTAAAATCCCAATCTAACCTATTAATTTTTAAAACCTAATGGAAAAAATAATTCGTATTCTAATGACAGATGATCACCCAATAATCATTGAGGGTTATCAAAATACGTTACTGGCAACTAAAAAAGACAATCAAAAATTACTGATAGATATTGCCAACAATTGTGACGAATCTGTAAAGTTTATGAACCGTGCAGTAGAAACTGAAAAACCTTATGATGTCTTGTTTATGGATATTAGTTTGCCACCTTCAACCGATGGTAAATTCAATTCAGGAGAAGATTTAGCAAAATATGCCAGAAAAGTCATGCCAGAGGCCAAAATTGTTATGCTTACCATGTTTAATGAGAATTATCGAGTACATAATTTAATTAAAAATATTGATCCTGAAGGCTTTTTAATAAAAAGCGATTTAACTTCTAGTGAATTAGCGAGTGCTTTTCAAGCTGTTCTTAACAATCCGCCTTTTTATAGTGGAACCGTCAATTCCATAGTAAGAAAGTCAATAACCAACGACATTGATTTAGATGACATTGATCGAAAAATTTTATATCTACTCTCTCAAGGTATTCGTACTAAAAACCTGGTTGATCACATAGATATTTCTTTAAGTGCTATTGAAAAGCGCAAAAAGCAATTAAAGTTATTGTTTGATGTTCAAGATGGTAACGATGAAACACTTTTAGATGAAGCGAGAGTTAAGGGCTTTATATAAAAATTCTTTCAAAAACTGTTAAAATTCAACATTTTATCATTTTTGAAAAGTTCTTGAAACGCGCTGTATGATAGAATAGTACGGTTTTACCACAACAAGTTTACGGTTTTACCGCAGCAAAAAGTTTATTTAAATACATACATTTGAAATATCAACGACAGATTTGATGAATCCCTCAAAAAATTTGTTGATAATAGCATTTACACAAACCCTGTGGTTTTCATACTAACCGAAAATCATAGGGTTTCTTCTTAAAAAGAAAAAAGACTACTCTTGTGTTCCCATACAGTCGATATAAAGAAACCAAGGTAGATTACAGCAACCAAAAATTTTATAAAAGTTCCTGTTAAAAATCCTAGAAGTGAACCAAAAGCAGCTCTCATAGCTGTTTTAGAATCTGATTTATTTAGTAATTCACCAACTAATGCACCTATAAAAGGCCATATAATTATACCTAAAGGTCCCAAAATAGGAAAAATAATTGCAACCAATAGTCCTGTGGTTGTGCCAATCATACCATATTTACTACCTCCAAATTTTTTTGTACCCATGGCAGGTATGATATAGTCTAGTGCGAATACAAGTAAAGCAATTAGTAAAGTAATACCTAGAAACACCCAATTGGTATCAACGGTATTTGTTAAGTGAAGCAATAACAGGCCAACCCAACTTAATGGTGGGCCAGGTAAAACAGGTAAAAAACTACCTATGATGCCTACTAGCATAAAAACAAATCCAATGAGCGTCAGTAAAATATCCATATAAATTTTATTGGTATGACGAAGATAAACAAAGAATGTTACAAAGTTTAAACTAAAAAATTAGTTTGAACTAATTTTTTAGTTATATTTGTATTCAACTAATTGTTTAGTTGACAAGTTTTATTGAACCATAAAGTTAGATGATGAAACAACTTACTAAAGCAGAAGAGGAGATCATGCACATACTTTGGCAGCTAGAGAAAGCCAATGTCAAACAAATAATTGAAGAACTCCCTAAACCCAAACCAGCATACAATACTGTATCTACCATTGTAAGGATA
Source organism: Hanstruepera ponticola (assembly GCF_002940745.1). NCBI lineage: Bacteria > Pseudomonadati > Bacteroidota > Flavobacteriia > Flavobacteriales > Flavobacteriaceae > Hanstruepera > Hanstruepera ponticola. Next base: position 2,166,273 of record NZ_POTB01000001.1, read on the forward strand.
CTGGAATCCAAAGGCTTTGTTGATTATGAAAAACAAGGCAAAGGTCATGTTTATTTTCCGGTTGTAAAGAAACCCGATTATAGTAACCAATCCATCAATACGTTGGTGGAAAATTATTTTCAAGGTTCTTTTAAAAGTATGGTATCATTTTTTATGAAGAAGAATGACATCAGTTTAAATGAATTGGAATCGGTTTTAAAAGAAATTAATAAAGACAATAAATCATGATACACTACGTCATACAAATTGTTGCATTTCAGTTACTATTCTTAATAGTTTACGATGTGTTTTTAAAAAGGGAAACCTTTTTTAACTGGAACAGGGCATATTTGTTAGGAACAGCAGTTTTGTCCATCTTACTTCCGCTTATCAAGATTGAAAGTTTTAGAAATGTTGTACCTCAAGTATATACATTTTCTTTTCCAAAATTTGCTTTTGAAACTCAAAACCCAATTGTTCTAAATGAAGTGGTACTAAAAGGAACAAGTACATCAAATAGTATCTTATCACATGTCCCTAACATTTTGTTACTTGGTTGTATTTTAGCATTGTTATACTTTTTATTCAGAATTTTTCAGATTTTAAAACTTGCTTATACCAATCCTAAAGTTAAAGAAAAGGATTTTTCAATAATACAAGTTTCCAACAGTACATTGGCTTTTTCATTTTTTCATTATGTTTTTATTGGAGAAAAAATTAAAACCCAAGAACGTGAGTCCATATTGAAACATGAGTTAGTTCATATTGAACAAAAACATACATGGGATTTGCTTTTTTTTGAAATACTTCGCGTAGTATTTTGGTTTAATCCATTGGTATATATGTACCAGAATAGAATATCAGATTTGCACGAGTTTATTGCAGATTCAAAAGCAATCAAGCAAAATAAAAAGCAATATTATGAAAACCTGCTGTCACAGGTTTTTGATATCAAATCAGTATCGTTTATCAACCCATTTTTTAAACAATCATTAATCAAAAAACGAATTATTATGTTACAAAAATCGAAATCAAGAAAAATTCAATTACTTAAGTATACATTGTTAATCCCTGTAGTTTTTGGAATGCTTTTATATTCTTCTTGCTCACAAGACAGACCTACAAAAGATGTAGCTAAACAAGAGTATAGAGTTAGCAATGAATCTCAAGAGAAAGCTTCTAGTGAAGTTTTGCAAAGCATTGCTGATTTAAAAGAATCTATTGCCGCAAAAGGGAGTATGACTGATGAAGAAAAAAATGCTTTAAAAACATTAATGATGTTAGTTTCTCCTGACGGTCTTAAAGAACCATACTTTAAAGATGTAGTAAAATATGCTGAAATTCCTTATGGTGTCATTGAACAAGTACCTGCGTTTCCTGGTTGTGAAAAAGTTGAAACTAGAGAAGAAAGTATAAACTGTATGAGTAAAGAACTCAATTCTTTTATACTTAAAAACTTTAACACTAATTTATCTAATGATTTAGGACTTACCGGCGAGCAGAAAATTTCAGTTTTTTTCAAAATTGATGCTAATGGCCAAATAATTGACATTAAGGCTAGAGCCAATCATCCTGATTTAGAGAATGAAGCTATTAGAGTAGTCAGCATATTACCAACCATGATTCCTGGCGAACAAGACGGTGTAAAAGTAACCGTGCCTTATTATTTGCCAATCAAATTTCAAATTAAGGAATAAACTAAATTGTCAAACTGTTAAAAACCGAAAACAACGTTTTCGGTTTTTTTATCTATAATTATCAATTTACTTAAAATTAATACAAAAAATTGTACTTTTCGGTATCATAACAAATTATGAAACAAGGGTATTTTATTTTAGCTTTTTTGGTTTTAACCTCCTGCAATTACTTTGACGTAAAAAAAACATCATCTGAAGCTATATTGAATGAAGAGCTAAAAACATTTACGTGGAATGAGGTTGATGAATATCCTTCATTTACAATATGTGATAATGAAATTTCAAAAGAAGGAAAAAAAAGATGCTTTCAGAATACGCTTATAGAGGCAATTTCAAAAAATATACAAGCAGATACTATTGTTGTATCTCAAAACATCAAAGACACCCTATTAATCAAATTTCAAATTTCTGAAAAGGGTAAGCTAACGGTTATGGAATTTGATGTTGACTCATTAACATTGCACGAAATCCCGAATATCAAAAACCTTATAAATAATAGTTTGGATTCACTGCCAGAAATTTATCCTGCTGTAAAACGTGGTCAGCAAGTAAAAACAGCATTTACATTGCCTATTATTATTCAAGCTTATTAAAAACGAATGGCAAGTTTGCGCATGAGTCTTAATATTTCGGCGTACAACCAAACCAATGTAACCAGTAAACCCCAAGTAGCCAACCATTCTTTTTCTTTAGGGGCTTTACCTTTAAAACGTTCTATATAGTCAAAGTCCAATAATAATGATAATGAAGCAAAGATAGCTGCAACTACATTAAAAGCAATTGCCCACCAAGATGTACCCCAAATAAAAACCTTAATTCCAAAGAAACCTAAAATCCATGAAATAATATAGGTTACAAAAATACTGGCACAAGTAGTAATTATAATACTTCTCAACTTTTTTGTAACAACAATTATTCGTGTTTGATATAATATCAACATCACAAAAAATGTAATGATGGTAACTCCAATTGCTTGATAAGGCATGTTAGGGAATTTAGCCTGAATAAAACTGCTTATTCCACCTAAAAAACAGCCTTTGGCAATAGCATATAATGGTACTAGAAATTTTGCCCAATGCTTTCGTACCGAAATAATAATACTGATAATGATAGCGGCAAGCATCCCTCCAGTGGTAAACCACTTAACGTTGTAACCGTTATCATATAACTTCCATATTCCAGCCGTTATCAATGCAATAATCAGTATAGAAACGAGAGATTTTATTATAATTCCAGAAACCGACATGGTTTGAGAATGGTGATTGTCATCATTCCAAAAATAATCTGAAAAAGCAGGGTTTGATGTTTTGTCTAAACGCACTATAAATTAATCTTATAGCCTAAAGCAAAATCTATTGGGAAATTATCACTGTTATCAATAAAAATTGCATAAATATCATGATAGGCTAATGTGATGAAGCTATTTTTTGTAATCCTTATGTCTGCACCTAAACCAAGTGTAAAAGGTACTTGAATGCCAGAAGCTGATTCTTCGTAAATCCCAATTTCCGGATTACTAGACACATAAGTAGCATTTGAAGCCGTATAAGTAACCATTTTTAAATTTCCATAGAAATTAAAGGCCTCTTTGTTTATTATTCGATATCTGTAACCAATGGATAGTTGTGTAGAAGAATATTCAAAATCGTCAGCTTCTAGAGCATGTCTAAAATGAAAAAACAAAGCATGTCTAGGTAATCTGCTTTCTTCGAAAATTTCAAATTCTAATCCAAAAAACGGCACCGATTTATTATTTGGATTGGCGACAAATGGTTGATTGGTTAAACCACCAAAAGCCCCAAGTCTAGATTGTACTTTAGCGCGCTCTTTATAATTGTAACCAACATCAGATGTCGCATTGTATTTATTGATGTATTCTTTTAAACTGAAAAGTGTCAGATTTACTTTTTCAGCTGTTAGCCCGTAGTCTTTTGTTAGATTATTTAAAACTGTCTTATATTCTTCTTGATATTTACGTGTTCCTTCATTTTTAGTATTTACCAATTCTTGGATGTTACCATTATTACTTCTTACAAAATAGCGGTATTTACCATCAAAAATATTCCATAACAAGTCCAAATTACCTTCTACTTCAGTTTTTAATTCCAGTGTTTCATTATTGACGTTATAGGTTTCTTGGGTAAATCCAGAAAAGCCAAAAGCAATGAAACAGAATAAAAATAGTAGCTTTTTCATTTTACAAATGTTTAGGTTACTTGTAAAACTATAAAAATTAAACGACATCATGATATACTTTTACGGGTTATTTATTAAACGTACGTCCTTTCCAATCGTAATTTTTAAAAGTTGATATGGTCACTATGTATGTAGTAAAAAACGGATATAAAATACTGGAAATCAAAAATCTTATAAATGGAATTTGATGACCTAAAAAGCCACTAGTTTTATTGATAAGAATAAAATCTAAAAATGATTTGAATACAAAAAGGGATAGAAACGTAAAAAAATTGGTCAGGCCAGTTATTGATGAAAGCAATAAGATGACGCATAGGATATTCATGAAAAACACTGTAAATGCTGTAAATATTGAAAAAGCACTTTTATAATAGATTGATTTGGATGCCCACCGAACGCGTTGATAAACCAACTGTTGCCATGTTGGTTGTGGGTTAGTTAAAACGATGGCTCCTTCTGCTTTCAAATAGCCCACTTGTTCTGAATTATACCTTACTGCTTTTTGAAGTAGAAAAACATCATCGCCACTTGCTATGTTTGAATCATCTTCAAATCCGTTTAATTGATGAAACAGAGCTTTCTTGTAGGCCAAATTCGCACCATTAGCCATAAAAGGTTTTTTTAGCCCAAAACTGCCAATGGTTGAGCCCATCAAACTTATAAAATCTAAATTTTGAAAATGATCAAGAAATGATTTAGGCTTTTTATATGCTACAGGACCAGCTATTAATGAATATGCACTGTTTTGAACAACAGTGTCATAAATATTAAGCCATTCTTCTGGCAATATGCAATCAGCATCCGTGGTAATAATCCAATCATATTTGGATTCTGATATACCGATTTTCAAGGCATCTTTCTTTGGGGAACTTGTATTAGGGTTATTCTTTAAAATCGTCCAATCATAAAGGGTGTCTTTTAAGTGTGATTTTATAATTAAAACTGAATCATCTGTAGAAGCATCATCTATCAATAGTATTTCATAAAGTTCTTTGGGATATTCCAATTGCAAGATAGAATCCAACAAGCGTGGTAAATTGTCTGATTCATTTCTAAAGGGAATAACAATTGAAAATTTTGTTTTTGGTACTAGTAGTTTTTCTTTAAAATTATTGACATTATCAAAACCAATAATAAATCCGCCAATCAAAAGCAGGTACAGAAATGATATGGCCAAAATTATTATAAGCATACTGTTTTTTGAGGTAATTTAAATTTCAGCACAAATACGGCTCCTGTTAAGCTAGGCAAAGCCACATTAAAAAACCACATAAGCAATATGGTGCTCAAAATAATTATGTTGCCTACACCAGTTATAGAAAACAAAAAGATGGCAACACTACCTTTTAAAACCACATCAAAAATTGAAATAACTGGAATTATGGATGCTAGAAAATACATACTTGTTATGATAACCATGGAATCAAAATAACTCAATTTCACACCAAATAATGTGAGTAAAAAATAAAATTGAAATGAAAAAACCATGTAACGAATAAGTGAGAATAAAAATCCCTTTACATATAACGCTTTTGGGATTTTGGAATAAAATGCTCTGGCAGTTTGAAAGGAAATTCCTTTTATAGAAAATTTGGTTTTTGCCAAACCTATTATTGGAAATAAGATGATAATTAATAAAACAACACCAAATTTAAACACCTTGTAATAAGATATGTCAAGCGGATATCTCAATACAAAAAGACTCAATCCAGCAACGCCCAAGAGTGTTGTAACTGCCATCTGCAAGCTATTGTTCAATAAATTCATCGCAACTATCTTCTTGCTTTCTGATAATTTAAAATACATGGCTTTTACACCGTACTCACCCACACGGTTAGGGGTAAATAATGATGCTGTTAAAGAACCAAGACTTTGTTCTAAAGAATTACTAAATGATATTTTATGAATATAGGATACTAAATGCTGCCATTTTATAATTTCAAAAAACCAGTTTAAAATGCTTAAAAGCATCAAAAAAATCACATTCTTTATTGAAAACGCATTGTTTTTTGATAAAAAATCCCAGAAAACTTTAAAATCCATTTCTTGGTTAGAAGTGAGTTTATTATAAATAAAATAAAAAGCACCAACTACTATACTCATTTTAATAAGTACAAAAAAGAATTGTTTAGTTTTGTAAGGAACGGCTCCAAACATACAATTGAGTCGTAGATTATATTTTGTACAAAATAAAACAATAAAGTCATATGAGGATAGCTTTTGTAAATTATAGATTCAGTAGCTTGTTTTTACTATTGTTTTTTACAACAATCATTGTTTGTGGGCAAAGCGAGGCTAGTAAATGGAAGGCTCAAGTTGCATTTGGTCTTAATAGTCCTAGTTCAAGTGGATTTGTGCCAGGGTTTGAAGCGAAACCTGTAAATTTTCCAACTATTCATTTAGGAGTTCAGCGCATGTTTAAACCGCAATATGGTGTCAAATTAGATTATGGTTTTAATCGTATAGCCAATAACAGCGACTCACCTTATTTTAAAATAAATTATTCAAGAGTTAATGCTCAATTTGTTTATGATGCCACGACACTAATGACTTTCTTGCCAACGCATATAGGTATAGTGGGACACGCTGGACCAGGAATATCTTTCGTTAAGCCTTTAAGTGGTTATGCCGATAACAACCTTACCTATTTCAATGCCATGGCTGGCATCGAGTTCCAATATTCAGTTTCAAGAACCTTTTCGGTGTTTTTAGACACATCCTATATTTTTGGTTTTGCAAAAGAATTTGATCCTATATTTGATGGCTTTGGGTCATTCAATGGAAACCTCCTAACGGTAACAGTTGGTGTTTCGGTGTCTTTAAGTGGCTGTTATTTTTGTGATTAATGAGTAAAGAAAAAATTATTTTAGGGATTGATCCTGGTACAACCATAATGGGTTTTGGACTCATTAAGGTTGTGGGAAAAACAATGTCATTCATGCAACTCAATGAATTAGACTTGAAAAAGTATGATGATCACTATCTAAAACTCAAACTCATTTTTGAACGTACAATTGAACTCATTGAAACCCATCATCCTGATGAGATAGCCATAGAAGCACCTTTTTTTGGAAAAAATGTGCAAAGTATGTTGAAATTAGGTCGTGCTCAAGGTGTAGCTATGGCTGCAGGTTTATCCAGAGAAATACCTATAACGGAATACTCTCCTAAAAAAATAAAAATGGCTATAACCGGCAATGGTAATGCTAGTAAAGAGCAAGTAGCGAAAATGTTGCAAAGTACTTTAGGCTTAAAAACCTTACCAAAAAATCTAGATGCAACGGATGGTTTAGCAGCTGCAGTATGTCACTTTTACAATCAGGGTCGTGTTACTGTTGGTAAAAGTTATTCTGGTTGGGCTAGTTTTGTTAAGCAAAATGAAGGTAGAGTTAAGAAGTAGATTATGACTGAAACTACTATTTGCAAAAATTGTAATATTGAAACAGCTAGTGAATATTGCCCTAACTGCGGACAACGCACATCAATCCATAAAGTCACGTTTTCTGAAACATTTCAAGATGTCATAAATGGTATGTTTTCTTTAGATGCACCATTATGGATGACACTAAAAACGTTGGTCGTAAATCCAGGAAAGCTTTTCAGAGATTTTTTATCTGGTAAACGAAAAACGTACTATAAACCCGTTTCATTTTTTATTTTAACAACTATTGTTTTTGTGCTAACTAAATCGCTATTGAATTATGACCCTATGCAAAATATTGCACAAGTACAACATGATTCAGTTAATGCGAAATTATTAAATAGTGCAGGTGTTTATATGGCTAAAAACATTAACAATATTATCTTTTCATTTGTATTTGCTTTTGCACTCATGCTAAAAGTATTCTTTTATAAGTCCTATTCATTAGCCGAATATTTAGCTGTTTCATTTTATGTGGTTGGATTTTACACTTTAATTACTACCATATATATGATTGGTTTAAAATTTGCAAATCCAGAATACAAATCCCTACCTTTTTTATTAATGTTCGTATATGTAGTTTACGCCTTAATTTCATTTTTTCAGAAGCGAAACTTAACTGCCATTTTAAAAATGATATTGGTTTATATATTCGCAATGGTATTATATATCATAATCGGTTACGGAATTTCATTTCTAATAGTATGGCTTAAATCTGTATAATGGCAGGCATCTACATCCATATTCCATTTTGTAAGCAAGCCTGTCATTACTGTGATTTTCATTTTTCAACTTCCTTAAAAAAGAAGGGAGACATGGTTTTTGCGTTGCAAAACGAACTCTTATTAAGGAAAGGGGAACTAAAAAATCAAGTTGTAGAAACTATTTATTTTGGAGGAGGCACGCCAAGCTTGTTGACCAATGACGAAATTCAAGAAATTATCAACTCGGTATACAGTAACTACAAAGTTGTTGAGAATCCTGAAATTACATTAGAGGCCAATCCGGACGATTTAACTAATAAATGCATTAATGAATTGATTGATTCTCCAATAAACCGTTTGAGTATTGGTATTCAGTCCTTTTTCGAAGACGATTTAAAACTAATGAATCGCGCGCACAATGCTAATGAAGCCAAGAGCTGTTTGGAGGAAGTTACCAAACATTTTGATAATATTTCAATAGATTTAATTTACGGTATTCCCAACGCAACCAACGCGCAATGGCTCGAGAATATTGAAACAGCCTTGTCATATGGCGTTCCACATATTTCATGTTATGCTTTAACTGTTGAACCCAAAACAGCTTTACATAGTTTTATTAAAAAAGGGATTATAGAAGATGTCGATGATGAAGCCGCTCTAGAACAATTTCATATATTGTTAGATATCCTAGAATCGAATAATTTTGTTCATTATGAATTGTCAAACTTTGGTAAAACAGGATATTTCAGTAAAAACAACACAGCCTATTGGCAAGGAAAACCATATTTGGGCATTGGGCCATCATCACATTCTTTTAATGGTAAACAACGGGGTTGGAATGTTAGGAATAACAACAAGTATATCAAATCTTTACAAGACAATCAACTTCCTATAGAATGGGAAGTCTTAACTAAAACAGACCGCTACAATGAATATATTATGACTGGTTTACGAACCATTTGGGGTGTGTCTTTATCAAAAATTGAAGCAGAATTTGGAATTTCATATAAAAAGTATTTATTACAACAAGCCGATAAATTCATCAATCAACATTTGTTGTATATTGACAACAACCAACTTTTAGCAACTAAAAAAGGAAAATTTTTAAGCGATGGCATCGCTTCAGATTTATTTAAACTAAATTTATAATGCTAGCAACTATAGAAACCAATTCAAGAAAATATAAAATAGATTTATCTAAACCTTTAGATATTTCAATACCATTAAAAGCGTCAAAATCTAACGTCAACGCCTGGTATATTGATGAGCCCAAAATAGAACCTGTTCAAGATGGTGAGTGGATTGCAAGTGTTGAAAAAGGAGCCAGTGTTAATTTTAACAATATACAGTTTAATCCGCATGCGCATGGTACACATACCGAATGCGTTGGTCATATTACTAATGAATTTCATTCAGTGAACAAAAACTTAAAACAGTTTTTCTTCCTTGCTGAACTAGTAACTGTAGCACCTGAATTAATTGACGAGGATTTTGTTATTTCAAAAAAGCAATTACAATTTGCATTTGGTAATAAAAAGCGAGATGCCATTATTATTAGGACAATCCCTAACACCAAGGAAAAAAAATCAAGGCAGTATTCAAATACCAATTGGGTATATTTTCAAGATGAAGCGATAAAATTTCTGGTAAAAATGGGAATTAAACACCTACTGATTGATTTACCAAGCGTTGATAAAGAGAAAGATAATGGTGAGCTAAAAGGGCATAAGGCTTTTTGGAATTTTGATGGTAAATTACGAAAAGACTGTACAATCACAGAATTTATTTATGTCTCTAATAAAATAGAAGATGGTACGTATTTTCTGAACTTACAAATAGCACCTTTTGAGAATGATGCTTCACCAAGTAAACCTATCCTATATCAACTTTTAGAATAACATGAAAAATTTACTGAAATTAGAAGAACTCGCTATGTTTGGTTTGGGGATTCTCGCTTTTAATCAATTACATTATGCTTGGTGGTGGTTTATTGTGCTGTTGCTAACGCCAGATATTGGAATGCTAGGTTATCTAGTCAATTCAAAATTTGGAGCAGTGACGTACAATTTATTTCACCATAAAGGATTAGCTGTTGTGATTTACATTATAGGAATTGTATGTAACGATACCGTGTTACAATTAATAGGAATAATAGTATTTTCACATGCTTGCATGGATAGAATTTTTGGTTATGGTTTAAAATATAAGTCTTCTTTTAAAGACACACATCTAGGGAAAATAGGTGTTAAAGAATAAAATTTTAAAACTAAATAATGACATATGAATATCGACGACATTAGAGATTATTGTTTAGCAAAACAGCAAGTAACCGAACATTTTCCTTTTGATGACAATGTTTTAGTATTTAAAGTTGCGAATAAAATGTTTCTACTTACCGGTTTAGATACATGGGAAAAGGGTGAAGCTGCAATAAATTTGAAATGCGATCCTGAGTATGCATTAGAATTACGTGAGCAATATGAAAGTGTCGAGCCAGGTTACCACATGAGTAAAAAACACTGGAATACTATTAGATTATTCAAAGGCGAATTAGATTGGAACTTTACCAAGCAACTAATTGACCAATCATACGATTTAATTGTAAAGTCTTTGCCCAAAAAAGTGCGTGATACGTTTCAGTAAAGTAGTATGTTTGCAGAATAAATTGAATTTATGAGCGTCTTAAAAATACTTCAAGAAAGAAGCAAGAATACGTGCGAATTATGTTCTTCAACCGAAGGCCTACGGCAATACACTATTCCACCATCATTAAATGAAAATGTGGCTAACGACATTTTGGTTTGTGAAACGTGTTGTAATCAAATTGAAGGTAACGTAGAAGTAGACCCTAATCATTGGCGTTGCTTAAATGATAGTATGTGGAGCGAACATGTAGCAGTACAAATTATGGCTTGGCGCATGTTACAACGACTTCGTAATGAAGGCTGGCCGAAAGATTTATTGGACATGATGTATTTAGATGAAGAAGCATTAGCATTAGCACGTGCAACAGGAGAGCATGAAGATGAATCTGCTAAAATTATTCATCGCGATATAAATGGCGTAATTCTTGAGAATGGCGACTCAGTTGTGTTAGTTAAAGACTTAAAAGTAAAAGGCTCCAGTATGGTTGCTAAACAGGGTACAGCTGTAAGAAATATTCGTTTAGATCATGAAAATGCAGAATACATTGAAGGTAAAGTCGATGGACAACAAATTGTAATAATAACAAAATACGTTAAAAAGACTTCTTAAAATTATTCTTCGGGTATATCATTTTTCTTTCTTAAAAATGAAAACCCAAACGGAATCATAAAAAGTAAAAATAAAAACTTGCCAGTTATCAAACCATATATTGTGATAATTGCTGCTAGTATCATTAATGTATATTGAGTTTTTGTAGACATTAGTTTTGAAGTTTTTTGACTTTTGAAGGGCTCATGTTTTTTATAGATTTAAACTGTCGGTTAAAATTTGATATATTATTGAAACCAGAAAGTTCAGCAATTTCGGCAATGGACAAATCACTGTTGGTCTGTAGTAACTTAGTAGCCTGTTCAATTCTAATGTCGTTTAAAAACTGAATGTAGGTTTTGTTGGTTCGTTTTTTAAAATATTTACAAAAGGCATTTTTGGTCATATTGGCCACTTCAGAAATAGTATTTAAATCAATAGAAGTTTTATAATACTTTAAGGTGTACTCAATAACATTTCGCATGCGTTCACCTTCGTTGTCTGAATAGTCTCTGTTATATACAAACGAAGACAAACTGGAATACTTACAACTTGAGGCCAATTTTAAAATTTCCATCAAGCCTATAAACTGATTGAGTTTAGATTCATGCTCTATATTTAAAAATACTTTTCTAATGGCTTTCTGTTTACTTGTCACCTTGAAACCATGTTTACAACGCTTAAAAAATGATTTTAAATCATGCATTTCGGGTAGATGAAAAAATGATGACCCAAAGGCATCTTTTGTAAAAAAAAGGGATAGCATATGTGATTCTTTTTCATGATAGTCACTTTTAAATACATGAGGTAAGTTGCCGTCAATAATCATTATGTCTCCACTTTGATAGTGGTTTATGGTGTCACCAATTATTAAAGACCCTTCACCAGAAACAATATAGCTAATTTGAATCTCTACATGTTGGTGTAGTTTATCGTAAAAGGCCATTTCCTTATCAACTTGATAAACAAAAGCTTCGTTTTGAGGTTTAGTTATTTTAAAAGGAAGCACCTTCATATTGATAAAATAATATTCAAAAAAATAAAGATATGTAAATACATGGATAATATAGTATCTAAATCGGATAAATGCCTATTAATTGCATTTGGGAATCTAAAGTAATTTTACAGATGTAAATAAATTAGATTATGAGTATTCAATGGAAAGGCGTTATGCCAGCAGTAACTACTAAATTCACAGATAATGATGAATTGGATTTTGATATGTTTGAAGTCAATATTAAAGCGCAATTAAGGGCTGGTGTACACGGTATTGTTCTAGGTGGTACACTTGGTGAAGCCAGTACTTTATTAGATGAAGAAAAGCGCGAACTCACCAAATTTACTGTAGATTTGGTAAAAGAAACCGTGCCTGTTTTAATAAATATTGCAGAGCAATCTACAAAAGCTGCAATTGCTGCAGCTCAAAAAGCGGAAGATGATGGGGCCAAAGGTTTAATGATGTTGCCACCAATGCGCTACAAATCTGGCAATCGTGAAACGGTAGAGTATTTTAAAACAGTTGCAAACAGTACATCACTTCCAATTATGGTTTATAATAATCCCGTTGATTATAAAGTTGAAGTGACATTAAAAATGTTCGATGAATTGTTGAAGTGTGATAACATTGAAGCGGTAAAAGAATCAACACGAGATATTTCCAATGTTACTCGAATTATAAACCGATTTGGTGACCGACTCAAAATTATGACAGGTGTGGATACCTTGGCACTAGAAAGTTTGCTAATGGGTGCAGATGGCTGGATAGCCGGTCTCGTTTGTGCATTCCCAAAGGAAACGGTTGCCATTTATGAACTTCAAAAAGCAGGTAGAATTCAAGAAGCATTGGAAATTTATCGCTGGTTTTTGCCGTTGTTGGAGTTAGATATAAACCCTAAATTAGTACAGAATATAAAATTGGCTGAAGTGGCAACAGGAATAGGTTCAGAAAACGTAAGAGCGCCTCGATTAATTTTACATGGTGAGGAGCGTAAACATGTTTTAGCTGTAATTGCCAAGAGCATGCGTACAAGGCCAACCTTGCCAGATTATAAAAATTTATAGAGTTATGTCATGCTGAACTTGTTTCAGTATCTCATCAGAAAAACAGATGTTAGAAATTAGACCAACATGTGAACATTGTAATAAGTCATTGCCTTTTGATTCTCAAGAAGCCATGATTTGTACGTTTGAATGCACTTTTTGTAAAAATTGTGTCGAGACTATTTTGCAACGGGTTTGTCCAAATTGTGGAGGCGGTTTTGAAAAACGACCCATCAGACCGGTTGAATTATTGGATAAATATCCAGTATCAACAAAAATCATTCATAAGCCAGTAGATTTAAAACAGCATCAGGAAAGAATTAATAGGAAATGATAACAGGAAAAAATTATATAGGAAATAAGCTATCAGCAAAGGGATCTAAAACGTATAATACGTTTAACCCCTTGTTGAATTTTGAAAACGAATATGTTTATACTGAAGCAACTTCGGAAGAAATTGATGAAGCGGTAGAAATAGCATCAAAGGCATTTAAAACGTTTAGAACAATAAATGGAAAACGCAAAGCAGCATTTTTAAATGCTATTGCAGATGAAATTTTAGCTTTAGACGATATTCTTATTCAAACCTATTGTTCGGAAACAGGATTGCCAGAAGGTAGAGCAAAAGGTGAACGAGGACGAACCGTAGGTCAACTGCGCATGTTTGCCGATTTAGTTGCGGAGGGTTCATGGGTAGATGCAACAATTGATACAGCTCAACCTAGTCGTGAGCCCTTACCAAAATCAGATATTCGTAAAATGCTTATTCCTTTGGGGCCAGTTGTGGTTTTTGGAGCGAGTAATTTCCCGTTAGCTTATTCAACGGCTGGAGGAGATACTGCCGCAGCATTAGCATCTGGGTGTCCAGTAATTGTAAAATCGCATCCAATGCATGCCGGGACAGGTGAATTGGTGTCCTCGGCAATAATTAAAGCGGCTGAAAGAACAAATATGCCAAACGGCGTATTTTCAAATTTAAACAGTTCGGGAATTGAAGTGGGCACTCAACTTGTAAACCATCCAAAAGTAAAAGCAGTTGGCTTTACAGGGAGTATTAAAGGTGGTAGAGCGTTATACAATTTAGCGGTACAGCGTGATGAACCTATTCCTGTTTTTGCTGAAATGGGTAGTATTAATCCGGTTATAATTTTACCAGAAGCCCTAAAAAACAGAAACGAAAGTATAGCAAAAACGTATGCAAACTCCATTACATTAGGGACAGGACAATTTTGTACAAATCCTGGACTCATTCTTGGAATTAAAGGAGAGCACCTAACTAAATTCATGGTTAAATTATCTGAAGAAATTATAAAAATTGATCCGTCTTGTATGCTGCATCCTAATATAGCTCAAGCATTCCATAACGGAAGAAGTCAGGCCATAGAACAAGATGATTTACAGGTTGTTGCAGAATATCGAAATGAGATAAAAAATAACTTTGCTCGACAGACACTAACCAATGTTTCTGGTGATACTTTTTTAAAGAATTCAACTTTACATCAAGAGGTTTTTGGACCATATTCCTTAATTGTTGAATGTGATAATACAGAACAGTTAGAAGAAATTGTTTCAAAATTAGAAGGACAGTTAACAGGTACTGTAATTGCTGATAATGGTGAGGTATCTCATTATTCTCAAGTAATTTCAGCTTTACAAAATCGCGTCGGGCGTGTTATTTATAATGGTGTACCAACTGGTGTTGAGGTATGTCCTTCAATGACTCATGGTGGTCCATATCCTGCGTCTACCGATAGTCGTTTTACTGCAGTAGGTATTCATTCTATAAAACGTTGGGTGCGTCCATTTAGCTATCAAGATTGGCCAGATACATTATTGCCCGATGAATTAAAAAACGAAAACCCCTTAGGTATTTCTAGGTTAGTTGACGGCAAACAAACACTTGAAAAGCTCTAATTTATGCCAAAGTCAACTTTCCTTTGCATTGATGCGCATACTTGTGGTAATCCAGTGCGGGTTATAAAAGAAGGTGGACCAAATCTTGTTGGTAAAACGATGAGTGAAAAACGTCAACATTTTTTAAAAGAATACGATTGGATTAGAAAAGGCCTCATGTTTGAACCTCGAGGTCATGATATGATGAGTGGCAGTATTTTGTTCCCACCTCACCATCCAGAAAATGATTTTGCTATTTTATTTATTGAAACTTCAGGATGTTTGCCTATGTGTGGTCATGGTACTATTGGAACCATAACTATTGCAATAGAAGAGGGTTTAGTTACCCCAAAAATTCCAGGAAAAATTAGAATGGAAGCTCCAGCTGGATTGGTGGAAATTGAATATCAACAAACAAACAATAAGGTAGATTGGGTAAAGCTTATCAATGTTAAAAGTTATTTGGCTGCTGAAAACCTTCAGATTGATTGCCCTGAATTGGGAAAAATTACGTTTGACGTAGCATATGGCGGAAATTATTACGCCATTGTAGATCCTCAAATGAATTTTTCGGGAGTTCAAGATTTTACAGCTTCAAAAATCATTCAGTACTCACAAGTTTTAAGACAACGAATCAACGAAAAGTATCCGAATGTATTCATTCACCCAGAAAATGAAACTATAAAGGATGTCACACACATGCTCTGGACAGGAACTCCAATTGATTCGACATCATCTGGAAGAAATGCTGTTTTTTACGGTGATAAAGCTATTGACAGAAGTCCATGTGGCACCGGAACTTCTGCACGAATGGCTCAATTATATGCCAAAGGAAAATTACATATTGGAGAAGAATTTGTTCATGAGAGTTTCATTGGGAGTAAGTTTGTTGGAAAAGTTGAATCAGAAACTCAAATTGATGGTAAAAAAGCCATTATTCCGAGTATAAAAGGTTGGGCAAAAATTTATGGACAAAACACGATAACAATAGATACAGAAGATGATCCCTATGCATTGGGATTTCAAGTTATTTAATAATGAGTAAAAAAGTAATTATAATTGGTGGAGGTATAATAGGTTTATGTTCAGCTTATTATTTGAATAAAGCAGGATTTGAGGTTACTGTAGTTGATCAATCTAATATGGATTCGGGGGCTTCTTATGTTAATGCAGGATACTTGTCTCCCAGTCATTTTATTCCCTTGGCCTCTCCGGGTGTCATGAAAAAAGGCTTGAAATGGATGTTTGATGCATCTAGTCCTTTTTATATGAAACCTAGATTAAATTCAGATTTCTTGAAATGGGTATTGGCATTCAATAAATCGTGCAATATCAAGAATGTTGAAAAATCGATACCTGCCATAAAACAGATCACGTTATTATCTCAATCTCTATATGACGAAATTAAGCAAGATGAGCATTTTACATTTCATTTGGAAAAAAAAGGTTTGATAATGCTTTGTCAAACCGAAAAAATGCTTCAAGAAGAAGTCAAAATAGCCGAGGTTGCCCAATTGGAAGGTTTAGATGCCCGAGAGATTAACTTATCTGAATTAAAGGAGTTAGAGCCTCATATTAATATAAATGCTCTAGGTGCTACCTATTACGGCTGTGACTCCCATTCCACACCTCACGAGTTTATGTCTGAAATGAAATCTTGGCTAATAAGTCATGGTGTGACAATTTCACAAAATGAACGCGTTGAAGATTTGGAAATAATAAATACTAAAATTCAATCTGTAAAAACGAATAGACGCGAACTAAAAGCAGACGAAATAGTTTTAGCAGCTGGTTCATGGAGTCATATATTGAGTAAAAAATTGGGGATTAATTTGTTGTTACAAGCAGGTAAAGGATATCGAATAAACTCATTTAAGAGTACACATGTATCTCGACCAGCAATTTTAGCAGAAGCTAAAGTGGCCGTAACCCCTATGAATGGATTTACACGTTTTGCAGGAACTATGGAGATAGCAGGTATAAATGGTAAAATAAATGCGGTTCGAGTTGAAGCAATAGCCAATGCCGTGACAAAATATTACCCAGATATTCAAATTTCAAATGAAGAAAAATGTGAAGCGACCTCGGGATTACGACCTGTTTCTCCAGATGGACTACCTTATATTGGTAAATCTTCAAAATGTAAAAACTTAACTATTGCAACAGGTCATGCTATGATGGGTTGGAGTATGGGAACAGCAACAGGCAAACTGGTATCAGAAATAATATTGGATAAAAAAGCATCAATTTCAATTGAAGCATTTCACCCGGACAGAAAATTTTAGTAAATATTTATCTTCTTGTATTTCATCGATTTTTTAGACATGAATTTTTCAATTAACTAGAACTTTTACTGAATATCGATTAGATAGTAACAATTTCATTTTCAGTAGTATATTTATACCATTCCCTCACTGATTATTAGCACATTTTTTATTGATTAACTATTAAACCATGTGTTCATGAATTTGAAGATTACACACTACAACAATTTTTTTAATGTGAAAGGAATATTGGATAAGCATTCTGTTCAAAGATTTCAAGAAGAAATTAATGATGCATTTGAAAATTTACAGTCCATAACAATTAGTTTGGAAGGCCTTGAAAGTATTGATAAATACGGTGTTATGGCTTTGGCAAAACTACATAATGAATCATTGTCAAAGCACAAGCAATTGTCAATTATTGGATCTGGATGTCAAAATCTATTCGATCATTTTAAAACAAATGATGCTGCTTAATTAGGTAGACATATCTGCTATAATTTTCCATTCACCATCTATCTTCTTAAAGATGATGATAAACTCGCCATTTGCGTCGCCAACAGTACGTTTCAAGAGATATTGTCCCATTATATAATAAGAACCATTTTCTATGGGTGCTATGGAATTTAATTTGAAAGTTAATTGCCCTGTTTGTGCTTTAGAGGTATAATTTTTCTTGTAATTGTCCAATGTTTGTTGCCAACCTTTGGTAATGTAACCGCGACTATAGAATTGCAAAGAATCTGATTTCCAGTAACCTTGCATAAAACCTTCAATATCATAGTTGTTCCAAGCATCTTGCTGCTCTTGCATCACTTTTCTAATCGCCATTTCATCAGCAGATTGAGAAAAGACACTTATTGAAAAGAAAAGAAGTACAATACAATAGAAAGATTTCATTTGGAAACAGGTTAATTGGTTTCCATAAAAATACTAACTAATTCTTAAAGGGCGTTCTTTTGATGTTTAAAAAAAGCGTCGGCTTGTAATTGCATGAGTTCTCTAGCTTTTTTACGTTTATACGCATATAATTCATCTTCTTCGGCAAGGTCATTATATATTTTATTGTTAACGTTCAAATCGGTTTTTAATAAAATCTCACGTTCATTGACCTTTTGTTCAACCCAAGTTTTGACAGCCGTTTCAGCGTCTTCAAGTTTATAATCATACTCACCTTTTGGAGATAATAATTTAGCAAAAATAGGAGACGTTTCAATAGCTAGAAACAAAAGGAAAATAAAAAAAGATGGTAACCAAGGTAATTTACCTAATGCATTTACTCGAGCCATTAAACCATCAAAACCATCAATTACAGGTTGCGTAGTTGTAACTTGCGTATTATAATCTGTTTTTAATTGATCAATTTGGGTTTCAGCATTTTGTATTTTTTGTTTATTGTCTGCTTTTAATTGATTGAGTTCAGCTAGAGCAGCATCATGCTTCTCGCGTTTTTCTTTGTAAACAGGTCCTTTGCCAAGAAGTTTAGTTCCTGCAGTGCCTTCAGCTTCAGAAATGTAAGTATCATAAAGGGCGTTAACTTCAGCTTCTTTAGTGTCAATTTGTTGTTGTAAGGATTGAATATCATTTTCTAAAGCAGCAACACCAGGATCGAATTGTTTGGCTAATTCGGTTTTGTTATCTAAAGTCATTTGGTTTTTTTCGGTTAGTAGCACCTGATTGATTTCCTTTTCAAAAATCTTTAATTCCAAAGGTTTTGAAATTACTACTGCAATGATAATGGCTAAAATAATTCGAGGTGAAGCCTGAATAATTTCGTCTAAAACATGATTGCGTTTTTTAATAGTTGATACAATAAACCGATCAAGATTAAAGATTAATAAACCCCAGATAAACCCGAATGCAATAGCTGTAATATAATTGTCAAAAACGGTATAAAGTGCATAACTGGCTGCAATAAATGCCATAACTGCCGTAAAGAAAACGGTAGCACCTATGCCGGCATATTTGTTTTGCTCGCCTATGGAGCAGTTATCTAAAATATCGGTGTCAGAGCCCGAACAAATGATGAAGAATTGTTTTAACATGATTGATGATTTTGTAGACCCTAAGACTGATCTCTGGGCAAATTGATTGACTATTAGAACGTAAAAAGTGGTGAAATGTTACAAAAAAGCCCCGATAATTCGAGGCTTTAACATTTAAATTGCGTTTATAAAAGTTATTTGTTCTTAATAGTAATCGGCTCTTTGGATAAATACACCTTTGGATTTTTAGAATTTGAGTTTTTGGTTGAAATATTCATGCTTTTATCGGTTTTTAATATTTCGATGGCTTTATCTGAACTTATTTGTTTGCCTTCATAATAAAACGTAGCACCTTTCTTCGCCATGTCGATAACATGATCCAATGGTGATTTTGGTGGTGGAGGTGGAGGAACACGCTCACTAACTTTTCCATTTTCTACCTTATAGTTTTTGTAATATTCTTCACTAATTTTTTGATACTTTTCTTTTTGCTCTGGTGTGGCATCAGCTGGTACTGGAGGCGGTGGAGGTGGAGGAGCTAATGGAGAATTAGGGTTGTTTTCTTTTGTATTAAGACCTGGAAACGGAAATTTAACAGATTCATTTTTCTGTTTCATAGACATTCTATTATATATATCAGAGTATTTTATTAATTTTTGCTCGTCAACAATTGGTAGTAATGTTGCTTTGTTAGAAATCGTAGTACTTTTACTATGGATTTTTTTAGCCCAAGTATTATAGGCATCTACTTCTTTTTTAGTTGGAGGATTTTTTTCGTTTTCTTCAGAAACCTTAACTTTTATAACTTTTCCACTTTTGTCTTTGTATTTATAAGAATACGCTTTGCCAGCTTTTGCTTTTTTAGCCATGCTTTCATATTCAGCTCTTTCTTTTTTACTAACACTTTCTGGAGCTGGAGCAGGTGGTGGAGGCGGTGGGAAATTTGGAAAGGGTTCTGCAGATTTACGCTGCTCTTCTGTCATTAATTCGTATAAATACTTTAAACGTTTCATATCAGACAGTTTAATAGTATAATCTGAACCTTTTTGTGAATTATAGTATTTAGCCAATTTGTTATATTCTGCAATTTGTTCTTTGGAAGCGCCTTTTTGTAGAGACTTAAATGAGATTGAACCGTTATCATTTTTTATTAATTCGGTTTTACTTGAATCATGAACAACTCCATCCGATAAAATAGCTTTAACGAGATTAATTTCAATTTCTTTTGTTATTTTTTCTAGTGTTTCAATTTTAATATTCACACCCTTTGAATCAATAAATAAATCTGATTTTTGACCGTTGGTAACTTTACTGAAGTCATCTTTTAAGGTGTTTAATGAAGTTTCCTTGCCATTAAGAATTAGTTTTAGAGGATTTTGTTCTAATTCCAGTTTGGGGATTTCGGTTTGTTTTTCATCTGTCTTTGATGATGGATAAGAATTGTTTTTTGTTTTCAAAGTAACCATACCATTTTTATCAATTACTTGTTTTCCATCTGATGAGAGTGTAAAACTTAAATCTGTCCAGGCTGTTCCTTTTAAGCTTTTTAAGTTAACGCCATTGTTTTTAGATTCAACAATGAATGCAAAATCACTATTGTCATCGCTTTTTTCTGAACTTACACCATAGAAATCTATAATATTTGAATTGTTTTGAGTGTCTTTGAATGTGAGCTCTTTCCATGCGCAACCTTCTAAACACGATAGTTTTAGTTCATTATTATCTTTTTCAATCGTAATAGTGAAAGTGTTTGAATTGGCAACACTATTGGATGAATTTTCGATTACTTCTTTTTTAGTACTAAAACTATAAATTAATATTGCGAGTAAGGGTAAAAGCACGATGCTTTTAAGCCATGTTTTGGTTTTTGATGTGTGTGTTTTCATAACTGTAAATCGTTTTTTGATGGATGAATAATTTATGGCATTTGCCAATTGTGGTTCTTGGGCATTTGATGAGAATGCCAATAGGGTATTTTGATAACTTTTAATTTCAAAGCCATGATTTATAACAGCTTGGTCAGCTAAAAATTCATGATTGAGTTTGATGTCTTTTTTAATGAAATACAATAACGGATTGAACCAATAAATAATTTGTAAAACTTCAATAAAAAGTATATCTAATGCATGCTTTTCTATCGCATGGGTTTCCTCGTGAAGAATGACTTCTTTCGGGATTTCATGAGCTTCATATTTTGATTTATTAAAAAATATATAGTTTAAAAAGGTATGTGGTTGTACCGAATCGTTTAATAACACATGAAAAATGGACTGGTTTTTAAATTTTGGGTTGTGTTTAATGCGTTTAAAAATGTTTCTTAAGTTCATGCCGAAGCGTATAGCGAAAATCAAAACACCTATACCGTAAATACTCCACAAAATCTTTGACCAATAGTTAACAGGTTCTTCTAGCATAAGTTCAGGAACATAAGGAGGTGTTCCTATTTCAGAATTGTAAACGGGAATTTCCAATGGAGCCACGTCAACATAAGTCGTAAATGTTATGAGCGGAATAATAGCTGCTAATAACAGTGTTCCCAATAAATAAAACCGTTTGAACTTGTGGAAGCTTTCCTTTTCTAAAAACAGCTTGTAGAATAGCATAAAAACAGCTAAACAAGCACTGAATTTTAAAATGTATTCTATCATGGTTATCTGCTTTTAATTTCGTTATCAATCAGTTTTTTTAAGTCTTCCAATTCCGCTTTAGTTAAATTGGTTTCTTTAGTAAAGAATGATGCAAACTGCGATGCACTATCATTAAAAAAGTCTTTAATGAGTCCGTTTACGTGTTTAGAGAAATAGGCTTTCTTTTTTACCAACGGGTAGTATTCGCGAGATTTCCCGAAGGTATTGTATGCTACAAACCCTTTATCAGTCATGCGCTTAATAAGTGTTGCAATAGTTGTTGGTGCTGGTTTAGGGTCCGGGTAGGCATCGAGTAAATCTTTCATAAATGCTTTTTCCAGTTTCCACAGGTGGTTCATTAATTCTTCTTCTGATTTTGATAATTGCATTTCTCTACAAGTTTAGAATATGTTCTACAAACATAGAATAAAAAATTTAATTCTACAAGTGTAGAGTAAAAAATTATCTATTAAATGGTCTTTCATTTATCCAATTAAATCCACGACTGTTGAGTTGAAAGGCTTCATGATTAATTCTATTAAAAATAATGTGAAGCGTGTCATTATTAATAATACCCTCTAATTCCAAGAAGTATTTGTTTTGATTTTTATAAATGAAATTGTTTTTTAGAGAATCTGATTCTCTCTTAAAGACGCTTATTTTTTTTTGAGTAGAATCAATTATAAAATTATAAGCTTGCATCTCATCTGTCATGGTTTTTATAGTAGCTCGATCTTTATAATCAATAATTAGATAACGCCATCTTTCAGTATCTGTTAAAAGCGGAGGCATAGTATCTTTGTTTTTAATAAAATAAGTGGTTTCCCAAATGCCATATAGGAAAGGTTTTTCTCTTTTGTCTCCCCATTTATAGGTGCTAGATATTCCTCTAGGCACAATCATTAATAATACCAACACTAACAGGACTGTTTTAATCCAAAACGTTATTTTGTTATATAGTGGCTCTTTGTTAGGCCTAAAATATTGGATTGATTCTGAAGGCTTATTAAATAAAAACACATTTAAAAATCGTTTACTGTCTAAACTGAAAATAAACAATGCCATTAGGACCAAATGAACTGAAAATATCTTTACAGGAATATCAAACATGAAATTCATAGCTGTGACATGCATCATAACGCCAGCTACCATTAACGCACCTAACGTTTGTGTTCGTTTGGGTATAAGTAATAAGCCTGCTATAACTTCTAGAGAACCAGTAAAAATGTTAAATCCGTTTGAGTATCCCATATAGGTCCAAGCTAATCCCATTGGTGAAAACTCATTAAGAGGTTGTAGCATTCTGCTTAATGAAGGATAAGGGAATTGAGATTTAAATACTTTAACAAACCCATATACAAGCATGAAATATATTAAGTAAATGCGTAAAAGGACAACAAACCAATATAAGAGCGCATTATAGGTTGGTCGTTTTCTATCTACTATGCTCCATAGTGTTGTTAATAGAATAGATAGTAAAAAGCCTGAAAATAATTTAACATATGAAAACGTATTGTCGCCACTACCATAACCACTAATGTCATAATCGTAATCTATTCCTAAAATAGCGCTGCCAACCCATTTTATAACTGTTTGAAAAAGCCCACCGCTAAATGTAAAAAGTATATATAAAACGAAATAGTTGAAAACAAAACGGAAAACGATTTTAGAAAGTGTGTTCCAGTTTGCTCGATACTCACGAGATAAAATCATATTTTGAATGCGTTAGTCAGTCAGGAGAATAACGCATTCGAAAAAAATTAATTGCTTAATTCAGTAAAATATTTGTAGAACAGTGGAATAGTTTCAATGCCTTTAAAATAGTTCCAAACCCCAAAATGCTCGTTTGGTGAATGAATGGCATCACTATCTAAACCAAAGCCCATCAAAATGGTTTTGCTTTTTAATTCTTGTTCAAAAAGTGCTACGATTGGAATACTACCACCACTTCGTTGAGGTATAGGTTTTTTTCCAAAAGATTCCTCATAGGCTTTACTAGCTGCTTGATAACCAATACTATCAATTGGCGTAACATAGCCTTGTCCACCATGGTGTGGTTTCACTTTTACTTTTACGCCATCGGGTGCTATACTCTCAAAATGAGATTTAAACAGTTCAGTAATTTCTTTCCAATCTTGATGTGGTACTAAACGCATAGATATTTTAGCATATGCTTTACTAGCTATAACGGTTTTAGCACCTTCACCAATATAACCGCCCCAAATACCATTGACATCTAAAGTAGGTCTTATTGAATTACGCTCGTTAGTTGTATAGCCTTTTTCACCATATACTGAATCGATGTCAAGTGCTTTTTGATAGTCTACAAGAGAAAAAGGTGCTTTGGCCATTTCGGCACGTTCCTCTTGAGATAATTCTTCTACTTTATCATAAAAACCTGGAATGGTAATATGATTGTTTTCATCATGAAGCGAAGCAATCATTTTTGTTAACACATTAATCGGATTTGCCACAGCTCCACCGTATAATCCAGAATGCAAATCCCGATTAGGACCTGTAACTTCAACTTCCACATAACTCAAGCCACGCAATCCTGTTGTAATACTAGGCACATCTTTGGCAATCATACCTGTATCTGAAATAAGAATCACATCATTTTTTAATTTGTCATGATTGTTCTTCACAAAAGTAGATAGGTTGACACTACCAACTTCCTCTTCGCCTTCAATCATAAACTTCACATTACATGGCAGCTGATTGGTTGAAGTCATAAACTCCAAAGCTTTCACATGCATGTACATTTGACCTTTGTCATCACAAGCACCACGAGCAAAAATAGCACCTTCTGGGTGCAATTCTGTTTTTTTAATTACTGGCTCATAAGGAGGCGAATCCCATAATTCAATAGGGTCTGCAGGTTGCACATCATAGTGACCATAAACTAATACGGTCGGTAAGTTACTGTTTATTAATTTTTCACCATAAACTATTGGATAACCATCGGTTTCGCAAATTTCAACAGTATCACATCCTGCTTTTTCAAGGCTTTTTTTAACGGCATCAGCTGTTTTTAAAACATCATTTTTAAAGGCAGAATCTGCGCTAACAGAAGGTATCTTTAATAATTCAATCAATTCATTTAAAAAGCGATCTTTATTTGCTTCAACGTATTTTTGTATGTTATCCATAGTTTGATTTCAATTTTTTCAAAAGTACAAAACAGTAAGAACTTTTTCTTATTAGATGCATTTGAATATTCAAACTATTGTTTATATTTGCAGTCTTTAATTGCGGGCGTGGTGGAATTGGTAGACACGCTAGACTTAGGATCTAGTGCCGCGAGGTGTGAGAGTTCGAGTCTCTCCGCCCGCACAATATAAGATAAAGCTTTGGTATATGCCGAGGCTTTTTTATTGGAAAATATTTAAGAGTTATATAGAGGAGAGACGAGAAGTTTATGCAGAGCTTGTCGAAGTAAGTCTCTCCGCCCGCACGATAAACAAAAGCTTTGGTTTAACCAAGACTTTTTTTGTTAACGCAGTTTTGGCACAAAAGGAGAGACGAGAAGTTTATACAGAGCTTATCGAAGTAAGTCTCTCCGCCCACATAATTAAAAGAAAAAGCTTCTTGTTTTCAAGAAGCTTTTTTTGTTATTGAATAACTGCTATTAATCAATAATTAGACTCAGATTTTCACAAGTTTAGTGGTTAAATGTCCTCCTGAGTTATTTTGAGCTTTTATGATATAAATTCCACTTTTCAATGATGAAATATCAAAAACTTGATTTTTTGGAAAAGTACCT
Source organism: Hanstruepera ponticola (assembly GCF_002940745.1). Classification (NCBI taxonomy): domain Bacteria; kingdom Pseudomonadati; phylum Bacteroidota; class Flavobacteriia; order Flavobacteriales; family Flavobacteriaceae; genus Hanstruepera; species Hanstruepera ponticola. The sequence goes on from NZ_POTB01000001.1 coordinate 2,192,076, forward strand.
TTATAGGATTCTACCGATTTTCCAGTTATATCAAGTATTTCAACAGATGTAGTATTTCTATTAAATTGAAAATTATTACTTGTTGGATTAGGATATAATGCCATAACTTCTGTTTCAGGACCTTGATGGTCATCTACTCCTAATGTCATAGCATAGGTGTATTCAGTTGAAGGTTTCCAATAAATATTGGCATTACTTGACCCATTCCAATCATCGGCAAAATATATGGCGTACCCAGTAATATTTATATTGTTTAAAGTGATATTAAATACTTCAGCTCCATCATTGATAGAAACAGACATGGTAGTTTCAGTATTAAGTATAAACTCAAATTTGAAATCACTATAATTGGTAGATCCATTTATTGACGAGGTGTTTACTGTTCCGGCATTAGAGACTACTTCCCAAGGGTCATAGGCTCCTCCGTTTCCATTTAAATTCACTTGAACAGCATAATTATTTTGTCTATCATCCCAACCACTAGTTGAAGTAGGGCTGGATAAAAGCGCTACGCCAATTTGACCAAAAGCCTGCGTTGCAGCTACAGTTATAGTGAAACTGTCTCCAACAGCCATAGTACTTGGTGTTCCATCAGTCAATCCATTTTCGGTAAAATTTCTCCAGGCAACAGATTGTTTTGCACCACCACCATTAGCCCACATTCCAAGTTCGTCTGCACCATTATCAAAATGACCACCACTATCAAAAAATATAGCATCATAATTAGCTAGTCTTTGTGGGTACTGAATAGTAGTTTGCGCTAATGCACTTAAGGAAATTAGGGTAAAAGCTAAAACGTAAAGATTTTTCATAATTACGTGTTTTTAATTAATAATTAATTGTTTGGTTACTGAATTATAATTCGAATCTAATTTTACCAAGTATAATCCTTCAGATATTCTTGAAACATCAAATTCATGGTTCTTATCAAAACCACCTTGAAATTGAGAGATTAATTTACCAGTTGTATCATAAATAGTGACAACATCTACAGGCTGATTCACTTTAAATGAATTGTATGTCGGATTTGGATATATACTGATATCATTAACAGCTTGAAAATCGTCAACGCTTAATGTAGGCAGAACATTTCCATATATTCTGAATTCGCCAGGTGGAATATTAAAAGGAGCTGTGGTATTGGTTACATTAATAGAAGTGCTACCTGTATCATCCATTAAATCATACCAAGTCCCAGTGTAAGGGAAATCAGGTACAATATTTTGAGCAGTCACATCAAAATTTGCCATAATAACAACATTTTTCAATTGAGTGCTTGGAAGTGCATCATCCCAAATAAATATTCGGGGTGTTGTGTCTCCTGAATCTATAGAATAATTACCTTCAAAAACAGCTTCATTGATTTTAAGGGCATTTAATCTTGCCCAATCGTTATAGATTTGATTTCTATTGGCGTCACCAAGCCAATTATTAACCCATTGCGGTTGTGGCTTTGTGTCTAGTTTACAGTCGCCATCTGTTCCTCCAGGTTCATTTACTGTTCCATTATTGCATGTAAAAATGGAATTTTCCATCCCTAACTCTCCAAAATGCCAAATCATTTTAGGCCCTGGAATTGTTAGTGTCACGGCACCTAAAGCGGACATTCGCCCTAAAGCAGTATTTAGATCTCTAACATCGTAACCACCAGAATTATTGCCAAATTGAAGGTTTTTATACATTAATCGTTCTTCATCATGACTTTCAGCATAACCAACCAATCTTGGTGCTGCAAATCCTCTAGATTCATGACCCATTCTATTTATGTTAGAAGGATAGCCCATTGTAAGCTCATTATAATCATGGTTCATTATTCCCCACATCATGATGCCTTTGCCTTCTCCAATTCTGTAGTTAGCCCATTGCTGTTCTTCATTATCCTGACCTAAATGCTCAAAAATAACGTAATGATCAGGATCTAGATTCCATGAATAATCAGCGTAAGCCTTTAAAACATCAACACGATCTTGCTGATATGAGTTAGTACAACCCTCATCACTTCCCGAACAGTTTTGGGTAAATCCTTTTGTTAAGTCCCAACGAAATCCATCAATATTAAATTCTTCTACCCAATGCTGAACAACACGTTGTACATAATATTGCGTCATAGGCTGTTGATGGTTGAAGTCGTTACCAACATTATAACTATGCCTAGGAGATTGGTTAAAATATGGGTTTTCGCTACTTGGTCCACCCCAACCATCACCATCTGGATCATCCATCCACATACGTACCATTGGGTTTCTCCCAAATGCATGATTTAAAGCGATATCCAGAATAACTGCAATACCATTTTGATGGCATATATCAACAAACTCTTTGAATTTTGCTTCAGTGCCGTAAAATTTGTCAAGAGCCATATGAAAGGCTGTATTATAACCCCAACTTTCGTTGCCTTCGTACTCCATTATTGGCATTAATTGAATGGCATTTACATTTAAGTTTTTGAAATAGTCAATTTTGTCAATTAAATCTTGAAAGTTTCTATCTTCATCAAAATCTCTAATTAGAACCTCATAAATAATAAGATCTTCCTTTTTTGGTTTTTGAAAATCAGTGACTTGCCAATCATATTCTGTTTGTCCTGTTTGAAGTACAGTAACCTCACGTGATTGACCAGTAGGATATTCTGGTAAGTTTGGGTATGTTGTGGCAGGAATCCACGGATCATCAAAAGGCGATAAGACCAATGTAGAAAAAGGATCGGCAGTTTTGACTTCATTTGGAGAGTTACTAACTGGGTCATTGTCATAAATCCAGTACTGATACGTATATATTTCACCTGAATTAAGCCCAGTTAATTCTAACCAAAATTTTGAACTAGAATTATCCTTTTTCATTAAATGAGCACTGTAAGGATTCCAGCTATTAAAGCTTCCAGCCAAAAAGACAAAATCCTTGTTTGGAGCATCTATTACCAACGTAGCTTTAGAAGGGTCGTTGTTATCGTAATTTATACCATCAACAAGACCTGAAGGCAATTCTTCAGTAATTAAATTAACAATTACAATTTCAAAAGTAGCTTCGCCCGACTCAGTAAATCCAAAAGGTGTACCAACCACTCTTACTGTTCCAGATTCAGTAATATTGTTAAGCGTTGTTCCAAAATTTGGAAATCCTTGACCAGTAGCAACAGATACATTATTAAAAAACACTTCAAAATTACCTGCTTCTAAATCACCAGCAGATTCCATGTAAGCATTAATTGCTACATTATCACCAGATTCTAAAATAACAGTATTTGAAGTTGGATTATTAAAAAACACATTTACTGTTCCAACAAAATATGTTTCATCTTGAGACTGTAACTCGCCATCATCAGTTTTAACCAGCATGCCTATTTCAGTAATACCAGTGTCTCCATAGAAGGTTGTTGGAGTAAGTGAGAAAGTATAAGTTCCATCGCCATTATTTGTTAGCAATTGTGATTCATCTGAATTAGTCCATTGTCCATTAGTAGGAGAGTCTGATTGAACTCCATTAGAATCTTTATACCATGCCCACAGATATAAATTGGCTCCATTAGTACTTCCCCAAACTCCAGCATCTAAACCTGACACTGTAATGGTAATTTCTTGATCTTCATCAAAAGCACTAGGGTTTAACTCAAATAGCACATCATCTTGATCTGCTTGAGCTAGAATTAATGTGGGAAATAAAATAAAGAAAAATCGTAATAAATATTTCATATTTAATGTAATTAAAAAGGCTATGTTACAACATAGCCTTTTTTAAATTTTATTTATTGAATAGTTATAGTTTTGCTTACTGTATCTAAAGTTAAAGTATAAACTCCAGGTGTTCCAACAAATTCAAAATTGCTATCACCATCCATGGCGTTTACAAAATTACTATCAATGGTATAGCCTTCACCTTCATAATACGGGTAGTTAAAACTTGTTGGGCCCCAATCCTGCTGCGCAAAGAATCTAAAAGCACCGTTGGCAAAATTAACTTGTGCTGAATAAATACCAGCGCCTGTACATGGGAATTCTACTGGTGTATCCCAGCTCCAACCTGCATCTGCTATTCCAGCACCAACTAACCATAATTGGTCAAATTCGCATGCCGTTTGAGGTGGGCCTAACGTTATAGTTTTCGCAACAGTATCAACAGTCAAGAAATATTCTCCTGTTGTACCAATGAATGCAAAATTACTGTCCCCATCCATAGCGTTTGCGAAATTGCTGTCTATTGTATATCCATCATCAGCATAATATGGGTAATTGTAACTTGTTGGTCCCCAATCTTGTTGCGCAAAAAATCTAAAATTATTATCTGCACCACCATTATTCTGTAGGGTTACATTTCCTGAATATACACCGCTTCCAGAGCAAGGTAATTGAACTGGACTGTCCCAGCTCCAACCTGCATCAGGAACACCTGCACCAACCAACCAAAGTTGATCTAGTTCGCAGTTAGGACCTACTATAGGAGGCCCTAAAGTAATCGTTTTATTTTCAGTATCAATCTCTAAAAAATACTCTCCAGCAGTACCAACGAATTGGAAATTGCTATCGCCATCCATGGCATTTACTAAATCTTCATCAATGGTGTATCCTCTGCTTTCGTACCATGGGTAGTTAAAGCTTACAGGTCCCCAATCCATCTGGGCAAAAAATCTAAAATTACCACCATTGTCAGGAGATAAATTCACATTGCCAGAATAAACGGCTCCTTGTAAAACAAATTCTTCTGGAGAATCCCATCCCCAACCAGCATCAGGCATGCCTGCACCAACACCATAAATAATTGGCGGTAAAGCTGTTTCATAAGGAGTTACAGTTATCGTAATAAAATCAGAAATTCGTTCTAAATCACCACTAGCAGTTTCAATTACTGAACGCACTCTAATATCCATAGTTCCAGGCGTATCAGCTGCTAGTCCTAAATTAAGAGCAGCATCATTTAATTCGCCATGAGTAGTATCATCTGTTCTTTCAGAGGTAATATTTCCAATGTTTTCCACCACAGCAAAATCAGTGCCTGCAGCAGCAGCTTCTAGAAAGTAATTAATTGGCACTTGTGTATCATCTGAAAAATCAGGATCATCCCAAGTAACCGTTAAGGCATTTTCATCTTCAGTAACATCAGATAAAACAACAGCAAATGTATTATCAGGACTAGTAATCACTGGATTTGATTCTGGATAAGAACTTATTGCCAATGATATAGGTTCAGTGTATTGACCATTTGCATTAACCCTGAAGTATAACGATGTTTCTTCAAGTGCTGAAATCTCATAATCTAATAATATAGCATTTAAGTCTTCAACTGTTAAAGAAAAGGTGTTGCTTGAAGAAGCACCTAGAGGTACTGACTCTGTAAATTCTTCATTTGAAGACATTTCTACTGAATAACTATTGGAATTGGTTACATTATCCTCCCAAATAATTGTAAGTGCTATATTTTGCTCATTTTGACTATCTAAAAAGAGTGTGGCACCACTGTTTGGCGATACAATTGTAAATTTATCGTCTGGCGTAACAAATCCAAAGTCATTTTCGTCATTGCAATTAACAGCTACAAAGCATAGTGTTAATATTGATAATATTTTTAATAAATTTTTCATTGTTTAATTAGTTTAATATTAGAGAATAGCTGTACTCTCTTGGATTAGATAAGTCTAAAACAATTGTATAATTTCCAGATGTTGGAACGCCAATGTTATCACCACTAAACTCCATAGTTCCGTCTCCACCAGTGTCACCTAAATTAATTGTCCAATCATCGTTGACTCTGAATTTTAAACCATTATCAGGTGCTTCTTGAGCTACTAAATCTAAAGTTAGTCTTAATGTTCTAGTGGCAGGATCGTATATCATATCAGTATCACTGTCCCATCCTGTTGGTGTTGCGTTTCCAATTACTCCCCAACTATGTGCTTCGGCTGAATAGGTTAACAAATCTGTGTCAGCTTTAACTAAATAATAACCTGTGGTGGCGGTACAATTAACTTCATCATCTACTACTAAAAAGCCATTAAAATTACCGTTATCTCCCCAATCTGTATTACCCCATTCAAAGTCACCGGTTTGATTAGGTGCTACAAATTTATATTCACCGTCTAACCAAACATAGCCTTCATAATCAGTTTCACCAAAAGCTGATGAAGCTAATTGTGGCGCAGTTGGAGGATCCCATCCTTGATGATTTCCTGGAACAGCTATTCTAGGTAAATCTGTTGTGAATGGTGTGACCGAAATCGTTACAGTATCTGAATATTGTGGTAATTGACTTGGGTCACCTACTGTAGATTTAATTCTTATATCTACAGTATTTGATACAAATGGAGGTAAACCAAGTGAACTTACAACGGCATTGAAATCTGCAATATTCATTGTAAAATAGGTATTGCTTAATGTTGCAAGTGTTCTAGCTTCACTAAAATCCGTTCCGCTAGCAGCTATTTCAACAGAATAATCTATTCCGGTTGGCGTGCCGTAACTAGAGTGGTCCCAGCTAAAAGTAATAGCTATATTCGTTTGCTCTTCTAATGGATTCAGAATAAATTCTTGACCATTAGTTGGTGTGTTTATAACACTAGCTTCTTCTGAAGCAAGTGTTAATTTGTCATCATCATCTGAACAAGAGCCCAGAATTAAAGCTAAAGTAAAGAGATATGTTATTTTAAATATATTTTTCATTTTCTTCATTTTTTAGATTAATAACCTGGATTTTGTTGAAGATTAGGGTTCGCACTTAAAGCTTGTTCAGGAATAGGGAACAGGTTATAATGCACTGGAATTGATGCTCCATTTTGTACATTGCCTTTCCATGGCCATAAATAACTACTTCCAGTAAATTTTGCAAAACGTATTAAATCGGTTCTTCTATGACCTTCAAGATTTAATTCACGACCTCTTTCATCAATAATAAGATCTAAAGTTAATTCATTCATACTAATTGCTGCAGCAGAAGATCTAGTTCTAACAGCGTTTACAAGGGCTAATGCTTTCGACATATCAGCACCAGCAGCACCCCTTAAAGCACATTCAGCATACATAAGATTAGCATCTGCTAATCTATATAATGGAAAATCAGTACTTGAAAAAGAGGTGGTAGTATTAGAATTTGAATTAAATTCAGTGTTTCTAAATTTTATAGAAGGGTAACCATCTGTCCATTCTTTGTAATCAGTCATAACATAATTATGTCCATTTGTCCAAAACAATTCGGCACGTGCATCATTAGAAGTACCTAGGTCACCAAATAGACCATACCATGCTTCAGTAGCACGATGGCCTTGCCACCCTTCAGCCGCACCATAATCAGATAATGTCATGGTGTCAGAACTCAAATTACCGTTTACAATGTAAGTGGTATTACCAAAGCTTTGACTGTTTACAGCATCGGCTATTAGTGGGAAAATTATTTCAGGAGAACTGTCATTGTCCGCTGAAAAATTTTCTAAAAAATTATCGGCTAATTGATAGCCACCTTCATCTATTACAACATTTAAATAGGTTAAGGCTTGATCATATTTGTTTTCACCAATATATACTTCAGCATTAATATAAAGTTTTGCTAAAAGCATAGCTGCTACATATTTATTAGCACGACCATAACCATTGTCTGGCGACATGATTGGTTGTATTTCCAATAGTTCACCTTCCACAAATTCAAAAAGTTGTCTTCTAGTAGCTTCAGGAAGTGGATCGGTTTGATTTAGGTTTTCTTCAGTTACTAACACACCTTTACCAAAAGCATCTATTAAATAAAAGTAAGCTAATGATCTTAAGAATCGTGCCTCTGATAAAGCTTCCTCTGCGTCCGGAATATCTGTAGATGTATTCAAAATGCTAATAAGGTTATTACATTGTGGAATTGTGTAATAAGCTCTATTGTAGAGGTATCTAAAAAACTTATTGTTGGCATCCCAATTGGAAGCAGTGGTTAATTGATCTAAACCATCATCTCCCCATCTGTTTTTCATGCCATCCGCAGTAAAGTCCTGTAAATTAATAATCCCTCTTAAAAAAGGTGATTCTCCTGGGTCATCACTTATATCAGAACTTCCAGGGCCATTTGGACCTGAAAGCGCAAATGATGCATAAAGTCTTGATACAATACCTTCAATAGCATTTGGGTCTTCGGCTAAAATTTCCTCTAATGACAATTCTACTTTAGGTTCCGTATCTAAATCAGCAGTACATGACACCAGTGTCAGTAATAAAATTCCTGTTAATAATAATATTTTTTTCATAGTCTATTTTTTAAAAGTCAAAATTAACACCTAATGTAAAGGTGGTAGGTCTTGGATAGAAATCACGATCGATGCCTCCAAAATTTTGAGGATCCATACCATCATAGTCAGTGATGGTAAATGGGTTTGTTACAGCGCCATACATTCTGACATTACCATTCTTTATCATATCATTAAAAGTGTAACCCAATACAAGGTTATTGCATCTCAAGAATGTGGCATCCTCTAAATAATAATCTGAAAATTGGATATTTCCATTCACATTCTCGAATGCTGGGTCTGCTGCTCCGTTGTAAAAATTCAATGCATTAGTAATACTATTGTTATTTGCTGGAACGACAGATTCAGTAAACCCAAAATTCATTTTATTAAAGTTGTAGAGATTTCCACCAACTTGCCCTATAAACCCAGAGGAGAAATCCCAATTTTTATAAGCAAAATTTAAACCAAATCCATATGTCCAGTTAGGCGCTATTTGTACATGGTACCTATCATCATCATTAATGACATTATCACCGTTTAAATCAGCAAAAGCACCAGGAATAGGATTACCATTGCTATCATACATTTGCTTAAATACAGATGCGCTTTGAGCTTGTTGACCAACAACATCACTTAATAAAAAGGCACCTGTGCCTCTTAAACTACCGCCTCTGTTAATATCTGCTTGACCACCGATATCAGTAATTTCATTATATACATAACTCAAGTTACCATTTAAAGATACGGAAAAATCATCAGTTTGAACAGCATTCAGTATTAGGTTTAATTCAAAACCTTTACCTTCTATTTCACCAACATTTTTTATAAAAGTATCTGAAAACCCTTGACCAGGTGGAACATTTACTTGTGCTAACAAATCTTCAGTAAATCGTTTGTATATATCAAATGAACCCGCAATAAGATTGTTTTTAAAGAAACTAAAATCAACTCCTAAATTGTAGGTGGTCGTTTTTTCCCAAGTTAGATCTGGATTGAAAGGCAATGCAGAATAGAGACCTGCTCCTGGTAGGTACTGGCTATTATTCCCACCTGCAGTAAACAACGGAGTTGTTGGATAGTATCCAACTGCATATGAAATATCTTGTTGACCTGTTCTACCCCAGCCAACTCTAATTTTTAAATCGTTAACAAAATTCAGATTTTCCATAAAATCTTCACTAGTCACTTTCCAAGCAAAGGCAGCTGCTGGGAAAAAGCCCCAAGCATCTGCATCCCAAACATCATCGGCTACAAAAAGAGATGAAGCGTCTGCCCTTAATGAAAATGTAAACAGATACCTATCTAAAAGATCCACATTGGCTCTTCCAAAGAACGATTGTAAATTCATGACATTGTAATAACGATTGTTTGGGTTACTTTGATTAAATGTTTCGAAACGCAAACCAGTATCATTGTCATAATCATATAGATCTTTATTGCCGTCATTTTTGAAGTTTTGATAGGAATACCCAGCTTGAACATCAAATTTACTTACAAACTTGTCGTCATATGATTTTGTGTATTGAACAAAAGCATCTAAAGTTGTATTGGTAAGATGTTGATGTTCTTGATAGTGAATACCAGGATTAAATACATAATTTGTATTAATATCAGAATCTGAACTATCAAATCTGTAAGTTGCAGCAGCATTATCAAAATAACGCTCCTTAATAGTTGATTGAGACGCGTCTAATCCTAAATTAACAACTGCTCGTAATCCAGGTAGAAAATCAAAAGAATAATCTAGTTCTAAATTCCCAAGAAAACGTGTTGTACGTTCAGGACGTTCACGCTGTTCTAAAAGGGCCAATGGGTTCCATTGACCATCAAGGATTAAACGGTTTCCATCAACGTTAGTATTAAAGTAATAACCGCCAAAACGATTATCAGATGCATTATTGTAAACCGGTTTTGTAGGGTCAAATGTCAAAGAACCACCTAAAGCACCACCAGCATCTACCGAATTTTTATCGGCATAAGTAGCTTTGGCATTTAAAGTCACTTTTAAATTATCATCTAAAAATCTTGGTGATAAATTAATCGCAGCGGTTACACGCTCATAATCATCGGTCTTTACTACGCCTTCTGCGTTTGTATATCCAATAGAACCTCTAAAAGGTAATTTCCCAAATAAATTGGCTCTCGCATTAAAGTTTGTATTTGATGTAAATGCTGTCCTTAAAACATTATCTCTCCAATCAGTATCATAAATGGCACGAGGTCCGCCTGGCGTGTTAATTATTTGTGATATGGATTCACTAGTTTGGACGGAACCAATTGGGACACCTAATTTATCAACTAAATCTGGGTGGTATTCTTGAATAAATCTTACATAAGTATCGCTATCCATCATATCCAAACCTTCACCAGCACTATTAACAGAAACATCAGTCGAGAAATTAAATTGCGGTTCGCCAGAAGTTCCTTTCTTTGTAGTAATGATTATCACACCATTGGAGGCTCTAGAACCATAAATAGCTGTGGCTGATGCATCCTTTAAAATAGAGAAACTCTCTACATCGTTAGGGTTAACTAAAGATAAAGGGTTGCTCACACCAGCTGGATTAATATTTGATAACGGCACACCATCTATAACGATAAGCGGATCGTTATTTCCACTTAATGATGACCCTCCTCTAATTCGGATATTTGGAGCAGCATCTGGTTGCCCTCCAGCATTCGTGATTCTAACTCCTGCCACTTTACCATTGATTAACTGGTCAGTTGATACAATGTTACCTTTGTTAAAATCGTCGTCGGTTACTAATGATACGGAACCTGTTGCATCTTCCTTTTTGATACTACCGTAACCAATAACAACCACCTCGTCCAGTTGAGCGGCATCTTCGTCTAGTGCAATGTCAAGATTTGCTTCACCATTATAGGTGATTTCTTTGGTAATATATCCTATATAGGAAAATACTAATACATCTCCGTTACTTGCTTGTATTTGATAGTTGCCGTCAAAATCTGTTGCAGTACCAGTTGTAGTACCCTTTATTATGACATTTACTCCAGGTAAAGGCAATGAAGAAGATTGTTCGGTTACTGTTCCTGTTACCAAATTTTGACCAAACATAAAAGTTGGTAAAATAAATAGCAAAAACAGCACGCTATTAATTGTTGTTTTCATATAAAGCTTTTGAATTAGTCTTAATTATATTCGTTATATTTCCACTTCTCGATGTTAAATCTATGTAAATATTATGTAAAAAAAAGCTGTGAGATTGCGATATTCGCAGCGAAAACGTTTTCGTGTTAACAACTTTTTAAGAAATTCATTATTTGAAGCAGAAAAGTACTGCAAAACGCTAATTTGACTTATATTTATTGAATAAATTGAACTATGAAAAGAAAGATTACCCTCAAACAAATTGCTCGTGAATTAGATGTGTCTATTTCCACTGTTTCTAAAGCCTTGAGAAATAGTAAAGAAATTAGTGAAGATACAAGGGAGAAGGTTCAGGCTTTTGCTAAACTTTACAATTACCGACCTAACAATATAGCATTAAGCTTAAAGAATAGAAAAACAAAAACCATTGGGATAATCATACCTGAAATTGTACATCATTTCTTTTCTAAAGTGATTAGCGGTATAGAATTGGTAGCCAATAAGCGTGGTTATAATGTTATTGTTGGATTGTCTAATGAGTCTTTTGATAAAGAGGTCATTAACATGGAAATGCTTGCCAATGGCAGTATTGATGGGTTTATACTCTCTATTGCTAAACAAACATTACAGCAACAAGATTATCATCATTTTAGCGAAACCATCAGCCAAGGTATGCCTATTGTTATGTTTGATCGCGTTATAAACGACATACAATGTGATAAAGTTATTGTGGATGACGTTCAAGGAGCTAAAAAAGCAGTAAATAAGCTTGTAGAAAATGGTTGTAAAACCATAGCTATTATAACTACAAAAGACTATGTAAGTGTTGGTAAATTGAGAACCCAAGGTTATTTAGAGGCATTGGATGAAAATAAAATTCATCCAGAAGCTAGCTTAATTTTAAAAGTAGATGATAAATTGGTTTCTGAAGATTATTTGGATATTTTAGAACGAGAAATAGAGCAACTTTTTCAAACTAATAAAAAAATGGATGGTATTTTTGCTGTCAATGAGTTGTATGCTATTACTGCTATGAAAGTTGCCAGAAAGCAAAATAAGAAGATACCTGATGATATTCAAGTTATTGGTTTTACGGATGGTGTGTTGTCTAAACATGCTACACCAAGTTTGACAACTGTAAGTCAACACGGACAAGAAATTGGTGAAAAGGCAGCAGAATTATTGATTCACAAGCTTGAACATGAAGAAGAGGAAGAGCATTATCAAACAGTTGTAATTGAAACCGAATTGATTGAGCGAGAATCAACAAAATAAAATTTAACGCGGCATATTTAAAATCTTTTATATATTTACAGCCGAATCAAAACTTATATTTTCACTTCTCACAATAAGTTTTGATAAGTAAATGGCTTGTCAAAATAGTATTAATTTAATTATACTATTATGAAAAAGCGTACCCTCGGTTTTTGGGAAATTTGGAACATGAGTTTCGGTTTTCTAGGAATTCAGTTCGGTTTTGCATTGCAAGGAGGCTTTATGTCTCGAATTTTTCAAACACTAGGCGCAGAGAAAGATGCAATTCCATTATTATGGATCGCAGCTCCACTTACAGGTCTATTAGTGCAACCAGTCATTGGTTATTTGAGTGATAGAACTTGGCACCCTAAACTAGGAAGGCGACGACCTTATTTTTTAATTGGAGCCATTTTAAGTTCCCTAGCCTTATTTTTTGTTCCGCACTCCCCAGCCTTATGGGTAGCTGCAGGTTTTTTGTGGATTTTAGATGCGTCTATAAATATTTCAATGGAGCCTTTTAGGGCCTTGGTGGCCGATAAGCTGCCACAATCACAACGTTCTTATGGTTTTGTTGTTCAAACTTTAATAATCGGAATAGGTACTTGGGTTGCCAGTAACTTACCATGGATGGTGTCACAACTGGGTGTAAGTAATTCGGCCGATTCTGGGGTTGTGCCCATGTCTGTTAAGGTTGCATTTGCCATAGGTGCTTTTGTGTTTTTAGCTAGTATTTTATACACTATTTTCACCACTACTGAATATCCGCCAGAGGATATGGAAGAATTTGAGAAGGAAAAGGCTAAAAAAAATCAATTCATTCCAGATATATTAAATAATATTGGAAATATGCCTTTGACTATGAAGAAATTGGGAGTTATTCAGTTTTTTTCATGGTTTGCATTTTTTACTATGTGGAGTTTGGCAAATCCTGCGCTTACTGAACATGTGTTTAAAACACCGGCTCCTATTGAGTCTTCATATGATATGACAATTTCCGCACAAGCAGATGCTTTCAATATTGCGAATACCGCTTTTCAAGAATCCTCAAATGCTGTAGGTTCCGCTATGGGCGTTTATGGATTATCTTCAATGGCTTTTGCTTTGTTACTTACGTTTTATACATCAAAAAGACGTATTAACCGAAAACTCGTTCACATGTTTTCTTTAATGCTCGGTGGTTTAGGGTTCTTACTTATGTACTACACCTCACCTGAACATTTAAAATATTGCTTTGTATTAATAGGTTTTGCGTGGGGAAGTATTCTCTCTATGCCATACGCCATGCTTTCCAGTTCTGTTGACCCAAAAAAAATGGGAGTTATCATGGGAATATTCAACATGTTTATTGTTATTCCTCAAATTATAGCAGCATTGGGTGGTATTAATTATGTGTCTGGTTTATTAGGTGAAGAGTCCATTAATGCCATGACAGTCGCGGGAATAAGTTTAATTATTGCAGGATTATGCAATCTGTTAATTACAAATAAAAATGCCATTACCTATCAGGCAGAAGATATATAAAAATGAATAAAAAAGGATTCATATTTGATTTAGATGGTGTTATAGTTGATACCGCAAAATATCATTTTTTAGCATGGCAAAAATTGGCTAAAAGCATTGATGTTGATTTTACTGAAGCCGAAAATGAACAATTAAAAGGTGTTAGCCGAGTAAAATCACTTGAAAAAATCCTAGAATGGGGAAATAAGTCCATTTCAGAAGACGAATTTATGAAGCTGATGGCTTTAAAAAATAACGATTATTTAAGCTACATTAATGAAATGGATGAAAATGAAATTCTTCCAGATGTTTCACGTGTGTTAAACTTTTTAATTGATGCCAACCAAGGTATTTCATTAGGATCAGCTAGTAAAAATGCGCGAACAATTCTTAAAAAAGTAAATTTATATAACAGTTTTGAGGCTATCGTCGATGGTAATGATGTTATAAAAGGAAAGCCTAACCCAGAAGTGTTTTTAAAAGCTGCAAAAGCATTAAATATTAGTCCGGTTGACTGTATCGTTTTTGAAGATTCTGTAGCTGGAATTCAAGCGGCTAATGCGGCCAATATGATAAGTATTGGAGTTGGCGAAAAAGATGTTTTAAACCAAGCCGATTATGTTTTCAAAGATTTTACAGAGTTAGAAAACAGTTTTTTAAATAAGCTGATAAAAAATAAATAATAAAGAAGTAATTGTTTTCAATTGAATATGAAAACATTTTTAGAATATTAAATAGAATGAATTTAGAGTATATAAAACCAGATGAGTGGTCTATTATTGAAGAAGGTTTCAATCCAGACCATGTAAAAGCTTCAGAAAGCATCTTTAGCATTGGTAATGGTGCTATGGGTCAGCGTGCTAATTTTGAAGAGCATTATTCTGGAGCAACATTTCAAGGAAGTTATATTGCAGGGGTATATTATCCAGATAAAACTCGAGTGGGATGGTGGAAAAATGGTTATCCAGAATATTTTGCGAAAGTACTTAATGCACCTAGTTGGATAGGAATAAACGTTAAGATTAATGGTGAAAACCTCGATTTGTTTTCCTGTGAAAATGTTCAAGATTTTAAGCGTGAGCTCAATATGAAGGAAGGTTGGCTATCTAGAAGTTTTACAACTACCCTAAAAAATGGCCTTATTGTAAAGGTTGAAAGTAAACGTTTCTTGAGTTTAGAATTGGATGAGATTGGAGCCATTAATTATCAAGTGACATTAGTTAATGGCGATGCCAAAATAACATACCAACCTTATATAGATTCTGATATTCATAATGAAGACACGAATTGGGAAGATAAATTCTGGGATACCCAAAATGTAAGCCATCAAAATCATCAAGCTTTTATTAATGCCAAAACCATGAAAACACATTTTAATACATGTACTTTCATGGAATCGAAATTGTTTATCAATAATAAGCCTATTATTATTGAACCTTTTATTAAAGCAGACGCCAATAGCGCGTTGTTTAGTTATGAGCACGACGTTAAACAAGGGGAGACTTACAGCATCCATAAGTTTGGTGGCTATACAGTGGATAGAAATCATGATAAAGATCAACTTATTTACGCTGCAAAGTCTGTATTGGCAAAGGCAACAAATTTAGGGTTTGATGAAATGCTTGAAAATCAAAAACAAGCATGGCAGAACATCTGGAATTTAGCAGATATTTCAATTGAAGGCGATATAAAAGCACAACAAGCAATCCGATTTAATATTTTTCAACTCAATCAAACCTATCTCGGAAAGGATTCTCGGTTAAATATCGGTCCAAAAGGTTTTACTGGTGAGAAATATGGTGGAAGCACCTACTGGGATACTGAAGCGTATTGTATTCCATTTTATATGGCTACAAAAGATCAGAAAGTTGCAAGAGCCTTATTGGAATACCGATATAATCATCTAGAAAAAGCCATTGAAAATGCTCAGAAACTTGGTTTTAAAAATGGTGCGGCATTATATCCTATGGTTACTATGAATGGAGAGGAATGTCATAATGAATGGGAAATTACATTTGAAGAAATCCATAGAAATGGTGCAATTGCTTTTGCTATATATAATTATTACCGCTACACAAATGACTACAGTTATATCCCGGAAAAAGGATTAGAAGTATTAATTGGAATTGCAAGGTTTTGGTATCAACGTGCAAATTTTTCAAAGGATAAGAATCAATATGTTATTTTGGGTGTGACCGGACCCAATGAATATGAAAACAACGTTAATAACAACTGGTACACCAATTATATAGCGAAGTGGTGCATTGAATATACCTTGGAGAATATTCAGAAAATAGAATCTGAATTTGCCAATGATTACACGCGTATAATGAACAAGACTCAGTTATCAAAAGCCGAAATTAAGGAATGGAAAAACGTGTCTAATAACATGTACTTTCCATATTCTGAACAATACAAGGTTTATCTGCAACAAGATGGATTTTTAGATAAAGAATTAATTACGGTTTCAGATTTAGATCCTTCTCAAAGACCAATTAATCAGAAATGGTCATGGGACCGTATATTACGTTCACCATACATTAAACAAGCCGATGTACTTCAGGGGTTTTATTTTTTTGAAGACCATTTTAGTGTCGAAGAATTAGAAAAACATTTCGACTTTTACGAACCGTTTACAGTTCATGAAAGTTCGTTGTCTCCTTGTGTACATAGCATACAAGCTGCTAAATTAGATCGCATGGATCAGGCTTATACATTTTATTTACGAACCTCACGATTGGATTTAGACGATTATAATCATGAAGTAGAAGAAGGTTTACACATTACCTCAATGGCAGGAACATGGATGAGCATTGTTGAAGGTTTTGGCGGCATGCGAGTAAAGGATAACACCTTGTCATTTGAGCCAAAAATCCCCAAACAATGGAAAGCCTATTCGTTTAAAATAAACTTTAGAAATCAAATAGTAAAAGTGAATGTCTGTCAAAATGAAACATATTTTGAAATTGAGGGGAATTCGGATTTAAATATTTTAGTCCATGATAAGCTAATAACTATTTCACCAAACAATTTGGTTAAGGTATAAATTTAATAGTATGAATCACGCTTATAAACTGCTTTGGGTACTTTGTTTTTGTATTTTACTATCGTGCAATAATAATGGCAAAGATGATTCAACAAATAAAGAAACATCAAATCCTATTGAAGTTTCTGGTAAATCTTTAAACCGTGTTGAACCACCAAATTGGTGGATTGGTATGAAAGATCAGGCGCTTCAATTGTTAGTCCATCATGATAACATTGGAAAAACTACACCTGAAATTTCATATCAAGGAATTACAATAGAAAAAGTACACAAGGCTAAAAGTCCGAACTACCTATTTATAGATTTAAGTATTTCAGAATCTACTAAATCAGGGAATTTTGATATAGTTTTTAAGTTAGACAATGGTGATGAAAAGAAGCATACTTACCAGTTAAAAAGTAGGGAGAAAAAACCTGAAGATTATATAGGTTTTAACAGTTCGGATGCTATTTATTTAATTACTCCAGATCGTTTTGCCAATGCCAATCCCGAAAATGATGCGTTTGATAATTTAAATGAAAAAGTTATTGACAGATCTGATGATTATGCCAGACATGGTGGCGATATACAAGGTATCACTAATAATCTCGATTATATTTCAGAGTTAGGTTTTACGGCTATTTGGCCATGTCCGTTACTTACTAATGATATGTATGAAGCTTCCTATCATGGATATGCTATGACTAATTTCTACGAAATTGATCCACGTTTTGGTACCATGGAAGATTACCTAACCCTTTCAAAAAAAGCAAATGAAAATGGCATAAAACTCATCATGGATCAAGTTGCAAATCATTGTGGTTTGGAACATTGGTGGATGAAAGATTTACCATTTGAAGATTGGGTAAATAATCAAAAAAACTACGAAGAAAATATAGATAATTGGAATTGGGAAACCAATATAGGTTCTAACCACAGACGTACAACAAATCAAGATAGTTATGCTTCCGAATATGATAGGAGAGGGAATAATGAAGGCTGGTTTGTAGCTGCCATGCCAGATTTAAACCAACGAAATCCGTTTATGGCAAAATACCTTATTCAAAATAGTATTTGGTGGATTGAAACGGCAGATTTAGGAGGTATTCGTCAAGATACGTATCCGTACCCTGATAAAGATTTTATGAGCGATTGGGCTGGAGCTATAATGAATGAGTACCCAAATTTTAATATTGTTGGTGAAGAGTGGAGTTACAACCCTTTGCTCATTGGTTACTGGCAAGAAGGTGCTCATAATAAAGACGGATATGATTCTAATTTAAAATCTACAATGGATTTTGCCATGCAAAAAAATATAGTAGATGCCTTGAATGATAATGAATCTTGGGATAAAGGATTAGTGAAAATTTATGAAGGCTTGGCAAACGATTTTGCTTATGCTTCTCCAAAAGATATCATGCTCTTTCCAGACAATCACGATATGAGTCGCGTTTTCACACAACTAAATGGCGATGTAAAAAACACCAAAATGGCTTTGGCGACTATTCTTACCTTACCAAGAACTCCACAAATTTATTACGGGACAGAAATTTTGATGGATGATTTCGATAAACCTGGTGATCATGGCTTAATTAGAACAGATTTTCCTGGAGGTTGGCAAGGAGATGCCATAAATGCATTTACTGGAGAAGGTTTGTCAGAAGAACAAAAAGATATGCAAGCTTTCTTAAAAACTGTGCTTAATTACAGAAAAAACAGCAAAGCTATTCATGATGGTAAAACAGTGCACTTTGCACCATTTTTGGGGACATACTTTTTATTCAGAATAATTGAAGGAGAAACCGTTGTTTTAATTTTAAATAAAAACGAAGAACCTATAACTATCGATTTAAAACGTTATACGGAAATAGGTCTTGATGGTAAAACAATGAAGAATATTGTAACAGGTGAAAATTTTATTTGGAACGACGCCATCACATTTAATAAAAAAGGAGTAATACTATTATCTACTAAATGAGAAACAAACTTGTAATCATACTTTTTCTATTAGCCTATTGTGTAAATGCACAAGTCACTTTTGTGATTAATGAGCTTCCTGAAGCGCATGATTTTAATAAAGACATTTACATTTCTGGAAGTTTTGAAGGTTGGACAGGTGGAAGTGATGATTATAAACTCTCAAAATCAGACAATCAATATTCTATAACGTTACCAAAAGAAAAAGCATGTAATGTCCTATTTAAATTTACATTGGGTTCTTGGGAAACAGAAGAATTAGATGTAA
Source organism: Hanstruepera ponticola (assembly GCF_002940745.1). Taxonomy (NCBI): domain Bacteria; kingdom Pseudomonadati; phylum Bacteroidota; class Flavobacteriia; order Flavobacteriales; family Flavobacteriaceae; genus Hanstruepera; species Hanstruepera ponticola. Next base: position 2,211,403 of record NZ_POTB01000001.1, read on the forward strand.
ATGGAGACAAAATTGATAATAGAAACTATACGTGTCAAGAGAAACCTGAAACAGTCTATATAACCATATTGAATTGGGGACCAAGGGACTCTGTTGTTTCTTCAACTGCTCAAGAAAATGTTAAGATATTATCCGAAGACTTTAAAATTCCTCAATTAGATAGAGAACGCAAAATTTGGGTGTATTTACCACCCAATTATAAAACCTCTAACAAGTCTTTTCCTGTAATTTATATGCACGATGGACAAAATTTATTTGATAGTAGTACTGCTTATTCAGATGAATGGGAAGTAGATGAAACGCTAAACAGATTATTTAAAGAAAAGCAGGTAGAACTAATTGTTGTCGGAATTGATAATGGTGGTAATAAACGATTGGACGAATATTCACCTTGGAAGAATTCGAAGTATGGTGGTGGAGAAGGAGATCATTATATGGAATTTATTGTCAATACATTAAAACCTTACATAGACAGTAATTTTAGAACACGTTCAGACAAAGAAAACACAGCCATCATTGGAAGTTCTATGGGTGGACTTATATCATACTACGCAGCATTGGAGTATCCAGATGTGTTTGGTAAGGCAGGTATCTACTCACCATCTTTTTGGTTTTCACAAGAGTCTATAAGTTTTGCAAAAACTAAAGAAAAGCTTCAAGATTCAAAACTATACTTTTTGGCAGGTGGCAAAGAAGGTGGTAACACAGATTTCAATGAAATAAACCAGACCGTCAGAGATATGAATTCGGTTGTTGAGGTTTTAAAAAGTCAAGGTGTTCCATCAAAAAACATGTATTCAACAGTAATTCCTGAAGGTGAGCATAATGAAAAATTATGGAGAGAAAGCTTTGAAGAAACTATACTTTGGTTATTCCCAGAAGCTGTTCAGGAAAGGAAGTTTATTAAAGCAGAAATAAACAATAATCAGTTGGAAATTAAAGTTTCTAATGGAAAATATCTCTCTAAATTTTATTCACCTGAAATTATTGAAACCTCATTTATACCTGAAGGCGAAAAATACAATTCTAATTCACATGCCGTTGTTTTAGATAAAACATTTTCGAATGTAGATTTCACCGAAAGTGAATCACAAGTGGTTTTTAAAATGGATGATTTGACTTTAGTAGTTCAGAAAAATCCACTCAATATTTCCTATTGGTATAAAGGCAAAAAACTCACCGAAGAAAAAAATGGCTACTATAGAACAGATACTCACGAAAATATTGATTTTGCCTTAACCGAAGATGAAATTCTATTTGGTGGCGGAGCCAGAGCTTTGGGAATGAATAGACGCGGACATAGATTACAACTCTACAACAAAGCGCACTACGGTTACGAAACCGAAAGTGAGTTGATGAATTACACCATGCCAATTGTGATATCTTCTAACCAATACATGCTACATTTTGATAATGCACCAATTGGCTATTTAGATTTAGACAGTAAGAAAGACAACACGCTAACTTACGAAACTATTTCAGGGAGAAAGACCTATCAGGTAATTGCTGGAGACTCTTGGTTGGATTTAATAGATAATTACACCAATTTAACAGGAAAACAGCCTTTACCACCGCGTTGGGCTTTTGGTAATTTTTCAAGCCGTTTTGGTTACCATTCGCAACAAGAAGTTGAAGAAACTATTGACAAATTTAAAGAAGAAGACATTCCAGTAGACGCGGTAATTATGGACATTTACTGGTTTGGCAAAGACATTCAAGGTCACATGGGAAATTTAGAGTTCTATAGAGATTCATTCCCTTACCCAAAGCAAATGATAAAAGGATTAAGTGATAAAGGCGTGAAAACAGTTTTGGTAACAGAACCTTTTATTTTAACTACTTCCAAACGATGGGACGATGCGGTAGCAAAAAATGTTTTAGCAAAGGATTCCATTGGAAGTCCAGCTCGATATGACTTTTATTTTGGGAATACAGGAATTGTTGATGTTTATAATCCGAAAGGTAGAACTTGGTTTTGGAACATCTATAAAAGTCTCGCTGAAATGGGAGTAAAAGGTATTTGGGGAGATTTAGGAGAGCCCGAAGTACATCCTACTTGGGTTCAACATGCAACTGGAAGTGCCGATGAGGTTCATAACACGTATGGTCACGATTGGGCAAGATTGGTTTATGAAGGCTACAAAAAAGATTTTCCTAATCAAAGACCTTTTATTTTAATGCGTTCAGGCTCTTCTGGCTCACAACGCTTTGGACTCATTCCATGGTCTGGAGATGTTAACAGAACTTGGGGCGGATTGCAAAGTCAAACCGAAATTGCTTTACAAATGAGCATGCAAGGTTTGGCTTATATGCATAGTGATCTTGGGGGCTTTGCCGGTGCAAATTTAGACGACGAATTATATACTCGTTGGTTACAATATGGTGTGTTCCAGCCTATTTACCGTCCACATGCTCAAGAAGAAGTCCCAGCAGAACCAGTTTTTAGAGAGGAAAAAACCAAGCAACTTGCTAAACAAGCTATTGAGTTACGCTATAGGCTATTACCTTATAATTATACATTGGCTTTTGAAAATAACCAAACAGGAAAACCGTTAATGCGTCCATTGTTTTTTGAAGAACCAAATAATAATGAACAGTTAGTGAATGCTTCAACCTATTTATGGGGAAATGATTTTTTAGTGACACCAATTGTAAATCCTGAAATCACAGAAAAAGAAGTGTATTTTCCAAAAGATAATATGTGGTTTGATTTTTATACAGATGAAAACGTTTCAGGTGGACAAAGTAAAATGGTTTCAACATCCATTTCTACAATACCTACATTTGTCAGAGCTGGCGCCTTTATTCCATTGGCTGAATTGGTTCAAAGCACAGATAATTACAATTTAGACAGTTTTGATTTACATTACTACTATCATAATTCAATAGATAAAAGTGAAAGAACCTTCTACAATGATGACGGTTTAACCAAAAATGCCTTCCAAAAAGGTATGTATGAATTATTAGATTTCGAATCTGAAATTGAAGGTAAATGGTTAGAGGTAGATTTTGAAGCCGAAACAGGTAATAACTATCAAACAAATACAAAAAACATAAACGTAATTGTTCATAATATTGATTGGAAGCCAACAACTGTCAAAGTGAACGGAAAAAAGGTTTCTGTTAATTGGCAATCAAATAATACGCTTTCTATTCCAGTAACTTGGAATACTTCAAAAGAAATAGAAATAAAAATTAAACTAAAATAATAGCAATGAAAAAAACAGCAATTTTATTACTAACCTTATCAATATTAGCTTCATGTAAACAAGAGAAAAAAGTCGAAGCTATTGAAGAAATTATAACTGAAGAATCTTCAGAAATTCAACCTATAAATGATGATGTCTTAGAGTCAGCAGTTATTTATGAGGCCAATATTCGTCAATATTCCGAAGAAGGAACTTTCGATGCTTTTACAAAAGATATTCCACAGCTAAAGGATTTGGGCGTGAAAATTATCTGGCTCATGCCAATTAATCCAATATCAGAAACCAAACGTAAAGCAACAGGTGGTGATTTTGCGGATTTAATTGAAGATGAAACAGAACGTGCTAAAATGTTAGGAAGCTATTATGCAGTATCTGATTATAAAGCAGTTAATCCAGAATTTGGCAATATTGAAGATTTTAGAGAATTAGTTAAAACAGCTCATGATAACGGTATATATGTGATTTTAGATTGGGTACCAAACCACACAGGTTGGGATCATGTTTGGATAAAAGAGCATCCAGAATATTATGTAAAAAACGATAAAGGCGAAATTACAGACCCATTAAATCCGGACGGAACCTCTAAAGGCTGGGGCGATGTTGCTCAATTGGATTATACCAATATGGATATGCAAAATGAAATGATTCAAGACATGATGTACTGGGTTAAAGAAGAAAAAGTAGATGGTTTTAGATGTGACCATATTGAACCAACTCCGGTAGATTTCTGGAAGCGAGCAATAGCTGAATTAAGAGCCGAAAGAGCGGTTTTTATGTTAGGTGAAAACGATGACCCTAAATTCATGCAAGGTTCAGATTTGTTCGAGATGGAATATGGCTGGAAGTTTCATCATTTGATGAAGGATATTGTTAAAGGTGAAAAGCCAGTAAATGAGTTTTATAATTTAATGGATTATATTAATACTGCTTATGAAAATGATGACATAATCATGAATTTTGTGACCAATCATGATGAAAATTCTTGGAACGGTATAGTAACAGATCGTTATAAAGAGGCATCGGAATCTGTACTAGCATTAAGTTATGCAATTCCAGGTATGCCATTAATTTATTCAGGTCAAGAGTATGATTTAGCTCACCAACTCAAATTCTTTGAAAAGGATCAAATTCCAAAAGAAAAAGGAAAAGTATGGCCAGTTCTTGAAAAATTAGGAGAACTTAAAAATACAAATCCTGCTTTACATGGTGGAAAACAGAAAGCAGATTACGAGCCATTAGATTTGAAAAATGAACATGTTTTAAGTTTTAAAAGACACAAAGGAAACGACGAAGTAATTTACCTTGGCAATTTTTCTAACAAAGAACAAACGATATCAATATCTGAAAAAGGATCCTATAATGAATATATGACAGGTAAAAAATTAGAATTGAGCAATGAACCTGTAACTTTAAAACCTTGGGAATACATGATATTGGTGAATTAGTTTTTTTACATTCACATACCTGTTATTTTTGATGAAGTTTCTCGTCTAAACCATATAGTTGAAAATTTCGTATATTACTTAAATGAACAGGATGAATATTAACGATCAGATTGAGGCACCTTTCAAATTGCTTATTAGCTTTAATAGTGTTATTGAGCAATATGAAAATTTGCTAGATAGTCAAGATGAATCTTTAGCTATACGAGTTAAGCAGATTATGGCTATCGCAGAAGAAAACCCAATTTTAAGAGAAGGGTTTTCAGATCCTGAATTGATAAATACCTACGATAAGGAAATCAGTTTACTGTTAAAAGATGCCTTTAGTCCTATATTAACTAAAAATGAAATCAAAACAGCATCCATTCCATTTCAAGATTTTATTTTCAATTCATCTGAAAGATTTAAAAGTATTATAGAAACTGCTGGCGAAAACTTCGAGTTAAAAATGCAGAATATTCCAGAGCATGATTTTTATATAACCGCATGTACAGCAATTTTAAATTTTCGTTACGGATATAATCTAAATTTTAAGCGACCATTATACTATAAAATACCTGACGGAAAAGGCGTTTTAAGAACCTATAAAATATTATATAATGCTGATTTTACTGAGATTATTAAATCTGAAAACGCTCCCGAAATAACTGAAGCAGATTATTATGAACTATTAGATAATTTTGAAAACATTGAGCTTTGGAAACAAAAGTTTCCGCCGGAAAGTTATGTGTTCAAGGGATTCGTGATTTCTAATATTTTTGATGTGACTGATGATCAATCAATATCCAATATAAAAGCCACATTAATAAGACAAGATAAACGTAAGGACGAGAGTTTTATGAATGACTTTCATGAAATATTTCGATCCTTATTGAATGTAAAAGATTTAGAAGTTGGCTTTTCAATTTATAATAAAGAAGAAGATACTTTTGAACGTGTTTATGGTGCTGGAATGAACAGTTATTTGCTGGATGATTTGGATGTTAAGGAATGCGCAGATGCTTTATGTGAATGGTCATATGATAAATTGTTGAAGCAAAATCAATACATTTCAATATCTGATGTTGAAGCGAGTACAAAACAAAACAAATCTTGTGCGCCACATGTCAAAATACTATATAAACAAGGTATAAAGAGTGCTATTTTTGCTCCAATCGCTAATGATGACGAACTTATGGGTATTCTAGAATTAGTATCACATAAACCCAGAGTTTTAAATAGTATTGTTGCTAATAAGTTGGTAGATGTTTTGCCGTTTATTGTTTCAGCTGTTGAACGTTCAAAAGATGAGGAGCAAAATCTAGTAAAGGCAATAATTCAAAAAGAGTGTACAGCAATACATGACAGCGTTTTATGGCGATTTGAATCTGAAGCTAGACGATTCATTAAAAACGAAATGAATGGGAAGGAGGCTGTTTTTAATAAAATTAGTTTTAATAATGTCTATCCGCTCTACGGACAAATTGATATTCAAGGTTCCTCTGATGCTCGAAATGAAGCTACAAAACTAGATTTATTACAACAATTGGATTTAGCTAAAGGTATTTTGGAATTGGCTCTAGAAAAAGAACCCTTGCCAATCTATGAGCAATTTTTATTTCAAATTGAAGACTATTCAAAACACTTGAAAACAAATTTTCAAGTTGATAGCGAACAAAAGATAATTAATTTCTTTAATCAGGATATTAATCCATTACTTGATCATTTTAAAAATGATGAATTGATAGCTTCAGCTGTTGATAATTATTATCTTCATATCAATCGCTCAATGAATGAGGTGTATGAACATCGTAAAGATTTTGATGATACCATTTCTAGTATCAATAAAAAAATGGCTGCTTTGCTAGATGAAAAGCAAATTCAAGCACAAGCCATGTATCCGCATTTTTTTGAACGCTATAAAACGGATGGTGTTGAACACAACATGTATATTGGTGAAGCAATTACTAGAGAGGATAGCTTTAACGACATATATCTTTATAATTTAAGACTTTGGCAATTGCAAGTTATGTGTGAAATGGAAAATGCCTACTATCTGATGCGTCATAAACTACCAGTTGCTTTAGATGTAGCATCTATGATTTTAGTATTTAACAGACCGCTATCAATCAGTTTCAGAATGGACGAAAAGCAGTTTGATGTGGATGGTACATATAATGCACGATACGAAATAGTGAAAAAACGTGTTGATAAAGCAAAAATAAAAGGAACAAATGAGCGTATTACTCAAAAAGGGAAGTTAACCATTGTTTACTCGCACAAACAAGATGAACAGGAATATTTGAGATATATTGGTTTTTTACAAAACAAACAAATGCTTGACACAGATGTAGAGATTGTAGAGTTAGAAGACTTACAAGCAGTAACAGGTTTGAAAGCCATTCGTGTAAGTATTTTATACAGTAAAGATAAAAAGGATGAAGAGTTTTACACTTACGAAGATTTGATGACCGAAATTAGCTCTTAATCAATAACTCCTTTTGTTCTATATTACAAAGTCATTATTTTTTAAATGGCTATTATCATTGTAAGATGACGAATTCATAGTATCTTCAGGCAAAATCTCCTTAAATTCAGCTTCTGCTTCAGGGCTTGATTTTACAGCAAAACCAAAAGCAATTACTGATACAATTATGCCAGTCATAAATATGGTATAGGTAACTCTTAAAATACGATACTTGCGTTCTAAAACCTTACCTAAAAAATATAAATCCTTTGTCAATGATTTATAAACATAGTCCTTGTCCTTTAACAACTCTTCAATAGCCCATTCAAATTCTTTTAATTTCATTTTATGGAAATTTCCAAAAAAGGTGAGATTTACTTTTTGGTTCTCAACATCTTCTTTTGTGAACTCACCACTTGTTACATTGGGTCTTGTAGCCAAAATTGATAATATCATTGAAATAACACTTGATACTGTAAAAATAGCTGTTGGGTAAACTAGATATTCATTAGAATCTAATTTTGAAATTAAATTAGAAAGTACAAGCGATATAATAATGGCATTAACTGACAATAAGATGTTAGCTTTGGTATCCGCTATATCACTTAATTTAATATGATTTCTTAAGGCTACTCTGTAAAAAGTCTGTATGCCACGTTCTGGGCTCTCATTTTTATATTTAGCTTTATATTTAGCTTTAATCTCTTCTTTTTTTATTTTTTTCAATCGCTTTTTTTTGTCTTTTATCAATTTAGATAAATTTTTATCTTTTTGCGACTGCCAATTTTTTAAAGCATACTCCGTGTAAAATTGATGTTTTTCAGAAAGTACTCTGATGTTTTCATCAAGCCATTCAGTTGGAGAATATTCAGCAATATCTTGGATTTCTAATTCTTTTCTCAAAAACTCACTGGCTTCACTAAAGTATTTTTTTCCAAAATGTGAAGCATCAGCGTCTCTAATTATCTTGCCTAATTTAGAATGAGGAACGTCCTTGAATTTAGTGTCCATTATACAGGCGTTTACAGCTTCAATTGTTTTTTCATCCACATTATGGTCTTTCAAGAAAGTAGTAGCAATTTTCACACTTTGTTCCTCATGTCCTTCTCTAGTTTTGATATAGCCTGTATCATGAAATAATGCGGCCAATTCCAGTATTTCGGCGTCAGATTTATTAACTTCAGTATGTTCTATTATTTCTTTAATACTTCGTAAAACACGTTCAGTATGCTTGTAGTTATGATATAAAAAGGACTGGTCTAACTCATCCTTAAATAAGTTAAAAACATAATCTTGGGCATTCTCTACCAATTTAGACATATAGACTCTAGATTTTTGAAATGACAAATTACTAAAAAAATAAAAATAATGTAACGTAATAGCAAATACTATTAACTGTAAGGAAATTCAAAATGATTCGTCTATATTTATCCTTAAGCATATTATTAATTTAGAACAGAAAGGAAACTTTATTATGCTAACATGGAAAGATGTTATCAAATTTGCAGTTAATGGAAACCCAACTCCAGACAATCGTGTAGAAAAAACTGAAAATGAATGGCGAAAACTATTAACACCTGAACAATTTCGAATAACTAGGTTAAAAGGAACAGAGCGACCTCATAGTGGTGATTTATGTAGCACTTATGATGAAGGAAAGTACAATTGCGTTTGCTGTAACACACCCTTGTTCGATTCAACCATAAAGTTTAGTTCAGGTACTGGTTGGCCAAGTTTTACGCAACCAATTGCTGAAAACGCCATTAAATACGAAAAGGACGATTCATTTGGAATGGTTCGCGTTGAAGTTATGTGTAATACCTGTGATGCGCATTTAGGTCATGTGTTTCCTGACGGACCAGAACCCAGCGGACTTCGATATTGCATTAATTCTGAATCCATGATTTTAGATAAGGAGGCTCTAAATGACAACTAAAAAGTTACAACAGGCAACACTGGGAGGTGGTTGCTTTTGGTGTACTGAAGCCGTTTTTCAAGAAGTTGAAGGCGTAGAAAAAGTTATTTCAGGTTATTCCGGTGGAAATGTGCCAGGATATCCAATATATCGTGAGATATGCTCCGGATTAACTGGTCATGCTGAAGTCATTCAAATTACTTTTGATGCCAATACAATTTCTTTTGCAGATATTTTGGTGGTTTTTATGACAACTCATGATCCAACAACGTTAAATCGTCAAGGAGCAGATAGAGGTACGCAATACCGTTCGGTTGTTTTTTATCATGATGATGAACAAAAAGAAATTGCTGAAAAAGTCATAAAGCAACTAAACCCATATTACGAAAATTCTATAGTAACAGAGCTTTCGCCTTTAGATACTTTTTATAAAGCTGAAAAAGAGCATCAAGATTACTATAAAAATAATAAGGAACAAGGATATTGCTGTTTTGTGATTACTCCAAAGTTAGCTAAACTTCGAGCATTACATGCTGATAAATTGAAATCATGATATTAAAATTATATGGTTCTAAAGAGTGCCATAAATCAAACTATTATAAAACATTTTTAGAAACACGTAATTTAAGTTACGTGTTTCTTGATGTTATAGATAGTGAATCTAATGCTGAAGAATTACGTAACTTGTATGACAATAGAAAACTCAATTTTCCTACTATATTACTTGGTAAAAAGAAGTTGCGAAACCCTTCAGATTATGAACTCAATAAATGGATTAATAAATTAAATGAGTCTTAAGCTAAAAAACAAATTTACGGCTGAATTACCAGCAGATGAGAATTTAGAAAATTCAAGACGGCAAGTTTTGAATGCATGTTATTCTGAAGTAAAACCAAGAAAAACCTCAAACCCTGAATTAATTCACGTATCACCAGAACTTGCTGAAACACTTGGTTTTGAAAAAGATTTTATTCACTCCAAAGAGTTTTTAAACATTTTTTCGGGTAATAAAGTTGTTGAGGGTTCAACCTCTTACGCCATGTGTTATGGTGGCCATCAATTCGGGTCTTGGGCAGGACAATTGGGTGATGGTCGCGCTATAAATTTAGGGGAAATTGAGCACAAAAATAAATCATGGGTTTTACAGTTAAAAGGTGCTGGAGAAACGCCTTATTCTAGATCTGCCGATGGCTTAGCAGTTTTGCGCTCGTCAATTCGTGAGTATTTATGTAGTGAAGCTATGTACCATTTAGGTGTGCCAACAACTCGAGCCTTGTCTTTGGTATTAACAGGTGATCAAGTGTTACGCGATATTATGTATAATGGTAATCCAGATTACGAAAAAGGCGCAATTGTTTGTCGCGTTTCCCCATCTTTTTTAAGATTTGGGAATTATGAAATTTTCACCGCAAGACAAGATTTAGATACATTAAAAACCCTATTAAATTTTACAATTAAACATCATTTTCAGCATTTAGGAAAGCCATCAAAAGAAACATACATTCAGTTTTTTAGAGAAGTGATGGAACGTACCCTTTCCATGATTATACATTGGCAACGCGTTGGATTTGTTCATGGTGTTATGAATACTGATAATATGTCCATTTTAGGTCTAACAATAGATTACGGGCCGTATGGTTGGTTAGAAGGATTTGATTTTGGCTGGACACCAAATACAACGGATAGCCAGCATAAAAGATATCGTTATGGAAATCAACCAAATATTGGTTTGTGGAATCTTTATCAATTAGCTAATGCTTTATATCCATTAATTGAAGACCCAAAACCATTAGAAGAAATACTAAATGATTATAAATCAGTTTTTGAAGTGAAATCATTAGAGATGATGCGTTCTAAATTGGGATTAGAATTACAACAGGAAGATGATTTAAAATTAGTTCATGAATTAGAAACTGTATTGCAACTTTCAGAAACCGATATGACTATTTTTTTCAGAAATTTAGCAAACCTAAGAAAGGATGATTCTGAATCTGGAATACAGGTTATTGAAGATGCTTTTTATATACCAACTGACATTTCAGATAAAATTAGACAATCTTGGAAATCTTGGTTAAATAAATACAAAGAAAGACTTCAAGAAGAAACGTTAAGTGATAATGACAGAAAGACAAAGATGAATTTGGTTAACCCCAAATATGTATTACGAAACTATATGGCTCAATTAGCTATTGATGAGGCTGATAAAGGTGATTATAGGTTAATAAATGAATTATATACATTACTGAAGAAACCCTATGACGAACAATCAGAATATGCAAAATGGTTTGCTAAACGCCCAGAATGGGCTAGACATAAAGTTGGATGTTCTATGCTATCATGCAGCTCTTAATTATATTTGTACAAAAAGAATTTTATGACATCAGTAACTGATTTATTAAACATACTTCATCTAGATCAACAAGACGATAATACCTTTTTAGGAATAAGTAAAACGGTTGGTAGCCCTAATGTATTTGGAGGTCAAGTTTTGGCACAGGCTTTGAATGCTGCCTACCGTACCATTAAAAACGGACGTGTTTTACATTCTATGCATTCCTATTTTTTGGAGGCTGGAGATTTAGAATTACCTATCAACTACCAAGTAGGTATAATGCGAGATGGCGGAAGTTTTTCAGTAAGGCGTGTTACAGCAAGTCAAAATGGTAAAACCATATTTATTTTATCAGCTTCATTTCATAAAAATGAAAAGGGACATGAGCATCAAATTGAAATAAATCAAAACGTAAAAAGCCCAGAAGAATTAATGAGTTGGTCAGATTTATTAAAAACTTATGGTGAATTATTACCAAAGAGAACCAAAACGTTTCTGGAAATTCCAAGACCAGTTGATTTTAAACCAACAGTAATTAATAATCCACTTGAAAAAAAAGATTTACCACCTGTTCTAGACGTATGGTTTAAGTTAAAAGGTGATGTTAATGATTTAGACTTGGCGTTGAGTCAACAAATTTTGACCTACATTTCTGATTATAATATTTTGGCGGTTGCCATACAACCTCATGCTAGTAAAGCACATTGGGGAAATTTACAAACAGCTAGTTTAGATCACTCAATGTGGTATTATAGAGATTTTGATTTTTCTGATTGGTTACTATTCTCGTTAGAGTCACCTAACACCTCTAATGCTAGAGGCTTTGCAAAAGGCAATATTTTTACTAGAGAAGGTAAATTGGTCGCCTCGGTAGCTCAAGAAGGACTTATGCGACCTATGGTCAAAAAATGAAATCACAAATATTAAATATTGGTCATCGTGGCGCTAAAGGGCATCTAGCAGAAAACACACTTGAGTCTATTAAAAAAGCTTTAGAAATTGGTGTTGACGGTATAGAAATAGATGTCCATAAGTGTGCTTCAGGTGAGTTGGTGGTATTTCATGATTTTACATTGGATAGAATGACAAATGGTTCTGGTGAAGTTTCAAAGCAATCACTTTTACAATTAAAACAATTAAAGGTGTTGGGTAAGTATGAAATTCCAACATTAATTGAAGTTCTAGATTTGATTGCTGGTAAATATCTCATAAACATTGAGCTTAAAGGTAAAAACACAGCTTTAGGAACATTTGAAACCGTCATGGATTATGTGCAAAATAAAAGCTGGAAATATAATCAATTCATGGTATCTAGTTTTCAGCAGAATGAATTACAAAACCTATATAATCTTAATAAGAATATACCGCTTGCTGTTCTAACTAAAGCTAGTGTTTCTGATGCTATTCAATTTGCACTAACTGTTCAAGCTCATGCTATTCATCCTAATTTTGCTTTGGTAACCATGGACAATGTTAAGGCTGCTCATGATAAAGGCTTAAAAGTAAATACCTGGACAGTTAATGAAAAAGAAACCATTGAAAGAATGAAAAGTTATGGTGTTGATGGTATTATCAGTGATTTTCCCAATCGTTTTTAGAATCAAATTGTTTTAAAGGTCAATTTTATATTGATAGCATTAATACAAATTTGTTTTAGTGCTATCTTTGATTTTTTAGGATATTAAAAAAGGAAGCAATAAATTTTTTAAATGAAGAATTACAAGATTTTACTAACATTTTTAATTATAATAATTTGTAATTCATGTGCTACATTTAAAGCACAGTATAAGGACAACGATTACCAAGTAACTGCTTTTCCAGACAAGGAAATAGACAGAAGATTTTATTTAATAGGAGATGTTGGTGCAGTAAATGACCAAACGGAAATATTAAATGTTTTTAAAAAGCATTTAAAAGAAAATGCCACGTCAAGGGACTTTGCTCTTTTTTTAGGTGATAATAGTTATCCTAATGGTTTTCAACCAAAAGAATCAAATAAAAGACAATCCGCTGAAGATGCCATTAATAAACAAGTTGATGCACTTAAAGATTTTAAAGGGAAAGCCTTATTTATTCCTGGTCATTTAGATTGGAAAAAGGAAGGTGTAAAAGGTTTAAAGAGACAGGAAAAGTACATTGAGGATATTTTAGGTAAAAACCGTTTTCAGCCGGAAAATGGATGTCCTTTAGAAAGTATAGATGTAAGTAAATCAATACAATTGATTGTCATTGATACGCAATGGTATTTGGAGGATTGGGATAAAAACCCCACAATAAATGATGAATGTGAGATAAAAACCCGTGAACGCTTTTTTGTTGAGTTAGAAGGTGAAATTAAAAAGGCAGGAAACAGAACAATAGTTCTTGCCATGCATCACCCAATGTTTACTAATGGTATTCGTGGCGGATTCTATCCTACGAAAAAGCATATTTTTCCTTTTAACAATTATATACCATTACCTGTAATTGGCTCCTTAATAACACAAATAAAAACACAAGGTGGTGTTTCTACTCAAGACCGTTACAATGAACGTTATAATGATTTAATGCGTCGTCTTGAAACGTTGGTCTATGAGGAAGAAAAGCTTGTTTTGGTATCTGGTCACGAACACACCTTGCAATACATAGAAAATGAAACCATAAAACAAATTGTTTCTGGTTCAGGATCAAATGAGTCAACAGCTGTTCTGGCAAATAACGGTCTGTTTAGTTATGGAAAAAATGGTTTTGCAGAATTAACTGTTTTTAAAGATGGAAGTAGTTGGGTAAGGTTTTATGGTGTTAATGACAATAAATTAAATTTGTTATACCAAAAAGAAGTAATTTCACGTGTTGAGCACTATAATGTGTCCCAATTACCAGATACATTTCCAAACTATGCTGAAGTTTCAATTTATAGTAACGAAGAAACCGATAAGTCAGGTTTTTATAAATATGTTTTTGGAGATCATTACCGAAGCTTATACAGTACAAAAATTAAAGCCAAAGTAGCTACTTTGGATACCCTTTATGGAGGCCTTGAGATTGTAAGAAAAGGAGGCGGACATCAAACACGTTCTTTACGATTAAAAACCAAAGATGGTAGGGAGTTAAACATGCGTGCATTAAAAAAAAGTGCGACACAGTTTTTACAAACGGTTCTGTTTAAAGACACTTATATAATTGATCAATTTGAGGAAACTGCTGTCGAGGATTTCATTATGGATTTTTATACTGCTGCGCATCCTTATGCCTTTTTAGCAGTTCCAGATTTGTCTGATGCGGCGAAGATATATCATACCAATCCCAAGTTGTATTTTATTCCCAAGCATAAATATCTAGGGGATTATAACGCTGAATATGGCGGAGAGCTTTATATGATTGAAGAGCGACCTGAAGAAAATTATGCTAATGAAAGAAATTTTGGCTATGCTGATGATATTGAAAGTTCTCATGATATTATTGAGAAAATAAGAGAAGATGAAAAACATAAAATTGACGAATTAACCTTTATAAGAGCGCGACTGTTCGATATGCTTTTAGGTGATTGGGATAGACACCAAGATCAATGGCGTTGGGCGCAGTTTGATTTGGAAAATGGAGATAACCTATTCAAGCCTATTCCAAGAGACCGAGACCAAGTTTTTTCTAATTTTGATGGTGCACTGTTAGATGTTGCCAAAGTAGCAGCTGGAGCAGCAAAACAACTCCAGACTTTTGAAGAAGAATTAAAAGATGTTAAATGGATTAACAATGTTGGAATTCGATTGGATCGTGTGTTAATTCAGCAATCAGGTAAAAATATCTGGTTGGAACAAGCCGAACTTTTACAGGAATATATAACGGATGACGTTATTGATCAGGCACTTTCAAAAATGCCAATTGAGGTTCAAGACGAAACATTTCAGGAAATAAAAACAAACCTAAAAGCAAGACGTAATAGCCTTAAGGATATTGCAGAGCGCTATTATAATTACATGGCTGAATTGGTTGTTTTAACCGGAACAGATAAAGACGATTACATCGAAATTATTAGAGAAGAAAACAATAAAACGCGTGTAATAATATCCCGAATTATCGATGGCAAGAAAGAAGAGGTGATTGTTGATAGAGTTTTTGATAAAGCTATTACCAAAGAACTATGGGTTTATGGTTTAGATGACAAAGATATATTCGAAGTAACTGGAAATTCTAAAGGGCTTATTTTTACACGTTTAATTGGAGGACAGAACAATGATACTTACATAATCAAAAATGGACGTCGTATAAAAGTGTATGACCACAAAACAAAGAAAAATACTGTAGAAGAAAAAAATGGCGCGTCGTTCAAGTTTACCAACATGTATGATCTCAACCATTTTGACTTTAAAAAAAATATACTGCGCTCAAGAGTTATGACACCTAACATAGGGTTTAATCCCGATGATGGCGTTCTGATAGGTTTGTCTTATGCAAGTACCATTAAAGGTTTTAAACGAAATCCATTTTCGCAACAGCACAAAATTAAAGGAGGTTATTATTTTGCAACAGGAGGCTTGACATTAGATTACAACGGCGAATTTGCAAATGTGTTTGGTGATTGGAATTTAAGCATTGGAGGTTATTTGGCAACTGAAAATTTCACATATAACTTTTTTGGCTTTGGAAATGAAACTCAAAATTGGGATGATGATTTAGGTATGGATTATAACCGAGTGAGAACAGGCATTTATGGCGTGGATTTTGGTGTTTTAAAAAGAGGGCATTTTGGTAGTCAATATGGTTTTAAAACCATATTTCAAGGAATTGAAGTTGAAGACACCAATGATAGATTTATTACTGATGTTGTCCCAGCAACTAATTCTGAATTCTATGAAAGAATGTTTTTTGGTGCCATTGAAGGAAACTATAATTACAGCAGTTTTGATAGAAAAATAAATCCTACACGAGCCATGGCCTTTGATATTCATTTGGGAACAAGATCGAATTTAGAAGACATTGAAGATAATTATGGTTACTTAAATACTAGTTTGGGATTTTATAATGCTATTTCTAAAAACAGAAAACTTGTATTGAAAACAGATGCCAAAGCACAATTTAGATTTGGTGAT
This sequence comes from Hanstruepera ponticola, assembly GCF_002940745.1. Taxonomy (NCBI): domain Bacteria; kingdom Pseudomonadati; phylum Bacteroidota; class Flavobacteriia; order Flavobacteriales; family Flavobacteriaceae; genus Hanstruepera; species Hanstruepera ponticola. The sequence continues at coordinate 2,227,816 of NZ_POTB01000001.1, forward strand.
AATTATACTTTTTATCAAGCTGCAAATATAGGTGGAAATAATGGGTTGCGTGGTTACCGAAATCAACGCTTTACTGGTCAACATGCTTTTATTGGTAGTGCCGATTTAAGATACAGTTTTAATTCGTTTAAAACAGGTATTTTGCCATTGCAAATAGGTGTTTTTGGTGGTTTCGATGTAGGTCGAGTTTGGTTAGATGATGAAGCATCAAAAAAATGGCATAATGATTATGGGCTTGGAATTTGGGTCGCTACTGCTGATAGTCTAGCAGGAACCGTAAATCTTTTTAATGGTAGTGATGGTTTGAGATTTTCCTTCGGTTTTGCTTTAGATTTTTAGTCTAAATTATAGGAATAGATATTCCCGCCATGACTTCCTTGTAGTTCGTCAGTAATTAACAATTGGTTTTTACCAAAGAAGCAAATGCCTTCTTTTTGTGAACTATGCTTAAAATCTAACATTTTTTTATTCCCTTTAAAAAAATCATCACCCTTAAAATTTGAAAAGTGCCAAGCTTTATCATGATTTAACAATACTATTGATTGACCATCTTCACTAATATCAGCCGATGTGATTTTAGAACGCTTACCAGTAATTTCAAATTCGGTCACCAGTTCTGCAGTATGCAAGCCTTCAATATTTGGAACTTTTATAACGAGACCTTTTTTATGCTCCTTACTGAAAATATAAAATTGGTTCCTAAAAAGAAAAAAAGCTTCAAAATCTTTGGACTTCATTTTTTTGGGTAGTTCAAAATCAATTTTTGTTGCAACTGCTTTATCTGAAATAGTATTAATGTTAGCTATTTTATAAATGGTAAAAACATCACGTTTTTTATTGTTGTTACCAAAATCACCAATATATATGGTATTTTTATTATCAGTAGTTAAATCCTCCCAATCTTTATTCTTTGCATTTGTTATGGTAATTTCACGTTCTACTTTTCCGTTAAAGTTTATGCCATATAAAACATTGTCGTTTCCTGCGTCTTCTATCAACCATAGTAAATCTGAATTAGGAAATTTTTCAACAGCACTTATTTCTGGAAGATCAGAAGGCAGGTCTGCAATCACATCAAGGTTACCAGTACTGCAGGAAATGAAACTCAAAATACCTACTAAAAGAAATTTTTTAATATGCAAATTCAATTTTTTTAGGGTAAATTTACAAATTATGAAAGGTTAAACAATATTATTACAGACCATCTTTGAATGAATTGGAGTAATGTTACGTGCCATAATGTGTATCTTTAGGTTTATAATAAAATGTAAAAAATGCCTATCCGATTTGTTTTTGCTTTACTGTTATTGATAACGTTTTCATGTGCTACTTATAAGCCACAATATACTTCAGAAGAATTCATAGCCACTGATTTACCTGCTAAAAAAGTTGAAACCAAACTATACCTTATTGGTGATGCTGGATATTCACCACCAAATAGCATGTCTTATGCCTTAACAGCTTTTCATAACTATGTTTCAGATAAAGATACAAAGGGGCATTATGCCATATTTTTGGGAGATAATATTTATCCAGAGGGTCTGCCAGAAAAAGGTCATAAGTATAGGGCATCTGCTGAAAATGCGCTCAATGGTCAGTTAAAATCTATAGAGAACTTTAATGGTATACCCATTTTTATTCCTGGAAATCACGACTGGTATTCAAATGGGTTGGAAGGTCTTAAAAGACAAGAAAAATTTATAGAGGATGCTTTGGGTAAGAACACGTTTTTACCAGAAGATGGTTGTCCTATTGAAAGTATTGATGTTAGTGATTCAATTCAGCTTATTATAGTAGATTCAGAATGGTATATTGAAAACTGGAATAAAAACCCAACCATTAATGATGATTGCGAGATAAAAACAAGAGAACGTTTTCTAGAAGAATTGGAAGGTGAAATTAAAAAGTCAGAAAAAAAGACTACCATTATCGCTATGCATCATCCAATGTACACTAATGGGATTCATGGTGGTTATTATCCAGCATATAGGCATTTGTATCCTTCTGCAAGTAAAATTCCATTGCCTATTCTAGCATCACTAGTCACACAAATAAGAACACAAGGAGGCGTTTCTATTCAAGATAGATTTAATGAAAGCTATAATGAATTAATGAACCGTATGGAAAGATTGGTTCTAGATTCCAAAAACGTAGTTATTGTTTCAGGACATGAACATTCGTTGCAATACATAGAAAAAGAAGGAGTTAAGCAGATTGTTTCAGGGTCAGGTGCAAAGGAATCTGTTGCGGCATTGGGAGAGAACGGTCTATTTAGTTATGGGAAACAAGGATTCGCTGAATTAATAATTTACGAGGATGGAAGTAGTTGGGTTCAGTTTTTTGGGGTTGAAAACAACAAACCTAAATTATTGTTTCAAAAGGAGATTATTCAACCTAAATCTGTTTTTAATGTCGAAGAATTACGTGAATCTTTTCCAGATTCCGTCGAAGTTTCAATTTACAGTAAGGGGGAGACTGATAAATCTGCATTTTTTGAGAGCATTTGGGGCGATCATTATAGGGATGTTTACAGTCAGAAAATTAAAGTTCCAGTAGCCACGTTAGACACGTTGCATGGTGGATTGGAAGTAGTTAGAAAGGGAGGTGGTCATCAAACACGTTCATTACGATTAAAAACAAAAGACGGAAGAGAACTTAACATGCGTGCATTACGAAAAAGTGCTACTCAATTTTTGCAAACTTCTATGTTTGAAACAACATACATTGGTGATGATTACGAACAAACTGCTGTGCAAAGTTTAATTCTAGATTTTTACACAGCAGCCCATCCATATGCTTTTATGGTCGTGCCAACTTTAGCCCATGCTGCGCAGGTTTATCACACTAATCCTAAAATATACTTTATACCCAAACATAAACATTTAGGAGATTTTAATAAGGAGTATGGTGGCGAATTATATATGGTTGAAGAGCGACCAGAAGAGAATTATTCAAAAGAAAGAAACTTTGGGTATGCTGATGATATTGAAAGCACTTATGATATAATAGAGAAAATTAGAGAGGATGAAAAGCATAAAATTGATGAAAATGCTTTTATCAGAGCGCGTTTATTTGATATGTTAATTGGTGATTGGGATAGGCACCAAGACCAATGGCGTTGGGCGCAGTTTGATTTGGACAATGGAGACAATATTTATAAGCCTATACCTAGGGATCGAGATCAAGTTTTTGCAAATTTTGATGGTGCTATATTAGATGTTGCGCGCTTTATTTCAGCATCTACTAATCAGTTGCAGGTTTATGATGATCAATTGAGCAATGAAGATTTAAAGTGGATAAACAGTGCAGGGATTAAATTAGATAGAGTTTTACTTCAGCAAGCAGATGAATCTAACTGGATAAAGCAAGCCGAATTTCTCAAAGACCACATTACAGATGACATCATAACGGAAGCTTTTGCCCATGTCCCAAAAGCTGTTCAAGATTCAACATTAACAGAAATAGTTGGTCACTTAAAAGCTAGAAGAGAGAATATGGTAGATATAGCAAAGCGTTATTACCAATATTTGAACAGTCTGGTTGTTTTGACAGGAACTGATAAAGATGATTACATTGAGGTTGCCAGAGCTGGAAATAAAGAAACACGAGTTAAAATTTCAAGAATAATCGATGGCAAAAAAGGTGAGGTTATTGTTGATAGAACCTACCATAGGGACACAACCAAAGAAATTTGGATTTATGGGCTTGATGATGATGATGTTTTTGAGGTTTCAGGAAAAGCCAATAATCTAATTTATACAAGAATAGTGGGTGGTTATGGTAATGATTCATACAATGTTAAAAGTGGTCGACGCGTTAAAGTTTATGATCATAAGTCAAAGGAAAATACTATTGTAAACAAAAAAAGATCGGTCATTAGATTTACAGATGTCTATAATCTTAATTTATTTGATTACAAAAAGCATATTACCAAAACCAATGTACTTTCTCCTGCCATTAGTTACAATCCTGACGATGGGTTTTTGTTGGGAGCTACAGTCACCATGACCAAAAATGGCTTTCAACGAAATCCATTTTCGCTTCAACATCGGTTTAATGTAGCTTATTTTACTGCCACAAGTGGATTTATAGTCAACTATAATGGTGAAATCGCAAATGTTTATGAAGACTGGAATATGATTATAGGCGGTAAGCTTACGACTAAAAATTACACGCAAAACTTTTTTGGCTATGGTAATGAGACCGTTAATAATGAATCAGAATTAGGTATGGATTTTAATCGGATTGGAACAGAATCCTATGCTGCACGATTTGGAATGGTTAGAAGAGGACCGTTTGGCAGTGATTATGGTTTTAGAACAGTTCTAGAGGGTTTTAAAATTGTAAATGACGCGAATAGGATTTTAAAATCTCTTGATACCGATTCAGATTTTTACGATATGAAATTTTATTCATCTCTTGAGCTAGATTACGATTATGAGAGTTATGATAATAAAGCAAATCCTACAAGAGGCATGAATTTTGGTTTGCATCTTGGAGGTACAACAGAACTTGAAGATGTTAAGAAGGTTTTTGGATATATTAATACAAACATGGGCTTTTATAACTCACTTACTAAAAATCGAAAATTGGTCCTAAAAACGAGTGTGAATGCCCAATTTAGAATTGGGAACGACTTCGAGTTTTATCAGGCATCAAGTCTGGGAGGCGATAATGGCTTAAGAGGTTATAGAAATGAAAGATTCGTTGGACAAAATGCTTTTGTGACAAGTGCAGATTTACGTTACACATTTAAATCAATTAAAACCAGTACGTTGCCGCTGCAATTTGGTGTTTACAGTGGTTTTGATTTAGGAAGGGTTTGGTATAAAGGCGAAGGCTCAAAAAAATGGCATAATGATTATGGTGGCGGTTTTTGGATTACTGCTGCCGAAAGTATTTCAGGTTCATTTAATTTATTCCATGGTGCTGAAGGTTTTAGGTTCACATTTGGATTGGGCGTTGACCTAAATTTAGATTGATTTTTAGTACATTTCAAAATTCAAACAGAAACAAGAAATTCACTTGAATAAAACATGCTTTGACGTTATTATAATTGGTGGAGGTGCTGCTGGCTTTTTTGCAGCCATTAATATGGCTGAACAAAACCCTAGCTTGAAAATTGCGATATTGGAAAAAGCTAAAGAAGGCCTTCAGAAAGTGAAAATATCAGGAGGAGGTCGTTGTAATGTTACACACGCCGAATTTATACCCCAAGAGCTAGTAACGAATTACCCCAGAGGTGAAAAAGAATTGTTAGGACCTTTTCATCAATTTATGACTGGTGATACCATTGAATGGTTTGAAAAACGAGGTGTGGAACTTAAAATAGAAGATGATGGACGTATGTTTCCCATTACAGATAGCTCTAAAACAATTGTCGATTGTTTTTTAAATGAAGCTAAAAAACACCATGTAGAAGTTTTTTATAGTAAAAATGTATCCAAAATAATTCCAACTGATAATTTAGGTTTTGAATTAGAGGCAAAAGATGAAAAATTCTCTTGTAAAAAACTCTTAATAGCAACAGGAAGTAGTGTAAAGTTTTGGAAGCTACTTGAAAATTTAGGCCACACTATTGTTAATCCTGTTCCGTCACTTTTCACTTTTAATATTAAAGATAATCGTATAAAGGATATTCCTGGTGTGGTTGCCCAACAGGTGAGCGTGAAAGTTCTTGGAACTGACTTGTTCAGTGAAGGCCCTTTGCTTATAACACATGTTGGTATGAGTGCTCCGGCTATTCTAAAATTATCAGCTTTTGGTGCTGTTGAATTAGCAAAACGAAACTATTTATTTGATATTGAAATTAATTTCATTAATGATACTTATGAAAATTGTTTAAATAAAATAAAGCTTTTTAAGCATGATTTGGCAAAAAAATTAGTTTTGAAATCAGCTCAATTTTATTTGCCAAAACGGCTATGGAAACAATTGGTTTTAGCTGCAGATATTGAAACAGAAGCGCGTTGGGCAGATTTGAATAAAAGTCAATTAGAGGGATTAGCCGCTCAATTAACACAAGCTGTTTTTCATGTTAGCGGGAAAAGTACATTTAAAGACGAGTTTGTAACTGCTGGTGGTGTGGATTTAAAGGAGGTGAATTTTAAAACCTTTGAAAGTAAGCTTTTTCCAAACTTGTATTTTGCAGGTGAAGTACTGAATATTGATGCTGTAACAGGTGGATTTAATTTTCAAAATGCTTGGACAGGTGCTTATATTTCAGCAAAAGCAATAGCCAAATGAAAACATATATTGCATTATTAAAAGGTATTAATGTAGGTGGTCATAAAAAAGTACCTATGATAGATTTGAGAAATTTGCTAGAAAAAGAAGGTTTTCAAAATGTACAAACCTATATTCAAAGCGGAAATGTGATTTTGCAAACCAGTGAAAGTAATAAGCTAGAAATTGAAGAGTACATTTCAAAAGCCATACAATCTCATTTTGGTTTTGAAGTATCTGTTTTGGTAAAAACTAGAACCGAACTGCTGAACATTTTCGAAAAATCTCCTTTTAATGAAGAAAAAAAGAAAGCCAGTTATTTTATGATGCTGCATGATGAGCCAAAAGCTGAAGTGGTTCGTGAAGCTTCACAAAAAGTGTATGAAGGTGAAGAATATCACATTATCAATGATTGTATTTATTATTTTCATGATAAAGGTTTGGGTAAGGCAAAATTTAATGTCAATTTTTTTGAACGAAAATTTCAAACATTCGCAACTGCTAGAAACTACAACACAATGCTAAAGTTATTATCTTTGTCCGAAGATTAACTGAACCATGACCGAACACGATTTTATTCTAAAGCCATATACTATTGCAAAGCAAACTGGGAAAGTTTCTTGGGAATCACCAAGTAATATAGCACTTGTAAAATATTGGGGAAAAAAGAAAGATCAGATTCCGGAGAATCCATCTATTAGTTTTACTCTCAATAATTGTAAGACAATAACAACTTTATCCTATACTCCAAAAGAAAATGTAGATGATTTTTCATTTGAGGTGTATTTAGACGGGATTAAAAAAGACGATTTCAAGCCTAAAATTGAGGTCTTTTTTCAACGTGTAGAAAAATATCTTCCTTTTTTAAAAGATTATCATTTTAAAATTGAAACCCAAAATAGCTTTCCACATAGTTCCGGAATTGCATCTTCTGCATCTGGAATGAGTGCTTTGGCCTTGTGTTTGATGAGTATTGAAAAGTCTATTCAACCACAAATGACTGTCGAGTTTTTTAACCAAAAAGCATCCTTTTTAGCACGTTTAGGTTCTGGTTCGGCTTGTAGAAGTATAGAAGGAGACTTAATTGTTTGGGGAAAAACCGAAAGCATAGTTGGAAGTACGGATTTATATGGCGTGAAATACCCATACCTAGTTCACGACAATTTTAAACAGTATCAAGACACCATTTTGTTGGTTGATAAAGGAGAAAAGCAGGTAAGTAGTACAGTTGGTCATAATTTAATGCATGATCATCCTTTTGCAAAAAACAGATTCCAACAGGCTCATACTAATTTAGAAAGTTTGAAATCAATTTTAAAATCAGGTGATTTAGATTCTTTTATTGAACTTATAGAAAGTGAAGCCTTGACATTACATGCCATGATGATGACGAGTATACCATATTTTATTTTGATGAAGCCAAACACTTTAGAGATAATCAATAAAATTTGGAAATTCAGAAAAGCAACGGGTTTACATATGGGCTTTACTTTAGATGCTGGAGCCAACGTTCATGTGCTTTATCCTAAGAAAGAGTCTGAAAAAATATTGGAATTTATTCAGAACGAGTTAGTTGCATATTGTAAAAATGAAGAATATATTTGCGACGAAATTGGTTTTGGTGCAGAAAAAATTAATGATTAAAAGTTAAAAATGAATAATTTTTATACCTTAACTTTTGGGTGTAGAACTAAAATTATTCATTTATGAAACCTAATGTTATTAAAGATAAAAGCTTTGATTTTGCAGTTGATATTGTTGATTTATACAAAGAATTGGCAAACAATAGAAAAGAATTTGTGATGTCTAGACAACTTTTAAAATCAGGAACATCAATTGGAGCAAATGTACGAGAAGCTGAATTTGCACAAAGCAAACCTGATTTCACAAACAAGATGTCAATTAGCTTAAAGGAAGCCAATGAAACAGATTATTGGTTAGATTTGTTATACGCAACGGATTTTATCAATAAAGAAGAATTTGAAAAATTTAAGCCTAAATCACAGGAAATGTTACGATTATTGGTTAGTATTGTAAAAACATCTAAAGTTTAATTATTAACTTTGCATTATTAATTTTTCATTAATCAGATGAAAGGACCACTTTTTTATTCAAAAATTCTACTCTTTGGAGAATATGGTATCATCAAAGATTCTAAAGGACTATCAATTCCTTATAACTTTTACAATGGAGCCCTAAAGGTTTCAGATACTGATACGGAAGTCACAAAAAAATCAAATAATAATTTAAAGCGGTTTGCTGATTATTTAGAAACAATAGACTCGCAATTGGTGAGATTTGATGTTGAAGCCCTTCGTAGTGATTTGGCTGAAGGTATGTATTTTGATTCGTCAATTCCTCAAGGTTATGGTGTGGGAAGTAGTGGTGCCTTGGTTGCTGCTATTTATGATAAATATGCTTTCAATAAAATTACGGTTTTAGAGAATTTAACAAGAGAAAAACTCTTAAAATTAAAAGCCATATTTTCTGAAATGGAATCCTTTTTCCATGGTAAGTCATCTGGTTTAGATCCTTTGAATAGTTATTTAAGCATTCCTATTCTCATTAATTCAAAAGACAACATTGAAGCAACGGGTATTCCATCACAAAAAGTAGATGGTAAAGGAGCAGTCTTTTTATTAGATAGTGGTGTTGTTGGTGAAACGGCACCTATGGTTAGTATTTTTATGGAAAATATGAAACAAGAAGGTTTCCGTAGTATGCTTAAAGACCAGTTTATTAAACATACAGATGCCTGTGTGGATGATTTTCTTAAAGGTGATGTGAAATCATTGTTTAAAAACACAAAACAATTGTCTAAAGTCGTTTTAAATCATTTCAAGCCAATGATTCCTAAACAGTTTCATGATTTATGGAAAAAAGGTCTTGAAACCAATGATTACTATCTTAAACTATGTGGTTCTGGAGGTGGAGGCTATATTCTTGGTTTTACTGAAAACATTGAAAAAGCCAAAGAATCCCTCAAAGATTATAAATTAGAGGTTGTATACAACTTCTAAAATCTCCCGACATGTTATCCCGTAGGCAAAAACATATTTTACTAAAGTTTTTTAGTATGTTTTCTGTCATAAGAGGTTACAATATTCTTATTATTATCATAGCGCAATATCTTGCCGCCATTTATATTTTGGCACACAATAAGACCTTACGTTCAGTATTGCTAGACCTCAATCTTTTTATGTTGGTTTTAGCATCCTCGGCAACCATTGCTGCAGGCTATATCATCAACAATTTTTATGACTCTGAAAAAGATTTAATCAATCGTCCGCAGAAATCTATGTTAGATAGGTTGGTCAGTCAAAACACCAAACTTTCATTCTATTTCGTGCTTAATTTTATTGCAGTCATTTTAGCTAGCTATGTTTCGTTCAAAGCAGTTATTTTCTTTTCAGTTTATATTTTTGCTATTTGGTTTTATTCGCATAAACTCAAAAAAATGCCCTTTGTAGGTAATTTGACATCAGCTATTCTAACCATTACTCCTTTTTTTGTCATCTTCATATATTACAAAAACTTTGAATCGGTTATTTTTGTTCATGCCATGTTTTTGTTTCTCGTTATATCAATGAGAGAACTCACAAAAGATTTAGAGAATATTACTGGTGATTTGGCTCAAAACTACCATACGATTCCTGTGGTTTATGGGGAAAAAGCTTCAAAAGCCATGCTTACCATACTGGGTGCACTAACACTCATTCCAGCCTTTTTACTCATTTATAAATTTCAGGTTGGTAGAATGGCTTATTTCTTTTATTTGAGTGTAATTTTACTGGTTGTTTTTCAGCTACTATTATGGAAATCAACCAGTAAGCCACAGTATTTGGTGCTTCACAATATATTGAAATTTATAATTATTGCTGGAGTTGTTAGTATTCCATTGATTGATGTGTCAGTGATATTGAATAAAATTCCTATTATTAGTTAAGCTATTAATTATCATCTATCTTTGCCAAAAATTTGGTAATCATGAGCAGAAAGCAAGGAACAGGCGGAAAGAAGCGACCTTCAGGAAGAGGACAAAGACATAATAACGCAAACACAACGGGAAGAGGTGGTAATAATTCAGGCGATAAGAGCCTGGCACGCGGTAATTCACCTATGAAAAAGAAAGCAACAACCAATACATCTGGTGATTCTGATAGCATCAGGCTTAATAAATATATTGCCAATTCAGGTATTTGCTCACGTCGTGAAGCTGATGAGCATATTGCTATTGGTTTAGTTACTGTAAATGGAAAGGTTGTTACAGAAATGGGTTATAAGGTTAAGCTGGAAGATGACGTACGTTATGATGGCAGACGTATTAACCCAGAAAAGAATGCTTATGTATTGCTCAATAAGCCAAAAGGCTTTGCTACAACTACTAGTGAAGGAAAAGGCAGAACGGTTATGGATTTGGTGGCCAATGCAACCAATGCTAAAATAAAACCAATAGGCCGTTTGGGTCGAAACTCTACAGGATTACTGTTATTTACCAATGATGATAGTGTCGTAAAAAAGTTTACAAATTCTAAAAATGGTGTGCCGCGTTTGTTTCAGGTGGAATTGGATAAAAACCTTAAATACGAAGATTTAAAAAGTATTCAAGACGGTTTTAAAATTGATGGTAAGTTAATAGCTGTTGAAGAAATAAGCTATATAAAAGGCGAAAGTAAAAATCTAATAGGCTTAAAAATAAAGAATACAGGAAACACCATTATCCGAACCATTTTTGATCATTTTAATTATGACATGATTAAAATTGATTGTGTCGCCATTGGGCATTTAACCAAAAAAGACATTCCTCGTGGTCATTGGAAACACCTGACCGAACAAGAGGTGAATACCTTGAAGATGCTTTAGATTTTAAATTTTGAAGTTTCGTTTACGTTCTGATATGAATTGTTTAAATTGTTTATATCAGCCTTAAACGAAGTTAGTTGAATTTTTTAACAAAGTCAATTATTGTTGTTTTTCAACCTTTCACCTCAAACGTATACGTAGAAATATACTCCTCACCAATCATGAGATGTACATCATAAAACCCAACAGCATTAAACTGGTATTCCAGAGTTAAGTTTTGATTTATAATTTTTGTTGTTGGTGAAACATGCCTATCGCTTGTGCCATTATCTATTATAAGGCTAATGGTATTATCAGAAACAGGTTTTTGTAATTGATACGTAAATGAGACGGTTTCGTGCTTTTTAACCGTATTATGAAATCTTTTAGGAGCATGATGGGTTTCTAGCGTTTTATAAGCGCTGCCATACAATAGAGGTGCTTCCAAAAAGTCCCTAAAAGCTGGTGTTGTGCCTTCAAACAATAACCATTTAGTATCTATAGGGTAATGATTCAGAATAAAGAGTTCTGGATTGGTTAAAAAATAACCGTCATTATAGTCAAAAGTAAATGTCAAGGTTTCGGCATTCTGGATACCACTGGCCCAAGTTGGGTCGCACAAGTACCATTTGTCGTTGAGTTTTACAGCATTCCAGGTATGGTTTGGCATATCCGATTCATGTAACAAATTGGTGCTCGTTTTTCCATAACCATGAACAATTTCACATGGGATGTTGGCCAATGACGCCAGTTGTTGAACCATAAAAGCATAACCTGTACAAATGGTCTTTTTATCTTTAATTAACTTTCTAAAAACATCTTTTTTTAATCGATTGTTCCAGTTTTGAGTTTTTAGACTGTCTGCCTTAAAGCGTTGCCGTTTGCGTTTATTTTTTAAATACAGATTATAATCATTCTTTATGTTGGTGCAAACCCACATGTAAATGGCTCTAAAGCGTTCTACATCGGTTGTCAATCCAGTGGTTAGGTAATTAGTCAATTCCTGTAAATCATATAAATCAGCGCTTTTAAAAGCCAATGCCAAGCTATCGGCTTTCCGAAAGTCAATATGTTTGAAATCGGACTGCTGCGCTTGGATTTGACATGCTATTAAAAAGATACAGCTATACAGTAATTGTTTCATAAATTTAGAAAGGAAGCACCTTACTTCTTGCGTTTACTTTTATAAGGTTTGTCACTTTGCAAAGCGCCAAGTATTTGAACAGTTTCGGAAGCCAATTCAACTTCTATAAATGGTGCATTTTTGTCTATTTTTATTTCTCGAGCGTGATACCCTAAATGACTAAAAACCAAAACATCCTTTTCTTTTAGTGTTTGTGGAAAGGTAAACATACCCTTCTTGTCTGTAATGGTTCGGGTGTCTGTACCTTTCAAGGTAATGGTTACTTGATCTACTGGGCCATTTTCATCGCTAACAATGCCTTTTACTTCCGTTCCAGTGTTGTTTTGAGCTAGTAGATTACTGGAGAAGAAAAGAGTCATCATAATAATGCTTAAAAAAGAAATTGTTTTTTTGGCTGATTGCGTGTCTAGGTCAAACGGCCAATAATCATTTTTGTTTATTAGCGATTTTTTTTCAATTTGAGACTTTTTTAAGTCATTTTTTTTCTGTGACATTAGTGCTGTTGTTTTCATAATTATTAAGATTTATACTCAAATCTATAGCTGTTCTTTTTACAATAATAGTGCTATTTAGCCATTGCAATCATTTTACAAGGGAACGTACCTTTTCAATTAGTAAAAGACTAATTTAATGATTAAAAGATACTGAATTTCAAGGCATAAAAATAATTTCAAAAAAAATATGAAAATGTTTTGCATGTCAAAAAAAAAATTACATTTGCAGCGCATTTAGCTGAACAAATTGAAACCTGTTTTTATGTTCGGGCTTTTGAAAATTAGGAAGTCATATTCAAAAGCTGCTTATCGTTTAAGTAACCGAATTTTAGAGCTAACTTCCGCTTACTACATCGTCATGAGCCAACATTTGTTTGGATTCATTCCTACAACACATCCACAAATTCAAGTTTGATTATTTGATATTTAATGATATCTTAATGCTGAAAGTTAATTTCAGTTTGTACCTTTAAATTTCAATTAAAAACTATTAATGAATACAAAATATATTGACTTGGTTAATCAAACATTTGATTTCCCACAAGAAGAATTTAAACTTGAAAATAAAACACTAGAATTCCACGATATTGATTTAATGCAGTTGGTTGAAGATTATGGTGCACCTTTAAAATTCACGTATTTACCTCAAATTTCTAATAATATCAATCGAGCTAAAACGTGGTTTGGTAATGCCATAAAAAAACATAAGTACAAGGGCAAGTACAACTATTGTTACTGTACAAAAAGCTCACATTTTAAACATGTTTTAGATGAAGCATTAAAAAATAATATTCATATTGAAACATCTTCAGCTTTTGATATTGACATTGTTGAAAGCCTCAAGGCTGAAGGAAAAATTACTGATGAAACGTTTGTGATTTCAAACGGATTTAAGCGTGCTCAATATGTTACTAATATTGCACGATTGATTAACAATGGTCATAAAAATGCCATTCCGATTATTGATAACTATGAAGAAATTGATTTACTTTCTGAAGAAATAAAAGGTAAATTCAACATAGGTATTCGTATTGCTTCTGAAGAAGAGCCTAAATTTGAGTTCTACACATCTCGTTTAGGTATAGGATACAAAAACATTGTGCCATTCTATAAAACTCAAATTCAGAATAATAAAAAGGTGAAACTAAAAATGTTGCACTTTTTTATCAATACAGGAATTAGAGATAATGCTTATTATTGGAATGAGTTGTCTAAATGCCTGAAGGTTTACACGAGTTTGAAGAAGATATGCCCATCATTAGATAGCTTGAATATTGGTGGCGGCTTTCCAATTAAAAACTCGTTGGCTTTTGATTTTGATTATGAATATATGGTTGATGAAATCATTAACCAAATAAAAACGGTTTGTGAAGATGAGGAAGTAGCAGTACCACACATTTTTACTGAATTTGGAAGTTTTACCGTTGGCGAAAGTGGCGGAGCAATCTATGAAGTGCTATACCAAAAACAGCAGAACGATCGTGAAAAGTGGAACATGATTAACTCATCATTTATCACAACTTTACCAGATACTTGGGCTATTAACAAACGCTTTATTATGCTGCCTATTAACCGTTGGTATGATAGCTATGAACGTGTGTTATTGGGTGGATTAACCTGCGACAGTGACGATTATTATAACAGCGAGCAGCATATGAACGCTATCTATTTACCAAAATACAATAAGGAAAAACCTTTATACATTGGCTTCTTTAATACGGGAGCGTATCAAGAAACTATTGGCGGATTTGGAGGTTTACAACACTGCTTAATTCCGTCGCCAAAGCATATTTTAATCAATAAGGATGATAACGGAAATATCACCACAAAACTATTTAGTGAACAACAAAAAAGTGAAGACTTACTTAAAATTTTAGGTTACAATGAGTAATAAAACATACGCAGGAATAGAAGACCAATATTCCAAATTAGACAATTCAAAAATTGTATTAATTCCTGTGCCATATGATGGTACAAGTACTTGGCAAAAAGGAGCTGATAAAGGTCCAGAAGCATTTTTACATGCATCAGAAAATATGGAACTTTATGATATAGAAACTCAAACTGAAGTATATAAACAGGGTGTGTATCTGGCTAATCCTGTTACCGAAAACACCTCACCAGAAAGTATGGTTGATGCTGTTCATGACGTTACTAAAAAGTATATCAAAAAGAATAAGTTTGTTACTATTTTTGGGGGTGAACACTCTATTTCTATAGGAACTATTCGTGCTTTTAATGAGTGTTATGATAATCTTACGGTTTTACAGTTAGATGCGCATGCCGATTTACGTCAAGAGTATCATGGTAGCAAATGCAATCATGCTTGTGCTGTTTATGAAGCAAGCCAAACAACTAACTTGATTCAAGTAGGTATTAGAAGCATGGACGTTATTGAAACCACTGTTATGGATACTGACAAAACATTTTTTGCGCATGATATGGCAGTGGATGATACTTGGATGGATTCGGCAATAGATTTAATGACTGATAACGTATTTATAACTATTGATTTAGATGCTTTTGACCCTTCTATTATGCCTAGTACTGGAACACCAGAACCAGGTGGTTTACTTTGGTATGAAACATTAGAGTTTTTAAAGCAGGTTTTTGAAGAAAAAAATGTGGTTGGTTTTGATATTGTTGAACTATGTCCAAACCCTAATGAAGGGTCTTCAGACTTCTTGGCAGCTAAATTATATTACAAAATGCTATCATATAAATTTATGCATGATGAAGCTGACGATAATTTCGATAATAATTTTAACGAATCTCAAGTAGGTATTAATAAATTTTCTAAATTTAATGACGAAGATGACAACTAAAGGACATATATCACAATTCATAGAAAAGTACTATTTACACTTTAATGCAGCTGCCTTGGTAGATGCCGCAAAAGGGTATGAAGATCAATTGAATTCAGGTGCTAAAATGTTGGTCTCTTTAGCTGGCGCTATGAGTACTGCCGAACTTGGTAAAATATTTGCCGAAATGATTCGTCAAGATAAAGTGCATATCATTTCTTGTACAGGTGCCAATTTAGAGGAGGATATTATGAATTTAGTCGCTCATTCACATTATAAACGCGTACCTAATTATCGCGATTTAACACCTCAAGACGAATGGGATTTACTTGAAAAAGGCTTGAACCGTGTAACGGATACGTGTATTCCCGAAGAAGAAGCGTTTCGTAGAATTCAAGAACATATTGTTAAAATATGGAAAGATGCTGAAGCTAAAGGTGAGCGCTATTTGCCTCACGAATATATGTACAAGTTATTATTGTCTGGAGTTTTAGAAGAATACTATGAAATAGATATTAAAAATTCATGGATGTACGCAGCGGCTGAAAAGAATCTACCAATTGTTTGTCCAGGATGGGAGGACAGTACCATGGGTAATATTTTTGCGAGTTATGTTCTTAAAGGCGAATTGCAAGCCAGTACCATGAAATCTGGAATTGAATATATGACCTTCTTGGCCGATTGGTACACAGATAATTCTGAAAAAGGAATTGGATTCTTCCAGATTGGAGGCGGAATTGCAGGTGATTTTCCTATTTGTGTTGTACCTATGTTGTATCAGGATATGGAACGTACTGATACACCGTTTTGGAGTTATTTTTGTCAAATTTCAGATTCAACAACTAGTTACGGTTCTTATTCCGGAGCCGTACCAAATGAAAAGATAACCTGGGGTAAATTAGATATTAACACACCAAAATTTATAATAGAAAGTGATGCTACTATTGTAGCGCCATTAATTTTCGCCTACTTATTAGATATGTAATTATGAATAAAAAAGACAATTTGAAACGCGTAATTGTAGATTTTAAAAAACTAACACCAGAAATTTTGGCTTTGTTGGTTGAAAAGTATCCAGATGGTTATGATGAAGATCAAATCATCACCTTCCGAAATGCTAAAAATGAAATTATTGATGCTGTTGAAGTGACTACTGAAGATACCAAATATTTGGTAAAAGTGAGCACCAAATTGGCTGTAACCATGGAAAATTATGATGAGGATGATTATGAGGATTTTGATGATGATGATCCAGAAGCAGTGCAAGATCCGGAATTAGAAGTTTCAGAGGATGACACCACCGATAACGAAGAAGATTAAATTAATTTAGAATCATGAGAACTGCTGTTTTTAAGTCTTACAAGAACGGTTATTTTACGTTTTGGTTTGAAAATGGAGAAGAATTGGCTTTTGAGGAAGTACACCCGCGTGTCCTTAAACAATTCGACTTAAAAAATGATAAAAGCTTAAGAGACCAAGAGTTTCGCATTACGTTTGTGGAAGTATATGAAGATGATGATGAAGACTTGGTTATATATAGAGTTGAAAGTTTAAAACCCATCTAATTCTTTTTTCTATGGATACATCATTTCACATGTCTTTACCATGCTCGAGCATTAAAGACACAAAGAACTTTTATGTTAACAGTATTGGTGCCACTTTAGGTAGGCATACGCAAAATTGGATTGATGTGAACCTTTATGGACATCAAATGACGTTTATTAAAGCAGGAAAGTTTGATTTTAATAATCCCAACTATGTATTTGAAGGACGTATTCTGCCTTCCTTTCATTTTGGTGTTATAGTTGACAGTATTGCTTGGAAAGAAATCTATAACAGATTTAAGGATACCGATTTAGAATTGGTAACCAAAACAACGTTTTTAGAAGGAAAACTGGGTCAGCATACGTCTTTTTTTATTAAAGATCCAAATGGTTATATGTTAGAGTTTAAATGCTTTAAAAAACCTAACGAAACCTTCAAACATTCATGAGACATGTATAATGTTGTTGCTTATCAAGTAGCAGACACTATCAATATCAAACAAGTTAAAGAGCAACTGTCAATGCAGTTGCTCTTTCAAGATAGTGATGAGATTTATTTTAAAAAATCCGATGATAAATTCTTGTATATCTTTCACTATGGCATGGTGAGTTTTTTCAACATGGATAGTGCTGAAATAGATAGGATTTTAAAACACATTAAACTGTTTTCTAAAAACTATACTTTTGATAGTAATTCTGAAGATATTGAAGTCGATATTATTCCAAATAAAATGGCGGTAACCTTTGAAAAAGTTATTTTGCCTGAAATGAATGATGAAATGATTCGCTTGGTAATGCTTAATGCTTCCCAATCTGTGGCCTTAACTCGTTATTCTCAAATAACTGAAGATTTATTGATTGAAACCAATGAGCATACCTTGTATTTAGAAAATAAAGGCAAATTGGATATTTCTGGAAATAAACTCAAACGGTTTATTGGTAAAATCTTAAACATTAAGAACAAAATATCAGAGAACCTCTATATTTTTGACTCACCAGATAGTACTTGGGAAGATGAGCAATTAAATAAATTGAACTCTGAACTCAAGCAAACCTTTGATCTTAAAGATCGTTATCACTTAATTCATGATAGAATTGATATTATAAAAGAGAATTTAGAACTCTTTAAAGATATCATGGATCATAAGGAAAGTAGCAAGCTGGAGTGGATTATCATCATTCTTATTTTAGTAGAGGTAGTCGATATGTTTATAGCTAAGCTCTTTTTTTAACTACAGAATTTTCTTGAGCTCGTCGTAATATTGTTTAGTGATGTGTAAGCCGTTATGACCTCCTTCACGAATGGGATGTAAACTAATATTTTCGGGTTGAATAAGTTGTAACTTTTTAGCGTTCGTGTCTGGATGAATTAAAAAATCACGAGTCCCATAATAAATGTTTATTGGACAAGTAACTGATTTAATATACTCATACGTGGGAATATCATACTTAATTAAAAACTCTGGAATGGGTGGTGCTATTTCTTCAGTAATGAGTGTTTTCCACGAGTAGTATGGCGCATTTAATATTAGCATTTTAGGATTGTTTTTTGAAGCTACATAAGTAGCCAATCCAGAACCCAAGGAATAACCTAATATTACAATTTGGTCTTCTGAATACCGTTTTTTCACGAAGTCGTAGACTGTTTCAGAATCATGTAATAATTCTTCTGTATTGCAATATTCACCATCACTTTTACCATAGTTTCTGTAATCAAAAAACAGAATGTCGTAGCCGTTATCTAAATACAATGGTGCACGTGTTCCCCATTCATGTATGGCACCAGCATTGCCGTGATAATATATAATAACACCTTTTTCAGGTTGTTGTGTTTTAAATAATAAGGCGTTTAAGCTTACGCCTTCAGCAACGGGAATGTCATATTCTTCAAACTCCTGTTCAAAAGTGTAAACATAATCCTTATCTAAATGCTTGGGATTAAAAAAGAAGCGTTCCTGTTTAAAGTACATAAATACTAAGGACAGGACATACAACACTACCAAAGTGGCAATGATTCTTAAGAGTCTTCTAAAGAGCTTTGGAAAATTAATTTTCAAGTGGCTTGGTTTTTTTCAAGTCCCACAAAAATACTATAAAAACCACCACATATTCAAATGCAATAATCCAGAGATTTTCGGAGTAGTCTGTATAACTGTATGCTAGATAGCTTAACACAATCATAAAGCTCCATACTAAAGGAAATTTGTAATGCGTGAAAACAGACAGTAATAACAAAGTAACCAGATACCAAGGATGAACCGTTGTAGATAAAAATAAGTACACTGTTAAAGCCAATAGCATACTTAAAACGACATTTTTTGTATTTGTGTTATTTCTTATTAGACCCAACATAATAACACTGCTACAGACTGTAAAAGCCAGTAATTTACCAATAATAGCAATTTGGTTATAACCGGAAATCCAAAAGCCTATTTCACGAAATAGATAATATAGACTAGCATTAAATTCAAAGTTTTGAAACCATAATCCCACGGTTTCTGTGTAGTTGTTTAGGAATTGTGGATTGTAGAAGGGTAGGAATGATAAGATTGTGACCAAACCTATTATCCCATAAAATAAAAAGAGCTTTGTCATTCCTGCGGAGGCAGGAATCCACTTGTTTATCGATTCTTTGCCAAGAGATTGCTTCGCTTTACTCGCAATGACGGACTTATTGCTATGAGATTTCTCGACTGCGCTCGAAATGACAGGCTTTGGTTTAGAGGTGAACCATTTGAAGAACAGTGGTAGGAATAACAAAGGGATTAATTTAACCGATACCGAACAGGCAAATACCACTGCTGCCCATTGCCATTTGTGTTTGTGCAACAGGTAGAGACTCCAAACTAGGAAAAAGACCATGACACCTTCAAAATGAAGGTTGCCTGTGAGTTCAATAATAATAAACGGATTGAGGATATACCAATACAAATTATAGGTTGGTAGGTTTAGTGCTTGTAAGAGTTTTTTGCCAAACATTAGTGTACCAAAGTCTGCCGCAATAATAATGAGACGCAATACTAGAACAGAACCCCAAATACTTTTGCCAGCAAATAGCCCAGCTAATATAAAACATAATTGATTTAGAGGCGGATAGTTAGTAAAGTGCCCAGCGCTTAAGCTACCCATGCCATTGAACAATTCTTGAGCTTGAGTTATGGGAAACAGGTTTTGATTAATAAAACTTTGCGGTGTATACAGGTAGGGATTAAAGCCCTCCAAAACCATGCGGCCATCCCAGATAAACCGGTAAAAATCTTGTGATAGGTTTGGAATTGCCAAAATGAACAGTGCCCGAAAGCCAAATGCCAAGCCTACTACTAGTTTTGGGTGGTGTTTTAACAGCGATACCAGCTTACAGAAGGCCCAAAACAGTCCAGCGTATAACAGGACTAATTTAAGGCTTTGGGTACGCTCCAAGGTATAGGCAAACAATAGATATAATACTATGGACACTAGTACATAAAACCCGAGCCACGTGTTTCGTTTGGTAACCTCATTGTTTTGCATAGGTTAAATATAGCTTATAATTGTATGAAATGATTTAAGCCTTTATAAACACCGACTTAACAAACACATATCCAAAGCCTAAAAAGAGCATGAGGTGGAAGGGGAAGAGCCCAAAATCGCCGTTGCCTACCACAAATGCCGAGTACATGCCAAAGGCAAAGTAGCCCATGAGCAGGCCTTCCAAAATGACTTTAAATGAAAATGTACTTTTAAGGTATTTGTTGTCTTTATAAGGATCCTGCGTGGTGTTAATATTGAATTTTGGCGTACGAATAAAGTCGCTGCGTTTACCCAAATGACCTTCTATTACAGCCAAGGTATTGTGTAATGAAAAGCCCATAGCAACTGAAAAGAATGTGAAAAACATAGCTATATATTTTACGAAATCCTTGAGGCTAGAACCATAAATACGCCTATACATGACCCAATAACAGCTAAAGAAAATCAGCGTGCTTAACACAAAGAAACTCATTATGATAAAGTAAGGTTTTAGGCTCGTGTGCTGGTTTTTAATATACAGCATAGGAATACTCAATACGGCTACTATTAAGATGTTTAAAAACATGGTACTATTGAGCAAGTGTAATATACCATGTGCTTTGGTTTTTGTACTTATTTGTTTGTTTCTTAAAATTTTAAACAGCAATTTTTGGAAGTTTTCGGCACCACCTTTGTTCCACCTGAATTGTTGTGATTTTGCCGCACTGATTACTACAGGCAATTCGGCAGGTGTTTCAACATGTTCCAAATATTTGAATTTCCAGTTTTTAAGTTGCGCACGATAGCTTAAATCTAAATCTTCGGTAAGGGTGTCGCCTTCCCAGTTTCCAGCATCGATTATACAGGTTTTTCGCCAAACACCAGCTGTTCCATTAAAGTTAATAAAATGGCCTTTACTACTACGCCCTGTTTGTTCTAAAGTGAAATGTGCATCTAGTGCGAATGCCTGAACTTTGGTTAACAACGAATAATCACGATTGATATGTCCCCAACGGGTTTGTACAACACCAATGGCTTCATCTTTAAAATAAGGAATGGTTTGTTTAAGCCAGTTGGGTTTTGGTAGGAAGTCGGCATCAAAAATAGCGATGAATTCGCCTTGAGCCGCTTTCAATCCTTCTTTAAGAGCACCAGCTTTAAATCCTTCTCGATTTTTTCTATGAAGATGTTTTATATCTAAACCTGTTCGTTGTAGTTTTTGAACTTGTAGTTTTGTTGTTTTTAAGGACTCATCGGTTGAGTCGTCTAGAACTTGAATTTCCAATTTATGTTTGGGGTAGTCTATTTTTGCGATGTTATTGAGTAGGCGTTCTATTACATACAATTCATTATAAACGGGTAACTGAATAGTTACATAAGGCACTTGTTCTGGATTTGATAAATCAAACAGTGGAGATTGGTGGTTTGTTTTGGAGGCTCTTAAATAATTGGTTAACAGATTTAGCTGGGCCAAAGCATACACAAAAATCATGAGTATGGCTAGGGTATATATGCTTATGACAATGGTTTCTATTATCATTTTTTAAGTCCGTATTTAAAAATCCAACCCAAAATCTTTATGCCAGCCATAACAGCTCCTTTAAATGTTCCAGACACTTTAGAGACACCAATGCGGTTGCGATACCTGACAGGGATTTCGGTATAAGTCATATTTTGTTTGAGTGCTTTTAACTGCATTTCTACAGTCCAACCATAGGTTTTGTCCTCCATATTTAAAGCTAAAAGTTTATCATACTTAATAGCGCGAAATGGGCCTAAATCGGTAAACTTAGCATGAAACAATAATGCCATAAGCTTAGTGGCTAGCCAATTGCCAAATATCTGAGGTCCTGTCATAGAACCTTTCTCTCGTAGTCGTTTCACACGTGCACCAATTACAAAATCGATATTGTTTTTGGTCATGGGTTGAATAAGTTTGGTTAATTCTTCCGGATAGTCACTATAGTCGCCATCTAAAAATACCACGATATCTGGTTTGATATTTTGTTCTGAAATATAAGTTATACCTTTTAAACACGCATAACCATAGCCTTTGCGGTTTTCGGTTAAAACCGTTGCACCAGCTTGTTTGGCGTTGACTTCAGTATCATCATTCGAGTTATTACTTACCACAATTATCTCGTTAACAACATCTGGGATCTCATTAATAACATGAGCAATGGAGTCTGCTTCGTTGTAAGCCGGAATGATGACTTTTATAATGGACATTAGCTGTTTGTTTCGATTGGCAAAAGTACAAATGTTTTAGGGTTTATATGGCTTCGACCTTTCGACAAGCTCAAGGTAAACTTGCTCAGCGTGACAAGGGGCTTATTATTTATAATATTTATAACGATGTCAGTCCGAGCTGGTCGAGGACTCATTTCTTTTATCAGGATGATCATACTCTGAATAATTTTTAGAGAACTCAATTAAATGATTCCAGTTTTCATTTATCAATGCTTCCTTTTTTCTATGTGACCATCCTTTGATTTGTTTTTCTATTTTAATAGCTTCAGTTGGATTAGTACATTGTAAATGCCATACCAATTTCATAGGTCTTCGGGAATATGTGTAGGTGTCTTTTCTGTGCCCTGCTTTATGCTGTAAAATACGCTTTTCTAAATCGTTCGTCATACCTGTGTAGTAGGTGTTGTCTGAACAGAGAAGTATGTAGACGTAATAAAATTTCATATTTGATTGTTTTGATTGCGCTTCGACAAGCTCAGCGTGACAAGGGGCTCTATGTTTTTGTTATTTAGGTTTTTATGCGCTTCGACAGGCTCAGCGTGACAAAGGGCTGTTCATTTATTTCTGATTTACTAAATCCATTAAATCCACATCATTTCCTAAAAGAATCTCCGTTGGGTTTATACGTCCTTTCATGCTATCGTTTTCTAGTTTTAAAACACCACGTGGGCAAACAGCAGAACAGATGCCGCAACCTACACAACTAGATCGCACAATGTTTTCACCTTTTTGGGCATAGGCTCTAACATCAATACCCATTTCACAATATGTTGAACAATTTCCACAGGAAATGCATTGTCCGCCATTTGTGGTGATTCTAAATTTTGAAAATAGACGTTGCTGAAATCCTAAAATAGCAGCCATAGGACACCCAAAACGGCACCAAACGCGACTTCCGAAAATAGGATAAAAGCCAGTGCCAATTACACCTGAAAATATAGAGCCAATAAAAAAACCATATGTTGAACGCAAGGTTTCCGCTTGAAACAGAAAGATATTACTGTTAGAAACGTAATGCATAGCGAATAACACCATAATTATTATAAAATACCCAATAGCACCATAGCGTGCATCTTTGCCTAGCTCATGACGTTTAAAAATCATAGTTAGAACAAAAATTAAAGTGAGAAAAGAAGCTACCAGAATTAAGAACACATCTTTAGTTAACCAATATTTACTGGTGTCAGCTTCTAAATAGGAATGCACAACTGCAGTGGTCATTAAAACAACAAAAACAAGGACGCTATGTATTACCCATCGTTCAATTTTCCAGGCAAATTGACGTTTATCACTTAAATGTCTAAAAGGGTCTCCTGCAGTTTCTGCTAGTCCGCCACAACCACAAACCCAAGAGCAATACCATCGTTTCCCGTATTTGTAAGTTAGAATTGGTGTAATTATAAAAATAGAAGCAATTCCAAAAATTAAGATGGCTAGACCAACATCACCTGCGCTTATCATCGAGTCTACGCGATACTGCTCAAAATTATAATAATTTAATGGCCAAATGTTTTTTAAATCGTAATAAGGTAGACTAAAGGTGTCAGAGTTCAGCCGTGCCATAAACTCTGGAATTAAAAAGGCAAAGGCAAGCTGAAAAAACATTACCGAATAGGTGCGTAATTGTTCGTAACGATTATGTCGATACTTCAATAAGAACTTAAAACCAAATGCTAAAATAGCGATTGTATATAGCGTTCCATAAACAAACCACTGGCTTGCTGGATTTCCACTTAACAGTCTGCTCAACGGATCGAAGAAAGCAATTAATCCGGTATTGGCTCCACCATTTAAATTAAGTCCTAAATATTGCGGATAAAAATACAATACGATGTAAAAAAGTGTTAAAACAACGCCTGTTAACCAGCCATAAAGACCTCTTGAAGAAATAGACTTGAACCAGACACCATTGTTTTTTATCCCTTCTGGTTTGGATACATATAAATCTATAGCATAGCTGCAAATACTTAAACAAATTAAAGATAAAGACGTGTAGAGCGTTAAACCTGAAAATGTATCTAAATTAAAAAGTGTTAAAACTAAAACGAAGAGACCAATCACACCTGTTAAAATAATGGCTTTTTGTCTAGGCGTATTTTTATATCCATCAGGCGTAGCAATTGACAAACTGTAATTTAACTTATTGCTCATGGTTATGCTGTTTGATAGAAATTATTACATGTTTTCAAAATATCAGCTTCGTGATGTGCATAAAACTCGGGATCAAAATTGGCTTCCTTTAGGTGATTTAAAACAAAATCTACTGATCGCTTTTCAGTTAGCCATTTATCAAAAACTTCATGGCGCATTCGAATACCAAACGTGTTTATACCTAAAAACTCATTGTTATCTTTATGATAAGCAATCGTAATGCATTTATTGTCGTCTTGATGTTTCCAATGGTAGTGTTCTTCATACTCTGGTTTACCTTTTTTGCCATGTACCCACCCGTAAGTTTGAAATTCAATATCAAAGAATTTAGCTGAATTAAACCAATGACCTGGTTTATACGGGATGCGATTACCACAAACGCTTTGTGCAACAGTTTCTCCCATCATCCGACCTGTGTACCAAACGGCTTCAATAGGTCTGCGATTTCCAATGGCTTCGCGTTGTTCGGCACAGTCACCAATTGCAAATACATCAGAAATATTGGTTTCTAAAAATCGATTGACTAAAACACCTTTATGGGTTTCAATCGTAGAGTTTTTTAGAAAGTTTATATTAGGAGAAACACCTGCGGTTAAACCTACAAAATCGCAAGCAATTTCTTCTCCAGTTTCTTCTATGATTACCGATTTCACTTTGTCATTTTCATCTGAAACTATTTCTTTTAGATTTGTTGATAAACGTAAGTCAATTCCGTTTCGTTCAATTTCGCGATTAATCATAGCAGAATCGCTTTCAGGTAAAACACCATTCCAAAAACTGCTTTCACGTACTAAAAAGGTTACTGGTATGTTTCGAGAATGGAGCATTTCGGCTAATTCAATGCCGATCAATCCACCCCCAACAATTACGGCACGTTTACAGGTGTTATTGTCTGGAGCATAAACCTCGAGGTTTTCTAAATCTTGTTTACTATATAAGCCTTGAACGCCATTTAAGTCCTGTCCTGGCCATCCAAATTTGTTTGGTTTACTTCCCGCTGCAATTATGAGTTTGTCGTATTTAAGGCTTTCTTTATTTTCAAAATGAAGTGTTTTTGTGTCTGTATCAACGAGATTGACAAAACCTTTTTTAAGATCAATCCTATTTTTTTTCCAAAACCAATCTTCGTAGGGTTTTGTGTTTTCAAATGTCATATGTCCCATGTAAATATACATAAGAGCAGTGCGAGAAAAGAAATAATCAGATTCAGCTGAAACGATAGTTATTTTATGGTCAGACAGTTTTCGGATATGCCTAGCGGCTGTAACACCAGAAATTCCATTGCCAATAATAACGAAATGCTCCATATATAGTTTTAGTTAGTTGTCTTTAGGTCGAAGGAAATGTTAAAACCTTATTCCCTAAACTTGAGTTTGTTTAAATTTAGGGATAAATTAACACTTATGCGATTTCTTTTTGGTTTGGTTTTGCTTTCCATTTTTGGTTGCTCCATGAAGCCAGTGGATAGCCAGAAAATTAATGGTGTAAGTTTTGTTGCTTCAGGTATAGCTATTGATTCGTCTCATACAAAACCAGTGGCCTCCATACATGCGAATTACGCAGCGATAATGCCTTTTGGGTTTATTCAAGATTTAGAACACCCTGAGCTATTTTTTAATTCACAAAGACAATGGTTTGGGGAAACACGAGCAGGAGTTAAACAATATATTGAGTCGCTTCGTAAGCAGAATATAAAGATTATGCTCAAGCCACAAATATGGGTCTCGCATGGTGCTTATACAGGGCATATAGATATGGAGTCTGAGGTGGATTGGCAAGCATTTGAAAATACCTATTCAAGATTTATTTTAGAGTTCGCTGAATTGGCTGAAGAACTTCAAGTTGAATTGTTTTGTATTGGTACAGAATTGGATTACTTCATTAAAAATAGGCCAGAATATTGGCATAATTTAATTGAAACTATAAAAGAGGTTTATAAAGGAAAACTCACTTATGCCGCCAATTGGGATGAATTTAAACGCACGCCGTTTTGGAATGATATAGATTATATAGGTATAGATGCTTACTTTCCGTTAAGCGATTTGCAAACGCCAACCATTGAAGACTGTAAGAACGGTTGGCAAATACATAAACCGATTATTAATAAATATGCCGATTCACTGAACAAACCAGTTCTGTTTACAGAATTTGGTTACCGTAGTGTTGACTATACAGCCAAAGAACCATGGAAATCCGATAGATCAATGACTGAAGTCAATTTAAGTGCTCAAGCAAATGCTACCCAGGCTTTATTTGAAACGTTTTGGGAAGAGCCTTGGTTTTCAGGTGGTTTTGTTTGGAAATGGTTTCATAATCATGATGACATAGGAGGTGAAACAAATAACCAGTTTACGCCTCAAAACAAACCTGTTGAGTCGATTATAAAATCACATTACCAATTACACAATTAATCTTCAGTTTCAATTATTTTAAAATCTTTAATAGCTTGATTTGGTTCAATGATGTTATAACCTTTCCAAAATTCAGGGTCATATTGTGGTAAGTAAGTAGGCGTCACATCGGCTATTTCTTTAAAACTGTCGAAATCGGCATCCGTAATGGGATTAGATTCGAAAACAATAAGTTCACGCTTATCAATGTTTTTCACAATAAAATGAATATCTCCAGCAACTTCATTTTGTTTACGCCTACCTTTTACGTTTTTATTTTTTTCAATAATTTTTATGGGCCTTTTAATGCCAACGCGTTGTCCAAAAGACGCATCGGCATATTTTAGCGTGTATTTTTCGTTAGTATTTTTTTGATAAATGATGGTGCCCTCTTTTAAAAATTCATTAAGTGATATACCTAGTAACCCAAAAGTTCTTAATGGTTTTACGTTTTTATAATCTACACGTACAATTGCAAAGTCATCAGTGTTTACGTACATGGTGCCTTCAAAGTCTGCACCTCGTTTTGGTTTGAAACTTATGGTATAAACAAACGCGTTGTTTAAATAAGCGAAATCTAATAATTCGAATTCGTATTTTCTTGATTTTTCTATGAAGTTTAAATCGGTGTCTTCGGCTAAAAAACCATTGTTTTCAAAATTATGTATCGTGTTTTTTCGCCAATTTAAAAAGTTAGCTTTTCGTTTTTCCTCTTGCTCTTTTTTCTGTTCAATAAATTCAGCAGTCTCTTCATCTACCTGTTTATCTTCAAAGAATGTGGAATCTATTTCTTCTTTAGTGCCAAACCAACCAGATTTTATTTTAAAATAGGAATCACGCTTCACATGTTTTCTGACTATTTGATTGAAACGATCTTCATAGTTTTCAAAAGTCACCTCATTTTTCTTATCGTACAAGCGGGAAGCCTTTAGGATATCCATTTTTTGCGGTTGACCGTTTTCGATCTTGCCATACAGTTCGGCAAGAACTTCTGTATGACTATCTGTGTTTTTTGGAACGGCAGACAAAACACTATCTATAAATGCTTGATTGAATTCGGGAATAGTTGATTTTTTAATGTCGATATCTGTTTTTAGCATAGTCGTGTAATACGATTCTCGGTAGAATAATTTCCGTTTGGTTAATCCAAAATCGTAGTTATTTTCTAGCCCTGCTTTTACTTTATCCATTATTTCATCAATGGTGTAATTTTTATTTGTGATAAAAACTTCACTTAAATCAATGGATTTAGCATTTAAGGTAATAATACTATCTGTAAAATTTTGCACTGCTATATGTTTCTGCTCATAGCCCAAACAACTAATAAAAAGCGAGTCTTGAGACGTTATTTTTTTATTATAGGTAATGTTAAATTCTCCTTTATCGTTACTTATGACACCAGTATAATCATCAATTGAAATGGTGGCATATGGAATTGGTGCTTGATTTGTTGCATCTATAAGTTTTGCAGATATTGTTTGCTGGGCATGTGCAGCAGATACAAACATTCCAAAGCATAAAATGATTAGTTTGGTTAGTCTCATGGTAATTAATTTGTTATCGAAAGTATTGTTTTCTGAATTACAGAACATACATTTTATAGATTCTTTAAGTAAGATTTATCTTATTTTTAACAGACGAGCGTAGCCTAGGTTTTGTTACACTGCTATATGTTTTTTGTAGTATCTGTATAGTTCATCGGCCGAAGCACCAAACCACTTTTTTACATAGATGGCCCAGAAATGATATTGTAATTTCCAGACACCATGTTTTTCGTAAAGTCGCGCAGACGTTTTAATTTTCTCTTGAATAACAACAAATTGCTTTTTAGTATATAATTCGTTAATCAATATATTATCCTCATAAATAATATAGTTTTCGTTGTAGCCTCCTATTTCTTCAAATAGGGATTTGGTAACAAACTGACTTTGATCACCTCCTCTGCAAGCACGCCATGAAAATTGCGTGAGCCAACTTGCTAAACGCAACCACCAATGACTATTATCAAATTGCATTCTAAAACAACCGGCTTCTTTTCCTTTGGTGACTTCATTAATAATAAAGCGGTCAAAGTTTTTTGGAGGAAAGGAATCGGCATGTAGAAAATAGAGTATATTTCCAGTTGTCTTTTTAGCACCTAAATTCATTTGTCTAGCTCTACCTTTCTCGGAACGCAATAACCTAATGTCAGTTCGAGTGAAATTTGCATGTGCAAATTTTGTGTTTAGAATTTTTTCTGGAGTACCATCTGTACTACCTCCATCAACTACAAGAATTTCAGCGATATTTTCAGGGGAAGCATTTTCATTGAGATGATTTAATAATGAAACGATGTTTTCAGCTTCATTTAAAACAGGAATTATTATGGAAAGTTTATTAATCATTCAGCTCCCAACTATAATCCAAGTATTTGATTTTAGCACCTTCTGAAATTTGCACTTCTGAATATTGATTTAGAAAATCAATTAGACTGCCCTTTTGTTTGAAATCTTTAGAAAACCATTTGAAAATTTTAGAAAGCTCTAATTCATTTTTCGTAATTCTATTTTTTGTGTTATCGTCTAAAAACTCCTTGGTTGCATTAGTTAATTGTTCTTCTAATTTATCAGCAACAAAAGCTTTATTCTGGAGTTTAGGGCAGGATTCCGAAGCGCAAACAATAGCGAAATGAATTCTAGGTTCATC
This sequence comes from Hanstruepera ponticola, assembly GCF_002940745.1. Lineage (NCBI taxonomy): Bacteria > Pseudomonadati > Bacteroidota > Flavobacteriia > Flavobacteriales > Flavobacteriaceae > Hanstruepera > Hanstruepera ponticola. The sequence continues at coordinate 2,257,834 of NZ_POTB01000001.1, forward strand.
CATTTTTCTTAAAATCTCATGTTCAATATCATTTAATGAAATCAGTTCGCCATCAATTGGAATAAATTTTTGATCCCAAGGATCTTTAATGTCTTTTATACTTTGTACAGGATAGTTGTCTATAATCAACTTAACGGTAAAGGCATTATAAGCGTTAATCCAGTAGGCTAGTATTTCATTTTTTTTCCAAGTTTTACTTGGAGATATTTCAACAAATTGGTTGAGATAATTAGTTAATTCTGTGTTATTTGCCTTGATGTTTTTGTAATCGACATGACCATCTTTACTTACATGGTTTTGTAAAAATGTTGACCAAATTGTATGATCAACCTGTTGCGCCATTGATAATTGATGTGTGGATAATATTATAGTGATAATGATTAAAACTTTTTTCATACTCATCTAAATTCAATAACTATTCCAATATTGTTAATTAGCAACAGCCACCACCATCATAATGGTATGTCGACTCGCTAATAAATAAATCATGTCTATTTAAAGTAGCTAGCGCACTCGCCGTTTTATCGCATATAGCTAAAGGTTGATTCTTTAATAAAACATGACCTGCCTGATCATCAAAAAAATCGTCGTCGCCATAATAAATAGCAGCTTTTCCTGTAAAGATACAAGGCCCATCAACAGGCATTGGATCTTTAATTGCTGCTACTTCAATAGATTCAATATAAATTAATTCATCTGTTGGATAATGCAATGGATCTAAAATACGGTATGGTTTTCTAGCACGAATTTCAATCGTTCCAAAACCAGCATCAGTTAACATTTTTACATATTCAGCAATGGGCAAACTACCGCTTAAACACAAAGCTCTTAATCTATCGTCATTTCGCAATTCATCATTTATTTGTTGTTCACATGTTGGATCACTCATAACTAAACGTCCATGGGGTTTTAATACTCGATACATTTCGGCAATAGCCTTTTTTAAATCGTCAGCTTTAAAAATGTTGAACAAACAGTTTTGTGCAGCAACATCAATACTATTATCTGGAACAGGCAAATTCATGGCATCACCCTTTTTTAATTCTATAAACTCACTTTTAAACCATGGATTTAGTTCTTCAGCTTCCTTAAAGTTTTTTCGTGAAGCTTCTAACATTTCATCAACAACATCAATCCCAATGACACCATTTTTTTCACGATTGAAATAGGCAAATTGTAATAATTCCATACCTCCACCAACACCAACATAAAGCATTTTTGGATTATTGGTTAAATCACGTGCATGCACAGTACTACCACAACCATAATTCATTTCTTGCATGATTCTTGGAATTTTTAATCCTGGTAGTTCCCAAATAGGATTTGTCGTACAACATAACCCAACATCTGGTGTTAGCGCTGCTTCTTTGTAAACATCATGTGTAGTGTCTAGGTAATTGCTCATGTATTTAGAGTGATTTAATTAATTCTTTAAAGAGAGTAATCATTTGCGGTTCTGCTTTTCCAGACATTTCAATTATTTCTGAAATATCAACTGGTTTTAGATTATCTGGGTCGCATTCATCCGTTAAAACTGACACTGCCACAGTTTTTAAATTTAAATGATTAGCGACAATAATTTCTGGAACCGTACTCATACCAACCGCATCTGCACCAATTATTTTTAGCATTTTGTATTCAGCTTTTGTTTCTAATTGCGGACCAACAACACTGGCGTAAACACCTTTGTGAAGTTTAATACCTTTGTCATTAGCAATGGATTCGATTTTAGAATTTATTTCAGCGTCATAAGGTTCACTCATATCAGTAAAGCGTTCGCCTAAAAACTCAACACCTTTAAAGGCTAATGGTGAACTGCCTTGAAGATTTATATGGTCATCAATTAGCATGAGCTCCCCTTTTTTAAAATTCAGATTTATTGCTCCTGATGCATTAGAAACCAATAAGGTTTTTATACCTAGTTTTTCCATTATGCGAACAGGGTAGGTGACGTCCTGAAGCGTGTAACCTTCATAAACATGAAAGCGTCCTTGCATAACCACAACTTTTTTGCCTTCAATTAACCCATAAATCAATTTGCCTTTATGAAACTCAACTGTTGCTGTGGGAAAATTAGGAATATGATTATAACTCACTTCGGCAATGATTTCTACTTCATCTAAAAGTTTACCTAAACCGGTTCCTAGTATAATTCCAATTTCGGGGTTGTCAAATCCTTTGCTTTGTAAATATTCTGTTGTTTCAGTTATTAATTTTATCATGTAAATAGGTCTTGTAAATTGTTGATGTTTTTAAGTCTTCAAAAGTATCAATGTCATTTAGCATTTCTAACAATTCAAATGAATTGTTTTCAGATTTCAACTCTTGAATAGTGTCATGCAATAAGCTTGCTGTACTCCAAGCTTTATTATCAAAAACACAGTTATATAGTTGTTTCATACCAACTAAATAGTAGCCACCATCTTCAGCTGGACCAAAAACAGTGTCATTAGTTTTAAGAATTTCAAATGCGTTAGTTAAAATAGATTCAGAAATATCGGGTAAATCCGAACCAATAAGAATGATGTTTTTATAACCTTTATCGAATCCATCTTTAAAAGCATTTTTCATGCGTTCGCCTAAATCAACACCTTTCTGAACAGTTTTAAAATCGTTTGGCCATTTCGTTGAAATGATTTCATCTGAAAAATAGATATGCTTGTCAACTGGCAAGTGTTTCGTGGCTTCTTCGGTTTTATCTACAAGTATTTTGTAAATGGCAAATGCTTCTTGATTTCCAATGGTTTTAGCCAGGCGTGTTTTTACTTTACCAAGTTTGATGTTTTTTACAAAAACGATGAGGAGGTTTTTATTCATAAACACATTCACCTTTAATTAACCACTTGCTCCATTCCTTTGAAAAGCCATGTATTTTAGAGGTTTCTCCATCATTGTTATAAACTTTAAAACCGTTATTCTTCCATTCAAAAATGCCACCATACAAATTGTAAACATTGGTATACCCTGTCTTTTTAAATTGTTCAGCAATGTCTTCAGAACGTATACCTAAAGAACAGTACACAACTACTAATTCATTTTTATCAGTCAGTTTATTTTCTAAAATTTTAATGTCAAAGCTATCATAACCAACATGAATAGCATCTTTTAAATGACTTACTTCATATTCTGGTAATTCTCTTGCATCTAAAATTATAGCTTGTGTTTTAGGCATAGCTAGCTCCTGAACAGATATGTAGGGAACTGAATTGGTATTGTACTGCTTAAGTAAATTCGATAATGTTTCTTGTGAAAAACCGGATAATACAACACAAAAAAAAGCGATATGTAAAAAAATTGTTTTCATTAGGTTACATTTCCTTGGCAGCTACTTCCTGCACCTGCTGTGCAGCCATAGCAATGTTGCGAAATGACAATAGAACGACCTTCTAGTAATTCAGAGTTATATTCTGAAATATGTTTGGCTTTACTTTTTACAGGTAAATTTAGCATTTGATTAAAATCACAATCATACAAATAGCCATCCCAACTCACCGAAATAGTATTCGTACACATAACATTTTTAACAGCTTCTGGATTATAGGCTTCTACTAACGAATACATATAATCTTCGTAATTTTCTGAAGCAATTAAATAATCTAAAAATCGACTGATAGGTAAATTAGTTATGGCGAATAAATTATGAAATTGAATATCAAAATCGTCTAATAAAGCTTTTTTGAAATCCTTCTCCAATGCCATTTGATTCCCAGGTAAAAAAGCTCCAGAAGGATTATAAACTAAATCCAAACGCAAATCACTTCCTGGCAAACCGTAACCAATAGCATTTAAATCTTTTAATGCTTGGATTGATTTATCAAAAACACCATTACCACGTTGCTTATCTGTTTTACCTTTGGTCCAATGTGGCATAGAACTGACAACATGAACATTATGCTTTTTGAAAAATTCTGGTAAATCGTGATATTTTTTATTGGCTCTAATAATGGTCAAGTTAGAGCGTACAATAAAGTCTTTAATTCCAGCTTTTGAGGCTTCTTCAACAAACCATCTAAAGTTTGGATTCATTTCTGGTGCACCTCCTGTTAAATCTAATGTATGTGCTTCAGTTTTTTTAATAACATCAAGACATTGTAACATGGTTTCTTTGGTCATAATTTCTTTGCGATCAGGACCTGCATCTACATGACAATGTGCACAAACTTGATTGCACATATATCCAACATTTATTTGCAATATTTCAAGTTTGTTTGCTTTTAAAGGGAATTGATTGCTTTCTGCTATTTTATCTTTAAATTTTGGCAAGTCACCACTTTGGAAAATACCGTTGGATAATATTTCTACTTGACGTTTACTTTTAGCTAGTTCACTATGACGTTTATGGAGCGATTTCAGCATTTATAAATCTAATTTATTGACTTTATTCATCATCTGCACACCATGTACAAGGGATGCGCCACCTCTAATAGCTCCGGCAACATGAAGTGCTTCCATCATTTCTTCTTTAGTAATACCACGTTGCAGACCATCACCAGTGTAAGCATCTATACAATAAGGGCATTGTATGGTATGAGCTACCGCTAACGCAATAAGTGATTTTTCTCGTTCCGTAAGGCTTCCTTCTTTAAATACCGAATTATAATATTCGAAAAATTTAGAGCCCAATTCTTCATTCCAGTCTGAAATTTTACCGAACTTTCTCAAATCAGCTGGATCGTAATAAGTTTTTTGCATTTTTTCTTTTTAGGCGATTAATATTTCTACGAAAAAAATGAATATACGGTTTTAAGTCGAAGTAATTTATTAATGATTACATAAAATTGTGAGGTTTTTCAACTTTTAAAAAAAGTGAAAATAGTATATTGCATATTCAATAAAATTTATTCATGGATTACTTTCATATCATTACAATACTTGTTGTTTTATCAGCCCTTTTTGGTTATGTAAATGTGCGATTTTTGAAGCTTCCTAACACCATTGGTTTAATGTTTATAACTATTGTATTTACAATGGTCGTTTTTGCATTAAGCTATTTTGATTCAACATTATTGGATGCCGAAAAGTATATCATTACGCAAATTGATTTTAAGGAAGTCTTACTCGATATTATGTTGAGTTTTATGCTATTTGCTGGTGCACTTCATACTAATTTTGAACAGTTGCGCGTGCAACGATGGCCAGTTTTGGTGTTTGCGACATTAGGGGTTTTGGCTTCAACTTTTCTTGTGGGTTATGGGATGTATTTTGTTTTACCATTGTTTGGGTTAGAAGTCAAACTTATTTATTGTCTCTTATTTGGTGCGTTAATTTCCCCAACCGATCCCATTGCGGTTTTGGGAATACTTAAAAATGTTGGTGCGCCTAAACAATTAGAAGCAAAAATTGTTGGTGAATCGTTATTTAATGATGGTGTTGGAGTGGTAATATTTTTAACCATTTTTAAAGTTGCCCAAATAGGACATGGTGAAATTGAAGTTTCTGAGATATTCGAGTTGTTTGCTGTTGAGGTAATTGGTGGAATTACTTTAGGTCTCGCAATAGGCTGGATTACATACCGATTAATGAGGTCAATAGACGATTATGATATTGAGGTAATTATTACTCTCGCCGCTGTTATGGGAGGAACTGTTATTGCACAAGCTTATCATTTATCTGCACCATTAGCAATGGTAACGGCAGGATTGGTTATTGGTAATGATACCGTTAGGAATTCTGCCATGTCTGAAATAACAGAAAGTTATGTCGACAAATTTTGGGAACTTATAGATATATTATTGAACACTATTCTCTTTGTATTAATTGGAATGGAAATCCTAGTTTTAACATTTGAAACCAATTATATTTCTGCAGGATTAATTGCTATTCCTTTGGTATTATTATGTCGTTATTTGTCTTTACTAATTCCAGTTCGATTTTTTGAAAAACGATTAAATTTTGCACCAAAAACCAATTTAATTATGACTTGGGGAGGATTGCGAGGAGGTATTTCAATTGCTTTAGCATTAGGATTAACCGTTGATATGGAACGTGATTTGTTTTTGGTGATAACCTATTTTATAGTTGTGTTTTCGATATTGATTCAGGGTCTATCACTTGGAAAATTGGTGAAACGATATGCTTTAACAGAAACTAAATCAGAATGATTCAAGAACTCACACATAACTACTCACATCTTTTTGAAAAAGAACTTTTAAGTGAGATTAATCAAGTTGGCACATTTAAAGAAGTTCCTGAAGGTGATAAATTGATTGAGATTGGCCAATATGTAAGATCAATGCCTTTATTAGTTTCTGGTGCTGTTAAAATATTGCGTGAGGATAATGATGGTGATGAATTACTCCTATATTTTCTTGAAAAAGGTGATACCTGTGCTATGACATTAACCTGTTGTTTAGGACAAACTAAAAGTGAAATACGTGCCATTGCTGAAACTGATGCTAAATTAATCATGATTCCAATCGAAAAAATGGAAGAATGGTCAGCAAAATATAAAAGCTGGAGAAATTTTGTTTTTGAGAGTTATCATAATCGCTTGAATGAATTACTAGAAACAATCGATAGTATAGCTTTTTTGAAAATGGATGAACGCTTATTGAAGTATTTGAATGAGAAAGCTCGTATTTCAAACGATAATATTATAAATAGTACACATCAAGAAATAGCTTATGAGTTGCATTCTTCACGCGTAGTGATTTCTAGATTACTCAAAAAACTAGAAAATTTAGGAAAAGTCGAGTTACATAGAAATCATATTGTTCTAAAGTAAATATGACATGTAACTATTGTTACTTATTGCCTATTTATCAATCTGTATCTTTGCACACATATTTCATTAACGAATTATGGATTTATTAGAAATTTTCGGATATATAAGTGCTTTAATTATTGGCATATCATTAGGTCTTATTGGAGGTGGAGGTTCTATATTAGCTGTTCCTGTGTTGGCTTATTTGTTTATGGTAAATGAAAAAGTTGCAACAGCATATTCATTGTTTGTGGTTGGCTTAAGTGCGCTAATTGGAGGCATAAAACAACATTTTAAGGGTTATGTTGATTGGCGTACGGCTTTTGTATTTGGCGTGCCAGCCATCATTGGTGTAACTTTGGTGAGGCATTATGTTGTACCAGCACTTCCAGATGTTTTATTTCATATAGGTGAGTTCGAATTTACACGCCGAATGGGCATGTTTGGACTATTCGCTCTTTTAATGATTCCTGCAGCTTTTTCTATGTTAAAAAAACGAGAAGAAAAAGCCGATAATAAAGAAATCAAATATAACTATCCATTAATTCTTCTAGAAGGTTTGGTTGTTGGAGCCATAACAGGTTTTATTGGAGCGGGAGGCGGTTTCTTAATCATTCCAGCCCTGGTAATATTAGCTAATGTGAAAATGAAAGTTGCCGTAGGCACATCATTAATTATTATAGCCTTTAAATCCTTATTGGGTTTTTTTCTGGGAGATGCTCTGACCATGGAAATAGATTGGGTATTTCTTTTAACATTTACTGCTCTGTCATTAATTGGTATCTTTATAGGAAGTTATTTAGGGAATTTTATCGATGGTAATAAATTGAAAAAAGGATTTGGTTACTTTATTTTTGTGATGGCTATATTTATTTTCTATATGGAGTTTTTCGTGAAATAGTTATGTAACTTTAGTTACTGTCAAACTTTAATTAAGGCTTTAAATTTGTAAAAATTAAAAAAACAGAATTATGAAAATTGAACAAATATATACAGGATGTTTAGCGCAAGGCGCTTATTATATTGAAAGTAAAGGCGAAGTGGCCATTATAGATCCATTACGGGAAGTAAAGCCGTATATAGATCGAGCCAAAAAAGATCATGCTAAAATCAAATTCATTTTTGAAACGCATTTTCATGCAGATTTTGTAAGTGGTCATGTAACCCTAGCAAAAGAAACTGGAGCAACCATCATTTATGGGCCAACTGCAAATCCTTCCTTTGAAGCGCATATAGCTAAAGATAACGAAGAATTTAAACTCGGTGATATCACTATCATAGCTTTGCACACGCCGGGGCACACCATGGAGAGTACAACGTATTTGTTACGCGATGAGAATGGTAAAGATCATGCTATATTTAGTGGAGACACCTTGTTTTTAGGTGATGTTGGTCGTCCAGATTTAGCTCAAAAGGCGGCTGATATGACACAAGAAGAATTAGCAGGAATGTTGTTTGATAGTTTGCGTTCTAAAATTATGCCATTAGCCGATGATGTTATCGTTTATCCAGCACATGGCGCAGGTTCGGCGTGTGGCAAAAATATGATGAAGGAAACGGTTGATTCGCTAGGAAACCAAAAGAACATGAATTATGCTTTAAGAGCTAACATGACAAAAGAAGAATTTATTCAGGAAGTGACAGACGGATTACAGGCGCCACCTAAATATTTTCCTTTAAATGTAAAAATGAATAAAGAAGGATATGATGATATTGATGAGGTTTTGAAACGAGGTACTCAAGCCTTGTCACCAGACGCATTTGAAGCTGCAGCCAATGAAACGGAAGCCATTGTTTTAGATGTGCGTCATCAAAACGATTTTGTAAAAGGACATATTCCAAGATCAATTTTTATTGGAATTGATGGTGGTTTTGCACCATGGGTTGGAGCACTAATTGCCGATGTAAAACAACCTATTTTATTGGTTACGCCAAAAGGACGTGAAGAAGAAACTGTAACACGTTTATCACGTGTTGGATTTGATAATACCCTGGGGTATTTAGAAGGTGGTTTTGAAGCTTGGAAAGCGGCTTCTAAAGATTATGATACGATCTCATCGATAACTGCAGAAACATTTAAAGCAGCATTAGAAAAAGACGATATTCCAGTTTTTGATGTAAGAAAAGAAGGTGAGTATACGAGTTCCCATATAAAAGACGCACATCTTACGCCATTAGATTTTTTGAATGATCATTTAAGTGAGTTTCCAGAAAGCGAAACATTTTATGTACACTGCGCAGGAGGCTATCGAAGTGTCATAGCCGCTTCTATCTTAAAGAGTCGTGGCATACATAATTTAGTTGATGTTGCAGGCGGATTTGGAGCCATTAAAAAAGCAGGTATACCAGTAACTGAACATGTTTGCCCATCAACTTTAAAATAATTAGATTTTATATTTTCAATTAAAAAAAGAGCGTCTTCAGACGCTCTTTTTTTGTATCAAATGTTACATTAAAATTTAACCTCTTTTATTAATTTTATACTATAAAATGTTACTTATGAAAAAGACAATAAAAATTCAAAATCTAAAATGTGGTGGCTGTGCACATACTATAAAAACAAAACTTTTTGAATTAAATGATGTCAGTAACGTAGATGTTTTAGTTGATAAAGATGAGGTTGTTTTTAACTACGATTTAGAATCCACAGTTTTGGAGGTAAAACAGAAGCTAAAGGCACTTGGATATCCAGAAATGAATGACGACAATTCGTTAGTTACTAAAGCCAAATCATTCGTGAGTTGTGCAACAGGAAAACTATCAAATCATGAGAAATAAGTTAATATTCATTTTAATTTTAAGTATAGTAGTTATCAGTTGTAATAACAGTTCTGAAAAGAAAAATGACTATACAGCGGCAACTTCATTAACAAATGAAAAAGAACATCCTGGTAAAAAACTATTAGAAATTAATTGTAATGTATGTCATAGTCCAACTGCAGGACATGATGAGCGCATTGCGCCACCGATGATAGCTGTGAAAAAGCATTACTTAACAGCCGGAATTTCGAAAGAAGACTTTATAAAGAGTATTCAGGACTTCATGAAAAATCCTAATGCTCAGGATTCAAAAATGCCTGGTGCAGTTATACGTTTTGGTGCTATGCCTAAAGCTTCCTATCCAGAATCAACCATTACTTTAATAGCAGAATATCTTTATGAATTTGATATTGAACAGCCAGAATGGTTTGAAGATCATTTTCAGCAAGGTCAAGAAAGCGAATATGGAAAAGGAAATGGTATGGGTAAAGGAAAGATGAAAGGTGTACAGCAGGCAACAAGATTAGATTCTAATCTTTCATATAAAGACATTGGGATGAAGTACGCAATGGGAACAAAAGCCGAGCTCGGAAAAAGCTTGATGATGTCTATTCAGAAAAAGGGAATTATAGAAGCTGTCGAATTTTGTAATGAAAAGGCATATTCAATTACTGATAGTATGGCTTTATATTATAATGCCACAATAAAACGCGTATCGGATAAGCCAAGAAATCCGAAAAATGCCGCAAAATCAAAAGAAAAATACTATTTGAAGAAATTTGAAAAGGTTATAAGTAATAATCAAGAGCCACAACCTATTGTTGAACATTTAACAGATAAAGTAAACTTTTATTATCCTATTACTACTAATTCCATGTGTTTACAATGTCATGGTAAAAGTATAGACCATAATGTTTATAGTACTATAAAACGCTTGTATCCAAATGATATGGCCATTGGATATACTGAAAATGAGGTTCGTGGTATGTGGAGTATTTCGTTTGATAAAAAATAATTATGAGCAATTTTTTAAGTATTATTAATAAAGATAAACCTGTTTTAATCGATTTTTTTGCAGAATGGTGCGGACCTTGTAAAATGATGAGCCCAATTCTGAAAGAAGTCAAAGATATAATAGGAGATAAGGCGAGTATTATTAAAATAGATGTTGATAAGAATCAAGAATTAGCAGCTCAGCTTCAAGTTCGTGGTGTACCAACACTTATTTTGTATAAAAATGGAAAACAATTGTGGAGACAATCTGGAGTGGTTCAAAAAATTGACTTAATAAAACTTATAGAATCACATGTCTGAAATTATCGACTTATCTGAAGAGTTTTGGGATAGACGTTATCAAACTAACGACCTAGGTTGGGATATTGGTGCAGTTTCTAGACCTTTAAAAACCTATATTGATCAATTAAGAAATAAGGATCTGAAAATTTTAATTCCAGGTGCTGGAAATGCTTATGAAGCAGAATATTTATGGTTAAATGGTTTTGAAAACGTTTATGTTATAGACTTATCTCAAACAGCTTTAAATAATTTAAAAAAGCGTTTACCTGAAATGCCCAAGAATCAATTAATTAACGGTAATTTTTTTGATCTAGAAGAATCTTTTGATTTGATTTTAGAGCAAACATTTTTCTGTGCACTTCATCCTAATTTGCGCTTCAATTATGCCATTAAAATGCATGGATTATTAAAAACAGATGGAAAATTAGTTGGTCTTCTTTTTGATGATCCTTTAAACACTACTCATCCACCGTTTGGAGGTTCTAAAAACGAGTATATAAAATACTTTGAGCCCTATTTTAAGATTGAAACATTGGAAACCTGTTACAACTCGATTGATAGTAGAAAAGGAAGAGAACTCTTTATAAAGTTACTTAATAAATAGTCATTACTTTTTACTAGAAAAGAAACCATAAGTTAGTTGTCTCCAGAAATTTTTAGGCATTTGGTCATCACCTTTATAACCTAATTCTATAGTGCCACTTTCTTCAGGAATGTAGTTGGTTTTAAACAAGTAGTCCCAAACACTCAAACTAATCCCAAAATTCACACCGTAATTTCTGTCTTTTGGTAAGGCATAAGCATGGTGGTATAAATGCATAACTGGATTGTTGAAAATGTATTTTAGTGGTCCCCAAGTTATTTTAATGTTTGAATGATTGAAATGACCAATAGCTATGGCTGTAAAATGTACAATGTATGCTTGTTCAGGTTCAAAACCACCTAATATCATGACGCCAAAAACTTTCAGAGGTTTATATAGAATATTTTCCATCCAATGATAGCGCAAGTGTGCTGCAAAGCCCATTTCTTTTACGCTATGATGTACTTGATGAAAACGCCATAATACTTCAAACCTATGAAGCATGACATGAGTAAGCCATTGTACAAAATCTAGAACAATAAAAAAGGTTAATAATTGCAACCACATTGGCCAAACAGATATATCTATTAGGGCTAAACTTTTCATTGAAATGCCCAAGTCATTAAAACCTAATTGCATTACAGCATACACGCCACTGATTACAATGGCAAAGATGAAGAAATTAAAAAACATGTAAAATGCGTCTAGCCAGAAGTCTTTTCTAAATATAGCTTGGTTTTTACGCCAAGGAAAAGCTATTTCCAAAAACCAAACAACCAAAGAAATAACAATTAATCCCCAAAAGTAATTCGTGTACCAGGGTACTTCAAAAACAATAGAATTCCAAGTCCAATTTAAAGTGTTTATGAAGGAATCGTAAAATGCTTGTATGTATTTATTCATTTTTCTTTCTCAATGCTTTTGCAAATTTACGGAACATTTCTTTTACACGTTAAAACTACAGTTAATCGAAGATAAATTTCGTAACAAATGTTACATTGCAAATAATTAGTATTTGTTTTATTTGCAAAAAAAAGTTAGTATGGAATATATATTACAACCTTGGCCATGGTATGTTTCTGGACCAATGATAGCTTTAATTATGTTTTTATTAATTATGGTTGATAGGCGATTTGGGATGTCTTCCAATTTAAGAACTATGTGCAGTATCGCTGGAGCAGGAAAGAAGGCCGATTTTTTTAATTTCGACTGGAAGTCGCAACGCTGGAATCTTATAGTTGTTCTTGGAGCTGTTATTGGAGGATTCATAGCTTCAAATTTTTTAACGCCTAATGATGCTGTACTCATAAGTGACAGTACTATTTCAGATTTAAATAGTTTAGGGTTTAAAAGTGCTGGACAAGCGTATTTACCAACTGAACTATTTAGTATTTCGGCTTTAAGTAATATAAAATCGTTAGCTATTTTAATAATTGGTGGTTTTCTGGTAGGTTTTGGAGCACGATACGCTGGAGGTTGTACTTCAGGACATGCGATTTCAGGGTTAAGTAATTTACAATTACCTTCTTTAATAGCTGTAGTTGGTTTTTTTATTGGTGGATTGGTTATGATTCACTTTTTATTCCCTTTAATATTTTAAGATATGAAGACACTTGTTTATTTAGCAATCGGGATTTTGTTTGGAATAACCATGTTTAAATCTGAAGCTGCATCATGGTTCAGAATTTATGAAATGTTTCAATTTCAAGCTTTTCACATGTATGGAATTATTGGTTCGGCATTAATTTTAGGCGTATTGATGACTTATGTTATAAAGCGTTTTAAAGTTAAATCCTTTTATAAAAACCCTATTCATTTTGAAGCGAAGGACAAAAGTTTTTATAGGTATATAATTGGTGGTATTTTATTCGGTCTGGGTTGGGCTCTTGCTGGAGCTTGTCCGGGACCAATGTATACACTGGTTGGATCTGGTTATGTTTCCATGATTATAGTGGTTTTGGCAGCAGTGGCCGGAACTTTTGTTTATGGATTGATAAAGGATAAATTACCGCATTAAATTTTTGTAAGGTAAATATTGAAGTTAAGACTCAATCAAAAACAAAATCATGAAGACACTTACAATTATCCTTACCTTATTTTTATCTTTACCAGTATTAGCACAAGTTCCAGAACAAGCCGAAGATATTAGTCCACTATTAATTGGTGAGACTATTCCAGATGCGATCCTGTTGGATCCAAATGGCAATCAAGTTTCTGTAAATTCCCTGATAAAAAATAAGCCAACGGTGTTGGTGTTTTATCGAGGTGGTTGGTGTCCATATTGTAATAATCAATTATCAGCATTAGGTGAATCTGAACAAGAAATCATGGATTTAGGGTATCAAATTATTGCAGTGAGTCCTGATCACGTAGAATCCTTACAACCAACAATAGAAGGAGAACGTTTGTCCTATAGTGTGTTTGCAGATCCTAAAGCTGAATTTATTCAAGCTGTAGGTATTGGATTTAAAACGCCAGAAAAAGCTAAAGGGTACATTTTTAAGAAAACGCAAAAAGAAGCTTCTGATATTTTACCAGTGCCAACAGTTATGATTGTAGATACCAAGGGTAAAATACTTTATGAATATATTAATCCTGATTATAGTACTAGATTAAGTTCGGAATTATTATTGGCAAATCTAATAGCGTTAAAGAAAACACTTTAATTTTCCTTTAAATTCTTTTCTGCTAACTCATCAGTTATAAATGGTAGAGTTAGGTGTAAGGCTACAAAATTAGAGCTATTATTTTGAGAACTAATTTTATCAGTTAATATATCATTCAGTCCATGATAATATCTTAAATGAATGATGATGCCTTTTCCCTTATGTGCTTTGCCTAAAACATAAGCGAAGTCGGCCATTAATCCGTAGTCTATATCTTCTGTATAACCATCAAAATTTTGAGTAAAATCACCTTCGGGCCTTTTAAAAATAGCTCTTGACTTTTGTAAAAATGATATTTGAGGTCCCATTCCAAAACGATATTTTTTATTATTGGTTTGATAAGATATAAATATAGGAACATCAATGTAATTTAATGTTACCTCTGTTGGGACATTTACAAATTGTGAGTCTAAATTCACATTACCACTAGCTAAAGAGAAATTGTTTAATTGTATGTTTCGTTTCGCTAAAAAATAGATATTTGGACTTAAAAACCAATTTTCCGATAGTTTTAAGTTGCCTCCAATTCCAAAGTTTACGCCAATTTTTGATCTATCGTTATTGTCAAGATTAGAATAAAAAGGTTGATTAAAACCTAACTCTAAACTGACATTAAATTTTTCAGAAGCAACTTTGTCTCCAAATAATAAGGCAAATAAAGCAGCTTGTGCTTGAATGGTAGAAACTGTAAAAAACAATCCCGTCAGTAATAAAATGGTTTTTTTCATAATTGAAATTTATTCGTCATTCTTTTAAAATTTCTATAAGCCAAAGCGATATTGCAATCCTCCAAAAAACTGCTCTCTACCTGATGAATAGCCATATTCAGCACGAATCATCCAATGCTTGTTTAGCTGAAACTGACTACCTACAATGAAATTCCACATGGTTTCTTGTTTTTTATCAAGGGTGTATTGCAAACTTGAGTTTTCAGCTGTACCTAAAGCACTTTCAGCTCCATTTAAAACTCTTGAGGCTGCGTTAAGTTTGAGTTGATTTGCCTCTCGTTTGGCAACATTCACTGGATTGGATTGTTGAATAGGACTTAAGTTATCCCACCAATCATCAAGTTCTATCTGTGCTTCACCAACTTTTACTTGCCCATTTGTAATTTTATCTTCCCATTCTTCAATAGGCAGAACTTCTCCAAAATTTAAACTACCACGTGTGTCTCGACTTACTTTGACCCGAAATCCACCAACCCATAATGAAATATTACGATGAGGTTTCTTAAAGTTAAAAGTTTTACCAATTCTCGGATCGAATACAAAGGCGTAAACAGGGTTTTCTTGTGCATCAACATCAGTCCATGTAAAATTCATGTCAAGAGCAATCCAACCACCAAAAAAACCAGCTGTAGGTGTTAATCCAAAACCAACAGTAGTCGTGTTAAATTCAGGACTGGTTTGGATTCTAAATAATTCTTCAGAACCACTAATTCTCGGAATAACTACACTAACATCAACATTTGTGTTGGTTGTAGCTTGAGCAAATATTCCGTAAACATTTAAAAAAGGGAATATCCATAAATCGGGTCTTATATTTAAGCCATTTGAGGTAGCTGTAGTTTTGTTAAATCGAATAAGGTCATCTACATTATATAACTCACTATTATTAAATCCTACACTTACATTAGAAATAACAATATTTGATTTTTGAGTTAAATAATTTAAACTTAAGCCTGCAGAATAGGGTAAGTCAAACCCTAAAGCATGTGTTTTTTTTCCAAATATGGGGAGGATATATTTATATTCGGTGGTGTCCTTCTTTTTATTGTTTAGCTCTGAATAAACTTGAGAAAAAGATTGAGAGGTGATACTTAATAATATTAAAAACCAAGCGATTTTATTTGTAAGATTCATTCTGGGTAACTTAAATAAGAGCAAGTTAAAAAATATATGATTGTGAATTAAAATAATTGATAATTAAGTTAATTAATCAAATAATGAGTACTTAAAAATAATTCTGATTTTTAAATATTTGCTAAAGAAGACGGAAGAATAGCAATCTTTAATTTAACCCTAAATTAAAATGATGTTTGTTGTTATATTGCCAATATCATTTTATCCTCCTTTAAAAAGAAGAAATCAAACTATTTATGATTTAATTGGAATAATCATTTGAGTAATAACTCCAATTTTGTCTTTTCTGTTTTCAATACTGAAAATAAAATTGTTTTCATATAATGTGATGAGCCTATCGACGGTGTTTTTAAGGCCAGTGCCATATTTTATATTTTCTGTAAGAGGCTCGCCATTGTTTATCACTTCAATATGGAGGTTAGATTCTTTTTGAAAAATGTCTATATCAATTTTTAGGTCAGTTGAATCGTAAGAGTAACCGTGCTTGATACTGTTTTCTAAAATGGGTTGTAAAATAAGACTTGGTATTAAAACGTCACCTAAATTGTCTTCTACGTGAATAGATACTTTTAAATGATCAGAAAAACGTATGGACATTATATCGATATAGCGTTTTAAGATTTTCATTTCTACAGAAAGCGGCATTAAGTTGGTGTCTTTTAAAAAAAGAATATCGCGTAACAGATTACTGAAATCGGCTAAAGTGTTTTGTGCTAATTTGGCATCTGTTTCAATTAAGGTAGAAATACTATTTAATGTATTAAAAAAAAAATGAGGGTGAAGTTGATATTTAAGTACATTAACCTGGACATTGGTTAATTGCTGTTTTAATTGAGCCTTTTGTAATTCAATTTGGGATGATTTATTAATGTAAAAATATGTGTAAATGATAAAGACATTAACAAAATAAAACATGAAATGTCGGTCAGAATAATTAACAATGTTGAACACGGCTTCATTCCAATTAAAATTATCGAAATTTAGTTCAAGTATGGTGAAGCGATATAAGTAATATATGACATAAGCTAGAACCCAAGTTACTGCAGCAAAAAATAAGTGAACACTTAAAATAGCATATCTAGAAAAATCTTTGTGAATCATTTTTTTTGTAAGAAATAAAATGAGTGCCAAAAGCATTGTCATAATCAATATATCTGTAAGATAATATTCTATAAAAAAATTGGTCCAACTTATATCATCTAGAGCGTAGCCTTTAAATTTAAAATAACTTTGTTTAGCTATTTTTATGTTACTGTAAACTAAAGTGAAAATAAAAAGTATGCTAAATAATTTCTTATCGTTTTTATCTTTCATCATAGCCCCATTTTATTGAGAAACTCTTTTTTGAAGCTTCTACTAATTCTAAATAGATTGTTGTCATTCATTTTCACATCAATCTCACCATAGTTCGAGTGTATGAGCTCTTTTATAAAATCTAGATTTATTATTGTAGAACGATGAATTCTAACAAATTTTGAAGCATTCAATTCTTCTGTTAAATTATTTAATGACTCTCGTAACAGATGCTTTTTGTTTTCAGTGTGTATTTCAGCATAATAACCTGAGGCAATTATATATTTTATTTCTGAACTGTCAATAAACACAACCTTATTTCCAAGTTTAATAGGGAATTTAGTTGTTTTGTTTTGTTTTTCATTTCTAGAATAAACAAAATTCAATAAACCTTCTATCTTGTCTTCAAATTTTAAATTATTGCGTTGTTTTACCTGTTCAATTGCTTTTTTTGTTGAAGTAAAGAAACGATCATCTTTAAAGGGTTTTTGAAGATAATCAAACGCAAAAAACTCAAAAGCTTTTAGAGCATACTCATTGTAGGCTGTTATAAATACAACAATAGGCTTTAACGCATTGTCAATTTTTTCGAGCACATTGAAACCTGTCATGTCCTTTAGTTGGATGTCTAAAAAAATTAAATCAGGTTTGTTTGACTCAATAGCCTTTATTGCCTTTTTGCCAGTTGCGCACTCGTCCAATATCTCAATCTCAACAATATCTGTTAGCAAGTTTCTAATGCGTTGTCTTGCAAGAGGTTCGTCGTCAATAATTAAGGTTGTAATTTTCATCGGAAATAATAAAAACTAGTATAAAAAAGGTATTAGCTATATGCAAATTAAACTTTTAATTTTATTTGACTCTTACCTAAAGTTTTTTTAAGAATAATATAACAACTTCTCACTGCAAGATATAAGCTGTTCACTTCAAATAATCAACAGTTTAAATATTTTTAAAGATCAGGTATTATTAGTAAAAAATGGTCTTGAATGGGCTTAATTTAATTTTGAACAACCAAATTTGCTATATATGTGACATTTTTCATGAAAATCATCAAATATTCCTAGTGGTAAAGCTAAAGACTCGTTATTCACATCAAAATAATGACTGTATGCTTCAACAGTAAAATAATGGAGTATGTAACCAATTAGATTAGCATATTATTAACATTAAAATAATATCAATGAATCAAGGTTACAAACTATTTTTCTTATTCGTATTTTTTTCAATTTGTTCATACGCACAAGAAAAATCAATAACAGGAACGGTTTCTGATGAATCAGGATTGCCACTTCCTGGGGTAAATATTATTGTCAAAGGAACAACTAATGGCACCCAAACAGATTTTGACGGAAATTATACTTTAACTGTCAATCAAGGAGATGTGTTACAAATTTCATATCTCGGTTATACATCATTAGAACAAACGGTAGGCAACAACAACGTAATTAATGTTTCACTTGAACCTGATGTAACAGCGATTGACGAGGTTGTAATTACAGCATTAGGAATTAAGCGAAAGCCTAAAGAGCTGGCTTACGCTACTACTGAATTGAAGAAAGAGACCTTGGTTCAAGCGGCTCCAGTTGATGTAGCTTCTGCGCTTTCAGGTAAATCTTCAGGTCTTAATATAAATACAAGTGATAATGGCGTTAATCCTACTTCTCAAGTAGTACTCCGTGGGTTTAGTTCTTTAACAGGTAATAACGGAGCACTTATAGTTGTAGATGGTGTGCCGCAATCTCAAGGAACACTTAATAATTTAAATGCAAATGACATTGAGTCTATAAACATCCTGAAAGGAGCTTCTTCAGTAACACTCTATGGTTCTAAAGGAGCAAATGGCGCTATTATAGTAACTACAAAGAGAGGTGGTAATAATGAAAAAATTAATATCAACTTTAATTCGGTAGTGACTTTTGAAGAAGTTAAGTACTTTCCTGAAACACAAACTAAGTTTGGTAGCGGATCAACACAGAACTTTGAATATGATCCTATTGAAAACGAAAGTTGGGGGCCACGATACGATGGATTACCTAGGCGCGTAGGGCCTATTTTGGCTGATGGAACTTATCAAGTATTACCTTATGCACCAATAAAAGATAATAAAAAAGACTTTTTTGATACAGGTATTACCTTGCAAAATGCAATTTCTTTAAGTGGTGGTAGTGAGAACTCAAGTTATTTCTTTTCAGCACAAAGAGTTGATAGAACAGGTGTAACACCAGGCGATGAATATGTTCGGGATAATTTTAGATTTAATGCTACTAGAAAATCTGGTAAATTAGAAACATCAACTTCAGTATCATTCTTCCAAGATAAAACAGACGTTGCGGGAGCAAGCCCTAATGATGGCAGTTACTATAGAATTTTATTAAATACACCAGGACATATTCCTATTTCAAATTATAGAAACTGGCGTACCGATAAATTCTCAACGCCTGATACTTATTTTAATGCTTACTTTAAAAATCCGTATCAAATAATTGATCAAAATAGAAATACAGCACGATCAAATAGATTACAAGGAATTGCTAGGTTGGATTATGAATTTAATGATTGGATAACTGCGACCTATACGTTAGGAGGCACTTGGTTCAACAGCAGCTTTAAAAACACACAAGAAGCATGGCAATATGATCCAACGCTAACTTATACAAGACCTAGTGATGAGGTAAATGCCGTCCAAGACGGGATGACTGATAACTTTAGGTTGAATTCAGATTTATTAGTCAATTTTGATAGGCAACTGACAGAAGATATTAGTGCTAGGTTAATTTTAGGAAATCATGTTGAAACGTTTAGAAGTAAACAAGTTAATGTAGGTGGAAACAACTTATTTACAAATGTTATTTATAATGTAAATGTAAGAACAGGAGAATTAACAGGAGGAGAAGGAACCACTCAAAAACGATTATATTCTTATTTCGGTGATTTGACTCTAGGGTTTAGAGACTATCTATATTTGACAGGTTCTTACAGGCAAGATATTTCTTCAACGCTGCCAATAGACAATAATTCATATGGGTATTACAGTGCAGGTCTATCTTTTGTGCCTACAGATGCATTTACAAGTTTAAAAGAAGGTGCATTAGATTACTTGAAATTTAACGTCAGTTATGCTCGAGTTGGTAATGATGCAGGAATAGGTCAAACTAATGAGAACTTTATTGTGCCAGGAGGATTTCCGTTTGGTACTACAACTGGATTAAGACCTACAACTATTGCTGTAGACCCTGAATTAAGTCCAGAGTTTTCAACATCCATTGAAGGTGGTTTTAATGTGGAGTTTTTCAAAAGAAGAATTACGTTAGGAGCTAACTATTATTTTGTAAAATCAGAAGACCAAATTAACTTTTCACAAGCATCAGCTGGTTCTGGAGCAAGATCCTATTTGACAAATATAGGTGAAATTCAAAATCAAGGATTTGAATTTGATCTTGGTTTAGTACCGTTAAAATATGAAAACTTCCAATGGGATTTAGGTGTTACAGTAACTACTAATAAATCTGAAGTTATCTCATTGGCAGATGGAGCAGATCGTTTACAAGTAGGAACTGGATTCCAAAACACAGCAACATTATTTGCGCAAGTAGGAGAAGCTTATCCAGCTATTTTTGCACCAGGTTATGTTAGAGACCCAGAAGGACGTGTTGTAATTGATGCAAACACTGGAGATCCACTAGTGACTAACGAGTTTATAAATTTAGGTTCAACTGTCCCAGATTTAATTATAGGAGCAACAACAAGAATACGCTTTAAAGATTTTACGCTTTCTGCTGTAGCTGATTATAAAACAGGTCATGTGTTCTACAATACAGTTGTTGAGGCATTAGAATTTGCAGGTTTGACTGTGCATAGTGCTTCTACAAACAGACAGCCGTTTGTGTTTCCTAATTCATCTTATGAAACATCACCAGGATCTGGAGTTTATGTGGAAAATAATAACATAACCACTTCGGGAGGAAATAGAAATTTCTGGCAAACATCTTATAATAACATAAAGGAGAATTATGTAGTAGATGCTTCAGCTATCAAGATAAGAGAGATTGCATTAGACTATAATTTGCCTTCTAAATTTTTGGAAAAAACACCAATTGAAGCCTTGTCGTTTGGAATAGTTGCTAATAATTTACTTATGTGGCGTGCTAAAGAAAACAAATATACTGATCCGGAATTTTCAATAAATACGGGAGGTAATGGTGTTAGTGGTATTGGTTCAAGTGCGCAGACACCACCGACTGGGACTTACGGATTTAAAATGAATGTTAATTTTTAAAAAAATGAAAATGAAAAATATTAAAACAAACTTATTGCTCTTATTGATGCTTGTTTCTTTAGCATCATGTAGTGATGAATTTTTAGACGTTAACGATAGTTCGACAAACCCACCGTCGTCAACACCTGAACTAACGTTGCCTGCAGCACAAAAGTATAGTGCAGATATGATGTACAATGCTAACAATGCTAATAACTCCTTCAATTTGTTAGGAGGTATTTATGCTGGAGTAATCTCGGATTCTGGTGATAGAGTTTGGTATCAAACCGAACAATCTTATATCATTAACAATGATACCTATCAGTCTTTATGGAACAATACTTATACACTTGCTTTATATAGTTATGATTATGTAGAAACTTTTCCAGAGGCAGGTTATGATTATTATAAAGCTATAGCCAAAATAATGAAAGCTTACCATTTTGCTGCCTTGGTAGATATGTATGGCGATATTATTTATAGTGAAGCATTTCAAAGAGGAGAGAACACTCAACCAGCTTATGACGATGATAGAGCTATTTATGATGCTATCTATGAACAATTAAATGTAGCAATCAATATGATATCCAACGCAGGAGCTAATACAAAGTCAGTGACTACTGATGTTATTCTTGGCGGTGATATGAATGCTTGGCAAAAATTCGCAAACACGTTGAAATTGAGAATGCTTTTACGTCAGATTAATACAGGTGAAGATTTAACAGCACAATATAACGAGTTGATGAATAGTGGAATAGGTTTTATTGATAGCACAGTATCAGTAAATCCGGGTTATTTAGATGAAGCAGGAAAACAAAATCCGTTTTATGCTGTTCATGGATTTGCTCCTGGAGGGACAACTCCTGGGCCAAATGGAGGAGCAACCAGAGGTAGTGATACGTATATTGATTTCATGACAGATAACAATGATCCTCGAGTTGCAAGGCTATTTTTGCCTGTTGGAGGTGAGTATGTAGGTGTTCCTCAAAATGTTTATGATAATGCATATAATTCAAATCTGGTGTCAGATTTAGGACCTGGGATTATTAATTCCAGTTCTCAAGACGCTCAACTAATGTTACTTTCTGAAGCATTATTTCTTCAGGCTGAAGCAGCGCAAAGAAACTTAATTACAGGGAATGCAGGAGATTTGTATAAAGCAGGTATTGCAGCATCATTTGCTGAACTTGGAGTTCCAAATCCAGTTGCTGCCGCTGCTGATTATGAATCAAATAGTATTAACCCGATAATCAATTGGGAATCTGCTGATGGTATAGGGAATGAAATCGAAGCAATAATTACCCAAAAGTGGATAGCAGGAGGCTTCATTTCAGGTTTTGAAGTGTGGATGGATCGTGTTCGTACAGAATTTCCATCTTTTGTTCCTATACCAGTAGGCGCAGCTTCAGCTGTGTTTCCTTCTAATTTACTTTATCCAACTGCAGAATTAGCATCAAACTCAGCTAATGTTCCGGCTCAAGGTGCTAACGCGGCATTTGATAGACACACATTTTGGATGCAATAACCATAAAACAAATAAAAACAGATATGAAAACATTTAGATATATATTAGTATTGTTTGCAATGTCATTTGCAATAACATCTTGCGTTTTAGATGATGATGAGCAAACGTTCAATGAAGGACCCAATGTATTATTATTTCCTTCTTCACAAGTAACAGGATTTTTCTTAAATGATAATGCTGATGATTTTACTTATACTGTTCCTTTAAGTATTACTGGAGGTGACGGAAATCCACTTAATGCACCAACAAATGCAAATTTTGAATTGGATGCTTCTTCAACTGCTACGGAAGGTGTTGAATTCGATTTTGTGGACAATAGCGGCTCTGTGGTTATCCCTGCAGGCAACACATTTACTAATGTGCCTATAATTGTGCATTCAGGAGAATTGGATCCTGCAAACCCAACAACAGTTGTATTAAATATAACTGGAGGTTCGTCTTCAGCATCAAATAATATTGTTGCTTCAGGAAACCGAGGTCAAGTAACTATTGTATTACAGGCAACATGCTCTTCTGATTTAGGTGGTATATATGAATTGTCAGTTGTATCAAGTTCTGGATTAACCAATTTTCACCCAGCAGAATCAATTACAGAAATTAGTGAAGGTGTTTATTTGACAAATACATCTGGTACTTGGGATGTGGGTGTTCTCAATGGAGGAGTTAGAGAAGGCTTTATTTTTACTGAAGTCTGTGGAAGTATTGTCATTGAACAGCAAAATTTAGCTGGTATCTATAGTAACCTCTTGGAAGGTACAGATGTTTTAGGAACTGTTGACCCTGCCACTGGTGATATAACTTTGGAATACACAATAGGATTTAGTGGTAATACAGTGTTTAATACATATACGGCTACTTATGTTAAACTTTAAAAAAATAATTATGAAAATAAATTTAGTAAATAAGTTGCATTACGTCTTTTTATCAGCATTACTAATTGGCTTAAGTGCCTGTGAGAATGATGATGTTGAAGATGTAGTAATTGATGGTAATCAACCAACTTTAACAGTTACGAGTTCTACTGGAAGTTTCAATTTTAATGAGGTAGAAAATGATCAGGTTATCACATTGACAGCAACACTTGATAAGCCTACTAATAAGCAAGTTAGAGTATATATTTTTCAAGAAAGTGGTACTGCTGATGGAAATGATATTTCATTGCCTGCTACAGGATATATAAATATACCGGCATACCAAACATCGGCAACAGGAACAATCACTATTCATAAAGATATAGTTATTGAAGATACAGAAACCGCCGTTATTAACATAGGTGATTCGCGTACAACTGCAGCATTTTATCAGCCATTTCAAATGAACATAACAATTCAAAATTTTTCTAATGAAAATGCTACCATGTTACTTGAATGGGATGATGATAATTTAGATGATCATTTATGTGATATGGATTTTGATGTTTATTTAGATACATTTGAAGCATATGCATTTACTGGTGATTGTCCAGAAAATTTATTTGAGCCGTCAAACCCAAATAATTTGTGGACAGGAGAGTTGACAGAAGGTACACATAATATCATGGTTGACTTATGGGATACTAATGGCTTTATGCCAGATCCTGCAATAACTATTCCTCTAAGATTAACATTTGGAAAGTTAGGATCATTTGCAGCATTTTTAGACTTAAATGGATTATATACATCAGAAAGTGAAGATTCCAACAATGGTGCAGGTGGTGTAATGATGGTAGGCTCTGTTGAAGTTGTGAATGGTCTTTATACTGTTTATGATAGAAATGGAGTTTTAATTGCTCAAGAATCAAACTAACTTATAATTATGATTGGTTGAGATGAATTTAATTCATCTTGCGAGAAAAGCCATTGATTTCAATGGCTTTTTCTTTGAAATTTGATTGTAGGTTTCCTTTTAAATCAAATTTCAAGGCTTTCATATCAAAACAATCTATTCAACAGATAAGATTGATACTTTTGAGTAAGTTATTCCACTAAACTTTGATAATAAAAAAAGGAATAAAATTTGGATTAGTCTCCTATAAAAAGGCTTGAGGTAACTCTAGCCTTTTTTTTGATTAAGATATATCAAAATAAAACCAAGATAAAGCGTTGTCACTATTATAGTTCCATTAAAACCAAAAAACTCGATTCATACGAATCGAGTTTTTTCTGGTGGTGCCTCCAGGAATCGAACCAGGGACACAAGGATTTTCAGTCCTTTGCTCTACCAACTGAGCTAAGGCACCAGTCGCATAATTGCGGATGCAAATATAAAGTTGTTTTTATTATTCACCAAAAGAAAATTTATAAAAAATGGTTTTGTAAATTTACCACCTTAATTTTACCTATGAATTTAATTGTAGATGTTGGAAATACTTTCGTAAAGTTAGCTGTTTTCAAGGATGATAAACTATTAGTAAGTAGAAGTATAGAGGTTATTGGTTTTGAAGCAGAGTTTAAAGTTTTAAATAAAAAATTCCCCAATATTCAAAGCTGTATAATATCTTCAGTAGGAAATTTGCCTGTTGAAAATATAAAATTAGTTAGAGAAAGATTACATGTAATTTACCTTGACTCGTCAACCCCTCTTCCTTTTGAGAATTTATACAAAACACCCACAACACTTGGTGTAGATAGATTGGCTTTGGTTAGTGCATCTGCAATTCAATATCCAGATAAAAATGTGCTGATAATAGATGCTGGTACGTGTATTACTTTTGATTTTATAAACAACAAAAACCAATATTTGGGTGGAGCAATATCACCAGGTGTTCAAATGCGATACAAATCACTAAATAATTTAACTGCAAATCTTCCGTTATTAGAAATTAAAGAGCCAAAAAACTTGATAGGTAATACAACCAGTGAGGCCATTCATTCTGGTGTAATCAATGGCGTTTTACATGAAATTGATGGCGTAATTGAAGCATATAAACTAAAATATGCAGATTTAACAGTTATTTTAACAGGAGGAAATGCTAATTTTTTGTCTAAACAATTAAAAAGTAGCATATTTGCGAACTCTAATTTCCTTTTAGAGGGCTTAAACTATATTTTACAATTTAATTCAAAAGAATGATTAAAAAACTTGTATTAGTTTTCATCGTATTATTTACCATTAAAAGTTTTGCCCAAAATGGTACTGCGTCACCCTATTCATTTTACGGAATAGGTAGCCTTAAATTTAAAGGAACTGTTGAAAACAGAAGTATGGGAGGTTTAAGCATCTATACGGACAGTATCCACATTAACTTAAGAAACCCTGCTTCATATGCTGGTAAGAACTTAGCGTTATATGGTAATGAAGGCAGACCTATCAAGTTTTCTGTTGCAGGATCTCATACCAATTTAAAATTATCAAGTGATTCAGGAGAAGATAAATTATCATCTTCTACATTTGACTATATATCGCTAGCAATTCCTATAGGAAAGTTGGGAGTTGGAGTTGGGTTAATACCTTATACATCAGTTGGATATAAGCTAGAGACATTAGATGACAGCAATCGATTAAATGAGCGTTTCAATGGTGATGGTGGCTTAAATCGTACATACTTATCGCTTGGATATCTTATTAATGACAATTTCAGTGTAGGCGTCGATTTTAGCTATAATTTCGGTAATATTCAAAATAGCACTTTAGTGTTTGACTATAACGAAGATGGTGGCTTAGTACAATATCAATCTCGTGAAAATAATCGATCTGATTTAAGTGGAATAAGCTTAAATATCGGGTTAACATATCGAGCAATGATTACAGAAGATTTAGAATTAAAGTCAGGGTTTACATATACGCCAACAACAAACTTAAGATCCATTAATGAGCGTTCATTTAATACAATTATTATAAATTCTTTTGATAATAGTGAAATTGTTGTGAACACAATTGAAGCTGATTTAAGGTCGCAAGGTTTGTATGAGACAAAGTTTCTGTTGCCATCTAAATTTTCGTTAGGAGCAGGAGTTGGTCAACCAAGAATTTGGTTTGTGGGTGCTGAATATACGTTTCAGAACACATCAAAATTTGTAAACGAACTACATGGATCAAATGGAACTGAATATTCAAATGGTTCTACGTTTGCCCTTGGTGGGTTTTTTATACCTAAATATAATTCTTTCTCAAGTTACTTTAGTAGAATGGTTTACAGGGCTGGAATACGCTTTGAAGACACGGGTCTAAATATTAATAATACCAATATAAATGAGTTTGGCATATCTTTTGGAGTAGGATTACCAATAGGTAGTGCTAGAGACTTTTTCTCGAATGCCAACCTAGGTTTTGAAATTGGTAAACGTGGAACAACCAGAAATAATTTAATACAAGAAAACTTTGTTAATTTTAATTTGAGTTTGTCATTAAATGATAGATGGTTCCAAAAAAGAAAATATGAATAAACACAATAAATTTGATATTATGAAAACGAAGATTACATTATTAACACTAATACTATTGTTTTTAGGTTTTAATGGTGTGCAAGCACAACAAGATGAAGAATGTATGACTAATTTGTCTATATTTTCTGAATATGCTAAAGCAAAAAATTATGATGCTGCTTATGAGCCTTGGATGAAAGTTAGAAATAAGTGCCCAAAATTAAATTTGAATATATACTCTGCAGGTGAAGATATTTTAGAACACAAGATTGAGAAATCAAACGGAGCTGAAAAAGTTGCTTTTATCAATGACTTAAAGAAGCTATGGGATGAGCGTGCTATGCATTATGCGAGTAAAACAAAAAAAGGTGAATATGGTGCCAAGTCTTGTCAGTTAATGTATGATAACCGTGAGTTGTTGAAGATGACGGATGAAGAATTGTATAACTGTTTTGATGCTGCTTACAAAGCAGATCCAGACTCCTTTACTAATCCAAAATCATTATACACATATTTCTCTTTGATGGTTGACTTATATGATGCTGGTAAGAAATCTGCAGCAGAATTATTCAACAAATATGATGATATCACTGAAAAGGTAGAAACTGAAGTAGGTAATTATTCTGAAGATTTAAATAAATTGGTTGCAAAGGAAGATGCTGGAACAGCCCTTACAAGTAAGGAAGGTAGATATAAAAGATTTTACGAAAGTTATTTGAATGCTTATGATCAAATATCTAGTGGAATTGATAAGAAGTTGGGTGATCGTGCTAATTGTGAAAACTTAATCCCTCTTTATACTAAAGACTTTGAAAAGAATAAAGATAATGCATTGTGGTTGCAACGTGCAGCTGGTAAAATGTCGGAAAAAGAATGTACTGATGACCCTTTGTTCTTTAAATTGGTAAATGCTTACCATGCTTTGAGTCCTTCAGCTAATTCTGCTTATTATTTAGGTATTTTAAAGGATAAAGAAGGTAAGTCTAGTGAAGCTGTTAAGTTCTATGAGCAAGCTATTAGTTTAGAAACTGATAATTTTAAGAAAGCCAAGCTTAATGAAAAAATAGGTGACAAATTAAGAAAAAGAGGTAGCTTTGGTAGTGCAAGAAACTATTATTCTAAAGCATTGCAGTTAAATCCTTCTAATGGTCGTCCGCACCTAAAAATAGCAGATATGTATAATCGTAGTGCTAATGATTGTGGTGACACAAACTTTAACAAGCGTGCGGTGTTTTGGTTAGCTGCTGATGAAGCTGAAAAAGCTGGTCGTGTTGACCCAACATTAAAAAGTTCTGCAGCACAATCAGCAGCAAGCTATAGAGCTAAAGCTCCAACTAAGAGTGAAATTTTTAGTGAGGATAAAGCAGGTAAATCTATAAGCATAGGTTGTTGGATTGGTAAAACCATTACAGTTCCAAAAATCTAATGATTACAACAAAATATCAAATATTTTCTAGCATAGTCATGGTAACAGCCATGACTATGTTTTTTTCATGTAAAAGTAATTTAGATGAAGTTAATAAAATTGGTATTTCTGAAAATGAACCTATTGGTGTCGCTGAAAATATTGACTTAAAATACACAGATTCAGGTCGTGTTACAGCTAACCTGTTAAGCCCTAAAATGTTGGATTTTTCCAATAGAGCTTTTGCATATAATGAATTTCCAGATGGAGCCCATTTAGACCTTTTTGGTGAGAATAACGAAAAAAGTACTGTAATAGCTGATTATGCTATTGTGTATGACAAAACAGGGATTATTGATATGCAAGGAAACGTTATATTGGCATCAGCTGAACAAGATACCTTATTTGCAGAGCAATTGTATTATGACCAAAACCGCGAATGGTTATTTACAAATAAACCAGTAACCTTTAGAAGAGGTCAGGACATTATTAATGGTAAGGGTTTTGATTCAGATGCAGAGTTTAATCAGGCCGAGGTTTTAGAGATTGATGGCATCATAACCCTTGATGAATAACGAACCCAAATTACCATTAACATCTTTTTTTAAGTATCTTTACATCAAATTAGTAAAAACTCATTTAATGAAAATATTTAAGTTTTTTCAATATGCTTATTTAGTATTTGCTGCACTCTTCATTTATGTAGCAATTGAGAAGTATATGAAATCGGAAACTGTAGACTATATTTCTATTTTACTAGCTGCTACAGCAGTGTTTATGTTTTTCTTTCGAAGAAAATTCAACAAACGTTTCGAAAATAAAAAGTAACTTTAGCTTATGCCAGCAGAAGTTATCATTATAATTTCGTCACTTATACTTTCAGCTTTTTTTTCTGGAATGGAGATTGCCTATGTGTCTTCAAATAAAATTCATATAGAAATCGAAAAAAAGCAAGACGGTCTTTTAGCAAAAATACTATCAAAACTTACTGAAAGTCCTTCAAAGTTTATTGCCACCATGCTTATTGGAAACAATATTGCTTTAGTAGTTTATGGCTTTTTTATGGGTGACCTGTTGGTAGATTGGTTTCAATCTATGCTGCCTTCAAGTATTGCTATTGTAAATACACTGTTGGTAGAGTTGAGTTTGCTTACTCAAACGATTATTTCGACACTTATTATACTTATTACTGCCGAGTTTTTACCAAAAGTATTTTTTCAAATTTATGCCAATTCATTACTCAAAATATTGGCAGTTCCGGCGTATATTTTTTATGTGATATTTACCTGGATTTCAGATTTTGTTATTTGGATTTCAGATTTTGTACTCAAGAAATTTTTTAAAACAGAAGGAGACCAGGTTCAGTTAGCCTTTACAAAAGTAGAATTAGGAAACTATATTAGTGAGCAAATGGAAAGTGTTGAGGCGCATGATGATTTAGATTCTGAAATTCAGATTTTTCAAAACGCACTGGAGTTTTCTGAAGTGAAGGCAAGAGAAGTTATGGTGCCTAGAACCGAAATAATAGCGGTTGATGTGAGCGAGTCTGTAAAAGCTATCAATGCTTTATTTACAGAAACAGGTATTTCAAAGATTATTGTTTATAAGGATAACATTGATGATATTTTAGGGTATGTTCATTCTTTTGAACTTTTTAAGAAACCAAAAGCCATCAAATCTGTTATCATGCCAGTTGAGTTTGTGCCAGAAACCATGTTGGTAAAAGATATTTTGAACGCATTGATAAAAAAGCGAAAAAGTATTGCGGTTGTGTTGGATGAATATGGCGGAACATCAGGAATTATGACAGTTGAAGATATTGTAGAAGAATTATTTGGAGAAATTGAAGATGAGCACGATACAGTTGTTTTAAAAGAAGAAAAAATTGATCATAAGAATTTTGTCTTTTCTGCTAGGCTAGAGGTTGATTATCTTAATGAAACCTATAAATTAGAACTTCCTGAAAGTGAAAATTTCGAAACCTTGGGTGGTTTAATAGTTGACCGAACAGAAGGTATTCCGCAACAAAACGAAGTTGTCGTTATAGATGATTTTCAATTCACGATTTTAGAAGTGTCAAATACTAAAATTGACCTGGTAAAACTGAAAATTCTGCAAGAAGACTAATTTACTGTACATTATATCAATTAAAGCGATATTCTACTTTTATTATTAAATAGAAAATGGTATTTTCGCGCACTATATCGTAAAAAATTTAAATGACAGATGGCAGTTTTAAATAAAATTAGAAAACAATCAATTGTACTAATAGCTGTAATTGCGTTAGCCTTATTCGCTTTTATAATTGGAGATTTGTTTAGAAATAGTGATGCACTATCGGCTAAATCCCAAAATGTAGTCGCAACTATAAACGGTAAGGATATTACCCGTGAAGATTTTCTTCAAAAAGTTGAGGCAGCACAAAGACAATTAGGACCAAATGGTACAGCGACTCAAGCCATGAATCGTGTTTGGGATCAGGAAGTAAGAAATGCTGTAATGGAAAGTCAATATGAAGCTTTGGGAATTACAGTTGAAAAAGATCAAATGCGCGATTTATTAAAAAGTGCATTAGCCAATAATCCAGACTTTCAAAATGAAGCAGGAATTTTTGATGAAAATAAACTGTCAGAATATATTCAAAATTTAAAATCTAGTTCAGAAGTTGCTTACCAACAATGGGTGGATTATGAAAAAGCACTTGCCAACAATGCGCTTCAGCAAAATTATATGAACATGGTAAAGGCAGGCATGATTGGTACCCTAGCTGAAGGTAAGATGGCTTATCATTTAGAAGGAGATAAAGTAGATTTAAAGTTTATTCAAATCCCGTATTCTTCAATTCCTGATAGTACTATTACAGTTTCAAAAGCAGAAATTACCAAGTACATAAAAGAACACGAAGAACAATACAAGGTTGACGCTTCTAGAGATATTCAATTTGTTGAATTTAAAGAAGTGGCATCGGTTGAAGATGAAGAAGAAATAAAAAAAGAGTTGATTTCTTTTAAAGATGGTAAAGTGGAGTATAATAATGGTAGAACAGATACCATTAAGCCGTTTTCGCAAGTAAAAGACCATGCAAACTATATCAATTTTGTTGCAAGTTCAGATATTAAATTTGATAATCGTTTTTTGAAGAAATCACAATTGCCAACCGCATTTGCTGATAGTATTTATAATTTGAATGTTGGTGAGGTTTTTGGTCCTTATAAGGATAACGGACATTTTAAATTAAGTAAAGTTATTGCTGATACTCAAATGCCAGACTCCGTTAAAGCGCGTCATATTTTAATTCCATTTATTGGGTCACGTTCTGCAACGGACTCCACGACCCAAACTGAAGCACAAGCAAAAACGACAGCTGATAGTTTAATGCGTATTGTAAAAGCGGATACTACAAAATTCAAATCTTTATTAGATTTTTCTGCTGATAAAGTAAGTAATGAAAAGGATGGTGTTCTAGATTGGTACACATACAATGCTATGGTTCCAGAATTCAGGGATTACACCT
Source organism: Hanstruepera ponticola (assembly GCF_002940745.1). Classification (NCBI taxonomy): domain Bacteria; kingdom Pseudomonadati; phylum Bacteroidota; class Flavobacteriia; order Flavobacteriales; family Flavobacteriaceae; genus Hanstruepera; species Hanstruepera ponticola. The sequence goes on from NZ_POTB01000001.1 coordinate 2,290,042, forward strand.
TTGAAAATGAAACAGGCGATATAGGTGTTGTTAAATCGGCATTTGGATTCCATGTAATTGAAATATTGGGTCAAAAGAATAAGCAACGAGCTGTTAAAGTTGCTACTATTGCTAGAAAAATTGAGCCATCTGAAGCGACTGTCAATAAAGTGTTTAGAGATGCATCTAATTTTGAAATTGCTCTTGAAAAAGGAGATTTCCAGACTTTAGCTGAAGAAAATGATTATGTTGTTCGTCCTGTTAATACTATAAAAGAATTGGAAGAAAACATACCTGGATTGGGCAGTCAACGTCAAATAGTAAGATGGGCTTTTGAGGAAGAAACAGAAGTAGGTGATTATAAGCGTTTCAATGTGCCTGGTGGTTATGCTATTGTGCAATTAGTAGCAAAGAACAAAGAAGGTTTAATGGGAACTGAAGAAGCATCGGTAACCGCATTACCAAAAATAAGAAAAGAAAAAAAGGCAGCGCAAATTAAATCTAGAATCACAGCAACAACTGTTGAGGATTTAGGTAAAGCTGAAAACATTACACCAAGAACATCTTTAGCCTTAACTATGAAGAACCCAACGATTTCAGGTGCTGGAAGAGAACCATTAGTAATAGGTACAGCTTTCGGTATGGAACAAGGTGAAACATCTGGATTAATTGAAGGTGAAACAGGCGTTTTTATGATTCATGTTGTAAAGAAAGAATTGGCTCCTGAAATGGATAACTATCAAGGATTTGCCAATCAAGTGCAAACGGCTAAAGTTAATGGCGTTACAACTAAATTGTACAATGCATTAAAAGAAGCTGCAGAGATTGAAGATAATAGAGCTAAAACGGTTCAATAATCGTTTTGAAATATAATTAAAAAGCCTTTCTTTTTAGAAAGGCTTTTTTGTTTTAGAGTATTAAATCATTATAGGAAATAACTGTTTCAAACCCTTTGGCTTTAAAATAGGCTGAAGGATTTTCGGTAGCTGTTGCTAAAATAAAGTCGCCTCCCCAAGCGCCTAAACTTTTAACGGCGCTTTGAAAATCCGAAAACAAACGTTCTTTAATGGGCTGTTGGTTTAGAATAGAACTCAATATTTGCTCATGTGTATTAATTAGGTTCTCGAAATCAGTAAGTGATTTACAGGTAATTATGTTTTCGGTAATTTTATTTATGGTTTCAATGTCTTTCGCTAAGTCGGTTGTGTTTTGTCTGTAAGACTCAATCGCATCGCGACTGTTTTGCTTTTTGTTTAAATACACAAAATACAAGCAGTCTTTAAAACTTGGATTAAAATTAACCGTTTGAATATCTCGTACTGCTTCAATTAATCTATATGTTATTGCTGTGTTATGTTGCGCACAAGCAATATCGTAACCACTACCACCAAAGGTTTTTTTAAGCAATTCGTATGGATCAACTTGAGCCCAATGGGCTATGTTGTTTATTAGAGTTGATGAGGTGCCTAATCCCCAATCTTTAGGGAAAGTCAATTTTGTTTTAACGGAGCAACCTGTTTCTAAAAAATCAGGATTTAGTTTTTGGGCTGTTTTTAAAATTTGAAGGAGTCTTTTAGTTAAATCATCAGAAGAATCTTTAGAATCTAAATCATTTAGTTCTAAAATTGTCTTAAACCAAACTTCACCATTCTGGTCATAGCTTTTCCAGTTAATGAAATTGGAATCATTAGTTTCAACATTTAAGTATTGACCATATTTTGTAGGAAGCGCGAGTCCTAAAGCACCATCTAAAACCAGATATTCTCCTGTGAGTAATAATTTACCGTTACTGTAGTATTCAGAATTCTCCACTGCGCATTTTATTTATAGCTTCAACTACAGCACTATGAGTAACAACATGTGTTTTAAAATGTTCGATAAGTTTGTTTTTTTCCGCATCAGTAGCTTCAAATTGATTTAAAATATTCATAAGGTGCATTTTCATATGACCTTCTTGAATCCCTGTGGTTGTAAGTGAGCGTAGCGCTGCGAAATTTTGTGCCAACCCAGCAACAGCTACAATTTCCATGAGTTCACTTGCTGATGGATGATGGAGTAGTTCAAGAGATAGCTTAACTAATGGATGTAATCCTGTCAATCCGCCTACAGTTCCTAATGCTAAAGGTAGTTCTATCCAAAAATAAAAAATACCATTTTCAATTTTAGCATGTGTTAAACTACTGTAATTTCCATTTCTAGAAGCGTAAGCATGTACACCAGCTTCAACAGCTCTAAAATCATTTCCTGTAGCTAGCACAACAGCATCAACACCATTCATGATACCTTTGTTATGTGTTACAGCTCTATAAGGTTCTATTTCTGCTATTTTTACAGCTTGTACAAACTTTTTTGCGAAGGCTTCAGGATCAATGTCATCTGAATCACTTAATTTGTCGATAGGGCAAGAAACCTCTGCACGCACTAGACAATTAGGGACATAATTAGATAGAATGCTCATGATGATTTCTATCACTTTTTCTTCATTTGAAAATTCTTCAAAATTCAAAGCTTCGCTTTTAAGGGTTTTGGCAAACTGTTCCAAGCAACTATTTATAAAATTGGCTCCCATGGCATCCTTTGTTTCAAAGGTGGCGTGCAATTGATAGTAGTTCGGCAAAGCGCTGGTCTTGTCCTTTAGTTCAATATCTAAAATGCCACCACCACGTTTTTCCATATTTTTTGTTATGGGTTTGGCATCTTCAATAAGTTTGGGTTTGACCTCGTTAAAAAATCGCTGTAGTTTCTCAATATTACCAGAGAAAATAAAGTGTACATGACCTACTTTAGTAGTAGAAATAACCGTGGCTTTAAATCCACCTCTATCTAACCAGAATTTGGCAGCTTTACTCGCTGCTGCCACAACAGAACTCTCCTCAATAGCCATTGGGATAGTATGTAATTTATCATTAATCAGAAAATTAGGTGCTACGCCTAAAGGTAAATAGTAATTTGTTATAGTGTTTTCAATAAATTCGTCATGTAATTGTTGTAATTTTTCGTTGGAATTCCAATATTGCTTTAGAATATTTTTGGCATCTTCTTTATTTGAAAAGTACGTATTAACAATCCAATCTATCTTGTTGGATTTTGATAATTTTGAAAAGCCAGTAATTTGTTTGCTCATCTACCTAAAATTGAAAATGTAAAGATAGTATTATTGGATGATTTGCGTTTCAATTGCCCATTTAACTGTTAATAAATACGGTTTTTTGCTTTATTTTTAGTAAACTTGGCATTATTTTAAAATTACTTTTTCAACATGAAACATGTCTTCGTTTTAAATTTTAAAGTTAAGCATACTCCACAACCTAATAAAAGAAACTAACTAATATATACTATATGGCAGATCAATTAGACCATTTTAAAGAAGAGCCAGAATTATTTGGACATCCAAAAGGATTATTCTATTTGTTTTTTGCAGAACTGTGGGAACGATTTAGTTTCTATGGTATGCGCGCCTTACTAACACTCTATATGATAGATGTTGTTTTTGAAGCGTTATCAACTAGAGATTATGCAGCAGCAGCAGTATATGCATCATATGGGTCATTGGTTTATGCCTCAACAGTTGTTGGAGGTAAAATTTCAGATAGTATTTTGGGAATGCGCCATTCAATATTTTTGGGTGGTATTCTAATGGCAATAGGTCATTTTGTTTTGGCTGTTGAAAATGATATGGCATTCTTTTTAGCTTTAGCCTTTATTGTTGTTGGAAATGGTTTTTTTAAACCAAATATATCCACATTTGTTGGGTCGTTGTATAAAGATGGTGATGCTAGAAAAGATTCAGGATTTACCATTTTTTATATGGGAATAAACATTGGTGCTTTTGCTTCACCATTACTTTGTGGTTGGTTAGGACGTGAGTACGGTTGGCATTATGGCTTTGCACTTGCCGGATTTGGTATGTTATTGGGATTAGCATTCTTTTGGAGTGGAATCAAGAAAAATGTTTTTGGAAATCAAGGTATGCCTAGTGATGAAAAAGCTTACAATAAACCAGTTCTAGGAATTAAGAACAGCAAATTGGTGACTATTTTATCTTTACTTTCTGTTCCATTAATCGCTTTCCTGCTATCATCTTATCAGCCAGTTTTTGGCGATCAGAATATTGTGAATATTATTTTTAAAGGAATTGGATTTGCGGTATTAGCTTACCTAATTTACATATTGGCTAATGTGTCACCTGAGGAAAGGAAGAAGTTGATTGTAGCCATTTTTATAACCATTTTTATGACTATTTTTTGGGGTTTTCACGAACTTTCAGGAAGTGTAATTACTTTATTTGCTGATAGAAATGTAAACTTATCAGTCATTGATGCTGCTCAAACAAATTCAATTAATGCCATGTATATCATTATCTTGGCTATTCCTGTTTCTCTGTTATGGCAGTTTTTATCAAAGAAAAAAATCAATCCAAGAACGCCCTTTAAGTTTGCTATGGGATTAGCCTTTGCTGCCATTAGTTTTTATGTGTTGGCCATTAGTGGTGAAAGTGCAGATGCCAATGGAAAAGTGCCTTTTGCTTATTTAATGATTATGTACTTTATTTTATCAGTTGGCGAACTATTTATGTCTCCTGTTGGGCTATCTAAAATAACTGATTTGTCACCTAAAAGAATTGTCGCATTTATGATGGGTGTTTGGTTTTTGTCATCAGCATTTGCATTTCAAATAGTAGGATTCATTGGTAAGGAATTATCAATTGAAAGTACAGATAAAAATGTTGGTGGTTTTGACTCATTAGGAGTTTATACTGACGGATTCCATATGATTGCTATGTATGCTGGTGGAGCCGCAATAATAACCTTAATTTTAGCGCCATTCTTAAAACGATTAATGGGTAACGTTCACTAAATGAAAATTAACTAAACTAACTATATATGAATACGGATATTGAAAATCTATTTAAGGACAAAGTCATTGGACATCCAGCTGGGCTGTTTGTGCTATTTTTTACTGAAATGTGGGAGCGTTTTTCGTTCTATGGGATGCGTATTTTGTTGGTGCTGTTTTTAACAGCTCCAATTTTAAGCGATAACCCAGGGTGGGAATGGCCAAGAGAGCACGCTTTAGCATTAATTGGTACGTATGCGTCTTTACTATACTTAACACCAATTATTGGTGGTTGGATAGCCGATAAGATTACAGGATACCGAATAGCTGTTGTAATTGGATGTGTCATCATGACTTTAGGTCATGCTGCAATGGCTCTTGAAACAACAATGTCTTTTTATCTTGGATTAGCCTTATTGGTGATTGGTACAGGTTTTTTTAAACCGAATATTACGTCTATTATTTCAACCATGTATAAGGGTAAAGAGTCCAAAAAAGATGGTGCTTATACCATTTTTTACATGGGTGTAAATGCTGGTGCCTTTTTCGGGATGATGCTTTGCGGTTATTTAGCAGAAAACTTTGGATGGTCATGGGGCTTTGGATTAGCTGGTATTTTTATGTTATTAGGGATGCTTCAATTCTGGTTAGCTGGAAGTTTGTTTGGAAGTATAGGAGCAAAACCGTCTAAAATACACGAAGTTGAATTGCCTCAAAACATTAATGAAGAAGCACCCAAAGAACATGATGCTGAATCTGATGAGAAGCTCAACCCGTTTACTATGTTTGATAAAGTGCTAATGGTGCTTTCGGCAATTGGTGGATTGTTGTATTTGTTTAATGACCCAATGGAAAAGATAGGTGATATCAATATGTTGCCATTTGAAATTGGAGGGTTATCTGGATCTAACGTTGTCGTTTTAACTGCCTTGGCCTTATTCTTAATTTTGTTGATTACACGTATTTCAAGATACATTCCTTTGGTAAGAGATCGTATTATTGCCGTATCTATATTTGGTGTGTTTACGGTTTTCTTTTTTGCGTTCTTCGAACAATCTCTGGGATCTATGACGTTATTCGCTCGTGATTATACCGATAGAATGTTAGTGGGTAACTCTGCAATGGTTTTTAAAGTAGTAGATGCATTATTAACAACAGTTCCGTTGATTATTATCACCTGGGTTTTAATTTTATTAGCCAAAAAAACATTTTCTAGAATTGGTTTGTCTAATATTATTTTAGCCATTGCATTCATTGGATTATGGTTTTTAGTATTGTATAGATTAAATGATAAGTTTTCACAAGAAGGTAACGAGGTTGAAGCAACATGGTTTGGTATTCTAAATTCCTTTTTCATTATTACACTTGCACCTTTGTTTTCACGCTGGTGGGAGAGTAAATACAATCCGAGTGCCGCCATGAAATATGGTATAGGCCTTATATTACTTGGATTAGGTTTTGCATTTTTATCGTATGGAGCTGGTGAGATACCATCAGGAGCAAAAACGGCTTCAGTAAGTATGATTTTCTTAATTATGGCTTATTTATTTCATACTATGGGTGAATTATGCATTTCTCCAGTAGGTTTATCATACTTAAGTAAGTTAGTTCCAGCTCGAATGATTGGTTTTATGTTTGGAATATGGTATTTAGCCATTGCTGTTGGACAAAAGGCTGCAGGAACCATGGGTGGAATGATAGATAAAATATCAGAAGAATACTCAATGAGTACCTTCTTTTTGATATTCACCTTAATACCAATTGGTGTTGGTTTTGTGTCAATATTGCTAAATCCATTATTAAAACGTTTAATGCACGGTGTTCGTTAATCGAAGAAATCGTTAAAATATCCACAAAACACGTCTTACTTGGCGTGTTTTTTTTACTTTAGGAACAGTTTTTGAAATGATTTAAGTTCAAAAACGACTTTATAAAAAACATTAGAAATGAAAAGAATACTATTTATAGCTGCTGTGTTGTTTTTTACAATACAAGTAAATGCACAAGAAATTAATTGGGTGACACTTGAAGAAGCTGTAGAGCTTCAGAAAAAGAAGCCAAAAAAAATAATGATGGATGTTTACACCAATTGGTGTGGCCCATGTAAAATGTTAGACAGAAATACGTTTCACAACAAAGATGTCGTAGATTATGTCAACAAAAATTACTATGCCGTAAAATTTAATGCGGAAGGGAATGAAACGGTAAATTTTAGTGGTAAAACATTTGATAATCCACAATACGACCCTGCTAAAGCGAATAGACGTAATAGTGTGCATGAACTAGCGCGCCATTTTAGTATTAGGTCTTATCCTACAATTGTATTTTTGGGAGAAACTGGTGAGTTTTTAACGCCAGTTATTGGTTACAAAACACCAAGACAATTAGAATTGTATTTAAAGTTATTTAAGAATGATGATCATAAAGACTTTAAATCTCAAGAAGATTTTACAACTTACTACAACGCTTTTAAACCTGAATTTTCAGAATAAATTATTTTAAATTTAAAATATAAACTCCCTTTTCACGAGTTGCGTGGAAAGGGAGTTTTCGTTTGAGAGCAGTTTCTTTCCATCTTTGTACATAACTTTTGTAATTGCTGCCATCAGCTATTATCATATGTGGCTGTAATGAGTCTATAACCCTATTCAGATTGACTTTAGGAGAATTTCGTAATAGAACATAATGAGGTTTAAAACGATTCAGATAATAAACACCTAAACTGTCAATGATTAAAAGTTTGTTGCTTTTAAACTGATAAATATCCTTTAAGCTATCTTCTTCAGTTGAATTAATAAATTCACCAATTCTGTAACTTGTTATTATCTTATCATTAGATTTAGTTAGACTATCTAAATCATGAAATACTTGTAAATCCTTCCCGTTCTTAAACCCAATAATACTGTGTTTGGTTTTGTTGAAAATCACTAATTCATCTTTTGTTTCTACCTGCCATTTGTTATAAAACAGTAGCGATTGAAGTATCAGTATGGAACATAAAACTGAAACGATACCTATATTAGAATGTCTTTTAAAGTAGTTTAAGGATGTCATGATTACAAGATAAATTCCAATAGCCAAATACCAGTTCATAGAAATATCAGTGAAAAGAAATGACTCTTGTTTAGCAATCCATTTAAATAGTAAGTTCATCCAATGGATAATTGATTCATAAAAATCAAAAAGGAAAAATTTTGGTACCTGAAACACAGCTAGAATTATAATGATAAAACCATAACCTAAAATGATTCCTAGAAATGGAATGATTACTACATTGGCAATAAAAAATAACCCAGGAAACTGATGAAAATAATATAAACATAACGGAAAAATACCGACTTGAGCAGCAATAGAAACGGTTATCAATTCCCAAATTTTATCAATTAACCAAACATGACTCCTCATTAGAGCATATAGCATGGGTTGCACACTTACAATACCAATAACTGCTAAATAACTCAACTGAAAACCAACTTCAAAAAGCAAAAAGGGGTTCCAAAGTAAAAGTAAAAATGCTGATATGGCTAATGTATTGTATATGTTATGAGGACGTTTGAGGTTCATGCCTACAGCAAGTGCACTGAACATGGTAGCCGCTCTTAAAATTGAAGGTGATAATCCTGCGATGGTAGCAAAACTCCATAATAGTATAAGAATAATAACTGTTTTTGTGATCAGACCATATTTAAACCTTTTTAAAAATCCCAATATGAAATTTAACATGAGTAGTATGATGCCAATATGTAATCCAGAAATGGCTAGTATATGAACAGCACCAGAGTTGATGTAATCATCATATAAATCTTTTTTAATATCTAACCTGTAGCCAAGCAGTAAAGCTTTTATTACAGACATTTCATCAGGCTTAAAATTGTAAGATTCCAATTGTTGCATTACTTTCTGCCTGATTTTATGGGCATAACCTTTTAGGCTATGAGTATCATTTTTTGCTGAAAATAATGATTGATAATCCGAATAAATCTGTGCGTAAACATTGTGGTTTTCTAAATAGGTTTTGTAGTTAAACTGATGAGGATTTAATGGTGATTTCAGAGTTTGAAAATGTGTGAATACAATTAATTTATCATCAACCTGAAACATTTCATTTAAGGAGTCTTTTGTAATGTTAAGTTGTACTTTGCCACGTACACGATTTGAATCAACTTGAATGACTTCAGCAAAATAACGGTCGTGAAATGGACTTGGTTTTAGAACTTCTCTAATACTTAATACGATTTTTGAATCTGTACGCTCTTGAAAAACGCTAGTATGTGTATAATGGTTTTTGAAGTTTCTTTCATTATGCAATGTCAAAACCAGAATACCAATAGAAAGGGTAGTTAGAATAGCAAATAGCCCAAACCAAATGTTTTTTGTAAATCGTCTTTTAGATGTTAAATAAATAATGAATGTGATAAATAGTAACGAGCAAGAAATACACAAGGCAATTATGACAGAAACTGTAATGTATTGGCCTATGATTATACCAATAACCAAACATAGTACAAGTTTAACAATCGGGAAATCAAGTAACTTCATATAAGAAAGTTACTAAAAAAATTATAAAATGCGCCTAGCTTGAACAAAGGCAAAGTACCAATATTTTTCTGATAATTCAGAAGTTATAACACCTTTGCTTGTTGTGGAATGAATGAATTCCACATAGCCAGGTCTTGTGTTAGTAACAATACCTACATGATTTACAGTTCTGCTATTTTTTCTGGTAGCAAAAAACAGCAAATCTCCTTTTTGAACTTCTTTTAAATCTATCCAGTCTCCAGATACAGCGAGTTGCGATGTGGTTCGTGGTAAAAGAATGTCTTCCTTTTTAAAAGCTGTGGTTACTAAGCCGGAGCAGTCCATGCCTTTTTTTGTAGTACCACCATACTTGTAGCGCACACCGTTAAAGGTTTGAGCGTAATCAATTATAGCATCAGCTTTTTCATTGTAGTTTGAGTTGTTACTGTAGGTGTTTTTTTCGGTTTCGGTTTTATGAGATTTATGTGATGAAGCTGTTGCTGTCTTTTTGGATTTGCAAGACATTAAAACGAACAAACAACAAATAAGTAGGACTATTTTATGCATGCTTCGAAAATACATAATTTTGTTATTAAAAAAATAATAACCTTTCAAAAAGTTGATTTGTTCAAACTTCAAATTCTCTTATTTTTAGCGTTCAATAAGTAGATTTATGAATGTAATTGATTTGTTTTCTGGATGTGGTGGTTTGGCATTGGGCTTTAAATGGGCTGGTTTTAATACACTACTGGCAAGTGATGTGGATGAAAATTGTGAAAAAACCTATAAGTTTAATTTTCCAAGGGTGCCATTCATTAGAGAAGACTTAAGGGATATTTCAACAAATCAAATAAAAAGTCAAGTTACTGAATCGGTTGATGTTGTAATAGGAGGACCGCCTTGTCAGGGCTTTTCTTTGGCAAATAAAAACAGAAATAAAGTAAAGCATGATCCAAGAAACGAATTGTTCTATGAATTCGTTCGTGTGGTAACGGACTTACAACCTAAAGCCTTTGTCATGGAAAATGTCAGAGGTTTACTTTCAATGCAGAAAGGAAAAGTTATTCAGCTTATGAAAGAAGAGTTTGAAAATGCTGGATTCGGTTATGATGTTGATTATAAAGTGCTTTTAGCCTCAGATTATGGAGTGCCACAAAACAGGCAACGGGTTATTATGATTGGTATTAGAAAAGATTTAAATATAAAGCCTGAATTCCCTATCCAAACTCATGATAGACCAATTACAGTTTGGGAAGCTATTTCAGATTTACCTCAAATAAAGGCTTCGGAAGGGGAAGAAAAAATGGCGTATAAATCTCATGCAGAAAACAAATATCAAGCGTTTATGCGCCAGTCTAGCTCGGCAGTTTTCAATCATGTTGCCATGAGGCATACAAAAAGACTTATTGATAGATTTCAAGTTATAAAAGCAGGTCAATCATTAGCACATGTACCACAAGAACATGCTGCTGTAAAACGTGGTAAGCCAAAGGAGAAATCTAAAATTGTGTTTTCGCAAAACAATCAGCGTTTGCATGCAGATAGACCTGCACCAACCATTGCAGCTTCATTTCAAAGTAATTTTATTCACCCTTATTTACACAGGAATTTTACAGCTCGAGAAGGTGCACGCTTGCAATCGTTTCCAGATGATTTTATTTTTCAAGGTATGCGAACTAAAATGAGTTGGGAGAAGGGGTTAAGTCAATATCAACAGATTGGGAATGCTGTTCCGCCGTTATTGGGTTATGCAATCGCTAATAAAATCAATGAAATTTTAAAGGGTGTTAATAAAAATGATGAGACCAAATTATTTGATGTAACCAAGTTGGTTAACTAATCGCTTTGTAAATAAGTTTCGCAGTTTTTTCACTAGCACCTCTACCACCTAACTTTTTTTCAAGCTCATAATAAGCCATAAAGAATTTTGTGCGTTCATATTTGTCCAAAATTCTGTCTAATTCTTTTTTGAGTTTATTCGTATTAAAATCGCTTTGAATAAGTTCGGTTACGACTTCTTTGTCCATAATTAAATTGACTAGTGAAATGAATTTAATATGTTTTACCAAACGCTTACCAATTTGATAGGATAGCCAGCTACCTTTATAACAGACTACTTCTGGTACTTTAAATAAAGCTGTTTCAAGAGTGGCAGTTCCAGATGTAACAAGTGCAGCTGTTGAAACACTTAAAAGATCATAGGTTCTGTTTGAAATAAAATGAACATTTGTATTTTTAATAAATTGCTTGTAAAACGAATATTCTTGACTTGGAGCACCAGCAATTACAAATTGATGGTCAGGATATTGATTAACAATACTCAGCATAACCGAAAGCATTTTAGTTATTTCTTGTTTTCTACTGCCAGGTAGTAGTGCTATTATGGGCTTTTCATTCAACTCATGTTCAGCTCTAAAAGTATATTCGTCAACTTGATTTCTATTGGCAATGGCATCAATTAAAGGGTGTCCAACAAATTCAACCGTATAGTTGTGTTTTTTTTCATAAAAATCCTTTTCAAAGGGCAGAATAACATACATACTGTCAACATCACGTTTTATGGCATTGATCCGGTTTTCCTTCCAAGCCCAAATTTGTGGTGAAATATAATAGTGAGTCTTAAAACCTTTTTGCTTTGCCCATTTGGCAATGCGTAAATTAAACCCTGGATAATCTATAAAAATAATGACATCAGGATTAAAGGATTCAATGTCTTTTTTACAAAATGATAGATTTCTTGTTATGGTTCTTAAGTTCATGATAACTTCTGCAAAACCCATAAAAGCTAAATCTCTGTAATGTTTAATTAAATTATTGCTAACAGCTTCCATCAGGTCACCACCCCAAAACCTGAATGAGGCATTAACATCTTCTTTTAATAAGGCCTTCATTAAGTTGGAACCGTGTAAATCACCTGATGCTTCTCCAGCAATAATGTAATATTTCATGATTACATGAATTTAAAAATAAACGTGAAAATAGCTATTAAAACAGTAGCTAGTAAAATACCTCTAGCTCTATAATCTTGTTTTTTCTTTATAAAAACGAAAAAGGCTATTAAATTTAGTATTGAACCCAAACTTATAAGTTTTCCTAAAAAACCTTCGGCTGAAGCAGATTTGAGTACTGTAATAAACTCATCGCCATTGCCAAGTATGATTGTGGCTAGATAAAGACCAATAATATTTGCTATGAGTCCTACCAATAATCCTTTAAAAACTTCTTTTTTAATCATTAAACTTCCATGTATTTAATTGTTGAATACAATGATGTGCAGTTAAATCAAACTGAACAGGAACAACAGAAACATAACCATTTTCTAATGCCCATTCATCAGTATCTTCACCGTTATCTAAATTAACAAATTTTCCAGTTAACCAATAATAATCTTTGCCTTGAGGGGTTTTTCGCTTGTCAAATTCCTCTTCCCAATTTGCTTTTGCTTGTCTACAAATTTTCACACCTTTAATTTCAGATTGTGAAAGATTAGGAATATTGACATTTAGAACTACATTTTTTGGTATGCCATTATTAAGAACATTTTGAGCAATTTGTTTTACAAAACTTTTTGATGCTTCAAAATTAGCATTGTAGTTATAATCCAAAAGTGAGAAACCTATGGCAGGTATGCCTTCTATACCAGCTTCTAGAGCGGCACTCATAGTCCCAGAATATATCACATTGATTGATGAATTTGAACCGTGATTAATTCCGGACACACATAAATCTGGTCTCCTGTCTAATATTTCATTCACTGCTAGTTTGACACAGTCAGCAGGAGTGCCAGAACAACTATATTCAGGTTGCGTGCCATCATCAATCACCACCTTTTCAAGATGTAATGTAGAATTGATTGTTATAGCATGACCCATTCCACTTTGAGGACTGTCTGGTGCCACGACAACAACATCTCCTAAATCTGACATAACTTCAATGAGAGTTCTTATCCCAGGAGCAGCTATACCATCATCATTAGTAACTAAAATTAAGGGTCTTTCTGACATTTCTGATGTTAATTTACAAGTTGCTAAAATACATAATTTAGAGTGCTTTTGTCGAATATTTGGTGTTTAACAAAAAATTAGTACCATTTGATTATATTGGCATAGTTTTTTCTTTAATTTAGTGAAAAATATATCATGCTTATTATGAGAATTATGAAAAGGAATTATAACATTTTAATATTAATGCTTTTGTTGGCGTTTGCCTCATGCAGCTTTACCACAAAAACATTTAGCGACCCTAATAAAGATAAGCTTTTAATTCAAGCAATTACATATGTTCTAGAGCGAGGTCATTTTGATCCTAAAGAAATTAATGATGAGTTTTCAATTGAAGTATATTCAGATTATTTGGAGCAGATAGACCCTTTAAAACAATATTTTTATGAATCTGACATCAAGGAATTTGAGCATTATAAGACGGAAATTGATGATCAATTAAAGGCTTTAGATATTTCGTTTTTTAATTTGACTCATGAACGACTTATGCAACGTATAGAAGAGGCAAAGGTTATTTATAAAGAAGTATTGGATACTCCTTTTGATTATTCAGTTGATGAGGTCTTTAATTCAGATTATGAAGCTTTAGATTTTGTAAGTTCTAAAAAGGAAATGAAGGAACGTTGGAGACAACGATTAAAGTATACCAATCTAGCGAATTATGATGATTTGATAAATGCGCAGGAATCAGCTGATGAAAATGACGACGTTGAAAAAAAATCATTAGAAGAGATTGAGGTTGCGTCCAGAAAGGAAACACTCAAAACCATAGATATCTATTATAATGATTATATAGATGATATGGAGCGTAAAGATTGGTTTGTAGTTTTTATAAATGCCATAACGCAAGAATTTGACCCACATACAACCTATTTTGCACCTGAAGATAAAGAGGTTTTTAATCAAGGGATGTCTGGTAAATTAGAAGGAATTGGCGCTAGACTTCAAAAACGAATGGATAATATTAAAATTGTCGAGTTGATTTCTGGTGGTCCAGCTTGGAGAGGTAAGGAGTTGGAAGTTGGTGATATCATTCAAAAGGTAAGACAGGAAGACGAAAAAGAAGCTGTGAGTATTATTGGAATGCGCATTGATGATGCTATAAAATTAATTAAAGGACCTAAAGGAACTAATGTTTACTTAACCGTAAAAAAAGTTGATGGAACAATTGAGGTTATAAAAATTACACGAGATATTGTTGAACTTGAAGAAACACATGCAAAAAGTTCCATTGTAACCAAAAATGATAAACGTTTTGGAGTTATTAATCTACCAAAGTTTTACGCTGATTTTGAAGATTATCAGAAGTTAAATGCAGCATCTGACGTTAAAAAAGAAATTGAGCGTTTAAAAGAAGAAGGAATGGAAGGCTTGGTGCTTGATCTTCGTGGCAATGGAGGTGGATCATTACAAACCGTAGTTGAGATGGCTGGTTTGTTTATTGAACAAGGACCAATCGTTCAAGTGCGTTCTACTGATGAACCTAAAGAAGTTTTAAAGGATACAGATAAATCTATTGTTTGGGATGGTCCATTAGTGATTTTAGTGAATGAGTTTTCAGCATCTGCTTCTGAAATTTTGGCAGCAGCCATGCAAGATTATAAGCGTGCTATTGTAATTGGAAGTAAGCAAACTTATGGTAAGGGAACTGTTCAATCATTTTTTGATTTAAACAGGATGGTAAGAAATTATAAAGATGGTGATTTAGGAGCTTTAAAAGTTACCAGACAAAAGTATTACAGAATCAATGGTGGATCGGTTCAACTTGAAGGAGTAAAAAGTGACGTTATTGTTCCGGATCGTTATAGCTTTATGGATATTGGTGAGAAAGATCAGGAAAACCCATTAGGTTGGGATGAAATTGATGCTGCTGAATTTTCTTTTTGGGAAGGTTACTTTGATTATGATACGACCATAAAAAAGAGTATTGAAAGAATGAAGGATAATTCACAATTAAAATTAATTGAAGAAAACGCAAAATGGGTTAAAACACGTATGGATGAAAAACAACATCCATTGAATTATAGTAAGTACAAATCGCAATTAGATTTAAATGAGGAAGAAGCTAAACAGTTTGATGAAATCTCAAATTATCAAACCAATCTAACATTTGAGTCATTGCCGTATGAAAAAAGACTTTTCGAAAAAGATACAGTTTTAAAAGATAAACGCATACGTTGGCATGAGAGTTTAAGTAAAGATGTATATATGGAAGAGGCATTAAATGTGCTTGAAGATTTAAAAATGTCGTACTCTATTAAAAAGGTAGCAACAGTAAAAGACTAATTTAAATGAGTCAAAGCTCAAGCTCATTAAGCAAACTAGCGCTCCAGAAATTTAAAAAAGATTTCTGGGGCGTTTTTAGTTTGTTTTTAATTGTATTTGTAGGCCTCATCTCTGTCTTTGCCTATGTTATTGCTCCTGATAACTCGCAACATGCTAATCAAATGCATTTGTCTATTCACTCTAAAAAGCCAGGTTTTAAAGTTGCCATGTTGGTCATGCCAAATGACAATTTTGGTAAACAAAGTGTTTTTGACAAATTATTTTTTGGTAGAAAAAATACCGAAAATGAAATCCCGATTTCAAGTTATACCCACAAAGAGAGTTTATTAACTTATACTGAATATACAGCTGATGATTTGGAAGGTATAACAAAAACTATTGATTTAAATCAGTTCACAGATGAGCAAAAACCTTACGTTGAAGAAAAAACATTTCTATTTGGTACTGATAAGTATGGAAGGGATTTATTAAGTAGAATCCTTGTGGGAGCTAGAATTTCATTTTTTATTGGTTTCATTGCGGTTTTTATATCCCTTGTAGTAGGAATACTTATGGGTAGTTTGGCAGGTTATTTTGGTGGTAAGGTTGATGCACTTATTATGTGGTTTATCAATGTATCATGGTCAATACCCACATTGTTATTGGTGATTGCTATAACCTTGGCTTTAGGTAAAGGTTTTTGGCAGGTTTTTATTGCTGTTGGCCTTACCATGTGGGTTGAAGTAGCTAGAGTAGTTAGAGGGCAGGTAATGAGTGTAAAGGAAATGCAATACGTAACTGCGGCACGAGCATTAGGTTTCAATGATTTCAGGATTATTACTAGACATATTCTGCCTAATATTATGGCACCTGTAATTGTAATTTCGGCTGCAAACTTTGCGGCAGCCATTTTAATTGAAAGTGGCTTGAGTTTTTTGGGCATTGGAGCTCAACCACCTATGTCTAGTTGGGGAGCTATGATAAAAGATCATTATAATTATATTATACTAGGTAAGCCTTATTTAGCATTGATTCCGGGTTTTTGTATAATGATATTGGTTATGGCATTTATGCTTATGGGTAATGCTTTGCGCGATGCTTTGGATGTAAGGAGTTAATCTTGAGGTTTAAAAAACAAATTCCAATTTTCCGGTTTTAAATGTTTAGCCATCAAGTCTGCTCGATATTCGCCATTTCTAATTACAGTTTCACCGTTAGACTTGATTAAAGCAAATGAGCCACAAATGGTTGGATTTTTGAAGATATTATCTCTAAAAAAACCAGTTTCATCAGCATAAAAATATTCTTTTTTATTGTTATGATTGTTTTTTAGCACTATCTCTTTTTCAAATAAAACGATATAGGTTATATAGTCTTTCTCAATTTTTCTTTTTAATGAATTCGTGAATTTTTTTCTGTTTATAACTTCTTTTCTTGTCCAAATATTATCCCTGTTTGAGGTACACAAATCATCTTTGTAATAATATTCCAAAAGAATGGTGTTATTATCAGGAACCCTTCTATTTATGAGAATTTCAATTTGATCTTTAACTTCTTTGTAATTTAAGATATCTATTTTGTAAAGGTCTTTTTTTAAAGTATATACAATTTCACCTTTATCATCAATATGTTTCCAGGCTGATAACATGAGGCTTCTATCCATAGATTTTTTCTTGAAATCAATTTCTTTTATCTCATTTCCATTTTCATCAATGAATATATTTTCTTGTGCAAAATTTACCTGAAAACAAAACAAAACAACAATTGTTATAAATAAATACTTCATGCCTTAAAATCACTGTTTATTGAATCAATATAATTCAAAACATCCTCCTTACCAACAGATCTTGAAGATGATGTTATAAAGTAATTAGGCATTTCCTCCCAAGTCTCCAATAATTTAATTTTATAGTTTTCCACATGTCGGGTTATGGCATTGGGTTTTAGTTTATCGGCTTTTGTGAATATGATAGAAAATGGAATGCTATTTTCACCGAGCCATGCCATAAATTCTAAATCAATGGGTTGCGCATCATGTCTAATATCTACCAAAACAAAAGCAGATACCAATTGCTCTCGCAAACTAAAATATTGTGTAATAAACTTTTGAAAGGTTTTTTTTGCGCTTTTTGATACGCGTGCATATCCATATCCAGGTAAATCAACTAAATGCCAATTTTTATTAATTAGAAAATGATTGATTAACTGTGTCTTACCTGGTCTTCCAGATGTTTTAGCCAAACTCTTTCTATTAGTTAGCATATTGATTAAAGATGATTTTCCAACATTACTTCTGCCAATAAAAGCGTATTCTGGCAACATGCTTTTAGGGCATTTAGCCACATCAGAATTGCTCATTACGAATTCTGCCGATTTAATTTCCATAGCGAGATAAGGTTTAGAAATTTCTTTTGTTCAACCAAGAATTAAGAATTTCATTAAACTCATCTGGATGCTCCATCATGGCAGCATGCCCACATTTGTCAATCCAGAATAATTCTGAATCTGGTAAGAGTTCATCAAATTCTTCAGCTACTTCAGGAGGTGTAACTGTATCGTTTTTACCCCAAATAATACAGGTAGGGGTTTTCATATTTGGTAAATCTTTTGCCATATTGTGTCTAATGGCACTTTTGGCAATGGCAAGTGTTTTTATAAGCTTGTTACGATCATTTACAGTTTCATAAACTTCGTCAACTATCTCTTTTGTAGCAACTTCAGGATCATAGAAAACGTCTTGCGCTTTTTTCTTTATTACTTCATAATCACTTCGCTTGGTGTAACCACCACCCATAGCGCTTTCGTATAAACCAGAACTACCTGTTATAATCAGTGCCTTTACTTTTTTTGGGTATAATTTTGTATGATATAAACCGATGTGTCC
Source organism: Hanstruepera ponticola (assembly GCF_002940745.1). Taxonomy (NCBI): domain Bacteria; kingdom Pseudomonadati; phylum Bacteroidota; class Flavobacteriia; order Flavobacteriales; family Flavobacteriaceae; genus Hanstruepera; species Hanstruepera ponticola. The sequence goes on from NZ_POTB01000001.1 coordinate 2,308,525, forward strand.
GCCAAGAGAATTTCCTAAAAGAATAACATCATCGAACCCTTTAAATTCAATAAAATCATGTAAGTATTTTGCAAAACTTTTAACATTGGTTTTAAGCAGAGACATGGTGTAAATAGGTAGTTCAGGAATAATTACAGAATACCCTTTTTTACTAAAATAACTTGTGACAGAATCAAAATTACTCAAACCACCCATAAGCCCATGAAGAACAATAATGGGAGTGCCTTCGCCTACCTCTATATAACTGTAACTTTTCTCTTTTTTTAATCGGTGCGCCATTATCTGGTTTAGCTATTCTAAAAGCAAATATAGTTAAATCATTCACAATATATGGATAATTATTGTTGACATGTAATACGCCATATTCCAAGATATTAACATTATAAAGTCAATATTTTTAGCGACTCTGTAACTCTCTGAAATAAAGAGTTTAAGATGTTTTAAGCAATTTTAATATCGACATAATTCCACTTTTAATCGAAAAATTATCAACAAAGTGGTAAAATGTGGTAAAATGTGGTATATTTTTCAATATATTTGAAACTTAATCTCAAGAATCTGTAAATAGCGTTTTGAATTCATTAATAGGGACATACGAATGCAAGGTAGATGCCAAAGGGCGTTTAATGCTTCCGGCTGCTTTAAAAAAACAGTTGTCTCCTGTATTGCAAAACGGTTTTGTTTTAAAACGTGCTGTTTTTCAGCCTTGTTTGGAATTGTATCCCATGTCTGAATGGGAATCACTCATGCAGAAGGTTAATAAACTCAACAGATTTAAGAAGAAAAATAATGACTTCATCCGCCGGTTCACAGCTGGTGTGAAAATGATTGAAGTGGATTCAACGGGTCGATTGTTAATACCTAAAGACTTGGTTGGTTTTGCAAATATTTCTAAAGAAATCGTTGTGTCTTCAGCTATAAACATCGTGGAAATTTGGGATAAGGATAAATATGAGCAGGCTATTGATGATGCAACTGGTGATTTTGCAGATTTGGCTGAAGAAGTAATGGGACAAGATGATGACGACCATGGAATATCATAATCCCGTTTTATTAAAGGAAACAGTTGATGGTTTAGATATAATTGAAGATGGCGTTTATGTTGATGTCACTTTTGGAGGAGGAGGTCATAGCAAGGAAATATTAAAAAGGCTGGGTGAAAATGGGAAGTTGTACGCTTTTGATCAAGATCCAGACGCTCTTGAAAATAAGATTGATGATAATCGCTTTACGCTGATACATGAGAATTTTAGATATCTCAAACGTTTTTTGCGATTCTATGGTGTTAAGCAGGTAAATGGAGTTTTGGCTGATTTTGGAGTTTCTTCACATCAGTTTGATGTTGCCGAAAGGGGTTTTTCAACACGATTTGAAGCTGATTTAGATATGAGAATGAATCAAAAGAATCAACTGTCAGCTTATCATGTGGTTAATGAATATGATGAAGAAAAGTTGCGTCAGGTATTGTGGCAGTATGGTGAGTTAAGGCAAGCACCTGCAATGGCTAGAGTAATTGTTGAAAGTAGAAATGATAACGAGATAAAAACAAGTGAACAATTAAAGGCTGTGCTAAAGCAATTTTTACAACATAAAAAGGAGAATAAAATATTAGCTCAAATTTTTCAAGCCATTCGTATTGAAGTGAATCAAGAAATAGAAGTATTAAAGGAGTTTTTATTGCAAACTTCCGAAGTGTTGATAAAGGGAGGGAGGTTAAGCGTTATATCCTATCACTCTCTAGAAGATAGATTGGTGAAAAGATTTATTAGAAATGGACTTTTTGAAGGAGAACCAGAACGTGATGTTTTTGGAAACTTTGAAGTGCCATTTAAGAAAGTCGGTGGACTTATTGTGCCAACCAGAGAAGAAATTAACATCAATAATAGAGCGCGTAGCGCAAAATTACGAATAGCTGAAAAGTTGTAAATGAAAAAAGGGTTATACAGTATTTTAAAAGGAACATTTCTCATTAGCGATGATGCTTTTAAAAACTGGCGTATGATTTTATTTATTTCTGCGCTTGCTATAATCATGATTGCAAGTTCTCATAGTGCTGATAAAAAAGTACATGAGATTGCACGTTTGAGTAATGAAGTTAAAGAATTGCGTTCAGCCATGATTGATGGCCGAGGAAAACTGATGAATCTCAAAAAGGAGACAGTGGTCGAAAAGAAGATGAAAGAAAAAGGTTTGGCAATTTCAGAAATACCACCAACCAAAATTAAAGTGAAATCCCAAAATTAGTTCAGCTTGGCAGCAAACGAGAAGAACATATTGAACCGATTGTATTTTGTAGCAGGATGTATGTTCATCTTCGCTCTAGCAGTGGTGTTCAAATTATTGAGCATTCAGTTTATGCAAGGTGATAAGTACAGAAGTTTAGCAGAAGAACGAACTATTAAGGACGTAGTTATTCCTGCTAATCGTGGCAATGTGTATTCAGCAAATGGAAATCTTCTCGCTACCTCTATTCCAAAGTATGATATACGGATAGATGCTATTACACCATCATCCGTGACGTTTGAAAAGTACTTAAAGCCACTTTGCGATTCGCTATCGGTTTTTTCAGGAAAGTCAACCTCATATTATGAAAAATTGATTAGAAAGGCACGGGCCAATAAAAATAGGTACTTACTACTTGCTAGAAATATTGGCTATTCAGATTATATACGTGTTAGAAATTTTCCCATGTTAAATCTGGGTGCTTTTAAAGGAGGTTTAATTGTGGAACAGACCACCAAGCGTGAACATCCTATGGGTGGCATTGCGCAAAGGTCAATTGGTTATGAACGACATGATGAAAATGGCAATATAACTAGAGCAGGGTTGGATGGTGCCTTTGGAGCTAAATATTTACGAGGGAAAGATGGTCATCGTCTTAAGCAAAGAATAGGTAAAGGTCAATGGAAACCTATAGTGGATTATAATCAGGTTGAACCTAAAGACGGTTATGATATTTACACGACTATTAGCGTCAATATTCAAGATATTGCCCACCATGCTTTATTACAGCAATTAGAATATTATGAAGCAGAGCATGGTTGTGTTGTTGTGATGGAAGTTGAAACAGGTGAAATTAGAGCGATTTCTAATCTAGGCAGAACGAGCAAAGGTACTTATTATGAAAAGTTGAATTATGCCGTTGGTGAGTCACATGAGCCTGGCTCTACCTTTAAAGTTATGGCTTTAATGGCTGCATTGGAGGATAAAGTAATTGATACTTCAACGATTGTTGATACCAAGAGAGGGCGTAAAATGTTCTATGGTCGATACATTAATGACTCCCGTCATGGTGGGTATGGAGAAATATCAGCTGCTAGATCTTTAGAAGTTTCATCAAACATAGGATTGGCAACTATTATTGATGATAACTATGCGAAGAATCCAGAAAAATTTCTCAATCGACTTAAAAGCTGGAAACTTCACCAGCCTTTAGGATTGCCAATTATAGGTGAAGGTAAACCAGCAATTTATGAGCCAGGTCACGACAAGTGGAGTAAAAATGCACTGCCATCCATGTCATATGGCTATAATTTGGAATTGACACCTCTGCAAACCTTGACCTTTTATAATGCTATTGCTAATAATGGTGTCATGGTAAAGCCACGCTTTATAAGAGAGGTAAAAGAACTGGATAAGCAAATAGAAAGTTTTGATAAGGAAATCATTAATAACAAAATCTGTTCAGATAAAACATTAAAAGAAGTTCAAGAAATACTTAAAAATGTTGTGGTTAGAGGAACCGGTAGGTCATTGTATTCACCATACTTTTCTATGGCTGGTAAAACTGGAACTGCCAAAACAGAATATTGGATGTCAGATTGGGAAGACAATAGGCGTTACGTGTCTTCTTTCGCTGGATATTTTCCAGCAGAGAACCCAAAATATTCATGCATAGTAGTTATCCATAAGCCAAGTGTAGAAAAAGGATATTATGGAGCCGATGTAACAGGACCAGTTTTTAAGCGAATTGCTCAAAAAATATTTACGGATACGCCATTAATTGATCAGGTGGAATCTTTAGAAATAAAGCAGGCTTCAGTTGAAAATGAATATGAACTTTACTATGATATCTCTGAAAAACATAAAACGATAATGCCCAATGTTGTTGGATTACCTACAATGGATGCTATTGCTATTCTAGAGAATATGGGATTAAAAGTGAGAACGCAAGGTGTTGGTGAAGTTAAATCACAGTCAATCAACAAAGGAGACAAAGTAAAGCGAAGTCAAAGAGTAGTAATTGAAGCCTCATGATGACTTTAAAAGACATATTGTATAAGGTTACTTTAAATGCTGTCGCAGGAAACACAAATGTACCTGTAAATAATATTGTTTTTGATTCACGAAAGATTTCAAAAGGGGATGTCTTTGTTGCAATTGTAGGAACTCAAGTAGATGGTCATGATTATATTGATAAGGCTATTTCTTTGGGTTGTATAGCTGTAGTTTCAGAAAAACTCCCTAAAAATCTAAAGCAAGATGTTACCTATGTTGAAGTTGAGAATACATCGACAGCTCTGGCAATAATGGCTTCCAATTTTTATGAGGTACCATCTGAAAACTTAAAATTAGTTGGCGTAACTGGCACTAATGGAAAAACAACAATTGCAACTCTGTTGTATCAACTGTTTAAAAAAGCCGGCTATAAAGTAGGGCTATTGTCAACAGTCAGAATTATGGTTGATAATACCGAGTATAAAGCGACACATACAACACCAGATTCACTGACAATAAACAGTTACCTAAAGAAAATGAATCACGCTGGTGTTGAGTATTGTTTTATGGAAGTCAGCTCACATGGAATCCATCAAAAGCGTACTGAAGGACTTCGTTTTGAAGGAGGAATTTTTACAAATCTTTCACATGACCATTTAGATTATCATAACAGTTTTGCAGAATATCGAGACGTTAAAAAAGCATTTTTTGATGGTTTGCCAAAACAAGCATTCTCCTTGGTGAATATTGATGATAAAAATGGTTTGGTCATGATGCAAAATACCCAAGCTAGAAAATTCACCTACGCACTTAAAAGCTTCGCTGATTATAAAGCACAAATTTTAGAAAATCAATTTGGGGGATTATTATTGAAGATTAACGAGAATGAAGTCTGGACACGTTTGGTAGGTAATTTTAATGCTTACAATGTTTTAGCCATCTATGCAACTGCAGAACTTTTGGGTCTTGAGAAGGTTGAAGTTTTAAGACTGATAAGTGATTTAGAAAGTGTATCAGGGCGATTCCAATATCTTATTTCTGAAGAGAAAATCACTGCTATCGTTGATTACGCACATACACCAGATGCTTTGAAAAATGTTCTAGAAACCATTAATAGTATTAGAACTAAAAATGAAGAACTGATAACCGTTGTTGGATGTGGTGGTGATCGTGATAAAACAAAGAGACCAAAAATGGGTCATATTGCATCGGCTTTAAGCACCAAGGTCATTTTTACAAGTGACAATCCAAGAAGTGAAAATCCTGATACTATAATTAATGAGATAGAAGCTGGAGTAGAGCCACAGAATTTCAAAAAAACCATTTCAATAACTGATAGAAAACAAGCTATAAAAGCAGCCTGTCAAATGGCCAAAACTAATGATATTATCCTTATAGCAGGTAAGGGACACGAAACCTATCAAGAAATTAAAGGAGAGCGTTTTGACTTTGATGATTTTATGATTGTACAAGAATTTTTAAAGCAATTACAAAAATAATATGTTGTATTACTTATTTGAATATTTAGAGAAGCAGTATCAATTTCCAGGCGCATCCTTATTTGGGTTTATAACCTTTAGGGCAGCTATGGCTATTATTTTGTCACTCTTAATATCTACAATATATGGTAAGCGTATTATAAAGTTTTTACGTAAGCAACAAGTAGGAGAAACCATTCGTGATTTAGGTTTAGAAGGCCAAGTAGAGAAAGCTGGTACACCAACCATGGGTGGAATTATAATCATTTTAGCAACACTCATTCCTGTATTGTTATTGGCAAAACTTGAAAATGTCTATATCATACTTTTAATAGTCACAACAGTCTGGATGGGAACTATTGGATTTATTGATGATTATATCAAAAAATTTAAAAATGATAAAGAAGGGTTAAAAGGAAGATTTAAGGTACTAGGTCAAGTGGGATTGGGAATAATAGTTGGAGTAACTCTATTCTTTCATTCTGATGTTACTTTAAAGGAAAAGTTGCCACTTGCTGAACAGCAGGAAATTTTAGCTAAAAACCCAGATGCAAAACCAACAGATTTATTCGCGTCAGAAGAACGTTCAACAAAAACAACAATTCCATTTGTAAAGGCCAATGAATTTGATTATGCCGAAATAATTACATGGATTAATAAAGATTGGGCACAATATGCTTGGATCATTTTTATTCCTATTGTCATTTTTATTATAACGGCAGTTTCCAATGGTGCCAATCTTACAGATGGTATTGATGGGCTCGCAGCAGGTACTTCGGCAATAATTGTACTCACATTGGGCATTTTTGCTTGGGTATCTGGTAATATAATATTTTCGGAATACTTAAATATTATGTATATCCCAAGGGTTGAGGAAATTACAATTTATATAGCCGCTTTTGTAGGAGCCTTAATTGGATTTCTATGGTATAATACCTACCCAGCGCAGGTTTTTATGGGTGATACAGGTAGTTTAACTATTGGCGGTATCATTGCTGTAATAGCAATAGCTGTTAGAAAAGAATGGTTAATACCTGTGCTATGTGGAATATTTTTAGCCGAAAATCTCTCTGTGGTTATGCAGGTAAGTTGGTTTAAATATACAAGGAAGAAATATGGTGAAGGCAGACGTATTTTTAAAATGTCACCACTTCATCATCACTATCAAAAATCAGGATATCACGAAAGTAAAATTGTTACCAGATTCTGGATTATAGGAATTCTGCTAGCTATTATTTCGATTGTGACATTGAAAATCAGATAGTATGAAAAGGCTTGTGATTTTGGGTGGAGGAGAAAGTGGTGTTGGAACCGCTTTATTGGGGAAAGCCAAAGGATATGATGTTTTTGTTTCAGACAAAGGAATAATCAAACAAAAATATCAAGACGTTCTTAAAAATAATGAGATTGATTGGGAAGATCAACAGCATACTGAAAATAAAATATTGAATGCTGATGTTGTAATGAAAAGCCCTGGCATACCATCAAAGGTGGATTTGGTCCAGAGATTAATAGCAGCCAATGTTCCCGTGATTTCCGAGATAGAATTTGCCTCAAAGTTTACTGAAGCTACTATTGTGGGAATCACTGGGAGTAACGGCAAAACGACAACAGCATCCTTGACACATCATATTTTGAAACAGGAACTTGATGTTGGATTGGCAGGGAATATAGGAGATAGTTTTGCTAAACAGGTTTTGGAAAAGCATTATGAAAATTATGTTTTAGAGATAAGTAGTTTTCAGTTGGATGATTGTTTGAATTTTAGGCCACATATTGCTGTTATTACCAATATAACACCAGATCATTTGGATAGGTATGATTACAAATTTGAGAACTATATAGCGTCCAAATTTCGTATTGCTATGAATCAAAAATCAAGTGATTATCTAATTTATGATGCTGATGATTCAGTTATTACAAGTTGGTTAGATCAAAACCCAGTGCAATCAACATTATTGCCGTTTTCATTAATAAAATCAATTGAAAACGGAGCCTTTTTAGAAAAAGATAGTATAAAAATAACAATAGATAACGAACAGATAATTATGCCAACAAAAAATTTAGCATTAGAAGGTAAGCACAATATAAAAAATGCTATGGCTGCTTCAACCGTAGCTCATTTATTAAAAATAAGAAAACAAACCATCAGAGAGAGTTTGGAAAATTTTCATGGTGTAGAGCATCGTTTGGAGCAAGTTCTAAAAATTAATAAAGTTCAGTATATCAATGACTCTAAAGCCACGAATGTGAATGCTACTTATTATGCTTTAGAGAGCATGGAAGCTCCAACTGTATGGATTGTTGGAGGCCAAGACAAAGGCAATGACTATACTGAATTATTTCCATTTGTTAATGAAAAAGTAAAAGCCATTATCTGTCTTGGTGTAGATAATGAAAAGCTAATGAATAATTTTAGTTCGATGGTTGATGTCATTGTTGAGACACAATACATGAGTGAGGCTGTAAAAATAGCTTATAAAATAGCTGAATCTGGTGACAATGTGCTGCTATCTCCTGCCTGTGCAAGTTTTGATTTATTTGAAAACTACGAGGATAGAGGCAGGCAGTTTAAAGATGCTGTAAGAAACTTATAAAAAACTATATAAATGCAGGCTGTATTTAAAAACATAAAAGGAGATAGGTTAATTTGGGCAATAGCTGCGCTATTGGCTATTTTTTCTTTTCTACCAGTTTATAGTGCGGCTAGTAATCTTGCTTATGTTGGAGGCAATGGTAATACATTCACCTATTTTGTAAAACATTTTATGCACTTGTTTTTGGGTTTTGCAATTATGTATGGGGTTCATAAAATACCTTATAGATATTTTAAGGGTTTGTCTATTATCATGTTGCCGGTGGTTGTTGTTTTGCTTGTTTTGACAATGCTCCAAGGAACAACTATTGAAGGAGCCAATGCTAGTAGATGGATTCAAATACCCATAGTAAATATGTCTTTTCAAACATCAACCTTTGCATTTGTTGTTTTGATGGTTTATGTGGCGAGATATATGTCCAAAATCAAGGATAAAACAATATCATTTAAGGAATCTATTCTACCACTATGGATTCCGGTTTTTTTGGTGTTAGTATTGATTCTTCCTGCTAACTTTTCAACCGCTGCCATTATGTTTTTAATGACTTTGGTGCTTGTGTTTTTAGGAGGTTATCCAGTAAAGTATTTAGCTATAATTATTGGAACTGGAATATTATGTCTGGCTTTTTTTGTTTTGATAGCAAAAGCATTTCCGGAGGCTATGCCTAATAGAATTGATACTTGGATGAGTCGTATTGAAAGTTTTTCCAATGATGAAGTAACTGAAGCTGATTATCAAATAGAAAAAGCAAAAATAGCCATTGCGTCAGGAGGGATTAAAGGCGTTGGGCCTGGAAAAAGTAAACAAAAAAACTTTTTACCGCAATCATCATCTGATTTTATTTTTGCCATTATTGTTGAAGAGTATGGCTTATTAGGAGGCTTTACATTGATGGTTTTTTACTTATGGTTATTGTTCAGGATAGTAATAGCGTCTCAAAAGTCTGACACCATATTTGGGAAACTTTTGGTGCTTGGTGTGGGTCTTCCAATTGTATTTCAAGCACTTATTAACATGGCCGTTGCGGTAGAACTGTTCCCTGTAACTGGGCAGACATTACCACTAATAAGTAGTGGTGGTACATCTATTTGGATGACCTGTTTAGCAATTGGGATTATTTTAAGTGTAAGTGCCAAGCGAGAGGAGTTAAAGGAGCAAGAAATTGAAAGTGAAAATCCGTTGGAAATTTTATCAGAAACTATTTAATGAGTCATTATAAAATTATATTATCTGGAGGAGGAACAGGAGGTCATATTTATCCTGCTATTGCTATAGCCAATGAATTGAAATCTCGTCATAAAGATGCTGAATTTCTTTTTGTTGGAGCTAAAGATCGCATGGAAATGGACAAAGTGCCACAAGCTGGATACGATATAATTGGTTTATGGATATCTGGTATTCAGCGTAAGCTAACAATTAAAAATTTAACTTTTCCATTTAAGCTTTTGAGTAGTTTATTAAAGGCTAGAAAAATAGTTAAAAATTTCAAACCTGATGTTGTAATAGGAACAGGAGGTTTTGCAAGTGGACCATTGTTGCAAGTGGCCACTTCAAGAGGAATTCCCTCATTAATCCAGGAACAGAATTCATATCCTGGAATAACCAATAAACTACTTTCCAAAAAAGCTAATAAAATATGTGTGGCTTATGATGGTTTGGAGCGGTTTTTTCCTTCTGATAAAATTATAAAGACAGGAAATCCTGTACGTCAGGATTTATTGAACATTGATGATAAGAGACAAGAGGCGCTAAGCTTATTTGGTCTAGAAAAAGAGAAAAAAACGCTTTTGGTCCTAGGAGGTAGTTTGGGTTCAAGACGTATAAATGAGTTAATTGAAAAAGAATTAGATTATTTACTGACACATAATATACAGGTAGTTTGGCAGTGTGGAAAACTTTATTATGATCAGTATAAAATTTACAGTCACACCAAGAATATTCAGGTACATGCATTTATAAATGATATGGCATGTGCCTATGCATCGGCAGATATTATTATTTCTCGAGCAGGAGCAAGTTCAGTTTCTGAATTATGTATTGTTGGAAAGCCAGTGATTTTTATTCCATCACCAAATGTTGCCGAAGATCATCAGGCAAAAAATGCCCAAGCAATTGTTGATGAAGATGCTGCTATATTAATTAGAGAAGCCGATTTGGAAGTGGATTTTCAAAATAAGTTTACCCAATTAATGGTTTCGCCAGAAAGGCAAAAACAACTAGGAGAAAATATAAAGAAATTGGCGTTAGTAAATGCTACTAGCGAGATTGCTGATGAAGTAGATAAACTATTAAAGCAAAGCATTAAATGAATCTAGATACTATCAATAATGTTTATTTTATTGGAATTGGCGGTATAGGAATGAGCGCACTAGCAAGATATTTCCATGCTAACAATAAGTTTGTATCTGGATATGATAAAACTAAATCTGAAATTACTGATGGGCTCATAGAATTGGGTGTTCCTGTACATTTTGATGATTCTATCGCCAATATTGATTCCCGATTATTGAATACTAATAATACACTTGTTATTTACACGCCAGCAGTGCCAAAAGATCATATGGAATTGGCTTATTTTAATAACAATCATTACACAGTTATGAAACGTGCGGCTGTTTTGGGGCTAATAACGGAAAACACTAATTGCTTGGCAGTAGCAGGAACTCATGGAAAAACTACGACAACAAGTATTTTGGGTCATTTGTTGAATGTCTGTAATGTTCCAGTAACGGCATTTCTTGGCGGTATCAGTGAAAATTATCAATCCAACTTAATTATAAATGGAACGGATGTTACAGTGGTTGAGGCTGATGAATTTGATCGTTCGTTTTTAACATTATCACCTAACATTGCTTGTATCACTTCAATGGATGCGGATCATCTAGATATTTATGGTGATGCCTCTGAACTAGAAAAGTCATTTATAGATTTTGCCAATAAAATCAAGAAAAACGGAAAATTATTTGTCAGAAATGGTCTGCCTATTAAAGGTATTACTTATGGCATTGAAGATGATTCAGATTACACAGTAAAAAATATAAAAATAAAAAATGGAACATATGTTTTTGATGTAAGAACACCAGAAACAACCATTGAAAATTTCAAATTTAACCTACCTGGTAGACATAATCTGTCGAATGCATTAATAGCCTTGGCGATGGCTGTAGAGTTTGGTTGCCCTCACCAGCAGCTCGCCAAAGCTTTAGCATCTTATAAAGGGGTTAAACGTAGATTTTCATATCATATAAAAACAGATGATGTGGTTTATATTGATGATTATGCGCATCATCCGGAGGAAATAAAAGCTGTTCATCAAGCAGTGAGAGAAATGTATCCAGAAAGTAGGGTTTTGGCAGTTTTTCAGCCGCACTTGTTCAGTAGAACTCGAGATTTTATTGATGAGTTTGCAAAGAGTCTTTCAAGTTTTGATGAAGTAATCTTATTGGATATTTATCCAGCAAGAGAATTGCCTATTCCTGGAGTTACCTCACAGTTGTTATTGGATAAAATTGAAAATAATGATAAACAATTGGTTGAAAAATCAGATTTAATTTCAAAAATAAAAGAGAGTCAAGCAAAAATTGTGCTTACAATCGGTGCCGGAGATATTGGGGAAGAAGTAAAACATATTAAAAAGGCTTTGTTGCGTGCGAGTTAATTGGAATTACATAAAAATGATTGGATTGCTGCTTTTGGTAGTGATGTTGTATGCTTTTTCGAACACCAAAAATAATGCTCGAAAAGTATCAGAGCCAGAAATAGTTTTTGAAGGAGAAAACAATCTTTTTATAACCCATGAAACTGTTAGTAAATTGTTAATACAAAATCAAGCAGGAGTTAAGAATGTGCCCAAAGAAACTTTAGATTTGAATCAATTGGAAACCGCCCTAAATAAAAATCCAATGATTCGTTCAGCACAGGTTTTTGTTGATGTTAATGGAAAACTCACTGCTGAAGTACAACAAAAAAAACCTATAGCACGAGTGTTTAACTCGAGTTCATTTTATATAGACGATCAAGGAGGATTCATGCCTTTGTCAACAAATTACACTGCTAGAGTACCTATTGTAACAGGTGTGGTTGATAAAAATAATCTGGTTAATGTATATAAAATGTCAAAAAAAATAGAAAGTGATAACTTTTTAAAGAAGCATGTAACGCAAATTCATCAAGATCAACAAGGAGGTATTTCTTTGAGATTAAGACAATGTAACTTTAATGTGTATTTAGGAAGCTTGAAAAAACTTGATAAAAAAATTAACAACCTAAAGGTGTTTTATAAAAAAGCAACAAAAGAAAAATTAATGAATAAGTATAGTAAGGTTAATCTGCAATTTGATAGCCAAGTGATATGCACTAAATCTTAAACTATGGAAGGGAATATAGCAGTAGGATTGGATATTGGAACCACAAAAATTGTGGCTATGATTGGTCGTAAAAATGAGTACGGCAAGGTTGATATTTTAGGAATAGGAAAATCCAAGAGTTTAGGTGTTCATCGTGGAGTTGTGAATAACATAACACAAACCATTCAATCGATTCAATTGGCTATTCAAGAGGCTGAAATGGCATCTGAATTTAAAATTGAAGATGTTACCGTAGGTATCGCAGGTCAACACATACGAAGCTTACAGCACAGTGATTATATTACGCGACCAAATTCGGAATTGGTTATAGATGAAGATGATATTGATAGGCTTATTAATCAGGTTCATAAGTTGGTAATGTTACCAGGTGAGGAGATTATTCATGTATTGCCTCAAGAGTATAAAGTTGACGGTCAAGCTGAAATAAAAGAACCTATAGGCATGTATGGCGGTAGGTTGGAAGCTAATTTTCACGTGGTAGTTGGTCAGGTCTCATCCATTAGAAATATTGGTCGATGTGTAAAAAGTGCTGGCTTGAATTTGGAAGGAATCACACTTGAGCCTTTGGCATCTTCAAACGCAGTCTTGAGTCAAGAAGAAAAAGAAGCAGGTGTCGCATTAATTGACATTGGAGGTGGTACTACAGATTTAGCCATATTCAGAGATGGTATTATTCGTCATACCGCAGTTATCCCTTTTGGAGGTAATGTTATAACTGAAGACATAAAAGAAGGCTGTTCCATTATAGAAAAACAGGCTGAATTATTAAAAATTAAGTTTGGATCGGCTTGGCCAGGAGAGAATAAAGAAAATGAAATTGTTTCAATTCCAGGATTAAGGGGAAGAGAGCCCAAGGAAATTACATTAAAAAATCTATCCAAGATTATTCATGCTCGTGTAGTGGAAATCATTGAGCAAGTTTATGTAGAGATAAAAAATTATGGGCACGAAGAACAAAAGAAAAAATTGATAGCTGGGATTGTTTTAACAGGAGGAGGAAGCCAATTAAAACATTTAAAGCAGTTAGTAGAATATATAACAGGGATGGATACTCGAATTGGTTATCCAAACGAACATCTAGCAGGTGATAGTGATGATGAAGTAACAAGTCCGCTTTATGCTACAGCTGTTGGATTGGTAATGGATGGACTAAAGAGACAGGAGCGCAAAAAAGTGGAGGCAGCTTACGTTGAAGCTGTAAAAGAACAAGAAACCAATGACGATGACAATGAAGAAATTATTGAGCCTCCAAAGCCAGTGAGACGATCATTTTTAGATAAATTAACTGATAGAGTAAAAGATTTTTTGGACAACGCCGAGTAAATCTTAAAAAACGATAAATAAAAAATAAAGAATAAATAAACGTAATTCATGAGCAGCAACAAAGAATTCGAACCAAGTATTTCATTTGATTTACCAAAGAATCAATCAAATGTTATTAAAGTGATAGGAGTTGGTGGAGGTGGCAGTAATGCCATCAATCACATGTTTCAACAAGGTATTAAAGGAGTTGATTTTGTGATTTGTAATACAGATGCGCAAGCACTTCAAAACAGTGGTGTGCCTAATAAAATTCAGTTGGGTGTTAACCTAACAGAAGGTCTAGGAGCTGGAGCTAATCCTGATATAGGAGAAAAATCTGCAGTAGAGAGTGTTGAAGAAATTCAAACCATGCTAGATACTAATACCAAAATGATTTTTATTACTGCCGGAATGGGTGGTGGTACAGGTACTGGAGCTGCGCCTATTATTGCAAAAATGGCAAAGGATTTGGATATCTTGACAGTAGGTATTGTAACAATGCCTTTCCAATTTGAAGGAAAAATGAGAAATCAACAAGCTCAAATAGGTATTGAAAAATTGCGCGATGTTGTAGATTCTTTGGTAGTAATAAACAATAATAAGCTTCGTGAAGTATATGGTAATTTAGGTTTTAAAGCAGGTTTTTCAAAAGCTGACGAGGTGTTATCCACTGCTGCACGTGGAATAGCAGAAGTCATTACGCATCACTATACACAAAACATTGACTTACGTGATGCCAAAACTGTATTGAGTAATAGCGGCACAGCTATAATGGGTTCATCAACCGCTTCAGGTCAGGATCGAGCTAAAGAGGCTATCAGAAAAGCTTTAGACTCTCCTTTATTAAATGATAATAAGATAACAGGTGCTAAAAACGTATTGCTGCTTATAGTGTCTGGAGCTCAAGAAATTACTATTGATGAAATTGGTGAAATAAACGATCATATTCAGGATGAGGCTGGACATGGTGCCAATATTATAATGGGTGTTGGAGAAGACGAAGCCTTAGAAGATTCAATAGCCGTAACAATCATTGCAACAGGTTTTGATATTGAACAACAAGATGAAATTTCAAATACTGAAACAAAAAAAGTCATTCATGCTTTAGAAGACGATCAATCTATGGAGCAAGATTTGTCAAGAAAAATGAGAGAACCTGCTATTATTACACCAAATATTGAGCTAGAAGAAAAACAAGAAAATCCGGTAGTAAAGCATACTTTGGATTTAGATGAATTAGAAGATTTAGAGCCTAAAAATACTGCTACAGTTGATGAAGGGAATGATTTAATTCCGACTACCGAACAAATTAAAAACCTAAATGTTGTTTATGATGAGGTATTGTTGGATGTACCTGAAGATGAATTTATAATCACTCAAGCAGAGACTAAAGTTGAAGTTGAGAATGTTGAAGATGCAGACGATGAGCAGCAAATCACATTAACATTTGATTTGCCTATAAGTGAAAGTTCTATTGAAAATAAAGGCGATGACATGGTTGTTCATGAGCTAGAGGAAAACATCAAAAAACTTCCTGTTAAGGATTATGTTGAGCTTATTCCGGTAACTGAGTCAAATGAAGAAGGGGAAGTTCGTTATGCTCTAGATGATTATATAGAAGTTGAATCTAATATGAATCAGACGCAAGCGGAACCTCAAATTAAGGAGAAGATAGAAGTTGAGGATTCAGAGGTGGTTTTTGAAAAGAAAGTTGTTCAAACTGAAGTTAGTGAAGAACCTGTTTCAGAGGAATTAGATCCTATGAACAGTCCAATATCAGATCTTTTAAAGGAACGTGCTGAAGAGCGCAGACGCAAAATGAAAGATTTTAATTATAAGTTCAATAATGCCAAGATTGATGATATTGAGAAAGTTCCTGCCTATAAAAGACAAGGCGTTAATTTGGATGAAACTCAACATTCATCAGAATCTAACAGATCAAGTACTAGTTTGAGTATTGATGATAACGATGATATCCAATTGCGTAATAATAATTCGTTTTTACACGACAACGTCGATTAATAGCAAATTAAGTTTAGTGTTTAGACTTCATGGAAAGCCCGAAGAACTTCTTAAGTTAATTCGGGTTTTCTTTTTATCTTCGCAGCAAATTAAAAAGCAATATGAGTTTACAGAATAATGTCATGACTGCCTTAAAAGAGGCCATGAAAGCGAAAGACCAAACAGCTTTAACAGCGTTAAGAGCCATTAAGTCAGCTATTTTATTGGCACAAACAGAGAGTGGTGTAAAATCTGATTTAACTGAAGAAGAAGAACTTAAAATATTACAGAAACAAGTTAAGCAACGTAAGGATAGCGCGGCAATTTTTATGAGTCAAGGTCGTGAAGATTTAGCCGCTCCAGAATTGGCTGAAGCTGAAGTTATTAGTCAGTTTTTGCCAGAGGCTTTGTCTGAAGAAGAAATTGAAGGTGTTGTTGTTGCAACAATTGAGAGTATTGGAGCAGAAGGAATGAAAGATATGGGTAAGGTTATGGGTATAGTTAGTAAAGAATTAGCTGGTCAGGCTGATGGTAAGACCATTTCTAATATTGTTAAAGCTAAACTTTCTTAATAACAATATGGCTGCGTAGTTCAACTGGATAGAATATCAGATTTCGGCTCTGAGGGTTGGGGGTTCGAATCCCTCCGCGGTCACGAATAAATAGTTTAATAATGAAAAGCGCCAAACTTGTTTGAGCGTTTTTTTGTTTAATCAGTTTTTATGATGATTAGGAAATTTAATTTATTATAAAAAATCTGGTACTTCAAAAATAACATTTTGTTGTTTTAATACATCAACAACCATTTTTAAAGTATCATCCTCTTTGTCTAGTATGGTTTCATTTTTCAGCAAAGCCTCAACCTGTTCTTTCATATTGCGATTATGGTATTCTAAGAAAAGATCATCACCATTTAATAAAATTAAACAATCATTCTCAGTATATTCAATTTCAATGGAAGGGTTCACCTTAAGAATAGACTCATTTTTTGGATACGCTTTTTGAAGAAGTTTAAAAATTGAACCAAGTACTCTATTAACAGTAATAGAATGTAAACATATTTTATGCTCACAATTTAAAATTACGTCATAATTACAACGAATATTACACACACCCTGTTTACCCCAAATGATTTCATTGTTTTCTGAAAAACTCCCCCAACTTCCAGGGCCTGTAGGACCATAAATACCTACTGTAGGTACATTAAAGGCACCCGCTACATGGGTGATTCCTGCATCGTTGCCAATGTGAAACAATGCACCAGACATAGCTCTTCCAACATCTTCCATACCACCTTTAACATATGTCACATGCGGCATTGGTTTGGAGAAACAGGTGTCTATATTTGGATCATTAGGACCTTGAATAATTTTACATTTTAAATGTGGGTAAATATCTCTTAACTTTTCTATAAGCTCGGCATACTTTTCTGTTGGCCAAATTTTCATTAAAAACCCAGCACCATGATGAACTACAAAATAATCTTGTTGCTTTTTTTGCCTTTTAAAATATGGGTATTTTTCATGTTTATTATCAATTGATATATGCAGTTTTGAAACGGTATCTATATAATGACTAATGGCGTGTTGTTTTACCTTTTTATGTGTTGGAAACTTCAATGCGTGCGGTAAATCGTAACCTCTAAATGCAGGGTAGTTGCCTAACTCATAAATATTATCATATAAATGTTCTTCTTTTCTGGCGACTTCTTCATTAATAACAATGACTTGTGTTAAATGGGTTTTAAAAAAGTCAACCAACCTTGGCGCAACAGCAAAATGAACACATTTCGAAACTTTTGCCAGTTTATTAATAGCAGGTATGGCAAAAAAAATATCACCTAATCCACCATAGCTTTTATAGACTAATACTTGACCTAGATTTTCTGAAGATTTTTGTGCTTCCTTTTTTAGAATGGTTTCCGTTTCAATCCAAAAAAAATTTAGGGCATCTTTCATCTCCTGAATGGCTCTCACTTTGTCATTGGGATAAAAGTCAAATGAAAATGTACCAATCCTGTCATTTCCTATGATATTACAGCCAGAAAGAAATGCTTCAGCAGCTAGTCTTCCTGAAGGTTCAGGCCAAACAGGTTGACAAATGAAGGTCTCTATTTTTCCTAGTATTTGCAGAACTTTATCGTTACTTATAGGCTCATGGAATGTGATGTTATCAGGTAAGACTTGCTTTAATTGATTTCGCCCGTAAACAGGAAATTTAACTTCTGGATGGTTTTCAGCGTAAGCAGCATATGCTTTACCACCTTTTAAATAATTTAAATCACCAAAAAAAGGAATAGTGTCATTAATTTTTTCATTTGATGGTTTTAAGTCATCAACGAAAACGGTAGGTGGCATAATGAAGTAGTTTGATAATGCTTCACCATAGAATTCATAATGCGCTTGATAATGTTTTGGAGATTGAAAGATGTTTAGATTGGCTTTGGCAAATAGTTTTCTGTAGAGATGAAATTTTTCTGAATTGCAACAATTGGTGATTTTCTTATCAACCGTACATAAAATATTACGCCTTACGCAAAAATTGTAGTCAAATTCAATTTTTATATAGGGTTTATTTATTTTTAAAATTTGCTTAATTAAATCAATTTCAAAGCGACAACGGGAAGTGCTACAATAAATAATAATATCTGTTTCAGATATAAGTTTTTTGGTCTTTTCAAAGTTTCTTAAGCTGTCTAATTTGACATTGTGTCGTCGCTTTATACCTAATTCTATTAATTGATTTATAGTAAGCTCTGCACCTCTGGGAGTTGATAAAGCAGTGTCATGTAAAAATAAAATGTTCTTCAATTCAATTGATTTTTAATGCCATAACTTAAAACAGCATCTTCTGAAAATAAATTTCGTTACTTCTAATAACCATCATCATAATAACCATCATCGTAGTATCCATCACCATAATAGCCTCCATTGAAATTGTCATCATCATTACTGCATGATGTTATCAATGATGCTGTAATTGAAATAGCTGAAATTGCTAAAATTGTTTTTCCAGATTTTTTTATGAAGTTTCTTCTGTCCATAATATGAATAAGGATTTAAAATTAATAAAAAATTAGATCGTTTATAATATAACAACCTAGTTATTATTTCTCCTCAAAAAAAGATGCTTTGTGTCTTTTTCTTAAAAGGAAACTAATGTTAAATCAATATAATTTGTATATTTAATTCCCTCTTTTATCATTTCCCTCAATAATTTTAAAGTCTAATTACCGTTGTTTATTTATGAATTATTTAATACTAATTCAAGATGATGCCATGGCAAGTAAATTAATACTCGGATTTTTATTTGCCATTCTTTTTTACATGATGCTCCACTATGCATTTAAGATGTATGAGATGACATATGTTATGAAGAACAAAAAACCTTTGTATAGGCATGGAATTGGTTGGTTACGTAAGTTGCCTGATACTCAAAAAAAACTACTTCATCAAGAGTTTTCTTTTTTTAGAAAGCTAAAAGAAAAGGAACAGCGATATTTTGAGCATCGCGTTGCATCGTTTATAAAAGATAAAACATTTATAGGAAGAGACGGTTTGAATGTTACAGATAAAATGCGTGTGTTGATTTCGGCAACAGCAGTCATGTTGACGTTTGGATTTAGAGATTTTTATATTGGGTTGGTTGGTAAAATATTTATCTATCCCGATCAATTTTTTTCTAATGCTAATGGTGAATATCACAAAGGAGAACTAAACCCTAAACTTGGAGCATTGGTTATTTCATGGAAACATTTCTTGGAAGGTTACGATATTGAAAATGATAATTTAAATTTAGGTATTCATGAGTTTGCACATGCTATTCATTTAAACAGTTTAAAAGAGCGAGATGTGAGCTCAACCATTTTTTCAGATTCGTTTCGAGAACTTACAGAATTACTTTCTAATGAAAAGTCATTGCGTGAGCGTTTAATAGAGTCGCAATATTTTAGAGAGTATGCCTATACAAATCAATATGAATTTATAGCAGTAATAATTGAAACATTTATTGAAACACCTCATGAATTTCGTTCTCAATTCCCTCAGGTTTATAATAAAACAAAACAGATGTTAAATTTTGGTTTTGCAGGCTATTAAAAAATTTACATGATTTTTATCATGCTTTTTGGTTTTTAAGATTCTTAAATTTAAAGTAGAATTTTAATACGAGAAAGATGAAAAAAAGAACACCAATTTCAGAGATAATGACTAGTAATGTCATTACATTAAATCATAATGATGATTTAGAGACAGCAGAACGTTTGTTTAAAACAAAAAAAATAAGACATATTCCAGTAGTAAGTGGCGATAGCATAATTGGTATGTTGAGTTATACGGATTTATTGCGTATCAGTTTTGCAGATGCAGTAGATGAAGATGAAGACACTGTAGATACCGTAGTTTACAATATGTTTACAATTGAACAGGTAATGGCAAAAAACCTTATAAGCGTGTCATCTAGTACGACCATTAAGGAAGTTGCTGAAATACTTTCCAAACGTGAATTTCATGCTTTGCCAGTAGTAGATAGTGATAAACTTGTTGGTATTGTAACAACAACGGATTTAATTAACTACTTAATTGACCAATTTTAACTAACACTTAAAGTAAAAAAAGCTCCTTTATTGGAGCTTTTTTTTATGAGTTTGCAAGTTCTTTCAATCGTTTAATAGTTTCAGTTGGATTGTCACTTTTAAACACATGACTACCTGCAACAAAGGCATCAGCACCTGCTTCTACTAGTGCTTTTATATTTTTGTCTGTTACACCACCATCAACTTCAATACGTGTGTCTAGACCTTGATTATTCGCCATTTTACGTAATTTCTTAATACGATTATACGTGATATCTTCAAATTTCTGACCGCCAAAACCAGGATTAATTGACATTAGTAAAACCATATAGCATTTTGGTAGAATATCTTCTAGTACATTAATGGGAGTTGTTAAATTTAAAACGACACCTGCTTTGCAACCTACGTCTTCAATTTGTGTTAACGTTCTATGCAAATGCACAGTCGATTCATAATGTACGGTAATAATGTCAGCACCTACTTTTGCGAATTCTTCGATGTAGCGCTCTGGCTTTTCAATCATTAAATGTACATCCAATGGTTTAGTGGCATGTTTTTTTATGGCTTGAATAACTGGCATACCATAGGATATGTTTGGTACAAAATGACCATCCATGACATCAATATGAAACCAATCGGCATCACTATTATTAACCATCTCGGTATCACGTTGTAGATTGCCAAAATCTGCAGCAAGCATAGAAGGTGCTATTATTTTTGAATTCATTAGTGAGGTATTGTTTGTTTCGGCAAAAATAATGTAAAAAAGTGAACCCTCGGTAATCAGCCGAGGGTTCTTTCATCAATCAAAAAACGAACAGTTATGTTTTGTAACTGTTTGTTACTGTTATTTAGTCGTAAGAAACTTACTAACCTAAATATGTTTTTAATATTTTACTTCTAGACGTATGTTTTAATCTACGAATAGCTTTTTCTTTAATTTGTCTTACACGTTCACGTGTTAAATCAAACGTTTCTCCAATTTCTTCTAGTGTCATTGGGTGTTGATTACCTAAACCAAAGTATAATCGAATTACATCGGCTTCACGAGGTGTTAAGGTTTCAAGTGCACGCTCAATTTCTGTACGTAAAGACTCATGTAGTAAATCTTTATCTGGGTTTGGTGACTCACCAGAATTTAATACATCGTATAAGTTAGAGTCTTCACCTTCAACTAAAGGAGCATCCATACTTACGTGACGACCAGAATTTTTCATAGACTCCTTAACATCGTTAATAGTCATATCTAATTCTTTCGCAATTTCTTCAGCACTTGGCGGACGCTCATGTGCTTGCTCTAAAAAAGCAAAAGTTTTATTGATTTTGTTAATCGAACCAATTTTGTTTAGAGGTAAACGTACAATACGAGATTGTTCAGCTAATGCTTGTAAGATAGATTGACGAATCCACCAAACAGCATACGATATGAATTTAAAACCACGCGTTTCATCAAAACGTTGTGCAGCTTTAATTAAACCTAAATTACCTTCATTAATTAAATCAGGTAAGGTTAATCCTTGATTTTGGTATTGCTTTGCTACCGAAACAACGAAACGTAAATTAGCTTTAGTTAATTTTTCCAAAGCTATTTGATCTCCAGCTTTAATGCGTTGTGCTAATTCTACTTCTTCATCTGCGGTAATTAAGTCAACTTTTCCTATTTCTTGTAGATATTTATCTAACGAAGCAGTTTCTCTGTTGGTAACCTGCTTGGTGATTTTAAGTTGTCTCATGTAAAGAATTTCTGTATTTAAATTGTTCGAACATTAATGTTCTATATAGTTATACGTAAGAAAAGCAGTTTTTGTTACAAAAATTAAAAAAAATAATTTTTTAGATGTGAATTTGACAGATTTAGGGAATAATTTTCTGAAATATAGTATCTTGTAAGTCAATATGAAACCTAAAAAATTTACCATGAAAAAATTATTGTTTTTATTTCTTGCATTGGGTGTGATGCAAGTTTCAGGTCAAAACCTATCATCGCTTTCAAAAAGTGCAACATCTTCAGGTAATTCGATGATTGAGAGTTTGGCAACCGATCAAGTAAGGAGCTTAACTAAAAAGCTTAATTTGAATGAAGCACAACAAGAACAAGTTTCTGGATTAGTTGTGAGTCAATTAAAAAGTGAAAAGTTTCAAAAATTATTAAGCGGTATAGGCGTTGATAAACTTTCTGGTTCTGTTGATACAGAAAAAACCAATGAGCAAGTGCAAAATGCTTTGTTGTTGGATAAAGATTTTCAAAAAGGTATGGGTTCAATTTTGAACGAAGATCAAATGAAAACCATGGAAAGCTATATGCCTAAATAAACATAGGCAAGATAAAAATTAAAAGCCCATCAAAAATTAGATGGGCTTTTAATTTTATTGAATTGAACAATTAATCGTCCTTTTTATCTTCTCTAGGTTTTCTATCGTCACGACGGTTATCACGTCCGCGATTATCTTTTCCTCTGTTATCTCTTCCACGATTATCTCTTCCACCTCTGTTGTTATCTCTTGGAGGTCTTTCTTTAAAACCTTCTGGTTTAGGCAAAATGGCTTTACGTGATACTTTTTCTTTGCGAGTTCTAGGGTCTAAACCAAAGTATTTCACATCAAAAACGTCGCCTATATTTACAACATCAGATACGTTTTCTGTGCGTTCCCAAGCTAATTCACTTACGTGTAATAACACTTCGTTTCCTGGAGCTTCAGTATATTCAACAACAGCACCAAAATCTAACATCTTGATTACTTTTACTTCATATATACTACCAACTTCTGGTTTAAATAATAACGAATCTATTTTCGCCATTACAGCTTCAATACCTTTTTTACCAACACCAAGAACTTCAACAATACCTTCTTCAGTTACTGGATCTTCATTAATAACTATGGTAGTATCAGTTTCTTTTTGTAGTTCTTGAATTACTTTTCCACCAGGACCAATTAATGCTCCAATAAATTCGTTAGGAATACGTCTTGTAACCATTGTTGGTGCGTGTTCTTTAACTTCAGCGTTTGGTGCAGCAATTGTGTCTGTTAATTTTTCAAGAATATGTAGACGACCATCGCGCGCTTGTTTTAATGCATTCACTAAAATCTCGTATGATAATCCTTTTACTTTAATATCCATTTGGCATGCAGTAATACCATCGGCAGTACCAGTTACTTTAAAATCCATATCACCTAAATGGTCTTCATCACCTAG
This sequence comes from Hanstruepera ponticola, assembly GCF_002940745.1. Lineage (NCBI taxonomy): Bacteria > Pseudomonadati > Bacteroidota > Flavobacteriia > Flavobacteriales > Flavobacteriaceae > Hanstruepera > Hanstruepera ponticola. The sequence continues at coordinate 2,332,257 of NZ_POTB01000001.1, forward strand.
GATATCAGATAACACAGCATATTTTCCAGAATCGGCATCAGAAATTAATCCCATTGCGATACCAGAAACAGGCTTCTTTAATTGAACACCAGCATCCATTAATGCCATTGTTCCCGAACACACCGTTGCCATTGAAGAGGAACCATTAGATTCTAACACTTCAGATACAACACGTACTGTATAAGGACAATCTTCAGGAACCATACCTTTTAAAGCCCGTTGCGCTAAATTACCATGTCCTACTTCTCTACGAGATGTACCACGAATGGGTCTAGCTTCACCTGTTGAAAAAGGAGGGAAGTTATAGTGTAAGTAAAAACGCTCTTCGCCTTCAAACGATGGCATATCTATTTGGTTAGCTTCTCTACTTGTACCTAAAGTAACTGTTGCTAGTGCTTGAGTTTCTCCACGTGTAAATATAGCTGAACCATGAGTTGATGGTAAATAATCAACTTCACACCAGATTGGTCGAATCTCATCAGTCTTACGACCATCTAATCGCAACCCCTCGTTTAAGGTTAAATCACGAACAGCAGCTTTTTCGGCTTGACTGTAATATTTAGAGATTAAGCCTCCTAAATCTTCTAATTCTTCTTCAGAAAAAGTGGCTTTTATTTCTTCTTTAATTTCTGCGAAAGCAGCGCCTCTTTCATGCTTGGCTGAACCAGCTTTTGCTACAGCATACACTTTATCATAGGCCATATCGTGAATTTTCTTAGCTAAATCTTCGTCTTCACGTTCAGGCTCATATTCACGAACTTCTTTTTTGCCAAATGCTTCAGCAAGACGAACCTGTGCAGCACATTGTACTTTAATAGCTTCGTGAGCAAACTTAATGGCTTCAGTCATTTCTTCTTCAGAAATTTCATCCATTTCACCCTCAACCATCATTACTGAATCAGCAGAAGCCCCAATCATCATATCGATATCAGATTCTTCTAATTGAGCACGTGTTGGGTTGATAATAAACTCACCATTCACACGTCCAACTCTAGCTTCAGAAATTGGGCACTCAAAAGGGAAGTCTGATAACTGAATAGCAGCAGATGCAGCTAAACCAGCCATTGCATCTGGCATGACTTCATCATCATGAGACATTAACTGAATCATAACTTGTGTTTCAGAGTGATAATCTTTCGGGAATAACGGACGTAAAACACGGTCTACTAAACGCATAGTTAGTACTTCACCGTCACTTGGTCTTGCTTCTCTTTTGAAGAAACCTCCTGGATAACGCCCAGCAGCTGCAAATTTTTCGCGATAATCTACCGTTAAAGGTAAAAAGTCAACATCTGCTTGTTTGTAATTGGAAACAACTGTACATAATAACATACATTTTCCAGATTGCACAACAACGCTACCATGAGCTTGTTTTGCTAATTTTCCGGTTTCGATAGAGATTTCTCTACCATCACCAAGGTCTATAACCTCTTTAAAAACTTGTGGAATCATAAATTTTTTAATTCTAATTTCGATACATTTATTTGCACGTCGAAATTCTGTTAAACAATGGTCGTTGTGTTGTTGTGTAGTTGTTGTGAGACCAATGAAAAACCTTTAGCCCTGAATTTAATCAGGATCCAGCTTCTTATTTACGATTGTTAGACTCTTACGTTTGAGTTATATTAAAACAAAAAAGAGGCTAAAAGCCTCTTATATTGTGATTATTTTCTTAATCCTAATTCTTTAACAATTGCACGATATCTCATGATATCTTTTTTAGTTAAGTAGTCAAGTAAAGCACGACGCTTACCAACCAGCTTTACTAATGAACGCTCTGTATTAAAATCTTTACGATTGATTTTTAAGTGTTCTGTTAAATGATTAATTCGGTGCGTAAACAACGCAATTTGAGCTTCAGCAGTACCAGTATCATTTTTACCTTTACCGTACTTTGAGAAAATCTCTTCTTTTTTTTCTTTTGTTAAATACATGCTAATATTATTGTAAATGATTGTTATGTATATGAAAGCCTTTCTTTCAAGCGGCAAATATAGTAATTTTTAACCATTTACAAGTTTTCATCAAAATAATTATTGTCAATAAAAAAGTAATTTTCATTAAACCTTTACGTTATTATGTTGTCTTAACATTATATTAACTTTAAAAAAGTAATGATGAAAACATGTAATTTAACAAAGGTGGTTTTAGCTCTTGTGGTTTTAGGGCTGACATTTACTGGGTGTACAGAAAATGACACAACTGATCCTGTTCCTCAAGAACAAGATGTGTCTGAAGTGATGCAAGCTGCTGAAATGGATGAAGTTTCAGCCTCAATGGAAGATTTTATTATTGAAACGTATGAAAACCAAGAAGCTTCTGAGGCTCGAGGAATGTCTGTTTCAACGGCAAAAATGCCAGATTGTGTGACACTGACTTTAGTTGCACAACAAAACTTTAGGGAACTAACTGTTGATTTTGGAATTGATGGGTGCATGATAAGAGGTCATAGATATAGAGGTCAAATAGTTATCAATTGGGAACGTGATCCTCAAGCCCAGCAAGTTACTTTGGGTTATGTGCTGAATGATTTCTATTTTGATGCTAAGCAAGTAATTGGAAGTAATTCTATTTTGCGAGAATTGTCAAATATTAATGGCAATCCTCAATTTACCCATACTGTTGATATAACTGTTATTTGGCCTAATGGTGCTGAAGCATCACGTGAAGGACAAATAATAAGAGAATGGATTGAAGGTTTTGGCAGTGGTGAATTTACTGACAATGTTTTTGAAGTAACAGGCTATTGGAATGCTACTTTTAGAAATGGTAACTCACATGCTTATGAAGTTATTTTACCTCTGCGTCGCGAAGTAACATGCTACCACTTTGTGGGAGGATCTGTAGACGTGGAAAGAACTTATTTTGGCGGTTTGTTAGATTTTGGAGATGGTGCTTGTGATAATTTGGCAACATTTACATTTAATGATGGTAATACTATTGACATTATTTTAAGATAGTAAACTGAAAGTATATTTAAAACATAAAAAAAAAGCGACCATTTAGTCGCTTTTTTTTATTCTCTTAAGGGTTGATTCGTAATTAAATCAATATACAAGTTCACTTTCTTTTTTAGATCTTTTCTATGAGTAATGAAATCTAAAAATCCATGTTCTAATAAGAACTCTGATGTTTGGAAACCTTCAGGTAATTCCTGTCCCGTAGTATCACGTACCACTCGTGGGCCTGCAAACCCAATTAAAGCACCAGGTTCTGATATATTGATGTCTCCTAGCATGGCAAACGACGCTGTCGTACCTCCAGTTGTTGGGTCAGTACACAATGAAATATAAGGTATGCCAGCATCAGCTAATTGAGCTAATTTAACAGATGTTTTGGCTAATTGCATTAGTGATAGTGCTGCCTCCATCATACGAGCCCCTCCTGATTTTGAGATAATCATAAAAGGAGTTTTCTTCTTTAATGCATAATCGGCTGCACGTGCTATTTTTTCACCCACAACACTTCCCATTGAACCACCAATAAATGAAAAGTCCATACATGCTACAACCAAATCTTTGCCTTTAGATTTTCCAACGGCACAACGTACAGCATCTTTTAGTTTCGTTTTTTCCTGTGCTGCTTTTAAACGGTCTGGATATTTTTTTGTGTCCTCGAATTTTAAAGGGTCTTTAGATTCTAGTTTGGCGTCTAATTCTTTGTATTTGTTTTCGTCAAAAAGGATACTGAAATATTCTTCACTACCTATTCTTACGTGGTAACCATCTTCTGGACTAACAAAGTAATTTTGCTCAAGTTCTTTAGCATCAACTATTTTACCTGTTGGCGATTTATACCACAGACCTCGCGGTGTATCTTTCTTCTGTTCTGTTGAGGTTTGAATCCCCTTCTCTTTTCTTTTAAACCAAGCCATGACTATTTTGTTTAGTTGTTAGTTAGGGTGCAAATTTATAAAGTATTTACATTATTAAGGTCTTCAAAAGCCTTTTTTAATCTTTCAACAAAGGTATTTTCGCCTTTTCGCAACCAAACTCTTGGGTCATAATACTTTTTATTAGGAACGTCATCACCATCAGGGTTGCCAATTTGTGATTGTAAATAGGCTTCCTTTTCTTTCATATAATCACGTACACCACTCATAAAGGCATATTGCATATCAGTGTCAATATTCATTTTTATAACCCCATAACCAATGGCTTCACGAATTTCTTCAACTGTTGATCCTGAACCACCGTGGAAAACAAAATCTATGTGGTTGTGTTTCAAACCAAATTTTTTACTCACATATTCTTGGGAATTCTTTAGTATTTTAGGTGTTAGCTTAACATTTCCAGGTTTGTAAACACCGTGAACATTTCCAAATGCAGCAGCGATTGTGAATTGGTCACTTACCTTACTTAATTCTTCATAGGCATATGCTACTTCTTCAGGTTGGGTGTATAATTTAGAATCGTCAACATCAGTATTGTCAACACCATCTTCTTCACCGCCTGTTATACCTAATTCAATTTCAAGGGTCATCCCCATTTTACTCATTCTTGATAGATATTGTTTACAGATTTCAATATTTTCTTCGATAGGTTCCTCACTTAAATCTATCATATGTGAACTGTAAAGCGGCTTTCCAGTTTCGGCAAAATGTTTTTCACTAGCTTCCAATAAACCATCTATCCATGGCAGCAATTTTTTAGCACAATGATCAGTATGTAAGATGACAGGTACACCATAAGCTTCAGCCATTAAGTGGACGTGTTTGGCTCCAGCAATGCTACCAGCAATGGCTGCTTTTTGGTTTTCATTACTCAATCCTTTACCTGCATTAAAAACACCACCTCCATTAGAAAACTGAATAATAACAGGTGCATTTAAATCTCTAGCGGTTTCTAAAACACCATTGATACTGTTTGACCCTACTACGTTAACAGCAGGTAGGGCAAACCCTTTTTCTTTGGCAAGTTTAAATATTTCTTGAACTTCGTGGCCAGTGGCGACACCAGCTTTAATATTGTGAGACATATTTTAAAAATTTTGAATAACAAAAATAATAAAATAAAACAGCTTAAAAAGGGTAATTGATACCAATGTTATAAACAGCACTCTTGAAGTTATAATCATTAAACCATCTATTTGAATTTTGATAAGAAGGGTCATAGGTTTTAAACCCTATATCAAAACGAAAAACAACAAAGCCAAAATCATACCTTAAGCCAAAACCTGTGCCTAGAGCAATGTCTTCTAGTGAGCTAAAATCAGTGAAAGTGGCACTTTTATCTTCAACATTGTCCAATACATTCCAGATATTTCCAGCATCAGCAAAAAGGGCACCATGCAGACTTTCAAAAATATTAAAGCGGTATTCTAAATTCAAGGCTATTTTAAGGTTAGCTTCATTAAATTCATCATTACTATCAGAACTTCCGGGTCCTAAACTATATGCTGTCCAAGCTCTATTGTCATTAGTTCCACCCGCAAAGAAACTTTTTGAAAATGGAATACTATTTGAATTCCCATATGGAATAGCTATTCCAAAAAACGACCTCATTGCCAATACCCGTTTATTGCCTAGATCCCAATGTTTAATATAATCTAGTTCAGGTTTTACATATTGGGAGTAAGCAACATTAAAAATTTCATAATTACCATCATTATTTTTCTCTAAATTAAAAACGCTTGAAGCTAATGATAATACATTTCCTGCTGATTCTAGCTTAACCCTGAAAATTGAAAAACTTTCGTCAAAAAGACTTGATCTATTGTCACGCACATAATTAAAGCTAGAGGATATGATTAAGTTGTTTTCAGTAAGTCGAGTTTGTCTTTCATCAATGTAATTTACGGTTTGAATATCGTCATCTGTCAATCCAGGTGGTGGGTTATTGCTTAATACTTCATCAATAAACTCGTTGGCTTGACCAGGGATTCCTAGTTCATCATCTGGTCCAATGTAGCCAATGTCTTGTGCAATATCATTTAATGTAGTAAACGAAGTGCTATAAACATTAAAATAATTGTCAGGATTTAGATTTCTAACATATTGTGAACTCAATAAATCAAATCGGTTTGTTACTTTATCATTGGGTCGCCACTTATAATTAATCGCTCCTGTAAAAGTGCGTTTATCAAGGCCAATATTAGTTTGGTTTGAACTTGATATGCTAATACGTGTAGAAGGAGACATGCTTTTTGGAATGATACTTTCAGTATTAAAAGGAAAAAATAGTCTTGGAATAGTTAATTTTAAATCGGCACCCCATTCTTGAATATCAAAAAATCGATCTTCATCATTGGCAGCGTCTTTAGAAGCTCCAATACTTCCAAATGCTGTTAATTCTAAAGTTTCGGCTCCTCCAAATACATTTCTCATTAAAATGGAAGGATTGAAGGACAATCCAATTTGTTGGATATTGCTCTGTGAAACTTCAGCACCAAAACTTAAACTAAACTTCTTTAAAGGAGTTAAGTACACATTGGCGGTAAGCGTGGTGTCTTGATTCTCAATATATTCAATGTTAGGATACTTAAACGTGCGCAGTTCAGAAATATGTCTGTATGACATGGTTCGGTCCCTATCCTTAAAAACCGATCCTGGTGTAATGAATATAGCATCAGTTAGAGCCTTGGGTTTGAACCGTAATTCGTCATTGCTGTACAGATTATAACCCTCGTAGCTGGTGGAATCTTTTTGAGTTTTATTACGGTCTAAATATGAATAGTCGGTAAATATATTGACTTCTTTTATTTTGTAAATATTGAAAGGTTCTCGTCTGGAAGAGTCATCAATTTTTATTAACCTATTTTGAATTTGTAAATCTACTTTTACTTTTTTATTTGTGTCGATGGTGTCCATTTCAAAATAGACATAATCTTCACTAAAATGATAAACACCATTGTTTCTGAAATAGTTGGTTAAGCGGTCTTTTTCTTTTTCAAAAGTAGCTGTTTTATATTGTTTGTTTAGTTTGATATGCGATTTGCCTTTGGAGACTAAATAAAGCGAGTCAACAACACGAGAATCTATTTTTGTTGACAAGGAGTCAACAATATAGGGTTCACCTGTTGCTACTTGGTAATCAACGGTCGCTCTTTGATTATCGTTTCGCGTGATTTTTGATGTGGCTTTTGCATTAAACCAGCCATTATGAAAATAGTAGGCTTCCAATCGCCTTATTGAGCGCTCAACTTTTGAATCATCTAAAATCACAGGTGCTTCTCCTGTTTTTTTTAGCCAATTATTGAATCCAATGCGCGATTCAACATATTTGTCCAATTGTTTTTTTGATAAAAACTTTTCTAATCGTTCTCTTTTTTTAGGCTTCTTATCAATATTACTATTAACTATGGAGTCTATATTAGGTCTAGCTAAGTTATAGATATGAAGTCTAAACGGAAAGCCTAAAAATTTTCTGTTATCCTTTTGATAGAGGAGGTTATTTATGGTTTCAGTTTTATTAACTTTGTCGTTAACGTAAATAGTGTTATTAGTAAGTAGATGCTCATCATCAGCTACGCGCTTAATAGAATTACAGGATGCCAAAAGCAAAGCTATAGTTATATTTAGTGCTATTTTATTGATGTCTATTTTCAAGTACAAATAAATTAAAAGTATTTTAGTCTGATAATTGTAAAAAGGTATTAGTTTTATTTAAAATGCTTACTAAATATATGATTCAAAAGTACATTATTTCTATTAAAAAAGATAGTTTATCATCAAAGCTTTGTATGAGCTATTTTCAATTTTTTTTAATTGTTTTTCTACTGTAAAAAAGTAAGATAAGTTATATGCTTTCAAAAAATCAAATAAAATTAGTAACAAGTTTAAAACATAAAAAGTTCAGGCAAGAGCATGGGCTCTTTGTGGCTGAAGGGATTAAAACAATTAAAGAGTTTTTAAATGCTCCATTTGAATTAGTTCAGTTATTTTCAGTAAAACCGTTCAATATTGATGCCAAATTTGAAACTTTAATTACTGATCAAGAATTAAAAAAAATAAGTTTTTTAAAATCTCCTAATCAGGCTTTGGCACTTTTTAAAATCCCAAATAGCCATACAATTGATTTTAATAACCTCGTTGTAGTTTTGGACGCAGTAAGAGACCCAGGCAATTTAGGTACTATTATCAGGCTATGTGATTGGTTTGGTATTCCTGATTTGATTTGCAGTGAAACAACAGTCGATGCGTATAATCCTAAAGTGATTCAAGCTACAATGGGATCATTAACCAGAGTAAATATTACGTATTTAAATTTAGATGCCTTTTTAGAAAAAACGTCTTTGCCAATTTTTGGAGCCTTTATGGATGGGAATAATGTATATCAAGAAAACTTACCTGAAAAAGGGATTTTGGTATTAGGAAATGAGGCCAATGGTATTTCTAAATCTATAGAAGAAAAAATTAATCAACGTATTGCTATTCCAAGATTTGGTACTATTCAAAAAACCGAAAGTTTAAATGTAGCTACTGCCGCTGCAATTTTAATAAGTGAATTTAAGCGTTAAAATTTAGATTACTGAAATGTGAAGTTTATAAAAACGCCTCTAGTTTTCATGCTGTTCACGTTTCCTGTCCACGGACTATTAGGGTCTTTGTCTCGAACCAATTCATCGTTTATGGCAAATACACCTCTTATAGAAGGTGTGAACTTGAAATAGTGTAAGTAGAAATCAATACCAAAGCCAATTTCATAAAAATACATGTTTCTTTTAGTTCTAAATTGACCTGAACTATTATCGTCAGGATTGTTTTCGTTACTAGATAAATTAAGCGCAGTAGAAACGCCACCAACCACAAACGGTTTAAAGTTATTGAGGCGTTTGGTAGAGAATTTTAATAACAAAGGCACATGAATATAGGTTGATTGTACTTCCCTTTTAAGGTCAGAATCTGTAAAATCTTCAACACCATTAAAATAACTCTCATCATATTCTAAATTTCGAGTAGAAATATATAGACCTGGTTCCAAGCGCAAATCAATATGTTCATGAATTCTCATATTACCAATTAATCCTACATTAAAACCGGTTCCTTTTTGGACAAGAATATCGGCTTTATCTTCGTTGTAATCAAAATTGAAATCGTAGCTATTAAATCCTAAAAAGTAGCCGTAGCTTAAAAATTTCTTATCTTCATTATCGAGATTTCTAATCTTTTCTTTTGAAAAGAGCTGGGCAGAAACCGACTGAAAGGTTAATATATATACAAGTAGAACAAATATATTCTTCATAGTTTTATTTAGATGATGTATAAATAGTTGCCACACCAAAAGTTTGTGGCAAATCATTAACATTAATAAACCCAATTTTACGTAAAATATTGTTCATAGCTTCACCATAAGGAAAAACAGATGCAGATTCACATAAATATTTGTAAGCACTTTTGTCTTTAGAAAATACTTTGCCAATTATAGGTAAAATATTTTTTGTGTAGAAATTATAACCCTGTTTGTAAGGTGTTTTTGTAGGTATTGATGTTTCAAGTATTACAAACGTACCACTAGGTTTAAGAACACGATAAATTTCAGCTAGTCCTTTTTCAAGAGTTTCAAAATTACGGATGCCAAATGCAACAGTGATGGCGTCAAAATAATTATCTTCAAAAGGCATGTTTTCGGAATCACCCAAAACCAATTCTACTGTATTTTCTAACCCTTTTTTTCTGATTTTTTGTTTTCCAATCTCAAGCATACCACTACTAATATCTAACCCAATAATGGTTTTGGCATTGGTTTCAGTTAGGTTAATGGCTAAATCTCCTGTTCCTGTTGCAATATCAAGAATATTTTCTGGGTTTTTCTCACTAACTATTGCAACTACTTTTTTTCGCCAAGATATATCAATTCCAAATGATATAACACGATTCAATCCATCGTAATCTCCGGAAATATTATCAAACATTTTAGCTACTTGTTCCTTCTTACCAAGATCACTATCCTTATATGGTTTAACTTTTGACAAACTGTATTTTTTTCGCAAATATAAACTATTAACAAGGCATTAAGCAACTAGTTAGTAATTTATTATAATACCTTTAATTAATATGGCAATAGTTATTTTTGCTTTATATTTGTACTACTTTTTAGTAATACTACACATGAAAATAATTATTGCTGGTGCTGGTGAAGTTGGATTTCATTTAGCAAAATTATTGTCTTTTGAATCACAAGAAATCACACTTATAGATACGAATAAAGATAGTTTGCTTTATGCAGATAATCATCTTGATATCAAGGTTATAAAAGGCGATGCAACGTCTATTTCGATTTTAAAGGATGCGCGTGTCAATACAAGTGATTTAGTAATTGCAGTTACCTCTTCTGAAACTACTAATATTACAGTTTGTGTATTGGCAAAGCAGTTGGGTGCCAAACGAACCATTGCAAGAATATCAAATACAGAATTCATAAATCATAAGGATGAGGTTGGCTTTACCAAGTTTGGAATAGATGAATTGATTTCGCCTGAAGCGTTAGCAGCATCTGAAATCAAATTATTATTAGATCAATCGGCCTTTAGTGATACCTATGCTTTTGAAGATGGCGCTTTGACTATGGTGGGATTGGATCTTTCTAGAACGATGGCTTTTGCAGGAAAAACTGTAAAAGAGGCAGCTCAAATTTTTCCTGAAATTCATTTTGTACCCATTGCCATTCAACGTTTTGGAACACAATACACTATTATCCCAAGAGGAGATACGATGTTGAAAGAAGGTGATCATGTGGTTTTTATAACCTCTGAAGGTGGTGCCGAAGAACTCTGTAAGATTACTGGTAAGATTAACACTGACATCAAGAATGTCATGATTTTGGGCGGTAGTAAAATTGGATACAAAACAGCACGTGATCTGGCAAACAGTAACTTGAACATTAAATTAATAGAAAAAGATAAAAATAGAGCCTTTGATTTAGCTGATGAATTACCTAATGTGTTGGTTATTAATGGTGATGGGCGAAATGTGGATTTACTTGATGAAGAAAATATTAGTGATATGGATGCCTTTATTGCTGTTACTGGTAATAGTGAAATCAACATTATGTCGAGTCTAGTTGCGAAATCAAAAAATGTAAAAAAAACAATAGCTCTTGTTGAAAATATGGATTATTTTGAGTTATCCCAATCCATAGGTATTGATACTCTGATAAACAAAAAGCTATTAGCTGCCAATAATATTTTTAGATATGTAAGACGTGGCGAAGTGGTAGCCATGACTAAGCTGAATAATATGGATGCTGAATTATTGGAGTTCAAAGTAAAACCATCATCCAAAATTTGTAATAAGTTTATTAGGGATGTTGGTTTTCCAAGATCAGCTATCATTGGTGGTGTTATTCGCGATGATATTGGGTATATTGCTTTAGGAGATTTTAAAATACAAGAAGGCGATCGGGTTGTCATTTGTGGCTTGCCGCGATCAATTGTTGAGGTAGAAAAGCTCTTTTTATAATATGAAGCTTAATTACAAAATCATTTTTCATTTTTTTGGATTATTACTACTGTTCAACGGTGGCTTCATTCTATTATCTGCATTAGTAAGCTTTATTTATAAGGATGGTGTAACTAATAATCTATTGTTAGGAGGAATCATTATTATAGCCATTGGTGCATTTCTTATGTTCAAAACTAGAGATCATAGAAAAGAAATGAACAAACGTGAAGGCTATGTCGTTGTTACCTTTGGGTGGATTATTATGGCTTTATCAGGCACGCTGCCCTATGTTTTAACAGGTGCCATTCCAGAGTTTACCAATGCATTTTTTGAGACTATGTCAGGTTACACAACAACTGGTGCTTCCATTTTGGATGATATAGAAGCTGTTCCTTACGGTGTATTGTTTTGGCGAAGTTTAACACACTGGATAGGAGGTATGGGAATTATAGTTCTCGCAGTTGCCATATTACCGCTTTTAGGAATTGGTGGCATGCAGTTATTTGCTGCTGAAGCACCTGGTCCAAGTGCTGATAAACTCCATCCCAGGATTACCGATACAGCTAAACGCTTATGGTTAATATATTTCGGGTATACAGCTGTTGAAACCATACTGTTAAAAGTAGCAGGAATGTCATTTTTTGATGCTATTAATCATGCTATGAGTACTTTGTCTACTGGTGGTTTTTCAACTAAAAATGCGAGTGTAGCACATTGGAATGACCAGCCAATCATTCAATACATTATCATAGTATTTATGTTTTTGGCGGGAACAAACTTCGTTTTAAGCTATTTTGCCTTTAAAGGAAAAGTGCAAAAAATTATCCGAGATGAAGAGTTTAAATTGTACTTTAAATTCATACTGGTTTTTACAATTATAGCATCGTTGATAATTTATTTTAAGTCAGATCCAACCTTGTCTTCAATTTCTCATCCTATGATTTTTGGAGCTGGCGAGAGTGCATTTAGGCATGCGCTTTTTCAAGTATTGGCAATTGTAACAACAACTGGTTTTGTGACGGCCGATTACACGCTTTGGACACCATTCTTGGTTGTGTTTTTCTTTGGATTGATGTTTTTGGGTGGTTCGGCAGGAAGTACTTCAGGTGGTGTAAAAGTAGTAAGACATTTATTGATGATAAAAAATGGATTTGTAGAATTTAGGCGCTCATTACATCCAAATGCTATACTTCCCGTACGCTATAATACCAAATCGGTTTCCGGAGATATTGTCTTCAATATACTAGCATTCTTTATTCTCTATATGTTATCTTTTATTGTTGGTGCTTTAGTTTTTTCAATGTTTAATATTGATTTTCAATCAGCTATTGGTTTGGCTGCCTCGAGTTTGGGTAACGTTGGTCCTGCATTGGGTGATTTTGGACCTGTAAATAATTATGCGGCATTACCGGCTTTAGGAAAATGGTGGAGCGCCTTCTTAATGTTAATTGGAAGGTTGGAACTATTCACAGTTCTCATATTATTGACGCCATTCTTTTGGAGGAACCGCTAGTAAATTAATTTTTTGATTGTTGTAACAATTTTTAAAATGGCTCGTCTTAATTATGTAACCAATTTAAAAACCAAAATCATGGAATTAGTTTTAACAAATCAAGAAATAGAGTCGCTTCCCATAAGCGAGCATGAAATTATTCATAATAAACCTATGGGATTTTTAACGTCAAATTATAAAGCCTGCACTTCAATTGACAGCTTAAATTATTCTGATCATACCCTTTTTGGTAAAAGGCAAAACATAAAAAGTCGTTTTTACAATACAGAATCTAATGTTGACTTTACTTTGAAGATAGCGCTATTTTTGACTGCATTCTTGGTGTTTTTCATCTAATCATCGTTATCTGAATATATTCCTGTAACATTTTTTAAATTTTATCTACATATATAGTATAAGTGCTTATTGAACTTTTACTGTGTGTTAATTGGATTTCCTCATAACACCACATGATTTATAGTACTCAACAGACTTTTTATGTTGATGATACTTCACTGAAATTACAACGGATAATATTTTAAAATTGATGAATATGGGATTTGGAGGATCTGCTCAATCAATGATAACTATTCTTAAAAATAACAAGAATATGTTATCTGAAAGAAGAAATAAAAAACACTCTTTAACAGGTTATAAAACTACAAACACTGAATTTAAAATAGGTGAAGCTTCACCGCAAGTACTGCGTGAAATAAGAGAACGTTTACAAAAAGAGCAACGCAGTAAAAGAAGAAAAATACTAATATTATTTGGATTAATAATGTCGCTTATTTTATTAGTGTTTATATATTTCTATTAAAAAGTATGCAGACAAAATAGTAGCTGTCTGATTGATAAACGGACTAGATAAGATTTTTAGGTACGGTTAAATTATTTTTAATTGACAGCTCTTTTTATCCGCTTTATAGCTTCAACAATTTGTTCTTGGCTTGCTGCATAAGAAATGCGAATACAATCAGGATTACCAAAAGCGTCACCTGTTACGGTAGCAACTAAAGCTTCTTCTAGCAAATATAATGAGAAATCCGTGGCATTGTTAATCGTTTTTCCTCTTAAAGTTTTTCCAAAGAAAGCAGAAATATTAGGAAATACATAAAATGCACCTTCAGGTGTGTTGGTTATAAACCCAGGCACATCATCTAGCAGTTTTAGAACTAAATCACGACGGGTTTTAAATTCCTGTATCATATAGTCAACTCGAGAAGGCGATTCATTTAAAGCTGTAATTACAGCGCGTTGCGCTATACAATTTGCACCACTAGTTACCTGACCTTGCATTTTATTACAAGCTCTAGCTATTGTTTCTGGAGCGCCAATATAGCCAATACGCCATCCTGTCATTGCGAATGCTTTTGAAACACCGTTTATGGTAATCGTTCGGTTGTACATATCACTAAATTCAGCCATACTCGTGTGGCCTTTTTTAGTGAAATTAATATGTTCATAGATTTCATCTGAAACCACATAAATATCTGGATGTTTTTTAAGTACATCAGCTAATGCACGCAGTTCTTCTTTACTATATAATGAACCACTAGGATTGCATGGCGAACTATACCAGAGCATTTTAGTTTTTGGTGTGATAGCAGCTTCTAGCTGTTCAGCTGTGATTTTAAAATCAGTCGCAATACTTGTTTGAACTTCCACTGGCACACCTTCGGCTAGCTTAACAATATCAGCATAGCTTACCCAGTAAGGGCAAGGTAAAATAACTTCATCCCCAGGATTAAGCATTACTTGAGCAACATTATATAAGGCTTGTTTAGCTCCTGTAGATACCACAATTTGTGGTAACGTATAATTGAGATTATTGTCTCGTCTAAACTTCGTAATGATGGCTTCTTTTAGCTCCACATAACCATCTACTGGTGTGTAGGCATTGTAATCATCATGAATGGCCTGTATGGCTGCTTCTTTAATGTAATCAGGTGTGTTAAAATCAGGCTCGCCTAAACTCAAGCCTATTATATCTTTGCCTTCAGCTCGTAATTCACGAGCTTTTGCTGCCATAGCTAAAGTGGCAGATGTGGACATGTTCAGTACTCTGTCTGAAAGTGAACTTTTTGTAATTGCTGTTTCTGACATTATAAAAATTAGGCCATACTCGGTTTATGACCAAGTGTTTTTAATTGCTGGTAATGTTCTGCGATGGCTTTCCAAATAGAATTGTACTCATTGTAAGGTAAGCTAAATTCATTTGCTGTTTCTTTTACAATTTTAGCAATATCTCTATAATGTACATGGCTAATATTTGAAAATAAGTGATGCTCTACCTGTCTGTTTAATCCACCTGTGTAAAACTCAACAATCCAGCTTTTAGGAGAAAAATTAGATGTTGTAAACAATTGATGTATAGCCCATGTGTTTTTCATGCTACCATTTTCATCAGGTAATGGCATTTCAGTATTTGGCATAACGTGAGCTAACTGAAAAATAACACTCAAAATTATTCCTGCTGTATAATGCATGATAAAGAACCCAATCAGTACTTGCCACCAAGCATAACCTAACATTAACGGTAAAACTACCCAAATAGAATAATAAATTATTTTTCCAATAATTAGTTTAGTCCATTGCGTAGCAGGACTAGGGAAATCACCATAAGATAATTTTCGTTTAAGATATTGATAGGTCTGTTTAAAATCGGTTGTTAATGCCCAATTGACAGTCAAGAAACCATATAAAAAGAAAGCGTAATATTTTTGGTACTTATGAATTTTAAACCATTTTGCATGTTTTGAAAAGCGAATAATTCTTCCGGCATCTATATCTTCATCATGTCCTTGAATATTTGTATATGTGTGATGCAAGACGTTGTGTTGCACTTTCCAATTATAATCATTACCAGCTAAAATATGGATACTACTACCCATTAATTTATTTACCCATTTCTTGCTTGAAAAAGAACCGTGATTAGCATCATGCATAACATTCATACCAACACCTGCAATTCCTACACCAATAATAACCATTGAAATAATTTGTAACCAAACAGGTAGGTTAACCGTTAGTAGTAATACAAAAGGACCTAAAAGCAAGGTAAACATAAATATGGCCTTTACATACAATTTCCAGTTTCCGGTTTTCTTTATGTCATTTTCTTTAAAATAATTATTGACACGCTTGTTGAGCGTTCTAAAAAAATTTGCTGAATCTTTTCTTGAAAAAGATACTGTTTGTTGAGTCATATTATTGCTATTAAATAAAAATAAAATTATGAAAAATAAAATAATTTTATAATCTCCAAAGATAACCATTATCTGTATCCTCTTCTATAAAGTTTTCATAAAAATATGCACAAAAAATGGTTACTTTTGTTGAAAATTCAATAAAATGGAGCTTATTCTGAAATATTTTCCAAATTTAACAGACAATCAGGTATTGAAATTCAGGCAATTAGAGTCTCTCTATCAAGATTGGAATTTGAAGATTAATGTGGTGTCTAGAAAGGATATTGATGAGTTGTATTTACGTCATGTTTTACATTCATTAGCCATCGCCAAGATTATTGAATTTAAACCTGAAACTAAAATCATGGATGTTGGAACAGGTGGTGGCTTTCCGGGAATTCCGTTAGCCATTTTATTTCCACAATGTTCTTTTCATTTAGTTGATAGTATAGCTAAAAAGTTAAAAGTTGTCAATGAAGTTGTTGAAGGACTAGGGTTGGAAAATGTAAAAACCTCTCATTCCCGTGTAGAGGACGTTAAAGATACTTATGATTATATAATAAGTCGTGCTGTAGCTGCTATGCCAACGTTTGTTCATTGGATAAAAGGAAAAGTTGCCAAAAAACAAAACCACGATTTAAAAAATGGCATACTATATTTAAAAGGTGGTGATTTGTCTGAAGAACTTCAAGATTATAAAACAGCAGAAATCTACAATATTTCAGATTATTTTGATGAAGATTTCTTTGAAACTAAAAAGGTTGTTCACTTACCAATTAAATTTAAGGGTAGTGCTTATTGATTCTTATAGTCTTTTTTCTTTTTAAAAACAATTTCTAGAAAGCGCTCTTTTCCAATTACTTTTATTAGTTCTACAAAGGAAATATAAATAGTAAGGAAAATGAATAATACTATTTGTATGGTCCAAAATTGAGACCATTTAATTTCATTAATTAAATTTCTGTTTGCTACGTTAAAGGAATCGTATTTTGACATTAGCGGTATGACTTCTTCTAAATAACGAAAAAGAAAAACGAACACACTATAAATAAATATTTTCCAAAGAATACGATGTATTAAATTATGTTCTTGAAATAAATTTAAGGCTTTGAGACTATCTACAATTAAAATGGCTTTGCCAACTATTAGCGATCCAATTGCAGCTGCAATTGATGACGAAATAGAAACCCCATATTCATTAGCAACAAGCGATTTTATAAAATACAATATGTGAAATACCACAAAAAAGAATATAGTTGGTGGTAGCATTTCAATAAACTCTTTTTTTAAGAAAAGCAGGATTTTTTTCATTGATTTTTTTAAAATGCCAAAACTTATCTAGCAATAAACTTGGTTTTAAAGCTATTGTGATCATTTATTTTGATATCCAAAATATAAAAACCTGATTCTAGATTTAGATGGATCGTGGTTTTTTGATTTAAAGTCATTGCTTGGTTGTAAATTTGTTTACCAGTCATATCTACGATTCTTATACCTGCATTATTTAAAAGATTGCTGCTTAAAAGGGTTAACTGATTATCAACAGGGTTTTGTTGTAATTTAATGTCAAAACTAGTTATGGCATTTTCTGAAACTCCTAAAGTTTCACCACGAATTTCCTCTAATGCAAAAGCGACGTTTCCATCAGTTAGAGTGACGTGTGGTTCATTGTTGTTTGGTATGTAGGTGTTGGCAAATGGTGCATCGTTAGCATCAGGAATCGTGTACCAATCCGTTTCGCTACTTATTGCTAAACCACTTAATGTGGGAATGAAATTAAAATATTGCGAATTCAAATTATCAACAAACTCTGTAATTAATGGGTTTGTTCCGTCATCAAAAGCATATAAATCAAATTGCCCTCCGGGAGCACTGTCCAGACCATCTGATGTGCTCGTAGATTCTGCTGATGCACTATACTCAAAGCCAGTAACCCAACCAATAAAAATGAAAGCTTGCCCAACAAAATCAGTAACTTCAATATTTTGATTGGCATCAGGTGTAAAATTGACTCTAATAATGGCTCGTGTATTAAATCCACTTGTCATACCTGTATTAAAAGTATGATTAATAAGTTCCATACCTGGTGTTCCAGTTAATTGACCTGTTCCGCTTCCGTTTGTGATAGAAACATTTCGAACATTTTGAGGAAAACCAAGGCCATCGAGTTCACTTTGAAAGCTGTCTCTAAAATTAGGAGCGCCTTTTGGAGTGGGTGACGTACCATCTTGGTTAATCCCACCAGAATCAACATGTCCTAGATAATGATCAATTAACATTTGTTTCGCTGCAGCACTATTTAACAAACCAGAAACTAATGGTTCGGCTTCCGAAATACCTGGTTCACCATTAACCATATAATTAAATAAATATTGAATTCCAATAGGAACATTGGCTCCTAAATGCGGCGAGTCGAACGAAATATAAAGTCTCGTATCATGATCTATGCTCTGATTTTCCATATATGCCAATGCATATCGTGATATCAATCCACCCATACTTGGTCCAATTACCACATTTTCTTCTGCACCCATGACTTTGTTTTGGTTAATGATATTTATTAGCTCAACTAAAATAAATGCATTGCGCTGAATGAAATCGGCTCCACCTTTTATCATAGTCGTTCCGTCAGTTGGGCTTAAGTATTCTTCAGGGAAATTTAAAACTACTAAATCATACCCTTCATCTCTTACAGTATCACCTAAATTTTCACCTGAATTTCCATAATTCAATAAACTGTACATAGCATCTATGTCGCGCGTATCATTAGGGTCAAAACCATCAACAAAAAAAATAGGTTTATCCAAAACGCCATCAATATTATCGTAGTAAATTTTGTACTCACCTGATCCTAATAATGCTAAAGATTCTCCAAAGCCTTGATATGGTATAGTCGCATCAATTGTTGTGATAGCACTTTCTCCACCAGGTGTTTGAGCATGGAGTGACGCAGTAAAAACTAAAATAAATAAGAACGTAATTTTTTTCATAAATTGGTTAATTAGCAATGTTATAAATGTAGCAATTTTTCATAAAAAAAGCTACTCATATTTTGAGTAGCTTTCGTTTAAGATGTTTATTTACAGTTTTTTATCCTAAAAATGGATAGCGATAATCTGTTGGTGTTACAAAGGTTTCTTTTATCATTCTAGGTGAAACCCAACGTAATAGGTTTTGAGCAGAACCCGCTTTGTCATTTGTTCCCGAAGCTCTAGCGCCACCAAATGGTTGTTGTCCAACAACAGCACCAGTTGGTTTATCGTTAATATAGAAGTTTCCAGCACAATTTTGTAAAGCCGTTGTTGCCTCGTTAATAGCATAACGATCTGTAGCTAAAATAGCACCTGTTAAAGCATATTCGCTAGTTTCGTCAACTAATTTTAAGGTTTCAGAATATTGATTGGCATCATATACATAAATAGTAATTACAGGGCCAAATAATTCAGTACACATCGTACTATATTTTGGATTACTTGTAACAATTACAGTAGGCTCAATAAAGTAGCCTTTTGATTTATCATAATTTCCTCCAACAATAATTTCTGCATCGGCATCAGCTTTTGCGGCATCAATATATTTTGCTAATTTATCGAAAGACCCTTCGTGAATTACAGCTGTAATGAAATTACTCATATCTTCTGGAGAACCCATTTTGAAAGATTTCACATCTTCTATTACATAGTTCTTAACGTCATCCCATAAATTATTTGGAATATAAGCTCGAGACGCTGCACTACATTTCTGACCTTGGAACTCAAATGCACCACGAGTAATAGCTGTAGCTACTTGTTTTGCGTTAGCCGATTTGTGTGCAACGATGAAATCTTTTCCGCCTGTTTCACCCACAATTCTAGGGTAGGTTTTATAATTGTGAATATTATTTCCTATTTGTTTCCAAAGCTCTTTAAAGATAAATGTAGAGCCTGTGAAATGTAAACCAGAAAAGTCAGGGCTTGCCATAACTGTATTGGTAATCATTACTGGGTCTCCAAATACAACATTAATTACACCATCAGGCACACCAGCTTCTTTAAACACATCCATAATTACTTTAGCCGAATAAATTTGGCTGTCACTTGGCTTCCAAACCACAACATTTCCCATTAATGCCATACAAGCAGGAAGGTTTCCAGCAATTGCTGTAAAGTTAAAAGGTGTAACCGCATATGTAAAACCTTCTAATGGTCTATACTCAATACGGTTCCAAGCATCACTTGTGCTCTCAGGTTGTTCCATGTAAATGTCCGTCATAAACTGAACATTAAAACGCAAGAAATCTATTAACTCACAAGCCGCATCAATTTCTGCTTGATGAATAGTTTTAGACTGCGCTATCATGGTAGCTGCATTAATTTTTGCACGATAAGGTCCTGCAATTAATTCGGCAGCCTTTAAGAAAATACCAGCACGTTGTTCCCAAGGTAATTGTGACCACGTTTTACGAGCTTCTAAAGCCGTAGCAATAGCTTCATCAATATGAGATTTTTCAGCTTTATGATAAGTTCCAACTATATGTTGATGATCATGAGGAGGTGACATGGTTTGTGTGTTCCCAGTTGTAACATCTTTACCATTAATGTACATTGGCACATCAATTTTGCTGTTAAACATCTCTTTATATGCTTTCAATACTGCTTCGCGTTCTGCTGAACCTAGTGCATAAGACATTACAGGTTCGTTAACAGCTATTGGTACATTAAAAAATCCTTTTCCCATGGGTATTTTGTTTTTACAATTAGTATAATTTTCGAGCCGCAAAGGTACGATATTTTTAGCTATTTTTTTGAAAGAAAGCCTCTTAAAAGCACGTTAAAAGTTTTTGAAATTTTGTAAGTTGCCCAGATAAATTCAGACTATTGATTTTTATGTGTACCGTTACTTTAACACCATTAGGAAAAACCGATTTTGTACTTCATTCTAATAGAGATGAAGCACCATCTCGAGTTTCTACACCTCCTGAATTTTATGTACATAATGATACCCAACTTCTGTATCCAAGGGATGTTGAGTCTGGAGGAACTTGGGTTGGATTAAGCGAAAAAAATCGTTGTATATGTTTGCTAAATGGTGGTTTCGAAATTCATGAAAGAAAACAAAGTTACAGACAGAGCAGAGGTATTGTAGTTAAAGATTTATTGTCCGCTGTTACTATTGTAGAAGCAATTGATAATTATAATCTTAATGATATTGAGCCATTTACAATGGTGATTGTGGATTGGACAAACCAACTTGAGTTTTATGAATTAGTTTGGGACGGTCATCAAAAACACTTTAAATCGTTAGAAAAAGAATCGCATATTTGGTCTTCATCAACACTATTCAATGAAAAAATGAGAGAAGAGCGTATGCAGTGGTTTAATGATTTTAAAAGTGAAAACAAATTGAATTCAGAATCGCTTGCGCTTTTTCATAAAACAGCCGGAAAAGGAAATAATGATTATGGTGTTATTATGAATCGTGGCTTTGTAAAGACGACAAGTATTACTCGAGTTGAAAAACAAGATGCAACAATAAGAATGTCTTACGAAGATTTAGCCACGAATAGCCAAAGTGAAAAAATATTAAATCAAGTACCAGCTAGTTAATGAATAACGATGCTATTATTTTAACTTTAGCTTACCCTGAAACTATTGTTTTGCATGCTGAAGAATGGTATTCTACCTATTTAAAGTATTTGGGGATAGGTAATAAAACTCATGTGAGAGCAGGTCATGCCGCTTTAGTTTTAATTAGTAAAGAAACAGGAGAGTTAGAGTATCATGATTTTGGTCGCTATATAACTCCAGAGCCCAATGGTAGAGTTAGAGGTAAGGATACAGATTGTGAATTAGACTTCCCCTTGATAGCTGAAATAAAAAATGACGATATAGTGAATCTTGAAGCTATTTTGCATTTTTTGGGTACACATCCAAAACTTACTCATGGCGATGGTACATTGTATGCATCAGTGTGTGGTGATGTTAATTACCAAGCTGCTAGAAGTCATATAACTCACATGCAAAATAAGCACTTCATTAAATATGCTGCATTTGAAGTTGATGCTTGTAATTGTGCACGCTTTGTTACAGATACACTAATCTCTTCAATAACTAATTCAAAAATTAAGAATAAACTCATGCGATCAAAATGGTTTACACCAAGTACAGTAGGTAATGTGGTTTTAGCTGATACTGAAAATAAAGTTTATAAAGTAGATGAAACAGGTGTGATATCAGAATTTAAAGGTTCGGTTGGAAACATTAATAGAGCTTGTTTTTTAGATGGTTTAAAAGAATTCAAACCTAATTATAAGGGAACACAACTGCCAAAATATAACGATGAGAAACATGAAAACGCCCAATGGTTAAGTGGCATTGCTGCTGGAGCTTGGTTTGAATTGCATACTTCAATCAATGAATACGAATACCGATATCGAAGAATTGCACCTAATGGTCGCGTTGATGTTGAAGGTATATATATAAATGATAATTTCGGATTTAATCATCAAGAACCATATGAATTTGTCCATTACTCAAATTGCAAATTCTTTCATATCATGCAAAACGAGAAAACTTACAAATTTGTTTTAAAAGAAAGACTAATTTAATGCGAAAGGTGCGCTTAATTTGAAACTAGGAATACCAACCTTAAACTTTTTAGTAGAAGCTAAATTAATCATGCTGTAATAGCCTTGCATGGCGCCAAAAGGAGAAGTTAATAAACAACCAGACGTGTATGTATGTGATTCGCCAGGTTTTAGAACTGGTTTTTTGCCTATAACGCCTTCGCCCGAAACAACTTCAGTATTGTTAAGCGCATCTAAAATATTCCACTCTCTAGCATACAATTGAACTGAATCTTTACTTTGATTCTCAATAGTTACCTTATAACCATAGGCAAATTGTATTTTATAGTTTTTATAAAATGTACCTTCAAAATTTGTTTCAACCGAAATTTTTATGCCTTTTGTTATTTGTTGAACCATGCTATTATAGGAAATCAAAGGGATTAGCTTGTAGCTAAAATAGTAAATTTAAAGGGATAATAAAAAAAATAGTGATTTAGTCGATTAAATACCTCATTAGTTAGATATATCAACGGAATTTCCTTGTCCAACCCCTACAATACGGTCATACCTGGCTCCCAAATCACGATAATAGACTATCACTTTGTATTCATTTTCGGTTTGCCAAAAATTTCCGCCAATAGCTCCCTCATCCAGTTTGTTTGTTTTTTTGTCAACAACAACATATTTGTAATTGTAAAAACCTTGTTTTAGCAAAATAGGAACTTGGTAGAGACTTTGCTGGTCGTTATAAGTCATTTCTGTACTCTCATTAATATCGTAATTATTAAAGTTACCATAAACATGAACAGATTTATTGCTTGGGAGTTTGTTCATAGATAAGGCAAAGTGAATCCAAACATAATCTGCTTCAATATAAGGTTTCTCTACATCGATAGCTGTAATAAGAAAGTTACCGTTAATATCAGGGTTGTAGGTGTATGGTCGGTTTTTTCTAACAATATTGGCAAAGAGATAATTATTGTATAAATCACCCAATTCTATAAACTGAATTGATGAAGTGGCACCACGAACATCTTTGTTTTCAAAGAAGAAATACTCGTTTCCCGCAAAAAAACTGGTTTCAGTATTGTATTTATATATTAACTCATTACCAATGGTGTATTGGGGTTTTACATTGTAAATGGCTGTGTTAAGGTTGTTGTTTTGGATGATGACTGTATTGACCGTTTGCGTTGGATTTGTAAATTGAATGTTATTGGAGTTGATTACAATATCGACACTTTGCTTTTCGTCAATGAAATTGACATCTCTGGATCGCTTGATTGAGACACCAACATTTGCAGCATTTTCATGAACCATAAATCGTCTAGAGAACACCAATTCATCTAAATCATTGAATACTTTAACCATGTAATTACCAGAAACCCTTAAGCCTCGAGTCCGTTCGTTTGGTAGTCTTAAAGTGTAGTGAGAATATATTTGATAGGTGTTGAATGAGTTCTCATAATGTCTAATCCGCTGATTGTCATAGCCATTTAAGAACTCTGTTTTCATGAGCTGCGATGGTGACCAATCATAATCATAATGTTCAATTTTATAATAAAAATCTTCTTCGTCACCATTTAGAACATCAAACTCCAATAAAAGGTTTTCTCCGAGCCTTAAAAGTGGCAATTGACTTTCTTGCGTATTGCCTTGAAAGGTTATGGTTTTTATATGGTCAGGCGGATTTAGTTCTGTTTCAACTTGTGAGTATAGGTTGCAAAATAGAAATAGAAAACCAATATAGAATAAAGTTCTTTTAATCATTGAAAATGTAATTTGAAGCATAAAGATAAGCAAATTTTGTGCCTAATGGCATCTTGTTATTTAGAACTAATATAAATAACAAAAGTCATTCATCTCTAGCATTTTTTCATATAGAAATTCGTAAATTTGCACGGATTTTTCGAGTTTATTGAAAATCACATTTATATTTTACTATTAACAAATAGATTTATAAGCATGTCAAACGACATTAAGATTAAAAAGGGTCTAGACATTAAACTCAAGGGTGCTGCTGAAAAAGCAACTGAAAATGCTATAATTAGCAATACATGCACCATTAGACCTGAAGACTTTCACGGCGTAATTCCAAAATTAATTGCCAAAGTTGGGGACAAAGTTAAAGCAGGAGAACCTGTTTTTTATAACAAAGATATTGAGGCTATTAAATTTGTAGCTCCTGTTTCTGGAGAGGTTGTTGAGGTCATTCGCGGAGAACGAAGACGTATCATGGCTGTTAAAATCCAAGCTGATAAAGAGCAAACATACCAAGATAATGGTCAGTTTAATTTGGATTCAGATGATGGGAATGCTGTAAAAACGCACTTATTGGCAACAGGTTGTTGGCCATTTATTAAGCAACGTCCGTATGATATTATTGCTAACCCAGAGAGAGCTCCAAAGGCTATTTTTATTTCAGGTTATGCAAGTGCCCCTTTAGCGGCAGATTTAGATTATGTGTTGCAAGGTAAGGAAGCTGAATTGCAAGCTGCAATAACTGCTTTAGGAAAAATGACTGAAGGTCAGGTTCATGTTTCTGTTGGTAAAAATGCCAATTCGCCACTTGTTGGTTTAAACGGTGTAACACTTCACAAGGTGTCAGGTCCGCATCCTTCAGGGAATGTTGGAACTTTAATAAATAAAATTGATCCTGTAAATAAAGGCGAAACAGTTTGGACAGTCAATGCACAAGATTTAGTAATTATTGGAGAACTGTTATTAACTGGAAAATTTAATGCAGAACGTCTAGTTGCGCTTGTTGGTTCTTCAGTTAAAAAGCCAAGATATTTTAGAACGAAAATTGGTAGTGAAGTAGCTACAATGGTATATGATAATGGTGTTGATAAGGATGGTAATGACCGCATAATTTCTGGTAATGTACTTACAGGCAAACAAGTAAAACCAGATGGAGCATTAGATTACTACAGCAATACAATTAGCGTAATTCCTGAAGGTGATGATTATGAGTTTTTTGGGTGGAATAAACCTGTATTTAATAAGGTTTCAACTTCGAGAGCGATGACATTTTCGTGGTTAACACCAAATAAAAAGTATGAATTAGATACTAACACTAATGGTGAACATCGTGCTTTTGTGTTAACCGGTAATTATGAAGAGGTTTTTCCATTAGATATATATCCATTGCAAATTTTAAAAGCTTGCATGTATAGTGATTTGGACGAAATGGAAGCATTAGGAATGTATGAGGTGGCACCAGAAGATTTTGCTCTAACAGAATTTATATGTGTGTCAAAACAACCACATCAAGAGATTATAAGAAAAGGGTTGGACGTAATGATTAAAGAAATAGGATAACATAGCTATGGGTTTAAAAAGTACATTACATAATTTAAAAGAAAAGTATAAAGGAACCAAAATGGCTCCAGCATTTAATGCGTTACATACTTTTTTATACTTACCTAATGAGACTACACATAATGGTACTCACATTAAGGTTGCAGACGATTTAAAGCGTACTATGAATACGGTAATCATGGCAATGGTACCGTGTTTAATATTCGGTATGTTTAATGCAGGTTATCAGCATTATGCCGCATTTGGTACGCCAGTAGCGTTTTTATCTTGGGATGCCTTTTACATTGGTTTAATTAAAATTTTACCATTAGTAATTGTGTCTTATGGTGTTGGTTTAGCCATCGAGTTCTTATTTGCTGTTATTAAAAAGCACGAAGTAGAGGAAGGTTATTTGGTAACGGGAATGCTAGTGCCATTAATAGTACCAGTAGATACACCGCTTTGGATGTTGGCAGTTGCTGTTGCATTTGGTGTTGTAATTGGTAAAGAAGTTTTTGGCGGAACAGGAATGAATATTCTTAATCCAGCATTAACTATTCGTGCCTTTTTATTCTTTGCATATCCAACTTGGATGTCAGGAGATAAAGTTTGGGTTCATGGTGCTGTGGAACGTGCTCAAAAGATTGCAGATGGTGCGGAACTAGATGCTATTTCAGGAGAAACTATTTTAGGTGGTTTGGCTCAAGGTAATGATTTAGGATATTCTGTTGCTGATATGTTTTACGGATTTATTCCTGGTTCGGTTGGTGAAACATCTACATTATTAATTCTTTTAGGGGGCTTATTTTTAATCTTCACCAAGATAGGAAGTTGGAGAATAATGCTGTCTTCTGTATTAGGAGCATTGGCTATGGGATTAATTTTCAATGGTGTTGTAGATGCTGGTTGGATAACGGAATCCAGTAAATTTTATGGATTAATGAGTACCACGTGGTGGCATCACTTACTAATTGGTGGTTTTGCTTTTGGTACAGTGTTTATGGCTACAGATCCGGTAACAGCTTCGCAAACCAATAAAGGGAAATGGTATTACGGATTTTTAATTGGATTTATTTCAATTTTAATTCGAGTATTTAATCCTGCTTATCCAGAGGGTGTTATGTTGGCTATACTTCTTATGAATGTATTTGCACCAACAATTGATCACTACGTAGTTCAAGGAAATGTAAAACGACGTATGAAGCGTTTAAAAGTTAAAACGGCGTAATTATGAGTAATAAAACAGATTCAAATATATATACAATAATATTTGCCATTGCAATGGTAATAGTTGTAGGTTCTTTATTGGCTTTTATGGCATCGTCATTAGAGCCAACTATTTCTGAAAATAAGCGTTTAGAAAAGCAGCAAAATATTTTATATGCTATGGGTGTCAACGCGAATGACGAAGGTAGTGCCGTTTTTATATCTACTGATAAAGCACCTCAAGCATTTTCTGAATACATTACGAAACAATTGGTTATTCAAGATGGTCAAGTAACTGAAGATGACCAAGCTTATTTAATTGATGTAAAGAAAGAGAAATCATTAGCAAAAAAAGATGATTATTCAAGACGCTTGCCATTATTTATTGGAGAAAAAGATGGTCAGACTTATTATATAGCACCAATTTATGGTAAAGGTCTTTGGGATGCCATTTGGGGATATGTAGCTGTTGATGAAGATATGGTAATTCGTGGTGCCTATTTTGACCATAAAGGTGAAACACCTGGTCTGGGTGCCAATATTAAGCAACGCTATTTTATGGATGACTTTATTGGTGAACACTTATTGGATGGTAATGGCAATTTTGTTGGTGTTACTGTTTCCAAAAGTAACGCAGACCCAACTAACAAAGATAAAATGGATAATGAAGTAGATGCTATTGCAGGTGCTACTATTACTGGTGATGGTGTTTCTGCTATGGTTAAAAGCGATTTGAGGCTTTACGAACCTTATTTTAAAAATTTAAAAAACAACTAATTTATGGGACTTTTATCAAAAAAAGACGCCAAATTAATTACTGATCCATTAGCGGATAACAATCCAATTACTATTCAGGTATTAGGGATTTGTTCTGCTTTAGCAATTACTGCCGAATTAGAAGCGTCAATAGTTATGTCTATTTCGGTATTATTTGTTTTAGGTGTTGGAAACGTGGTGGTTTCATTAATGCGAAATATAATCCCTAATAAAATTAGAATTATCGTGCAACTAATAGTAGTTGCTACATTGGTGATTATAGTGGATTTGGTATTAAAAGCATTTGCTTATGAGTTAAGTAAAACGCTATCTGTATTCGTTGGATTAATAATTACGAACTGTATTATTATGGGTCGTTTTGAAGCTTTTGCTTTAGGAAATGGACCATGGAAATCCTTTTTGGATGGTATTGGTAATGCTGCAGGTTACGGTGTTATACTTATAATCGTTGGATTTTTTAGAGAATTACTAGGTTCAGGAACCTTATTAGGAATTCCTGTTCTAGGAGACCCTATTGAAAAAACAGGATTGTATGCAATAGGTTACGAAAACAATGGGTTTATGCTGTTGTCACCTATGGCGTTAATTGTTGTAGGAATCATTATTTGGGTACAACGTACAAGAAATAAAGCATTAGTAGAAGATCATTAAAAAAATTAGTATGCAGCGGACAGAGGCAGTAGACTCTTACTGATAGCTGAAAACTGAATACTAAATACTAAAAAACATATGGAACATTTAGAATTATTTTTAAAATCAATATTTATAGATAACATGGTATTTGCCACGTTCTTGGGAATGTGTTCTTACTTGGCTGTATCTAAAAAAGTTTCAACAGCTGTTGGTTTAGGAGCAGCCGTAATATTCGTGTTAGCAATAACAGTTCCTTTAAACTGGTTGTTAGATCAATATTTACTGCAACCGGGTGCCTTATCATGGTTAGGAGAAGAATATGCAACTTATGATTTAAGTTTCCTGTCCTTTATCATGTTTATAGCTACGATTGCAACCATGGTACAATTAGTAGAAATAGTTGTAGAAAAATTTTCACCATCATTATATAACTCACTCGGTATTTTCTTACCGCTAATTGCTGTAAACTGTGCTATTTTAGGTGGTTCATTATTTATGCAATCTCGTGAAATTCCAACTTTAGGATTAGCAACTACGTATGGAATAGGTTCTGGTATAGGATGGTTTTTAGCCATTTTAGCGATAGCTGCTATACGCGAGAAAATCCGTTATTCAAATGTGCCACCTGCATTAAGAGGATTAGGAATTACATTCATTATTACAGGTTTAATGGCTATTGGTTTTATGAGTTTTGGTGGGATGCTTACTGGAGGCGATGAGGAAGCAGCAAAAGAAACAAAATCAGCTCAAGTTGATGAATTAAATGATACTGAAAAGGAATTAGCTAACAATACAAAAGTAATCGAGTAACATGATATTAGCTTCAAGTACAATAGGAACAGTTATAACAACAGTAGTGGCCTTTTTAGTAGTCACAATATTATTAGTTGCCTTATTATTATTCGTAAAACAAAAATTATCACCATCTGGTCCTGTAACCATTAAAATTAATGGTGAAAAGGAAATAGAAGTTGCATCAGGTGGAACTTTACTATCTACTTTGGGTAATCAAAAAATATTTTTACCGTCAGCATGTGGTGGTGGTGGAACCTGTATTCAGTGCGAATGTCATGTTTTATCTGGAGGCGGAGAAGCTTTACCAACTGAGACACCTCATTTTACGCGTAAAGAATTAAAAGATGGTGCACGTTTATCATGTCAGGTAAAAGTGAAACAAGACATGGAAATCACCATTCCTGAAGAAGTTTTTGGTATCAAGAAATGGGAAGCAACTGTTGTGAGAAATTATAACGTGGCTTCTTTTATCAAGGAATTCGTTGTTGAAATTCCAGAAGATATGGGCTATAAAGCTGGTGGATATATTCAAATTGAAATTCCACCATGTACTATTAAGTATGAAGATATTGATATTACAGCGCATCCAGAAGAGCATGATACACCAGATAAATTCCAAGCAGAATGGGATAAGTTTGGATTGTGGCCTTTAGTTATGAAAAACGACGAAACTGTTGAGAGAGCTTATTCTATGGCTTCTTACCCAGCAGAAGGCCGTGAGATTATGTTGAATGTTCGTATTGCAACACCACCATGGGATCGTGCTAAAAATGGTTGGATGGATGTTAATCCTGGTATTGCTTCGTCATATATTTTTGCTCAAAAACCAGGTGATAAAGTAACAATTTCTGGACCTTATGGTGAATTCTTCATCAACGAGTCTGAGTCAGAAATGTTATATGTAGGAGGTGGAGCAGGTATGGCACCAATGCGTTCACACTTGTATCACTTATTCAAAACATTAAAGACAAATAGAAAAGTTACCTATTGGTATGGTGGTCGTTCTAAACGTGAATTGTTCTATCTAGATCATTTTCAACAATTAGAAAAAGATTTCCCGAATTTTAAATTCTATTTAGCATTATCTGAACCTTTAGAGGAAGATAACTGGAAAGTTAAAAAGGATATTAATGATGAAGAAGGAGACGGTTTTGTTGGATTTATACACAATTGCGTAATTGATAATTACTTAAATCATCATGAATCTCCTGAAGATATAGAATTGTATTTTTGTGGTCCACCATTAATGAACCAGGCTGTTCAGAAAATGGGAGAAGATTTTGGAATCCCAGATGAGCATATTCGATTTGATGACTTTGGAGGATAAATTCCAATTCAATATAAAAAAAAGCCCAACATGAAAGTGTTGGGTTTTTTTATTTACTTCATTTAAAATATGCTATTCTATTGTTTGCAATGACCTCATAGAGGTTTTCTCCGATTTAAATTTGAATAGGCTTGAACAATCCATGATGTCAGGAATATTGTCAAGCTTGCACATGTAACTGACAACAGCCTGTAAGCCATTAAAAAGCGTATCAGGATGTGTTGGATTCTTTGGCTTATGATTTTTATGATGTAAGGGTAATTGATAACCACAGCCTTTTAAAAACGTTCTTTCTAGTTGCAAGAGTTCTAACGGTGTAAAGCCGTTAAACCGTTTCCCTAATTTTTGATTGACCAATCCAACATAATTTAAAGTTAATGATCCATGATCATCTGACAGATGCTTCCAAAAATCTTGATTGTTTAAAATATTACCAACAGCACATTGTTTACAATCTTCGGGATGAAGCGTGTGGTTATGAAAGGCATTGTACAATTTTTGAACGGCATTATTAAAGCGCAACGATGTTTTCATGATTAATACTTGTTATCTTTTTCAATAAAAAGGTACAAAATAATCAGGAAATTACATCATTATCAGATTCGCTACTTGAACGAGCTTCTTTAGTGAACTTAAATATTACTTTAATTATTACCCGTAAAATTAGCGCAGCGGCAACTAGATAGATTATGGTTTTAGTTTCCATTTATTTAAATTACTTGTTATCCTGCTTTACCATCACCATCAATATCTTGCACCAAATGTGTTTCTAAGGCTATTAATGTTTTTTTAAGTAAGGCTTTAGTACATGCCAATTCTTCTTCTAATAACTTGACACGTTCTTCAACACTATCAGCTTGTTCTTGTTGTTTTTCTAATTCGTCTTGTTGTAATAAATCCCAGAATATTCCCATAATTAGTTCTTGTTTTATGTTAGCTTTTTAGTTTAGCATCAATTAATTTTAGCAGACCAGTTGCTAATTCTTTTTGAATTATTATGCGGTTTACTACGCGTTCTTTTCGCGTATAATCTGCATATAGTCTATTTCTGAATTTATTAGATGTTATAAAATTCACTATCTCATTTCTTGTATTATCATCTAAATTTGGTAATTGTGTGTTTTCAATGCTTTTGTTTAATACTGAAAGGTCAATATTGTCATATTCCAGAAACTCACTGTCATTCATATCAATAGTTTGTTCCTTGTCCCATTCAATATACTCACCATAAATTTTATATTCTATAGTGTAGTATAAACTAATGGTATTAAATAGCTCTCTATATTCTTTGGCTTCGGTAAAACCGGTATTTAATAGTTTTGTGTATGTTGAATTATTTATTTGATAGATGCGCATCGAATGATGAATTCTTAATATGTCATATAATGAATCTTTTGTGATTGAATTAAAATCATTAGCTGCAATAATAGCTTTGTCTTTTTGGATTGTATTATTAGCACGTTTTAAGGCTCTGTTAAAAATTATAGTATCGTTTATAAGATCTTTTTTAAAATCTTCGAGATAATCAATGGTAAGCTCTTTATTGCGTTGTTTTTGATTCCAATTATTAATTTGTAAAGCAATCAAAATACCGATCACGACTAGTATGATTTCACCAATGGCATATTTAATATACTTCCGAGTTTTATTTTCACTCATAAGATTATAGCGTATTTTTCTGAAAATTTTAATCATTCAATATTGGCGTCTATAAGTGTTAACGTGTTTTCTAAATAGTTCATTATTTGATCTTCATTTATAGTTACAAAAGATTGATTCATATAATAATCAAAAAACATATTGTCTACTTCCATTTTGTTTAGAAATTCAATATAATTTGATTTTGGTACCTGTATCGGTTTAATTAATATATCTCGTTTATAATCTTCTCGATCCATTGATGCATCTGCATTTCTAATTGGAATGTATTTGTTAATTATTGAGGGAACATTGTTAATCCAATATTCTCTGCGTATAATTACATCCTCTGCATAATCGCCTAGTTCTCCGGTCCATTGATTTAAAGCATAGCGTAGCTTTGAGTCTCTAATTAATTGTAGATTCCCAGATGAAATAACATCATTCATTACGCCAAGTCTAGCATCAAAAGTTGCAAAATTGAATATTTGTCCAATCAGGCTATCAATAGTTTTTGTTTCAAAATCTTGACTGGTATCAAAATTTAAGAGTGTCACAATAGCATTAATGCAACTCAAGTTTATGTTATGGTCAAATTCAAGTTCATTTATGTTTTGCTGAAATTCTTCCTTTAAACTCAAAAGTATTTGTTGTTCTTTTTCCAGTTCTTTTTTATGTTGGTTCCAATTGTTTATTTGAAGGGCAATTAAAATACCAATAACCACAAGTACAACTTCGCCTATAGCGTATTTAAAGTATTTAGATGTTTTGTTTTCCATAAGAAGGGATTTGCGAATATGCCTAAAGAATTTAATCATTGAGTGTTGTTTCTGTAGTTTCAATTAATTTAATTAGGCGATCATTTAATATGTTTAGCGCTTCAATTGCTCGCTCATTTCTACGATAATCTATTTTTAAAATGTTTCGTGCTGTTGGAGATTGTAATAGAATAATTAGATTTTTTTTAGAGTCTTCTTTTTTTTGCCTAGACTCCAATTCATTATTGTAAGTAAATTCATAAGAATTCTGATTGTACCTCCAATAATTATCCTCTTGATCCACAGCGCGATTATGAGTTTCTGATGATTCAATAAAATCTGGAATGATATAATTATAGTAGATTTTTAAATCTTCAATCAAAGATTCGTACTCACCATAATTTGTAATCCCAGAACTCTCTAATTTTTTAAATGCGGAACTATTAAATGGTACTTTAGAGTAAAACGTTTCTAAATTTTTTTCTAAACTATCTATAGTTAATGTGCTGTAGTCTTTTAATGCCAAGAATGATTTAGTGGTTTGTATGCGTTTTTTTGTAAAATCTAGTTCGATATGTATGGTTGTGGTATCATTTTTTAAATCTTTAATAATCTCGGTTATATAGTCTCTTAATTTGCTGTTATTTATTCGGTTCTGGTTCCAATTATTAATCTGCAGTGCAATCAGAATACCAATTACAACGAGTATTATTTCACCAATAGCGTATTTAAAATATTTGTTTGTTTGGCTATTCATGATAAGGTTTTGGCGAATTTTACGAAAGAATTTAATCATTCAGCATATTATTAATACAGAATGTTGTCCAATATTCTGTCTAGATTGCGTTCCATCATTTTAAAGTCACAATCGCTGAAGAAGATTTCATATATTTCTCTCCGAAGTTGAGCCAATTCCATGTTTGTGAATTCGTGAAGATGAATATTGTCATCAATTTTTTCGATACGTTCATCCTCATCATCATTTTTAAATTCCGTGTAAATACGCTCAAAGGTAACTTTGTCAACTTTAGACTTAATTAAATTTAATTCTTCTTCAGTTTCCATAGAATCTGCATTGGCACAGCATAGTAAAATGTAAATTTGTAATTCAATTTTACTTAATTTGTTGGTTTTTGAATTCATTTGTAATTATTTATTTTGGTTGCTTATATTAAAATTTGATTATGACCTAAAATGTACCAGTTATCAAGCTTCTATTTGGGTATAGTATCTCCAAGTAAAGTACAATAGAAATCCTGCAGTAATAAGCCCTAAAACTTTATTGACGGTTAAAATAGTCTTTCGAGAAGCTTTATAAACTAGAAAAATAGATATTAGTAAGGCGAAAAATGCACTTATTACACCATATCCAAATACAATGGCACCACCTGCTAATCCTTGACCTTTTGCTGCATCTGTAATACCAGCATAAAACATTCCCAAGAAAAAGAATGTAATACTTGCCAAAAGGTATAACAGGAAACTGTAGGGTCTGATAAAACGTTTCATGTACTTTTTTAATTAAGCAAAGAAAGTTCACTAAGTAGTTTTGGTTGGTGCTTTTAAAGTTAAACAATTTTTAATTCTGTTGTAGTCAATTTATTTAATATTATTTTTGCAGTATGAAGAAAGCACTTACAGAACAAGAATTACATAATCTAGCTATGAATCACGTAGGAAAAGAGTTAGAAAAGCGCGGGTTTGAGTTTGTTGCAATAAACAGTAAACTGAAAAAGCATCCGCAATTTGTTTGTATTGATAAAAACAATCAGTATTTTTTTGTTTTAGTAAGAGCTGTTTTGTTACCTGAAAATCCAAACAATTATGATGTGATTTGGATGGAGACTTTTAAAAAGCATGCTCGTGAAAAAGATGCTAAAGTGCTTTACGCAGGAGTTGGATTGGGTAATCCACAAGGTGAGGATTTACCAATTTATTTAAATGAAAATTACTTAATTGAATACAATGGTATTCAGGTTATTGAAACACATCTGAACTAGAGCAAATTATTTTAATATAATAAACTCACAACGTCTGTTGATGGCATGCTCATCTTCTGTGCAATTATCACTACAGTTTACTAACGGTTGACTTTCACCAAATCCTTTTGATAGTAGCCTTTTGGAATCAATACCATTTGAAACTAAATATTCTAGAGTAGCACGAGCTCTATTGTTTGAAAGTTTTAAGTTATAAGCTTCGCTGCTTCTTGAATCTGTATGAGCGCCTAATTGAATTTCCATTCGCGGGTATTTTTTTAGTAAGTCAACTAGAACATCTAAAGTTTTGGCTGCTTGCGGTTTAATATCCCATTTGTCTAAATCAAAATAGATATTTTCCAGTTCAATGTAAATATAACCATCAACTTTTGTGACTACAATTTCTTCAGCATCGTCATATGATTCAATTTCCAATTCAATATTAAGTTCAATTTTCCCTTCATCAGAAGTGTTAAATGCTTCTGTGGTAGGGATGTAAAAATCTCGGTATCCTTCAATCTTATATTTTTTATTGGGTTCAGTTTCAAAAACATACTTTCCATCTTCACCAACATAAGTTTCACCTGCTATACTACCATCTTCATTCAAGAGCGTGATTTTAGTTCCAGGCAAAATGGCTTTGGTGTTTTTATCTCTAACCTCACCTTCAACTAAATAAGTTCTTTTGTTTTCCTCACGCTGAAAGGCGTAAATTTTATCAATTCCATCTCTGTTTGAAGAGAAATACCCTTTTTCAAATGAGCCTTTAAGAACAAAACTAAAATCGTCCATACCTGAATTTATGGTGCTTCCTAAATTCATGGGTGTAGAGTGACCTTCTTCTTTTAAATGAGTCATATAGATATCCAAGCCACCAAGGCCTTGATGTCCATTAGAAGCAAAATATAATACATTGTCTTTTGAAACGAATGGGAATTGCTCTCTATGCTTTGTGTTTATTGTTTCACCTAAATTTACTGGTTCTCCATAGGAATCACCATTAACGTCTACATAAAAGATGTCAAATGAGCCAAAAGAGCCAGGCATATCGCTCGCAAAGTAAAGCCTATTGTTTTTTTCATCGAGAAAAGGGTGTTGCGTAGAGTAGGAGTCATCTGTAAACGGTAAGACTTCAATATTAGTCCAAATATCATCAACTAATTCGGCACGATAAATTTTGACTACAGCATATTTTGATTCACCAATTTTAACTTGCTTATTATGTGTTCTTGAGAAATACATGGTCTTTCCATCGGTTGTAAATGTAGCATTGCTTTCATGGGTGTCAGTATTTATTTCTTCTGAAAAAGGAATAACATTGTCAAAACTTATATCATTTGATACAGAGGCTTTATATAAATCTAGGTAAGGTTTCTCATTCCATTTATAGCTTGGACTTTTAGAGTTTCTCAAAGATGCAAAAACAACCTCATTTCCTAAATATGAAACACCAAAATCACCAGCTGATGATCCTGAATTAACAGATTTAATGGTATAATCATAAGGGACGGTTCGGGAAAGCTTTTCAATAAACGCTTTGGTATTAACCTCATAATTCAGATATTCCGACAAAATTTTGTCTGCCTCTTCATATTGATTTAAGCCTTTTAGAGTATGGGCATATCTAAAATAAATTTCCTTGTTAAGGCTGTCTTTGTAGGAGTTAAATAATTCGTTATAAGCTACTTTGGCTTCTTTTAATTGAAAATTATAATAATAAGAGTCGCCTAAATTGCTTAAAACTTCTTGGTTTGGTTCTAATTCTTGGTATAGAGAAGCGGCTTCTACAAAGGCCTTATTTTCAAAAAGTCTATTGGCTTGTTTGAGTTTTTTTGCTTGACCAAAATGAGATTGGGCTATACATAAAAGAATAATAATGATGATACCTCTTTTCATAAGTCTAAAAGAATCTTGGTGATTTATCATAACCGTTACCTAGTTTTCCAATATCAAATAATATGATGATTTCATGTGAACCTGAATTGAATCTTCCTAAATTTGATAGCGTGTAATCATAAGCGTATCCAATACGTAATGGCTCAATAATTCTAAAATTTGCTAAAGCACTTACAGAATCATCAAACCTGTAGCCTACACCAAACTCTAATTTATTATTAATTAGAACATTTGTTGTTAAATCTAATGAGATAGGTGCTCCTGAAACAGCTTTTGTCATAAAGGCAGGTTTTAATTTTAGATTAGAATTTAAATCAAAGACGTAGCCACCTGTTAGAAAAAAATGCATCTCTTCTGTTCCAGAAGTAACTACACCATTGTTATTATCTAAATGTTCAGATTTTAATAAATTTGGAACCGAAAATCCAACATAATAGTTTTCAGCGAAATAGAAAGCACCTACGCCTATATTTGGAAATGTTTTATTTAAGTTATTTGCAAAAGCTTGATCAGGTAATGGATCTGAATAAACAAATCCATTAAAATTGGTGCTAAAAAAGGTCGCACCAGCTTTTACACCGAATGATAATTTTGAATTTTCATTTATAGGGATGGCATAGGCAAAATCAGCAAAAACATTAGTTTCCTTAACAACATCACCAATTTGGTCATGTACTATAGAAATCCCGCCTTCCATTCGTTTTCCTAAAACGCCGTGAGCAAAAAAAGTTCCTGTAGTAGGACCTCCAACAGAACCAACCCACTGGGCTCTATAAAGAACTCCTAGATTTATCAAATCAGGATTGTCTGTTGCATAACCTGGGTTTATAACACTCATGTTATACATGTACTGCGTGTATTGAGAATCTTGTTGAGAATAAGATTGTGTACCCCAAAAAAAGATAAGTAATGTAGTATATTTTATAAAGTATTTTGTTTTCATATTTTCTTAAGCTATCGGCTTAAATAAACCCTGCCTTGTATTGGTTTTCTGTTTCCATCGTTAAACTTTAGAATATAGAAATAAACACCCACTGGTAATTCAGAATTGCCTAATGTTATACCTTTTTCAGAATTCCCATTCCAGTTTGGAGTGTCAATATTTCCTTTGTATAAAATATTCCCATAGCGATTATAGACTTCTAAAGTAAAATTTGGATATAAGTCTCTTAAGTTTACGATATTAAAATCATCGTTAATATTATCTCCATTTGGAGAAAAACCATCTGGAATAATAATATCATTAGGGCAATCATCAAGCTGAACTGTAACCTCTAATCTTGGAATGCTTTCACAGCCTTCGGCAGTAAGTGTAGAAGCATAATATGTTTCTCCATCTTCTAATAATGTAGTATCTGAATAAATGGTACCTCCATTTGGGTCATCATACCATGTAATGGGAGCATTACCAACTATACTTGCTGTTAAATCAGAAATTGTTGGTTCGTCTTGTTCGCAAAAAATGTTTCCTTCTTCAATAATTTCAGGAGTTACATTGTCAAACACTATGAAATCTGCGGATGTAATTAATGTTACATCGGCACTACACATGGAATTCATTGGGATTAGTGAAATGATAGCTATAGTTGTGGTACCAATATTGGTCAAAAAACTATCAGGAATACTAAAATCTGAATTACCACCTGTGAAAGTAACAGTTACTGAATTCTGAAAATTATTAGCATTGGTTAAACTATAAACAATTGTATAGTCTCCATCTGGCAATGAAGTTGCTCCAATTATTTCAACTAAATTAGGAAGTCCCAAACATATATTACCTACTTGGAGCTCAAGTCCAGTTACATCTGGGTTGGTTTCAATTGTAACAGTAATTTCAGATAAGTCACGTTGATTACATTGATTTGGACCCACAGAATAGCTGTAAACACCTGGCGTATCTAGATTGGGATCAAAAAAACCTGTGCCAGAGGCTAGAGGAGGACTCCAGATACCTCCAGTGTCTGGATTACCAGTTATAAAATCGAATAAATTTTGGATACCATCCTCTGAACATATTACAACTGAAACATCATTACCAGCATTAGGTTCAGGAACTACTGCTACAGTTACAGTAGCCGAAGCATCCGGACAAGGAGCTGTTCCGGTTACGGTATAAGTATAAGTTCCAGGTGCATCCACATTAGGATCAAAAAGGCCAGTTCCAGAAGCTAGGGTAGGACTCCAAGTTCCACCTGTATCAGGCGAACCACCAAGGACATCAAAAAGATCTTGAGTAGCATCATTGTTACAGATATCAATAGAGCCACTTGTACCAGCATTAGGTTCAGGAACTACTGCTACAGTTACAGTAGCCGAAGCATCTGGACAAGGAGCTGTTCCGGTTACGGTATAAGTATAAGTTCCAGGTGCATCCACATTAGGATCAAAAAGGCCAGTTCCAGAATCTAAGGCAGGACTCCAAGTTCCACCTGTATCAGGCGAACCACCAAGGACATCAAAAAGATCTTGAGTAGCATCATTATTACAGATATCAATAGAGCCACTTGTACCAGCATTAGGTTCAGGTGAGATAGTTATGGTAACTGTTGAACTTGTTGGTGAACAACTATTTCCAGGATCAATAGTGTAAGTAAACGTATAGGGACTACCTGACACAGTCATAGAGGTTATATCTAAAGTTCCAGTACTACCATTTGTAGTTGGTAATGGACCGCTCCATGAGCCATTTGTATCTGGTGTTCCTGACAGTTCGTCAAATAAATCAATTGAAATGATAGTTGAAATTTCCGATTCGCAAATATCTAGTGACCCGCTAGTTCCAGGGTCTGCTGGGTCATCAATAATCACTGTTACCTCAAATCTATCATTACTCTCACAAGGCGGATCAACCGAGGTGGCAAAGTAGTTTTCTCCATCAATGAGCAACGTTGAAGGATCTAAAGGGATTACTGAAGTGTTTGTGGCATACCAGCTATCTGCATTTGTTGCTGTTAAATCGCCAACCGTTGGTGGTGTTTCTGAACAAAAAATTTGAACTGGGTTTCCGGTTGGGACAGGAACGACGCCTATAACGACTAAAACGGATAGTCTAGAGGTTCTGCAGCCTGTATCAGGGTTTTCCTGATCAGCATAATAAATAGTGTTGTCGTTTAAAACCGTGGAAGACAAAAGCGGTATTCCACCCGAAGCAACATTATACCATTGAACATTATTTCCAATAGCTGTTAAATCAGCAATGGTAGCATCATTTGGGTCATCAACACATACTCCCTGAAAATTTAACCCAAAAGGTGCTCCATAAATAGTAACATCAACGCGTTCTCTCACACCACAACTTCCAGAATTGTCATCGGCATAGTAATCTTCTCCGTCAAGTAGCCCAATTGTACTAGAAATTGGCGTTGTTGAACTTGGTGTATCATACCACTGAATACCATTTCCACTATCGGTTGCAATCAAATCTGCAATTGTAGGGTCGTCTAAATCACAAAATGATTGATTAGTATTAGAGATAGTTGGACATTGCGCCGCAATATTAGCTGGAATAATTAGAACTATCAGCATAAAGAATGTTGATAGGTATATATAAAAGTCTTTATTTTTTGCTGTCATAAAGAGTAATGTTCTCAATAATGTTTAATCAGTTTGTATTGTAATGTTATCGTTGTTAAATTCTGTAATTGAAATAATATTATTGACGTATCTGCCAGAAGCATCCTTGGTATAATCAAATTTTAAACATAAATAGGTTGTTATAATACTATCTAAATTATTATTATATCCGCTTTTTTGAGCTATTCTTAAAAGCGTGTCAAAAGTTATATCAAAACCATATAGCACATGTTTAGTTGGTGCAATTCCATAAGCTGAATAGTAGCTTTCATTGAATTGGGTTATTTTCCTGTCTTCGGAAATACAACTGATACTAGGGTAAAGCAATTTTAAAATTTTAAACCTCTTGGATGAAATATCATCTTCATTTGGAATTAATTCAGAATCTAAAACAGCTAATTGAATATTAAAGCTGGACAACTCTCTCAATAATGTGTTGGTAGTATTTAAAAACACGCCATTACGATCGCTATCAATAATGACAAAATTCTTCACTGAACTGTCTAAAAGAGACGTGAGTTCTCTAGTTGAAAAGTTACCATTTCTTTTTGTTTCAATAATTGAAATTTCCGGATTATTGTTTACAACAAATTGCCTAGTATTTTCTCTTTCATAATCACTAATCATGATGATGTTTCCATTTTGACTTTTAAGATAGTCTAGCATTTTCAATTGTTGCTGTTCGAGTGCTGGATAGGCTTCAATAATATTAGAAAGGTTTTTATTATTTGATGAATTATAAGCACTTACAATTGGGATGTCATTGTTTTTAGCTTGTGAGGCTATCCAATCGATGTTATTTGAATAAGATGGTGAAATAATGACTTGGTAGTTATCCAAAGAGCTATTCTTTAATTTTATATTTGATGGTGTAATACTTGTTTCTGTATCGATTTTGATAATATCAGATTTGATTAGTAAACCTAATTTTCTCAAAGAGTCCATAGCCATTTTTGCACCACTATAAAATTCTAAATTACGCTTAACGATATCATCAGACGTGTTCTTGAAACCTGCTGATGTGTTTTTGTGTTCATTGAATTCATCATCATTAAAAGGCATTATGAAAAGGACTTCTTTATATGATGTTTTGTCAATAGTTTCAATCAGACTTATGTATTCTTGTTTGTCAACATTAGTTTCTGAAATAGCGGTTGGAGGGTCATTATCAAGTTTAGGCATTTTAATAACAGTGCCTACTTGCACTGATTTTTCTAATTGTGGATTTAGTTTCAAAAAATCCGTAGTACTCATATTCGCTTTTTTAGATAAACCGTAAAGTGTTTCTTTAGGTCTTATGGTATAATTTTCAAATTGATTAGTATTATTATTCACTTCAGGCTCATCCTCAAATGGCGTGCCTTTATCTTCTGTTCGAGCTTCATCTGTAACTTCATTTGTTATTTTAGCAACATCAATTACGTCTTCGGTTTCTGCTTTATTTGGATAGGTTTCTTCACTATATTCAGTCAAATTATCGTTTGAAGGAATGGAAATGGTTGTGCCATATTTTAAAATCCCCATTTGTGGATTAGCAGACTGAATTGCTTGAATGGTCACAGCATATTTTTTAGAAAGGCCATATAGGGTTTCCCCTTTTTGAACAAAATGAGAGCGGTAAATTATATTTTTATTCGCTTGTGCTTGTTGTGAATAGGATTCTGATGTGCGTATAGATAAATAATGGCCTGCTTGTAAACCATTTTTAATATGTGGATTTTGCTGCTCCAAATTGGCTATGGTAACACCATATTTTTTTGATAGACCATATTTGGTTTCACCCCTTAAAACATGATGTGTAATTGTTTGGGTTTGTATAACTGCGCTATCTTGGTTATTGTTTCTGCTGTTATCACTATTGGAAGGAATGATCAAAACATCGCCAACGTATATAACATCTTTAGCATTGGGATTTAACTTAAGAATTTCTTGAGGAGAAACGTTATATACTCTTGATAATTGATAAACGGTTTCTCCCTTCTTTACCTGATGGTTTTTAGTTGGTAGTTGTGCATTCCCAAACTGGAAACAAAAAATAAAAGCCAATAAAAAAGAATAAATAATCCTCATATATGTTCTGTTCTTTGGCATATTGGTTGATTAATAGATAAAATTAGTAAAAAAAGCTTCTCGATATTAGGAATCATAGGTTGTTGTCAACATTTTATTAACAATTTTAACCCTCACTTTTCTTAAACTTTTGTAGTAGTTTTGTTGTTTGAATAATTATTTAAAAAATGAAAAGTTTTAGGCTTGAAGTCTCCGGATTTGCTACCATTGTCATGTTGCTCTTACTATCTTGTAAGCAGGACACTAGGCAACAGTTTAAAAACACGAAACTATCTGGAGCTGTTTTTGGCACATCGTACTCTATAATTTATGATTCAGATAGTGATTACACCAAACAGTTTGACAGTTTATTTCAGGTTGTTAACCAGTCCTTATCTACATATATTCCGAGTTCAGATATTTCTAAACTCAATAGAAATGAAATGGTTATAGTTGATGAACATTTTATTACTGTATTTCAAGCTTCTAAAGATATTTACAATCAAACGCAAGGTGTTTTCGATCCAACTATTGGCGCAGTAGTTAACGCTTGGGATTTCGGTCCAGAAGGGAAAATAAATAATATAGATAGTTTAAAAATTGATAGTTTAATGCTCGGTGTTGGTCTCAATAAAGTTCGTCTAGAAAATAATCGTGTAATAAAACCAGCAATTACCTTTTTAGACTTTAATGCCATTGCAAAAGGTTATGGCGTAGGTGTTATTGCCAACTTTTTAGAAGAAAAAGGGATACATAATTATTTGGTTGAAATAGGAGGCGAGATTCATGCAGGTGGTAAAAATGCTGAAAAGCAAAAACCATGGAAAGTAGGTGTGGAGATGCCACTTTTTGACGGATCGCAATCTATTTTAAAAACCATAAGCATCACAGATGAAGCAATGGCAACATCTGGAACATACAGGAAATTTAAAGTTGACGAAAACGGCAATCGTTATTCACATATTATTGATACTAAAACGGGTTACCCAAGTAAGACGAATCTATTAAGTATATCTGTTTTAGCCGAAAATTGTATGATTGCAGATGCTTATGCAACTGCTTTCAAATCCATGGGAGTTAATGCTGTAAAAGACTTTTTAAAAACACATCCTGAATTAAAAGCATTTTTAATTTTTGAAAATGAAGAAGGTGAGCTGGAAACGCTTGCCCTAAATGGATTTCCAGAATCCTAAAAAGTGACTTTTTAAAATAATGGTGTCATAATTTATGATGCTATTAATCAAAAGGTGAAAAGCTGGGCTAGACGAAAGTTTAGTTCAGCTTTTTTACTTTCTAACAAACGGAATAATTTCACCTTTGGCTAAACAATAGCGGTCAATGTCTTCAGTAGGTAAATTGTTTGTATAATCTATTTCATCTACCTGAAAACCAATGCTACGAAGTTTGTCAAAATAATCACGACCATAAATACGCACATGGTCATATTGTCCAAATATTTTAGCACGTTCCTTTTTGTCGGTGATGCTATTATCTTCAAATGTTTTTTCGCGATTTAAATCTTGTGGAATTTGGAAAATGCCCCAACCATCAGGCTTCATAACTCTGAACAATTCTTGCATCGCTTTGGTGTCATCTGGAATATGCTCTAAAACATGGTTGCATAAAATCACATCAAAACTCTTATCATTAAAAGGAAGATTACAAATATCGGCTTTTACATCGGCTAATGGTGAATTAAGGTCTGTTGTTGTATAATCTAAATTCTTGAGATTTCTAAAGCGTTT
This sequence comes from Hanstruepera ponticola, assembly GCF_002940745.1. Lineage (NCBI taxonomy): Bacteria > Pseudomonadati > Bacteroidota > Flavobacteriia > Flavobacteriales > Flavobacteriaceae > Hanstruepera > Hanstruepera ponticola. Next base: position 2,376,543 of record NZ_POTB01000001.1, read on the forward strand.
ATAAAAAGCCTGTTCAGGTGCAAAGTGAAGCACCTTCAGATTCTTTGTAAAGAAGTTTGTTTCGTTTTTAAGATATAACCATAACAATCTATGACGTTCTAAACTTAATGTGGAAGGCGAAAGCACATTATTACGTTGATTACCATAACCATATGGCAAAAAGGTTTTAAAACTTTTACCGTCAATAGGGTCAGTATAAGTATTTCCTTTTAAAAAAAAAGCCAAAACAGGTCGTACCACATAACTCAATCGAATTAAAATGGGTCTTGGAATGGTATTTAAAATGGTTTTAAAAAGCTTTTTCATTTAGAATTAAAGCACTAATGCGTTCTGACGGAATTCATTCTCCTCATCACTTTCAATCCCTAAAGCCTCATAGATATAGGCAAAAGTAGAAAGTAGTTCCGGTTTTCCGTCAACAATAGCTACATCATGTTCAAAATGTGCAGATGGTTTATTGTCTAAAGTTGTGATAGTCCAACCATCTCTATGTTGTTTTATGCGATGGGTTCCCATATTTATCATGGGTTCAATAGCAACCACCATACCTTCAATGAACTTTTTACCACGACCACGTTTACCATAATTAGGCATTTCAGGGTCTTCATGCATTTTGCGTCCAATACCATGACCAACCAACTCACGAACCACTCCATAGCCATGAGCTTCGCAATACTTTTGAATAGCAAAGCCAACATCACCCACACGATTACCTAGTTTAAATTCGCGAATACCCACGTATAATGATTCTTTGGTGACATCCAATAATTTTTGTGTTTCAGGATCAATTTCACCTACTGAAAACGTGTAGGCATGATCACCATAAAAACCATTTTTTATAGCACCACAATCTATTGAAATAATATCACCTTCCTTTAATGGTTCATTGGTAGGAAAACCATGAACCACTTGCGAGTTAGGACTCATGCAGAGTGTGTTAGGAAAATTATATAATCCCAAAAAACCTGGAATGGCATCTTGCTCTCTTATATATTCTTCGGCCATTTTATCTAGCTGTAATGTTGAAATGCCAGGTTTCACTTCTTTAGCAAGCATGCCCAATGTTTTAGATACCACCAAAGCACTTGTGCGCATCAATTCAATCTCTTCTCTAGTTTTTACAATAATCATGATAAAAAAAATATGGGCAAAGATACTCAAAATTAACAAGGTATTTAAAGAACCAAAAACATGACTTTTGACAGCTTTTGGTTCTTTCTTTTTTGTGACCTTTGTAACCTAAAAAAAAAATATCATGTATCAATCTGTTAGTGCTGAAGAAGCTGTGAAAATTATTAAATCAAATGATAAAGTCTATTTGCAGGCAGCTGCTGCGGCTCCTCAAGTTTTAATACGAGCTCTAACGGCTCGACATGAAGAATTGCGTAATGTTGAAATTTGCCAACTTCATACGGAAGGCGATGCACCTTATGCTAATCCTGAATTACGTGATAGTTTTCATGTAAACTCATTTTTTATTGGTAGAAATGTGAGGCATACATTAAAAGCAGGAAATGGTTCATACACACCTGTATTTTTAAGTGAGTTGCCGTTATTATTTAAACGCAATATTATAGATTTACAAGTAGCCTTAATACATGTTTCTATTCCAGATCATCATGGTTATTGCTCATTAGGTGTATCTGTAGAGGCTACTTTGGCTGCAATTGATAATGCCGATTATGTTATTGCTCAAGTTAATAAGCAAATGCCTAGAACTCATGGTGCAGGTATCATTCATGTGTCAGAAATTAATGCCTTTGTAGAGTGTGATGAACCACTACCTGTTCACAATATGGGCGAACCTTCTGAAATTGAAAATAAAATAGGTGCCCACGTTGCAGGATTGATAGAAGACAGAAGTACTTTGCAAATGGGAATTGGTAACATCCCTAATGCAGTCTTATCAAAGTTGACCAATCACAAAGATATGGGATTACATACCGAAATGTTCTCTGATGGTGTGATAGACCTGATTTTGAGTGATGTTATTAACGGAAATTATAAGGAAATAAATCGTGGACGAGCGCTAACAACTTTTTTAATGGGTTCTAAACGATTGTACGATTATGTTGATGACAACCCGTTTATAGAGATGCGAGCATCTAATTATACAAATGATGTGTCTATTATAAAGCAAAACCCTAGAATGGTCGCAATAAATTCGGCTATAGAAGTAGACGTAACGGGTCAGGTATGCGCAGACTCCATAGGAGCTAATATGTATTCTGGTGTTGGTGGTCAAATGGACTTTATAAGAGGTGCTTCGTTGAGTGAAGGCGGTAAGGCTATTATTGCACTGCCATCAACTACAAAAAAGGGAATTAGTAGAATTGTAGCCACACTAAAACCTGGAGCTGGCGTTGTTACTACAAGATCACATGTGCATTATGTTGTTACGGAGTATGGAATTGCCAATTTATATGGTAAAACTATAAAGGAGCGTGTTAAAGCTTTAGTCAACATTGCGCATCCCGATCATCAGGAAGTTGTTGATAAATCTTATTTCGAATTAACTAAAGGATAAGAGATTATTTAAAGAATGAAAACAATCCTTTCTTTTTAGGGATTTTCAAAGGTTGGTATTTCGGGTTAGTAAGCATTTGATAAACTTCACCCCAACCAATAAAACCTCCTATATTTCTGTCGTCAATAAATAAGTCTGCATGAATTTTACGACTCTTGCTATAGTCAAACTGTTCTTCAGGAAAACTTCTATTGACCGCATAAAATTCGATGCCATTTTCTTTACAAAAAGTAACAGCTTCGTCAAGTCTCAAACCGCTTCGGTAAGTCCATAAAATTAAACGGTGCCCATCTTTTTGCAAACGCTCAAGCGTTTCAAAAGCAAAAAGCATAGGCTTACCAATTTTAGGATAAGCATCCTCAACAATAGTTCCATCAAAATCTACTGCTATAATCAGTTTGTTGTTAAAATTCATATTTTCAAGATTCAATGCAAATTACAAAGAAATATTAAACCAAACTTTCTTGTGTCATACTCGATGGTTTCTCAATGCCCATCAGTTTCAAAATTGTTGGAGCTATGTCTCCTAAAATTCCATCCTTTATGTGTTTTAATTCTTTATCAATTAAAATTATGGGTACAGGATTGGTTGTGTGAGCTGTGTTTGGTGAGCCATCTGGATTGATCATGGTTTCACAATTACCGTGATCAGCTATTAAAAGCGTTGTGTAATTGTTTTTCAGGGCAGTGCTTATGACGTCTTCCACACAGCTATCAACAGCTTCGCAAGCTTTTATGGCAGCATCCATGACACCTGTATGTCCAACCATGTCGCCATTTGCGAAATTCAAACAAACAAAATCAACATCGCCTTTTTCAAGCTCGGGAACTAAAGCATCCTTTAATTCATAGGCACTCATCTCTGGTTTTAGATCGTAAGTTGCAACTTTTGGTGAATTTCTCAAAATACGTGTTTCGCCCTCAAAAGGTAATTCCCGTCCACCTGAAAAGAAAAACGTAACGTGTGGATATTTTTCTGTTTCGGCAATACGAATCTGTTTTTTATGATGTTTAGCTAAAACCTCACCTAAAGTATCTTGTAAGTTGTCTTTTTTGAAAACGACATTAACGTTTTTATAGGACTCATCATAATTAGTCATCGTTACGTAATATAGATTTAGCTTATGCATGTTTTGCTCATGAAAATCTTTTTGTGATAGTGCCTCAGTGAGTTCTCTACCGCGATCAGTCCTAAAATTGAAAAAGATAACTACATCACCATCTTTTATGATTGCAGTGGGAAGGGAATTGTCTTTTGTACAAATAATAGGTTTTAGGAATTCATCTGTAATATGTTCATCATAACTACTTTGAATCGCTTTTAATGGATTTGTCGTTCTATCACCATTACCATTGACCATTGCATTATAGGCTAATTTAATTCGTTCCCATCTGTTATCTCTGTCCATAGCATAATACCTACCAGTAATTGTTGCTAATTCTGTGGGCCTGTCTTTAATGTGTTCAAGTAGCTCTGTAATAAAACCATATCCGGATTTAGGATCTACATCACGCCCATCAGTGAATGCATGAATAAATGATTCTTTCACACCATATTCATTGGCTGCGTCTATTAATCCTAGAAGATGATTAATATGCGAATGAACACCACCATCACTAACCAAACCGAGAAAATGAATAGGCTTGTTATTGCTTTTAGCATATTTAAAGGCATCAATAAGAACAGTTTCATTTTGAAGTGTTTTGTTTTCTACTGCTAAATTTATCTTTACCAGATCTTGATAGACTATGCGACCAGCTCCCAAATTCATGTGCCCAACTTCGCTATTTCCCATTTGGCCTTCAGGTAAGCCCACATGCAAGCCATCTGTTCTTAAACTAGCATTGGGATACATTTCATAAAGCGAATCAATAAATGGTGTTTTGGCATTTTCAATGGCAGATACTTTAGGGTCAGGGGATTTCCCCCAACCATCTAAAATCATCAAAATGACTTTTTTATTCATGTTTTTGGCTTTAAAAACCAAAGATATAGGTTTCTAATTTTTTATTAAAGATTGACAGTTAAAAACTATGAATAAATAGGGATGTGATAAAATATTGTGTGAAGTTGATTGATTTAATATGAAATTAACAGATTTGCACTCATATAGTTAAATAAATGTTATTTATAATTTTTATGTGTAACAGTTTCAATTTTATATCGTCTCTTTAGTATATCAAAAAATTATTTCATTAATCAAAAATCATTCATCATGAAAAAAACAATCGTATTATCAGCAATGGCATTATGCTTTTCAGCAACAGCCATTCATGCAGAAACAAATTTAGAAACAGCTCAAAATAGTATCGCTATTGTTGAGACTAGTCCTTTTCACATGTCAATTGTGAAAGGTGACACCGAAACTGTTCAGAAACTAATTGATTTAGGTGCTGATGTTAACAAAAAATGGAACGGATTAACGCCAGCAATGTATGCGGCTAAATTCAACCGTGCAGAAATTTTAGAGGTGTTAATTGCCAACGGTGCAAATTTAAAATCAAAATGTGATAAAGGACATACAGCTGCTGAATATGCTGAAATGTCTAACGCAGCAGATGCGCAATCCGTTATCAAAGCAGAATTGAAGAAAAAGAAGTAATGTGAATTACTTTTTTATGGTTGGTTAGTAAGGAAAAGTGCTGCATTTGCAGCACTTTTTTTATTGGTTTTTATATTTTTCAATAGACTTTTGAATTTTCTCAATTCGGTTTTCAGGGTCAGGGTGTGTGCTTTGAAATTCAGGAACACGGTTAGGACCAGCCGCCTGTTTTAAAATTTCCATAACCCCTATCATTTCTTCAGGGTTATAACCGGCTTTAATCATAAACTTTACTCCTAAATCATCACTTTCTAATTCATCATCTCTGCCATTTGAGAGTAGAGTAGTTTGACCAATTCCATTTACAAACTCGCCCATATCGGCACCTACAGAAGCTCCCATGGTTACTGTTTTCCAAAAATTAGCTTCGCTAATTCTCTCGTTGGAATGCTTACCTAAAACATGTCCTATTTCATGTCCAAGCACTCCTGCTAGCTGGTCTTCATTTTCCAATTTAGAAAATAAGGCATAGGTTATAAAAACCTGTCCACCAGGTAGAGCAAAAGCGTTAATAGTTTTATCATCAGCTAATAAATGAAAATCATATTTATAGGGTGTTTGTTGGGCGACACTATTATTTACCAGCTTGTTGCCAACTTGATCCACAAAAGCTTGATAATTGTTATTGGGATGCAAACCACCATGCTGTTGTGCCATTTGTGGTGCACTTTGTAGGCCAATAGCTATTTCCTGTTCAGGAGATAATGTTATGGTTTGGGTTCTTCCAGTATAAGGGTTTTCTTCTTGTTGACTACATTTTCTTAAATAAGCAAAAGCAACTATAGCAATTCCTAGAAATATTCTGATTTTAAAATTTCTACTTCTCATAGGATTCAATTTAAAACTTCAATTTACAAAAGTTTCATGCAACATTTAAATAATTTTTTTGGTCATAACGTAATGTACGCCAACATTTGCGATTTCAAAAGGTTCACCTGTTTTCTTATAGCCATTTTTTTCGTAGAAGTTGACAGCAATCTTTCTAGCATTAAACCATATACGATGACATTTGTTTGATAGTAGTTTTTCGGCTTCATCTAAAATGATTTTACCATGACCCTTATTTTGGAATCTTTGTAATATAGCCATGCCACGTAATTGATATTGCACCTTTTCTGAAAAACATGGATTAGATTTTTTTAAAAAGGTTGCAACTCCAATCAATTTTTCTTTAGAGTATAAACCTAAATGTATAGTAGTTGCATCTTCATCACCTTCAAACTCACATTCAGAAAGAGGTCTCCCTTCACGTAAAACAGGATGTCTTACAGGATAAGTTTCTTGCCCCGAAATAGTCTTTAAGCTTAACTCAAGTTGTTTCATTGTTTTACTTTAATTTACTTATACTGGTTTCAGGTTCTAGTTCATAAGGTGCTTTACCATATTCAAAAACACGAGTAAGCTCTTTCCCTTTTAGTATAACCTCGTTACCATTCACCTCAATCCAATTCCCTTCTCTTAAGCCAATCACAGGCTGCGTATTAAAATTGTGAAACTCTTTAATTCGTGTTTCACGAGTTTCACCCATATGTTTGTTATTTGGATTGGGATCTAAATAATGAGGATTTATGTTAAAAGGAACAACTGATAAAGCCTTGAAGCTTGGTGGATAAACAATGGGCATATCATTAGTAGTGTTTATAGTCAGTCCGCAAATATTACTCCCAGCACTTGTGCCTAAATAAGGTGTGCCATTTTCAATGACGTTTCTCAAAGGATCAATTAAATTATTTTTGTAGAGTTGATTGAGTAAAACAAACGTGTTGCCACCTCCAGTAAAAATAGCTTCAGCTTTCTTAATGGCTTCAGCAGGTGAATCATATTCATGCAATCCTATGACTGATTTATTGATTTTTTGAAATACTTGTCTAGCCTTTTCAGTATAATCATTATGTGAAATTCCGCTTGGTCTGGCATAAGGTATAAATGTAATGGTTTTACAGTCTTTAAAAAAACAGGCTAAATGTTCTAAAATATATTCCAAATATCCAGAACCATGAATAGTCGAGGTGCTGGCAATAATTAATTTTTTCATGAATAAACTTTTTCGTAAATTTAAGTAATCATTGGTTTTAACAAAAGTTTATGTTGCTTTTGGAACATTATTAAGAATTGATGTCTTTACTTTAACCTAACAAACTAATCACCTTGAAAAACAAACTCTTTTTTACCGTTTTATTCTTTTCACTCTCAACTGTTTCATTTGCTCAAGAAGTAGAACGGGTTGAGGTTAATGGCAAAATTATAGCCAAAAATGATGTTGAAGGCGTAACAATTTATAATGCATCCGCTAATAAAGGCACAGTAGCTGATGAAAATGGTGATTTTAAATTAGAAGTAGCGTTAAACGATGTTGTTGAGGTTTCAGCATTACAATATGTTTCGGTTGAAGTTAGTGTAACGCAAGATGTTGTGGATTCAAGAATTCTTCGCTTATTTTTGGTTGAAGAACTTAATAGGTTAAGTGAAGTAATTCTGTTGCCATCGCTTTTAACAGGAGAAATACATGTTGATATTGATAACGCAGATTCTCAAAGATATATTGAAATGCATTTTGGTGATTTGAGTGATATGGAATTTGGAGAAGACCAATATTCTGAAGTTCGTAATATTATTACTAGTGAGGGTAAATACTATAATGGCGTTGACTTTGCTCGCATATTTGGGCTTAACAAGTTGTTCAAGCGAAAAGATAAGACACCCACACACAAAGAAATGGATTCTAAATATACTGATGTACTGGCAGCAAAATACTCACAGGCATTCATCAGTGGTAATTTTAATATTCCTAATGACCGCGTTACTGAATTTATAGCTTACGTTAATTCAAAGGATTTTGATCAGAACCTTCTTCAAGATGGAAACGAAATGAAGCTTATAGAATATTTAAATACGCAAAGTAAGCAGTTTCTAAAGTCTAATAATGGGAAAGAATAACCTTCTATTTATTGGATTGTTTTTGTTTGTATGCTTTTATAGTTATACTCAAAATATCGAATTATTAGGAAGAGTTCAAAGTGACTCTGATGTAGAAAATATTCATGTAATTAATAAAAGAGCTCAACGTTTTACCACTACCAACAGTTATGGTGAATTCAGGATTTCAGTTTCTATAAATGATACCTTGATTTTTAGTTCAGTACAGCATAAGTTACTTACTATTTTAATTGATAAGGAGATTTTTGATGATAAAACTTTAGTCGTTTATTTAGAAGAGCAAATTAATGCTTTAGATCAGGTAGTAGTTGGTAAAGTGCTTACAGGCGATATTCTTTCTGATGTAGGAAATGTTGAAGGAGAGCCAATGACATCAAAAAAAGCTGGAATACCAAGCTATCAAGGTAAGCCCAAAACTCAAAGTGAAAGAAGGTTAAACGAAGCAACAACTGGAGGTGGGATTGTGCCATTAAATCCTATTATTAATGCCATAACTGGTAGGACAAAGGAACTGAAAAGGCGTATTTTACTTGAAGAGAAGGAAACCTTAATGTATAGCATAAAAGCACGCTTGTCAGATGATTTATTTACACTTGAACCTTTGGAAGAAGACTATATTATGGAATACTTTTATTTTGTGTCAGAATCCGAAGATTTTTTGGAACGCTGTAAGAACAAAAGCGATATTCTAATACTTGAGTATTTATTGCAGAAAATCAGAGTTTACAAAGGAAATAAATTTCAAAGTAGAGATTAATAGTTGTTTGGAATGCTTTTTGGAATAAGTATAAATATTACTTTTACACAAAATTATGTTTTATGAATTTTTTAAAGAAGTTGTTTATTGTTCTGGTTATTCCGTTGTTCGCGTTTACTGCTGTTCATAAGTATTATGTGAGCGTTACACAGATTGAGTATGTAAAAGAAAAAGCATCAGTCCAAATAATTTCTAGGATATTTATTGATGATTTTGAAAAACTGCTGCGCGAACGTTACAATCCGGATATCACCTTGTCAAAAGATGGAGAGTCAGCTGAAGTTGATTTTTATGTGGAAAAATATTTAGGAGAAAAAATCAAAATTAAAATAAATGGCAAGGATACAGATGTAGTTTTTATTGGCAAGGAATATGAAGCTGATATTATGTACTGTTATTTGGAGATTGAAAATGTGAAGAGCATATCATCTTTTGAAATTACCAATCAAGTTTTATTTGATTTATATGGTGAACAACAAAATATAGTTCGCACAGAGATTAACAACAAAAACAAAAGTTTTATACTTATAAGAGAAAATGATAAAGGTTTGTTAAACTTTTAAGTTTGTATTAATATACCTCAAAAAATCGTTAATTTTCGCTTCAATTTTTTTGTAATTAAATCAACTCATGAAAACATTTAAGTATCTTATCTTATCTGCTTTGTTTATTTCAGTTGGAGCATTTGCCCAAGAAGACGAACAAAAGCCAGAGCGTAAACCAGGTCATACAAACAACAACAAATTTAAACAGTTGTATGATGAATTTTCAACACCAAATATGTTTAGAACAGCATCAGGAGCTCCTGGTCCAGCTTATTATCAGCAACAGGCGGATTATAAAATGGATTTAGAGTTGAACGATGATATTGCCAGAATTACGGGTTATGAAACTATTACATATCACAATAATTCACCAGATGAATTAAAGTATTTATGGGTTCAGTTAGATCAAAACATGCGTGCTCCAGATTCACAAACACCATTAATTCAGAGTGATGGTGTAGCACCAGCTCAAAGAGCTGGGACTTTCGTTAATTCTTATATGAAAGAAAAATTAGAGCGTGGTTTTAATATAGAAGAGGTGACGGATGTGAATGGTAAAGCACTGCCGCATATGATTAACCGTACTATGATGAGAATTGATATGCCAAAGTCATTAAAAACAGGCGAGAAATTTTCGTTTAACATTAGATGGTGGTATAATATTAATGATCATGTTAATGAAGGTGGGCGTTCAGGATATGAGTATTTTGAAGAAAACGATAATAGAATTTATGTGATTTCTCAATTTTATCCAAGAATGGCTGTTTATAATGATGTTGAGGGTTGGCAAAATTCACAGTTTTGGGGACGTGACGAGTTCGCATTGCCATTCGGGAATTTTGAAGTAAATATTACAGTACCGGCTGATCATATTTTAGATGGTACTGGAAGACTTATGAATAGAAAAGAGGTCTTTTCAAAAGAGATGATGAATCGTTATGAGCTTGCCAAAAAAACATATGATAAGCCAGTAATGATTGTTACACAGGCTGAAGCAGAAAAAACTGAAAAAACAAAATCAAAAGATAAAAAAACATGGAAGCTTTATGCTGAAAATGTTCGTGATTTTGGTTTTGCAACTTCAAGAAAATTTATTTGGGATATGATGGCCGTTAAGATTGGAGGCAAAGATGTTATGGCAGTTTCCATGTACTCCAAAGAAGGAAATCCTTTGTGGGAACAATGGTCAACATATGCAGTTGCAGCAACTTTAAAGTCCTATTCACGTATGACATTTGATTATCCATACCACAAAGCCATCTCTGTACATGCACCAATGGGAATGGAATATCCAATGATTTGTTACAACTTTGGTCGTCCAGATAAGGATGGTAATTATAGTGATAGAACCAAATTTGGAATGATCAGTGTTATTATTCACGAAGTTGGTCATAACTTTTTCCCTATGATTGTTAATAGTGATGAACGTCAATGGACGTGGATGGATGAAGGTTTAAATACATTTGTGCAATATGTCGCTGAACAGGATTTTGGTGAATGGCATCCAGATGCGTTATCGGAAGGTCAAGATAAGTATCCATCACGTCGTGGTCCTGCAGCCAATATTGTTCCTTATATGGGTGGTGATCAGGATTTCATCGCACCAATAATGACTAAAGGACTCAACACCTATCAATTTGGTAACAACGCCTACGGTAAGCCAGGTACGGCTTTAAATATTTTACGCGAAACAGTAATGGGACGTGAATTGTTTGATTACGCGTTTAAAGAGTATGCAAATCGTTGGATGTTTAAGCACCCAACACCTGAAGATTTCTTTAGAACTATGGAAGATGCTTCTGCATTTGATTTAGATTGGTTCTGGAGAGGTTGGTTCTATACTACAGATTATGTTGATATGGGAGTGAAAGAAGTGAAAAAATTCTATGTTTCTAGTGAGCCTAATGAGTATGTGAAAAACATTGTTAAAGAACGTGGTATGAAGTTAAGTGATTTGCCACCGTTGGTTTACATGGTTGAAGAGGGTAGTGATGAATATAAAGAAAGTATGAAAAATGGTACTCTTTTAGAAAACTCACCAACGCTTAATGAATATGTAATGGATAACTTTACTGAAGAGGAACGTAAAAATATCAAACAGCCAAAATATTTTTACAATGTTACTTTTGAAAAGCCAGGAGGATTAGTAATGCCGATTATTGTTGAATATACTTATGCTGATGGAACATCCAAAACAGAAAAGTATCCAGCGCAAATATGGCGTTTAAATGATAAAGAAGTTAGTAAAGCTGTTGCATCTGATAAAGAGATCGTTAAAATCACTTTAGATCCAAATCTAGAAACAGCCGATATTGATACTTCTAACAACTCTTGGCCAAAAGAGGTTAAGCAAAGCCAGTTTGACCAATTTAAAAATGAGGTAAAAAATTAAAAAAAATAATTTTATATAAGCCGACTTATTTAAGTCGGCTTTTTTTATTCATATCAAACAACTCACTATATTTGTAGCGTGATACAACAAGCAACTTTTTTATTTATAGGTACTACCGAAATTGTATTTATACTATTTATAGTAATCATGCTATTTGGTGCTGATAAGATTCCTGACATAGCCAAAGGTTTAGGGAAAGGTATGCGTATGCTTCGCGATGCGTCGAATGATATAAAGACTGAAATCACCAAAAGTGCCGAGAAAAACGGTATTGATACTAGTGTGACCAAAGATGTCCAAGATGAGCTGAACAAAGTAAAAGACGACTTGGAAGATTTTACAGGGTCAGTGAGAAGAAAGCTTTAAAATATTAATCTTTACGGTGTATTTCAACTGATTTTTCTGCTTAAGAAATTCTGTTAACGAAAAAAAATTCATTTTCATCCTGTTTTTTGAATAGATTGGAGTATTTCTTAAATATTGCAATACCCAAATAAACCATAACAGAGATGAAAAGTAACCTACTAATCAGCTTTTTATTTGTTATTTCGCTTTCATTCTCACAAAGTGATCGAGAAGTAATTAATTTTATTGATAGTTTAAATACACAAGCAATAAAGCATTATAATAATAATGAAATCATGCTTGCTTTTAATAGTTTTAATGATGCCATTAAACTATCAGACTCCATAAGTGATAACTACGGTAATGCTGTTGCAAACTTTAATTTAGGAAATATTTATGCTTATATGCATGAGTATGTTGATTCTAAAGCATGTTATGAAAGAATGCTGGCTTCTTCGCTAAAAATAGATGATAATTATTTGATAGCAAATTCTTATAAAAGTTTAGCAAAATTATCTGAAATACAACATCCAAATGAAGTTATTCCTAATTTAGAAAAAGCATTAGAATATGCTCAAAAAACTGATGTTAGGGATCTGGACAACATTGACAAACAAAAAAGTGTTTTGTTTGATATTAGAATGTATTTAAGTTCAATCTACTTAAATAAGAATAATTATGATTCTGCATTAATTTATCTATTACGAGCAGAAAACAATTTAAATGACTTGTCATATAACGCCTATAACAGTGCTTTTTTTAATTATTCATATGGACTTTATTTTATTCAAAAAGAGTTATATAACAAGGCTAATGATAAGTTTATTCAAGCCATAGAACACCTTCAGGGAAATACTCATGATCTAAACAGCAACCTGCTTTTTAGTAAAATTTATAAAGATTTATCTTTGTCGTATGCACAACTTGAAGATACTGATATGGCCTATTATGCATTAAAAGAACATAATAGCTTTAGAGATGAATTTATTAATGAAGAAAAGGTAAGACAGGAAAATATATCAAAATCTAAATTTTATTTAGCAGAATATAAACAAATAGCAGAGAGCGCAAATAATGAGCGGTTGATTCAGGAGCAAATCACTCAAAAAGTAAAAAACATCAATATCATTATTATAATAACAAGTATCGTATTAGTTATTTCTTTAATAATGATTTACAGAAATTACAGGTCAAAACGTAAATTAAGTCAGATTCTTGAAGCACAAAATAAACAGTTAGAAATAGCAAAAGATCAAGCTGAAAAATCATCCCAGCTTAAAACTAAATTTATTTCGAATGTTACACATGAATTAAGAACACCTCTTTACGGTGTTGTTGGTCTAACGTCATTACTATTAAAGCGTAATGATTTAAGTGAACGTGATGGTAAATTCTTAAAATCTCTTAAGTATTCTGGCGATTATCTTTTGAATTTAATTAATGATATTTTACAAATTGGTAAAATTGAATCTCAAAAAATGGAATTGAAACCAACTTCTGTTAATATCAGAGAGTTAGTAGATAATATTATAGATTCGTTTGAATATAAATTACAAGAGACAAACAACAAAATTAAAGTTGAAATAGATGGCAAAGTCCCAACATTTTTGAAGTGTGATGGTGTTAGACTTTCTCAAGTACTTATCAATTTAGTGGGAAACAGTGTTAAATTCACCGAAAATGACATAACTTTTGTAGAAATTAAAGTTCTGAATATAAAGCCAGAAAATGTGTGCCTTCACTTTTCAGTGAAAGACAATGGACCTGGTATTCCAAAAGAAAAACAAGACAGTATTTTTGAGAACTTTTTACAGTTAGATGAGAATAATAATATCAATTATAAGGGTACTGGATTAGGTTTGTCGATAACTAAAAATTTGGTTGAACTATTTGGAAGTACAATTAAATTGGAAAGTGAAGTTGGTCAGGGTTCAACTTTTAGTTTTGATGTTACTTTTGAAATTGACAATGAAGCTATGCTGAAAGCCAATAGCAATAAACCAAAAACGCTTACATTAAATAATAATTATAAGATTTTAGTAGCAGAGGATAATAAAATAAACCAAATAGTTACCAAAAACATACTTGAAAAAGGAAACTTTCATTGTGATATTGCAAAGAATGGATTAGAAGCTGTTAAAGCTATGGAAATTGGTAGTTATGATTTAATATTGATGGATATTAATATGCCATTAATGGATGGTAATGAAGCTACAAAAGCTATTAGGCAAACCAATAATCAAATTCCAATAATAGCCTTAACAGCAGCTGATATAGAAGAAGTTAAGAAAGATTACAAGGCTATTGGTTATAATGATATCATTACAAAACCATTTGACAATTCTCATTTTTATCAAACCATTCTAGCTAACATTCACAAGAGTAAAAATGAGTTGAGTGAAAATCCAGTTTTAGTAAAAGTCTCCTAAAAAAATTATTTCTTTCTACTGATGGTCAAACCATCACGAATGGGTAATATAACAGTTTCAACTCTTGAGTCCTGTTTTAAGAGTTTGTTGTATTCAATTAATGCAGGAGTAGAGGTGTCTTCCTTTTTGAATTTAGTGTCTAAAACTTTACCACTCCATAAAACGTTATCAGACAGAATGATTCCTCCTGGCACAAGTTTGTCAATAATTAGCTCAAAATAATTAGCATAATTTTCTTTGTCAGCATCAATAAAAACAATATCAAAATCTTCGTTTATAAGAGGAATAATCTCAATGGCATCTCCCACATATTGATGAATTTGCTTACCATAAGCTGATTTATCAAAGTATTGACGCTGAAAGTCTTGTAATTCTTCGTTAATGTCTATCGTGTGAAGCATACCTTCCTTATGTAGCCCTTCTGCCAAACATAAAGCTGAATAACCTGTATAAGTACCAACTTCTAAAATGCATTTAGGGTTAATTAATTTAGAAATCATACTCAATATTCTGCCTTGGTAATGCCCACTCAACATGCGTGGCTGTAAAATCTTTTGATAGGTTTCACGTGTTAATTGTTGCAATAATTCGGGCTCATTTTCAGAATGGTTTACGATGTAAGTATCTAGGTCTTCGGAAAGGAATTGCATGTTATGTAGTTTGTTTTGTTATTTTTTTTTGATAAACAAGACAATTGAAACTTGTCAGGTCGAGCGCAGTCGAGACCTATTTTATTCATTTGGACTGTAATTTGAATGGGTAGCATTTCTGCATTCCGATAAAATTTGTAACATGTTAAAATCACCATTGGCTAAAGCAAATTTTTTCTTCGCGCTCCAATTTTTTATCTTTTTTTCAAAATAGATTGCCTGTTCAATATTATTAAATTCTTGTTGAAATATTAATTTGAGAGGTCTTCTTTTGTAAGTAAAACAATTTTTATTTAATCCTTGTTGATGTTCGTCTAGTCTTCTTGCAATATTATTTGTAACTCCAGTGTAAGTGAAATTGTCTGAACATTTTAATATGTAAACATGATATGATTTCATTTAAAAAACCTCTCGACTGCGCTCGAGGAGACAACTCTTTGTATTTAACCTAATATTCGATTTACTAATTTTTCTTTTGCTGTTTTATCTTCGCCACAAAGCCATTGTATTACATTATCTTCCCACATGGCATCACGCTCATCTTCATTTATAATATTTCGTTCAATAGCTAAATCTAAAATTTTCCCTGGATAAGAAGACTGCTTGGCACTTTCCATTTCACCTAATGGATAAGGGTCATCCAACCCTACCAATACTTGTTTTGATGTTTGATTTTTAATCAATAATTCCAAACCACCAGTATCATGTACGAGTGTGTCAAAGAAGATGTTTTTATGTCCTACGGCCTTTCTTGGGTGACTTTTGCCCTCAAACAAATCAGGACGACCATCAAAGCCTTGAATGCGTCTTCCTAAATTAATTTGCGCTAACTGACCACCATGAGCAAAGCATGTTCGCATATTAGGATATTTATCCTGATAACCATTAAGGGTTAAAAAGTGATAGGCATCTGCGCATTGCGCTAACATCCAGATCAGATGAAAACGCCAAGATGTATTTTCAAGTTTAATAAACTTTTCTCCATCATATGGATGAATCTCTACTGCCAAATTATATTTGTTGGCTAATTCAAAAATTGGTTCGTTTTCTTCATCAAAAATACAACGCCAGGTTCCAATGGTGTCCATATAATGGGTGGGAAGACATAATAATTGTAGCCCTAACTCTTCAACACAACGCTCAATTTCCCAACAGGCACCTCTTACAAAGCCAGGGTGTACTACAAAACCACAGGTAAATTTACTTGGGTTTTCGTGTTGAATTTTGGCATTAAAATCATTTTGAAAACGTAAGGCTTGTTTCATTTCCTCCACACGCAAACCATTACCATATAGTTGCGAGAGGTTTAGAACAACAGCATGGTCAATATTAAAACGCTGCATCCAAGCCAGTTTTTCGTTTAGGAAAAAGCTGGAATCCGTAATAGGTCTATTCCAATCTTTTTGAAGCATAAATTTCCGATCCTTATCAACCCAAAAAATCCCCTTGTCTTTCATGAATTGTGGGATTTCCTCTGGATAGGGCAGAAGATGTGAATGACCGTTTATTCTTAATTTGCGTTTTTCCATTTTTACTTCCAACAAAAGTGGGAATCATTTAATTTATATTCAATCTTAAACTAATAGCTAATCTTCAATTTTTACTTTTTTAGGAGGCTGCATCACGTTGCCGCAATTTGGGCAGGTACGTTTCATATCATCACCATAATACGCATCAAATATTTTAGGCATGTCGGTTTCAATATTATCTAAAGTAAAATCTTCTTCGTATAATTTTGTCGTACAATTTTCACAAAACCACAATAAAGCATCTTGAACACCCTCTTCTCTGGGATATTCTATAACTAAACCCACTGTGTTTGCTCCACGTTGTGGCGAATGAGGCACTTTTGGTGGTAGTAGAAAAATCTCACCTTCTCGAATGTGAATGTCTTTTGGTGTTCCTTCATCAATAACTTTTAAGACAATGTCCCCTTCTACTTGATAGAAAAATTCAGGTGTTTCGTTATAGTGATAGTCTTTTCGGCTATTAGGACCTCCAACAACCATGACAATAAAATCACCATCCTTCCAAACAACTTTATTGCCTACAGGTGGTTTTAACAGATGTCTGTTTTCTTCTATCCAGGCTTTAAAATTTATAGGTGGAAATAATTTACTCATGATGCTATGCTTTTTTCATTAATCTATGACCTAAAGTTACAAAGTTTGCAATCAATTTTGGTTATATTGACTGGTGTTTATTTTTTTATTCTTTCCAAATTTGATATCCAGAATGCTGTAAGCGCCATTGGAATAATCTACGGTTATATATATCTGATATCTCGGTTTCAGCTTGTTGCCACTTACTTTATAGATATTGCGTTCATACCAAAATATTTCTCGGTCATCTTTTACTTCAATGTGCTCATTGGAATCCACTTTAGCTCGGGAATATTCTTTTGAAAGATAAGAAGATTCAATTTTCAAATAAACCTTATCCACTAATGTCGTTTCTGTAAGAAAAGGATAAATATTTTCTGATTCATCAAACTGAATCCAATCTGCAATTTGTTTAATTGTTGAAATTTGGTCAACAGGCGCATTGGAATAGTTTTTAATTGCAAATTGTGCATTTGCAGTGATGGAAAGTAAAAAGAATATTATTGAAATCTTTGTTTTCATCACTGTTTATAAACTTTTTGTGCGCCCACCATCTACAGGAAGATTAATGCCATTAATATAACTAGCACATTCACTAGCAAGAAAAGTAATGGCATAAGCCAACTCTTCTGGTTTCGCAAATCGTTTTGCAGGTACTGCTTGCTTCATGATATTTGCCGCTTCATCTTCAGAATTGCCAGTTTTAGCCGATTTGTTTTTAATAATTTCAGTAAGTCGTTCGGTTCCTGTGGCACCAGGTAACACATTGTTTACCGTAATACCAAATTGACCTAATTCATTGGCCAGAGTTTTACTCCAATTAGCTACTGCACCTCGAATGGTGTTGCTTACACCTAGTCCATCGAGCGGTTGCTTGACAGATGTTGAAATAACATTTATAATTCTACCATACCCTTCACTTTTCATAAAAGGAACAATAGATTGAGCTAGAACATGATTACATTTTAAATGCTGGGTAAAGGCACTTTCAAATTCAGAAATATCAGCAGAAAAAACGGGTCCACCTTTAGGGCCTCCAGTATTATTGACTAAAATATGAAAGCCGTGATTTTTTGAAATATAAGACAAAACTTTTTGTTTTAATTCAATTGGGTTAGAAAAATCAGCCACGATGTAGTCATGTGCTCGTTGTTGGGGTAACTCTGATAAAGTTGCTTTTAGCTTATCTTCGTTTCTTGCTATTAGAGTCACTTGAACACCTTCTTGTGCCAATGCTATCGCTGTTGCTTTGCCAATTCCAGCTGTACTCCCACAAACAAGAGCGTATTTATTGTTTAAGTTTAAGTTCATTTTATTTTTTAATATTTTATACAAACATTTTTCGGTTCTGTAAAAAAGCGTAAAGCTTCAAACCCGCCCTCACGACCAATACCAGAAGCTTTTACCCCTCCAAAAGGTGTTCTTAAATCGCGCATCATCCATGTGTTTACCCAAACTATTCCTGCTTGCAATTGGTTACTCATGCGCATAGTACGTTTTAAATTGTTTGTCCACAGCGTAGCCGACAAACCATATTTTACTTTGTTAGCCATTTTCAAGACTTCATCTTCAGTATTAAATGGCATAATGGTAACTACAGGACCAAAAATTTCTTCTTGATTGACGCGGCATTCATCATTTGGAACTTCTATAACTGTTGGTTCTAGATAATAACCGTTTTCATGGCCTTCGACAATTACTTTATTGCCACCACACAGAATTTTGCCGTTTTCACTTTTTGCAATGTTAATATAATCCATCACTTTTTCTAAATGTGGTTGAGATACTAATGCACCTATATTAGTTGATTCTTCTGATGGATGACCAACTTTTAAATTCTTAATTTTATTTACAAAATCGGTTTTAAATTTTTCGTAGATGGATTGCTCAACAAAAATACGACTACCGCATAGGCATATTTGACCTTGATTAGCAAATGATGAGCGGACTGTGGTATCTAACATATCATCATAATCACAATCTGCAAAAATTATATTTGGGTTTTTACCACCTAATTCCAAGGACAATTTTTTAAACATTGGTGCTGCTACTTTTGCTATATGAGCTCCTGTTGCTGTGCCTCCAGTAAACGAAATGGCTTTAATATCTGGATGCTCAATAATCGCTTGACCTGTTAAGGTTCCTAATCCGTGAACTATATTTAGAACACCTTTAGGTAATCCAGCTTCGTTGCAAATTTCTCCTAACAAATAGGCTGTCATCGGTGTTACTTCACTAGGTTTAGCTACAACACAATTTCCAGCTGCCAAAGCAGGTGCAATTTTCCAGGTAAAGAGATAGAGTGGAAGATTCCAAGGTGAGATACAACCCACAACACCAATAGGTTGACGTAAGGTGTAATTAATAGCTTGTTGTCCCGTGCTTTCATGACTTTCGCTAGAAAATTGTGTAATAGCATTTCCGAAGAATCTGAAATTACTAGCTGCTCTTGGAATATCTACAGCTTTTGCCAAACTAACAGGTTTGCCATTATCTTTACTTTCAGCTTCTGCAAAGCGTTGTAAATTGCCTTCTAGTAACTCCGATATTTTTATAAGAATGCGACTGCGTTCTTCCAATGTGGTTTGTGACCAGCTAGGGAAAGCCGATTTAGCTGCTGTATAAGCGTTTTCAACATCTTCTGATGATGAGTTTGGAATTTGCCCATAAACCTCACCATTAGATGGGTTGTAGTTATCTATCCAATTATCTTGTATCGGATTATAAAATGTTCCGTTTATATAGTTTTGTATGTTCATGTCATTCACAAATGAAGAACCAAGAAAATAGAGTCAAGACTAATTGTCTTGTCACTTGGCTCTTGTGTCTTTAATCTTTTTTTCTATAAGCCATCACTTTTATCTCCACAACCAAATCAGGATGCGGTAATTGGTGAACGGCAACAGTAGTACGTGTTGGACCATTTTCTTTTTCAAAAAACTCGGCATAGGCTTTATTATAACCTGCAAAATCGTTCATATTTACTAAAAAGGAGGTCACATCAACAACATCTTTTAAAGAGGCTCCAACAGTTTGTAAGTTTTTATCAATGTTTTTTAAAACTTCTCGAGTTTGCACTTCAGCATTCAAGCGTTTGGTTCCCATTTCGTCTATTATATCAACACCAGCAATCGTATTATCCGATCGACGTGAACTGGTACCTGAAACGAATATGAAATCGCCTACTACTTTTACGTGTGGATAGGCTCCTCTTGGTGTTACTTTTGTTCCTTCGCTCATAATTATGATTTTAAACCGGCAATTCTATTGTCCTCCAGTATGTTTTCGGTTTTGGTTTTTACTTTTTCTATAATTGTTTTTAAAACTGCTTTATCTGTCAGGTCGAGTGCAGTCGAGACCTCACCATCAGCCAGCATATTTAATATGGCTTTGTCTTGAGCACGACCTCTCAACATAGCTTCACGATATCCTATATCTTCATTAAAAGTCACCAACGAATATTTTGATGAATACTCATCTGGAAACGTTTTCTCAAAAGCCATTTCCAAAGTGCGTTTTTCTCTGAAATTAGGATGGTTAACATGACCTTTCATTTCGTAGAAATTGTCAATTGCCAAATCGGCAATAGCATCGGTATCTTTTTTGCGATTCTTCTCGTAAACCTTAAAAATGGTTTCCCAATCATCAAATCCTTGATCAAGAACCTTGTCAAATTCTACAACATCTTCAAACGACGCATTCATGCCTTGTCCATAAAAAGGCACGATGGCATGTGCTGCATCTCCCATTAATAAGGTGTTGCCTTTGTAATGCCATGGTGAACACTTTACAGTACCTAATGGTGCTGTTGGGTTTTCGAAATAATCATCAACTAGGTTTGGCATTAAATTCAGCGCGTCCTTGAAATATTTAGTAAAGAATTCTAATACACGATCTTTTGTGGTTAGGTTATTGAAATTGTACTCACCTTCGTCAAAGCTTAAAAACAGAGTAACCGTAAAACTGCCATCTAAATTTGGTAGAGCTATGAGCATAAAGGCTTCGCGACCCCAAATGTGTAAGGCATTTTTATAGGTTTTAAAACTGCCGTTTTCACCCGGAAGAATACTTAATTCTTTATAACCATGTGTCAGGTAATCTTGCGAAAAACTAAACAGGAATTTACGTTCTAAATAATAGCTTTTTCGTAATGCCGAACCTGCGCCATCTGTTCCAATAATAATATCGGCATCTTCAATAAACTCTGTTTTGGTATCGTAATCTTTGAATGTGGCAGTGGTTTTTACAAAATCAACTGCTTTACATTTTTTATTAAAGTGAATTTTTACATTGTCGTGTTTTTCAGCTTCATCCAGTAGTAATGCATTTAATCCGCCTCGAGAAATGGAATTGATATACTCATGGTCACGACCACTATAAGGTGCTAAAGTGGTGTTGCCTTCAATATCATGAAGCATTCTACCGTTCATAGGAATACAAAGTGGCATAACTTTATTTTTAATGCCAACTAAATTCATAGCCTTTATTCCACGATCTGAAAATGCTAAATTAATGGATCGTCCTGCTGAAATATCAACTTTACGCAAATCTGGACGCATTTCGTAAACCGTTACATTGTAACCACGTTGACCCATACGCAGAGCAAGGAGTGAACCACAAAGGCCAGCTCCTATTATTAATACGTTTTGTTTATTACTCATTCAAAATATGCTTTAATTTTTCAACCATTTGATAGACATCCTCAAATGAATTATATAATGGAACTGGTGCACAACGAATAACATCAGGTTCACGCCAATCACTTATCACACTAGCTTCTGTTAATTTATTATGCAAGCTTTTATCAGCATTCTTGACTTGAATTGATAGCTGACAACCACGTTCTTCAGGATTTTCCGGAGTGATAATTCGTATAGTGTCCTCACCTAATTGTTTCAATAAAAATTCAAAATAAGCGGTTAGTTTTCTAGATTTTTCATTCAATTTATCAATGCCTACTTCATTAAAAATATCTAATGATGCACGAATAGCCGCTAAAGATAAAATTGGCGGATTGCTTAATTGCCAGCCTTCAGCTCCTGGTAATTGGTCAAATTCATGACGCATATTAAATCGAGTTTGCTTGTTATGACTCCACCAACCTGTAAATCGGTTTAAATCTTTGTTATGAGCATGACGTTCATGAACAAAAGCACCAGCTAAACTTCCTGGGCCAGAATTTAAATATTTATACGTGCACCAAACGGCAAAATCGGCTCCTGATTCGTGTAAATTGAGTTCTACATTTCCTGCACCATGTGCACAATCAAACCCAACCATGCAACCGTAATTATGACCTAATTTGGTTATGCGTTTTAAATCAAAATATTGTCCTGTGTAATAATTTACACCTCCAATCATGATTAGAGCCACTTCGTTACCGTGAGCTTTCATAATGGCTTCTAAATCTTCATAACGAACCAATTCTTCACCTTCGCGAGCTTTCCAAAGAATTAAACCGTCTTTATCATCAAAACCATGATGGCGTAACTGTGATTCAACAGCATATTTATCTGAAGGGAAGGCATCAGCCTCAATAATAATTTTATAGCGTTCTGTAGTGGGTTTATAAAACGATACCATCATGAAATGCAAGTTAGCAGTAAGCGTATTCATGGTAACCACTTCAATCGGTTTGGCACCGACTACTTTTGCCATGCTTTCTGTTAGAAATTCATGATAGGGTAACCATGGATTTTTGGCTTCAGTATGACCTTCAACACCGAGATTAGCCCAATCTTCAAGTTCCTGATTAATATAAGATTTAGTAGTTTTTGGTTGTAAGCCTAAAGAATTTCCGCAGAGATAAATAAGTTCGTTTCCATCTTCATCTTTTGGAATATGAAACTGTTTTCTGTACTTTGATAAAGTATCTAATTGATCTTGTTGTTTAGCGTATTCAAGACCTAATTTATAAGTGGACAATGTGCGTGATTTTTCGGTTTCCAACAAAAATAAGAATTATAAGTTTAGAAATGAAGATGGGATAGCGAGATAATTTAAAGCTAGCTTTTTTGTATCTTTAAGAAAAGTAAACACAATGGGAAAAACAAAAGAATATAGTAATGGTGAAACCACCATTGTTTGGGAGCCAGAAAAATGTATTCACTCTGGAATATGTGTAAAAGGCTTACCAAACGTTTTTCAGCCTAAAGATAAACCGTGGATTAAAGTTGAGGCAGCAACAACTGATGAGCTGGTGAAACAGGTAAAGCAATGTCCATCTGGTGCTTTAAGTTATTACATGAATGATGATGCCGATAAAAGTTCGGAATCATTGGAAACTAAAGTTGAAGTACTTGAAGATGGTCCACTTTTGGTTTATGGCACGTTGAAGGTAACCCATAAAAACGGTGATCAGGAAACCAAAAATAAGACAACGGCTTTCTGCAGGTGTGGTGCTTCACACAATAAACCGTATTGTGATGGCACTCACGTAAAAAATGAATTTAAAGGTTAAAAAACAGGCTTCAATTAAAAAAATGGAAGCCTGTTTCTGAATATATATAGACGCTTACTGCGGGATATTTATTTTTATATACGGATGAAAAATAATTTTGGATTATTTCTTATTCAATTTTTACATCAGTAAAATATAATTCCCAATTGTCTGACGTTTTTTTATAACTCATTGGAATAACGATACCATTTAATTCCTTATTGTCCTCCCAAGTTGTCATCATGGTAGGTTCTTGAGCATTAGCCTTTCTGTAAATCCATTCCTCAATCACAAAATCATCATTAAAATAAAAATCATAAGCATCTCCAGGTGTGTAGCCGCCTTCGCTCGAATAGGTTAGGGTAATTTTATTCAATTCTTTATTAGCTAATGGAGAATTTTCTTTTGAAGGTTCTGAAATAGTTGTACCAGAATCCCAAACCAAATTAAAAGGTGTTAACAACCAGTATTTGTCATTTATAAAAGCTTTGTCTGCATTAATAAATGTACTGTCTATTTTGCTTCTGTTATAGCGCAGCGTATCGTTTTTTGATTTTAAAACAACATCATTTGTTTTTGGGTACCATTCCCATGAACGTTCAAAATGACTGCTATCACGATCTACATTAAAAGTAAATTTAACAGTTTCAATAGTATCCCAATTCTCAATACCGTAACGATTTGCAATTTTTTCGGCAATGGTAAGCTCCATCACATTGCTTGTTTCAGGTTCTTTTTTATCGGATTTACAAGCCAGAATACTTATACTGATTGCAATAAGTGTCATTATTTTTTTCATACTAGGTTTTCTAATTTTGTGCGAAGTTATACTATTTTAGTATCAAATTCTAGTTTATTATGAATACCGAAAACAACTATTTCGAAATTAATAAAGCTACATGGAATGAGAAAGTAAAGATACATTCTAAAAGCCAGATGTATGATTTACAAGCGTTTAAAAATGGCAATAATTCTTTGATGCCTTATGAGTTGAACGCTCTTGGTGATATTAATGGGAAGTCATTATTACACTTGCAATGTCATTTTGGGCAGGATACCTTGAGTTGGAGTCGGTTGGGAGCACAATGTGTAGGTGTAGATTTAAGCGACGAAGGTATAAAACTAGCTCAAACCCTTAATAACGAATTACAATTAGATGCCGAATTTGTGTGTTGTAATGTTTTGGATACTTCTAAACATATAAACGAATCATTTGATATAGTGTTTACCAGTTATGGTGTGATTGGTTGGTTGCCCGATTTAAAACCTTGGGGACAAATGATAGCCGAACGCTTAAAGCCAGGTGGCACATTTTATATGGTAGAATTTCACCCCATAGTTTGGATGTTTGATTATTTAAAAGGGAAACCGGTTATGAAATATGGTTACATGCAAGATGAAGCTATTTATGAAGAATATGAAGGTACATACGCTGACACCAACTCTAAAATGGTAAGTAAAGAATACGGTTGGAATCATGGATTAGGCGAAGTTATTAATGCTTTAACAGAAGCAGGTTTGCAGATTGATTATTTAAATGAGTACGATGAAAGCCCGTATGATGTATTGCCTGATTTGGTTAAAACCGATTCTGGTATGTTTATCACTCAAGATAAATTGTATCCCTTAATTTTTGAGGTGAAGGCTAGGAAGATTTAGGAGGTTTCGCTAACGGTTTTGTATATGAAAAGTAGCGGATTTTACTCACGGACTTTTCGGTTTGGTACTGACCTTAAATTTATAAAATTTATTTTCGATTAGGCGCTTAAACCGCTATTTTTTATATACGTTGTTGTACGCTGGCTTTTTTCCATTTTCTATTATTCTACATTGTTCAAAGTCCATTTCGGGATAAGCTTCATTTGCCCAATCACTTAACAACTTTAAAACGGGTAAAAGTCCAACTGCTTTTTCGGTTAATGAATATTCAACTCTTGGCGGAATTTCAGCAAAAGACTGTCTTAAAAGTAAACCATCGTTTTCTAATTCTTTCAGCTGATTAGTCAGCACCTTTTTTGATATCGTAGGTATTAGAGTATTCAGCATCCCAAATCGTATAGAACCATTTGATAGTAAATACAAAATAATCGGTTTCCATTTATTGCCAATGATGTTCATCGTATGCACAAGGGTACATGCATTTGGGTTGTCTATATATTTTCTTGCCATTAGTTACTTTTTGGTTACCACTATTTGTTCAAATTCAAACACTATAGTTTCATTTTTAAACTATTATTAGTTTCTTTGCGATACAAATGTAATTAAAAATTTAAAATGAAAAATATTTTTATAATAAATGGGCATCAAAAATATCCGTTTTCAGAAGGAAAGTTAAACGCAAGTTTAACTAAAAAAGCAGAAACCTACTTTAAGAGCAACGGTTACAATATCAAGAAAACTACAATGAAAGACAATTATAATGTCAATGAAGAAATTGAAAAATTTAAATGGGCAGATGTTGTCTTTTTTCAAACTCCTTTAAACTGGATGGGTGTTAGTTGGTCATTTAAAAAATATATAGATGAAGTATTTTCGATGGGTATGATGGGCGAAATGTCTAATGGTGATGGAAGAAGTAAAGAAGCACCGAAGAAGAATTACGGATTAGGTGGAAAGTTAAACGGAAAGTATATGATGTCAGTAACGGCTAATGCACCAAAAGAAGCTTTTAATAATCCAGAGGAAACTTTTTTTAATGGTATGAGTGAAGATGACTTACTAAAACCTATGCATCTTAATTTTAAATGGTTTGGTTTTGAACCATTACCAACTTTTGTGGCATATGATGTAATGAAAAACCCTGAAATAGAGAATGATTTTAATCGTTTTGAAAATCATTTAAAAGCAAACTTTTAAAGTATTAATTATGAATAGACCAACACCAAAACATACAGCACCAGATTTACAATTCCCATTATTAGATGGAAATCAATGGAATTTAGCAGACCAAAAACCAGGCAACTTTACTTTGGTTGTTTTTTATCGAGGATTGCATTGTCCTTTATGTAAAAAGTACTTACAACAATTACAAGAATTGTTACCCGAATTTGAGCAAAGAGGCGTTAATGTTGTAGCTGTAAGTATGGATACCGAAAAGAGAGCTAGACTTTCTCGTCAAAAGTGGGAATTGTCTAATCTTACTTTGGGCTATGGTTTATCTGAAAAATCAGCCAGAGATTGGGCTTTGTATTTAAGTGCAGGTGTAAAAGAGGGTGAACCAAGTGAGTTTAGTGAACCAGGATTATTTTTAATTGACAATAGTAACCAAGTTTATTATTCAGCTATAAACAGTAATCCTTGGGGAAGACCATATTTACCATCTTTTGTAAAAGCGGTAGATTACATTATTACAGCTCATTATCCAGCTCGTGGAGAAATGTTATAATTTTGTATATGTTAAAATATAGTTTCTGTTGAAGAAAACATTCAAATATTTAGTTCAAAATAGGCATGCCACATGGTTGGAGCTTTTTTTTGATTTGGTTTTTGTGTCCAGTATAGGTATTGTTACGCATCAACTTGCACATACTCATCATAATCATATAGATCCTAAACAAATTTGGATGTTTCCTCTTCAATTCCTATCTATTTGGTGGATTTGGACGCTGCACACCTTATTTGCTAATCGTTTTGACACAGATAGTAGGTACCATAGAATTTCAAGTTTGGCTATCATGTTTTTAATGATAACAATGACTGCCTTTTTAGGTAGTGATTTATTTGAAAACTATGGGTTGTTTATTGGCTTTTATGCAGTTATTCAAATCATTATAGCAGGCCTGTATATTAATTCTACTAAAGCACTTAATGAGTCAAAAGAGTATGCTAGTAAATGCGGTATAATTATAATTATTGGAACAATTATTATTGGTGCTTCATTTCTCTTCCCTGATCCTTACAGAGAAATTACTTTAGTTTTAGGAATCTTTTTTGAAATGATAGCTTTTATTCTTGTAAGCAAAAACAAGAATGTGCCTCCAGTACATAAAGAGCATTTAGTTGAAAGAATTGGTCTTCTTTCCATTATACTTTTAGGTGAATCTATTATTAGTTTAACAACAGCCTTAAGAGATATTAATTGGGATGCATTGAGTGTCATTGCTGCCGTAACTGGATTTATAATGATAGGATTAATCTGGTGGATTTATTATGATAGCTTTCATGTAATGGAAAGATTAATAGCAATGAAGAATGGTTTTACTCTTATTTATTCTCACTTCTTTCTTGCTATGGGATTTGTGATATTAGCTAATGTCATCAGACATGCTATTTTGAATGATTTAAACCAAAACGATTTTAGGGTACTGGCAATAGTAGGAATGTGTTTCTTTTATGTAGGAAAACAAACCATATATTTTAAATTTTTACCACCTTTTAGAAAACCTATAGTTATCAATACACTTATTTGTGTTTTTATAACAGTGGGTTCAACGTTTCTTCCAAAAATTGAATATGCACTTATAGGTATAACAATTGGAATGTTATACTACACAATAGGGAATTTTAAGTTTACATTGACAAAGGACGTGTCGAGGTTTTTGGATTAATAAAGATTTGAAACAGTCTTTCAGCTTGCGTACAACGATAAGGCATGAAATCGTTTTAATGGTTTATATCTGCTGTAAACGAATTCCACTTTTTTAATTTAAAAAATCAAATTACAAGTTTGTCTTTACAGCATTTCGACAAGCTCAATGTGACAGCCATGAATGATAATTAAAATAGATTCCTGTTTCCACAGGAATTGATTTAATGATTCTCCTTCAATACCTCTGGCATTTTTCGTTTAAAACGATTTAAACGCGGAATAGAAACATTCTGAACGTAAGGATTATCTCGATTATAACGTTCGTAGTCTTGGTGATAATCCTCTGCTACCCAGAATTTTTGAAACGGATACACTTCTGCAGCAACAGGTTTATCTAATTGTTTTTGGAGAGCGGCTTTCTTTTTTAAAATAATATCTTTTTGCTCTTGGTTTTGATAAAAAATTATGGAGCGATATTGTGAGCCCCTATCTGGACCTTGACCATTAACCTGTGTTGGGTTTTGTGATGCGAAATAAACATCCACCAATGTTGAGAAACTCACCACATTGGGGTCGTAAATTACTTCTACGGCTTCAGCATGTCCAGTGCGTCCTGTATTGCTGGCCTCGTAGGTTGGATTCTTTGTGTGTCCGCCAGCATATCCTGAAATGGCTTCATTAACACCTATTACACTTTCATAAACAGCTTCAACACACCAAAAACAACCACTGGCAAAATAGGCTTTGGCTTTGCCATTTTGCAGAGGAACTTCAATGGGTTCTGCATTAATTACAGCTAGTTGTTCTGGGTTTGTTTGAGCCGTGTTACTACAACTCCAAAAAAGTGCTAATAAAAAGAATGGAAGTATTGATTTCATAAATAAGTTTTTCTTTTAATAGACGAAATAAAGCAGAAAACCTTAATCAAGCAACCGTGAAAGTTTTATTAAATAAAAAACCCCAGACCGAAAAGTCTGGGGTTTTAAGTATTCGTGTGAATGGATTATAGTTTAGCAAACATTTTTTCCATTTTTGTTTTTTCTTCTTCAGCTAAAGCCGCATCTACCAAAATACGGCCACTATGCTCGTCAGTAATTATTTTTTTACGTGAAGCAATTTCCATTTGAACTTGTGGTGGAATTGTAAAGAATGATCCACCAGAAGCACCTCTTTCAATTGGCACAACAGCTAATCCATTTTTTACATTGTTTCTTATGCGAGAATACGCAGCAACTAAACGCTCTTCAATAGAGTTTTTGTAGTCGTCTGATTTCTTAATTAAAGCTTCTTCCTCTTTTTCAGTTTCGGCTAAAATGGCATCTAACTCACTTTTCTTATGCTTAAGATGTGTTTGGCGCTCTTTTAAACGGTCTTTAGTTTCGGCAATAACCTCTTTCTTTTGCTCAATTTGAGCTTTATATTCTTTGATGTTTTTTTCAGCTAATTGAATTTCCAATTCCTGATATTCAATCTCTTTTGAAATAGAGTTAAACTCACGGTTATTACGAACATTTTTTTGTTGCTCGTTATATTTTTTGATTAAGGCTTTAGCCTCTTCAATAAGATTCTTTTTAGAGCTAATATCGTTATTGATGACCTCTAAACTTGCTTCCAGTTTTTCAAATCTGGTGTTTAATCCAGCAACTTCATCTTCTAAATCACGAACTTCTAAAGGAAGTTCTCCACGAACGTTTCTAATTTCATCGATACGAGAATCGATAAGTTGTAAATCGTATAATGCTCTTAAGCGCTCTTCTACAGTTACTTCTTTCTTTTTTGCCATACTTTAAAAATACTTAACAGGATTGGTATTGGTCTTTGATAAAACGACTGCAAAATTAGTAATTTTTTTTGTAAGATACGTCACTAAAAAGTTTTTTGTGAACTGCTCACTTTCATAATGACCAATATCGGCCAATACGATGTTATTTTCAGCTTGAAAAAAGTCGTGATATTTTAAGTCAGATGTCACAAATATGTCAGCACCAGCACGTTTAGCGGCAGAAATAGCAAAACTGCCTGACCCTCCCAAGACAGCAACTTTACTGATGGGTTTTTCCAATAATTTGGTATGTCTGACGCTTTCGGTATTCATTTTAGCTTTCAACAAGCGCAAAAAATCATTTTCTGATAGCGGTTTTTCTAACTCACCAATCATACCTATACCAATATTTTGATTGGTATTTTCGAGTGTTACAACCTCATAAGCGACTTCTTCATAAGAGTGATTTTCAAATAGGGCCTTTAAAACTTTGGACTCGGCATGTTTTGCAAATGTTACTGAAATTTGCGATTCAGGTTCTTGATGCTGTTCCAGTTTCTTGCCTTTTGTAGGATTGGAATCTTCGTTGCCCTTGTAGGTGCCAGTTCCTTCAACATTGAAACTACACTCGCTGTAGTTGCCAATATTTCCAGCTCCAGCATTAAAAAGTACTTGACGCAATGCTTCAGCTTCTGAAATGGGTGCATAGGTCGTCAACTTCTTAATGGTTTGCAATTGCGGAATTAAGGTTTTACGATTATTTAAACCCAATTGTTCACAAATGATATTATTTACACCTAATTTGGCATTGTCCAGAGCGGTGTGAATGGCATAAATACTTATGTTGTTTTGAATGGCTTTTAAAACAGTTCGTTCAACATATGTTTTTCCAGTCAGTTTTTTCAAACCTTTGAAAATTATAGGGTGAAAACTAACAATTAAGTTGCAGTTGTTTTCTATAGCTTCATCAACAACAGTTTCTAAAGTGTCTAGAGTTACCAATATACCTGTTAGTTTTGCTTGTGAATTACCAACCAAAAGTCCTGTATTATCAAAATCTTCGGCATAAGCTTGTGGAGCCAATGTTTCCAAATGATTAATTACATCTTGTATAATCATAAATAGTGTATTTCAAACAAAGATAAAATTTTTACAAGCATGAATCTCATATTTTATAATTGATGAAAAAGGTGTTGTAAAAAAATAATCTTTACTTTGTTTTAAATTATGTGTTATTGTCACAACAATGAGATTTTTAAGAACCTTACTATTTCCTGTTGTTCCCATTTACTTTATGGTTACCTGGTTGCGGAATAAATTATATGACTTGGGTTTGAAAAAATCAAAAGCCTATAGTTTCCCTGTTATATGTGTTGGTAATTTAAGTACAGGAGGCACTGGTAAAACACCCATGGTTGAATATTTGATACGCTTGCTTAAAGAAGATTTTACGCTAGCGACGTTAAGTAGGGGTTATGGTAGAGCAACCAAGGGTTTTTTAATGGCTACTGAAAATACCACAGCTCAAACATTGGGTGATGAGCCTTATCAATTTTATCATAAGTTTAAAGAAGATGTAGTGGTTGCTGTTGATGAGCAACGACAGCATGGGATATCTCAATTACGAGAATTGCAAAATAAGCCAGATTTAATCATATTGGATGATGCTTTTCAGCACAGAAAAGTGAAAGCAGGCATTAATATTTTATTGACCAGTTATCATAATTTATATACAAATGATATTGTTTTGCCAACTGGTAATTTACGAGAGCCAAGAAAAGGGGCTAAGCGTGCTGATATTATTGTAGTTACTAAATGCCCTTTAGGTGTTTCGGAACATGATAAAGAACGAATCACCAAAGCAATTAATCCTGAAGAATATCAAATGGTTTTTTTTAGTACCATAGACTATTCAGAAGCGGTTTTTAGTGATTCTGAAACCTTAATGATAAATAGTTTAAAACCATTTACATTGGTTACAGGAATTGCAAATCCAAAGCCTTTGCTTGAACATTTAGATAGAAATGGGTCAGAGTATGAGCATCTAAATTATAAAGACCATCATAATTTTTCAAGTGCTGATATTAAAGTGCTAGAACAAAAAGATGTTATTGTAACCACAGAGAAAGATTATATGCGGTTGAAAACATATAATACTTTAAAAGATAAGTTGTTTTATCTACCTATTACAACTCGAATAGAAGATTCGGACGTATTTGATAGTAAAGTAATCGAGTTAGTAAAGGGTTGTCATTAATCAATTAAGCCGATTCCGTTTTGCCTCCAATAAGTGCTTCGTATAATTTTTTCTCGAAATCTTCTTGCTTGAATGGTTTTGAAATAATATCAGTAAATCCGGCTTCGTCAAACTCATGCATTTTGTCTTCAAGGGTGACAGCAGTAAGTGCAAAAATTGTTATATTCTTATCAAATCCACGAATAAGTTTAGTAGCTTCGAGTCCGCTAATACCTGGCATATGAATGTCCATTAATATCACATCATAAGTGGTTTCTTTAGCTTTGCTAACAGCATCTTCACCATTATCAACAACCTCACAATTAAGCTTCATTTTATTCAAAATCTTTTTAGTAATCATTTGATTGATTTTGTTGTCTTCAACGACTAATATTTTAATGTTGCTTAATTCCAATTCGTCAATATTATTAAAATATTCAACTTTTTTAGGCTTGGCTACTGCTTCAGCATATTTAACTGGTATCTCAAAAGTAAAAGTTGAGCCTTTGCCTAGTTCACTCTTTAAATATATTTTACCTTTTAGTATTTCAATAAGTCCTTTAACAATGGATAAACCTAAACCAGTACCACCATATTTTCGGTTAATTTGAATGGAACCTTGGGCGAAGCTTTCAAAAAGCATTTCTTGTTTTTCCTTACTGATACCTATACCATTATCTTCAATTTCAAAACGTACCACATAATCATTACCGTCCTGCTTTAACTTATAAGCTCTAACCCAGATATCGCCATCTTTTGTAAATTTAATAGAATTACCTATTAAATTTATTAATATTTGCGATATTTTAAGCTGGTCTGCATTAAAAGTTTCAGGTAAGTCACTATCATACTCAAAATGCATTTGGATGTTGTTGTCCAATGCTGAATTGTTTAAGGCGGCAATAACATTGGTTATTTTTTTCTTCAGGTTGAAGTTTTCAGGTTCAATATCAACTTTATTGGCTTCTATTTTATTTATCTGTAAAATATCATTGATGAAGGTTAATAAATATTCTCCAGAAAATTTTAATGATTTTAAATGCTGAAGTTGATTGGGTTTGGGATCTTCATCCAATAGCATATTTGTCAAGCCTGTAACTGCGTAAAGTGGTGTGCGCAACTCGTGAGTTACAGTTGAAAGGAAATTGGCTTTTGTTTTAGACGCTAATTCAGCTTTTTCTTTTGCAATTATAAGCTCGCCATTTTTTTTATGGAGCATATTGTTGGTCTTGAGCCTAATATTGTTGTTCTTATATAAAGAAAGTGTCAATAGGGACAGAATAGTAATTAAAGCAATACTTAAAATAGTTGTCAGTTTACTCAAGCTATTGGCTTCTTTTTGTTCTTCTAAATCGGCAGCTTGCTGTTTTTGAAATTCCGTTTGGTTATTAAGCAATACCTGAATGCGCTTTTCAGGAGATAAACTTTCTCGCTTCAACTCTAGCAGTGAATCCGAAAGTGTCATGTGCAGTTTTAGGAAAGCATTTGATTCCTTATAATTGCCAATTATTTGATTGATGTCAGATAATACCAGAAAACCGTTAGATAGAACTGTATTAAACCCATATTCTTTGGCTATTTTTAAGCCATCATTTGCTGTTTGTAAACCAACATCTGTTTGACCCAGTTTTACCAATGCATAACCATTGTAAATCATGGCACTACTTTTAATTTTGTTAAGTTCGTAGCGTGTTGCCAGTGATATGGATTTTTCTAATTGTTTTTTTGCATTATTAAAATCCTCTAACTTGATTAGTGTTTTTCCTTCGTAGAGTAGTACTTCGGACACAAAATCATTGAGTCCTTCTTGTTCAAATAAAGATTTTGAAGAGATGAAATAATCTAAAGCTTGGCGGTAATCTTTTTTACTGCTGTAAACATTACCCAAAACCTTGTAAGTTTCGGCTAAATTCACATCGTCTTTGGCTAATCTTTGAATCTCATTAGCTTTAAAAAGGCTTACTAAAGCATCATCAGGCTCTTCAATAATATATTGAAGCTTGCCCATTTTAGAGTAAATAATACCTATACTTTTTTTACTACTAATCTGTTCGGCGAGAACAAGCGCATCTTCAAGCTTTTTTTGAGCCTCAAAATAATCGCTGTTTTCAATGTCTTTTTGTGCCTGATCAATCTTATAATCAATACTAATTTGTATAGTCTCAGGATCCTCACTTATTTCATTTTGTGATGAAATACTGATGCTAAACAAGCATATAATAGCACATATATATTTTGTAATCTGGGACATTTTATTATTACTATATATCGACAAATATAAATATTTATTCGATAAAAGTCACTTTTTTATCGATAAATTGCAAATTAAATCAATAATTCTTTGAGAATAGGCAGTTTCATTATCATACCATCCAATGATTTTTACCATGTTTCCGATAACAGAAGTCATTTGAGAATCAAATATACAAGAATGGGTATTTCCAACAATATCAATGGAAACGATTGGATCTTCGGTGTAGGCAAGAATATTTTTTAAATAGCCTTCAGAAGCTGATTTAAAGGCTTTGTTGATATTTTCAATCGATGTTTCTTCTTTAACGTTAAAAGTAATATCGGTTAGAGAACCATTGGCTACAGGAACACGAATACCGCATCCGCCAATAACATCAGATAGTTCTGGGAATATTTTTGTTAGTGCTTTGGCTGCACCTGTTGTAGTTGGAACAATAGATTGACCGGCTGCCCTTGCACGCCTTAAGTCTTTGTGTGGTTGATCGTGCAGACTTTGATCGGTTGTGTAGGAGTGAACTGTAGTAATGTAGGCTTGCTTAACACCACATAATTTATTTACAACATCAATCATTGGCGCAGCGTTGTTGGTAGTACAGGAGGCATTTGAAATAATTTTTTCAGTACCATCTAAACTATCATCATTTATTCCAAGTACAATCGTTTTTATGTCATCTTCTAACGGTGGAACGCTTAAAATAACCTGTTTGGCTCCATTGGTTAAATGCTTATTGAGGGCTTTAGAAGTTTTATATTTCCCGGTAGCTTCTATAACGATATCAACTTTATTGGATTTCCAATCAATATCTTTTGGATGTTTGTGATTTGACAGCGGAATTTTTCGGCTATTGACAATAATATGATTTTCGTCGTAAGATAGGTTTTGATTGAAAATACCGTGAATACTGTCATATTTTAATAAATGACTTAAGGTTTTACTGTCAGCCAAGTCATTAATGGCAACAACCTTAAGTTCTGTATGGTCTTGTAAAAGTCGAAATACTCTACGGCCAATACGCCCAAAACCATTTATTCCAATGCGAATCATTAATTAATATGTTTTTGAGCTTTGTAGGAAGATCTCACTAGTGCGCTGCTTTCTACATGTCTGAAACCCAAGTCTAGACCAATTTCCTTGTATTCTTCAAATTGGTCTGGCATGATAAACCGTTTTACGGGTAAATGTTTTTTACTAGGTTGCAAATATTGCCCAATGGTGACAACATCAACATCATTTGCTTTTAAGTCGTGAAGGGTTTCAATGACTTCTTCTCTGGTTTCTCCTAAACCGAGCATGATACCAGATTTGGTTCGTCTTTGTCCTTGTTCTTTTAAATATTTTAAAACACCTAAACTTCTATCGTATTTTGCTTGAATACGCACTTCACGTGTTAACCTACGAACGGTTTCAATATTATGTGATACAACTTCTGGAGCAACTTCAATAATTCTATCAATATGTCTCTCTATACCCTGAAAATCTGGTATTAAAGTTTCTAAAGTGGTTTCAGGATTCATCCGTCTGACTGCTTTTACAGTTTCAGCCCACATAATGCTACCCATATCTTTTAGGTCATCACGATCCACACTGGTTAAAACAGCATGTTTTATTTTCATGATTTTTATGGAGCGGGCTACTTTTTCTGGTTCATCCCAATCAACTGTTTCAGGTCTTCCAGTTTTTACACCACAAAAACCACATGATCTGGTACAAATATTTCCCAAAATCATAAAAGTAGCTGTGCCTTCTCCCCAACATTCACCCATGTTTGGACAACTACCCGATGTGCAGATGGTATTAAGATTGTATTTATCTACCAACCCTCTTAATTCGGTGTATTTCTTACCAGTTGGTAATTTTACACGTAACCATTTTGGTTTGGGTTCACGGCCAGGTAATATATTTGATTTTGTTTCAGTCTTCATATACTATTAATTGCGCGGCAAAGATACAAAACTAATATCTTAAATGTTGTTTTTGAGTATTAAGACCTTTGTGTTTAAGAAGTCTTAATCTGACTTTTTTTGAATGATTTCAGCCAATAATTTTTTGGCACGTAGCAGCTTGACCTTTATATTATTCATAGGTTCATCAAGCTGATGAGAGATTTCCTTATAGCTTAATTCCTGAAAGTATCTTAAATTAATAACTTCCTGGTAATGCGGTTTTAATTTTTTTATATCACGAAGTAATTTTGCCAGATTCTGATCTGTAATGAGTTTGTCCTCGGGTGAAGGTGATTCGTCTAAAACATCATAATACTCCTCATCATGGGTATTTGTAATACTTTGAGAAATGGAGTTTTTTTCTTTTCTGACTAAATCAATGTGTATGTTTTTGGAAATGGTAATAAGCCAAGTTTTAAATTTATAGTCACTATTGTAAGTTTCTATCTTATCAAAGGCTTTAGAAAAAGCCTGAATTGTGATGTCCTCTGCATCATTTTCATTTTGGGTGCGTTTCAATTGAAAACCGTAAACATCATCCCAAAAGGTGTCTAGTAAAAAATTAAAAGCCTTTTGATTGTTCTGTTTGGCTTTTAGGATTGCTTCTTTTATTTCCAATGTCTAGGTTTTGAGATAAGGTTTGATATAAATATAGTCAATTGAAAAGCAACCAAAAAGAAATCGAAGAAAGGAAGGAAAAAGATGATGTCCTTTTCATCCAATTTTTTCGATGCTCCAAAAAAAACAACGTATTGAATTAAGATACGTAGTAAGAAAAGTGTTAAGACAATTTCCCATTTAAACAGTAAAATCAACAGTAGAATACTCAATAGCCAAAACCCTAATTGCGATAAGTAATAAAAAGCAAGGATAAATTTGTGATTGGTTTTATAATGATTTGCTGTAGTGATATGTCTCTTTTTTTGGTTTATCCAGTCTTTAAAAGATGTTTTTGGTGTTGATATAGTGAAACTATCAGGTGAAAGACTGATGGCAGTATTTTCTGAATTAGCGATTTGATTTATAAAAAGGTCGTCATCTCCAGATTTTATATGCATATGAGACATAAAACCACTCGCTTCAAAAAAAGTATTTTTTGTATAAGCTAAATTTCTACCAACACCCATATATGGGATTCCTATTTTTGCCCAAGAAAAATATTGCATTGCAGTGAGCATTGTCTCGAACCTTATAAGTTTATTTAATAAGGAATTTTTAATTTTAGTATAAGCACCATAACCTAAAACAATATTTTTGCCAGATTGGAATTGTGAACTCATTTCTCGAATCCAATTGTTCGATCTAGGTTTACAGTCAGCATCAATAAATAATAAGTAGGGATGTTTTGAAGCTTTAATCCCTAGTGTTAATGCATATTTTTTATTTGCCCAAAAAGCCTCGTTATTTTTAACGTTTACAATTTTTATGTTTTTATACTTATTGGCAAAATCTTCCATAACAAGTAGGCTATCATCATGGGAAGCATCATTAATTAAAACCACTTCAAAGTTGGCGTAGTTTTGTTCCAATATGGATGGTAGGAAATTTTTTAGGTTTTCTTCCTCATTTTTTGCACAAACAATGACAGAAATAGATAATTCTTTTATTGGAGTGCTTAAAGCTTTATGAAAACTAATTTTGGTAAAAACAATTAAGAAATATAATATTTGAAAGCATACTAATACAATAAATACATAGAAAAGTAAGCTTAAAACCATAAGCGTATAAACTAGGAATGTTGCGGTTCGTTACAGCTATCAAATTGATCGGGTGTTTTTCCGCAAAAGCCACAAGCCTCACCTTCTTTATTTAGCATAGGGTTTTGGCTGGCACATGTTCCGGCAAATTCTCCATTTTTTTTTGCCCATAGCTTAATAGCAATTCCTGCTATAGCAATCCCAAGCAAAACTAATGTTATTAGAAGAAGTTTCATTATTTATGATTTTTTGCAAAGATAATATATAAAAAAAAACAAGCCTTGCTTTTCAATGAAAAACAAGGCTTGTTTTACGATATTATAAAATTACTTTATTTTATTGAGTGGAATTTCAGCTACTGCATTTTCAAGAGTTGCACTAGAGTTACCACCTTTAGGCTCAATAGTTATGCTTAAAGCCAGTGCATCTTCAGCATAAGGAATTTCCCTTAATTGCCTGTCTGTTTCACTTAAAATACCCAAACTAACCATTTTATCTTCAACTTCAGCCCAGATTTGATAACATTGCTCTTCTGGCAATTGTGGTAAAGAAACAACATCAATCATTGAGGTTTTTTCTTTTGGGTTAATGTAGGCAACAGTTTTTAAGTTTTTAGCTCTGTGGTTACCATTTATGATATACTTTTCGG
This sequence comes from Hanstruepera ponticola, assembly GCF_002940745.1. Classification (NCBI taxonomy): domain Bacteria; kingdom Pseudomonadati; phylum Bacteroidota; class Flavobacteriia; order Flavobacteriales; family Flavobacteriaceae; genus Hanstruepera; species Hanstruepera ponticola. Next base: position 2,415,338 of record NZ_POTB01000001.1, read on the forward strand.
TTTCAGGATTATTGAGTTGTTTAAACTGCTTCATAATCTCATCCAAACGTTTGTTATTTTTTGAAATATCATCTCGTAAATCAAAAATCTCGTCAACAACTACTTGATTTTCGTGTGATAATTTTTGATTCATGTTGTAAAACTTGTAGGCAGTACCTGCAAATATTAATGCCGCAATACTAGCTGCAATACTATATTTATACCATTTTTTTCTTGAACTGGTAATTGCAATTACTGGTTTTTTATCAAGTTCTTCCAAAATATTGTTTAAAATGCCTTTTGGAGCTTCAATAGCATTACTTTTTGCAACAATTTCTAGATTGTCTTGCAAGTCATTGTAAGCTTTTTGTATTTCGGGATACTTCGAAATGTAAGATTCTACCAATACAGTTTCAGACGTATTGGTTTCACCTAGTAGATATTTTTCTAAAAGGTCAGAATTTAATATTGTAGTTATTTTATCATTCATGACTGTTTTAATTCTGGGTCGTAAATCTTTTTAAGTTCACGAAGCCCAATTTTTAATCTCGATTTTATAGTGCCCAACGGTATTTCTAGTTCATCACTGGCTTCTTGCTGGGTCATGCCCTCAAAAAAGAGAGCATTGATAACAATCTGATATTTTTCATCCAAGGTGTTTAAATGCTTTTTTATGTCAAGCACATCTTGGTTTAAACTATCCGCTGTTAATTTATATACGTTTGAACTTTCTATTTGGATTTCTTTACTTGACTTATTATTGTATGATCGAACTTTATCAATTGCCGTGTTATAAGCAATCCGGTAAAGCCAAGTAAATAGTTTAGCTTTTGAGGCATCATAAGATTTTGCTTTTTTCCATACTTTAATAAAGGTTTCTTGCAAAGCATCCTGTGCCAAATCTTCATCAGTTAAAACCTTGGAAATAACACCATAAAGTGAATCGGCATAGTTTTCATACAGTAATGAAATAGCCCTTTTGTCACTTTTTTCTAGTAAGCTAACTATCTGTTTTTCAATTAGTGTGCTCAAGTATATATAAGGTATAGGTTAGTTTAATTGTTTAATAACGCCAAAGTTATTAATTTCTTATTATTTAAATAATATTAACTTCAGCTTCAATTTCAATACCAAAAATACGTAAAATGGTATTTTGAATTAATTTTGAGAGATTTAAAATGTCATCACCATTGGCACCTCCATAATTTACTAAAACAAGAGCTTGTTTTTTATGAACACCATAATTGTCAAATCGCTTTCCTTTAAAACCAGCTTTTTCAATTAGCCAACCAGCTGGCACTTTTATTTCATTTTCTGAAACAATGTAACTTGGAATATCTTCAAATTTTTCAGCTAATTTTTGAAATGCCAATTTATCAATTACAGGATTTTTAAAAAAACTACCGCTGTTACCAATCTCTTTTGGATCAGGTAGTTTGCTTTTTCTGATAGTTACAACGGCTTTTGAAATATCCTGAATATTGGGATTTGTTATTTCCATATGGTCCAATTCGTTTTGAATTGTACCATATGATGTGTGCAATACATGTGCTCTTTTTGTGAGTTTAAAAGTGACACTGCAAATAATATAGGATCCTTTTAGTTCTTGTTTAAATATTGAATTTCTGTAATCAAAATGACATTCCGATTTAGTAAAAGTTTTTATTTCTCTTGAATATACGTTGAGTGCTTCGCAGGAAACAAAGTGGTCTTTGAGTTCAACACCATAGGCACCAATATTTTGTATTGGTGCAGTTCCTACATTACCTGGAATGAGCGATAGATTTTCTAAACCACCAAAATCATGCTCAAGGCACCAACAAACAAAATCGTGCCAATTCTCGCCAGCTTTTACATTGATTATTACGTGATCTTCATCGTCAGAGACAATAGATATCCCTTTGAGATTAACGTGAACGACCAGCGTATTAATGTCTTGTGTAAGCAACATATTGCTGCCACCACCTAGAATAAATATATCTGAATTCTCTTCAAGTTTTAAAACCTCCAATAATTCATTGATACTCGTTACAGATATAAAATGCTTGGCTTTTACATCTATGCCAAATGTGTTATAAGATTTTAAAGATATGTCGTGTTGTATTTTCACTAATCCTTATAAACTTTTAGAGCTTCTTTTAAAATATTAACGGCTTTAATTAAACTATCTTTTTGCAATACATAAGCTATACGAATTTGATTTAGTCCTACATTAGGAGATGAATAGAAGCCTGCAGCTGGAGCAACCATAACCGTTTCACCATCAACATCAAAACTTTCTAAAAGCCATTGCGCAAAATTATCTGAATTTTTTACTGGTAATTCAACAATACAATAAAAAGCACCTTTAGGTTTGGCAACTTTGACACCTTCAATTTTTTCCAATTCAGAAATTAATATATTTCTTCTTTCAACATATTCTGAAATGACATTATCAAAATAGCTTTGAGGTGTTTGCAATGCTGCTTCACTAGCAATTTGTGCCAATGTTGGCGGACTTAATCGTGCTTGGGCAAATTTCAACGCGGTAGAAATTACAGTCTTATTTTTGGAAACCAAACAACCAATTCTAGCACCACACATACTATAACGTTTTGATACAGAGTCAATCATGATAGCATGTTCATCCAAACCTTCCTCTTGCATAATAGAGTAGTGGATTACGCCATCATAAGCAAATTCTCTGTAAACTTCATCAGCAATTAAAAATAAGTCATGCTTTTTTACAATTTGCGCTAATTTTTTGATTTCTTCTTTTGAATATAAATATCCTGTTGGGTTTCCTGGATTACAGATTAAAATAGCCTTTGTTTTTGGTGTGATAAGTTTTTCAAACTCTTCAATAGGAGGTAAAGCAAAATTATCTTCAATTTTTGATATAACAGGCACGATGTTAACGCCTGAGGCAGTTGAAAAACCATTGTAATTGGCATAGAATGGTTCAGGTATAATAATTTCATCATCTGTGTCCATAACACTGCCAAAGGCAAATAGAAGCGCTTCACTACCTCCTGTAGTAACTATTATATCTTCCTTGTTAACCTGAATTTGATGCTTACTGTAATAATCAGCAATTTTTTGACGATACTCATCTGAACCTTCAGATCTCGTGTAAGCTAAAATATCAAGAGAGTTTATTTTAACAGCATCCAAAGCTACTTCTGGAGTTTTAATATCTGGTTGTCCAATATTTAAATGGTAAACAGTTTTTCCTTGTTTATATGCCATTTCAGCATAAGGTACTAACTTTCTGATTGGAGATTGCGGCATGGATTCTCCTTTTCTTGATATTCTAGGCATGTCTTTTAATTTGGCGGTAAAGTTCTTAAAAATAATCTTAATTTAATTGTTAAAACAGCCCTATTTGGCAATTGTATCAAATTTATTTCGTATTTTAAATAATCGTTAGCTTCTAAAAGAATGAACCGTTGGGTATCTATATTGTTTTTTTTATTAATGACTACAGGTCATTTTACCTATTCTCAAGGTAACAGTTTTGCTTTACCGAGCAATATGGATTCTGATAAAATACCGTTTCAACTAATCAATAATTTAATTATTATTCCTGTTGAAGTCAATAATGTTGAACTATCTTTTATACTTGATAGCGGTGTTAATAAGCCTATTTTATTTAATATTCTTGATGGTTTTGATATTATTGATGAGCAGACTAAAGAAACTATTTATTTAAAAGGATTAGGAGAAGGTGAGGTTGTTGAAGCTGTAAAGTCTAAAAACAATATCTTTAAAATTGGTGATGCTGTAAAGTTCAATCAAACTATTTATGCCGTTTATAATACAGGTTTGGATTATGCACCTAAATTGGGTATGCCCATTCACGGAATAATAGGATACGACTTGTTCAAGGATTTTGTTGTTGAAGTTAATTATGCCAAGAAACATTTAAAAATCATCAAGCATGCTGAATATAAAGAAAGGCTTTGCAATAAATGTGAAAAACATTCTTTGCGATTTTTTAACAATAAACCTTATTTAAAAGCTGAAGTTACTCTTGAAGATAAGAATATTCCAATAAATGTATTGATTGATACTGGCGCAAGTGACGCCTTATGGCTATTTGAGGATGAGTCTAAAGACATTGTTTCTACCGATAATTACTTTGAAGATTTTTTGGGTTATGGATTGAGCGGAAGTCTTTATGGTAAACGATCAAAAGTTGAAAGTTTGTCTATAGGCGCATTTCAATTCAATGAATCATTGGTTGCTTTTCCAGAAGGTTCATCGATTGAGACTTTAAGACGAATAAAGGATAGAAATGGAACAGTAGGGGCTGAAATACTAAAACGATTCAACATTACCTTTAATTACAAAGAAGAAAGTGTTATTTTGAAGAAAAACAACTTTTTTAAGAAGGAATTTAAGTATAACAAAAGTGGAATAGATATTGAACATCGTGGTTTTAGAGTAGTTAAAGATTATTACTATACTCTCAACGAAGGAAGACTTTTGTTTAGTACCAATAATATGTCAGAGCCACTTACCGATAAGCCTTCATCTAGAAACTATAGATTGGACGTAAAGCCTGCTTTTGAAGTAGTGAAGCTACGTGATAATAGTCCTGCAAAATTAGCGGGTGTAGAATTAGGCGATATTATATTGGAGGTTAATGGTAAAGATGTAAAAGATTCTACATTACAAGAGGTCATAGAGAGTTTTAGTGGAAAAAATGGAAAGCGAATAACGTTGTTGCTCGATAGGCAAGGCAAAATATTTGAATATAAATTTCAGCTTAAAGATATGCTCAAATAAAAAACCCTTGACAATTCAAGGGTTTTTTATTTTATATTAGGAGCTAGAATTATTTGCTCATCACGCTCTTATCTTTTTTCTCAAGAACACTCGTTTTGCTTGGGTCAATTACTTCACCCTTAATCTTTAGAGCTATCGTTGGTGTATCTGCATTGGACATTACCGTAATAGTTTTTCTAATTGGCATAACACGATTCGTGTCATATTTCACTTGAATTTCACCTGTTTCACCTGGTGCAATTGGGCCATCTGGTTTTTTAGGTACTGTACAACCACAGCTAGATTTCACATTAGAAATAATTAGTGGTGCATTCCCAGTATTTGTAAATTCAAAAACTCTTACGCCATCAGCTCCTTTTTCAATGGTACCGTAATCAATAGTAGTGTCCTTAAATTCAATCTTTGCAACTTTTTCTTGCGCATTTACTGAAAAACCTATTAATCCGATAAACAATATGGTAATTAAATGTTTCATAATATATTAATTTAATTCAGTGGTAAACATAGTCACTTTTTATACATTCTACAAAATTTTTAGACGTAATGCACACCCATAAATATATTTTACTTAAACAAATGTACATATAACATTCATATAATTTTATATAAAAAAGAAATATAAGTACTTTTGCCTGTTGTATTTCAAAAACTATTCCAAAGTATGCAAATTCCATCAAAATATGATGCCAATCAAGTAGAAGGTAAGTGGTATGATTACTGGATGAAACATAATTATTTTCATTCAAAACCTGATAACAGAGAACCTTACACAATTGTTATTCCGCCTCCTAATGTCACAGGAGTCTTGCATATGGGACATATGTTGAATAATACTATTCAAGATGTTTTAATTCGTCGTGCACGCCTACAAGGCAAAAATGCTTGTTGGGTACCTGGTACAGATCATGCATCTATTGCTACAGAAGCTAAAGTAGTTGCTAAATTAAAAGAGCAAGGAATTGATAAAAACGACTTATCACGTGAAGAGTTTTTAAAACATGCTTGGGATTGGACACATGAATATGGAGGAGTTATTTTAGAACAACTTAAAAAACTAGGTTGTTCGTGTGATTGGGATAGAACCAAATTTACAATGGATGACGATATGTCAGAAGCAGTCATTCAGGTTTTTGTTGACTTATACAATAAAGGTATGATTTATCGTGGTTATCGTATGGTAAATTGGGATCCTGAAGCCAAAACAACACTTTCTGACGAAGAAGTTGAATATATTGAGAAGCAAGGAAAACTTTACTACATAAATTATCAAGTTGAAGGCAGTGATAAAACCTTAACAATTGCTACAACAAGACCTGAAACCATTTTAGGTGATACCGCAATATGTATTAATCCAAATGATGAACGCCATGCCAATTTAAAAGGAAAAAGAGCGATTGTGCCCATTAATGGTCGAATTATTCCAATTATTGAAGATGAATATGTAGATGTTGAATTCGGAACAGGATGCTTAAAAGTGACTCCAGCACATGATGAAAACGATAAAGTTCTTGGCGATAAGCACAATTTAGAAGTCATAGACATCTTTAATGAAGATGCAACACTAAATAGTTATGGCTTGCATTACGAAGGAAATGATCGATTTGTTGTGCGTAAGGAAATTGTTAAAGAGTTAGAGGAAAAAGGTCATATTCTTAAAATAGAAGATTATAACAACAGAGTAGGTATTTCAGAACGTACCAAGGCCATTATTGAACCTAGACTATCGGATCAATGGTTCTTAAAAATGGAAGAATTGGTGAAACCTGCAATCGAAGCTGTTTTGGGAGATAAACCTGATATTAAGTTGTATCCTAAAAAATTTGAAAATACCTATAGACATTGGTTGGAAAATATTCGTGATTGGAATATTTCTCGTCAGTTGCGATGGGGACAACAAATACCTGCGTTTTACTATGGCGATGGTAAGGAGGACTTTGTTGTGGCTAAGACTATTGAAGAAGCTTTAGTTTTAGCCAAAGAACAAACTAATAACCCAGAATTAGAAACTAACGACTTACATCAAGATTTAGACGTTGTTGATACATGGTTTTCTGCTTGGTTATGGCCTATGAATGTTTTTGATGGCATCCGAAACCCTGAAAATGAAGAAATAAAATACTACTATCCAACAAACGATTTAGTAACTGGTCCAGATATCTTATTCTTTTGGGTTGCTCGAATGATTATAGCTGGATATGAGTATAAAGGTGAAAAACCTTTTGAAAATGTTTATTTAACAGGATTGGTTCGTGATAAGCAACGTCGTAAAATGAGTAAGTCTCTAGGGAATTCTCCTGATGCCTTAAAACTTATTGAAGATTACGGTGCAGATGGTGTCCGTGTTGGATTGTTATTAAGCTCTGCAGCGGGAAATGACCTTATGTTCGATGAAGCACTTTGTAATCAAGGAAAAGGTTTTGCAAATAAAATTTGGAATGCATTCCGTTTAGTGAAAGGTTGGGAGGTAAGTGAAAACATAAAACAGCCTGAATCCAGTAAAGTAGCTTTAGAATGGTTTGAAGCTAAATTTCAAGAGACTTTAGCAGAAATTGAGGACCATTATAGTAAATATCGGCTGTCAGATGCTTTAATGGCAACTTACAAATTAATTTGGGATGATTTTGCTTCCTGGTTACTGGAAATTGTTAAGCCAGCATACCAACAACCAATTGATGCTAAAACACTAGATGGTGTTATTTCAAGTTTTGAAAATATCTTAAAAATATTGCATCCGTTTATGCCATTTTTGACAGAAGAAATTTGGCAATATATGGAAGAAAGACAACCAGAAGAAGCGCTTATTGTTGCTAAATGGCCAGAGAAAAAAACTGTAAATAAGGAGTTGATTTCTGGATTTAATTTCGCCCAAGAAGTCGTTTCTGGAATTAGGAATATGAGAAAGGAAAAGAATATTTCATTTAAGGATAGTATCGATTTTTCTATTATAAATAATGAAAATGTATCTGCTATTTTTGATGAGGTTATTAAAAAACTTGGTAATATAGATGCTTTTCAATATGTTTCCGAAGCTGTTGATGGCGCCCTAACATTCAGGGTGAAATCTAATGAGTATTTTATTCCTATCTCTGGAGCTATAAATCTTGAAGAAGAAATCAAAAAGCTTACAGAAGAGTTAAATTATACAGAAGGATTCCTGAAATCAGTTCAGAAAAAATTATCAAATGAACGTTTTGTTTCTGGGGCACCAGAGCAAGTTGTGGCAAGTGAAAAGAAAAAAGAAGCCGATGCTTTAGCTAAAATTGAAACTTTAAAAGCAAGTTTAGCGAGTTTAAAATAACTAAATTAAAGTATCAACACCTTTAATAAAGATTTAAAGGTGTTGATTTCTTTCTAGCCGTTTGGAGGGATTATTCGTTTATAATACCCTGCAGGATGATTGGCATGTGCAGAACAATAATGACAACCGGTTGTATTTCCAGTACAACGAGCTCCACACTTTGAAATAAATAACTCTTGTCCGCCTCGAATCATTCTTTGTTCAGTTTTAGTTAAAGCATGACCTAGATTTTTTAAATTTTTCATGATAAAATAGTTTTTAATTTTCCTTGACCGTTTAAAGACACTCAAGGTCTGTGTCTGTTCCTCTCAAAGGAATATATTGTTATTTAAAAACATCTTTTAATTGGTAAAAGAAGCGCTCTATTAGTCTGAGATTTTCAGTTATAATTTCTGCTTTTCCAATCATTTCTTGTTTAAATGATAGCTCCTTATTGTAGGATGTAATAAGTTTGTTAGGAAGTTTGATGTCTATTAAATAATATCCTTCAGGGTCAGGAATAGGAGAAATGTAATCAATGTTGCCTGAAATAGTTCCATATTCAGTTTCTGGATAGTTTTCAATACTAATATTTACTTTTTGACCAATTTTTAGCTTACCAGAATTTTTTATTGGAGTTTTTAGTTTAGCAATGTAAGCAGAGTTTTCTTTAGGTATTATGGTGAAAACTTGATCGCCAGCATTAACATTTTGATTTGCATTCCAAAAATGCAGATAAAAAACTTTACCATCAATTTCAGATTTCAATGTGTAATTTCGTTCCCATTCAGTAATGGCGTTCTTTAATTGGTTAAATGATTGTATAACCTTTTTTAGTAGCTTTATGTCTTCTCTAGTCCTTGATATTTCAGTTCCTTTATAATTCTTTTTTGCATTGCTAATGGCTTCTCTTATTTGTGATACTGAAGATTCGAGACTTTTATAGCCTCTTTGAACTTGAGCAAATTCAATTTGACTTTTCTCATAATCATATTGCGATATAATCCCTTTGTTTAGAAGGTTTTTATTTCTTTCTAAATTCTTTAAAGCTAGATTCAATTCAGATTCATTGATTTTCAATTGGTGTCTAGAGTTAGATAGCCTGGTATTTAATTCTGTTATCGTGTTTCTATTAGTGATGGATTCATTTGTAAACGGTTGCAGTTTTGTGTTTATGGTGTAAAGCGTATAGTCGTTTTCAAAAGTGGCAAATTCGTCATCTACATCACCTAGAAAAAGAACAGGTAAACTATCAATAGGGAAGTAAAACGAATCATTTTTTATCTTAACAGTATCAATGATATTTTTAAGAAAAATTATATCATTATAGTTTGCTGAATTTTCCAAAATAGCTAAGTAGGAATCAGCTTCAACATCAGCACTATTATTTACTAAAATAGTATCTATTTTTCCGCTGTTTTTTGCAAACTCCTTTTGAGGTGGGATTATTGTAGTAATTACCGCTTCGGAATTTATAATATCTGGATAACTAATAAACCATGACAGCGATAGGAATAATAAAATTAAAATTAAAAACAGGGCGTTTCCATATCGTATCATCCAATGTGGAACAAAAGACAGAATGTCTTGTACTTGTTCACTTCTCAATTCTATATTTTCAAGTTCTTTGGGCATTATTTTCCTAATTCTAGTTGGTTTTTTACAAGATTAAAGTAATTGCCTTTTTTCTTTACTAATGCATCATGATTGCCAACTTCAACAATTTCACCATTTTCTAATACTACTATTTGGTGAGCATTTTTAACAGTGCTTAAGCGGTGTGCAATAACTACCACTGTTTTATTTTCAAAAAAATTGTTCAAATTCTCCATTATTACTTTCTCATTATTGGCGTCTAATGCGCTAGTTGCTTCATCAAAAAAAAGGAATTTGGGATTTTTGTATACTGCTCTAGCTATTAGAAGACGTTGTTTTTGACCTGTGCTTAAGCCAATACCTTCCATACCTATTTTTGTATTGTAACTTAAAGGAAGAGATTCTATATATTCTCTTATGTTAGCAATATCTATTGCATTGGCTAACTTTTTTTTATCAATATGACTTTCTCCAACAGCAATATTATTTGCAATAGTATCATTGAAAATATAACCTTCTTGCATAACCACACCATAGTTATCTCTCCAAGCTTTTTGAGAAATGTTTTTTAATGAGTTTTTATTTAACATTATTTCACCAGATATTGGGTTGTAAAAACGCAATAAGAGTTTCATTAAGGTTGTTTTGCCACTACCACTTGTGCCTACTACAGCTGTAGTTTTATCGTTTGGTATGTGGAGTGATAAGTTTTTTAACACTTCTGTGTCACTACCAACATATCTAAATGAAATATTATCAATAGTGATATCTGCATTTGTTGGTATCTCTTTAATTTTTTCATACTCATCTTCTTCGTTATCCATGTTGTGAATTTCTGCCAATCTATCTAACGATATTTTAGCATCTTGCAATTCTCTAATGAAATTAATTAGTTGCTGTACCGGAGCATTTAATTGGCCAACGATATAGGAGATTGCAAGCATCATTCCTAAAGTTATACTACCATCTATAACCAGTTTTGCAGACAATACAGTTATGAGAATGTTTTTTAACTCATTAATAAATGAAGAGCCTACACTTTGCGCTTGCTCTAGTCCCAAACTTTTGATAGAAACTTTAAATAAACGTGCTTGAGTATGTTCCCAAGCCCATCGCTTTTGTTTTTCAGCATTGTGCAATTTTATATCCTGCATACCATTGATGAGCTCAATAACCTTGCTTTGTTCTTGACTTATAGCTGAAAATCTTTTGTAATCTAGTGTGGCTCTCTTTTTAAGGAAAATTTTTATCCATAAAAAATATAGGAAACTGCCAATGACAAATACCGAGAAGATTTGGAGGCTGTAATAAGCAAGCACAAAACTGAACACTATGAAGTTTATCATTGAGAACAACACGCTTAAAGAAGACGTAGTTATAATTTTTTCTATTCGCTTATGATCATTGATGCGCTGTAAAACATCTCCTGTCATTTTTACATCAAAATAGGAGATAGGTAATTTCATAAGTTTGATAAAAAAATCTGAAACGAGAGAAATGTTAATTCTAGTGCTTATGTGTAATAATATCCAACTTCTAATGACTTCAATAGCTGTTCTTCCAAGGAATAAAGCTATTTGGGCAAATAGGATTAAGTAAATAAAGTTGAGGTCCTGATTTTTTATACCAACATCTACAATGCTTTGGGTTAAAAAAGGAACAACCAATTGTAGTAAGCTGCCTGCCAATAAACCAATGCTTAATTGGATTATAAAGGATTTGTATTTGAATAGGTATTTTAAGATATATTGGAAGTCGAACTTGGAGTTTTTATCTTCTTCAAATTCATCTTCATAAAATTTAGGTGTTGGGTCTAGAAGTAGAGCAATGCCTTCTTGGGTGTTTTCTGTGGCATTATTTCCAATCCAAAACTTTAAAAATTCTTCTTTCTTATAGCTTATTAATCCAAATGCTGGGTCTGAAATATAATAGCTATCTTTTTTTATTTTGTATAAAACAACATAGTGCTCTTTATTCCAATGTAAAATACAAGGTAAAGGTGCTTTTTCGAGTTCTTTTAAGGTCATTTTTACACCCAACGACCTAAAACCCAAAGTTTCACTAGCATCACTTAAGTTAAGTAGATTACTTCCTTCACGGGTAGTCTCACTAATTTTTCGGATTTGGGTAATAGATAGTGTCTTGCCATAATGCTTGGCAATAATTTTCAGACATGTAGGGCCACAGTCTTTTGATTCTGTTTGTGAAAAATAAGGAAATTTAGGCATCTAGTTAATTTTTAATAAGCTAGAAGATTAATCTTCTAGCTTATATAGCTGTCAGTTACTAACAGATTGTAGTGCAATATCCTCCAACGCAACACTGGTTGGGAGTACAAGGAGACCAAATAGTACATTTTTTAAGACCTCCATTAATAGTTTTTTGTTCAGCTTTAGTTAAAGCTTGCCCTAAATTTTTTAAATTTTTCATAATTAAAAATATTTATAAATTAAAATTGCTGTGATCGTTTTAAGACACTCACAGTTTGTGTCTATTCCTCGCGAGAGAATGTTTTAAAGCCACAGCCTTAATGTAAAGGTTATGGCTTTTTATTCAGAATATTGCTCGATAGTTGTATTTAAAGAATTAGATTCAATACAACTCTCCGCTAGATCTTCAATAAAATAAATTAAGTCTTCCTTATTGTATTCTGACGGGAATGACTTTCCATTCAGTAAAATTTCTGGAGTAAAGTTTATGTTATGGGTTTTACACCAATTATTTTCAGTCTGTAGTATATTTAGATAAGGTTCTATGTTTGTGCAAGTCCTATATTTAGCCAACCACTTATCAGGTGATAAGTCATTATAAATGTCATGCATGGCTTTCAAACAGTCAATTTCTCCGTTTTGATGGTATATTTCTAATAAACGAGAAGTGATTTTTACAACGTCACTAGTTTCTTTAGAGGCATCAATGTTAAATCTAACGGTAATTAATACATCCTCATGAAATTGTTCTAATATCGATTCAATAAGATTATGTACTGCTTTACAGTGACCGCAAAAGGGGTTAGTAATAATGGTTATGTTTAGCAGAGCTGACTTATTGCCAAATGTAATTTCATGAGTTTTTGGAATACTGTATTCAAGAGCTGTCTTGTTGTATAAAAGAGATTTGAATAAATTGAAATTTCGTTTGAACTTTGTGGATTCAATTTTGAGTTTGTTGTATTCGGTTTCAATTGCTAGCTTATTGGATATATATAGCCATAAGCCTGTAGTAAGGGTAAAAGAAAAACCAATCAGTAAGATTGCTAACAATGAAAATTCAAAACTCAATTGAGGATTTAATGCAGATACTGTTACTCCTGCTATTAATACACTTACTATTCCTAAACATAATGTGCACCAACTTTTTGCTATAAATTTTTGATAATAGAGAGAGTAAATCACGGCTGGAATTGCCAATAAACTCAAAATAAACAGAAGGCTTGTTTCTATTTTTGTTATACTAATTAAAAGCCACGAAAAACTAATTGCTGCAAAGTATATTAAGGAAATGTCTGTTAATTTTATTTTATCAAATATTTTAGACCCCTCTGATCTCAAGACGTTATCGCAGTTAGTAGAATTACTTTCTTTTGAGCATATGGCGTCAACAATTTTAGATGATATTCCCACATCATGTTGAACAATTAAAACACTTAACCATAAACCTAATAATGATAAAGCAAAGTGAATAGATTCGTAAACAGCAGGACTGAAAAAAGTAAAAAGAACTATTGATAAAAGTATGACTGCGCAAATTGTAATTTTATTTGCAATATTGTTTTTTGTTTTATTGTAATTTTTACGCTCTGCGTTTTCAATCGCAACGATGACTCCAGTAAATTGTTTTATGAAATCATTTAGGTTTAACGTTAGTTTTTCCTTATTGTTCATAGTCAAATGAAATTGAGAATTTGTCTTCTCTACAATAGAGAAAAAAGTTCCTTTTTGAGTTTCTACTTGGGCTAAAAAACTAGAAGGCAATTGTCCGATTGTCTCTTCATCTGCCGAAATCTTTAAAGCGATATTTTCTATCTTAAAATGGTTTAAGACTCCAGTTATTGCATGAAGACTAGGATACGAAGGATGACTCTTTATTTGGAAATCAAGCTCTTTATAATCAATTTCAACTTGATGCCTCTTTAGCAAGGTTTGTACAAGAAAACTTAAGGTGTCTTTCAAAGTATTAGAGTTAATGTTATACTCTATTGTTCGTTTACTTCAAAATTGTTACCCGTTCTTTTTGATTTTTTTTATAACGAAAATTAATAAAATCATTAAGGCTATAGTTAAGTAAATGTAAATCATATTGTTATTGGAATTGTATAAAGGCGAATTTTCACCAATAATAATTAATGATGCCCAATAATATGGTGATGCTTCACTATGACTATGATTTTTCAGATAATTTATTTTTGCAAGACGCAAAGATTGACTTTTAGACTTTCCATTTTGAAGAAATTTATAAAATTCAACTGTAATCTCTTGGTTTGATTTATCATTTACATTCCATAGTGAAGAAATTATACTATTTGTTCCAGAGTAAAAAAAGCCTCTTGCTAAACTATAGACCCCTTCACCAATATTTGATTTTCCAATATTACTTTTACAAGTATTAATTACGACCAGTTCTGCTTGATTTGAAGAAGTATATAGTTCGTTTAAAAGTAATTTTTTGTCATGAAAAGCAATCCAAGGAGAAATAGAATCATTAGAATTAGCATGGGTTGCTAAATGAATAATTTTGTAACTATTGAAGTTGTTAATGAACATGCTTTTAGAAGCTTTCTTCCCGTTTAAACTTTCACCATTTAAGCTTTTTGCTATTTGATTGACTTCGTCCTTGCTGTATGATAAAACAGGCAAACTGTCATAACTAAAAGTGTATGGGGCAAACCCAATGAAATTATGCTTTGCATTTCGCTCCAATTTTGAATTCTCAATTAAAAAAGATAATGAATAGTTGTATATAACCTCGTTCTGATAGATTAAGTAATCATCTGATTTTGGGTTAGTCACTAGTGATTCAAAAGGTATGAATTGTAGGTCATTGTCTGGAATAATAATTAAACGATTATTTAGTTTTATTAATTCCCTTAAAAAATTATTTGGAAATAGATTACGATATAATTCGTGAGATATGTTTTTGAATTTTTTCAGTTCCTTTGAGGTTTCGAATGGTTTTGAAACTAATTTTCTGTATTCAAATACAAGAGAATCAAAATGCTTTAGGTTTTTAATTTCAAATACTAGTGATGTGTCTTTTGTTATAGCAACCCCATACAGGGCGTCATACTGATTTTCTGTTTTATCCCATATATAAGATATACAAGTTGTATTAATGTCTATATGCTTTTTTATAACATTAAGATTGTAGATTGGTACGTTTATTTTTGTATTATAATTAGGATATTTATTTTTCAATGAGTTTTCAAAAAAATCTAAATCTTTCTGCTTTTCAAAGAGTAAGTTCTTTAAACTATCGTTATTATTCTTACTTAATAAATGTTTTAAGTAATACGTTTCTTTTTTTAATGATTTTTCATGCTTTAGATCTGATTCTGAAATACCAAATTCAGATTTCTTTTCATTTTTTAGTATGCTATTAAGAAGCAACATTGCTTTGTTTTTTTCACTAAAATAGAGTGCTTTTTCTGAATCATTAAGTAGATGAGATATGTGAGTGCCTAATAAATAAAAAGAAGAAGCTTGTTTTTTCCAAAAAAGTTTAGAGTCCTCGTTGGTTAAATCCAGAAGGATTTCATCCAAAACATAGTCGGCTAAATCAATTGTTTTCAGAGCATTTTGGAGGTGTAAATTATTTTTACTCTTTTGATGAAGTTTTATCCAAGCATAATATTTTTCAAATAGTATAAAAGCTATATCACCTTTTTTAGAGGCTTGTTTTATCGTTTCTGTTTCTGGTAAGCTATTTAAATTTTTTAGTTTAGTATGTGTTACAGATTCTAGTGCTTTATTATGATAGTAAAGTGCTTTTAAAGGGTCGTTTTTGAGATAGTAAGAAATGCCTATATTTCTATATATAGTGTAATTGAACTTATCACCATAACGTAGGGATTCTAGCAGGTATTGAAGGGATAGATTTATATTATCTGAACTTGATTTAGAGCCTTCAGATAAATAAAGTGAACCAATATTGGAGAGCGATAAATAGATTAAATTTGAAGAATTTGCTTTTTTTGCAATTGACAGAGCCTTATGATGATAATTTAATGATTCTTCTTTTAGATTTATACGTTTATAGTAATTTCCAAGGTTATTATTAATAACATGTTTTAAACTATCAGAAATTTTAATTTCTGTAGACAAATAAATTGCTTTTTCAAGCCATTCAATACAAGTTAAATACTTATCATAAGTATTTAGTTTTTTTGTTGTTTTAGCAATGTCAATGTAATTTTCTAGTAATTTATGTTTGTTTTTTTTATTTATGTAAATCGCTTTTTCGTAATAGATTATTGCTTTATGGTAATCATGTAGCTTGTCATAATGTTTGGCTAAAGAGTCATAAATATCTGGGTTTTCAACTAGGTTTTGCGAATTTGACGTAATACTATTTTGGTTTGGGTTTTTAATATTTTTAAGGCTGTCTATTGTTTTTTGTGAATAAGCAAAAGACAGCCAAAAAAATAAAATCAAGAAAGCACTAAAATGCTTATGTGATTTAAAATTGGTAAGCTGAATCATTAATGATAGTACTGGAATAGTTTGAGTCAATGAGACCGCAAGTTTCACCAGATACACAACAATCATCAAATAGCCAACTTTCATCTTGTCCATTTTCATTTAAAATTATTAATATATCAAAATCATCTCGAATATCTTCTTTTATGATTTCAGTAACTGTAGGTGAATATGTAATATCTACGACAGATGGTAAAACTTGTTCTTGAATGTAAGCACTATTTTGAGAAATTAAGTTGTCTACTAAACTCTGGTCATCGTCAAAAAACATCCAAACTTGTGTTAAAGGGTTATTTGTGTTAAAAGATGTACTTGCATAAGCTGTAATACCATTAAAATTGTTAGATGTTGTTGTTCGTTCATTTAGGGTAGTTGTATTATAGTAAGTTATTCTGTAATAAACAATATCCCCTTGGCCAGCTAAATTAGAAGATTTCCTATACTGATTTTGACTCTCAATTTGAGTATTCAAATCATTAAGTATATTTTCTTCTTTAATCTTTAATTCAGTATCGCTTTTTGATTCAATAGAGCTGTCCTCAATTGAACAACCACTGGAGATAATAATCATTAATATTAACACTAATTTAATTTTTTTTGTTTTCATGATATAAGTTTTAAATTCATAATCTCGTTCAATTATATATATATTTGTTACCCACCTTTGTTTAAAAAAATTAATAGATTAAATGAAAAACTCTAATTATTTTTTAAATGCATTGTATAACAATGACGAGAAAATTATTCTCGAAATTTATGAAAATAATTTTCGGAAAGTTTTAAAATTTGTTATTAATAATAGTGGAATTCAAAAAGATGCTGAAGATGTTTTTCAAAAAGCACTTATTCAAATAATTACTAGAGTTAAGGTCAAACAGTTTGAAATTAAATCATCTTTTGACGCTTATTTGTTTGTGGCATGTAAAAATTTATGGAGAAGAGAATTAAATAGACGAAAAAAAATGGTAACATATCAAGTTTCTTCTGAACCTATTAATGAGTTTAAAGATGCAGCTTTAAGTATTTTGGAACAAGAGAGATGGGAATTCTTTCAGGAGAAACTAGAATTAATATCTAAAAATTGTAAAGAAATACTAAAATATTACTTTAATAAAACACCTTACAAAAGTATTGCAGAAAAGCTAGGTTATAACAATGACTTGGTTGTTAGACAGCGAGTTTTTAAATGTAAGAATAAATTAATTGAAATGATTAAAAATGATGTGAGATTTAATCAGCTAGTAGAATTATGAGTCTTTCTGATGATTTAAAGAAAAAAGCAGATGATTATGTTTTTGGCAGCATGTCCAAACAATTAAGATCTGAATTTAAAAAAAGAATCGATTCTGATTCAGAATTGGCAGCTTATATTAAAGTGAACGAAGAAATGAAGAGCCAATATAATGATGAAGATTGGTTTTTTATCGATAGAAAGCATAGTGATATTGATAACCTTGAAAGTTTTTTAAAGAATTCTAAAATTCAAGAGCTAAAAAAAACTATTCAAACAATTAATCACAAACACTTCGAGAATAAATCAAAATCAAAAAAAAAGAATAGGTATTACTATCTTTTGGCAGCTTGTTTAGTTTCATTATTAGGTTATTTCGTTTTTAATACCTCACAATCAACTTTGGATGTTTATACTGAATATAGTGATTGGAGTACTTTGCCTTCTTTAACTTCTAGAGGAGAATCTAATAGAGATTTACTTCATTCTGCTGAAGTTGCATTTTTGGAGCAAGACTATGAAAAGACAAAAAAAATGTTAGAAAAATATTCTGACTTAAATTCTATAATTGACCCTAATGCATCACTATATCTTGGAATCTCTTATTTAGAAACCAATGATTTTGATAGTGCTATAGGTACTTTTGATAAACTAATTCAGAGTAATTCATTGGATAGTTCTAAAGGGTTTTGGTATAAGGCATTAGTTTATTTAAAAGCAGGAGATAAGAAAGGTGCTAAAAATATTTTAAAATTGATTGTGAAATCTCCTTCTAACTATAACTATGAAAAAGCTAGGGATATTTTGAAAGACATTGATTAATTAATAATGAATAAACGAACTATATATTCAATCGTAGCTATCGTTTTAGTAATTGGTATATATAGTTTCGAGTATTTTCTAGATAAAAACGAAAAAGATACTATTGTAGAGCAAGGCAAATTGCCAAAGAATCCTACAATTACATTTTTTCTACCAACAAGTACTACAGGTCAAATAGTGCATCATAAAGGGTATTCGTTGAGTTATAGCGAACCTCATGAACAAGCAGAGTGGGTCGCTTATGAATTAAAAAAAGAACACCTTTCCAATTCGAATTTTAAGAGACCTTATTTTGAAATAGATAAAGCAGTAAAAACGGGTGCAGCTAGTTGGCGAAACTACAAGAATTCAGGTTTTGATAGAGGTCATTTGTGTCCTGCAGGCGACAGAAAATATAGTAAACAAGCTCATGATGAAACGTTTTTAACTAGTAATATTAGCCCTCAAAAACATGAATTCAATTCAGGGGTTTGGAATACTTTAGAACAAAAAGTACGCTATTGGGCTAATCGATATGATGGTGTTTTTGTGGTTACAGGTGGTGTTTTAAAAGGAAATTTGAAAACAATTGGTAATGAAGATGTATCTGTGCCCAATCAGTTTTATAAAGTTGTACTGGATTATAATTCAGGCAATCCAAAGGTGTTAGCCTTTATAATGCCGCATAAAAATTCAGATAAGCCCTTATATGAATTTGTAGTTTCGGTTGATGAGGTTGAAGCGCTTACAGGAATTGATTTTTTTCCAGAAATGGATGATGAAATAGAAAACATAGTTGAATCTACAATAAATTATAAGAATTGGGTTTTCTAGTCTAATAAAAACAAATTTTTCAAAATGTTAGCTAGCTTACATTTTGACAATGTTTTCAAGTTTAATTTAGCTTTTCAATAATAAAAATCTACAAAAAATGAAAAGTAAATTACAAAACCGAAACCCCAAATTTCATGTAATCTTAACCTCATTATTAACATTTGTATTTGCTATTTTTATAAGTCAATCTAATGTTTTAGCTCAAAATCAGAATAGTAGAGTAGATGGTGGTGTTATTTCGACAAATGACAATACTTCAATTTGTATTGATTCTGAAGCAGATCCCATTAATGTTACTGTTGAAGGTGATTCAGGTCGCTTGAGACAATGGATTATTACCGATGATAATAATAACATTTTGGCGTTGCCTGACGCACCACCTTTTGATTTAAATGGTGCTGGTCCAGGAGTTTGTAGAATATGGCATTTAGCGTACAATGGAATTCCACCATTTAGGAGAATAAGCAATTTAGATGATTTAAGAGGACGTTTTGATTTATCAAATTATATTGAAGTCACACGAACCATGTTACCTGAAGGCGGCGAATTAGCTATAGCTGGAAGTGGCGATACAGAAATTGAAATCTGTGCAGGTGACGGAGAGAGTGATGCTTTTGATGTGACATTGGATGGTGCCATGGGAGATAATTCATTATGGGTTATTACGGATGCTAACTTGAATATATTAGGAACACCACCAAGTCCACCATTTGATTTAGAAGGCGCAGGCGAAGGTGTTTGCTTAATCTGGCATTTAAGCTATGCAGATAGTGTTGATTTAACTGGGGTTACAAATGCGGCAGATCTTATGGGATGTTATGATTTATCTAACCCAATTACGGTAACCAGAAATGGCGTTAATGGTGGCGAATTAGCCATAGCGGGAAGTGGTGATACGGAAATTGAAATCTGTGCAGGCGATGGAGAGAGTGATGCTTTTGATGTGACGTTGGAAGACGCCATGGGAGATAATTCATTATGGGTTATTACGGATGCTAATTTGAATATATTAGGAACACCACCAAGTCCGCCATTTGATTTAGAAGGCGCAGGCGAAGGTGTTTGCTTGATTTGGCATTTAAGTTATTCAGATAGTGTTGATTTAACAGGTGTCACTAATGCCGCAGATTTAATGGGATGTTATGATTTATCCAATCCAATTACGGTAACAAGAAATGGCGTTAATGGTGGTGAATTAGCCATAGCTGGAAGTGGCGATACAGAAATTGAAATCTGTGCTGGCGACGGAGAGAGTGATGCTTTTGATGTGACGTTGGAAGACGCCATGGGAGAAAATTCACTATGGGTAATTACGGATGCAAACTTGAATATATTAGGAACACCACCAAGTCCGCCATTTGATTTAGAAGGCGCTGGTGAAGGTGTTTGCTTAATCTGGCATTTAAGTTATTCAGATAGCGTTGATTTAACAGGTGTCACTAATGCCGCAGATTTAATGGGATGTTATGATTTATCCAATCCAATTACGGTAACAAGAAATGGCGTTAATGGTGGTGAATTAGCCATAGCTGGAAGTGGCGATACGGAAATTGAAATCTGTGCAGGCGATGGAGAGAGTGATGCTTTTGATGTGACTTTGGATGGTGCCATGGGAGATAATTCATTATGGGTAATTACGGATGCTAACTTGAATATATTAGGAACACCACCAAGTCCACCATTTGATTTAGAAGGCGCAGGCGAAGGTGTTTGCTTAATCTGGCATTTAAGTTATTCAGATAGCGTTGATTTAACAGGTGTCACTAATGCCGCAGATTTAATGGGATGTTATGATTTATCCAATCCAATTACGGTAACAAGAAATGGCGTTAATGGTGGTGAATTAGCCATAGCTGGAAGTGGTGAAACAGAAATAGATATTATAGCAGGTGATGGACAAAGCGATGCTTTTGATGTGACGTTGGATGGTGCCATGGGAGATAACGCGTTGTGGGTAATAACAGATACCGATTTAAATATCCTAGGAACACCGCCAAGTCCACCATTTGATTTAGAAGGCGCAGGTGAAGGTGTTTGCTTGATTTGGCATTTAAGTTATGCAGATAGCGTTGATTTAACTGGAATAACAAATGCAGGTGACCTTATGGGTTGTTACGCATTGTCTAATCCAATAACAGTAACTCGAACTGAAGCTTTAAATAGATTTAATCTATTCCCAAATCCTGCAACAACAAATACAACCTTACAATTACCTGAAACGGGTTTAAACACCTATGATATTTTAGTTTATGATTTATACAACACAGAAGTCATTAAAAAAAGAATTAAAACAAGTGTTACAAAAACCACTGTTGAATTGAACCTAAATAGTTTGAATGTTGGCCCATATATTGTTGTAATTGTTAATCAATCAACCGGCGAAAGAACTGTGAAAAAGCTATTGAAAAAGAATTAAATACTTTTTATCATTGTAGCTTAAAAGAGTGGTGTTTACATCACTCTTTTTTTTATGCCTTGCCATCTTGTTTTACGAATAAATTGCCCTTGTTCTTCAGTAACCAGAAATGATTGATTTTCTTTTTTTGCTTTTAAATAGCCTTGCATATAGTCTTTAAAAAGTATAAAACTCCGTTTTTTAAAGGCTAATTTCAACGCTGAAATTAGCGTAATAATAAAACCATATCGTAATTTATACATGGCTTCTCCCTGAAGGTGCTTGGCTGATTTATTATAACTTTTCCCTGTTGGTTTTAAGTGTTTTACATGAAGCGAGTCATCTGTCAATATTTTCCAATTGTAAAATTTCGCTAATAATTCATCAACCGTGTCCCAGCCCATTGAGGGTTTTAATTTGCCTATTTGTAAAAAGCAATCTTTTCTATACGCTTTTAAAGCACCGCGAATGTGGTCTTTACGAGTAAGATTTTCAAGAATCCAATTGTCGTTTTTTTCTATGTAACAAAAACCAGAGGCCATACCCAATCGAGAATCACGCTTAAAATGTGTGGCTAAAACCTTTAAATAATTTTTTGGAAAAATAAGGTCAGCATCAAACTTACATATTACGTCATAGTTCTCATCCAAAGTTTCAAATCCTTTATAAAATGCAGTTACTATTTTCGTGCCAGGTAAGTGTTGGTCAGTCGATTCAATATCAAGAAGTGATATCCAATCATATTTATCAACATAAGATTGAATTATTTCAGCAGTTTTGTCTTTAGAGTGATCATTTACTACAACCAGTTTTTTTGGAAGTAAGGTTTGATTTACCAAAGACTCTAATGTTGAACCTATATAGGCTTCTTCATTATGGGCTGGTATGACGATATAGAAATTCAAAATTTTAAATTCTTTCTGCGTAGACTATATAATATCTAGGTGTAAACCATCTCAAAATTGGCCTAATTCCAATTTTTTTAGTTGGATTGGTCCATTTGTCTCTTGCTATAATTTTCCAGCCTGCTTTTTCCAATAACCAATCAAACTGCCAATCTTCAAATTCATGATAATGTCTATCTCGCATATCTGTTTTGCTCCTATATGCCGTGGAAAACCACAATCGCAAAGGCACGCTAGCAACTAATTTATCCGATTTAATAGCTTGTAAAACGGTAAAAGGAGAAAGAAGATGTTCAAATATTTCAAAAGCCGTAACAACATCAGCATTAGAATTTTCAATGGTAGCTTTGTCTAAATCTAAATCTTCACCAAAGGTATTTTCAACTGAATATCCCATTTTCTTCATAATATCAGAAAATGGATTTGAAACCCCTAAATCTAAAATTTTAGAATCTTTAGATATATGTTTTTGCAAAAATTCAGCGGTGTGCTTAAAACGTTTATTAGGGAATGTTTTTTCGTACATGTTTATTTTCCGCAAAAGCGGTAAACTTATTATTTATTGCTGATATACAACGGCATTAATATTCATGCCTGCGCCAACACTAGCAAATATAATAATATCTCCTTTACTAATTTTTTGATTTTCTAGTTTGCCATTCAAAATCATATCGTACAATGTGGGAACTGTGGCTACGCTTGAGTTGCCTAACATGTTTATGGTCATGGGCATAATGCCATCTGGCATTTCCATGTCATATAATTCATAAAAACGTTTTACGATGGCTTCATCCATTTTTTCATTAGCTTGATGAATGAGTATTTTTTTGACATCTTTTATGTCAATTCCACTATTATCCAAACAGGTTTTTAAAGCCTTTGGCACATTGGTAATGGCAAATTCATAAATTTTACGACCATACATTTTAATGTAACGTCTTTGGTCAGTAATTTCGGGATGATTCGTTTCACCAAAATAAATGAAATGGGCTTCATCATAAGTGAATGTAGCTGTTTCATGGGCAATGATACCACACACTTCTTCTGTTCGCTCAACAATAACAGCACCAGCACCATCACTATAAATCATAGAATCGCGATCGTGTTTGTCAACAACTCGCGATAAGGTTTCGGTGCCAATCACCAGACAACGCTTCGCAATACCCGAAGCAATAAAAGCTTTTGCCTGAATAACACCTTCTAGCCATCCAGGGCAACCAAAAAGTATATCGTACCCAACACACTTGGGATTTCTAATCTTTAATAAATGCTTTATTCTTGAGGCAATACTAGGAACGGTATCGCTTTGTTGACTTTCATGCTTTACATCACCATAATTATGGGCAACAATGATATAGTCAATAGTTTCTTTATCAATATTAGCATTTTCAATGGCTTTTTCTGCTGCAAAAAAACCAATGTCAGAATTTAAGAGATCATCCTTTATGTAACGTCTTTCTTGAATGCCAGTTATGGCTTTAAATTTTTCAACAATGACTTCATTTGTACTGTTAATTGAGGAGCCATCTGCATTCAAAAATTCATGATTATAAAAATTTTCGTTTTTTTCAACGGTACTGGGAATATAGCTTCCAGTTCCTGTGATTTTTATGGCCATAATTAATGCTATTAATAATCCTTATTACGAAACTAGTCATAAAATTATGAAGTTAAGCATGATTTTGTATTTATGCATTTATTTTTGTTGTTTTAATAAAAAAGACTGTTTTAATTTAAATATTATTCAACAAAAAAGCCTTCAAAATTTGAAGGCTTGAAGATAGTTCTTTCTAGATTTTTAGGCTTCCATGTACTCTTCAATTGGAGCACAAGTACATATTAGGTTTCTATCACCATAGGCATCATCTACACGCCTTACAGTTGGCCAAAACTTATTTTCTTTTACATACTCTAATGGGAAAGCGGCTTGTTCTCTGGTGTAAGGCATTAACCATTCATCAGCCGTTATCATATCTAAAGTATGTGGAGCATTCCTTAATATATTATTATCATCATCTTTTGATGTTGCGTCAATTTCCTTTTTAATGGCAATCATGGCATCACAAAAACGATCCATTTCGGCTTTACTTTCGCTTTCAGTAGGTTCAATCATGAGTGTTCCTGCTACAGGGAATGATACCGTTGGAGCATGAAACCCATAATCCATCAAACGTTTTGCAATATCAGTAACTTCAATACCATTGGCTTTAAACGCTCTACAGTCCACAATCATTTCGTGGGCTGCTCTGCCGCGTTCTCCAGAGTACAAGGTATCAAACTGTCCTTCTAAACGTTTTTTAATATAGTTGGCGTTTAAAATAGCAATTTTTGTAGATTGAGCTAAACCTTTAACTCCCAGCATCTTAATGTAAGCGTAAGAAATTAGGCATACTAAAGAGGAACCAAAAGGCGCTGCAGAAATTGCAGAAATTGCTTGATCTCCTCCAGTTTTAATTATTGGATTACTCGGTAAAAAAGGAGCTAACTGTTTTGCAACACAAATTGGTCCAACACCTGGTCCACCACCACCATGGGGAATAGCAAAGGTTTTATGTAAATTTAAATGACATACATCAGCACCAATATTTCCTGGATTAGTTAAGCCAACTTGGGCATTCATGTTGGCACCATCCATATAAACCTGACCACCATTATCATGTATAATTTGTGTAATTTCTTTTATAGCAGATTCGTATACGCCGTGCGTTGATGGATATGTCACCATCAAGCATGATAAATTATCTTTGTGTAATTCTGCTTTCTCTCTTAAATCTTCAACATCAATATTTCCTTTGTCAGTAGATTTGGTAACAACTACTTTCATTCCAGCCATTACAGCACTCGCAGGATTGGTGCCATGAGCCGAAGAAGGAATCAAACAAATATTTCTATGATGGTCTCCTCGTGATTCATGATATGCTTTTATAACCATTAATCCAGCAAACTCACCTTGCGCACCAGAATTAGGTTGCAAAGAAGTCGCAGCAAAGCCTGTGATTTCAGTTAGTTGCTCTTCTAATTCTTTTAGAATTATTTGGTAGCCTTGTGCTTGCTCAACGGGTACAAAAGGATGTATTGTTCCCCAGTTTGGAGAACTTAATGGCAACATTTCTGCAGCAGCATTCAATTTCATGGTACACGAACCCAACGAAATCATCGAATGGTTTAAAGACAAATCCTTACGCTCCAATTTCTTGATGTATCGCATTAATTCCGTTTCCGAATGATGCGAATTAAAAACGTCAAGTGTTAAGAAATCAGATTTACGTTGTAATGCGCCAGCAATATTGTTTTTATTAGTTAGTGACTGAATTTGATTAACGTCTTTTTGAGCAGCTTTGGCAAAAACAGCAACTATTGCGTTGGCGTCTATCAAGTTAGTAGTTTCGTTAATAGCGATGACTACAGAGCCCGAATCTGGATAGTAAAAGTTTATACCGTTTTCCTCCGCAATGGTTTTGATCTTAATTGCATCTGCTTTAAAATGTAATGTGTCGAAATAGGACGTATTCAGTTGCTCGAAACCCAATTGCTTAAGAGAATCAGAAATTGAAGTAGCCGTATTATGAACTCTATTGGCTATAAACTCTAAACCTTTTGATCCATGATAAACAGCATACATACCTGCCATAACGGCCAATAATACTTGCGCAGTACAAATATTTGAAGTTGCTCTGTCTCGTTTTATATGCTGTTCTCTCGTTTGTAATGCCATGCGTAAGGCACGATTACCATTCATATCTTTTGTAACACCAATAATACGACCTGGGATATCTCGTTTATAAGCTTCTTTGGTTGCAAAGTAGGCAGCATGTGGTCCACCATAACCCATAGGTATTCCAAAACGTTGTGTAGTACCAACAACAACATCTGCACCAAATTTTCCAGGTGCTTCAAGCATGACTAAACTTAAAATATCAGCTGCAACGGCAACTTTTATATTATTTTCATTTGCTTTTGTAATGAATGATTTTATATCAGTTATCTGACCGTGTTTTCCAGGATATTGAAGAATCGCTCCAAAATATTCTGTAGAAAAGTCAAAATCATTTTCACTGCCAACAACCAATTCAATTCCGATAGGGTTTGAACGTGTTTCTAAAAGTGATAATGTTTGTGGGAGTATGTTTTCAGAAACAAAAAATCTGTTTACACCAGCTTTCTTTTGGTCTCTATCACGAACAGCGAATAATAAACTCATGGCTTCAGCAGCCGCTGTACTTTCATCTAATAATGATGCATTTGCCAATTCCATACCAGTTAAATCGGTAATCATGGTTTGGAAATTCAATAAAGCTTCTAAACGACCTTGAGCAATTTCAGCTTGATAAGGTGTGTAAGCTGTGTACCAACCTGGGTTTTCAAGAATGTTTCGCTGAATAACTGCAGGTAAAATAGTCGGGTGATACCCTAAACCAATATAAGTTTTATAAGTTTTGTTTAGCTTAGATAATTCATGAATATGCGTAAGGTATTCTTGCTCACTCATGGCAGAATCTAAATTAAGCTCATTTTTCAAGCGAATATCATCTGGAATGGTTTCGTAAATGAGTTGCTCTAATGAGTCTATACCAATTGTTTTTAACATTTGGTCTTGGTCCTTTTCTCTAGGTCCTATATGACGTTGTGCAAAAGCAGTTGTATTCATTAAAATGTTGTGTTGAATTTAAGGCGCAAAATTACGGAATAATTCACGTTATTATGTTAATGAAAATGAAAGTTTTTAACCAATTAAATGGTTTATTAACACTTTCCGTATTTTTGTGTTATGGGACTCTTTAAGAACGTTTTTGATTTTTATCTTAATAGCAGTATTCATGTGGCACTATCTGTTTATGCATTGACATGGATTACCTTGATGACATTTCAAATTAATTACGATGAAAACATCTTATATTTTAATTTTTTTGCCACAATTACGGGTTATAATTTTGTGAAGTTTTTTGGTCTCGCCAAGTTTCATCACAGAAGTTTAGCCAACTGGCTAAAAGTAATACAAGTTTTTTCACTTATTTGTTTTGTAGCACTTTGCTATTATGCGTTGAGATTAGAAACCAAAACTCTTTTATGGATTGGTGGATTTGCAGCCGTAACTTTTTTGTATGCTATTCCATTTTTACCAAGACATATTTTTGTAGATCAACAGCAAAATTTAAGAAGTGTTAGTGGTTTGAAAATTTATGTTATTGCATTAGTTTGGTCTGGTGTTACTGTGTTTTTACCACTAATGAATAATGACTTTACTATTAATTTTGACGTTGTAATAACAGCGGTTCAGCGGTTTTTGTTTGTTATTGTCTTGATGTTGCCTTTTGAAATTAGAGATATGAGATATGATAGTATCAAACTGGCTACAATTCCTCAAAAAATAGGTATTAAGAAAACAAAAATCATGGGAGCTATATTTTTGTTAGCATTTTTTTCTATAGAATATTTAAAAGATGAATTAAATTTTGAAAGTACAATAATACTCTTTGTAATAAGCTTATTGACTTTTTTGTTTGTCTTCTTTTCAAAGGAGAATCAAGGAAAATACTATAGTGCCTTTTGGGTAGAAGGGATACCTATATTTTGGCTAATTATATTAAAGTTGTTTAGTTAGCTCTTTTTCGAATTCATTTTTTAATACCTCACGTTCATTATTCTGAAGACAATCTATTCTTGATTTTTGAATTACTGTAGTTAATTGTTTGTTCTTCTTAACGTAAGCGCGCGTAAATCTGCACCATGTGTATCTAATATTTAATTCAATTTTTTCCCAAAGTGAAGCTTCGTGGTATTGTGCTTTATCACAAATATGTTTTGCCTGCTCACAAGAAATAAATAAAAACCCCTTTTTCATGCTCTAATTAAACCAGTTTTTTTCCATACACTCGGCCATTGCTGTCCGAGCTCTATGAATTATTACCCACAAGTTAGACGCAGTGATGTTTAATTCATTACAAATTGTTTCTGTTTCTAACCCTTGAATGGTTTTCATTTTAAAAACTTGGGCTTGTTTGTTTGGTAATTTGTCCAAACAAGCATAAATAGCATCACCCAATTCATCATTAACCAGTGTGTCTTCTGCAGTTTTATCAAACGGATCTGCTACACGCTCTTCAAGCCAGCTACCTTCCTCTTCATCACTATTATAGTCCATTCGAACTTCGGCTTTTCCTTTTTTGGAATTAATTTTCCGATAATAATCGATAATTTTTCTTTTTAAAATGGAAATAAGCCATGTGCGCTCACTAGCTTCACCTTTAAAGTTTTTCATAGACTTTAAACTGGCTACAAACGTATCTTGAACCAAGTCTTTAGCCATTTCCCTATCATTTACACGCGAAATGGTGTAATTGAACAGGTAATCGGAATAGCGGTCAATCCATTTTTCAGGTTCAATTGTGTGCTTTGACATTCTTGTTTGCTAGCAATTTTTATCAAAAATAAGCTAAAAATTCTATTTCTCAATCAACCCAGCACGTTTTAATAAGGCTTCTGGGCGTGGCTCTTTTCCTCTAAATTGTTTATACAACGTCATAGGGTCATCTGTACCACCTTGCGAAAGGATATTGTTTTTAAATTTATCGGCAACGTCACGACTGAAAATACCAGATTCTTTAAAAAACTCAAATGCGTCCGCATCCAAGACTTCAGCCCATTTGTAACTATAATATCCAGCACTATAACCACCTTGAAAAATATGTGAAAACGACGTACTCATGCAGTTTTGGGCAACATCAGGATACAAACGTGTGTTTTTAAAAGTTTCTAGTTCATGATTTTTCACATCTTTGATGTTAGAGGGGTCATCACCATGCCAACTCATATCCAATAAACCAAAACTCAACTGTCGTAGTGTTTGCATGCCTTCATGAAAAGTAGCAGAAGCTTTTATTTTTTCAATTAGCTCCATTGGAATAAGGTCACCAGTTTCGTAGTGTGTCGCAAAAAGTTCTAATGCTTCTTTTTCATAACACCAATTTTCTAAAACTTGACTTGGTAATTCAACAAAATCCCAAAATACGCTAGTCCCAGATAGGCTAGGATACTTTGTGTTTGCTAGCATGCCGTGTAAAGCGTGGCCAAATTCATGGAACAATGTTGTTACTTCATTAAAAGTAAGTAATGAAGGTTTTGTTTTAGTAGGCTTTGTGAAATTACAAACTATGGAAATATGTGGTCTACTGTTTTTACCATTTTTAACAAATTGCGGTTTGTAAACCGTCATCCAAGCACCATTTCTTTTGCCTGGCCTAGGGAAAAAGTCAGCATAGAAAATTGAAACCAAATCGCCAGTTTCGTTGGTAACTTTATAGGTCAAAACATCTTTATGGTATTTATCAATTGTCGAGACCTCTTCAAACTTTAGACCGTATAATTTTTCAGCAATAGTAAAAACACCACTAATAACGCTTTCAAGTTTAAAATAAGGTTTTAGCTTTTCGTCATCGAGATCAAATAGCTTTTGTTTAAGTTTTTCAGAATAATAAGCACCATCCCATTTTTGTAATTGGTCAATATTATCTAGTTCTTTTGCAAATTTTTCCAAGTCCTTAAATTCACTTTCGGCAGCTGGTTTAGCTTTTTCCAGAAGGTCATTAAGGAATGTTTCAACAGTTTGAGGATTTTTTGCCATGCGCTCTTCCAAAACAAAATGAGCATGGGTTTTATAGCTTAATAAGTTGGCGCGCTCATGTCTTAATTTTGCAATTTGTAAAACGTTATCTTGATTATCATGTTTGTTATTTTGAAAGGCTTTTGCTCCAAATGCTATTGCTAGTTTTTTACGCAGTTCACGATTATCTGCATAGGTCATAAATGGTATATAACTAGGGTAGTCTAATGTAATAATCCAGCCTTCTTTGTCTTTGCTTTCAGCCATTTGCGCTGCAGCTTCTTTAGCGCCTTCCGGTAATCCTGAAAGATCGTCTTCGTTTGTAAGGTGAAGTTCATAGTTGTTTGTTTCGGCTAATATATTTTCTCCAAATGTTAACTTCAGCTTACTCAATTGCTTATCAATGTCACGAAGTTGTTGCTTTTTGCTTTCAGATAAATTAGCACCATTTCTTGAAAAGCTTTTATACTTTTTATCTAATAGCGTTTGTTGTTCTTTAGTAAGATTTAGTTCGTCTTTTTGGTCATAAACAGCTTTTACGCGTTTGAATAAATCGGCATTTAACGTAATGTCATTACTAAATTCAGATAATAACGGTGAAACCTCTTGCGCTATTTTTTGAATCTCATCATTTGTTTCGGCTGAATTTAAATTGAAAAAAATACTTGAAATTCTATCTAATTGTTCACCAGCAAAATCTAGAGCTTCAAGCGTGTTTTCAAAAGTAGGTTCATCTGGATTTGAAGTGATGGTTTTAATTTCTGCTTTAGCATCTTCAATCCCTTTTTTAAAAGCAGGAAGAAAATGCTCATTCTTTATTTTTGAAAATGGAGCTGTATTAAATTGAGTATCAAAGGGTTTATTCAGGATGTTCATATATTGTTTTCATTCAATTGAAAATCAACGTGTTATTTTTCTTACTAAATAATTGATTTTCTGTTTATTAACTTAATTTTAAGACCTTTTGGTCTTGCGAATATGATATTTAATATTACTTTTGTGGCAGATTTTTCATGAGAGTTTATAACTCTTTAAAAATTTATTGATTAATAGCGTTAAAAACCTCGGCAATTGCCGAGGTTTTTTTGTTATAAATCTTTTGAAGATTCTATGACTTTAGCCTTTAAACCTTCCTTATATTCAATGATTTTATTCAAGACAGCCTGATCAGAACTTCCAATTATTTGAGCGGCTAAAATACCTGCATTTTTAGCGCCATTAAGAGCAACAGTTGCCACTGGGACGCCTCCAGGCATTTGTAAAATTGATAATACAGAATCCCAACCATCAATGGAATTGCTACTTTTTACGGGAACACCAATTACTGGGAGCGGAGACAACGAAGCAATCATTCCAGGCAAATGTGCTGCACCACCAGCTCCAGCGATAATGACTGAAAAACCTCTTGTGTGTGCATGTTTACCATAATCGAATAATTTTTCAGGTGTTCTATGTGCCGAAACAATATCGACTTCTACTTCAATATTCAATTCTTTTAAGATGTTTATAGCGTCTTGCATAATAGGCAAATCGCTTTTACTTCCCATAATAACTCCAACTTTACTCATAATTATTCGCTTATAACTTTAATAGTATTTTTAACATGTTCGGCAATTTGTCTAGCTTCATCAATATTTTCATGCACTATCGTAACATGTCCCATTTTTCTGAATGGTCGTGTTTGTTTTTTGCCATAAATATGCGGTGTAACACCATTCATTTTCATAATGGCTTCAATGTTTTCATATTTTACATTACCAGTATATCCTTCAGCACCAACTAAATTAACCATGATACCACCAACTTTACTGTTGGTTTTTCCTAACGGTAAATTAAGGATGGCTCTAATATGCTGTTCAAATTGTGAGGTGTAACTAGCCTCAATAGATTGATGGCCAGAATTATGTGGTCTTGGAGCTACTTCGTTAACTAGAATATCATTGTTTTGTGTTTGGAACATTTCAACAGCTAGTAATCCAACATGATTAAAAGCTTCAGAAACTTGTAAAGCTACTTGTTGTGCTTTTTCAGCAACAGGCTTCTCAATTCGCGCTGGACAAATAACATACTCTACTTGATTAGCCTCTGGATGAAACTCCATTTCTACAACTGGGTACGTTTTTACATCACCATCTACATTTCTAGCTACAATTACAGATAACTCATTTTTAAAAGGAATCATGTCTTCAGCAATACATTCCACATTTGGTAGATTGTCCAAATCTTTTAGAGAGCGCACCACTTTAACGCCATTACCATCGTATCCAAATTGAGCACTCTTCCATACAAAAGGAAACTCTAAACCACCATTGCTAACTGCATCTTCAATTTCTGACGTATATGCAAAACGCGTGAATTCTGCAGTTGGAATGTCATGATCACGGTAAAATAATTTTTGCGTCGCTTTATTTTGAATGGTGCGTAGTGTTTTAGAACTCGGATAAACTTTTATGCCCTGCTTTTCAAGAGTTTCAAGTGCATCTGTATTGACGTTTTCAATTTCAAAAGTTAAGATGTCAACATCTTTTCCAAACGTAACAACGGTGTCATAATCCATTAAATCACCAACATGAAAATCATTTGAAGCTATCTTACAAGGAGCCTCTGGACTTGGATCCAAAACTTTGGTAAAAATATCGAACTTACGGGTTTCGGTAAGCATCATTTTTCCTAGTTGACCGCCACCTAGAATGCCAAGCTTAAATTCAGAAGAGAAAAAATTCATTATCTTGATTTTGCACAAAAGTACAAATCAAAATCCTCTGAAAAAACTAAATGCCAAACAATCTAAATGAGAATTCGTAAAACGTTAATCAAATGATTATCTTTGCGTTTCTAAAATAATTAGTAAGTGATTAAACTCCACGATTTATACTTCAAGCCTTTTATCTCTGAACAGGACATTCAAGATGCTGTTTCTAGAATGGTTAACACCATTGCAAATGATTTGGCTGATAAAGTTCCAGTGTTTATTGGAATTTTGAATGGGTCGTTTATGTTTGTGAGTGACTTTGTAAAGAAATATCCAAAGCCATGTGAGGTTACATTTATAAAGTTAGCATCTTACGAAGGCGTTAAATCAAGTGAAGATATTCAACGCTTAATTGGATTAACCCAAGATTTAACTGGTAGAACAGTTGTTATTTTAGAAGACATCATTGATTCTGGTAATACTTTGAATGAAGTGCATCGTATTTTTAAAAATGAAAATGTTAAGCAATTGCTTATTGCAACATTGTTTTACAAACCGGAAGCATACAAGAAAGACTTTAAATTACATTATGTAGGTATTGAAATTCCTAATAAGTTTATAGTTGGTTACGGACTTGACTATGATGGTTTGGGTAGGGATTTGCCTGAAATATATCAACAAAAAACAACACAGCACATGACAAATATCGTACTATTTGGCCCTCCAGGAGCTGGAAAAGGAACGCAAGCCAATTTTTTAAAAGAGAAGTATAATTTGGTACACATTTCAACAGGAGATGTGTTTCGATTTAACATAAAGAATGAAACGGCTTTAGGAATGTTGGCAAAATCGTTTATGGATAAAGGCGAATTAGTTCCTGATCAAGTAACTATTGATATGTTAAATGCTGAAGTAGAAAAAAATGCGGATGCCAAAGGTTTTATTTTTGATGGATTCCCAAGAACCAATGCTCAAGCAGAAGCTTTAGATAAACTCATGGATAGCAAGGATTCGCAAATTAATGCCATGATTGCTCTTGAGGTTGATGATGAAATTTTGGTTGAACGCCTTTTAGAACGTGGAAAGAGTAGTGGTCGTGCCGATGATGCTGATGAATCCATTATAAGAAACCGAATTACAGAATACTATAAAAAAACAGCCATTTTGAAGGACTATTATGCTGAACAAAATAAATATTTTGGTGTAGATGGTGTTGGCAGTATTGAAGATATTACTGAACGTTTGAGTGACGTAATTGATAAATTATAGTTGTCATTCCTGCGAAGGCAGGAATCTCATAAACCTTTTTTAAGAATTAATTCAAAAAAATCCCTCGTTCGAGGGAAGTTAAACATGACTGAAGGAAACTTTGTTGATTATGTAAAGCTTTATGTAGCCTCCGGAAATGGAGGCAAAGGTTCAGCGCATTTACATCGTGAAAAATATATTGAAAAAGGCGGTCCTGATGGAGGTGATGGTGGTCGTGGAGGTCATGTAATTATAAGAGGTAACGAGAATCTTTGGACACTTTACACTTATAAATTTAAACGTCATTTTAAAGCTGGTCATGGTGAGCATGGTAGTAAACAACGTAGCACTGGTGCTGATGGAGAAGATGTTTATATGGACGTGCCGTTAGGAACTGTTGTTCGCGATAAGGAAACCAATGACATTTTATTTGAAATCACAGATCATGGTGAGGAAAAAATTATTGCAGAAGGCGGTATGGGAGGTCGTGGTAACTGGCATTTTAAAAGTTCTACTAATCAAACTCCACGCTATGCCCAACCAGGAATTCCAGGGCAAGAATGTGAAATAATCCTAGAGTTAAAAGTGTTAGCAGACGTTGGACTTGTTGGTTTTCCAAATGCTGGGAAATCAACATTATTATCAGTTATCACTTCGGCTAAACCAAAAATAGCAGATTATGAATTTACAACCCTTAAGCCTAATTTAGGTATTGTTGAATATCGGGATCATCAAACATTTGTAATGGCGGATATTCCTGGAATTATTGAAGGCGCTGCTGAAGGACGTGGTTTAGGACATTATTTTTTGAGACATATTGAACGTAATTCGGTCTTATTGTTTTTGGTTCCAGCAGATGCCGATGATATTAAAAAGCAATACGACATACTTTTAGATGAATTGAAACGCTATAATCCTGAAATGCTTGATAAGGAACGATTAATAGCTATTTCAAAAAGTGATATGCTCGATGAAGAATTGAAGGCTGAATTGAAGGAAGAACTGGATAACAATTTACCAATAGATTATTTATTTATATCTTCCGTTGCTCAAAAAGGTCTTCAGGAATTAAAAGATAAACTGTGGGCCATGTTACAATTATAAACTATTTTCAGTGTGAGGCAGTATATTAAAAATATTGTTGAGTTCAACGATAATAGAGCCAGTAAAGTATTTGCTATTTTCATTCAATGTTTGATTTTATTATCAATCATTACGTTTTCAATTGAAACTATTCCCAATTTAATGCCCGAAACCAAAACCGTTTTATATGGTATTGAAGTATTTTGTGTTGTAGTTTTCACTATTGAGTATCTGTTAAGAATTTATGTAGCAGATAGTAAACCGAAGTTTATATTTAGTTTTTTTGGAATAATAGACTTTCTGGCCATTCTACCATTTTATTTATCCTTTGGTGTTGATCTACGCTCATTAAGGGCCTTACGGTTTTTGAGGCTTTTCAGAATATTGAAGCTCGTTAGATATAATCGTGCCATGATTCAGTTTACAACAGCCATAAAATCGGCAAAAGAGGAGATATTATTATTTCTATTTATTACGCTTATTTTAATTTATTTCTCCTCGGTTGGCATTTATTATTTTGAAAACGAAGCGCAACCAGAACACTTTTCATCAATTTTTGATAGTCTTTGGTGGGCTATTGTAACCCTTACTACTGTTGGCTATGGTGATGTGTATCCAATAACTGTGGGCGGAAAAGTCTTTACGTTTTTTATTCTACTCATAGGATTGGGAATTGTTGCTATACCAACTGGAATTATTTCTTCGGCACTAACTAAATCGGTTGATAAGAAAGACGCTTAATTTTTATTATCTTTAAAAGAAAAATGAAAAGATTTTTCACACTCATTTTCTGCATAGTTCTTTTTTCATGTGGTGTTACAGTAAACTATGATTATGAAAAAGGCACTGATTTTAGTCAGTATAAAACGTATCATTATTTTGATGACATGAAAACAGGATTAAGTGAACTAGATTCCAAACGTTTTTTTGGCGTTTTAGACAATGCCTTGTCAGCCAAAGGGTTTACATTATCT
The DNA here is from genome assembly GCF_002940745.1 of Hanstruepera ponticola. Lineage (NCBI taxonomy): Bacteria > Pseudomonadati > Bacteroidota > Flavobacteriia > Flavobacteriales > Flavobacteriaceae > Hanstruepera > Hanstruepera ponticola. The sequence continues at coordinate 2,451,418 of NZ_POTB01000001.1, forward strand.
GAAACACCTGATTTCATAATTGATATTAAAAGTGAAACCTATCAATCTGCTCAAAGTTCAACAGTTGGTTTTGGAGTTGGTACTGGAGGTGGAGGTGTATCAGTTGGTATGCCAGTTGGTGAAGGCAATATGAGCAGACAAATTATTTTTGATTTTGTTGATGGTAAAACCCAACAACTTATTTGGCAAGCCATCAGTTCTGAACCCAATTTACCTGAAAATACACCTGATGCACGAGAAGCTCAATTTAGAGCTGTTGTAATGAAAGTTTTGGACGGATTTCCTCCCAAAAAATAGTATTATAAATATTGAATCGCATTAACAAATTTGTTTCTGCTGTACTTAAATAATTTAATTCAAAACAATAATAAAATGAAAACACTTGTAAAAATTTTACTCACACTTTTAATTTCTGTTTCAGTAAAAGCTCAAAATACTGTTGGTCCTTTGGACGGTTATGCACCTCAAGTTGGAACTCTAGTGTCTATGCTTAATGACATGAAAAATCGTGTGGAGCGTACTGTAGGTAATTTGTCAGTAGAAGAATTGGATTATTTGATGGATGACAAATCGAATAGAATAGGTTCTCTAATTATGCACTTGGCAGCTACTGAAAAATTTTATCAAGTTTATACCTTTGAAGGTCGGGAATTCAATAAAGAAGAGGAAGAACAATGGGGAACAGCCATGAGTTTAGGTGATGAAGCGCGTGACAAATATCAAGGCCATGATGTTCAATATTATTTAGATGCTTACACCAAAGTTCGAGAAAAAACTATGGAACTAATGAAACAAAAAGACGATGCTTGGTTGGCTGAATTGAATGCTGCAGGAAATATGAATTACCATTGGGCTTGGTACCACGTTATGGAACATCAATCTAGTCATTTGGGACAAATTTTATTACTCAAAAAACGATTACCAAATAAATAGATAATGAATTTAAAAAATAAAGTAGCATTAGTAACAGGAGGAAGTAAGGGTATTGGATTTGGTGTCGCTCAAAGTATGCTTAACCAAGGTATACATGTTGCTATTACAAGTAGAAGTGGTTCGGCTGCAAGTGAAGCTGCAAGCTTATTAAACGCAAAAAAGAATACTGATGCAAAAGCGATTGGTTTGCAGGCAGATGTTCGCAATTTAGAAAGTCAAAAAGGTGCAGTGAACCAAGTTTTAGAAAGTTTTGGATCTTTAGATGTTGTGGTTGCCAATGCTGGCATAGGGCATTTTGCTAGCATTGAAGACTTAACTAGTGAACAATGGCAAGAAACCATAGACACCAATTTAACAGGTGCTTTTTATACTATAAAAGCGAGTGTAGATGCTCTAAAAGCTTCTAAAGGTTATTATATCACTATTTCAAGTTTGGCAGGAACAAACTTCTTTGCAAATGGGTCTGCTTACAATGCGAGTAAGTTCGGAGTTACCGGATTTACGCAAGCAGTAATGCTAGATTTAAGGAAATACGGTATTAAAGTGAGTACCATTATGCCTGGTTCTGTGTCTACACATTTTAATGGTAATGAGCCAAGCGATAGTGATGCTTGGAAAATACAGAGTGAAGATATTGGCGAATTGGTTGTTGATTTATTAAAAATGCATCCACGAACACTACCAAGTAAAATTGAAGTGCGTCCAACAACACCGACAAGTAAATAAAAAAAGGCTTCAAATTTTGAAGCCTTTTTTTTAATTGATAACCGATATTCTAACACCTTCACTATGGCTGCTAAATTCTGGAGCATACATACTTTGAATGGTCGTAATGCCATTACTCATATTTCCAGCATTATTTGCGCGTAAGTCATATTCAAATACGTAAACACCTTTTGGTAAATAGTCAAAGAAGAAATTAGTGCTGGCATCTTTGGTGCTTTCATAGTAACCCAATCCATCTTGCCATTTGTATTGAGAAAGTACATTAACCGGTTCTAAACTTGAAGCTCGCATATCTTTCATATGAATAAATTCCATATCACGATCACTACGTAATTCAATGCGTACACGTACCAAATCACCTATTTTTAAATCAGTGTCATTGGTGATTTCAGTGATTTCTTCACCTGTATCAGTGTTGATTTTTTTAAACAGTTTTTTCTTCAGTTTCAAAGGTGTTTCGGCTGAAGTAATATTGTCCAAATCTTCAAAGTACTGCCAATACAATCCGCCCCAAGCAATTCCATTGCCTTTTTTGGTTAAGGTCACCTCTGCCATTTTAGGCTGGATTTCTTGAGTATTCCATGACGTTTTGTAATAGCCTGTTCCAGCTTCTACTTTAACATTTTCCAATTTAGACGGTTCAAGTTTTTCACCACCAACCAATACATCAACGGCTTCCGTAACACTTAACCAATCACTACCTTGTAGCAACAAGGCATAAACGGCTTCGGTAGTGGCCTTGGTTGTTTCCCATTTATTAGTTTGTTTATTTTTTAATAACCAAATTTTAAGGTTGTCAATAGTCTTAACATCGTTTTCTATTTCAGAAAAGGCTTCAATCAGTAAGGCTTGGGTTTCAATGGGTGCTTGATACCAATACCATGAAGCGGTATTCTCTTTCCAGTACATACCCAATTCCTCATTGGTAATACTATTTTCTTTAAGTGATTTTAATATTTTACTGGCCGTTGCATTATCACTCATCCTGTGAGTAATCAATGCCATTAGACCTTTGGAATATAGTGAACGACTTAACCAATACTTTTGAATTTGCGATAAGTAGTAAGCCGAAACCTCTTGAACCTTTTTAGATTGCTTAACCTCTGGAAAAAAGCTTCGCATGTATAAATAATGCAATTGCGTATGGCTTAAATGATCTTTACTTAAATCAACGTCCTTATTGTATTTGGTAAGGTCTTTATATTCTTCAATAAATTCTGAATCGAGATAGTGTATGGCTTTAGTTATCATAGATTCTTCACTATCATTCTGAATGACATTTAAGTGCTTTAAGTGACCAAAACCAGTGATGATATGCTGTGTGATAAATCGGTTTGGTTGGCCACCATGAAACCAAGGCCAAGCGCCATTGCTCATTTGGTTTTGTTCCAGTTTTCTTAAGGCATTTTGTAATTCGTTGTTCATTTTGTTGAGGTCAAACAACAAAGCAATGCGCTTTTTTTGTTCGGTTTCACTTTGGGCATCACGCAGCCAAGGTGTTTCTTGAATAAGGATGTTTTTTAAGTCTTCGTTCTTTTCTAAATTAGACAATAGCGCATCGGTATTTCGCCACTGGTTAAATACCTCTTGAATACGCGGATTGCTGTTGGCAATATGACTTGCCAATGCATTGGCATAATAACGACTAAAAGTTTGCTCATTACAGTCATAAGGATACTCCATAAGGTAAGGCAACGCCTGAACAGCATACCAAGCCGGATTAGATGTCATTTCCAACGTCAGTTTATGGTGCTTGAGTGTTGTTGAGGTATTTGTTTTTAGTTTATCTAATGTAAATGTTCGCGTTTCGTTACTCTTTATCCACATGGGTAAGGTTTCAGTAACCAGCATTCTATTAGACAATACAGGTAAAGCATTTTGTTCACCATCACTAAAGTCACCAGCTTTAGCAACCACTTTATATTGCACAGCATTTACCGTATCTGGAATAGATAGGTTCCATGACACTTCAGTGTTACCGGCTTTTTCAACTGAAAAGTTCTCGATTACTTTTGAACTGATAAGTTCATTTGTAATTTCTTCTCCTGAAACAGCATTAAATAATTGCAGCTGTGCTTGACCAGAAAGATCTCTATCCGAAAGGTTTGCAATTTTGGTACTGATAACAATTTTGTCATCATGACGTAAAAATCGTGGTGTGTTTGGAAGGACCATTAATTCCTTTTGGGTAACGGTTTCTAAACTAGTTACCGCACTTTCCAAAGTTTTAGTATGCGCCAGTAATTGCAATTTCCATTGGGTTAAGGCTTCTGGCGTGGTAAAGCTAAAACTCACGTTGCCTTCTGCATCGGTTTTTAATTGGGGAAAGAAAAAGGCTGTTTCTTGTAGGTTTTTGCGGATGACGATGTCATCAAAACTTGTTTTTGGTACATCTGCTATTAGCATATTACTTGAGCCAGTAACTATTGAATCACTTGGTACAATTTTAATTTTATTGGCTGTAAAATAATATTCTGGATTTTCTAAATCATCAGCAGTTGTAAAACGACCTTGATGTTCAAAACTAACACTGTCTTTTTCAGTTTGATAACCAATTTCAACACTTTCTCGTTTTATTCCTAAAGCAGTAATGACGACTTCATCTAAATCAGGGTCTGGTTCTAATTGAAAGCTTAAAAAATTTGTTTTTGATATTTTGAAATTGGAAGTCAAGTAACCAACAAAACTTAAAACTAATATATCATCTTTATCTGCTTTAATGGAAAAATAACCATCAAAGTTTGTTTGAGTACCTTCAGTATTACCTTTGATTATTACATTGACTCCAGGAAGAGGTAGTCCATTCTCATCACTTACAAAGCCTGCGAAATAGCCATCTTTAATTTTAGACTTATCAAATTTTTCAATTTTTTCTTTAATGTTATGTTGTTGTAGGTACCTTTGTTTCTCCCAATATTGAGGTCCAGCCCAATTGTTTGAGAAGTCAAACCCAAACCAGTTTAATTGGTCGTAGGCTTGGTGAGGATAACTAATTAATAATCTAAAGTTTTGTACTTTAAAGTTCCTAGTTCCAAAACTATAGCCTGCATTTCTACTATTACTACTGTTATATTGTTGGTTGTATATAGGATTAAAGCTCCAATCATGCAATTTAAACTGGTCTAAAGACGCATCATACATACTCGCCAAAAGTTCGGCGGAAACTTGCTCGCCTTTAGTACCTTTTATTTTAAAACTCCAGGTTTCATCTTGTCCTGGTTGTAATTTATCTCTGAATGTGGTGGTTTCAATCTCTAAATCGGTTTTTGGGTAAGGCACATTAATGTATTCCATACCTGATTGAAAACCATTGGCAAATGCAAAGCTGTAATGCACAGCAAAACCGCCTAAATCGTCCTTGGTAACTGGAATTTCAATGGTCTTTTTGCTGTTGTTAAGCTCAAACACATAAGTGTTTATGGTTTCATTGTCTTTTTCTACATCTAGCGTTACGGTTACATTTTGTGCTACAGAACCTATAGTAAGCAATACCGTTTCATTAGCCTGATAACTTGGTTTATTGGTGGTGATACTGAATAGTTGCTTGTCAGCAAGGGTTTTATCTTGGTCGCTATATAGCGATGTTTTGGCTTCAGCTTTTACATGTTGTCCAAAAGCATCTTGACTTTCCAAAATAATCACATATTGACCAGATTGCCATTTTTTGATGTTGCCTAACGCTATGGTTTTAGCTGTTTCCGTATCAAAACGTTTCTCAAAAACCAGTTTACCTTTTTCCCAATTATTTGGGTTGTGTTCGTCTTGATAGGCATCATGCGGAAATTTAGATTTAAATTCAGCTTCCGGAAGCATAGGGTAGTCTGGTGCTTGCCAAGGTCTTGTTCGCAACACATAGTCAGGTGCTTTTAACTTATAAATTTTGATGGTTCCTTTGGCAGGCACAATTTCACCGTTCAGATTTTGGGTCATGATTTCCAGTTTGTGTTCCCTACTGGTTTTATCCAAAAGATTATCAACCGAAATGGATGCCGTCATAGCATGATAACCCACATTTACAATGGATGTGGCACTTCGGGTTTCGCCATTAATATCAGTGACATCAGCAGTGACTTCATAATTGAAAATAGGTTGTGAGTCTTTGTCAACACTCAAATCAGGAATCGCTTTAAAGATTATCTCAAATTCCCCTTTGTCATTGGTTATGGTTTCGCCATGCGTGATTTCCTGTGGTTCACTACCAAAAGCTGGACGATACCAATAATACCAGCTGGGATAACGCACTTTACGTTGAACACGATACACCACTTTAGCATTGGTAATATTACTGCCAGCATAGGCTTGGGCATTTCCATTTACTGTAACGGAATCATTAATTTTAAAGGTTTCGGTAATAGGTTTTAAGGAGGTCTCGAACTTGGGACGTTTATATTCTTCAACTGAAATAATGGTTTGGGCATTGGACAATGTATGAATTTTACCTAACAGCTTTATCCTAAATTGTCCTGTTAAACCACTACTTGGTAGAATGAATTCGCCAGAAACCGAACCAAAAGCATTGGTTTGTAAATCTAAACGACTGACCTCCTGATTGTTCACATCATATAATATCACATAGGTGTTTTCATTTGCTAAAACTTCCGATTTACCGTTATCAGTTTTGATAGCTATTCCTTTAAAATAAACCGTTTGCCCAGGTCTGTATATACTTCTGTCTGTAAATAAAAACCCCTTGTAACTAACAGGGTCAGGTTTGTGTTTTTGGTAATTGTTTATGTAAAAATCACCAAAATAAGCCTTGTCATTAGGCGTTTTTGCTTCAATTTTTACCTGCGTCCAGCGCTCGCCTGATTTCTCAATTTCTATGGTTCCTTTTGTATTGCTGGTTAAGGTCTTATGTTTAGTGCCTCCGTTGTAATTTTTTTTATAAGAAATACTCACAGTGACATCCTCAATAGGATTACCATTATTTCGGTCAATGAATTGATAGCTTTGTTTGTGGTTTTCAGTTTTATCAACCAAAGCCATATTAGTCACCTGAATGGTTTGTGCCGCAAAAATATCACTATTGTGAACTTTAGCAACAATGAGGTAACGTCCGTTCGCCAATAGCGGAACAAGTACTTCTGTGCTGTGTTGCTGATAGTCTTTGACATCGCGCAAATTGGCATCCCATGATTGGGTTAGATTTAACGTTCTAAAAAACTGAATTTGATCTTCTGTTCGGTAGGTTTTGTTAAAGATTTCAAACTGTTTATTGGTGAGCTTATAAGCTTTGAAATCTAAAGCATTAATGTTTTTATAGCGAACCAACAGACGAGACTCCTGTTGTATAGGTATGTAGTTTTCTATTTGTAATTGCAAGCTAGGTTGCAGAATCCGTTGTTTGAGTGCCACGCATTTTTCAGCACCAATACTTTTTGGAAATGCCGAAATTACCGATTGACAAAGGTCAAACGATTCCTTTATTTTCCATTGATGGGTTTCGTCGGTTTTAGGTTGATATTGACTACCTTGTTGATACCATAATTGGGCAATTTCAAAGCTGTACAAACCTGATACAGGTTGCGAACCGTAAAAATTACGTGATGCTTTAAGGGTTTGTAATAACACGTCTTCCTTATTACTAAACGTAGCATGTTGTATTACAAATTGCAGTCGATTGATATCCACATCAGCTAATGCTTCTGGTGATGCGTCTTTTAAATGAAATTGAATAAGATCTTGATAGATTTTTAAAGCGTGTAATTGTAAAGAAGTAGAATCTTTTGAAGACAACTTCAATCGTGAAAAAGCTGATGCATCGCTCAAATAATCAGGATCGTTTATTTCAAATTTATATGCAGGTTTAGTGATACTATTTTCATCGGTTTTATAAAATTCTAAAGCGTTATGAGCGAGTAAATCATATAAGGTTGGACGAAATAGTTTTGAATTTTTTTGTTCGTTAATTATAACGGCATAATCTTCAAGCTTGGTTTGTTGTAGGATGAGTCCGTTTTGTAATGAATTTTGATAATGTAGTTGGATTTCAGCAAAAAGCGTTTCTAAATCCCAGGTTCTAAAATCGGTTTTATCTACTTTTTCAGAAGTATTGGTTCGATTATAGAATTTCCATCTATTCTGTTGAAAATATTGCCAATACATGGTTGCCAGCATGTTTTCCAAAACGTTTCTTGTAGGTGCTTGACTGTTTTTTATTTCGGCTTTAAAGTCATTTATAATGGTTAACTGCGCATCTTCTTCCAAGATTAAGGCATACTTGCTTTTAAATAGTAATGCTTTGATGTATTGTGGTTCGTTTTGTTCCTCTTTGGCTAACTCAGATATTTGCTGTACTATTTCAAGAGCCGATTTGGGCAAGCCTTCGGATTCTAATTGATCAACATTATTCCAAAGTTTGTCATAATCAGAATTTTGGGCATGTAATATATTAATAGCCAATACTATCATTATAAAAAAAGTAAGCTGTTTCATAGTTATTGTTTTGTACAAGGGTACATTCAAAAGTTGTTCCAAAAAAACACCAATGCGGTATTGTTGGTTTTTGATGAGTGAAGTTAGTTATTTTTAGAGTGAATGAGAAAGGTTATCTTTGTAAAATCGACACTTATGTTATGAAAAAGTTTTGTTTGCTTTTATTAATTCCTTTTGCATTGCATTCACAAAATGTAGTTCAGGAAACAGAATTTCTATTGGATAAAAAAAAGTATGAACAAGCTGAAGTTGTTATTGAAAATTACGTTTTAGATAATCCAAATGATCCAAAAAGTATTGAGTTGTTAGGTGATGCTTATGCCTATCAAGAAAAATGGGACAAAGCTGTTGAGCAATATAAAAAACTGGTAGATTTAAATCCGCGTGTAGCTGAATATCAATACAAATATGGAGGTGCAATGGGTATGAAGGCACTGGAAGTCAATAAAGTGACAGCCTTGTTTATGATTGATGATGTTGAAGAGGCTTTTTTGAAAGCCATAGCATTGGATAAAAATCATATTAATGCACGTTGGGCTTTGGTTGAATATTACGTCCAATTACCAGGAATTATTGGAGGAAGTGTTTCTAAATCGTTGCAGTATGCCAATGAGTTAGAATCTATTTCAAAAGTTGATGGCTATTTGGCTAAAGGTTATATTTATGAATATGATGATGAGCCAGAACTGGCTGAAAAATATTATAAAATGGCCATTAAAACAGGTGGCTCACTAAATTGTTATGAAAAGTTAACAGCTTTTTATGAAAAACAACAACGACCTGATTATGCTATTCAAAATATAGAAGTATCCCAAAAAAAACATAATCGAAACGCTTTACATTATCAAATTGGTAAAGTAGCTGCAGAATATAACATACAATTGGAAAAAGGAGAAGCGTGTTTACAAATTTATCTGGAAAATTATTCCCCTGAAGACGGTGTGCCCAAAGCTTGGGCCCATTACCGTTTAGCACAAATATATAGGATTCAAAATAAAAAGGACTTGGCACTTAATCACATTGAACGGGCTATTAGGGAGCTTCCAAAAGTTAAAGTTTTTGGCGAAGAGAAAAGCCAAATTTTAAAACTGTAATTAGCAGAAAAACTTCGTGCTACCCACTTCTCACTTCCAACAGCAATTCTTATATTTGAATTCTACAAAATCATTCTATGAACGTACATTTTATAGCTATTGGAGGTGCTGCCATGCACAATTTAGCCATAGCACTGCATAACAAAGGATATCAAGTTACAGGAAGTGACGATACTATTTTTGATCCCTCTAAATCTAGATTGGAAGCCAAAGGATTATTACCCAAACAATTTGGATGGTACCCAGAAAAAATTAATGATAAGCTAGACGCTATTGTTTTGGGTATGCATGCTAAAGCCGATAATCCGGAGTTGTTGAAGGCTCAAGAGTTAGGTTTGAAAATTTATAGCTATCCTGAATTTTTGTACGAGCAATCAAAAGACAAAACCCGTGTGGTTATAGGTGGTAGCCATGGAAAAACGACAATAACTTCCATGATTTTACACGTCATGCACTATCATGATCGTGATGTGGATTATATGGTAGGTGCCCAATTAGAAGGCTTTGATGTGATGGTGAAACTTACTGAACAGAATGATTTTATTGTTCTGGAAGGCGATGAGTATTTAAGCTCACCTATTGATAGACGACCAAAATTTCATTTGTATAAACCCAATATTGCGTTGTTAAGTGGAATTGCCTGGGATCATATCAATGTGTTTCCAACTTATGAGAATTATGTAGAGCAGTTTAGCATTTTTGTGGATAGTATTGTTAAAGGGGGAAGTATTACTTACAATGCTGAAGATAAGGAAGTAGCACGAGTAGTAAAAGCTTCTGAAAATACCATTAGAAAGTTACCATATCACACACCAGAATACACCGTTGAAAATGGCGAAACATTATTAGAAACTCCTGAAGGACCTATACCCATTGAAGTTTTTGGTGAGCATAATCTAAACAATTTGGCTGGTGCTAAATGGATTTGCCAGCACATGGGTATTGACGAGGATGACTTTTATGAGGCTATAGCTACATTTAGAGGAGCTAGCAAACGTTTGGAAAAAATAGCTGAAGGTAAAACCAGTATTGCTTATAAAGACTTTGCACATTCGCCGAGTAAGGTAGCCGCAACAACCAAAGCCCTAAAAGAACAATACCCAGATAGAACCTTGGTAGCCTGCTTGGAATTGCATACTTACAGTAGTTTGAATGCCGAGTTTTTAAAAGAATATAAAGGCGCATTAGATGCAGCAGATGTGGCTGTGGTATTTTATTCGCCACATGCTGTAGAAATTAAAAAACTGGAGGAAGTCACCCACGAGCAAATTGCCACAGCTTTTGAACGTGACGACCTGATTATTTATACCAATCCAGACGATTTTAAAAACTATTTATTCTCGCAAGATTTTAAAAATAAAGCTCTGCTGCTTATGAGTTCCGGTAATTATGGTGGCTTGGATTTTGATGAGGTAAAAAAATTGTTTTAATATATTTACTAAAACCTTTAATATGAAGAATATCTTATTCATTTTCCTTGTTATACTATTTTCATGTAGTTCAAGTGATGACAAAATTGGAAACAGAATTCCTGAAGCTTCAAGTTTTTACGGATTAAAAATTGGAAATTCTTGGGTTTATAAAACAGATAGATTTAGTTTTTCTGACAATCAATATTATGATTCAGGAATTATTGATTCAGTTTCAGTAATTGGAATAGAGAACATTTTTGATAATGATTACTTTGTAATAGAAACTATTACATCAGGTAACAGTATAGGTAGTGCCTATGGAAACTTAAATGGGGTAAAGTATGAATATTTAAGAGAATCGGAAGGAGCTTTATTGAATGAAAATAATGAAGTAATTTTTGACAATGATGACTTTACAGAAAAAATAATAAATCAAGGAAATTGGGGTGCTTTATACGAAAGACTTGTGGAGGAGATGGCCAATGTTACAGTTCAAGCTGGGGAATTTGTTTGTTATGATAGACATCGTTATGGTAGAACACCAGATGGACATTTAATGCCTTCATTGGATCATGAATATTATGCGGAGGGTATTGGTTTAATTTATGATTCGACCTCATGGTTAGTAGAAGAGAATCCATTTGTAATTAAAAAATTAGACTCGTATTCAGTTCGATAAAATCAAAACACTTTATCCAAAAACGCCTTAATACTATCTTGATTCCTTTTTATCAGTTCTGCTTTAGCATTTTGGGTATCAGCCGTTTTCTTGTCTTGTGAGAGTTTAAATTTACCTTCCCAGTCCGTAATAGTAATTTCAAACATTTTAATATAATCTAAATTAGCTTCCATCCTTGGGTTATTGGCATCCAAAACATATTTGTGGTCTGGTGCTTCTAAAAACTCGGTCATAGTAATTAAAGATTGCTTTAATGCTTCTTTACTTTCAATAGCCTTTACTGTGCCTTTTAAATGTACCTTTATGTAATTCCAAGTAGGTAATTGGGAGGTGGTATAAACAGATGGTGATATATAACATTGTGGTCCGGAGAAAATGATGGTAACTATATTGTTGCCTTTAAGTAATGGCGTCTGCGGATTGTAAATATCAATATGCCCAATTAATTTACCATCACATTCGCGATAAATCAAAGGTAAATGTGTTATTAAGGGTTCATTGTTGTTTACAGAAATAACTGTTGCAAGCGGATAGGTTTTAATCACTTCAATGAGATGCTCTTGATTATTATCCTGATGATGAGGTGGCGGATATTTCATTAGGCTCCAAATTGTTTTAAATGATGGTCTAAATGTTTGTACTGCATTTGTCCCCATTGCTCTTGCGTGAATTCTCCAAACATGGGATGAGGTGGCCATTCGGTTTGTTCTTTTTTAGCATGAAATTTTTCAATTTCCTCTAATAAATCTGTTCTTCCTTTATTGAAATTTTTGTCACTTGATACCACAAATTCCTTTGTTGTAGGTAAGTTTTGTTTCCAAGGTTTATCATTGTATAATGACGATTTAAACATTGAAAACAAGATACGTTTAAACACATTTGGTTTTTCCAAAGCCAATTCACCTAAGGCAACTTGTAGTGGGAATTTACAATGCGCCAGCATTTGAGAGACATTCATTTTACCCCATTTTGGGTTTTGGGTTTCTTGAAGTAATTCTATTCTGGTTCTTATTTCGGAAACAGCATCATCAGAAAATAACGATTTCATTTTTTAATTTATAAGGTTAAGTAATCTAAAAATTGCTTCTGAAAGTTACAATATTTATATTTACTAAATGGCTGAAAAACCCACATCATTTTCAATAAAAAACTGGTCTCAAGATGACCAGCCTCGTGAGAAACTTCGGGATAAAGGAAAAGCGGCTTTAAGTGATGCTGAACTAGTAGCTATATTAATTGGCTCTGGAAATCGTAACGAAAGTGCTGTTGATTTATGCAAACGTATTTTGGGTAGCGTAAACAACAACCTCAATGAGTTGGGAAAACTGTCATTAAAACAACTTATGGATTTTAAGGGTATTGGTGAGGCAAAGGCTATTACTATTGCTGCGGCTATGGAGTTGGGTAGAAGACGTAGAGGTGAGGAGGCCCTTCATAAAATGAAGATTACTTCCAGTATTTCAGTATTTGAACTTATGCAACCCGTTTTAGGTGAATTACCACATGAAGAATTTTGGATTATTTACTTAAATAATTCTAATAAAGTAATTCAAAAACAACAATTGAGTAAAGGTGGTATTACGGGAACTTTAGTAGATGTTAGGCTCGTTTTAAAAATGGCTTTAGAGTTAGGGGCAACTGGAATTATATTAGCACATAATCACCCGTCAGGGACTTTAAAACCTAGTGAGGCTGATAAACAAATAACTCAAAAATTGAAGTATGCTGGAGAAAGTTTAGATATTAAAGTTTTGGACCATCTTATCATAACTGAAAAAGCGTACTTTAGCTTTGCCGATGAAAATATGCTTTAAATGATTTTAGTTTATACCCACAAAATCTCACCTAGATTAAAATACGCTTTTAAGCATATATTTACCCGAATTTTAGGCATTCCTGTTTCATTTACTACAGTTATTGAAGATTTTATTGCACATGATAGCCTTAAAATGTCTTACACCAAACAGACATTGAGCAATGAAATTTTTGTTAGAAACCATGAACTTATTTATGAGCAAGGACTATCTGATGTTGATGTTCAAGTTTATGATTGGGATCATACAAAATGCTTTTTTTTAACTAATGAGAAAAGCTCGATTCCTTTTGATATTTTTTCCGCAACATTTTATCTTTTAAGTCGGTATGAAGAATACCTGCCACATGTAAAAGATGAATATGGTAGGTTTACTGCTGAAGAAAGCTTAGCATTCAAAAATAATTTTCTAAAACAACCTGTCATTGATATTTGGGCTTATAAAATTAAAGAGGTTTTTGAAGAACGTTTTCCAAACTTTATTTTCCCTGACAAAAAGTATAGTATAAAACCTATAATTGATGTACCCTCACCTTATTTTTATAAGCACAAGGGTGTGCTAAGAACTTTGGGAGGAACCGTTAAAGATTTTTTTTCGTTTAAATTTAGAAGCTTGTATAACAGGTACATGGTGCTTTTTGGTTTAAAGCATGATCCTGATGATACGTTTAGATATATTTTAAACAGACAGAAAACCTCAAGGTTTAAATTTATTTTTTTCTTTTTAATTGGTGATTATTCAACGTTTGATAAGGGTGTAAATGCCCAAAAAAAACAGTATGTTTCCTTGATAAAACATGTAGCTGATTATTGCAGTGTAGGTCTTAAAGCTTCTTTTTTTGCTTTGGATGATATTCAGGTTTTGAAAAAAGAAAAAAATAGAATGGAAGGTATTCTAAATACTAATTTATCAGCTTCTAGGCAATCATTTTCTAAATTGAACCTACCTAAATCCTACAGAAATCTTGTAGATTTAGAAATCATGGAAGACTATACAATGGGTTATGTCAATCATGTTGGGTTTAGGGCAGGAACTTGTACACCGTTTTTCTTTTATGATCTGGATTTTGAAATACAAACACCTTTAAAAATCAATGCTTATCATGTTTTGGATTATACCCTTTTGAAGCATAATTCACAGTTAGATAAAAAAGAAACCATTGGCCGAATTATTAATGAAATAAAGGCCGTTGATGGGCAATTTATTCCTGTTTTTCACAATTATACTTTTAGTGATATTGAACGTTGGAAGGGATTTAAAGAATTGTTTAATTTTATTTTGGAATCAATTGATGAAGATTAAAGGGATTACAGATGTTTTTTTTGATTTAGATCATACACTATGGGATTTTGATAAAAATTCAGCACTAACATTTGAAAAAATTTTTAAAAAGCATGAAGTACATGTTAGTTTAAATGATTTTTTACATGTGTATGAACCCATAAACCTTAATTATTGGAAATTGTATAGAGAAGAACGCATAGATAAAGCATCATTACGATATGGAAGGCTTAAAAATACTTTTGATGAAATTTCTGTACCAATAACTGATGAACTTATCAATCTGCTTTCGGTTGATTATATAACGCATTTATCTGACAACAATCACCTATTTGAAGGGACGTTTGAAATTTTAGACTATTTAAAGTCTAAATACAACTTACACATTATAACAAATGGTTTTCATGAAGTGCAACATAATAAATTAAGAAATTCAAACATTGAAAACTATTTTAAAACCGTAACAAATTCAGAAATGGTTGGCGTTAAAAAACCAAATCCTAAAATTTTTAAACATGCTTTGACATTAGCACAAGTTAAACCAGAAAATAGTATCATGATTGGTGACAATTGGGAAGCAGATATTCTAGGTGCTATTAATTTAGGAATTGATGCCATTTGTTTCAACGTACATGGCACAGAGCTTGATAATGATATTAAACAGATTTCAAATTTGTTAGAATTAAAAACATATTTGTGATTCTAAACGTATCTTTGTAATAATTTAAATTGTAATCATGTTAAAAAGAAGTATTCTAATATTATCACTTGTTTTATTGAGTGTAACGGTATTTGGTCAAGATATAAATAACTACAAGTATGTTATTGTTCCAAAGACTTTTGATTTTTTAAAGGAGCCTGATCAATATCAACTTAATTCTTTAGCAAAATTTTTATTTGAAAAGTATGGTTTTGTGGCAATTTTTGATAACGAACCGTTGCCAAATGATTTAGTAAATAATGGTTGTTTAGCATTAGAAGCTAATGTGGTTAAGAAATCAGCGATTTTTATAACCAAATTACAAGTTGAATTAATTGATTGTAGAAAGCAAAAAGTTTTTATATCAAGTATTGGTGATTCACGAGAAAAGAAACTAAAAATAGCATATAATTTAGCACTAAGAGAAGCTTTTGAGTCATTTAAATCGTTGAACTATAAATACAAACCAGCCAAGAATAATGATAAATTGGCTGAAGTACCAAAAACAGTCGTTCCTACAACTTCAGTTAGCAATAAGACAGAACAAAATATTCCGGCAGTAAAAGGTGATTCCCAGCTACTGTATGCACAACCAATAGACAATGGCTATCAATTAGTAGATAGTACGCCTAAAGTAGTTTATACATTGATTTTTTCTGGTAAGAAAGATTTTTATATGGTAAAAGGTAAGCAAGCAACAGTTTATAAATTGGATGGTAATTGGGTTATCGCTGAAACGGTTGGAGAAGAATTACAGGTTCAAACATTGAATATTAAGTTTTAGTAACCATATTTTTCCTTCCAACGTTTTTTTAAAAACTCACGTTGTGCCTGTTCACGTGAATTGTTCCCAGGATTGTAAAGTTTTGTGTTTTTAATTTCCTCTGGAAGAAATTCCAATTCAGCAAAATTTCCCTCATAGTTATGAGCATATTTGTAGTTATCACCATAACCTAATTCTTTCATTAATTTTGTAGGTGCATTTCTTATTTCCATTGGTACGCTTAAGTCACCTGTCTCCTTAACTAATTGTTGCGCTTGGTTTATAGCTTGATAGGCTGCATTGCTTTTGGGAGAACAAGCCAAATATGTAGCACATTGACTTAAAATAATTCGAGATTCAGGATTCCCTATGGTTGAGACTGCCTGAAACGTATTATTGGCAATGACCAAAGCCGTTGGATTAGCGTTACCAATATCTTCGCTTGCTAATATTAATAAACGTCTTGCAATAAACTTAACATCTTCTCCACCTTCAATCATTCGGGCTAAATAGTAAACAGCAGCATTAGGATCACTTCCTCTTATTGATTTAATTAGAGCTGAAATAATATCGTAATGTTGTTCACCAGTTTTGTCATACCTAACGGTATTGTTTTGTACGTGCTTTAAAACTAGCTCATTTGTAATTGTGATTTTGTTACTAGTTTCAGAATTCACAACGAGTTCAAAAATATTCAACAATTTTCTAGCGTCACCACCAGAAAGCCTTAATAAAACATCTGTTTCTTTGAGTTTTATGTTTTTTTGGGATATGAGTTCATCTTTTTCAATTGCACGCTTTAAAAGGCTTTCTAAATCATTTTTATTAAAGGCGTTTAAAATATATACTTGGCAGCGAGATAATAAAGCTGAAATAACTTCAAAACTTGGATTTTCCGTCGTAGCACCAATTAGTGTCACCCAACCTTTCTCTACAGCTTGTAAAAGCGAGTCTTGTTGTGACTTACTAAAGCGATGTATTTCATCAATAAACAGAATGGGATTTTTGGTAGTAAAAAGTCCACCAGATTTTTTGGCCTTTTCTATAACTTCGCGTACGTCTTTTACACCAGAATTTATAGCACTCAATGTATAAAATGGTCTTTCAGAATGATTAGCAATAATATTAGCCAAAGTCGTTTTCCCAATTCCTGGAGGACCCCAAAATATCATTGAAGGAATGACACCTTGTTGAATATGTTTAGTGAGACTTCCGTCAGGACCTACTAAATGACTTTGACTAATGTAATCATCAAGTGTTTGAGGTCTTAATCGTTCGGCTAATGGTGTATTCATGAAGTAAAATTACATTAATTAAAATTAAAAAAGGTATGCCATTATTCAAAATAGGAATTGTTTTATCACATGCTTATCTGATATTATGTCAGCCAATTAATTTTTGGACAGTAATTTGCTATCTTGAAAATAATTATGGACAATCAAGATCATTTTAAATTCTCAAACGGAGTTATTGTTTACCCGCTACTATTTGTACTCTTGCTATGGGCTATATTTTGGTTTGAAATTAGATTCGGTTATGATTTTACAAACTTTGGCGTATATCCACAGCGATTTAGTGGTTTAAGAGGAATAATTTTTAGTCCGTTTATTCATTCAGGTATTGAACATTTATATCACAATTCTATTCCATTATTTGTGCTATCTGCTGCATTGTTCTATTTCTATAAATCAATTGCATGGCGAGTTTTAGTTTTTGGAATTTTGCTTTCTGGTTTATTAACCTGGATTATTGGTCGCCCAGCTTATCACATTGGTGCCAGTGGATTGATTTATGTGCTGGTAAGTTTTCTTTTTTTTAAAGGTATTATAGCAAAACATTACAGATTAATTGCGCTATCATTACTAGTGGTCTTTCTATATGGAAGCATGGTTTGGTATGTCATGCCTATTAAGGAAGGTATGTCTTGGGAAGGCCATCTTTCTGGTATGATAGTAGGGATTGTATTTGCATTGTATTTTAGAAAGAATTTGCCACAGCCCAAAAAATATTATTGGGAGCAGGAAGATTATAAAGAAGAGGAAGACGAATTTCTAAAACACTTTGATGAGAATGGGAATTTCATTGAAAATACTACTTTGGATGAAGAATCAGAAGAGCCCGTTACCAAGATAAATTATATATTCAAAAAAAATACTGATTAAATACGTTGTCTAACCACTTCGTATAAAAAGGCACCACATGCAACAGAAACATTAAGTGATTCTATTTCTCCAAGAATGGGTAACTTGGCTTTATGGTCTGCAAGTTTTAAAACAGAAGGATTGATACCTCTACCTTCAGAACCCATTATTATAGCGCAAGGTTCAGTAAAATCTATATCATACAAAGTATTGTTGGTCTTTTCAGTAGCGGCTACAACTTTTATACCAGAAGCTTGAAGATGAAACATAGCATCTTTTATGTGATCAACTCTACAAATAGGCATCTTAAAAACAGCTCCAGCACTGGTTTTTATAGTGTCTCCATTAATAGGAGCATTTCCTTTTTTTTGAATAATAATACCATCAACTCCAGTACATTCTGCTGTACGAATTATAGCACCAAAATTGCGAACGTCACTCAATTGGTCAAGTAACAAAAAAAGCGGTGTTTTGCCAGATTCTATAACATTTAATACTAAATCTTCAATATCAAAATAGGAGATAGGTGAAATTTGAGCCACAACTCCTTGATGGTTTTTATTAGTTAATCGATTTAATTTTTCTACTGGTACGTGAGATTGATTTATACTTTTTTGTTTTAATAAAGATTCTAATTCCTGTGAAATATCTCCCTTAAGACCTTTTTGAATAAAAACTTTTTCAATGGTTTCACCTGAATTTATAGCTTCAATAACAGCCCTTAAACCAAATATTTGTGTGTTTTTTTCCATTTAGTAAAAGTATAAAAAAAAAGCCACCTCAATTGAGGTGGCTTTCTATTATTTAAATGTTTTTTATAATTCAGAAATTGTAAATTCTGTTCCTACTTTAACAACATTGAATAATAAATAAACTGTAGTGCCTTGGTAGTCATCAGTTGTATAAGTTGTATCTCTGTTTGCATAATCAAACGAACCTTCAAATACATCTATTTGACCATTAGGTTGACCAAAACTAAACTTGTAATCAATTTCAGTTACACCATCCTCAACATCATAAGGGTCTACACCAATGAAATAAGTACCATCAGGATCAATTCCCCAAACAAGATTTTTAGTTTCTGGAATATCTCCAGTCGCTGCAGAATCCCATGGTCCGCTTACTTCACTAAAAGCAAACATATCCATGTCATGAGAAGCATTCTCATCCCATTCAAAAGCTACTATTAAATCGTTAGGATCAACAAAACTTTTGATAGTATAAGTGAATTCTGGTAAATCATAGTTAGGACTAATCCAATATCCAGATTCAACACTTATTGGTTGTAATTGAATAGTTACAGTTTGATCCATTTCTGGAATTCCGTCACTAATTACATCAACAGTCATTGATGTTGAAGTTCTATAAGCATTCATAACTGCTGTTACATCTAAATCTAAATCAGCTTCTGTTCCGGTACCACCTACTAATACTGGTACCCATGTAACCGTTTGTCTAACAGACTTATCAAATACAATACTGAATGTAATTGAACTTCCTTCGTCAATGTCTCCTGGAACTACGTCAGGTGTGATTGTAGGAGTAACAAGTTCTTGAGTTCCCCCAATTGGAGTAGGATCAACACTTGATTCTTCTGCATCACAATTTACTAATGTTATAGACAATAGGCCTATAAATAACATATATATATAATGTTTCATGTTTTTATCTTTTTTTTAAAATTAGACTATTGTCTTACATATAATGAATTCCACTCATAAGGACCACCATTAAAGAATACATCTCTGTGTTGCATTTCTAGTGTTCCAGATACAGCGTCCCAAGTACCACTTAAGATATCACCTATACCAAATCCTCCAGCAGTTCCAAAATCTAAATTACCTGTTGGTAAAATTTCACCACATAGTTCAACGATTGTACCTTCGTTTAAAAGTGTTGTATTACTAGTACATTGGTGTAAGAAACCACCATCAGCACTGGCAATAACCCAACCACCTTCTCCATTTGAAGCGATTGTAGTCGTGAATGTTGGATTACAGAAATCATTAGTTACTAAATAAGTACCAGATAAATCTGCAAAACATTGGTAAACAAATGTTAAGGTTATAGAACCAGTTGGTCCACCAGGAACAACCGCATTGGCTCCACTAGCATCAGCAATGTTTAAAATCAATACTGGATTTTCATCTAGAGGTGCCATGATACCATCTGTAATCATAGTGATACCTAAACTACTATTGTAGTTACCACTTCTTGTTAGAGTGGTAGACATGTTGTCCATAATGTAATGTACACCTTCTATTGCTGTAGAACTTGGATCTACACTTACTGTTAAGGATACATCCTGACTTTGGTCCATTATAGTTGGACCAACCAACTGAACTGGAATTGAGAAATTGTATTCTGATCCATCAGTTACGGCGCTTAAAAACTGCCCAGGTTGTGTAAAACTTACTGTGTTAGGACCTTGCGTTACGTCCTCTCTGTTTAGTGGTGCTTCATCATCTACCAAACATGAGGTAAACATTATTGAAGCACAAACTACTGTTAATAATCTTTTAATTTTTTTCATTTTTCATTTTTTTTTAATTAGCCCAAAATATTTTTCCCGTAAAGGCATTCGGTTGTGGGGGAACATTTGCATTATTTGACGTTTGCTCACCAGACGTATAAAATAATCTTACTGGTCTGTCAGCAGTTGTTGCTTGCATTGAAATAGGTAAATTAGTAGGGTAACCTGTTCTACTATAATCAAACCAAGACTGAACCGCATCAACACCAATTAAAGCTAACCATTTTTGAGTAATAATTGCTTCCATTGGATCAGAATTAGCCCAATTTACGTTTTCAAGAGGTTGCGTATAGTAAGCAGCTGCACTACCTGCACCTAAATAATCAAATGCTGCTTGAATACCACTTTCGTAGGCTGCTTGAGCACTACCAGATAAGTAGTTTTTCAATCTTGCTTCAGCAATATTGAAATTACTTTCAGCCAAAGAGAATATAACAGCATCTTGATCGAATCCTTTTAACAAACCAGGTCCAATGTTTGAAACAAATTGTGGCTCCCAGATTACTTCTGGATAATTTAAAACTCCTTGTGGGACACCTAAATGACCACTTGCAGGTTCTTCAAATAAGAAGTTTAAACGAGGGTCACTTTTATCTGATAAATATTGTAATATAAAATCAGTTGCACATGTAGCATTATTAGTGTTAGTAATTACACCACCAGTATCTGCACCAAAAGTATTCCAAAAAGGATTTTGTCTGTTAGCTTCTTGAACATATCCAGGTTGTACTGTTACGTTAGAACTAATAAATCCAATTGCATCCATTCCAGCAAATTGTTCTTGTAAATAACCTTCTCTTCCTGCAACGTCAGACTGTCTAACAAGAGCACGTAATTTGATTGTGTTAGCAAATACTTTCCAGTCTTGCATATTACCTCCAAAAATGAAGTCGTCAGCACCAGGTACTATTGCAGCACCAGTAGCATTATCAATCATATTCATTGCTTCATTTAAAGTAGCAACGATACCTTCATATACTGCTTGAGCATCATCATATTTTGGTGTTGGATTAGCTCCTCTCTGAAGTGCTTCAGAGTAAGGGATATCTCCATATAAATCTACCAAAATTTGAAAGTGAAAACTTTCCATAATTTTTGCAATAGCAATATAATTCACATAATCTGGACCTTCAAAATCCTGTAATTGACGATAATTTTGAAGTGCACCTAAATATGCATCATTCCATATTTGTTGATAAAATGAAGATGATACGTTATAAGCAAATTCATCAGGGTACCAAGCAAAACCATCACTCTGGCTCCAATTATACATAAACATATTACCTAAATGATTAGTACGTCTGTTTCCTTGTATACTATTAGCCGTAATAACTTGTGCAGGCGATAATCTCAAATCAGGTCCTACGTTTTCACCTGTAGGACTATTAGTGTCAGTATTGACATCTAGATAGCTATCACTACATGAACTAATCAGTAGTGCAACTAAAATTAAATTAAAATAAATTAAATATCTTTTCATTTCTTTTTTTTTTAAAATTCTACGTTTAAGTTAAATCCAATAGAACGAGTAGGAGGTGATTGAAAATATCCACCAATACCAATTGCATTACCATTAGGTCCATTACCATTAGCAAATTCAGGATCAGAGAATCTATTTTCTTCAGGTAACCAAGTAATTAAATTTCTACCTATGATACCAACACTCAATTTTTTAACTGGAGTGTTTTCTAATAACTTTGATGATAGTGTATAACTTAATGATAATTCACGTAATTTAACTGCAGTAGCATCTCTTACGTAGTTCTCTTTAATTTCATTATATACATCAGTCCAAAATTGTTGAGAACCACCAGTAATTGGAATATTTGTGTTTTGAACATACACTCCAGGTGATGTTTCAATTACAGAATTTGGCCAAACAAAATCTTGTCTGTTACCTACTGTACTTTCAATAGAACGACCAGTAAATTCCATAGCATCAGAACCCTGAGCATAATAAACATGACCAGTTCTGTAATCAAAAGTACCTGCTAAACGAATTCCTTTATAGTTAAAAGAAGTGTTTAAACCAAGGATATAATCTGGTACAGTAGTACCAAGATTTTTAAGTCTTCCATTAACCTCTAGTGAGTTTAAAGGATTACCAGAACTTGGATCAATCACTACATTACCGTTAGGGTCTCTAACATACGCAGAAGCCTGAATAACTGGGAATTCTTCACCTTCAATAGCATAGACACCAACCTCACCAGTTGACGCTAGATTAATTTCGGAAACTCCGTTCCCTATTTCTTTAACGACAGTTTTATACTTAGTAAAGTTCAAACTTGCATCCCAAGAAAAATCACCAGCTTTAACAATTGTCCCTCCTAAGGTGATTTCAATACCATCACCTTCTAATTTACCAATATTAGTTAATAAACTTGTTGAAGCTGAAGAAGGAGCTGAAGTACTACTTACAATGTTATCAGTTGTGATAGTTTTAAAGTAAGCAGCATCTAAAGTCAATCTGTTATTAAAAAAACCTAAGTTTAAACCAACTTCAGTTGTGTTGATTTTCTCCTTTTTTATAGAAGAATCAATTGCTTGATTTTGAATTTCAAAACCGTTTACAGCACCAAATGGGAAAGCAGCATTTTGACCATATGTTTCAATAATTTGCTCTGGAGCTAAATCATTATATACTGTAGAGTTACTCACAGTAACTTTAGCATAGTTTAAAACGTTACCTTTAATTGAAGGAATAGCATCTGTTAATACAGCAGATAAACCAATTGATGGGTAGAAGTAGCTATTATCATCAACAGGTAAAGTTGATGTGAAATCATAACGACCAGAAGCGTTTAAGAAAAGGAAGTTTTTAAAACCAATTGTTAAATCAGCAAAATATCCATAAGTTCTCTTTTCTGTTTCAGCAGCGCCTACAACAGGAGCACCTGTACCGTTTGATACATCATATAATCCAGGAATACTTAAATTGTTAACCTGAACATTACTTGCTCTAACTTGTTCAGTTACACTTGAAGCACCTAAAATAGCTTTCAAAGAGAAATCGTCATTAATGTCGAAGTTCATGTTAGCTAAAAAGTCAAAAGTATAATCTGTTCTTTGAAATTCATTGTCTATTAAGAAAGAAGTAACGTTAGTAGGTCTTGGAGCTCCATTGATACTATTGTATGCTTGAGCATTTCTCCATTCTTTACCACTTCCATTTAAGATGTTACCACCAACACGACCAGTTAAATCTAACCAATCAAAAACATCCCAAGTTACACTCATGTTAGCAGTAAGACGGTTTGATTTATCAGTATTTCTGTTGTTATCTATAGCCCAGTAAGGGTTTTGGTAATATCCATTGTAATAACCATCAGGCGAAGAATACAAATCATTCTCCCAATCACTATAATTTTCTAAAGGAATATTTGCTCCTTGGTTTAAAACAAACCAATAAAGTGTTCTACTTTGAGAACCAATATTATTTCCAACTACATTTGATTCGTCTCTTAAAAATGTCGAATTCAAAGCAAGTTCAAAATCACCAACTTTTTTAGTTGCATTTGCTCTTAAAGTAGTTCTTTTATATCTGTCTTTTGGTACAATACCTTTAGTGTCTTGATTACCAATAGATAAATACATTGTACTAGTTTCATTACCTCCACTTAAGTAAATTGTATTTTGTGAAGTAATACCAGTATCATAAAAATTTCTAGCATTATCCTTTACTGGAGCATAAGGCAGAGATTGGAACGTTCCATCTTCAAATATAGGACCAACTCTTCTACTTATACCATCAAAACGAGGTCCCCAGTTAGTGTTTTCATATGGGTCATACCCACCAGCAATACCAGGACCATACTCATCTTGTAAATCTGGCATGTATGCCACGTCTTCAAAAGTAACAGTAGAGTTTAAGCCAACAGTTAAAGTTTCACCTAGCTTACCTTTTTTAGTTGTGATAATAAGTGCACCGTTACCTGCTCTAGAACCATACAAGGCAGCAGCAGTGGCACCCTTAAGGACGTTAATGTCTTGAATGTCATTTGGATTCAAATCATCAAAAGCACCTTTAGAAGTAATAGAACCATCTATAACAATTAAGGCTTCGTTGTTACCAGTAATGGAACGCAAACCTCTCAAAATTATTTGAGAACTAGGATTTACACCATTATTTTGAACATTGATTTGAAGACCAGCTACTTTACCTGCTAAACCTGTTGCAGCTCGAGTAGTTTGAGCTTGGTTTAATAACTGCTCATCCACTTCTTCTGTTTGGTAGGTGATTTCACGTTTTTCACGAGCAATACCATATCCAGTAATAACAACTTCTTCAAGAGCTTCACTATCAACTTCCATTGCAAAGCTAATGTTGTTAGCTGTACCAACAGTCATTTCTTTGGTAGTATAGCCTAAAAAGGAATAAGATAATACGTCACCAGTATTAGCAGTAATGGAGTAATTTCCATCAAAATCTGTCTGTGTACCAGTTGTTGTACCTTTTACAATAATATTAACTCCAGGGAGCGGTAATCCGTTTTCATCAGATATCGTTCCTGAAATTGTTTTTTCTTGCGCAAACGTAAGTTGCACAACAAACGCTAGGAATAGCGTTAAAATTCCACTAAACTTTGTTTTCATTTTATATTTTATTTGAATTAGTCTACGCCAAAAATCATAATAAAAAGTTAATTAAACAATAATTAAGGGTTAAAATTTTAATTTTTTTTTAAAATTTTGGCTTTTAACATACCATAATACCTAAAAAATTGCCGATAAGCTTATGTGAATTTGTGAGTTTGAAAACTTAAAACTTTGGTTTTCATTTTTGCCATTCGCATAGTTTAATCGTAATAGGCCTGCTTTTGTTAATAAGCCAAAGCCAATACCAAAACCATACAATTTATCTTTTTGAGATGTGATGTCATTTTCAAAATAAGCCAAATCTATTATGGAATGAATATATACACTGTTGCTTAACAAATAGCGATATTCTGTATTTAGAAGTGAATAAAAGGAAGCGCTTAGGCTGTTTTCTTCAAAACCACGGATAGAATTTATACCACCAAATCGTACCAACTCATTTTCTAGATAGTTTTCAGAAAATAAACTAAAACCTTGGATACGCAGAAAAATACTATTCCTATCGTTAAGATTTAAAATTTTGAAGGCGTCTAATTGAGCTATTACTTGAGAGGTCTTGGTTGATTCTATATCTCGATTACCAAGCCCAAGTTCAAAATCAATTGAAGCGTTTCTACGAAAAAGTCTACTATAGTTTTGTCGAAGTAAAAACTCATACCTTACATTGTAAATGTTGCTTTTGTAATCTTTTACAAATGGATCTGGATTTTCATCATCAAGAAGATTGGTTGATTGCGTGGATTTTATGCCTAAAGAAAATTTGTTTTTTGGATTTAACTGGTAAAATATACGTGCGTTTTGATTGACTGTTGTGAATGATGAATCTTTCTTAAAAATGTTTAATTCTAATTCAGTGCCTAAAGGAGTGGCAAATAAATATGGTAAGGCTATTTTAACATTGAATGTTTTTTGCTCGTTTTCGTCACTCTTGTAAATCAAAGAAAATGATTCGCCAAAGTTTAGATTGTTAATAAGGTCTAGATTGAGGTAGCCATTAAATTCCAGGTTGTTTGTTTCTTCGTTTGTGCCAAACCCTAAAAAACCATCAAAACTATTGCTTTTGTTTTTTTCTACATATATATATAATATGGTAGAGTCTTTACTGAATAAAATTTCTGGTTCTTTAATCTGACTTGCAAATTGTAAGTCTTGCAGCAAATTTGTTTTGCTTTTTATTTTAGTTAGGTTTAATGTGTTTCCTTTTTTTAGCTTTAAATAATGTTTTAGGTATGATTTGGGAAACTTCTCATAACCCTTCACTATTATTTTATCAATCTGTCTTTTTTGATCTGTCTTTTTTAATGTCAAACGGGCTTTTAATTGATTGTCGCCAATTTTCTCAAAATCAGAAAGCTTTATTTCATTAAAAGGAAAACCAGTTTCGGATATTTTCAAGTTAATAAACTCTAATGACGATTCAATGTTTTCAAAAGGCATGGTGAAATACGAGTCGGTAACATCATCAGAGATTAGTTCTATTATTTCTCTTGAAACTAGTTCAGGTTGATAGTCGATTTTTATAAGCGTGTATTTGTTTCCTAGTAAAAGTGATGCTGTAAATAAAGTGTCGTTAGTCCTCGTTAGCGGTTGAGTTTTATATTCAATATATCCCAATGATTGGAGTTTGTGTTTTAAGGTGTCAATTTCTATTTCAATGGATTGAACGTCTTTGTGGAATTTAACATAGCTAACGGAATCTATTACTTTGGTTTCTATGTTGTTTGAGCCATTAATTTTCAATTGTAAATTTTGGCCAATTAATTCGGGAGAAAAACCTGCATATATAATAAGGAGTAAAACAAGTGATTTGTGCACGTTATCATTTTAGGTTTGGAATGTAAAATTAACGTAAAAACTACAGTTTTTGTATCGAAGGTTAAATGAATTTTGTTTTCGGCTTAAAATTAATCTATTAACATTTGAAAAATTGAAATTAATTTCTACCTTTGCAGCCCTCAAATGAGAGGTTAAATAAAATTTATATAGAAATATATGCCAACAATTTCACAATTAGTACGAAAAGGAAGAGCCAAAATAACCAAGAAGAGTAAATCGGCTGCTTTAGATTCGTGTCCACAAAGACGTGGGGTTTGTACGCGTGTTTACACTACTACACCAAAGAAACCTAACTCGGCAATGCGTAAAGTTGCAAGGGTAAGGCTTACTAATGGTAAGGAAGTAAACGCATACATCCCAGGTGAAGGTCACAACCTACAAGAGCACTCGATAGTATTGGTTAGAGGTGGAAGGGTAAAAGATTTGCCAGGAGTTAGATATCACATTGTTCGTGGTGCTTTAGACACAGCAGGTGTTGCAGGTAGAACACAACGTAGATCTAAGTATGGTGCAAAACGCCCTAAAAAGTAATTAAAAACTTTAAGAAGAAGACATGAGAAAAAGACAAGCGAAAAAAAGACCGCTTTTACCAGATCCACGTTTTAACGATCAGTTAGTAACACGTTTTGTTAACATGATGATGTGGGACGGTAAAAAGTCAGTAGCTTTTAAAGTGTTTTACGATGCAATTGATATCGTAGAAGAAAAGAAAACTGATGACGAAAAAACAGCTCTGGAAATTTGGAAAGATGCCCTATCAAATGTGATGCCTCACGTAGAAGTGCGTAGTCGTCGTGTTGGAGGTGCTACATTTCAAATCCCAATGCAAATTCGTCCAGACCGTAAAGTTTCAACGGCTATGAAATGGCTGATTGGTTATTCAAGAAAGAGAAACGAGAAGTCTATGGCGCAGCGTTTAGCTTCAGAAGTTTTAGCAGCGGCTAAAGAAGAAGGAGCAGCAGTTAAGAAACGTGTTGATACACACAAGATGGCTGAAGCAAACAAAGCATTCTCACACTTTAGATTTTAATTTAAGATGGCACAAAGAGATTTAAAATATACAAGAAATATAGGTATTGCTGCACATATCGATGCAGGTAAGACAACAACTACAGAACGAATCCTTTTCTATACAGGCGTTTCTCACAAAATAGGAGAAGTACATGATGGTGCTGCAACTATGGACTGGATGGAGCAAGAGCAGGAAAGAGGTATTACTATTACTTCTGCTGCAACGACTTGTACGTGGCAGTTTCCTTTGGAAAATGCTGAACCGACTCCTGAAACAAAAGGGTATCACTTTAATATTATAGATACTCCTGGTCACGTTGATTTTACGGTTGAAGTAAACCGTTCATTACGTGTATTAGATGGTTTAGTGTTTTTATTTAGTGCAGTTGATGGTGTTGAGCCGCAATCTGAAACTAACTGGAGATTAGCTGATAACTATAAAGTTCCAAGAATTGGTTTTGTTAATAAAATGGACCGTCAAGGATCTAACTTTTTAGCAGTTTGTCAGCAGGTTAAAGATATGTTGAAGTCTAACGCTGTTCCAATTGTTTTGAATATTGGAGATGAGGGAGACTTTAAAGGTATCGTTGATTTAGTAAAAAACAGAGCTATTGTTTGGCATGACGAAACACAAGGGGCGACTTTTGATGTTATTGACATTCCAGAAGAGTTAAAAGAGGAAGCTAGAAAGTATAGAGCGTTACTTATCGAAGAAGTAGCTACTTACGATGAGAACTTATTAGAAAAATTCATGGAAGATGAAGATTCTATCACAGAAGATGAAGTGCATGCTGCGCTTCGTGCTGCTGTAATGGATATGGCTATCATTCCAATGATATGTGGTTCTTCATTTAAAAATAAAGGTGTACAGTTCTTGTTAGATGCTGTATGTCGTTACTTGCCTTCTCCAGTAGATAAAGAAGGTATTGTTGGTGTTAATCCTGATACCGATAAAGAAGAGATTCGTAAGCCAGATGTAACTGCTCCTTTTGCGGCATTAGCATTTAAGATTGCTACTGACCCTTTTGTAGGTCGTTTAGCATTCTTCCGTGCCTATTCAGGTCGTTTAGATGCAGGTTCTTATGTGTTGAACAACCGTTCAGGTAAGAAAGAACGTATATCTCGTATTTATCAAATGCATTCTAATAAGCAAAATGCTATCGATTATATCGAAGCAGGAGATATTGGAGCGGCAGTAGGATTTAAAGATATCAAAACAGGTGATACATTATCTGATGAGAAACATCCTATTGTTTTGGAATCTATGGATTTCCCTGATCCAGTAATTGGTATTGCTGTAGAGCCAAAAACAAAAGCCGATGTTGATAAACTAGGTATGGCTTTGGGTAAATTAGCAGAAGAAGATCCAACATTTACTGTAAGAACAGATGAAGCTTCAGGACAGACTATTATATCTGGAATGGGTGAGCTTCACTTAGATATTATTGTTGACCGTCTTAAACGTGAGTTTAAGGTTGAAGTAAACCAAGGTCAACCACAAGTAGAATACAAAGAAGCAATTACTAGAAGAGCAGAACACAGAGAGGTTTACAAAAAACAATCTGGTGGTCGTGGTAAATTTGCTGATATTGTATTTACTCTTGAACCAGCCGAAGAAGGTAAAGAAGGTTTAGAATTTGTGTCTGAAATTAAAGGTGGTAACGTTCCTAAAGAATTTATCCCTTCAATTGAGAAAGGATTCAAAATGGCTATGATTAATGGTCCTTTAGCAGGTTATGAAGTTGATGCTATGAAAGTAACATTAACTGATGGTTCATACCATGACGTGGATTCGGATCAATTATCATTCGAATTGGCAGCAAAACTTGGATTTAAGAATGCTGCAAAAGCTGCAAAAGCTGTGATTATGGAACCTATTATGAAACTTGAGGTTATTACACCTGAAGAGAATATGGGTGATATAGTAGGAGATTTAAACCGTCGTAGAGGACAGGTAAGTAATATGGGAGACAGAGCAGGAGCAAAAACTGTAAAAGCAACTGTACCATTATCTGAAATGTTTGGTTATGTAACTACATTAAGAACATTGTCTTCAGGACGTGCAACATCAACAATGGAATTTTCACACTATGCTGAAACTCCTTCAAATATATCTGAAGAAGTAATTAAAGCAGCTAAAGGCGTTGAAGCTTAAATCTAAAGAAAAATGAGTCAGAAAATAAGAATAAAATTAAAGTCTTACGATCACAATTTAGTAGACAAGTCTGCTGACAAGATTGTAAAAACAGTAAAAAGTACTGGTGCTGTTGTTACAGGTCCAATTCCTTTACCAACACACAAGAAGATTTTCACTGTTTTACGTTCACCACACGTAAATAAGAAGTCAAGAGAACAATTTCAATTAAGCTCATATAAGCGATTATTGGATATTTACTCGTCGTCTTCAAAGACAATTGATGCTTTAATGAAACTTGAATTACCAAGTGGCGTTGAAGTTGAAATCAAAGTGTAACTAAGACACGAACATGTCCCACCGATGCGGTCGCGGGAAAAACGGTAAAAAATACAATTCAGGGCTGAAACGTATTTTCAGCCTTGAATTTTAATAAATAGAATAGTAACAATTAATAATTAATAAATATGTCTGGGTTAATAGGAAAAAAAATCGGTATGACCAGCATTTTCGATGAAAACGGGAAAAATATTCCTTGTACTGTAATCGAAGCTGGACCTTGTATCGTTACCCAAGTCAGAACCGAAGAAGTTGATGGCTATAGTGCTGTGCAACTTGGTTTCGATGACGCGACAGAAAAAAGTGCTACTAAAGCTGACCTAGGTCACGCTAAAAAAGCAGGAACTTCTGTAAAACGCAAAATCGTTGAGTTTAAAGGTTTTGATGAGGAGTACAAATTAGGAGATGCTATAACAGTTGAGCACTTTAATGAAGGTGAGTTTGTTGATATAGCAGGAACTTCTAAAGGAAAAGGATTTCAAGGCGTTGTAAAACGTCACGGTTTTGGTGGTGTAGGTCAAGCTACTCACGGTCAACATAACCGTTTAAGAGCGCCAGGATCAATTGGTGCTGCTTCTTATCCTGCAAGAGTCTTCAAGGGTATGAAAATGGCCGGAAGAATGGGAGGCGAAACAGTAAAAGTTCAAAATTTAAGAGTTTTAAAAGTAGTTGCTGAAAAGAATCTACTTGTTGTTAAAGGATGTGTTCCTGGACATAAAAACGCTTATGTAATTATTAGAAAGTAATGAAAGTAGCAGTTGTAGATATTAACGGAAAAGACACAGGTAGAAAGGTTGAGCTTTCTAAAGATGTGTTTGCTATTGAGCCTAATAATCATGCGGTTTATTTGGATGTTAAACAATATTTAGCAAACCAAAGACAAGGGACTCATAAAGCAAAAGAGCGTGCAGAAATTACTGGAAGTACGCGCAAGATCAAAAAACAAAAAGGTACAGGTACTGCAAGAGCAGGTAGTATCAAATCAGGTATTTTTAAAGGTGGTGGACGTATGTTTGGTCCAAGACCTAGAAACTACGGTTTTAAGTTAAATAAGAACGTGAAGCGTTTAGCTCGTAAATCAGCTTTAACAATGAAAGCTAACGAGAAGTCAATTGTAGTATTAGAAGACTTTAATTTTGATGCTCCAAAGACAAAAAACTTCACAGCAGTTTTAAAGGCTTTAGACCTAGAAAACAAAAAATCTCTCTTTGTGTTGGGTGCATCAAATAATAATGTATATTTGTCGTCACGCAATTTGAAAGGCTCTGAAGTCATAACTAATTCAGAATTAAGCACTTACAAAATATTAAATGCAAATCAAGTTGTGCTTTTAGAGAGTTCTTTAGAAGAAATTGAAACGAATTTAAGTAAATAAGAAACAGATGAATATCTTAATTAAACCCATAATCACGGAAAAAGCGACTGCTGATAGCGAGTTAAGAAACTGCTATACTTTCGCTGTGAATACAAAGGCGAACAAGGTAGAAATCAAGAAAGCGGTGGAAGCTGCTTATGGCGTTTCTGTTGAAAAAGTTCGTACTATAAATGTCCGTCCAGAAAGGAGTACCAAATACACAAAAACTGGTATTCAACATGGTAAAACAAATGCTGTTAAAAAAGCAATTGTACAACTGGCGGAAGGTGAAATGATTGATTTATACAGTAACATGTAATTAGAGACAAATGTCAGTAAGAAAATTAAAACCAATCACACCAGGGCAGCGTTTTAGAGTAGTAAATGGGTATGACGCCATTACTACTGATAAGCCGGAGAAAAGTTTATTAGCTCCGAAAAAAAGGTCTGGTGGTAGAAACAGTCGCGGAAAAATGACTATGCGCTACATAGGTGGTGGTCATAAGAAAAGGTATCGTATTATCGATTTTAAACGTAACAAAACTGGAATTCCAGCTGAAGTTAAGTCTATAGAATACGATCCAAACAGAACAGCGTTTATTGCGTTGTTAAACTATCAAGATGGTGAGAAAGCATACATCATTGCTCAAAATGGTTTGCAAGTAGGCCAAACTATTGTTTCTGGAAAAGAGAATATCGCTCCAGAAATTGGTAATGCAATGCCATTGTCTCAAATTCCTTTAGGAACTATTATTTCTTGTGTTGAATTGCGTCCTGGTCAAGGAGCTGTTATGGCGCGTAGTGCTGGAACATTTGCGCAATTAATGGCACGTGAAGGAAAATTTGCTACAATCAAATTGCCATCAGGTGAAACACGTTTAATATTAGCGGATTGTATGGCTACTATAGGTGTTGTATCTAATTCAGATCATCAATTGTTAGTATCAGGTAAAGCTGGTAGAACAAGATGGTTAGGAAGAAGACCACGTACAAGACCAGTTGTTATGAACCCGGTTGATCACCCAATGGGTGGTGGTGAAGGTAAGTCTTCTGGTGGACACCCACGTTCTAGAAATGGTATACCTGCTAAAGGTTATAGAACCCGTTCTAAAACAAAAGCGAGTAATAAATATATTGTAGAACGTAGAAAGAAATAATAAGTCATGTCAAGATCATTAAAAAAAGGACCTTACGTTCATTATAAATTAGAAAGAAAAGTAGCTGCTAATGTAGAAGCTAACAAGAAAACTGTTATCAAAACATGGTCTAGAGCCTCTATGATAACGCCTGATTTTGTTGGTCAAACAATCGCAGTACATAACGGTCGTCAATTTGTTCCAGTTTACGTAACTGAAAACATGGTAGGACACAAGTTAGGAGAATTTTCACCTACAAGATCTTTTAGAGGTCATGCAGGTGCTAAAAATAAAGGTAAAAAGTAGTAAGCTATGGGAAGTCGTAAAAAACAAATGGCAGACGCTATTAAGGAAGAAAAGAAGCAAGTTGCTTTTGCTAAACTTAATAATTGTCCTACGTCACCGAGAAAAATGCGTTTAGTAGCCGATTTAGTAAGAGGTGAACGCGTAGAGAAAGCGCTTAATATTTTAAAATTTAGCCAAAAAGAAGCGTCTAATCGTTTAGAGAAATTGTTATTGTCTGCAATTGCAAACTGGCAAGCTAAAAACGAAGATGCAAGTATTGAAGATGCTGAATTATTTGTTAAGGAGATTAGAGTAGATGGTGGAACAATGTTAAAAAGATTGCGTCCAGCACCTCAAGGTCGTGCACACAGAATTAGAAAACGTTCAAACCATGTAACATTAGTGGTTGGAGCTAACAATAACACACAAGCTTAAGTAGAGATATGGGACAAAAAACAAATCCAATCGGAAATCGTTTAGGAATTATCAGAGGATGGGAATCTAACTGGTACGGAGGAAATGATTATGGCGATAAACTTGCCGAAGACGATAAGATCAGAAAGTACGTTCACGCACGTCTATCTAAAGCTAGTGTTTCAAGAGTAATTATCGAAAGAACTCTTAAACTTGTAACCGTTACTATCACAACGGCTCGTCCTGGTATCATTATTGGTAAAGGCGGTCAAGAGGTAGACAAGTTAAAAGAAGAGCTTAAGAAAATTACTGGTAAAGAAGTTCAAATAAACATATTTGAAATTAAAAGACCAGAGCTTGATGCATTTTTAGTTGCTTCGAGTATTGCTCGTCAAATTGAAAATAGAATTTCATATAGACGTGCAATCAAAATGGCAATCGCAGCAACAATGCGTATGAATGCTGAAGGAATCAAAATTCAAATTAGTGGTCGTTTAAATGGTGCTGAAATGGCACGTAGCGAACATTACAAAGAAGGACGTATTCCTTTATCAACGTTTAGAGCCGATATTGACTATGCTTTAGTTGAGGCACACACTACTTATGGTAGATTAGGTGTTAAAGTATGGATCATGAAAGGTGAAGTATATGGTAAAAGAGAACTTTCTCCGCTTGTTGGTTTATCTAAAAAGCAAGGAAAAGGTGGACGTGGTGGAAGAGATAACAAATCACGTCGTAGAAAGTAATTTTTTAAAGAAAAGAAAGCATGTTACAGCCTAAAAGAACAAAATTTCGTAAGCAACAAAAGGGTCGCATGAAAGGTAATGCCGGAAGAGGTTTTAGACTTTCAAGTGGTACCTTTGGTATAAAGTCATTAGACTCAAGTTTTATTACAGCACGTCAGATTGAAGCTGCGCGTATTGCTGCTACTCGTTACATGAAGAGAGAAGGATCAATCTGGATTAAAATATTTCCAGACAAGCCTATCACAAAGAAACCTCTTGAAGTACGTATGGGTAAAGGTAAAGGTGCCGTTGAATATTGGGCAGCTGTTGTTAAGCCAGGTCGTATACTTTTTGAAGTAGGTGGTGTGCCATTAGATGTTGCTAAAGAAGCATTACGTTTAGCTGCACAAAAGTTGCCAGTTAAAACTAAATTTATAATTGCTAGAGATTACGAAGCATAATTTATTTATACGATGAAACAATCAGAAGTAAAAGAATTATCAGTAGCTGAGTTACAAGAGAAACTTGGTGAGACAAAAAAGAGTTATACTGAAATGAAGTTGGCTCATGCAATTTCTCCTCTAGAGAATCCAATTCAATTGCGTTCAGTAAGAAGAACAATAGCTAGAATTGCAACAGAATTAACAAAAAGAGAATTACAATAATTCTGCAGAAAGATGGAAACAAGAAATTTAAGAAAAGAACGTATAGGAATTGTTACTAGTAATAAAATGCAGAAATCTATTGTAGTTTCTGAAGTTAAGAAAGTAAAACACCCTATGTATGGAAAGTTCGTGTTAAAAACAAAAAAATATGTTGCGCACGATGAAACAAACGATTGTAACATTGGAGATACTGTAAAGATCATGGAAACAAGACCTATGAGTAAATCTAAATGTTGGAGATTAGTTGAAATAATTGAAAGAGCGAAGTAATTATGGTACAGACTGAATCAAGATTAAAAGTAGCTGATAACACCGGAGCGAAAGAGGTTTTAACTATTCGTGTATTAGGTGGTACTAAGAGAAGATACGCTTCTGTAGGAGACAAAATAGTTGTTTCTGTTAAAGATGCGACTCCTAATGGAAACATTAAAAAAGGAGCTGTTTCAACAGCAGTTGTTGTACGTACTAGAAAAGAAGTAAGAAGACCAGATGGATCTTATATCCGTTTTGACGACAATGCTTGTGTATTATTGAACCCAACGGGTGAAATGAGAGGTACACGTGTGTTTGGTCCTGTTGCTAGAGAACTTCGTGATAAACAATTCATGAAAATTGTATCATTAGCACCTGAAGTGCTTTAATGAAAAATAAAATGACAAAGCTTAAAATTAAATCAGGAGATACTGTAAAAGTAATAGCTGGAGACCACAAAGGATCAGAAGGTAAAGTACTTCAAGTATTAATAGATAAGAACAAGGCGATTGTTGAGGGTGTAAACTTGGTAAAAAAACACATGAAACCAAGTGCACAAAGTCCTCAAGGTGGAATCGTAGAAAAAGAAGCAGCTATTCATATTTCAAACTTGTCTTTATTAACCTCTAAGGGTGAAGAGACGCGTGTTGGATATAGAATGGAAGGCGATAATAAAGTGAGATTTTCTAAAAAATCAAATGAAGTAATATAGTTATGGCATATTCACCGAGACTTAAAGAAGAGTACAAAAGCAGAGTAATTGCTGCTCTTACAGACGAATTTGGTTATAGTAATGTAATGCAAGTGCCAAAACTTCAAAAGATAGTATTATCTAAAGGAGTTGGTGCAGCAGTAGCAGATAAAAAATTAATTGATCATGCTGTTGAAGAATTATCAACTATAACTGGACAAAAAGCTATAGCAACGATGTCTAAAAAAGACGTTGCATCTTTCAAACTACGTAAAGGTATGCCAATTGGAGCAAAAGTTACGTTAAGAGGTGAAAGAATGTACGAGTTTTTAGATCGTTTAATTACATCAGCCTTACCACGTGTAAGAGATTTTAATGGAATTAAAGCTACAGGATTTGACGGAAGAGGTAATTACAATTTAGGAATTACTGAACAAATTATCTTCCCAGAGATAGATATCGATAAGGTAAACAAAATTTCTGGTATGGATATCACATTTGTAACTTCTGCTGATACTGATAAAGAAGCAAAATCATTATTAACCGAATTAGGATTACCTTTTCAAAAGAATTAAGATATGGCTAAAGAATCAATGAAAGCCCGTGAGGTAAAAAGAGCAAAAATGGTAGCAAAGTATGCTGAAAAACGCAAAGCTTTAAAAGAAGCTGGCGATTATGAAGCATTACAAAAATTACCAAAAAATGCTTCTCCTGTGCGTCAACACAATCGTTGTAAGTTAACAGGAAGACCAAAAGGTTATATGAGAACATTTGGTATTTCTCGTGTTATGTTCAGAGAAATGGCTAACCAAGGGTTAATACCAGGTGTTAAAAAAGCAAGTTGGTAATATTATTAATTGGTTTCAGGTTTAACAAATGTTAAAAACCGTTACCGCAAATTTATAACTATGTATACAGATCCAATAGCGGATTATTTAACAAGAATTAGAAACGCAGTGCGTGCCAATCACAGAGTGGTTGAGATTCCTGCATCTAATTTAAAGAAAGAAATCACTAAAATATTATTCGATCAAGGATATATTTTAAGTTACAAATTCGAAGATTCAGCTGTACAAGGGACTATCAAGATAGCGCTTAAGTACAACAAAGAAACAAAAGAACCTGTAATTAAGAAGATTCAAAGAATAAGTAAACCAGGTTTACGTAAGTACGCAAGTTCAAAAGAACTTCCGAGAATTCTTAATGGTCTTGGTATTGCAATCGTTTCTACCTCACACGGTGTAATGACTGGAAAACAAGCTCAAAGAGAAAATGTTGGAGGTGAAGTACTTTGTTACGTTTACTAATTTAAAAAGACTATAAGACATGTCAAGAATAGGTAATAACCCAGTAGCAATTCCAGAAGGAGTTACAGTTGAAATCAACGACAACATAGTTACCGTAAAAGGAAAATTAGGAGAATTAACTCAAGAATTTTCTAACGTATCTATTAAAGTTGAAGAAGGAAATGTTTTAGTTGAGCGTTCTTCAGATAAAAAAGAAGAGAAAGCTAAACATGGTCTTTATAGATCACTTATCTACAATATGATTGAAGGTGTATCTAAAGGATGGACAAAAGAATTAGAGTTAGTTGGTGTTGGATATAGAGCAAGTAATCAAGGTCAAAAGCTTGATTTAGCTTTAGGTTTTTCTCACAATATCGTTTTAGATTTAGCTCCTGAAGTTAAAGTTGAAACGGTAACAGAAAAAGGAAAGAACCCAGTAGTAAAACTAACCTCTCACGATAAGCAATTGGTAGGACAAGTAGCGGCAAAAATCCGTGGCTTTAGAAAACCAGAACCTTACAAAGGAAAAGGTGTTAAGTTTGTTGGTGAACAAATAAGAAGAAAAGCAGGTAAATCAGCTTAATAATTAAGTTATGGCATTAACAAAGAACGAAAAAAGAATAAGAATTAAGAACAGAGTTCGCAAAATAGTTTCTGGAACTGAAGCTAGACCAAGATTATCTGTTTTTAGAAGCAATAAAGAAATTTATGCTCAAATAGTTGATGACGTTACTGGTAAAACTATCAGTGCTGCATCTTCAAGAGATAAAGACATTAGTTCTGCAAAAGGTACTAAAACAGAAGTTGCTGCATTAGTAGGAAAAGCTGTTGCTGAAAAAGCCCTTAAAGCAGGTGTAGAAACAATTGCTTTTGATAGAGGCGGTTATTTATATCACGGTAGAGTAAAATCATTAGCAGAAGGTGCTAGAGAAGCAGGACTTAAATTCTAAGAAATTATGTATCAGAAATACAAAAGCGCAGAGCTAGTAAAACCAAGTGGATTAGATCTTAAAGATCGTTTAGTTGGAGTACAAAGAGTTACAAAAGTAACTAAAGGTGGTAGAGCATTCGGATTTTCAGCAATAGTTGTTGTTGGTGACGAAGCAGGTGTAGTTGGTCACGGATTAGGAAAATCTAAAGATGTGGCTAGCGCAATTGCTAAAGCCGTTGAAGACGCTAAGAAAAATTTAGTACGCATACCAATCGTGAAAGGAACTTTACCACACGAACAAAAAGGTAAATATGGTGGAGCAAGAGTAAACATCATTCCTGCAGCTCCTGGTACAGGAGTAATTGCTGGTGGTGCTGTAAGAACAGTATTAGAAGCAGTTGGAGTTCATGATGTATTATCAAAATCTCAAGGTTCATCAAACCCACATAACGTTGTAAAAGCAACTTTCGATGCTTTATTACAGTTAAGAGATGCAAGAACAATAGCTCGTGACAGAGGAATTTCTCTTGAAAAAGTTTTTAAAGGATAATAACGGAAAACGATGGCAAAAATTAAAGTTAAAAAAGTAAGAAGTGCAATCAATCGTACTAAAAGACAAAAGTTAACATTAGAAGCTTTAGGTCTTAAAAAGATTGGTCAAGTAGTAGAGCACGATGCCACACCAAATATCCTTGGTATGGTTGCTAAAGTTTCACATTTAGTTTCTGTTGAAGAAACAAAATAATATAACACTGAAATGGATTTAAGTAATTTAAAACCTGCAGAAGGTTCAGTTAAAAGTCAAGGTAAACGAGTAGGTAGAGGACAAGGTTCTGGAAAAGGTGGTACCGCAACACGTGGTCACAAAGGAGCAAAGTCTCGTTCTGGTTATTCTAAAAAATTAGGATTTGAAGGCGGTCAAATGCCACTTCAAAGACGTGTGCCTAAATTTGGCTTTACTAATATCAACCGTGTAGAATATCAAGGTGTAAATCTTGATACTTTACAACAATTGGTTGATGATAAGAAAATAAAAGACACTGTAGATTTCGAGACTTTAATGACTTTAAACCTAGTAGGCAAGAATGATCTTGTCAAAATTTTAGGTAGAGGTGAGTTAGAATCGAAATTAACAGTAACAGCACATAAGTTTACTGCTTCGGCAAAAGCTGCTATTGAAGCTGCTGGAGGAGAAGCTGTAACTTTATAATCCCAATATAAGCGCATGAAATTTATAGAGACATTAAAGAATGTTTGGAAAATAGAAGAGCTAAGAAACAGAATCATAGTTACATTGGGTCTGTTATTAGTTTACCGTTTTGGTGCACAAGTAGTTTTACCTGGTATTGATGCTGCGCAATTAGAAGGATTACAAGGTAATACAGAGTCTGGTTTATTAGGTTTATTAAATGCTTTTACAGGAGGTGCTTTTGCTAACGCTTCTGTTTTTGCATTAGGTATTATGCCTTATATATCAGCTTCTATTGTTGTACAATTAATGGGAATCGCTATTCCTTACCTACAAAAATTACAAAAAGAAGGAGCCAGTGGTCAAAAGAAAATCACACAAATCACTAGATGGTTAACCATTGCTATTTGTTTGGTTCAGGCACCTGGTTATTTGGCAAGTTTACCAACATTAGGAATTCCTGCTTCTGCTTTCTTATTAGGTCAAGGAACATTATTTTATTTTTCATCAGTAATCATTTTAGTCACAGGGTGTATTTTTGCTATGTGGTTAGGTGAAAAAATTACTGACAAAGGAATTGGTAATGGTATCTCCTTATTAATTATGGTTGGTATTATTGCAACCTTACCTAAAAACTTTTTGTTAAACGCGTCATCTCGATTAGAGGGTAACAACGTCATGTTAATTCTTTTTGAATTGGTGATCTGGTTGCTGATAATTTTAGCTTCAGTTATGCTTGTAATGGCAGTGAGAAAGATTGCTGTACAATATGCTAGAAGAACAGCGTCTGGAGGTTTTGAAAAAAACGTATTTGGATCAAGACAATATATTCCTTTAAAGTTGAATGCCTCTGGTGTAATGCCAATCATTTTTGCACAAGCTATTATGTTTGTTCCAAGTTTAATTGGAGGATCATCATTTTTAAAAGATACCGCAACTGGTCAATGGATGGCAACAAATTTTCAGGACATATTTGGTTTTTGGTATAATTTAGTTTTTGCTTTATTAATTATAGTATTTACATACTTCTATACAGCAATTACAGTACCTACCAATAAAATGGCAGATGACTTAAAACGAAGCGGTGGTTTTATTCCAGGAATTCGTCCAGGAACTGAAACCTCTGAATATTTAGACAAAATCATGTCTCAAATAACATTACCGGGTTCTATATTTTTAGCATTAATAGCTGTGTTCCCAGCATTTATTGTAAAGCTAATGAATGTACAATCTGGATGGGCCTTATTTTTTGGTGGAACATCACTATTAATTATGGTTGGAGTTGCAATTGACACTATGCAACAAGTAAATTCTTACTTGTTAAATAGACACTATGACGGCTTGATGAAAACAGGTAAAAATAGAAAAGCAGTAGCTTAATATATATACTATGGCAAAACAAGCAGCAATAGAACAAGACGGAACAATTATAGAAGCATTATCAAATGCTATGTTTCGTGTTGAATTAGAAAATGGTCACATTGTGACAGCACATATTTCTGGTAAAATGCGTATGCACTACATTAAGTTGTTACCAGGAGATAAAGTAAAATTAGAAATGAGCCCTTACGATTTAACGAAGGCTCGAATAACTTATAGATACTAATACGATGAAAGTAAGAGCATCAGTTAAAAAAAGAAGCGCAGACTGTAAAATCGTCCGCAGAAAAGGTAGACTTTACGTCATTAACAAAAAGAATCCTAGATTCAAACAAAGACAAGGATAATTATGGCAAGAATTGCAGGTGTAGACATACCAAAAAACAAGAGAGGAGTAATTTCCCTTACTTATATCTATGGAATAGGTAAAAGTAGAGCAAAAGAAATTTTAGCAAACGCTAAAGTTGATGAAAGTACAAAAGTTCAAGATTGGACAGATGACGAAATTGGAAACATTCGTGAGGCTGTTGGAGCGTTTACTATTGAAGGTGAACTACGTTCTGAAACACAAATAAACATTAAGCGATTAATGGATATTGGATGTTACAGAGGTATCCGTCATAGAGCTGGTCTTCCATTAAGAGGACAACGTACAAAAAACAACTCTAGAACAAGAAAAGGTAGAAGAAAAACTGTTGCTAACAAAAAAATGGCAACTAAATAAAAATAGACAATAGTCATTAGAGTTTAGAGGTTAGATGAATCTGTTTGAAATAGCAATGTTTAGGATTCTAACAACTAAAAACTAACAACTAGAAACTTAAATAATATGGCAAAGTCAAGTACTAAAAAGCGTAAAGTAATTGTAGATGCAGTAGGTGAAGCACACGTAACAGCTTCATTTAACAACATCATCATATCACTTACAAACAAAAAAGGCGATGTAATTTCATGGTCTTCAGCTGGTAAAATGGGATTCCGTGGTTCTAAAAAGAACACACCTTATGCTGCTCAATTAGCTGCAGAAGATGCTGCTGGAGTTGCACAAGAAGCTGGATTAAAGAAAGTAAAAGTTTACGTAAAAGGACCAGGAAATGGTAGAGAATCTGCTATTCGTTCAATTCACAATGCAGGTATTGAAGTAACTGAAATCATCGATGTTACGCCATTACCACATAATGGATGTCGTCCTCCAAAACGTAGAAGAGTATAATTTATAATTAAAGAGATTAATATCAATTGTTTATACAATTGATATTAATTTTTTTATATGTAAATTTGCAAACCAAAAAAAATAATTAATTAACAAGTATCAACGGGAGATCAACGATTATCGAAGGATAAGATTAAGACCTTAATTCATATTCACTCTCAAAACAACAATTTAAAATGGCAAGATATACTGGTCCTAAAACTAAAATAGCTCGTAAATTTGGCGAAGCTATCTACGGAGAAGATAAATCTTTTGAAAAAAGAAATTACCCTCCAGGTCAACATGGTGCAAACAAGCGTCGTGGAAAGAAATCTGAATATGCAATCCAATTAATGGAAAAGCAAAAAGCTAAATATACTTATGGTATTTTAGAAAAACAATTCAGAAATATGTTCAAAAGAGCAACAGCTGCTCCTGGAATTACAGGTGAGGTGTTGTTACAATTATGTGAGTCTCGTTTAGATAACGTAGTCTTCAGAATGGGATTATCACCTTCAAGAAGTGGTGCTAGACAATTAGTATCTCACAGACACATCACAGTAAATGGTAATTTGGTAAATATTCCATCATACCAATTAAAAGCTGGTGATGTTGTTGCAGTAAGAGAAAAATCAAAATCACTTGAGTCAATTAATAATTCATTAGCTAACTCAAGCAACGTGTACGAATGGATTACATGGAATAATGATAAGAAGGAAGGAACGTACGTTTCTGTTCCTGCTAGAATTCAAATTCCAGAAAACATCAACGAGCAATTCATCGTCGAATTATATTCTAAATAATCATTTAAAAATATTGGTATTTAGCCAAAGGGTTTATTGGTACTTCTTCAAACTTATAAACCGCGCAACTAAATAACAATTAAAACGAAGAAACAATATGGCAGTATTTAATTTTCAAAAGCCCGACAAAGTAATCATGATTGATTCAACTGACTTTGAAGGGAAGTTCGAATTTAGACCTTTAGAGCCAGGTTATGGTTTAACAGTAGGAAATGCTTTAAGAAGAGTTTTATTATCTTCTTTAGAAGGATTTGCAATTACATCCGTT
Organism: Hanstruepera ponticola; assembly: GCF_002940745.1. NCBI lineage: Bacteria > Pseudomonadati > Bacteroidota > Flavobacteriia > Flavobacteriales > Flavobacteriaceae > Hanstruepera > Hanstruepera ponticola. Next base: position 2,494,419 of record NZ_POTB01000001.1, read on the forward strand.
AGAATTGAAGGTGTGGATCACGAATTCTCTACAATAGCAGGTGTTGTTGAAGACGTTACTGAAATCATTTTAAATTTAAAACAAATTCGTTTTAAAAGACAAATCGAAGACGTAGATAACGAATCTGTTTCTATTTCTATTTCAGGTCAAGAGCAAATTACAGCGGGCGATTTCCAAAAATTTATTTCAGGATTTCAAGTATTAAATTCAGAATTAGTAATCTGTAATTTAGATCCTAAAGTGAATGTTAATATGGAAATCACTATTGAAAAAGGTAGAGGATATGTTCCTGCTGAAGAAAACAAAAAAGCTTCAGCGCCAATTGGAACAATCTTTACAGATTCAATCTACACACCAATAAAAAATGTGAAGTATAGCATTGAAAATTACCGTGTAGAGCAAAAAACAGATTACGAAAAATTAGTTTTCGAAATCATTACTGATGGTTCTATCAACCCTCAAGATGCTTTAACTGAAGCAGCAAAAACGTTAATTCACCACTTCATGTTATTCTCTGATGAGCGTATTACATTAGAAGCTGATGAAATTGCACAGACTGAAACTTATGATGAAGAATCACTTCACATGAGACAACTATTGAAAACTAAATTAGTTGATATGGATCTTTCTGTACGTGCATTAAACTGTTTAAAAGCAGCTGAAGTTGATACATTAGGTGATTTAGTATCATTCAATAAAAATGACTTAATGAAGTTCCGTAATTTTGGTAAGAAATCTTTAACAGAACTAGAAGAACTAGTAAATGTAAAAGGATTAAACTTCGGAATGGATTTATCAAAATATAAATTAGATAAAGACTAATAATAATTAATACTAATCATATTTTGCTCCCACGCTTATAGTGTGGTCTGGTAGCAAGATGATAAAACAAATGTCATGAGACACGGAAAAAAAACAAACCATTTAGGTAGAAAAACAGCTCACAGAAAGTCCATGTTGGCTAATATGGCGTGTTCATTAATTGAACACAAGCGTATTAACACAACTGTTGCAAAAGCAAAAGCATTAAAGCAATTTGTAGAACCTTTAGTAACTAAATCTAAAGAAGATACTACGCATAACAGACGTATTGTTATGTCACGTCTTAGACAAAAAGATGCTGTTGTTGAGTTATTCAGAGAGGTTGCTCCTAAAGTAGGTGATAGACCAGGAGGTTATACTAGAATTATTAAACTAGGAAATCGTTTGGGAGATAACGCTGATATGGCAATGATAGAATTAGTTGATTACAACGAAATCTACAATGCTGGTAAAGCGAAGAAGAAAACAACACGAAGAAGTAGAAGAGGTGGTTCTAAACCGGCTGCTGCTGCTCCAGTTGAAACGAAAGCAACAAACGAAGAAGAATAAATGTTAATAAGCATTTAATATATAAAGGATAATCTATTTTAGGTTATCCTTTTTTTTATGCAATTTTGCAAAACCTTTTTTTAAAAATGAAATATAATAAACGAGACAAAGCTATAGTTCTACTCGCGGATGGAACTATATTTCACGGCAAATCAATTGGCAAAAAAGGAACTGCTTTTGGCGAAGTATGTTTCAATACTGGAACAACAGGTTATCAGGAAATTTTTACAGATCCTTCTTATTTTGGACAACTTATGGTAACAACCAATGCCCACATTGGTAATTATGGAACCCATGAGGATGAAATAGAATCTGATTCAATAAAAATTTCAGGATTAATCTGCAAAAATTTTAGTTTTAACTATTCCAGACCATCAGCTGAAGGAAATCTAGAGCAATTTTTTGAAAAGCATAATGTATTAGCTATTTCTGATGTTGATACTAGAGCGCTAGTATCTTACATTCGTGATAATGGTGCTATGAATGCTGTCATTTCAACTGAAGTTGATAATATTGAAGGCTTAAAAAAGCAGTTGGCTGAAGTACCAAACATGGAAGGCCTAGAATTGGCTTCAAAGGTATCAACCAAGGAACCGTATTATTTCGGAAACGAAAACGCAAAATATAAGATAGCCGCTTTAGATATTGGTGTGAAGAAAAATATACTTCGCAATTTAGCTAAACGTGATGCCTACATAAAAGTATTTCCTTATAACTCAAAGTTTGAAGATTTAGAGGCATTCAAGCCCGACGGCTATTTCTTATCTAATGGGCCTGGTGATCCTGAGCCATTGGTTGAAGCTCAAGCTGTGGCAAAGGAGGTTATCAATAGAAACTTACCATTATTTGGAATTTGTTTAGGACATCAAGTAATAGCGCTTGCCAATGGCATTTCAACTTACAAAATGCATCATGGACATAGAGGTATTAACCATCCTGTCATAAACAAAATAACAGGAAAAGGTGAAATAACCTCTCAAAATCATGGTTTCGCCATTAATCGTGAAGAAACAGAAAGCCATCCAGATGTTGAAATTACACATGTTCATTTAAATGATCATACGGTTGCAGGTATTAAAATGAAATCTAAAAACTGTTTTTCAGTACAATATCATCCAGAAGCCAGTCCTGGACCAAATGATTCTACTTATCTTTTTGATCAGTTTATAGAGAATATTAAAAACGCTTAATTCAAAAACCTCAAAGAAACCTAAAATCCTTTGAGGTTTTTTTATTACGAAAACATTATCGTAAAAATTAAATGCAATACTCCTACAAACAATATGCTTAAGTAAGAGTATTTTGTAAATTTGTAATCAATAAAAAAAATCAACTAAATGAGCATTATAATTGATATTCACGCCAGACAAATTTTAGATTCAAGAGGTAACCCAACTGTAGAAGTTGATGTGACAACCGAAAATGGTTTTATGGGACGTGCTGCTGTACCTTCAGGAGCATCAACAGGCGAGCATGAGGCTGTTGAATTACGTGATGGTGGAGACACATTTATGGGTAAAGGTGTCAGTAAGGCCGTAAATAATGTTAACACTGTAATAGCTCAAGAGTTATTAGGTGTTTCTGTTTTTGAACAGAATATGATTGATCAAACCATGATTGAATTAGATGGTACGCCAAATAAATCTAAATTAGGCGCAAATACTATTTTAGGTGTTTCTTTGGCAGCAGCCAAAGCAGCAGCTAATGAATTAGGCTTACCCTTGTATCGTTATGTTGGTGGTGTATCTGCCAACACCTTACCAGTTCCAATGATGAATATCATCAATGGAGGTTCACATTCCGATGCACCAATCGCATTTCAGGAATTTATGATAATGCCAGTCAAGGCTAAAAACTTCACGCATGCTATGCAGATGGGAACCGAGATTTTCCATAATTTGAAAAAGGTATTGCATGATCGTGGTTTAAGTACAGCTGTTGGTGATGAAGGTGGTTTTGCACCAAATCTTGAAGGTGGTACAGAAGATGCTTTAGATACTATTGAAAAAGCCGTTACTAAAGCAGGTTATAAATTAGGTGATGACGTGATGATTGCTTTAGATTGTGCTTCAGCAGAATTCTATATTGATGGTAAATACGATTACACCAAGTTTGAAGGCGATAAAGGCCAGGTGAGAACCAGCCAAGAGCAAGCTGATTATTTAGCGCAATTGTGTGAAAAGTACCCGATAATCTCCATTGAGGATGGTATGGATGAAAACGATTGGGAAGGTTGGAAATACCTAACTGATAAAGTTGGTGATAAAGTCCAATTGGTTGGTGACGATTTATTTGTAACCAATGTAGAAAGACTCTCTCGTGGTATAGAAAATGGTATTGCCAATTCTATTTTAATAAAAGTAAACCAAATAGGAACATTAACCGAAACCATTGCTGCCGTGAATATGGCACACAATGCTGGTTACACCTCTGTGATGTCACATCGTTCTGGTGAAACTGAAGACAATACCATTGCCGATTTAGCAGTAGCATTAAACACTGGCCAAATTAAAACAGGCTCGGCTTCACGTAGTGACCGTATGGCAAAATACAACCAGTTATTACGTATAGAAGAGGAACTAGCTCATGTGGCATATTACCCGCAAGAAAAAGCGTTTAAGATTAAATAATTAATACAAAATATGATATTTATAAATGCTTGCAATTTTATTGCAGGCATTTTTTATTGTAAATTAACGCAACCTTTTTACATTCTTTGCATCTATATAGTAAACGCTAACCATGAAGAGACTATTACTTCCCTTATTTTTTATTCTTACAACTGTTGTCAATTCCCAAATAGTTAACATACCAGATGCTAATTTTAAGGCAGCACTCATTGCTGAAGGTGTTGATACTAATACTGATGGAGAGATTCAAGAAAGTGAAGCAGTAGCTGCTACCAGTTTAGATATTAGTGGAGAAGGTATAAGTGACTTAACGGGAATTACAAGTTTTGTGAATTTAATATATTTGTATTGTCAATCCAATCAATTAACAAGCTTGAATTTACTAGGTTTGACTGCACTAGAAGATTTAGATTGTTCGCTTAATAATTTGTCTTCATTAGATGTTAGTGCTTTTGAAAATTTAACTTATTTAAATTGTTCATGGAATCAACTAACTTCATTAAACATCAGAAATTGTAATAGTTTATTTTCTCTTCAATGTTATAATAATCAATTGACAGACCTTGAATTAATTGGAGTAAATAATCTAGTTAATGTTTTGGCTAGTGGTAATAATATAGTTGAATTAGACTTATCAAATTATTTCTTTGAAAGTTCTAATCATTTTAATTTTGATTTTAGTAGTAACCCAATCGAATATATTAACATCAAGAATGGCATTTTTAATTATGTCACGGATATTATATTGAGTGAAGCTACTGTTCAATATATATGTGTAGATGATGATGAGGTATTAGCTACACTTGATTTTATTTCAAGTTATTTTGAGTTTGAAAATGCCGTTGTGTCCTCATATTGTACTTTTACACCAGGCGGCAGTTATAATTCCATTACTGGAAATACTTATTTTGATACAGATAGTGATGGGTGTGACTTAAATGATATTGTACCCGTAAATATGGGCATAAGCATTAACGATGGAACTGAACAAGGAGCTACTTATGCAGATAATTCAGGAGGATATCATTTTTATACACAATCAGGAAATTTTGAATTAACACCTTTTATTGAAAACCCTTCGTGGTTTGATATTTCACCAGAATCAGCTACTATTGAGTTTACAGATAATAACAATAATACGACAACTCAAGATTTTTGTTTGACTGCTGTTGGAGTCCATAATGATGTTGAAATTATTATCGCACCTATTACTCCGGCCCAGCCAGGCTTTGATGCTATTTATCAATTGGTTTATAGAAATAAGGGTAATCAAACATTATCAGGCGAAATTAATTTTGAATATGATGATGCCGTTTTGGATTATATATCAGCTTCTATAGCTCCTGATAGTCAAAGTGTAGGTGTCTTGACTTGGAATTATGCGGATTTATTGCCATTTGAAAGTAGGGCTTTTAGAGTAACCTTAAATGTCAATGCACCTACCGAAACACCTGCCGTTAATATTGGTGATGAGTTACCTTTCATTAGTGCTATTAATCCAACAGTAGGTGACGAAAACCCTTCAGACAATGAATTTCAATTTAAACAAACCGTTGTTGGGTCTTATGATCCTAATGACAAAACCTGTCTGGAAGGTGATATAGTAGAACCTAACCAAATTGGCGAGTATTTACACTTTAATATCAACTTTGAAAATACAGGAACAGCTGCAGCTACTTTTGTGGTAGTAAAAGATGTCATTGATGAAACCATGTTTGACATGAACACCTTACAGGTTATGTATGCCAGTCATGAGATGATGACTCAAGTTGCAGGCAATAAAATTGAGTTTATTTTTGATAATATCAATTTAGGTCCTGAAGAAAAGGGCAATGTGGTCTTTAAAATAAAAACATTGGATACTTTAAATGTAGGCGATTCGGTAACCAATGATGCCGAAATCTTTTTTGATTACAATTTCCCGATTGTTACCAATGAGACCAATACGACGTTCCAAACACTATCGGTTGAGGAAAATCAGTTGGGTGATGCTATCACAGTCTATCCAATTCCGACATCTAGGTTATTGCATATCAATACCCAATTGGTCATTCAGAAAGTTGAAATATATGACGTTCAAGGCCGATTGGTGGTGAGTCAAAATACTAATCAGAATAAGGAAACCTTAAATACTTCGGCTTTGACAAAAGGTGTTTACTTTGTAAAAATAAAGACTAAAAACGGTCAGCAAATAGTCAATATTATCAAGGAATAAGTCAAATAGTTCTAAATATCAATTTTAGCAATAGTGAAATTGATAAATCCTCTGTGATATCCTTTAAATATAGTGAGATATTTCGTATTTTCGTGCTGTCAAATTCGACACTATAATATCAAAAAATTTTAGAATACATATGTCAGATAAAGCTACCATAGAAATTAACGGCCAGAAATATGAATTTCCTTTGGTTAAAGGAACAGAGAATGAAGTTGCCATTGATATCAAATCATTACGAGGTGCCACCAATGGTGTTGTGACCATTGATCCAGGTTATAAAAACACGGGTTCTTGTACTAGTGCCATTACGTTTTTGGATGGTGAAAAAGGTATTTTAAGATACAGAGGATATTCTATTGAAGAATTAGCCGAAAAAGCCGACTTTTTAGAGGTTGCGTATTTATTAATTTTTGGAGAATTACCAACACAAGAACAGCTAGATAAATTCCATGCTGATATCAAAAGCCACTCGGTTGTTGATGATGATGTGCGTAAGATTGTAGATGCTTTTCCAAAGTCAGCTCATCCAATGGGTGTTTTGGCCTCTTTAACAAGTGCGCTTACGGCTTTTAACCCTTCTTCAGTAAACGTAAATTCTGAAGAAGAGATGTACAAAGCTATTGTGCGTATTATGGGTAAGTTTCCGGTTTTAGTGGCTTGGACATTACGTAAGAAAAATGGTTTGCCTTTAGATTATGGCGATAAGAATTTAGGTTATGTTGAGAATTGTCTTAAAATGATGTTTAAACAGCCTAATGAAGAATATATTTTAGACCCAGTAGTAGTAGATGCATTAGATAAGTTATTGATTCTTCATGCTGACCACGAGCAAAACTGTTCAACTTCAACAGTTAGAATAGTTGGTTCTTCTCATGCAGGATTATTTGCTTCATTGTCTTCTGGTATTTCGGCGCTTTGGGGACCTCTTCATGGTGGTGCCAACCAAGCAGTTTTGGAAATGTTGGAAGCCATAAAAGAAGATGGAGGCGATACTAAAAAATATATGGCAAAAGCCAAGGACAAAGATGACCCGTTCCGTTTAATGGGATTCGGACATCGTGTTTATAAAAACTTCGATCCTCGTGCAAGAATCATTAAGAAATCTGCCGATGAAGTTCTAGGAAACCTAGGCGTTGAAGATCCTATATTAGATATTGCCAAAGGATTAGAAAAAGAAGCTCTGGAAGACGATTACTTTGTAAAGCGTAAGCTATATCCAAATGTTGATTTTTATTCTGGAATTATCTATCGTGCCATGGGTATCCCAACCGATATGTTTACGGTTATGTTTGCTTTAGGACGCTTACCAGGATGGATTGCACAATGGCGTGAAATGCGTTTAAACAATGAGCCAATTGGTAGACCAAGACAAATTTATACAGGAGAAACTTTAAGGTCATTTAAGCCTGTTAATAAACGATAAGATTATAAATAAATATCATATTAAAGCTTCATAGATTCTATGGAGCTTTTTTTATATTTACAACATGCTAAAACTAAACGTTAAAAACGAAACTTCCCGATTACGTGCTGTGGTATTGGGTACTGCCAAAAGTAATGGACCAACACCCAGTATTGAAGATGCTTATGATCCTAAATCATTGGAGCATATAAAAGCAGGAACCTATCCTGTTGAGGCTGATATGGTAAAAGAAATGGAAGCCGTAGCCGCGGTTTTTGAGAAGTATGATGTTAAGGTGTTTCGGCCTGAAATAATAAAAGACTGTAATCAGATTTTTACACGCGATATCGCATTTGTTATTGATGATAAGTTTGTAAAAGCAAACATTTTGCCAGACAGGGAAGAAGAGTTTACAGCTATTGAACATGTTTGGACCCAAGTCCCTAGAGAAAATAGAATTAAGTTACCAGAACATTGTCATATTGAAGGTGGCGATGTTATGTTATATAACGATCACATTTTTATTGGTACTTATAGAGGCGATGATTATGCTGATTATATTATTGCTCGAACCAATATGGAAGCCGTTGAAGCGATGCAAGAATTGTTTCCACATAAAAAAATAAAGTCTTTTGATTTACGAAAATCAAATACTAATCCTAGAGAAAATGCTTTGCATTTAGATTGCTGTTTTCAACCAGTAGGAAAAGGGAAAGCTATTTTGCATAAAAATGGTTTTTTGGTTGAAGAAGAATATAATTGGTTGCTTAATTTTTTTGAAAAGGAAAATGTATTCGAAATTGATAAAGAAGAAATGTACCACATGAATAGTAATATTTTTTCAATATCAGAAGACGTTGTTATTTCTGAAAAAGGCTTTAAACGATTGAACGCTTGGCTACGTAATCAAGGCATCACAGTTGAAGAAGTGCCATATGCTGAAATTGCCAAACAAGAAGGTTTATTGCGTTGCTCTACTTTGCCGTTAATTAGAGACTAGTTTACCTTACAAATAATGGTTACCTCGGCTGTTTCGCCAACTCGAAACGTACCATAATCCTCACCGATATTGTAATCAAAACGGTTAATTTCCAGTTCACCTTCAAACGTATTATTTTTAAAAGTAAATGGTATAGTCACAGTTTTAGTTACACCATGAATGGTTAAATCACCAGTGGTTTTGTAGCCATCGCTTGTTTTTGTTACTGTATTAGATTTATAACAAATAGTTTCATACTTTTCTACATCAAAAAAATCTGCAGAGCGCAAGTGTTCATCGCGCTTATCGTTTTTTGTATTAATAGTTTTGGAGTCAATGCAAATATCAAAACTAGAACCTGAAACATCAGACGCGTTAAAATTAAAATCACCTTTCATACCAGTAAAGGTTCCTTTTACTGTAAATATACCGCCTCCTGAAATTTTAAACTTAACTTCAGATTTGTCTGTATTTATAGTTTGAGCATTCACAAATGATGTAGTTGCTGAAATAAAAACGATAAGTATTAAGCTTTTAATAAATTTCATAACATTGATGTTTTTAATATAGTTGTTGCAAAAACGATTCCATTTCTTTAAAAATAAAAAAAAGGAACTACATTTCTGTAATTCCTTGTCTTATAATTTAGTTAAAGAATAATTTAAACTACTTCAACCATCAAGCCTTCGTCTGTTTTTTCAACTTTTGCTACTTTGTTTTTAGTCAGGTCTTTTATGGCTTTATCCCATTTTTTGTTGCTCAAGCCCGATTGACCTTTTAAATCATTTAAATCTATTTTTTCGACCTTGTTCAATATTTCTAAAACCGCTTTAGCATCTTCGCTAATAGCCAATGGTTTTTTCTCTGGTTTCATTTGAGGGAAGAATAATACTTCCTGAATAGATTGGTTGTTGGTTAAAAACATGATTAACCTATCCATACCAATTCCCATACCAGAAGTAGGAGGCATACCATATTCTAAAGCACGTAAAAAGTCGTAATCAATAAACTCGGTAGCCTCGTCATCACCTTTTGCAGCCAATTTTAATTGATGTTCAAAACGTTCTCGTTGATCTAATGGGTCATTTAATTCTGAATACGCATTAGCTATTTCCTTACCACAAACCATCAATTCAAAACGTTCGGTTAATTCTGGATTTTCACGATGTTCTTTACACAACGGACTCATCTCTTTAGGATAGTCTGTAATAAATGTAGGTTGTATATAATTCCCTTCGCATTTCTCGCCAAAAATTTCATCTATCAATTTGCCTTTTCCCATGGTATCATCTACTTCAATATCCATGTCTTTAGCAGCTTGTCTGATTTCGGCTTCTGTTTTGCCAGTAATATCAAAACCAGTAAAATGCTTAATAGAATCTGCCATAGTAACACGAGCATAAGGCGCTTTAAAATCTATTTCATGTTTTCCAAAAGTAGCTTTTGTAGTACCATTTACAGCTACAGCACAATGCTCTAATAACTGCTCGCAGAAATCCATCATCCAATTGTAGTCTTTATAGGCTACATAAATTTCCATGGCTGTAAACTCTGGATTATGAGTTCTGTCCATGCCTTCATTACGGAAGTTTTTAGAAAACTCATAAACACCATCAAATCCACCTACAATTAATCGTTTTAGATATAGTTCATTAGCAATTCGCATGTACAATGGAATATCTAAACTGTTGTGATGCGTTGTAAAAGGTCGCGCTGCCGCACCACCTGGAATAGGTTGTAAAATTGGCGTTTCTACTTCAAAATAACCAGCTTTATTAAAAAAATCACGCATGGCATTAAATAGCTTGGTGCGCTTCACAAACACCTCTTTTACATGCGGATTAACAACCAAATCAGCATAACGTTGTCTGTAACGTTGCTCTGGATCTGTAAACGCATCGTGAACATTGCCATCGGCATCAACACGTGGTTGAGGCAATGGTCTTAACGCTTTACTTAAAATGGAGAAGTCTTTAACCATAACGGTTTTTTCACCAACTTTTGTGGTAAATAGCTCACCCTCAACACCAATAAAATCACCAATGTCTAAAAGCTTTTTGTAAACGGTGTTATATTGGGTTTTATCATCGCCTGGACAAATTTCGTCACGATTAAAATACACTTGAATACGACCATCACTATCTTGCAATTCAGCAAAACTAGCATTACCTTGAATACGTCGTGACATTAAACGTCCAGCTATAACAACCTTTTTACCTTCTTTAAAATTCTGTTTCACCTGTTTCGAAGTTTCCTCAACAGGGAATAAATCTGCAGGATATGGGTTGATACCTAATTCTCGAAGTTTGGAGAGCTTATCTCTACGAACCAATTCTTGTTCAGATAATTGCGACATAAATTTGTATTGTATGTTTTTTGAAGGCACAAAGATAATTACTATTCATTAGGATTTCAATTTATTGTATTGAAATTAACGTGTAACAAAGCTTTGAGATTTTCGACATATAAGTACATCAATTAAAATAAATCAATCACATGAGTTTTTGGAGAGTATTACTTTCAATTATTTGTCCGCCATTGGCTGTTTTAGACAGAGGTTGTGGCTCAATTCTAATCGTTTTTTTATTGTGGCTTTGTGGCTGGGTTCCTGGCGTCATTGCTGCTTTAGTAATTTTAAATAATCCGAAATCCTAATAGTTAAAATAGTTGTAATTTTGTAGTCTATGAAAAAAACTGTAACCATTCAAGAATTAGGCTTAAAAGATTATAAAGAGACTTGGGATTATCAAGAATCATTATTTAAAGCTATTGTTGATACAAAGATTAAAAACCGACGCGAAGCAGCTAATTTACAAACACCTAACTATTTTCTGTTTGTTGAGCATCCGCATGTGTATACTTTAGGAAAAAGTGGCGATATGTCTAATCTGTTAGTTGATGAAAAACAACTGGCTGAAAAGGGAGCCACATTTTACAAAGTGAATCGCGGTGGTGATATTACATATCATGGTCCTGGTCAAATAGTGGGTTATCCTATTTTAGATTTGGATAATTTTTTTACGGACATCCATAAATACTTACGCTTTCTTGAAGAAATGATTATTCTGACCTTGGCAGAGTATGGCTTAAAAGCAGAACGTAGTCCCGGAGAGACAGGTGTTTGGTTAGATGTGGGAACACCATTTGCTAGAAAAATATGTGCTATGGGAGTTCGTGCCAGCCGTTGGGTTACTATGCACGGGTTTGCATTAAATGTGAATGCCGATTTAGGCTATTTTGACAATATGATTCCGTGTGGTATTCGAGGTAAGGCGGTTACTTCTTTAAATGTTGAGTTAGGTAAGCAGACTGTTGATGAAGCTGAAGTGAAAGAAAAGCTGTTAAAACATTTTGCTAATTTGTTTGAAGCCAAATTACAACTTCAGGAAGAAAAAGTTTGATTTTTCACGCAACCTTTTGGCTATAATTGTATCTTTAAGATATAAAGCTAATCAATTGTACTTATGAAAAATTGCTACATCTCAATTATCCTATTATTACTTTCAATCAATTTTTATTCTCAAAACGCTTATCAATATACTGTTGAATCTATCCCATATCAAGAGTTTCAGGAACAAGATATCATACAGTTTAATGGTGATGATGTCTATTCTACATTGATTACTATTCCTTTTAATTTTGAATTTTACTATTCGCAATTAAATAGTTTAGTTGTTGGTTCTAATGGTGATATTGTTTTTGATGATTCATTAGCCGAAACATTTGATGAATGGAGGTTTACTGATTTAGTTCCCTCTCCTGGTTTACCTAAACCCGCTATTTTTGGTCCCTATCATGATATTGATAATCGTGTGGTTTCATCTGAAGGAGGTGTTTATTATGGTGTTTCTGGAGAATCTCCTAATAGACGTTTTTATATTTTTTATGAAGACATTCCCCATTTCTCTTGTAATATTAATATTTCAACATTTCAAGTTGTGTTACATGAGACTACGGGTACAATAGATGTATTGATTAAAAATAAACCTCTTTGTTCAACATGGAATAATGGAAATGCGGTGATAGGTATTCAGAATCTAACTGGAGGTTATGGATTGACACCGCCAAATAGAAATACTGGACCATGGGAGGCTTACAATGAAGGCTGGCGTTTTAAACCCAGAGGAGATTTTAATGTGGTTATTTGTGATGTAGATAATGACAATAGTGAATTGTTCAATATTGATGATTATAAAACAAGGGTTCTGGGGTTGTTTAATTTAGATGCTTCAGAAAATACCGTTGATATTTTAGATGCTTCTAATGCGTCGGTTTCAGGAGATGTTGCAATCAGTTCTGGCAATAATAATTTCACCATAGTTATGAACCCAAGTACTGATAATGTACAATTTGATTTAATAATAAGCTTTACCAACTGTGATAACGATGATGAAAATGACGGTATTCCTAATGATATGGAAGATGCCAATGGTAATGGAGATTTAGGCGATGATGATACGGATGGTGATGGTATCCCAAATTATCAGGACGATGACGATGATGGTGACACAGTGATTTCAGAATATGAAATAGTTTTTGGAGGTAGAAGTTCAGAGAACAGAGTCAATCCACCAACATTTTTAGATACTGATACTGACGGTATTCCAAATCATTTGGATATGGATGATGATGGCGATGGCGTTATTACAATGGATGAAGATTATAATGGTAATGGTGATCCAACTGATGATGATGTCAATGAAAATGGTGTGCCAGACTATTTAGATGCTGCCCAATTAAGTATTGATGACATAAGCGTAAATACCAATTTGTTTTCTGTCTATCCAAACCCTGTAGATAACAAATTAACTATTGAATTTGATTCGCAGCTCCAATTTGTTTCGAATACTATGGAGTTCAAAATTTATGATATTCAAGGACGACAAATCATGAATTTGAAGGATGGACTCATGGATAATAAAGCTGAAATCGATGTGTCAAACTTACCTTCAGGATATTATTTATTAGTAGTAAAAAACGATAACTTTTTAAAAGCCAAAAAGTTTGTTGTAAAATAGTGGAGGTGTATTTCTTATTTATTCTTTTAGGATTTATCGTTGTAATTGTAATTGTTAGAAAGATTACAAAAAATCGCAACACCCAAGAATCACAAATAAGTGCGTTTGAACATCCTAGTACGTTTAAAAAACCGCCAATAGAAATGTCAACTAAAGAACCAATAAAAAGTATTTCTTTTGACAAGGATGCTGTTACGAAATCTGATGATACTTTTGATGTGACTAAAAATTAATTTGAAAAAACTAGGCTAGATTCCCAATGCTGATGTTAATTCTGTTCGTTGTTTAGTTTTTGTTTTGGTCTTGAGAGCTTAAAATATTCGTTAGCGCTATCATCAAGACGATTTACTATACTTTCAAAATTCTGTTTGGTTGGTTTGAGGTTAACGTATTTGTCAATAATGTTACTACGTTTATAAATAAAAAATGTATTTTCAACATTAGGGTTAATTTTGTTCAAATATACTTCTGAAGTCTTGTCGTTAAAAGATGGTACAAATGTCAAGGCAACTTTTTTTAATCCGAGTTCGGTTCCAAGTTTCTCTAATTCCTGCATTCTTTTATCTTTAACATAGTTGATGTCATTACCGTATATAAAATATACTTTCAAATAGGTTTCTCTTTTTTGGCTTTCACTTTCTAAAAAAGTAAGCCACTCTTTAACGTCATTCCAATTGGGATTGTTACCTACAAAGTATAGAATGCCGTGATACCAACCGTATTTGCAAATTGGACAAGTTTTTGTGCCTTTGTCTGCTCCATAAGCGTGAAATGGAGTAAAGGAAATAATATCCTCACCAATGTTTTTGCCTGAATTTATAGAGTTTATGTTTTGTATTGGGTAGTCAGGAATATTCAAACCCAAAATAATATTACGTTCGCCAATCCAGATATCCTCTTTTTGAACAAATCGGATAACGCCACTTCCTCCGCGGTTTTCCATGTTTTTTCTGCGTTGCGTAGTTAATAGCGGATCATTGTCAAACACAAAATCGTCTATATAGTATGGTTCTTTCATATTTCTCTCTTTAACAGTAATGTGAATATGTGCAGGTTCGCCTCTGCTAGGATATGTTCCTGGTTTTATAGTTTTAATTGCGTAGTTACCCTTTTCATCTGTTTTCAGCCAGCCTCTTATGTAGCCATGAGTATGTCCCAGTTTATTTTTAGGCATATTCCTTTCTTCACTATCTTTTGTTTCATAAACACCTTTACTGTTCGTTTGGTAGTAGTAAATAATAACATTTGGGGCTGGTGTTTTTCCATCAATCTGATAAACAGTTCCGGTTAGCAAAATTTTCTGTTCATTGCCTTCAAATGCAGGACTTGTGTCACTATATGATAAGTGGTTGGGCATTTTGTAATAAAAAGGCATTGATTTGTCAAAATCATCGCTTATAGTATTTGTTTTTGGAATTTGACCATTACAGTTGAGTAAATTAGAGGAGATTAATAGTAGAAATCCAATTTTAATGAATCGAGACATTTTGAATGTTTTCAATAAATGTACTCATAAATGAGAATGATATGTGTACATTTTATTGCTAATTGCCTCTGTGGAGTAAATACATGGTTCACTGGAGTAGTTGTTGCCAATTATTTCTATAGTGTCTGCTCAACCTTATTACTTGACCATTTTCAAGTGTTGCATCATAGTCGCCATTACTCCGTGATTTTAGTTCCTTAATGTAAGTAGCATTAATAATAGTTGAACGATGTACCCTTAAAAAAATAGTTGGATCAAGTTCAGTTTCAAATTCTTTTAAACTTTTGTTGTCTAAAATTTTTTGGTCATTTGTGTAAACTATAGAGTACGGTTTATCTGTTGAAATAAGCTGAATAGATGAAGTTGGAACTGTTATAATTTTGGTGCCAATTTTTAGTTTTATTATGTCATCATAATGAGAAACTAATTTTTCAGATTTACTTTTTGAAACGTATATAGCAGGGAAAATGACATACCATAATAGGGCGATATAAAATTGATTTGAAAAAGCGGCATTAAAAATATTTGAAAACCGATGAGGTGGTGTAAACGCTAAATTACTTACAGATACAAATAGTGCTGTAAATAACAAAATATGTAGAAAACTAAAAGTTATTCCAATTCCTAAATTAAATGGTAATTTACCCAATTTATTTTTGGGATTAATGATGCTTATCAGTTGGTTTATAATTATAGTTAGTGGAATAAAAAATACCCAAAAGGTATTATACAATAATGATTCAGAAAGATAAAACCCGGTTTGTTGTATGCTGCTGTATATATAATCTTGTAGTACTGCTAACACAAATACAAAAACCACAATAATTACATACAAGGGTATTTTACCAATTTTAGGGTTTTTGAATTTATTACTTATGATAAATAATTGTCCCAATATCTTTTTGAACTTGTATGCAACGATTAGATTAATTTTGACCGAGTATAGAAAATGCTGTTACACGGCAATAGAACGAAGTTCGGCTATTTTTTTGTGAAAGTCAAATCACCCTTCTGCATTAAAGAAGACTTTGTAGTAGTGCATTTTTTTTACGTCGTCGTAACCACGTTCTAGATACTCGCTTGATGCATCTGGCGCATCGATATCTAGTTTGATTTGAATATTGGTGTCGAGCTTAATCTCTGTTTTAATTTTTTTCTTTTCCTTGTTAACCACTAAATCAGAAACGTCAAATTGGTTACGGATTACCAAATCTTTTTCGCTTTCAAAGGTTTTTTTATAATCGTCAAATAAGGTTTTGTGTTTATCTTCTTCAAATATATCTTCTTTGAATTCGTCAACTTTTATGATTTCATGCTCCTTGAAAAAGTCGATAGTTTTGGCTAAAAACGTGTTTTGTTCTTGATTGCCGTAGGATATTTTTAAAATATCTTCAGAAAAATCTTTACAGAGTTCAATATATTGCTGCGTGTGGCTATTGGCGTCGTCTGCATATTTTATATTCAAGAAATGATTTGTCCAATATTGCGCGTCATAATTGTTATTGTCGGCACTTAAAACAATACGTCCTTCAGTATCACTTTGGTTTAAAATTAAACAACCTTTATCTACTTTTTTACTGCTAATGCCTTTTTGAACCAGTACGTCATAGCTGTTATTCTCTAAATAGGTTTGAAAGAAATTTACCTTGTTTTCAATTTTAAAAATACCCAAGGCATTGGTAGTTATCTCGTTGAATTCAATGCCCTCAAAAAGGACAACCAATACGTCACCAGTTTTTATTTGTGCTGAATTGGACTGCTCAAATAAATGCTTTACAATATGTTTTGAGGTTTCAATAAAATCATGGTCGTCATTAAAAATTTGCGAGCTGTACGTGTTTATTTCATTTAGTGAAATATCTGCATGATGGTTAAAGCGATAGCTTTGAACAACACTACCGAAGGGTCTTAATAAAAAAGGAAGCATGAGTTCATAACTCGCCTCATCAAAATGAACTTCCTTTTCTGAAAAAGCGTTTTTGGTATTGTTAAACTTATTGCCAACTTTATGAATAATACATTTAGATATGGAAGCTTGGGTACGTTTTATCATTTTGATAGATCGAGATAGACTCTTTTTGAGTTGAAATTTAATTAATTTGATAGATAAGAATGGTGTCGCTTTCTCCTTTAGTTACAAATTCCAGGTTGTTGTCTTTGTCAATATTGGCCATGTCAATTTGTGAGGTTCCATAAACAGGAAAGTTAGACAATAGTTTGGCGTTACTATCAAATAAATAGACTTTTTGAGTTTGAATATCAGTAACTGTGACATAAATTTTATCATTTATGTAGAAAATTTCTGGTTCACTATAATTACCGTAATCCAGTTCGTAAGTCTTTTGCTTGATACGTAATTTATTTTCGGAAAGTGCTACTAACGTTTTACTCGTGGTAACAAGGTCATGCGAATTTGTTAGACTCAATTCTTTTGATGCTGTATTGCCTTTTGTGTCAATTGTAACCAATTTACCATCTGTTGTTGAGGTTGCAAAATTCCCGTTATACAAATACATGGCTTCAGATGAATAGTTAAAATTATTTTTCGGTGTTACACGTGTTTTACCTGTTCTATCTAAAATATAAAGCTTGTTACTTGTTTTAAATAAAAGGTAATCTTTTCGACCAATTCTAATATGTTGTGGCTGGTGAACTATATTATCAGTAGCTTGTTTAAAATTGAATCCTTTTACAGTTTTCCCTTTAGCATCAAGCATTAAAACCTCCTTACCTTGTGTTACTAACAATCGATATTTTCTATTATTATCATAATCAAAAACAGAAAGCGGTTGCGTAATAGCATCACTAAACTTTAACGGAAATGGCGATACATCCTTCCCATTTCTATCTAAAACATAAATACGATTAGGTGTTGCAAATGCTAATTGCAACCTGCCATTTTTGAACATATCTATTTGCTCAATACGACCTAAAACAGCTCCCTGAAGCTGTTTTTTCCATAGAATTTTTCCGCTATTGGAAATTAAATAGAGATTATTGTTAATATCCTGAACAACAATGTCCTTTTCATTAGTAATGTGATTGGATACTAATTGTGGTTTGTTCAATAAATCAGCTTTCAACTTTATAACGCTAGACTCTGAAATTGAATTTTCATAAATACGTGTTTTACCTTTTTGAATTACAGCGTTAACGTGTGCAAAGTTTGAATCATAAATAAATTGAATACCTGAAGTTTGATAATTATCCAATTTGTAATTTATACTGTCTTTTAAATTACGATTTAACAAAGCTTCTAAAGTATTTGAATTGACTACACTTAATATTGAAGCCTCGTCGCTAAACTTTTCTTGCAACAAGTTGTAGTGATTTCTGGAATTGTAGGTTGTCTGGTTTTTATAGCTTGCAATAATACTTTGAAGGAAGTCCATATTATCCGAAAACACGATAAAATTATCTACAATGCAATATTTATTTGCTTTGGTGTAATTAATAAAAGGTTTTAAAACCTGATTAAATAATTCAGGATTACTAAAACTTAAAACGTCAATACCTCGGTATGTGTCAATAATATCTTGATCGTTTAATAATGCATCTTTTGTAAGATATATATCTAATGAATTAAGTACGATGGCTTGGTCGTTATTTTGGTAAATGACACCAGCTTCAATAATATTATCAAATAATAAATTGTAAGCCGTAATAGAATCTAATTTCTGTATAGTAGATAGATTATTGTGAAACGTATTGAAATCATTAAATGTAATACTTAAAAAACCATCACTGTTAGCTGGTGTGATTTGTGCCAATCGGTTTTCTTGAGGAATGGTGTTTCTAAAGGCATCAATCAGATTTTTTGTAGAATCTGATGAGCGTGTAACACCATTCAAGAGTATCTCATTTTGATTAATATCGACATCAAAAAACAGATAATCAGTTAGGTTTTTTGTTGTAATATCTGGGTTAATAAATAGTGATCGAACATCGCTATCTTTCTTTTTATTTATCAATACAGACAGTTGATTCTCATCATTAGATGAATTGATCAAAGATTCTAACTGTGGATGAATTTTAGGAGACTCAATTGTATTGTTCAAAAGGTCTTTGTTTGTAGCGCCAATAAAAACACTATCTTTTATAATGCTAAATAACACAGTGTTTTCAACCGAAGTTTTTGTAATTGTTTTAGATTGATATTTTAGGGTTTCTATACTGTGATTTGGTAAAGAATCTATATTGAATAAATTAGCTTTCAACTTGGTGATAATTGAAAACTGTAAACTATCTTGATTATCTTTAAACAATGATATATATATATCATCTTCTGTTTCAAAGTATTGTAATACATCAAGTTTTTGAGATAATTTTTGATAGGAAATTGAGGTTTCCAGTTGTTGCAAAAATGGATTGTTATTAATGTTGCCATTTAGGCTACCAACATTTTTAATTTTAATAATAGTGGAAGCTTCATCGTTGAGGTAGTCAATTATTTTCGTTTTTTTAGTAGAAGAATCACAGCCAAAAAAAAGCGTGATTATAATAGTGTAAAAACAAATTTTTTTCATCGATGAGGGAATTTGTACAAACCTACATAAATAATCTATTCCGTTAAAATGATTACCTGTTGAAATCATAAATCTAATTGCAATTGATTTGGTAGTAAACGAAATGATTTTCGGTGATATTTAGTTACGCCATATTTCTTTATAGCATCACGGTGTTCTTTAGTTGGATATCCTTTGTTTTGTTTCCAATTATACATGGGGAATTCCTCATGTATGTGTTCCATGTAAGTATCTCTTGTTGTTTTTGCTATTACAGATGCTGCAGCAATACTTAAAAATTTACCGTCTCCTTTTATAATAGTATCATAGGGTATTTCATTAAGAGGTTTAAATTTATTACCATCTACAATGATAAATTCTGGAACGAGATTCAATTTTTTAATTGATTGGTGCATGGCTAATATAGAAGCATTTAAGATATTTATTTTATCAATTTCTGTTGGGAATATATGACTAAAAGCAAAAGTTAAAGCTTCCTTTTCTATTATTGGTCTTAAGGTGTTTCGATTGATTTTAGTAAGCTGTTTTGAGTCGTTTAGTGCAGTATTTTTAAAAGTACTCGGTAATATTACAGCTGCAGCCGTAACGGGTCCAGCAAGACAGCCTCTTCCAGCTTCATCAGTACCACATTCATATTCAAAACCCGAATAATTTAATTTTAGCATTTAAATAATTCTTAATATAATGGCGTTATTGTAAATTGTATATACATTTGCAAGGTCGAAAAAAATTTTATGTCGAAAATAATTTTAGCATTTTTTTTATTTTGTAATTTGACTATTGGATTTGCTCAAGTAAGGCAAGGATATGTTAAAAAAGAGTCAAACAACCAAGATATAAGATTGAATGATTCTTTGAGTAGAGGCTCAACTGAAAGCACGAGCAATAAGAATATCAAGAATTTGGATGCTAAAATTGATATGTATTTAATCGTGTCTCATGAAAATGACACTACTATTGTAGACACGACTTTGACTATCCATAAAGAGTATAAATTTAATTATTTGCGTCGCGATAATTTTGAATTGCTCCCTTTTTCAAATGTTGGACAAACTTACAACTCATTAAGCTACAATTATGTCAATAATAGTACCATGCCTTTATTTGGTGCTAGGGCAAGACATTTTAATTATATGGAAATTGAGGATATCGATTATTATCAGGTTCCTACACCATTGACGGAATTATATTATAAAACTGCATTTGAACAAGGCCAACAATTAGATGCGTTTTTCACAACTAATATTTCTAAACAGTTCAATTTTTCAATTGCATACAAAGGACTGCGTTCATTAGGTAAGTATCAGCACATATTGACTAGTACAGGTAATTTTAGGTTTACATCAAGTTATCAAACAAAAAATAGGCGTTATATAGCAAACGCACATATGGTGATGCAGGATTTACTGAATGAAGAAAATGGTGGTTTACAAGATGATAACATACCGTTCTTTGAATCTGGTAATCCCGAATTTAAAGATAGAGCTGTTTTAGCTGTGAATTTTGAAGACGCCGAAAATCTTTTAAAAGGAAAACGTTTTCATTTAGACCATTTATATCATATTATTAAACCAAAAGATTCATTATGGAATAACAAGTTGTATTTAGAACATACAATGTCTTTTGAGGATAAGTATTATGAATACAATCAAACAAGGGAAAACGAATATTTTGGTGATGCTTTTCAAACCAGTAATTTGCGAGACCGTGTTACGCTAGAAAATTTTTACAACCAATTAGGGTTAAATTACAGTAACAGCACACTAGGTGATCTTCAATTTAATGTAGCGCATAACAATTATAACTATGGTTACAATAAAGTGGTGGTCATTAATAATCAATACATCACGAACAGATTAAAAGGAGATGTGTTTTCAATTGGAGGTAAATATCAAAAGAATATCAATAAATTTAGTTTGTTTGGAGAGGCAGGATTAAATGTTTCAGGTGATTTTGAAGGTAATTTTTTTACTGGAAAAGCATCTTATAGTCTAAATGAAAATAATAATGTGGAGGCTTACATCAATCATAACTCTACTGCTCCTAACTATAACTATTTACTTTATCAAAGTGTATATAAGAACTATAACTGGCAAAACAATTTTAATAATATTGAGACACAGCAATTGGGATTTGGTTTAAATTCTAAATGGTTTGGTAATGTTGTATTGAACTATACTACTATTAATGACTACACTTATTTTAAGAAAGATGGTGCAGATGATTTGGTCAAACCGTTTCAAACAGATCAAACTATAAGTTACTTAAAGCTTAAATGGGAAAAGGGATTTGACTTTTTAAGAAAGTTTACCTTATATAATACGGTGATGTATCAAAACGTGCAAGATGATGGTATGATATTTAATTTGCCGGAGCTCACAACTAGAAATACACTTTATTATTCTAATCATTTCTTTAAAAGAGCGCTATTCTTACAAACAGGTGTAACGTTTAGTTATTTTACAAAATATTATATGAATGCTTATGATCCGCTAATGGCGGAATTCTATGTCCAAAATAATCAGGAATATGGTGGCTTTCCAAGATTTGATTTTTTTGTTAATGCCAAAATCCAGCAAATTCGTATATATCTAAAGGCAGAACATTTTAATTCTGCTTGGACAGGTTACGACTACTACTCTGCACCAAACTATCCTTATCGAGATTTTGTGGTACGCTTTGGTGTTGTCTGGAACTTCTTTTTATAGATTCTCAAAATAATTAAGCAGTTTTATTGACTCTAATCCGCTGTAAATAAGCTATTAAAAAATACTTTATAAAAAAGGCAAAAAAAAGTTTGTTTAGAAGATAGAAAGGGTTGTATATTTGCGCCCTCGTTAGCGTCACATTAGTGAAGTAATCGAAAAAGTTCAGGGATTATTATTGATT